>NZ_CP073631.1:0-3035113 GCF_018223625.1 Clostridium sp. C1 | reverse complement strand
CACCGTTTTTCATTATAACAATAAACATCAAAAAAAACCATGAATTTTTTCATGGTTTTCATCATTTTTATTGAGCGTTAGCGAATGCTTCAGCTACAGCTTCTAAGAATGCTCCAATATCCATTGTACATCCAGCTGCTAAATCAGAACCAGTTTTTGGAACTGTTGTATGTTCTTCATCACGTTTTTCTGTTTCAGTTTTAGCAATTTCATCAGCTGTTTTACCTTTGCAGTATTCTTCAAATGTAGCTGCTTGTTCATACCATTCTTTACCGATTCCAGAAACACCTTTCATTCCATATTCTTCTTTTCTTTCTGATTTTGTATCAGTAATTTTTTCATTGATTTGAGCTACATCAATTTTTGAATAAACAACTTTACCATCAGCATCAGTAGCAACTAAAGCGATAGTTGTATCTAATTGTTTAGCTTCACCATCGTTAGCCATAACTTCACCAACACCAATTTTATCAGCATTAGCATCTTGAGCATTTGCGATTGCTTTAGCAACTGCTTCTTTAAATTCACCGATGTCCATTGTACATCCAGCAGCTAAATCAGAACCAGATTTTGGAACTGTTGTATGTTCTTCATCACGTTTTTCTGTTTCGATTCCAGCAATTTCATCAGCTGTTTTACCTTTACAGAATTGTTCAAAGAACTGTGCTTGTTCATACCATTCTTTACCGATTGGAGAAACACCTTTCATTCCATATTCTTCTTTTAATTCTTTTTTAGTTTTTGTTTTTTCAGCATCCCCACCTGGAGTAGATTGAGCTACGTCAATATCAATATATTGAACTTTTCCATCAGCATCTAATCCAACAGCAGCAATAGTTGAGTTTACTTGACCATCAGAATAAGAACTTACAACTCCTAAACCAGCTTTTGCATATTTAGCACCTTCAGCAGCTGCTCCAGTATCTTCACCTTTCTTACCACATCCTACTAAAACAGTAGCTACTAAAGCAGATGCAGCTAAAACTTTTAATAATTTGTTCATAAAAAAATTCTCCTTCCCATTCCTTTTTTTGAACTATATATATTATAGCTTGAAAGCGTTTATATATCAAGGTTTTTTCTTTGCTTTTACACTCATTTTTAGGTTCAAAACAAATGAAAAATACAAATTATTTTGAATTTATCAATGCTTTTGTGAAAAAATTCATAAGAAAAAAAAGAATAAATTCTTTTTAAAATTTATTCTCATTTTCGTTGATACACTTTTCTATTCTTGATTGTACCATACTTGCAACTTCTGTACTGCTCATATCTTTATATTCATCATAATAAATAGGTGTTAAATAATGAATCTGAGCATCTACTTTTTCAATGGAATTATTGTCAAACACTTTATAACAATCAATCAACGCAACAGGAACGATTGGTTTTTTCGCATTCATAACGGATTTAAAAGTTCCACCTTTAAACTCCAACATTTTATTTTGTTGACGACATCTTGTCCCTTCTGGAAAAATGACATAACTTGTTCCAGCTGCCATATCTTTTGAAGCTTGTCTAATCACTTTGACTGAAGCACGAATATTTTCACGATCAATTGCTAAAGCATCAACCATATGTAATACATTTTTTAAAACAAAGACATGCATTAATTCTTTTTTTACAATAAATTTAAAAGGTTGATCATGTGTTCCAAACAAAATAAGTGCATCAAACAACCCTTGATGATTAGGAGCCATTAAATATCCCTGTTCTTCTGGTAAATTTTCTTTACCGAAGCAATGAATATTGACTCTTGATTTTTCATTGACTTTTCTAATTAATTTTTGTGTAAAATCAAATCTTGTTTCAAAACTGACATCTTCTTTATGTTTATTATAACGATGAATCGTTAATAACCATCCCGGTATTCTATACAATAATCTTATAACTAAAAATATAATTCTTTTCATTGGGCACCTCTTTGATAGATTTCTAAATCAAATGTTTCAAATGGTTTCACTTCTTTTAAAACAAAACCATAATCTTCAAAATCCGGGAAATATGTTTCACCAACATGTGTTCCTTTAATTTTAGAAATCAATAATTGATCAACAAAAGGTAAAGACTGTTTATAAATAGAAGCTCCTCCAGATATAAATAAATCCTTTCCACTTTCCTTATATTCTTGAATCACTTCTTCTAAAGATGTTCTGACTTCTACACGTTCATCTTCAAAAGGTTCAAAACTCACAACAATAGTATGACGATGAGGTAATGGTCTACCAATCGCCTGATATGTTGTATAACCCATTAATATCGTCTGATGCATCGTTGTGTCTTTAAAATGCTTTAAGTCTTCTTTATTATCCCAAGGCATTCCATTAGATGAATCTTTTTTTCCAATCAAACGATTATCATCCATAGCTACAATAATACTAATCATTAGACACTCACCTTTCCATATAATCTTCCATGACTTTGATAGTTTTCAATAGAAATATCATCTATCGTAAAATCAAATAAAGATTTAATTTCTGGATTTAACTTTAATTGACATAATGGTAATGGTTCTCTTGATAGTTGTTCTTTAACAACATCAAAATGATCTTTATAAATATGGGCATCCCCAATTGTATGAATAAATTCTTTGGCTTCATATCCACAGACTTGTGCTAACATTGCTGTCATTAAAGCATAAGAAGCAATATTAAATGGCACTCCTAAAAATGTATCAGCACTTCTTTGATATAATTGACAAGATAAATATTTTTTATCAGCTGACACATAGAACTGTAAAAAAGCATGACATGGTGGTAAAGCCATCTGATCCACTTCAACTGGATTCCATGCACTCACAATATGTCTTCTTGAAAAAGGATTATTTTTTAAACCATCAATTAAAATAGATAACTGATCAACCCCTTGTTCATTAAAATTACGCCATTGTCTACCATAGACTGGTCCTAATTCCCCATATTTTAAAACAAACGAATCATCAGCAGGTAATTCTTTTATTTTAGCAACAAATTCTTCTAAACTCTCACCATGAAAATCTTCAGATTTCTTAAAGTTTTCATAAGGCCATTCATTCCATATTTTGACATTTCTATCAACCAGATATTTTATATTTGTATCTCCCTTGATAAACCATAACAATTCTTCTGCAATCGGTCTTAAAAACATTTTTTTCGTTGTTAATAAAGGAAAACCAGCACGTAAATCATAACGTGTCTGATAACCAAAAACACTACGTGTCCCCGTTCCTGTACGATCATCACGATCTTCCCCATGTTCTAATATATATTGACACATTTCTAAATACTGTTTCACATTCTTCACCTCTCGCTTATTATAGCGAATAAACAAGGAAAAGTCATTATTTTTCATTGAAATAAACTCTTATAGGAAAAGAACCATTATCATTTACAGTCAAATAAAGATGTTCTCACAATATCTATAGATGCTTTTACATCATTTTTATAGTTGCATTCGATAGAATAGAAAACAAATAACAAAATATATGTCTGTTTATTGTTAAAGTCTATTTTTGTTATAATGCATATAGACAAAGCAGAAAGGATCATATGAATATGGATACTCACAAATTGGCTAAAGAACTTATTGAACAAATGAATTCCAAAATGAAAGGAAATCTCTATCGGTTCATTTTTCTTACAATTCCAACAAAATAGAAGGATGCAGGTTGACAGAAGAACAGACTGAGATGATATTTGAAACAAATTCTTTATGATCTCATTCAATAATATTGTTATACATAGCGATATATTTAAATGACTTCTTTTATGCTATAACATAACAAAATATTATAAAAATTGCTGACATCAAGGCTATCGTATTTTTAAATAAAAAGAAATTTATTGCGATTTTTGGATATAACGAATGATTTGGAGAAAACTCTCAATATTTCAATGTAAAATTCATAAAAAACATAATAGTAGAAAAGAAGCAAACGTAAAATCATTTTACTTATAAAAGTAATATCACACGCTAAAATATTGTAAAGATTTACATAAAACCAAGTGTATCCTATTGCTCACAAATAACAAAATTGCCTGCAATTAAATTCAAAAGTCATAAAACAAAAACAGATGAAACGTATACAATCATATCATATTTCATCTGTTTTTCTTTATCATTTATAACTTATAAGTATCATAAAAGAAAAAGAGAATCTTGAAATTCTCTTTAATCATCATGGTGAGAACATTGTATACGATAACGTTCCATCATTTCTTTAAATATTTCTCCATTTGTAGGTGGTGTATAAGTCACTGCATTTGCACCTGCTTTGATGACTTCTCTTATCGTTTCATCACTAGGACCACCTGTCGCAATAATAGGAAAATCTTTATCTATTTCACGTAATGCTTTTATAATTTCAACAGTCTTTTTACCACCTGATACATTAATAATACTTGCTCCAGAATGAAGCATTCTTTCCTCTAAAGGTTCATCAGTTGAAACAACAGTTAAAACAATAGGAATATCAATAATAGATGCTAATTCCTGCACAAACTTTGTTTTTGTTGGTGCATTCAATACAACTGCTGATGCTCCATGTAATTCTGCATCTAAAGCAATTTTATTAACTCTTGGTCCAGCTGTTGTTCCTCCTCCAACTCCTGCAAAGACAGGTTTTTGAGCCACTTCTATAATCGCATTTGTAATCTGCATTGTCGGTGTAAAAGGATATACAGCAATCACTGCATCAGCATTGCAATTAGAAATAATCGCAACATCTGTTGAAAAGATTAATGATTTAATTCTTCTTCCGTTAATTGTAATCCCAGAAACATCATAAATACATTGAGGGACTTTTACAATATGTCTTAATTTAGAATCAACAATAGGTGTTGTTTTTTCCATTTATTATCACCCCATTCAAGTATAATCTTTTTTTATGAATTGACTGTGAAGAAATGATAGAGTGCTCCTAATAAATTAGCATCATTATGATATTGACAAGTTAAAACAACAGGACGTATTTTCGCATGTGTAAAACGACTAAAAATGACATCCAAACGCTGATTCACTTCATCCAATAAATCCTCTCTAATACTGATTCCTCCACCAATGACAATCTTTTGTGGATCATAGGCATATTGCAAATTATAAATACCATTTGCTAAAACATAATAATACTTATCCACATATTTTTCATAAATAGGATCATCATGATAATGATCAAAAATTTCCTTACCATCCAAAGAAGATACATCAACACCTTTTTCTCTAGCAACCCCTCTAACAACTGCCATAGTAGAACCAACATCTGACCATGTATACATTTCATGTGTATCAAAATCAAACTGTGCAATCATATAACCAAATTCTCCACCATGTAAATGTTCACCTTTATGAATGCGACGATCCTTAACAACAGCTCCACCAATACCTGTTCCACTGACAATAAAACAACAATCCTGAACATCACTCGCTGCTCCTTTCCAGACTTCAGCTAAAGCAGCACAATTGGCATCATTTTCCATTTCAACAGGAACATTTAGTCTGTTTTCCAAATCTTCTTTAATATGTGGTCCATGTATATAATCAATCGCACTCGAACCACCAATCACACCTTTTTCACTATCAACAGCACCAGGCATACTTAAAGCTACACCTTTTAAACTTTGATGACTAGAAAATTCATCAACAACCACTTGATACATATCTTCTATCGTTGGAGGTACTTTGACCTTCTTTGTTTCATAAATTTGACCATCTTCATCTAAAACAGCCATTTTAATAGATGTTCCACCAACATCCACACATAAATATTTCTTCATTTCATTCACCTTTCTTTTTTTATTTCATTGCTATTATATCATTAAACAAACTTCTCTGTGAATACCTAAAAATTCCTTTTCATTATATATCCAAGTCACACCATATATCTCATAAAATAACCAATCTTTTATTTTAAAACCAAGCTATAGATTTAAAAAAAATCCATGCTTAAAATGAGATTGAGCTTTTCAAACCAAATATTGGGAAAGGAGGGAGAACATGAAATATAGAAAGCTCGTAAAGCAGCTAAATAATCTTCAATTATTTAGAATTTTTATGGAAAGGAGGAATAAAACAGTGAGAATAAAAACAAAGAAGAAAGCCTTTGTATCTGTTTTATTATCTTTTGTAATGATTATGGGACTATTCTTTGTGCCTAAGGTTAATGCTGAAGAACAACCAGATCAACCCAATACTATTTCATTTAAACAAGTTCAAAATGAGATGGATACAGTCAATGTTATCCTAAGTATTGATGGTGAAGAGTCAAATATTTCCTATCCAGCAGGTCTTATCACAGACAATCTAACTTCTTTAGGTATATACTTAAACGAAACACAAAAATTTCAAAAAGCAGTCGTAAAAGATTCAAGCACTAACACTGAAACACCTATATCACGTATTGGAACATATGAAGGAACAACATATTACTCTTTAAATGATCAGCAAGATATAGGAATAGCATTAACTGTGGATCAAAAAATAGTTTTAATCTGTGCAAGTGAATATAATGTCACATATGACTATGAGGAAGAACTTGGTACTGTTACAGGACCAGATACAATATCAAATGGTGAAGATTTAAATATCTCTATTCAAGCAAATGATACTTATCATATCAGTTCTGTGCTATTTAATGATACAGCTGAACCCATCACTGAAAATCAGAAAACTGCTTCACTAAAAATTGAAAGTAGTCGTATCACTGATAACATAACTATAAAAGTTGATTTTGCTGTAGATACAAGTTATACAATAATTGAATTCGGAGCGGAAGTAATAGATGGAGAATATAAAATACCTTCAGGTAATAGAGATGGTATTCAACATGGTGACTTATGTGGAAGTGATACAGAAAAATTAATCACCCCTATCAATCCTGGTGATAATGCAACATTTTGGTTATATTCACAATCAAATAGTGGTGGAGACTATTGGGATTTAAATATGTTGAAGATTAATGGTGAAGATATTAATGTTATTTATAATGCTGGTGAAGAGGATGTCGGAACAAGTGTTGAAACAACACTATCAAATAATAGCGTTGTAACACTAAAATTAATTGGAATAAGGAAGTCAATATCATGGAAAAATGACAATAAACCTAGAACAATATACCAAGTAACTGTCACAAACGTTCGAGAGAATTTAATATTTGAAGGAAACTTTAAAGAAATAAATAACAGAGAAATCATTATCACAGGATTAGATGGCATTAATGATGTTGGGGCATCTGAAGTACATGAATATAGAGGAAATTTTTATTACGAATTACAATCAAATGATAGTGATAGAGTTTATAGTGTTTCATACGATAAGAACTGGAGTGCCGATAAAGCATTAAATATTTATTTCTTCTCAGTAGCAAAAGGGTATAATCCATATACTATAAACCTAGAAGTATCACATAATGGTATTAAAAAGGAACTTAATGATGTTTTGAATAATGAATTTTTAAATAATGGTTATTGGATGACTATCGACGAATTCAAACAGAAAGTTAATCCTAACAACAATAATAGATATTTTGATTTTTATTATAAAGAACGTCCACTTTTAGGAATCACTGAATATAATCCTACACCTGGAATTTTGGGCTATTATGATGAAGATTATTCATTCTTTTATGATTTAGAAAACAATTATGACTATACACATGTATTTGTACTTAATAAAGATGACTCTTCAGAAGCAGTAAACCAAATTGCAAAATTAACAGCAAAACCTTATCAATACAATCTTGTTTTTAACTTAAATGGAGGAAATGCTACATTTAATGGAAATTACCAATCAGATGATAACCAAAGCTATATTGAAATAAAGGCAGATGGTTCAACAAAGACTTATACCATTGCTAATGGTGCTGTTGATGCATATATGCCTACAGTTAAACCGACTAAAGACGGATCAGTATTCTTAGGATGGAAATTGTATAAGGGTGATACGCCAGTTAGTGAAACACTTTATGATCCAAATGAAGCATTTACTATTGATGAAACAAGTATTAATTATTCTGAAGGAGATGTCACAAGCGATATAGGTCATACATTTACATTTGTCGCACAATGGGAAGATGTTGCTACTTCAGCAGATACTGCTGCACTATTTGTAGAAACATATAAAGAAGTTCCAAACAGTCAAGACGGTGCTATTGAATATAATGGCAGATATTATGTTTTAGACAGTGAAATCCTCAACGACTATGGAACAGTAGGTAATCCGTCAATCCTTATAAGATATACTAATCCGGATTCTAATACCTACTCCTTAAATTCTGAACAATCAAAATTTTATATTGAAAATGTTCTAAATGAAAACGATTCTGATGCATGGAAAGAAAACAACACATTTAAAGTATATTATGATTTTATAGATTATGATTTAACTGTAAAAAAAGATGCTGTTGGTGAATATGCCGATCTTACAAGAGAGTGGAATATCCGAGTAACTTTGAAAGATCAAAATGGCACTCCTATTAGCAATACTTCATTTAGGGAAGATGTAACAACAGATGATAAAGGTCAAGTAATCCTTAAGTTACATGATAATGAAAATTTTAAATTTGAAAATTTAAATATCAATACTCAATTTTCTATTCAAGAATTGAATACTTCAGAAGATTATGTTGTAACTTATCAAATTGGAGAAAACAATCCAACAGGTGGCCCAATAAATGATGTTTCTTTAACATCTGACACAACAGTTACAGTCATCAACACAATGAAAGACATTAATATTCCAGACACTAATATTCCTACATCAGGTATGAATAATACAATCACAATGTTAGGAATTGGAAGTATTGGTATTGTTGGAATAGTAACATTGTTATGGTATTGGAGAAAGAAGCATGTCTAATGCCCAAAATATCCAAGAACAACAATTCAATAAAAAACAAGATATAAGTTTAAAACAAGATATATTATTCTTGTTATTAAAAATTGGTTTTATTTTCTTAATATTATTTATAATCTTTACATTCATATATGGAATCTTTCGTAATGATTATGCCAATATGGAACCTGCTATTAATTCCGGTGATTTAGTTATGTATTATCGTTTAGATAAAAACTTTGTATCACAGGATATTACAGTCGTTAATTATGAAGATCATACTTATGCTTTACGTGTTGTTGCTGTAGAGGGAGATACAGTTGATATAAGTGAAGATGGATTAATGATTAATGGTTCTTTACAACAAGAAGATAACATATATGAAGATACACAAAGATATGAAGAAGGTATTGATTTTCCTATCACACTTCAAGAAGACGAAATCTTCTTGTTAGGTGATTCAAGAAAGAATGCTACTGATAGTCGTATCTTTGGACCTGTAAAAAGAAATGAAACACTTGGTAAAGTTATAATGATATTAAGAAGACGAGGAATATAAAGAAAAGGAGAATACAAAGTTATGAAGAAAAGAAATATAATGAAAACTTTATTTGCTGGAACCATGACTTTAGGTATGGCTTTAAGTGTAAGTCCAGCGTTTGCAGTTGATAACGAAACTAATATTGAAGCATATTTAGTAAAAGAATTAAATATTGAAGATGGAATTAATTATACTAAAACTTTTGATTTTAAATTTGATTTAATAAAAAACGGAACAGCAGCTGTAACAGGAGATACTGGTGATAAAACGATTTCAATAGAAATTTCTTCTAATGATTCAGATCATAAAGTCGCAAAAAATATTTTTGGTGATGGTGGTTTGGAATATAATGCAGCGGGTATCTACACTTATAATGTTGAAGAAACAACTCAAGATGCCCCAGATCTAGACGATCCAAATTATGGATTAAAATGTTCAGATGCAAAATATGAACTAGTTGTATGGGTAAAAAATAAAACTGATAAATCAGGAGTATATGTAGAAAAAGTTCAAGTCACACAAATACAAACTGATGATGGCACTGAAACTGTAGGAGGAAGTAATAAAGTCAATCCTGACCCAACACCTGATGAGGGAGATGGTTCTGATTCAGAATTTAAATTCGTAAATACTTATACTAAAAAAGCTGGGTCAGAAGATCCTAGTCATCCAGGTCATTATTTAGCTACAACTATCAGCAAAGATGTAGAAGGAGATTATGCTGATTTAACAAAAGATTTCGATTTTAATGTTTATATCAATTTACCAGATACTTATATAGGCGAAGGACAATTTGATGGTATAATTTTTGAGAGTGAAGAAAAAGTAAGTGAAGAAAATAAAATTGATTATATATTAAATGGAAGTACTCCAACTCCTATTAAATTATCAGATAATCAAGAATTGAGAATTTATGATTTACCAGCAGGTACTACTTATTATGTTGAAGAAATTGGTGCTTCTAACTATACACCATCTGTTGTGGTCAAAGAAAAAAATTTAACAACAGTTGATAAAAATGGTAATAAAAATATGAATCTTGACAGTAAAGATGATGGTGGGAAATTAAATTTAATCACTGAAAATGGAAATAGTATAGCATTTACAAATACATATGATGACACTAGTATTACTCCAACAGGTATCATCATCAATAACTTACCATTCGTATTAATGGTTGTTGTTGCAGGTAGTGGTTTAGCTTTATACGTTGTAAGTAAAAGAAGATCTCATCAATAGTCAATGAGATTAACAAAGAAAAAAATCATTGGAATTATCAATAGCATTATAGATAATATTATGCTATTGATATTCCTAAGTATTTTCGTTTTTGGTTGTTATGCTTTATGGGATAGCCATCAGGTATTGAACGAAGCTTCTTCAACCCAATATACTGTCTATAAACCTACACCAGAAGATAATCGTTCTTTTGAAGAATTTCAAAATATCAACCCAGAAGTGTTTGGATGGTTAAATATTTATGGAACTCATATTGATTATCCTGTTGTACAGGCAGATAATAATGAGAAGTATTTAAATACAAGTGCTGATGGTGAATATTCTTTAAGTGGTAGTATTTACCTTGATTATAGAAATGATAATCATTTAAAGGATTTTAATAGTATCTTTTATGGTCATCATATGGAAGGTAATGCTTTATTTGGAGAAATTGGTTCTTTTAAAGATAAGAATTATTTTGATACAAGACAATATGGAACATTATATGTAGATAATAAAACATATGGTTTAGATTTGTTTGCTTTTTTAGAAGTTGATGCCTATGATACATCTATTTATGATATTTCTATTCATGATAAACAGAGTTATCTTGATTTATTAAAAAACAATGCTATGTATTATCGTGACATAGGTGTGAATACTCAAGATCATATCATCTTATTAAGTACTTGTACTTCTGATATGACAAATGGAAGACATATTTTAGTAGCACGTTTAAATGATACTGTACAAGAAAATACATTTATTGATGAAGATGATACTAAAAATATTGATTTTAGTTCTTCTTATACGTGGTATATCATTCCTATCATTATTTTGATTATTGTTATCATTTCTCTTTATAAAAGAATGCAAAGAAAGGAGGAACTATGAGCTGTATATTAAAAAAAGAATACAAGATTGTATCTGTGATATTCATCATCTGTTTTCTATTGATGATGTTCTCTAAACAGAGTTATGCCACAGAACATATAGCATCAGTATCTATTCCTATAACACAAACATTGACTGTTCATGGACAAACACAAAATCATTATCAATCAACTTATCAATTTAAAGCATTAAATAGTGATTGTCCTATGCCAAAAAATAGTCAAAATGGAGTTTATCAGTTTTCAATGAATGATAGTGATCAAACTCAACTTTCTATGACATATACTCATGCTGGTATATATTCATATTCATTAGTTCAAAATACCAATGATCAACTACAATATGATAAAAGCTTATATCAAATTGATGTCTATGTCAAAAATACAGATAATAATGGTCTTATCGCAAGTACCATTGTTTATTTAGAAAATGGAAATAAAACAAATCAAATTCATTTCCAAAATGTACTCAATAATGAAACAACAAACAATAAGCCTATTATTAATACATCATCACAAACAAGTACTTCTACAAAATCACCACAAACAAATGATAACATAGAAATAGGTGGTTGGATTTTTATGATGGTACTTGCCGTTGGTGGAATAGTAGGTTTAGCTACAACTAGAAAACATCATAAAGCAAACATATAAAAACTTGAGTATCAATAAGAATTATTGATACTCTTTTTGATTCCTATTTTATGTAATCAATCAATTTGATTCCGTATATAAGGAATCATTTTATTTACAATGTCAATCAATTCATATAAAATAAGTATATAAGAATAAATTCTAACTACAAGAGAGGTAAAAATTATGTCTGTCAATTCAAAAAATATATATGTTGCTATTATTGGTGATATCATTGATTCAAAAAAAATAAAAAATAGAAATGAAGTACAACAGAAATTAAAACATGTCTTGTCAAAGATAAATCAATCATATGATGATATTATTGCCGCAAATTTTATAATTTCTCTAGGTGATGAATTTCAAGGTTTATTATGTCAACAAGAAAAAGTTTTTGAAATTGTTAATGATATTGAGATGAATATGTTTCCAATAAAAATTCGTTTTGGTATAGGTGTAGGTAAAATAGACACTGATATTTTAAAAAACAACACATTAGAAATTGCTGGTCCAGCATATTACAATGCAAGAAAAAGCATATCCATACTTAACGAAAAGGAAAAAAACTATGAGAAAATAGTAACAAATGCAATAATTAATTCCGGAGAACAATGGGATACACAGGATGAATTAATAAATTCAATTTTATCTCTCATCTATATTTCCAAATCAAAATGGACAAAAAATGCAGTCAACGTTATCAAAACATATATAAAAAACAATTACAATCAGTATGATGTTGCCAAAGAGTTAGGAGTACAACAACCTGCTATAAGTAAAACTTTGAAAAATTGCTATTTTTATACAATTAATCATTCTTATAATGTATTACATAATACAATGAAAGAGAGAGATGATAATGATAATCATATTTAAAACAATGCTAATAGGTAATTTATTAGGCGATTTCTATTTTCAATCAAGCAAATTAGCTAAAAATAAAATAGAAAGCAATATATCTGTGACAAAACATGCTTTTCTATATTCAATAGCACTATTATTAGTGTCTTGGCTCATTTTTTCCAAAACAAATTATTTTTATTTATCAATAGTTTGCTTATCACACTTTATCATTGATTTTTGTAAAATAAGGATACATAAACTCAATATCGTATCAGATATTTGGTTATACTTTATAGATCAATTAATACATATCGTTATACTTTTTATATATAGCTATTTATTAAGTTCTTTAGATATTATCAACTTTAATCATTGGATAAATAGAATTGAAAATAACAATATTCTAACTATAGAAACACTTATATCATGGATATTGCTTCTTCTTGTTATAATACAACCTGCAAGTATAACAATCAAAATATTGCTAAATAACTTTCAACCACAAGAAACAACATCAAATGACGTAAAACAAAGTATTCCTAATGCTGGAGCTTTTATTGAAATGCTTGAAAGAATACTCATCTTATTAATGTTAACAATCAATGAATATTCTTCTATCGGTTTAGTTATCACTGCTAAATCAGTTGTAAGATACAAAAAGATTTCGGAAGATCCTGTATTTTCAGAATACTATCTATTAGGGACATTATTAAGTACAATTACTGTTATTATTGCATTTTTAATGATTATCCCTTAATTTCTACCCATTTCTTATGATTATCATTTATAAAAATTATTAAAAAAATTCTAATTCAAAACAAATAATATTCTATATGAAAAAAGTGCCCTAAGGCACTTCAGACTGTTGACAAAGTGGTAGAATTTTTTATTAAATCTACCACTTCTTTTATTTTTTTATGAAAATTGATAAATTTGTATTGTTTTCCTTATATTTCCTTCTTTTTTATTGGGTGAAGGAATATTTATGAGTCCTTTCCTTTTCTTCATTCTCGCTAATTTGCCTAAATTATGGCAGCCAAAAATAATCAACGATTCCTGTTGATTTTTCTTTAGTCCTTTTAATCTTGTGAATCTTAGTCCATGCTTTTCTTTGCAATCTGCATAGACTCTTTCTATCGTCTCTTTTCTTAGTGGATAGATATCTTTCCATTCTGGTGTATATCTGTTCTCATCTGCTATTTCTCTATATTCCTCCCATACATGTCTTGTGATGACCTTCTGATGATTTTTGCTCTGTGTACATTTCTCTAAAATGGACATCCTTCACAGTCCTTTGGATTTGATTTGTATTCCCTGTATCCTGATCTGTTTGTTGTAGTATATTTCAAATCCTTGTTATTGGGGCATATATAAATATCCAACTTTTCATCATAGACATATTCATATTTCTTGAAGTATCCTTTTTTGTCATGGGTCTTTTATATGGCATATATGCTCTGATTCCATCTTCTATGATTTCTCGACATATTGCTGGTGTCATGAATCCTGCATCTAAACTGATGTTATGTATTAAATCTCCATAGGTGTTCAACAGCTTTCTATATGCATCATGAAAAACAACACTATCGTGCTGATTGCCTGGTGCCACTGTATTATGCAGTACAAATCCGTGTCTATCACAGAATGTTAGATTTGTATATGCAAAGCATTTCTGTTTTTCTCCCTTATGAAAGCATCCGCTTTCCGGATCTGTCTTGCTTACCTTTATTGATTTTGTTCCTTTTCCTTCAATGAGTTCACCTGTTTCTTCGTCATATGCAAGTTCTATATCCTTTGTTTCCTTTATTGGCTTTTTCTCATGGGCTTTTCTATCCTTGTTGATTTCCTCCAGAAGTTCATCGTCATAGTATTTCTTTACTATTTCTACAGCCTTATTTTCATGTTTTCTATTATTGGCATTGGCCTTTCGATGTGTTCCATCTCCAAATACCGTATCAAGATCCACAAAATCATATGCGATGGCTTCTTCAATAATTTTTTTTGAAAATCTCATCGAAAACTTCAGAATCTCCATATCTTCTGATGTAGTTCTGTGACCATGTTGAGTAGTTTGGAACCTCATCATCAATGGACAACCCTAAAAACCATCTGTAGGCAAGGTTCACCTTTGTTTCTTCACATGTTCTTCTCATGGAATGAATACTAAATGCAAAGTTGATAAAAAGCATTTTAAAAAGTACCACCGGGTCAATACTTGGTCTGCCAAAAGAACTATATAAAGGTCTAACGAGAGGATATATGAAATTCCAGTCAATAGCTTCTTCAAGCTCTCTTACCTTGTGATCCAATGGTACTAATTCATCTATAGTACTCAAAATCAAGCTGTCATTTTTTCGATTGTTTAAACATGTCATTGCCATAATATTTTACCTCCAAATATGCATTTACATTATACCATATTTTCATGATATAGTGGTAAAATAAAAAGTCGTGGAGCCTCAAAATTTGCATATTTGGAACGAAGTCATCCACGACAATAGATATAATACCATATATTTTTCTATTTGAAAACTAAAAGCTGTTGACTTTTTACTTTGTCAACAGCCTGAAGTGCCCTAAGGCACTTTTTATCATTTTTATTTATTTTTCTTCAGTGTTTTCTTTGTAATCACTGCAATTCCACCAGCAGCAAGTACTACTAATGACATCCAAGTAACAATTGCACTATCATCACTTGTCTTTGGATTTTGAGAACTATTTGTACTTGATGTTGTACCAGTACCATTTGTTCCTGTTCCATTACCATTATTAGCATTGTTACCAGTATTTATATTCTGTCCGTCATTATTACCATTGTTGCCTGTATTTCCAGAATCATTTATATTTCCATCATTATCAGTATTTCCAGTATTATTTCCATTTCCACCATCAGTGTTACCATTATCACCTTGATTTCCATCATTGTCTCCTGGATTTGAAGGATCTGTTGGTGTTGTTGGATCAGTAGGATCTGTTGGATCTGTAGGATCAGTAGGTTCTCCTGAATCCGTATCACATACGACTGTATATGTTACAGGTGCACTACCGTCTTCTACTTTCCATTGACCTTCAGCGTAAACCAATGTAATGACTTTAGCTTCTTGTTCTGGTGATAAACTATGTTGAACTCCTGTATCTTCATTATACTGAGTTACATAAGCTTCATCTGGCTCTACAGTAATATCAACTCTATAACCATCAGTTTCATTACCAGTAACATCACCAATTGTATATTGACCTAATAATCCATAAGTTTTATCAGCATGCTCAACATCTTTATTCGTACAATCAATTGTAACTGCATTGTCTGCTAATAAATCTTTAACTTGATCATCAGTTGGTTCATCTGGAGTCGTTGTTCCTGGAGCAGTTACACATACAACATCATAACTTACAGGAGCACTTCCTTCTTTTACAGTCCATTTATCATTGACATATACTAATTGAATAGTCTTTTCGCCTTGAGTATCAGGTGATAAATCATGATCCACACCTGTATCTGTGTTATATTGAGTCACATATGCATTAGGTGCTACAGTGACATCTACTGTGTAACCATCAGTCTCATTACCTTCAACATCACCAATTGTATATCCATCTAATAAGCTATAAGTTTTTGCCTTATCAGCATGAGATGCATCTTTATTAATACAATTGATTGTGACAGCACTATCAACTAATAAACCTTCTACTGTAGGTTCATCTGGCTTTTGTGGAATTGTTGGACATGAAACTGTATAAGTCACTGGAGCTTCTTCTTCTCCTACTGTCCATTCTCCATTCACATATCTTAAAGTAATTGTTTGATTATCTTGATTTTCTGGATCTAAAGTATGATTATCTAAAGTTTCATTATACTTTTTAACATAAGTATCTGGGTTCGTAATTGTAATGTCACAAGTATATCCATCTGCTGAATTACCTGCTAAATCTCCGATAGTATATGTTCCTGCTTCAAGACCATAAGTTTCACTTTCATGACTTACACTATCATTAATACAATCAATCATAACTGCATTATCTTTTAATAATCCTGTTTCTGTATTAATTAAATCATCATCTGTAGGAACTTCTACTGTTTTTAAACTATCAATATATAGAAGTATTCTTGGGTCATTAGCTGAATTTACGGTTAATGTTACAGAATTACCATATGCTTCTGTACCATTTTCTCCTTCACTACCTTCTAATGTCACATTTCCAGCATGTGCATTTCCTGTTGACCATTGATTAACTTCATATGGTGAATTACAAATAGCTGTAATTGTGACAGGTGTATTTGTAGGAATATTAGGTGTTTGTGCTGCACCAAAATTATAATAATCATAAGTATAGCTTACTCCATTAACTTCATATGATACTCTATACCCATTAACATTATTCATTGGTGATCCTGGACGTCTTTCTACATCTAATGAAACACTATTATCAAAATTTACTAAATTGATTGTTAATACATTATCATAATCTCTAACTTCTTGAGTTATTCCCACAATTGATAATTGTCCAGTTCCTTCTACCCAAGTTGAACCCGATCTTAGTGTATTAATATCATAATCATTAGGTTTTTGATAATAATATCCTTGTGCTGGATCAAATTCCAAATTTCCTGGTAAACCAACATAAACTCTTAACCAATCACTTGTATAAACAATTTGACCATTCAAATTAATTCTAACTTGTAATCTATATCCACCAGATGATCCTGGTTCTTTATACGTAATAATACCATATCCCGTATTAATTTGATTATCAGCTAAATTCGTACCTTGACATGCTTCACATGGACAATTTACAGTACAATCACATCCACCTTCACATAAACATGTTTCAAGTCCACAACCACACTTTGTCGTTAAATAAATTTTCAAATCTTTTTCCACTTGATTTACATAATCTCTATTCATCTCATAATTAGCATTATATAAATCAAGATTTGGTTCAAACCAAAATTCTTTATTAACCCCTATTAAATTACTTAACTCTTTAGGAGTATTAACAGTTTGTGTATAAGCATATTCATCATTCACATAAATTTCTATATCTCTTGCATATGCACTTGTATCTGCATGTTGTTTAGACCATAAAAATTTACCATAAACAGTCTCTCCATTTGCAATTTTAATATCATCTTTTGTTTTTTCTGTTGCAAGATTAATGGTACAACTATATGAATCTTTAAACAGATTAGGTATAGTTATTAAATAAGTATTTTCACCAAAACTAGAAAGACGTATATCATTTCCTCCAAAAGTTACATCATATCCTTTAGCATCAATATGAATTTTTCCAATTGATGCCCCAATGTCATGTATCAAAACATTTTCCTTGACAACTACACCATTAACTTTAACAGTAAATGAAATATCTTTTCTAGTAGCAAGAGTATCACCCTTATCAACCGTAATAGAAATACCATCTTCTGAATAGATTGTATCATCGGCCGCATTTGCAGTCACAGGGACTAATGCAAACACCATCAACAAAGATACAAATACTGAGAAAACTTTTATAAGTTTCTTTTTATATTTATTCTTCATATTCAATTTTTCTCCTTTCATTTTTCATAAATAAAAGTAATCTATAAAGATATGTTTATTTATTGTATGCGTTTACATTTTCAACAAACAAACAATTTATTTTTGCATTGGGTTCCCCCTTTCCTTTATGTAAGATTTACCCTATTACTCAAATACTGAATAAATTAAATGCATCAGTTCTAGAGCACTTCTAAAGAACTTTGTTCTGTGTTTTTCACTCCAAATAATTTCACCCTGCCACGTATAATTCTGTCTATACATCACTTTAATCTGAAAAGTATTTTGACTGTTTTTAGAACATTTCATAGATTCATTTAAATATTCTTCAAATCTCTCTTGAATATCTTCTTTACGATATTCTAGTTTTTTTTCAATCATGGCATGATGTGATTGAAAATGTCGGTACCTTTCGTCATGTTTAGGAAGATGATAATCTTTCATGACTTGATCCATAATCAAAATTAATTCTGTTAAACCACAAAATTCCACACTTTGCTGTAGAAAAGGACTATGAACTTCTCCGTAGAATTTACAATCTTGTGATGGTAAGCACATCACTGTAAAATACATATTCTTTAAAGCAACTCCCACTATCAATCCGCTCCTTTTCTTAAATGCCTTGAGATAAAAATGACCGATAAAGTAGACTTTATCGGTCGAGGAATTTATAATGGAAGTAAGCTTATATTAAGCGAAAACACAAGAAAATGTGAGATTTTTAAGAAAAAAGACAAATCAAATACTGACTGAAAATGTCTACGTTTTCAGTCAGTATTTAAGAAGTGATATTTCATGTGACCTATAATATGACTCATAAATTTAGACAACAAAAAAAGCTATAATCATTTGAACCGCCCCTGTCAAGTAGACAGGTGAAATAATTAAAAATGTTTTTGATGAAGTTGCCGAGGAGACAACTTCATTTTTCTTTATGCAGCTAATGTTGTATTACTTGTATAATGTTCTTGTTTATATTTTATGATTCTTTTATTTTCTAATATTGGATATTGATTTGGTGTTTGTAATGATAGTGCTTCTCTTCTCACTTCATATGGTGTCTTTACTCCAAATCTTCTTTGATATCTTTCATACATGTAATAATGAATCCAATCATCAATAGCCTTAATAAGTTCGTCCTTTGTGTTGTAATGTTTTCCATAATAATACATCTCACATTTCATGATTCCCCAAAAGCCTTCCATTGGTCCATTATCTATGCAGCAGTGAACTCTTGACATGCTTTGTGTCATTCCCTGCTCTTTAAGCATATTTACAAAGGCTGGACTTGTGTATTGATATCCTCCATCCGAATGACATAAAGGATGTGCATCTTTATTAGCTTGAATTGCTTTATCAAATGTATTAAAAACAAGAATATTATTATTGTGATTACCAACTTCATAACTGACGACTGTTCTATCATAGAGATCAAGAAATGCACTCAAATAAAGCTTATATTCATTATGTGGGCCATATTTGAATTCTGTGACATCAGTTACCCATTTTTCATTTGGTCTTGATGCATTGAAATCTCTATTAAGATTATTCTTAGCTGTGTTGTTATTTTTTCTAACTGTACAACTTCTTCGTTTAGGTCGAATGATGCTTTGAATACCTAATGTCCTCATGATCTTATAGATACGTTTGTCACTATAATGTCTATGATGATCTCTATTTATTCTATCAGCCATCATTCTATAACCTAATAATCCGTTATATTTTTTATGATATTCTTTGATCAGCTCAGCTATCTCTTCATTTTCCTTGTCTACAATACTCTTTTCATGATGAAGCCATTTATAATAGTTTGCACGTTTGACATCAAGTATTCTACACATAAGTGATATATTTGGTGTGTTTCCTTTATCTACTTCTTCTTCGCTAATTTCTTTGATTGCTTCATATTCTTCTTCATATTTGCTTTCTCTGTATATCGCCTTCTTTCTATCTCGTCCAATTTTTTTAACATTCTTACCTCCAATAGTGCCATTTCAAGTTCATATTCCTTTTGTTTGAGCTGTCGTTTTAATAAAGTCATTTCATCAACTTCTTCATCAGCTTTATGATGTCCACGTCTATCACCTAAACCATCTTCGCCTTTTTCCTTATACTTCTTGACCCAATTAAAGACATTAGCGTAAGTTGTTTCAAATACCTTAGCTGTTGTCTTATAGTCCAAATCATGTTCAAGACAATACTTTACAATTTCAATACGTTCTTCTTTATTTACTTTTCTGCTTTTCGCCATATAGATATCTTCTCCTCCAGGAATGTAATCCTTCAATTCCATATGACTATTATAATCTTTTATCCACTTTATGATAGTGCTATTAGAAGAAATATTATATTTTATTGCCAGATCATCTAATGAACCTTCGCCGTTTAAATAAGCATCTACAACCATCTGTTTAAATGTTTTAGTATATGCATTATTTGATTTTAAATCATCAAAAGCTGATTCACCAAAAGCATTGTATTTTTTAACCCATCTATAAACAACCATATTATTTGTGCCAATTTCATCAGCTAATGAATAAGTAGATCCTTCACCATTCAAATAACGTTTACATATTTCTATTTTTAGTTCTTTAGAATATTTGCTTTTTCTTCCCAATATAAAAACCTCCCGTATCAGTGTTTAATTATTTACACTGTCTACTAGGAGGTTATCATATCAATTTATAGCTTCTTTAATAAATCTATAATTTTATGACAAACATCTTCTAATGTCCCATCATTAGCAACACAGTAATCACAGGCTTGTAAATAAAGAGGATGTCTGACTTGATATAAATCATAGAGTTTTTGAGCACCCTCTTTTAATAAAGGGCGAGAGGATGTATCAACATCTTCTAAAATAAGAGGAATGGGGCGATCAATATAAATAATATACCCACTTTGTTTCAAGGCTTCGATATTTTCATAACGCTGAATAACCCCACCACCTGTAGAAATAATACAATGTTTTTGTTTAGCAATCTCTAAACAACATGCTGTTTCTCTTTCTCTAAAATAGTCCTCTGATATATCAAACATTTGAGATATGGACATTTGATATTGATTTTCAATATACTGATCCATATCAATCCATTGTTTATGAAGTTTATCTTTCAATAGTTTCGCAATTGTTGTTTTTCCACATCCCATCATTCCTATCAAAACAACATTTGTTTTATCTTTTCGCATAATTTCCTAATATCCTCATGGTTTTGGTATGAGCCTTGATATCTTCTAATGCCTGTAAAAGTGAAGGTTGTTTTAAACTTCCTTCTAAATCTACATAAAAATAATATTCCCATGTTGTTTCTAGTAATGGACGAGATTCAATACGCAACATATTGATTGAATAATCATTAATAATCTTGGTGATTTGATATAAAGTACCTATTTGATGTGGTAATGTAAATACAATACTGATACAAGAGGCATCTTCAGAAATTTCTAAATGTTTTCCAAAGATAATAAATCTTGTTGAATTATTAGAAACATTTTGAATATTTTCTTGAATCACATCTAAATCATAAAGCTTAGCAGCCTGTAAAGATGCAATAGCACCAATATGAGGATCATTTAAAGAAGAAACATATTGAGCCGCCATTGCAGTATTTTCATAAGCACGTGGTTGAATATGATGTTTATCTAAAAACAAGGAAGTTTGTAGTAATCCTTGAGGATGAGAATAAACAGCTTGTATATCTTCCAGCTTTGTACCTTTGATACCTAATAAGTGCTGTGAAACAGCTAAACTTTGTTCTCCAACAATATAAAAATCATAATCTCTCATAGCATCATAATTATCATTAATAGCCCCTGTCGATGAGTTTTCTAAAGGCACAATCCCATAATCAATTTCATCATGTTTTAATGCTTCAAACACATCTTTGAAATGTGGATAATTCTGTCTTTGAACATCATCTCCAAAGTAAGTTTTCAAAGCTTTTTCAGAAAAAGAACCCGGCACACCTTGAAAACCAACCGTAATATTTTGTGTTTGTGGTTGCGGAAAATGAGAACAAGAATAAGATAAAAATGTAGATTGATATGTTTTAGAAATATTCATTAAAGATGTAAGAAACAGTTTTGCATAAGGTTCTAGTGTTTCCTGATGAATACGTGAGATATTTTTTTGAATCACTTGTGCTTCACGTTCACTTTGAAATATTTCCATGTCATGTGCCATTTTATACTGCACAACATCTTTAGCGACATTCATTCTTTTTTCAAATAAAGCCATCAATTGTTCATCAATAGCATCTATTTCTTCTCGACATTGTTTTAAATCTTTCATATTAACCTAACAGATCCAAGATTCCCAATGCTGCCATTGATTCCACTACCACAACAGCACGAGGGACAATACATGGATCATGCCTTCCTTTCACTTGAATTTGTGTATTGGTATGTGTCTGAACATTAATTGTTTCTTGAATTTGAGAAATAGAAGGTGTTGGTTTAATACCAACTTGAAAAACAATTGGCATTCCATTCGTAATACCTCCAGTGATACCCCCATTATGATTGGTTTTGGTTTTGACTTGATCCCCTTGATAGTAATAAGCATCATTGGCTTCATGACCATACATCTGATGAATAGATTCACTTCCAAAGCTCACACTTTTTACAGCCGGGATACTAAATAATAATGGAGATAAATGAGATTCTACTGAATCAAAGAAAGGATTACCTATTCCTGCTGGAACATGAGCTATTGCACATTCAATGATACCGCCAACTGAATCTTGTGACATACGTGCTTTTTCTATTTCTTCCTGCATTTTTATAAAAACTTGATCATCTAATGTTGGATACATTTGATGTGATAATTGTTTTAATAGTTCATCATCTATATCAACGGGAAATGACTCATCTTGAACATGATGAATCTGTTTCATATGAGCACCAATTAGAATTCCTTTTTCTAATAAAATCTGTCTGGCAATACTTCCAGCCAATACAATAGGTGCTGTTAAACGTCCAGAAAAATGTCCTCCCCCACGTACATCATTATATCCATGATATTTGATGTAAGCTGGATAATCACTATGTCCTGGTCGCATATTGACTTTTAACTCACTATAATCTTTTGAATGAGTATTTGTATTTTCAATCATTGCACATAGCGGAGCACCGGTTGTCACACCATCTCGTATTCCACTGACTATTTGAAATTCATCTTTTTCCTTTCGTGGTGTAGACATCTGATTTTGTCCAGGCGCACGTCGTTTCATAAACCAGCGAATTTCATCCATATCTAGTTTCATTCCGGCTGGTAAGCCCCCTATCACAATACCTATAGCTGGTCCATGACTTTCTCCAAATATAGATAATTCAATATTATTCCCCCAGTTTGCACTCATCAAAGACACCTCCTAATTGTTGAAAATCTTCCCAGAAACGAGGATAAGATTTTTCTACACATTGTTCATCATCAATGATGACTGGTTCTAAACAAACAGTAGAAGCAATAGCTTCCATCATAGCCATACGATGATCATGATAAGAAGATACTTGACCACCTTGAAGTTTTTCTACACCTGTGATTTCCATCGCATCATCCATTTCAATAGCCTGTCCTCCTAGCTGATTGATGACTTCTACTGTGGCTTTTAAACGATCACATTCTTTGATACGTAAACGTCCAATATGATGAATATATGATGTTCCTGAACTTAAAGCACAGGCTAGTGCCATAACTGGAATGATATCAGGACATTGTGAACCATCAATAGAGATAGCTTTTAAACCATTTGAGTGCATACACATCCCTGATGTTGTTTCTGTATATTGACATCCCATCTGACACAATAAATCTACGACAACCTTATCACCCTGATAAGATTCATTGTTTAAATCTTGCAGACAGACTTGATTATTTAAAGCACCTGCTACAAGATAAAAGGCAGCTTGTGAAAAATCAGCTTCCACACGATAATCACATGGTTGATAACGTTGTCTTCCTTTAATCACCAATTCTTGATAATCATGATTTTCAATTTGAATACCAAACATGTCTAACATCTGTAAAGTGAGATCAATATATCCTTTTGATTGCACTGGTGAAGTCATCACAATACGTGAATCTTCATCCATCAATGGTAAAGCAAATAATAATCCACTAATGAACTGTGAAGAAACATCTCCCGGTAAATGAAATTCTCCCCCATGCATTCTTCCTCTCACATATAAATCTAAAACATTTTCACGATATAAATAAGAAATCCCCTGTTGATCAAAAATATCATAATATACCTGCATTGGTCTTTTTCCTAATCTTCCTTCACCAGTAAAATGAAGATTATTTTCACAAACCAAAGCAATGGGAACCATAAAACGTAAAGTTGAACCTGATTCAAAACAATTGATTTCACATTGATTTTTCATAAAAGTTGTTGTGCCATCAATCTCAAGATAATCTTCATGTTCAAAAATCATTGTTCCTAAACTTTTCATAGCTCCAATCGTCGCTTCTATATCTTTAGAATATTCAATATTCGTAATAACACTTCTTCCTTGTGCTAAAGAAGCACAAATGATTGCACGATGTGCCATACTTTTTGAAGGAGGAACTGCAATTCCTCCTGATAGTTGATGTGGTGTAATTTTGATTGCCATTTTATACCTCCTGACTTTCATCTATCAATGATAAATCACTTGGATAAATAAAGCAATTCCCAATCTCTTTTAATAAGACAAAATTCAATTTTTGATTGATGTTCTTTTTATCTAAAGCCATTGCTTTTTTTAAATCTTTAACGGGAACATGAGCCATGCTAGGTAAATGATATAAATCCAATGCTTTTTTAATTTGATTGGCTGTTCCTTCTTTTGTCAATCCCAGTTTTTGAGATATTAAACTTAACTGATACATACCGATTCCAACTGCTTCTCCATGTGAATAAGTCTGATAATGATAATATTGTTCAATCGCATGTCCTAAAGTATGACCAAAATTCAATGCCAGACGATCCCCAAAATCCAACAAATCTTTTTCAACAACAATACGTTTTAAATCAACACAACGATAAATGATATCATCTATATCTTGATATAAATCATCAAAGGATGTATAGGAAACTAATTTTTGAAACAAATCTTTATCAAAAATACATCCATATTTAATCACTTCTCCCATACCATCATTGATATACCTTTGATCCAATGTTTTCAGTGTCAATGGATCAATCAAGACACATGAAGGATGTTTAAACGCCCCTACCAGATTTTTTCCTTCTGGTAAATCCACAGCGACTTTTCCTCCTACACTTGAATCAACCTGTGCCAAAAGAGAGGTTGGAATTTGAATAAACTGTATACCTCTTAGAAATGTACTGGCAACAAATCCAGCCAAATCACCAATGACACCACCACCTAATGCGATGATGGTATCTGTTCTGGTTAAATGGAAATCAAGCAATTGATGATAAATCTCAGGTAAGATATCAAAACGTTTAGATTGTTCACCATGCTTCACAATGACATGCCCAACATGATATTGAGATTGTAATTGTTTTTTCAGTTTTTCACCATAATATGAAAACACTTGATCATCAGATATAATCATGATTTTTTGTCCATGACATAATGGTGAAAGTTTATCCAAAACATGATCTAATAGTCCCTGCTGGATATAAATATGATAACTGTCTTTTTGTAAATTGACTTTTAAATCCATTTTCTCGCTCCTAAATCTTCTTTCCAACAATTTCCCCAATGCCTTTAATCTGTCTTAACAGTTCTGTATATTTTTTTGGTTTTAATGATTGTGGTCCATCACATAAAGCATGTTCTGGATCATTATGCACTTCTATCATCAATCCATCGCATCCTGCAGCTACAGCAGCTTTCGCCATTGGCTCTACCAGCCACCATTTCCCTCCGGCATGAGATGGATCAATAATAATAGGTAAGTGTGTCAATCGCTTGATCACTGGAATCGCCTGTAAATCCAATGTGTTTCTTGTATAGCTTTCAAATGTTCTGATTCCTCTTTCACATAAAATCACATTGGGATTTCCACTTGCCATGATATATTCTGCACTCATGATCCATTCTTCATATGTTGCACTTAATCCTCTTTTTAATAATATTGGTTTCGTACATCTTCTTCCTACTTCTTTCAACAGATCAAAGTTTTGCATGTTTCTGGCTCCAATCTGAACCAGATCAACTTTTTCATTAAATTCATCAATATAATCAGCACTCATCAATTCAGATACAATCGGTAATCCTGTTTCCTTTTTCGCTGCCACTAAGATATCCAATCCTGCTGTTCCCATTCCCTGAAAGGCATAAGGTGATGTTCTAGGCTTGAACGCTCCCCCTCTTAACATATTCGCTCCAGCAGCTTTGGCTTCTCTGGCAATCGCAATGACCTGTTCCTTTGATTCCACTGAACATGGACCCGCTATCAACGCCAGATGATCTCCACCAACCTTGACTCCACTGACATCTATAATGGAATCTTCAGGATGGAAGGCACGATTTGCCAACTTATAAGGTTCGCTGACACGCATCACATGATCAACAACAGGAGACACTTCTAATTGTTTAGGATCAACCTTTGTAACATCTCCAATAATTCCACAAATGGTTGTTTCTGTTCCCACAACAATATGTGTTGTGAGTCCTTTTTCTTCTACTTGTTTCACTATTTTTTGTACATCTTCATCTTTTGTTTTTGGCTTAAATACAATAATCATTTTTTATCCCCTTTCTCTACTGTATAAATAAAAAAATCTCCCATCCTATAAGGACGAGAGAAAATCTTCCGTGTTACCACCTTACTTCACTTATATATCACTATATAAGCCTTATCAAGTACGCCTGTCAACAGGTTCATACTCTGATGCTGTAACGGGCATTCCCGTGTAAGCCTACTTTTCTTTCAGCCACCTACTCCAAGAGGAATTCAATGAGTTCACTTGATTCTTTTTCACCAGCCAAGAACTCTCTACGCAAGCTCACTTATCTACTCTTTCTTTTCACAGTATTTATAACAGTAGTTTTTATATGCTTATATATTATGCGATAAAAACAAAAAAGTCAATCTTTTTTCTATATTTCCTTAATTTTATCTTTTTATTCTATTGTACATGTTTTCCAACAATTTCTCCAATGCCTTTAACCTGTCTTAACAGTTCTGTATATTTTTTTGGTTTTAATGATTGTGGTCCATCACATAAAGCATGTTCTGGATCATTATGCACTTCTATCATCAATCCATCGCATCCTGCTGCTACTGCAGCTTTCGCCATTGGCTCTACCAGCCACCATTTCCCTCCGGCATGAGATGGATCAATAATAATAGGTAAGTGTGTCAATCTCTTGATAACTGGAATCGCCTGTAAATCCAATGTGTTTCTTGTATAGCTTTCAAATGTTCTGATTCCTCTTTCACATAAAATCACATTGGGATTGCCACTTGCCATGATATATTCTGCACTCATGATCCATTCTTCATATGTTGCACTTAATCCTCTTTTTAATAATATTGGTTTCGTACATCTTCTTCCTACTTCTTTCAACAGATCAAAGTTTTGCATGTTTCTGGCTCCAATCTGAACCAGATCAACTTTTTCATTAAATTCATCAATATAATCTGCACTCATCAATTCAGATACGATTGGCAATCCTGTTTCTTCTTTCGCTGCCACTAAGATATCCAATCCTGCTGTTCCCATTCCCTGAAAGGCATAAGGTGATGTTCTAGGCTTGAACGCTCCTCCTCTTAACATATTCGCTCCAGCAGCTTTGGCTTCTCTGGCAATCGCAATGACCTGTTCCTTTGATTCAACTGAACATGGACCCGCTATCAACGCCAGATGATCTCCACCAACCTTGACTCCACTGACATCTATAATGGAATCTTCAGGATGGAAGGCACGATTTGCCAACTTATAAGGTTCACTGACACGCATCACATGATCAACAACGGGTGACACTTCCAGTTGTTTAGGATCAACCTTTGTAACATCTCCTACCATTCCAATGACAGTTGTTTCTTCTCCTTTGGAAACATGAGCAACCAATCCAAAACTTTCAACCTTATTTACTAATTCTTTCACATCTTTTTCATTTGTATCTGGTTTTAAAACAATAATCATCTTTCTTCCTCCTTATAATCAAAAAGTTCCTCCCATCATAAGGACGAGAGGAACGATCGTGTTACCACCTTACTTCACTTATATATCACTATATAAGCCTTATCAAGTACGCCTGTCAACAGGTTCATACTCTGATGCTGTAACGGGCATTCCCGTGTAAGCCTACTTTTCTTTCAGCCACCTACTCCAAGATGTATTCAATGGTGCCTTGATTTCTTTTTCACCAGCCAAGAACTCTCTACGTCTAAGACTCTCCATTTACTCTTTCTTTTCCTTGTATTTGTTATATCATAACATACTTTTTAATATAAATCTATTCATTTGTTGTATTTGTTTCTGTTTGCTTAGTTGTTTCACTTTCTACTTTAACAATTTCATTATTCATAACCTTTTGAATATACTCTCTTGCCTTAGCAATTGACTGTTCATCTGGTTGTGTGACATAAACACCATTTGGATTAACAGATGTCACATCACCTACTGTTGCCAGTTCTAATGTACGCTGCGAAGCATCTCCTGTCAAACGGAAAGATTGAACATCCCATGATGCCATATCACTAATTTGCATATTAATTAAAGATTTAATATCACTGGCACTTAAATTTGTTTCAAAACTATCTGATAATGATTCAAATACACTATCCATACTTGTAATTAAACTTGGTGAACAACATTTCTTGATAATCGCCTTCAACATCAACATCTGATTTTTCCCACGAATTTCATCGCCATCCACAAAAGCATATCTTTCACGTACAAAAGATAAAGCATGTTTAGAATCAAATGTCTGTTTTCCCGGTTTAATTGTATACTTATCTAAACGTGTCACAAAGACACCATCATCTCTACCAATAACATCATATTGAGGAACATCAATTTCAATACCACCTAAAGCATCAATGACATTTAAAAATGAAGTAAAATTGAATTTCGCATAATAATTCATTTTGATATCCATTAGATTTTCTACAGTCTGAATTGTCGCATCAATACCACCTTTTGCACTATGTGTCAACTTATCTTTTCCCATGACACCATCAATTCCTTGAATATCAACATAATAATCACGAGGAATACTAACTAATAAAATTTGTTTTGTTGTAGGGTTAATCGTTGCAATCATATTAACATCAGATAATGAGAATGTATTAATAGGTCCTTTTTGATCACGTCCACTAATAAAGACAATAAAAGGTTCTTGTGTCACTTTTGCACTATTGGCAGTCACTTTAGGTAACTTGATTTCATATTTTTGAATAATTCTTATTTTTTCATTGAAGTTTTCTTCAATGGAATCAAAAGTTTTTAAATCTACATTTTTAACAATAATAGCACTCATTTCCTCTGTCATTAAAGCTTCAATCAATTCATTATTACTTGCATAATTTGTCACTGTAATATCACCGATATCATCTTCAATCATTGTTTCTGTCTTATTAATATTAACAGCATCTCCATGAAGGGCACCAAATGACTGTCCTTTTAAATCATCAATTGTATCATAGAATGAATCTTTTAATACAACAACATCCATCTCAATAATTTCTTCACTTCCACCCGTAATAGCAGAAATAAAGTTTGACCCCTTCATTAAAGACCATGATGCAATAATTAACACAATAGCTAAAATAATATTGATCAGTTTCATCACTGCCACTTTTACAGGATGAGAATCATTTTTATCTCTGGATAAACGATATAAAAGAAATGTCATCAAAAAAATAACAATAATCAATGGTATAAAATATTTTAATGGTAGTATACTTAACTCAAAGGCAACAAACGTAAAAACGATAGCCGCAATGAGCGTAATAATCAACAATAATCTTCTAGAAAGTAATATTTTGAAAAACTTTTTCATTTAATCCCTCTTTTCACTTCAATTCTAACATTACCATTATACACACTATTCCATGAATTACAAAGGAAAACTGCATCATCATTATAGAAAATGCTTGTGAACTTTTCATGAAAAAAAGCGGGTTTTATTTTCACCCACTCATTCTAAAAATAAATTTAGACAATTCCTTTCACTTCATCCACTAAATATTGCTTATTATTTTTAAAAAAAATATGAAAATTTGAATGACGTAACAATGAATGAAAAGATATTTTAATCTGTGCCCAAGAATCTTTATAATCCTTACCCATAGGAATTTCATTCTTATTCATAAAATTTATAAACTCGTGTTCTCATCCTTCAAATTGATCTGCAAAATTAATTGCATATTCTTCTTTTAACTCCTGTTTTAATTGACGAATATTATATAAGACATGATCAAGGTTACACGAAAAATAATATGTTTCTATAGGTAAATGATATATTTTAGAGGCAGAATTTAAAATATTTAAATTTCTTGATTTCAATTCATTTCTTTGTTTGACCCTTTCAACATTATTAGTATAAATACCGTCATCTTCATAACGAAATTCCTTATCTTTTTCACTTAGATAAATGTATTGAGAGTCTATATAACAACCATCTGTATCAGTTATATAAATAATTTTTTCAATATACTTCTTTTGAATACCTCGATTATTTTCCAGATAATTATCAACAATGGTTTTGATTCTATCTTTCATATTCTTTTTATAATATGGATGAGATAAACTGGCTGTTGCATCCCCTCTTAAAACTTCAAATCTTATCAAATGCATATTGATTAATTCAGATAATATAGGCTCCAATGCCTCTTTATCACTCATACCCTCTACCACAAATAAAATGACCTCTTTCATATTATTCATACATTTGACCAGATCTTTAAAAATCATTTAATTGGTCTTTACTTCGAATGAATTATCAGGAATTATTATTGGCCTATCACCAAATGAATTCGTTAAATTTGCAATAATTAAAGACACTTTTCCATCAATTGCATTAACTTCAATAATTTTTTGAATAATTTCCATTAGTCCTTCTTCTATTTCATCATCTGAAAATCCCTCTTTAATATCAACATTAATTTGTACTCCTACACATATTTCAATAATTCCACCTTGCCCACCGTTCACTAGTACTTTTTGAACAATTGAAAAATCAATAGTGTTGTTATCTCTATTTTCTATATTTATATCTCTGTTTACTTTTAATTCTTGAACAGGTTCACACTTATTTTCAAAGTTAACACTTTTTAAAAATATGTTTGTAATTTTTAAAGAATTAAATCTTTGATTTACTACATTAGCCATTTAATGTATACCTCCAATATAATTTTTGCTAAAAACAAATTGTTCATAAACACGCGAAGAATAATTCTCTTTTAAAATTAATTCTTCCTGTTGTTTCATTTTTTCTTTACTTATATTCATCAATTTAATATATCCACCAATAGCTTCTGCTAAAGTTTCAGTAATAAGTTGATTAATACTTATGCCATATTCATCTGAAACTTCACTAATTTTCTTATGCAATCTAGGAGATATACGTAAAGAAAGCTTTCCACTATATTTTGATTTTTTTTGCTTAGGTAACGGGATTTTTTGACCCATTTCTTTTAATGTTTCTAAATAAATTTTTTTGTTTTCCAAAACTTCGTTTAATGCTTCTTCATAAGAATCTCCAGATCCGATGCACCCTTTTAATTCAGGGATTTCAGCAACATATTCAGTACCATTAGTAGTTTCAATGGTATACATTTTAATTTCATAATCCATTTACAGTTCCTCCTCTACATATCCAAATCAATCAAAGCTTCTCTAATCATTTTAATATATGCCCCTTTTACATGTCTTCCATGTTTAGTAGGAATGACCAAGACTCCGTGATAAGATGGATGCGTAAAAACATTATGGCTAGATCCACTGTTTCTATACGTAAATCCGTATTTTTTAAGGAAATTTTTTACTTCATCAAAATCTAAATCAGCATGATATGGATCTTCCATTATTTTTTTATATATTTTTTCAATTTTGCCCAAATGCTATCACCCCTATTATATTCATTGGGTAATATCATGATACCATATATGGTATTAATTATCAATGTTTTTGCCAGTTTTTCCATTTTCCATCAAACTATAAATGTTATTTCTGTCACGTATACAAAGTTCAACATCTAATATTTCATAAATTTTAATAAGATCACTTACTTTATAATTATTTTAGTACCATTTATTGTTAAGTAATTGTTCTTGCATTCCTAATTGGTCAACTATTTGACTATAAGGATTGTTTTTTGATTTGAAATGAATCTGACAATTTTTGATGGTTTCTTTTTATTTTTCCCTCCAGACAGACGAGTGCGACAGATGTCCATAGACACATCCCCACACATCATTCAAATATTAATTTTTACATCAAGATTACAGCATTTTAATTATATAAAACAATATATTAATCAATAATGATTAAAAATAACTGTTGACAATGTATTTCTTTTTATGTGCTTCATCTGGTCAATATAGGGACTTATGGGAATGAAATAAAATAGCATCTTGAAATATAAATGCTTATCTTTTTCTAAACGCTTTAAATTAGCCATTTTAATCAACATTTGCATAAGTATGTATAAACAATCCCCTTTATTGTTTTCTTTCTCTACTTCTTTTACATACTTTCTCTATTCTAAAAGCTCTTTTTATTTTATAATTTTTAGTTTCCTGATAAAGAATTTCTTTTTGCCCTCCTAACATAATACTTGTATAGTAGAAATCACGAACATTATTATTAGATTTGACACCATGAAAATGAATATATCTATTTTGAGGGTTTGTCGTTGTTAATATGATTGATTTGTAAGGTAATTTTTCTAAAGCTCTCAAATTATGTGAAGTAAAGATAAATTGTCCTTTTGCTGATTCGTAAATAATTTCAATCAGTTCCCCTAACAAATATTCAAATATTCCCGAATCAAATTCATCAATCATTAAACAAATCGAAGAATGATTATACATTGCTATTAAAGAACTCGTTACAGAAATAATTCTTTTAATTCCTTCTGACTCATACCTTAATGGAATATATTTCCCATTTCTTTTACTCACAACTTCAAATCCATAACCCAAACTTCCATCCTTCATCAATTGCTCTTTTTTGTTCATAATTTCAATATTTAAAGTCGGTACTATTGCATTTAAAACTGTATCTATTTGAATTATCACTTTTTCAAAGTCAGTAAAAATATCTTTTTTTAATTCACTTGGTTCTAATAAATTAATTGCAATGTTCCCTAATGTCAATGAACTATGGTCTGATAGATAAACATTAACTGGCATACGTGTATTCAGATTGATACTACCCATCAAATCATTTTGAATGATGATAAGACCTGTTTGAGCATATCTATTTAATATTTTTAATACTTCTATGAGTTTTTCCTCATTTTTTTCTTTTAAATCCGAAACAATATGAGCAAGATTTCTTGTATGAAAGAAAAATGAACTTCCTACTTCAATTTCTTTAGTCACTTTTAACCCTACATAATTTTCATAAGAAAATTTATTAAATAACTTTTTAAAAACAATTTCATTATTTTTGACTTCAAATAAAGTCTTTTGAGAAAGCCACTTTTTCTCACTATATGAATATTCTTTAGATAACATCTTCTCATCAATAATATCATAAGCATTGCCTTCTTTTTCTCTAGGCTTTGCAATAACAAAAATATATGTGACAAGTTGTGTAAAGGATTGTGATTTTATGTAGAATGTGCATTCTATTTTAGCACGATGGCTTTCGTTACTTATATATTGCCCAATATCTTCTGGGAGTTTTTCACCTGATAAGACTCTTTTGAGGATTTGAGCAGTTTCTAGTGCCGTTGTTTTTCCAGAACCATTTTGTCCATAAATTCCTAAAACAGAATGCAAATCGTTACATTCATTTCTCTTTACTTGAGATAATTCATCAAATACCAATTCTCCATATTCAACATTTTTTATTCCTTCTATGACTAATCTTTCCAAACGCACCAAATAATCCATTGAACAGCACCTCCATGAATATTTTATCAAACATCATAATAGTGGTCAATATTTATATTTTGTAACTTTTTGTATCATTTTATAAAAATTTTATTAGATTTTTCATTTTTTTTATTTAAAAATAAAAATAGTAGGTTTGTTTTTACCCACTATTTCTTTTCATCATATAGCTTATATTCGACTGTTTCCTTATCAAAATCAATAAAGATTTGAAAGGCCTGATTTTTCTTATCTGTATCCCATATTTCGACAAAGGAAGGAGTCACTTTCACAAGAATTTCATCTTGTTCATGACTATAAGCATTATAGCTACCCCATAAATATTTTTGATATAGTTTTTCAAACTGACGATCTGGCTCATCAATAACTAAGCCTAGTATTTCTGCTCGTCCTTCTACTTGAATACCCCCACAACATAAAGCAACTTGAGGGTTTTCATAAAGTTGTTTTGTCTTTCTAAAGTTTTTATCTGTTTTAAAATAAATCGCATCATTATAAATCAAACAACTGACATTTCTCACCATGACATAATCATGAACACTTGATGCCAGTGCCATAATCTTTGATGGTGCTAATTTATCAAAAAGATATTGTTTTGCTTCTGTAAAGTTCATCGTTTCTCTCCTAAATCATATTTTGCATAGCAAGTATAATACAAAGAATCGTTATCGTCATAAAAAGTCCAACCCAAACAAGAGAATGGGAATGTTGTAAACTTTGTGTTCCCGTTTCTACAAAATTCATTTTTCTTAAAATGGTCACAAGACTTTTATATAAAAGCAAAGTGATTCCAGCATTTAAACCAGCTTTTAATAAATTAAAAGGAATAATACCCGGCAACAACAATGCCACAACAGCCTCTCTAGGCATTCCATAATAGATGGGTGTCACAATATAATTCCAGATGGTCATATTCAAAACAGTGACCATAACTCCTGCAATCAAACCAATCATAGCACCTTGTTTGGTATGTTTATGTTTATAAATAGCAGCTGCCACACAAGCAAAAGAACAAGTTGAAATCATATTCATGACCACATCTAAAATCGTTCCACCTTTGATCATGATTTCCAATACTGAACAGATACCACTCATAATCAGTGATGTTGCTGGTCCATAGATAAATCCTCCAATAACGATAATAATATCTTTAGGATCATAGGTTAACCATGTCACTGTAGGAACGAGTGGGATAAAGGCAAAGAGATTTAAAATCATAGCCAGTGCACAAAGAATACCTACGGTTGTTATTTTTTTGGATTTCATAGGTACACCTCTATTCTCTGGCGAATTGTTTTAATGGTGTACTGATTTTCTTATAGACAATAAAGGTAATCACAGATGTGATTCCACATTTGATTAAATTAAATGGAACAACACCAAATAATGCAAGTGTCCAAATATTATTGACTAATGGACAAACAGCATGACACATTGAAATAATTGTATCTAATGACCATCCCATCATATTGACATAAAATGGAATAATCATATAAACATTAGATATCACAGCTGTTAATGTACAAATCACTGTCCCAACAAGCATACCTTTTAAAGCAGATTTCTTTTCTTTATGATGATCATAAATCCAGATAGCTGGTAAAACATAGGCACAGCTGACAATAAAGTTAGAAAGTTCTCCAACAAAGGCTGTACTTGTTCCTAAAATAGCCAGTTTTACAAGTAGTTTCACTGCCACAATCATCACAGCTGCCAGTGGACCTAATGCAAAACCACCTATAATTTCTGGTAAAGCAGCCAAATCAAAATCCATGAAAGGAGGCATAAATGGTAGTGGTGTTTTAAACATCATTAAGATGCCACCTAACGCTCCTAACATTCCAATTAAAGCAATTTTTTTGACATTCAATTTTTTTGTTTTCATTCTTCTATCTCCTTTTTTCTAAAAAAAATAACTTAAACACAAAAAATGTCTAAGTCGCATAGAAGTTGTCTTTTCTCATCCGGACTATACCGTCGGTTCTGGAATTGCACCAGATCAGTCGCTGTTAAGCGAGTCATGGACTTTCACCATCGGTAGGGACTTACACCCTGCCACAAAGACGTTTATTCAGTTTTGAAAACCGGTTATAGAATTGACATCATCTATGTATCTATCATATACCTTTTTGTCTCCTTTGTAAATAAAGATTGTCAAATATATAAATATGTTTCATAATAGAGATAATCAAAAAAAGAAAGCGAGGTCTTTTAATGCTTGTTCAGCATAACATCCAACCTATATATAATCAAAGTTCACAAATATTAATTCTTGGTTCATTTCCTTCTGTTAAATCAAGGGAAGCACAGTTTTTTTATCATCATCCACAAAATCGTTTTTGGAAGATTTGCGCCTTATTATATCATCATGAACCTTTATTAACGATTGAGGGTAAAAAAGCTTTTTTATTAAAGCATCATATTGCTTTATGGGATGTGATACAAAGTTGTGAAATACAAGGTTCAAGTGATAGTTCTATTCAAAATGTCAAAGTCAATGATATAACATCACTTTTAAAACAGACACATATTCAATATATTTACACAAATGGAAAAAAAGCACATCAATTATATAGTCAATATTGTTATCCTATGACTGGAATCAAAGATATATGTTTGCCATCCACTTCTCCTGCTAATGCTGCATATTCATTAGAAAGATTGTTGGATAGCTGGAAAATCATTTGTCAAGAAGAAGGAAAGGAAGTTTTATGAAAACAAAGTTAAAAGAAAGAAAACCCTATTATTTGATTATCGCAAGAAAATTTATTTTCTGGCTTGTTGTTTTGATGTTAGGAATTGCCTTATATTTATTATTGACCCGTGAAAATAATAAAGGACGTTTAATTTTTACAATTGTTCAATTATTAGCCATGTTATTTGTTTTACGTATTCCTGCTTTTATTCAAGAGATTTATCACTTTAAAATCCCCTATCTTTTAGATTTTGTCTTAATAACATTTGCTTTTAGTGGTTTTATTTTAGGAGATGTTTTTAATTTTTATGGACGTATTCCTTATTGGGATTCTGTTTTACATGCTTTTTCTGGTGTTGTGATTGCTTATGTGGGATTTATTGTGATTGAATATCTTGACAAGGAATTTACCATTCCTCTTTCTGTATCACCTTTATTTATGAGTTTGATTGTTGTGAGTGTTGCATTGGCGATTGGTGCTATCTGGGAGATTGGAGAATATACAGTCGATGATATTTTTCATACAAATAATCAACAATACATGGAATCTACCCGTTCAACATTATACGATGAAAATGATATTCCGTTACAGGGACATGATGCTTTAAATGATACAATGAAAGATTTGATGTTAGATTTAGCCGGAGCTATAGGTGTTGCCTGTATTGAGTATAGAAAACTGGAAAAGAAACAAAAAGTATCACAAAAAGGCACATAAGTGCCTTTTTACATATATTCTCTTGGTTGTGGTCCTGGCGGTGGTCCCGGTGGACATGGAGGTCTTGGTGGATAAGCTGGTGGCATCATATGGGGTGGAAAAAAGAACCACCAGATATAAGGATGAAAGACTACACGTTGATAATTGGGATCATACATTTCATACTGATTATCATTCCAATTCAATTTTCTTCACCTCATCATAATCTATGTTTTCTATAAAATAATGTCTAGGTCATTCAACTTAAAAAAACTTCAATTAATGAAGTTTTTTTAATATTTCAATAATATCTTCAATCTTTTTCTTTCCAAAGGAAATATGTTGTTGATCAATGACCATACATGGAACACTCATGATTTTATACTGTTCCTTATATTGTGGAAAATGAGATAAATCATAAATAGATGTTTGAATGTTGTGATTGAGTAAAGCTATGCGTTGTGTGGCCTGAACAAGTTCTGGGCACATAGTACATGATAAAGATACAAAAACTTGAATAGAATGGCGATCAAGAGCTTTGATTTGATGAATGATTTGTTCATCCAATGGTTGTCCTTGACTTCCGGCATTATAAATAGCTAAGATAAAGGAATTAAATTCATGACCACCAGGTACCATATAGTAATGCACACCTACATCTTGTTTATTGACATCACATAAAATCATACAAGGTTGATCATTTGTTTCCTGATAGGATATATGAATCTTATCACTTAAAGAAGCTATTTCTTCCATGAAATTTTTGATTTCTAAAGAAAAATCATCTTTTTTCAGTTGCCCTATAATATGAACATCTTTTGTTAATCTTTCTAGTATGGGTTTTAATTGTTGACGGATATCATGGCTGATAAACAAAGATGTGTCTTGTGATGTTTTTGATTCTTGATAAGATAAATGTTTTTGATAAGCCTTTGTTTCAATCTTATATTTTTCTTTTATAGATGTTATATATTTTTCTAAAGATGTTGCAGCAATTGCCCCATCACTAACAGCAGTAACAACTTGACGTAAATCTTTTTCACAAATATCTCCAGCTCCATAAACACCATCTAAACTTGTTTTTTGATGACGATCAGTCATTAAATATCCTTGTGAGTTTAAATTTAACTGATCTTGAAACAAGGCATTTTCAGGAACATATCCAGCAAAAATAAAGATTCCAAAGCGTTCCTGTTTGTTATCATATCGCCAAATCGATTGATCTTTGTTATTTCTAAAAACAGCATATTCCAAAGTTTCATTTCCACCAGCTTCAATGATTTCTGTTTCAAAAATAACATCTATTTTCTCATGGACACGGACTTCATCTGCAATTGTCTTGGCACATGTAAAATCTTCTTCTCTGACAATCATTGTCACTTTTGAAGCATACTGTGTTAAAAAGATAGCTTCCTCACATGCCGCAAAGCCTCCACCAATAACAAATAATGGACATCCTTCAAAAAATTCTCCATCACATGTGGCACAATAAGCAATACCTCTGCCTTGAAATTCTTTTTCACCCGGAAAACCTAATTGACGTGGATGGGCTCCTGTGGCTAAAACTAAACCAACTGATTCAAAAGCGCCTTGAGAGGTTTCAATCTTTTTGATAGGTTGATCTAATATCAGCTTTTTTACTGTTGCTTTTTGAAAAGAGGCTCCAAATCTTTCAGCCTGTTGACGCATTTTTTGAGTCAGACCTTCACCAGAATCTTCTAAAACGCCCGGATAATTGACAATATCTGATGTAATAGTGATTTGTCCACCTATTTTTTCTTTTTCTAAGACAAGGACACTATATTTTGCTCGAGCAAGATAGATTGCTGCAGAAAGCCCAGCTGGGCCTCCTCCAACAACAATTGCATCATAAACTTTTGCCATTATAACATTCCTACTAAGTCTAGTGATGGTTTCAATGTTTCTTCACCTGGTTGCCATTTAGCAGGGCAAACTTCATCTCCATGTTCAGCAACAAATTGTGAAGCTTGAACACGTCTTAATAATTCATCACTATTACGTCCTACATTTCCTGCAATCACTTCATAAGCCACAACTTTTCCTTCTGGATTTAAAATAAACGTTCCTCTCTCAGCCAATCCATCAGCTTCAATATAAACATCCAAATCTTTTGCTAGAGTGGCTGTTGGATCAGCTAACATTGGATATTGAATTTTTTGAATACGTTTAGATGTATCGTGCCATGCTTTATGAACAAAGTGTGTATCACATGATACTGAATAAATTTCACAATTGTTTTTCTTAAATTCTTCATATTTATCCGCTAAATCTTCTAATTCTGTTGGACATACAAAAGTAAAATCGGCAGGATAGAAAAATAAAACATTCCATTTTCCTAAAAGATTTTCTTTTGTAATTTCTTTAAATTCTCCATTTTGATAAGCTTGTGCTTTAAATTCTTTGATTTCTTTTCCAATTAATGACATCGTTTCTACCTCCTATTGTATTTTAAACATTTTTATCTTTTTTATACGATTCATTATAGTTAGCCTTAACTAACTATATGCAGTTTAACATACAACTTTTTCTTATGCAAACAATATGCACTATAAACAAAAAAAGCTCATTTGAGCTTTAAGCATTTCTTTTTTCTAATGTAAAACCTTTTCCTCCCACTTCTTCTACATGAGATACAATCACAAAGGCTACTGGATCAATCTCATGAATTTTTGCTTTAATGGCAGGTAGCTTACGATAAGGTAAAACAGATAATAATAATTTAGAATTTTCTTGTGTAAAACCTTTTTCACTGGCAAGGAGTGTGACTCCTGCATCAAATTCATGTAAAATAGATTGTTTAATATCTTCATAATGATCACTAATAACAGTCAATTGAACTAAACTTGTTCCCTGCGTCAATGTTTTATTTAACACGACAGCTGTAATCATGACAATCATAATTCCATAAATCACATGTGTTGTATCATTAAACGTAAATTGTAAAACAAGAATAGATAAATCAATACAATTTAAGACAATATGTACAGGAAAACCAAATTTCTTATTAAGAAGAATGGCTAAAATATCAACCCCACCTGTAGAAGCATTGGCTTTTAAAATGAGTCCAATACCAACGCCAACCAGACAGGCTGCTAAAATAGCTGCTAGTAAAGGATCTTCTAAATAATGGTGAAACATTGCATGTGTTTCAAAGAATTGTAAAATAATTGGAAAAAGGAATGTGGAAAGCAATGTTGTCATAGCAAATTTTTTTCCAATGAAAAAGAGTCCTACTAAAAACAAACAGACATTTAAACATCCAACACTTAATGAAACAGGAATATTGAAATAATGATTTAATACATTTCCTATTCCAGAAGTTCCTCCAACAATAATATGATTTTCTAAAATGAGTGTATTGATTGCGAGAGCAATAAAAATATTTCCAATAATGATATAAACCAGATTTAAGATTTTTTGTTTCATGTTCTTCACCCCGAACAAGACTTTATCATATCTCCTTTTTTTTAAATGTAATCTATGTTACAATTAGAAAGAAAAGTGGTGAAGTCAATGAAATTAAAAAAAGAATGCTACCCCTATTTTGAAAAAGCAGGTCAAATACAAAACTATCAAAAAACAGACTTAATTTATATGCAAGAAGACGATGCTGATCTTATTTACTTGATTATCAAAGGAAAAGTTAGAGTCTATGTGATGAATTCTAATGGCAAGGAAGTCACTATTGATATTTTAAAAAGTGGTGAAATTTTTGGTGAATCTGCTCTGATTCCTCATTCCAAACGTCCTACAACAGTAGAAGCTTTACAGGATGTTCAACTCATTGCCTGTTATCCTGAAAAACTCTATCTCTATTGTCAGCAATCCCAAGAATTAATGATTTTTATTATGCAATCCATGTCTAAAACATGTGATTATTTAACGGCTATGATGAAAAGATCCTATACTTATAATCGTTATGAAAAGGTAGCGGCTTTCCTATTAGATCAAATACAATACGATCAGCAACAAGAAATCTCTTATACTCATGAGGAAATGGCTTCATTACTGGGATTATCACGTGTCACCGTAACAAAAGTTTTAAATGAATTTGAAAAAGAAAAAATGATTTTATTGCAATATAAAACCATCGTGATTAAAGATAAAAATAAACTGTATTCGCTTTTACATAAGTGAATACAGTTATTTCTTTTGCTTTCTTTCTTTTAAAACCGTCAATAATAACCAGATACCTAATCCAACGGCTGTCATATAACCAATAAAACCTAAGGCTGGAATTCCAAAAACTTTAGGCGTCATTTGTGTTGTACACAATAAGCTACTTGCCATCAATAAACCTGCACTGACAATACCGACGACAAGTTTATTAACCATATGGTTAATAGCATTCATAGGTACACTTGATTCCATCATATCAAGATTAATTTTGAGTCGCCCTTTCATGATCATACGCATGACATCGGATAATTGGGCAGGAATATGTAACATGTTCTGTGAAGCACTATAGAGATTTTTTATCGCATTGGTCAATTCTTTTTGATAATCTAAATGACGAGAAAGATGATTTGCAACATGATTAGCCGCAATTTCTATAATACTAATATGGGGATCAATGAGCATGACAGTGCTTTCTATAGTGACTAACCCTCTTGCTAACATACTGACACCTTTTGGCATAGAGATACGATGTTTATGAGCAATGACAAAGATTTCTTGTACAACATCTCCCAAGTTGATATCTGTTAAATCAACTGTTACATAATGTTTCATAAAAGTTTCTATATTATCATAAAACAAAGCATAATCAATACGATTATCATGTTCACCTAAAGTCAAAATCACATCAACCAGTTTTTGCGTATCATTTTGTCCGATTGCCAAAACAGCATCCTTCATCAAATCTTTATCAGCACGATTCAAAATACCCATCATACCAAAATCAATCCAGACAATCTTTCCATCACGAACTCTTAAATTACCTGGATGAGGATCAGCATGAAAAAATCCATCATCTACAATCTGCTTAATATAGTTTTCAGCTAGTTTTGCAGCAATTTCTCTTAAATCATATCCTGCTTCCATTAAATGAATACGATTATCTATTTCAAAACCATCAATATATTCCATCACTAAAACCTTGCTCGTGCTATATTCATCAATAATCAGTGGTGCTTCAATATATTGAATATCTTGATGTAAATAAGCAAATTTTCTGGCATAGTGAGCCTCATTTAAAAAATCCATTTCTTCCTTAGCAGTATGCCAGAATTCATCTAAAACAATATTTAAATCTACAACACTTCCAAGTACATCATTTAACTTAAGAATTTTTACAGCTTTACGAATCAAGGAAATATCTCTTTCCATCATTTCGTAAATATCAGGACGTTGAACTTTCACAACAATATGTCGACCATCTTTTAATGTTGCTTTATGAACTTGAGCAATCGAAGCACTTCCTAAAGGAATCTCATCAAAATCTAAAAAAACATCACTTAATTTTTGATGATATTCATTTTCAATAACACTTTTGACTGTTTCTATGCTCATTGAAGCAACATTATCTCTTAATTTCACCAGCTCTCGACAATAACGTTGAGAAAACATATCCTGTCTGGAAGCCATAATTTGACCTATCTTAACAAATGTTGGACCTAAATCTTCTAAAATCATTCTAAATTTAACAGGATCAATGCCTTTAGCCAGATGATGTTTTCTCAGTATTGCCAGAATTTGAGCAAGTCGACGTTTTGTACTTAAACTATTCTTTTGTTTCATTCTTTGCTTTTTGTAATGCCTCAATTTTTGCTTTTAAGGCTTCTAAATCTTCTACGTCCATTTCCTGTAAATCTTTTTCTACTGTTTCTACAGTTATAGGTTTTCTTAGTTTTTCAGCAACATTATGTTTTAATTCTTCATTTAAAACTTTTCCTTGTTCAACAGTTAATTCACCTTTTTTTACTAAATCTTCTACAACTTCTTTAGATTTTTCAGCTGTCACTGCCACAGCACCAATACCAGCTAATAATACTTTTTTTAAATCTTCACTCCAATTATTCATAACAAAATTCCTCCTTTGATATCTCTATTTTACTACGAATTTCTACAAATGTGTAGTTTAACAAAACGTGAAATAAAAAAGGCGATACAAATCATATCTCATGATTATATATCGCCCATAAACTCATTATTTATTTAATAATTTTTCTCTTTTTTTATTAAGAACGACAATTCCAGCTCCTACAACAGATAAAGAAAGCATTAAACCATATAAAATAGTTTGTGAATTATCATCTGTCTTCACTGTTTTATCACTTTCAGCAGGTTTTTGTTCTGGTTTGTTTGTTGTATCTTGAACTGGTTTATCTGTATCTTCTGGATTTGGAGTTACAGTTACATCAATATTTTTATCCCAAATCATATAAATTGTTGTATCTTCATTAAATGGTACATTTGCTTTTAAAGCTTCTGTTCCTTCAACATCTAAGAAGAATCCTTTAAATGTATATCCTTCAAAGTTGAAACCATCTTTCATTGAATCTAATTCTTTTAAATCAGCTTCACTTAAAACTGATCCTTTTGCAATTCCTTTAATTTGAGTATCTTCTAATGTTAAACCTAATTCTTCTAAGTTGACTTCTTTACCATCAACAATAGCTTTCATTGTAATTGTAATTGTTTCTTGTTCTGGTTGTTCTGGTTTTGAATCTTCACCTGGAGTCGTTGGCTCAGTTGGTTGTGTTGGTTCTGTAATCACACCATTATTAACAGTCACTTCTTTATTATTCATAGTAACTGTAACAGTTTCTGGTAAATTCACTACTTCTTCTAACAAAATTGAATCTTGTTTATCAGCATCAACATAATATAATCCGACAGATTCATCTGGTGATGTCACATTGATTGTAGCATTATTAGCAACACTCAATACTGGATCAACACTTGATCTATTATCAATATTAATACCACCCCAAGAATTTTCACCTAATTGGAATGTTGTTGTACCGTTTAAATCAAGTTGACCACCATTTAATACAACAGCAGCTCCTCCAGCAGTATTTCTGTTATCAATCTCTAATCCATCAGTTTTAACATCGACACCATAAATATGTAAACCACTCTTTGTTGATTCATCAGTCACAATCTTAACATTATTTAATTGAACACCTTTTGAAGTCACTGTGACAACATTATCTTTTGTCGTGAAATTATCAGCAACAAAAGCACCACCATCACCTATAATTGTCATCGCTTCACTTATATTGAATGTTTCTTTTAATTGAATGTCTTCTCTAACACTAACTTCTACAACATTCTTATCTTTTTTAGCAGTTATAAAATCAACTAAATCATCTGCATTAACATAAGCAAGTTGACGTGATTCACCATCATCAGTCATGACTGTAGATAAATTCAATGAATCAACCCATCCAAAATTATCTGTACATACTACTGATTGAGTAGGATTGCTGTCAACTGTACGGCATACAATTGTTCCATTACTAAAACTAGCGTATCCGTGATCTTCATCTCCATCAACATTAATACCATACCAAGATTTTTCTCCTAAATTCAAAGTATTAACACCAGTAAAATATGCTTCTGATTTATTAATAATAACTGGTGCCCCATCACTAGCTTTTTGATGATTAAATGTTGAATTCATAATAGTTACGATTGCACCACCATTGACTGATAATAAGTTTTTTGTATGTTCATTTGCTTCGAAAACTACATTGTCAAACACATAATGCTCTTGACTATCAATATTTATTAGATTAGCCAAATAACCCGTACCTGGATTTTCCCTTTCATCAATAATTGTCTTTGGTATTGGATTAGTATTCATAGGTTCAGTAATAGTAAAAGAACCCGTTATTCGAATTTCACCATCTGTCTCGTTTTCAAATGCCTCTTTAAATGCTTCAGCAGTAGAAACTTCCTTAGAAGCAACATCACCTGCTGCATATGCAGTTCCAGCAGTTAGACAAAGCCCAAGCATCATGACAAATGACAAACCTAATGCTAAAATTTTTCTTGTCTTTTTCATTGTATATCCTCCCATAATATTCAGTAGAATAAAAACTAATAAAGACCCAGAACTATTCTTTATTATTGTTTGTATTCTACTATAAATATAGTACCCCCCCCCGTGTATTTTTGTCAATGAAATTTCACTTTTAAAAAAATAATCTTCATTTATCGTATTTATTTGAAACATAATCTACAACAAAATAAAAGCAAGATAAATCTCACATCTTGCTCTCATCATAAATTTTATTCATACCAATCATCATAATCAGGGTATTGAGAAATATATCCCTTAGATTTGATAATACGTGGCTCAAAACTTTCCTTGACTTCAATAATATTTAACACTCTAATATGAAATATCCAGTCGTCCCCAAAATCATAATGAAGTAAAAATTTCTGACCATTACAAAGTCCAAGCTCATCAAGAGCGATATCCGTTGATGGTTCTCGCTCCATCATAGTGGCATAATATGCATCAGTACTATGTTGACGATTATCCATACAAAATTCATATAAATGCTCATCTATGAAATCAAAAGCATCTAAGATAGTCTTACATAATTGATCTAATGTTTCATCCCCACAGATTTCAATATTTCGATAGACATCACGTCCTTTACCTGCTGGATAAACCTTTATAGAATATTGTTTACTCATCATATACCTCACCACTGCTATGGTTTTAAAGTTTTTGTGGATACAATCCTTTTTCTACTAATAATTGAATGTTTTCTTTGACATAATCTTTATCTTCTTTATATGTTACACCAAACCATTCATCATGTGATTTTAATGCTGTTACTTTGGCTTTATTGTTATGCAATAAATCACCTATAATCGTTGGTAACAAATATTCAGCTTTCAGATTATCAGATGGCGTTGTTGCTAAAAAATCATTGAACCCCTTTTCTAAAATATCAAAGAATTCTGGATATAATCCCCACATGTTCATTGATACTGCTGAATCCAAATCAATTTCTTTTCCATCAGCAACAGCTTTACCGTTTACCTTTTCAATATTATGTGTTTCAACAATATCTACCAATTGATCATCTTTAACTTGACATACACCTCTTGTCACTCCACCATTATCACTTAATGTATTTTTCAAGATAAATCCAACCATGCATATTGGCATTGGCTCTTGAGGATGTTCCTGTGTCAAGTAACGATAAGCTTCTTCATAAGCCTCTCTACCATAATAGTCATCTGCATTAATGACAAGAAACGGTTCATGAACAAGTTCTTTACAAGCTAAAATGGCTTGTCCAGTTCCCCAAGGTTTTGTACGTCCTGTAAATTTATCCTTATATTGTTCAGGAATATCATCTATTTCTTGAAAAGCATATTCAACATGCACTTTTTTCTTCATTCTTTGGCCAATGATTTCATCAAAATCTTTTTCTAAATCTTTTCTAATGACAAAGACAACTTTATTAAATCCAGCTTCTAAAGCATCATAAATAGAATAATCCATGATGATTTCTCCATTTGGTCCTACTGGTTCTAACTGTTTGATTCCACCTCCAAATCGACTTCCTATTCCTGCCGCCATCACGACAAGTGTAACATGACTCATATTATTCAGCTCCTTAAATTATTTCTCAAAAATAATTATACCAATTTATTGACTTTATCACAATAAAATCAATATAATTTAACAAAAACTAAACATTACTCAATAAATCTCATTATTTAATTTGTGATTGATTATAGATTCCTTTGATTTCATCTTCAATGAGTGAATAAAAATCTCTTGCTAATCTTTTATCTAAATCATCATTTTGATCATATAATGTATAATAAACATTATATGCAAAGGAAGACTGACCTAAATAATATTGAACTTTCATCACATAATCATCATCTTGATAATGACTTTCTAATATTTCAAACTCTGGTTTCAAACTATTTATCTGTTCTTTATGATAAATAATGGATAATAATTCATAACGATTAAAAATAGCCACTTCGCTATCATCTACTAATGACATATCACTTTGATCATTTAACCAGTATATATATCCTAAAAATAACCAGGCTAGCGTTGCTGACAATGAATATACATAGAAAACACCAAAATCAAATAAACCGCCTATAAATTCACTCACAAAAACCATAACAAATAATAATATAATAAAATATGATTTTTTATTTCGATATTTTAATAAAATATCTCTTGCTGTAAATAATGTTTTAATAAAGAATAACATAAATAACAGGAAACCAAATATACCTGCTGTAATCAATGATTCCATAAAGACATTGTGGCTATGAAGGATCTGTTGTCCCCAATCATCACTTTGTGTCACATCAACTAACATATTTCTAAAGTTGCCTGCTCCTATTCCTTGAATTGGACTTTGTTGCCAGACTTTCAATGAATCCTTAGCTAAAGTAATTCTACCACTACTAACTTCATCAGCTAAATTGATAATCTTAGGAATGTTTTGCAATTCTCCTGTCATTGTTAAAGAGATAATTTCTTTGATCTTTTCTAATTGAAAACGACTATCCGTTTCTTCTCTAGCACCTTGTATTTGAGGAATGATGAATGCAACTTCTTGTACAATTCTTGTTCCTAACAATAAACATAAGCACATACCAACATTTAAACAAACCCTTTTGACATTTGATAGTTCTTTAGCCCTAAAGAAGCGATAATATACAACTGACGTTAAAATAATAGCCAAAATGATGATTGCTGCACGACATTGAGTTAAAATAATATAAGACAACTGAATACCTATATTTACTATATATAGAAAACTATATTCATAATGATTTCTAATAGCTATCATAGACATTAAAATGACAATAATAGCTAAAAAAGAAGCCGGATTGCAGTTAAAATAAACACCAAACAAACGATCTCCAACTAAACCAATATACCAACCATTTTGACTTCCTGAAATGTTTAAAAAATACATAAACAAAGAGATAAGAGAAGCACCTCCTACTAAAAAACAAGTGAAGGGAATGATTGTATGTAATTCTTGTTTTAATTTTTTTAGAGTCATAGATTTTGGTTGAGCAAAAATCAATATAAAAATAAATAATTGCATCACTGCTATTAATAAAGAATTTCTTGTTGAATAATCTTTATTTAAATAAGTGGCTACAAAAAGCAAAATACCATATAAACCAATTAATAATAGATGATTCTTTGAATAAAAGAATTGATTTTTAATAATACTATATATCAAAATCAAAGTACCATAAATCAATACAACGATTGATAATGGATTAAAATCAATTGCAAAATAACCTAAAGCTAAAGTATTTATAAATACATAAAAGATAAATAATAATTTAAAATATTTTCTTTCACCTAAAATTTTATCTAACATAGTAATACCCCTTTATATATAAAAGTGGAAGTTCCCTTCCACTTTTATTATTCTACAGTTTCACCATTCAAGACACTCTTAATAGCTGCTACATTTTCAGCAACACTATCATCATCTGGAATCATATAATACAGTTTTCTACTTGGCATATAAGCTCCTCCAGTTTGCATAACACCATGCCCAGAGAATTGTTTTTGGACCATATTCCATGAAGCCGTATCATTAATTTGCATTTGAATTAAGCTTGTAATTTCACGAGATGACATATTTGTTTCAAAACATCCTTCAATAGCATTTAAAACACTAGAATAATTTGTAATAACTGCTGGTGACATCATCTTATTCAACATACCCATAATAACAATTTGTTGATGGAAAACACGTTCATTATCTCCAGCACCAAAAGCATGTCTTTCTCTTGAATATTCTAATGCTTCATCACCATCAATAGAAATATTTCCTTTTGCAAAATATGTTCCATTATATCCTGTAAATGCTACATCATTATTAATTGTAATACCACCTAAAGCATCAACCATTTTAATTAATGATGTAAAGTTAACTCTTGCATAATAGTTAATATCAATACCTAAGAAATTTTCCATTGTTTCCACTGTATTATCAATACCAGCTAAACCAGAATGTGTTAATTTATCTTTTTGTCCCTTATTAGCAAGAGTCACATAGTAATCTCTTGGGATACTTGTTAACAAGATTTGTTTTGTTGTTGGATTCACTGTGACAATCATATTAACATCTGATCTAGATACAGTAGACACTGGGCCTGATGTATCAATACCACTAATATAAACAATAAATGGTTCTTTTGTCACATTAACATTTTTAGATATGTCTTTAATCTTTTCTTCAATATCAAATGACCAGATTACACGTGTATCATTTTGAAAATCTTCATGTTCTGCTTCAATAATAGCATAATAAGATTCATTAACTAAAATTGCTTTTGTATTTTCATCATATAAATCATTTGCCATTTTTGAATAGCTATCAATATCTTTCGTTTGAATAGATGATTCTTCTTTTTGCATGGCTTCAATTGCTTTTTGAGCATTTTCTTCATCTACAGAAGATACAGTTTCAACAGTTTCATTTTTAAGATCAGATAATTGTTTATAAGAACTGTCCTTTAATACAACAACTGAATAACGTTGTGTTTGAATATTTGCTCCAGTAATAGCATCAAGAACAGAAGTTCCTTGAGCAATTGATAATGTTCCAAATAACAAGGCTACACTCAATAAAATACTGACTAATTTACCAATTATATTTCTGACTTTACCTGTTCCTTTTTTCTTTGATGGTTTCATCAAGAAAAATGTTCCTAAACATAATAAGACAACAATTGCTATGACAATCATTGCATATTGCATAGGTAAAGCACCTAATTTAAATATAATACCAATTAAAGCTAAAGATGCAATAACCTGTATTCCTAAAATGACTTTCCAATCAATTATTTTTTTGACAATACTATTTGCTTTTGACATGAAATCCCTCTTTTCTTAATCGTTACCATAGTATCATATCAGTGTGTATTTTTCAAGAACATCAAGGATTTTGAAATCATATCTTTTCGGCTTTTTATTCATCCTATCAAGTAATAACATCTGACTAATGGATTAATCAAAATATTCATCTCAGTCATCAAAACGTTCAATTAAAAAAGAAACAAGAAACATAACTTTATCACAAACAACCATAGTTTAACAAAAATACATTGTTCAACATTAATAATTCACAAGAAGAGCTACATCAGAACATTAGACAAACTTTTTTGCAAATATGTTATACCATAGTGATAATATATTTGTAGAAACAATGAAAACATTACTTGATAAGATTGAAGCATTATTACAAAAAACATAAGTAAAGACACAACAAATGATTACTAAAAACTGAATTAATGATATAAGATGTTATCTGCACATTTATATGATTACATAGTTTTGTCAAGAACTACATGAAAAACAAAAAGAATATTAAAGACATCAATGATTATTGCAATTATTATATTTTTTCAAATACAAGGATACAATTAATTAAAGAAGCATTTTAATAATATTTTTATTTATAATTCCAATACAATGTTAAAGCTGCTAACGACATAGCATCATTAATTAAACCTTTTTGTATGTATTCTTTTAACTCTTTTTCATCTACTAATAAAATACTTTTAATTCCCTCATATCCACTTTTGAGATTAAATGAGTTTATATCAGCAACATAAACATCTACATTATTTCCAATCAATCCACTATCAGCTATTATACTAGGAAATTGTTTGATTTTTACTATATTTCCATTTATTTCCTCTCTAATTTCTTTTAATGCATTATCCATACTTGATATACCTTCTTCTCCAAAACCTCTAGGAAAAGCGTATTGATAGTTTCTTAAAGCATGTCTATATTGTTTTAAAAGTATATATTTATTTTGATATATAGGAATCACAAGAACACCATTATTTTCACATATAATCCTATCATACGTAAAATAATGATTATTCTGATCTTTAACTAGATCTACTACAAAAATATAGTAATCACTTTCATAAACCACACCTACTGAAACGTGATATTTATTTATATAATCTTCAATAGTCTTTTGATCAGTAATAATTGATAAAAGTTCATTATTATTTATGAAATGTTGCGGATATTTTTTAATAAGTTGATAATATCTTTCTAAATCAATCATAGTCTCATTCCTTTCATTAATACATGTAAATCCATAATAACATTCTTTCCTTGTTTAATAACATTAGATTTATAAAACCACTCAGGCATGAATCCAATAATGAAATCCTGTATTCCATCTAAAGCTAAATTATAAATAAATGTTATTAACAAAGCTGTGGAGTATGACTGCCACATATTTTCTATAAATGACAGATATTGAACAAACACCATAGCAATAAAAGCCACAATCAAACTCGTAATGATCCTTAGGGCTTCAATAAATGGACATGTCCATAAAATATACTTCCAATCAATATGTACCTTCTTGTAAATCATAGCAGCTAATGAAGTCATTCGATATCCAACGTTCCAATGACATATCGTTGGAGCTATATTTTCATTAAAATCTATTTTATTATTTTTTAAAATTTCATTTAAGTCTTTTTCTAGATGATCTTCTCTATGAATAATGGGAATGCTATATTCTAAAGCTTGATTATAAGCTAGATGAATAAATTCTTTTATAATATACTGATACTGAATAGGTATTAGTTCTTCTAACGTTAACAAGTAATCACTCCTTGTATCTCCTCTTTGTTTTGAATAATGTAAAATAATAAAATTTCGAAATATATTAGCATAAGGACTATCTATATTCTTTAAATAATATAGTATTTTTTTCATATAATCTACCATCTGATGATTAACTAATTCTTCTTTTGGTCTTGGTTTAACATAACTCTTATATTTTCCCATATATGCATTAATTGTTAATATAAATGCAATATATTGACATATAGAACTTTTATCTTCTTCTAATATATCTTTAGGCATAGTTTTTCTTGCATACAGTGTATCTCCGTATCTAATAGAATCACAAATACCTTGAAATATAACATTCTGGTAAATTCTTGGATATTTATTTAAAAATGAAAAGTATGTTGAACGAAAAGAAGAATTTGGATCATAATTTTGTTGAATATATTTAGATAAATTCATATTTTCTTGATATTGATTAACAAGTAATCTTTTGTCTTTAAAATAACTTAATAACGTTTTAAAAGATTCCTCATTATGAATGCAATGCAAAAATATTACAGAATCAACAATCTGATTATATGTTAGTACAACTGCTTTACCCTCATAAACTAAAGCATTAAATAAAACTTCTTCACCTTTAATCTGATCTTCGTATGAACTCTTCACACTATCTAATTCACTTAAATATACATAATCAGTAAAATCATTATTCATAAATTCCCCTTCTTTATCTATATAATATTATCTATATACATTCTATCAATTTTAAATACATGAACACAAGCCCCAAAATATTTCTTTATTTGCAAGTGCTAAATCATACATCTTTTTATCATATTTTATTAATTTCGTATAATCTATATCTAAATCATAACTTATATGCATATTCTGTAATATGTAAAATTCTATTTTTAAACTTTCAATGTTTTTTTAAAATATTTATTTTTTTAAAAACAACAATTTCACCATTATATGTAAGCCTGTCTATATATTTCACTAAAAAAATTACATTGTTTCATTCATTTGATGATATCATCACACCAGTGTAATGGTAAAATGACATTATGATGTTTTTCCTTTATTTCATCTAATGACCACATCAAGGATAATAGAGAGTTATCCGTCAGGAATGCTGTAGAGGGAAATCGTTGCCTTGTCACGTTTGTCTTGAGGTATGGTCATAGATGTGTGATGCGTTGAACATGTTTTTTTAAGTAAGACATGTTCGACAGGCGAAGCCTACCCTTTTTAAGGAGGTCATGGAAATGAACTGGTATGTCATGCAGGTCAGAAGCGGTCATGAAAGAGAAATAGCCGATAGATGCAGGTTTCTCATTTCAGATGATGTTCTTTATGAATGCTTCATTCCCGAGTTTGTCGCAAGGAAGAAGTTTAGAGGAGTCTGGCAGGATGTCAGATGCGTGCTCTTTCGGGGATATGTTTTCATGATCACGGAGCATATAGAAGAGCTCTATGTGGAGCTTAAGAAGATACCAGATCTCACCAAGATCATTGGAAAGAAGAAAGATGTCATCTATCCTCTGGAGGATGGCGAGGTAGAGTTTTTAAAGAGGTTTGCTGGAGATGACCATCTGGTAGACATGTCGGTAGGATTCATCGAGGGAGAAACAATACACATCAGCGAAGGACCACTGAAGGGATATGAAGGAATGATAACGAAGATAGACAGGCATAAGCGCATTGCCTATATCAGTCTGCACATCTTCGGCAACGATACAACAGCAAAGGTAGGACTAGAAATCATAAGCAAGAATTAGACAATTCTTGTTTTTTTATTGGGAGGAATATCAGTGAATCTGCTTATTATAGGAGCTGGAGGACATGGCAAGTGCTGCTATGAAATCGCAAAGCGCATGAAATGTTTTGAAGCTGTTGATTTTGTAGATGATCATGCCAAGCATGTACTGGACAAAGAGGTCATTGGAACAACAGAACAGCTCAAGCTTCTTCATCAGAAATACGACCTGGCATTTGTAGCGATTGGAAACAATCAGATTAGAAAGGAAATGACAGAGCTGTGCAAGCAGATTGGATATAGCATTTCCACTCTTATTGATCCTGCTGCCTTTGTATCTTCATATTGTCGCATTGGTGAAGGATGTGTCATCTTTCCTCATGCTACCATTGAAGCTACAGCTGTCATTGAAAAAGGATGCATCATTTCATCAAATACAACGATACATCATGATGCAACAGTTAACGAGTTTTCACTGGTCTATTCACAGTGTGCTATTAGACCATATTCCACTGTGGAAGAACTGACAACCATAGCCAGTGGAACAATCATTGAGGGAGGGAAAACAAGTGTATAAGCACTTCTTGAAACGTGTTATAGATTTTATACTTTCGCTGATTGGACTCATTGTATTAAGTCCTGTTTTTATTATTCTGTGCGTATGGATCAAGCTTGACAGCAAGGGACCTGTCTTCTTTAGACAGAAGAGAGTTGGAAAGAATAAAAAGCATTTCAACATATTAAAATTCAGAACAATGTATATAGATACGCCAAAGGATATGCCAACACATATGCTGTCCAATCCAGACCAGTATATAACAAAGGCTGGAAAGTTCCTGAGAAAAACATCACTTGATGAACTGCCACAGATCATCAATATATTGAAGGGAGAAATGGCTATCATAGGTCCAAGACCTGCATTGTGGAATCAAGATGACCTCATAGCTGAAAGAGATAAATATGGAACCAATGATATCAAGCCAGGACTGACAGGATGGGCACAGATCAATGGAAGAGATGAGCTTGAAATTGATGTCAAGGCAAGTTTGGATGGATACTATGTAGAACATATGTCATTTCCATTTGATGTGAAATGCTTCTTTGGAACAATCACATCCGTATTGAAGCATGAAGGTGTGGTTGAAGGTGGAACTGGTGAACTCCATAAGGAGGAAGAAGCATGAAGAGAATCCTGATTACTGGAAAGGACAGCTACATAGGAACAAGCTTCAAGAAATACCTTGAACAGTATCCAGAGGACTATTATGTAGAAGAGTTGGATGTTAGAGATGACAGCTGGAAAGAGTTTGACTTCTCTTCATTTGATGTTGTCTATCATGTAGCTGGGTTGGCACATTCTACACCAGATGAAAGTCAAAGAGAACTGTACTATAGAGTCAATACTAATTTAACTTATGATGTTGCCCTGAAGGCAAAGGAATCAAAGGTAAGTCAGTTTATTTTTATGTCATCCATCATTGTCTATGGAAGCGGAACAATTGGAAAAGATAGAATCATTACCAGGGATACACCATTGACACCAGACAATTTCTATGGTGACAGCAAGAAGCAGGCAGAAATCAAGATAAGACCACTTGAAGATGAACATTTCAATATAGTGATTGTAAGACCACCAATGATTTATGGTCCAGGGTCAAAGGGAAACTATCCATTACTTTCAAAGTTTGCGAAGAAGACACCCGTATTTCCAACATTGAAAAATCAAAGAAGCATGTTGTATCTAGGGAATCTGATGGAATTCATCAAACAGATGATTGACAACGAAGAGAGAGGCATATTCCTGCCACAGAACAGTGAATATGTATCAAGCTATGAACTCATCAAAGAGATAGCCAAAATAAACAATCATAAGATCTGGTTCTCAGGGATATTCAATCCATTTATCAGGATGTTCAACAAACAAGTCTATGTAAACAAGGTGTTTGGCAATCTGATGATTGATAAGGAATTATCGAAATACAAGAACGATTACAACATCTATTCACTGAAACAGTCAATAGAAATGACGGAGGTTTTATTATGAAAAAAGCACTCATGTATGCATCTGTTGCTTCCATGATTCAACAGTTTAACATGAACAATATATCACTACTTCAAGATCTAGGATATAAAGTTGATGTCGCATGCAATTTTGAATTTGGAAGTACCATTACAGATGAAAAGATTGAAAAACTTAAAGAACAGTTGACAAAAATGGATGTTAATTTTTATCAAATACCTGTTCCTAGAAAAATAACTGATATCAAAAATTTAAGATTGTCTTATAAGATGACAAAAGATTTAATGAATGAAAAAAAATATGATCTTGTTCATTGTCATTCGCCAATTGGTGGTATTATCTGTAGATTAGCTAACAAGCATTCAAAACATTATGATTCGACACGAATGATTTATACAGCTCATGGTTTTCATTTCTTTAAGGGAAATAATCCTTTAAAGAACTTTTTATTTAGAAATATAGAAAGATATGGAGCAAAATATACAGATACATTAATTACAATCAATAGAGAAGATTATGCGGCAGCAAAGAAATTTAAACTAAAAAAGAATGGAACGGTAGAATATGTGCCAGGTGTAGGAATTGATATAGATAAAATCAATTCAATTCAAGGAAACAAAGAAGAGCTATGTAAAGAACTAAAAATACCTGTAGATACTATATTGTTGCTTTCTGTTGGCGAATTGAGCAAGAGAAAAAATCATGAAGTAATTATTCGACTATTAAATCAGTTACCTGATAATATTCATTATGTAATTTGTGGACAAGGGCAATTAGAAAATTATTTATTAGATTTAGCCAAAAAATTAAATGTAAATAATAGATTACATCTTTTGGGATATAGAACAAATATTCCACAAATTATGAAGTCATGTGATATTTTTGTTTTCCCATCTTTACAAGAAGGATTACCTGTAGCTCTTATGGAAGCTATGGCATGTGGATTACCTTGCATTGCTAGTGAAATTAGAGGAAATGTTGATTTAATTAATGAGGATAAAAATGGATATTTATTTAATAACAAGAGAGAAAATGATTTATTAAATGCGTTTAGAAAAGCAATCAACAATAAAAAAGGTGATTTAGATATGGAGCAGTATAGTACAAAAAAAATCTGTCAACAAATGAAAAAAATTTATTTTGAATTAGAAAGTAAAAATAATGAATCCTAAAATTAATAATATAAATATTTCATTCATCGTTCCTGCATTTAATTGTGAAAAATATTTATATGATTGTGTTGACAGTATTGTAAAACAAAAATTAAAATCTATAGAAATAATAATCATTAATGATGGTTCAACTGATAATACTTTAAAAATAGCTGAAATGACACAAGAAAAATATCCTTCAATAATTAGAGTGTTTTCAAAAAAAAATGGAGGAGCGGCTTCTGCCAGAAATTATGGTCTTAAAAAAAGTATTGGAAAATATGTGATTTTTATAGATTCAGATGATTTAATTTTTGGTAATAGTTTAAATAAATGTATAGAAATAATGGAACAAAAAAATATAGATATATTTTTAAGTGATATTTCTTTATTAGTTAATGATAAAGTAAAAAGAAATGAACATAACTCGAGAAACATTTTGATTTCTTCTAATGTCTTGGAATATATATCTTATTTACCAAAATTCCCAGGATCATGCTGTTCAAAAATATTTTCTAGAGAATATTTAAATAAATATAGCTTATATTTTATAGAAGGTATTGTAAATGAGGATATAGATTATATGATAAATTGTTTTACAAACAATCCTATTATATATCATAGTAATATTTCATGGTATTTATATAGACAAAACGTTGTTAACTCAGTAACGCATACAGTTCATTCAAGAAATTGCTTTGATATGTTTGAAGTAATAGAAAAAAATTTAAATCTCACTACAAATATTAAAGAAATTAATAGGATTTTATGTTATGAATATACAACATTATTCTATTACTATAATAGGTTGAAAAAAGATGACAAAAAATCTTTAAAAAGGTATTTTAAAAAATATAGATACCTGCTATTACATAGAGGGAAAAAAGAAAAAATCATATATGTATTATATTTTGTTTTGGGGTTAGATATTTCAAGTTGTATTATTAGTGATTTATATAAAATAAAAAGAGGAAGTTGGTAAAATGTTTTATTTAGTTTTCATAATTTGTTTAATTGCGATACTTTTAATGTGGTTAAAAAAATATAAAACAGCTAAAATATTAGCTATCATATTATTATTTTCATTTGCAATTATTATGAGCTTATCAAAAGATTTAGGTATAGATTACAGCACTTATAAATATAATTATGATATTAATTATTATTATATGATATTTTCACCAAAAGAATTTATTTGGTCTATATTATTTATTGTTTCAAAATTTTTTAATCTTGATTTTGTTTTTTTGATGATGATTGTTAAACTCTTAACAGTTAGTTTTTTTTATTTAGGACTCAAAAATTTAAAATTAAACGATTTTTCAATGGCTGTAGCTATTATTTGCTACATTTTAATTCCGTCAATTACTTTTCTAAATATAGTCCGACAAGGATTAGCAATATCTATTTTCTTTTATGCATTTAGTTTTATTAATAAAGGGAACCTAAATAAATACACCTTATGGAGTCTTGTTGCATTTTTTATTCATTCTTCAATATTAATTGTTTTCTTAATTGTATTATCATTTTATTATTTTAATCTAAAAAAATATAAACTATTAAGGTTTCGATATCTTATAATAATTGAATTATCAGTTTTTATTTTTGTTATTTTATTAATCTTATTTAAAGATTTCTTTGGAGAACTTTTTACATATTTCTTAAGTATTTTTGCATATAATTATGACTTACAGTTAAATCAACTTTCGTTAAATGATTTATTTGCACCTATTGTTATATCAAATTCTATTTTGATTACATTTGTTATTTATACCGAAATGAAAGATAACTGTCTATCAATTACTCAGTTATTGTGTTTTTTTGGAATACTATTAAATATCGCAAGTATTACTTCATATCTGTTCGACAGAGTAGGTATTTTATTTTCGTCTTTTAATCCATATTTAATTTCTATATTGGCTAATGATAGCGACACAAACATAATAAAAAATAATTTGATATATTTAGTATTAGCTTTTTATTGTGTTTGCTATATTTTAAATGTATTTATCAATGGTGAAGCGAACAATTTACAATATATTTTTTACTTTTAGTGTTGAGGAGTTGATTTAATTGAAAAAAGTTTCAGTATTGATGAGTATTTATAATGAAAATGAAAATCAAATAAAAAAATCAGTAAATTCTATTTTAAATCAATCTTATAAGAATTTAGAATTGATTATCATTATAGATAACCCATCTAATAAAAATGAATATCTGAAAATAATGAAAAAAAATTTTGATGATAATAGAATAAAAATTTTAATAAATGAAAAAAATGTAGGATTAGCCCTATCAATGAATAAAGCTTTTAATCATAGTGATGGATATTACATTGCTAGAATGGACGCTGATGATATTGCTTATCAAAAAAGAATTGAAAATGAAGTTGAAAGCCTAGAAAAAGGTAATTATGATTTTGTTTGTACTGGTTATATTTTTATAGATGAAGAAGATAATCAGATAAATGGAACATATAAATATTATCAACCAGATGAGTTAAAAAGAGCTTTAATTACAACAAATTGTATTCATCATCCTACTGTTTTAATGAAAAGAGAAAATTTTGAAAAGGTTGGTGGATATAGAAATTTTCCATGTTCACAAGACTATGATCTTTGGTTAAGACTTCTGGAACAACAATGCCAATTCATAATGATTGATGAACCTTTATTAAAATATCGAGTTAGAGAAGATAGTACCACTAGTAGAAAAAAATTTTTACAAGCAGTTACTTTATACTATATTAGTTTGTTATTCTATCAAAGACTCACTAATGGACATGATGATTATTCTGAAAAGAATTATAAAATGTTTGTCGATAAATGTAATAAGAAGTATAAATCATATAAAGAAAATATAAATAAAATTCAATCTATACAAAAAAAACTAGGAGCTAGTCGTATTAAAGATATTTATTATAGATTTATTTTATTAGTAAAATCTAATTTTATTCGAGATACATATTTATTAAAAATTAGAATAAAAAAATTAATACCTTATTAAAGGTTAAATAAACAATAGTCATAAGATGATATTACATTTTTAAATATAACAGATGATAAATTATATTGAAAGAAAATATAATTAAACTTAAATATATGGGAGTGGTTTTATGTATTATATAAATAAAATAATTTTAAAATTAATATCAATTTTACACATTGAAAAATATATCTCTGATAAAAAATATTTAGAAATTCAGTATTATGTATGCACAAGATCTAAATTGAATTTAAAATCTCCTAACTCGTATAATGAAAAAATTCAGTGGTTAAAACTATATGATCATAATCCTATTTATCCCATGATTGTTGACAAAAATGAAGTAAGAGAGTACGTCAAAACTAAAATTGGAGATAAATATTTAACCCAAAAATATGGGGTTTTTGACAATCCTAGTGATATAAAAATAGAAAAATTGCCACAATCTTTTGTTATAAAATGTACGCATGATAGTGGAAATGTATATATTTGTGAAGATAAAAATAATATTGATTATACAAAATTAAATAATGTTTTTAATGGTTTAAAAAACAATTTTTATTATAAGAGTAGAGAATGGCCATATAAAAATGTAAAACCACGATTGATAATTGAAGAAAATTTATCAAGAAATGGAGAAGCACCAATAGATTATAAATTTATGTGTTTTAATGGAAAAGTAAAATATATTCAATTACATGAAGGGCGTTTTTCTAATCATAAAAGCTATCTATATGATAGATATGGAAATACCACTGATTTTAATAATATTGGAAATGAGAGAGATAATTTAACTGCTCCTAAATTAGATATGGAATTAATAAATAAGATGATTGAATTGGCTGAAACTTTAGCAGAAGATTTTATTCATATTAGAGTGGATTTTTATTATGTAGATAATAAAATATATTTTGGTGAACTTACTTTATATGATGCCGCTGGCTTGGTACCGTGGTGCAATAATGGAGATATTATTTTAGGAAAGTTGTTAGATATAACTAGTAATAAAGCATTATATAAAAGAGAGGATGAAACTAATGTGTCAAAATAATTCATATTTATTAATTGCTGGAGATTTAGTTCCCACTAAAAAAAATGAAAATTTTTTTAGTCAGGGAAATATTGATGCTTTTTTTGACAATGATTTTAAAGGATTATGGACTAAGGCATCTTACAGAATATTTAATTTAGAAACACCTCTTTCTGAACATAGTAAGTATTTAGATAAAGCTGGAGTTTTATTAGGAGCAAAAACAGCAACTTTTAATGGTATAGAAAAATTATTGCCTGATTTAGTCTGCTTAGCAAACAATCATATCTTGGATTTAGAAAAAAAAGGTGCCTTAGACACGATTGAATTATTAGAAAAATCACAGATAAATTACATTGGTATTGGAAAAAATATTAACGAAATGAAAGATCATCAGTTGTATACATATAATGATAAAAGAATATGTATATATAATTGTTGTGAACATGAATTTACTTATGCCACAACAGATAAATTTGGAACAAATCCTTTTAATCCTTTAACATCATTATTTCGTATACAAGCACTAAAAAATGAATGTGATTATTTAATTGTTATTTATCATGGAGGAAAAGAATTATATCAATATTGTACACCTAAATTGCAAGAAATATGTCATTCTATATCAAATGCTGGTGCAGATTTAATTGTATGCCAGCACAGTCATTGTATAGGATGCTATGAAAAATTTAAAAATTCTACAATAGTATATGGACAAGGTAATTTTATTTTTGATGTAGATGAAGATGGATTATGGAATGAATTAACAAAAGAAGGCCTACTTATAAAATTAAATCTCAATGATTTTTCAATAGAGTTTGTTGAATATTATAAGGATAATGGCATACTGAAGTTACGTGATTTTTCCATAAATAATGGCTTTTATACTAGATCATTACAAATAAAAGATATTGAATTTGTTAAAGAAAGATATATTAATGAGATTGAACATACTAGTTTTCATTATTTCAGACAAATACTAAGCACCAAATATTTAGGTTTCATTGACAAAAAATTTTTAGGAGCTTATTTTATGAAAAGAAGATACAAAAAATTAAGATTATTATTAATTAATTATTTAGATTGTGAGGTCCATTATGAAAATATATTAACTTATTTAAAAGAAATAAAGGAGTTAAATAAAAGTTAATATGAGAACGAAATTAACATTTTATAATATGATAGTATCGTTAATATCACAATTTATATTTTTAATCTTAAGCATTGTATTTCCTCGATTAATTATTTTAGTATTTGGTTCTGAAGTAAATGGATTAACTTCCTCTATTAATCAAATTCTAAATATTGTAAATCTATTACAAGCAGGAGTCGTAGGTGCTTCCATTTATGATATGTATAGACCTATATCAGAAAATAATAATAAATTACTTGGAACTATCTTTTATTCTTCAAAACAATATTTTAATAAATTAAGTAAGATATTTTTATTTATAGGTATTGTTTTTATCCCTTTGTTTCTTTTAAACTCTAAAAATAATATTTCTTTTATTGAGATGATGCTATCGGTCTTTATCCTTACCTTAAATGGAGCAATTATTTTTAAATATGTAAGTTCTTACGATATCATTATTTCCGCACACCAAAAAAAATATATCCTTGTTTATTCTTCATTGATAGAAAAAATTATATATTATGTTTTACTATTACTTGTTTTACATTTAAGAGTTCATTTCATTTTTATGTATCTGGCATTAATTTGTGGTACTTTAGCAAGAATTATTTTTTTGAATATATATTTTAAAAAAAATTACTATAACAAAATAAAAATGTATACAGATCAAACAAACTATAAAGTAAAAAATCAATATTATTTGTTATCTAATCAAATAATTCAACAAATTATCGAAAGTGTTCCCACATTAATCATTTCTTCTTTTTATGGTTTAGCAACAGTGAGCATATTTTCCTTATATAATATGATTGTATCAGCTTTTAAAATGATTTTTAGTACTATCCAAAATTCAATTTCAGCTAGTTTCGGTGATTTGTCTGTTAGTGACAAAATTCATGCTCAATTAATTTTTGATGTTATACATTTGTTGTTTATTAATTTAGGGCAAATAACATCATCATGTATGATTGTTTTATGTATACCATTTATTAAATTGTATTCATCAGGTATTTCTGATATTAATTATATTAATTCTTACCTTGCTATAAGTATGAGTCTTTTAAGTCTTTCTTATTGTGTTTTTATGCCTTACAATTTGGCTATTAATGCTAATGGAGAATATAGATCAGTTACAAGACAGAATTTTATTTATGGAATTATCTCTATTTTACTTGCGGTAATTTTATCTCTTCAAAATTATGTTTTTTGTATTCTTGTTTTTTCACTATTCTATATTTTGTCTTCTATAGACAGGATTAAAGTCATTCAAAGAAAAATTTTTAATATAAGTCTAATAACACATATTAGGAGAATCATCATAGCTATATTAATTCCTGTTATATATTATTTTTTATTTAATGATTTGGTAATAAACACATGGGCTGTTTTTATTATATATGGTTTTATTCATGTGTTAATTCTTACATTAATGATTATAATAATTGATTTTTGTTTTGAACGTAAGACATTAATGTTTATTCTTACATTTATAAAGGAGCGTATATGAAAAAAGTAATTTTTTTTGGTTCGACAGGTGATGTTTTGCATCAAATGTATAAAGATTTAGAACTAGAAGAAGATATTTTATATAAAAGGGGCATATTGAATCTAAACAGTAGATTACTAATTTTTATTTTTACCATTTTTTTTAGCAAAAAAATAAACAATTATATTAAAATTCCATTTAAAAAATTATGGTTTAAATATTTTATACCTAGAAATATAGTTATAGCTCCTTCGCCTATATTTATCTTTACAAAAGATAATTTCAGATATTTAGAGCAAGGATATGCAAAATATTTAAAAAAAATATATCCAAATTGTAGAATCATATTATTATTTTTAGATGTTCATGGATTACGAGGATATGATTTTAAATTACTAAATAATTTATATGATGATGCTTTTGTCTTTGATGAAAAAGAAGCGAAAAAATATTCTATTTCTTATTATCCATTATGCTATTCTAAATCACAATTTGATCTCTCAAAGAAAATATATGATATTTGTTTTATTGGTCAAGACAAAGGAAGGATAAATAAAATAAATAAAATATATCAACAAGCAAAATCCATAGGATTAAATATGAAAGTTATTATATGTGGTAGCGACAATAAGGATAATGTAACCAAATATCCTGATTTTGAATTTATTGATTCTATATCATATAATGATACAATGAAGTACATATCACAATCAAAGTTTAACTTAGAAGTATGTTTAAATGATACTACTTCTATTTCTATAAGACTTTATGAGGCAATCATGTTTAATCAAGGTTTAATAACAAATAATTTATACGTTAAAAATTCACCCTATTTTGATAAATCATATGTATATATTATAGATTTGGAGAATATAGATTTATCTTTTGTAAAAAACTTTAAAGAAGTAGATAGTCCTAAATTAAAAGAAAAGATAAATCCTTTGAGATTTATCGAATATATTAAAAATAAGCAGGAGGAACAATAAATGTCAATATTCAAAGATAAAACCCTAATGATTACAGGAGGAACTGGATCATTTGGTAATGCGGTATTAGACCGCTTTTTAAATACAGATATTAAAGAAATTAGAATTTTTAGTAGAGATGAGTTAAAGCAGGACAATATGCGTCATGAGTATCAAGCTAAGCATCCTGAATTAAGTGAAAAACTTAAATTTTATATTGGCGATGTAAGAGATATTAATTCAGTTAGAAATGCAATGCATGGTGTAGACTATATTTTTCATGCAGCAGCATTAAAACAAGTCCCAAGTTGTGAGTTCTTTCCTATTGAAGCAGTCAAAACAAATGTTTTAGGAACAGAAAATGTTTTAACTGCTGCTATAGAATGTGGTGTTAAAAGAATTGTTTGTCTTTCAACAGACAAAGCAGCTTATCCAGTTAATGCAATGGGAACAAGCAAAGCAATGATGGAAAAAGTTATTGTTGCAAAATCAAGAACAGTTGATCCTAAAAAAACAAGTATCATGTGTACAAGATATGGAAACGTAATGTGTTCAAGAGGTTCAGTCATACCTCTTTTTATTAACCAAATAAAAGAAGGAAAACAATTAACATTAACTGATCCTGATATGACAAGATTTATTATGTCATTAGATGAAGCGGTAGATTTAGTATTATTTGCATTTGAACATGGTGAAAGTGGAGATATATTTGTACAAAAAGCAGCTGCTACAACAGTAGAAGTATTAGCAGAAGCAGTAAAAAAATTATTTAATTACACAAAAGAAAACAAAATCATAGGTATAAGACATGGTGAAAAAACATATGAAACATTACTAACAAATGAAGAATGTAGTAAAGCAATAGATATGGGAGATTTTTATAGAGTACCTGCTGATAAGAGAGATTTGAACTATGATAATTATTTGTCTAAAGGTACTGATAGAAATGGATTAACAGAATTTAATAGTAATAATACAAAATTATTAACAATAGATCAAACAGTAGAAAAGTTATTAACTTTAAATGAAATTAAGGAAGAAGTTAATAAATGGGAGAATAAATAATGAAAATACTAGTTACAGGATCTAATGGATTTGTAGGAAGAAATCTAGTAGAAACATTAAAGAATATTAAAGACGATAAAGATAGAACGAGAGATATCTCAGTTGAAGATATTTTTTTATTTGATATAGATAGCTCGTTAGATGATCTTGATAGATTTACAAAAGACTGTGATTATGTAGTCAATCTTGCAGGAATCAATAGACCCAAAAATCCTGAAGAATTCTATGAAGGCAATAAGGGATTCATTGAAACCTTATGTTCATATCTCAAGAAGCATAAGAATAAATGTCCTGTTATTGCTTCATCATCTATTCAGGTTGGAAAGGATAATGACTATGCAAGAAGCAAAAAAGAAGGAGAGGATTATCTGAAAGAATTTTCTCAATCAAATGGTAATCCAGTCTATATCTACAGATTTGCCAATCTGTTTGGAAAATGGTGCAGACCTAACTATAACAGTGTTACAGCTACTTGGTGCCATAACATTGCTAATGGCTTAGACATACAAATTAATGATTCCAGTGTTGTTTTACCTCTTTGTTATATTGATGATGTTGTTAATGAGATTATTGAATGTATGAAAGGTCATCCAAATTTTAATGGAGAGTATTATGAAGTATCTCCTATTCATGAAATATCACTTGGTGAATTAGCTCATACTATTCAATCATTTAAAGAAAGTAGAAATAATTTATCTATTCCAAATCAAAACGATGAATTGACTAAGAAGCTTTATGCCACGTATTTGTCATATTTACCAGAGGATAACTTTAGCTATCCATTAAAGATGAATATTGATGAGAGAGGTTCATTCACTGAATTCATAAGAACAAAAGAACATGGACAGGTATCAGTCAATATATCAAAGCCACATATTACAAAAGGAAATCATTGGCATCATACAAAGAATGAAAAATTCCTAGTTGTCAGTGGAACAGGAGTCATTAGATTCAGAAAAATTGGTGATGATAAGGTTATAGAATATAAAGTATCAGGAGAAAAACTTGAGGTTATTGATATACCAACTGGCTATACTCACAATATTGAAAATGTCGGAGATACAGATATGGTTACTGTGATGTGGGCAAATGAACCATTTGATCCAGAAAAGCCAGATACATATTATGAAAAAGTTTAGTAAAAGATTAAATAAATAATTTATGAATTTATGTTCTATTAAAGGAGAGCGAATTAAAATGAAAATTGCAGTTGCAGGAACAGGCTATGTAGGATTAAGCATAGCTACATTATTAGCTCAACATCATGAAATCATGGCTGTTGACATTATTGAAGAAAAAGTGAATATGATCAATCAGAGAAAATCTCCAATTCAGGATAATGAAATTGAAGATTTTTTTAATTCCAAAAAATTAAATCTAACAGCTACCCTAGATGCAAAGAAAGCATATAGTGATGCTGAATTTGTGGTCATTGCAGCACCAACAAATTATGATTCAAAGAAAAACTTCTTTGATACAAGTGCTGTGGAAAATGTGATTGAACTTGTATTAGAAGTTAATCCAGATGCCATCATGGTTATTAAATCAACAATACCAGTTGGTTATACAGAAAGTGTACGTAAGAAATACAATACAAAAAATATTATTTTTAGTCCTGAGTTCTTACGTGAATCTAAAGCTTTGTATGATAATCTTTATCCTTCAAGAATTATTGTAGGGACTGATTTAGATGATGAAAGATTAGTCAAAGCAGCACATACTTTTGCTTCGTTATTACAAGAAGGAGCTATCAAAGAAAATATTGATACTTTATTCATGGGATTTACTGAAGCTGAAGCAGTGAAATTATTTGCGAATACTTATTTAGCACTTAGAGTATCATACTTCAATGAATTAGATACATATGCAGAAATGAAGGGATTGAACACCCAAAAAATCATTGAAGGAGTATGTCTAGATCCAAGAATTGGCAACCATTATAACAATCCATCATTTGGATATGGTGGGTATTGTTTGCCAAAGGACACTAAACAGTTATTAGCTAACTATGAAGATGTACCACAGGAAATGATGACAGCAATCGTTCAATCAAATAGAACAAGAAAAGATTATATTGCAGATAGAGTTTTAGAAATTGCTGGTGGATACCAATCAAATGACTCATATGATTCAAATAAAGAAAAAGAAGTCATAGTAGGTGTCTATAGATTAACAATGAAGTCTAATAGCGATAACTTTAGACAATCATCTATTCAAGGAGTTATGAAACGAATTAAAGCAAAAGGAGCAAAAGTTATCATCTATGAACCAACATTAGAAGATGGATCAACATTCTTTGGAAGTGAAGTTGTGAATGATTTAAGTCAATTCAAAGAATTATCTCAAGCTATTGTAGCTAATAGATATGACAGTTGCTTAGATGATGTCAAAGATAAAGTCTATACAAGAGATATTTTTAGAAGGGACTGATAAATATGTTAAAATATAATATTCATTTAAAAAATAAAACTGTATTTATTACAGGAGCAGCAGGATTTATTGGTTCAAACCTATGCAAGAGATTGCTACAGGATTTCGATGTAAAAGTCGTTGGTATTGATAATATGAATGACTATTATGATGTAAAAATTAAAGAATATAGATTAAATGAACTTAGCCAATATGATAAGTTTATTTTTATTAAGGGAAATATATCTGATAAAAATTTACTTCATTCATTATTTGAAGAATATCACTTTGATATTGTCGTTAATCTAGCTGCGCAAGCTGGTGTCAGATATTCTATAACAAATCCTGATGCATATATAGAAAGCAATCTTATTGGTTTCTACAATATTTTAGAAGAATGTAGACATAGTTATGATAATGGCAATCAGGGTGTTCAGCATCTTGTATATGCTTCATCATCAAGCGTTTATGGAAGCAACAAGAAAGTTCCATATTCTACAGATGATAAAGTTGATAATCCTGTGTCATTATATGCTGCCACAAAAAAATCAAACGAATTAATGGCTCATGCCTACAGCAAGCTTTATGACATTCCTTCAACTGGTTTAAGATTCTTTACTGTATATGGACCAGCTGGAAGACCAGATATGGCATACTTTGGATTCACAAATAAGTTAAGAAACAATGAAACAATCAAGATTTTCAATTATGGTAACTGTCAAAGAGATTTTACGTATATAGATGACATTGTAGAAGGAATTATTAGAGTGATGCAAAAAGCACCAGATAGATCTAAAGGAGAAGATGGATTGCCAGTACCACCATATAAAGTCTACAACATAGGTAATAATCAACCTGAAAATTTATTAGAATTTGTTGATATATTACAACAAGAGCTTATTAGAGCAGGTGTGTTACCAGCTGATTATGATTTTGAATCGCATAAAGAATTAGCACCTATGCAACCTGGAGATGTACCAGTAACATATGCTGATACAACACCTTTAGAACAGGATTTTGATTTTAAACCAAACACTTCTTTAAGAGAAGGATTAAGAAATTTTGCTGAATGGTATGCTGATTTCTACTGTAAAAGTACTAGTCAATAATGAAAAAGAGTTACAACAAAAGAAGTAAAATTCTTCCGTTCTAACTCTTTTTTGTTATTCTTCCACTCTACCTTTATCAACATACATCTTTTGGAAATAGTTTTTGTACTCTCCTGAAAGAATGTTTTGCCACCATTCTTTATTATCAAGATACCATTGAATTGTCTGTTGAATACCTGTATCAAAGTTATATTTTGGTTTCCATCCTAATTCTGTTTCCAGTTTTGTTGGATCGATAGCATATCTTAAATCATGACCTTTTCTATCTTCTACATACTTGATTAATGATTCAGATTTATCTAATGCTTTTAAGATAGTTTTGACAACCTCAAGATTTGTTCTTTCATTATGTCCACCTACATTATAGACTTCTCCAACTCTTCCGTTTCTAATGATTAAATCAATAGCTACACAATGATCATAAACATGAAGCCAATCTCTCACATTTTCTCCTGTTCCATAAACTGGTAATGATTCATTAGCTAATGCTCTTGAAATCATTAATGGAATAAGTTTTTCCGGAAAATGATATGGTCCATAGTTATTAGAACATCTGCTGATTGTAACTGGTAAACCATATGTTCTATGATATGCCAATACAAATAAATCAGCAGCAGCTTTAGATGAACTGTATGGACTAGATGTATGTAATGGTGTTTCTTCTGTGAAGAACAAGTCTGGTCTATCTAATGGCAAATCACCATAGACTTCATCAGTTGATACCTGATGATATCTTTTGATTCCATATTGATTACAAGCATCTAGCAATGTTGTTGTTCCCATAACATTTGTTCTAACAAAACTTTCAGGGTCTTCAATACTTCTATCAACATGTGATTCTGCTGCAAAGTTGACAACAACATCAAACTTTTCTTTTTCAAATAAATCAAAGATAAACTTTCTATCAGCAATATCACCTTTGACAAACTTATAATTAGGTTTTCCTTCAACTAGTTTACATGTTTCTAAGTTACCAGCATAAGTTAATAAATCTAAATTAACAATCATATCTTCAGGATATTTATTCACCATATAATGAACAAAGTTACCACCAATAAATCCTGCTCCACCTGTTACTAATATTTTCATTATTTATTTCCCTCTTTCTCATGAAGTAATGATAATAGATATTGACCATAATCAGTCATTTTTAATTTCAATCCATTTTCTTTTAATTGCTGATCATCAATAAATCCTCTTCTCCACGCAATTTCTTCTAAACAAGAAATATAGAATCCCTGTCTTTCTTGAACTGTTTGAACAAATTGACTAGCTTTTAACATACCTTCTGGTGTACCAGTATCTAACCATGCCATTCCTCTCCCCATAAGAACAACATTTAAATTATTATCTTCTAAATAGCAATTATTTATAGATGTAATTTCTAATTCTCCTCTTGCACTTGGTTTAATGTTTTTAGCATATTCAACGACTTTATTATCATAGAAATATAAACCAGGAACAGCAAAGTTAGATTTTGGATATTGTGGTTTTTCTTCTATTGATAATACTTTTCCATTATCGTCAAATTCAACTACACCAAAATCTTTAGGATTATTAACAGGATATCCAAAAATAGTAGCTCCTTCTTTATTATTTCTTGCTTTCAGTAACAACTGTGTTAAGTTTTGACCGAAGAAAACATTATCACCTAACACCAAACATACTGAATCATTTCCTATGAATTCTTCACCTAATATAAATGCTTCTGCTAAACCACGAGGTTTTTCTTGAACACAATAACTAAATGAAACTCCTAAATTATTACCATCACCTAACAATAATTTATATTGATCTATAGATTGAGGAGAACTTATAATCAATATATCTTTTATACCCGCAAGCATTAAAACTGAAATAGGGTAATAAATAAGTGGTTTGTCGTATATTGGTAAAAGTTGTTTTGATGTTGCTGTAGTTATTGGATATAAACGACTTCCTGTACCACCTGCTAAAATAATTCCTTTCATTTTTATTGACCTCTTTTCTTAGTAGACATAGATAAAGCTTTAGAACCTGATAAATACATAGATATTAATCCAATGCCTACACTAACTGTTGCTAATTGAATCATATAAGGGTAACAATCATTTTGAATAAATGAACATAATATTTCAGCATTGGTTTGACCTATAAAAAATGCTATCAAATAGCCCACGACAGATAAAGCACCACAAAATAAAGCAATCAAAACTCCAAAACCAAATAAAATATTTAACTTCTTCATAGTATTCCTCCTATAGACCAATAACAGGTAATATACCTAAAAAACAAAGGACAGATAAAATATAATGTAGTGATACCCACACAATACAATTTTTAAGAGTTTCTATAAAATCGGCATCAGCAATTCCCATTGCTGTATATACACAAACAGCTAATGGTGGTGTGATTCCTTCCATTGCTCCAGTAATGACTGGTAACATAATAGCTGCTAATAAAGGGTTGCCACCTGCAGCTGTAAAAATAGAAATAATTGTTGTACCAAAAATCTTGGTTTGAGCAGTTCCAGGCAATACCATACCTAATATTGCTGTAAATAATGGCAATAAGATTGCTAAAGCCACTAACGGTAAATTAAATGATGCAATATAATCTCCAATAGCATTTCCTACATTTGTTGCAGTAAAAAGATTGCTTATACAATAAGAAAAGAAAATTGTAGCTGAAACCGGAACTATTGATTGGACAGAATCTCCTATTTCATTAACTAGATTTTTAAAACTATATTTCTTTTTAGAAATTAATAATGCATAGATAGCTGCAATACCAGGAGTGAAAATAAGAAGACTAGAAGATAAATTAGAAGCTCCTTCTCCTAAAAAAACTGTAAACAATGTATTTTTAAATAAATAATCTAAAACAAATGGTAATAAAATAATTACAGGTAATAATAATTCTTTCCAACCATTTTTTAATGCAGTTTTTAAATGAGGAATTTCTTCCTTTTTCATAGGTTCAACATCATAGATTCTACAAAATACAAAAACTGTTAACATACGTTGAATTATAAACCAAATTGCAACTCCCCACATGGCAATCCAAAATACAGACTGTTCCATATTAGAATTAGTAAATTCATTATAACAGGCCAATGAAGCTAAGATAACACCAGAAGGAGGTATCATATTTCCCATTGTACTTGATGCTGCCTCAATATTTGCAGCTAAATGTGCTGGAAAACCCGATTTTTTCATAGATGGAATTGTAAAAACACCTGTTGCTGCAACATTTCCAGCTCCACTACCAGATAAAGCACCCATAAATGTACTACTGATAACTGCAGCATAACCAGCACCACCTCTGAATCTTCCAACAATTGCAATAATGATTTCAACAATTCTATCGACAACTTCAGTTTTATCTAATATTTTAGCTAACACTAAAAATGCAATGATAGAATATAATAATGAATCTTTTGAAGATTGAATAATATACGTAAAAATATTACTTAATTGACCTGTAACAAGAAGCATTGAAATATAACCAAAAAACATAGCTTCATAAATAGGTCTTTTAAATAAAACAAAAACAATACAAATAACAATAAGCAATAATAATATATATAGTAATTCTACTGGCAAAACTTAGTCCTCCTTATTAATGAATTTAAGAATAATCTGACATATTCTATCAACTTCTTCTAATTTTAAATCAGCATATAATGGTAATGTTAAAACACTATTAGATATTTTTAATGCCACAGGGGTATCATTAATATCATATTGACCATTTAAACTTTCGATTTGATTTGTTAATGGATAAAAATATTTTCTACTGAATATATCATATTTTTTTAGTTCATCACAGACTTCATCTCTGCCAACCCCTAGAATATCTTTATCAAATACGACTGGGAAATAAGCATAGTTAGATTGAACATCTTTTTGTATTGGATTTAGTTTAATTCCTTTAATATTTGATAAATGTTCATAATATCTTTCTACAACTTGTTTTCTTTTATTTATCTCTTCATTGACGTGTCTCAAATTGCATAATCCCATTGCTGCTTGAAACTCATTCATTTTAGCATTTGATCCAACATATTCTATGGATGTTTCATTTTTGATTCCAAAATTTCTTAATTTTACAAGCTTAGAACCTATAGACGAATCATTAAAAGTAACTGCACCACCTTCAATCGTATTAAAGACTTTAGTGGCATGAAAACTAAACATAGAAGCATCACCAAAAGATCCAATGCCTTTGCTTTTGTACTTAACTCCAAAAGTATGTGCTGCATCATATATAACTTTAAGATTATATTTTTGTGCAATTTTTTCAATTTCTTCTACATGACATACATTTCCATACACATGTACTGGAATAATTGCAGAAGTTTTTTCTGTAATCAATGATTCTATCTTTTTTGTGTCTATTGTATAATCATTGAGATCAATATCACAAAAAACAGGTTTTAAACCATTTCTAATGATTGCATTTGTTGTTGAAACAAAAGTAAAAGGAGTGGTTATAACCTCTCCTGATAAGTTTAATGCTTGTATAGCTAGCTCTAATGCTAAATGTCCATTTGTAAATAACTCAACATTTCTTACATCTAAATATTGAATAAGTTCTTTTTGAAGTTTTTGGTGTTTTGGTCCCATATTTGTAAGCCAATGAGTATCCCATAAATCTTTAATTTCTTCAATATATTCATCATATTCTGGCATTGAAGATCTAGTAACTAAAATTTTATTCATTTTCTTCCTCCAAAAATTTTTCTTCTAATGTATAAAGTTTTTTTCTTTTTTTTAGTTTTTTAGCTGGTATTCCAGCATAAATATACCATGCTTCTAAAGTCTTATTAACTAGACTCATAGTGCCTATAGAAACACCTTCTTCTAAAATTACACCTGGTAAGATTGTAGAACCTGTTCCAATTATTACATGTTTCTTTAAAATAACAGGTTTATTTGTTACTTTTCTATACTTTTCTTTAACCATCGGATTACATAGGGCTTCGCCACTATAATCATCACTACATGAATAAATAGCTGTTCGAGATGATATAGAGCAAAAGTCATTTATTTCAATTCCTTCTATAGCACCAAACAATAATACCGATGCAGATATATGAACATAGTTTCCTATTTTAATATTGCCACTTAGAATACAGAAGTCATCAATTCTAACATTACTTCCTAATTCTATTTTGTGAGGGGAATATATTGATGCTTTTTTACTAATCTTGACATTTTGACCAATTGCTTTAAAACCTATTTGTTTTAATTCTTCTACAGTATAAAAATTACTACTCATCAAATATTTCCTTTAATAATATATTTTCATCTTTATCATTCAAAATGCCAATATTATCTAATATAAATTTTCGCTTTTCTTTGAGTTTAGCTAAAGAAACATCTTCAATTAAAAAGGCAGCAATTCTATCACTACTAGTTGTAGATTTTTTTATAATTGCTCCCGATTCTTTATATTGGAAATAGTCTTTTATCACGTGTTTATTTTTAAGAATATCGAAGTTAATTAATTTATTAAAGGTACCATTATTTGCATATAAATAATCTATTTCAATATATTTTTGAGAGATTTTAGGACAAATTACTTGATTATTATCACCGAGAATCATATTTGTATATATAGACATTATATCAATACTAGCTATTTCATTTATTAATCTATATTTTGTACCTCCGCCCATTCGAGCACTAAATTCTATAACATTAACTTCATCTCCATTAACAATTAATTGTATTAACATTGGACAGTTTATTAGACTAAATGAACGAGAAATTTTTCTTGCAATATCCTGGATTTTATCTTTAGCAACATTTGAAATTTCAATAGGATATTTACTCTGATAAATAGTAAAACTATTTCTATTATTCTTGATCTTACTTGTTGTACTAACAGATAGTATTTTGGCATCTTCTTGATCTATCCAAACATCAACAGATAGTTCAACTCCTTCTTTAAACTCTTCAATAATTGCAGTAGAACTTCTGCTCAAACTAAGAGCCGCATTAATTGCTTTATAAGCCTCTTGAGTATTTCTTACCTTAACAACTCCTTTTGAACTATTACAATCACAAGGTTTAACTACTGCTGGGAAACTTAATTGACTAAAAATATTTTCTAAATCATCTATTGATTTAACAACAAAATATTTAGAAGTTGGAATGTTATTATCATAAAAAACTTTTTTCATATATTCTTTATTTGTAACATTCAAGGCAGTTTGGTATGAAATATAACAAGGTAAATTTAATTTTTCAGATACTTTTGCAACTGTTAACAATGCTTGGTCAGTACATGCTGTTGTAAGTAAATCTACATTTTCTTTTTTGGCTAAATTAAAAATAGCATCTTCGTCTAAGGTGCTAACTTGATAATGTTTATGCACATATTTTTTTGCTGGAGGATTTGGAAAGTAATCAGCTAAAATAACTTCATGATTTCTACTTGTTAATTCATTGATTAAAGCAATTTGATCAAATCCACCTGCTAATACTAATATTTTCATGATTTTTCTCTCCCATTATTACGATTGATAATTTTTTTTAGCAAAGTAAGTATATAAGAAAAACTTTCTATTTTTAATACTAACGAAATAATAATATAAACGATGACACCTAAAATAATCTGTAATACAATTGTAAGAATAATATTAAATTTTAAAAAGATAATAGGGTATACTACTATTCCCATTAAACAAGCAATAATAAAATTAGGTAATATATCTTTCATTTGCTCTATATACGAATAGTTAATCAGTATTTTATTTGGATATGCATTTATAAAACAACTTGTAAAAGTTGTAAAAATTCCAGTCATAGCGATTGCAATTGGTGAGTCAAAGCAAAATACAGCAATAATCAAAGATATAATACCTATTGTTTTTTTTATTATTTCCAATTTTAAAAATATATCACTTCTACCAATGGCATTAATTGTTTGTAAATTACAGCTATGTACAGGATAAAAAGCATATGTAAAGCAAAATATCTGCATATATGGTACACAGAAACTCCATTTTTCAGTTAATAATAATTTAACTAATGGATCAGCAACAACAGCTAAGCCCACCATCATTGGAAAAATAATGTAACTACTTAAAATAATAGATCTACGCATCATTGCTTTAACCTGTAATTTATTATCTTGAATAGTTGACATTGCTGGAAGCATAACGCTCTGCACAGAACCATTTATAGCATTAATTAAAAATTGTGGAAATTGTTTTCCTCTATTATAAAAACCTAACGTGCTACTATCATACTTTTTCCCAATTACTAAACTGCTTAGTTCCTGATATAAAGTATCTAGTAAACTTGATGTTAATAACTTCCAACCATATGTAAATAATTTTTTAACTCTGTGTATTTCAAAAACAAATAGTGGCCTCCATTTAACAGTAAACCACATCACAATACATGCAATAAAAACATTTGATAATGTTTGAAAGACAAGAGCCCAAATTCCTAGCCCTTTATATGCTAAAAAAATTCCAATAATACCAGAAAATAAAATGGAAAATAAATTACTGGTAAAAATTTTTTTGAAATCCATTTTTTTACTTATTATAGCAATTTGGATAGAATTCAATGCTCCAGGAATAACCATTAATGAAATAATTCTAAATGGAAATATAATCTTCTCCATATTATAAAAATCAGCAATAAATGGTGCAGAAAAAAATAAGAATATATAAATAAAAATTGATATTGTGAATGTTAGCCAAAAAACTGATGAATAATCTTCATTAGACGTATCTTTTTTTTGAATCAAGGCTGTATTAAAACCATTTTGTATGAAAACATTCGCTAAATTGGTAAAGATAATCATGATAGAAAGAATTCCATAATCAGCAGGCATAAGCAATCTTGCTAATATAATTTGAAGTATAAATTGTATTCCACTTACACCAAAGCGCTCGGCAAACTTCCAAAATAAGCTAAATAATGTTTTTACTCTTAATTCATTTAAATCCATGTAATTCCTCTTTTCATCTAATTATTAAAGTAAATCATTCCATATTTTTTTACAGTATTCATTACTTCTATAATATTCAATATTTTTCTTGTTTTGTAATATAACTTCATTAGAAACATTAATAAACTCATTAAAAGATTGATGTAAGATTTCTTGTACATCATACACAACATATTTCTTAGTAATATACTCAGTCCACATAGTCGTATTTTTCTTTAAATAAACTTTTGATTTTAAGTGAAAAGCTGAATTTATATTTCCCATAGCTTGTTGTCTATCATTATTAAAAATACAAACGGAGCATTCTCCTATGATTTGTAGATAATCTTTGAAATTCAAATATTTTGTTAAAGGAATAAATTTATCATTAAATAGTTCTATTCCTCTTTTTATAACCTTTTCTTTATATTCCTCATCTCCATAAGAAAGAGGACAATATATAATTATGTTTTCATTACTATACTTTTTTATTAAATCAAATACTTCAAAATGACAATTTGAAGATGTTGCTGAATTACCAATTAAAATTTTATATGGATTATCATGCTTTTTGCAATCAATATTCTTTATAATTAAATGTTGCGATTTATCCATAGGATATACTCCTATTTTGTTTGTTCCTTTCACATGAATAATATTAGATATTTCCTTATAATCATTTGGTACTAATGTTATTAATTTTGGAACATATGAAACTATTATTTTTCGTAATTCTCGTAAAACGAAATTTCTTAAATTCAAATTCGTTTTTTTTAAATCGTAAATATCTCCACCCCAAAAAATAATATTCATTTTTTTTATATATTTAATATAGCGCAATAAAATAATTTCAGTTCCAGGAAAAATACTATGTACAAAAATTTTTTTTGTATTCTTTAAGTTAATCAAACTATTTAAATTAATTTTCAACATTTGTTTTATTGACTCAAAATATAAGACATTTTCTAAAGATTCTAAATTAATTGTTATATACTTTGTTTTTCCAAAAACAATAAAATAGTGCTCATTAACATTATAATTTTCGTTAATAAAATTAATAAATGCCATTGTAAATTTTTCATATGGAAAAAAATGAATATATTTAATAGTTTTTCTCATATTTTGTCCTCATCTAAGTTATTCTAATCTCTTTCATATAAATCTCTTGTATATATCTTTTCTTTTACGTCATTTAATTCTTCATTTAATCTATTAACTACAATCACATCACTGATTTTTTTGAATTCTTCTAAATCATTAATAACTTTGCTATTGAAGAATGTTTCCTCTTTTAATGTTGGTTCATATACGATAACTTCTATTCCTTTAGCCTTGATTCTTTTCATGATGCCCTGTATTGCACTGGCTCTGAAGTTATCTGATCCACTTTTCATTGTTAATCTATAGATACCTACAATTTTTGGATTTCTATCAATAATCATCTGTGCAATATGATCCTTTCTTGTTGTATTAGACTGTACGATTGCACTGATCAAGTTTTCTGGTACATCTTTATAATTAGCCTTTAGCTGTTTTGTATCTTTTGGTAAACAATATCCACCATATCCAAATGATGGGTTGTTATAATGATTTCCAATTCTTGGATCTAAACATACTCCTTCAATAATTTCTTGAGTATTTAATCCTTTCATTTCCGCATATGTATCTAATTCATTGAAATATGACACTCTAAGTGCTAAATAAGTATTCGCAAATAACTTAATTGCTTCTGCTTCTGTACTATCTGTAAACAATGTTGGAATATCTTCCTTGATAGCTCCTTCTTTTAAAAGGTCAGCAAATATTCTTGCTCTCTCACTTTTTTCTCCTACAACAATTCTTGAAGGATAAAGATTATCATATAAAGCTTTTCCTTCTCTTAAAAATTCAGGTGAAAAGATAAGGTTATTAATACCATATTTTTCTTTCATTGATTTAGTAAAACCTACAGGTATAGTTGATTTAATCACCATGATAGATTCAGGATGAATCTTCATTACTGATTCAATTGTTTCTTCTACACTTGAAGTATCAAAGTAATTTTTCTTTTCATCATAATTTGTAGGTGTACTGATAATGACAAAATCAGCATTTTTAAAAGCAACTTCTTTATCAAGAGTTGCTTTTAAATTCAAATTCTTGTTTTTTAAAAAGTCTTCAATCTCTTCATCCTGAATAGGAGAGATATGATTATTGATCATATCTACCTTTTCTTCAATAATATCTAATGCAACAACTTCATGATGTTGTGCCAATAATGTAGCGATACTTAATCCTACATATCCTGTTCCTGCAACTGCTATTTTCATATTTATAATACACTCCTTACTATAATCTATATAAAATGTATGTTTTTAAATAAGACAAAATTAACTTTAAAGCAAATTTTAATTCTTTAAAATTTGTTATTTTAATATTTTTTATAACTTTTTTAATTTCCATAGATAATTTAATATATATATCCTTTTTTATTTTTTTATCATCAATTTTTCTTGTTTTTGAAATTTGAAATACCAAATGCTTTAATTTTGCTAAATAAAAAAATCTATATATATGAGTATCAACATTATTTTGTTTAAAATGTTGTTCAATATAGTCAAAACTTTTGATAATATCAAGAATTCTATAATCTAATGAATTACTAATACTATTATTTATAATTCTATATTTTGTCATATTAGTACTTGAAAATAGTACGTTATTTGCATGAATCAAATATTTTAAATAAAAATTTAGATCTTGACCTATTTTAACAGAATCAAAATCTATATGATATTTATCCAAAATATCTTTTTTAAAAATTTTATTTCCTGGAAATGGAATCAAGCAAAACATATCTAATAAATCATGTGAAGAAATATTCTCATGTTTTATTTCATTTAATATTTTTAAATTTTTATTAACTATCTGATAATTAGATATTAATAAATCAGCATTTTGTTGTTCAATTTGCTGTATTAATGATAATAAAACATTAGAATTTAGTATATCATCAGAATCAAAAAACAATATATATTTTCCTGAAGCATGCTGTAGCCCATAATTTCTAGCAAAAGTTGCTCCCTTATTTTTTTGTTTAAAAATTTTCACATTACTATATGAATTATATTGATTCATGATTTGCAATGAATTATCTGTACTTCCATCATCTACCAATATCAATTCGAAACATTTTATATTTTGATTTAAAATAGATTCTATTGTATGTTCAATGTAATTTTCTGCATTATAAACTGGAACTATAATACTTAAAATTTTGGTTTCCATTTTTTTCTCCTTCTATACATAAAAACTTTAAAATTATCTCAATTGATTATAAAATTTGATTTTATAAATAATTTTTTTAATTTTAGCTTTAAATGTTTTGTAATTACTAAGTACATGATTATCTTTAACCCAATTTAATAATTTTTCTTGACTGTTTTTATTTAAATAAGTAATTTTAAGCATAATAGCATCAGAAAAATATTCTATGTATTCTATTTGGGCTTTTTTATTATTAAATGGATTTTTATCCACAAAATTTTTTTCATTAACATAATATGACAGAACATCAAATGCTTTTTTTTCTTCTAACTCATAATTCTTAATAGTCATAATGCTATTATTTCTAATGCGATAATTGTAATATGCATCTGATTGAATTGATGAAACATGTGACGCTAAAATAATAGATCTTGGAATGACTCCTATATCCTCATGAATTTTCTCATATGGGAAAACAAAACTATTTTTAGTCCAATAAGTTCTTTTAATGCAATATGTCCAAGCTGTTTCAAGTATAATTCTATTATGCCTTAATTTTAAAAAAGCTTCTTCCCCATTTATATCATGAAATTCTTTGATTTTATCAGAGGATTTTTCATTTGTTATTTCGTTATAAATTCTTTTTGGATATCTAATAATTTCTAATTTAGGATATATATCAATTTCATTCTTTATATTTAATAACAAATTTTTATCAATGAAATCATCTGAATCAACAAAGATTAAATATTCGTTTTTTGCATAATTGATTCCATAATTTCTTGCATCACTCAATCCTCCGTTTTGTTTTGAAAAGACTTTGAATCTACTATCTTTATATTTGTACATAAATTCATTGATTTTTTGTAAACTTTTATCTGTGGATCCATCGTTAATGATAATTGCTTCAAACTCTTTATATGTTTGTCTCAAAATACTTTCTAAACATTGAATGATAAAATCTTCTACATTATATACTGGTATTATAATACTAAACATTGTTACCTCCTAATATATATGGGAAAACTTCACCAGTATTAGCTAAATAGAAATTATAGTAAAACTGATATGCGAAAAATATTATTGCTAAAATAGATATTAATACTTTCATTTTTTTATTTGAAATTGAACCTATAATTAATGGTATAAGCAATATTTGTATAATATCAGTAAATAATGCTATTCGCATAAATACCGGATCTCCATAGCCCAAGGTTCTTAGTGGAATTGTAATTAAAAATATTCTTTGTAAAAATGTATAATTTTTATCTGTAACTTTAATTATATTACATTCAACAAGGAATATTAAAATTAAAACAAATCTATATTCCCATAAAAAGCCAAATTTAAATGTACTTGAAAACGAATAATTATTCCAAAATATTAATTTATTTAATATAAAAGACATTAAAGGGGCCGATATAAAAGATAATATTAAAATAAATAAATAATATAAATATTTTGGTTGTTTTTTCTTAAATCTATCAAAAAAATTTACAAAATAAAAAACTGTACATATTACTGCAGTGTTGTGAATACATGTTGCTATTAAACAACATAATAGATATTTTTTTAAATCTTTTTTTAAAATAAATTGAAGTGCATAAAATATTATAGATAAAGCAATTAATTGGCGTGATATATTATATGTTAAAAGATAATATAAACAACAATAAATCCATACAGATAAATACTTTAATTTTCCTGTCAAATAATAATCTATTGACTTAAAAATTAATACATGAGTAATAATACTACCTATTAAAATAACTATTGAATAATTATCTGTTAAAATATGAATGATATAATTAACATAATAATTGATAGGCTCTTTGATTCCACTTGTAAAATTTGATAAATTATGAAAAATATATAAATAATTTTGAGTATCAGTTCCTACGGAATAATTTCTCAAAAAAGAAATAAAAATTAAAAAGAAAGGTATAATAATATATTTAAGATATTGATCTAATATTTTTTTATTTATTATGATTCCAATTTTCTTTTTATTAATTCTTATAGCTTCTTTGGATATTTTAATGGAAAGAATATAATCAATACAAATTCCTATACCAATTGTTAAAACAAAAATACTATAAAACATAAATAATGTTTGTTCATTTGATAATATCATTTTTTCTTCATCCTTTTTGTATGGTAAATTTTCATTAATTTTTTAGGAATCAGTCCTTTTATTAAAGGAGAAAAAATATATATAATTTTCCATTTTTGTATACTAAATAAATTAAACCATCCTTTTTTCACAAAAGAAAATGCAACTTGAAATTCATGATAATAACATATATATTTTCTCCTATTATAATTTTCACGTGATACTCTATAACCATATAAAAATTCTTGTAAATTATATCCTATATAACCAAGTTCATACATCTTACAAATCAAATCAAAGTCTTCACCTGTTCGAGTAATTGGTGATACGGTATACATACCCGCTCTTTGAAATGAATTTCGTGTACACATGATAGAAGCATATACATATCCATTATTGCATATTATATCAAAAGGATTTGGCATGTATGTTTTTTTAATATACCCATATATGCCATCCTTTTCATTAAACATAGTAGCATTACTACCAACAAGATCACATTTATTATTTATCAAAAAATACAATTGCTTTTCTAGTTTATATTTATCTATGGTATCATCAGAATCTAATATAGTAATATATTCACCTGCGCTCACTAAAAATGCATTATTTCTAGCTTGAGCTTGACCCATATTATTATTATTTTTAATCACCTTAATTCTAGAATCTTTAACATGATAACTCTCACAAATTATTAAAGTATTATCTGAGGAACAATCATCACATATAATTAATTCCCAATTTTTATATGTTTGATTAATTACAGATTGAATTGCTTCTTCAATATATTTTTCCGAATTATAAGCAGCCATCAAAATACTAATTAAAGGTTTATCAATATTATTGCTCATTATATATTCTCTCCATTGTCTTTTTTATAACTTTAAAATCATAATTTTTAATAATGTCACGATTTTTTTTTGACATTAATTTTTTATTACACATACTTTTTTCTATACCGAAAGATAAATTATTAATTATTTTACAATTGATAAAATAACCATTTTTATCTTCTTCTATCAAATCAATATTGCCTCTAATTTCACTAACAATACAAGGTAATCCACAAGCCATTGCTTCCATTAAAGCAACAGATAGTCCTTCTCTTTTTGATGGAAATATAAAAACATCACATGATTTCATGATTCTAATAACATCATTTCTATATCCTAATAAATGAAGTCTATCTAATACATCTAGTTTCTTGGCAAGTTCTTCATGTTGTTCTTTAAGTGGTCCAACACCACAGATAAGATAATGTATATTTTTAGGTAACTCTGGAAGACTTTCTATAACGACTTTATGATTCTTGTTATCATTAAGTTCTCCAACAGAAAGCAACAATATAGAATCTACAGATATATTTAGTTCTTTACATAGCTCTTCTTTATTTCCTTGTATTGAATCAATTTTATCTATATCTATTCCTACACCAGGTACATATTCTACCGTTCCATTTTTTCTTAGTTTGAATTTCTTTGCAGCTACATAATCTTCCTTATTGATTGTAATTAATGTATCTGTATATTTTGCTCCCAATCTTTCTATATTTCTAAATAAAAAATTCTTTAAAGGATTGTTTCCCTTAAAGAAATGAAAACCATGTGCTGTATAAATCATCCTACATTTATTAAATATGTGACTATTTTTAAATGCAATTCTTGTTATTAGACTTGAAATAGGAGTATGTGTATGAATAAGATCATATTTTCTTTCATTCATTAACTTTTTCATTTGTTTATAAGATTTAATATGACTACTAATTTTAAACATACTTCTTTCAAAATCTATTTGATGAATTTGAATATGTTCATTTTCTAAATATTTTTTCAATTTTTGTAATTCTTCCTCTGAAATTACATTAAAAGTTTGAAAATTAGTTGCTACATCAATCTCATATTCTAAATTTTGCAATATTTTTATATCATTAAGTAAGAATTGCCTTATCATATATGGTGTAGTTGTTGTTATCAGTACTTTCTTTCTATTTTCCATATCTTAAATCTCCAAAACATTTTGTAATAATTCCTACTTTTCCAATAAATAGTCGAATAATAGGATTAAATAGTGATAGATAAAATACTTTGACATTTTCTTCCTTCATCTGTCTTCTTACCATATCAACCGTACACATATATTCCTTGTTCTGTGGCAGATATAATCCCTGACTATCCTCATCTATATATTCTTTTATATCCTGACATAGCTTCTCTATAGATATTGAGCTTCTCTCATTTCTAAGAGTAGGAAAAATATGAAACTTTCTGACAGCTTTATATAATCTTTCCATATTTCCTGGAGCTCCTTTTCCATATACCATCGGTGGTCGAATAATACATACTTTAAAGTTCTTATCATCTAATTTGTTCAATTCTAATTCAGCCTGATATTTGCTTCGTCCATAGTATGTATGAGGATGACATTTCGTATCTTTTGTAATGAGCTGATTTGAATAATTCAATCCATATACACTCATTGAACTCATAAAGATAAATTGGCGAATATTTTCTGACTTTGCTTTCTTTGCAATGTCAATTGTTAAATCTCTATTGACTTGATAATAAAGTTGCTCATTTTCCTTAACCTCTTTTTTGTGTGCTATGCCAGCCACATGATAGACAACATCAAATGAAGAGAAGTCAAAATCTTTCCAGCTATCATCTCTAACATCCAACTCTTCTACGTAATAGTCCTTTGGATACTGTTCAACGTATTTTTTGAAGCTTGTTCCTATGTAGCTGTCCTTTCCAGTAATCAGGATTCTCTTCATGCTTCTTCCTCCTTATGGAGTTCACCGGTTCCACCTTCAACCACTCCTTCATGCTTCAATACGGATGTGATTGTTCCAAAGAAGCATTTCACATCAAATGGAAATGACATATGTTCTACATAGTATCCATCCAAACTTGCCTTGACATCAATTTCAAGCTCATCTCTTCCATTGATCTGTGCCCATCCTGTCAGTCCTGGCTTGATATCATTGGCTCCATATTTATCTCTTTCAGCTATGAGGTCATCTTGATTCCACAATGCAGGTCTTGGACCTATGATAGCCATTTCTCCCTTTAATATATTGATGATCTGTGGCAGTTCATCAAGCGATGTCTTTCTCAGGAACTTTCCAGCCTTTGTTATATACTGGTCTGGATTGGACAGCATATGTGTTGGCATATCCTTTGGCGTATCTATATACATTGTTCTGAATTTTAATATGTTGAAATGCTTTTTATTCTTTCCAACTCTCTTCTGTCTAAAGAAGATGGGTCCCTTGCTGTCAAGCTTGATCCATACACAGAGAATAATAAAAACAGGACTCAATACAATAAGTCCAATCAGTGAAAGTATAAAATCTATAACACGTTTCAAGAAGTGCTTATACACTTGTTTTCCCTCCCTCAATGATTGTTCCACTGGATATGGTTGTCAGTTCTTCCACAGTGGAGTATGGTCTAATGGCACATTGTGAATAGACCAGTGAAAACTCTTCAACAATTGCATCATGATGTATCGTTGTATTTGATGAAATGATGCATCCTTTTTCAATGACAGCTGTAGCTTCAACAGTGGCATGAGGAAAGATGACACATCCTTCACCAATGTGACAATATGAAGATACAAAGGCAGCAGGATCAATGAGAGTGGTAATGCCATATCCAATCTGCTTGCACAGCTCTGTCATTTCCTTTCTGACCTGATTGCTTCCAATCGCTACAAATGCAAGGTCGTATTTCTGATGAAGAAGCTTGAGCTGTTCTGTTGTTCCAATGACCTTTTTGTCCAGTACATGCTTGGCATGATCATCTACAAAATCAACAGCTTCAAAGCATTTCATACGCTTTGCGATTTCATAGCAGCATCTTCCATGTCCTCCTGCTCCTATGATAAGCAGATTCATCCTTATTCCTCCCAATAAAAAAACAAGAATTGTCTAATTCTTGCTTATGATTTCTAGTCCTACCTTTGCTGTTGTATCATTGCCGAAGATATGCAGACTGATATAGGCAATGCGCTTATGCCTGTCTATCTTCGTTATCATTCCTTCATATCCCTTCAGTGGTCCTTCGCTGATGTGTATTGTTTCTCCTTCGATGAATCCTACTGACATGTCTACCAGATGGTCATCTCCAGCAAATCTCTTTAAAAACTCTACCTCACCATTCTCCAAAGGATAGATGACATCCTTCTTCTTTCCAATAATCTTGGTGAGATCCGGTATCTTCTTGAGCTCGACATAGAGCTCCTCTATGCGCTCTGTAATTATGAAAACATATCCCAGAAAGAGCACACATCTGACATCCTGCCAGACTCCTTTAAACTTCTTCCTAACGACAAACTCAGGAATGAAGCAATCATAAAGAACATCGTCTGAAATGAGAAACTTGCATCTATTGGCTATCTCTCTTTCATGACCGCTTCTGACCTGCATGACATACCAGTTCATTTCCATGACCTCCTTAAAAAGGGTAGGCTTCGCCTGTTGATCATGCTTTCTTTAAAGAATCATGCTCAACGTATCACACATCTATGACCATACCTCAAGACAAACGTGACAAGGCAACGATTTCCCTCTACAGCATTCCTGACGGATAACTCTCTATTATCCTTTATAAAACCAAAGACATAATACTACAATTTTATTCAGATTGCAACTGTATAAAAATGTAATATCATCGTTAAGAATTTTTATCAGAAATAATTAAGTTCAAAATTGTTTCTTTTATTTCTGATGGAGTTACATTTTCTTTATAAATCACATTATGTAATTGACTTAATCTTGCATCAATATCTTCAACAGATATATCCATTGGTGCATTCTTATAAATCAAATCATTCTTTGTACGTGTTGTATCTTCACCGTCTAAGCGTAACTCCTCAAACATTTTTTCTCCTGGTCTAAGACCAATCTCTTTTATTTCAATATCTTCATAAGGTTTTAATCCTGCTAATCTAATCATCTTTTCAGCTAAATCTAAAATTCTTACAGGTTCTCCCATATCTAAAACAAATATATCTCCCTGATCAGCATAATATCCTGCCTGTAAAACAAGTTGTGCAGCTTCAGGAATTGTCATAAAATAACGTATAATTTCTTTACTTGTTAATGTGACAGGTCCTCCTTCAGCAATCTGTGCTTTAAAAATAGGAATAACTGAACCATTAGAACCTAACACATTCCCAAATCTCACTGCAGCCATCTTTGTGACTCCATTATGACCATTAGCCTGTAAAATCATTTCAGTCATACGTTTTGTTGCTCCCATGACATTTGTCGGATTAACAGCTTTATCAGTACTAATCATAATAAATCTTTTCACTTTATGTTCAATACATGAATGAATGACATTATTTGTTCCAAATACATTGTTTTTAATAGCTTCCATAGGTCTTGTTTCCATTAATGGCACATGTTTATGAGCAGCCGCATGATAAACAACATCTGGATGATATCTACTAAATATTTCATCAATGGCTTTTTTATCTCTAATAGATGCAATTAATGATTTCATTTCAATATTCTGACTCATTTGACCATGTTCAATATGACGTTTAAATTCTTGTTCTAGCATATATAAAGAATTTTCATTAATATCAATCATAATCAATTTTCTAGGTTGAAATTTTACAATCTGACGACACAATTCAGAACCAATACTTCCACCAGCTCCTGTCACCACAACAACCTGATCTTGTAAATAAGAGCTGATTTCACTTTGATCAAGATGAATTTCACCTCTACCTAATAAATCTTCAATCTTAATATCTGCAACAACACTATTATTTTTCGTATTGTTCTTAAATTGAAAATTCATAATCTTTGTATCTAAACCATTATTGACACACGCATCATAAATTCTTCTTAAATCTTTTTGATTGACATGTGATATAGCAATTAAAGCACTTTCTATATTGTATTTACTTTTAATCTTTGCTAAATCTTCAGTTGTTCCTAAAATAGGATACCCACCAATCATTAAATCTTTCTTAAAGTCATCTATAAAACCAACAATTTTATAATTCAAACTATTGTTCTGTCTTAATTCTCTTAATAATAAGTTTCCAGCATCCCCTGCACCAATAATAATTGTTTTCACTTCTTTAGCATTTTTATTGATACTATAACGTCTAAGCAAGCGATATAAAACTCTCACTCCTGACATAATAATTAATGCATAAACTCCAGCAATCAATTCTAAACTAATCAATGAAAACATACCAAAATAAAGTTGTGATAAAAACATCACAATAATCATAGCTAATATATTAGATGCAGTTAATCTTAATAATTCATCTACCCCAATATATTTCCATAAGCTTTTATAGACTTTAAAAAAAGCAAAACTGAATGCATATACAATCAATAATACAAAAAGCCCCACTGCAACTTCAGTTCCCGTTAATCCAAGTTGCATAGTTCTTAATTGAAAATCATTTTTTGACCAATAAGCAATCAAATAAGAAAACAATACTATCAATAAATCTAATATCAATAATAATTTTTCCCTATGTTTTCTATAAATTGTGTTTTCAAAAAACATATGTAACATATACACCCATCTCCCAAAATTATTCTATCACAAAATATGACTTAATAGTAACAGTCATTGCCATTATAACCAATTTAATGACATATTTCAACACAATACCCTTTTACGACAACATATTTTAAATGCTTATTTCATTATTATTTTAAATCAATATATCTTCAACCTATAATAGATATAAAAATAATAAAAATATTTTATAGTATTTCTTTATTTTTATTATCCCCTTGGATAATCAACATGATACTTGATATGCATTTCATTTTATATTGTTCTTATTCAAAAGAAAAAACAATATCTTTTATATAAAGGATTGTAATGATTATGTGAAATATGCACTCATCTTTAAAAAATAAGCCAATTGTTCACAAAAATAAGATATTAAAAAACATAAAAACAATATTTTTACAATACAAAAAATGCTAAAAAGTAAACCAATAACTGAATAATATACTCATGGTATTTTACTTATACAAATATTATAATAAAACAAGAAAAGAAAGCAGGTGAAAAGTATGGGTTTATATCTCAATCCAAGAAATGACAGTTTTCAACAAGCAATCAACAATCCTATATATGTAGATAAATCATTGTTAATTAAATATACCAATCAATTAATAGGCATTGGTGATAATAAGCTATGTGTATCAAGACCTAGACGCTTTGGTAAAAGTACAGATGCCAATATGCTTGTTGCCTATTATTCTAAGGGTTGTGATTCTCATCATATTTTTGATTCACTCAAAATCAGTCAAACTGATCATTATTTAGAACATCTTAATCAACATCATGTCATTCACATCAATATGCAAAGTTTTTTAAGTAATACGCACAATATTGATAAAATGATCCAATTATTAACAATGAGAATTTTAAATGAGTTCAAACAGGAATATTCAATCACTTTCTTTGATGAAACAAATCTTTCATTATCTCTAGAAGATATCTACGTATCCACAAAGAATCAATTTATTTTTATCATAGATGAATGGGATTGTATATTCAGAGAATATGCTCAAAATCAAGAAGATCAAAAACAATATTTAGATTTCTTAATAAATCTATTAAAAGATAAGCCATATGTAGAACTTGCTTATATGACAGGGATATTGCCTATTAAAAAATACGGAACACACAGTGCCTTGAATATGTTTGAAGAAATCTCTATGATTGATCCAGGATTATTATCTGAATTTATGGGATTTACTGAACAGGAAGTTTATGATTTATGCTTAAAATATAATATGGATTATAACGAGATGAAACAATGGTATGATGGCTATCATATGACAGAGCATTTATCAACTCTTTCCCCACGTTCAGTTGTTTCATCACTTATAAGAAATAAATTTGGAAACTATTGGACGTCTACTGAAACTTATGAAGCTTTGCAGGTTTATATAGATTTAAACAAGGATGGATTAAAAGATAGTGTTATTGAAATGTTGGCTGGTGAAAGTGTTCCTGTGCAGACATCGTCATTCCAGAATGATATGATAACATTTGACACTAAGGATGATGTCTTAACACTTTTAATACATCTAGGATATTTAGGATATAACAGTTCAGATAATACATGCTATATTCCTAACAAAGAAGTGATAGATTCATTTGTGAACTCAATCAGAAAATCCAATTGGGAAGAAACGACAAAAGCATTGTTGAGTAGTCGTGAATTATTAGAGGCAACATGGAAACAGGATGAAGAAGCAGTTGCCAGATATATCGAAGAAGCACATCTGAACACATCAATATTAACCTACAACAATGAAAATGCATTAGCCTATACATTATTATTGGCCTATATATCAGCTAGAGATTATTATACAATGATAAGAGAAATGCCTACTGGTAAAGGGTTTGCAGATGTTGTTTTGATTCCATATCGAGATAAACCAGCCATGATTATAGAGTTGAAATGGAATCAGGATGTTGAAACAGCCTTAACTCAAATCAAAGAGAAAAAATATCCAAAAGGATTAGAGAAGTATAAAGATAACTTATTGATTGTCGGAATCAGTTATGATAAGAAAACAAAGAAACATACATGTCATATTGAAAAGAACACCACTGAATGATAACTCTGGTGTTCTTTTTATCTTTTATGATACAATTTTATTCAATAAATACATATTCCTATTCCTTAAAAGGCACATCATCATCAAAATCAAACAAATCATCAAGAGTACGATATTCAATACGGTTTAACTCTTTTAAATAAGAAAGACCGACCTGTAGATTCATAATTGTATTTTGACTAAAATGAGATAAATAATGTGTACATCCAAAAAACAAACGCTTTGTTTTTCTATAATAAACTAGTTCTATTGGTTCATTACAACAAAGACATGATAACTTCTTATATGGTAAAGAAGATTCCATCAGTTGACTCACTGCAATGGTAACTACTTCATTTGCTTTGCATTACACAATATTTTTATTGCTTCACCTATTGTTCTATCGGCTAAAAGAAATATTTTCTAAATTGTCGATAAACTTGTCGACAGGCATTTTGATCACTCGGTGTTGAAGCAAGGGTTGATTGATATCTGGAATTATCAAAGAACATGACCAGATAATGCTTACTCTTATCTCCTTTCATAAAAATACCATATTTTTTAATTTATTAAAATCATAACTACTAATAAGAGTTCTCAATATCTTTTCTAAATACATATCTCTTGTTCCATCTTTTGGATTTTGATTTAAAATATCTTTTAACAAACACAAATCCTCTTTTTCAACATGATTCTTTTTCACATCATCTTCTAACATATCTAACAAAATATCTTTTTGTTCAGCTTGATAATATTCTGGAATATCTCCTTTATCTAAAAGCGTATAATTATCTTGAAAAGATAGTTCTTCTTCTAATATTTCATTTTGCATCTGTAGCACATTTAATTCACTCTCTAGTCCACTAATCAACGCACAATATTTCTCTTTTTCTTCTTCCAATTTATCAATTTCTTCCCCTAATTGATCAATCGTCTGTTTTTCATAATCTTGTGCAAACTGTCTTAAATTATCTAAGTAGTTTTTCTCTAAATAGCGAAAACTATATGCATTTCCATATTGTCTTTGTTTTAAATATAAAGTCAATTGATGTAAAATACGCTGCTGTAATTGATCCTGTGATTCCTTTTTAGCAAACCTATATGTTTTATAATCTCCATTTAAATAATAAATAATCACGCGACTATTAGTCAAAATCTTTTGACAATGCTTTGCCATCCAATGGCCAACTTCTTGATTGTCTTCATAAAAAACATAAGCAATTCCCCTTAATTGTTGAGCCAGATAAAATGGATCAACAATCTTTTCATAACGAATATAAAGAATCGGTAGTTGAATTCCTCCATCCAACCATTGTATGACCTGTTGTTTATTTTCATGACAAATTTTTATAGGTTGATTACTTAAAGAAATTTTCTTATCCTTAATCAAATGTTTTGACAATAATTCATCAATATACCGATATCCTTTTTGATAACCATCATTATGAATACATAGACCTCCCTCTTTTTCATTATAAATGTATTCCATACGATGATATAAATGAACAACAACACTTCCATCATGAGGATATTGATAAATATCATAACAATGATTTTCTATTCTTTTTTGGCTATAATCTATATCTTGATACTCTATACCATAGACTTGAAACAAAGACTCTATAAATTGAGAAATTGTCCATTTCTCTTTCAATTCCAGATAAGTTGAAAATGATTTCATAGTTTACCTCCATTCTTTTCAAGAATCGCATGAAGAATATCTAAGCGACGATAAATTTCATGTGTTGCTTCTAATTCATTAGCTTTATGTTGAATATACTGCAAAAGTTTTTGGCGATAAGTGATGACTTTTTCCATATCATCAATAGCTAACAATGTTGTTCCATGATGATTATGAATTTGTGAAAGTTGATCATTCTTTTGTTTTTGTTCTTCAATATCTTCCAACAGCATATGATAAAATTCTTTCAATTCATTGATTTCTTGTCGACGACGCATAATTTCTTCCTGAAATTCCTGTTGATATTCTTGACTATTCTTGATTGCTGAATTTTGTTGATGATAAAGCCATTTTTGATAGAGTGAATCATATGAAGGCATGACATTTTTATATTGTTGAATCGTCATGTTTCTTAAAAGTTCATTGATTTCTCGAATCTGATAATGATAAGCTATTTTCTTATTTAACTGATAAAAGTGACTCTCCTGACCATCTATAATTTCTATGCACCCTTCTTCTTTTTGTTGTATACAATAACAAACATGTGCCAAACCTAAAACTTCTCTTGCTAAACGATTAGCATCAATCCATCTTGTTCGCATATAAATCAGGGGTTTTTTTGTTTTCACTTCTTTTAATTGATCAACATTAATTATACGATGTGCTTGATTATTAAAAGAATAAACATCATCTTCGATATAAGGTGATGTCATTATTGTTTTAAATAATGCAGGTATAGATACAGCAGAAATATAACGGGATTCATTAGAAGTTTCTTTAGAAAAACGTAAATGTATTGTTTCATCAATTAAATCATAAATAATTTCCACTATAAAGTGTGTATTTTTATAATTATCTTTTGTTGAAAAATAAAGCGTAAGATATCGCTGTTCAAAGATTTGTATATTTAATATTTTATGGTCAATCTCATATTGAAAAGGAATACGCCCATCATAATTTAAACCATTCATTTTATTTTTAGAATGTTCCAACCACTCCAGCAGCATATCAATAAGTCTATCTTGGGTTAAGTGTTTTGTTTGAAACTGACTATAATAACAAAGCATTTTTCTCACATCCTTTTATATAAGTATACCATGCTTTTTTGCCAAATAAAGATACTTTTTGGATAATGATGTCGAAGCACAAGAAAATCTTTTTCTAAAGCAAATCTATTCCAACATTTGCTCATTGTATGATATTTCAATACCTTATTTTTATATTTATTTAAAAAATTGATATACTCAAAATATAAAGAAAGCACTTTAATCTTAATGACTAAAGTGCTTATCAATATTATAATCCTTGTTCAGTTAATTCTCTTGCAACATCATCTTTAATAGTGACACCTTCTGCTTCAAGCTGGGCAATCTTATCTGCAAATTGTGGTAAGTATTTTTTATGGGCAAGTAATAATTCATCTAATACTCTTTTTGCTGTGGCTCCTGATGGAATCTGTGGATTTAAGATAAATGCCTGTAATGCTTTTCCATAATCTCCTGTAACTGCAGCTTCTTCTACACACCATTCCATATTTTTCATACATTGCAACCATCCTCTTTCTGCTGGTTGCAATGGTCCAAAGGCAATCGCTCTTGCTCCTGTGGCACCAATGAATGAAGAAACTTCGACAGCTGCTTCTACTGGTAAATCAGGCACTGCTCCATTGTTTCTTGTTGTAACAACAATATGTGTGTTTTTATTCGCATAGATAGAAGCAATTGTTTCACAGGCAGCATCACTATAATGTGCTCCTCCACGTTTTGCTAATTGTTCTGGTTTATGATCTAAATCAGGATTTTTATATAATTCAAACAATTCTTCTTCAGTTTGTTTGACCTGTTGTGCTCTTGTTCCAATTGTATTGTATTCTTCAAGTCCATGTTTCAACATTTCTTCTTGACGATAATAATATCTATGATATCCACATGGAATCATTTGCATTGTATCAAGCTGTTCTTTAAAGAATGGAATATCATGAATATTAGCTGGAATTCCTCCATCTTTTCCTTCATACATCGCATCAATAATTTGTTGAGTCACTTCATTTCCGTGTTCATCAAAAACTTTATGCCAATGGAAGTGATTCAATCCAGCAAATTTGTATGTTAACTGGTCTAAAGTTTTTCCAATTGTTTCTGGTTCTTTCATCATTGCTCCTACAGGAACATTACATAATCCAATCACTTTATCCCATTTTCCATATTTCATAACAGCTTCAGTGACCATTCCACTTGGATTTGTAAAGTTAATTAACCATGCATCTGGACATAATTCTTTCATATCTTCTACAATACTTAAAATCACTGGAATTGTTCTGAAAGCTTTAAAAATTCCTCCAGCACCATTTGTTTCTTGTCCCAACATTCCATAAGAGAAAGGAATTCTTTCATCTTTGACACGGGCATTTAATAATCCCACTCTAAATTGAGTTGTGACAAAGTCTGCTCCAGGTAAAGCTTCTCTACGGTCTAAAGTGAGATGCACTTTGACATCATATGGTGAAGCATCCCACATACGTTGAGCCATTGCTCCAACAATTTCTAGTTTTTCTTTTCCATCTTCAATATCAACTAACCAAATTTCTTTAATTGGAAGTTCATCATATCTTTTAATGAATCCTTCCATTAATTCTGGTGTATAACTACTTCCTCCACCAATTGTAACAATTTTTACAGGTTTCTTTTCCATTATTGTTTCCTCCTTGTATTTACTACATATAGTATAATATCAAAAGGCTCACTTTGCATATTATTTTCATTTCTTGAAAAGAGTTTCATCAATAAATATTGATTTTCCGTAATATAGTGTTAATAAATACATATAAAAATGAATTTATAAGTTACAAAATCAATACTATAATTAAAAAAGTTCTAAAAGAAACTAATACGTTTTCTCCCCTCTCATGACCATTCCTTTTTCTTTTATATTGTAGCTTTATGATTGATATTAAACTTTTCTTAATTATGTCATCATCTCTAATAAAAAAAGATATGTTTGATTACCGACTTTTCCATAAAATGTTGAAGCTGACATATTTAAGCATTTTGCCATTTCTTCATATAAAATGTTTTTCCTCATTCTTCTTTTAATAATTCTTAATCCATATGTTTCCCTATGTATGCAATACAATGATCATAATTTTTTTATTCATATACCAGGATATTTAATGATAGGAAAAGTACCACTCTACTACTCTATAATGGAAGTTTTAAAAGATTCTACTATTAATGGAATCTATCCAGTAGGCACTTTCCATTATGTAAAGCTTTACATAAAGGTAAAACTTATATCATTAGAAAATTTGCTAAAAACAATTATAAAAATCTAGTTGAAATTAATTTTAAAAGAGATAACGAATTTCAAGAACTTTTCAAACAAACAAAAACTTCTCATGATTTATTACAATATCTTGAATTAACATATATAGATATTCAGTTTGATCAGGATACTTTACTCTTTTTAGATGAAATTCAAGCATATAGAAATGCTTTTACAGCTTTAAAATTTCTTTCTGAAGATTTTCCATGTGATATTATCTGTTCTGGAAGTATGCTAGGTATTGCTTGTAGCGTCAAGTTCGTCTTTCCCAGTTGGTTACGTTGAAATATGAGATATGTACCCCCCCTGACTTTTTTAGAATTCGTAGATGCAATGGGTATTAATCAATCTGTCATTGATATTATTTATCAATCGATTGAAAATCATAAGTCTATTCCTACTGGAATTCATGAAAAATTTAATCAGTTCTTTAAAGACTATATGATTATTGGCGGCATGCCAGAAGTTGTCCAGACCTATTTTCAGACAAAATCCTATAGAGAGGCTTTGATGGTTCAAAGACAGATTGTAGATGACTATAGAAATGATATGCTTAAATATGCTCATGGTTCTGAAAAAATAAAAGCAAGAGAATGTTATGATTCTATACCTCTTCAACTTGCTAAAGAAAATAAAAAGTTTCAATATAAATTAATCAAAAAAGGTGGAAATGCACGCTATTATGAATCAAGTCTTGATTGGTTGAAAGACAGTGGACTTATTATCAAAACATATAGATTAAAAAATCCAGATATTCCGTTAGAAGTCAACAAAGAATTGCATATATTTAAAATTTATATGGCAGATACTGGTCTTCTTATATCCCAATTTGATGAAGCTGTCATTAAAGCACTGATTTTGGGAGATTTAGGATATTTCAAAGGTGCACTATATGAAAATATCGTTGCCCAGATACTTCATTCAAAAAAGAAAGAAACTTATTATTATGAACCTTCGCAATCACAGGAAATAGATTTTATCATTTATTATCAAGGAGAAGTGACTCCTATTGAAGTCAAATCATCACGTAACACAGTATCAACATCATTTAATAATTTTATAAAAAAATACAATCCTTCCTTAGCTTTGAAATTTTCTCAAAAAAATATTGGTGAAAATTCTCAAAATGTACGTTACTACCCATTATATACACTTGAATTTATTCTTAATAAAGAAAAACCTATTTTGCCATGAAAAAAGAATGTCAGTTGAAATGACATTCCTTTTTATTTATCATTTTTCTTTTTCTTATTAGCATAATAAGCACGAACTAATGTCTGTGTCTTTCTAATATGCTTTTGAATCGTTTCTTTCGCTAACTTTTTATCTCCAGCAACAATCGAATCCAAAATCGCACGATGCTCTTGAATCGCTGTTTCTAATCTTTCTGGTTGTGTGATAGAATGACGACTTGTCACCGATACATAATAATGAACATCTTTTAATAATTGTTCAAAATATTGAGATTGTGTCGCTTGATAAATTGTTTCATGATATAAAATATTTAAATCATTAATTTTTTCCTGATCCTTTTTTAATGTATAAAACTCCATGAGCTCAAAAACATCTTTAATCTTAGCCAGATGTTCTTCATCCATTCTATCAATAGCCAACTGAATAGCTAATCCTTCTAAAGCACAACGAATTTCAAACATATCATCAATATCACGTGGAGAAAATCCCTTCACATACACTCCTTTATTAGGAATACTTTCAACAAGTCCTTCTAATTCCAATTGTTTTAAGGCTTCACGAATTGGAGTACGACTAATCTTCAGCTCATTAGCCAAAGCTAATTCATTTAACTTCTGTCCATGTTCATATTCTTCATTTAAAATACGATCCCTTAAAATATCAAATATCTTATTTCCTAAAGAGCCATGTGATACATGTTCAAATAAACTATGTGATGGCATTGCTTTCCCTCCTATAATTCATCTATAATTGCTTGAACAAATTCTGTAGTTGAAGCATGGCCACCAATATCAGGAGTGACAACTTCCTGTTTTTCAACAACTTTTGCTAATGCATCTCTTAATGTCTTCGCTGCTTCAATATTCCCTAAATCTTCTAACATTAACGCAAAAGCCAATAATAATGCACTTGGGTTAGCAATATTTTGTCCAGCAATATCTGGGGCACTGCCATGAACAGCCTCATAAATACGATATTCATCTCCAATATTTCCACTAGGTGCAAAACCAAGTCCTCCAACAAGTCCAGCACATAAATCAGAAACAATATCGCCATATAAATTAGGTGCAACCAGAACATCAAAAGTTTCAGGTCTTAAAACAAGCTGCATACACATATTATCAACAATGACTTCCTGTGCTTCAATATCAGGATAATATTTAGCAACATCTCTAAAAGCTTCCAAGAAAAGTCCATCCGTATATTTCATGATATTGGCTTTATGAACAGCTGTCACTTTATGACGCTGATTGATTTTCGCATATTCAAAGGCATAACGACAAATTTTTTCACTAGCTTCTCTTGTTATTAATTTCACTCCATTAGCCATATTCTCATTCAGTTTATATTCAATACCTTTATAAAGGTCTTCTGTATTTTCACGAATGATGACCAGATCAATATTTTCATATCTTGATTCAACACTCTTAAAAGAACGAATCGGTCTAACATTAGCATATGTGGCAAATTTTTGTCTTAAAGCCACATTCACACTTCTAAAACCAGTTCCAATCGGTGTGGCTGTTGGACCTTTTAAAGCCCATTTATATTGCTCAATAGCTTCTACCAATCCTGGTTCAAACACTTCTCCTGTTTCTTTGGCATATTCAGCTCCAGCACGATATTCTAACCATTCAATATCTAAATTCATTGCTTTTGTAATATCTTTAATACTTTCAGCAATCTCTGGTCCTATTCCATCTCCTGGAATTAAAACAGCTTTCATTAAAAATCCCCTCCCAATTCTTTAATCGCATTTAATAAACCACCTTGTAAAATCATCACTTTTTCTCTAGGTGCTAAAGTCAACTGTGTTGATAAAGTTTCTTTTGTTTGAACATTTTGAACAATGATGGGTTCATCTTTTTCAACTGATTCTTTAACATTCAATAATACATATTCATCTTCTTCATTAAAGAAATCATAACCTTTCTGATCAATCACAATCGGTAAAATACCATTATTAATCAAATTAGAACGATGAATTCTTGCAAAAGATAAAGCAAAAATAGCTCTAATCTTTAAATAATTAGGGACTAAAGCAGCATGTTCTCTTGAAGAACCTTGTCCATAATTGTCTCCCCCAACAATAAATCCACCATGATTTTCCTTCGCTCTTGTATAGAACTGATCGTCCACTTTTGAAAAAGCAAATTTCGCAAGATGAGGGACATTTGATCTAAATGGTAAAAGTTTTGAATCTGATGGAACAATATGATCGGTTGAAATATTATCCCCTACTTTTAAAACAACTTTTCCTTGAATATCATCATTTAATTTTTCACCACGAGGAACAGGTTTAATATTTGGTCCCATATAAACTTCTGTTTGTGGATCATATTCATCAATAAAGAAATTCTGATTTTTAATAAATGGCGTCATTGGAACTTCATCTAAAGACATATCATCTTCAAACTGACAAGATAAATACCCTTTAATCGCAGAAAGAGCTGCCACTTCAGGTGATACCAGATACACACCTGCATCATTTGTTCCAGAACGTCCCTTAAAGTTACGATTAATTGTTCTTAAAGAAATCCCTTTAGAAAGAGGGGCCTGTCCCATACCAATACATGGTCCACATCCACATTCTAAGATTCTTGCGCCAGCATGAATCATATCAGCCAAAGCTCCATTTTGTGATAACATAGCCAAAATACTTGAAGAACCCGGTGCAATAACTAAAGACACATGATCAGCCACTTTACGTCCTTTTAAAATCTTAGCTGCACGCATCATATCTGCAAATGATGAATTCGTACATGAACCAATAACCACCTGATGAATATGCATTCCTTCTAATTCCTTGACTGCCACAACAGCATCAGGACTATGAGGTTTTGCAACCATTGGTTCCAATGTTGATAAATCAATATCCAATCTTTCATCATACTTTGCATCTGCATCTGCTTTGAATTCAACATAATCTTCTTCTCGACCTTGTTGCTTTAAATATTCCAAAGTTCTTTCATCAGTAGGAAAAATAGATGTTGTTGCTCCAAGTTCAGCACCCATATTACAAATAGTTGCACGATCTGTTAAAGATAATGAAGCGATACCTTCCCCTGTATACTCAACAATTTTATTCACGCCACCTTTGACACTCAAGATCTGTAAAATCTTTAAAATGATGTCCTTAGCACTCACCCAAGAAGCTTTCTTCCCTGTTAAATTCACCTGAATTACACTTGGGCATTGTAAATAATATTTTCCTGTCGCCATAGCCACTGCCACATCCAATCCACCAGCTCCAATTGCAATCATTCCCATTGCCCCACAAGTTGGTGTATGTGAATCACTACCGACTAATGTTTTTCCTGGCTTAGAAAAATTTTCTAACTGCAACTGATGACAAACACCATTCCCTGGTTTAGAAAAAGTAATCCCATGCTTTTTCGCTACACTACGAATAAACTCATGGTCATCCATATTTTCAAATCCCGTCTGCAACATATTATGATCAATATAAGCCACAGCTTTTTCGACTGCTACCTTTCCTGTATCCATGGCTTCTAACTGTAGATAAGCCATTGTCCCTGTAGAATCCTGTGTTAATGTCTGGTCTATCCCTATACAAATAGGTGTTCCCGGAATTAACTCTCCTTCTTTTAAATGTGCCTGTAAAACTTTATATGCTAAATTCATTTTGATCACCCCTTATATTTATTGTATACAATTATACAAGGTTATGTTTAAACAATCAACAATAACTTTTAGAGTTTATATTTTCAATGATGTATGTTACAATGGACAAGGTGATAAATATGATACTAGCTTGTTCATCTTTAAAAAAATCATTTCAGGGAACTGATTTACTTAAAGATATTACTTTTAAAATTGAAAAACATGATAAATTAGCTATTATTGGTGTCAATGGTGCTGGTAAGACAACCTTATTAAGAATCATCTGTGGTGAGGAAAGTTATGACAGCGGTGAAATCTTTATGCCTAAAAGTACCAAAATAGGCTATTTATCACAACATAATACACTCAATCCTGATTTGACTGTCTATCAGGCATTAGAAGATGTTTTTCAATCCTTAATCATGAAAGAAAAGCGTCTTCGTGAACTTGAACAACAAATGTCCTCTCATCAACATTTAGACTCTATTATGGATGAATATGAACGCTTAACATATGAATTTGAAAGTCAGGATGGTTATAGCTACCAAAGTCAAATCAAAGGTGTTTTAAAAGGCTTAGGTTTTGATGAATCTATGTGGGATATGCCTATTTCTATTTTATCCGGTGGGCAAAAAACACGTCTTTCTTTAGGAAGATTGTTATTATTAAAACCAGACCTTTTACTTTTAGATGAACCAACCAATCATTTAGATGTAGAATCCATTGAATGGCTGGAAAATTATTTAAAAAACTATCCTCATGCCATTATTATGGTATCTCATGACCGTTATTTTATTGATCAGATTTCTAATCAGATTGTAGAAATTGAACATGGGAAAGCCACAACTTATAAATGCTCATACCAAGAATATGCCATCATTAAAAAGCATAATCGTGAAGTTGAATTAAAACATTATATTGATAATCAAAAAGAAATCAAACGTATGCAGGAAAGCATTGATTTGTTAAAGTCATTTAACCGTGAAAAACAGGTCAAACGTGCTGAAAGTAAAGAAAAAGCACTCGCAAAAATGGAAAAAGTCGAAAAACCAGATGCCCTGCCACAAGCCATACGTATTCAATTTCAACCTTTAGTAGAATCAGGCTATGATGTTCTCAAAGTCAAAGACTTAGCGATGGCATTTGATAAACCTTTGTTTGAACACATCAGCTTTGAAGTCAAAAAGCAACAACGTGTCGCTTTAATTGGACCAAATGGTATTGGGAAGACAACATTATTTCATCTCATCTTAAATGATTATATGCCGACTTCTGGTAAAATCAAATTAGGAACAAAAGTCATGGTTGGTTACTATGATCAGGAACATACATCTCTCTCATTTCATAAAACCATTTTTCAAGAAATCAGTGATACATATCCCCAAATGAATAACACGGAAATTCGAAATGCCTGTGCATCTTTTCAATTTAAAGGTGATGATGTCTTTAAAACAATTGATGTTTTATCTGGTGGAGAACGTGGACGTATCGTTTTAATGAAACTTTTGTTGTCGCGTTGTAATTTTTTGATTCTTGATGAACCAACCAATCATTTAGATATTGAATCTAAAGAAGTTTTAGAAGATGCTTTATTATCATTTGAAGGAACAATCTTATTTATTAGTCATGACCGTTATTTTATTAATAAACTTGCCACACAGGTGGTTGAAATGAATGCTCATGGATGTCATGTCTATACTGGAAATTACTCACAATACTTAGATAAAAAAGTAGAAACCAAAGAAACAAAAGAAAAAAATCAATCTTATATAGAAACCAAAAAAGTCCAATCATTACAACGTAAACATCAAAATCAAATCAAAAAGATAGAAAAAGAAATCTCTCATTTAGAAGAACAAATAAAAGATTTCAATCATCAACTCCAACAAGAAGATGTTTTAAATGATTATAAAAAATATAACGAAGTCATTCAAAACATTGATAAAACAAATCATCAACTTGAAGATCTTCTTGAACAATGGGAAAATATGCAAATGGATTAAAGATAACTCTTTAATCCATTTTTTCTCTCACAAATGAAATATAACGTGTTCCCTGAAAAGTAAGTTCACCGACATCATTTTCAGCCAACATACCATAGTCATTTCCTTTTAAAGCAAATTCCAGACGATCACCACTTTTGACTTCAAATGTAACATAATAAAAAGTTGTGGAATGAGCCATCATATTATCTCCATGTAAGTGACTAGAAACAACCATGCGTTTAGATACAACTTTTGCTTTGACAGTCAGTCTTGGTGACTGGTTATTACGATGCCACTGCGATATACCTTTAATAATCATAAAAAGAAATGTACCCGCAATGATAAAAAAAACAATCATAAAAATCATATCAAAACTATTATTTTCTACGAAAATCATGCCTTTTCCCTCCCTACTGATATCATAACATAACCATGTGTATAAATGATGAATATCAAATTTTCATCTGATAAAAAATATTTTCAACTTCTGGAAATTTTTCTATTTAAAGAGAGTTTTCGTTATAATAGTTTTTGTATAAAAAGAGGAGGAAAAAAGATGATACACAAAACATTAAAACCATTTCCTAAAGATTTTCTTTGGGGAGCAAGTACTTCTGCTTATCAGGTAGAAGGTGCAAATTTAGAAGATGGAAAAGGTCCATCTTGTCAAGACGTGAAAAAAGTACCAGAAGGAACTTCAGATTTAACAGTCTGTGCTGACCAATATCATCGTTATAAAGAAGATATTGCCTTAATGGCTGAAATGGGATTTAAAACTTATCGTTTCTCTATTGCCTGGACAAGAATTTTGCCACAGGGAACTGGAGAAGTTAATCCTAAAGGAATTGAATATTATAATAATGTGATTAATGAATGTTTAAAATATGGTATTGAACCCTTAGTCACAATGTTCCACTTTGATATGCCTGCAGCCTTAGATGAAAGAGGAAGCTGGGGAAATAGAGAATCTGTTGACTGGTTTGTCAATTTTGCGAAAGTCATGTTTGAAAACTTTGGTGACAGAGTTAAATACTGGTTAACAATCAATGAACAAAATGTTTTAACTTTAAGTGGTCCTGTGATTGGAACACTACATTTACCAGAAGGCTGTACAAATGAGTTAAAAGAAATTTATCAACAAAACCATCATATGTTAGTTGCTCAAGCCAAAGCGATGGCTTTATGTCATGAAATGTTGCCAAATGCCAAAATTGGACCAGCACCAAATATCTCACTTGTTTATCCAGCCAGCTGTAAACCAGAAGATGTTTTGGCTGCGCAAAACTTCAACGCTATTAGAAACTGGTTATATTTAGATATGGCTGTTTATGGTGTTTACAACAACATTGTTTGGGCATGGTTAGAAGAAAATGATGCAACACCTGAATTTGCTGAAGGTGACGCAGAAGCTTTAAAAAATGGACATCCAGATTTCATTGGTTTCAACTACTACAATACTGCTACTTGCCAGTGGTCTGATGGGACAGAAGATTTATCTGGTGCTGCTGATCAACAGACTTCTAAAGGCATTACTGGAATGTATAAAGGATTTAGAAATCCAAACTTACCAACAACTGAATTCGGTTGGGAAATTGACCCTCAAGGATTTAGAGCAACGATTCGTGAAATGTATTCAAGATATCGTTTACCATTATTAGTCACTGAAAATGGTTTAGGAGCTTATGATACATTAACAGAAGATGGAAAAGTTCATGATCAATATCGTATCAAATATTATCAAGATCATATCTCACAAGTTCGTTTAGCAATTAGTGATGGATGTGAAATGTTAGGATATTGTCCTTGGTCTGCTGTTGATTTAATTTCAACTCATGAAGGTATGGTTAAACGTTATGGATTTATTTATGTTGATAGAGATGAATTTGATTTAAAAACTTTAGATAGATATAGAAAAGATTCTTTCTATTGGTATAAAAAAGTCATTGCTTCTAATGGTGAAGATTTAAGTGATTAACAAGTTTTATCTATAGTCAAAGTCTTTGATTTTCTATATAATAAATATAAGGGAGGAATAAAAAATGATACATAAAACATTAAAACCATTTCCTAAAGATTTTCTTTGGGGAGCAAGTACTTCTGCTTATCAGGTAGAAGGTGCAAATTTAGAAGATGGTAAAGGTCCATCTTGTCAAGACGTGAAAAAAGTACCAGAAGGAACATCTGATTTAACAGTCTGTGCAGATCATTATCATCATTATAAAGAAGATATTGCCTTAATGGCTGAAATGGGATTCAAGTCTTATCGTTTCTCTATTGCATGGACAAGAATTTTACCACAAGGAACTGGAGAAGTTAATCCTAAAGGAATTGAGTTCTACAACAATTTAATCAATGAATGTTTGAAATACAACATTGAACCTATTGTGACAATGTTCCACTTTGATATGCCTGCTGCCTTAGATCAAAGAGGTTCATGGTCAAACAGAGAATCTATTGACTGGTTTGTGAATTTTGCGAAAGTTATGTTTGAAAACTTTGGTGACAGAGTCAAATATTGGTTAACAATCAATGAACAAAACATGTTAACTTTGGTTGGTCCTGTCATTGGAACACTAACAATCCCTGAAGGATGCACAAATGAGTTAAAAGAAATTTATCAACAAAACCATCATATGTTAGTGGCTCAGGCCAAAGCGATGGCTTTATGTCATGAAATGTTACCAAATGCTAAAATTGGACCAGCACCAAATATTTCACTTGTTTATCCAGCCAGCTGTAAACCAGAAGATGTCCTAGCTGCACAAAATTATAACGCTGTAAGAAACTGGTTATATTTAGATATGGCCGTTTATGGTGTTTACAACAATATCGTTTGGGCATGGTTAGAAGAACATGATGCGACACCTGAATTTGGTGAAGGTGATGCAGAAGCTTTGAAAAATGGTCATCCTGATTTCATTGGTTTCAACTACTACAATACTGCCACTTGCCAGTGGGAAGATGGAACTGTAGAATGCGATCCTGGTGCTGACCAGCAAACAGCTCGTGGTGAAACAGGAATGTATAAAGGATTTAAAAATCCAAACTTACCAACAACTGAATTTGGATGGGAAATTGATCCTCAAGGATTTAGAGCCACTATTCGTGAAATGTATTCAAGATATCGTTTACCATTATTAGTCACTGAAAATGGTTTAGGAGCTTATGACACATTAACAGAAGATGGAAAAGTCCATGACCCATATCGTATTGAATATTTAAGAAAACATATTGAACAAATCAGACTTGCAATTAGTGATGGATGTGAAATGTTAGGTTATAATCCTTGGTCTGCTATTGATTTAATTTCTACTCATGAAGGTATGAAAAAACGTTATGGATTTATTTATGTTGATAGAGATGAATTTGATCTTAAAACTTTAAAACGTTATCGTAAAGATTCTTTCTATTGGTATAAAAAAGTCATTGCTTCTAATGGTGAAGATTTAAGTGATTAGAACTTGTCGAAAAAGACAAGTTCTTTTATAATGTTTTTGAGGTGTGCCATTCATGAAAAAAATCAAATATTTTATACCATCAATATTTTTAATGATTCTTATTTTTATGTTTTCTCATCAAACAGGAAGTGAATCATCTGGATTAAGTTCACAAATTGTTTTATGGATTCAAACATATTTACATATTCCCATTAGTGAATTTATAGTCAGAAAAGCCGCTCACATGAGCGAATATGCTCTTTTGACCTTGACATTGATTTATGGTTTTTATAAAAATCACTACCCTATCCAAAAAATCATGATTTACTCTCTTATAGGAACATTTTTATATGCATGTAGTGATGAAATGCACCAGCTATTTATTGGAGGTCGAGCCGGACAGTTTACAGATGTACTTATTGATACATGTGGTGGATGTCTTACGATTATTTTTTATGATGTATTAACAAAATTGAAATATAAACAAAGGAGATAACATATGCCTATTATTTATCATCAATCAAGCCAAACATTTCATCTTTATAATGATTCAATCAGTTATATTTTTAAAATTCTCAAAAATTATCAACTTGGTCAACTTTATTATGGAAAGCGTGTCCATGATAAAGAACAGTTTGACTATTTATTAGAACTATTCCCTCGTCCTATGTCACCCTGTCAATTTGAAGGTGATTTGACTTTCTCAATGGAACATATTAAACAAGAATATCCAACCTATGGTCATGGTGATATGCGTCATCCTGCGATTGATATCACTCAAGATAATGGCAGCCATTTACTAGAGTTACAATATCAAAATCATTGTATTTTCAAAGGCAAACCTTCTTTTGAGGGTTTACCTGCCACTTATATTGAAGATGAAAATGAAGCCACAACACTCATAATCACTTTATATGATCATGTTATTCAATGTCAGTGTCAGCTCAGTTATACAATCTATGAAAATAGACCCGTCATCACTCGCCACGTTAAAATTGAAAATCAAGGAACACATTCTTTGACTTTAAATCAAATCATGAGTATGTCTTTAGATTTGCCTGATTGTGATTTTGAAATGGTTGAATTAACTGGAGCATGGTCAAGAGAAAGACATGTCAAAACAAGGCAACTGGAACATGGCATTCAATCTATATACTCATTAAGAGGTCATTCCAGTCATCATTTTAATCCTTTTATCGCATTGAAAAGAAAAAATTGTGATGAATATCATGGTGAAGTCTATGCTTTTAGTTTTGTATACAGTGGAAACTTTTTAGCACAAGTTGAAGTTGATACTTATGATGTCACACGTATCATGATGGGTATTCATCCACTTGGTTTTTGTTGGACTTTAGCGCCTAATGAAAGCTTTCAGACACCAGAAGTCGTTATGGTTTATACTCCAAATGGATTAAATACAATGTCACAAACATATCATCAGCTCTATCAACAACGTTTAACAAGAGGTCTATATCGTGACCAAGTTAGACCTATTCTCATCAATAACTGGGAAGCCACTTATATGGATTTTAATGAAGAAAAGATTTTGTCTATCGCAAAAACAGCAAAAGAATTAGGTATTGAACTCTTTGTCTTAGATGACGGATGGTTTGGAAATAGAAATCATGATCGTGCTGGTTTAGGTGACTGGTATCCCAATCTTGAAAAATTGCCTCATGGTATTCAAGGATTATCTCAAAAAATCAATGATTTAGGTATGCAATTTGGATTATGGATTGAACCAGAAATGGTCAATAAAGATTCCAATCTCTATCATTTACACCCACAATGGGTTTTACAGACACCCAATCGTACATTAAGTCATGGCCGTCATCAATATGTTTTAGATTTTTCTAATCCTGAAGTGGTTCAATACATTTATCAAATGTTATATAAAATTTTATCAACATCACACATTTCTTATATCAAATGGGATATGAATCGCAGTATGAGTGAAGTGTATTCTTCATGCCATGATCATGAACATCAAGGACGTGTCATGCATGAATATATTTTAGGTGTTTATCATCTTTATGATATGTTGACAACACAATTCCCACATATTTTATTTGAATCATGTGCCAGTGGTGGAGGAAGATTTGATCCTGGTATGTTGTATTATGCCCCACAATGCTGGGCCAGTGATAACAGTGATGCGATTGAACGATTAAAAATTCAATACGGTACATCTTATGTCTATCCCCTATCTTCCATTGGTTCTCATGTTTCAGCTATTCCTAATCATCAAGTTTTTAGAAATACACCTCTCCATACCAGAGCCAATGTTGCCTATTTTGGCACTTTTGGATATGAATTGGATTTAAATGAGCTTTCTTTAAAAGAACGTGAGGAAGTCATGCAAGAAGTTCAATTCATGAAAAAATATCGTTCTCTATTCCAGTTTGGCACATTCTATCGCTTGAGAAGTCCATTTGAAACAAATGAAACAATATGGATGGTTGTTTCCTCACAAAAAGATGTTGCGATTGTGGGATATTATCGTCCTTTACAACAAGTGAATGTTCAATATAATCGTGTGAAGCTGTTAGGACTAGACCCACACAAAAAATATCATGTGTCTATTCATGACATAGATTGTTATGGTGATGAATTAATGAATATTGGTTTATTACTTAGTGATTCATCAAGTGGTGAAAGCAAAGATCATGTCGGTGATTATGTATCACGTTTATATATTTTAAAAGCCAAATAAGTAAAAGGCTATAAAGAAATGATGCTCTTTATAGCCTTTTTCATTAAAGTTTCTTTTCCATTAAATATCTTCTCATACGTACACCACGTCTTTCCACAATCTGTTCCTGTAAAACAACATAGCCTTGTTTTTCAAAGAATCGCTGTGATGTCACAGAAGCCGCAGTATTCATAAAGCCAATGCCTTTTGCTTTGGCATATTTTTCTAATTGTTTAACAATTAAAGAAGCAATTCCTTGATGTAGATAATCTGGATGAACATACAGTCTATCTAAATATCCTGTTTCACCAACATCCCCAAAACCAATAATCTGTGATTCATTTTCTACAACTAATGTATGATTTCGATTCAAAGATGCCTGCCAGCGATAAACATCAGGTTCCTTTGGTGCCCATGCATCCAATTGTTCCAATGTATAATCATTCACACAGACAGTATGAATATTATCATAAAATAATTTTAATACAGCCTCTAAATCACTTTGCTTATATAATCTCGTTTTCATCTACACCACCCCTTCAAAGCTATTTCCATTATAACATACTCTTTGCAAATAAGAAACATTTTCACTTATTTACCCTTTCATTTTAACGATATAAAAAATCAGCACAAGCTGATTTTTTAAATACCAAATAATAAATCCATATATGTTGGCATAGGCCAATATTTTTCATCAACACTGTTTTCAATAGAATCAACAATTTCTCTTAATGTATTCATTGTTGTTAAAACATCATCACGCCATATTTTTGCAATCTCGAAAATATCATCTTGAACATGTTGTGCTCTTTCAATATGTTTTTCTAAAATCATCATTTGATTTTTCATTTGAGATAACAATGATGAAAGATTTTTAACATCATCAATCACATAATCACAACCGATATTTAATTCTTTCATATGCAAAGATGTTTGTGTTAATTGATTTAGATAAGATAAAGCGGCTGGATAGATTTCATTTCTTGCCATTTTTAAAGCCGTTAAAGCCTCTACCTGAATTGTTTTATTATAGTTTTCAAGCAAGATTTCATAACGTGCCTGAAGTTCAATTTCACTATAAATACCTAAACGTTTAAACATTTGAATGTTCTTTTCATCTTTTAAACATTCCATCGCATCCACTGTGTTTTTACGATTTGGAAGTCCTCTACGTTTTGCTTCTTCTTCCCATTCATGAGAGTAACCGTCACCATTGAAAATAATTCTTTGATGTTGAGATAAGAATGTTTTAATGACTTCCATTGGTTCTTGTCCCTGTTCAATCAAATCAGCCATTTCTTCCATTTCATAAGCCAAAATAGAATTTAAGACAGTATTAGGTCCAGCAATAGATTGTGAAGAACCAACTGCTCTAAATTCAAATTTATTACCTGTAAAAGCAAAAGGAGATGTACGATTACGATCTGTATTATCTTTAGAAAAATCAGGAACAACAGAAACGCCTGTCTGGAATCTGGCTTTATCATTATTTTCTAATTCTTCTCCTTCAATAATCGCATGAATCAGTTTATCCAAATCTTCTCCTAAAAACATTGAAATAATGGCAGGTGGTGCTTCGTTCGCTCCTAAACGATGATCATTACCAGCTGTCGCAGTAGACATGCGCAATAAATCAGCAAACTCATCAACAGCTTTAATAGTACAAGCAAGAGCAGCTAAAAAAGGCAGATTTTCAATAGGATGAGGACCTGGATTAAATAAGTTCACTCCCGTATTTGTCACAACAGACCAGTTATCATGTTTTCCTGAACCATTGACTCCCGCAAATGGTTTTTCATGAAGCAGACATCTCAGTCCATGTTTTTTAGCAATATCCTGCATCAACAACATCAATAAATGATTATTATCTGTTGTAATATTGACATTACGATAAACACAAGCCACTTCATGTTGTGCTGGAGCAACTTCATTATGTTTGGTTTTTGATGGAATTCCATATTTCCATAATTCATGATCTAATTCCTTCATGAAAGCTGCAACTTTACGTTTTAAACTTCCAAAATAATGATCTTCCAGTTCTTGCCCTTTTGGTGCCATAGCCCCGAATAAAGTTCTTCCTGTCAACTTCAAATCCATACGTTTTTGATAAAATTCATCAGCCACCAAAAAATATTCCTGTTCACTTCCTACTGAAGCATCAACATGTGTCACACCTTCCATGCCAAGCATTGGTAATAAACGACATGAAGCTTTTGTTAAAGCATCTACTGATTTTAATAAAGGTGTTTTCTTATCAAGGGCTTCTCCTGTATAAGAACAAAATAATGTTGGAATATACAAACTTCCATCTTTTACAAAAGCTGGTGAAGTACAATCCCATGCTGTATAACCACGTGCTTCAAAAGTCGCACGTAATCCCCCACTTGGAAAAGATGAAGCATCTGGTTCCCCTTTTCTTAGTGTTTTTCCACTAAATTCTAAAATCGCTTTATTTCCATCTGGTTCTAAAAAAGCATCATGCTTTTCAGCTGTTAAACCTGTCATAGGCATAAACCAGTGCGTAAAATGAGTCGCTCCATTTTCTACAGCCCATATTTTCATCGCATTCGCAATCACAGTAGCTGTTTCTTTCGCTAATGGCTCACCTTGATCTAATGCTTTATGAAAAGCCTTATATGTTGAATTTGGAATTCTTTCTCGCATCACATCATCGCTGAAAGTCAAACATCCATAATTTTCAAGTAACTTATTCATATCCATGAACAATACATCCCCCTTTTTTCAACCATTGTATCAATTTCTTATCATCATGTCTATATAAAATCTTAACACTCATCTATAAATTCAATCAAAATTTCATGAAATATTTTCATATTCTATTGTATTTTTCTTATTTCATATTATACTTATGAGGAGGTGAAATTTTATGTTTGGACAATTTAAGGCTCTTATTATTCACAGTCAGCAAGATTTCAATAATCAAATCAAAGACTATTTAGAATCTAAAGACTATATTTGTCAACAAGTCATAACATATAAAGATTTAGAAAATTATTTTGAAAATCAGACTTATGATTGTGTCATCATTGAAGATAATTTTCCACGTATTCGTATTAGAGATTTTTTAGTTCAAATCAAATTACATGGTCAACCCATTGTTATTGTATTAAGTGATGCCCTAGCTCCAGATTATTTAGAATCTTTATTAAATGCAGGGGCTGATGATTACTTAATAGAACCTTTTGCACTCAAAGATTTAGATATTAAAATTCAATCTGTTTATAAAAATGGAATCTTAAAACCTAGACGTATCTATCGTTTCAAAGATATTGTCATGGATACAACAGCCAGAACATGTTCATGTCATGGAAAAGCACTGACACTGACTAAAAATGAATACAAGCTTTTATCTATTTTAATTGCTCATCCCTATCAACCTTTTGGTGTGTCATATCTTTTTGAACAAGTATGGGGTTCTTCTACATATGAAGATGGTACATCTATTCCAGCTTTAATTAGTAATGTCATTATGAAATTAAGACTAGCTAATAATGAACAGGAATATATTAAACGTTTTGGAAAAGATAGTTATAAAATGGCTTTTTAACAGATAAGTTTTGAGGAGTTCAAAGAAATGAACTCCTCTTTTTTATGCTAACTCTTTAATGGCTTGAAAAGCATTAAAAATACAAGGAAAACCTAAATAAGGTAAACATTGAATTAATGCACTATAAAGCACTTCTAATGAATTTCCTACCTTTATATTACCTAATGCATGAGCATAAAGCTGACCACTTGCATTTAAGGCTGTCAAAATACAAAAAATTAATAATTCTCTTGTTTGGATATCCATTGCTTTTCTTGTATAACAATCTCCAAAACACCATTCTGTTAAAAATCTTGGTAATGCCTCACGAAATTCTTCTGGCAAATATTGATAACGTTCTTTAATTTCATCACCATATAATTCTTTTTGAATCGCAAGTCCACGTTCATATCTTTCATCATCTTTAAAATCACATTGAGGATCTAATGGCAATTCAATACCTCTTTGTTGGAGTACTTCATTAAAAATACCAATCGCATTCAAAGTTCTTGGATAACCGATAAATGGTGCACATTGATAAAAAGCTTCTCTTAACTCTAAAGGTGTCACCCCCACATTCAATGCAGCTTGAACATGAGCTTTTAATTGTGGTAAAGTCTGTAAAACCGTTAAAACTGTACAAGTTATCATTTCCCTTTGTTGATCTGTTAAATTTCCAATATCAAAGACTTCACCAAAAATCAATCTTTGTAATTGTGCCATAAACTCAGGATCATGCACATCCACTGTCTGTTCCTTTAAAAATAACTGTTCATACTTTTCTTGACTACGTTTTATTCGATTCATAAGCTTCACTCCTTCTTGTTATTGTTAATGATATTATAACATATTTTATACTCATTTGATGATACTGAATACACATATACCAATAAAGAACTATATGCAAGTCGCTTACATATAATTAAAAATAATACAAATTCAGAAAGTCAAAAACAACTCCATGAACTATCATATGAACATAGTTCACTTTAAAAAGATGCCAATATTATAAATGATATAAGTATTCAAAGTGATTGAACTGAGCCATTCACAGAAAGCCTGTGAGGAAAACGATTAACCACTATATTCAAGCACAAGTCCTACCATCAAAATATCAATGATTATTTTAACATTGACTTTATGATTCGATAGCCTTTTGAATACATGTCATAGCATTCAGACTACGAGGATAACCCATATAAGGCAAACATTGTGAAACAACTTTTCTTAAAAAAGCTTCATCATTTCCTAAGTTCATATTTCCTTTCGCATGAGCAATCAATTGGGGTTCACAACCACCTTGTGCCATTAAAAAACAAAAAGTAATCATCTCACATTGAGCTAATGTTAAACCAGTACGTGTATAAAAATCACCAAAACAGTTATCAGCTAACCATTGATTGATATGACCATTTTTCCATGCTTCTTTCATATGGTCACCAAAAATGATAGCTTGTGTATTAGCACCTTTTTCTAGACGATTATCCCTTGTTGTCGTTTTTTGTGATGGTAAAGGTAATGCGATGTTTTGTTTTTCTAATTCTTCATTAACAATATTTAAAAATGGTAACATTTTAGCAAAACCTAAATAATCACAAGATTGATAAACAACTTCTTTTACCATAACGGGTGTCAGTCCTACCTGTAATGCCTGTGGTAAAATAAAACGAAAAGCCTCCTGCCCCTGACATCCTAATAAAGTCGCCAGAATAGCCATATAACGTGTTACATCATCTAATTCCTGTCCTTTTTGATGAATCACTTCATCTCCTGCAAAGTGCTCAAAAATATCCATAAATTCTGGATCTGTTTCATATAATTTCTTTACATCCATTGTCATTTCCTCCTTAAATTTTTTGTTTCCCTGTTGACCATACATGTTTTTGTTTGGCATTTTCTAAAGTATTTTGTGCCATCACACCAACTAATGCATGAGGAACATAGGCTTCTTCTAAATAATGAATATCTTCATCTGTCAATTTCAAATCCACAGCTTTGACTGCTCCTTCAATATGATGAAGTTTCGTTGCTCCAACAACTGGACTTGTTACTTTTGTAAGCAACCAAGCCAATGCAATTTCTGTCATAGATACATGATAGTGATCTGCCAGTTCCATCACACGTTCAATAATAATCTGATCTTGTTTGGCTGTCTGATCATATTTCAAACGAGCATAGCTATCTTCAACTAAACGCTTCGATGTTTCTCCTGGTTTCTTTGATAAACGTCCTCCAGCCAAAGCACTATAAGGTGTCATCGCCATATTGTTTTCCTGACAATATTTTACCATTTCACGTTCTTCTTCTCTAAAGATTAGATTATAATGCCCCTGAACCGATACAAATGGTGTCAGATGATAACGTTCTGCCAAATCATTAGCCTGAGCCAACTGATAGGCATAACAATTAGAAATCCCAATATATCTGACTTTTCCTGCTTTCACCATATCATCTAAAGCTTCCATAATATCATATAATGGTGTCTGATAATCCCACATATGATAAATATATAAATCTACATAATCCATTGAACCGCCCCTGTCAAGTAGACAGGTGAAATAATTAAAAATGTTTTTGATGAAGTTGCCGAGGAGACAACTTCATTTTTCTTTATGCAGCTAATGTTGTATTACTTGTATAATGTTCTTGTTTATATTTTATGATTCTTTTATTTTCTAATATTGGATATTGATTTGGTGTTTGTAATGATAGTGCTTCTCTTCTCACTTCATATGGTGTCTTTACTCCAAATCTTCTTTGATATCTTTCATACATGTAATAATGAATTCAATCATCAATAGCCTTAATAAGTTCGTCCTTTGTGTTGTAATGTTTTCCATAATAATACATCTCACATTTCATGATTCCCCAAAAGCCTTCCATTGGTCCATTATCTATGCAGCAGTGAACTCTTGACATGCTTTGTGTCATTCCCTGCTCTTTAAGCATATTTACAAAGGCTGGACTTGTGTATTGATATCCTCCATCCGAATGACATAAAGGATGTGCATCTTTATTAGCTTGAATTGCTTTATCAAATGTATTAAAAACAAGAATATTATTATTGTGATTACCAACTTCATAACTGACGACTGTTCTATCATAGAGATCAAGAAATGCACTCAAATAAAGCTTATATTCATTATGTGGGCCATATTTGAATTCTGTGACATCAGTTACCCATTTTTCATTTGGTCTTGATGCATTGAAATCTCTATTAAGATTATTCTTAGCTGTGTTGTTATTTTTTCTAACTGTACAACTTCTTCGTTTAGGTCGAATGATGCTTTGAATACCTAATGTCCTCATGATCTTATAGATACGTTTGTCACTATAATGTCTATGATGATCTCTATTTATTCTATCAGCCATCATTCTATAACCTAATAATCCGTTATATTTTTTATGATATTCTTTGATCAGCTCAGCTATCTCTTCATTTTCCTTGTCTACAATACTCTTTTCATGATGAAGCCATTTATAATAGTTTGCACGTTTGACATCAAGTATTCTACACATAAGTGATATATTTGGTGTGTTTCCTTTATCTACTTCTTCTTCGCTAATTTCTTTGATTGCTTCATATTCTTCTTCATATTTGCTTTCTCTGTATATCGCCTTCTTTCTATCTCGTCCAATTTTTTTAACATTCTTACCTCCAATAGTGCCATTTCAAGTTCATATTCCTTTTGTTTGAGCTGTCGTTTTAATAAAGTCATTTCATCAACTTCTTCATCAGCTTTATGATGTCCACGTCTATCACCTAAACCATCTTCGCCTTTTTCCTTATACTTCTTGACCCAATTAAAGACATTAGCGTAAGTTGTTTCAAATACCTTAGCTGTTGTCTTATAGTCCAAATCATGTTCAAGACAATACTTTACAATTTCAATACGTTCTTCTTTATTTACTTTTCTGCTTTTCGCCATATAGATATCTTCTCCTCCAGGAATGTAATCCTTCAATTCCATATGACTATTATAATCTTTTATCCACTTTATGATAGTGCTATTAGAAGAAATATTATATTTTATTGCCAGATCATCTAATGAACCTTCGCCGTTTAAATAAGCATCTACAACCATCTGTTTAAATGTTTTAGTATATGCATTATTTGATTTTAAATCATCAAAAGCTGATTCACCAAAAGCATTGTATTTTTTAACCCATCTATAAACAACCATATTATTTGTGCCAATTTCATCAGCTAATGAATAAGTAGATCCTTCACCATTCAAATAACGTTTACATATTTCTATTTTTAGTTCTTTAGAATATTTGCTTTTTCTTCCCAATATAAAAACCTCCCGTATCAGTGTTTAATTATTTACACTGTCTACTAGGAGGTTATCATATCACATTCCTAGATTTTCTAGACTTTTATTTAGTTGTCTTTCAATATGTTCTCTGGCACTCATATTTTGTGCAATTTCTTCTTCTGTACGTGGTAAAAATTTTGTAGCAACAACAACATCTTCACGATTGGCAAAATCTTTTAATGCTCTACCAAGGTATTGTTCGCTGGTACCACTTTGATATGCAATCGCTGTATCAAAGAAATTAATTCCTTCATCTAATGCCTTTTTCACAATTTCTCTTGTATGCTGTTCATCAATTGTCCACGTATGCTGACCATTTTTCGCATCACCAAATCCCATACATCCTAAACAAATACGAGATACTTTTAAATCAGAATTTCCTAATTGAATATATTCCATAATCATTCTCCTTATAACCTCACTCTTGTGAACATTGATTAATATCCTCTCTAAATTTTAAGAAAAATAGCAGTATCAGATAATCTATTTCTCCTATTTATATAAATAAAGTCATTGTTTTATATATAGATTTTTGAAAAATTTTTTGTCTTATTTTTTTAATTTTAAACACTTCCCTAAAATGTCTCCTGTTGATAAGTATTGATATGTGGGCATTTCAAAAAGAACTGGTTTCAATTTTGCATAATCTATTTTGTTTTGATCATTTAAAACACTTTCATCAACATATGTCGCAACAATCGTACAAATAAAATTATCAAAACCTTTTGTTTCATAAATATCTTCCACCTGACATTCCATCACAACTGGTGATTCCTCAATGACAGGTGCTCCTGTTTTTAATATCTGATAAGCAAAAACTTGTGATTTATCCGTTTGATGACCACTGACTGATCCAACATAATCGGCTTTTGCTAACATATCTTGACTGACTAAATTTACAGTTAATGTACGATTTTCTCTAATTCCCATATTTGTATAATGAGGTTTTGCTAAACTTAACATAATATAATCATGCCCCATAATACCTAAATGCCCAACAAGTACATAATTAGGTGTATTATTGACCATAGCTCCTACCACCACTAATGGTGTTGGATATAAAGCTAAAGATTTTCCTATATTTTTTTGCATATCAATCACCCTTTTTTTGATTTTCTTTTTGAATTTCATATCTTAAATAATCTAATCGTGATATTTGTTTTTCCTTAAAATGCACTTCACTTAAAATTCCATTTCTTTTCTTATTTAACATATCCATACGTTGTTTTTGAGTATCACTTCCATCAACTAATAATCTCATATACTTTTCAATATCTTCATTTGTAAACCCAATATCATGAAGTGTCATAATAATACTTAAACGTTCAATATCACTATCATCATAATTCCATGTCCCCATTACCTTTTTCACTTCATCACATAATCCCCATTTTTCATACTCTTTGAGTATTTTAATCGGTATATTATATTTCTGACTTGCTTCTTCTATTGTCATATACAAACTCCTTTCTTCAAAAAATAAAGGTATTCCATCTAGGAACACCTTTATTATAAAAAGAGTTATACACAGTGTCTAATACTTATATGTTATCATCGATTATGCCTTTAAAGTATTGATAAAACACATAAAAGTTTCATAACTATAATCAACAATCTAATACTCCATTGACATATTTGCATTAAAATAAATATTTATCTGCTTCTAAAAATAGATACATGTATTCTTTATAAAGTAATCCCCATAGAGATTTGAGCAATACGTGAATAATATTCTTCAAAAGAATCTTCACCTCTATATATATGATCTTTGATGATACCATCTTCTACATAATACATTTCCTGTGAATAAGAAGATACTAAACAATCATGTGTGACCATGACAATTGTAATATGATATTTTTTATTAATTCCCGTAAAATATTCCATCAGTTGCTTAGAACGATAACTATCCAAATTTCCTGTTGGCTCATCACAAAAAATGATACTAGGTTGTTCAACCAAAGCTCTTGCAATCGCAATTCTTTGTTTTTGTCCACCAGAGCACTCAAAAGGATATTTATCAAGAATATCTTTAATATCTAATTCATCTACTATCTCCTGTATATCTTTTTCTTTGTCTTTAATATTGATTTTGTTTAATCGTAATCCTAAAATAATATTTTCTTTAACATCAAGAAAATCCATTAAGTTAAAGTCTTGAAAAACAAAACCAATCTTTTCTTTCCTAAATTCTGCTTTTTGTTTTTCACTCATTAAATAAGTATCTTGTCCAAGTAAATAAACATGTCCTGATGTTGGTTCATCAATAGTTGATAGTATATTAATTAATGTCGTTTTTCCTGAACCAGATTTCCCCATAATGCTGACAAATGATCCTTGTTGAATACTCATAGAAATATTCTTTAATGCGACAACCTTATGAGTCGTTTGAGGATTATATATTTTGGTTAATTCTTTTGTTTCTATGATTGTTTCCATTTTTCAATATATCTCCTTTCTTCATACAATGAAACCATACCCGATATAACAATTGGAAAAACAAATTCCATCATCAATACCATGACTAATAATAATGTGACTTCTTTTCTTAATAAACAAGGAACAAATACCAATGACAAATAAATGATTACCATCATAAATATAAATGTATAAAGAAAAAAGACTTCTTTAAGACAAATATGTTTGATTTCTTGAGGTGTTAATCCTAATTTATATAAATTATCATAATATGATTCCTTATTAACCCTTCTTAATCGAAAACGTGATATTAAAGCACAATCCAACAAAATATTACAAACAAGATAAGCAACTTGATACGTTATTAAAAATCTTGGATCTTCTTTATTCACAAGTACTGTAATGACTGTCAGGATGTCTATTAGAAAATAGAAAAATATAAAAAGATTTAATTGTTTTGTTAATAAGATAAATTGTCCGTAAAATATACTTTTAAATCCATCTATATTTTTTTGCATACTACGTTTTTTCAAATAAGGCGGTAAAATTCTTTTAATGACACCATATATACCAATTGCACATAATAGAGAAGGAATCATTTTTCCTTGATTCAGTGGTTCAATAGTTACAAAAATAAGACCTGATATAATCAAAAGGATATATATAACTTCAAAAACAATATTACGCTTATATATCTTAAAAGAAACCGTATCATCACCTTTGATAAGTGATGGAATATAAGATTGATTCACGTACTCAAATTGCATAAATATTAAAACTAAAAATACTGCACCCACAAACCACAACGCTTCTAGAAATGAGTTATAAGAATAATCAAAAATAGATATTTCAATATCCATATAATTATAAATAAAGATATTCATCAAAGGAATGAAAATAAGACTTATAAGCATTGCGAAAATACAAGAAATAATGAGAATAATTACCATTTGTATCATTTGATATCCGACTACTTTTATAGGTTGATATCCAGAAATTCTTAAAAATCCAATAAGCTTAGAATTAATCTTATTATAATACTGGCAGGAATAAACAATCAATGATATACAAATCAAACACACTGTTAAAAAAATAAGTGATTTATACAAAAACACCATATCAAAATTACCAGGTTGTGATGGATTTATAAGCTGATTATTAAATACCTGTAAAAGCAAAACAATACATAATATAGATAGAGATAATGTTCCCACTAGATTATAACTCTTTTGTTTTTCTTGCCACAACATTTTTATAGAATGATATATCATAGAACTCACCTATCCTTATAATAATTATATTCTTGATAAGACATCATGTACAGATATATCCAGCTTCAAAAAAATTTGTCACAAAAAGAATATGTTTATCACATACAAATAGTTATTTTTCCCTCTTTTGTGTATAATTGCATTGTAGGAAAGAGGAGAATTATATGAAATATCAATTTGAAATGAAAAAAGATCACCAAACTTTACCTGGAAAAATCATTGTCAGCATTATTTATTTTTCATTTTACTTTATAAGCATGAAATTATTTATTCATTATTTACCTTTTATAAATCAATGGATTATTATGACTTTATGTTTATTACTTTACTTATTGATCATTATTCCAATGAATTTTACACCAAGATGGCTTTTAAACAACCAATCAATAATTATCATCCAACCTTCTGGAATAATAGATATATGGAGATGTTTATTGTTTAAGGAAACCATTCAAATGATAGATTACAAAATCATTCAAAGTATTTCAATCACTTTCGCAAAAACATCATCACAATATATATTTAATAACGCTTATGTTATTCTTTTCAATATTCAATTGAAATCTGGTGATTGTATTATTTTTGATTCTTTACTTGGAATGAATAAAGATAAGTATTTAGAAGGGATTCGTTTATTACAAAAAAAAGGAATTCATATTATTGATCAATATCATATTATGAATGTACTACAAGATGATCAAATGACTTTATGGGAATATTTAAATAAAATGGAAGAAGGTCATATATATGATTAATATTCTTTGGTTACTAGAGCAACCTTTCCATGAAAAAACACGAAAAATAATAGAAGATAGACTTCAATGTAAAATTCAAATCTCATATTCCTTTCATATTCATAAGCACTATGACATTATCGTTTTTAATCACTATTCTTTTTTAAAGCATTTTGTTTTTTATCAAAAGAGAAATCTTATCTTTTTTGTTTATAATGATGAGAAAAACATTTTAAATAAGCAAAGTATTTATATTGATTATTATATAATGGAAAAAAATTTATATACAGATTTGTGTAAAGCTATTTTTGAATCTAAAAATCTTTTACTTAATATGATGAATACACTTTATCTTAAAAATGGTCATATTTATTATCATATAAAAAAAGACAATATTATTTATATTGAATCTTACAAAAATAATATCATCATTCATACAGCTTATACTCAATATACTTTAAGATATACTTTAAAAAAAATAAGAGAAATACTAGGAGTAAAATTTATTCAATGTCATAAATCTTTCATCATTAATATAGATTATATCAAATCTATAAGAAATAATTTTGTTGTATTAAATAATGAAGATCAAGTTCCTATTGGTTATAAGTATAAAGAATCTCTAAAAGAAATTAACATCATTTAAAAAAATCTATGATATAAAAAGTCATATGATATCTATGAATAAATAGTAAGGTCAGCTATTCTAATGATATAATCAAAAAAACCGAAAACAAAATGTTTTTCGGTATCTTTTCAATGGCCTCCCTAGTAGGAATCGAACCTACAACTAGTCCTTAGGAGGGACTTGTTATATCCATTTAACTATAGAGAGAAAATCATGAACATGTTTTATTCTAACATGTAATCTTCTATAATGCAATTGGTCATTCTCATTTGATTCCATCTTTTCAATAATGTTTCAATATAATAAATAGTCATCAATTCATACCATTCTCCTGTCTTTAAATCGACTAAACAATATAAATGATTTTCTCTTTTGATTAAACCCAAACGATAATAATATAAAGCTGCTTGTATATCAATAGACATTTACAAAACCCCCTATTTCATATTTATGAAACAGAGGATTTTTTATGAATGAAATAAAGAGTAGACAAATAACATAGAGAAATTAACCAACCTGCCACAATATCACTTGCATAATGAACACCTAAATATATGCGTGTTATTCCTACTATTATAGGTATAGTCAAAATAACAATAGCTAGAAAATGATGAGATTTCCATATTTTATAAACAATGAATCCATATAAACTCATTGACATCATTGCATGAAACGATGGGAAACTATAACCATGTTCTTGAATCACAGGAAAATAGGTAGGACGTGATCTAGTGACAATATTTTTAATCACAAAGTTAATCAAAGCAAGAACAACCATATGAAGACTTAATCTCAAACCTGAAGATTTATTCATTACAATAGCTATAAAACATAAAATAATAATAAAGAAGGCTGATCCTAATAAAGTCATTATTTTCATAAAAAATGTTAATACTGGTTGACGAATAGATAGACAATAAGCATAAATCAATGCATCTATATCATGCCATAACCCAATCATAAAAGTGAATAGAAAGAAAAACAAACAAAGCCATGAGCCTATTAAAAATATCCAGTGTTTATAATTCCTTATCCACCCTTTGACCATTTTCTTTCACAATCCTTCCGGGAATTCCAATAACAGTACAATTCGGTGGAACATCTTTTAAAACAACAGAAGATGCCCCAATAATACTATTATCACCTATTGTTACATCTCCAATGACTTTTGCTCCAGCAGAAACCATCACATTATTTTTTAATGTTGGATGTCTTTTCACTTTATGTTCACCTGTTCCTACACCACCTAAAGTCACACCTTGATATAAAGTACAATCATCACCAATAATTGTTGTTTCCCCAATAACAACACCCATACCATGATCAATAAAGAAACGCTTACCAATTGTTGCTCCTGGATGAATTTCAATTCCCGTTAAAAAACGTGCTACCTGACTTAAAAAACGTGCAATTAATTTAAGATGCAGCTTCCATAAAAAATGATAAATACGAAACAAAAACATAGCATGTAAACCGGGATAATTTATAATTACATTCAATGGATGACGTGCTGCCGGATCCATTTCTAATATTCTTCCTATCAATGATTTTGACATTTTGATCACCTCTTTTTTATATTTAATCATAAAATATTCAAATACACAAATCATATTATCATTTTTATATTAGCATATGCTTTTTATAAAATTACAATTTTACTTTTGTCATAGTTTTTCTAAAAAATAAAAAAAGGACAAAATAAATTTTGTCCATGGCGATTAATCATCTTTGATGATTATCGCTTTTTTGTATTGTATAATCATCTTAGGTGATGTTCTTATGATTGATCTCTCTACTCCTGATACTCTTTTATACGATTCTGCTGTCTTATCTTCTTATATAAGAAAGAATACTAAAGAATCTTTTGGTTATATTTTTTTTGATAATATCGATTATATTACTAAGCTTTACAATGACAATAGAATGCGTGATGTGACTTATAAGAATATTCTCGATACTATCCTCTGTGGTTCCGTCTATCTTGGTTTTGATACGTATGAATGTCCTGACTGCGGTTTTGAAACGACCATCCCTCATACCTGCAAATCCAGGTTCTGCTCTAAGTGTGCCGCTAAATCAGCTAAACAGCGTTCCATTTCCATCTCTGCCATGACTTTCTCCTGCAAGCATCGCCATATCGTTTTTACTGTCGCCCAAGAGCTCCGTGATTATTTCATCAGAGATCGTTCTCTCCTCGACCTTTTATTCATCGCTTCCAGAAATACCATCAGCGCTCTTGCCAACGATGCTAAATTCAGAAAAAACAAAAGACTCGAAAAACACAGAAAGCTCCGAAAATCCTCTTCCCCCTATCTCTATAAGGATACAAAGGATAATGTTGTTTTTGGTGCCATCTCTACCCTTCATACTTTTGGCAGACCCCTTGAATTCAATCCTCATATCCACATGCTTGTCTGTCAGGATGCCCTCAATCTCAGGAAGGACTGCATCAAAAGCCTTGCCTATATGGATTTCAATAAGCTCAGAAAAACCTGGATGTTTCAGATCCTTGACCTTCTTGACAGGAAAATCAACACAAGACAATTCCATGCACTTAAAAATTACCTTTATAAAAACTATCCCGACGGTTTCTATGTCTATGCCAAAGAACCAAAAAAAGACCAGAGCGAAGATGATGTTGATGATACCGTCGCATATATAACACGCTATACCAACAGACCTGTCATGGCAGAAAGCAGAATTGTAGAATATAATGACACGACCAAAATGATTCATTGGTTCTATAATCGTCATGAGGATGACAAAAGAATCGATGTCACTGAAAGAGTTGAGAGATTCATCCAAAAAGTCATCAGACACTGTCCGGATGAAAACTTCAAGATGACTCGCTACTATGGATTCTATTCCAACAGGTCGACCAGACATTACAATAGAATGGCTGAGCTTCTGGCTCATAAGCAGAAAAAGGAAACACAGTACAAGAAGGAAAGACAGGCCATCGCAAAAATTCAAATCCAGAAGACACATTTCCGTTATTTTATGATACAATCATTTCAGAGGGATCCCATCAAATGCAGATGTGGAATGATCATGAATTATGCTGAAACATATAATCCCTTTGAAGGAGGACGGAAGAATGACATCCCGTACAAAGAAAGATGCATCTACACATCAAAATATCTCAGAAGTCAAACCATTAACGCCAGAAGAAGTTGATGAAATGCTTCTCCATGATGACACATATGAGTCAGATAAGGTACTTATGAAATGTGACAGATGCGGATGTGAAATGGAACTTGACGGATACATATTAAGTGAAATAGCGGAGGCTGATGGAGATGATGAACTGTCATGCATCTGCATGAAATGTGGAAAAGGAACAATGCACCAGGTCAAGAAATGATATATCTGGTTACGTTTTTGCATGCAGAAAAATAGAGTAATGCTGGTGCATTACTTTTTATTTTGCTTATTGTTAATATTTGCTTTAAGCATTTATCAGCCATACGAAACCAAATTCCTATAATACAAAAAAGTAGCATCAATGCTACTCAACTATATATATTAAAAAGCAAATATCTTAATGACTTATAATTATAATATTGAATATTTTTACTTATGTATATAATCATTTTTTTATTGAATTTTATAGTTCTATAGATTTCCATATTCATAATTATGCATAAATTAATTTATAGAAATCACTGTAACTTATGATATAATCACCAATCTTTTCTAATTGTGCCTTATTACACTCTTTCACCCATTCAAAGTTATTATTTGGAAATTTCTTTAACAGCAATTTCAGTGATTTTTTGGTTCCATTTTCAATATCAAGGAATAATTATTTATCATATCAAAGGGACTTGAAGTCCCTTTGATGTCATGAATGAATTAATTTATAGAAATCATTGTAACTTATATTCAACAAGATATAATCATCAATCTTTTCTAATTGTGTCTGACTGCAATCTTTAATCCATTCAAAGTTTTTATTCGGAAATTTCTTCAACAGTATTTTCATCAACTTCTTGATTTCTCCTCGTTTTTCACCAATATCTTCTCCTTCTTTTCTTCCTTCATTTTTTGCTTCAGTAATTAATTCTTCTAGTGCTTCACACATTGTCCTCTTTCCTCCTTCTTGTCTTTTAAAATAACTGACTCTTTTTCTTAAAACCTCATAATACATGTCATCAGGATCATTGCACAGCATATCATGCATTAACTTCCCTAACGCTGTTTCATCCTGCATTGATGCATTTAAATAGATAATATGTAACTTATCTTTAAACTGTTCCTGTTTGTCAATATAGCGTTCAATATGACTCACTAATCGTTTTGTTTTCAATACATCTTCTTCACATATAAAGATAACATACATTTCTGGAAAATGACTCCATTTCTCTTTTGGATAGGACTGATCACAATCCAATATACTGGCATGATATCTTGCCCTTATAGGTGAGGCATTGTCCTTGCTTTTTTCTACCTCTATACCTATCACTGCTCCTTCATACGTATAGACAACAATATCCAATTCTACCGATCGACTAACCACTTGCTTATGGTCTTCCTGCGTTTCGAATCTCTTGAGTGAAAACTGTTCACCAAAGATAATCTTCATCAACAGTTCAACACATTGATAATCCCTGAATATCATTCTCATGAATGTATCATCAATAGGTCTTAATTTATTTAATACTTCTAGATATCTTTCATTCACTAATATCGCCCCTTTCATGTGATTTTTATAGTTGATTTCATCTTCAATATTAAGGAACGATTATTTATTATATCAAAGGGATTCAAAGTCCCTTTGATAGTCATGAATGAACTAATTTATAGAAATCATTGTAGCTTATATTCAAAAAGATATAATCATCAATCTTTTCTAATTGTGTCTTATTACACTCCTTCACCCATTCAAAGTTTTTGTTTGGAAATTTCTTTAACAGTAATTTCATTAATTTCTTGATTTCTCCTTCATTTTTTGCTTCATTCACTAATTCTTCTAACGCTTCACACATAGTCTTCTTTCCTCCTTCTTGCTTTTTAAAATAACTGACTCTTTTTCTTAAAACTTCATAATACATATCATCAGGATCATTACACAGCATATCATGCATTAACTTCCCTAACGCTGTTTCATCTTGCATTGATGCATTCAAATAAATGATATGTAACTTATCTTTAAAAACATTGCCATCTTCTCGATATCTTTGTATATGGTCTAGCATTTTACCATTTTTTAACACATCTTCTTCACATATAAAGACAACATATATTTCCGGAAACTCTTTCCATCCTTCTTTTGGATAAGACAAATCACAATCCAATACACTCGCATGATATCTTGCCCTTAATGGTGAGGCATTGTCTTTGCTTTTTTCAACCTCTATACCTATGACTGCCCCTTCATCCGTATACAAAACAATATCCAATTCCACCGATTGACTGCCTACTTGCTTATGGTCCTCCTGTGTTTCAAATCTCTTGAGTGAAAACTGTTCACCAAAGATAATCTTCATCAACAGCTCAACACATTGATGATCCCTGAATATCATTCTCATGAATGTATCATCAATAGGTCTTAATTTATTTAATACTTTTAGATATTTCTCATTCATTGATTGTTCCTCCTTTTTGATTTTTATAGTTAACAACAACATCAATATTTAAGGAGTCATAAAACAATCCAAGAAATGTTCCTCTATTATATATATACGCATTAAATACTTCATTTTACTTCTTATTTAGACAAAAAAGTTAAAAAATCTTTTTCTAAGACAAATATAGCACAATATTTGCTTATTGTAAATATTGTGCTATATTCTCTAATACTTTTATTGATGACTATACCCATGATGATTTTGATGGTGCTGTCGTGATTTTTCTTGTAAACAATCATGTATTTCACTCATTGATAAATCTTCTATATCTTCAACTGTTGTTTCTGGATCAACTTCCAGCAAAGATAGATAGGCACGATACTTTCCAAAAGAAACACCTAATTGATGAGCTGTTTTGATCTCATCATGATTGGCAGTATGATAAATACGATTTTTTAAGATAGAAATTTGTGATATCAAATCATTTTGAAGTGTTTTCGATTGACCTGTAGATTGACAATAAACAGTTAATTCTAAATCATCTGCAGAAATATTTTCATATGAAAGAATTGTTTGTATAGCCTCAATATAATTCATATGATGTATAGAATAAAAATCTTTTTTATTATCATGACGATTATACTCTTTCATATTTATGACACGATTAAAAATGTTTAATTTCAATTCAATTGAAGAATCCATATCTAAACTCAGTGCTGCAACCGGTGTATAATACGCCTTGTATCCTCCAATCACTAAACAAAGAATCAATACAAGTGCTCCTGCCATCACATATTGAAAACGTCTTTTATGCCTACGATGTAATGTATGTTTAACATAAACTTTCGTTTTATCTTTAAGAGATTCTTGTGCATGAATAGAATTAAAAGCATCCTTTATAGAATTATTCATCTTCATCATCTCCTAATACCTTTTTTAACATACACCTTGCACGATTAAGCAATGTATAAACTGTATTCACATTTTTATGCAATAGCTTCGCAATATCATGAGCTTCATATCCTTCATAATAGTATAAGTAGACAACATCTTTGTATTTAACTGGTAATTGTAGAACAGCTTCTAAAACTTCGTTTATAAAATCAGGTGATCTTTCTGGTAAATTTTTAAGAGTCTCTAGAGATTGTGTTTTACTTTTAAAAAAACTCTTTAATAAATCGTGACATTGATTGATTGTGACACGAATAATCCATGCTTTTTCATGTTCGGTACTTTCAAATTTTTTTCGAGTTAATGCATATTTTAAAAAAACATTTTGAAATATATCTTCCGTGTCAGCCCAATTTTTTAAATGCAGCATACAAATTCTCTTAACTGTATCACCATAGACATCAACAGCATGATTGATTTCATCTTCACTACGCATACATACCTGCCTTCATGACTAATGATGTCTTCCATAATGATGAGCCTGTTGATGATGCTGATCATGATGTTCTATCACATGACAGTCAGAGTTTTGATAATAATCACAAATACCATCACCGTTTTCATCAATATAATAACATTGTGATGAATGGGAAGCATTTGTTTCTTGACTATCAAGGCAATCCTCTATGTTTGTATCATAACATCTTCTTTCTTGTGATGACGCGTAGGTATAACTCATTTTAACTCCCAATACAATAACAACCAATAATATCAAAACAACGATTTTCTTCATTCTGTTTCCCTCCTATTCATTATCAATACGATTGAACACAACAGAATCATTCATTATTTATAAAATTTTTTTCATATGAATATGAGGACAAAATTCATCAAGATATTCTTCACCATAAGCAACATACCCATTCTTTTCATAAAACGCTTTCGCATTGACTTGAGCTGAAAGCATTGCTTCTAAATATCCCAGTTCTCTGGCTTTCTTTTCTAATTCGTGAAGTATATAACTTCCAAGATGCTTATGCCTTTTTTCTTTAATCACTGCAATTCTACCAAAAATCACAACACCATTTTCATCATACATACGTGCACAGCCAATAGGCGTATGATAATCATAAATCACTAAATGCCAACTTCTTGCATCAATATCATCAAATTCATTTTGAAAGCCTTGTTCTTCAACAAAAACCTGTTCTCTAATCATTTTTGCTTCTACAGGAAGCACATTAAAAAATTGATAATTCATCTTTTATCTCCTTTGGAAAAAATACTTTTTGATCTGATTTAAAACGTTTAGAATTCAAAATAGCGGACACAATCTCTGATTTCATAGGTAAAGGAGAAAGAGATCCTTCACTATCCAAAATCTCAATTTCACTTAATTCTCCACTTTCTCCATAATGTAAATAAGGAATCTGTTTTTGATTATCACTAACAATATAATAATCTGGATGATACCCCTTATCTTTAGCAATATCTTTTATCCGTTTTAAATCATCAAGATTTTTGAGTTGCATATATTTAAACAAATGACGATTTAAAAATCGTGATGCTAAATCACTCAAAATAAAATCTTTTTCATGTCTAAATTCTTTAAAATAATACAAGACAACAGCTTCATCTAAATCAACAAAATCTTGCACCTGAACACGATTTTCCAACATTGGAATAAGATAGTCAAGCTGTGTTTGAAAATCATAACCCTCTCGATATATATCTTTAACTCTTTGAAAAACACATTGTAGAAGATGTTCATAACTACGTGCTGTTGGATGATAATAAACCTGCCAATACATGTGATATCTGGCAAGAATATAATTTTCAATAGCTTGAACCCCAGATTCTTTATAAACAATTTTACCATCTCGAATACGCATTGTTCGTAAAATACGTGACATATCAAAGTGTCCATAAGTTGTACCACTCATATAAGAATCTCTTAGCAAATAGTCCATACGATCAGCATCCAGCTGACTTGAAACCATTTGGATTAAAATATGGTGAGGATGTGTATGCTGAATAATGGAAGCAACATCTTGGGGAAGTTTTTCATAAAAAGAGGATAGAATATGATGAACCTCACTGTCTTCTAAAATCATTTTCACTGTCATATCTTCATGATTTCCACCAAAAACACCCTCGAAAGAATGAGAAAAGGGACCATGTCCAATATCATGTAATAATCCTGCACACATCACACAAAGTTTATCATAATCATTTAAAGCATTGCTTAAACATTCTGTTTCCAACATACGTCGAACAACTTGATAAACCCCTAAAGAATGAACAAAACGTGAATGTTCAGCACTTTGAAAAACTTGATAAGTTCCACCTAATTGTTTAATTCTACGTAAACGTTGCATTTCTTGAGAATTAATCAAACGCCAAATAATTAAATGATCAACATGAATATAATCATGTATCGCATCTCTAATAACCCTTTTTTCATTCAATTCAATAGATTTCAAAGAAAAATTTTCTGGAAAACCCATAATCTCACCTTCTTTTTATTATTTTACCAAAATATTACTCATAAAGTCTACAATATCCCACCATAGACATTGTTTTTATCAATATTCAGGTATATAATAACTACGTAAGGAGGAATAAAAAATGTTGAATCAAAAAGTTGCTGATTTACTAAATGATCAAATTAACAAAGAAATGTATTCTGCTTATTTATATTTAGATTTTGCAAATTTCTATGCTTACAAAGGATTGAATGGTTATGCTAACTGGTATAATATCCAAGCCAAAGAAGAAATGGACCATGCGATTGGTATTCTACAATATCTACAAGATAATGATTATCAAGTCACACTTCAAGCTATTGATAAACCAGATAAAGAATTAAAACATCTTGATGATCCATTAAAATATGGTTTAGAACATGAACAATATGTCACAAGCCTTATTCATAACATCTATGATGCAGCCCATGAAATCAAAGACTATCGTACAATGAAGTTTTTAGACTGGTATGTTTCTGAGCAAGGTGAAGAAGAAAAGAATGCCTCTGATTTACTTTCTCAATTTGAATTATTTGGGCATGATCCTAAATCACTTTATTCATTAAATAACGAACTGGCTCAAAGAACATATACACAAGCATCTATTTTAAATGCTGATTAAAGACCGAAAGGTCTTTTTTTTCATAGAAAGTTTGTTTATAATAGGATTTGAGGAGGAAGACTATGTATACAAAAATTAATGAAGCTTATGAATATATTCATTCACGCTATGATGGAAAAATTGATATTGCGATTATCTTAGGATCAGGTTTAGGACCACTAGCTGATGAAATTGAAAATCCTATAATCATTGATTATCAGGATATTCCCCATTTCCCTGTTTCTACAATTCCCGGTCATGAAGGAAAACTTTATATTGGAACAATTGCCAATAAAACAGTATGTGCTATGAAAGGACGTTTTCATTATTATGAAGGACATGATATGGACATTGTAACGTTACCTATTCGTGTATTTGCGAAACTTGGTATTCCTTATTTATTTGTCACAAATGCCTGTGGGGGAATTAGAGATGATCTCAATCCCGGTCAGATTACTTTAATTTCTGATCATATTGGATTTATGGCTCCTAGCCCATTACGTGGTCCTAATTTAGATGAATTTGGTCCTCGCTTTAAAGATATGACAGAAGTCTATTCAAAACAATTACAGGAAATTGCTAAAAATGCTGCAAAGAAAACAAATGTTTCTCTTAAAGAAGGCGTTTATTGTTTCTTTAAAGGTCCAATGTTTGAAACACCAGCTGAAATTCGTGCATTAAAAGCAATAGGAGCAGACATGGTGGGTATGTCTACAGTTCCTGAAGCTATTGTTGCCAGACATTCAGGTATGACAACACTTGGTATTTCACTTGTTACAAATAAAGCTGCCGGTTTAGGTCAGAGTGAACTCAATCATCAAGAAGTGATGGAAGCTGCTGATCAGGCAGAAGTGAATCTTGTTAAACTTGTCAAACAAATTATTCAAGATATGTAAAAGATGAGCCTCAACTCATCTTTTTTCATTGGAACTATAAACAGGATAGAAAGCCTGATATGTTTTTCTAAGACCTCTTTTTAATGGTGTATATTGAAGATGGAGCTGCTTGACAATTTTTTGACCATTATAATATTCCATTTCTTCTAAAAACAAAGGGAATGGAAGTGGATAATGAAGCTGAATCGCTTCTTCAATAGAATGATTTTCTATTTTTAAGTCTGGCTGACATGTTAGAAGAATTTGATTCATCATTGAATAAGTCACTTCTTCTTCATTGACAACATTATATATTTCATTATAAGCTCTTTTTTCAACAACTTTTTCAATAGCATTCACAACATCTTCTACATAAACCATTTGAAAAGGCAATGTGGCATCATGTAATGAAAACAATGGTAAACCTTTCACGACTCTTTCAATCAATAAAGACTCCCTAGGTGCATAGTTAAAAGGTCCATAAATTTGACCCGGTCTTAAAATAGTATAAGGTATTTGATACTCTTTTGATAAATGCACCAATTCTTGTTCAAGTTGAACTTTACCTGTAATATAAGCCCCTGCATCCCCTTCAAATTGACGTGTTTCTAATGGATGATCCTCTGTTTTACAAACACCTGTTTGACGCTTGTAAACATCAACTGTACTGATAAATACATAATGATGAATACGTCCATTCAAAGCTTTTATGACCGTTTGTATATCACCTGATTGATAAGCACAAAAATCAATCACAGCATCATATTCTTCATAAGGAAGCTGCTGCCATGCCTTCATATCATGACGATCAAAAAAATATTCAGTCACATGATAATCTTTCATTGAATAATGACCACGATTGATAAGTGTGCAGTCCCATTGTTTTGAAAAATGCATGGTACAAAGACGTCCTAAAAAATAGCTTCCACCAATCATTAATACTTTCATTTCAATCCCACCTTTTTGATTATTATATAAAAAAACCATTGTAGGCACAACTCATATGCCTATAATGGTAAATCACGTTTTTGAAATATCCACTGTCCTAAAACAATAACAATCCCAGAACACAGCAATAAAACAAATATATAAAGCCATGATTGACCATCACCAGTGGATAACAGTTGTGGATCAAACAATGATAATGGTGTCAAATAATGCAGAATTTCCAGTTGATCACCAACTTGTGACAACATCCAGATCATGATAAAAAGAATATTAATACCTGCACCTATACCTATAGAAAGTCTGGCTTCATTAAATATCAACGCTGATAAATAACATAAACTTCCTAAAAAATATTGCAGAGCTAACAATCCTATATTGACATATAAAAAATGAATGATGTCTAAACTTTCTTCACTCACCATCAAAAATGACAACAAAATAATCAATATAAAAGTATACATAACAACAATCAACATAGCTGTCAATAAAACAAGATATTGTGTCATAACAATTTTTCTTCGACCTATCGGTGTAGATAATAGATAGGCCATTGAACCATGATCAATATATTTTCCCATCAAACGATAACACAGTATCACATTTAATAAAAACGGAAAAATAATAAGCAAAAAGCCATATAAATAATTCGTAATAAAGTCTATCAATGAAGATGACACATTCATCATTCCAAAAGCCGCAAATATTTCTGGCATTGACTTAGCTAAAACCTGTAAACTGCTATTCATATTTGGATCATACATAGAAATGATAATAGTGGCATACATAGTGATAATCATGAGAAAAAGAAAGATTAATGGAAAATTTGTACGTAATTCTTTGCGATATAAAACACCGGACATTTTCATCACTCTCCATAATATTGTAAAAAGATTTCTTCTAATGATTGTGGTTGTACATTAAAATCATCAATCGTATAACTTGATAATTCTTTAATCAATTGGTCGGGACTTCCTTTGACAAGTAATGAAACAGTTTGCTGATGTCTTTTAGCATCAGGATGTTGATACATAAACTTTTCCATTTCTAATAGAGAATGAAATTGTATCTCATAATGCTTATAACGATGATGCTTTAAATGTTCCATATCTTCAATTGCCACAACTTGACCTTCTTTAATAATCACAACGCGATTACATACATTTTCTATTTCCTCAAAAATATGAGAAGACATAAAAACCGTTTTTCCTTGTTGTTTTGCTTTCTTCATTAATTCTATAAATTTCATTTGCATCAAAGGATCTAATCCACTCGTAGGTTCATCTAAAATCAAAATAGCTGGATCATGCATCAATGCAATGACTAAGCCTATTTTTTGTTTCATTCCTTTAGACATTCTTTTGATTTGCCCTTGTGCATTGAGTTCTAAAAAATTAATTAGCCAATGAGCATAACTTAAATCATGAATACCTTTAAGTTTAGCAATCAAATGAATAAAATTCATTCCTGTCATATCATCCATAAAAGCAATCTCACCGGGTAAGTAACCCACATTTTGTTGAATAAAAGCAGCCTCTTGAAAACAATCTTTTCCTTGAATTTGAACAGTTCCCTGATCTGGTTTGATAAATCCCATCAAATGCCTAATGATAGTTGTTTTCCCACTTCCATTTGGACCTAAAATTCCCAATATTTCCCCTTTATGAATCTGGAAACTCATATCAAATACACCTCTATGATTTCCATAATCTTTGGTCAGATGACATATCTCAATCATATTTCCCCTTCTTTCTTTATACTCCATATTATAACGTACATTCATAATGAAATAAATGTATTTCTTCTCAAATGAAAAAAACTGCAATGATTCAACATTACAGTTTATCTTAAAGAAATGGTTTTAATTCATCAATATATTTTTGAGAAATATCTTCAAATTCATCAATATATTGTTTCACCTTTAAATCAACATGCTTTTCTTTGTTTAATAAATGTGTCATTGTCATAACCGACTGATTGCTTCCTTCTATTAACATTTTCACAATTTTATGATCATCACTCATCAATGTTTTCATTTCAATCATAGACTCCAACATGATTTTGTTTTTAATACGGTCTTCAGCCAAAGCAAAATCACGTGTCAACTTATTTTTCAAATCACCATAAGCTTTCCTTTGATGTAAAACAATATCTCTCAATTGTGTATTTTCAATTTTATCAATCAAATGATCAATAGCTACCAGTCCCATATTTAAACCATTCAATAATTCTTCAATACATGTTTCTTCATTCATTTTTATCACCCATATAAGTATGAACCAACTTTACAGATTTATACACTTCAATTCAATCCATCCCACTTCTCCTTGATGAATCACATAGGCATATTGATCATAAATACCAACAACTTTCACCAGATCGCCTTTTTTAGCTGAAATAAAGTAATCAGTATAATCATCTAAACAATATGTATGATTTTCTCTTGAATATAAAAATTCATTTTTAATTTTCAAGTATTGATTTGTATCTTTTTGATAACAATCATTAAATTGTTCTCCATGTTTAATGATTTCTACTTCAAAATAAGGATATGCTATTTTATGTTTTGTTTTATTGATAGAATCAATATCATATAAAACTTCATGACAAGGTAAAGGTTGAACATAATCCTGTGAATAATGAATGACACCGTCTTGAGATTCAATGATAAGAGCATTAAGCTGTGAGATAGACTTGACACCTGTTCCTCCATCAACACAAATGATACGTTTATCTTCATCAATGATCACATCATTACATATTTGATCTGGATAGTAATTAGATGTTGGTAAATGTCCCACAACAACCACTTCATCTAAAAGATGACCTTGATGATAAAAATATTTCATCTCTAACAACGAAGATAAAGAACTCTTTTTGTAATCTTTTCTCTTTTCAACTCCCGCATGAACAAACAAAAACTGATTCCATTTGAGAGTTACCGGTAAATGAGAGATAAAAGCCAATTCATCATGCAGATAATCAGCAATCTGTTTTTGAACTCCTAACATTGTTTCATGTCCATTATCTAAATGTAGACGATGATAGACTTCACGTATACAACCATTGCTGGAAACACGTTTCAGATATCCTGGAATCTGATTGGCTAGTTCTGGCACCGTCAACAAAGCATCTAATGCCCACTCACAATTTCCCATTAATATAAAAACACGCTCTCTTTGTGCAAGTTCTTCAATAAAATGAATGGTATCAATAACCTGGTCTCCTTTTTCTACAAAATCCCCTAGAATAACAAGGTAATCATCAGGTGTATATCTCACTTTTTTCAATAAAGCCTTAAATCTATCTAAATGTCCATGAATATCACTAATAACAATTAATCTATAATCTCCTTTAATCTTTTTAACCACATGTTTTGGTGTAATCATGTCATCACCTCACCTTACCATTCTATTTTAACATAATTCATATAAAAAGAAATTGAAATCATATGATTTCCTATGCTGTATTTATAAACTATTCACACCCAAAAATATGCTTACAGAAAACATTATGTTGTAATATGATTGAAAGTTGTATCATAAAAAGAAATTTCTCTTCTTTTTGCGTATATATAATTGAGAAGGATATTTTTATGATTCATTTTGATAATCTGTTTGATATTCGCATTAAGCATTATTTTTATCACTTTGACCATCTTGTAGACTAACTTAATGTCATCCTCTTTGATGCTTCTCTCCTTATCAAGGACAATCAAAATCTGATCAAGAGTGAAGGTATCATCACAACACTTATGAAACTACTGACACAAAAGCTTGACCAATTATCTAACGAGACAGTTAACCAAATCCAATCAAGCAACACACAACAGCTAAATAATCTGACAGTACATATTTTTGATATTGAAAATGAACAAGATATTGTAAAAATATTAAAAATACATATCGTACATGTTAAAAAAGCTATATCTGATGTTGATATGATAACCTCCTAGTAGACAGTGTAAATAATTAAACACTGATACGGGAGGTTTTTATATTGGGAAGAAAAAGCAAATATTCTAAAGAACTAAAAATAGAAATATGTAAACGTTATTTGAATGGTGAAGGTTCTACTTATTCATTAGCTGATGAAATCGGCACAAATAATATGGTTGTTTATAGATGGGTTAAAAAATACAATGCTTTTGGTGAATCAGCTTTTGATGATTTAAAATCAAATAATGCATATACTAAAACATTTAAACGGATGGTTGTAGATGCTTATTTAAACGGCGAAGGTTCATTAGATGATCTGGCAATAAAATATAATATTTCTTCTAATAGCACTATCATAAAGTGGATAAAAGATTATAATAGTCATATGGAATTGAAGGATTACATTCCTGGAGGAGAAGATATCTATATGGCGAAAAGCAGAAAAGTAAATAAAGAAGAACGTATTGAAATTGTAAAGTATTGTCTTGAACATGATTTGGACTATAAGACAACAGCTAAGGTATTTGAAACAACTTACGCTAATGTCTTTAATTGGGTCAAGAAGTATAAGGAAAAAGGCGAAGATGGTTTAGGTGATAGACGTGGACATCATAAAGCTGATGAAGAAGTTGATGAAATGACTTTATTAAAACGACAGCTCAAACAAAAGGAATATGAACTTGAAATGGCACTATTGGAGGTAAGAATGTTAAAAAAATTGGACGAGATAGAAAGAAGGCGATATACAGAGAAAGCAAATATGAAGAAGAATATGAAGCAATCAAAGAAATTAGCGAAGAAGAAGTAGATAAAGGAAACACACCAAATATATCACTTATGTGTAGAATACTTGATGTCAAACGTGCAAACTATTATAAATGGCTTCATCATGAAAAGAGTATTGTAGACAAGGAAAATGAAGAGATAGCTGAGCTGATCAAAGAATATCATAAAAAATATAACGGATTATTAGGTTATAGAATGATGGCTGATAGAATAAATAGAGATCATCATAGACATTATAGTGACAAACGTATCTATAAGATCATGAGGACATTAGGTATTCAAAGCATCATTCGACCTAAACGAAGAAGTTGTACAGTTAGAAAAAATAACAACACAGCTAAGAATAATCTTAATAGAGATTTCAATGCATCAAGACCAAATGAAAAATGGGTAACTGATGTCACAGAATTCAAATATGGCCCACATAATGAATATAAGCTTTATTTGAGTGCATTTCTTGATCTCTATGATAGAACAGTCGTCAGTTATGAAGTTGGTAATCACAATAATAATATTCTTGTTTTTAATACATTTGATAAAGCAATTCAAGCTAATAAAGATGCACATCCTTTATGTCATTCGGATGGAGGATATCAATACACAAGTCCAGCCTTTGTAAATATGCTTAAAGAGCAGGGAATGACACAAAGCATGTCAAGAGTTCACTGCTGCATAGATAATGGACCAATGGAAGGCTTTTGGGGAATCATGAAATGTGAGATGTATTATTATGGAAAACATTACAACACAAAGGACGAACTTATTAAGGCTATTGATGATTGGATTCATTATTACATGTATGAAAGATATCAAAGAAGATTTGGAGTAAAGACACCATATGAAGTGAGAAGAGAAGCACTATCATTACAAACACCAAATCAATATCCAATATTAGAAAATAAAAGAATCATAAAATATAAACAAGAACATTATACAAGTAATACAACATTAGCTGCATAAAGAAAAATGAAGTTGTCTCCTCGGCAACTTCATCAAAAACATTTTTAATTATTTCACCTGTCTACTTGACAGGGGCGGTTCATGTGATATAGCTTAACATTTTATAAATATTAATAATGTTAAATACACTTCTTGTCAACAAAATCATTGAAGCATATAATCCTTGTTATTCATAGAACATAACAACATAATATTCAATAACTATTTTGAAAATTATTATTCTATTCAATATATTTATTAATGATTTTCAATAAACGTCTTATACCAATAAAAACTATCTTTTTTATATCGGCTATAATCTCCATTTCCTTCGTTATCAGCATCTACATATACGACACCGTATCTTTTTTCCATTTCACAACTTCCTGCTGACACAATATCAATAATTCCCCACATGCAGTATGCTAATACATCCACACCATCTTCAACTGCTTCTAAAATTTGATTAAAGTGTTGTTTCAAATACTCAATACGATAAGTATCATGCACAGTAAAATCCTTTTCTAAAACATCATGTGTACCCAAACCATTTTCAGATACCATAACTGGTTTTTGATAACGATCATATACTTTATTTAAAGTAATTCTCATACCAATAGGATCAATTTGCCAACCCCAATCTGTAGCTTTTAAGTAAGGATTTTTTGTTGTTACAACTAAATTACCAGCAGTTTGAGGTGCTTCTTCTATTGTTACCACACTTGAAGAATAATATGAGAATGAAACAAAGTCACATGTATTGTTTAATAGTAATTCTTCATCTTCAGGTTCCATATGAACATGAATATTTCTTTCTTTAAAAAAACGTTTCATATAGTAAGGATAATATCCTCTAGCTAATACATCTGAGCAAAACCATTGATTGACATTTTCATCATGAACAAGTTTCATATTATCTTCAGGCTTAGCAGTCAACGGATAATAGCAGAAACAAGAAATCATACACCCAAATTGTCCTTTAACAATTTTTTTACCATACTCAATTGTTTTGGCACTCGCTAAGAATTGATGATGTAATGATTGGAAAACAAGTGATTGATCATATGGTTTGTTTTCTTCCTTCACCAAGCCAACACCATTATAAGGACTAAAATATCCTGCATTTATTTCATTAAAAGGAAGCCAAAAATCAATATCATCTTTCCAACGATTCATAATTGTTTTAGCAAATTTAAAATAAAAATCAACCATTTTTCTATTCGTCCAACCACCATACTTTTCTACCAAATGTAATGGAACAGCATAATGATTCATTGTCAAAAAGATTTTTATTCCACTTTCTTTTAACGACTTAATAATTCCATCATAGAATTTCAATCCTTCTTCATTTGCTTCTTCTTCATCTCCATTAGGAAATATTCTTGCCCATGAAATTGAAAATCTATAAATATCTAATCCTAATTCTTTAATAAGTGCTATATCTTCTTTTATATGATGATATCCATCACTTCCCATACGAAAAGGATAATTTCCAACACCTTGGCATTGTTTTGATTTTTCTATAGTTTCATAACTTAATAAACGTGTTTTTGTTGTTGCTTGTTCTGTTCTAGGAAGATAAGGACGACAATCTTGAGTATCTAAACCCTTACCTCCTTCTTTATAAGCACCTTCATATTGACTTGAAGAAGTTGCACCTCCCCATAAAATTTTCTTTACCATTTTATTTCCTCTTTTCTTTATAATTGTCTATTTTTCCAAGCATAAATGCGCCATATTCTGGTGAATGAATAGGAGATATAAGTTCACAAGGTAAAAATTTTAATTGTTCTTTTAAAGGATTTAATATATAGTGTCCAGCATTAAATACTCCTCCTATATAAGAAACCTTAAAGGGAGAACTGAATTCTTTTGCTAACGTTCTGATAAGCAAACTAATTTCATAAGCGGCTTCTTGATATATTTGTAATACATGTGGATCTCCACAATCAGCAGCCATTGCTGCTATATAAGCTAACGAAGCGATAGAACTACGATCATTATTTAAGTTATTCATAAATGTGATTATGTCATAATCATTTATCAAACGACATTCTTTTTTGAGAATATCATATAATTGTGTTTTTTCTAAGCGTCCATCAATTTGTCGACAATAAACAGATAACATTTTTTTTACAATCCAAAATGCACTTCCTTCATCTCCTAATTGATATCCCCAGCCCCCGCATCTTTTAAATTTATGATTAATATTCGAAAGAGCAATAGATCCTGTTCCAGCAATGACTACAATTCCATCTTCTCCATTTAATGCACCTTGAACAGCAATTTCGACATCATTATATAAAGAAAATTGTCTTTTACCAAATGCACGATTGCAGACATTCTGAATTTTATCACGTAATTCTTTTTGTTGTCCATATCCAGCCAATCCTGCAACTACATAACAATTTTGGTCTGGATCCAATTCATTTACGCCTTCCTTTAAATATTGAACACATTTCTCCTCAGATTGATTTAAAATATGAACTGTCGGTTTTAATACATCTTTTTCTTTTTTTCCCTCTTCATTAAATAGAGAAAATTTGGTCTTTGTTCCGCCACCATCTATTCCTATATATTTCATATTTCTCTCCTATACATTATTAAAGATAAAGAGAAAAAGGAAAATCCTTCTTCTCTATTCTGCTGGTGCTTCTTTTTCTTCTGCTAATAATTCGTTATCATACATTTTAAAGAATGGATAATAAATAATAATTGAAATAATAATTAATATGACATTCAATACTGCAGCTCTCCAATCACCACCACAAGCCAAATAAGCACCAATAGGTCCTGGTAATGTCCATGGAGCAATAGTAACTGCACAATTCACTAAATTCATAGCAGTTGCTATCCAAGCAATTGTTGCCAAAATAAGAGGTGTTACAATAAATGGTATTAATAACATTGGATTTAATACTATTGGAGCACCAAAAATCATAGGTTCATTAATATTAAATATTGATGGTAAAATTGTTGTTCTTCCTAATGTTTTTCCATATTTAGATTTTGCTTTTACACAGAATAAGATTGCTAAACCTAAAGTAGCTCCTGACCCTCCAATATGTACAAACCATTGTAAAAATGGTTCTACACCAATATGTGTAGCGACTCCACCTGATGCAACAGCAGCTGTATTTTGATCTAATAAAATCAACCAAATTGGTCTTGCCAATGAACTGACAACTGAATCCCCATGAATTCCAAAAGACCAGAAGAACATAATTAAGAAAATAATTAACAACGTAGATGGTAATGTATCTGTAACACTAATTAATGGTTTAATCAAATTACCAACTAATTGATGTACATTTATTCCCAACCACATAGTGATTGTTGAAACACCTAAAATAATTATAATTGTTGGTGTTAATGATTCAAATGAACGAGCAACAGCTGGTGGTACAGCAGCAGGCATCGTAATCTTAAATCCTTTGACTTGTGTAAAACGATAAATTTCTACACCAATAAAAGCTGAGATGATACCAATAAACATTCCAGCTGATCCTAAGTATTCTGCTGGTATAACATATCCTGATGGCAAAGCACTAAGGAATGTACTTAATTCTGCATTTGTTTCTGCTAAAGCTGAAATAGATTCAGTAACATCAGGTATTGAAACAGGTACAATAGTTAATAAGAAAGTTAATTCAGCTAAAATAGCTCCACTTAATCCATCTAAATCATATGATTTAGCTAATGAATACCCAATACCAAAAACAGCATATAATGTCATAATATACATTGACATTCTATATGGCAACAAAATAGCTACGGCATTATCTTGAATTACTTGTCTAATACCCCATGATTCTGGCATTTGATTATAAGAAAATGCAATAACCATCAATAATGAACTTACAATAATTAATGGTAATGTCGCAATGATACCATCACGAATCGCTCTTAAATGTCTTTGATTTGATAATTTTTCCAAAGGTCCTGCTAAACGACCTTCGATCAATTTCGAAATTTTCTCAAACATTTTAATCCTCCTAATTATTTAAATAATAAAATAATGAAAAAAGCAACACAACCAAATAAACATCCTACAATCAAAAAATCTTTACAAATTCCTTTTTTCGTTTCAATAAAAAACTGTGAAAAAGCTACACTAAACCCACATACAATTCCAGTAATAATTGCATTTGGTAAACGATAATCAATATGCAACGCAACACATACATTAATGCAAATAATCAACGATAAAAGTGTCATAGCAGTAATAAATATTGCACTTTTAAATCCAAACATAGGTATATCATAATCAGTTACACCAAAAACATTTTTATATTTTTTATTATTTGCATCCTTAACCACATATTTTCTCATTTTATAGACTCCTTTATTTAAGATGTTTGACTGCAAAGCTAATATTTTCATTATTATTTTTTAAAGCTTCTAAACATTCTTCTTCTGTTTTTCCTGTCAATCCCCTAAGAATAGCAACTTTTACATTATAATGACTTTCCTTCAATAATTTTTTTGCATCTTCTTCCGGGATATCGATTGCTTGATGAACAATATTAATAGCTCTTAATCTTAATTTCTCATTTGTTGGTTGAACATCAACCATTAAATTCCCATATACTTTTCCCATCTTAATCATCGATGTTGTTGAAAGCATATTTAAAACCAGCTTCTGTGCTGTACCAGATTTCATTCTTGTTGAACCTGTAACAACTTCCGGTCCTACAATAACTTCAATTGGATAATCAGCATATTGCGAAAGCTCCCCTTGATGAACACAACATATCGAGATTGTTGAACACCCTTTTTGTTTTGCATAAATTAATCCACCTATAACATATGGTGTTCTTCCAGATGAAGCAATTCCACAAACAACATCATTTTCATTGAGTTCGATTGATTTCAAATCAAGAATGGCCAGCTCTTGTGAATCCTCAGCACCTTCAATAGCTGTTGTTAATGCCTCTTTTCCACCTGCGATCAATCCCTGGACAAGAGTAGGTTCGACTCCATATGTTGGAGGACACTCAGAAGCATCTAAAATTCCTAATCTTCCTGATGTTCCCGCACCTATGTAAATCAATCTGCCACCACAACTCATCTTCTCATAGATACAATCTACAGCTTCTGCAATTTTAGGTAAGACGTCTTTTACTGCTATAGCAACTTTTTGATCTTCATTATTGATGACTTTCAAAATATCTAACGTATCCATTTCATCAATATGTAAAGATTCTTTATTTATCTGTTCTGTATCCAAGGCATTTAATTTCATTTATTCTCCCCTCTCCTTCCAAAATTATTATATCATTATTAAAATATGATTTCAATATATATTTTAAATATTTGAAATTATATTTTAATAAATCCTATAAAAATATTCTCCTATAAGAAACATGATATATCTTTGCTCACAAACTAACCAATTAAAAATCATCCCACTAAATATTTTCTAACATCAAAAAAGGTACTCTTTTTATCATTAAAGAATACCCTTAGACTTTTATTTGAATATAATACTTATTAATTTTTATTTCAACAATCTAGAAACAAGATCTTTTGTTTCTAAAAGCTTATCTTTATTATCTTGTAAATCGTTCTTATAAACACCATAGTATAAAAGATCCGTCATAACTAAAGAAGCTGTTCTTGACGAAATTGCTCCAATTCTAATTTCTTTCTCTTCTAGAGGTACAAAAAGATTAACAGTTGAATTTTTCGCTACAATATTCTTAGAATTCTGTGTAATAGAAATACATGGTATACCATCGGACTTAAGCTTTTTAGCCATTCCTGTTAATCCTGTTGTCATTCCAGAGTAACTAATAAAAACAGCCACATCATTTGGACTCATGCTTTCTGCAAATGTCATTTGAACATGAATATCTGAGTTGTAGATAGCTTTCTTACCTATTCTAATTAGTTTTTGTGAAAAATCATAAGCCACAATGGCAGAACTACCTACTCCAAATAAATAGACAGTTTGAGCATTGATAATATATTCAATAGCTTTTTGTAAATTCTTTTCATTAATCATCTGATATGTTTTTTGAACAGTTGAAATATTCAATTGACAACATTTATGAATCAATGTTGAAAGATCATCTGTTTCCTCTAAAACAGCATCAATATTTTCTTCTTCATTTTGTTGAGATCCTGCTAAACTGATTTTTAAATCACTAAATCCTTTATAACCTAGTTTTTTAGAAAAACGGATAACTGCAGCTGCAGAAGTCTGTGTTTTCTTCCCCAACTCCTGTGCTGAATCATTTAATATATCATGAGCATGTTCCAAAATATATTCAGCAATTATTTTCTCTGTTGTTGTATAACTTTTTTGAGCTTCCCTTATCTGTACTAAACAATTCACAATATCATCACCTAATATTTATTATATCAATCAAAAAAGAAAATTACTAGAAATTATCTAGGTTTAGGTGTGATATTTCCTAATACGACATAGTCTTTTGCGCCAGTGGCACTTTTTACATTAGAAAAATGGTGATGCAATGTTTCATTTCCCATAATCACAAATGCGATGGCTTCCTTTGCATCACTTGAATAGCCCATTTCATCTTGTGTGTAAACTTTCACAGGTGATAATTCTTGACGAATCATATTCATTAATGTCAAGTTATGACTACCACCGCCACCAATTACAACTTTATCTAAAGGATAATTTGGCAAAATATCACGTTGATAATGATACGCTATAGATTTTGCCGTAAAATAAGTCAATGTTGCTATAATATCTTCTGCTTTTTCATACTTATAATGATGTAAAAGCTGTTGAACATAATTTTCTCCAAAATCTTCTCTACCAGTAGATTTTGGTGGCTTTTTTGACATATAAGGATGCTTCATCAACATATTCAAAAGTCCATCTATAGTATGTCCCTTGGCTGCAATTTTTCCTTGATCATCATATTCTAAACGATAAAGCTGACGACACGCTTCATTAATCATCATATTACCTGGTCCCGTATCGAAAGCCTGAATCGCATCAATATCTTGTCCCACTAACAATGTCACATTGCCAATACCACCAATATTTTGCAAGGCAATATTCTTGCATGGTTCACTATATAACAAATATTCACTATAAGGTACTAATGGTGCCCCTTGTCCACCTGCAGCCATATCCATGACCCTAAAATTAGAAACCACTGTGGTATTCAACTCATATGCCAACACAGCTGGTTCTCCTATCTGTAGTGTGGATGGTATTAATTGATTTTTCAAAAAAGGAATATGGTAGATAGTTTGACCATGTGTCGCAATAAAAGAAATATCTTTTTGTGCTACATCATATTTTTTAAGCAAAATTCTCACAGCCTCAACAAACAAATACCCCAATTCAAAATTCAAACTACATATCTCATCAACACAAGAATTCTTTTCATCACATGTTTTTTAATTTTCTCTTTCATATCTATTGGCATAGGATACTCATGATAACCTATAACTTTCATCTTTGTTTCCATGCCAAACCCATCAATATCCACTAAAACAGTATCAATTCCATCCATAGATGTACCCGACATGATTCCAATTGCATACATCATCATCACCTCAAAAAAAATCATACACTTATTAAAATAAAATTTCAATATTCTAACTTTGTTTTTAAAATATTATTTATTTCAATAAAAAACAGTAAGATTTGACTCCTACTGTCTTTTATTATGATTATAATCCTTGTTCAGTTAATTCTCTTGCAACATCATCTTTGATTGTTACACCTTCTGCTTCAAGCTCGGCAATCTTATCTGCAAATTGTGGTAAGTATTTTTTATGGGCAAGTAATAATTCATCTAATACTCTTTTTGCTGTGGCTCCTGATGGAATCTGTGGATTTAAAATAAATGCCTGTAATGCTTTTCCATAATCTCCTGTAACAGCTGCTTCTTCTACACACCATTCCATATTTTTCATGCATTGTAACCATCCTCTTTCTGCTGGTTGCAATGGTCCAAAGGCAATCGCTCCTGCTCCTGTAGCTCCAATAAATGAAGAAACTTCTACAGCTGCTTCAGCTGGTAAATCAGGGACTGCTCCATTGTTTCTTGTTGTGACAACAATATGTGTATTCTTATTAGCATAGATAGATGCAATTGTTTCACAGGCAGCATCACTATAATGTGCTCCGCCACGTTTTGCTAATTGTTCTGGTTTATGATCTAAATCAGGATTTTTATATAATTCAAACAATTCTTCTTCAGTTTGTTTGACCTGTTATGCTCTTGTTCCAATTGTATTGTATTCTTCAAGTCCATGTTTCAACATTTCTTCTTGACGATAATAATATCTATGATATCCACATGGAATCATTTGCATTGTATCGAGCTGTTCTTTAAAGAACTTCACATTAAAGATATTCTTTGGTATTCCATCATCAACATCTGGATCATAGATAGCATCAATGATTTGTTGTGTAACTTCATTTCCATGTTCATCAAAAACTTTATGCCAATGGAAATGATTCAATCCAGCAAATTTGTATGTTAACTGGTCTAAAGTTTTTCCAATTGTTTCTGGTTCTTTCATCATTGCTCCTACAGGAACATTACATAATCCAATCACTTTATCCCATTTTCCATATTTCATAACAGCTTCAGTGACCATTCCAATTGGATTTGTAAAGTTAATTAACCATGCATCTGGACATAATTCTTTCATGTCTTCGACAATGCTTAAAATCACTGGATTTGTTCTAAAAGCTTTAAAGATTCCTCCAGCACCATTTGTTTCCTGACCTAACATGCCATATGAGAAAGGAATTCTTTCATCTTTCACACGGGCATTTAATAGTCCAACTCTAAATTGAGTCGTCACAAAGTCTGCATCTTTTAACGCTTCTCTACGGTCTAAAGTCAAATGCACTTTGACATCATATGGTGAAGTATCCCACATACGTTGAGCCATCGCTCCAACGATTTCAAGTTTTTCTTTTCCATCTTCAATATCAACTAACCAAACTTCTTTAATTGGAAGTTCATTGTATCTTTTAATGAATCCTTCCATTAATTCTGGTGTATAGCTACTTCCTCCACCAATTGTAACAATTTTTACAGGTTTCTTTTCCATTATTTTTTCCTTTTTTGATTTTTATAGTTAACAACAACATCAATATTTAAGGAGTCATAAAACAATCCAAGAAATGTCCCTCTATTATATATATACGCAATAAACGCTTCATTTTACTTCCTATTTAGACAAAAAAGTTTAAAAATCTTTTTCTAAGACAAATATAGCACAATATTTGCTTATTATAAATATTATGATATACTATCTTTCTTTTTAGTCATTCTTTACATAATACTCAAAGCATTATTCTTCATTAAGAATCGTTAAATTTATAACACAAATAATATTTAATTATACTTTTAAATGATTTTAACATTCCATTCATTTTGACAGATAACTCTTTACATAATTTTAACCTATACATTAAATCCTTTAAAACACATTATCTCTATAAATTATAAATAGATAACATAATTTAAAAATGAGTGATCATATTTACTAATTCATGATAGTAAAACCAATAAAAAAAGGATTCGACATTTAATATCAAAATCCCTATTGCTCTTATATAGAATTTATTTTTGAGATCGTGCTTCTTTTGCAGCTTTCTTTTCTGCTTTACGTCTTTCTTTACGATCTTTCTTTTCCAAAATACGATATACATCTGTATACTCTTTAACCGTACAATGGATTCTTTTATTTGCTTTTACGACTTCATGTACGAATTCCACTCTTTCTTTAGGGAAGAAACAATACCTTTTCTTTGTATCAGTATAAATTTCAATAGCATGTGGTCTTGTCACTAAATCTGCCCATCTTGGAACAGGATCACAAATAGTTTCACAATGCATTAAATCAACATGACTGTTTTTCCATAAAGCATAATGAATTGTTAATTCCTTTTTTTCAATTGAATATTTATATGGACGCATACCAATGAAAACGACAAAGCAAAGAATAGTAAAGATCCCAATAATAAGAACTGTTTGTAAATCTTGTGTAAATGCAGTAAATAATGTATAAAAAACTAATGCTGCTAAAAAAATAATTGTTGCAGTATTGATTCTATATTTGAACGTTTTTACTTCTTCCATAAAAATCCCCACTTTCCTTGTCTATTATACATGATATTGACATAAATAACAATTTAAAAATTTCTCTTATCTTACATTTTATATATTTTATTCATCATCAATTAATCCACCATTTGAATGGATAACATTTTTATACCATTCAAAAGATTTTTTCTTATATCTATTCATATCTCTTAGATTATTATTATCTCTATTCACATAAATCATTCCATAACGTTTATTCATATCTGCTTGTGATGATAATATATCAATAGGACCCCAAACAAGATAACCTCTACAATCCACACCTTCTTCAATAGCTTTTCCAACTTGCTTAATGTGTGCATCAAGATAGGTTATTCTTTTATCATCTATGACTGTTCCATTTTCAAAAATATCTTCAACACCCAAACCATTCTCAACCACCATAACTGGTAAACGATACTTTTCATAAATATCTCTTAAAGCGATGCGAAGACCCACAGGATCAACTGACCAATTCCACTGAGATACTTCTAAACATGGATTATTGAGGATATGATATGAATGATGAGAATCGTACTGTACAATATCACTGTTATAATAACTTAAAGAAATCCAATCCACCGTATTTTCCTTCATTATTTTCAAATCATTATCTTCCATAACAGGCATTGTTTGATCATGTTTCATCTTCTTTAAAAAATAAGGACTATATTCACCATGAACAAATACATCCAAAAAAACATTTGTTTTTGCCATATGATTTCTTGCTGCCAATTCATCCATAGGATGACAAGATGCACTATAGTGAGGAATATACAAAACCATACCTAACATTAAAGCATTTTCAATTGTATGAACCTTTTCAGTCACTTTAGCATGTGCATATAATGAATTATGCATCAATTGATGGAAAAACAATTCTTCCTTAACCCCCTCAGGGCAAATGGCCCCATATGCTAATTTATGACCATCCAATAAAATTCCATTATGCTCATTAAAAGAAATCCATTTTTTGACTCTATCACCATATCTATCAATCATTTTATAGGCATATTTAATAAATTGATCAACGACAATGCGTGAATAAAACCCATTATATTTTTCATATAATACCATCGGCATTTCAAAATGATATAAAGAACAAATAGGTTCCATTCCATGAGCAATCATACTATCAATAAAGCGATCATAAAATGCCATTCCTTCTTCATTGAAATGAAAACCATCTGGCATCACTCTTGACCAATCTATCGAAAAACGATAACTTTTAAATCCCATTTCTTCAAATAACGCAAAATCTTCATCATAGCGATGATAACTATCTACACCATCATGAAAATTTGAAGCATCATCTCTAGCCAATAAATCACATACTGAAGGCAACTTTCCATCAATATCATATGCACCTTCACTTTGGTGAGCAGTGACTGCACCACCCCATAAAAAGTTTTCTGGAAATCTCATTTTCTTCTCCTTTATAAATTATGAATGTTCAGATCAAAATTTTAAATGAAAAAAGGTTGATGCTATTAATAGATAAACTATTTTAGCACAACCTTTTATTTTCAATTTAAATCTTATTCAGCTTCAGCAGCTTGTTTATTTTGATATCTTTCATAGAAGATAACAAATGGAATGTAGATAAGAGTTACTAAAACTACTGCTAAAATTTGACATACAGCACCCATTGGGTTACCACCTGTTGCTAAGAATCCATAGAATACTGGTGGCATTGTCCAAGGAACTTCAAGTACAACGATAGGCATGATTCCCATAAGTGTTAATACATAACCTAAAACGATACTTGCTACTGGAGCAACGATAAATGGAATACCTAAGATTGGGTTCAATACTAATGGAATACCAAATGTTACTGTTTCGTTAATATTGAATAATCCAGGAACAACTGATAATGTAGCGATTGCACGGTTATCAGCACGTTTACCAAAGATAAAGATTGCAATAACTAAACCGATAGTAACACCAGAACCACCGAATTCACCAAACATTACTAACATACCTAAGTTTAATTGATACCAACCATGAGCTTTGATTTCAGCAGTTAAAGGCATTGTTTCACCATTTGTAAATAATGCAGTATTTGCATATAACATAGGTTTGAAGATTGGTTCCTTAACAGCTGCCATCATGTTGTTACCATGAATACCAACTAACCAGAATAATGAGATTAATACATACATTAAGCACACTGCAAAGATATTACCACCAATAATATTAGTTAATGGTTGTTGAATGTAATAAGAAATTAAGTCATTTAAATATTTACCAGTTGCTAAGTATGCAACATGACCAATTAATCCAACGATAGCTAACATTAAGAATGCTGGAATTAAAACTTCGAATGCACGAGAAACACCTGGAGGTACTTGTTCAGGCATTTTAATTTTTAATGCATCTTGTTTTCTTAACCATCCATAAATTTCCATAGCTAAGATACCAACGATTAATGCAGTAAATAAACCAGTAGCTCCTGTATAGTTAGCACTAATACCAGAGAATGCAGCTGGAGTTAAATCACCTAATTTTTCTCCAATTGTAACAGCTACGCTTTCTCCATCTACTAATTTTGTAACAGCAGCACCAGCAGCGTCAGTAAGACCTAAACCTGCTACAGAGTTACTATTTGGAGTAACAACTAACCAAGCAATAAATGATAATACTGCTGGGAAAGCACCAGTTTCACCATTAGCTTCAGCAATTTCTTGCCCAACTAACATAACTACACCAATAGCGATACATGAAATAGTTGCAAATTGAATTGCAGCAAATACAGGGTTAACAACTTCTAAAGCCATGATTGGTTCCCATAAAGCTCCTAAACCGCTTGAACTGTTAACCAATACGTTTGTCCATAAAACCCCAATGGCACCAGCGATAGTTGCTGGCATAAAGTTTTGGAACGCATTTTTAATTGAACCTAAGTACTTGTTTTGACCGCACCAAGCTCCAATACGCCCTAGCTTATCAGCAAAAGCATCCATAAAATTTTTCCTCCCTTAAAATATTTTTGACAATATAAGTATAAATTCTTTTCATATAAAAGTCAATGCTTTTATATGAAAAGTATGGTACTTTTCCAATAAAATGTGGTTTTAATTAATATTTTTACTTTATTTTTAGTTTATTTTACTTATTTTTTTATTCCAAATTTATATATTTTCATGGTTTTACAAATAAAAAACAAGTCATTACAATTAAGATAGGTGACTTGTTTTACTAAAATATCAATCTTTACATTTTGTTATATAACATTGTTTTCGATAAAATGATATACCAAATCCTAAAACTTTTGGATATCCCTGTCTTATAAATATTTCACGATAGCCTTTTTGAACAATCTGGTCAGCTGCAATTTGACTATCCTGTATTAATGTTCCTACACTCTTACTGTGCTTACATTCAAGAATAATACATTCTCTTGTGATTCTTCTTGGTACTAAAGCTATGTCAAATCGTCCTTCGCCACTTTCTTTGTTAGACTGTATTTCATATTCTGTTTCCTGCAGAAAGCCTACCATAAAACCATGATAAAAACTTTCCAGACTATCATAATAACTAATACTTGATTCCAGCACATCATTCAATAAATCTATAGCTTCAATCATTTCACCTTTTATGAGCTTATCAATAAACTTTCCCTTTCGTTCTCTTTGATAACTGTCAAACCATTTCATGAAGATATCTTCATAGATATATTTGACTTCTTTATTAGGAATCACAAGTTCATAGGTATAAGGATGATCATTATCAACCTTACTCTTGATTTTCAGATAACCAGTAAACAACAGAAAACTATAGACATTGTCATTCATTGTCTGAATACTATGAAAGTCCATTTCTCGATACGTCAGTTCAGGAACAATCTTCTTGATGATGCTTTGACCATTGATTAGTCTTTCAAATTCTTCCTTCATTGTCATCGTTGCATATTCGATATATGTTTTAACAAGATCATTGCTGCTGGTATTCGCCCAGAAAGATACAGCCTGAAAATGGTCATCATTCAGTAATTTCTTGACATAGTTCAAGGCACTCCATGAATTATAGATTTCCGTCTTTCCAAACAGATAGCCATCATACCATTCCTTCATCTCTTGACGATTATCCATAAGATTATAGTATTTCAAAAGTTCATCAATTTCTTCTTGGGTAAATCCAAAGCAATCAGATGCTTCTACATCCGTGATGGTTCTGACTGTAAAGTTGTTAAGACCTGTAAAGATGCTTTCTTTAGATATTCTAAGACAACCAGTCAATACTCCTCTTTCCAGTGCATCATTGGTTTTTAAAGCAGATGAAAAGACACTTCTTATAAAATCAACCATTTCATCATAGTAGTCATGTTGATAGGCACTCTGTAAAGGCACATCATATTCATCTATGAGAATGATGACTTTTTGATGATAATGCTGATATAAACATCTAGATAGCATACTTAATGAATTTTTTAACTGTATAGGATCCGCTCTTAAAAATCTTAAATCATTCAAAGTCTTTTTATCGGATTCATCAATCAATGGACTATCAAAAAGATTAAGATGTTGTAAAATGATGATCTTCATAATATAAGCAAATTGTTGTATTTGTTCCAAATAGTTTAGACTTTTCATATCTTTTAGCGATAGAAAAATGACAGGATATTGATTTTGATGAAGCATGAGATGTTGATGTTTTGATACATTCAAACCCTCAAAAAGATAAGCATTTTCTTTTTCCTGATTAGAAAAGAAATAATAAAGCATACTCATGTTTAATGTTTTCCCAAAACGTCTAGGTCTTGTATACAACATGACCTTATCACTTAAGACATCATCTATAAGCATTGTCTTATCAACATAATAATAATTCTTATCCATGAATTCTTTAAAATTTTCTGTTCCTGTTGTGATACGCTTCATTATGATCATGCTCCTTTCAATGTATTATTTCTGTTGTCATTATATCATAGTCATATGAAAATGTCATACATATGTAGAAGTGATGAAAGTAGAAAGTATTTCATAGAATGAAGATATTTATACACTAAAAAGAGATGCCTTCATAAACCTACATTAAGACATCTCTCAAATGATCTCAGTCTACTTTAGTGATAAAGCACTGTTTTTTATAAAAAGAGATACCAAATCCTAAAACTTTTGGATATCCCTGTCTTATAAATATTTCACGATAGCCCTTTTGAACAATCTGGTCAGCTGCAATTTGACTATCCTGTATTAATGTTCCTACACTCTTACTGTGCTTACATTCAAGAATAATACATTCTCTTGTGATTCTTCTTGGTACTAAAGCTATGTCAAATCGTCCTTCGCCACTTTCTTTGTTAGACTGTATTTCATATTCTGTTTCCTGCAGAAAGCCTACCATAAAACCATGATAAAAACTTTCCAGACTATCATAATAACTAATACTTGATTCCAGCACATCATTCAATAAATCTATAGCTTCAATCATTTCACCTTTTATGAGCTTATCAATAAACTTTCCCTTTCGTTCTCTTTGATAACTGTCAAACCATTTCATGAAGATATCTTCATAGATATATTTGACTTCTTTATTAGGAATCACAAGTTCATAGGTATAAGGATGATCATTATCAACCTTACTCTTGATTTTCAGATAACCAGTAAACAACAGAAAACTATAGACATTGTCATTCATTGTCTGAATACTATGAAAGTCCATTTCTCGATACGTCAGTTCAGGAACAATCTTCTTGATGATGCTTTGACCATTGATTAGTCTTTCAAATTCTTCCTTCATTGTCATCGTTGCATATTCGATATATGTTTTAACAAGATCATTGCTGCTGGTATTCGCCCAGAAAGATACAGCCTGAAAATGGTCATCATTCAGTAATTTCTTGACATAGTTCAAGGCACTCCATGAATTATAGATTTCCGTCTTTCCAAACAGATAGCCATCATACCATTCCTTCATCTCTTGACGATTATCCATAAGATTATAGTATTTCAAAAGTTCATCAATTTCTTCTTGGGTAAATCCAAAGCAATCAGAAGCTTCTACATCCATGATGGTTCTGACTGTAAAGTTGTTAAGACCTGTAAAGATGCTTTCTTTAGATATTCTAAGACAACCAGTCAATACTCCTCTTTCCAGTGCATCATTGGTTTTTAAAGCAGATGAAAAGACACTTCTTATAAAATCAACCATTTCATCATAGTAGTCATGTTGATAGGCACTCTGTAAAGGCACATCATATTCATCTATGAGAATGATAACTTTTTGATGATAATGTTGATAGAATATATTTGAAAGATTAAATAAAGACTCTTTCAACTCATTTTGATTCGATTCTAAGTTCTGATATTTCTTTAAGATTTTCTTTTGCCTTGCATTAATACTTCTACTATTCAAAACATTTTCGTACTTATCTATAATTTTTGATATCAAAGATGAAAATTTGTATATTTGATCTTCAAAAGTATCATTATTCATATCTTTTAACGATAGAAAAATAACAGGATATTGATTTTGATGAAGCATGAGATGTTGATGTTTTGATACATTCAAACCCTCAAAAAGATAAGCATTCTCTTTTTCCTGATTAGAAAAGAAATAATAAAGCATACTCATGTTTAATGTTTTCCCAAAACGTCTAGGTCTTGTATACAACATCACCTTATCACTTAAGACATCATCTATAAGCATTGTCTTATCAACATAATAATAATTCTTATCCATGAATTCTTTAAAATTTTCTGTTCCTGTTGTGATACGCTTCATCATGATCTTTCCTTTCTTTTTGATTACATTATAGCATAATACATCTCAAAAAAACACTCTCCGGCACAATTGTTCTATTAATATAAAAACATGACAAAATAAAGTCATGCTTATTGTTGAATAATAACAGTTTGAAATTCAAAATGGGCATAATGCTGCCTTGATAAAGTATATTCAAATATAGAACCATTGCTTAAATATGAAATCTGTTCTTCTTGAATATATGGTTCATTTTCTTTCAATCCAAGATATTGTTGTTCTAAAGGGGTTGACAAAGCAGCTTGTATAGTTAAATGACAGCTTTGTATTTTTAGCTTTAAAACATTTTCAATATAACTATATATAGAACCTTTAAGATGTTGTAATTTTAAATTTGGAATCACACTAATAGGAATATATGTAATATCAATTAAATGTGGAACTTTATCTAAAAACCTTAATCTTATAATATGATAAACAAAATCTCCAACATCTATTTGTAATTTTTCTGATAAAAGTTCATCTGCTGGAACAACTTCAAATTCTAGAACATTGCTTGTGACTTCTTTAATCCCTTTATATTGTTCAGTCAAACCACGTCCAAATTTACTTACTGGATTATCCATAGCTGGATCATAATCCTTCACAAATGTCCCAGCCCCACGTCTACGAATAATCAAACCTTCTTTAACCAAAATATCTAAAGCTTTTTTCATTGTTTCTTTATTACAATGATAGCTCATACACAATACATACTCATAAGGGAGTTTTTGACCAAAAGTATATTCTTGATTTTTTATTTTCTGACGAATATCATCAGCAATATCTCTGTACTTTGCCATAAACTCACCTCACCAATATAAAAATACCATACTTTTTATTTAATTTCACGGTTTTTTTATATTTTTATGATAATTTCATGCTTTGAAGCACTTTTTTATCTAAAGTAACAATTTTTAATTCACCATCTTCATAAACTCCAAAACTTTTCTGCCCAGCTTTAGGCAAAGATATAGAAGAAGGATTCAATAAAACAATACCATTTTCTTTCTTTAAAACAGGTTTATGAAAATGACCATACATAAAAATATCTCCACTGTGTAACATTGGTAAATGTGTTTCATCATATAAATGTCCATGCGTTAAAAAGAAGCGATACCCATCAGCATATAATTCACTATAATCCCCACGCATAGGAAATTCCAAAACCATCTGATCTACTTCTGCATCACAGTTACCTCTAACTGCCATAATCTTATCCTTATATTGATTCAGTAGGTTTATAACCTTTTGAGGCTGATAACCTTCCGGTAAAGGATTTCTTGGTCCATGATATAATATATCGCCTAATATAATCAACTTTTCCATCTTTTCTTCTTCATAAATCTCCATCACTTTTTTTAAATCATCATAAGATCCATGAATATCAGAAATAATCATCCATTTCACATTAATCCCTCCATTTTCACACCAACTGGGCAATGATCAGAACCCAATATATCATTATAGATATAAGCATCTTCAATCTGTTCTTTTAAATCATCTGATACAACAAAATAATCAATACGCCAACCTGCATTTTTTTCTCTTGCCTTAAACATATATGACCACCATGAATACTTCTCTAATGTTGGATATCTATATCTAAACGTATCAATAAACCCACTCTCTAGTAACTCAGTAAATTTTTGTCTTTCCTCATCTGTAAATCCAGCATTTTTATGATTTGTTTTATCATTTTTCAAATCAATTTCTTGATGAGCTACATTTAAATCTCCACATATGACAACTGCTTTATTTTGTTTTAATTGACAAACATATTCTCTAAAAGCATCTTCCCATACTTGACGATAGTCCAATCGTTCTAATCCTCTTTTTGAATTAGGTGTGTATACTGTTATAAAATAGAAATTTTCATATTCTAATGTAATCACTCGACCTTCCTGATCATGTTCATCAATACCTAATCCATAAGTGACATTGAGTGGTTCTTTCTTTGTATAGATTGCTGTTCCACTATATCCTTTCTTTATCGCATCATTATAATAAGAAAAATAGCCATCAAACTTTAAATCCAATTGATGCTTTTGCAATTTTGTTTCCTGTATTGCAAAAATATCAGCATTCACAGATAAGAAAAAATCTGCAAACCCTTTATTTAAACACGCTCTTAAACCATTCACATTCCATGATACAAATAACATAATTTTCTCCTCCTATAAAAAAAGGGGCTATACCCCATCCTCCTCAATAGCATATCTTACAATTGTTTTTAATTTATCAACTGGATTCTTTTCAGGATCATTTAAATAAATCTCATGATGAAATCCACTTAGTTTCATTCCTTGAATTGTAATATATTCCATAATCTGTTTGGTTGTATTAATTTCAGTATTATAAGCTCCTTTATGCAACATCTGAACACATCGTCCCTCTTGAAACTTTTTTAAATAAACATCAATAAGATATGGATTATCTTTTTTTAAAGTCACACTTTCTCTAATCATTTCAAAAGTTTGTTCATCAAGGACTTTTGGTTGAGCAATCATCAAAGTAAATTTGATCATCTTTTTTCTTGTGACATCAAATTGACTATTATCATATGTATCCCATAATCCTTCTAATGGAGAAATCAAATACAATAAATCCATTTTTTCCTTAAAATAATCTTTAATTGCCTTAGATAATATATGTAAAGCCTCTGCTTTCAGTTTAAATTCTTCAACGTTAGGATTTCCAATTCCATCAACCATTAAAAAATTAAATTCTGGTACATCAACAACATCTATTTTTTTGGTTGAAGCATCATATTGCTTTTTATACTCTCGTCTAATGCCTTCTTTCACTTAAAATCCTCCCTTCACTGCCATTACATTATATATAATTTTCTAAAAAATATCTACTTATTTTAGGATTTTTTTATTTTTTATCACTTCTTTTTTTGTTTTTCACACAAAAAAAGTGATTTTTTTAATCACTTTCCATCCCATAAAACAACCTTATGAGCTTGATTTGTTCTCTTTATATCAATAATTCTTTGATTTTCAGAACCTCTAAATTTCAAACGAATATTCTTTTGATCAACTAAAAAAGGACCATCAACCAAGATATCTAAATAATTTAATATTTCATCCGTATCCTCTCCATAGACTCTCCCACCAGGTTGTAAATCTTCATACAGATAACCTGTATAACACCAAATATCCTTATCCGGATACTTTTCATGAACCTGTCTTAATAAAGGTAATAAACCTTTTTGATTTACAAGTTCCATTGGCTCTCCACCTAACAATGTCAGACCTGAGATATGTTGAGGCGCTAATGCCTGTAATATAAAATCAATTGTATCTTGTGTGAAATCTTCACCATATTGAAAATCCCAAGCAATCTCATTAAAGCAATCAGGACAATGATGAGTACAGCCCGAAACAAAGAGTGATACTCGCACTCCTGTTCCGTTGGCTATATCTACAGTTTTAATCGTTACATATTTCATTTTTATAAATGAAGTACACGTTCCTTAATTTCTTGTGTACGTCCCTGATTCCAGAACTGTGTTCCAATATATCCACATGTACGTCTGGCGACGCTCATCTTATCCTGATTTGTATTTCCACAATTTGGACAAATCCAAATCAATTTTCCATCTTTATCTTCTTTAATTTGAATTTCACCATCATAGCCACATTCCATACAATAGTCACTCTTTGTATTCAATTCTGCATACATAATATGTTCATAAATATGCTTCATAACAGCTAAAACAGCTTCAATGTTATCTTGCATATTTGGTACTTCAACGTAGCTAATTGCTCCTCCTGGAGATAATTTCTGGAATTGTGATTCAAAAGTTAATTTTGTAAAGGCATCTATTTCTTCAGTCACATTAACATGATAGCTATTCGTAATATAGTTTTTATCAGTCACACCAGGAATTTTTCCAAAACGTTTTTGTAGACATTTCGCAAATTTATAAGTTGTTGATTCAATTGGTGTACCATATAAACTAAAATCAATATTTTCTTCTGCTTTCCATTTGGCACAGGCATCATTTAAATGTTGCATCACTTCTAAAGCAAATGGTGTCGCATCTGGATCAGTATGTGATTTTCCTGTCATATATTTCACACATTCACAAAGACCGGCATAACCTAATGAGATTGTTGAATATCCACCATATAGTAATTGATCAATCGTTTCACCTTTTTTAAGTCTTGCCAGTGCACCATATTGCCATAAGATTGGTGCAACATCACTGACAGTCCCTTTTAAACGATTATGACGACACATTAAAGCTTCTTTACATAAAGCCAGTCTTTCATCCATAATACGCCAGAATTCTTTCATATCACCTTGTGATGAACAAGCAACATCTACTAGATTAATAGTCACAACACCTTGATTAAAACGTCCATAATATTTAGGTTTATTTGTCTTTGGATCAACATAAGGTGTTAAGAAACTACGACATCCCATACATGTATAACAATGTCCTTCATTATTTTTATCCACTTTTAATTCCAGCATTTTCTTTTCAGAAATATAGTCTGGAACCATACGTTTTGCTGTACATTTCGCTGCTAATTCAGTTAAATACCAATATTTGCTGTTTTCACTAATATTATCTTCTTCTAAAACATAAATCAACTTAGGGAAAGCTGGTGTCACATAAACACCTTTTTCATTTTTAACACCTAAAATTCTTTGATTTAATGTTTCTTCAATAATTAAAGCCAAGTCATCTTTAATTTGTCCATCAGGAACTTCATTTAAATACATAAAAACTGTCACAAATGGTGCTTGACCATTTGTTGTCATCAACGTAATGACCTGATATTGAATCATTTGAACACCACGATTAATTTCTTTACGTACACGATATTCTGCCAATTCGTTAATCTGTTCTTCACTGACAGGAATATTTTCCTGCTCAAATTCTTCACGGACTTCTTTTCTAAACTTTTGACGACTGACATCAACAAAAGGAGCAAGATGTGACAAGCTAATACTTTGTCCCCCATATTGTGAACTTGCAACTTGAGCAATAATTTGTGTCGCTATATTACAAGCTGTTGAAAAGCTTTTTGGTCTTTCAATCATCGTTTCACTAATGACTGTTCCATTTTGTAACATATCTTCCAGATTAACTAAACAGCAATTATGCATATGTTGAGCAAAATAATCTGAATCATGGAAGTGAATAATTCCTTCTTCGTGAGCCTTCACAATATGACCAGGCAATAAAAGACGTTTTGTAATATCTTTACTAACTTCCCCTGCCATATAATCTCTTTGAACACTATTGACAGTTGGATTCTTATTAGAATTTTCTTGTTTTACTTCTTCATTTGCACATTCAATCAAACTTAAAATCTGTTCATCAGTTGTATTTGATTTACGTACTAATGCTCTCATATAACGATATGTAATATATTTTCTAGCTACTGCAAAAGCATTCAATTTCATAATTTCATTTTCTACAAGATTTTGAATTTCTTCAACATTCAAAGCTCTTTTCATCTTTTCACATTGATACTTCACATTATTTGTAATATTATCAATATCTTCATCCGATAATCTATCTTTACCTACAACTTCATTATTTGCTTTTTCAATTGCAGCTGTAATCTTTGTCTGATCAAATAAAACTTCTGCTCCATTACGCTTAATAATTTTCATAAACATCCTTCCTCCTTAGTCTTGTACCTGTAAGTTTACCATAATCCTCAGTTCAAAAAAAGGAATATGCTCTATAGGTCCACAGTTTTTTCTTTGTTCACAAACAAAATCAAAAAACATTGATAAAAACAACGTTTTTTGATTTTTATAACTTTTCTATGAAAATAACTATCCCTATTATAACCGATATTTTTTAAAAGAAAAGACTTGACATGATAAATAATTAATATTTCAATTCAAATCCCTTTTCTTCTTTTAAAATCTCTAAATCTTCCATCATACATTCGTCGATACGTATATAACGTATACTTTTCATATGATTAATAAGCTGCTGAATACGTACCCACTCACCTTGAATACATGCCTCAACATCCCCATTACTCAAATTTCTTACCCATCCTGTTAAATGCAGACGTGTCGCTTGTTGATAAACTGTAATACGAAAACCAACCCCTTGAACACGTCCTTTAAAAATAATATGTTTTCTTACCATAGACTCACCTTCTTTTTCTTATTTTATCATTTTCAATGAATGAAAAAAAGAGAAATCAATACCGATTTCCCTAATCATCTAATCCTTTTTTCTTGTAACCATACATAAAAGCAATAACTCCCAAAACTATCCATACGATACAGACAATTATAGCTATCACTGTATCTTGATTAAAGAAAGGCTGTTTTGCTGATAATTGTAAATAAAGTGTTTGGAAAGAGGTTGTTGGAAAAATAACTGCAATCTTTTCAATCATTTCATTCAGTTGACTGAAAATAGGTGGCAACATTAAGAAGATCATCAAAGGTGAACTCAATGTTCCAGCACTCATCTGATCTTTAGAAAGCAAACCTACCAAAGCACCAAAAAACAAGACACTTAATGATGCTAAAATGTAAAAGATAAGAAAATATACTAAATATCCTATTGGTTCTTGACAAACAAGGAAAATAAGGATTCCATCAATTAACATCAAAACCAATGCAACAAAAGCTTTACTTAACAAAAAATCAGTTGCGCTGACATTAGCCAACATTAACGAACGCAAAGTATGTTTTTCTTTTTCCTCAGCTACCATATTAGCTAAGACATTCAATGGAATAATAGAAATCGTCATAACGATACACATCACAATGACAAAACTTCCTGTTGCTTCTTTAAGAATATCTCCTAATAAAAATTTATACATGACTCCAAATAAAACCGGTAAAGCCAACATTAAAAATACATTTTTATTCACAAAACAATTCTTCAAATCTTTCATAAACAATGCTTTACAAATACGTATATTCATTATGATTCCTCCTTCGTCAATGTTAAAAAGACTTCTTTTAAAGTTGGTTCAATTGAGTGAATCATTAATAATTCATCAATCTGTTCCAATTCCTGCTTTAAAAGTTTTAAATCTAAAGGAATCGTATAATCCTGCTGATTTGTTTTAATACGAATCTGTTTCTTAGAATATTTCAGTTTGAGAGCTTCAGGTTGTCCACTTTCAATAATATGTCCATGATTCAAAAAGGCTACACGATGACACATTTCATCTGCTTCTTCCATATTATGAGTTGTTAAAAAGACAGTCGTCCCTTTTGCATTCAGTTTTTTGATGATTTCTCTCACTTCATTTGCTGTGGAAGGGTCCAAATTAGCTGTAGGTTCATCTAAAAATAGAAGTGAAGGTGAATGAATAATTGTTCTAGCAAAGATTAATCGTTGTTTCATTCCTTTTGATAATTGACTAACCAATTGCTTTTTAGCCTCTAATAAATCTACTTCTTCCAAGACTTTTTCAATACAGCTTTTATCAATACCATAGATTTTTGCAAATAACAGTAAATTATCATAAACACTCATCTTTTCATATAAACCACTATTATCACTCATAATCCCTATTTGACTTTTTATTTTTGATGAAAAAGGATTCTCTTTTAATATATGAATTTCTCCTCCATCACTTTTTAATTGCCCCGTCAATAATTTAATCGTTGTTGTTTTTCCAGCCCCCGAAGGACCTAAAAAGCCAAAAATTTCCCCTTTTCGAACTGAAAAATCACAATTCTCTAAGGCAACAGTTGTCTGAAACCTTTTTGATAGTTGTTTCGCTTCAATTACATTTTCTTTCATCATATATCCTCCTTTTTTCATTATATACCCCCCTCCGATATTTTTGCAATAAGACAATACCATTAGACTTTATTTTCTCACCTTTATCAATTTCATACATTTTTAACTTACTATTAAAACTATTATTATCAGCAACATTTACAATACATTGTTTTATTTTGTGCTATAATAAGGAAACAGAAAAGAGGGGTATTATGAATTTCAAATCATTTATAGAAAATAAAAAAAGATTTATTATTATTGTCTAAAGTGTACCCTATGTCAAGGACAATTAAATAAAAAGGTATATTTTTAACGAATATTATCTTATATGATTGTGTCAAGGAGGAATGACACAGTCTTAAGCCACTGGTCAAGATCAGTGGCTTTGTGTTTAAGATGATTATGTATATTTTTAATGATTCTAAAAAGTTTAAACTTGTTTGTGTCAAGTATGACAACTGTATTGAATTTAAGGTCAACAGAAATGGTAATGTTATTGAAGGAATCCTTTCTAAAGGTGTCTATTATAACTGGATTGCTTTTCCTTCACTTAACACGTCCTGTCAACTCGCCGATTTCTCAGATTCCTTTTGGAACGAGGAACAGCTTTTCAATGTTTTCCACAATGATTTCGATGTGTCAACTGTGCTTATGACCATTAGTGAGCTTAAGGATCTTTTCAGTCAGGACTATCAGTCCTACACTGATGGTTATAAGTTCATGTCCACTCGCGAATATATCTTCTGGCTTGAAAATCAATGTGAAGTCTTATCCTATCAGATGATTGATATGCAGACCCGTTTTGAATCTCAGCTTAATATTGACCTTGAAGAAGAACTCTTGGATGAAAGAAACCAATATCATGATATGATGCGTTTTCAATATGATGATACTATTTTTGAATAGTATCATTTTTTTATATCTATTGGATATATATCTGACAGCCAGTACTGATAATATTCTGAAGGTGACAGTTTTGCCAGGTCCCACTGATACCTTTCGTTATTGTAGTAATCTATATAATCATCTATAACTGCTTTAAGGTCATTGAAAGTGTTGCACCTGCTTATATCTATTTCATCTTTCATATGACCAAAAAAGGATTCCTGTGGTGCATTATCCCAGCAGTTGCCCCTTCTTGACATTGATTGCCTCAATCCTTTGTCCTTGAGCAGCTTTTGAAAATCTATACTGGTGTAATGAATGCCCTGGTCGCTATGGCATATCGTCTTGTTTGTTTTGATTGTCGCTCCATGCTTTTCAAACAGTTGTTTTACAGTCATTAACACAAAGTCAATCTCCAATGATTCGCTGACAACATATGATAGTATCTCATTGGTAAATGCATCCTTCATGACCGATAGATATGCTTTTCTTTTTTCTTTCCCATAAAAGAGATATGTAATATCGGTTAATATGACTATTCTTGGCTCCTGTATGAAATCACGATTGACAACATTGGGGGCAATATTATTTGTTTTTATTGCTTTTGCCATTCTTCTATATGGATTGGCTTTTCTTATTTTGCAGAAAAGTCCATATTTTTCATGAGCCTCCTTATTTTTTGATATTCATCCTTACTCCCATGTGCAGCAGATGCATGTGAATGCTTCTTGCTCCTTTATCATATCCTCTGTACTGATATGCCTTCAATATGAGTTCAAAATCGTTCTTGTCCGCTGTTCTTTCTGCTGGCGCTTATTGCAGTTATTTTTCCAGTTGTAGAAGCCACTTCTGGAAACTTCTGCAATTTCACATAATCTGGTAATGTTGAGAAGATTGTCATCTCGAGAAATCATTTCTTCGATGATTTTGTATTTTTCTTCTGCAGTTTCCAATAGGCTTCCCTCTCCAGTGATCTTATTTTTTTTAGAAACTCTATTTCCTGTTTTTGATAGGCAATCTTATGTTCAAGATAAGCAATCTTTTCTTCGGGGGACATGTCTCTTGTTCTAGGGCGACCTGCATTGTGTTTTCTGGTATCTTCAAATCCTTCTAAGCGTTCTGCTTCCTTCTTTATTCGTTGAACAATATTACTTATGCGTTTTGGTCCAAGAATATGTGGATCAATATCAAAGGAAGAAAGTATGGAAGAAGGGGCTTCTCCTTGTGAATAGCGTGACCAGAACTCCATTTTAAACTTTTGGGAGTATTTAATGCTTTTGTAAGATATTTTTTCAATATATGGATTATCCTTGAGTATTTTAATTTGTTCATCAGTAAAATAGTTTACACCCATTCCAATCAATCCTTTCATCAAATCATATTATAAGCAAAATAAAAGACCCTGTAAAACAGAGTCGGTTAAATATTCAGCATCACATTTTAGAGTGATACCTTTTTATTTAACTGTCCATTTTACAGGGTACAGTTTAGTCATTATTCTTATTGTTATATTATGTTTTTTCATCTTTTTCTCATTTCAAAGTCAAACAGTTGTTCAAAAAACAGATGATCAGCAAACAACTGCACTCAACCAACAATCATCAAATTTAACACAAGAAGATACATCACCTGACCAATCATCACAAAAGAGTGATTCTTCTAAAAAAGATTCATCATCCAAAACAAAAGAAACCGATAAAAATAATCAAACAAAAGTTTCAAAAAATGATTCCCATACACAACAAACATCGAAGAATTCATCAGAAACAATAACTAACAAAAGCTCTCAAAAATCTACAACAAGTAAGAGTTCATCTTCAACACATAAGCATGTATGGAAAGATCATAAAGCCAAAAAATGGGTCAGTCATATGGTCACTGTTGACGATTATGAAACAAAAACAATTAAGGGTGCTAGATTTTACACTTACTCTGGAAAGAATGAATTAGGTCAACCTACTTATACTGCCAATGGTCCAACGTACTGGTTTGAAAATGGATTTACTGAAAAAGATTTAAAAAATATTATGGTAACTGGTATTAAAAATGCTGATGAAAATGGATTATATAATGGTGTTAATTATAGTAACTACCAAAACGTATCCAAAACAGAAAAAGTAAAAGTTGGTTCACATCAAGAAGATCAAGGACACTATGAAGAATATGTAGACTATCAGTATTGTAGTATCTGTGGAGCAAAAAAATAGATAAAAGTAATACGACAATATTTTGACCATTGTCGTATTTTTAATATCAATATTTTAAACAGTTAAATTTGAGATTATTCCTTATTTTCTATGCAAGTGATAATAAAAATACAAATGATATCCTAATAAACTTATTATATTTCCTATAAGGAAAAAGAGAAAAGGAATTCCATCTACCAACATATAATAAATCTTTGGAGGATAAGCTTCTGGCAATATATATAAACAAATAAAACCAGTAATAATCAATATAAACCAAACAATCAAACAGATGATATCCATCTTCCTATTATTTTTATCCACCAACAACATTCCATTCCAAATTGATGTCATAATCCCTAATCTATAAATACCCATGTGATAGTCAAAAGATAATTATGCTGTGATATAAAAGTCAATATATCATAACGAATGTATTGATAATATAACATCAACATCAAGTAAAAAACAGGAAATATCAAAATATAAATCTTTTTTAAAGTCTTTTTCATTATCAATCACCTCTCTACTTTCAGTATATCATTTTTCATTCAATGTTTCATAAATATATCATTTCATCAAAAAAGCTGTTAACTTCTACAGCTAACAGCTTTCCAATATTTTTATTTTTTGTTATGAATGATGAAGTTATAAGCATCTTTGCACATATCTTCTAATGATTTTTCAGCAACCCATCCCAGTTCTTCTCTGGCTTTAGCTGGATCTGCATAACAAGTTGCTATATCTCCGGCACGTCTTGGTTTGATTTCATAGTTGACTTTGACATTGTTTGCTTTTTCATAAGCTTTCACAATATCTAAAACACTATAACCATGTCCTGTTCCTAAATTATAAGTATAAACACCATGATCACCAACAAGTTTCTTTAAGGCTTTGACATGTCCTTTTGCTAAATCTACAACATGGATATAATCTCTGACACCTGTTCCATCTGGTGTATCATAATCGTTACCAAAGACACCTAAACATTCTAATTCACCAACAGCTACTTTAGAAATATAAGGCACAAGGTTATTAGGAATACCATTTGGATCTTCTCCTAATAAACCACTCTCATGAGCACCAATAGGATTGAAATATCTTAATAAAACAATATTCCATTGGTCATCAGAAATATAAATATCTCTTAAAATATTTTCAATCATTAATTTTGTTGTTCCATAAGGATTTGTTGTTGGACCTAATGGAAAATCTTCTTTGATAGGTACTGTATGAGGATTTCCATATACAGTTGCACTTGATGAAAAGATTAAATTCTTACAGTTATATTTTCTTAATAATTGACATAAAACAAGTGTACTCATCAAGTTATTTTGATAATATTCCATTGGTTTTTGAACAGACTCACCAACAGCTTTATAACCTGCAAAATGAATAGCACCATCAATTTGATGTTCTTGAAAAACCTTTTCCATAGCTTCTTCATCACAACAATCCACTTCATAAAAAGCAGGTCTTTTCCCTGTAATCTTAGTGATATTGTCCAATGCTTCTGGCTTAGAATTGTAAAAGTTATCTACAATCACAACTTCATGTCCTTCCTGCATTAACTCAACAACTGTGTGGCTTCCAATATATCCCGCACCACCTGTGACTAAAATTTTCATTCATTTTCCTCCTTTAAATAGTCCTCAAATATCTTTTGAATTTCTTCTTTTGTCACTGCTCCTTCATGAAGTTTTCTTTGACCTTCAAAAAAACAAGGAACATAATAATAATCATAACGATCAGCCAATTCACTTTGTTCACTTTCTTCAATCGTTTCTATAGGAATCTGCTGATATTGATTATTTTGCTGATAAAGTTCTTCTATCCATTGAAATGCCTGACGACAATAAGGACAGTTTTTTAAATAAAATAATTTCATCTTAAATCAACCTCATTGTTTTAATAACGACTGGTTCTAATGGACAATCTCTAGCATCCGTTGCCACATTAGCAATTTCATCAATCACATGTTTTCCTTTCGTAATTTTTCCAAAAGCAGCATATTCTCCATCAAGATGAGGTGCATCTTCATGCATAATAAAGAATTGTGAACTTGCTGAATCCTTAATCATTGTACGTGCCATTGAAAGCACACCTCTGGTATGCAATAATGGATTATCGATACCATTACTTTTAAATTCTCCTTTAATTGCTGGTGTTTCATGAATATGCATATCTTTATCATAGCCACCACCTTGAATCATAAATCCCGCAATGACACGATGGAAGATTAATCCATCATAAAAATGACTTTCAATTAAATCAACAAAATTTTTCACAGTACGTGGAGCAATTTCAGGATATAACTCTCCCGACATCACTTCTCCATTTTCCATTTCAATTTCAAAATCTATTGTTTTCATAATTCGTCCTCTTTCTCCTCAATCATACGACGCTGATCGGTCGTATTTTCTTTTTTCTTTTTTAAATAAAACTTTACACCAAAAAATAACACAATCATTGCAATAAGACATAACAACAAATGAACAATTTTTCCCATTTGTTCAAATTGATATGCTAAAGCAACAGTTAAACATAAATTCAAAATCAATAAAGCACCTGTTGTTTTTATTCTCTTATTATAAAGGCAATCCAATGCAAAAGCATTCGATAAAAACAATATAATAATTAATCCAACTTCCATGTTTTTTCCTCCTAGTGTTATCATAACATCTTTTTCTATAAATTTCACTATAATTATGCTGTAACCGTTTTCATTATTTTATAAATGTGTTAGAATAAAAGAAAGATATTCCAAAAAATATTAAAGGAGCGTGATGATAATGAGAGCTTATCACTCAAACGAAATTGGAAATGTCGTTGTGTTAGGTCACTCTGGGAGTGGCAAAACCAGCGTGATTGAAGCAATGGCTTATCGTGCTGGTTTAACAAACCGTATTGGAAAAATTGAAGATGGAAACACAATTAGTGATTATTCACCAGAAGAAATCAAAAGACATTCTTCAGTAGGATTGTCTATTATTCCATTAGAATGGAATAACTGTAAGATTAATTTATTAGACACACCCGGTTCTTTTGATTTTGTTGGTGAAGTTGAAGCCGCTTTAAAAGTTGCTGAAAGTGCCTTGATTGTTGTTCCGGCAACAGAAGGAATCAGTGTTGGAACAAAGGAAGCCATGCATAAAGCTTATGATAAAGCCAAGATGATTTATATTAGCGGGCTGGATTATCCAAATGCTGCTTACCAGCAAAAATTAGAAGATTTAAAAATGACATATGGAAAAGCGATTGCCCCTATTCAAGTTCCGATTATGGAAGGAAATAAAATGGTTGGTTATGTCAATGTTGCAAAAATGGAAGGACGTTATTTTGATGGTGAACAAACACATCCTTGTCCTATTCCAGATGATATGTGGGATGAAATTACACCTATTAAAAATATGATTGATGAAGCTGTAGCAAATACCAATGATGAATTATTAGAGAAATATATTAATGAAGAACCTTTCACAAAGGACGAAATTTCTTGGGCTTTACGTCAAGGTGTTATGAATAAAACATTGATTCCAGTATTATGTGGAACAAATCAGATTGGAATTCAAATTATATTAAATTCTATGGTAGCATTCTTTAGTGCTGCTGGAGATATGGTCAATTCTATGGTTGTGCATAATGAGGAAACAGATGAAGATGATTTAATTGGTTTTGATGAATCTTTGGCACCATCTTTATTTGTATTTAAAACAATAGCTGATCCTTTTGTTGGGCGTATTTCTTTATTTAAGGTTTGTACAGGTTCTATTCATGCTGGTATGACTTTATTCAATGTTCAGAAAAAAGAAGCTGAGAAATTGAATAAACTCTATATTATGAAGGGAAAAGAATTAATTGAAACAGATTGTTTAAATGCTGGAGATATTGGTGCTTTATCTAAATTATCCTATACTCAAACAAATGATACATTATGTACTTTGGATTATCGTATCACTTATGAAACAATCTTATTCTCTCAACCTTATTATGGAAAAGCCATTAAACCTGTAGGTAAAGCAAATGAAGAAAAGATTACTAATGCTTTAAATAAACTTTTGGAAGAAGATAAAACATTAAAATTTGAAAATAATCCAGAAACAAAACAACAATGTATTTATGGTATTGGAGATATTCATATTGATAGTGTTGTTTCTAAATTAAAAGAAAGATTTAAAATTGATGTCACATTAGATAATATTATTATTCCTTATCGTGAAACGATTCGTGGTCAAGTGACACAACGTTATAAATATAAGAAACAATCTGGTGGTCATGGTCAATATGGTGATGTAGAAATCACATTTGAACCTTTACATGATTATACTGTTCCATTTGTATTTGAAGAAAAAATCTTTGGTGGTGCTGTTCCTAAAGCTTACTTCCCTGCTGTAGAAAAAGGTTTAGTGGAAGCAACAAAGCATGGTATTTTAGCACAGTATCCTGTTTTAGGTATTAAAGCAACTTTGATTGATGGTTCATATCATAGTGTTGATTCTTCTGAAATGGCATTTAAAACAGCAACAATCATGTGTTTTAAAGAAGCAATGGAAAAAGCAAAACCTGCTTTATTAGAACCATTTATGACTTTGCATGTTTATATTGATGAAAAATTTACGGGAGATATTATGGGACACTTCAATAAAAAACGTGCCCGTGTGATGGGTAGTGAAATCTTAGAAGATGGTTTAATTAAGATTACTGCTGAAGCCCCACAGGAAGAAGTCATGAATTATGCTGTTGATTTACGTGCAATGACACAAGGTCAAGGCTTCTTTGATATGGAATTTCTAGGATATGAGTTTGCACCTGAACATGTGACAAAACGTGTGATCGCAAACCATCAATAATGTAAAAAAGGAGATAACAAAGCGTTATTTCCTTTTTTCACATCATTCACACAATATTCCAACAATAATTATTTGACAGTTTCTAAAAATGCTTTAGAATAAAGATAAGGAGGAATGTGATGTGTTGAAAAAGAAAATCATTGTTTCATGTTTATCATTCAGTCTGTTTGCCTGTCTATTTGCAACATCCTACCATGTCAAAGCAGTAGATTTTGAAGGAAAAGAATCTCAATATATCAAATTATGTTCTTCTTCTAAACTCACAAACAGTCAACAAAAAACATGTAAAGAATTTAATAATTATCTCTATGATAAAAATAAAGAATTAAAAGAAGAAGCATCCCAAGCTAAAGAAGATGCTCAAAATACAAAAGAAGATATTGCCCAAATCGCTCAAAAGATTACCGAAATAGATACAAAAATAGAATCAGCTGAAAGTGAATTAAATTATGTACAAAAAAATATTGAAAAATTAAAAAAAGAAGTACAAGAGCAAAGTGAAAAACTTCAAGAACGTTTGTATAGTATGCAAACAACACTTAATTCAAATATTTTTACAACATATATCTTTGGTGCTGATACTATTTCTGATTTCATGAGCCGTATTATCAACATTAAAGAAATTACCAATTATGATAATGAACTGATTGATCAAATCAATGAAAATATAAAAGAAGTACAAAAACAAGAAACAACTTTAAAGAATTTAAAAGCATCTCTAGAAGATGATAAAAAAGAACAGGCAAGTCTGCAAAAAACATTCCAGGCAAAATTAACCGAACAAAATAAGACAGTTGCAAGTAACACATCTCAAGCAGCGAAAAACCAAGAATCTATTGAATCTATTCAAAAGAACTTAGCCGCTATCCAAAAAGCATCTGATGCTTCAAAAGTGAACCATGTTTCTCAGGCAACACCTAATAAAAAACCATCTTCTAGTCAATCAACCCAAAAACCATCGCAAAATGAATCAAGCAATACCAATGATGATTCTTCTCAAAAAGAAGAACAAAAAGAAGAACAAAATCAAGAAGAAAATAATACATCTTCTGATAGCAATTTATCATCTAATGAAGAATTAGGTTTAGCTATTGCGAATAAGGCATTAACACGTCAAGGTTATATGTATGTATGGGGTGGTTGTCATACAATGAGTGAAGTTAAAAATCCAAATCAGACAAAATTTGATTGTTCTGGTTTAGTTTGCTGGGCTCATTATCAATGTGGTGTAAACATTGGTGTTCAATCAACCAAATGGAATCTTGCAACAGCAGGAAAATCTGTTTCAAAAGCAAATATACAGGCAGGAGATATTATTCTCTTTAGTGACAATGGTGCCTTTAGTGGTGTTCATCATGTAGGAATCTATATCGGAGATAATAAAATGGTTCATGCTCCTTCAACAGGAAAACCTGTTCAAGTTGCTGATTTAAGTTATAGCTATTGGCAAAATGAATGGTATACTTGCCGTCGTTTATATTAGACATCATGATGATGTCTTTTTTTCATGATAAAAGGCGATACAATGATCGCCTTTTATAATCGAGATTCATCTTCAATTAACAACAAAGAAGCTGCTGCTTCATCACAGATCACCGTAAAATTAGGATGAAGCTTTAAAACTGTTGCAGGAACTTCTGCATTAATAGGTTCTTCAATAAAACGTTTAAAAATTTCTGCTTTTTCATGACCATCTACAATCATGACCAGATGATTAACACGCATCAAACTCTTAGCCCCCATCGTAATCGTATAAGGTTGTCGTGGTCTTTCACCATAAGTTGGATTGACTGCTAATTTATCCTTATATTCCATACAGTAAGTATAACTATCAAATTGTGTACAACGTGGACAGTTTCCACAAAAATGACCATCATGTCCCAGACCAATCACCATGACATCAATACCTCCAGCTTGACGAATCTGCCAGTCATAATCATGCCAGTTATCAAGCGTGATACGATGAATATGTTCTTCTAAAATATGTGCTGGTTCAAAAAACATCTCTTTCATTTCAGCCCAGTTTGTTCCATATTTTTCACCAATAAATGGATTTTCATCAAATAAATAATATTCCACATCCTTAAATTTCTTTTGATCCCTTACAAGAGGAATCATTATTTCATATAAAAGACGTGGTGTTCTTCCCGATGTCAATGAAATATTGACTCTTTTATCCTGCAACATAGCACCAAGTAAAATATACATAGCATTTTCACTCATTGCTTTGACATCTTTTTCAATAACTAATTTCATAATGATCCTTCCTTTTCTATTCTTTCTAATTGTTTTTCTGTTGCCTTGCAAATAGGACAAACAGGTGTTTCATTATTTTTAACTTCAAAAATGGCACCACACACAAGACAATGATATTGAATCGTGGTAACTTCATGAAAGGATATCTTTGTTAATAAGTTTTGAGCAACATCCGTTGGAAAATCATCACATGGAGGATTTTCTACAAAAGATTCAAGTAATTGCTGGGTATTAGCACTTTGAGGTAACATAAATCCTGCTTCACGCATGATATCTTCATGAACCAAGCGAATAGATTTTACAAATGCCTTCATTAAACGATACAATTCATCATTATGACTATTCATCAATTGTCTGGCAAGTTGCTCCTGTTTCGCCTTTTGTGTTGTTAATGTATGAGATAAATGAACAAGAGAAAGGTCTTTTGATTGTTGAGGTGGATAAGTCAGTGGAACAAGGGAGATAGCTCCACTTGGACATGCTTTGGCACAATCACCACATCCAATACATTTTTTCACATCAATGATACTGTCTTCTGTATCTGTTGCTCCTACTGGGCAAACATAAAGACAAAGGCAATCTTTTGTACATAAGCGAATATTTCTTACAGCTATGTATTTCATCCAGCCTCCCTCCCCTCTATTTTTTCAAATTTCCATGCTGGAACTTTACACACCGGACATAATTCTGGTGCTTCATCTCCAACAAACACAAAACCACATACTGAACATACCCAGACAGATGTATTTTTCAAAAATGCTCCTTGATCTTGATGATAACGCATTAATAACGAATGCAAAATAGCTGTTACCTTTTCACCCCAGACACAAATACGTTGTGTCCCTCGATCAGCTACCTGCTTTGCATATCCATGTAAAGCAGGATAATAATGTGATAGATCTTCCTGCAACAACTGTTCTAAAACGTCTACACTCACATTATCTTCATTTTCTACATGTGCTGTGAACAAATCAGATAATGTTTTCAAAAGCAAAGCTTCTTCGTCTTTATATTGTTTTTCACATCCACGCTGTAAATTAGAACAAATCGCTGCCAATTCTCCTAAAGAATAAACTATATCTCCTTCTGTTGATATATTCATGTCTGTTGTCTTTGTTTCTTTTTCTTCTTTGACAAACAAAGACTGATCAGCTTTACATATCGGACAGACCCATGACTCTGGCAATTGTTGAAACGTTAAATCTTCTTGACTTTCATCATAAACATATCCACAAATAGAACATACATATTTCATGACAAAACCTCCTTCCTTTTTATTGATTGTCCTTTTCCTTATTATATAATGAAGATATATATTATTCATTAAAAACAAAACTTTTCAAAAAGAAAATCAATATTTCACTGAAAAACCTTCAAAAGAAATTATATTATATTTTTAGACAAATAAAAAAACACTGATTTGATCAGTGCGTTTTAACATTGGTAGTCCGTAGGGGGTTCGAACCCCTGAATGCTAGGATGAGAACCTAGTGTGTTGACCACTTCACCAACGGACCAAATATTGACAATATATAGTATATCACTCTTAAATCAAGTGTAAAGATTTTTTTAAAATAAATGCAATAAATAAGGAATAAAAAGCATTAATATGATGGAATGATGAATTTATTATAAATATCATGTTGGGATTGAGTGAACAGCATTTGAATGATATAATGAAAGCGAAAAAAATTAAGAAATTGTTTTGATATTGACGACATAAATGTGTATAATCTCATTAAAAAGAGAAATAGAGTTATAAATAGATTGATGATTGGATATATATTAAAGAAAGGAAATAAACACATGGCAGAAGTAATTGCGATAGATGGTGGATATAAATTAAATGGAACTGTAAGAATTAGTGGAGCGAAGAATGCGACTGTTGCTTTGATTCCCGCAGCCGTATTATCTGAAGGCCCTGTAGAGATTTTAGGAGTCCCTGAAATTTCAGATGTTGCTGCATTGGCAACACTTTTAAAGGAGTTAAAATGTGATGTAGAGATTGATGGAGAACGTATCAAGATTGATCCTACACATATGGAAGATATTGCATTAGTGAGTGATGCAGTCAATAAACTAAGAGCTTCTTATTATTTTATGGGAGCCTTACTCGGAAAATATAAACGTGTTAAAATAAAAATGCCCGGAGGATGCTATTTAGGGCCACGTCCTATTGATCTTCATCTCAAAGGTTTTGAAGCTTTGGGAGCAAATATTACTTATGAAAATGATACTTATTTATTGGAAGCTAAAGAATTGATTGGAACTTCTATTTATTTAGATTTTGCATCAGTTGGAGCAACGATTAATATTATGTTAGCAGCTGTCAAAGCCAAAGGTAAAACTGTGATTGAAAATGCTGCGAAAGAACCAGAAATTATTGATGTGGCAAACCTTCTGACAAAGATGGGAGCGAAAATTAGAGGTGTAGGAACTGATACAATTACGATTGATGGTGTGGAACATTTAAATGGAACATTCCATGAAATTATTCCAGATCGTATTGAAGCAGGAACATTTTTGATTATTGCTGCGGCGGCTGGAGAAAAAGTGATTGTTCAAAATATTATTCCTCAGCATTTAGAAGCGTTAATTTCTAAACTCAAAGAAATGGGTATTCAAATGGATGTTGTGGGAGATAGTATTGTGGTTTATGGTAGAGAAGGTGATTTAAAACCAGTCAACATTAAAACACAAATTTATCCTGGCTTTGCAACTGATTTACAACAACCTCTTACAACTCTTTTAACACAGGCTAGTGGTGATTCTCATGTCAAAGAAACCATTTATATTGAAAGATTTAAACATTGTCCTCAATTAAATAAAATGGGTGCTCACATTGATTTAAAAGAAGCTGAAAGCATTATTCATGGAGCAACACCATTACATGGTACTAGGGTTGAAGCAACAGATTTACGCTGTGGAGCTGCTTTGGTTGTTGCTGGTTTAATTGCTCAGGGAAGAACAGAAATTACAAATGTTTATCATATTGATCGAGGATATGATAATATCGACCATAAACTCATTACATTAGGTGCTCATATTACAAGATATCATATTGATGAATAAAAAATGAAAAAACTATTGTTTTTATCGTCAAGAAATGCTATTATAATTGGGCAACTTACTTTGAAGTAGCAAATATTTCAAGGCGGAAGGAGAAATGAAAAATGAAAAAAGGAATTCATCCAGATTATAAAAAAGTCAAAGTGATTTGTACTTCTTGTGGAGCTGAATTTGAAAGTGGATCAGTATTAAACGAAATTCGTGTTGATACATGTTCAAATTGCCATACATTCTATACAGGAAAACAAAGATTTGCAAGTGCTGATGGACGTGTAGAAAAATTCAATAAAAAATACGGACTTAAATAATAAGAACCTGCCAATGGCAGGTTTTTTATTTCATCATAATCTTTTCTATTATATAGGCATAAAAACAAAAGTTATCAATTCATTTCATTATTTTTGACGATGTTCTCCTTTTTGATATAAAGCAACGATAATATCTGCGACTTCTTCAATACCAAAATCACTATTAATCGTCAAATCAAAATTCTTTAACTGTCCCCATTTCTTTGTTGTATAATAATTATAATAATTACTTCTGGCCTTATCTTTTTTCATAACAAATTTTTTATAATCATCATGTTCTTCTTGATAATCTTCTTTGACACGTCTTACTCTTGACTCAAAAGGTGCATGAATAAAAATAGTGAGCACATCATCAAAATCTTCCAAAATATAATCAGCAACTCCATTAACAATAATACATGTATCATTTTCAGCAATATGACGAATAATTTTAGATTGCATTGCAAAAACCTGATCATTCAATGGTAAAGTAAAAGCTGTAGAAGATAAAGTATACATAAAACTTGAAGATTTTTCTTCAGATACACGGCGAATTGTATCAACATCAAATCCCAATTCTCTTGCAGCAAGATCAATAATTTCATTATCATAATAAAAGATTCCCAATTTCTCTGCAACACGTTGAGCAATTAAACGACCACCAGATCCATATTCTCTTGCGATTGTAATAATTCTAGGCATAAATACCCCTCCTTTATAATTCTATTTTATCATATTTTTAAATCCATGTTAAATTTTTCATAAATGAAAAAGTTGTTTTTTTAAGTCCAAATTTGTATAATAAATACACGAAGGAGTTGAATTATGGAATTTCATGTTTTAGCAAGTGGCTCAAAAGGTAATGCTACATTCATATATGATCAACAATGTGGAATATTGATTGATTGTGGAATTACCCGAAAACAACTTTTATTTAAATTAAATCAATTAGGATTTCAAGAAAATGACATTACATATGTTTTTTTAACCCATGATCATTATGACCACAATAAAAATATTCATATCTTTGATGCAGGAAAAATTTATAGTGCTAAAAAGAATATCAAAGACTTAGATGAATACCATACGCTTGTTCCTTACACACATCGTCAATTTGGTGTTTTTGATGTTTTCACATTAAGAACATCTCATGATGCCAGTGATCCCATTGGTTTTGTGATTAGTAATGGGCAAGAACAACTATTGTATATGACGGATACAGGCTATGTATCACAAAAAAATCGTCAATTTATGAAAAATCTTGATTATTATATTATTGAAAGTAATCATGATATTGAAATGTTAATGGCGACTAAAAGACCTATGTTCTTAAAAAATCGTATTTTAAATGATATGGGACATCTTAACAATGAATATAGTGCCCATTTGATGTGTGAGGTTATTGGAGAAAAAACAAAAGAAATTGTATTGGCACACTTATCGCAAGAAGCCAATACAGAAGAACTAGCTCTAGCAACTTATCGACAAGTATTTCAAGAAGAACAAATTGCTTTTTCAAATATTAAAGTTGCCAGTCAAATTGATATTGTATCAGGAGGAGATTATGAAAATTAAAATCATTTGTGTTGGTAAATTAAAAGAAAAGTATTTAGAAGAAGGAGTCAAAGAGTATTTAAAAAGATTATCAGCTTATTGTGATGTAGAAGTCATAGAAGTTGGAGATGAAAGAATACCTGAAAATCCTTCATTGGCTGAAGAAATGATTGTGAAATCTAAAGAAGGTCGACGTATTTTAGATAAAGTGAAACAAGATGATTATATGATTTTATTAGATGTTCAAGGAAAAGAAGTAGACTCTATTCAATTTGCTGAATCTATTGAAGATTGTATGCTTCATGGTAAAAGTACGATTGATTTTGTCATTGGTGGTTCTTTAGGACATGGTGAAGATGTTCTGACAAGAGCCAATCAACGTATTAGCTTTTCTAAAATGACTTTCCCTCATCAGCTTATGCGTGTTATTCTAGCTGAACAGATTTATCGTGCATTTAAAATTATAAGAAAAGAAACATATCATAAATAACCACAGCTGTGGTTATTTTTAATATGAATCAAAGATAGTTTTTTAAGTCATAAAGTGATAAAATAAAAAAAGAACCACAATCGTGATTCCTTTATAAACATAATGGCTGGGGTACTTGGATTCGAACCAAGGAAATGTCAGATTCAGAGTCTGATGCCTTACCACTTGGCTATACCCCAATCACAACGTTTATTATATATCTTTTTTTAAAAGGAGTAAAGAGGAAAATGAAAATTCGTACACGTTTTGCACCTAGTCCTACTGGGTATATGCATATAGGTAATTTAAGAACGGCTTTATATTGTTATTTGATTGCGAAAAAAGAAAAGGGAGATTTTATTTTAAGGATTGAAGATACCGATCAAAAAAGAGAAGTTGCTGGAGCTTTTGAGCTTATTTTACAAATATTAGATGAAACAGGATTACATTATGATGAAGGTCCTGAGCATGGTCATTATGGACCTTATATTCAATCACAGAGATTAGATATCTATCATCATTATGCTCAAGAATTAATCAAATTGGGTGGGGCTCATTATTGTTTTTGTTTAAATGATATTGAAGACCACGATCCTTGCTTAGATTTATCTCCAGATGATATCCAACAAAAAATTCAAAATGGTGAACCTTATGTCATTAGACAAACTATTCCCCAAACAGGAATAACTTCTTTTGATGATGAAGTTTATGGACACATTGAAGTAGAAAACAAAACCTTAAATGAAGGCATTCTTATAAAAAGTGATGGCTTCCCTACTTATAATTTTGCTAATGTTATTGATGATCATTTGATGCATATCACACATGTTGTCAGAGGAAACGAATATCTTTCTAGTACACCTAAATATAATTTAATTTATCAAGCTTTTGATTGGGAAATTCCAACTTATATTCATCTGCCAACTGTCAACAAAGATGAAACTCATAAACTTAGTAAAAGAGATGGCGATGCTTCATATCTTGATCTCAAGAAGCAAGGGTTTCTTCCTCAAGCCATTATCAATTATATAGCACTACTAGGCTGGTCCCCTGAAAGCAATGAAATCCTGTCTTTAGAAGAACTTATACAACAATTTGATGTTCATCATATATCGAAAGCTCCTGCTATCTTTGATCTAGAAAAACTTAAATGGATGAATGGTATGTACTTAAGACAAATGCCTTTATCTCAATTTCACCAATTATTACAACCTCACTATCATTTTATATCTCAACCTGTTGACGACTTAGAAATTTCACGTATTCTTCAACCTAGACTTCTACAAATTCAAGACGACATTATTCAAGAACTGCTTGATTTTATCAATCAGCCCCTTCCTTTTGATATCACTATTTATACACATAAAAAATTCAAAACCAACCCAGAAAAATCTTTACATGCTTTAACACTTGTAGAAAAGCATTTTCATGAAATCAAAGATTTTCAAAATGATGATGATATTCTCACATTCTTTAGAGAACTTGCTAGAGAAAATGGACTTAAAAATGGTCAAATTATGGAACCTGTTAGAGCTGCTCTAACAAACAAACGTTCTAGTGCCGGTGGTGCTGTAGAATTAATTCATATTTTTGGTAAAAAGGAATCCTTAAAACGCATTCAAGCAGCTATTCAAAATATTAACACATACTTATAAAAAATACGATGCCTTATGACACCGTATTTTTTATATTACTTTTTAAATAAAGAACTTTTCTTGATAACATAATACCCTGCACTAGAAGCCATCAAAAGAATCATCATTGGTAATAGAGATGTTGTATCTCCTGTCTGAGTCACTGTTTCTGTTGTATTTGCAACTTGTCCAACAGTTTTTTCAACTTCCTGAGGTTTTTGATCAGGCTGAACAGTTATTTCAATATCGCTATCTGGTTTTTGTTCAGGTTTCGTTGTATCTTCAGGTTTTGTTTCTTCTTCTGGTTTTTCCTCTGGTTTCGTTTCTTCACCTGGTTTTTCTTCTTCAGAAGGTATAACAACCAAAGCATCTAATGCTTGACGTAATTGTTCATACATTTGATCAACATCTTTTTGTGATACATTTTCATCATCAATGATTGCTTCAACTTGTGATAACAATGCTTCTACTTTTGCGTAACTTTCTGTTGTATATTGTTCTTTATCAAGTTGATAAGCTTCATTAAAGATAGATGTTAAATTATCTTTATGAGCCTTTTCAACAAGTCCTTCAACTGCATGATTTAAAGTTTCAATAGCTTCATCTACCTCATCTTGAGTTGCATTATCATTACTGAAAACTTTTCTTGCTTTTTCTAATGCTTCAGTCACTTTTGTAATAGAATTAGGTGTATATTTTACAGTATCTAAACTCTGAGAAGCATTATCAATAGCTGCAATTAAATCTGTCTTATCTGCCAGTTTTGTTAAAGTTGAAACTGTTGCTTCAAGATTTTCAATAGCTTTTAAAATATCTTCTTTTGTCGTTTTTTTATCATTACTTAATGCGACAAGAGCATTTAATGCTTCTGTAAACTGAGCTACACTTGCTGGTGTATAAGAAGAAACATCAAAATCTTTATATTGATCATATGCTTCAACTAATAAATCTAAATCTGTTGTATTGTAAACTTCAAATTCCCATAATGAAAAACCATATTTAGCTGCTGCTTCAATACCATACATTCTTACATAACGTGCCTGTACAGTATCAAAAGTCAATTCATCTATACCTCCACTTGAATTGATAACTTCTTGAACAGCTAGTGTGCTTATGCTTTCTTGAACATCCTTAACATGAACGATATCTGTCCATGTTTTCGCATCATCAGAAATTTGCACTTTATATTCTTTAGCTCCAGCACCTTCCCAATTTAAAACAACCTTATTAATATTATATGTTCCACCAAGATCAACATAAATCCATTGATCAGTAGCAAAATCACGTTCAGATACCCAGCGTGATTGTTTTCCATCAATCGTTCCTGTAGACCCATCAAATGCTAATGATGAATAATATTGTTTATTACCATCTTTAACATCAACATATTCATAACTTGCTTTAGAATCTTTATTTAAAGAGATATTTTCGTTTGGTCCTTCAACATCTAGGATTGCCTCACCATAGACTTCAAATTCCCATAATGAAAAGCCATATACACCACCTGGTTCTAATCCCTGCATCTTCACATATCGACCAGTAACGTTATCATAATCAAATTCATCAATACCACCATTACCATCTGTGATATGTGTGATATCTTTCCATTCTTTGGCATCATCAGATACTTGAATTTTATATTCTTTGGCTCCAGCACCTTCCCAATTTAAAACAACTTTTGAGATATCATAATTTGCTCCTAAATCAACATAAATCCATTCATTTTCAGCATTTGGCGTTTCTTTTGTTCTTAAAGATACCCAACGTGATTGTTTTCCATCAATTGAATCTGTAGAACCATCAAAAGCAAGTGATGAATAATATTGTTTGTTTCCATCTTTTGTATCAATAAATTCTGAACTCGCTTTAGAATCTTTATTTAACGCCACATTGACCTTAGGTTCCGGTTCATCAATATCATGATTGAACTTTCCATAAACTTCAAATTCCCATAATGAATAACCATATTTATTATTGCTTATATCAATACCATGCATTCTGACATATCTTGCCTGAACTTCCTGATTAAATGCGATTTCATCAATACCAGGTTGTCCATTTTCTTGCAAGTAAACTTGTGTCCATTTTTCACCATCCATTGATACTAAAATTTCATATTTCTTTGCACCATTACCTTCCCAGTAAAGTTTAGCCCCACTTAAATCATAGATACCATTTAAATCAACTTGAATATATTCATCATTAGAATTTCTATTTGAAACCCATCTTGATTGATTATTTCCACCATTATTTTCGAAGCTGCCATCAAAGGCTCTACTCGCATCATAAACATTGTTATGAACTGATGAAGCACTTGCTTCTTTATTTAAAGCAATATTTTCTTGGCTATCTGCCTCTATAAGATTTCCATAAATAGACCACTGTACAATCTGATAATTATCTCCACTTGATTCATTGAGTTTCAAACGTACATATTTTGCTTGTTGATTGCCTAAATCATTAATTGTTTCAATATTTCCTTGTCCTTTGACTGTTTTTATTGTTTTCCAATTTTGTGCATCATCAGATATTTGAATTTCATATTGAGAAGCATAATTTGTTCCCCATTCAATATCCATATGCGAAATTTCATAAATACCTTTTAATTCTACATAAATCCATTGTTCTCCTGATTTTTCAGAAATCCAAGATGTATTTGATTTATGATCAACTGCATTTGTTGGTAAATTTAAATCCTTAATTGTACTTGAAAATGCATTTTTATTAGATGCTATATCTTCATCCACAAACTTTCCATAAACAGATAGTTCATAAATACTAATACCATATTTTAATTGTGTTGACTTATGTGAATGAACTTTCACATAACGTCCATAAACAGGTTCATCGTAACTATAACTATCAAGATATTCACTAGAAGTTTTCTTACCATCTTCAATAGTTGTCCAATTCACTTTATTGCTTGACACTTGAATATCATAATCATCAGAACATGCTGATTCCCATTGGATACTCATGGCATCAATTTGTGCATAATGCCCTAAATCAACGATAACCCAGTTATCATCTTCATTTCTTAGAGAACTCCATCTTGTTGAAGTATTTCCGTCAACAGCTTTTTCTTTTGTATTACCTGGATCATTTGTTGAAGTACTGCTAACTTCTACCACTTTATTTAAAGCTAGTGATTCACTTGCTTTCCACGTGATTTCCTTAATTTGATAATTTGCTCCTACTCCATTACCAAATTTAATCATAATATATGGATAAACACCATTTAAATCAATTGTATCTTCTCCACCATCACCATTTGTCACAGATTTCAACACTTCATATTTTTGACCATTATCTGATACATAAATATCATAATCATTAGCAAAGTTTTCACCCCAAAGAATATTGAGTGTAGATAAATGTTTATTGTTTTCAGTAAAGAAACTTACCCATTGATCTTGTTGAGATTCACTTTGCCAATATGTTGCTTCATCATTATCAAATGCTTTTTCGATTCCATGACCCTCCACTTGTGAACTTGTTTGATAATGATTATCCGCACCTTCATTCATTGTCATTGTTTGACCTGCATATGGTAAACCAGATGATACAAATGTTGTTTGTGATTCATGATTATCATCTTTCATTTGTACATTCACTGTTTCATTAGCCTTTGTGTCACTCACAGCTAATGAAATTTTTCTGACATCACTTGATTCATCAACAATGATACTACAAGGTTTATCAACAGTAATTGTCATGCTGTTTTTTAAATCTAATGAACCAGCTTTATAGAAGTTAATTTGTGTAACCTTTAATCCGTTATGTCTTACAGCTTGAATTTCACTTGTATTAGAAAGAATTTCAACAGGAATTGTTCCTTCAGCATAGCTCTTAACTTCATTGACATTCTTATCTGGTACAACAATATAAGCATAGCTATCATTATCAGGATTTAATCCATGATTAATATAAGCTTTAAATGCTGGTGCAACATTTTCTTTAGCTTCTTCACTCCATAATGATGGATTATCCTGTTTTGCATTGCTGACAACAACATCAGTATTGTCTAAAAAGACATATCCGATATCATCGTTATATAACCATTTTGTGTTATATGTTTCATCAACTGTTCCAATTGGAACTTCAGTTCCACCAACATTTACATCTTTTGCTTCACTTTGATTAAGTGTTGTATGAATTTTGACTTTCTCTGTAGAATTGATACCTGCACCTAATGCTACAAATTCATCATCAAAGAAGAAGTATCCTTTTTTGACTTGTGTTCCTTTTTTATTCATATCGTAGGCTGTTGCCCCATATTTTCCATTAGATACACCAATAGTATGTTCTGTTCCATTTGTAAAACGTCCATAATTTGAATAATCTTCAACAACACGTGCAGCTGTTGTTGTTCCTGGAACATGTGCCCAGTCATAAGTTGGATAAACATGGATATATTCTCCACCATTAACAGTAATATAAGATGAAGCTGAAGATGTCCAATAAATTAATTGACCACCATCTTCTTGTCCAGTCCAGCTTCCTCGCCACTCTCCACCAATAACCTGGTTAGAATCCATTTTTATATTGACACCATAATTATCTCGCATATGAGACGCATAAGTCGAACGCCACATATAGTAGTTTCCATTTTTACCATTTGTCGTACTCTTATCAGTAATATTATTTAAAATAGCTTGATATTCATCAGCACGTTCTGTATCAACAGCCATCATTCTTTCTAATGGCAAAATATAAGCTGATGCATAATTGTCATAACCAATGGCTGAATCATATGGACGATAACCAAGATAAAGTTCCATAATATCATCTCTAATCGTCCAACTTGTTCCATCTAACATGTAATCAGCCATTAAATCAACAATACTTTGATCAAATTCATAGGCTGTATCATTGAGCATATAAAGCCAATAACTCATATCTCTAAACATAGAAAGACCATAGCCGTTAGAATAGAATTGTCTCCCATGCATATAGAAACTATTGTCTACTTGTACAGCTTCAGCTGTATTGTCATCTTCCTGTACAACTAAGCAGTAACTTAAATAATTATCAACTAATTCTCTAAGATCAATCATATGTCTATCTTTTAAAGAATCTTTATACTTTGCCCCATTTTCTGTAATAATAGCATAATATACATAATTTTGATCAAACCAGAGATTGTTTTGACCAGTACCATATTTTTCTGGTGTTTTCTCTAATAATTTATAAAGTAAAGTATTCATTGTGTCTTCTGTAATACCTTCTACTCCATCCATCATTAAAGCAATACGAGAAAATCTTAATTGGATACCAATTTGTCTTTCCCACCAGTTTGTATTTGTTGGTTCACTGCCATTGTTGGCTTTTGTCCAATGTGCAATGGCTAAATTCAATTTTTCAATGACTTCTTTATTTTGATAAAGATCATTGCCTTCAACATGATATGCAATTGCAATAGCTTGAAGACGATCCAATGCCAAATAAGGCTCCCATGCTCCACCATTGGCTGCACTTCCTGTCATTGTATAATCCACATCTGCAAAAGAACCGTCTTCTTGAATCATATCAAGATAATCTTTTGCCTTAGATACATAACATGTTTCTACTTTGGCTCCATCATCAAAAGTATCTTGAGAAATCATAAATTCTTTTAATCGTAACTTAATTGTTGCAAAATCATCACTTGCTGCATAAGATACATTTAAAGAACTTAAAATCATTCCTAGTGATAGTACTAATGATAATGTTATTCTTAACAGTTTTTTTATCATTTCTTTCCCTCCCATTTTGTAATCGCTTACTATATTAATATTTTTAGAGATTATAACTTGAATTTCAATGCAAAATTGCTTGAAAAAAAAGAGCTTACTTCACAGAAGCTCTTTCTATAATACGAACACTTAATAATTCTGTTTTTTGAATATAATCCTTTCTTTGAATACGATCCACTAAACGATGCACTGCTTCCTTCCCCATACTTTCTTTTTGTACTTGCATCGTTGTCAGTGGCGGTTTCAACTTTGCTGCTAAAGGTGTATCATCAAAACCAGTTACACCTATATCTTCAGGAACTTTTATTCCTAAATTTGTTAATGCCTGTATAACAATAAAAGCATTAGAATCATTCGCACAAATGAGAACTTCTGGTAATTCTTTTGATTGAAGTCTTTTTTCTATTTCATCCGTTTGGTGATTGAGAACATATTTTTCAATGTGATCTAAGAAAGAATATTTTTGAATATATGTATTATCATGAAATGTTTGAATCATATGATGATTGATTAAAGCCAATTTATATCCTAAAAAACGATCTTGAAAACTTAAAGAATAATCTAAATCACCAAAGAACCCTATCTTTTGATATCCTTTTTGTATAATATAATTCGTCATCATATAACCACCCTGTTTATTATGTGTCAATACACAATCCAAGCTATCATACAATGATGTAAAATCAACCAAAACAATCGGTATTCCCGTTGTCTTCAATTTCCTTAAATTCATATCAGAAATCTTACCTACAATGATGATTCCAGCGACTTTTCTTTCCACAATACATTCCGGTATATCCATATATTGATCTTCAAAATAATTCATTATAGATGAATACCCTAAATTCTTAGCTTCTTCCACAATAGATTTTAAAACAATGGAATAAAAATGCCCTGTATCAGCATAATAACTCTGCATCAGTATACAAATATTAGACCTTGAAAATACAGATAAATATTTCCTCTTTTCATTAATATACCCCATCTCATCAGCTGTACGTAAAATCAATAAACGCATTTCATCACTGACTCCTGGTTTATCATTTAATGCAATTGAAACAGCATTAATAGAAATATTCAATTTTTTGGCTATATCTTTCATAGTCACCTTCATATGCTCACCTCCACACCTATTATTTATAATATATCATTAGATAAACGAAAAAGCCATGTATTCATGACTTTTACAATTCTTCCCCATTTGTTTCAATAACATGTTTATACCATCCAAAAGATTTTTTCTTCATTCTCTTTAAATCTTTCAAATCATCATTTGTACGATTGACATAAACCATACCATAACGTTTATTCATATTCGCACGACTACTTAAAATATCAATAGGACCCCAGACAAGATATCCACGACAGTCTACTCCTTCTTCGACAGCTTTTTTCATTTCCGCAATATGTTTTCTCATATAATCAATACGATAATCATCAATGATTTCACCATTTTCATTGATTTCATCATCACATCCAAAACCATTTTCTACAACATAGATAGGCATCTCATATCTTTCATATAATTGACGTAATGTAATTCTTAAACCAACAGGATCAATTGTCCATCCAAATTCAGACATTTCCAAATAAGGATTTTTCTTAATCACAACATCTTCTACATTGGTTAAACTTTCTTCACCATAATGAGAAATCGTAGACATGTAATAACTAATAGATAAATAATCCGTTTTTCCCAATTTTAAAATATCTAAATCACCATCAAGAATTTCAGGCATTGTTCCTTCATTTTTCATATTGGCATAATAATAAGAGTTGTAATATCCTCTTGCAAAAACATCTAAGAAAACATAAGCTTCACTCTGTGCTTTCATACTTTCAAGTGTATCTAAAGGATGACAAGTTTCAGGATAACTTTGTACAACAGTTGCCATACCCATGACTTTTCCACCCTGTTGATGAATATAGTCATTGACTAAACTATGAGCAATTAATGTATTATGCATGATCTGATTGTCAAAAGTCTGAGGATTCATTTCTTCAGGACAAATTCCTCCAAAAAACATTTTAGGTCCTTTTTGTAAGATACCATTTTGTTCATTAAAAATAATCCAGTAATGAACTTTATCTTTATAACGGTCCACAATTTTTTTGCATAATTCTACAAAAATATCAGCAACTTTTCGACTTGCAAAACCATTATATTTTTCTTGTAAAACTACTGGCATTTCAAAATGATATAATGTAGGAATAGGTTCCATTCCTCTGTCTTTTAATGCATCAATAAATTGATCATAGAATTTAAACCCTGCTTCATTATATGTGTTTTCATCACTCATCAGCCTTGACCAGTCCATTGAAAAACGATAAGCATTGAATCCCATTTCTTGATATAAATCAAAATCTTCCTGGTATCTATGATAACTATCAATGCCATCTTTAAAATCAGAAAACTTTCCACTGACTGTTAAATCACAGACAGCCGGTACTTTTCCTCCTTCATTGTATGCACCTTCACTTTGATGAGCAGTCACTGCTCCACCCCATAAAAAATCTTTTCTTAAGATCATTGTTTCAACTCCTCACTTTCATTATTATTTTGTTTTATAACAACTTGAAATTCAAGTTATAAATACTTGAATTTATCTCGTATATAAAAACATTTTCCCATCATATTTTTCATTTAATGTCTGTTGACTGGTAAAAACACACGAAAAATTGTCATGAAAAACATGAAATGAATCCAATGGCTTGACTATGTCTAAGATTTTTTGATTGATTTCTTGAGATATACCAGTTTGCTGGCAAGCTTCACATTGCTCATCTGTTTTATAGAAAACATGAACTTGGTCAAAAATAATTTTGATTTTCCATATATAAGGTCTATGAATATCTTGTATTTCTTTTTGTATCTGGTTTAAAATTCTTTTTCTTATTTCATCTTCCAATGTATCATAACTGATAATCGAAGGACACTTTGTAGATATATGATGTTTTTGACAAAGTAATAAGAATTGTTCACGAATTTTCTGTTGCTTTGTTTCATCAAAATTTATACCATTCTTCATTTTTTGTTGATCATCATGATTCCATAATATGAGTTTCAATCTGGATTGATTATCATGTGTCTGATCATAAATAAAATCATAAAGTTTTAATTGAAAAACCTGCTCAAACCATTGTTCAAATTCTAATAAAAATAAACTTTTCTGTTCTGGATGACACAGTAAATTGAATGCATGTTGATATTGTTGTTCATTTAAAAGCATAAAAACACCTCTTGTCTATTATACAACAAAGAGATGTTTTTATCTCGATTTTATTTATTTTTAGTCTAAACTCTTTGACATAATAACAAACAAATCTCTTAATTTTGAACATGATGATGAAACGTTGGAGAAGTTTCATCTAATACCTGAAAAACATATCCCTGCTCAATGAGATAATCTAAAATATCTGGCAGTGCCTTGACAGTATTTTCCTGTGTACCACTATCATGCATTAAAAACATAATATCTTCCTGTTCACCAATTTCTTCCTTTGCTTTTTTAATAAGACCATCAACCGTTTTAATACCTTCTCCATCACCATTAATAGAAGTCCAATCATAGTACTGATAACCTAAATCAATGACTTTTTTTGTTAAACGTGTCATAATCCCTTCATTATATTTTTTAGAAACTAAATTACTAGAACCACCGGGAAAACGTATCAAATCAACATTCTTTCCTATTTGTTGATAAACAACATCCTTAATTTTATTTAAATCACTAATATAATTCTTTAAAGAACTATAAATATATTCATAATCATGACTATATGTGTGTAAGCCTATTATATGTCCCTTTTGATAGGCTTCTTTAATATAATGAAAATCCTTTGGGGAAGTCCCTGTCACAAAGAAAGTTGCTTTAATATGATATTGATCTAAAATATCTAAAATCTCTTTGGTATTTAATGATGGGCCATCATCAAATGTTAAATAACATGTCTTGATACCATCTTTGAGAGCTTCTCGATTATCGTATTGACTTAAAACTTCTACTTTTCTGATCAGTGTATCTTCATTTCCACTCGCATCTTTAACATGATAATAAACTTCATATTCACCCATTTGACGAATATTTAACTTAGAATCATCAATTGTTAATAGTGGAGATTCATCATGGTCATCTTTTACAACAACATCTTTTTTTAAATCTATTTCATCACCAATAAGTAATGTAATAGGGGTTAACCCTGTCACTGTGGGAGGCTGCTTATCTTGATTCTGGACTTGAATATAAGCATTTTTTTCTGTTTTATTGCCATAACTATCTTCAACAACAACTCCTACCTGATATGTTTTTTCTTCATCAAAAATATATTCTTTAACAAAATAAACCTTTGTATCTGAATCATCTTGAATATTTTTAACAAGTTCTTCAGGTTTTACTGTTTCATTTTTGAGAATCGTTTTATTTTGAATTTCAAATTGAGGTGCTAACATATCATCAATATAAACAGTTAAACTATATGTTTTTTGTTGATAAGAATAATGAATCTGATATTTTCCAAGCTTTCCATTATCAACTTGATTATCTACTTGAATGTCATCTATTTCTATATGTGAAAGTTTTTGAATATATTGTAAAGGATTCACTTCTTGATATAAAGCCAAATGAATTTCCTGATCTACAAAAATGATTTTGGGTTGAAAATAAAAATATATACAAATCAAACAAGCAACAATAAATATCAGACTATAAAAAAAGACTTTTTTCATATGTATCACCAAAAATACTATATGAAATCAAAGTCTTTTTTAGTCCTTTTCTTGAAAATATTCCTCAATGATTTGTCGTTCACTAAAAGGTAATGGTTCATCATTTAAAATCTGATAATCTTCATGTCCTTTTCCTAGACAAAGAATAACATCTCCTGCTTGAGCATGACTTAAAGCATAGTGAATGGCTTCTTGACGATCTTCAATGACAATATATTCACCATTTTCCTGTTCAATACCTTCAATAATATTGTCACATATATCATGAACAGATTCGCCACGTGGATTGTCCGCTGTTAAGATAGAAAAAGCATGATATTTGGCGACAATAGCACCTGCATCATAACGACGATGAACATCTCGATGTCCTCCTAAACCATAGACACAATATATACGATGAGGATGGTATTCACTCATAGTGGATAAAATACTATCAAATGATAAAGCATTATGTGCATAATCAATTAATACTGTATAAGGGCGTGGAACGGGAACAATTTCAACACGTCCTTTCACACTAACCTTTTTTAAAGCTGCTTGAATATAAGGAATATCTATATGCAGTAAATAACAAATCATAATTGCTACTAACGAATTATAGACACTGAATTTTCCAGGTATGTTGGTCTGGAATGATGCTTCAATGGCTCCCTTTGTATCAAATGTGACACCCAAAATATTTTCTTCTTTATAAAGTTCAATATGTGAAGCTTGTAAGTCACTTGGCTGTTGAATAGAATAAGTTTTGATTTGACATTTTGCCTGATCAATCATATCTAAATAATGGTCATCATCTCTATTGAATAAACCTATACGACACATTTGAAATAATTTCTTTTTACATGACATATAATGTTCAAAAGAATGATGTTCATTTTCACCAATATGATCAGGAGATAAATTTGTAAAAACACCAATATCAAAATCAATACCTGTGACACGATCTAACATTAAACCTTGTGAAGATACTTCCATGACACAATATTCACATCCTGCATCAACCATCTCACGCATTAAACGCTGTAATTCAAAAGATTCCGGTGTCGTATTTTTTGTTTTTCTTAACTCACCATTAATCATAGAACCAATTGTTCCAATAATACCTACTTTTTGATGAGCCTTTTCTAAAATTGATGCCACCATATAAGACGTTGTTGTTTTTCCTTTAGTTCCAGTTAAACCAATCACTGTCATTTCACGACTTGGATGATGAAAGAAAGCACAAGAAAGTAAAGCCAATGCCTTTCTTGCATTTTCAACCATGATATATGTAATGCCTTGCTGATATTCTACAGGATGTTCCACAACAATTGTTTTTGCCCCATTTTGAATAACCTGTTTGATAAAAGAATGTCCATCGACTTTCGCACCAGGAATACAGACAAATAAACTTCCCTCTTTTACACATCTTGAATCATAATCAATTTGTGTCACTTCATTATCTAATTCTCCTTGTATAAATTGATAATCTAATTCCTTCAATAATTCACTTAATTTCATTTCCCTCACCTTTTCATATTCCAGATATATACATATCTCCACTTTTTATATAATTTAATTTTCTCATAGCTTTATACATACCATAACAAATACCCATTGGCAAAACAACATCTATCAAAATAAAGACAATCCAATAAGTAGGTGACATCAAATGCATTGCTTCACGTAATCCTATAAGTCCTGTTAAACCAAGTGAAGCTCCTTGAACAGTACAGCTTAAAGACAATAACGCTGTCAATATACCACTGATAAGACTTGCGATAAGAGGTGGTACCCAGATCAAAGGTCTTTTGATTATGTTTTTGAACTGTAAAAAACTTGTTCCTATACTGACAGCCAAAACATTTCCAATAGGATTATCATGAATAGACATAACTGCCAGTCCTACCATCTGTCCACAGACCCCTGCCAAAGCACAACCCAAAGCCACGCCATCTAACCCACTTAAAACCGACATTAAAAAGAGTGATGTCAATGGTGATGTTGTAATCACGGCACTTAATAAGGCTACACACATTCCCATCAAAACAAGTGGTAGCTGTATACATTGTAACATCAAATCTTGAAACCAGTATAACAATTGTAAATAAAATGGCTTGATAAACCAGACGAAGACTCCACTACATATTAATGCAACTATAGGGGCTAACAGCCAATCCAGTGATGTTTTCCCTTGAATGAGTCGAACAACTTCTACAGTTAAAATCACTGCCAGATAAGCTAGAAAAGGAGAGCCCGTTGTTAATGTCACATGACTGCCATCAACGACTAAAGTTCCTGCACCAATCATACCAGCTAAACACGCTGTCACTAAATTGATACCTTTTGCTTCCATACACCATGCCATTGTGATACCAATAACAGGGCCAAGCATATAAGTGAGTATAATTCCCCATTGATTCAACAATGAAAGATGAAACAGTTGTCCTATTTCCTGACAGATTGTTCCTAAGACAAAACTCATAAAATATCCAGCAGCTAAGCCATGAAAAGTACGAGATAGATAATTATCACGTTTACTTCTTGCCATCTTCTTTCTCCTCTTTTCCTTGATGTTTCATCAACATTGGGAAAGCTTTCACAATACGTCTTTCCATCATAGATTTTTCATGAACCCACTGACGATAACTCTCATGATCATTTTCTTTCCACAATTGCATAATTTCTTCAAAATCATGTCTACTCTGTTCAACATTTTCAATCAATGTCTGAACCGTCAATTCCATATCTTTTCTTAATGCATCTAAACGTTCATCCAAATGCATTAAAGAAACAACTGTATAAATAAAATCAATACCCAAAAGTGTTGTCAGCATAGTCGCAAAAACAACCAAAGTAATTAAACCATATTGCATAATCCACTCCAATAACATGGGTTGAACATATTTCACTGCTACAACACTAAATAATCCAAAAACAAGAAAGCCTTCTAGACATACTCTCCCATTGACATGAAAAGCTTTATCAGAATAATCCCACCAGCGACGATGGTAAATCTTTTCCATACCCCAAGATGTTAAATATTCAATCACACAAGCTACAAAAGCCCCTTCAATAAAAATAGATAAATAACTTTCTGTTGGAGAGAATAGCAAAGACACTGTCAAAGCTCCTACCCCATAAATAGGAACAATGGGTCCATTTAAAAAACCACTGTTTTTGATCCTATGTCTCGTCATAATAGGGCAAATGAGTGACTCCCAAATCCATCCAGCAAAACCATATATATAAAAAGTTATAATGTAAGCACTAATATATTTTTCCATAACTGACTCCTATATAAGGATATTATACTTTGTTTTTATGATTAAGCAAGAAAAAAAAGGAGTCGCACTCCTTTTACTAAAAACAAATCTTTTATTGATAATCTCGAAAACTGACGACTTCAATATGATGATGTTTTAACCAGTCTTTTAACCACTGACTACATAAAAATTCACATTCCATTGGTCTAATCAATGTATATGAAGAATGTTCTAAAATATATTGGTCAAGATAACCAGGATGAAAAACCACCAGACTACATTCATTTTTTTGAATATTTGATAATTGACTTTCAAAATATTGATAAGGGTCATAGAGTCCTCTTTCATCAAAAGCAAAGAAATCTAAAGATTGAATATGATATTGTTTTTGCCATTGTTGATCCATCAAATTGTCATAAAATAAATGATGCCTGGCAGCCACATTTTCTAAAGCCTGTAAATAATTTCTTGAAAAAACAGCATGTCCCTCAAAATACTCTGGTTTTTGACCTGTGATTTCAATAAATCTTTGTAATTGTGCTTCAATTTCCAACTCACACTCTAAAATATTGATTGTATCTTCTTGACGATGGTTAATATCATGACTTGAATAAAATTCCCCATTTTCATTAACCAAAGAAGGAATAAGCCCAGGCGAACAAACCGGTTTTCCTAAACATATATTTGTATGTTGTCCTAAACAAATATCTAAATCTTTGATTAATTGATAGCCATGCTTTGCACTTTCCATATTAGGCATAAGTCCCACACAACTGATTACACCATCTTGTATAGATTTTAAGATGCCGTAGTTTACACCTTCGCTTATACCTAAATCATCTGCACGTAAAATTAATTTCATTATTTCACACCACCTTTATTATAAAGTTGACAATATGTATAGTAAGCACCAATCAAATTAGAATCATTATGATATTGACATGGTTTGATTTGTGGTTTTCTAAAGAGATAAGCTTTTGTAAAAATATCATCTATCTTTGTTTGTATCATTTCTACAAACAATGGATCTTGACTGATTCCTCCTCCAATACAAATACATTCAGGATTGATGATATTATCAATGTTATAACAAAACTTAGCTATTGCTTCAAACCAATCATCCATGACTGAAATCACTTCTTGATCTTTTTGACGATAAAGCTGCATCATGGCTTCCCCATCAATGTTTTCATCTTGTTTGATATCTTGAACTTTTTTGACAATAGCTAAAGTTGAATATGTTCCAGCAAAACTCTCATATTGTCCTTGACGCAAATCAACAAAAATAGGACTAAATTCTCCTGCAATCAAATCTAAACCACGTAGTACCTGATGATCAATGACAATACCTCCACCTATACCAGAACCAAAAATCAAAACGACGCAGCTTTGACAATCTTTTGCCTGTCCTACCCATGATTCACATAAAGCTGCAGCTTTACCATCATTTTCAACAGATACAGGAATATAATGGCATAAAGCAGATAATCTTTTAGCAAGTTCTAACCCTTCTAAATAAACCAGTGCCCCACTTGTCAACATGACACCTTTTTCCACATCTATTTTTCCTGGTACACTCATTGCAATTCCTTGAATATTTTCTTGTTGAAAAGAGAAATAAATATTTTGTAATGTTTCTAAAAAATGTTCCTGTGACTCATAAGGTGTTTTTATTTTTGATGTCTGTGTTAAATGACACTGTTCATCAATTAAACCATACTTAATAAATGTTCCACCTACATCAATGACTAATACTTGATCTTTCATTTTAACCTCCTATAAAAGAGGGACTTTTTTAAAGAAAAGTCCCCATCTATTTATGAATGTTCCTGTTTACGATATTGAGATGGTGTTTTTCCATACCATTTCTTAAAATGATTAATTAAGGTATGTTCACTAGAAAAACCACATTCAAAAGCAATATCTATAATACGTTTTTGTGATGTCATTAATAAGAATTTTGCACGATCTAAACGTAATTTCGTTAAATAAGTATAATAATTTGTATTTAAATAACGTTTAAACATTAATGAAATATGTTGCGTTGTATAACCAAAATGATTTGATAAATACTGTAAAGAAATATCTTCTCGATAATGCGTACTGACATAGAAAAGAATTCTTGAAAAAGTATCGTTGTTTTCATGATGATAGGATGTAGGATCATAATGACTTTCTTTTAAACATTGGGATAATAAGGAAAGAAGGGATGCTTTATATTCTAATTGAGAAACAATATCATCATGATTCATTTTTAAAATAACTTGGGAAAACAAATCAATAAAAGACTTTTGATCTTTAATCATAAAGACTTTATCAATAAGTAAAGTTGAAGGCATATATTGTAAAATAAAACCAATATTGATATGCAGACATTGGAAACGAAAATTACCAGCATTGCCAATCATTTTATGAAGTGCCTGCATTCCAATCACAATCACATCACCAGGATTCACTTCAAATAGTCCTTCAGGTGTCATTGTTATCATATGCCCATCAATAATATGAACAATTTCCAGCCATTCATGCCAATGAACATCTATGATAGATTTATTTTCATTATGTCCAGCAGAATCTATAAATAAGCAGTATTTATTACTATCATAATTACGTATACTACTATCAACATCTTCATATTCTTCATCAAAAATCAATCGCATCTTTATCACCAGCAACATTCTAACATATTTTTCTATATCACATCAATCAAGATCTTTTCCATTTGTACGAATGACTTTTTTATACCACTCAAAAGATTTCTTACGTCTTCTTTGAAGTGTTCCTTGTCCTAAATCATCCATATCAACATAGACAAAGCCATAACGTTTTTTCATTTCTCCTGTTCCAGCAGAAACAAGATCAATACAACCCCAAGGTGTATAACCTATAACATCTACACCATCATAATCAATAGCTTTTTGAATTTGTTGAATATGCTTTCTTAAATAATCAATACGATAATCATCTTGGATAGAACCATCTTCCTCAACATGATCCAATGCCCCTAAACCATTTTCAACAATCATCAATGGTAATTGATATTTATCATAGAGTCGATTTAAAACAAGTCTTAAGCCTTGTGGATCGATTGGCCATCCCCATTCACTTTCTTCAAGATATGGGTTTTTAACACCACCTAATTGATTACCTCCAGATTTTTCAGTATTTTCACGTGTTGCAATTACTGCTGAATTATAATAACTAAATGAAATAAAATCGACTGTCCCTAAAAGTAATATCTGATCATCTCCATCTTCTTTTTGAAGTACCACATTCTGTCTTTCTAACTCTTTTAATTTATAACTTGGATAATAACCACGACATTGTACATCATAGTAGAAATCTTTAAAGTCTCTAGCCATTTCCATTTCAGCAATAGCGTCATTTGGATTGCATGTTTCAGGATAGAAAAGAATATTAGCTATCATTAAACCAATCTGAAAATCAGGATTAATTTGATGTCCTAAATAAACAGCTTTTGCACTAGCAAGTAACAAATGATAAATGGCCTGTTGCTGTTTTTGAGGATTGGATGCTTCTGTAATACCTAAAGTAGAATAATCTCTTAAAAAATTAATTTCATTAAAAGTCAGCCAGTATCTAACTTTATTTTGATAACGCGTAAAAATAGTACGACAGTAGTTCATAAAGAAATCTATTGTTCTACGATCTAACCAGCCTTCATATTGATGAGCTAAATGAAGTGGTAAATCAAAATGATTAATTGTTACAAGGGGTTCAATACCATACTTATGACATTCATCAAACACATCATCATAGAATTTTAATCCTTCTTCATTAGGTTTATCGTCATCACCATGAGGAAAAATACGTGACCAGTTAATGGACATTCTAAATGTTTTATATCCCATTTCACCCATTAAAGCAATATCTTCTTTATAGTGATGATAAAAATCAGTTGCTACATGACTTGGATAATAAACATCTTCGTCAACAATAGCTTTTGCACCTTTTGGCACATCTTCAAAACGATTAATTTCTTTTTTTGTTCCATCCTCAAGTTCAATCATAATACGTCGAGGATGTTTTTGATCACCATTTGTAATGGTATCAGCAGTCGCTAAACCTTTACCACCACTCAAATAACCACCTTCGTATTGATTGGCTGCTGTAGCACCACCCCATAAAAAGTCTTTAGGAAATCCCATATTTTACCTCCTTAAATTTTTCTTTTTGCATTTGCATAAGCATCACTGCGTGGAATCCAATCTAAAAATTCTTCAATACACTTGTCCCAGAAACGCCATTCATGTTCATAGCCTGGTACACTCAACCATGTTAATGGCATCTTTTTTTCTTTTAAACTTTTAACGAATTGAACATTCGTATCATAAAGAAAATCCTTATCACCACAAGCCATATAAATAGGAATCTCTTGTTGACATTGTTCCAAAACTTCATAAAGATCAATTGGATTTCCCTGCATTTCAATACCTGGTGAAAATGCACCAATAGCCCTATATTTTTCTGGATGACTCAATCCATGATAAAGAGCACCAAATCCCCCCATAGAAAGTCCTGCAATATAAGTATCTTCTTTTCTTGTAGAAACTGGGAAAACTTGAGTAATAAATTCTGGTAATTCATTTTCTATAAAATCTGCGAATAAATCCTCATCTTGATCGATATATTTTTTATTTTCACCTGAAATCATAACCACAGCAATCTGTCTTTCTTCAGCATATAATTCCACATTTGTATAGCCACACCATTGTGCATGATTATTTCCAAAACCATGTAAAAGATATAATACTGGAAACTTTTGATGGTAGTCATGATGAATCTTTCCTTGATTCATCATACTTTCAGGAATTGTCACTGTTGGTAAAATAACATCAATATCAACAGTTCTCATCAGTGTATAAGAAATAACATTACATTGTATTTTTGCCATAATATCTTCTCCTTTCAAAAAAGAAGTTTGTCAATACAAACTTCTATTGAGCTTTCATTTCCTGTTCTTGTTTTAAAGCATTGTTGTCATCAATTAAGAAGAATGGTAAATACATGATAAAATGAATAGCTAAACTGATTAACCATAACAACAACATGAATATACCACCTTGGAAGAACGTTGTAATAAATCCAGGTGTAACCCAAGGCATTGAAATTGTTGGATTAAACTGAATTGGGAAAATACCAATTAATGCCCAAGCAACAAGTCCAGATGCAGCTGGTGAAAAGACCATTGGGATAACATATAATGGATTTAACATGATTGGGAAACCAAATATAATTGGCTCATTAATATTAAAAATATTAGCTGGAATCACAAGTTTTCGCATAGCTTTATATTTTTCTGATTTCGCAAATAATGTCGCAATACATAATCCTAATGTATTTCCTGCACCACCAATTTGCACACATGCCCCTAAGATTCCAAACACAAGATAAGGCATTGTTTCTCCAGCTAGAAAAGCTTCTGTATTTGCCATAGAGGCCATCATTAATACAGGCATATATGGCATTAAAATAGCATTTGGATGAATTCCAAAGAACCAGATTAAATTCATTAATGAGAAAACAATAATTAATGAAATTGGTGAAGCTCCAAAATATGAAATAGGTTGACCAATCAATGTTGAAACAACATTAAAGACATTACCATATGGTGTAAATGTACATGCCCATTTTAAGGCAAAAACAAATGTAAAGATAATCATAGCGACAAATGTTGGTGCTAATGACATACTTACCATAGGTGGAACAGAATCTGGTAATTTTAATTTTAAATTCTTACTCATTAAATAACAGTATAATCTAGGAATCAATAAACCTAAAATCAAAGCTAAGAAAATTCCATCACTACCCATATAGCTTGTTGATAAAGCTGATACAGAAGTTCCTACTTCATTTGTAAACGTCTGAATCGGCATTAAAATAATAAAGGCTGCTGTTGACATGACAGCTCCAATAATACCTTGTTCTCCTTCATTTCTAGTAAAACAATATCCAATTGCTCCTACAACATAAATAGCAAGTAAAGATAATGTTAAAGATACAACCTCTTGCCCTACTGTATATAATCCTGTACTGTTTAAAAAATCAACCCATGGATCAATAGGCAAATTAGATAAGACAGCAATAACTGCTACACCTAAAGTAATTGGCATAGTATACATAAACCCTTCTGTTAAGGCTTTAATATACTTACTCTTAGCGACCATTGTTGCAAATGGTCCGACAATTTTTTCTAAGCCTACTTGCAGCTTATTAAAAAAATTCATGTTTTTTCCTCCTCCTATTATGAAACTCATAGCGCTAAAATCATTTCATTTTCTAGAAAAAAGTATATCTTACTTCTTTATTTTAAAATGTTTCATTTTTAATATTTTTATTATCAATAATAAACAAAAGAAACTGCCTAAGCAGTTTCATAATATTGGATATTTTGTTGTCTATTTAAAATAAATATATATAATTGTGAAGCTTGAAGATCAAGTTTTTTCATTTGTATACCTTGAATTTGATTATTATCATATGTTTTATAATAGTAAGTCAACTGATTCATGCTCATACAACATGAATAAATAGTATAATCATCTTTATCTTGACTGGTCTTCACTGAACCTTTGACCATTGCGACAGCATCTAAGATATGAAAAATCTGGCTGATATTTTCATGTTCACAATCATTCATCTTTGCATTGTCTTTTAACCATAACGCTTTAATAAAGCGTGATGCAGGAGAATAATCACCTGGTAATCCAACTGTTCCTAAACCATTACCATATGGTTTCATATTTTGATGAATCAAATTATCTTGTGGATATGCTGATGTTAAATGCATATAATGATGAACATTCCACTGATGATATGGATAAGGTGGATTATTTGTCAGAATATGTAATGAATCTTCATATATCTGCAAACCTGTTTTTGTTGATTCTAAAATCAGACTTTCGTTTTGATCAGCAATAATCCAATGCAAAGGAGCTAAAGGCATTTGTGGTAGAAATGGTATATTGATAATATGGAGTTGATGTATGATGGATTTGATTTCATGAACACTTTGATATTTACCTAAAAAATAAGGAATTAATTCATAAGGTGTTAGATTTAACTTTTTATCTTCTTGATCAAAATAATGTGCATTATCTGGAAAATATAAGCCAGCCATACATAAACCTTTTTCATTCATTGCTTCAGCATATAATGGATAATCTTCAACAACTGTTGCCATCCCTATCAAAGCATATTGATTTTTAAAATCCGTTCCATTTTTGAATGGAAAATTATAGAATCTTGGTGTAACAACAACTTCTTCTTGAAATCCTGTTTCTAAATCAAGATTTCTTCCAAAATATCCATGACATTGAAAAGCTGTACACATAGTTAATCACCTCTTTACATTATTATAGACTATTTTCCATGAAATAACAAAAAACCTGCATCAAATGCTTTATAAAACATTCAATACAGGTTATATCCTATATGGTGGAGCTTAGCGGGATCGAACCGCTGACCTCCTGCGTGCAAAGCAGGCGCTCTCCCAGCTGAGCTAAAGCCCCATAAAAATATATATTATACATGGTGGGCCTGAATGGACTTGAACCATCGACCTCACCCTTATCAGGGGTGCGCTCTAACCAGCTGAGCTACAGGCCCATGTATATATGTGACAGTAATTAATGGTGGGCCTGAATGGACTTGAACCATCGACCTCACCCTTATCAGGGGTGCGCTCTAACCAGCTGAGCTACAGGCCCATTAACGACTGCCCTAATATATTAGCATAGCCTTCATTTTTCGTCAATACTTTTTTTCGTTTTTATATATATTTTTATAGAGGTGCTGCTAGTGAATGAAAATAGTCTTCTATACCATCACTAATGACGATTGCTAATTTTTGATGATACGCACGACTTTTTAATTGTCCTCGTTCATTAGCATTAGATAAAAAACCACATTCTATTAAAACTCCCAATGATTGAGTTGCACGTAAAATATAAAAACTACTTGATGAAACATTCTTCCTTGTTCCTGTTAATGTTTTCATCTGATCATGAATGCAATTGGCTAATCTTTTTCCATCTTCACTTTTTTTATAATAAAACACTTGAGAACCCCAAGCACTAGATGTGGAAGAATTAAGATGTATACTCAAAAATAGATCTGGTTGATATGCATCTACTTGCAAAGCTCTTAAATACATATCATCTTGTTTAGAATAGTTATAATTTCTTTTTGTCATATCTTGATCATCAGTACGTGTCATATATACTGTAGCCCCTCGTGATTCTAATTCCTCTTTTAAAGCAAAACTGATTTTCAAATTTAAAGTATCCTCATCCACCCCTGCTACACTGGCACCATTATCTAAACCACCATGACCTGGGTCTAATACAATCACTCTTTGATTTAATAATTTTGATGATGATACATGAATCACTGGTTTATATAAACATGTACATAAAGCAAAAAGGATAATAAAAGACATCGTTTTTTTCATATGAATCATCACCCGTTTATTTATATGAAAAAAGAAATTCCTTTATGACTTGAATCAAAAAAGAAAGCATATCTTCAATATGCTCCCCCTATTATTATTTCTTTTGACTCAACAACATACAAGATATAGCCACAAATAAAGCTAATACAATCCAGAAAAATGCTCCATCCATAAAATCTACAATCATTTCCATTTTCCTCCTTGCCATCATTTCAACAAGAGTCCTTATTATTCTAAAGTTCTCACTTTCTTCTTGAGATCTTTTCCAATCGTTAATAACATTGTTAAATAACAGGCTCCCCCACCAATAAAATTACTAATAGCTTCAGCGATAAAAACACCCTGAATACCAATATATATAGGTAATATGAAAGTCAGTGGTACAACAATCATGACTTTTCTAAATATAGAAAAGAAAACAGCCTGTTTTGATTTTCCTAGTCCTACGGCTATAGATTGTCCACTCATTTGAAAAGCCATCATAAAGAAACCAAAGAAATATAAATGAATGGCTTGAACTCCTTCTTTTAAAATATCAGGATTGTGACTAAAGATTTGAATATAGAGCTGAGGAAATAAGGTAATACTCAACCACAATACAAAACTCGTTAAAAAGCAAGTCAATGTCGTAAAACGAATGCCTTTTAAAACTCTTTGATATTGTTTTGCTCCGTAATTATAGCCAAGAACTGGCTGTGAAGCATTGGCTAAACCTTGACCGGGTAAAGACACAACCTCTCTAATAGAATTAATAATAGTCATAATGGCAATATAGAAATCTCCACCATAAGTCTGCAAAGTCACATTACAGACAATTGTCACAACTGAATTTGTAATCCCCATCATAAATCCAGCCATACCTAAAGCAAATATCTTTTGAACATGTTTGATTTTTAAAATCATTTTTTCTTTTTTTAATTTTAAAATTGTTTTCTTTCCAGTTAAAAACTGCAAAGTCCATAATGCAGATATACATTGAGAAATAACAGTTGCTATAGCAGCACCTTTGACTCCCATTGAAAAGACAAATATAAAAAGAGGATCTAAAATAATATTTGTCACTGCTCCTAATAAAACTGTCATCATCCCTATTTTCGCAAATCCTTGACTATTAATAAAACTATTCAATCCTAATCCAATTAAAACAAAGGGCGTTCCCAATAAATAAATCGTCATATAATCGTTTGCATAACCAATCGTATTTTCACTTGCTCCAAAAGCCCATAATAAAGGCTCCTTAAAAATAAAACCAACTAACATAATAAGAATAGAACAAATGATTAATAAAGAAAACGCATTTCCCATAATTTCTTCAGCCAGATCATTATTTCCACTACCTCTTGCAATAGAACACAGTGGTGATCCACCCATTCCAAATAAATTCGCAAAAGCAATAATTATTGAAATTAAAGGTAAGCATAATCCTAAACCACTCATAGCTAATGAAGCAACCTCAGGTAATCTTCCAATATAAATACGATCAACAACGTTATATAAAACATTAATAAATTGTGCAACAATCATAGGTCCTGCAATACGTAAAATATGCTGGGACACATTTCCTAAAGCAAAATTATTTTGGGTATTCATTAAATCAACTGTAATAAATCAAGAGGTTTTTCTAAAACAATTGTTGCATCTTTCATTTCTTCTTGAGCGACATTTCCCCACTTCGCATATCCAAAATCAATGTGAGCATTCTTTGATGCCAGTTCATCTGATTTTGTATCTCCTATGTAAATCACTTCATCTGGTTGTAATTGTAATTTTTTCAGACATTCTAATAATGGTGTAGGATCTGGTTTATGTTTATCAGTATCTTCAGCAAGTATCGTTGCTTTCATATACTTATCTAGTCCTTTTTGTCCCATATCATTTTGATATTGCGCTTTTGTCTTGGCAGATACAATAGCTTGAATGATTCCGGCTTCTTCAGACTTTGAAAAAACGTCTTCAAATCCTTCATAAAGTGTTGCTCCTTCTTCATATTCATTGACATATTGAACCCATCTGGCATATGTTTTTTCTTTATCTTTTATATTTAATTCTTCCATCACTTTCATACCCGGATAAGCAGCAAATTTTAACACTTCTTCAAATGTCCAATCTTCATTTAATTCTTCTTTAATGATTTTCATTAATGGATACATATTCATATTTAATGTATTTAAAACTGTTCCATCAATATCATAAATCACAGCTTTATACTTTTTCATATAACCATCCTTTCTTTCTATTTCCATACTTATAATTATCTCATGAAAAATTTTAAGAAACAACAAAAAATGATAATGAAAATTTCATTATCAAAGTTGATAAATCTCTTTCAAGATTTTTAAATAAAGACTTCCTGCATGAGAAAGAGCTTCTCTTTTTTTTGTAAGAATTATAAAATTCTGTTGGATATGGATATAGGCTAAGGGTATTGATGCAATATTTGTTCTGGCAAATTCTTCTTTTTGCCAAATGTTTCCAAAAATAAAGGCATCTAAAAAACAAAGCATTTGAATCATCGCATGATAATTATTACTGACTATTCTTTTTTGAGATTCTTGAATCATGAAACCGTATTGCGATAATGACGCATTTAAATATCCAAAAAAATCTAATGGAAAGTGTATCCAGATATAATGGTTCAAAAATCTGAGATCTTGTGATAAATCTTTTTCTAAATGGTAATGACGATGATAATGCAGACAGTATGGTTTTCGATCTATCACTTCAACATGAATTTCTTTTGCTTCAGCAATCTTTTGAAAAGTAGGTAAAATCTGATCATTCAAAATAACAATTCCTAATTCTGCTTGTCCATTCACTAAATCTTCTAATACTGATTTAGGTGTTGTTTCATGTAGTTGAATAAACGTTTCCATAGATTGTGTCTGTCTAGAAAATTCTTGTAAAATACGTTTATCTAAAAATAACGAAGATATAGAAACATTCAAATAACAAGGTCATGTCTTTTGATGCATAGTCTTCCACTCATCTATCATACCAAAACGTTCTAGAATATTTTTAGCGTGGTAATAAAGCTCTTTGCCAAGTGGTGTTGTTTCCACCCCTCTATGACTTCTTAATAAGAGCTTTTGGCCCATTTCTTCTTCCATCATTTGAATAGTCTTACTTAAATTAGGCTGAGCTAAATAAAGTATTTTCGCTGCTTTACTGATACTTCCTGCTTCTACAACTGTGACATATTGTTCCAATTGATTTTTTTCCATCATTTCATCTCTTTATCTTATAGATTCCTTCTTCACAAAAGACAGGATACTTTTTTATCACTGCTTCATCAACATATCCCCGATTAAAAATAATCACATAATCATAGCTTTCTATATCTATATCCTCATTTAAATAGGATAATGTATCTACATAAGGTGCGTATAAGAAATATTTCATCGTATAACTTAACTGGTATTGAGATACTTGCTGATTTTGATTAGAAGCAATAACTAAATAACGTGATAAGTCCATTTGATTACGACTATACCATTGATTTCCTACCAATTGTTCAACTTGACTGGCAAGAGAAGAAGAATGATTTTGCCGCAAAGCGATTAATTCACATAATTCTGAATATACACATGAGAAAGTGATTATCATGAATACTAAAGTTGTATTTTGATAAATTTTCTTTGTCTGTGGTGAATAAAAAGCTTGATAATGATAACTATCTTTCAATTGAATATAAAACGAACGTTCAATATCTTTGACTATAGTCATCATAATCATCCCCACATAAAAAACAACGATACTACATATATAGCGTTCCATCCCTGCTAAACGGATAGCTTCATCTTCAGGCATAGAAAACAAATACATCCCTAATAATCCAAATACATATACCACCACAATCATATGTCCTAATAACCATACTTTTTTTAACTGCCATTTTTTCTTTATCAAGAAATGATGAAAAATCAATAATCCAATCACAAGAATTTCAAAGAAAAGAAATGTTTGTGTAGAACGATTGGATAAATGAAAAAGCGATTGAAAAAAGAATAAAATCATCGTAGGATATTGATTCACAGATATTGTTTTTGATAATAAGTCGAACTTATGTGTCATTCCTGCAAAAGTTATAGACATATGATATTTCCATAATAAAAATGGTAATAAACTCATAATCAGAATTGTTATTGTTATGATTAATTTTTGCGACAAAGAAACTGAACTATGCCAACAATACCATTGCCAATATATAAAAGCTATCAACATGAAAAAGAGGCCTATTTCTTTAATAACAGTTAAAAAACCTAGTAATGGTATCAAATACAAAGCACTCATCAAATCATCTCGTTGATGATAGATATATGAGCATATTGCTAAAGTCAGTAATGGTAATATAAAATCTACAAGTAGGTTTTGAATGCGAATTGTGATATTCAAATAAATCATAAAAGTACATCCTGTAGATAATATAACATAAAGTAAAAATCTCTTTTTTTCCTCTATGATACCAAACATAGCATAAAAGCATGAAAATATAAACATATTTTGGCACATAATCATTATGCCCTGATTATTTCCTAAAAATAAGCAAAAATAATAAATTAACGATGACATACCTAATGGATAATCTTTAAATGCAATAAGCATATCTCTAGCTTCTGGAAAGCGATGATTGGTAAGCATATTTTTTACAACAATTCCCCAATGTGAAAAATTATCAAAATGATCAAATTTTAAAAATAATGACAGAATAAAAAATAGGATAGCTATGATCATAAAACATAAGGTCCATAAAGAACAATATGGAAAAGATAATCTTTTGATGTTTATTCTTTTGATGGCGATGATTCCTAATATCATCCCAATCAATAGGACAATATATGCCATGATTTGAAGAATGTGAAAAATACCTCCAATATAAATACATAAACCAATCAAACTTAAAGTAAGTACTGGAACATATGTTTTCGTAACTTTTGTTGATAGAAAAGACATATAACCAGCTAAAGACAAAAAAAATATAAAAATCATGTTTCATCCACCTTTGTGTATATGAGATGTTGTAGAAATACTTTTAACGCTTTTTTATTGAAGAAAAGCTCCTCAAAATTGATAACTTCTAAAAGGCAAAGTTGATGATTGACTTGCTTTTTAAAACGTAATTGAAAAATCATTCCATACCAATTTAAACAATATTCCTTTAGCTTATCTCCTTGAAAATCTTTCACAAGAAGATAATGATAATTAAAATCAACTACAAAAATTTCCATACCATTTGTCAAATGAAACACCTGTTCAACAGGAATACGAAAAGTTTGCCTTTGTTCTTGTTGCCTTTTTTGAAAACGTGATTGAATATTACGATAGAGATCATCATATAGAGAAGACCACTCATCAATATGTGAAGGTAAAGAATGTTTACGATCATGGATAATTTGAAGATATTGGCGATAGTCTTCTTCTGGTGTATCTTGCAATAACACCACATAAACCCATTGTTCTTGTACAACTTTGACATATAAAAGTTGTACTGGTAACGTGGTTTGATATTGATCAGTTTTGATTTCTATATAAAAAGGAATATCAGCTGGAACATAAAAAGGTAATGGTAAAGAAAATGATAAACTGACATAAGAGAAATCAACACTCATTCCCTGATATGTTTGATGATGAAAATGAATATCAATAGCTTCTTGAATAGAAAAACGTTCATATGCACGATATGATGGTCTTCCTAACATAAAGAAAATAGCAAAACACAAAGTTACCAGATTATAAAATAGCCAAAATAAAATAACACTGCTGTAAAATAAGGCAGAGCCATATTTTCCCATGCCATAGCGGATAATTGCCAATATCGTTAGAATAACCAGGATCAAATGAGGAATCATATAGAATAATGAACGTGTATGCATAGTTGCTTTCTTTTTATTTGTGACTTTAAATATTTTTTGATGTATCCCTAATGTTTCTAAAAAGACAGGAATAATTAAAAATGGTGCAAGAATGGTATCAATGATTTGACTCCATCGTTGATTTCTTGTTTGTGTAGATAAAGAGTTTAAAGAAAGATGATAAAAAATAGAAGATGGTAACCAAAAGATCAGTAACTCTCCAAAATGGCATTGAACAAACTGTAAATCAAATAAAGCAAAGAGAATCGGAGCTAAAATAAAAATAAGACGTGTCAAAAAAGACCACCAGTAAAGAAACGCACACAGATAGGATAATCTTAAACCTAAAGAAAGAGATGATGTTGTACAGGCATGTGTATTATATATACTTTGAATGACACCTTGAGCCCAACGAATTCTTTGTTGGATCATACTTGGAATTGTTGTTGTTGATAAGCCAGAAGTAAGAGATTCTTGAGTCGAATAAGTCCAATATCCTGCTTTTTGTAAACGAATGCTTGTTTCAAAATCTTCTGTAACAGTATGGTAAGGAAAACCACCTATCTTTTCAAGAGCTTCACGTAATATCACAGCATTACTTCCTGTATAACTAGCACCAAAATGTGCATTTCTTAAAACATTGATTTCTTTTGAAAAAAAGTCCTGTTCATTGGGAATTGTTGTTTCTGAAAAAAGATGAAATTGAAACAAATCCTGATTATAGAAACTTTGGGGTGTTTGCACTAAAGCAATTGGTAAATAAGAAGATGTCTTTGTATCTTTCATAAAAAAATAAGGAACTGTCTTCATTAAAAAAGTTCTTTCTGGTATCATATCAGCATCAAAAGTCACAATGAGTGGTGAATGTGTCATTGATAAGGCATGATTAAAATTACCTGCTTTGGCATGTTGATTATATTCTAAACCAATATATCCAACACCAAAATGTTCAGCCAGGTGTTTGACTTCTGGTCGATTTTGATCATCACAAATATAAATATGTACAAGCTGTAAGTCCGGATATTCTAAGAAAGTACAGGCATTCACTGTTTTATATAGTAAGTCAACACTTTCATTGTGAGTGGCGATAAAAATATCAATTTCAGGATAATCTCGGGCTTGTAAAACAGGTGGAACCAATCTTTTTTCATCATTCCTCATTTTATGAATGATCAGCTCAAAACTTGTAAAAGTTGTGATAATTTCAGATAACAATAATATAACTGCAAATATAATTTCACCCATACTTTGATTCAATGGCAATGTCCAGAATGTTCGCCAGATCAGATAAAGAGATGAAAAGATAAAGGATAAAATAAAGATGATATTGCTTTTCTTAATCATAGAAAACCCACTTTTTTTGTAGATAATATGAAAGAATAAATAAGCATCCATCTATCATGATTTTACTCATTTGGACTGGCAGAAAAGATTGAAGAAAATACGTTCCTGTGGCTGATAAAAGGAAAATAGTCATGCACAAAATCATATAGCGAGGCAATCGATACTTTTGAAAAATAGGTTGAAACACATATTTTTGGATAAGATGATAATGACAAATAAGTGAAAATAGACGAGCAAACAAACTACCCAAAAAGATTATTTCAAAAGAAGATAAATTGAAAAGTGTAAACAAGAAATAAAAACTGATAAAAAGGAGCCAATCTACAATAAAACATAAAAAGGAAAAAGATGTATATAAGCAAAATGGGAGGTATAGATTCTTAATAATCAGCCATGTATCTTGAATAGGTCTAAAATGACTATATTGATTGTGATGGTAATAAATGGTTTGAATCTCTGTCGTATCCAAAATACCTTGTTTTAAAAGAACTACCAATGCATTCATTTCATATTCAAATCTTTGTCCATGAATTTTTAAAAGTGAATCCAGCAATTGATAATCATAACCTCTTAATCCCGTTTGAGTATCTTGAATATAATAACCTGTAGAAAACCATAAAAGAATGGATGCTATACGATTCCCTAGCCACGATTTAATGGGAACATGGTGTAAAGAAAAATCTCTGACACCAAGCATAAATAAACTTTCTTGATGATACATTTTTTCAATGATGTTTTGAATATCTGTCACAGCATGTTGTCCATCACAATCGACACAGATGATTTTTTGACAAAATGATAAATGTTTTTGAATAAAACGATAACCACTTTTTAAAGCTTCTCCTTTGCCTAGATTTTTTGAATGTTTAATGACATAACATTGTGGTATTTGATCAATAGTATCAAAAATCACTTGATAGTCTTGATTTGAACCATCATTAACAACAACGATATAAAGATGAGATATTTGTTTTAATGCTTTAACATAATCTATAAAATGATATGAAGGTTCTAAAGCTGGAATTAAAATACATGTATTGTTCATAACAACCTCTTTCTATTTTTATATTCATAATCATAATAAATATAATATTTATTTTTTCCTGATTTTTTCGCATGATATAAGGCCATGTCAGCAAAATGATATAGTGAATGATAATCATGAATGGTAGGACCAACAAAGACAACACCAATACTCATAGATACGTGATTATCATGGTAATAGTGACCTAAACTCTTTTGAAGTTTTTGAATCAAACATTTGAGCTGGGTTTCTAAGTGAGTCATAGGTAATGTATGTGGTATAAAAATCAAAAATTCATCACCACCTATTCTTCCAATAATATCTTGTAAAGAACAATGTTGCGTTAAAAATTGTGCAATCTGTTGTAGTACTTTATCACCCTCTTGGTGACCATAATTATCATTAATAGATTTAAAATTATCTACATCTAAAGCCATCATGACACCTTCTTGACAATTTAAACAAAGACAGTTTTGGACATGTAATTCAAAACCTCTACGATTATATACTTTTGTAAGTGAATCAATCTGTGAATTGATTTCTACTTCTTTTAATTGATTGATTAAACATGTTTTTTTAATCATATCTTGAGTACGGTCAATAATAATTCCAAGAAATTCATGTTCTAAAGAATAAGTATAAATTGATAAGAACTTTCCATTGATTTCAATAAGATGATCTTCATTCATTTGTTTTTCTAAATTTAAAATATATTCACAAAACTGATCTGGTGCCATTTTTAATGCTTGACATTGTTGAAAATCTAGTCCTAATAAAGATGCTATATTCATGGAATGATAGGTAGAATGATTTTTATGCAAATATAAAAACATGGCGATATCTTGATGAGGTAGAGGAATAAAGGACTGATGATGACAGAATATTTGTAATTTAGGGTGATGATCAAATTTTTTTAAATATTTGATTAACATGATATACATCATCATGAAATGAAAAATAATGAGAAGAAAAATAGTAAAGACAAGCTGGATGATATTTAAAAACCATAGTGCTGCAAATCTTTGAAAAATCAAATAAGATAATAAAAACCATAAGATGCAAGCAGTCATAAAAAAATATAAAGTTATTCTTTGATAAAGTTTATTTTCATTCATAACAAATCCTTTCTGTATATTCAAAATATACAAGTCTATTTATATCGCATATCGGTTCGCTTGCATAATATAAATCTCATATCTTAATCCATATAAAATTTATATACCCCAACAAAAAAAGAAGGATTTCTCCTTCTTAATCTGTAGAATGATTTTTTTCTCTTTGTTCTACTTGTAATTTGATGTGTCCACTTTCTAATAGACGAACAAAAACTTCAGCCAATTGAGGATCAAATTGCTTTCCTGCCTGATTTTTTAATTCTTTGATTGCATACTCAAGTGTAAAAGATTCTTTATAGGAACGCTTTGATGTCATCGCATCAAAAGAATCGGCAACACAAAGAATTCTACCTCCAATAGGAATATCTTCTTTAGAAATACCTCGTGGATAACCTCTGCCATCCCATCTTTCATGATGCGATATAACAACAGGAATAACATAATCAAGTGATGGTAAATAACGAATAATGCCAATAGAGTTTTCCACATGCCCTTTCATAATTTCATATTCTTCACTTGTTAATTTGCCTTGTTTATTGAGTATATCTTCTCGAATACCAATTTTCCCAATATCATGCAAAAGTGCAGCTTCTCGAATAATTTCAACAACATCTTCTTTCAACCCAATTGCATAAGCCAATTCACAAGCATAATAAGCCACATTTTTAGAATGGGTAAATGTATAATGATCTTTGGTATCAATGGTTGCTGTTAAAGCATAAATCATTTCAGCATATTCTGAATAAATATTTTCTTTATCTTTGGAATCTTTTTGTGTCTGCATAGAAGATTTTGTTTCTTCATTATAAATAACAACCTGATTCTTTCCCCTTCTTTTGGCTTGGTATAAAGCCTGGTTGGCATATTCTTCTAACTGCTTTGGATTACTGGCAAGTAGAGGTATAGAAGCAATTCCAAAGCTTCCGGTCACAGACCTTAAAGCAAAATCATCTTGATCATTATTGGCATTAGCTAATTGATAGCGAACATTTTCTGCCAAATCACGAGCTGTCTGTAAACTACATTCTGGTAATAAAATTGCAAATTCTTTTCCTGATAGACGAGAAATAATAGCTGTATCAGGCATTGTTTTTTGCATGATTTGAGCAGCTTTCATAATAGCTTTATCGCCTTCTTTTGTACCATAAAGCTGATTATAAAGCCTCACATCATCTAAACTGACTAAAATCAAAGTCAAAGTACACTCTTTTCCTTTTTGAGTAAAAAGTTCTTCAAATTGTTTATAGAAATATTTTCTATTTAATAAACCAGTCATTTCGTCACTAATTGCTTCTTGATAGACCATTTCATATAAACGAGAATTTTTTAAGGCAATTGTACTAATAGAAGCAACTGATGATAAAAATTTCATATCTTCATAAGTATATTGATTTTTTAACTTTTTTGTTAATAATACCATTCCAATTAATTCATCTTCTATTAAAGGAACAATACATTCTATCTGCAAATGTTCTAATAATTGTTTCTCATTTTCCCACATTGAACGATAATTTAAACTACGTTTAAAATCATCATAAAGCAAACAATCTTTCTTTTCTTTTAATTCTTCTACTATTGGATTATCTACTTGAAAAGTAAAATTCTGACGTTCTAAGGAAGCATTACCATATATAATATGATAATCTTGATGGTTACCTTCCTGCATACAGACATAGACACGATGCACACCCAATGTTTCTGTGATAATTTCACAAATATCTTGTGCAATTTCATAAACGCTTAAAGTATTTCTTACATGATCTGAAAAGCTTTTCAAATAATCTGCCTGTTGCTTTTCTTCTTTAATAAAGATTTGATCAATAAAACGTTTTAATAATGTCTGAATACAAACAAAAACGAACATAAAAATAATAAAAACAAGAATCATTGGATCTAAGTAATAAGAAAAATGTTGGGCAATAAAATTGCGTAATGGAACTAAGTAATTACTAAATAATAAAATCGTAATGATTGCTGAAATAGCATAACAATTTCTTTTAGATACAAGCAACTTTAAATTAAAAAGATGTTTTTTATACAATGCATAGAACAATAGTAAAGCATTAATAATTCCACTTAATATATCTAAAGGTATTCCTTTAAAAATATCAAGCATGATGAGTCCATGACCAAGCAGCAGGATAGAAATACCTGCTAAAATAGGTGTAAACTGATAAAGCATACGATCCCCATTTTTAACACAACAATAAACATTATAAACAATCTGTAATGCACAAATAATGCAAATACCAATAACAATATAAATGTGCCATGTAAAATGATAAATAAAGACAACATCATTGTGTAGCATAATCATTTCTGGAGCTTCTAAAAAAACATGTGTTGTGTAATTTAAAACATTTAAAATAATAGAAATATATAACCAGAAACGACGTATTTTTTCATCTTTTTTACCAATAAATTCAGAAATAAAGTTATAAAAAACATAAGGCATAAAAATAAGACCAATTAAGGACACATCGAACCAGAACGAAGTTGATGGTCCAAAGCACATTCGCATGGCAAAAGAACCACCTGTCCATAAAATCATATCAACAAGTAAAATTAAAAAGGAAAAGATTAATCGATTTTTTTGACTTGCCAGTAAAGCTAAAAAAAGATAAATATAGCATACTAAAGCAAAAATTGAAAAAGAAGCATAACTCATTTTAAATCTTTCCCTCCATTTCATAATAAGATTGTTGTAATGATAGCAGTTTTTGAATCGCATGTATTGAAGGGTTAATACGTTCCATACTCTGTCCATATGCTTTTTTATACATCGCAAATGTTCCTATTTTCAATAATGTTATTTGTAATGGCTCAATACCAAGTATTTTCTTAAGATCTTTATAGTCTTGATCAACATAATGAAAATAAACAGAAAGATGTTGACGTAAAACCTCTACTGTAATAGCACGTTCATAAGCTGAAGAAGGTGACACTTCAACATAAAGATGCAAGAAAGGACGATTATTATAGAGTTCTTTTTTAGCACAAAATTCTGTAATAGGTAATCCTGACAATTGGATAACCATTTCTATAGAAGTTTGTGTAATACGTGTAAATCCGGCAATATCAATAACTTCTGGTACACGATCAATATATTTAAATTTAGGTAGACTTCCTTGATCTTGTTGAGTATATGAAACGCAGCGATACATATCCCCTACTCTATATCGCATAAAGGCACCACCTTTAAGTACACTTAAGACAATTTCATAAGTTTCATTTTCACAAACTTCATTCAACAAACATGTTTTAGGAACATAGGAAGGGTCTATTTTCATTCTTTCTCTTTCACTGACTGGTAAAAATTCATAAAAACAGGCATCGGGAAAGAAATAAAGTCCATCTCTTTGCCATGTTTCTGTTCCAATCAAAGTTGGCTCAGTTCCAGCAAAAATTTCCATAGGACGAATACCCCATAATCTTTCTAAATCATCTTTATATAAATCATTATCCGTTCCAGCAACCATAAATCCTTTGAGTTGGAATAAATCTTTAGGCATTAAAGTTCGCTGTTCTTTTTTACATATCATCTTTGCTTTTAATATCTTATACAAACGATGTACTGGGATAGACTTCAACATCGAAGGATGAGAATGACTGCCACTACTCATACTATCTAATGCTAAACTAATGTAATAGGTCACAGAACCCAATCCAAAAAAATAATCAATATTTTGAGCCAATCCTTGTTTAAATCCCAGTTTATTTCTCTGTGAAAATGACATGGATTGAGCTTGTTTTACTGGTGGTAGAAATTTGATATTAGTTTCTTGTTCAAAAACCAGTGATACTAATCCTGTAGCATAAGGCAGCGGCGCTAAACCATATAAAATAGTATCTTTATCAGAAACATGAAAATCATTTTTCTTTTGACTTGTTGCTAATAGAAGACAGGCTATGGTGTTATGTTGAAAGCTTTTTAACATGTTTTCAGTATATGGAGCCACTTTAATGGGATGACTGCCTCCTTCCCATGTTGTCTGAATCCATAAAACAGCTTCACCAGGTAAAACCGATGAATCTTTATTCAATAATAAATCGGCATAATCTTCATATGTTGTAAGAGGGATATGCTTTTGAAAATCTTCAAATGAATCTAGTGATTTTCCCTTTAAAATAGATTGCCCTAATACGCTCTTTTTCCATAAATCCATTTGTTCTTCTAATAATCGATGTTGCATTTGCATAAACTTATCAATAGATAAATCTAAAAAGCCACAATATTCCTGCCAGATAGCTTCTTTTGATAGTATTTTCCTTTTATCTTCAAATCGCATATTCTCACCTCCATGTATCTATACATTTTCTTATTGATTGATAAGTAAAAAGCAAAAAAGGAACTTCCTTTTTATATTCATTATAATCCTCAAATTGACAAGGAAAACTGACTTTATCTTGATAACATATATACATAAAATTACCAATGTTGACGATTAATGCAACTATCCACATATGCCATGTCATAACACTTAATGATAGACTAATCATCATTCCTGCTAAAAGCCAAAAGCCAGGATGACGACATAGAGCATAGCATCCTGTCTGACAAACTTTATGTATGTTTTCTTCAACATAGGTATCTGAAAAGGGTAAAGCAAAAAACAATACATAGATGAGAAAAATAAAGAAAACTATAGCTATAACCACAAATACATAATTGACATTTTGATGCCAAGATTGAATATAAGCATATATAATGCCTACAGCGAGTAAAAAACTTCCTAAGAAAAAAGATGGTTGAAGCCATTTTTGATGTAATTGTATCTGATTTTTGTCATATAAGAAATATAAAATAAATGCAGCGACAATAAGAACTATATCCATCTTTATAAACTCCCTAAATTAATTTAAGCATAATCATACATGTTATCATCATACAATTTAAATTGTAAATATTCAATACATTTTGACGAATTTGGTCACATTTTGGTCACATTTTATCTGTTTAGCTATATATAATTGTATATATTTCTTATATCAGTTCATAGATTTTTGTTATTTTAATAACTTATGATGAATCATTAAATAGGGTAGAGGAATAGAATCAAGTTTTATTGCCCCTCCCGTTGAACCGTACGTACGGTTCTCGTATACGGCTCTACATTTATATCGAATCACAAGCTCTTAAGATAGTAGCTAAGGGGATTGACCAAACCTGGTCGATTCCCTTTATCTATGCCTAGAATTATTGGTGATAAAATGCTGTTGACTATAATGAGTCCACTTCTTCTATACCACCCTAGTCTTGTGTTAGCACATTTATAAATATCTTCATCACTAAAGTTGCACTTATATGCTTTGTTGAGTTTCATCAAATTTCCATAAATTGTCATTGGTTTCTTCCACTGCTTAACGATGATACATCGTATCTTGTGGCGTAACCATTGTCCAAATTTTTCAAGGAATTTCTTTACGCACCCTATCTTAAAATAGTTTATCCATCCCCTTACTACTTGATTGACTTTCGTAAATGTTATGGATAATGGTCTTGAAACAGCTTGTTTCCTTGTTAAAATGACTTTTATCTTTTTATATAAGCGTTTCTTTCTATCTTCTGTAGGTCTGCATTTCCATACCTGTCTGTCTTTATAAAAGGTAAATCCTAGGAATTGTCCTTTCACTGGACGTATGACTTTTGTTTTCGTGGCACTAACCTTCAAGAATAGTTTCCTTTCCAGCCATGATATCACCGACTTCATCACTCTATTTGCACTCATTTCACTTTTTACGAAGATAATGCAATCATCTGCATATCTTACGAATCTTAGCCCTCTTGATTCTAGTTCCTTATCAAATTTATCTAAATAGATATTTGATAGTACAACACTGATAGGTCCGCCTTGAGGTGTACCAACTGTTGTGCTTCTAATAAGTCCGTCCTCTAGTACACCTGCTCTTAGATATGCTCGTATAAGATGTAATGTTGCTGCATCATTGACATGCTCTCTTAAGATTGAAATTAACTTGTCATGATTAACCGTATCAAAGAACTTCTCAATGTCCAAATCAACTATCCATTCATAGCCTTCATTCAAATAATATAGCACTTCTTCCATTGCCATATGTGCACTACGTCTTGGTCGGAATCCAAAACTATGTTCACTGAATATTGGCTCATAGATTGTACTTAATACCTGTGCTATGGCTTGTTGAATGACTCGGTCTATGACTGTTGGAATCCCTAATGGTCTTTGCTTTCCATTAGGTTTTGGAATGTAAACTCTCTTGACAGGCATTGGTCGATACTGTTTGTTCATTATCTTTGTGATAAGTTCATCTTGATATTTTTCAAACCAGTATTCAATTTCTTGCACTGTCATTCTGTCTATTCCAGGTGCTCCTTTATTCTGTTTGACCTTTCTGATAGCCATTTCTAAATTCTCTTGACTAAGTATCTTTTCCATTAATTTCATTTGCTGCTCCTCCTCTATTTGTAAATTTATTTGGAACCATCCCAATTACTTTTACCATCTATGATTACGATTCATAGTTCTAGGCTATCCTCATATTCGGATTATCCAAACATTGCTTATAGTGATTTGCACTCTATAAACGTTTCAGTCCTTCAGTATTTCTACCTACTATGACTTCATCTGACTTCTTATGATAAACCTTTTTTGACCGAGGGTACTATCACTGATTTTAAAGTTTATTAGACTTCCTCGTCCATAAGACCTCCCAGGGTAATTCATGAATCCTATTTCTTTCACAACGCCCTGATTTACTGTCTTGGTTTTACGTTTACCATTTGGACTTCGGTTTGTCTTGCAACCTTATCCACCATTTAGCCTTATATCAGGTTTCTGTTCGTACGTTCGAAAGAATCGCTACACCACTTCCTTCACCCATGACATCACTATCAACGGCTTGTGGTTCACTACACTTGGCGGCAACTACCTGTGGTTGGTTTATCTCCAACTGAATCCATGCCATGCCCGGCACACAAGAAAAACTATTCACCCAACGGGTGAATAGAAAAAGAATAAATAAAAGCAGAAAATGCCTATGAAATAAGGATATTTCATGATTATATTATAATCTCATGAATAATTAAGGTATACTATATTATTGTGTCTATTAGGTGATAAGTATAAAAGAGACTATAACTTTTAAAGACTGTAAATCTTTAGAAATAATAGTCTCTTTTATTAACCACAAAACACTTAATTGTATTAGTACATTCAAAAAACATCTTACAACTATAATATAAATTTTATGCATTTCTTGAATCATATATGTCTTAAAAAATATATTTTAGTGCATTTAGCCTGATTTATTCAATGTACTAGTGTTGCTATTTTTCTTCCATTCCTAACTTCTTTTATGAAATATTCTCGAACGGATTTATATAATTTAAATCTTTGTTGAGCTTCATCTGGATTAGAATTATATACTTTCCAAGTCCCAATCATAATGCAAGATTGCGACTCAATAAATCCAATCACATCCTCTAAAGGATAACCTAATAAAACTCCTATTTCATGTGGATACTCAATAGATTCATTCAATCTTTTTTCTAAATGATTAAATACCGAATGAATTGAAAATTTTTTATACCCATAAAGTGAAAGAAAATGCTTTACTTCATCTCTATTAAGTAATGATTCTAATTGCTTTTTTGAAAAAACAAAAATAGTAACTCTACTATTTAAAGGTTGAAAAATATGTATATATATATTTTTGGTTTTTAAAATTTGATTATATGTTTTAATAGTTTCATCAATATCTTCTAATTTTGACTTTTCTAAATGAAACATATTTGCAACCTTACATTTACATAAAGTTGGAGCACAATGGTGAGCTAATAATTCCTCGAAATATTCTTGTTTAGACATTATCAATAATATCTTGAATAGCAGAAACATCAGCATCTGTCCCATTATTTTCAAATCTGTAAAGACATGGAACATCAAATTCCTGACTAATTATATCTCCGGCTTTACAAAAAGCCTCACCATAACCTTTGTCACCAGATACAATTACACCTTGTATAAAATTTGAATTATTTGTTAAAAAATCAGAAACTTCTATTGGTACTTCTCCATATCCATCAGTATAAGTAAACAATAAATATGGTTCAGAAACAATTTCTTTACCTGTTTTAATTTGTAAAGATTCAGAAATCAATAATTGATCAATCATTAATTGAACATTTCCAGTTCTACTTGCATAAACAACTTTCATATTTACCTCCTGGTTAGCTATTGCTAACTTCTATGTTATAATAATATAGCAATTTTAATTACATGTAAAGAATTTTTATAATTTTTAACCATTTTCCCTTTATAGATAGGCTAAAAATCTAATTTTTTTTGGCTATTTAATTGAAAGGGGGAAATTGATATGGCCTATAACCATCAAAAAGAAGAATTAAAAAGGAAAAGTAAAAAAAGCCTGGGGAAGATTTTATGAAATTCATGGTTATAGTCCTGGATTTACTGGTGATGGATGGAAATGCGCAAAACAACTTGTGAATGCTCATCCAGATAAATTCAAAATTTCTAGTACTCCAGCAGTAGGAGCCATCTTTTCTTGCATTGGACGAAATCATGTAGGTATCGTTATCGGATGGGATGCTACAAATATAACCATTCAAGAAGGAAACTTAGATGGTAAGACCAATTCATTTGCAGAAGCAAAAAAAGACTGGCATACAGTTACCTATACGCTCAGTCAATTTGTTTCTATCTGTCATGGCGTTGAATTCGCCATTCCAATTTAATTAACGATTATATTTCTTATATCTTCTTAGTACTAGAAGTGAAGCACTGGATGCGATCGCAAGCATTGCCCACAAATACAAGTTAGTTTGCTCACCTGTTTCTGGAACTGTAGTTGTTTCTTTAACTTTAACAGTAAAGTAAGCTTCTATAGTTCCATTATTAAATTCTAGGCAAATCTGATGCTTTCCTGCTGATAAAGTATCTAAGAAAGAGGATTTTAAAGTAAGGATCGTACTTCCAGATTTGATATCATAATCTGTATCCTTTAATTCTTTTCCATCTACAAGAACTTTCTTGAATTCATTGATATCTGTATCAACTTTAAAAGTTAATCCATCTTTGCTTCCTTTTGTCCATTCTTGATTAGCACCACTGATTAACTTAGAAAGTTTCGCAATAATCGTATCTTCTAAAGTAATTTCATGTTCTGCTTTTTCATCGCTGAAATATTTATCGCATACTTCACAATACCAGTATTCAACATTTCCAGTTCCATCTACTGTTGGATCTTTTGCTTCAATCTTTATGAGATTATGACCAGTTGCTGGAATCACAGTTTTGTCAAAACTGATTTCATTCTTAAATTCTGTATCACTAAAATACTTTTTACATACATTGCAGTACCAATATTCTATATTACCATCTTCAGTACATGTTGGATCTTTTCTTTCCACTTTAACAGCATTATGTTTTACATTGAACTTCACATTTACTTTTGTAGAAACAGATTTTCCACTATTTGTACCAGTGATTACAATATCTTCATCATAGCTACCAGCTAAAAGACCAGTCTTAGGCTGCACTGTAAATACTGCAGTTTCTCCAACATTCAATTCTGTCTTAGATAGAGTTCCTACTTCAAATGATTCGCTAGAAACTGGCTGATCTAATGTGATTAGTTGGTTTCCATCATTGGTAATCGTAATAGTCTTAACTTCTGGTGTATAACCTTCTATTGCATCCGCAAAACTGATATTGCCACTATTTTGGATACTATATATTGGATCTACAACAGAGATTGAAAAAGATTTACCATCACTTCCTACATCATTGCTTGCAGTTACTGTAAAGATATATTCACCTGGAGCACTAGGTTTTCCAATAATTTTACCATCTTTTGTTAAACTCAATCCAGTAGGTAAAGAACCTTGTGTAACGCTCCATTCGATTGGTTCAGAACCATCAGCTGTAAGAGAAGCAGAATATTCTTCATTTACTTTTCCTTCAGGTAAAGATTCGGTTGTGATAGATGGAGCAGAAACAACTTTTCCACCATTTTCACCTGTCAAAACACCACCATTCTCAACAATGATTGTACCATTATTAGTTAAATGATTATTACTGTTCAGAGAAGATCCACTAGGAATTCTCAAAGTTTCATCCTGGTTAATAGTAATGCTTTCATCCAAAATCACATCGCCGTACACGGTGCCGCTCTTGCCGTCAAAGACGATACCGCCGTTGCCGTCACTACCTGCACTAACCTGAACTTCACTTGCTTGTGAAGCAATCAATATTTTACTGTCTCTGGTATCCACCACTGCGTTGCCGCTGACGGTCAGGCTGGAAGTACCGCTATCACTGGGGTTAGTCCATCGATAGTAAATTCCTATACCACCACTGCCACCGGCGGTCAGTTTTCCATTATTCACCACAGCCACAGCTTTGAACCCATCACCAGCGTGTAAATCAATTCCGTAATAATACGCAGCTAAAGTCTTAACATCAGCACCGTCTATGTTAAGGTTCACATTCTTTGAACCAATAAGCGAAATTCCTGAATCGTTCTTATCCACATTGACTTCTAAGCTGCCAGGACCTGAGATAGACAAGGAGGCATCGCCAGCCTTGGACAACACACGAATTCCTCCGGTTCCCGTTATGTTACTCGTTCCTTGGGATACTACTATTGTGAGAGAAACATCAGCAGACTGACTAAAAGCGATCACACTACCGGGATATGTGAAACCTCCTCCAACAGTCACATCTTGATAGTTAACAATATTCGCCTCATTCAGCGTAAGGGTGAAGGTGGCGGCGTCATAGGAAAACTGACCGTTGGCAGGTTCTGTACCGTAAACCTTTGTCCAAGTTCCATTTTGGTTTTCATAGCAGCCGCTTTCTGTGATTTGCTGACCGCCTACGTAGAGTTCAATTCCGTCTGCCGCCATCACAGCAACTGTCGTACTTGGTACAAGTCCTACTACTAATAGGATTGCTGTAAAAATGGATACTGCTTTGCTCCATATTCGTTTCTTCATTTTCTCTCCTCCTTTTTATCTTTTATGTATGCTTTTAAAGACGAACGTATCGCATTTAACTGAAGATTTAAATATTCTTCATCTTCAAATAAAGCATAATGTACACATGCTCTAACAAAGATATAGGTCATTCCTTGGATATAATCGACGGGCATGTCCAGTTTCTTGGAAAGTTGCTCGGCATATTCTTTATAACGTACATTGACGCCTTTAAAGAATTCTTTTCCTTGTTCTCGATATTTAGGACTAGAATAGACCTGATACATGAATCGATATTTCTTTCCATGAAGTTTTGCTGTAAGATGTGGCATTTCATTTAAGAAACGTTCGATATCTTCAAAACTCGTAGGAGCTTTTGCCATGAAATCTTCTTCTACCTTGGCCATACAATAAGCAGTAGCTTGAATGATCAAATTATCTTTTGAACCAAAATGATAGATCAACCCACCATTTGTGATACCACTAGCTTCAGATAATTTCAACATACCTGTATTTTCTAATCCGTATTCACAAAATGTATCAAAACAAGCTTCTAATATCTTCGATATATCTGCTCCTTTTCTACCCAAAATATGCACCTCCTTTTTTATAACTGACCATTTATTTAATTCTATCTTAATTATATCAAACTTCGTTTAACAGTAGAAGTATTATTTTATGTTCGATTAAATATTTTATTTTTACATAGATAAAGCCTAAGATAAAGCGAATAAAAAAGACCGGCATACAGTTCCCTATACGCTCAGTCAATTCGCTTCTATCTATTATCCTATTGAATTTACTAAATTTATCACCAAAATATATTAAATAATTTTAATTATACAATCCTTCGAATAAGATGTGTAAAATATATATCATCATTAATATTATATAAAACTCAATGTATATTCCTATTTTTTCTTTATTCTTGCAGGATTTCCAATTGCTATGGAATCATTAGGAATATCCTTTGTTACTACACTTCCTGCCCCTATGACTGCATTGTCTCTCCAATTGTAACCCCAGGCAAAATAGTACAATTTCCGCCAATCCAAACATTTTTACCAATTGTTACTGGTTTACCAAATTCAACATCCAATAATCGTTCATTTGAATCTAACGAATGGCAAGACGTATATATATGTGTATTTGGGCCAATCATAGTATGTTCTCCAATTCTAACAGGACATACATCTAAAATAACGCAACCATAATTAAACATTACCGAAATAAAAAAAAGAAAAACCCCATAAAATGGGGATTTTCTAAAGTTTTCCTCAAACAATTTACTAACGTTTTGGTATTTTACTGAGAAATGCATAATTCCCTAAAGTCCGTATTAATCGGGCTTTTTTTGATGAAAATTTTCATAATGTTACTTTTTGTTACTCAATCCTATCCTTATTTATATTATATATATTTAATTTACTATCATTTTTGAGATTTTTATCTATTTTCAGCAAATTTTATTAGATAGGAAAGAAGAGCGTTTTTACCTATTTTTCGAGTAACAATCCCCTCTTAGAAAAGTCACTAAACACTTACATAGTCGATCTAATGCATCGAACTATGAGAAAGGAGGCTATTATTATGCAATCAAACGGTAATGTCATCGTCATTGCCAATCAAAAAGGTGGTGTTGGAAAAACGACCACTACCGAGAATGTTGGAATCGGTCTCGCAAAAGAAGGTAAGAAAGTATTACTAATCGATTTTGATCCACAGGCTGATTTATCTGCTAGTCTAGGAATACGAAATTCTGACAATATGGAAAATACGATTTGTGAAGCTTTAAATGGAACTATTAAAGATATTCCTATTAATTTTGATGACCTAATTATCCACCATGATGAAAATGTCGATATCATTCCAAGTAATATTGAACTTGCAGATTTTGAATTAAAGCTTGTTAGCGTAATGAGCAGAGAAAGAATATTAGATATGACACTTGAACCATTAAGGAAGAAATATGATGTCATATTGATAGATTGTCCACCTTCTCTAGGAATGTTGACAATTAACGCATTATCTAGTGCAGATAAAGTATTAATTCCAGTACAAGCTCAATATCTACCTGCAAAAGGAATGACAAAACTACTTGGAACAATTAACAAGGTTCAGCACCAAATCAATCCACGTATTAAGGTATTAGGGGTTGCTATCACTCTAGCCAACATGCAGACAAATCTAGCAAAAAGTACTGCAGATACACTACGAGAAAACTTTGGAAATCACATCAATGTATTTGATACGATCATTCCCATAGGAGTAAAAGCAGCTGAAGCAACGGTGGTTGGTAAAAGTGTTTTTGAACATGCGAAAGACAGTAACGTGGCCAAGGCATATGAAAATCTAACAAAAGAAATTGTTCGTTCAGAAAAAGTGAAACTAAAAGGCAATCATGAAAGATAGATGAAAGGATGTGGATACTATGAGAAAAATAGATCTTGGACTGCCTACCTATGAAGAATCACTCTTTTCTACTGAAGAACAAAGACAAGAAGCAAAACTTGAAAAAGTCATGAAGATTCCAATTGATGAGATTCATGCATTTAAGAATCATCCCTTCCATGTAAGACAAGATGAAGAGATGCAAAAGCTCATCGACAGTGTTCAGGATAATGGAATCTTGATACCAGTGCTCGTTCGTCCGGACAAAAATGGTAACGGCTACGAAATGATTTCCGGACACAGAAGAAAATTCGCACTGGAATACAGTGGTGCAAAAGAAATTGATGCCATCGTTCGTGACTTAGATGATGACCAAGCGACCATCATCATGGTAGATAGCAATATCCAACGAGAAAATATCTTGCCAACGGAACGTGGTTTCGCCTATCGAATGAAATTAGAGGCGATGAAAAGACAAGTTGGTAGACCACAAATAAATAGTTCCCAACTTGGGAACCATTTAAAAGGTGTGAAGTCAATAGATGTACTTGCCGATGAAATTGGAGAAAGTAAGAACCAAATTCATAGATACATTCGATTGACCTATCTGGTAAAACCATTGCGAGACATGGTCGATGGCATCCATGAAGATGGCTTTACGATTGCACTCAATCCAGCTTATGAGCTTTCTTTTCTGACAACGAAGGAACAAAATGAACTTGTACATGTCATTGAAAACACATTAGCAACACCATGCCTTGCACAAAGTCAGGAAATAAAAAGAAAAAGTCAAGAAGGCATATTAAGTCCGGACATCATGATGGATATGTTATTGGCTGAAAAGCCAAACCAAAAGGAAAAACTCAGTTTTAGGATGGAGGAAATCAACAAGTATTTTCCTCGTTCTTACACACCTAACCAGAAAAAGGAACTAATCATCAAGCTGTTAGGTGAGTGGCAAAAAAAGAAAGAAAAAACTCAAATTCGTTAGTGAATCGAGCTTTTTCAGCGTAATTTGGGGGTTGTACGTTTCTTTGCGCCATGCGTGACTGAGTTTTCCCCCTATAACCCCCTTAACATCCCGAAAGGAATCACCTGTAGGGACTTTAATTCTCATGAAGATATTCTAAGTTAGATATATATCTAGAATATATTGTTATTCTTACTACACTAGAATAATAGCTATATAAACTTCATAGAATTGTTGATTTTTATAAAAATAATTATTCTAAGATTAGATCTAACATGAGGAGGAATTATCTATGAAGAAAATCTTAATATGTCTAATTATGATGATGTTTCTTGTTGGATGTCAAAATGCACATGAATCAAATTCAAAAACTAATACAAAGGATGTGATCGATCAAGAAGAAATTTCAGACAAAAAAGAAACGAAAACAAATGCAGATAAGAAAGATGGTGAAACAAAGGATGTAGAGAAATCAAAAAACACAACCAATCAAACAAAAGTCAAAACAAGTTCAAATGAACAATCAAGATCCAAGACCAAACCAATAGAAAGCGAGGTAGATAATAAATCAGATTATAAACCATCACAAGATCCTAATAACAATTCTCAAGTTGAGCCTCCTGTTCCTGATTCTCCACAAGAAAAACCAGAATCAAAACCAAGTGAAGGACAAGAAGCAACACCTGCTCCTCCCATATGTAATGATGCGATCCCACAAGGTGCATTCAGAACTGAACAGGAAGCAGCAAGCTATGCACAAGGAGTGCTCATGGATAACATGTTAAATGGAGATGGTAGTTTATCTGGTTATGAACTAGAATGGTCACAAACAGAATGTGGTACAACTTACTACACAGTCAAAATCTATTAATCATATAGGAAGGAAAACAAAATCCTTCCTTTTCTTTTGGTTCAAGAAAGGAGAAAATACAATGCAAAAGAAACAAAAGATAAAGAAATTTATAACAGCATGCATGGCAACCATCTATAGCTTAACGAGTCTAATATCCATAACACCAGTTCATGCTGAAAGCTATTCTGCATCACTTAATAAGACTGGATTAAAAGCTTATCATAGTTTTATCATAGAAGATCGCTTTTCTGGTACAACTATTGGCCCTGGCATGATGGATCTTTCTGATTTTAGAATCAATGGTCAAAAAGCTTATTGCGTTGAACCAATGGTTCAAATCTCTTCTAGTCCTATTTATGCACACGAAAAAATAACAGGTAGATCTGCATTCTATAAAATTGGATATTCCGATGCACAGATTGACCGAATGGCATATATTTCTTCTTTGGGCTATGGATTTAATGGAGATAATTCAATAGAGATGTTGGCAGCTACACAATTAATGATATGGCAAGTTCAACAACCTAATGGTTTTTCACAAATTCCTTCATCTGTTCAAGCGAAAGTCAATATCATTAACGATCGTTTGAATACGATCTATAAAAATGTATCATTTGCGAATAATACTGTCGAAATCGAAGGGTATGGAGAAGAATATGCAGTTACGCTTGATGATTCTTCAGGCACTTTCAAAAATTACCTTAATAGCATGATTCCAACAGGTATTCATATCGAACGTAGTGGAAATACATTGAAAATATGGGCAGATAAAAGTGCAGCAGAAACTGGAAATCTTGTCTTTGATGCATTTTATCTTCAGAGCCAAGCAACAAATACTGAAATTGCTTATTATCAACCATTAAATCAGACATTAGCGGTATTTGGCAAAAAAGACCCAAAGGTCATGCGTGTTTCTTATAAGATCCCCGTTCAACCTGAAACTGCTGAAGTAACTTCAAGAAAAAAAGGAATTGGAAAAGTTGATGTAAAGCTAAACGTGCATAAGACAGACAAAGACTCTAAAAAAGGTATCGAAGGCATCGAATTTGAATTTTTTAGAGATGATGTGTCTTTAGGTAAAGATAGAACGGATGAAAATGGGAATGTATCTATTCCATCTCACATCGAACAAGAGTTTACTTCAGACACTTTTAAAGAAACCTATGTAACAAACTGGGATGAGCTATCTGAACGTATGCAAAATGAATGTATATCAAAAGGATGGTTCTCGAATCAAAGCGACGCACAGGCTAGTGCAGATAAAAAAGCACAAGTCCATTTAGATCAGTTGATAAATGCATATCAAAACGAAAAGCATGTATATAAAGCTGTAGAAACAGACAGTGGTTATTACTATTATCTTGACCCCGAAACAACCGTTTCTGTTGAATATACAGGAAGTGGTGAAGTGAACATGGGAAAAGAAAACCAAAGATATACTTTATCAATCGATCTTCAAAAAACAGATGATGACCTAGATCCAAGCAATAACGGTCTCACCGAAGAAGAGTTTGAAGATTTCATGAAAAAACCCGAACCAGAAAAACTTGCACAAAAACGTGATATCAATAATAAAACTCAGGGAGAGGCTACCTTATCTGGAGCTGTATATGGTCTATATGCTGCTGTAGATATCTACAATCCTGAAAACGAAAGCAAGATCCTATATCATGCCGGTGAAAAAATCATGGAAATCACAACGGATGAAAACGGGTATGCTGATACAAGTTCCTATGTTGATAAAAACGGAAAACAAGGATTGTATATCGGTAGTGAATATGATGAAGATTGTTGGTATTATTTCAAAGAAATCAAAGCTCCTGAAGGTTATGAATTGAATGAACTTTATTACCCAGTTTTAAACAAGGATATCATCCAAGGAAAAGAACCTCATCATATCACAATTTCAGTTCATACTTCAGACAAAGTAAGAACAGGTAAATTTGAAATTGCCAAATTCATTACAGATGGTGAAAACTCTGAAATCGTAAAACCTGAAGTAAATGCAGAATTCAAAACTGTATTAAAGAAATACTATGATATGTTCAAGGGTGATATGGACAAAGCTATTGCCTATGCAAAAGAAAATGGTACTGAAAAAGAGTATGCCATCATCAAGACAGATGACACAGGTACAGCTTACTCCCCTGCCCTAGCTTATGGTCAGTATGTTATCATCCAATCTAAAAAAGGTGATAACGGACAAGAAACAGACATCCTTGCTGATCCATTTACCTTTATCGTTAGCGAGACATCTGATGGGCAAACTCTTGTTTATGGTGAAGATGAACATGGAAACCACATTAGTTCATCGAGCGATGGAAATGTTCACTTCTATATCAACAATCGCCCATTCAATTCTTATGTGCAATTAGTTAAGAAAGATAAAGAAACACAAAAAATTGTTACGCTTAATTACACAACATTCAAGATCCAGATGCTTAATGATGAAGGAAATCCTGTTAAGAACTATGATAAGAAATCGATCCGAACAGATGAAAATGGATATATTTCAATGAAGGTTGGTTCAACATGGTATTCTAGCTTTACAACAAATGCAGAAAATCGAATCAGTGTCATGGATAATATCAAACAATTCTTCAGCAGTGATAAAACATATGAAGAAGATAAGGACTATGATCAGGGAAAAGTAAAACTACCAGTCCCTTTACCAAGCGGAAAGTACAACATTACTGAAATCAACGCTCCTAAAGATTATGCAATCAATAACGAATCTGTTTCTTTTGAAGTCAAATCAGGACATGTTGCAGGTGTTGACCCTGATGGTGAACCATTGATTGAAATCGAAGTATTCAATAACAGTGTCAAAGGACAAATCACGGTATCAAAATCTGGAGAAGTCTTAACTTCCATCAAGAAAGATGATGAAGGAAATATCCAATTCATCTATGAAGATGCATTCCTAGCTGGTGCAACTTATAACATTTATGCAAATGAGGATATCTTAGATCCTGCAGATGGCAGTGTATTGTTCAAGAAAGATACATTAATGGATACAGTGACAACGAATGAGGAAGGAAAAGCCATCAGTAAAAAACTTCCTCTAGGAAAATACTATGTTATCGAAAAGAAAGCTCCTAATGGTTTCATCATCAATGAAGAAAAACATGAAGTTGAGCTTATCTACAAAGATCAGAATACAGAAGTTGTATTTGATGAAACATCATTCCACAATGAAAGACAAAAAATCGCTTTAAATATCTTAAAAGAAGATAGCGAAACACATACTGCTTTGGCTGGTGCTGTGTTTGGTCTTTATGCAAAGAATGATATCAAAGACCACAACGGAAACATCCTAGTAAAAGCTAATGAATTAGTTGAACGTTCAACTAGCAATGAAGATGGAAAACTTATCTTCAAAGCTGATCTTCCATTAGACCAATATTATGTCAAGGAAATCAAAGCCCCTATCGGTTATGCCTCAACAGATGAAGTCTTTGAATTTGATGGATCCTATCAAGGACAAGATGTTCATACGATCATCTACAACAAAACATTCGAAAATAAGATCATCAAAGTCGAAGTATCTAAGAAAGACATTACCAATGATGAAGAAATTGCCGGTGCTTTCCTAACTGTATATCCTAAAGATGATGAAGGAGCTATCTTTGATTCATGGATCAGTGGACAAGATGGTGTCAATGAAGATGGTACGATCAAACCTCATATGATCAAAGGACTTGAAGTTGGAAAGACATATATCCTTAAAGAAATCAGTTCACCTCATGGATTTGCTCTTGCACAAGATGTAGAATTTACAATCGGTGACACTGGAGAAATTCAAAAAGTAGAAATGAAAGATGAACTTGTTGTTGGTCAATTAAAGTGGAGAAAATCTGGTGAAATCTTTGATCAAGTCATCACTGGTCAAACTGAATATGGGAAAACAGAAAGCCCTGTATGGAACAAGTCCAATCTTCTAGGTGCAAAGATCACGATTTATGCGGCAGAAGATATTAAGATTGGTAACCATACGTATTACAAAGCTGATGAAGAAATCCAAACCTTAGAATCTGACTGGGATTATGTATTCGGTAAAAAACTTCCTGTCGGTCGTTATTACTACAAAGAAACAGCAACCCCACACGGATATGTCATTGATACCAACAAACATTTCTTTGAAATTGAAGACAACCAGATCAATGAAATCCAGATCATTGAATCAACGCTTAAAAATGAACGCCCTACTTTTGATATCGATATGACAAAAGTATTGGAAGAACAAGAAATCTTTAAAGATGAAGATGCATATAAAGATATCGTTTTTGGAATCTTTGCGAGAGAAGATATTTATGATTATATGGGCAATGTTGCCATCGAACATAGAACGATGATCTCAACAACTGGAATCACAAAAGAAGGACATTTAGAAACTGTTCCAGATCTTCCTAATGGTGTTTACTTCATCAAAGAACTTGCAACCAATGATCAATATGTATTGAATGATACAGAATACGACTTTGAAATTGGATATAAAGGTCAGGATGTTTCTCATTATGTCGTAACGATCGGTTTAGATGGAAAGGTTCCTAATGAGCTGGCTCGTGGTGATATCTATGTTCAAAAGAAAGACAGCAGCGATCCAGATAAAGTCATGAAAGATGTTGAATTTAACATCTCCATTCATGAAGATATGAGTGAAGTTGTCCAATCATCAAAAACTGATGAAAAAGGAATCGCAAGCTTTAAAGATCTTGAACTTGGAACATACTATATCCAAGAAGCAAAACAAGTCGATGGATATGTTATCAATGATCATATCTACAAAGTTGAAGTCAAACAAGATGGAGATGTATTAACGATCGTCTGCGAAAACAAACCAACCGAAATGGAATTCAGCAAAGTTGATATCATAACCGGAAAAGAATTACCTGGTGCTCAAATGCAGGTTACAGATAAAGAAACAGGAAAGATTATCGATGAGTGGGTATCTACTGATGAACCTCATAAGATCAAATATCTTGTAGAAGGAAAAGAATATATCTTAACTGAGAAAATCGCTCCAAAAGGATATGAACTTGCCGAAAGCATTACCTTCACTGCAAAAGATGGAACGAAGATTACTATGAAAGATAAGTTTATTCCTGAGATTCCACAAACCGGAGATCAGACAAATATTGGTCTATGGTTAGGATTAAGCGGAATCAGTATTCTTGCAGGAATTAGTGTGCTTGCAAGAAAACGAAAGAAGGATGATAGCAATGAAGAATAACCTATCACTTATTATCTTGCCTATATTTATTATCTTATCTTGCTTGATCATTAGCCTACGCATTTGGTTTCGCATCAAGAAAGTCAACAAACAAAAACAATCATTGAACAAAGGGAGAGCATATCTCCCTTTTGTTCATGATAAAGATCTACTAGAAACGATTGCTTCAAATGAAAGTGTCTTTATTTCAGATTTGCCTAGAGATAAATTACTACAGAAAAAAGCAGTTCTATTTATCCTAAATCATACCGATGAGTATGACAAAGATGAACAAATAAAGGCACTGGACTATTTATATATGAAAAAGAAAGAAGGAATAACGAATGGAAAAATCAACACGTAAAAACATGTATCTACTAGCAAACAAAAAAGTACACGAATCTCTTTTATTTACTAACCCCTATATTAAATATGTATTAATGAAAAACGAAAGAAAACCTCAATTTATAATCGGCATTTATGATGATATCGATGAAATAAATTGCGTTTTTGAGCCAAATAATGACGACGATCGAGTCATTTTAGAAGATTTAGAATATAAACATCCTATTTTCTCAGAAGAAACAGGGGTATGCGAAGAAGGATATATCCTTTCTATGATTTCTGAAGGATATGAACCAGTTTTTATCGACATTCAAACACATATCAAACTATGGGATTTCATCGATTATTATATCGATATAATGGATGCTGAAATAGATACAATCATGAACTATCTAAATTATTGCTATTCTTCAGGAATCAATCCTATCCTATTATCTGAGTATTCTGATATGATCATCAATGATTTATATGCCATCTATATGAAAGATGAGAAATTAGGTGACAAAAATCATGAATAAACAATTAACAGAGATTATTGATATTGCGAAGCAATCATTTCACGACTATGACGAAAAAGATATGAAGATAAACTATATCCTATCAAGAAATGGAGGTCAAAATTTCCCCTCATATCTTTGTTTAGCTAGTTCAAGATTCAATCCTGATGAAATAAGATGCATCACCATTGACAATGTAAATCAGATAAATTATCAAAATGTTCCTGACTGGGATTTTAATATTGATGACTATCTTCTATCCGATCTAGAAGAAGGTTATCAAATCGAATATATGACATTAGAAGATCATTACAATATATGGTGTGCAATCGAAGAATGGAAAGATGATATTCAACATCAAGACGGACTCTATTCCTATTTAGACCATTGTAAGAAAAATGGTATCACACCAGAAGTCATCTCCTTATTAGGACTTGAAAATGTCGATATCATGAATCTTTATCAAGAAAGAAATGAAAAATACAAGATAATTGGAGAAACTAAAGTTGGTGATCAATCTATCGTGATTGCATACAATCCAAAATCTCCTTCCCCTTTTGTTACATGGAAGACAACACCAACTCGCAAGAGAGGATTTGATATAGGACATTACTATTCAAGATTTAAAGATGCATATGAGGACTATAAAAAAAGATGTAATGAAATGATGGAGAATCACTTGGATATACAATACCGAAAGATCAAGCCAAAGAACAAGGAGCATGATAGATGATAGATACCATTGAAGCACTACACAAAGAAAAGTTTGAACAATGGCTTCTCTTTGGTCAACACGTTCTCTTTACCGATATGAGAATCAGTAATGATATTATCCCTAAAAATATGTACAAATATGAACTTCAAGCAAGTGATTATCATCCTTTCGAAACAATAATGATTGGCAAACATATTACTGTAAATTTTGAAGGAACAATATTAAGCTATCATCCAATCAAACTAGATGAAGATTATTATCGCTTGATTGACGAAACAAAAGATTTAAAGTATTTATCAAAAAAAGCTAATACATTAAAACAATATGCTAAAAAAATAGAAAATAAAAAAATATTTTATTATAATAGATAAAACAAACATATTATAAGATTATTGATATCAATAAGGATTAATGAGATAATATGGATATAAGTTTATAAAAAAATAAGTAATATCATATTTAGTGATTATATTTTTTAATTATTAAGCATTAAGATTTATTTGTCTACGAGACATATAAACTTTATTTGCTTTGTTAAATCCGACTATCTTTTCTTAAGATTTTAATGTTTTCATCTAAAAATTTATCTTATAAATTAGTTTAAAAGATAAATGTATCTTGCTAATGAATTTTATTTACAGAATTAATTATATTTTTTCATGTTATGAGAAAACTTTGAAAATGGTGAATAAAGAATAGATAGGAAATGAACACGATGAAATTTAGCACTTTTTTAGGAGGTAACATATGAATAATATAATTAATGATTCTAGCATCTGGGATTTGCATATTCATTCATGCAAAAGCCCAAAATCATCAGGTGAATTCCAAACTATGTCTGTAAATGAATTCATAAACAAAATATTAGAAATATTTTCTGACTACCCTGATTTATCATTAATATCATTTACAGATCATAATTATTTTTCATATGATGTATATAAAGAATTTATTTTAAAACAAAGTGATATAGCAGTGGTACCTGGAATAGAAATAGATGTAAATATCCAAGGAATAAAAGAAGCAAAACATTTGATTTTTTACTTTAATATTGAATTTGATGAATTAGAATCTTTTGCTAAAAAAATAAACAGTTTATTACAAAATAAAAAAAGTATTGATATTAACACCCTATTAGAGTTTTTTATTACTGAAAAAATAGAATTTTTAATTAGCCCACACGCCTTTAAACAAGGGAAAAGAGCAATTGAGTTTGATTGGAATGATGAAGAAACAACAAAAGGCAATATGCATAAATTCATGGATCAATTCTTTTGTTTTTGGGAAACATCTGGTTATTCTGAGATAGCCAAAGCCATAGAATTTTTAAAATATTTTGAAAAAGAAGAATGCATTTCAATCATATCTTTTTCTGATTCTTCAGATGAACAAAAATTAAGAAATTACTTGTCTAATCCTCCTCAATTTTTTAAATCTTTACCAAATTTTAAAGGTATTCAGTTAGCTGGAACAGATTCAAAAAGAATATTAAAACATCCAAAAAGAATTGACGAAAATAACAGCGGAAACATTATTGGTTTTGTTAATATAAATGGTAAGGAAATCCAATTATCAGATCAATTAAATGTAATCGTCGGCGGAAGAGGAAGTGGAAAATCTTTATTGTTAGATAATATTGCTCTAAATATGGATAATAGCATTAGAGAAAAAGATAAACTTAAAAAAGAAAGAATTGACTTTTTAGATAAATTTCCAATTGAGGTTAACAATTTAGATCACACAAATATAGCATTAGATAGTAAAAAAATTGATTATTATGATCAATCATACGTTTCAAAGATTTTTAATTCTGATAACACCAATAAAGAAATAGAAACATATTTCAAAGATGAGTTTAATGCTCTTGGTGAATTAAACTCTGAAACAAAATTACAAGAAATTAGATTATTATTTAATTCATATCTAAATCGTAAAAATACAACTAAACCAAATGATAATATATCAAACTTTATTGGAAAATATAAAATTATCAATGAAAATGCTGTTTGTTTAAAATTTAAAAAAACTGATGTGAAAGATAGAAAAATTATAGATTTTAATTTGGAGGAAGCTTTAAAATATGTAAATAAAAGTTCAAAATTAATTCCAAGAGAGCTAAAAGATAATATTGATATTAAAAAAGCATTATTAGATTTTTTAAGAGTAATAAATTTTGAAGTTACTAAATATAACACAGATATTGAAGAACACAATTTTGAGAATATTATTAAAAGGAAATGTATATCATATTTGGAAAATAAAAATACATCTGTAAGGGAAAAAAATGAGCAAGAAGAATTATTTATAAATCATTTTAAATTTGAATGTAGTAAATATGAAGAAAGAACTAATATCATTAATGCTCTAATAAAAATGCAAAGTATTCATCAAAAAGAAGATGAGTTATCAGATATAAAACAAGGTGTAGATGGAAGTAAATTTAAATTTGAAAAAAAGCTTATTTACGAAGAACCCTTAGAGTATTTTAAAAAAATGTGTATAAAATACCTCGGTACAAAAGTTAAATCATATAGTCTAGAAAATTTATATAATATTTTTATTTTTCATTTAGAAGATGAGTTAAAAACAAGTAAAAATGTTGACGATTTTATTAAAGATTTAAAATCTTTAAATGATTACAAAATAGAATATCAATGTAACATTTTATATGGTGAAACTGAAGATTCATTAAAATTAATAAATAGAATGTCTCCTGGCACGCAAACAAATATATTAATGGAATACATTGTTTCTAAAGATACAAAAATACCACTATTAATAGACCAACCTGAAGATAATATTGATAATGAAACAATTTATACCAAATTAACAAGTTGGTTTAGAAGATTAAAATTGAAAAGACAAGTAATTGTTGTTACCCATGATGCCAATATTGTAGTAAACGCAGATGCAGAAAACGTAATAATAGCAAGCAAAAAATCAGATGATCAATTTATATATGATTATGGTGCTTTGGAATATGAAAATATTTTAAATAGAATATCAATTATTTTAGATGGTGGAGTTGAAGCAGTAGAAAGGAGATTAAAAAAATATGGAAGAGAAGATAATCAACGTGGAAATAAATAATCATATTATAGAATTAAAAACAAATAATCCTGACTTAAAATCATTGATTAATGCAATAATTGAACAAGATAATAATTTCGATTTCAATAACATAAAAATCGAAGTGACTGATAAAAATTTTGATAAAGAAAACTTCAAAGAAATATTATTGAAGTCTATTCAAGAGTTTAAAGAAAATATACAAATAATAGATTCAAAAAAAATTCAAATTGAAGAAAAAATAGAAACTCTGAATAAATCTTTAGATGTTATTAAATAAATACAAATTATTTATTTAATAACATCAAAACAATTAATTAACAAATAAAAATTTTTACAAACCAGTTTTATTTTAAACTAATGTAATTATTGGGGAGATTTCAATTATGAAATCTCTTTTTTTGTTGAAAGGAGGAACACAGTGAACAACAAATATGAATATACCCATGAGCTATGGTCTAATCAAATTGAATCTATATCCAAATCACCAAACGAATGGATGTCATTTCTAAAGACTTCTGCTTGGATGTATAAATTCTCATTCGATGACCAGCTTCTTATCTATGCTCAACGACCTGATGCAAGAGCCTGTGCAAGTTATGAAACATGGAACGATAAGCTTCATCGTTGGATAAAACGAGGCTCAAAAGGGATTGCACTTCTTAATGAAAATGGAACACTTCGATATGTTTTCGATATTTCGGACACACGTAGTCCAGAAAATAAACCACTACATTTATGGTCTGTTGATATCACAAACGAGGAAGAGTTCATAGAAATGATCGTTGATAAATATGGTCCTTTTGAATCAACGCTCGACTATGGCCAAGCTGTCATATTGATGTCAAAAACCATCGTTGCAGATAATTATCAAGATTATTTCTCAAGTTTAAAGAAATTTAATCAAGAAAGCATTTTATCTGAACTTGAAGATCATGAAATCGAAGGCAAATTTAAAGACCTGTTAACGAATTCCATGGCTTATCAAATCCTTCATCGTAGTGGAGTGGATCCGGATAATTATTTTACCGAAGATGATTTCTACGCTATAAGAGATTTTAATACTTTGGATACGATATCTCAATTAGGTATCGCTTCTAGAGATCTCTGCGAAATAGGAATGACAGATATTTCTTTAAAATCAAGAGAAATCATGATTCGTACATTTGAAGAAAACAAAAAAACAAGGCAAAATAAGAGCGAAGAAAAAGAAAGGAGCATTTCAAATGAAAACAATTCAATACAATCAAGTTGGGGATTTCCTATTTCCAGATCTGAAGCCGGAACAACCAGTATTCAACAGTCATTACGCAAGGTTGAGATACAATTACCTCAAGACAAACCATCCAGGTCATCTGTTAGCCTTGAAGGCAAAGAACGAACTCAACAATCACTTGAAAGAGATCGATATACAAGCCAAGCAGAGAATGGAAATTCTGATGAATCAATTATTAAAGAACCAACCCGCTCCCAACAAAGAAACTCATCAGATGGAATGGGTACAACACATGAACAATCTCAAACAACAAGCCGAGGAAATGATCCTCAACGAACTGATCTACAACTAGATTTAGGATTTGGTGGTGAAGATAATACTTTACCACCTTTTGATTTATCCGATCTTCCTACACTACTTAGAGAAGATGTTTCTTTACAGCACACAAAAGAAGAGATCCAACAATTTTTTAACGAACACGGCGATGGTGAAGAACGTGCTATCTTTCTTGAATCCTGCTATGACGATACATTGGTACAAACGTTCAGAAAACCAGAGCGATATGACTTTTCCTATATAGGGTATAAGAAAAAGGATCATGGATTAGAAGTATGGTCAGGAAATTATCTCGATCAAAAATCATTGTCTTATCTTACGTTTTTTGAGTTACAAAACGAAGTATCAAAACTGATCGAAAGTGGTGAATATCTTATTCCTACTTACAATAAGATGTCTTCAATTCAAAAAGCTTTCTACAACAAGACGATGAACAGGAATGTCGATTATTATTTGTTTGCCTATCATCCACAGTTCTTAAAGAGTTCATCAGAGATTATTTTTTACCTTAAATCAGAAACAGATAAGGATAAAAGAGCAGAATTTATCAAGGACTTCTATCCAGAAGAGGTTGTAGAAATCATGGTCGATGGTATCACTTTAGGATTTAAGAAAGAAGATGACCATCTTCACATCTACATGGGACAGTATGATGACCAAGTAGCTTCTTCCGATTATTCATGGAGCGTTGTAGATAGAGAAATTGAAGGCATGATCCTATCCCGTTATTTTGATCCAAGCGTTCAGATTCCATCCTCATTTGAACAACAAAATGCTGTCTATGAAAACGAAGAACAACTCAACAACGGAATCTTCTTTTCACAAGAAGAAATTGACCGCATCCTAACAAGAGGCAGTGGATTTGACCAAGGAAAGATGCGAATTTACCAACAAATGCTCCGTCATGAATCAAATGATAAAAATGCAGAGTTTCTCAAACATGAATATGGGATTGGTGGATCTCATCCAGCTTTTGGACTTATCGATATGAACTATGATGCAAAAGGTATCGAATTATCTCGTTCAAGACAGATCGGAGAAACGGAAATCTCAATCACGCTCAACTGGAAGAAAGTCGCAAAACGAATCAATGAACTTGTACAGTTAGACCGTTATCTTTCACCAAAAGAAAAAGAATACTACCCTACTTTTTTGCAGGAACAGATGAATCGTGAACTGGAATATGAACGTAAACAACTTTCGGATTCCAGCGCTATGTCTCCTGTGCAAGAGGTAGATTTAGAAGAAAAAAGAGAAACCATCAAGGAATACAGATGGAAAGTCGGTGATACTGTCTATAAAGGTGTTGATGAATATACCATTCTTGAAGATGGACAAGATATTGCCATTCAAAATAAGAATTTTCCTTTATTCATTGACTACATGAGCCGACAGGAATTCATATCCCTTTTAAAAGAAAATCCATTAAATGATAGTCTTCTGGTCGAAATAGAAGCACCTGCGGATAACATTCAAGAAACTATTATAAGTGAAGATAAACAGGAACGATTATATGAACGTTTCAAGGACATTGCTCCTAGTCTTATCAATGGAACAAGTCCATATCTATCCTATAAAACAGAAAGCGATAGAGATCATTATTTTGTCATCGCTTTTGATCAGGAAACTAATATCATCGATATGTACCATGTTTATGAAATTGAAGGAAGAGAAGTCATGGATCCGCACATGCAATTTGAATTTGATATTGAAAACAATGAAATCGTTCCTTTCTATTTCAACAATCCGATCGTTGGTCTAGAATATGATCTTCGTAATGATACGGATTCAGAAATTGAAACAGAACTCTATGATTATGCAATCCAATGGCTAGGAAATATCAAACAAAAAGGATATTATCTTGAGTCTGAACAGATATACAAAGATGAAACAAAGATTGGTGTTTATTTCTACGATTACGATAAGGATCATAACATCATCTATACTAACAATCCTTCTATTTCACAAGAACAACAAGATGAAACTCCCCTACCTCAAGAGAAAATCAATTATCAAATCTTAGATGAGCATCTTGGTGCAGGTACTCCAAAAGAAAGATATCGAAACAATATAGCAGCCATCAAGCTGCTTTTTTCTTTGGAAGAAGAAGGAAGAAGACTGGCAACGAAGGAAGAACAGGATATCCTTGCGAAATACGTTGGCTGGGGTGGTCTATCCGAAGCCTTTGACGAATCAAAATCTACCTGGTCTAATGAATATCATGAACTGAAGAGCTTATTAAGTGAAGAAGAATACAGTGCAGCAAGAGAATCAACACTAACGGCCTTCTATACACCACCAGTCGTGATAGAAAGCATCTATTCCATCATCGAACGTTTTGGGTTTCATCATGGAAATATCTTAGAACCAGCCTGTGGTACTGGAAACTTCTTAGGAAAGCTACCTGCTTCTATGGAATCCTCTAAACTTTATGGAATTGAACTGGATTCCATTACAGGACGAATCGCAAAACAGCTTTACCAGAAAGCTAACATTACTGTCGAAGGATATGAAAAGACTTCTTTGCCTGATAGTTTCTTTGACGTTGCGATCGGTAATGTTCCTTTCGGTCAGTTTAAGGTATCGGACAAGCGATATGATCGATTGAACTTCAATGTTCATGATTATTTCTTTGCCAAGACCATCGACAAGATTCGTCCTGGAGGATTGATCCTTTTTGTCACTTCGAAATATACGATGGATAAAGCCAATTCTTCGGTCCGTAAATATATCAATGAACGATGTGAATTACTCGGAGCGATCCGTCTTCCCAATGATACCTTCAGTGAAAGTGCCAATACCAAAGCTGTCAGTGATATTCTGATCCTAAAAAAGCGAGAAAGACAGATGGTCAATGACGCTCCGTGGCTTTATACACAGACCGATGAAAACGGACAAACATACAATGCCTACTTTCACGAACATCCTGAGATGGTACTTGGTCATTTTGAAATGTCAAAGTCCATGTATGGTCGTGATGATCTAACTGTCATCCCATTTGAAGATATCCCTCTCAAACAATCATTGGATGAAGCAATCATGCACATCCATGGGCAAATTGATGACATGGTCTTAGATGAATCCGTGATTGATGAACCAGAAGATACCATCATTACGATACCAGCTGATCCAACAGTTAGAAACTTCAGTTACACGATGGTTGATGGAGATATCTACTTTAGAGAAAACAGTGTCATGAGCAAGATCGAACTATCACAGACCGCTAAAAATCGAGTCATTGGGATGATAGAAATACGAGACTGTGTACGTGAACTGATTGAATATCAAAAAGATGACTATGATGAAAAGATCATCCTAGAACAGCAACAAAAGCTAAACGATCTATATGATACCTTTACAGAAAAATACGGATTGATCAACTCTCGTGGTAATAGTTTAGCTTTTAGAGAAGACAGTGCCTACTATCTGCTTTGTTCCTTAGAGAACATCAATGAAGATGGAACATTAAGATCGAAAGCAGACATGTTTACAAAGAGAACAATCCGAAAGCATGTCGTTGTTGAAAAAACAGAAACCTCTAACGAAGCCTTGATGTTATCTCTTTCTGAGAAAGGAAAAATTGATTTTGATTATATGCATCAGCTAACAGGTTTTGATAAAGAGAAGATGGTTCATGATCTAAAAAGAGTTATTTATCGAATCCCTCACATTGATGATGAAGAGGATGTTTATGTGACTGCTGATGAATACCTAAGTGGTAATGTACGTGAGAAATTAAAGATAGCCTCACTTTCTGCCGAAATTGATCCAAGCTATAAGGAAAATGTGGAAGCTTTAAAACAAGCCATGCCACAAGATCTAACTGCTTCAGAAATTGAAGTTCGCATCGGAGCCACATGGATAGAACCAGAAATTTATCATGATTTTCTTGTTGAGATCCTTTCCCCTTCCCCATTTATCCAGGAAAGGATTCAGGTGTCTTATTCTTCCGTAACGGCCGAATGGAACATATCCAACAAGAACTGGGATCGAGGAAATGCCAAAGCTGAAAAGACCTATGGAACACATAGAGCCAATGCGTATCGATTGATCGAAGACTGTTTGAATCTAAAAGCAACCAAAATCTTTGATTATGAATATGACGAAGATGGCAAAAAAGTGGCTGTCCTAAACAAGAAAGAAACGATGATTGCACAACAGAAGCAGGATTCAATCAAAGAAGCTTTTTCGAACTGGATATGGAAAGATTTTGAACGTAGAGAACATCTTGTTAAGAGATACAATGAACTATTCAATTCAATACGCCCACGCGAATATAATGGAGATCATCTTGATTTTCCAAATATGAACAGTGAGATTTCTTTAAGGAAACATCAAAAAGATGCGATTGCCCACATCCTATATGGTGGAAATACGTTACTCGCTCATGTCGTTGGAGCAGGAAAAACATTTGAAATGACAGCAGCGTGTATGGAATTGAAACGTCTTGGGTTAGCACAAAAATCTATGTTTGTCGTACCAAATCATTTAATCGAGCAATGGGGTTCTGAGTTTCTTCAGCTATATCCTAGTGCCAATATCTTGGTCGCAAGAAAGCAAGACTTTGAGAAAAGCAAACGAAAGACCTTCTGTTCTCGCATTGCTACTGGCGAATGGGATGCCGTCATCATTGGACACAGTCAATTTGAAAAGATCCCTGTTTCTGTTGAAAGACAACGTAAACTTATCGAAGACCAGATTGAAAGCATAACACTAGGTATTCAGGAATTACGTAGAAATAATGGTGAAGGATATTCGATCAAACAAATGGAAAAGACAAAAAAAGGACTGAAAAAACGTTTAGAAAAGCTCAACAGTGATGAGAGAAAAGATGATGTCATTTCCTTTGAAGAACTTGGAATTGATCGTTTGTTTGTCGATGAGAGTCATAACTACAAGAACTTGTTCCTATATACAAAGATGAGAAATGTAGCTGGACTATCACAGACCGAAGCACAAAAATCATCTGACATGTTCATGAAATGCCAATATCTTGATGAAATAACTGGTGGAAAAGGTGTCGTGTTTGCGACCGGAACACCTATCAGCAATTCCATGACCGAGATGTATACGATACAACGATACCTTCAATATGGAACATTGAAGCAACATGGATTGGAGCACTTCGATAGCTGGGCTTCTACATTTGGTGAAACGGTCAGTGCAATCGAACTAGCTCCTGAAGGTACTGGATATCGAATGAAGACAAGATTTGCTCGTTTCTTCAATCTACCTGAACTGATTTCCATGTTCAAAGAAGTTGCCGATATAAAGACTGCGGATATGTTAAATCTTCCTACACCAAATGCTCATTACCACAATGTCGCTGTCAAACCAAGCGAACAACAAAAAGAAATCGTAGCCGAACTTGCACAACGCGCACAAAATGTACGTGATGGTAATGTCGATCCAACCGAAGATAACATGTTAAAGATCACCAATGATGGAAGAAAACTAGCAGTAGATCAACGTCTTGTCGACCCTTCCCTCGATGATTATCCACATGGAAAAGTCAATGCTTGTATCGATAATGTTTTGCGCATCTATGAAGAGACAAAAGATAAAAAATCAACGCAACTTATTTTCTGTGATATGTCCACCCCATCTAAGACATCCAAAGCCTTTCTTGAACAAATCGAACAAAATGAATCGGTTCCATTCATGAATGTTTATGACGATATCTTTCAAAAACTGATCAATAGAGGAGTTCCTTCGAGCGAGATTGCTTACATCCACGATGCGGCAACCGATGCAAAAAAGAAGGAACTTTTTTCTAAGGTTCGTGAAGGAAAGGTACGAATTCTTTTAGGTTCGACACAGAAGATGGGAGCAGGAACCAATGTACAAGACCTACTGATCGCTTCTCATGACCTAGATTGTCCATGGCGTCCTAGTGATCTGGAACAACGTGCTGGAAGAATCATTCGTCAAGGAAACACGAACAAAGATGTCGATATCTATCGCTATGTCACTGAACAAACATTTGATGCGTATCTCTATCAGCTTGTGGAGAACAAGCAAAAATTCATCTCACAGATCATGACAAGCAAATCTCCGGTTCGCTCTGCTGAAGATATTGATGAAGCTTCCTTGAGCTATGCAGAGATCAAAGCACTAGCAAGTGGTAATCCAAAAATCAAGGAAAAGATGGATCTTGATATACAGGTCAATAAATTAAAACTAGCCAAAGCAAACTATCTTAGTGAGAAATATGATCTGGAAGATAAGATCATCAAATACTATCCAAGCAAGATTTCCACATTAAAAGAAAGTATTGCTTCCTATGAAAAAGATATTAAAGAGACACCAGAAGTAACGGAATTTGATGGAATGATGATCAAAGGAAAACGATATGAAGAGAAAGAAACCGCAGGTAAAGCATTGCTGATTACCTGTAAATCGATTCAGGATTCCACGCAGCAAAACATCGGTGAGTATCGAGGATTTAAAATGCTAGCTTCCTATGATTCGTTCTATCAAATGCATACGATATTTTTGATGAAGAATCTCGCACATAAAGTTGAACTTGGTAGTGATGTTTTTGGAAACATTACCCGTCTAGATAATGTGATCAATGGTTTATCTAAAAAGCTTGAAATCGAAAAAAATCTTTTAGAAAATACACTGAATCAATTTGAAAATGCAAAAGAAGAAGTCAAACGTCCTTTTGATAAAGAAGACGAACTTCAAGAAAAAAGCAATCGACTTTCGGAATTAAACAAGGAACTGGATATAGGAAATAAAGATGAAAAAGAAGCAATGAGCTTTGACGAAGTCCAATTTGAAACAGAAAAAGATAAAAGTAAAGAACGATGAAGGAGGCAAAAACATTGAAAAGAATCAAATTTTATATAACTCCAGAACAGACCACCATTCTAAAAAAGATAGATTCTTTGACCTATCTTAAAGATTTTGAACCCAACAGCATCATCAAAGAAGGAAGGATTTATAAATCAACAATTCATGATGGATTGATCATCAATAAGAAAGGATGGAAGTGGAAAAGCAAGAACCTTTCCGGAAAGTGCGCCGTGGATTATCTCGTATACGTCGAGCATTTTTCATTCATGGATGCCCTTCATTTATTGTTCGATTGTTATTTAAGTGGTGGTGAATATGCCTAAAAGATATATTTCAAAGAAAGATCTAGCTAAAGTAAAAGAGTTAGATCTTCTTACTTATTTTAAGAATTATGCACCGGAAGAACTCGTTCGAAAAGGAAGAAATGATTATGTTACACGCACTCATAGTTCACTTCATATGTCAAATGGTCTTTGGTGTTGGTGGGCACAAAGCAAGGGAGGGCGAACTGCTCTTAGTTATTTTATTGATGTTGAAGGAATGGAATTTCTGGATGCAGCGCTCTATCTAAGAGACCTCATACAAACAAAAGAGCCAATTCCAGTAAAACAATATACAAAAAGTATCTATCGTTTTCGACTTCCACAGGCTTATGAAAATAATAATATTATTGAAAAATATCTAATCACAGAAAGAAAAATTGATAAAGAAATCGTCAAAGAATGTATCCAATCTTATCTCATATACGAGTCAAATAAGGATCATTCTGTCGTATTTATTGGTCGTGATGAAAATCATTTTCCTAAATTTGCTTGTCTTAGAGCAACAGATTCGCCTACCAAAAAAGATGTTCCAGGAAGTAATAAAAGATACAGTTTTCAAATCAAAAACAACAATTCACGAACCTTACATGTATTCGAATCAACAATCGATCTTCTCTCTTATCTTACTTTAGAAAAAAGAAAAGACAGCATTTTCCATCGTGACAATTATCTTTCGATTGATGGAGCTACCTTAATTGGGAAATCAATTACTAACTCTACCCTTCCAGTTGCTTTGGATCATTTTCTAAATATAAATGATATTCGTACAATAAAACTTCATTTAGATAACGACAGAGCTGGTAAAGATACAACCAAAATCATTTATCATCATCTTCATGAACAATATGAAATACAGGATTGTAGTCCAAAAAAATATAAGGATATTAATGAGCAATTAGTAAAAACCGATGTAAAAAATCATCAAATACGAATTCAATAAGGAGGACAAAATGAAAAAATATTTGGTAGAAATCACAGAAACATCACAACGACAAGTCACAGTTACTGCCGAAACACGTGACGAAGCTGAACAAAAAGTCAGGCAAAAATATCGAGATGAGGAAATCGTTTTAGATGAGCGAGACTACATTGATACAGATTTCCACGTCATTAAAGAACGTTCAATCGATAATAAAATGCATTTCTATGGATGACCCTTACCATCCTGTTCCTACAGGAACCATCGGTATAGTCGATTATGTTGATGATGCCGGCACGATTCACATGCAATGGGAGAATGGTTCATCACTTGGATTGATTGAAGGACAAGACCAATTCGAAGTGATCAAACCCAAAATAAAAAACAAATCTAAAGGAATGGAGCGATAAAAATGGATCCAAGAGTCAAAAGAACAATTACAAAACTTGAACAACAAAAAGAAAAAAAGACCAATGAAAAGAAGAGAATTGAACAAGAATTATCGGAAATCGACGCCAATCTTAAGCAGCTTTACGCATTCAAAAAAGAACAAGATAAGCTTCAATCTTCCATTGATCGATTCTACGAACCTATAAAGAAAGATAGTACAGATGAACACTCCGAGAGTGTCTACAACGTCTAGCAAGCACTGAATTTGTCCGGGCAAATTCGCTTGTTAGGGAAAATCCCTAAGACCCTGCACATTTAAAAGGAGGTGTAACTCAATGAGAAATCGAAAACGAACTCATCGTGTTGAAGTAGCGATGAACGATCATGAATATAAAAAGTTTTTAGAGTCGGTTGAACGATGCGGGATGACTAAACAAGCTTACTTGCTTTTTCTGATCAACAACCGCATTCCCCAACCTAGACCTAAGAAAGATTTTTATGACATGATCAAACAACTTAGAATCATTAGCAATAATATCAATCAAATCTGTGTCGTTGCTCATCGTACAGGAAGCATTGATGAAGTAAAGTTCAAACAGTCTCAAGATGAACTGAATCAAAAAATACTTGAGATTCGTTCTGCTGTCCTTCTCCCTATCAAGGTCGAAGATGGCAACAACTAAGATATGGGATGTTAACTCTCGTCTTGAACGTTTGATTGATTATGCATCCAATCCAGAAAAAACTGAAAACAAATCCGATATGGATTACCACTACAATGGATTAGGACAAACGCTTTCCTATACGACCAATGATCTAAAAACAGAAAAGCAACTTTATGTCAGCGGAATTAACTGCTCTTATCCAACAGCTCTTGAGGATATGATGCTTACAAAAAAAGCTTTTAATAAGATGGATGGTATACTCGCCTTTCATGCGATCCAATCTTTTGATCCTGGAGAAGTAGATGCAGAGTTGGCTCATCAAATTGGAATCGAACTCGCTAATCATATGTGGGGCGATCGCTTCGAGGTACTTGTTGCTACACATTTAGATAAGGCACATTACCACAATCATTTTGTTATCAATTCTGTTTCCTTCAAAGATGGAAAACGTTACTACGATAACAGACATAATTACTATCGTATTCGTGAAGTATCCGATCAACTATGTAAAAAATATAATTTATCCGTTATTGAAAACCCACAAGACAAATCTCTTCATTATTCAGAATGGAAATGTCTCAAAGAAAAAAAACTGTCAGAAAGAGAATTAGTTAGACGAGATGTTGAAGAAGCGATTGCTAGAGCAAGAAGCAAGAAAGAATTTTTTAAAATTCTTGAAGAAATGGGATATACATTGCGATTCGGAAAAAAATATATCTCTCTTAAACATAAAAATAGTAAGCGTGCTTTTAGACTTCAAAACCTTACAAAAGATGGATCTTATGAAATGGAAAATATCCTGATAAGAATCTATCAAAAGAAACCTGCTCATTTTGAAGAACCTAGACACACTAACAAAATCATCCTAAAAGGAGATTTCAAAAACACGAAGAAGATCACAGGATTTCGAGCATTATATTTTCGCTATTTATATCTTCTAGGTGTATTACCAAAGCATTCAACTAAACAAAGAATCCATCCATTGATTAAGCGAGATTTATTGAAGCTCGATCAAATTACAGAGGAAGTCACCTTCATGGGTAAGAAACACATCAACACCTATGAAGATTTTTTTATGCAAGAAAAACAAACGCAAACTTCAAAAAATGACATGGAAAAACAACGACGCTGTTTATACAACAAAGTCAAGCGATGTCATGACATTGAAACAAAAGATAACTTGCAACAACAAATTGATTCTCTTACTAATCAAATCAAATCGTTACGAAAGGAGGTGGTGCTCTATGAGAGGATAAAGAAACGTTCCAAGATCATGGAAGATAAGATGAAACAAATCAAAGAATCAGAAAAGGAGGAAAACCAAAATGACAACAGGTGGAGAAACAGCAGATCAAATGACAAGGATGACCTTACAAGGTATTGAAGTCGCGGCTGAGATTGCAATGAAGGCAGGTGGAGGTATTTCCCGTTCTCTTGCAGCAACTCTTTATGCCATCATCACCGACAAGAAAAAAGTCAAAGGAAAAACTCGACTTGATGCAATGTTGAAGTCAGGAAAAGAGTTGAAAGTATTTGCCATCAGACATAGCGATCTTAAAAAATTCTGCGAAGAAGCAAAACGATATGGTGTTCTTTATTCAGTTTTAAAAGAAAAGAACAACACCGATGGTATATGTGACATCATGGTTCGTGCCGAAGATGCTTCAAAGATCAGTCGTATCGTTGATAAATTTGAACTAGCAACCATCGATACCAAAGCAATAAGAGAATCCATCATGAATGAACGTCAAGATCCATTGAAGGATATTCCACTTCTTAATGAAAAAGATCATGATGAGTTAGTCAAAACTCTAATGGCATCTACAAAAGAACCAGAACCAAAAAAGAAGGAACAAGAAATAAACCCCACCCTCGCTCGGGCAGAAAAGAAGAAAGAAAATCAGTCCGAGCGTTTTTCAAAGAGAATAAAAGATAAGGAAGATATTCGACCATCCGTTCGTGAAAAATTAAAAAAATATAAAAAGAAAAACGAACAAAGATATCATTCAAAACAACCAACAAAATCAAAACAAAAAAGTTCAGCAAAGAAAGGTAAGGTAAGATAAGATGAATGAAGAAAATAAAATGTCAAAAGCAGATTTTGCGAAAATGATGCAGGAAAGAAGAAAAGCATTATTTGATATGGCGAATGATCAAGTGGAGAAAGCTGTTGAAAGTTCACAGCAGTACAAGATCTATCTAGATTTACAATCACGCCTTGGATATACACCAACAAATACACTATTGGTCATGAAACAAAATCCTAAAGCAACTTTATTAAAAGATATCGTGCATTGGCGTGAAGAACAAAAATATATCAAGAAAGGTGAAAAAGGAATTCAGATCCTTGAACCAGGCAATGAATATGTCACTAAAAATGGAAATCGAAAGATTAGCTACAACCCAAAATATGTTTTCGATATTTCACAGATCAGTGGATTGAATAATCCTCCAACTCCAGCAACTTATGAAACATCTGAACTTGTAAGTGCACTTCTTTATCGTGCCGATGTGCAACCAGAGGTTGTTACAGATGACTCTAAGTTACCAAGCAAGGTATATTTTGATCCGGAATCAAACAAGATTTACGTTAAAGCAGGACAAACACAAAGTGAAATGCTTCATGGATTGATCCGTGAATATTGTGTAGTAGAATTTAGCAACAAAGATAGAGATAGACAACAAACCATGTTCTTATCCGAAAGCTGTGCTTATATGATCTCCAACAAATTTGGATTAGAGAATCGCAACACGCTATTCTTGAATGATTGTAATGAGCACTTCTTTTCAAAAGAACCAAAGGAAATCAAAAAAGAGCTTGAACAAATGAAAAAAGTTTTCTCAAAAATCTCTAACCGAGTAGAGCAAGGGTTATATGCACAGCAAGAACAAACAAAACAAAAAAATAAAGAAGTTGGTGATCACGTACGATGAGCAAAGAACCTATTTATTCCATCAAGGTTTCCGACATGGAACGTCGTATCATCATCAAGTCATTGACATTATTAAAAGATAGACAAATTCAAGAGAACAAGAAGTATGACTTTATTGATGATCTTATCCTCAAAGCTTGCGATGCTTCACCAGTAAAATGCAAGCGAGGATATGAGGAACGATAATAAAGATGTATTGATCATACTTGGAATCTTTACGATTCCTGTTGTATGGCTTGCCCTACTCATTGCCCCATATATAAATAATGGTTTGATTGAAGCTCTTCCCTATCTAACGAAAGCTATCAATGATCCTTTTCATATCACGCTGTGCAAAAACACATTAAAAACGATCTTTATCTTCTTGCTTATATATGGTATTGGCATCGGGATCTATTTCTCCACACTTCGTAATTATCGAAGACAGGAAGAATATGGTTCTGCCAAATGGGGATCTGCTTCTAAGGTAAATAAAAAATATGCCGATAAAACGTATTCACAAAATAAGATCCTGTCACAAAATGTACGTATTGGATTAGATGGAAAAAAGCACCGTAGAAATCTCAATACTCTCGTTATTGGTGGAAGTGGTGCTGGTAAAACAAGGTTTTATGGAAAACCAAATATCATGCTATGCAATACAAGTTTTGTTATTTTGGATCCTAAGGGAGAAATCTTACGAGATACCGGAAACCTTCTTGAAAAGGAAGGTTATGTGATTCGTGTAATCGATTTGATTGATATGAGCAAATCTCATGGATATAATCCATTCGCCTATATTCAGGATGATAAAGATGTATTAAAGTTGATTACCAATCTTATTCGCAATACCACTCCAAAAGGTGCCCAATCGAATGATCCTTTTTGGGAAAAGAGTGAAACAGCTTTATTAGAAGCACTTTGTCTTTATCTCATCAATGAAGCTCCAGAAGAAGAACAAAACTTTTCCATGGTCATGGAAATGATCGTAGCTGCTGAGCCTAAAGAAGATGATGAGGATTATATTAGTCCATTGGATCAACTCTTTATTGAACTGGAAAATGACAAACCAGAGAGTTTGGCATTAAAACAATATAAGATCTATAAACAAGCTGCAGGTAAGACCGCAAAATCAATTTTGATTTCTGTAGGTGTACGACTTGCAGCTTTTAATCTAGAATCAATTGCTTCTCTTACTCATTATGATGAACTTGAACTTGAAAAAATGGGCGAAAGAAAAACAGCTTTATTTGCTGTTATTCCAGATAATGATTCCACATTCAACTTTTTGATTGGTATGTTATATACTCAGTTATTTCAAATGCTCTATTACAGTGCTGATATCATCCATCATGGTGAGTTGCCTATTCCTGTTCATTTTATGATGGACGAATTTGCCAATGTTGCTCTTCCAGATGAATTTGATAAGCTTCTTGCGACCATGCGTTCTAGACGAATTTTCGTTTCTATCATCATACAGAATCTAGCTCAGATCAAAGCACTTTATAAAGATGCTTGGGAATCAATAGTCGGGAACTGTGATGAACTTTATTACCTTGGTGGAAATGAACAATCGACCCACAAATTCATGAGCGAATATCTAGGAAAAGAAACCTTAGATACGAACACCTATGGTAAATCGAGTGGTAGAAATGGAAACTATTCTACAAATTATCAACAGGCAGGGCGAGAACTACTCACTGCAGATGAGGTTCGTTTGTTAGACAATGACTATGCCCTTCTCTTTATTCGAGGGGAACTGCCCATCTTGGACAAAAAGTATAACATTTTAAAACATCCTAATGTGACTTACACAAAAGATGGTAATGGTCAATCTTATGAACATGGTAAGATTCATGGTCTTATTGATAATTGGCAGGACATCATCATCAGCGACAATGATTATGAATTGCTCAGTGATGAAGATATGGAAGAATATTTTAATCAATTAGAAAAGAAAAAGGAGAAAAAATAAACATGAAAATAAATAAGAAAACAAAGACAAAATTAGCAATCTATATTGCCTTGGTATTAACATTAAATTTTGGATTTACGCCTGTATTTGCTGCGGGTGATCCTATTTCGGTCGTCAACAATCTAAGCGACTTTATCTTCAGCTTGATTCGTGCTATCGGTATGATCTTGCTTGGTTTTGGTGTCGTACAGATTGGTCTTTCATTAAAGAGTCATGACCCTAGCCAACGTGCTAATGGATTTTTGACCCTAGCAGGTGGTGTCATCATTACTTTTGCAAAAGAAATTTTAAATCTTATTGTAGGTGGATAATAGCTTTTACTAAAAAAGGAGGTGTGATCTATGGGTGGCATATTAGACAACCTACAAAATGCTTTACAGACATGGAACGAGAAGTTGGCTGAGATATGGCTACTTCTCACCCAGTCTCCTCAAGAATTCAAAGGTGGTGGAATCTGGGACATCATCGTGAAGATCCACGGAGCTTTGATTGCCATTGGTTTGGCTTTGCTTGTATTGTTTTTTGTATTTGGACTCGTCAAGACATGTACGAGTTATCAGGATATCAAAAGACCTGAACAGGCATTTAAGATCTTTCTTAGGTTTATCATTGCACGTGCTCTTGTTGTCTATGGAATGGATTTCATGTTAGCGATATTTGATATCGTTCAAGGTATTACTTCTACAATCATGGAAACTGTTGGAATTGGTACAGCGTCAGAAACTGTGATTCCAGATGTGATTGTGTCAGCAATCGAAGATGTCGGTTTCCTTGAAAGCATCCCTTTGTGGGCTGTTACGCTACTAGGAAGTATCTTTATCACCATCTTATCATTTATAATGATCCTCACTGTCTACGGTCGATTCTTTAAACTGTATTTATATACAGCTATTTCCCCTATTCCTCTATCAGCAGCTGCAGGCGAATCAACACAAAATGTTTGTTACGCATTTTTGAAATCATATGCTGGTGTATGCATGGAAGGAGCAATCATCGTACTATCATGTATTATCTTTTCTCAATTTGCAGGAAGTCCACCTGTCATTGATCCAGATGCAAGTGCTGTCAGTATGGTTTGGAGCTATATTGGCGAAATCATCTTCAATATGCTGATCTTGGTAGGAACTGTAAAGATGAGCGATCGTGTTGTTAAAGACATGATGGGATTGTAAGCAATAAGAATATTTAACGAAAGGAGAACACCATGAGCAATACTTATCAACAAGTAAATATATTCTTAATTAATGGGAACATCGTTATAGCATATGAGAATAAATATGGTCCAGTCCATCAATCCATTCTATATGAATTCCAACAAGGAACAAGTCCGTTCATTAACGCAAATCTGATAGATGATCAAAAAGCCTTGATTCCAAAACAGAATATTCTTTATATTACTGTCAACAATAAATTTTAAATAATCAATAAAAAAGATATCCTAAAAGCATTTAAAATTAGGTATAATATGATTAACATGTATTAACTATATAATTTATCTTAAAGGAGGCATTGCCATTGAAATATGAAGAATCTAATCTAGTGGAATTAAAACGATCTTTAAACGATGATATGATAAAAGAAGTCATAGCTTTTTTAAATAGTTACTTAGGTGGTACCATATACGTTGGTATAAATGATGATGGATCATTCTATAATCCTACACAAGAAGAAAAAGATTTAAATGAATCTAGAATCATCAATTGGATCAGAGATGAAGCGATTTATCCAAACTGTTCTGATTTTGTCGATATTTCCTACAATGAAGATCAAGTCCTAACGATCAAAATTAATCCAGGAGATAAAAAACCTTATTATTTAAAATCTAAAGGTCTGACACCAAGCGGCGTATATATCCGTTACGGTAGAAACAAATCTCAAGCATCACAAGAAGAAATATCAAGAATGCTTAGAGAAAGAGACAATATTGCATTTGAATCTTTAATTTCAAAAGAGCAAGATCTTACTTTTAAAGCTTTAGAGAGAAAATTCGAAGAAATAGAGTGGGATTTTTCTCAGTTTAATTTTAAAACATCTGGGTTCATTGATAAGGAAACTGGATTATTTACAAACCTTGCTTTTTGGATAAGCGATCAATACAATATCGATACAAAAATGGCAGTATACCAAGGAATGGATAGAGACATTTTTAGATCAAAGAAAGAATATGACGGTTCAATTATAATTCAAATTGATAAAGTTCTAGAATATTTTGATCTATGCAACGAAGTAAGAGTTATAATTGATGGATCACCTATGCGAAAAGAGATATTGTCTTATAATAAAAGAGCTGCTCGTGAGTGTATATTAAACTGTTATTGTCATAGAGATTATTCAAGAAAATCTAATATAAAGATAGAATTTTTCGATGATAGATGTGAAATCATATCCCCAGGCGGTTTCTATGATGGTCTGACTTTAGAAGATGCGCTAAATGGATTGCAAAGTTTTAGAAATGAAAAGCTTGTAAAACTATTATTTAAACTTGGCTATATAGAAAACTATGCTTCAGGTTTAACGAGAGTATTCAACGAATACAAAAAAGTTAATTTAGTTCCTAAAATAGATACAAGCCTAACACTATTTAAGATTATCTTGCCTAATATAAACTTTAAGGCCTTTAACCATCAAGACAAGATTGATAAACATAGAAGCGACTTAAATGGCGACGTAAATGGCGTTGTAAATGGCGACGTAAATGGCGTTGTAAATGATGAATTAGATAACTGGATTAAAGATATTGTAATTAAACTTACTGAACCAAGAGATATAGATATAATTCAAACTATTGGAGATAATCCTGGTATAAAAATGAAAGAATTAGTGAATATACTAAAACCTAAATATCCTAAAATAAATAATAATATTATATCTAAAAGAATCAAAATACACAGCCATTTAATTGAATTTAGAGGACCTCAAAAAACAGGAGGATACTATCTAAAAAGTCAAGAACAGTTTAATGAAGCATAAATTAAAAACCACATGTTCTTATAAAAGTGTTACAGTAATTGATACAGTAAACAATAACGCTATATAATCAGGTAATCAACACAAAACATAAATAACAATTTGAAGTAATTTTAGTTAACTCTAGAATTACTTTTTATTTTGTCTAAAAGAAGGAGTAAAAACATGCAATTAAAGATCAATAAAGAAATTAGAGACTTTAAGGAAAGCATATTCTTTGGATTATCCATGCGTCAGTTTATATTTTCAGCTTTTGCTTGTGGAATCGCAGTCTTTCTGTATTTTACTTTCATAGATAAACTGGGCATGGAATTAACAAGTTGGGTATGCATGATAGGCGCTTTACCATTTGCTGCCATTGGATTTGTCACAATCCAAGGTATGACATTTGAGCGCTTTTTAATTGAATTGTATCGCTCTACCCTACTTCATTTCTATCCGCTGGAATATTTACCTTATAACTATTTTTATGAACTAACAAAGAAAAGAATCGAAAACATTAGAAAGGAGTCTATAAAAAACAATGATAAAAAGTCAATTAAAGATGCAAAAACAAAATAAAGAAAAAATCAAGATTTCAAGATCCATTCAAGATACGATTCCTGTTGATACCGTCTATTCTGACGGTATTTTTCGTATGAAGAATCGTTTTAGTAAGACCTATCGTTTTTTAGATATCAATTTCTCTATTGCCAGTGATGAAAGTAAGGAATTTATCATCAAGATGTATAAAGAATTATTGAATTCCTTTGATTCCAGTGTCATGGTAAAGATTACGATCAACAATCGAAAGATCGATTTTGCTAAATTCAAAGAAGATATCCTTTTAAAGAAAAAAGACGATCCTCACTTCGATGCATTTATTGAGGAATATAATCAAATGTTGATCAAAAACATGGAAAATTGTTCGAATATCATTCAGGAAAAATATATCACAATCACTTGCTTCAAAAAGGATATCGAAGAAGCACGTTCCTACTTTGGGCGTTTATATAACGAAATGAGCACACATTTTAAGCGTCTTGGTTCACAGCTTATTGAACTTTCGCTAAACGAAAGATTAAAGATATTTCACGATTTCTATCGTCCTGGTGAAGAAGATTTCTTTAATTTTGATATAAAATCTTCAGCAAAGCATGGTCATTCCTTTAAAGATGATATCTGCCCGAAACATTTAAAATTTAATAACGGATATTTCAATATCAATGATAAATATGGTCGTGCCCTATACTTTTCCAAGCTTCCTCAATATCTTGATGTCGAATTTCTTCTAAACCTATGTTCATTGAATAAAAACATGATGTTCAGCATTGACTTCTATACGATTCCTACCGATGAGGCTATGTTGGAGGCAAACAACAAGATGTTAGGTGTAGATACAAATATCGCTACATTTTCTCAGAAGCAAATTGCCAACAATAACTTTGCGACAAATCCACCATATGAACTTGTCACAAGAAAAAAAGAAATAGAAGAAATGATGAATGATCTCACTTCCAGAGATGAAAGAATGATGCTTGCCAATATGACAGTAGTACATCTTGCTGATACTAAGAAGGAACTTGATGCCGATACGGCTATTTTAAAAGATACAGCTCGTGCTATTCTTGTTGATCTAAGCACGATCTTCTTACCAAGCAGACAGCTAGATGCTCTTGTTACGACCATTCCATTTGGTGTCAATCGATTACAGTATATGGTTCGTACAATGTTAACAGAAGCCTTAGCAACCCTTACTCCTTTCCGTGCTCAAGAGATCATGGATAAAGGTGGAATCTATTATGGTCAAAATACAATAACAAATAATATGATCATCTGTAATAAGGAAAAATTGAAGAATCCAAACACTCTTGTTCTGGGAGTCCCTGGTTCAGGAAAATCATTTCTTGTCAAACATGAAATCGAAGCGACGATGGCATCCAGTGACGATGATATCATTATCTGCGATCCTGAAGGAGAGTATGATGTCATCATGAATCACTTTGGTGGCGAGGTCATTGAAATCTATGCAGGTGGTAAAGATCATATCAATGCCATGGATATCACGCTAGGTTATGGTGATTCTGGAGATTCCTATAAGGATAAAGCTCAATTTATCTTATCTTTGATTGAAAGTGTCAACAGAGGTACTGTTTCCCTAGAAGAAAGAAGTATCCTTGATCGTTGTATCAGCATTGTTTATCAAAAATACGAAGAAACTGGTATCATGCCCACACTTGTTGATCTTCGAGAAGAACTATTGAATCAGCCTGAATCGCAAGCAAGAACATTAGCTTTGAAGATGGAGCTTTTTACTTTAGGTTCCATGAACTTATTTGCACATCATACGAACGTGAACACGAAAAATCGTATTATTTCATTTAACATCCATAAATTAGATAAAAATCTGAAAACGATGGGACTTCTAGTAATCACAGATCAGATCATCAATCGAGTCAATGAAAACTGGAAAAATGGAAAAAGAACACATGTTTATATCGATGAATTTCATGTCGTCTATTCAAATCCAGAAAGTGCAACCTTCTTCAATTCAGCTTGGAGACAATTCAGAAAAAGAAATGCGTATCCAACAGCCATTACACAAAATGTTGAGTATTTATTACAAGATGAAGAGTCACGTTCTATCTTTGCCAATACACAATTTTTTATCATGTTGAACCAAGCGGCTAATGACGCAGAAGAATTATGTAAACTTTTAGAGATTTCCTCAGAACAAATGCAATACTTTAAAGATGTTGAAAGTGGTAGAGGTCTTATCAAATTTGGATCAACACTTGTACCTTTTAGAATGCTCATTGATCTAGAATCTATGTTATATATTATCAATTCTACAAAGCCATCTGATCTAGAGGAACAACGAAAAAGAGGTCTTATCAAATAGACCTCTTACTTTTTTATGTCTAGTAACCTCAAGATCAAAAACATAGATTCTCATTTGAAGCAAAAAAACACAGATGATAAACTACACTGTAATATCAAAAATATAGGTCTTAAGAACAAAATAGACTCTATAAAACAATCCTCAGGTAGCGAAGTCAATAACAGTGAACAAAAGCAAGAAAACTACGCTATCAATAAGATCGTTGATACCGAAAAATCCACTGCATATCGTTCAACATCAAAACTTAAACAACAGTTCAAAGAATCAAAAGCTAAATCAAAGATCAAAAAGAAGATGGAACAAACAACGTCACTAAAAAGAAAAGAAGTTCTATCTTCAAATGAACAGCCATTATCAACTAGTACAAATAAAGACAATGTTGCTTCTGTTCAGCAAAAACCACTTAAGCAAAGCGTCATAAAAAAAGAAACACAAGTTAATAGCCAAAAGAAACTTCATTCCATCAGAAATGGGCTCACTTCTCATAGAAACGAACCAATTAAATTTCCGTCAGAAAAATTATCTAGAAATCAACTCCTATTAAAAAAGAAACTGAGTACTCAAACATCGCATTCTACCAAAACGATTCGCTCGAAAGCAACCTCTGGTCTTAAAGCAAGCTTTCAATTTATCAAGAAATCCGTTTTATCTATCAATAGACTTTTATCTTTAGGTACTGCATTGATCTTATTACTGGTCATTACATTATTTATAGGTGTATTTGCGGCGTTATCAGATAATTCAACTGTTGGTAGCATCTATGAACCATTAAGTCCAGAAGTCATCGCCTATCAAGAAACGATCGAGAAATATGCCAAGCAATATGATATGGAAGATTATGTTCCTATTATTTCTGCAGTAATGATGCAAGAGAGTGGAGGAAAAGGCACAGATCCTATGCAAGCTTCTGAGTGCCCATATAATACAAAATATCCACAAAAACCAAATGGAATAGAAGAACCTGAATACTCCATTGAAGTAGGTATTCACTATTTATCTGATTGTTTCAAACAAGCAGGAGTCAAAGATATATTTGATAATGATCATATATCATTGGCTCTACAAGGCTACAATTATGGAAATGGATATATTCAATGGGCAATCACAAATTTTGGTGGTTATTCCAAAGCAAACGCCAAAGTATTCTCTGATCAAAAAAAAGCAGAACTAGGTTGGGATACCTATGGTGATCCCTATTATGTAGAACATGTCATGCGATATGTTGGACTCGGTTTTGGAAATTATCGTGAACAACCTAACTTCAATAATACAGAGGCTTGGGGAAGTAATAATCCATATAGTCGAGTTGGATTATATGGTCAATGTACATGGTTTGCGTGGGGAAGATTTTATGAAATTCATGGTTTCAGTCCTGGATTTACTGGTGATGGATGGAAATGCGCAAAACAACTTGTGAATGCTCATCCAGATAAATTCAAAATTTCTAGTACTCCAGCAGTAGGAGCCATCTTTTCTTGCATTGGACGAAATCATGTCGGTATCGTTATCGGATGGGATGGTACTAATATAACCATTCAAGAAGGAAACTTAGACGGAAAGACTAATTCATTTGCAGAAGCAAAAAAAGACTGGCATACAGTTACCTATACGCTCAGTCAATTTGTTTCTATCTGTCATGGCGTTGAATTCGCCATTCCAATTTAATTAACGATTATATTTCTTATATCTTCTTAGTACTAGAAGTGAAGCACTGGATGCGATCGCAAGCATTGCCCACAAATACAAGTTAGTTTGCTCACCTGTTTCTGGAACTGTAGTTGTTTCTTTAACTTTAACAGTAAAGTAAGCTTCTATAGTTCCATTATTAAATTCTAGGCAAATCTGATGCTTTCCTGCTGATAAAGTATCTAAGAAAGAGGATTTTAAAGTAAGGATCGTACTTCCAGATTTGATATCATAATTTGTATCCTCTAATTCTTTTCCATCTACAAGAACTTTCTTGAATTCATTGATATCTGTATCAACTTTAAAAGTTAATCCATCTTTGCTTCCTTTTGTCCATTCTTGATTAGCACCACTGATTAACTTAGGAAGTTTCGCAATAATCGTATCTTCTAAAGTAATTTCATGTTCTGCTTTTTCATCGCTGAAATATTTATCGCATACTTCACAATACCAATATTCGATATTTCCAGTATCGGTACTAGTCGGTGCTTTCACTTCTGTCTTGGTCAGCTTGTGTCCGATAGCCGGAATATCTGTCAGATCCTTCGTATCTGTGTAGGTCTGACCATTAAATTCGACAGTCGCCGTATAAGTGGTTACGCCTGCTTCCGTGCAGGTGGCAGGGGCCTTTTCTGCCGATGTTACAGTTACCTTCGGACTTTCCTTATGGTTTTCATCCTTTTCACAGGTAAAAGTCACCGTACAGGTTTTTCCATCCTCCGACCAGCTCCAGACCGGTTCACCATAGCTGTGACCGGTGGCCGGAATGTCTGCCACATCTTTCGTATCCGTGTATGTCTTGCCGTTAAATTCAACGGTAGCCGTATAAGTGGTTACGCCTTTTTCCGTGCAGGTGGCAGGCATCTTTACTGCTGATGTAACCTTTACCTCCGGAGTTTTCTTATGGTTTTCATCCTTTTCACAGGTAAAAGTCACCTTGCAGGTCTTTCCATCCTCTGCCCAGCTCCAAACAGGTTCGCCATAGCTGTGGCCGGTTGCCGGAAGATCAGCGATCTCTTTGGTATCCGTATAGGTCTGACCGTTGAATTCAACAGTTGCCGTATAAACGGTGATACCATCTTCCGTGCAAGTTGGTTCTTCTTTTACAGTGGAAGTGATGCTTGCTTCTTTGCTTTCCTGATGGTTCTCATCATTGTCGCAGATAAAGGTTGCCGTTGCACTTTGGCCGTTCTTGGACCATTCCCAGGTTGGTTCTCCATAAGCGTGCTCAGTAGCCAGAATCACGGTATCTTCTTTAGTGGTTGACATCGTGGCGTTTTCATCGCTGAAATACTGTTTGCAGCTTTCACAATACCAGTATTCTTTATTTCCGTTTTCTGTACAGGTCGGAGCTTTGTATTCATAATGTGTCAAAGAATGTTTGACTGTCAAAATCGCAGCATTGCTAGTGATTTTACCTAAGCTATTCCATACCACACAGCGGTATTGTAAGCCGTTCATGCCAGTTGTAGCGGCTTCTGTGGTGTAAGTGGCTTCGGTTGCTGCTCCATCAGCTTCTATCCAACTTATCCCATTATCAGCGCTTTTCTGCCACAGATATTGTAGATCGCTTCCGCTAGCTGTGATGGTGAAGGTTGCTGGATTGCCTTCTTCCACGGTCTGGCTAATAGGTTGAGCGGTGATAGTTGGAGCGGAAACAATAGTGCCATTGTTAATCAGATTACCATTGGTATCAAGGGATGATCCTTGCGGTATGGTCAAGGTTTCGCCCTCGTTGATGGTTAGGCTGTCCTGCAAGGTCACATTGCCGTAGACGGTGCCGCTCTTGCCGTTAAAGACGATACCTCCGCTCTCACCATCTGCTCCAATCTGAAAGCTATCGGGAGATCCATTTATAACCCCCCCTGTGCTGCCTTCCGTATCCACCATGGCGTTACCACTGACGGTCAGGCTGGAAGGACCATCGTTATAGAGCCGCATAAAGTAAATTCCTACAGTTGAACCGCTGGCAGTCAGATTTCCGTTATTTACCGTAGCAGCAATTTTGTATCCTTCACCAGCTGATAGCTGAACGCCATATACATTAGATGAAGTTGTAACATCCGCACCGTCTATGTTAAGGTTCGCATCCTTTGAACCAATAAGGGTAATTCCTGAATCAATATTCCCTCCCACATTGACTGCTAAGCTGCCAGAACCTGAGATAGACAAGGAGGCATCTCCAGCCTCAGACATCACACGAATTCCGCCGGTTCCCGTTATGGTACTCGTTCCTTGGGATACTACTATAGTGAGAGAAACATCAGCAGACTGACTAAAAGCGATCACACTACTGCGATACTGGGCACCACTTCCAACACTCACATTTTGATTGTGAGAAATCTCCACCTCATTCAGCGTAAGGGTGAAGGTGGCGGCGTCATAATAAAACTGACCGCTGGCAGGTTCTGTACCGTCAACTTTTGTCCAAGTTCCATTTTGGTTTTCATAGCAACCGCTTTCTGTAATTAGCTGACCACTTATATACAATTCAGTTCCTCCCGCCGCCAGCGCCGTGACAGTAGTGTTAGGCACGATTCCTACTACTAATAGGATTGCTGTAAAAATGGATACTGCTTTGCTCCATATTCGTTTCTTCATTTTCTCTCCTCCTTTTTATCTTTTATGTATGCTTTTAAAGACGAACGTATCGCATTTAACTGAAGATTTAAATATTCTTCATCTTCAAATAAAGCATAATGTACACATGCTCTAACAAAGATATAGGTCATGCCTTGAATATAATCAGCTGGCATTCCTAATTTGTTTGAAAGTTCATCGGCATATTCTTTATAACGTACATTGACGCCTTTAAAGAATTCTTTTCCTTGTTCTCGATATTTAGGACTAGAATAGACCTGATACATGAATCGATATTTCTTTCCATGAAGTTTTGCTGTAAGATGTGGCATTTCATTTAAGAAACGTTCGATATCTTCAAAACTCGTAGGAGCTTTTGCCATGAAATCTTCTTCTACCTTGGCCATACAATAAGCAGTAGCTTGAATGATTAAATTATCTTTTGAACCAAAATGATAGATCAACCCACCATTTGTGATACCACTAGCTTCAGATAATTTCAACATACCTGTATTTTCTAATCCGTATTCACAAAATGTATCAAAACAAGCTTCTAATATCTTCGATATATCTGCTCCTTTTCTACCCAAAATATGCACCTCCTTTTTTATAACTGACCATTTATTTAATTCTATCTTAATTATATCAAACTTCGTTTAACAGTAGAAGTATTATTTTATGTTCGATTAAATATTTTATTTTTACATAGATAAAGCCTAAGATAAAGCGAATAAAAAAGACCGGCATACAGTTCCCTATACGCTCAGTCAATTCGCTTCTATCTATCATCCTATTGAATTTACTAAATTTATCACCAAAATATATTAAATAATTTTAATTATACAATCCTTCGAATAAGATGTGTAAAATATATATCATCATTAATATTATATAAAACTCAGTGTATATTCCTATTTTTTCTTTATTCTTGCAGGATTTCCAATTGCTATGGAATCATTAGGAATATCCTTTGTTACTACACTTCCTGCCCCTATGACTGCATTGTCTCCAATTGTAACCCCAGGCAAAATAGTACAATTTCCGCCAATCCAAACATTTTTACCAATTGTTACTGGTTTACCAAATTCAACATCCAATAATCGTTCATTTGAATCTAACGAATGGCAAGCCGTATATATATGTGTATTTGGACCAATCATAGTATGTTCTCCAATTCTAACAGGACATACATCTAAAATAACGCAACCATAATTAAACATTACATTTTTATCTATATAAATATTATATCCATAATCACAGTAAAATGGAGGCTTGATCCAAAAATTGCCATTTGTATGAATTAATTTTCTTATTAATCTAGATCTCATATTAATTTCATTAAATGACCTTTTATTATATCTGGTGCAAATTCGATTTGCTCGTGCTCTCTCTAATACAAGCCTAGGATTTGCAGGGTTATACTTTTCACCAGAAATCATTTTTTCTTTTTCTGTTTTCATAAACAATCTTACTTTCTCCTTTCTACTATTTAGTACCATTTGCTTCATAAAATGTTACATTATTCTTATTTTTTTATATAAAAACTTACTAAATTTCTGATTATCTTTTCATAAGTTGGTAAATGCCGATATATCCCGTATTTTAGGGCTTTATCGGTATTTTCTTTTCGGAAGATACCTTGCATAAGCTGGCATTTACCAGCATGAAAATGCAACCAAAAGTAGTAAATGAGTAGTAAATATAAGCTCCGATATTAACAAGCCAGTCTTTCCAGTTCTGCTTTTGCAGATTGAAATGTACCGTGTGCGTAATAGCCAAGTGTCATGGTTATGTTAGCGTGTCCCATGAGGTATTGCAGAGTGTTTGGGTTCATTCCTCTGTTTGCCATATTCGTACAATAAGTATGTCTGAATGAATGTGGCGTGATGTTCGGTAACTTGTCCGTGTGATACTTGTTATACTTCTTAATCAGTCCTCGCACCATGCCCTCATAGTTTCCTGCAACTTTAGGCAAGCCCTCACGATTTAGGAATAGGAAATTGCTGTAACCACCTACAATCAGCGGTTGTGCCTTTCCTCTGTTCTTTAGTATTCTTTGGATTGCTTGATAAGCCCGTTCTGTCAATGGAAGTTCCCGTTTTCCGTTTTTGGTCTTTGGCGTTTCAATATAGTAACCCATTTCGCTATCTTTCAATAACTGGTGGTCTATATTGAGTACTCTGTTCTGCATATCAATATGCGTCGTCAGTCCGCAAAATTCAGAAATACGAAGTCCCGTTTCCAGCAGAAGCACAACCTCATCATAATACTTACTATAAATTTTGTCCTTTTCCATAAAGGCAAGCAGGCGTTCTTCCTGCTCTGGTGTAAGGATAACTTTCTGTTCGGTATCATCTTCCAGAACATCACTTAGCTTAAATTCAAATGGGTTCTTTCTGATACAGTCGTCTTGTATCGCCATGTAAAATGACGCTTTCAAGGAACGCTTATAGTTATCAATCGTTTTATAGGCATATCCTTTTTCACTCATTCTAATAGCCCATTCTTTAGCGTCCGACTGCTTAACCGTATCAATCGCCCTCATACCCAATGGGTCATTTTTCAGAGCGTTCATAAGATACTGTCGTCCTTTTTCAGTAGCCCTTTTGATGTTCTTTCTTTGGCTGTTCTTCTTGTCGTAGAGCTGGCAGACTGTCATTTTACCGCCGACTGTGTCGATACCGTCGTTAAGGTCTTTTTTTATCTGTGCTTCTTTTTCCCTCAACGATATATCATCACGCTTTCCAGCAGGTGTCTTGTCTGTCGGTACAAGTTTCCAAGAATAGATAAATTGTGGCTTTCCGTATATATCGGTATATTTATAAACGTATCTTCCGTCTTTTCGCTGGCTCTCTCCATTACGCAAATTGCGATTTTTACTGTCTTTTCGTTTCACATTAGACATAGTGTAAAGCTCCTTTCCGTCATGGAATGAGCCGTGATACGCTATACCTTATTATACCATATCTACGGCTCAATGACATTAGATTTCGTCCAATGTATCTATGATTTTTTCAAATTGTTTTCGCTTAATCTGAATACGATTACCGTTCACGATAACCCAGCCAGCGTCAAGATTTTCTTCGGCTAATTTACGCAATTTCTTTTCGCCAATACGGAAGTATTTAGACGCTTCTTCAATCGTCAGCGTATATTTTTCCCAGATAGGCACATCAGTATTGTTCATAATCTATACACCCCCTTTACTGTGTGTCGTTTTTTACAAGCAGGCAGACGGCTTTGGAAAGCTCCGTTAGTATCTCAACTATTCCCATTCTTGTGGGCAGAACCGCACCATGCGGACGTATCATTATTCTGTGAGGATAGGTCGTGGCAAAACGACTTTTCCAACAGTCGCTCTCGGATCACTGCGTGGGTCGCTCGCTTTCTTTTTGAAAAGGTCGTGGCGTACAGTCCCCGTGGCTCGCTATCTCACAAACGTATCTGTCTGCTTTATTCAGTTGTCAAAGAGCTGTGGCGAAAGCGTGTTGCTTTCATGTAAAAGCAGGAGCAGAGCAGGAAAGAGGGGATTGAACAAATCATGCTCTGCGGTTACTGCTTCTTATTCTTCGGTTTCTAAAGGAATATCAAAGTCCAACATCATTTTGATAAGTGCTTCTCTGATACGTCCCTTTAATTCCATGTCTACGACTATGCAGACATTACCATATCTGTCATAGAATGGACGTAAACAACATTTTGATATGTACGGGTCATAAAATGCCAGTATCTTTTCAATCGAATTTACGTTGCCGTCCACAGCCGACGAGATAAGGTAAAATGACGGGCGTGTGTTATTCATCATTCATGTTCTCCTTTAACTTTTTCTTGATTTCTTCAAGTGAGTTCTTCCTACTGCGGAACGACGTTGAACGGTTAATCTTTAATCTGTCGCCGATTTCTGTATCGCTCATGCCTAAGAAGAAGTACATCAACAAGATTTCTCTGTCCTTTTCAGACAGATACTTAATCGCTTCTGCTAAATCATCATCAAGGACACGAACCTCAATACCGCATACATCAAAGGCGGTATAATCGCTTTCATATTCGTCCCAGACAGCCAGCTTTTCCACGACGATTTCTGGAAGTTCACAATAGGAAATTTCCTTATTTCTTCGTCGCTTTAATTCTTTGCGGTAATTACGGACAATGCCCTTTACTACACGTTTGAGCTTGCAATCGAATTGACATTGTATCGTTCTTTGGAAGTTCGACGGTTTCATATCATCACACCCCCTTTCCGTTATGACGTGAAAAGTGTTTATCCCTCTTTCCGCACCATATCTGTACGGCAAGGTGTGATTTGTTGCAGGAATTTGAAAAAAATTGAAAAAATTTTTTCGGGTACAAAAAAAGCCCGCACAAAACATATAGTTTTATACGAGCTATTAAAGCTGTAAAATATTCAGTTTTTAATAAAATGCTATTAGGTAGTGTATGATTGTATAGAATTTCGCTTAAAATGTTCCATAATACAATCCCCCTTACAGCACTTGTTTTGTATTACACTTTTGTCTTTTGGGTAATCTTGTAAATATATTCTTCTGATGTAGGGCGTTTATTTCCAAAATACTTTTTAAAATTTGCCTGCACCTCTGGGTCGGTGCTGTTCATAGCTTCATCAATCGTTGCTTCAATATCCGCCCGAACATCAGACAATGATACACCGCCAGCTTTTGCCCCAGCTTTCAATGCTTTTTTAATATCTCGTTTTTTCAGACCAATCATATGTGTGTTTCTCCTTTAAGCATAAACATCTTGAAAAGCAAGTTATGATATTGTAAATCATTGAAAATTTAATGTTTCTGCTCTTATAATACTATTTTTCTATTCTATATCAGTTTTTCTATACGATTATACAGACCACCCCAGACTTTCTTGTTGAATAGAATATAATTTGTGATATAGCCCTTTTCTTTCCATAAGCTCATTATGTGTTCCATGTTCAACTATTTTTCCATTTTCCATTACTAATATCTGGTCTGCATCTACCACAGTCCTTAGACGGTGTGCAATCATAATAACTGTTTTACCTTTTATCAGATGTGCAAGTGCTTTTTGTACGAAAACTTCATTTTCTGGGTCAAGAGAGGCGGTTGCCTCGTCTAAAAGAATAATCGGAGAGTCTTTTAATAAAGCTCTTGCAATAGAAATTCTTTGACGTTCTCCACCTGACAATGTACTTCCGTTTTCTCCTAAAATAGTATCATATCCATTTGGCAGATTACGAACAAATTCATCACAGTAAGCTACTTTGGCAGCTTTATATACTTGTTCTTTTGTAGCATTAGGATTTCCCATTTGAATATTATTAAAAACTGTATCATTAAACAATGTAACATCTTGAAAGACAAAGGACATCTTTTCCATTAAATTTTCAGGATTGATTGTTTTAATGTTTTTATTACCAATCGTTATTGAACCGCTTTGTATATCCCAAAATCTGGCAATCAATTTTGCGATTGTACTTTTTCCGCTTCCAGACGGACCAACTAACGCTGTTATGCTTCCCTGTGGTATTGTGCATGAAACATTGTGAATAACATCTTCATTGTTATAAGCAAAAGATACATCATTTAACTTAATATTATAAGTTTGAGGTGTTTCTTCTTTCCCACTCATAGCAGGAGTAGTCAATAATGTTTTCATTCTTTCTGTAACGACATTAAGATTTAATAATGTAGTTAATTGAGATAAAATAGCTAATATCGGTCCATATATCTTTGTTACAATCAAGAAAAACATAAGAAGAGGTAATAGCTCAATTTGTCCATTGACTAATAAGATTGTCCCTACAAATATAGTTATTCCTATTCCTGCTTGTAAAATCATGCTTGCACTGGACATAAAAATACCGACAACCATTTCAACTTTAACAGCAATTTTTTTCATTTCCAATAACGCTCTGTTCAAAGTCCTAAAGTGAACGCCGCTTAAATTACATGATTTAATGATTTTTATTCCCTCTAAATATTCTTGTACTTGACTGGACGCATTTAATTTTGTTTCCACTTGCTTTTCAAATAATTTTATCTGATATTTCCTGCTACACCAAATAACTAAGAAAGCAATCGGTAATGTAATGAAAACGCATAATGCTAAACGCCAATCAAATAGTGCAAGAAGAACACAGGTTAAAGTTACAGAAATTCCATTTGCAATTAGAGGCGGAATAGTACTACTTAACATTGACTCCATACTACTACAATCCGACATCATATTTGTTGTAAGTTCTGATAAATCCTTTGTGTTGAAGAAACTCATAGGAAGTTTACGCAGATGTTCAGCAATACGCAATCTAGTAACATTTGACTCTTTATAAGAAGCAATATAAGTCTTGCGATAATCATTTTTGGAAGCTAAGAAAACAATGATTGCTGAAATAATACCTGCTCCCCAAAGCAACCAGATATTTTGCCAATCTAACTCTTGCCCTAAAAAAGGATTTAATAGCTCACTAAAAACCATAACTGTAATACAAAACGGAAGTAACATTGCTAAATTTGTAATCGTACAAGCAATGATTGCTTTTTTCAAATCAGTATAGCCTTTATCTGATAAAAATAATATTTCTTTTAATTTTTTCATTTTACTGCACCACCTTTGTTTGAACTTTCAAATCAATCGCCTCTGTATAATGTTTCCACATTTCAGCATAACGTCCATTTTTATGCTCAAAAATGGATCACGCCTTTTTCGCTGAACAAGCAGCGTTCTTTGATACAAAGGAGCTTGACCTTGTGCCGGGTGAGCTGGTCGATATAGCTTTGGGTCATCCCCCATTCCCGGCCTATCCGGGTCAGACTATGGACTAACACCACATCCACCTCGCCAGCGAGAACGGCCTGTGTGACCTTTCCCATGCCCGGACGGTCAAGGGTCAACCCGCTGCCGTATTCGTCCGCAGCGCCGATAATGGTATATCCCGCCCGCTTTGCGTAAAGCTGGAGCAAGAACCGCTGGTGTTCCAATGCAAAGGTATCGTCACGGGCCACACGGCAGTAAATGAAAACTCTCATATCCCACACCACCTTTACACCGCCGGGGCGTAGCTTAATGCTACGCCTTTTCTCGTTTCCAGCAGGATGTCCCGCTCGGGGATTTTGCGGCGATCCGGCACCTCAAAGGCCCCGATACAGTTGTAGTGGATCGTCACCCGCTGGTTGGTTACACCGTCCTCCTTGACCGCAGGATAGACCTCGATGTGGTCAATCAGCTCGGCTACCATTCGTTTGGTGATCTTGGCGGCGTTGGTGTAGTGGCGTACCGTTTCCAAGAAGTCATCTACATCCATCCGCTTTTCTTCCAGCTTTTTCACTTCCAGCCGCAGGGCCTTGATGCGTCCGGCGTTCTCGCCCTGCTCCTGCTCATAGCGCTTTGCCATTTTCGCAAACCGGGCATCGTCGATCTTGCCGGAAACATTGTCCTCATACAGCCGCTCAAAGAGTGTGTCCAACTCCCGGTCACGGGCCAGCAGCCCATCCAGCTCCCGCTTTTTGCGTACCCGCTCATTTTCGGCTACCTTTGCCGAGCGGCCCACCATCGCTTTGATAAAGTCGTTTTCGTACTCGTTGGCGAAACAGGCCAGCCGATGCACCTCGTAGAGAACGACCTGCTCCAAGAAGTCCAGCCGAATATAGTGGGTGGACGAGCATTTACGCAGCCCCGAATTATGGTTTTGGCAACTGAAAAACTTGATGTCGTGGTTGTTCTGATTAAAGTGGAAGTTCAGATTGCCGCCGCACTCGGGACACTTCATCACGCCGGAAAAGGCGCTTGGCTCTTGGGTGACGGTGGGGCGCTTGCGCCGGGTTCCGGCCTTCAGCGCCTGTACCTTTTCCCAAGTGGGCCGATCAATAATAGCCTCGTGAACATTGAGGAAGATCGCCCGGTTTTCCTCCGGGTTTTCGATCCGGCGCTTCATCTTGTAGGATTTGGAGTAGCTTTTGAAGTTGATGACATCGCCGCAATACTCCTGCGTGGTAAGGATTTTCTTGATCGTGGTATGGCCCCACTTGGTAGGCTCCAAGGTACTTTTGGAACCGCCCCGGCTTGTACCCTTGCTGCGCCAGTAGTAGGTGGGGTTGACGATACCATCAGCGCCGAGAGCGGCGGCAGTTTCGGCCAGCCCGTACCCCTCCAGCGCCATGCGGTAGATACGGCGCACCACATCGGCGGCCACGGGATCGACCACCCAAAACCGGGGATCGTCCGGGTTTTTGATATAGCCATAGGGCGGTGGGGACAGCGGAATCCCGGCGTTGCCTTTCATCTTATTGACGATCCGGCGCTTCTTGGAGATGTCCTTGGCGTAGTACTCATTCATTATGTTTTTGAACGGGGTGAAGTCATCCTCGCCCTCGTCGCTGTCCACGCCATCGGACACGGCCACCAGCCGCACATCATGAAGCGGGAAAAACTCCTCGGTGAGCTTACCCACCTCAATGTAGTTGCGGCCCAGCCGGGACAGGTCTTTGACGAACACCGCCGAGATATACCCGGCCTCGATTGCGGCGATCATTTTCTGAAAGCCGGGGCGCTTCATGGTGGTGCCGGTGATACCGTCATCCACGAAAAAGATGGTGTCCGTATAGCCCTTGTCCTTGGCGGCTTTTTGCAGTATCTTTTTCTGATTGCTGATGCTGTTGGACTCGTTGTCCATATTATCATCACGGCTCAGTCGGCAGTAAAGGGCGGCTGTGCCGAGGGCGGTTTTCTTGCTTGACTGTTTCAAAATATCCTCCTTCCAGCAGTCAAACAAGAGGTTTTATCCTATTTATATTATACCTCCGTTGACCGCCCGTGTTAAGGATGTGGATGAAAAGTTAAGCTGGCTCCAAATCAGCCAACATCAGTTTCAAGAGAATGTCACGCATAGACTCGCCTTTGTCCTTGTAGACGGGCGTGACAATAAATTGGATTTTTCCGACTTGATAAGTGTATTCCTCCTTGGTTGGTACGGGAACTTCCATGTGGGCCTCCTTTCGGCGCAGCGAGAAACAATGACCGACAGTTCCCCTTGTCCCGTGGGGAAACGCAGAAAGGCGGCACCTCGGCGGTGCCGCCCTCTTGCCTTGCTCCACCTTGGGACAGGTTGTCCCAAGGTCAATAGGGGCCGTTCTCAAAATGCTGCTGGGCCTCCTCCAGCCCGCAGAAGTCAAAAACCTCGTGGAGTTCTGCCACCACACGCCGGATGTCCGTGGGAGAAAAGCCACAGTTTTCCATAGCGTAGATGACATAGCCCCGGCAGGCATTGTTGTTCCACGGCCGGGCCAGCATAGCCGCCAATACAGGATCGCAACTCATAATAGGTTTTCCTCCTTGATAAAGATTTTGGGAGCGCCACGCTCATTTCCTTGGCCCGTCATAAGACAGCGATACTCGACATGACGCTCCCGCTGGGGTGCGGCGGCCGGTCGGGACAGGCGGCCAGCCTGTCCACGCCGGATCGTGGCCGTGGGGTGGCGATGCCCCACTTGCGGTGTTGGTATGGATCGCTCGTCCTCCCGTGGGAGAAGTCACAGCGTACCCACCGCTCGGCTCCCCGGCAAAGCCGGGAGCCGCCGCTATTCAGTTGTCGAGAGGATCAATCCTCTCTATATACCAAGGACAGCAAACACATCAATTCGGACTGGCTTACAGAGTGTCTTTAAGATGTTTTTTCATCTGCTTCAAACCACGCTCTACGGAACGCCGCACAGCACTTTCATTTACGCCCTCGGCCTTGGCAACCTCGCAATAGCTCTTGCCGAGGATAACACAGGCATCCACTCGGCGGCCTTGGATCTCCGGCAGGGTGTTGAGAGCGTTCCAGAGAGTGCAGAACTGATCCATGCGTTCCAACAGCTCCTGCGGGGTCGGCTCGTGCAGACAGGCAGAGTATTCGATCCCATCATTGCAATCGAGGGAATACTGCGCTTTGTTGCGGACGATCCGCCGCTGGTGGGCAGCCTCGTACAGCTTGTCCGCCCGCAGTTCGGCGGCCACTTCATCGGAAACTTCGATATATTCATCGTGGGTGTACCACGGGTAAAACTCTTTCAAATTGATGATAGCCATTATATTTTCCTCCGTTCAGATAGCTGGGTGGATGGCGTTCTGAACGGAGAGGGGGCGGGGATCGACAGCCGGGGCTGCCAGCTTTGGGACAACTTGTCCCAAGGTAAGAATATATAAAAACGCCCGCACAGCATGACGCTATGCGGACGCACGAGTTTTTATTTACATATATGTACTGGAATATTTCATGTTCATGATCGGACGATCCCGGAGGGAGAACTACGCTTTTTTTAGCAGGTGAAAATCACGGGTAGTGTGAAAAAGCAAAATGAACACGACGATCCCTCCATGGAAACCGCCGTGTTCCTCCTAAAGTCATCGTATAAGGCGGTAACTTTGATTGATACCCGCCCCAAAAAACAAAAGAGCCGATAACTCGCACCCAAGGGCTACGGATTATCGGCTCTGCGTCTGTGCGTCTGGCTCTTTGATAATAGATATATGAAATTGTTTGACACAGATAAGCATTTCACTTTTGCATTTGGGACAAAAGAGTGGGAAATTGTCAAGTATCGTGTCCTTTCGGATTTTAAGTCGTGTTTTGCTCTTGCACACAGGACACAAGAGCCATTCAAAAGACTGTTCTTGTATAGCGGACATTGTTCTCTCTCCTTGTTTTTGATCGTCACGGTAGGCCCCCGCCAACTGGCCACAAGCAGCGTTAATATCGGAGCCAAATTGCGTTCGGATATTGACGCTAATTCCTGCATTATGAATGATACGGCAAAAGGCCTTTATTCGTGTGTGGCTTGAGGGCACCATAGTTTCCGTAACTGTCGTTTGATTGTATGGGATTAAATCTAAATGGTATAGTGGCAAATACTTTTTGTGTTTGAATAACAACTTGGTAAGTTGCTCTGCGTGTCTGTCGCTGTCATTGACATCCTTTAGCATGATGTATGCCAAAAACACCTTGCGATTTGTTTGCCGAATGTGCTGATCTAATGTATCCAGTACCTGACCAAGGGGGTATGTTTTAGTTATTGGCATGAGCGTTTCCCTCAGACGGTCAGTAGGTGCGTGGAGGGAATAGGCCAGATTGACTTGCGGATATTCTCTTGTCAATTTTTGAATACCCGGCACGATACCGATAGTCGAAATGGTGATGCGTCGCTGGGACAGCCCGAACAGTTCCGGGGCGGTCAGATCATGCAGGGCTTCAAAAACTTGTGGATTAGCGAACGGCTCTCCCATTCCCATAAAAGAGATACTGTTGATACTGCATCCTTGTTGCATAAAATATAGGATTTGGTCGGTAATTTCATCCACAGTCAAGTTTCTGCGTAATCCCAAAGTCCCTGTTGCGCAAAACTTACAACCGAAGCCGCAACCGCTTTGAGATGAAATGCAAAAGGAGTTCCAGCCCTCTTTATAAAACAGACCCACCGTTTCCACACGGTTTCCGTCCGACAGTTCAAACAGCACCTTGTCAGTTTGCATTGATTTCTCATGATGGATCGCCTTGATCTCCACAACAGTTTCACCAAACTGCTCCACCAACTTTTCGCGCAGCGTTTTTGGAAGCAACTTCATATCTTCAAAACGCATAATTTTTTGTAGGAACACAGCATCAAGCAGTTGCTTATAACGATACTCAGGTAAGCGCATATCCGCTATGAGCTGTTTCATTTTTTTATACTTGGACATAATTATATTTTCTCCTTCTTATTTAATCGCAATCTTTCCTGTCTTGGTTCACCTCGTCCATAATGCGATAAAGTTTCTCGATCAAGCGACAATTATATTTTTCATTCAAACGAATATAAAGCTCTCTTTCTTCCGGTGATAATTCCGCAAGAGCGTCAAGCTCTGCCATGCGCAATATGCCAACCGTCTTTTCGGCAAAATCTCTACCAAACTCTGTGAACGCTATATTTTTCTTATTCCTTGTTCCGGGGATGGGCGAAAGAAACACCATCCCTTTCTTTTGCAGGGCAGCTACGGCGGTGTTGATAGTTTACTTGGGAATAGACCACTCGCTGCACAGGTCATACTGAGAGCACGGCGCCTCTGCGTCCAGCAGCGTATACAGTACCCCAAGTGAGCTATCAGAGATACCAATAGAAAAAGCAACTTTGTGATAAAGAGCTTCACTTTTATTGGACATTTTATTGAGTTGAGATAGCTGTTCTTTTATCTCTGTCATCTTAATCCCTCCAAACATCCGTACTCGGACAATTATATTGTAGTCCGAATACGGATGTTTGTCAAGAGGAACGACTTAGTATAGTCTTTCAATATTTGTTCGTAGCTGTCTTTCTAACTAAAAAATGATGTAGTTAGCTCTTGCTAACATACATCATTTTACTTTTTATATTTATTTGCTTCTACTCCATAGCTATATATCTATCCAAAAAATAGCCCAAAAGTGTTAATTTTCTGCCTTTCGATAATCTTTAGGTAAAATACCATATACCGATTGAAATGCAATAGAAAATTTACTTGCATTACTATATCCAAGACTTAACGCAATATCATTTATTTTACGCTTTGAATTTCTTAATTCATTAGACGCTATATTCATCTTGTATTTTTTTATGTAAGAATAAGGAGTATCTCCATATACTTGTGCAAAGACTTTATACAGTAATGACAAGTTAATTCCTTTTTCATAAGCTAATTGTTCCAGAGATACTTTTTCTTCTAAATGTTCTGTCATATATTTGCAAACATCTTTTGTTATTTGTATATATTTTTTGTTGAAATATCGAAATTCAGTTTCTTCATTGCCCGACAGTTTGTTGATGAAATATAAAAATTCGATTGCTTTAACACGAAAATAGGTAATACTTTCCTTATCTTTAGCATTATAAAATTCTTCAAAAAGATGTCCTAACTCAAAGTCTGCATGACTTAAATATCCATTTTTATTTAACTTTAATCTTTCACTTATTTTGTCCATATCTAAGCAAAAATCATTTAGAATTTTTTGTGTATCTGCACTAAGGGCGTGTTTATCTATGACTAAGCTAAATGCGTAACATTTTTTTAGGGGAAAGGAAAAAGATATAGGCAAATGTTTAGTCCCCATAATACTGAAATATCCTTCTGACAAATAAAACATCTGATGATTAGAAAATTCACATTCATAACGCCCCGCTTGACAATGGACAATAGAAATTATATCAGGATTAAATTTTTGTGAGGGCATAATTTCATCTGTATAAAAATCAAGAAAACAAAGTGTGATACCGTCATAAAGATTATAACTTGTAATAATACCTTTTCCTTTACAGCCATAATCTATAATAACACAATCATTATCACTATCGACTAATTGTGCTTTATCTCCATACCAAGATTTATTAAATCTATTATCCATACCAATCATCTCTTTTTGTTAATCTATTCTAATTTTAATATTAACATATATCTGAAACGTGAGCAACGTTTTCTGCTTTTAGGGTAAAGGGGGCTATCTTTTTTTGATAACCCCTTAATACTTATCCTATAATCTTCCAGTTGCTATCCTTATGTAGCACAAGCTCATATTGCGATACCTGCGTTGCCTTTGTCTGATTATCAAGGAATTTCACAGCAACCTTGACTTTCACATTCTCCCCGTCCTTTGTAAAGATAGGGTTTATCAGTTCAGAATAAAGGTAATCTCTGCCGATAGGTTCAAGTACATTACCAGATACATAATAGGCAAGTTCTTTTTCTGTGGCTGTTGGGTACAGCTTAAAGAATGTTTCCAGAAATGCGGTAGCGTCGTTTACAGTATCAGCGTCTACACTTGCGTCTGCTTCTGGTGTCTTAGGCTCATAGTCTGATTTTTCGATTGCTGGTGCAAGGGTAGGGTTCTGAACGATTACCATATCCCCGTCAGCGTCTATATGGACTTTTACGGTATAGGTTGCTTTCACATTGCTTGTCTTTTCTCCCTCTTTTATCTGCTGATCTACTTCGTAGGTAGCAGAAAAAGTGTTCGTTCCCGATTGTTCGATACTCCATACAATCACATTTGTAGCTGTGGAGCTGGTCGGTATATCCGTTCTGATTGTATCAACATTCAAGTCCTGCAATTCCTTTGTCAGATAACCGCTGATTGCCTGCGTCCTTGCTTCGATAGCTTCTTTGCTGTTATTCCATGTGTAGTAGGACTTCGCAAAATTCTTCACGAAATTTTCTATCCCGTTGGTGTCCTGCAAGCAAAGTTCAATGATTTCTTTTTCATGGGTCGTGTGCTGGTCGATAGCAGTAAAATTCTTATACACTCCAAAGCTCACGCTTGCGATAAGCACCACCCACAACGCAATCACGGTTTTCTTATGTGTGCCTACCTTAACAGTACGCACCTTTTTTTCTTTTGGTTCTTTGATAGTTTCTGTCTGTTTCTTATTCTTCTTAAACATATTTTTCAAGTCCTTTCTATTGTTTTACTCGTCCTGCACCGATTAAGTGCTGTTGCCAGTAACTATTACTTAGGTCTGCATATCCTATCGGGTCGCCCGCATGGTACATCTGGTTATTTCCTACATAAATGCCGACGTGGGTTACATACGAACCAGCGTTATAGGTGGAATGGAAAAATACCAAGTCCCCAGCCTTTGCCTGCGAAAGCGGAAGATGTTGGGTAGCGTCATATTGTGCTTGTGCTGTTCTCGGTAAGGAGATACCAGCTTTTCCATAACACCATTGCATCAGTCCCGAGCAGTCAAAGGAAGTGTTGGGATTGCTACCGCCATACACATACTTCCAGCCTTGATATTTCAACGCTTCATTCATTACCTTTTGTGCCAGCTCTCCCGATACCTGCGGAACAGTTAAATACTGATTGACTAATTCCACATAGAACATATTTCCATAGCCATACCGCCAGCCCCCGTTCTTTGCAACGGCTATCGGGTTGGTGTAGGTTACTTTCTTTCCACCCGATTTCTCACGGGCGAAGCTCTCTGCAAGATTAAAGGTATATTTCTTTCCTTTTCCTGCCACATATCCCACATAACCACCGCCATAATTATAGGACTGTATCGCTACATTCAAGTCGTCGATACCTTGATTTTGGCAGGAAGAAAGCAGGGACGCAAAATATTTACACCCCTGCTTGATTGAACTTTCGGTATCTAAAGAGTTGGGTGGTAGTCCCAAACTTTCCGAACTCTGCATAACATCTTCTGCCGTACCGCCACTTTCTACTTGAATAATAGCAAGTAGCACATTGACATACTCGGAGATACCGTTTTCTCTGGCGTATTTTTCCACCATAGGCTGATGTTTCAAAACTTCTGCGGATAAATTCATAACCGTAATGCCAGAAGAAAAGTTGCTGTTTTCGTCGTCGCTGTCCGCACTAATGAGGACACCAAAGAACAGCACCAGAGAAAAGAGGATAGGAAACAGACTGCCAATAAGAGCGATATGTTTCAGTTTCATTTTTTCTTCTGTCCTTTCTTCATTACAAGGTTACGGTTCTTTTCGGTATGTTCCGTTGTACGCTTTGATTGTTCAAAGGTCTGTGCCTTTGTGGTACGCTCTGCTTTGTAATTCTGGTGTGTTTCCTGCGATACCACTTTTTCTACATTCTGCCTATGTGCTGGCTGTATAGGCTGGGACGCTTTTCTATCAGAAGCACCAGAAGATAACGGACGCTCTTTGATAACACTTGTCTTGACTGGCTCACTTATCTTTGAAGTGGTCGCTGTGGCAGGGCGTTTGACTTCCTGCATTTTTTCCACACTCGGCTTTGGAATGGTCGAAGCTGTGGTTGGTCGCTCATGGGGACGGGTAGCTCCCGTTGTCGCTGATCCGTCAGCCTTTCGCTGTGCCTGCCTTGCTTCTTGTGCTTTTTGAAGCTCCATACGCTTGTCAGCGATATTCTGCCTGCGTTGCTCCTGCTTTTCCAATCGTCCCGTCTGTCTGGACTGCTGTTCCTGCACCATGCCACGCTTGAAATCTGATACGCTGGACTTTGCCTTTTCCTTTGCGGAATATACCGCATAAGCGGTCTGTGTCGGCATATCCTTGATGTTTTCTTTGACAGCGTTTGCCTTGTCTTTCACTTTATTTTTCGTATCTAAGACAGCACCCACCTTTGAGCCTGCTCGCTGTCCCATGCTGGAAGTGGTATTGCCCCGATTTTCTTTAGAAGCTGTATTTTTTCTTTCCGCTCGTTTGCCAGCAACGGCACTTCCAGCCACCGCACCAGCCACACCACCCGAAATACCGCCAGCACTTACTGCCCTTGCAATACGGTGTTCCATACGCCTAGCTCTATGTCGCATAAACAGATACGGTCTGCGGAATATCCTGCGTCCCATATTTTGACTGTCGCCAGCGTTCAAAGAGAACATATTCATTAAGTCGCCTAACTTGATAAAGATACCTGCGAAACACACTATCTGTAAGAACGCCACCATAAAAAACGGGTAATCTTTGGAGATGTTATAAAACATACTGGAAATACTGAACGCCACCGTTACAATGAGCGTTATTCCTGCCCGTGTCATTATGGTATTAAACACCCTCACGATTGCCTGCTTTGCCAGATTTTCTTGACTAGGTATCATGGAAAGAAGAAAACTGATAGGCAAAAACATTGCAAAGATAATAAAAAGTATCTGGCTTAACATCATTATCCCCATCAGTAAGAATACAAAGATTGTGATACCTATATTAAAAATGAATAGGAAGAACACCATACCCAAGCGGTTTACCACCTGCGGTATCGTCAGATTGTTGTTGTCGTTATCCTCGATTTCTGTTTTCACGACTTCCTCTCTGGTCTTTCCGTCCTCGTCCTCTGGGCTTGCCGATACAAGAGCTTCTACACGGTCTGCCCCGATTTCTTCTGCGTTGCTGTTCCCGAATTGTAAGAGTAACCACGGCTGTTCCACTTGAATAGAAAATAGACTGTCCCGTATCAAGTCTACGCTGTCCTTGCCCTCGCTGTCAGAGTTTGGGAGCATGATTTTTGTTCCCAAGTCAAGTGAAGCGGTACTGATGTCTGATGAAAACTCATTTATCTTCTTGATGTAGTCGGGAGCATAGGCAATAAACGAAGCGGACAGCACGAACACCACCACAAAGTTGATAACGGCATGAAGTGCTTTACTGGTTTCCCGTTTGATAAGTCCCGTATATGCAACATAAAGTCCCACCACTAAGATAATGAGAAGCAGGAAACCAACATAGAAGCCAGAGCTGGAAAAACCGTTTGCCGTAACACCTGCAAGGGTCTGTATGCTTTTTCCGATACTGTCTGCCATATCGTTAATAAAATCAAGTTTGTAGGCTTCCTGCACCACATAGCCCGTAGCATTGCTTAAATATAGGCTTATCGTCCAGACAAAGTTGGTAATGCAGTAAAGCCCGTACTGCACCGATTTTCCGATACCGTCCAGCCAGTTCCACGGAAGCCACGACCAGCTATTATCCACATAAAAATCAAGCTGGTAGTTGGAAAGGGGATATTTTGAGTAAAGATTTTCTGCGTTTATGGTATCGTCCACAAGCCCCGTCGCATGAGCCACCGTCCCCAAAAGTGAAAGCAGGATAAGGGAGAGTGCCACCACGAACAGAGCCATTTTAAGAAAGTGGAAAATCTTCTTTTTTGTGAACGCACCTTTTATCCTTTCTTTCATCACTCCACCTCATTTCTCTGTACGGGCGGTCTTGTATCAAAGGCGTGTAGCAGTTCTTCAAAAACGGGGTGTATCTGCACCACACCGACACGCCCGTATAAATCCTGTAATAAACATTGTCCGTTCTCCAAATCACGCAAGCGTTTCTGGTTATTTTCGTCGTCCTTGTCAATGCCGAAAAATTCTAAGGTCTGCTTTATCTCGTTGATGTCAGTAGAACGAAAGGCAAACTTCAAGCCGATATTGTTTTTCAGACTTTCCTTTGCCACGTCCCCAGAAGATTGTGTAACGAAATAAACGCCTGCCTGCATAGCTCGTCCAGCACGAACCAGCTTGTTTGATAAGGTTTCGCCTTGTGCCACATTTAAGAACGCCCACGCTTCGTCAAGGTCTACAATCTTAAAAATACTTCTGTCAGAATGGATAAAATCAAGGGCAAAGGTACTAATCACAATCAGCATAGACACCGACAATAATTCAATGGTCGTGTATTCCTCAAAAGTTGTGTCCTTATCTGGCAACACAAGGTCAGCTACTTGAATGATATTGAGCTGATTATCCAGACTGATAGCATTTTCCACCGTACCGTCTGAAAACAGCAGGTGTGCAAAGTCGTAGTCCGTGAAGCTGTCGATATGGTCTGCGATATTTCTTGATACTGGCGTATCTTCACGGCGTAACTCGTCTATCACATGGAGCAAGCCCCGACTGTCGCTCTGGGTAACAGAACGTACCGCTTTTCGTAACACGGGAAATTTTTCGCCGTCCCTAGAGGAAATACCCGTAAGGAATGTTAAGATGTCGATTGCCAGACTTTCAGCGTCCTTAACATTCTTCATAATCACGAATGGGTCAAGAAGTCCTGCATTGTCCTTGTCGCTTGTTAGGTTTACGATATTGATTTCATGGGCGATTTCTGGGAGCGTTTCTTTCCAGTTGCCACGCTCACTTTTAGGGTCTAACAGAAGTGCTTGACCGCCAAACAGCACCGAATAATACACCAGAAGATTGTTACAGAACGATTTCCCACCGCCAAGCGAACCGACAAAAGCAGACGCTAAAGCGTTGGTAACTGTACCTTTTACACCTTGACTGGCAAGGGACGGTTGCAGGTACACATTTCTTCCCGTATCAACAGAATAGCCCATATAGATACCCGTAGTTTCTCCTAACTGCTGGGTAGCACCAAAACCAAGCCCTGCTAGAAAATCTGATTTTACATACTGCACATAATCATTGATATATCGCTTGCTGGCAGGAAGAAATTCTGAATGAAGCCCCAGCATATCCCCAGCAGGACGCACCAGTTTTACATTGAGGTCGTCGTAAAAGTCCTTGACTTCATCACAACGGCGTTTCAGCTCGTCAAGATCGGGTGCAGACACCCGTATGACGTAGCTTAACTTATACATACTTTCTTTGCTCTGGTCTAAGTCCGTTTCCAGCTCGTCCACGCTATCTAATGCGTCCACCACATTTGAGCTGGTTTCACTTCCTGCTTGATAAGCGTGATTGTCAAGGTCTTTCAATTCCTTTTTCTTGTTGCGGACTGTCGTTAATGCTTTCCGATTTTCCACGATTTCTACATTCATAGAAGTATCAACGGGGAATGTGAATTGCTGTTGCTGGAAATAGAAGATTTCACTGGACGGAAAATCCAGCTCGCCCACAATCGCATTGACGGTAAAGTAGGACACATAGCTTTCCTTGTCCTCATGTTCCAATCGTAAATACCTTTGGCTTTCCTCAATCACACATCTTGTCGGACGAATAAGGTCGTAGTATTTTATCTGCGTTTCTCTCCTCAATTTCTTCTTTGGTAACTGATACTCATAATCTTCATAAGCGACACCGTCCCTACCGTAAAGATGTTCTATGAGATACCCGAAGTCGTTTGTTTCCAAGCGTCGCACCTTGAAACGACGGGATATTTTGTTTTCCAGTAACTTTTCCATTTTCATGTAGCGGTTGATTTCATCATTTGGCATGGAAACAAAGTCATTCATCAGCGTGTGGTTCACTTCATGGAGAAATTCCGTGAACGTCAGCCACGCCGATTTTTTGATGTTCTTCAGATTGAGCTGTTCTTCCGTAACCATGAGCTTAAAGCCAAGAAAAAAGCGGTAGTCCACTTGATTATCCCCAATCATAGATACTAACGCTTCGGTCTGTTCGTCTATCTTCTGATAGGCAACTTCCTTTAATTTTCCAGTTACCAGCTTTTTTGACTGCTCCTGCATACTTCGGATTGAGCTTTCTGTGGCAATCTGCAACGCATGAATTTTACCCTCACGGGACTGTGCAATGAGCTGTCGAAAGCTGTCATGCACGATAAATTTCTGCTCTGCGGATAAGAAAGAATAGTTGTACGGTATCAGCTCATAATAGGCAAACACCTCATTGTCCTTGTTCCAGACAAGGTTATTGTCAATATATTTTATCGGGAACATAGTTCACACTCCTTACTGCCGTGATTGTTTCATTGAGTATCTGCTTATGCAGTTTTACGGCTTTTCCTGCATAAGTGATTTTTGGTCGCAGGGCATAGGTTATCTGTGATTTCAAAAAGCTGTACGGCTTCTTTCCGTCAAAAGTTTTCTGCGACATAAACCAAGTGAGAGCAACGGGAATACCGAAGTATTTGAGAAATGCTCCCTCAATCATGGAAAGTGGGGGAATATCCCCAAACAGAATGATGATAAATTCTGTAATCACAAACCATGTAATCTGCGTAAAGGTAACGGGAAAGGGCAAGTTAAAGTCATTAATTGCATACAAGACTTTTTCCACGTTCCAGATACCCGTATAAGATTTAATCTTTTTCAAGTTCTTTCAGCTCCTTTCAAAATAGAAAAGGACAGCCATGTTTCAGACTGTCCCTTAAAAGAGAAATACGCTGTCAGTAGCAACAATGCTTGTCGCTGATCTTCCAGCGTTAATATGGTATCTCGCACATACCTCGGCTTGTTTCAATGAAGCAACCGCCCATATCCAAATCTCGCCCGTAGGCTTCATAGTCAATGTAGTTCTGTAAGCTGGGTGGAATGTCGCCAAGTGCCTGCAATTCGTCTATGTAGTAGTAGGCAACGTCTGTCATGGTTTCACAGTCTGGATAATAATAAATATCGTCCTTGTGTTCCACGACTTCTTCCAGCGTCCCGTAGTGGCTGATAAATTCGTCCAGACACTCTACGATATAGTCGGGAAGTTCCTCTATCATTTCATACATAGAGTTCAGTTCTTCAATGGAAACATACTCGCCAATCGCAATGGGAAAGTTATCGGTATCATGGATTGCGTATTCCTCATACTGTTCATTCAAGCCGATTTTTTCTTTCACATCTTCCTCGTCAATGGGGAACGTGAACCACGCACCGACTAAATAGCCCTCGTTGTATTTGCCAAGATTAGCAATATAAACCGCCATATCATCAATCATAAGCACCACCTCATTTCCTACTCTGGCAGTTCAAAGATACCGTGTTCCGTTACTAAAAATTTCCCGTGTTCCTGCAAGTGAGAAGCGTAGGCTTCAAAGTCAAAGTAATATTCTTGACAGTCCTCGGATAAATGTTTGAACGTCGGGTCGTTCATCAGCTTTTGCCTTGCAACATCTATCATGCTTTTGCAGTCGGGATAAACCGTAATCACGTTCCTGCAAATATAAAGTGCTTCTAAATTCTCAAACACCGTAAGAAGTGATACATATTCTTCCTGCATATCGCTTGAAAGCTGGCGGTACATAAAATCTAATTCGTTGAGCTGATACACGCTGGTATGTTCGTGAACTTCATTAGCAAAAGCCAACACCTTTTCAATAATGCGGTAATCCCCACTTTCTGCACCGACACCTAACTTTTCTTCAAACTCGGCAACATCTATCGGCAGGTCGAACCAGTATGATATTGTTTCTTCGCCAGTTGTTCCTCTCGTTTCCACCAGCACCCTTGTTTCCTGCATTGTTCCTCACGTCCTTTCTGTTGTTTCATCACATCTTTTAAGGTCTGGTACGGCATACCAAACACATACTTTGAAAAATCTTCTAACTGTCTTTCTTCATAGTCGGCAAGGTTCAGCCGTTTCATTTCCTGCCACACCTTACGCTTGTAAGAGGGCTGGTCGGAAATATATTCACAGCCAACCTTTACCTGCATATCCTTAAAAATATCGCTCATTTCATCACTCCAATCTGAAATTTAGGTAAGAAAAAAGCAGTCAATCCTAAGACTAACTGCTTTGTGTGTATGGATATGAAATTGTAAACTAGATTATCTGTTATAGATTTACAGTCATAATATATTCTTCGCTATTTTCATCAACAACAAGAAAACCTGCTTTCTTATACATCTTTACTGCATAATTATTTTTTTGAACAGATAAGGAAAGTTTTGAATATCCAGAAGTTTTTTCCACCAACAATAACTGTTGCAATAATGAAGTTCCAATCCCTTGTCCTCTATACTTTTGAAAAACAGACATAGCAAGGGACGGTGTATCATTGTCAATGTGTCCGTAATCGTTCATTATTCGTACCCAAATAGCACCAACAACATTTCCTTGAACTTCCGCAACTAAAGCCCTATCATCTTTTCGCTTTCCGAATTCAAAAACATATTCTTGCAATTCTGGGCAGTTAATGATTGATTTAGGTGGTGGCTCAACACCGTCTGGAATATAAATTGCATTATACAAAAAGTCATTGAGTAAATCATATTCTTCCTTTTTTATTTCTCGTATAATATAATCCATAGCTTAACTCCTAATCTATTTTATCTTTTTTCACACCCCGATTATATCATTCGCATATCAGTACCACAATAAAATTTTATGCACCAATAATCTTATTGAACAGCTCTAACAGTACATCTTTCACACCGCCAGCATTGAATACCAAACCGACAGCAATCAAGGCAACTACCAAGAAGCCAATAAGTTTTGAAAACTCACGTTTAAACCCTAAGTAGATACCGATAACCACAATCGCCATAAGCACTAAGCTCTGTGCGTTTGATAAAAACCATTGATACAAATTTTGTCCGAAATTCATTTAATTGTCCTCGCTTTCTTCTAATTGTTTCATTTCATAGTCAGCTTCTTTGCCGATATTCAAAATACACATCAAGACTACACCGATACCCATTCCCATAGATACCAGCAGGAAGTCTTTTAATAATACCCACATTTTTATCACTCCTAACTTTCTACTAAATCTTTTGCAGGGGTCGTCTGCTGTTTGATTATCATTTCATGCTTTTCTGTGAGCTTTGCCTGCTGTTCGATTGTTTCCATGTAGTCTGTACCGTTTCCCTTATCAATCTTTTTCAGCATTTTCAAGGTTGGTGCTACCTGCCTTTGTACCCACCGCAATGTACGGTCTAAGGTATAAGGCTCTGGCTTTGTCGTCAGCTTCAAGCTCTGTCTGTTATCGCCGATAAACCACGCCCAGCGGTCATTGAGTTTCCAGTCATTTTTTCGCTTGTCTGGTTCTTCATCAACAAACCGCACATACTGGTTGATGATAGAAAAGGCGGTCTGCTCTGCGTCATAATAGGTCAGCAAATCTCGTACTGCATAATAGGCTCGTTCATTCCGAAGCCGTATCTCAAAACGGTTGATAATGTCGGCTTCTTCCAGAGGTGTCCCCAGCTTGACGTACTGCTCATAGTCCTTTTCATAGATACAGAAATACACATCTGATTTCAGCGAACCAAGATAAAGGGTACGTCCCATATATTCTCTGTCGTCCTCTCTGTGCTTGATAAGCTCGCCCGACTGGTAAAACTTATAGCTTCTGGACTTTCCGATATATTCCCGTTTCCTGCATTTTTCCGCAAGCTCTGGAATATCCAAAATGCCCGTATGGTCGTTGATAGCAAGGTCGATACGCTTCATCACGCCACCGTCTACGAGTGCGTCCATGAGAAAGTCATACCAGCTTCTTTGCTGTGCCAGCAGGTAACTTTCAAACTGCCTGCACCCACGCCCCTTTAACTCTAAAAGGACACCTTTTTCTTCGTCAGCCGACGTATAGATAAAGATGTCCCCTAAAGAATAATGCTCCGTATAACTGTAACGCCCGTAATCTTCATGGAGCATATAGTTGATATTCAGTTTTAATATGTCTTTGATGATGTGCTGTATATCCAGCGTGGGAAAACGGATTTTCACATAATCAAACAGCATGGTAAGCGGTGCTTCTGGATTGAACCTTGCCAGTTCTTTATGCAGAGTTTCCAGAAGTTCTTTTGACGGCTTCATTTTTCCACTTTCTATCTTGTTGAGATATTCCCTTGTGATACCAGAAGCCAACGCCAGCCTGCCTTGTGAGATACCATAAGCAATCCGTTTCTCCCGTAATTCTTTTATCCATTGTTCTTCATTCAGAACCATACCCCCAATCTGTAAAGTGTGAAGTTTTTTAAGGCGACTTCACAGCCGATTTTTACTAGGAAACCATGTCAGAAGCCTTATGTTTCCTATGTTTTTTGTCTATTGTTTATTTGCAAACGTACCCCTCTGTTAGATACCGAGGGGTTCATCAGCAGAGCAGGGACAAGCCCTGCTCTGCAAAACGGCTTCCACGGTCGTATTTGCTCCGCCGACCGTTCCTGCCGTTGTGCAGGCAGAACTTATCCTACCTGTTCATACCAATGTAAACCATGATGAATGAAACATCAGCGGATAAACATAAATTTAATGTTTCTTCTGATATTTCACTTTTACGGATAGGGTCTGTTTCCAGAAAAGACTTATCAAGCAATTCAAAAACAAAATCAATCTGGCTGTTGCAAGCCGACTGTTTTCTATTTAAGCGTATCAAGAACAAATCGGGCATGAAGTTTTTTTCGTGAATTGCATTTTCAAGAATAGTATCAGCTTTTTTCTCAAACTGATGTTTTGGATTACATTTAAAATCGTGATAACGTTTCTGCACAAATCCCTCGCAATCGGCTAGAAAATCTCCATAATTGATACAGATACATTTTACGCTCTTAGATTTCTCGTCTTTATCTTCTGATTGTATTATTTTATTGATTTCTTTTATTTCCATGAGTTAGTTCTCCTTTCCTTGTTGTTCTGGCATAACTTGTCTTTCTTGTGCAAGCCTGCCGATAGTCTGCAAAAAATCATGTCCTTTCGGGACTAAAGGCGTGTAAAATTCACTTATCACGCTTGTTCCCACATCACAATAACCACGCCCCTTGATACGCTTCTGGAAAAACTGCTTTTTCACGTCTGAACCAAACAGCATACCGTAACCTAATTCACTGATACGCCCAAGTCCCACACGGAAATTGAAGTTATCTCTGATACCGTCTGAAAAATACTTTGCGTCTGGACGCTGGCAGGCAACGATAAGGAAATATCCTGCTTGTCGTCCCAACATAACGATTTTCTTTAACTGGCTAAGCAGGCTCACGCTTTCTTTCGTCCCAAGCATTTCAAAAAATGCTACATATTCATCAAAGATAAGAAAGCAGGGTGGAAGTCCCAGATAGGCGTAGTTTTCGCCAGTCTTATAGTTCGGGTGTCGCTTCATTTCCTCACTTCGCTGTACCATGCCCTCATAAAAGGCATTGACGCAATCTATCATTTCTTCTTTGGTGTGATACACATTTCCCATAACTGTCCCTAAGTCTGCAAGGTCAGCGTTCTTCGGGTCTAAGATATAAAGGACAGCGTTGGTATGCAGTAAGGCTTCAATGAGCGTCAGCAGGAAATAGGTTTTACCGCCACCCGTTCCACCAGCAATCAGAGCGTGAGGGAGTGCGTCATATTCCCAGACAAGATTGTTCATCAGTTTCAGACTGCCGTTTTCTGCCCGTACTTCATCAATGGTAATGCGGTTCGCTATCATATCATAAAGCAGGGTATATTCGATATAGCCGTCATGCAGGGTCTTGTCGGTCAGCTCGCAATACAAGCCACTTTCCAATTTATCCTCTAACCGTAAAAGCTGGTCTTGATATTTTCCTAATGTGATTTCACAGCGGATATGAAGCAGTCCCTTTTCCATTTGATAATAAATCTTTGGAAACCAGACGATTTTTTCCCTTGATCTGCTTTGCAGGTCAGTAAAAAAACCGCTGTCTTGTACGGTATCGGCTTCATACCACTTATTTTCCAGTATCATTCTTGCCAGCTTTTGACGGTGCAGGAGCTTCTTGAAACTGTCGTAACAGAAGCGGTAATACAGAAAAGCGACCAATACACAAGCACCAGTCGCTATCAGTATGGTTATGAAGTTGTAAGGGGAGAGCGTCAAGTCGTTTTCTAACAAGCTGAAATGCTCCCAATCGGTACACATGAGCTGTTTGATATTCAGTAGCAGAAGAACCGCCACGAACACAAACAGAAGCGTCCCTATGGAAAAGTGGTAGACAAGGTGCTTGTCGCTGGCTCTGATACGATGTCCTTTATTCCAAATCTTACGCATAAATCATTCGCTCCTTTCTGGGTATGAAAAAAGCAGTCAATCGTATAGACTAACTGCTTTGTAAATGTTGCAAGATATAATCATAAATCTGCATTTTTAGTTATATTAAGGTCGCACATATAATGCCAATTACACCAATAGCCAAAAATAACAGTCCAACACCTGCTGATTTTTTACGTTTTTCTAATTCTTTTGAGTTGCTTTCACTCATATTTACAATAGGGTATTTTCTTCTTCCGATTAGATACATAAGCAAACCACTTGAATTATTCCCACTCATTGTAAATACTCCCCAAAATTTAGGGTGCTTTAATCCTCTGGCTGTTGCGTCTATAACAGTCATATGATAAATCTGAAACACAACACAAAACGCTCCTACAAGTGCAACTGCTCCACAAATTACCGCTAAAACTATGTTCAAATCCATAACAAAATATCCTCCTTAAAATTTTTTGATTATCTGGTAAAGTAATGCTGATGAAGTGATAACCATAAGACAAAATATTCCAACTAAGAAATAACGGTTATCTGGTATAAACATATTTAATGTTATCAGCAATGCTACGACAATGATATTTACAATAATTGCCCATATCATTTTTTGGTTGCTTTTTACAACATTTGTACTTTCTTCTAAATGTTCAATCATTTTTTCATCACCCTTTAGCAATACGTCAAGACTTATAGAATATAGGTTGCTCAACTCTATTACACTGATAATGTCTGGGTAAGATTTTTCATTTTCCCAGTTTGAAATTGTCTGCCTTGATACATTGATTTTTTCTGCAACATTTTCTTGTGTCATTCCAGACTGTACTCGTGCATTTTTAAGTTTCTTACCTATTTCCATATTTCGATTGCTCCTTTCGGTGTCATTGTCATATATTAACCCTCAAATGTCTATCCAATATCTTCGACAAAGCCTTTTTTCCTTGTCAAAATTGTTTTACATAGCTTAAATACGGCTCTTTTGGCTCATTATACTGTAATTTCAGAGTAAAATCTATGACCTAGATTTATTTTTTTGACTGTCCTTGCGGTGTATGGTTCTGTGGACTGCCTGCGTTCTGGTTGCCTTTATTCTTCAACACAATATCCTCTGCCTTTACATACCAGTCCACATCTGCACCCGTATAAGTTTTTCGTGATACTGTATCGGCTACTGGATTGACAAGCTCCACGACTGCATTGTACGGAAATTCCCTTAACGGTACTTCTGGCGGTACAGACACGGGGATAATTCCACCATGCAGACTGCACTTCAAATCATAGATACGCTTTTTAAGCTGGGTACTCGGTGTCCCGTCCTCATTCTGTAAGAACACATCACGCACCGCTGTAAATTTTAATTCTCCAAATGTTTTTTCTTTGTCAATAACAAACCCGTTTGATAATCTCATAAATTCTTCACTCCTTTACTTTTCTTCAACTGCTACAATATCATCAGCAACTAACACATAATCGGTATGTCCCATATCCCCGATTGCGTAACCTCTGCCATATAACTTCGGATTGACAAGTTTTACGTTCTGCTCATACTTGAAATGCTTTTCGCCAGCCTGCACGGGAATTTCCACCACAACATTTTCGCCTTTCTGTACGTCAGAATAAAGGTTATAGCTTCGTCTGGCTAAGACCCTACGGTTATTTTTATCTCTTTCAAAGATAGGCTCGCTTTCGCCTGCAAATTCAAGAGTTCCAAAAGACTGTGCCATATCTGGCACGACATATTTCATTTCCATATTGTTTTACCTCGTTTCTTTCTATTTTTAATAAATTGATTGTGATTTCTTATTCTGGCGGTTTGGGAAGTACCAGCAATCCCACAGATAGTAAAGGGTAAAATCAATGCTTACGCACCCTTGACTATCCGTGTTCTTGCAGGTTGTTGGCAGACAAGCCAGAATAAGCGGAAGTCTGCCGTTTGACAGCTTCGGCGGAGAGCGTGATTTTTCTTTTCTCATACCGTTACCGCCTTATGATTTTTTCATTTTACGGCGTTTGTAGAAGAAGATACCTGCCAGTCCAGCACCAGAGGTCAAAAGAAGTGCAAGCAGTCCGTAAAGGTTTGTGTTATCGCCCGTTTTGGGACTGTCGCTCGGTCTGTTAGGCTTTTCTGGTGTCGGTGGTGTTTCGGGTTTCTCTGGTTCTTCTGGCTTTTCCTTAAAGGTAATTGTCTGTCCCTTATCCTCAATATCCTTATGTTCGGTAACTTTCTTCGGTTCGTCTGGATTGCTCAAATCGTACAATTCTTCAAAAGTTACAAGCTGTTTGCCGTCAAGAGAAGTAGCGTCAAAGGTAAAGGCAACTTCCACTTTCATAGTTTCGCTGTCAGCGATAAACGTATAATCACTTTCCACACGTTTTCCATTGATAAGAAGCTCTGCATTTTCTTCCCTTAACATCTGCCAGCCCACAAGTTTGTACTGTGTACCGACTTCCAAGCCCTCTAAGGTTACGGTATCAATGAATGTAACGTCTTTTCCAGCTTCAAGCTCTTTGTTGCCGTCCTTATCCGTAGCAGTCGTATGTATCTTGATGATACGTTCTGTAATTAAAACGGTCTGCCCGTCGTCCTCAATGTCTTTATGTTCCGCAACTTTCACGGGTTCGTCTGGATTGCTGAAATCATACAATTCTTCAAAGGTAACAAGGTTTTTGCCACCTAAAGCAGACGCATTGAATGTATAGGAAATTTCCACTTTCATTTCTTCATCATCAGCGACAAAAGTATAATCGTTTTCTACACGTTTCCCGTCAATGATAAGCTCTGTATTTTCTTCTTTTAACATCTGCCAGCCTTTGAGCTGATACTTTGTGCCTTTTGTAAGTCCGTCTAATTTGACAGTATCAACGATTGTTACCTCTTTTCCTGCAAGGATAGTTTTTTCGCCGTCTTTGCTGGTTGCTGTGGTATGGATAGAGATTTCTTTTTCGTATTCATCAGTCAGCGTTCCTAAATCAACCACAAGGTTATTTCTTGATACCACGATTTCAAAAGGTGGGATAAGTTCAAAACCTTTGTTACTGTCGCAACGCATTTCTTCAATGATGTAGGTATCATAAGGCAACGCACCCTTGCTGTCGTCTGGTTCAGAAGTTCCAAACCACACACCGTCCTCGCTGGTCTTTCCTGCGTTTGTATTGTGCTTATGTGAAGCCCAGTCAGCAGAAGTGGAAAACTGCCCGTTATCATCAGTTACCACAACATGATTTTCGCCCGTCGTCTTGCTTGTGATCCTAAAGGGAACATCAGCAAGACGCTTGTGTGTGCCTGCACCGATTTTTACACCCTCAATATCTCCACGCTTAATCTGATTATAGATAGAATGGGCTTCGTCTGTTAAGTCCACGATTTTTCCATTTTCTGTGATTGTAAAATCAATCGGTTTTGCACCGTCAGTTAAGTAACCGTTGGGAGCTTCACTTTCAACGATACGGAATTTTCCATAAGGTAAAAGGTCAGCAGAAGTAGAAGTGATACCCTCAATATCTGTACGAATTGTCTTTACCACTTCATTTTTCTTATAGAGCTTACCCTCAACCAATACCGCATTTTCATTTAAGGAAATGATGTCAAAAGCTGTATCTTTCAAAGTGGCACTTCCTTGTGGCTTTGTATCGCCCGTTTCTAAATCTCGTTTCTGAATTTTGACACCGCCACGGATAACCTTGTCTGATACGGAAAACTGGTTACTTCCAGATAATACGGCAAGGTCGCCGTCCTCGGTAATCTGTGTTACATATAAGCCCTTAATCTGTTCGGACTTATCGCCAGCCTGCATATATGCACCGTCTAACAAGTAGCCGTTTGGAGCTTTTGTTTCTTCAACGGTTAGCGTTCCAAGTGGAAGAACCGCCTTGCCGTCCTGCATATAGAAGCTGTCGCCAGATACCTTGTAAGCGTCCGCTAATTTTGTAATATAATGGGTTGTCCCGTCGCCGTCTGTTTCAGCGATTGTCTTTGTAACCCATGTACGAGTAGCTTCGGCAGGGAGATTGTCTTTGTTATAGAAGCCTGCATAATACTTCCATGTAAATTCCGCACCTGCTAGAGAAGCGTTCCCCTGCGGATTGTCTTTCTGTGTTTCCATATCAATCTTGAAAAGTTCAATCAAAGTGTCCGTTACTTTCGGCGTATCAGATACATTCAAGGTTGCTGTCGTTCCAGCTTCAACCTTTAAGGAATATACAGTTTTATCTACTTTATATCCTGCTGGTGCGGATAATTCCTTGATATAGACTGTGCCTGCTTTTACCTCTGCAACATCTGTGTTTCCGTTTTCATCAGTCGTAAGGGTGGCAAGCTGTTTCGTGCAGTCCTTATCAGCAAAGACACCGTATGTTGCACCAGCGATTGAGTAATTCCCGTTACCGTCTGTAATGCTGGTATTACTGGAAGCCTTTTGAAGTTTCGCATTTCCGACATTCAGTTTCGCCCAGAATTGTCCCAATTCCTGCCCCTCGCCAGAGTAGATATAACCGCCACATTCATAGCGTCCTTTATTTTCTTTGACAAAGGCTCTAGCACCAGAGAAAACTTCGTCCTGCGTTGCCTTTGGAATTTCATCATAAGAAGCTCGCACGTTATCACATTGCCAGCCAAGATGTACGCTCAATCTCTGCCAGACTACAAGCTGTCTTAAAAGGTAAGCGTGATTTTTGCTTATTCCGCTGTGGCTGTCTGTGTACTGTTTCACATATTCGATAGATAAGGCAACGTCGCTTATCTGGTCGGCACTCATACGGGTGCTTGCGTCAGCTCTGGTCTTGTAGCCGTTCCTAAAATCTGTGTTAATGTCGATACAGTAAGCGTCCTCGCCCTCAACGGTTAAATGTCCCTCATTAAAGGTAGAACCAATCGAACCGTCATTCATTACTTTTTCAACGATACCGACACGCTCTTTTGACTCCGTCCAGTATTGCTTGCTTTCTGCATGAACGGGTGTCGTCGGTAAAGCAGTAACGACAGTTGCAAGAGCTAAGAAGCCCGTACACAATCGTTTTAACATCTTTTTCATAAATCTAATGCTCCTTTCATTTTGGGTAATAAAATAGCCGTCCAATAAGAACGGCTGGAAATAGAAAAGGAACGTCATGTTAGGCGTTCCATAGTCTATAGGTTATTCAATTTTTTCTTGTTTCAATACTGATGTGTTGTACCATATCTTTGCATATCTAGGAAAACTTGCGTATCAAGGCTCATTCGTTAGTAGTAAATAAGTAGTAAATTGATGTGTTTGTTTCCTTGAAAATGCTGATAGATACTGTATTTTAGCGGATAATCAGATTTTTATTGTGTTTTTGTTTTAAACTCATATAGAAAAATCAATCCACTGAATGCTAATAACATTTAAAGTAATATAATTTTAAATGCTGAAATCTCTACGAACGAATTTCACTAACCCTATAACTTTTACCGGAAGTTCTTCAACCTCTTGCATTGTAAAAAACTTGGATTCATACCTTGGATTAGCAGCTTCTAATATCATCAAATCATTCTTATAGTAAACTTTTTTTATTGTTGCCTCTTCTCCTACCATAACAACCGCTATCTGTCCAGATATCACTTCATTACATTGTTTGATGAATACAAGATCACCATCAAAAATATAACACCCTTCCATAGAATCACCTACTACTCGAAGAAAATAATCCCCTTTTTTCGCATCAACTTGACCAAGTTCTATATATCCTTCTATATTTTGATCAGCCCAAAGATCATATCCAGCTTTTACTTGCCCAAGGATTGGCTTAATATTTTCTTCATTATCCAACAATGACTCTACATCCTGTCCAATCACATTTGATAGTTTTTCTAATGTACCATGTTTTAGTTTTGTGCTTTCTCCACTCAACCAACGAAAATATGTAGAACGTCCTATTCCTATTTTTTGAATCATATCATCATGTGTTAAATTATTTTCTATTTCATACTGAATCAATATCTGTCGTAATTTCATCATATATCACTCCTATTTTATATAGTATCATAAATCCCAAATCTATCAATAAATATATAATCAATTATTAACAAAGTCCCAAATCTATCTTGTTTTTAGTTTTTTAGACTCTATAATTAGACAACACAAAGGAGTGATTTCAATGAATAATAAAATGTATCTATGTATTGATTTAAAAAGTTTCTATGCTTCAGTAGAATGTGTGGAGCGTGGATTAGACCCGTTTAAAATTAATTTGGTTGTTGCAGATTCAACACGTGGAGGAGGTGCAATCACTTTGGCAGCAACTCCTGCTATTAAAAAACTAGGTGTCCCTAGTAGAGGAAGAATCTATGAAATACCTAAAAACATCGAATACATTACAGCTCCACCTCGCATGACTCTATATATGCAATATTCTGCCACTATCTATAGTATTTTCTTAAAGTTTATTTCAAGTGAAGATATCCATGTCTATTCGATCGATGAATCCTTCTTAGATATTACTAACTACATGAGCCTTTATAATACAACACCTAAACAATTAGCAAAGATGATCCTTGATGAAATATATGATCAAACTGGTATCACTGCAACAGTTGGGATTGGAACGAACCTATTTCTAGCTAAGGTTGCATTAGACATTACTGCAAAACACGCTAAAGATTGTATGGGATATTTAGATGAAGATTTATTTAAACAACTTATTTGGCATCATCAACCAATTACAGATATTTGGATGATAGGACCTGGAACTGCTAATAGATTAGCAATGCTAGGAATCAAAGATCTTTATGGGGTAGCTCATTATAATGAAAAGATTTTATATAAGCTATTCGGTATAAATGCAGAATATCTTATTGACCATGCATGGGGTAGAGAACCAACAAAGATTAGCGACATCAAAGCTTATAGACCATCATCAAATTCAATATCTAACTCTCAAATCTTATTCGAAGACTATAATTACAAAGATGCATATTTGATAATGAAAGAAATGGTCGAATCTAATGTATTGCAATTAACTGAAAAACATCTTGTCACGAATCATATCTCATTATATGTCGGTTACTCCAAGAACTGTATCAAACCATCTAGAGGATCTAGAAAGATTACCAATACTACAAACTCTTATCGAATATTACTCGAAGAATTTAAACTATTATACAAAAAGATCATTAATCCGAATTATCCAATAAGACAGATTGGGATAAGTTTTGGAAATGTTAAAGACGAGATATATGAACAGTTTGATTTATTCGCTGATCAAGAAGATATAGAAAAAGAAAAAAGAGTGCAAGAAGCTCTCGTACATATCCGAAACAAATATGGAAAGAACGCTGTATTAAAAGGTATGAATTTTTATGAAAAAGCGACACAAAGAAAACGTAATGGATTGGTAGGTGGTCATAATGCATAAAACTAGAGCAAGTCGAGCTCAGATATTTCAATCATTTGATGCGCTTAAAGGATTTAGAGAAATTCTAAAAGAGAAAGAAAGAGTTATCGTCCCCAAAAAGATATTATCTGAAGATGATCTAGCAGAATTAGATTATAAGGTTCATCAGATAAAGATTGGAATGATAGTAAAAGTAACTTACTATGATAACGGGCAGTATGTTCAAATCGAAGGAAAAGTATCTAAACTTAATTTAGATACAAAAAAGATCCAGATTGTAAAGACAAATCTGGATTTAAAAAATATTACCGATATTTCAATCTAATTAATTATTCAAAGGCCATGTATTCTTCCATTTTTATCTCGTTTAATTTCCAATATTCAATGGAATCGGTTAACTCTTCAATTTTTATGTCTATCTTTTTATAAAAACTATTATCTATATTTTTCTTTAAATCTTGGAGTAAATTTAACTTTTTTGTTAATTCATCAGAAATTCTTCCTGATCCTGTAAATGATTTTTCATCAACTGAGTTTATGATGTTCTCAACTACTGATTCATTTCCTGAAAAAGTATTAACTACATAAAAGCAAAGCTTAGTCCATTCATACCTATCCTTAGTTTGGTTATATTCATATGGCTGCAAAACATAAGATAACTCAAGTATTTTATCGTTAGTATCTATCCAATCAATAACTTCTTTACAATCAATTAAGTTAATTAGGTTGTTTGATATATTTAATTCTCTTAATATGAATCTTTTGATATTTATATTTGGCTCACCTTCATAGTCAATAAATACATTCAAAAATTCTTTAGGATACATTTTTATTAAAAAGTACATAATGTCTTCAATATTATGAAAATATATACTTTGCTCGGCAATAATCGATTTTACTTTTTGAAATATTATGATGGCTTCCCTTATCCCCTCTTCTTTAGAAAAAGATAATTCCAACAATTTTCTTACTTCATATTTATATTGAATGTCATCATATTTTCTATAATCCAAATCAACAATTACTTTTCGACCAAGTGTTCTTAATTCAAAAGAATTTTTTTCTTGTTCTCTAGCACGCAATAGTCCAGAAACAATTGTTTCACAAAAACCTATTTTTTTATACAAAATACTATATATGTCATATATGGTATTACTTTCTAAATTATTAAGGAAAAATTGAACTTTATATACATCACTTTCAATAAACTTAAAAGTATTAATGGCACGTTTAAATCTATTACAATCTTTAATAGAAAGATCAAATGACAATTGCATAACAAAATAATATCTTCTATATTTTTCATCCTTAATAACATAATCTAGGAAGTATTCAAATTTGTGCTGATTATATAAATTATACAGTTGACTTATGTTCGATAATAACATACACATAAATTTATTATTGCTATCATGAATATTGTTCACTATTTGATTAATTAGATAATCAATATCATTAGATTTAGTATACATACCTTCAGCTAAATATGATATTTTACTTAAATCACAAGAATCATCAATCAATCCAAAGTAATCATCATATTCACCTTCGATCACCATTTCTTCACCTAGAGAAAAAATCAAATCTTCTACTTTTTTATTATCTTCTGTAATGTCTGATAAATATAAATGAAGATAATTACCTTTTGAGAGATATATTTCTATTTTTTCCTTTATTGTAATTGGTTTTGTTTTTTCTATTAAACCATCAATTCGTTTCATCAATTCAACAGGAACCTTATCTGAATCAAAATGTTTTATTTGTAATAACGAAAGCCAAATACTACACCATCTTTTTTTCTTAATGTAATTTGTAACCATTTGTTCCAAATTATCATAAAAACCAATAGATGCTAAATTTCTGAAGTTTTTTGCAATTATTTCTTTTATTTCGTTTTCATATCGTGGATCATTCAACAATTCACCACAATAATCTAACACACCTTTATACCATTCATTTACTTTTGGCTCCAAGCCATAATCATTTATTCGAGTATTCTGAATAAAATAACTATGTCCTGTAAATGTTCCGCACTGGAATAACTCATTTATTAATTTTAATCCCAAATCGTATAATTCCAATTCTTCAGACTCTAGCATCTTGGTTATTGCTTTTAATCTTGTTTCCAAAGTTGCGCAGGTATTTGAGAGATAAATATGAAAAAATCCATAAAGGTAATTTCTAAAATCGTCATAATATGAATTAATATTATTCTTTTTAGATTTAATAATTGTTATTAATAATTGTATTGAATCTAGGAAATTCTTTTCTTCGTATGCTAGAAAAGAAACTATTGCTATCCATTTATCAAATTCTTTAGAAATATTAAACATACCGACTCTATTTATCCTTCTCAATCTTCTTATCATTGTCTCAGGAACAATTAAACTAGCACATTTAATTTTCTCAAGTTCATTTTCGCTTGCATTGATAATATCTGCATCACTAAGTTCATTCAAAAAGTTATTAGCAATGTAAACTGCTTGGGGACAGTCAAATAAATACTTTAATCTCCTAAAAAATGAAAGAGATAATCTTTCACTTTTACTAAATTTATCTAAAAGATTTTCTATAGGATAAAATTCTAAAAATTCTTTGGCTAATCGATTTGCTAAAGCATGAGGTAGTACAGCTCTCATATATCCTCTTTTTTGAATTATTTGTCTACAATATAATTCTTCAACATAGGAATATAAAGCTTCATCTTCTACAGATATCAGTTTTGATAAAATGGATATTTCTTCATTGACTGGTTGCATCCTTATATCAAAAGAATATACTAACGAACATACTTGTGCAGCTCGCATTAAACGTTTGTCGACTTCTCTTCCTTGATAGAATAATCTTTCAAATAATTCTCTACTATTCAGTAATCTTGCGTTTCCATTTCTTAATAATGATTTAGCCAAATATATTGCAATTCTAAAATTACCTTCAGAATTACTTACAATATTGTCTAAATTTATTGGAGATAATTCAGAAAAATCTCTAATTAGTAATTTTTTCAATAAATCATTAGATACTGGACTTAACATAAAATTGTATGAATCTACATTGTCATCATCTCTAACATCGTATTCAATTGTTAATAAACTTAGTTTGCTATCCAATCTTCGACATATTTTGGTTAATTTATCATGTAATTCAACAGTACAATTATCAACAACTATAATTAATCTTTTTTTCAATGTAATCAAATTTTGTATAAATGTTATTGGGTCAGGAATTAATGAATTACTAACATCTCCATAAATAACCATTTCTTTATTAAGAGGATCTATGCCAACTGACTCATCGAATAAAGCCTGCGCAAATCGTGTTTTTCCAACCCCAGATAACCCTGCTAATCGAACAACGTTTTTCTCAACACTTAATATCGAACGAATCTTATTAATGCCATCAATAACTTTCAATTTACCATCAATAGTAGTAGTTAAAAATACAGCATTGTTATCAAATAAAAAATCATTTTCTTTATTACTTGGGTCTGACCAATTCTCATAAGAAGTCCATCCACTAGTATATTTTCCATTTTTCTGTTTAACCCAACAAATTAGAGAAGGATATTTTCTTGTCCAAGATGTAATAGCTCCACAATCATAAAAATCAACTTTAACGTTAGTAATATTATTTTCACTTAATATAGTTTTCATCTTATCAACTCTCTTTTTTTTATTTTGAGTTGTAAGATCATCTCCACTGCTTACAATAATATATGCTCCACCTTTTTCAGATAAACTTAAAATACATTGTTTGACATTTCCTGTTGAATCTTTCATCTCATGTTCTATCTTATTTGGTTGCATTTTAGGTTTTTTGACCTGAAATATGGTATTTGGACTGGGGATGAAATCACCATTCTCTAAACTCAAACAGGAAACTAATACATCAATTCCTCCATCCTTTTCGTCCTGATTACCACCATAAGAAACAGAACTTATTTTGTTGCAATTTTCATACAACTCAGCTTCACATAATATACCAACCAACGTTCGTAAGTCTGAATCATTCAACTCTTTAATATCATCTTTAGTCAAATCAAACAAAATATCCCTCCTTCCTATTTTTTACATTTTTAATCACGATTTATCTTGATTACTTAAATTTATTATTATCTATTTCAAATATAGTATTTCTATAATAAATCTTTAAATGATTACTTAAATTTCATATTCCCTAATCAGATTAATATAATTTCACAATGATTTCTTTGTGCTAATAGAATAATGATTCAATCCTTTATCACTCATTATTCAACAACACTTTGTTTCTAAACCTAAGTTATTTATCATCATTGAAATATTCAATTATCATAATTAAGTAATAATTATCTTCTTAAGCATTTATAAATTTCATCCACGAATATACCAAGCACTTCTTTTTTAATTTCATCATTTTGAAGCAACAATGTAAAGAAATCTTGATTTTGATTTAAACCTTCAATAAGAGCATCATCAATATTATCAAAATAAGCAAATTCAAAGTCTTTTTCCGTATTATTCTTAGCGCTTGCCTTTAATTCTTCCGATTTCATCATAATGTCTCTAATTTGTAGCATTGCTTTTACAGCTACTTCATTATCATATTCTTTTCCTGTTTTGCTATTAATTTCTGCAATTATTTGAGATAGTCTTTCTGTTTTTTGAGGAGTTAACACTATTTGTTCAGCTACAGGAAGTTTAACAATAGGATTTGAATTAACTTTTGTATTTTGATGTGTTTCTTTTTTCTTTTGAGCAAAACCAGTTGCTTGAATTTGCCCATTCAAATTAAATCCTGCACCATGACTTTTGATTTTTAAATATGATTGCAAATAATTAAGGAAATTATATTTTTTATGTAATTCTTTATCTTCAAAACAGGACACTTGCAACAAGAACTCATACAATCTGATAAAATGATTGATTGTTAAAATAATTTCATTTGTTTGTTCATTAGTTCTATTTGATTCAATATTTTTCTTTGCTTTTTGAAGTAAAAACTCCAATGCACGCTTTTCTTTACTTCTTAAATTCGGCATATATAATATCTCGTTAAATTTATCAATATCCATTGGATCTAAAACATAGTAACCATCTAGTTTAGCTTCAATATCATAAACAGAAGAAGGGGATACTGAATTAGATAATATAGTTGTTGTATAATAACGCGCAAAATCTCCTATGATATCTTTATAGTCATTTGCAAAATCTAAAATGAATGTCTTTTTATCAAATGGTGGACAAATACGATTCAATCTCGATAATGTTTGAACAGTAGAAACACCATGTAGTTTTTTCAATATATACATGGCACATAATTTTTTTTGATCAAATCCAGTTTGATACTTATCAGCAACCAATAATACTTGATATTCATCTTTATCAAATTCATTTGGAAGTGCTTTTTCTGAAAACCCATTCATTCCAGATTCAGTATATTCAGCATCATCAACTTTTACAGTGCCTGAAAAAGCTACAAGTGCTTTGATATCATTATAGCCTTTTCTCGTTACATATTCCTCAAATGCCTGTCTATATTTGACTGCTGCTTCTCTTGATGCTGTAACCACCATTGCTTTTGCTGTTCCATTAAGTTCAGACATTACTGTAGTTCTAAAGTGTTCAATGATAACCTCTATTCTTTGTGATATGTTAGTTTCATGCAATTCAATAAAACGTGCAATTTGTCTTTTGGCTTCATTTGTTTTAAGTGTTGGGTCATCTTGAATAGATTTGTTTAATTGGTAATATGTTTTATAAGTTATATAGTTTTGTAATACATCTAATATAAACCCTTCTTCAATAGCTTGTTTCATAGAATAGATATGGAATGCTTCTTTTTGTCCATTTTTATTTTCTCTACCAAACATTTGAAGCGTGGTGGGTTTTGGTGTTGCGGTAAAAGCAAACATAGAAACATTTGATTGTTTCCCATTTCTAGCTATCTCATTTGCAATTACATCTTCCATATCTTGGATTTCCTCTGTCATATTTCCTTCGCTTAATACGTAAGATACTGCTGCCATGTTTTTACCTGCTGTGGACGAATGAGCTTCATCAATGATTACAGCAAACTTTTTACTAGATAGATTAGCTACGCTTCCAACGATGTAAGGGAATTTTTGAATAGTTGTTACCACTATTTTAGTATTTCCGCTAATTGCCGTCGCTAAATCAGAAGAAGTACATTTATCATCCATTACTCTTATAAAACCTGATTTATGGTCCAGTGACAATACAGCGTTTTGAAGTTGTCTATCAACTACCACTCTATCAGTACAAATAATGATATTATCAAAAATAATTTTATTATCATCATCATGCAAAGATGCCAATCTATGAGATAACCAAGCTATTTCATTTGTTTTGCCTGAACCGGCAGAATGTTGCAATAAATAATTTTGAGAGGTCTTATTCACCTTAACATCATCCAACAATTTCCTCAATACATCTAATTGGTGAAATCTTGGGAAAATGATAGTTTCTTTTACCTTAGCTTTACCCGTAATTTCATCTACTTTTTCTTTAACTTCGATAAACATGAATTTCCCTATAATTTCTAATATAGAGTCTTTTTTTAAGATATTATCCCACATATAGTGAACGCTATATTTATCTTCAAAAATAGGATTACCTGCACCTGCATCTATACCGATTCCATTACCCATGTTAAAAGGTAAAAAGAATGTTGCAGGACCATCTAGTTTTGTTGTCATATAAACTTGTTCTAAATCCATTGCAAAATTAACTAAAGTACCTGCTTTAAATCTAAACAAGCGTGTTTTAGGGTCTCTTTCTGTTCTAAATTGATAAATTGCATCTTGATATGATTGTCCTGCAGTATTAGCCTTTAATTCAAAGGAAATGATTGCTAGACCATTTAAGAAAATGACTAAATCAATTCTTTCTTTATCAGATGCCCATACTTCTTCAGAAACAGAGAAAATATTATTGTTATATAAAACATTAAGTTCTTTATTGTATGTAGTTGCTGGTTTTGTATACATCAAATCCAATTGAATATTAGCAACTGATACACCTTTTTTTAAAGTGTATAATCTGCTACCTTTGTTTTTAACTTCTTCATTATTAATAGTCGCAACAATAGTATCTTCAGTATCTTGTTTATATATTTTATACAACTTTTCCATCTTTTCTGGTTGAGTCGTATTCAAAAATTTGAATAAATCTTTTCTATTTACAGCAAATTGTCTATCAAAATCTTTTGCTAAAGATACTTCGTATCCATTTTCCTTTAATCTATCAATAATAAAGCTTTGATACTCTTTCTCAGATAAGATTGAATTCATCAAGCCACCTCCTTCTTACCTGTAACATATTCATAAATAAGCGATTTTTTATATTCTGCTAAAGTTTCAAGTTGTTGTTTTTTAGATGAAATGATAGAGTCAATCTCAGAACATTTATGGTCAAGATAATCAGCTATTTCTTTCTGTTCTTTAATTGGTGGTATGGATATTAAAATATTGCCTATATCAGTTGCCGAAATATGTATAACCTTTAGCTTTGCCTTTCCTTTACTTTTTTGTATTTGAGAATATGTACTATTAAGTGCATAATTTAAAAATTTAGGATTTTGTTTATGCCTTAAAACAACAATATCTCCACCAGCTAAACAAGGTTCATTTCCTAAAAAAACAATATTTTTACCTATTTCTTCAATTAGCTCTCCTGTTCCAGCAAATAATATATCACCATATTGAATATGTTTTGGTGATAAAATATGATTCATTTTTGTTAGTGATATAGTTTTCTTAAATGAATTATTATATTTAGTATAAATTTCTCCATATCTAACGCATTGTATATTACCATCTTCGAATACTTGTTCTTTTGTGATTCCATTTCCTTTAAATAAAAAGCTTGATATATATTTTACTTTTTTTATTTCCCATTTTTTAGGCATAGTTCCAACACACTCAATTCCACTATCTTTCATTTCGACATTAGAATTTAAGCCTTTTGTTACTGCTTCAGTAATAACAGATTTTTTATACTCTTCTAGTATTTTGATTTGCTCTTCAATATCAACAGTCAAACCATCAATTTCACCACATTTTTCATCAAGAAAATCAGCAATGCTTTTTTGTTCTGGTAATGGAGGTATGGTGATTTTAATATTTAGTAAATCAGTTACACTAAGACTACTTCTAACTCCATCATCACCTAATGCATTAAAAATATTTCTATGCCACATCATTAAATAAAATTTTTCCGCATAACTTGGGATAATAGATTTCCTATTTTTTAAAATAATATATGCAGATGACACTATACCTATATCGTGGGATAAACCTACTCTACTTGTAGATATGTTTTGTAAATCTATCAACTTAAAAACTAATTCATCTTTTTTTAATAATTGATATGTATTAAAATCTTTGGGCTGTAATCCATTAGAATCATCTTTGGAACGTTTTAACACTCCCTTTAAAGTCAATGATAATCTATCATAATTAACTGAATTTACACCTGGTATTATTTTTTTGTTTACAAAATTGTATTTACCTTTTTCGAATTTCCACCCTTCAGGAATCTCTCCAATCCATTCAATTCCACTATCTTTCATTTTTCTATCGGTCATATTACATACCTCCGAAAAGTTTATTAATTCTTTCTGATACTGATTTTTCTAATTCAATAAACTTAGTTGCTAATTCATTTGATGGTTTTGGGGGTTGATATTTATAAAAATATCTTGTAAAAGGAATTTCTGCCCCTGTTTTAATTACAGGTTTGGCTTTAGTCATATCTTCTTCCCAGAACCATTTAGCATCTGGAATATGAGGAAGAACTTCTTTTTTCATATAATCTTCAATATCGGTATCCCATCTTACTAATTCAATATCTTTACTTTCTTTATCGTAAATAATTTCCCCCTTCTTTTTGCCTTTTATTTCTCTTTGAATCATTGCGTTTTTATTCATTACAGATAAACCATCAGCAATTTTGTTTATAGTTTTATTGTCTAAATCTATTTCAGATAAAATATTAGTTAAAACTGGCATAAACTCATTTATGGACATAAATATATTGTTTGAAATATTTTCTTTTAATTTTCTTAAAATTGCATCATAAATTGGCTTGTTTTTATAATAATTTGCTAATTGCTTCTTGTTTTTTTCTCTTTTCTTTTGTTCTTCTATTTCTTTTTTCTTAATCTGTTCAAGGGATTTTGTTTTCCTTTTATTAGAAGATTCTTCTTTAATTGTTGGATTTTCTAATTCATAGACTTTAGCTTCATCATAAATACCGTTTAAAGCTCCCTTTCTAAGCATTCTTTCAATACTTTCTTTTGTAATAGAATAACTTCTTTGAAGTGGCTGCATTACTGTATATTCTTTATAGATAAATTCTGTATTATCAAAAATCTTAACCAATTCATTTTCTTCAAAATTAGCGTATAACTTCGTAATTTCCGCTCTATCTTTTGGTAAGAATTCATTTTTCTTATTCCCAAGTGGTTTTCTTAATTTATGACAAATTGAAGATGCATCAATTAATTGAATCTTACCTTTTCTTTCTGGTCTTTTATTTTTAGAAAGAAGCCAAATATAAGTTGAAATACCGGTATTATAGAATAGGTCTGTTGGCATTTGAATGATAGCTTCAATCAAATCATTTTCTAACATCCATCTACGAATTTGTGATTCACCAGATGCTGTATTTCCGGAAAATAAAGGAGAACCATTAGAAATAATAGCAGCACGCCCTAAAATTCTCATCCATCTTATCAATTGCGGATTGCATGAATAATAATTGAGCATCACTTCCAGCAGGCAAACCTGCTCCCCAACGTCCCGCTAATCCTTTATTATATTCATCTTTAACAGCCTTTTCCTGACCTTGTTTAGCATTTTCACCACTCCATGATGTTCCAAAGGGTGGATTTTCAAGTAAGAATCTCATTTTAGTTCCTTTGAAACAGTCAACTTTTAATGTATCTTCATGTTTAAAATTATCGGCATTTTGTCCTTTAATCAGCATTTCAGCAAGTCCTACCGCATAAGATGGCCCCATAAATTCTTGCCCAAATAAACGAACATCAGCAGAAGGATTAAAATGTTTTATATATGTATAAGCAGTAGATAGCATACCTCCTGTACCACAAGCTTGATCGCAAACGGTAATAATCTTTCTATCGTCAAAGATATCATTGCACCCTTCAGCAATTAATAACGATACGCAAAGTTTGATTATGTCACGACCTGTGTAGAACTGCCCAGCGTCTACATTTTGATAGAAACGGCCAATAAGATTTTCGAAAATGTACCCCATTTTGATACTATCATATGTAGAAGGATGTAAGTCTAATTCCGAAAATGCTTGAACTATTGAGAATAAGCATCCATCCTTTTCCATTTTTTCTATGTGGTTTTTCATATCTAATTGACCTAATATATCTTTTACATTATCTGAGAACGAATCTATATATGCTTCAAAATTCTTTTTAATATTGTCTGAATCATTACATAATTCTCTTAAATCAAATTCACTTGTATTATAAAATTGATACCCTGAAAGTTTACATAGGGCTTTCCCTGGATAGTTAGGATTAAGTTTAAATTGTTCTATTACTTTATGTTTTGTTTCTTCTAAAGTACATTCAAAACGTCTAATGATAACCATAGGAATGATAACATCTCCATATTTGTCAGGCATATATGAGCCTCTTAATTTATTGGCAATAGACCATATAAAATTAGCTTCAGCCGTTACATCAATGGGAGTTTCATCCCATAAAAAATAATTAATATCATTCATTATCTTTACCTCCAATTTATCGAAATAAATTCTTTAAATAAAATACATAACCACAATATAATGTAGTATTTCTACTTTTTAAAACTATTAGTTTTTTCTTAATTTACCTTAAAAATACTAAAAGATAGATTTTGACTATAGATTAAAATAATAATCTTTTATTTTTTTTGCCATCAATTGCCTTCTTTTTTCCAAAAACTCACTATAATCATTGACATCATAATCAACAAATTCATTTGGAATGCAATTTTCTTTAAAAGTTCTGTCCAATTCTTTTGGATCAACAATACCTCCTAATAATGGTTTTTTCGTTTCAATTTGATTAGTAACTTCCTTCATGTACACATTTGGAGCAGTATCTTTTATTTTTATATTGATCTCTTGTTGGGTATATACATAATTAGCAATCTGATTGTAATCTGCTCGGTTTTTAAAACCATTATTTTGTAAATATTTTTTTGGGAAAAGATGATGTATATCTCCCCTGTCTTCGATCATTGTTTGAACAGTAATATCTGTAGATAAGAATCCTCTATCATTAGATTTTACTTGAGCCATTAAATATAATTTAAAAAATGGAGAACTTGCCACAGAAGTATTCAACCTAGTCGGCAAGATATGATTCCAATAGGCATCAGATAATTCTCCCAATTCTACTGACTTTAAATAATCTAAAGGATCATTAATATCAAAACGTTTGATATCGTAATCAAAAATTGATTCTGGAGAACCAGAGTATCTTCCTGTTAAAATAGATAATACCATCCACTTTCTAACTACTTTTTCAATAGTATTTGCATCAACTTTTTTATCCTTTAAGAAAATATATAAAGCATAACTAAAGTTTAAAACATTATCCGATCTTATCATGGATTTATCAATTATACCTGTAGATTTTACAATCATTATAAATCGTTCAAAATTAGTTTTATTTACAAACTTCATGACTCCATCATGCAATTTATGATATGAATCCTGAGCAATTTCTTCTTTATAATCTCTTGTTTCAAAATCTCTTCCTGATAAAAGACTAACTAATTCTGATAATCTACCTCTTTTAAACTGTGAAGTAAAAGCCACACGAAGAACATCATTATAATCAGGCATGTATATATCTTCCATATTCGAAGCTATCCATTGTATATTAGAAAATTCTTGCAAACCAGAGAACTCTATATCATGTTGTTTGATCATTTCAATATCCATTGGTCTTTGTTTTAAATGGCAGAAATAATCTATTGTCTTACGAATAATATCTCCCCCAAATTTCTCATTAGATGATATTTTACTCATCGCAAAATCTGCCTGAGATAAAACCGTACCTTTTGAGTTAATACGTATAAATATATCGGTAACGGTTTCAATATCTAACATAGAATTTAATTCAATTACGCCTATAGTATTTGCTTCTATCGTTGTTAATTTTGTAATAGTTTTATTTATTTCAGATGGATTGACTCCATTTGCATTAGCATATTCGAATGCAAAGTTAAAAGAATCAAATCCAATTTTAAACACTTCTGAAATATCATTTATATATTTGCTATCTTTTTCTATTGCTGGATTTAATACCTCAAATTTTTCATGTATTGGGTCAAAGGCAATCTTAATCCTTTTCTTTTTATACTCTTGGTCAATTACTTCAAATCCTGCAATAGCAGCAGTTAAAGCTGTTATTCTTTGTTGACCATCGATAACTACCTGCTTACCTGAACTCATCGATCCATCTTTTAATTTAACATCTGGATTTTTCCAAATGATAATATATCCAACTGGATATCCTTTATATAACGAATCGATTAAATCTCTAACTTTTGTAGAATCCCACACAAACGGTCTTTGCATTTCTGGAATTGCAACTGTCCCCTGTTTTATCCATGATATTATGTTTTCAACCGAATGGTTATTTACTACATATTGTGCCATAATACATCACCTTCTCGATTTAGATTTACTTCAACAATATCACTAATCTGACACTGAAATTCTGTACAAATTCGTACTAAAACATCCATTGATACATATTCATTTTTCGATAATTTAGCCATTGTAGGTGCACTTAGATTACATAATTTTGCAAAATCTTTTTTCTTAAGTCCCTTATCGATCAATAACTTAAATAAATTGTTATAGCTTACTTTACTAGTCATACTAAGCTCCTTTTCTTACTTCTTATACTTTTATATAATAACACACACCAATTCTATGCTACAATATAAAAATAAGCATTTGCTAAGTTTATTTTAATATGTGCTTTTTTTATTTTAGTTGTTAATAGAGCCTAATAATATTTTAATACATAAAAAATATATGTGTCATTCAATCATAACGAGTTGTTGTATGTGACAACTCGTTATTTTTTTGTAAATTTCTTTCTTTACAGGGCTCAAAATAACCATTTTTTTAGGCTCTTAAGTGAAGGGAGAAATTGAATATGGCATACAATCACAAGAAAGAAGAATTGATTTGGAGAAAGAAAAAGGAGAAGGAGGAAGCTTTGCTTAGAAAATTAGGTTTTGCTGAAGATAAAATACGCATGCTCTACGATTATGATAGAAATGCATTCAACTGCGACCGACATTACGGAGAAAATGAAGATGTTACCCAAGAAGGTTTCTTTAATAAACATCCTGTTTATGATCGAATCATTATAATTACTGTCGAAGACTTATTAGATCAAATAGAAGATAAAAATCTATTATTTAAATTAAAGAAAGCAGACAAAGTTCTACTTCAAATTCTTTTACTAAGGTTTCTTGATTATGAAATTGATGAAATTGCTGAAGAATTACATATGACTTCTAACGCCATTAGAAAAAGAATCAATAAATTCAGAAAAAAATTATAATTAGTAGGCTCAATTTGCTTATTTTTTTCGGCTCTTATGTGAAGGGGAGTTTATCCACTTCTATAGATCTTTGAAAAAAGCATAACAACTATTAGATACAAATCTCATAGGATGAGCTGATCACTATTGCGCCATGACCTATAATATAGAGAGCGATCAAACAATAGATTGATAAAAGCAATTGGCTATTGCTAGCGATGATACCCTATGAGGATAATGATACACTTGCACTGCAATTGCGTGAGCTACCACGCGAGGGTGAAATTCCCGTGATGAATAATTGGCTATTATTCGTCTAATAGGATTCCCTTCTTTCCGGGTAAACAGGGTTAAATAGGAAATACGATAAATATAAAAACAACCAGGACTCGTTCCTGGTTTTATACATAATTAAGAGAGGATGAGATAAAGTGATAACAAAAGTTAAACGAGGAGATATCTTTCTTGCTGATCTTTCTGCTTATCAAGGTTCCGAACAAAAAGGAGTTCGCCCTGTTTTGATCATTCAAAATAATAAAGGTAATAAATATAGCCCAACAACGATCGTTGCATGTCTATCATCCAAGATTGAAAATAAAGCTCATTTACCTACTCATTATATTCTACCTGAAGGAATCGGTTTAAAGTACCGTTCGATGGTGTTGTGTGAACAAATTAGGGTCATAGATAAGAAAAGACTTTTAAAAAAGATATCAAAACTAAGCAAATTAGATATGAAACATATTAATAGAAAGATAAGTATCAGTTTAGAGCTTAAAGACAAGAAATATTAAAAATGTAAAAATACTACCACTTTATAATATCCTAGCTTCCTTGATTATCGTCAAATGTATGAACTTTCATTTTGTACATTCGTTATTATCTTGCAAATCAATTATGATGAGAGAGGAGATAGATATTATGCAAGAAAAACATTATGTAGAAACTCCAAAATTTACGGGCAGAAATGTTCCTATTGATGAAATTGCAAAAGCCACAGGTAAATCAGCTGCCTTTTTAAGAGAGGCATTAAAACTAGGAATTATGCACTTTGGCTATGCATTCAAGAAAGATGGAGCTAAAAACTATACATTTTACTGTCCAGATAAACAAGTTTGGGAAGAATTAGGCTATTTTAAAGAAGAATAGGAGGTTCATTATGGCCAAAAGAAAAGAAGAAAGACTTCCAAAAGGTTTTGGTGGAGTCATATTTATGAAAGGTAATCGTGCTAAACCATATATGGTTCGTATTAAAGTTGGTATGACAATCAATGAAGAAAAAGGGACAGCGTATCCAAAATATAAGATCATTGGTTATGCTAAAACAAGAGCAGAAGGAATAATGATGCTACAGGATTACCACAACAATCCTTATGATTACGAGAACCATTACACATTTGCAGACATATTTAAAAAAGCTTTTGATGAATATATTGCCGATAAATCTAAATCAAGTATTCAAGCTTATAAATCGGCATTTAAAGTATGTGAAGAGCTTCATGATCTAGAATTCAAAGACATAAGAACAATTCAACTACAGCATGTCATTGATCATTCAGGGAAAAACTATCCAACACTAAAGAAAATCAAAGTATTATTCAATGTCATGTATAAATATGCGATGAGGTATGAATTATGTCCTAAAGATAATTCAAGATATGTTGATATTTTAAAATTCAGCAAGGTAAATCCAAATGCAAGGGATAGAAATCCGTTCACAAAAAAAGACATTGACATCTTATGGTCAATGAAAGAAGATAAATGGTATCAAATAGCTTTAATGTTAATTTATACAGGAGTAAGAATTGGAGAACTATTAGAATTAGAAAAGAAGAATGTCAATCTAGAGGAACAATACTTTGATATAACCAAAAGTAAAACAGATAGTGGTGTTCGTAGAGTTCCTATTGCTGATTGTATCTTGCCATTTTTCAAAAACTGGTACGAATATTCACAAGCAGAAACTTTAATCTGTATGCCTAGCATGCAACCATTCAAGTATAGAAATTATATTGATGCTTATTGGTTTCCATTAATGGAACCATATGGAATGCAACGTTACACTCCACATTGCACGAGACACACTTGCATTTCGCTTCTTGCTGAAGCAAAAGTAGACCAAACATCAATTAAATTGATCGTCGGACACAGAGGGGCTATGTCACTTACAGAGCGTGTATATACGCATTTAGATGTCGATACATTGATAGAAGCAGTGAACAAAATGTATGTTCCAGCATCGGTTAAGTGCTAGATGGAAAAAAATAAAGCAGCAAATCTCTCTCCACATTCTCGCAGCACATTCTCTCTCCACAGTCTCACACCACAGTCTATCTCCACAATTCTCTAAATAAAGCAGCTTAGACCACAGTTTTGCACCACATTTTTGGTGAGAGGCGAAGTTGCTTTATTTGTTACCTTATTGCAGCTTTATGAGGGTTTTTTAGACAAAATAAAAAAAAGAAAAAGGGGCTGTAACGAAATAAATATTCGTAAGGTCACCTAAAAAAGAAAACGACAATGATTATCTTTAATGATTATCATTGTCGTTTTTGGTATAATTAGATTATGGAATCTTTAAATTTTATGCAATCTAATTACACTGATAATTATAACGCAATTCAGTTATCTTTGCCACTAGATTTGGGTATAAAAATTAATCCTGACGATGAGGTTGTTTCTTTCTTAAAGGCGCTGGAAGGAGTGAATCTTAAGAAATATCTAAAAAGAGATGAGCGTCGTGGTAGAAAGGGATATGATAACGTATTGCTTCTTAAGGCTGTTCTCCTTGCAAGAATGGTCAGTGACTGTGATGTAAGAAATCTAGAATCTTTATGCAAACATGATATTAGATTTATGTATATCATGCAGGAGGCAACTCCTAGCCATATGACTTTTGAACGACTCATGAAGAATTATCTTATTGATGATATTGACCATATCTTTTTTGATATAGTCAACAATATCTGTAATCTCATGAATGTTGACAAATCAATTCAATATATTGATGGTACCAAAATAGAAGCCAATGCAAACAAATATTCTTTTGTATATAAGGCAAGAATCCTCAATGCAAGAATGAAACTGTTTTCTAATATAACAGATTCAATCATTCAGATGAACATGGAAAGAGGATTTGACTTTCCATATCATTATTTTTACTGTGCACAGGAGATAGGCTATATAGTACAGTATCTTATGGAAACGATGATTAATGATGATATAAAAATGGTATATGGCAGAGGGAAAAGAAAGACAGAAATTCAAAGATGGTATGACCTGTTTCTTGGATATTATACAAAGCTGGATGAATATGAATTCTGGCTTTTTATCATAGGAAATGATAGAAACAGCTGTTCTAAGATAGATCATGATGCGACGATGTGTGCAACTAAGATAGATTTTTACTGCAATACGGGATTAAGCAGACCATGCTATAATGCACAGATTGGTGTCAGCGATGGCATTATAGTAAATGCAGATCTATTCCAGCGACCAGGAGATACCAAGACATTCATACCATTCATGGAAAGATATAAGGATTTCACAGGAGAGCTGCCACTTTATCCAATGGCAGATGCAGCTTATGGAAGTTACGACAACTATATGTATTGTTTGTCAAATGGAATGAATCTCTACATGAAATATTCAATGTATGCCAAAAAGAATGAAAAGGAATTCAGGAATAAAAAATTCAACACATTGAACTGGGAAAAAGATGGAAAAGGAAATAGGATATGTCCAAACGGTCATGTATTTGATCAGAATATAGGAGATATTTATGATGAAAGAGGAGAATATCTGCAAATCAAACAAAAAATGACAAGTGATGAAGGTTGCGAAGGCTGTCCATTCATTGATGAATGCTGTAAAAACAAGAAACATCAGAAAATCCTGACAAGAGATGCAGTGCTAGATGAATTCTATGCAGTTGTAGATGAAAATCTGTCAACGGAATTTGGAAAAGAATTAAAGAAACAGAGAAGCATACAGGTTGAAGGGGCATTTGGAGTCATCAAGCAGGACATGAAATTCACAAGATTCACGAGAAGAGGACTGAAAAATGCAAAGATGGAATTTCTCATTGTGTGTCTAGGCTATAATTTAAGGAAATATCATAAATATCGCCTGAAAAAGGAGAAAGAAGAAAAGGAAAAATTGCTTCTCAATTAAAAAGATATGCACATGAAAAAAACAAATTTTGAGCGATATAGGGATATTGCGCCCAAAAACAGGGAAAACAGAAGAAAAATCAACAAAAATATTACATCTTGAAATCAGAAGAAGAGAAAAGATGTTTTTTTATTGCCTAAAAACAGAAAAAGAAAAGAGCTGAAACAAAATCAACTCTTTAAAAAGTTATTTCGTTACAGCCCCTTTTTCGAATGTTTTCCTCAAACAATTTACTAACGTTTTGAGAATTGTGGTGCTCTACGAGCTGCTTTAAGACCGTATTTTTTACGTTCTTTAACTCTTGCATCACGAGTTAAGAATCCAGCTGCTTTTAATGCTGGTCTATAATCTTCTCCAGCTTCTAATAAAGCTCTTGAAATACCATGACGGATAGCTCCAGCTTGTCCACTGTAACCTCCACCTTTAACATTAACAGTCACATCAAACTTACCAGTTGTACCAGTTAATTCAAGTGGTTGGTTGACGATCATTAATAATACATCTGATGGTAAATAATCTTTTGCTTCTCTACCATTGATGACAATTTTACCAGCACCTGGTGTTAAAATAACACGTGCTACTGAAGACTTTCTACGTCCAGTTCCTCTGTATTGTACATTAGCCATTTATTCTCGTCCTCCTTATCCCTTAATTTTTAATTCAACTGGTTGTTGTGCAGCGTGTGGATGTTCACTACCAGCGTAAACAAATAATTTCATCCCTTGTTTTCTTCCAAGTGTGTTATGAGGTAACATACCTTTAACAGCTGCTTCTACAAATCCTGTAGGATTTGATTCTTTGAATTGGCGAGCAGTTTTTACTTTTAAACCACCTAACCAACCTGAATGATGATAGTATTTAACTGTATCTAATTTTTTACCAGTCATTACTACTTTGTCTGCATTAACAATAATAACATAATCACCAGTATCTACATGTGGTGTAAATGTTGGTTTATGTTTTCCTCTTAATACAGATGCTACTTCTGATGCTAAACGTCCTAAAGTTAATCCTTCAGCATCAACAACGTACCATTTACGTTCAATTGTGGCTTCTTTAGCCATTGTTGTTTGTCTCATTTTTAATCCTCCTGTAGTTTCCGGGGCTACAAAGTTAAAATAAGGCAACTTTTATTATAGCAACATTCCTCTATTTGTCAATACAAATTTTTGCCTATTCATCATAAAAAACGCATAGATTTTTAAGATATAAATGATGTTATATACAATATTTTGAAGTTATATAAAAAAGAAATGATATTCATTAACGAATATCATATTCTCCTTGAAATTTTTCAAAATGTCCTTGTAAAAAATCAAAATGATCAATCACATTTAAATGATGTTCTTCACAAAATTGCATCATTTGTTTATACATACCTTCATTAAAATCAGAAGGATCATGAGCATCAAACCCTAAAATAACATCATTCCCAATTTCTCCAGCAATTTCCCAGAAATGAGCATTCGGATATGGATAAAGCATTTCTCCTTGAACATTTCTTAATCCTCTCCTCATTCCTCCAGCATTCACTTCTAAAGGAATATGTAATGCCTTGGCTTTTTCACAAATTCTTTGACTCACTGTTCTCGCATCCAAATCAAATTCCTGATAACCAATCAAAAATAAATCTGGATGTGCCAAATAACTAAACAATCCTGTTTCTAAGGCTTTTTCTACATCATTACAATATTGATAAATATCCTTCTTTTTCATATGGTCTTTACCATAATAATCACTATGAATGCAATGTTTATGAAAATGATGTCCTAAAATCAAATAATCTACTTTATGTTCATATAACAAACTTTGATAATAATCAAAATATTCTTCTAATCCTTCTGCTTCAAAACCTTTGTATAATTTGATTTGACTTTGATATTTCTTTTGACAATCATTAATTGCTTCTAAATATTGATCTAAATCTTTATAAGGCATACGCATACTTGGCCCATTTTTTATAAAGGCATAAATGAGTGATAAAAAACTTCTTGGACTTCTAATCGCAACAAGTGATTTGAATAAATGTTGACGATAATGTGGTAATGGAACATGTTCAGATAAACCAAGTTCCTCTATTCCCATCTTCATTGCTGCACATATCATATCTTCTTCACTGCCATTTGCATGTCCACAACGATATGTATGCGTATGAAAATTAGTTTTCTTCATAATATACCTCCTGCAAATATAATCCTTGTGGTTTAGCCTTAAATAAGCATTTCTTTTCTCCACAGCTTTCTAACATCTCTAACAGCTGCTCTTTTTGAATACGTTTTGCTCCCACTTGAATAATTCCTCCAACAAGATGCCTTACCATATAACGCCTAAATCCATTTCCAATTAATCGAAATGTCACGATGCCATCTTTTTCTTCAATATCAAAATGATATAGTGAGCGAATTGTATTTCCATACTGATCATAGCTACAAAATGAAGCAAAATTATGTTCACCTATAAAAATTTGAGCTGCTTCTTTCATTAATTCAAGATCCAAATCACGTCCATACTGATAAATATAATTTGTTTGAAATGGATTATATTCTTTGGTATTTAACAAATAGCGATATTCTTTCTTCATGGCACTATAGCGTGAATGAAAATCATCACTTACGTATTTGGCATCTAAAATATAAATATCATTAGGCAAAAAGTGATTAATAGCTCTTTTCCATTGACCTTCTGGTAACTCTTTTTTTGTGTCAAAATGAAAGACCTGATGAACTGCATGAACTTTTGCATCTGTTCTGCCTGATGCATGAATAACCGTTTCTTCTTCATTAATTTTCTTTATGGCCTTTTGTATTTCACCTTGAATTGTTCTTTCATTGTTTTGAATCTGGAAGCCATGAAAGCGACTACCATCATAACTAACAATACATCTAACTCTCATAGAACAAAACTCATTATAACCAGTGTTAAACAAACCATAACAACACATAAAAATGAAATTGTGTCAGATATTTTCCAAATCAATTGCTTGTATCTTGTACGTTTAGCTTCTGGGTTATAATTACGACTTTCCATAGCATTGGCTAAATCTTCTGCTCTTTGAAAAGCAGAAATAAATAGAGGAATAATCAAAGAAACAATAGAAAGAATTTTTTCTTTTAAAGTCCCTTCAGAAAATTCTACACCTCGACTGGCTTGAGCCTTCATAATTCTTTGCGTTTCTTCTAACAATGTTGGAATAAAACGTAATGCAATAGAAATCATCATAGCGACTTCATGTGTAGGGAATCCAATTCTTTTAAAAGGAGATAAAAGATGTTCTATTCCCAATGTTAAATCTAAGGGTTTTGTCGTTGCTGTAAGAATTGTTGTCATAACAATAATTAAAATCAATCTTATAAAAATATATAATGTTTGTAAAACTGCCTGATCATAAATCTTTATAAAACCAATAGATATGAGTAAATTTCCCTGCTGGATAAACAAGAGATTAAAGATCATTAAAAAAGCCATCATAAAAAGCATTGGTTTAATTGCTTTTAAAATTTGGGACACTTTAATATGTGATAGTAATGCCATTATAATCACAAATATTCCTAAAATACCATATCCTAAAAATCCAGCATCAAAAAAGACTGCAATTAACAATAAAAGTAATGAACCAATTTTTAATCTTGGATCTAAACGATGGATAAAGCTATCAATAGGTATGTATTTTCCAAACATCATATTATTCATAGAGTTGCCCTCCTATTTCTTGTATTAAAACGTTGATATCTTTAATAGAAGGATCTAAATGAAAGCCATTTTCATTCAGTTTTAAAATAAAGGATGTTATTATTGGTAAATCAATACTTAAAGATGTTAAATAATCTGTTTCTTTAAATAACTCATTGACTGTTACATGTTTTTCTACATGTCCATGATTCATCACAACTACATCATCACAGTACTCTAAAACCTGATTCATATCATGAGATACCAAGATAACTGTTTTCCCTTCTTGATTCACTTTTTTAAATAATTGAAGCATCTCTTTAGCTCCTTGTGGGTCAAGACCAGCTGTAGGTTCATCTAAAATCAGAATATCTGGATTCATAGCTAAAATTCCCGCTATAGCAATACGACGCTTTTGTCCTCCTGATAAATCAAAAGGAGAACGTTCTAAATAAGATTCATCTAAACCAACAAGTTGAATCATGTCTTTAGCAATCTTAATGGCTTCTTCTTCACTGACTCCAAAGTTTTTTGGTCCAAAAATAATATCTTTGAGTATTGTTTCTTCAAAAAGCTGATATTCGGGAAATTGAAAAACAAGTCCTGCTTTTTTTCTTAGTGGTTTTAAAGATGATGGCTTATTTGTTGCGGTTATTAAAATATCTTCTATTTGTACTTGACCAGAAGTAGGCAACAACAGTGCATTAATATGTTGAATGAGTGTGGATTTTCCACTCCCTGTATGCCCTATAAGTGCTGTCATACTGCCTTTTTTTATATTCAGATTCACACCTTTTAAAGCATGATATGCAAAAGGAGTATCTGCAGAATATGTATGTTCTACTTCTTTGAATGTAATTGACATAATTCTTTCACCAACTTTTCTCTATCAATTTGATTTGTTATAGAAATTCCTAACTTCTGTAATCCTTCACTCACTTTATAGGCAAACGGGATATCTAATGATAGACGTTCTATTTCATCTTTTTTCATTAGAACATCTTCTGGTTTTCCTTCATCCACAACATGCCCATCACTTAATAAAATGACATAATCCGATAAAGCTGCTTCTTCAATATCATGAGTAATAGACACAATTGTCATATTTTTATCTTTATTTAATTGATGAACCAATGCATTTATTTCATTTTTTCCTCTTGGATCCAACATACTTGTTGCTTCATCTAAAATAATGATGGATGGACTCATTGCAAGTATACCTGCAATAGCAACTCTTTGTTTTTGACCACCAGAGAGTTTTGTAGGTTCATGATCTAAAAATTCATACATATTAACTTTTTTAGCATATTCATTAATAATATCATCCATTAAAGCAGGATCAACACAATTATTTTCTAATCCAAAAGCAATATCATCCCTCACTGTAGAACCAATAAATTGATTATCAGGATTTTGAAAAACAATTCCCATCTGATTTCTCACTTGACTTAATGTTTCTTCAGATAAGGAGATTCCACCTACAATAATATCTCCAGATTTTTTTTCTAATAATCCCATAAGAAGTTTCGCAATCGTACTTTTTCCACTTCCATTATGTCCTAAAATTGTTGTATATGAACCTTTTTGAATTTGAAATGAGATATCATCTATAGTTAATATATCCTCATCATATCCAAAAGATAAGTGTTTCACTTCAATTATTTTTTCCATACCTAGCCTCCAAGTAGTTCAATTTTAGTATGATTTATTTCTGTTGTCAACTTCATCTTTTTATAATGATTATGTTGTTATCACATAAATTCTTCATGTTGCATTTCATCTAATTCCATAGCAATTTTTATACAGCTATCTAAATTTTGCTTATAATGGATAGAAAATAAACAGCTATATAACAAATCAAATAAATATTTCAAAGATAGGCTACTTGCATAATCAGCAATTTTAGTATAAATCAATTCTCGTGAAGACATTTTTAATGTTACATCAGCCATCTGTGATAAATAGTTTTCTTCAATATTCGTAATCGCAATGATAGCTGTTCCTTTCTTTTTTAAGGTTTGTATAAGACGTTGAATGCATGGAGCATGTCCTGAATAAGAAACGATGATAGCACAATGATTATGGTCACTTAATAAATATGTTGAATCTAATTCATCGCTCAAGGAACATAATTGAACATGTTGCTTTAAAATGTACATACGACTTTGAAAAGAACGAGCAATATCAATATTTTGTTTACGACCATATACATCAATGACTTGACAGTCACGCAACAATCTCATCGCTTTTTGTAAATCATCATGTCTTAACAATGAATAAGTATCTTGAATTGTTTCTCTTTCTAAAATACATAAATTATTAGCAATAGTCATCATATCATCATTAATAACAAATGGAATATTGGCATCCACTTGCTGATTTAGATATAAATATTCTAATTCTCTAAGATAAGCTTCTTTCAACTCATTCCATCCATCGTATCCTAGTTTTTTAGCAATTCGTACGAATAAAGGAGCAGATGTATATGTTTGTTGGGCAATTTGAGAAATAGTCATGTCTTTTATTTCTAAACCTTTTTGTAAGATATAATCAATAATGACTGTTTCACTTGGTGAAAAATGAGTTTTTTCTATTTTATGTATAAGCATATGATCACCTCTTTTTAACTACTAATTATAAACGAAAGATGTATAATATGCAAAATAAAAACACATCAAATGATGTGCTTTTCTACTTTGAGTTCAATTGTTTTTCTTTCATCATTGCAACCTCTTCTAATAACTGACATTCTTGCTCTTTCATTTGCTGATACATTGTTTCTGTATCCATTGATTGATGTTCTAAAGGATCTTTATGATTTTCTACAAAGTGCTGATTCAATCTTTTCTTTGCTTTCTCATCAATTTGTTTTCTTAAAAGATGTAATGATGAAATTCTTTTTTCCTCTTTTTCTTTCATTTCCTCTACTTCATTTTCTAAATCATTTATATTCAATACAACATCTTGTTCTTTATTCAGGTTCTTCTTTTGAGGTTCCTCATGAAAAATTTTTTGATAAGCTTCTTTAGCTTTTTCATTAATTTCATTTCTATTTGCTTTCATAATATTTGTCCTCCTTTATTTGACGACTTCATTATAAAATGTAAAAATAGAAATATCTATATAAGTAAAGCATTTGATAACGCTATTAACAAATAATGAAATAAAAAATGCTCTTTTTGTTAATAAAATAAAAGAAAAAGGGATGAATTATCATCACCTTTTAGAATAAACCAATAATTGCCATTGGTGCATTATCACCTTTACGATTATATGTTTTTAAAACACGAGTGTATCCACCATTTTTATCTGCATATTTTGGTGCAACTTCATCAAATAATTTTTGAACAGCTGTCTTACCAGTAGCAGGATCAACAACATCTTGTAATACTTGTGCTGCTTGTCTTCTTGCATGTAAATCTCCACGTTTACCTAAAGTAATCAATTCATCAACGATTGAACGAACTTCTTTAGCTCTAGTCACTGTTGTTTCAATTTTTCCATACATGATAACATCTGTAGCTAAGTTACGTAACATTGCTTTTCTATGAGATGATACACGCCCTAATTTTCTATTGTGTGCCATAAATTAGTGCTCCTTCCAATATTTTTCGTCTATCATTAATCAACTTGTTTAAATCCTAAACCTAATTCGATTAATTTTTCTTTAACCTCTTTAAGAGATTTCTTACCTAAGTTTCTTACTTTAATCATATCGTCTTCACTCTTAGAAGCGAGTTCTTGAACTGTTTGAATACCAGCTCTTTTTAAGCAATTATATGAACGTACAGATAAGTCTAATTCTTCAATAGTCATATCTAATACTTTATTACTTGTATCTTCTTCAGTTTCACTCATAACTTCCATGTTCATTGCCATATCAGTTAACTCAACAAACATATTTAAGTGTTCCACTAAAATTTTAGCAGCTAACGCTAAAGCTTCATGTGGCTGAATAGAACCGTCAGTAGTGACTTCTAAAGTCAGTTGATCATATTTTGCACTTTGACCTACACGAGTTGGCTCAACATCATAAGCAACTTTTACAACTGGTGAATAAATGGAATCTGTTGCAATAACACCAATTGTATTAATCATTTTCTTATTTTGATAAGCACTCATGTAACCACGATCTTTATGAGCATACATTTCCATATAGAAATGTGCTCCTTCTGCAACATGTGCAATTTCCATATCATTTGAAATCATAGTCACATTAGATGGGCATTGAATATCAGCACCAGTAACAACAGCTGGTCCCTTAACATCAATAACCATCGTTACATCATCATCACCATCAATTGCAAAAACCAATTTTTTAATGTTTAAGATAATTGAAGTGACATCTTCAACGACACCATCAACTGCAGAAAATTCATGGATTGCTCCCTGAACTTTAATTGCATGTACTGCACATCCAGGAATAGATGACAACAAAACTCTACGTAATGCATTTCCTAAAGTTGTCCCAAACCCTCTTTCAAGTGGTTCAATTACAAACTTACCATAGAAATCTGTTTCATCATATTCTGCGACATTAAAATTTGCTTTTTCAAACTTTTGCATTATTTCCCTCCTCACTTAGAAATAACTACTTTTTAACTTCATTATCCACGAGGACGTTTTGGTGGACGACAACCATTATGTGGAATTGGTGTCACATCATTAATTGAAGTAACTTCTAATCCAGCAGCTTGTAAAGCTCTAACTGCAGCTTCACGTCCTGGTCCAGGTCCTTTAACACAGACGTCAACAGTTTTCATACCATGATCCATTGATGCTTTTGCAGCAGCTTCAGCAGCCATTTGAGCAGCATATGGAGTAGATTTTCTTGATCCTTTGAAACCAAGTGCACCAGCACTTGACCAAGTGATTACATTCCCATGTTCATCAGTTACAGTAACAATTGTGTTATTGAAAGTTGAATGTACATGTGCGACACCTTTTGCTATATTCTTTTTAACACGTCTTTTACCACGAGTATTGTTTCTTGCCATTTTCGTTCAACCTCCTATTTTTTCTTACCAGCAATTGGACGAGCTTTACCTTTACGAGTACGAGCATTTGTTTTTGTTTTTTGTCCACGTACTGGAAGTCCTTTACGATGACGGATTCCTCTATAGCATCCAATTTCCATTAAACGTTTAATATTTAATGCAACTTCTCTACGAAGATCTCCTTCAACTTTATAATTTTCTACTTCTTTTCTTAATTTTCCTTCTTCTTCTTCTGTTAAGTCTTTAACTCTTACATCTTCACTGATGCCAGTTGCAGCACAAATTTTTTGAGCTGTAGATAAACCGATACCATAAATATAAGTTAAAGAAACTACCACACGTTTATCACGTGGGATATCAACACCTGCTATACGAGCCATTGTTTCTCCTCCTATTAACCTTGTCTTTGTTTATGTTTTGGGTTTTCACAGATTACCATTACTCTACCCTTACGTTTAATTACTCTGCATTTATCGCATATTGGTTTTACAGATGGTCTTACTTTCATCTTAATCTTTACCTCCTTTGGGAAGATTTTCTACTTATGTCTAAATGTGATTCGCCCACGTGTTAAATCATATGGAGAAATCTCTACGGTTACTTTATCCCCCGGTAAAATGCGAATGTAATTCATACGGATTTTACCAGAAACGTGAGCCAGAATAACCGCTCCATTTTGCAACTCTACTTTAAACATTGCATTTGGTAATGTTTCAAGAACAGTTGCTTCTACTTCAATAACGTCATCTTTTTTTGCCATTGATTATAACTCCCTTTTAAAGTTTTGTCAAAATCTCATACCCATCACTTGTAATGACAATAGTATGTTCATAGTGAGCTGCAAGAGAGCCATCTCTCGTTACAACAGTCCAATCATCATCTAACACATTTGTTTCACATCTTCCTAAATGTGCCATTGGCTCTATTGCAAGAGTCATTCCCTCTTTTAATCTAGGTCCTTTACCAGGTGCTCCATAATTAGGAACTGAAGGATCTTCATGAACCTTTGTTCCAATACCATGACCTGTATAATCTCTTGGCGTAGAACACCCATGACTTTCTAGATATGTTTGTACAGCATGAGATATATCGGATAAACGATTGCCAGGTTTCACTTGAGATAAACCTGCATAAAGTGATTCTTCTGTCACTTTCATTAAATGAGCAGCTTCATCACTAACTTGGCCTACTGCATATGTCCATGCACTATCACCATGATAACCCTTATAACAAGCACCAACATCCACTGAAATAATATCACCATCTTTTAATTTTCTTTGACTAGGAATTCCATGAACTACAACTTCATTAATTGAAGTGCAAACAGCTCCCGGAAAACCATAAAGATTGAGAAATGATGGTGTTGCACCAGCATCACGTATGACCTTTTCACAAAATTTATTAATTTGAGCAGTCGTTATACCCGGTTTAATAAATTCTTTTAATTGACTGTGAACAAGTGCCACAATGCGACCAGCTTCACGCATTAATTCAATTTCTCTTTGGTCTTTTGTGACAATCATTATTTACCCTCCAAGCTTTTTTCAATGTCCTTAAAGACGTCTTCCATTGGTTGGTCACCATTAATATTAATGATTGAACCTTTCATTGTATAATAATCAATTAAAGGTCTTGTTTGTTTGTTATAAGTATCAAGTCTAATCTTGACTGCTTCTTCGCTTTCATCTTCTCTTTGATATAAAGCTCCACCACATTTATCACAAATGCCTTCAACTTTAGGTGGATTAAACTCAACATGGAATGTTGCTCCACAATTTTTGCAAGTTCTTCTTCCAGATAATCTTGTAATCAATTTTTCAACAGGAATATCTAAGTTAATAATTGCATCAATTGTAAAATCAAATTCTTTCGCAATACTTTCAAGCTCTCTTGCTTGAACTATTGTTCGAGGGAAACCATCTAAAATAAATCCATTTTCAAAAGTATTTTCTTTTAAATATTCCCTTACCATTTCAATCGTATAATCGTCTGGTACAAGGTGCCCAAATTGCATGAAATATTTAGCGATAACACCAAATTTTGTTTGTTCACGCAAAGCCTTTCTAAATAAATCGCCAGTTGATATTTGTGTTAAGCCGTATTTATTAACAAATCTTTCAGCTTGAGTCCCTTTACCAGCACCAGAAGGCCCCATTAAAATAATGTTCATTTTTCTACACCCCTTTTATTATACTATTTTCTTATATATCCATGATACTCTTTACGAGTAATTAAAGTTTTAATTTGTCTTGTTGTTTCTAATGCAACCCCTGTGATGATAATTAAACCAGTTCCTCCTAATGTTAATGAAGCATTAGAAGTTTGTGACCAGATGACTGGTGTCATAATAGGAATTGCTGCAACAATCACTAAGAAAATTGATCCAACGACAGTGACTCTATTTAAAACTGTACTGATAAAATGTTCGGTATCTTTTCCAGTTCTTACTCCTGGAATAGAACCACCATTTTTCTTCAAATCCTCACTAATCTTATGTGCATCAATTTGCAAATTAGAATAGAAGAAAGCAAACAAAACAATCATTACTAAATATAGGCAAAAACCAAAAGGTTCTTGATAATTTAAGATTGTATCAATCATCTGCGTTACATCATTTGACTCCATAAAACTAATGATTGTTCTAGGAGCAGCTAAAACTGATGAAGCAAAGATAACTGGTAACACTCCAGAACTATTAATTTTAATAGGCATATGTGTTGTATCTTTTGTTCGCATTGTTGGATTAGAATTTGTTGCATACATAATTGGAATTTTTCTAACTGCACCTTCATTGAAAACAACAAAGATAACAATTGCAAGATATACAATAACAAATAATGCATACCATAAAATTCCAAAAACCATAGTTTGTGTTCCTTCTGAAAAAGAAACTAAGTTATTGAATGTTGTAATAAAGTTTGCTGGTAAATTGGCAACAATCCCTGTAAAGATAAGTAATGAAGTTCCATTACCAACACCTTTTTGAGTAATTTGATCGCCAATCCACATGGCTAACATACTTCCTGCCATCATAACAACAACTACATATGCATAATTCAACAATGATGATGAATCAAGAATTCCATACATTTTATCAAAAGCGTATGTCAATGATCCACCCTGGATTGCTGCTAAAACAAGAGTTACATATCGAGTAACACGATCCTTTTTCTTTTTTCCAGTATTTCCTTCTTTTTGCCATTGAGCTAATACTGGGATAACATCCATTGATAACAATTCAATAATAATGGATGCTGTAATATATGGAGAAATCCCTAATGAAAAAATTGAAAATCTTTCCAGCATTCCCCCACCTAACATGTTCATAATTCCTAAGATACCACTATTAGCTGCTGAAGCAGTAATTGCATCAGCGTTAATTGATGGAATTGTAATAGCGGCACCTAAACGGAATACAAACAACATACCAAGTGTAAATATAATTCTACGACGTAATTCACCTTTTTTAAAAACATTCTTAAAAAAGTTTAACATCCTAGATCACCTCAGTTTTTCCACCTGCGGCTTCAATTGCAGCAATGGCTGACTTTGAGAATTTCTTTGCTTTAACTGTTAAAGCAACTTCTAATTTTCCATTACCTAAAACTTTTAAACCATCTAATTCTTTTTTCACAAGTCCACATGCTTTTAAAGCTTCCATATCTACGACACTTCCAGCTTCAAATTTATTTAAGTCTTCTACATTGACAATAGCATATTCAACTCTATTGAAGTTTGTGAAACCACGTTTAGGTAAACGCATGAATAATGGTGTTTGTCCCCCTTCAAATCCAGGTTTCTTTCCTCCACCACTTCTTGCTCCAGCACCTTTTTGACCTCTACCAGAAGTTTTACCATGTCCTGAACTCGTTCCACGTCCAACACGTTTTCTATTTCTACGTGCTCCTTCAGTGTATTGTAATTCGTGTAATTTCATTTTTACACCTCCTACTTACTTTCTTCAACTTTAACAAGGTGGCTAACAGTATTAATCATACCTTGAATAAATTCGTTGTTAACTTTTTCAACTGATTTATGCATTTTTGTTAAACCTAACGCTTTAAGAGTATCCTTTTGATTCTTTTTTGCACCAATTGGACTTTTTACAAGCGTAATGATAACTTTATTATTTTCTGCCATTTCTTACGCTCCTCCTATCCGTAAATTTCTTCTACTTTTTTATCTCTTAATTCAGCAACTTGTTGTACTGTTTTTAATAATTTTAAACCTTCAACTGTTGCACGAACCATGTTGATTGGAGTTCTAGAACCAATTGATTTAGAAATAATATCTGAATATCCAGCTAATTCAACAACCGCACGAACTGGACCACCAGCAATGATTCCAGTACCTTCAGATGCAGGTCTTAAGAATACATTTCCTGATCCATACATACCATTAATTTCATGAGGAATTGTTCCATGAATAATTGGTACATTAATAACATTTCTTTTAGCTGCTTCAGATGCTTTTCTAATAGCATCAGGTACTTCGTTAGCTTTACCTGTTCCAAATCCAACGCGACCTTTTTTATCACCGATAACAACTAATGCAGCAAAGCGGAATTTACGTCCCCCTTTAACAACTTTAGTTACACGGTTAATTGTGACAACACGTTCTTCGAATTCTTTTTCAACTCTTGGTCCATTTCTTCTTGGTCCATTTCTTCTTGGTCCATTTCTTCTTGGTCCATTTTCTCTTGGTTTACGTTGTTCCATTCTTTAACCTCCTATTAGAATTTTAATCCAGCTTCTCTAGCAGCTTCAGCTAGTGCTTTCACACGACCATGATAAATATATCCACCACGATCAAATACTACATTTTCAATATTTTTGGCAATAGCTCTCTTTGCAATTTCAGTACCAACTTGAGTTGCAGCTTCAATATTTCCACCGTTTGCTAATTTCATATCTACTGATGATGCTGCAACTAATGTTACACCATTAACATCATCAATAATTTGTGCGTGGATATGAGAGCTTGAACGGAATACATTTAAACGAGGACATTCAGGAGTTCCACTGATTTTTCTACGAACTCTCGCATGACGTTTTTTACGTAAATCGTTTCTTGACATAGATTTAGCCATGATTTTAGCTCCTTCCTTATTTCATCAACTACTTCTTACCAGCAGTTTTACCTTCTTTTCTAATAATTCTTTCATCAACGTATTTAATACCTTTTCCTTTGTAAGGTTCAGGTTTTTTCACAGCTCTAATTCTTGCTGCAATTTCTCCAACTCTTTCTTTAGAGATTCCTGATACAATAATTGATGTCTGAGATGGAGTTTCAATTTTAACTCCTTCTTCACCTTCAACTTCTACTGGATGAGAAAATCCAACATTTAATACTAATTTATTACCTTGCATTTGAGCACGGTATCCAATACCAACAACTTCAAGCTCTTTTTTATAACCGTTGTGTACACCTTCGATCATATTAGCAAGTAATGCTCTTGTTGTTCCGTGTAATTGTTTTACATGTTTTTGTTCACTTGTTCTGCTTACTGTAATAACATTTTCATCCATATTAATATTAATTAATGGAGAAAATTGTCTGACTAAAGTCCCTTTTGCACCTGTAACTGTAACAGTATTATCATCAGCGATTTCAACTTTTACACCTTCAGGTACATTGATAATCTTATTACCTACACGAGACATCAGTTACACCTCCTGTTTTCTTATTTTATTACCAGATATATGCTAATACTTCTCCACCGATTTGTTTAGCTCTTGCTTCTTTATCAGTCATTAATCCTTGAGAAGTAGATAATACAACGATTCCTAAACCATTTAATACTTTAGGAATTTCATTTACTTTAGCGTACTGACGAAGTCCTGGTTTAGATACTCTCTTTAATCCAGTGATGACTCTATCATTTCCTTTATATTTTAAAGTGATGACAATGTTTTTAATGACACCTTCACCCTCAACTTTATATCCTTTAATAAATCCTTCGTTTTTCAAAATTTCAGCTAATTGCACTTTTAATTTTGATGCAGGAATCATAACTTCTTCATGACGTTGTTGATTCGCATTACGAATTCTTGTTAACATATCTGCAATTGGATCTGTCATTTGAAATGTCCTCCTTCCATTTGGATGATTTGATTACCAACTTGCTTTTTTAACACCAGGAATTTCACCTTTGTAAGCTAATTCTCTGAAGCAAATACGGCATAATTTAAATTTTCTAATTACTGCATGTGGACGTCCACAACGTTCGCATCTTGTATATTCACGAACTTTGTATTTTTGAGGACGTTGTTGTTTAACTTTCATTGATGTTTTAGCCATTAATTAAGTCCTCCTTATTTATGGAATGGCATTCCTAATTGTGCTAATAATTCATGACCTTCTTCATCAGTTTTAGCAGTTGTTACGAATACAATATCCATTCCTCTGATTTTGTTTACTTTATCAAAATTGATTTCTGGGAAAATTAATTGTTCTTTAACACCTAAAGTATAATTTCCTCTCCCATCAAAAGAATTCTTTGGTACACCTCTAAAATCTCTTACACGAGGTAAAGAAATACTAATTAATTTATCTAAGAATTCATACATTCTTTCTCCACGTAAAGTAACTTTACAACCAATTGGCATTCCTTCACGTAATTTAAATCCAGCAATTGATTTTTTAGCTCTAGTAATCACTGGTTTTTGTCCTGAAATTAAAGTTAATTCTTCAACAGCTTCATCTAATAATTTAGAGTTGCTAACTGCATCACCAACACCAATGTTGATAACGATTTTTTCCATAGCTGGAACTTGCATTACAGAACTATAGTTAAATTTAGTCATTAATGACTTAACGATTTCATTTTCATAACGTTCCTTTAGTCGGTTCATTATTTAACCTCCTTCCGATTACTTTTTCTTCTTTGTAGTTTTATCTAAGGCTTTACCTGTTTTTTTATTAATACGGTATTTTTTACCATCTTCATCAAAAGCATAACCAATTTTAACAGCTTGTTTTGCTTTTGAATCATAATATGCAACATTAGAAACATGAATAGGTGCTTCTCTTGTTACAATACCACCTTCTGGATCTGCTTGTGAAGGTTTAATGTGTTTTGTTACCATGTTCACAGCTTCAACAATCACTCTATCTTCTTTTCTTAGAATTTGAATAATTTCTCCAGTTTTCCCTTTATCGCTACCAGCGATAACTTGAACTGTATCACCTACACGTAATTTCATCTTCTCGTTTCCTCCTATAATACCTCAGGAGCTAATGATACGATTTTCATAAAATCAGCATCTCTTAACTCTCTTGCTACCGGTCCAAAGATACGAGTTCCTCTAGGTGAATTATCATCTTTGATAATAACACAAGCATTATCATCAAATTTAATATATGAACCATTTTCACGGTTAACACCATATTTTGTTCTTACGATAACAGCTTTTACAACTTCACCTTTTTTAACTGTACCACCTGGAGTCGCTTGTTTCACTGTCGCTACGACTATATCACCGATGTTACTAAATTTTCTATTTGAACCACCAAGGTTTCTAATTACTAGTACTTCTTTTGCTCCTGTATTGTCAGCAACTTTTAATCTGCTTTCATTTTGGATCATTCAAGTGACCTCCTTTCAGATTCTATTCATTAAATAATTTCTGCTTTTTTTACAACTTCTACTAAACGGAAACGTTTAGTTGCTGATAATGGACGAGTTGCCATGATTTTTACAACGTCTCCATCTCTAGCAATGTTTTCTTCATCATGAGCCTTAAACTTTTTAGAAGATTTAACACGTTTTCCGTATTTTTTGTGTTTAACATGAGTTTCAACTAAAACAGTAATTGTTTTATCCATTTTTGTAGAAACAACTGTTCCAGTGTAAACCTTACGATTATTTCTTTCCATAGTCTACTCCTTCTATTTGTTTAATTCTCTTTCTCTAATAATTGTTTTAATTCTTGCGATATTTTTTCTAACTGTTCTAATACGAGCAGTATTTTCTAATTGTCCTGTTGCCTGTTGGAATCTTAATCCAAATAATTCTTTTTTGTACTCTTCTACTTTGTTAAGTAATTCTTGAGTTTCTGTATTTCTAATATCTTGAACTGTCACAATTACTCACCTCTTCCAATAATCTTACATTTCACTGGTAATTTGTGAGATGCAAGTCTTAATGCTTCTCTTGCAACTTCTTCTTCTACACCAGCAACTTCGAACATAACGCGACCTGTTTTTACAACTGCTACCCATTCTTCTGGAGCACCTTTACCTGAACCCATACGGACTTCAAGAGGTTTCTTTGTTTTAGCTAAATGAGGGAAGATTCTAATCCAAACTTGCCCACCACGTTTCATATAACGGTTCATAGCAATACGAGCTGCTTCGATTTGTCTTGAAGTAATCCAAGCACCTTCTTGAGCTTGTAATCCATATTCACCAAAAGAAACTTGAGTTCCACCTTTAGCTTTACCTTCATATTTGATTCTATGAGGTCTTCTATATTTAGTTCTCTTAGGCATCAACATGATTATTTATCCCCTTTCTTCTTTGCAGGAAGAATTTCTCCCTTACAAATCCAAACTTTTACTCCTAATTTTCCATAAGTTGTGTCAGCTTCAGCAGTCGCATAATCAATGTCAGCTCTTAATGTATGAAGAGGTACAACACCTTCAGAATAACCTTCAGTTCTTGCCATATCAGCACCACCTAAACGTCCTGAAACAGCTGTTTTGATTCCTTTAGCACCAGCTCTCATAGCAGCTTGAATAGCTCTTTTTTGAACTGTTCTAAATGAAGCACGGTTTTCTAATTGTTCAGCAATCTTGTTTGCTACAAGTTGAGCAACAACATCTGGATTTTTAATTTCAACGATATTGATAAACACTTGTTTACCGTTAACCATTTTTGCAACTTCTTTTCTTAATGCATCAACAGCTTCACCATCTTTTCCAATAACAACACCTGGACGAGATGTATGAACATAGATGCTTACACGATTTTTAGATCTTTCAATTTCAATATTAGCGACATAAGCGCCTTTTAACTTTGCATATAAGAATTCACGAATTTTGATATCTTCGTGTAATAATGAAGCAAAGTCTTTATCATTAGCGTACCATCTTGAATTCCAATTACGGTTAACGCCAACACGTAATCCTACTGGACTTACTTTTTGACCCATACTTTGCCCTCCTATCTTTCAGCAACCACACAAGTGATGTGGCTTGTTCTTTTTAAAATTTGAGTTCCGCTTCCTTTTGCTCTTGCACGGAATCTTTTTAATGTAGGACCTTCGTCTACATAAATTTCTTTGATGTATAATTTATCTTCTTCTGCACCTTCATTGAATACAGCGTTTTGTGCAGCAGATTTAACGACTTTAATGATTGCAGGAGTTGCACTTTTATTAACGAATTCTAAAATTCCAAGTGCTTCTTTTACTTGCTTCCCTCTTACCAAGTCAACAACTAATCTTGCTTTTTGAGGTGAAACACGAATCATTTTAGCTTGAGCTCTTGCTTCCATGTTTATTTTCTCCTCTCTTTCTATTTACCAGATTTTTTATCATCAGCATCATGACCATGATAAGTTCTTGTAGGAGCAAATTCTCCTAATTTATGTCCAACCATATCTTCAGTAACATATACTGGGATGTGTTCTCTTCCGTTATAAACTGCGAACGTATGTTCAATAAATTGTGGGAAGATTGTAGAACGTCTTGACCATGTTTTAATGACTTCTTTTTTGTTTGCAGCATTTAATGCTTCAACTTTTTTCATTAAGTGTTCATCCACGAATGGACCTTTTTTCAAACTTCTTGCCATATTCTATAACCCTCCTTCTTATTTACCGTTACGACGACGTACGATTAATTTATTTGAAGCTTTCTTTGTATTTCTTGTTTTAACACCAAGTGCTTTTTTACCCCATGGAGTCATTGGTGCTTTACGACCGATTGAAGTTCTACCTTCACCACCACCATGAGGGTGATCATTAGGGTTCATAACAGAACCACGAACTGTAGGTCTAATACCTTTCCATCTGTTACGTCCTGCTTTACCAATGTTAACTAATCCATGATCTTCATTTCCAACAACACCAACTGTTGCTCTACAAACTGCTAAGAATTTTCTTACTTCACCAGAAGCTAATCTTACAGTTACATATTTTCCTTCTTTACCTAAGATTTGAGCAGAAACACCTGCAGATCTAGCGATTTGTCCACCTTTTCCTGGATGCATTTCAATATTGTGGATAACTGTACCTTCAGGCATATTTCCCATTGGTAAACTATTACCAACAATAATATCAGCATTTTCTCCAGAAACAATTTTCATTCCAACTTCTAATCCTTTAGGAGCTAAAATATATCTTTTTTCACCATCTACATAGTGAATTAATGCAATATTTGCAGATCTATTTGGATCATATTCAATTGTTGCAACTTTACCAACAATATCATCTTTATTACGTTTAAAATCAATAATACGATATAAACGTTTATGTCCACCACCGTGATGGCGAGTAGTGATTACACCTTGATTATTACGCCCACCAGTTTTTGATAAACGAACAGTCAATGATTTCTCAGGCTTATTAGTAGTAATTTCTTCATAAGTTAAAGAAGTCATATTACGACGACCATTTGTTGTAGGCTTATATACTTTAATAGGCATCTGTTTTCCTCCTTATTTTTCTTATCTGGAATGGAGTACATTCCAATAGTATATCGGATTATTCTTCACCGAATAAATCGATTGAATATCCTTCTTTTAATTTTACAATAGCTTTCTTTCTTCTTTTTGTTTTACCAACGTATCTACCCATTCTTTTTGTTTTAGGTTTCACATTCATAATGTTTACTTTTTCAACTTTAACGTCAAACATTTTTTCAACTGCAACTTTTACTTCAGTTTTATTTGTGTTTACATCAACATCAAATGTATATTTGTTTTCGTTTTGTTGTAACAATAAAGATTTTTCAGTAAGTACTGGTTTCTTTAATACATCAGTTATATGTGCCATTATGCCAATACCTCCTCAACAGCTTTGATAGCTCCTTCAGTCATAACTAGCTTAGTGCTATCTACAATATCATAAACGTTAAGACCTTTTGAATTAATAACTTTAACACCAGGAATATTTCTTGCTGATAAAGCTACGTTTTCATCAACTTCATCCATAACGATTAATGTTTTTCTATTTGCTTCTAAGTTTTCTAACACTTTAACCATTGCTTTTGTCTTTGGTGCTTCCATAGCGATGTTATCTAATACTGTTAATTCACTATCAATCACTTTTTGACTTAAAGCTGATTTAAGTGCTAAACGTCTTACTTTTTTATTCATTTTTAATTTATAGTTTCTATCTGGTGTAGGCCCAAATACAACTCCTCCACCTCTCCATTGTGGAGCACGGATAGATCCTTGTCTTGCTCTACCTGTACCTTTTTGACGCCAAGGTTTCTTTCCTCCACCTTTAACTTCAGTACGGTTTTTCACTTTATGAGTCCCTTGTCTCCATGAAGCTCTTTGTAGTAAGACCATATCAAAGATTGCTTGGTTGTTTGGTTCAATACCAAATACAGATTCATTTAATTCTGTATCTTTTACTTTTTGTCCTTCTTGATTATATACTGCAACTTTTAACATTAGTTTTCCTCCTTTCGCTTCATTATTCAGCAGTTTCCACTGCATCAGTAGTTTCTTCTACTACTGGGCTTTCAGTTTCATATACAACTAAATCTTTAGCAGGATTCACTTTTCCATTTCCTTTGATTGCTGATTTTACAACAACCAAACCTTTTTTAGGACCTGGAATTGATCCGCTAATTAACAATACATTGTTTTCTACATCAACAGCAACAATTTCCAAGTTTTGAACTGTTCTTGTTACGTTACCCATATGTCCTGGTAATTTCTTACCTGGAGCGATTCTATTTGGAGCGATTGGTCCCATTGAACCTACGATTCTATGAGCACCTGAACCATGCCCCATTGGACCTCTTTGTTGTCCATGTCTTTTTATAACACCTTGATAACCTTTACCTTTGCTAGTTCCAGTTACATCAACCACTTCACCAGCTACAAAGCTATCAACCTTTATTTCTTGACCAACTTCATAACTCATCATTTCGTCAAAACGAAATTCTTTAATGAAGCGCTTAGGAGCTGTTTTAGCTTTTGCAACATGTCCCATGTGTGGTTTAGTTGCTAATTTTTCTCTCTTGTCTTCAAAACCAACTTGGATAGCATCATATCCATCAGTAGCAACTGTTTTCTTTTGTAAAACAACATTTGGTGTTGCTTCTACAACTGTTACTGGGATTAATTTTCCATCAGTAGTGAACACTTGAGTCATTCCAATCTTACGACCTAAGATTCCTTTCATGAGTTACACCTTTACCTTTCCTTATAATTTAATTTCAATATCCACACCACTTGGTAATTCTAAACGAGTTAATACATCAACTGTTTCTGGTGTTGGATTCACAATGTCAATTAGACGTTTGTGAGTTCTGATTTCAAATTGTTCACGAGAATCTTTATACTTGTGAACTGCTCTTAAAATTGTATAAACTTCTTTTTCAGTTGGTAGAGGTACAGGACCTACAACTTGAGCCCCTGACTTCTTAGCAGCTGAAACAATTTTTTCAGCAGAAGTATCCAAGATTTTGTGATCAAATGATTTCAAACGAATTCTAATTTTGTTGTTTGCCATGAATTATTCCTCCTTCTTGCCAATTTATTGGCTGCTCGATGCGAATTCCCTGAATACGTCCTCCGCTCATGACAACGGCTTTCAGCGTTTCAGCAACCTCGCACTTCTTCGCATTCACAACAAATGCATTTTACACTATTTTTCCTTTTAAATCAAGCATTTTTTATATCTTTTGAAATCTTTTTTTAGTGGGGTTAATTGTAAAAGTAAATTCTGCTTAAAAAAATAAAGTGGGATTTAATATTAGGAATTTTATTGTTATATACTATTGAATATCTGTTCGTCATTTTATAGGTTAATGATATGAATGAAAATATCTCTAGAAAATAAACATACCACTATTGATCAACGTAATAAGATGTTCAAAATATTAGAAAATAATGAAGTCATTTCTAAATCACCACAGTTTTTAATAAATGGGTTTTATTAAAATGAATGTAGGAAGCGGTTTAATATAAATTTACATTAAATTGCAAAAAACTCCCTATGAAATAAAGAAATTCACAGGGAATCAAAAAAGCATATCTAATATGCCAGGAAAAATGAAATGATTTTAAATAACTCCATCTTAAGGAAATCATGATGAAAGAATAAAAAAAGGACGGAACCAGAAGAAGACTGGACCGTCATGTGAACTGGCAGCGTGCTATTGTCGCAGTTGCCCACTATCTTCGCCGCTATGATGCTTAACTTCTGTGTTCGGCATGGTTACAGGTGTGTCCATCATGCCTTCGCCACCAGATCATCTGAGCACGAACGCTCAAAACTGAACAGCTTCCTTCCTCCCACTTCTTATGGCTAAGCTCTCGGTCTATTAGTATCATTCAGCTCAGCATGTCGCCATGCTTGCACCCATGACCTATCTACCTCCTCGTCTTGGAGGGACCTTCCTTCCGAAGAATGGGAAGTCTCATCTTGGAGGGGCTTCACGCTTAGATGCCTTCAGCGTTTATCCCTTCCGGACTTGGCTACCCAGCTGTGCCACTGGCGTGACAACTGGTGCACCATCGGTCCGTCCACCCCGGTCCTCTCGTACTGAGGGCAGCTCTCCTCAAACTTCCTGCGCCCACGACAGATAGGGACCGAACTGTCTCACGACGTTCTGAACCCAGCTCGCGTACCGCTTTAATGGGCGAACAGCCCAACCCTTGGAACCGACTTCAGCTCCAGGATGCGATGAGCCGACATCGAGGTGCCAAACCTCCCCGTCGATGTGAACTCTTGGGGGAGATCAGCCTGTTATCCCCAGGGTAGCTTTTATCCGTTGAGCGACGGCCCTTCCATGCGGTGCCGCCGGATCACTAAGCCCGACTTTCGTCCCTGCTCGACTCGTCTGTCTCGCAGTCAAACACCCTTCTGCCTTTGCACTCTGCGCATGGTTTCCATCCATGCTGAGGGTATCTTTGGGCGCCTCCGTTACTCTTTGGGAGGCGACCGCCCCAGTCAAACTGCCCACCTGACACTGTCCCGTCCTCAGTTCCATGAGGCCCGGTTAGAACTCCAATGCATCAAGGGTAGTATCCCAACGTCGGCTCCTCGAATACTGGCGTATCCGTATCTCAGCCTCCTACCTATCCTGTACATCATGCATCAGAGTCCAATATCAGGCTACAGTAAAGCTCCATGGGGTCTTCCCGTCTAGTCGCGGGTAACCTGCATCTTCACAGGTACTAAGACTTCACCGAGTCTACAGCCGAGACAGCGCCCAAATCGTTACGCCTTTCGTGCGGGTCAGAACTTACCTGACAAGGAATTTCGCTACCTTAGGACCGTTATAGTTACGGCCGCCGTTTACTGGGGCTTCGGTTCATGGCTTCGCTTGCGCTGACCACTCCCCTTAACCTTCCAGCACCGGGCAGGCGTCACCCCCTATACTTCGACTTGCGTCTTCGCAGAGAGCTGTGTTTTTGGTAAACAGTCGCTTGGGCCGTTTCACTGCGGCTCAGCTTCCACTGAGCACTCCTTCTCCCTAAGTTACGGAGTCATTTTGCAGAGTTCCTTAGCTATAGTTCTCTCGCTCACCTTAGGATTCTCTCCTTACCCATGTGTGTCCATTTTCGGTACGGGCAGAATGCAGTTATGCTAGAAGCTTTTCTTGGAAGCTGGCTTCAGACTCTTCTGTACTTATCGCAATGTTCCATCCGCGTCACGCCTTCGGGTTGCGCCATCCGGATTTGCCTGGATGACCCCTACCTCGCTTGCTCCAGCTATTCCGTCAGCTGGTTGTCCTAGCCTTCTCCGTCACTCCCTCGCCTGCACTCCGGTACGGGATTCTCCACCCGTTGTCCATCGACTACGCCTTTCGGCCTCGCCTTAGGTCCCGACTTACCCAGAGCGGACGAACCTTCCTCTGGAATCCTTGGGTCTCCGGTGCGTGGGATTCTCACCCACGTGCCGCTACTCACACCGGCATTCTCTCTTCCACACGCTCCACGACTCCTTACGGTATCGCTTCTTCGCTGTCTGGAACGCTCCCCTACCATTTACATCGTAAATCCATAGCTTCGGTATCATGCTTAGCCCCGGTAAATTTTCGGCGCAGAGTCATTCGACCAGTGAGCTGTTACGCACTCTTTCAAGGATGGCTGCTTCTGAGCCAACCTCCTGGTTGTCTGTACATCTCCACATCCTTTTCCACTTAGCATGTATTTGGGGACCTTAGCTGATGGTCTGGGCTGTTTCCCTCTTGACCATGGACCTTATCACCCATGGTCTGACTGCCGTCCATGTCTTCATGACATTCGGAGTTTGATTATGCTCAGTACCTCGAGATGAGGCCATCACATATTCAGTGCTCTACCTTCATGCGACTTCCTGACGACGCTAGCCCTAAAGCTATTTCGGGGAGAACCAGCTATCTCCGGGTTCGTTTGGAATTTCACCCCTAGCCACAATTCATCCGCCAACGTTTCAACGGGGTCGGTTCGGTCCTCCATCGGGTCTTACCCCGACTTCAACCTGATCATGGCTAAATCACCCGGTTTCGGGTCTATGACATGCAACTTTCGCCCTCTTCAGACTCGCTTTCGCTTCGGCTCCGCATCCCCTGCTTAACCTCGCTCCACATCATAACTCGCCGGCTCATTCTACAAAAGGCACGCCATCACCCATTAACGGGCTCTGACTTCTTGTAAGCATATGGTTTCAGGTTCTCTTTCACTCCCCTCCCGGGGTTCTTTTCACCTTTCCCTCACGGTACTGGTCCACTATCGCTCACCAGGGAGTATTTAGCCTTTCGAGATGGTCCTCGATCCTTCCGTCAGGATTCCTCGTGTCCCGACGTACTCAGGGCCTGCCTCGCCTTCCTCCACGACTTCGGATACGGGAGTTTCACCCTCTTCGCTGCGCCTTCCCCTGCGCTTCTCCTGTCATGTCAGATAGGCTTTATCGGCACCCCTATAACCCCATCCTGAGATGGTTTGGGCTCCTCCGCTTTCGCTCGCCACTACTTACGGAATCGTTCTTACTTTCCTTTCCTGCAGGTACTGAGATGTTTCAGTTCCCTGCGTATCGCCTCGATTCTTCATCGATGTCATCCTCTTGGATGACGGGTTCCCCCATTCGGACATCGACGGGTCCTTGCATGCTTACTGCTCGCCGTCGCGTTTCGCCGTTTGCTGCGTCCTTCTTCGCCTCCTGGTGGCCAGGCATCCGCCATACGCTCTTCTTCGCTTAACCTAAAGTGTTCTCTTTTCGTGCTTTCTTAGTTTGCAACTAGATGATTTCGACCTTCTTCCTGATCTCTTTCATCTTTCGTTTCTTCGCTTTCTTGTAGAAAGTTTGCTGTTCAGTTTTCAATGTTCCTGCCTTGAATGCATCTTTCCAGATACACTCAAAACCAAACAGTATCCACATCTTCTCTTCTCCCTAGAAAGGAGGTGATCCATCCCCACGTTCCCGTAGGGATACCTTGTTACGACTTCACCCCAATCATCAGTCCCACCTTAGACAGCTCCCTCCTTGCGGTTGGGCCACCGGCTTCGGGTGTTACCAACTCTCATGGTGTGACGGGCGGTGTGTACAAGGCCCGAGAACGTATTCACCGCGACATGCTGATTCGCGATTACTAGCGATTCCAGCTTCGTGCAGTCGAGTTGCAGACTGCAGTCCGAACTGTGAACGGGTTTCTGGGTTTCGCTCCACCTCGCGGCTTCGCCTCCCTCTGATCCGTCCATTGTAGCACGTGTGTAGCCCAGGTCATAAGGGGCATGATGATTTGACGTCATCCCCGCCTTCCTCCTCCTTGCAGAGGCAGTCTCGCCAGAGTCCCCAACCTAATGCTGGCAACTGGCAACAGGGGTTGCGCTCGTTGCGGGACTTAACCCAACATCTCACGACACGAGCTGACGACAACCATGCACCACCTGTGTGAGATATATCTATCTCCCTGTCTCCAGGGCCTTTATCTCCATGTCAAGACCTGGTAAGGTTCTTCGCGTTGCTTCGAATTAAACCACATGCTCCACCGCTTGTGCGGGCCCCCGTCAATTCCTTTGAGTTTCATTCTTGCGAACGTACTACTCAGGCGGAGTGCTTATTGCGTTAACTCCAGCACTGAGGTCTGACCCCCAACACTTAGCACTCATCGTTTACGGCGTGGACTACTAGGGTATCTAATCCTATTTGCTCCCCACGCTTTCGGGACTGAGCGTCAGCTGCACCCCAGACCGCCGCCTTCGCCACTGGTGTTCCTCCATATATCTACGCATTTCACCGCTACACATGGAATTCCGCGATCCTCTGATGCTCTCTAGCTGTGCGGTTTCCACGGCTTACCGAAGTTTAGCTCCGGTCTTTCACCGCAGACCTGCACTGCCGCCTGCTCCTCTTTACGCCCAATGATTCCGGATAACGCTCGCCACCTACGTATTACCGCGGCTGCTGGCACGTAGTTAGCCGTGGCTTCCTCATGAAGTACCGTCACGCACATGGCATTCCCTCCATCTGCCGTTCTTCCTTCATAACAGAAGTTTACATCACGAATGACTTCTTCCTTCACGCGGCGTTGCTCGGTCAGGCTTTCGCCCATTGCCGAAAATTCCCTACTGCTGCCTCCCGTAGGAGTCTGGGCCGTGTCTCAGTCCCAGTGTGGCCGTCCACCCTCTCAGGCCGGCTACGCATCGTCGCCCTGGTGAGCCGTTACCTCACCAGCTGGCTAATGCGTCATAAGCCCATCCCTGTGCTATCCCGTGGGATATTTAACATAGTCGACATGCGTCCTCTATGCCTATGCGGTCTTAGCTGCCGTTTCCAGCAGTTATCCCCCTCACAGGGGCAGGTTGCTTATGTCTTACTCACCCGTTCGCCACTCAATGCCGAAGCATTGCGTCCGACTTGCATGTATTAGGCACGCCGCCAGCGTTCATCCTGAGCCAGGATCAAACTCTCCATTGTCCTTTTCTATCTTCAGACAATTTCATGTCTTCTTGACTCTTTCTTTTTTCCTATCTTTATTGACGTGTTTACTGTTCAGTTTTCAATGTCCCTGTCGCCCTCTCTCTCGAGTGCTCATCTATAATACCATCTATCCCTTACCTTTGCAAGTCTTTTTTTCATTTTTTTTCGTTTTTTTATCCCTCTTTTTTTAAAGATTCTATTTTTTATTGATTTTATCAATGTTTTTTTATTTGTTATTTTGTAAATATTTACTCAGAAATTCAAAAATAAAACCCCATTAACTGAGTTAATCCTCCGTCATTGGGGTTTTGCTTGAATCACTAACCTTTTAATTATTTGATTTTTTTATAAAGATCAATAAATTCTTGTGCTAAATCAATAACAACTAATGCAGTCATTAAGTGATCTTGAGCATGTACCATTAATAAGTTTAATGGAGCTTTTTCTCCTCTAATTTCAGCCTGAATTAATTCAGTTTGTGCATGATGCGCTTCATTTACAGTTTCTTTTGCGTTTTGTAATGATTCATCAGCCTTATCTAAATCACCAGCTTTAGCGTATTGAATAGCTTCAATTGCTGAGCTACGAGCACTACCACTGTTTACAATAAGGTTGATAACTACTTGTTCTTGTTCATCCATTTTCAATTTCTCCTTTAACAAACAAATTCAGAATTACTCTGTATATTTATTTTATCAAATCACCTTTATAATTTCAACTATAAAGATTAAAGAAAAGAAAAATGTTTAAGTGCTTTCACAATTCCATCATTCTCAACATTATCAGTGATAAAATCAGCAACTTTTTTTGTTTCCATAGCTGCATTTCCCATTGCAATACCCAAATTTACACACCTTAACATTTCTATATCATTACGTCCATCACCAAATGCAATTGTATCTTTCATTGTTTTACCTAAACCATTAATCAATTTCTCAATCCCTTTGGCTTTAGATTCACCTTTCAAGGTTAAATCAAACGATAAGCCACTTTGGTGCTGCTGGATATGAAAATAAGGCGATAATACGTTTTTCATTGGTTCTATATCTTGATCAGAATTCAAAACAATCATACCAATATAAGTTTCTATTTCATTAACATCAAAAGAATCAATAATAACCTTATCTTTCATTCCCCAATTATTTTTAAACTCTATATGTTTACGGTTATCTTTATTCAAAACATAAATATAATCATTACCCTCAAAATAATAAGCTAAATTTCTTTCTAAACAAAACTCATGAGTCTTTATAATTGCTTCTTTTGATACGATACTTTTATATATTTCTTTATTTTCATATTCTACATAAGCACCATTACAAGTCACATATCCACTAAACGGATAATCCATGACACCATCTACAATAAAACACTTACATCTCCCAGTAGCCAAAAAAACAGCGTGTCCTTGTCTTTTTAGACTATCCATAGCTTCTCGAACTTTTTGGGGAATGCTGTAAATACCTTTACTACATTCAATAAGCGTTCCATCTATATCAAAGAAAAATAGTTTGCTCATATCACACCTCCATACTTTAACATCATAACCTTTTTATAAAAAAGTGTAAACAAAAAAGGTATCGATAAGATACCTTTTCATGAAAATTATTCAATAACTTCAGTAACTGTTCCAGAAGCAACAGTTCTTCCACCTTCACGAATTGAGAATTTAGTACCATTTTCAAGTGCGATAGCATGGATTAATTCAACTGTTAATTCTACGTTATCTCCTGGCATAACCATTTCTACACCTTCTGGTAATTCGATAACACCAGTGATGTCAGTAGTTCTGAAATAGAATTGTGGTCTATAGTTAGAGAAGAATGGTGTATGACGTCCACCTTCATCTTTTGATAAAACGTAAACTTGGCATACGAATTTTTTGTGTGGATGTACTGATCCTGGTTTAGCTAATACTTGTCCACGTTGAATTTGATCTCTGTTGATACCTCTTAATAATACCCCTACGTTATCTCCTGCTTCAGCGTAATCTAATAATTTACGGAACATTTCGATACCAGTAGCAACTGTATTTTGAGTTTCATGAATACCAACGATTTCGATTGGGTCATTTAATTTTAATTGTCCTCTTTCAACACGTCCTGTAGCAACTGTTCCACGTCCAGTGATTGTAAATACGTCTTCAACTGGCATTAAGAATGGTTTGTCAGTATCACGAGTTGGAGTTGGGATATAAGTATCTACAGCTTCCATTAATTCATGAATAGCTGGTACCCATTTTGGATCTCCTTCTAATGCTTTTAAAGCTGATCCACGAATAATAGGAGTATCATCTCCTGGGAATCCGTATTCATTTAATAATTCACGAACTTCCATTTCAACTAATTCAATTAATTCTTCGTCATCAACCATATCGCATTTATTTAAGAATACGATGATGTAAGGTACACCTACTTGACGAGATAATAAGATGTGTTCTCTTGTTTGTGGCATAGGTCCATCAGTAGCAGCTACTACTAAGATAGCTCCATCCATTTGAGCAGCACCAGTAATCATGTTTTTGATGTAGTCAGCATGACCTGGACAGTCAACGTGTGCATAGTGACGAGTTGCTGTTTGATATTCAACGTGTGCAGTGTTGATTGTGATACCACGTTCTTTTTCTTCAGGTGCAGCATCAATTGCAGCGTAGTCCATTGCTTTAGCATTTCCTTCTTGAGCTAAAACAGTAGTGATAGCTGCAGTTAAAGTTGTTTTTCCATGGTCAACGTGACCAATTGTTCCAATATTAACATGCGCTTTAGAGCGGTCAAATTTTTCTTTAGCCATTTAAGCTTCCTCCTATATAAATTTCTTTAAATTTTTACATATACATTCTAAATGATTTGGTTGAAAAATGCAATACTTTTAGTGATTAATTATTTCCACCATTTTTCTTAATAATACTTTCAGCAATTGATTTAGGAACAGGTTCATAACGATCAAATTGCATAGTATAGTTTCCACGACCTTGTGTGAATGATCTTAAATCAGTAACATATCCAAACATTTCAGATAAAGGTACACTTGCTTGTACTAAAACAGCATTTCCTCTTTCTTCTTGTCCTTCAATCATACCACGTCTAGAAGAAATATCTCCCATAACGCTTCCTAAATATTCAGAAGGTGCAGTGACTTCTACAGCCATAATTGGTTCCAAGATAACTGGATCACATTTTTTACCAGCTTCTTTTAATGCTAAACTTGCAGCAACCTTGTATGCCATTTCTGATGAGTCGACATCATGGTAAGAACCATCAAATAAAGTTGCTTTAATATCCAATACTGGATACCCTGCAATCATACCATTTTCTAATGCTTCTTCAAGCCCAGCTTTTACTGAACCAATGTATTCTCTAGGGACAGTTCCTCCAACAACGGCATCAACGAATTCAAATCCTTTACCTTCATTTGGTTCAAATTTAATCCATACATGTCCGTATTGTCCACGTCCACCAGACTGACGTACGAATTTACCTTCACAATCAGCAGCTTTTCTAATTGTTTCACGATAAGCAACTTGTGGTGCTCCAACATTAGCTTCAACTTTATATTCTCTCTTTAAACGATCTACGATAACGTCTAAGTGCAATTCCCCAACTCCAGCAATAATTGTATCACCAGTTTCAGGATTTGTAGTGACTCTGAATGTAGGGTCTTCTTCAGCTAATCTAGCTAAACCGTTACTTAATTTATCTTGATCTTGTTTTGTTTTTGGTTCAATTGCTAATTCAATAACTGGTTCAGGGAATTCCATTTTTTCTAAGATAATGAAATTCTTTTCATCACAGATAGTATCCCCAGTTGTTGTATTTTTAAATCCAACAGCTGCAGCAATATCTCCAGCGTAAACTTCGCTAATTTCTTTACGTGTATTAGCATGCATCTGTAAGATACGTCCTAAACGTTCTTTTTTATCTTTAGAAGAGTTTAAAACATATGATCCAGATTCAATATGTCCTGAATATACACGGAAGAATGTTAATTTACCAACAAATGGGTCAGCCATAATCTTAAATGCTAATGCAGAGAATGGCTCATCATCACTTGCATGTCTTTCGATTTCATTACCATCTTCATCTTCACCTTTAATTGATGGAACATCAGTTGGTGCAGGTAAGAAGTCGATAACAGCATCTAACATTAACTGTACACCTTTGTCTTTATAAGCAGATCCACATAATACTGGGAATAATTCAACAGCTAATACACCTTTACGGATTGCTGCTTTAATTTCTTCTTCAGTAACTGGTTCTTCTTCTAAGACTTTCATCATTAAATCATCATCAAAAGATGCAGCTGAATCAATCATTTTTTGACGATATTCTTCTGCTTGAGCTTTCATATTTTCAGGAATTTCAGAATAAACAACGTTTTCACCCTTAGCTCCTTCAAAATGAACAGCTTTCATTTTAATTAAGTCAATAACACCTTCAAATGTATCTTCGGCACCAATTGGTAATTGAATAGCTACAGCGTTAGCATCTAATCTTTTTCCAATAGATTCAACAGACATTAAGAAATCTGCCCCAGTTGCATCCATTTTGTTACAGAAGACAATTCGAGGAACTCCATAAGTTGTTGCTTGACGCCAAACAGTTTCTGTTTGTGGTTCAACACCAGCTTTTGAGTCTAATACAGTAACAGCACCGTCAAGTACACGTAAAGAACGTTCTACTTCAACAGTAAAATCGACATGGCCTGGAGTATCAATGATGTTAACACGGTATCCATTCCATTGTGCAGTTGTTGCTGCTGAAGTGATTGTAATACCACGTTCTTGCTCTTGTTCCATCCAGTCCATTTGTGAAGCACCGTCATGTGTTTCACCAATTTTATGAATTTTTCCAGTGTAATAAAGAACACGTTCAGTTGTTGTTGTTTTACCAGCATCAATGTGAGCCATGATTCCAATATTACGAGTTTTTTCTAACGAAAATTCACGAGCCATATTTTTCTCCTTTCAAATATTTCCTCTAAATCATATATTACCAACGGAAATGTGCAAATGCTTTATTAGCTTCAGCCATCTTATGAGTATCTTCTTTCTTTTTCACAGAAGCACCAGTTCCATTAGAGGCATCAATAATTTCATTAGCAAGACGATCAATCATGCTTTTTTCGTTTCTTAAACGAGAATAGTTAACTAACCATCTTAATCCTAATGTCATTCTTCTTTCTGGAGATACTTCAACAGGTACTTGATAGTTAGCTCCTCCAATACGTCTTACTTTTAATTCAAGTACAGGCATGATATTGTTGATTGCTTGATCAAATACTTCCATTGCAGGATTTCCAGTTTTTTCTTCAACTTTTTTAAATGCTTCATATAAGATGTTTTGAGCAACACCTTTTTTACCATCAAGCATGATATTGTTAATTAATTTTGTAACTACCTTAGAATTATAAATTGGATCAGGTAGTACATCTCTTTTTGCTACGCGTCCTCTTCTTGACATCAGTTTTTCCTCCTATCTCTTATTTTTTAGGTTTTTTAGCTCCATAACGAGAGCGTCCTTGCATACGATCTTTTACACCAGCACAGTCCATAGTACCACGAATAATATGATAACGAACCCCTGGTAAGTCCTTAACACGTCCTCCACGAATTAACACAACACTGTGTTCCTGTAAGTTGTGCCCAATTCCTGGAATATATGCAGTTACTTCCATTCCGTTTGATAAACGAACACGGGCATATTTACGTAAAGCCGAGTTAGGTTTCTTTGGTGTCATAGTGGCAACACGAGTACAAACACCACGTTTTTGAGGTGAACTAATATTAGTTGGTTTCTTTAATAATGAGTTGTAACCTCTATTTAACGCAGGTGATTTTGATTTAGATGTTTTTTCACTACGTCCTTTTCTGACTAATTGATTAATTGTAGGCATGTTTTTCTCCTTTCCTTTCTTCTTAACACACAATTCCGGGTGTTTCATTTTTTGATGAGATAAAATGCACTCTTAGTCGAGTACCGAAAGCAATTATATACGACAAAATTTATAAAGTCAACACTTTTTTTGTTTTTTAAAAGAAAACAAGACCTGTATTCAGATCTTGTTTAATTGATTTATTCTGCTGATGTAAATTCTTCATCAATTTCACTACTACTTAATAAACTTTCAGATAAAGTCTCAGCTTCCAAGTGTTCTGCTTCTTCCAATTCTTTTTCTTTACGTGCTTCTTCTAATTCTCTAGCAATTGTTTCAGGTGATTTCAAAGGTCCTCTTAAACCTGTTCCAGCAGGTAATAATTTACCAATAATAACATTTTCTTTTAGACCTTTTAATTCATCAATTTTTCCTTTAATTGCAGCATCCGTTAAGATTTTTGTTGTTTCCTGGAATGATGCAGCAGATAAGAATGATTCTGTTTCCAACGATGCTTTTGTAATACCTAATAAGATTGGTCTAGCAACAGCAGGATGTTTTCCAGCCTTTAAGACTTCCTTATTCAATTCTGTAAATCTTTGAACATTAATATGTGTTCCAGGCAATGCTCCTGTATCTCCACCTTCAACAATACGCATCTTTTTCAACATTTGATGAATAATAACTTCAATATGTTTATCAGAAATTTCAATACCTTGTAAACGATAAACTTTTTGAACTTCTTTTAAAATATAATTTTCTACAGCTTTCACATCAGCCACTGCCAGTAATTCCTTTGGATCAATTGAACCTTCTGTAATTTTAGATCCAATTCCCACTTCGTCACCAACAGATACTCTTAATTTTGCTCCATATGGTGTTAAATAACTTCTTGTTTCTAACAAATTAGAAACGACAACTTCTGCTCTACCATTATTATCAATGATATTAGAAACTTCACCATCAATTTCAGAAATAATAGATTTTGCTTTTGGATTTCTCGCTTCAAATAGCTCTTGAATACGAGGTAAACCTTGAGTGATATCAGCACCACCGGCAACTCCACCCATGTGGAATGTACGCATTGTTAACTGAGTACCAGGTTCACCAATAGATTGAGCAGCCATAATACCAATAGCTTCTCCTAATTCAACTTGTTCCCCAGTTGCTAAGTTACGACCATAACATTTTCTACAAATTCCATTTTTAGCTTTACATCCAAAGATTGAACGAATTTCAACTTCTTTGATTCCAGCATCTGTAATATTTTTAGCAATCGCTTCATCAATCATTTCGCCAGCTTTAACAAGCGTTTCACCTGTTTCAGGATGAACAATATCCTTTTGAGAATAACGTCCCACTAGACGGTCATATAATGGCACAATAACCGAATTATCTGAAGTATTGTACAATTCTGTAACAACAAATCCCTGATCTGTACCACAATCATCTTCAGTAACAATGACTTCTTGAGCAACATCAACCAAACGTCTTGTCAAGTATCCTGAATCGGCTGTCTTTAAGGCTGTATCAGTAGATCCTTTACGGGCACCATGTGTAGAGATGAAGAATTCAGATGCTGTTAAACCTTCTCTAAATGAAGATTTGATAGGCAACTCAATCGTTTCACCTTTTGGATTAGACATCAATCCACGCATACCTACTAACTGTGTAAAGTTTGAGATATTACCACGTGCTCCTGAATCAGACATAATGAAGATTGGATTACGATCATCTGCCTCAAATTCTTCCTTAACAACAGCTTGAACTTGGTCTTTAACAGATTCCCATAACTTAATAACAATATTATGTCTTTCTTCATCAGTGATTTTCCCTTTACGATATAATTTCTTGATTACTTCAAGTTTTTCATCAGCTTCATCAAATAAAACGTATTTACTTTGTGGAACCTGAATATCATAAACAGAAACTGTAATACCAGCAATTGTAGAATAATAGAATCCTTGATCCTTTAATTTATCCAACATCGCTGTTGTATCACTAATTTTTGTAGGATCAAACATTTCATTGATAATGTTTCCTAAAGCTTTTTTACCCAATGGTTTAATTAAAGGCTGTGCTTTAATATGTGCTTTAATATCAGTACCCATTGGTACGAAATATTTATCTGGTGTTGCTACTAAATTTTCTTTACTAGAATCATTGATAAATGGGAATGCCCCATCAAAAATCTGATTAAAGATAATTTTACCAACACTTGTAATTAAATAGCTATTATTTTGTTTTTCAGTAAATGTCTTATTCTTTAAAGATTTTCCTCTAATCGCAATTCTTGTGTGTAAATGTACAGTTTTTGCATCATATGCCATTAAAACTTCATTCACATCTGCAAAAACAGTTCCTTCACCAACAGCTCCTTCATCTTCTAATGTTAAGTAATAGTTACCTAACACCATGTCCTGAGAAGGTGTAACGATAGGTTTTCCATCTTTTGGTCCAAGGATATTGTGAGAACCTAACATTAACTGTCTAGCTTCTTGAATAGCTTCTTCCCCTAATGGAACGTGAACTGCCATCTGGTCACCATCAAAGTCAGCGTTGAACGCTGGACATACTAATGGATGCAAACGAATAGCGCGTCCTTCAACCAACTTAGGTTCGAATGCCTGAATACCTAATCTATGCAATGTAGGCGCACGGTTTAATAAGACTGGATGTTCTTTGATGACTTCTTCAACGATTGGCCAAATCACATCATCCATCTTATCAATTAATCTTTCAGCCGCTTTAATATTTGTTGCTATTTGTTCTCTTACTAATCCACTAATGACAAATGGTTTAAATAAATTCAATGCCATTTCACGTGGAATACCACATTGATACATCTTTAAATCAGGTCCAACAGCGATAACTGAACGTCCTGAATAGTCAACACGTTTTCCAAGTAAGTTTTGACGGAAACGCCCTTGCTTTCCTTTTAACGTATGACTTAATGATTTTAATGGTCTTCCTCCAGCCCCAGTAATTGGTTTTGAACGACGTCCATTATCAATTAAGGCATCCACTGCTTCTTGTAACATACGCTTTTCATTTTGCACAATAATAGAAGGTGTTCCTAGCTCTAACAACTTTTTCAAACGATTATTACGTGTAATGACACGACGATATAAATCATTTAAATCACTTGTCGCAAAACGTCCACCATCCAATTGTAACATTGGTCTTAAATCAGGTGGAATAACAGGAAGAACATCTAAGATCATCCATTCTGGTTGATTGTGTGAAGTTCTAAATGCCTCAATTGCTTCAAGTCTTTTCAATAATTTTGAACGTCTTTGTCCTTGTGCTTCTTTTAAGTCTTTTGTTACCAATTCAAATTCTTCATCTAAATCGACTTTTTGAAGCAAAATTTTAATCGCTTCTGCCCCAGTTTTAGCCTCAAATTGATGACCAAATTTTTCATAACAGTTACGATAATCTCTTTCAGATAAGACTTGTTTATATTCTAAAGGTGTACTTCCCTTATCAGTAACAACATAAGAAACGAAATAAATAATTTCTTCAAGTTGTTTTGGTGTCATATCAAGGATTAATCCCATTCTTGATGGAATACCCTTTAAATACCAGATATGTGCAACCGGTGTAGCCAGTTCAATATGCCCCATACGTTCACGACGTACAGATGATTTTGTCACTTCAACACCACAACGATCGCAGATAACACCTTTATATCTCACTTTCTTATATTTTCCACAGCTACATTCCCAATCCTTAGATGGTCCAAAGATTTTTTCACAAAATAGACCATCTTTTTCAGGCTTTTGAGAACGATAATTAATAGTTTCAGGTTTTTTAACTTCACCATAAGACCATTCACGAATTTTTTCTGGAGAAGCTAATCCAATTTGGATTGCTGAAAAGTTATTGACATCTGCCATTCATATTTCCTCCTATTCTTCGTTACTTTCTTCTTCATCATCACTAAAGAGTTCATCAATTGCTGAATCTAAATCATCAAATGATTCTTCATCTTCTGAGAAATCACCTTCAACCTCAGCCACTTCTTCATCAGTAACCTCTGGTTGTTCAGGAGTTGTATCAATTGAAGTAGGGAAGCGACGTTCTTCATCTTCAATCTTTCTTGCATCTATTTCTTCACCATTTTCATCTAACATACGAATATCTAAAGCTAAAGCCTGTAATTCTTTTGTTAAAACTCTAAATGATTCAGGAAGTCCTGGTTCAGGTAATTTTTGTCCTTTGACAATAGCCTCATAAGTTTTGACACGCCCTACAACATCATCAGATTTGACAGTTAAAATTTCTCTCAGTGTATAAGCTGCACCATAAGCTTCAAGTGCCCAAACTTCCATTTCTCCAAATCTTTGTCCACCATTTTGTGCTTTACCACCAAGAGGCTGTTGTGTTACTAAAGAGTATGGACCAACTGATCTGGCATGAAGTTTATCATCAACCATGTGAGCTAACTTAATCATATACATGACACCAACAGAAACGTTTGAATCAAAATATTCACCAGTCATTCCAGAAATCACTGGTTGTTTTCCATCAACAGACATTCCTGCTTCTTTCATGATATCTTCAAGATCTTTTGAATTAATACCATCAAAAGCTGGTGTTGCAAAATACATACCTAACTCTCTGGCAGCATAACCTAAATGTAATTCCAATACCTGCCCAATATTCATACGTGAAGGAACCCCTAATGGATTCAACATGATGTCAAGAATTGTTCCATCTTCTAAGTGTGGCATATCTTCAATTGGTAATATTTTAGAAATAACCCCTTTATTACCATGACGACCTGCCATCTTGTCACCTTCAGAAATTTTACGTTTTTGAACGATATAAACTTTAACTTCTTTATTAACACCCGGTTGTAATTCATCACCATTTTTTCTAGAGAAAATTTTAATATCATGAACAATTCCTGCCCCTCCATGAGGAACTCTTAAAGAATTATCTTTGACTTCTCTAGATTTTTCACCAAAGATTGCTAATAATAATTTTTCTTCTGCAGATAATTCCGCTTGTCCTTTTGGTGTTACCTTACCAACTAAGATGTCACCTTCCTTAACTTCAGCACCAATCATAATGATACCTTCACTGTTTAAGTTTTTACGTGCATCTTCACCAACATTAGGAATATCTCTTGTAATTTCTTCAGGTCCTAATTTTGTATCACGACATTCAATACTATATTCTTCAATATGAATAGATGTATAAACATCTTCTTTAACTAATCTTTCAGACATGATAACAGCATCTTCATAGTTGTAACCATTCCATGTCATGAAACCAACTAATACGTTTTGTCCTAAAGCTAATTCTCCCTGTTCCATTGATGGACCATCAGCAAGAATTTCACCTTTCACAACTTGATCACCGACTTTTACAATTGGTCTATGGTTAATACAAGTTCCTGCATTGGAAATCGCAAATTTTGTCAAACGATATTTATGAGGTCCTGTATCTTCTTCAACAATAATCTTTTTCGCATCAACATAAGTGACAATACCATCTTTTTTCGCAACAACGGCTGCTCCAGAATCTCTTGCTGCCTGATATTCCATACCAGTTCCTACAAGAGGTGTATGTGGATTTAATAATGGGACAGCCTGACGTTGCATGTTGGCACCCATTAAGGCACGAGTGGCATCGTCATTTTCAAGGAAAGGAATACATGAAGTGGCAACAGAAACAATCTGTTTTGGAGAAATATCAATAAAATCAATTTCTTCTGGTTTTGCCATGATATTTTCCCCTAAATGACGGGCAATAACCTGTTCATCAAGGATTTTACCATTTTCATCATGTTGAACCTTAGCTTGTGCAATCACATAATTCTTTTCTTCATCAGCTGTTAAATAACGCACATCATCTTCATCAATAACACTATGATTGACTTTACGATAAGGTGTTTCAATAAATCCATATTTATTGATTTTTGCATAAGAAGCCAACGTTGAAATCAACCCGATATTTGGACCTTCAGGTGTTTCAATTGGGCAAATACGACCGTAGTGAGAAGCATGAACGTCACGAACTTCATAACCAGCACGATCTCTTGATAACCCACCTGGCCCTAACGCTGATAAACGACGTTTATTCGTTAACTCAGCTAATGGATTAATCTGATCCATAAATTGAGATAACTGAGATGATGAGAAAAATTCTTTAATAGCGGCTGTTAATGGACGAATGTTTGTTAATGATTGTGGAGTGACACTATCAACTTCAGACAATGACATTCTTTCTTTAACAACTCTTTCCATTCTTGACAAACCAATTCTAAATTGATTTTGAATCAATTCTCCAACAGAACGGACACGTCTATTTCCTAAATGATCAATATCATCTAATAAACCAATACGACTCATCAAATTGACTCTATCATCACTTGCTAAATCTAATGAATCATAGATATCCACAAGATTTAACATATATGAATAGGCAGCGATCATATCTGAAATTGTAATATATTTACAATCTAATGATAAATCTGTCCCTACAACTTTCATTTTCTTTGATTTTGTTTCATCAACATAAACTTCTAATACTTGAATACGTCCATGTGATCTTAAAAAATCATTTGTGTGAATATCTCTCATATGAGCTCCAGCTTGGAAAACAGGAGCTAAAAGGTCTACTTTATCTTTTGTTAATAAAGTTCCTTCTTTCATCACAACATTTCCATCTATATCTATAACATCTTGAGCTAAAACACGGTTTGTAATTCTATCTAATAAACTCAATTTTTTACCAAGTTTAAAACGTCCTGCACGTGCAAGGTCATATCTTTTTGCATCAAAGAATCTTGTATATAATAAATTGTTAGCACCTTCTAAAGTTGCAGGTTCCCCTGGTCTTAATTTATTGTAAATTTCAATTAAAGCTTCATCAGTATTATGAGTTGTATCTTTAGCTAATGTATTTCTGATAAACTCATGATCTCCTAATACTTCAATAATATCTTCATCACTACTTAATCCTAAAGCACGTAATAAAATCGTTCCCGGTATTTTACGAGTTCTATCAATACGTACATTTAAAATATCTTTTGCATCGTTTTCAAATTCAAGCCATGTTCCTCGTGAAGGAATCATACTTCCAGTGAAAACAGTTTTACCACTTTTATCCATTGCATCAGCAAAATATGCTCCTGGCGAACGTACTAACTGTGAAACAATAACACGTTCAGCCCCATTAATAATAAAAGTACCAGAATCTGTCATTAATGGAAAATCACCCATAAAGACTTCATTTTCCTTAATTTCACCAGTGCCATTATTCACTAAACGTAAAGTTGCACGAATAGGTGCACAATAATTTGTATCTCTATCTTTTGCTTCTTCCACTGAATATTTCGGTGCATCAAAGCGACAATCCACAAACTCTAAAGTTAAAGTTTCGTTGTAATTGCTAATAGGATAAACATCGTTATAAACTTCTTTAATTCCTTCGTTTTTAAACCATTCAAAAGAATTTGTCTGGATTTCTACTAAATTTGGCAATTCCAAAGACCCACTAATTCTTGAATAATTGCGACGATTAATACGACTTTTTGCCTGAGTTCCATTTCTTTCCAAGCCTGTTTCACTCCTTATTCATGATCTCTATCTCCTAATTAAAGCAAGCAAAAAACACTGCTTTTTATATATGAGTAGGCATTTTATTATACTAGCATAGAGGCCAGTTGAAGTCAATACCAAATCATAAATTTCAAAATTTCTTTTGAAACACAAAAAACAGTGTTATTTTACCGATTTTAAAACAAAATATCCTTTATCTCTTTTTATAATTTCACAATTCCCAAAAACATCTTCCATCTTTTTCTTAGCAGAAGGAGCCCCTTGTTTTTTTTGAATAACAACAAACAAAGTTCCCGAATCATTTAAATGATGATATGCTTTTTCTAAAATTTCAAAAACAATTGTCTTTCCAGCACGAATCGGTGGATTAGATACAATAACATCAAAAGTTCCTTTCACATTTTCATAAACCGAACTTTTATATATTGTAACATCTTCCAACTGATTATAACAAGCTGATTCCTTAGCTAAATTCAAAGCACGTTCATTTACATCAACCATTTCCACCTTAATCCATGAATACACTTTTTTTAATGATAACCCCAATGTACCATAACCACACCCAACATCCAGTAATGATTTTTGTGATGGTAAAAGATGTATACTTTCAAGAAGAACACGTGATCCATAATCAATATACTCTTTAGAAAAAACCCCTATATCACTGACAAAAGTCAAATCTTGATTACGATATTGAAATGTAATATATTTTTTCTGTGATTTTAAATCAGTATTATTTGTATAATAATGAGCCATCATCTCACTCCTTGTTAAAAAAAAGCCCTTCAATAAGGGCTTTTTAATTTTAGAAATTATTTAACTTCTACAGTTGCACCAGCAGCTTCTAATTGTTCTTTAATCTTAGCTCCTTCTTCAGCTGGAATATCTTTCTTAATTTCAGCAGGAACTTTGTCAACTAAACCTTTAGCATCAACTAATCCTAAACCAGTAATTTCTCTTACTGCTTTGATAACAGCAACTTTTGTAGCACCAACATCAGTTAATGTTACAGTTACGTTAGCTGGAGCAGCATCTGCAGCAGCTTCTCCACCAGCAACAACAGCTACAGGAGCAGCAGCAGTTACATCAAATTTTTCTTCGATTGCTTTTACTAAATCATTTAATTCTAAAATTGTAGCTTCTTCTAAATAAGCTAAGATATCTTCATGTGTTAATTTTGCCATTTTATTTTCCTCCGTTCATTTTTAACTATTCAGCAGCAGCTTCTTCAGCCGCATCTCCACCTTTTGCGTCAGCAACAGCTTGAATAACTCTTGCCACTTTAGCAACAGGTTCTTTCATACATGCAAGTAACATTGAGTACATACCTTCACGATTAGGTAATTGTGATACTGCTATTACTTCTTCTTTAGGTAAGAATTTACCTTCGATATAAGCAGCTTTAATTTGTAATGCTTCGTGATCTTTTGCAAAATTTGCTAAAATTCTTGCAGGAGCCACTGCATCATCTTTACCAAATGCCAATGCGTTTGGTCCAACAAGGTATTCTTCTAATTCGTTCATACCTTCTTGTTCAACAGCTCTTTGAACTAATGTGTTTTTATAAACTTTAAATCCCACATTTTCAGCTCTTAAAGCTCTACGTAATTCAGTAACTTCAGCCACTGTTAATCCACGATATTCAACAACAACTGTAGATTGTGAATTTTTTAATTGTTCACTGATTTCTGCAACAACTTGTTGTTTAGCTTCCAAGATTTCTTTTGACATTGTTACACCTCCTATTAATTTTATATATGCAACAATATATCCGTGAAAAACTCCCTCGTATTTACGAGGGAGTTGTCAATTCTTTGACAATATCACCTCGGCAACTTAATTAAGGTTTCCCCGTTGCTGTCTACGGTATATTGATTGCGTCGTTAGTATAGCTTCTCTATTACATAGAAGCGACTTTTACTGAAGGACCCATAGTTGAAGAAATTGCAATATTCTTCATATATGTTCCTTTTGCAGAAGATGGTTTAATTCTTAATAATAAGTCATAAACTGTTTTAAAGTTTTCTGCAATTTTTTCATCATCGAAAGAAATTCTTCCGATTGGCATATGAACATTACCATCTTTATCAGTACGGTAAGTGACTTTACCAGCTTTTGTTTCTTGAACAGCTTTAGCTACATCCATAGTTACTGTTCCAGTTTTAGGGTTAGGCATTAAACCTTTAGGACCTAAGATACGTCCTAATTTCCCTAATTCAGCCATCATATCTGGTGTTGCAATCATTACTTCAAAATCAAGCCATCCTTTTTGAATATCTTCAAGGATTTCTTTTCCACCTACAACATCAGCTCCAGCAGCTTTAGCTTCTTCAACTTTAGCTCCTTGAGTGACAACTAATACTTTCTTTGTTTTTCCAGTTCCGTGTGGTAAAACGACAGCTCCACGCAACTGTTGATCAGCATGTCTTGTATCTAATCCTAATTTAAATACAACATCCACACTTGCATCAAAATTGACTTTACTTGTTTTCTTTACTAAAGCAACTGCTTCATCAATTGGGTAAGCTTTACCTTTTTCAATAAGAGCAGCGGCTTCTTGATATTTCTTACTTCTTTTAGCCATTTTCTTTTCTCCTCTTTTTAAAATTAAGCATCTAAGCCTTCAACTTTTACACCCATATTACGAGCAGTACCAGCTACGATTTTCATTGCTGCTTCTAAATCGTTAGCATTTAAATCAGGCATTTTGTATTCAGCGATTTCTTTTAACTTATCAGCTGATAAAGTTGCTACTGTTTGTTTAGAATCAGATGCAGCTTTTTTAATTCCACATGCCTTTTTAATCATTTCTGCAGTTGGAGCAGTTTTTAATACGAAATCAAAACTTTTATCTTCATAAATTGTCAAAACAACTGGTACCGTTTCTCCCATACGATCTTTTGTCTGATCATTGAAAGCAGTACAGAATTTTGGCATTTGAATTCCAGCACCTGCTAAAGCTGGTCCTGGTTTAGCTCCCCCAGCAGGGAATTGAATTTTCATAACTCTTGTGACTTTCTTACTCACGCGACACACCTCCTATAAAAATTTGTCCGTGCTGTGGTAAAGGACAGTCAATCCTCCCACGCATAATAACACATATTGCGTCGTTTACTTATTATACATAAACTATCACAGATTGCAATAGTTTTTTATTGAATATATCAACTTTTTTACAAAAAAAGATCATCAAAAATGACCTTTTCTTATAATTCTACTTTCTCTAATTGAACAAGTCCAATTTCCATTAAGTTTTCATTTCCTAAAAAATCAATAAAAACAGAAGCCACTTCTTTTTCATGATCAATAGACTCTACTTTTCCCTGTTTTCCAGCAAAAGGACCAGAAATGACTTTCACTTCATCACCTACACCAAAATCAACTTCAAGTTGAGAAGTCTTGATTCCCATGCTCTTTAAAATAGGATCAATTTCTTCCTTAGGTAACGGGAAAGGTTTAGCACCCCCACCAGATGACCCAATGAAACCAGTAACTCCAGATGTATTACGCACAATATACCAGGCTTCATCTGTCATAATCATTTCCACTAAAACATATCCTGGAAACATATTTTTTGTTTTATTAATCTTTTTTCCATCTTTAATTTCTGTTTCTACATGTTCAGGAATAACAATATTAAATAAACAGTCCTGAAGTCCCATAGATTCAACACGTTTTTCTAAGTTTTCTTTTACTTTGTTTTCATGACCTGAATATGTATTGACAACATACCAGCGTCTTCCTTCATCATTCATTCCAGACATCTTAATTCATCCCCAATGCTTTCAAAATTAATGCAATCACTGCATCACTACCATAAAAATAAACGCCAAATAAAAAACAAAAAACCAAAACCACAACAGAATTATAAGCTAATTCCTTTTTTGTTAACCAATGAATATTTTTGATTTCAGCACGAATGCCTTTTAATGTACACCATTCCTTGATTTTCATGTTGACCTCCTATTTCGTTTCTTTGTGAATTGTATGTTTTCCACATTTTTTACAATATTTTCTTAACTCAAGTCTTTCTACATTTAATCTTTTATTTTTAGTGACTGAATAATTACGTGATAAACACTCCGTACATACGAGAATCACTTTTTGTTTCATGTTCATCACTCCTTTACGTTTTTATAATTTAACACATTTATTTTAGCTCGTCAATGCCAACAACTTTCTTTGAATAGCGATAAACAGCATTATAGACACTTTTCACTGAAATATGAAGTTTTTTAGCAATTTCTACTTCATCATATCCTTCTTTTTTATACTTCATAACCTGATTTTCTCGAGGTGACGTTCGTGCTTCAATTTGTGTTGAATAGTAAGTTTTTGCCTCTTTCACCATCAAACTCGTCTCAGGATGATAATGATCATGATCATCAATAACCATATCTACATAACGTATTTCTTTATCGTCATCTACATAATTATCGAGAGATAATATTGTTGTTCCGGCACGATAACAAATATCTTTATTTACACGCAATAAACTTAAAATACGTTTTGTCAGTGCAATTTTCATAAATGTGGCCAGTGTCGCTTTTTGATCATCACGATAACTATCAATAATATCGTGAAACCCCATCATTGCCATTTGAATAAAATCTTCATGTTCATACCCACTGACAAAATAATATGAAAACGTCAGCATCCATTTCGACACCAAATGATAATAGCGTCGATAAAGTATTTCCCTTGCTCTTTCACTACCGCAATGCATTAAATAAACCAATTCATCATCATTACTGTAGCCTCTCATGCTACCTCCCTTCTACTTTAAAGGGTGACGTGAATTGTAAATCTGATAAAGTATAACTGCACAAGCAACAGAGGCATTAAGTGATGTCACATGTCCCGTCATTGGCAAAACAACATTCATATCGCAATGTTCTTTAACAAGACGTGAAATGCCAAAACCTTCGGAACCAATCACAACAACCAGTGGCATATTATAATCAATCGCACGATAATCCTGTGATTGATTTAAATCACAGCCAACAACCCAGAAACCTTGTTTCTTTAATTCATCTAAAGTACGAGATAGATTCGTGACTTGAGCAACTTTGACATGATCAATAGCACCTGTAGATACTTTTGCGACTGTTGGAGATAAACTCACACTACGCTTTTTGCCAATAATAACGCCATCAACCTCAATAGCATCACAGGTTCTTAAAATCGCTCCTAGATTATGAGGATCCTCTAAACCATCCAGCATTACCAACAATGGCTGCTTTCCTTTTGGAATAGCCTGTATCATTTCATCCAGTGAATAATAGCGATAACTTTCTATAGCTGCCACAAGTCCCTGATGCACGACTGAACCAACAAGTTTCGTTAACTCATCTTTATGACGCACGATATGAACTTTAACATTCTTTGCTTTTGCTAAAGAAAGAACTTTATCATCTTTTGCATTTTTCATCAAATAAACCTCATAAACTGGTTTATTTCCCTTTAAAGATTCAATTACTGTGTTTTTCCCATAAATATATTGTGTCATATTTTTCTCTCCATGCGTCTCAAATTTGTCTCATTTTTTTCTCATTTTCCATCTACAAATTCTTTAAATAAATCAAAAATCTCTGTAATTCTCTCTTGTTTTTTTAATAAATATAAATGCCCAACTAATGTTTCAAAACCAGTCGACTGATTATAAGTCATGACAGATGTATTTTTAGGAACATGTCGACTCTTTGCATTTCTACCTCTTTTATAAATACCTATTTCTTCTTCTGTTAACCATTGCTGTTTTAATGCTTCTTGTATAAAGGCCGCCTGTGCTTTAGCACTCACAAAAAATTTAGCTTCTTTCTGTAATAAATCTGGTTTCATTATTCCTTTTTCAACTAATAAATACTCTCTGACATAAACCTCAAAAATACTATCTCCCAAATATGCTAAGGCTAATACATTCATTAATTCTGGCCTCATTTATATAATTCCTTTATCCTGTAATTCTTTTCTTAAAAGGTCTGCCTGTTCAAAATTCTTTTCACTTTTTTCCTTTTGCCAGTTTTGATATAAAGCAATATCTGCTTCACTTAGCACTTTTGTTTCATGTAAAAATCCCATCGTATCCAACATTTTCACAAGTGTCTGATATCCCTTAGAAATCATAATATTATCTTTATCCTTAACACGCATTAATTGATTTAACACTTTCACTTGTCCTAAAATCTGTGTCAAAGCTAAAGATGTATTCAAATCATCGCTAAGTGCTTTTACCATTTCATCTACTGTTTCCTGACAATACTCATTTTCCAGACAATGATGAACCTGTAGATACAATGAAGACTGTTTTAAAATATTTTCTACTTTTTCCACTTCTTTTTTCACATTATTTAAAACATCATCAGTAAAATTCAATGGATTACGATAATGTGTTGATAACATCAGCCACTTATAAACATTACATCCTAATTGTTCCAATAAATCTTTTGCCCATAAAACATTTCCCAAAGATTTTGACATCTTTTGATTATTAATATTAATCATTTGATTATGCATCCAGATATGTGCAATAGGATGATGATGGCAAGCTATAGACTGAGCAATTTCATTTTCATGATGAGGAAATTTTAAATCCTGTCCTCCTCCATGAATATCAATATATCCATTTTCAAAAATATCATTGATCATCACAACGCATTCCGTATGCCACCCCGGTCTTCCTTTAGACCATGGGCTATCAAATTGAATTCCTTCATCAGTTTTTTTCCACAATGCAAAATCAGTAGAACTTTCTTTTTTATCATTGTCTTCAACACGTTCACTCGCTCCAGCAATCAAATCTTCAATTTTGATACCAGACAACATACCATATTCCTTAATCTTTGTCACTCTAAAATAAACATCGCCATCAACTTCATAAGCATATCCATCTTTAACAAGCTGCTCTATAAATTGAATGATTGGCTGCATTGTTTCTGTAACACGAGGTGCATAAGTTGGGAATAAAAGATTTAAACCTCTACGAACATCTTCATAAGCTTTAATATATTTATCCGTTAATTCTTTTTCTGAAATTCCTTCTTCTTTAGCGGCTTTAATGATTTTATCATCGACATCTGTAAAATTAGATACAAAAGTCACCTTATAACCCAAATATTCAAATGTTCTTCTTAAAATATCAAAAACAATCATAGGACGCGTATTTCCTATATGAACATAATTATAGACCGTTGGACCACAAACATAAATACTCACTTCTCCCTCTTTAATAGGAACAAATTCTTCTTTCTTATTCGTTAATGAGTTAAATAGTTTCATCTCTATTCCTGGTATATTATAATTGACTCATTTATCAGTCATTAAAATATACCTTTTCCTTTCTATCAACTTTATTAATACGTAGTTGATGACGTTTAGGTTTATATGTAAAATTGAAATATGTGTTTGTGGATTTGTATTTTTCCGTGTGGCTTTGACTACTTCAAGGAGGTTTGGACCACTCACTTATTCCTCAATAACGATGAGTTAGATGAGTCTTTGAATTCGCATTTTGAACCAGGTTTTATGGTCTAAGTGTTGTGGGTACCACTTCACATGAAATTTATTTGAAAGGATGGTTTTTATGAAATTAGTTGGTATTGATATTGGAAAGCACAAGCATTTCGTCAGTATCGTTGACAAGTTGACTGGTGAAATTATTCTTCAGCCTGTCGCTTTCTCTAATAATGCTCAGGGTTTTGAATTCCTTATCTCTCAGATCGCTCTCTATCCTGTTGATAGCGTTCTTATCGGTATGGAAGATACTGGTCATTATCATTTCGCTTTATTGCGCTTTCTTTTACAGAAGAACTACAGCGTCGCTTTGATCAATCCTAAAACTACCGATCTCAATCGTAGAATGGATGGTGGCATCACTAAAAACGATAAACTTGATACTCTTAATATATGCGATATATTAAGCTCAAACAAACTCAAGAAACCTTATCGTTTGACGTCATCTAAGAAATTTGACCTTTATGAACAGAAGCAGCTGACTAGGTTGCATCATTCCCTCAAGGAACAGATTAATGTTCTTTCCAATCGTCTGCAGAAATGCATAGATCTTGTTTTCCCTGAATATAACGCACTTTTTAAATCCAAGTATGGAAAAGTCTATATGTCTATTCTTAAACAGTTTGGCAGTGCAAAGGCCATTGCACAGGCTGACATCAGAACTTTACGCAAATGCTTTGATATTACCGGCAGAGGCAATCGCATTTCTCTGACTGCTGAAAAGCTAAAGGAAAGTGCAAAAACATCTGTTGGCATTTCTTCGTTGGCAGATGAAATGCAGATCAAGCATTTGATAGCTCATATCGAACTGCTTAACGATCAGCTCAAAGAAATAGATAAAAAAATAGAAGAGTTTTCCACTGACTTAAACTCTCCTATCATCTCCGTACCAGGAATTTCGCATTTCTCTGGTACATCAATTCTAGCAGAATATGGAGATATTTTCAACTATTCTAAGCCTTCAAAGATAATAAAGGCAGCGGGTGTCGCCCCATTTCACTACGAATCAAGTCAGTACGAAGCCAAGCATAGTGCCATAACCAAGCAGGGATCGAGCTATTTAAGAAAGACGTTATATCAGGTCATTGTGCCAGTCATCAGGTTCAACAAGGTCTTCAAGGATTACTACGACCTTAAACGCTCACAGGGAAAAAGTCATCGCTGTGCGCAGGGACATTGCATCAGGAAGCTGTTGAGAGTCATCTATCATCTGGTAACGACAAATCAGCAGTTTGATGCATCGTTACTGAGATAGAAAGAAAATGAAACCGTATTCAAAAAAGTCTATTCCATAGGCTGTTTTCGTCATGCCCAAAAACACAAATCGTATTCACATTTCAAAGATCTTACATATTGATGAGCTACCATAATCAAATCATTTAACATTTTCAAACTTTTTTCATCAAATGACTTGAATTTTATATAGTTAGCTCCTTAAATAAAAAAGCAGATGATAAAGACGTCCTCTTTATTTACTTTATCAAATGCTTTATAAACTCTTTATCAATACTATAACAAATTCACCTTTGTTAATCAAGATTAATGATGTACTGTCAAAGATTCCAAATATTGTCTAGCCGTATCACTCGATTCTTCATAAACATTTTCTGGAGCCTGATAACCATAAACATAACTTGCTTCTTCTGTAAAATAAACCATTTGTATAAACTTCATTCCAGAAGCCTGATAAAGACCTGTAAACTCATAACATTCTATGCCACTAGGAATTGTTTTTAATGAGTAATAAACATCAATAGCTCCATCTTCTTCTAACTGTCCTTCATAGAGTTGTGGAAGTTCATCTAAAACATTGTCAGTATCATCAATGATTGTAGTATATATATACGTTTCTTCATCTTTAACAAAACGAACATCTTTTTGATTTTCATTATTAGCATTTAATTCAAAATCTTTAGGATAATAGAAAGAAACCAGATCAGTCACCTCATACAAATTTCCATCTCTTTCTAAAGATATTTCTACATTATCCTTTTCACAAGCAAAAAGACCTATTATTAACACCAAAATCACAAAAAGTCTTCTTAATACCTTCATCTTCCTCCCTCCTCTCACGAAAACATTGTACTAAACTCACACTTGAAAATCAAATAAAATTTCATGCTCAAACAAAAGAGATAGGTTTCCCTATCCCCTTTATTAATCTAACAATGAATTAAAAACTTTCAAATAGGCATCAGCACTTTTATCCCAATCAAGTTTCGCTTCCATTGCACGATGTACTAATCCTTGCCATTTTTCTTTATCCTGATAAACCTTTAAGGCATAATCAATAATATCCATCATTTCATGAGCATTATAGTTCTTAAAGCTAAATCCATCACCAGTATTTTTATACTCATCATATGGTTCAACACTATCTTTAAGTCCTCCTGTTTCTCTAACAATTGGAATTGTACCATAGCGAAGTGACATCATTTGAGATAAACCACATGGTTCAAATAATGATGGCATTAAGAACATATCACATCCGGCATAAATACGACAAGATAATCCAAAATCATATTTTAGATTCAATGATAATTTTTGATTATGATATGCTGCTATTCCTTTTAGAGGTTCTTCATATTTTTGATCCCCAGCTCCTAAAATAACAACCTGCACATCACGTTTCATTAATTCTTCCATACGATTAATAATTAAATCCAATCCTTTTTGCCAAGTTAATCTTGTCACAATACCAATTAAAGGTACATCTTTATTTTCAGGTAATCCACATTCTTTTTGTAAAGCCAATTTATTGATGACTTTCTTTTCATCAACATTTGTGATATCAAAATGTTCAACAATCTCTGGATCAGTCGCAGGATTAATTGTTTCATAATCAATACCATTTAAAATACCATACAAATCATGTCTACGCATCTGTAAAATATTCTGTAACCCTTCACCAAAACTATCCGTCAAGATTTCCTGTGCATAAGTTGGCGATACTGTTGTGATAATATCACTATAATAGATAGCCGCTTTCATCATATTGAAGCATCCATCATTACGACAGTTTCCATTATAATAGAGATAATTATCCAATCCAAAATGATCACTTAACAAAGCAGGATCACATTTTCCCTGATAAGCAATATTATGAATTGTAAAGACAATCTTAATTCCCTGATAATATTCATAATAAGCATATCTTTCTTTATATAGTGTTGCTATCATTGCTGTCTGCCAGTCATGTAAGTGTAGAATATCAGGCTTAATATCAATATGTGATAACAACTCTAATACTGCAAAATCAAAATAAGCAAATCTTTCATTATCATCATCATAACCATATAAACCAGGTCTTCTAAAATATTGTTCATTATCAATGAAATAATATGTGACACCATCATATTCAGCTTTGAAAACACCACAATAGCACTTTCTCCAACCTACCCAAATATCATAATTTGTTACATATTCAAGTGTATCAGCTAATTTCATATCCTGATACTTAGGCAATACAACAATGCATTCATGTCCTTTTTGAACAAGAGCCTTAGGAAGTGAACCTAAAACATCCGCCAAACCACCAGATTTAATATAAGGATTCGCTTCACTTGTCGCAAAAACAATTCTCATTAAACAACATCCCCTTCTCTAACATAAAGCGGTTCACCTTCACCAATAAGTTCTGTTTTCTTTTCAATATGAGCATCTTTATCAATAATCACATTTTCAAGATGTGCCCCAGCACAGACTTTAGAACCATTTAAAATAATACAATTTTTCACAACTGCATTCTTACCAATAGATACATTACGAGATAAAATACATCCATCAACTTCACCATCAATAATAGCTCCATTAGCTACAAATGATTTTTTCACACTTGCATTTTTCAAATATTTTGTTGGTGGTGTATCATTTGTATTTGTAAAGATTGGCCATGTACTCTTGAATACCTGTGTAGAAATATCCATATCAAGGAATTCCATACTCACTTTATAATAAGCTTCATAAGAATCAATACATCTTGCAAATCCTTTATATTCATAAGCCATAATTTTTCTTTCATCACATAAATAAGCAAGAGTATCTCTTAAATTAAAGAATGAACTAATCTTTTGAGCATATTGAATTAATTTTAATAAAGTCTTTTTATTAATAATATATGTTTCCAAAGACATATTTCTTTCTTTTCTATTTCCTTTATTGTTCTTAATTTCCATCACTTGTTTACCTTTTAAACGTAAGAAATCAGAACCCACAAAAGCTTCATCGGCATTATCAATTTTTTGATAAACCATTGTAATTTCAGCACCAGATTTTGCATGAACATCTACAACTTCTGCATAATTCATTGTTGTAATAATATGTGCAGGAGCAATCACAACATAATCTGCTTTTGATTTTTCAAGGAATGCAATATTTTCCACAATATTATTAATATCATGATTATACATTGGACTATTTGCATACTTTTCATTGTATAAAAGTGAAACTCCACCAGATTTAGAGTTAAAATTCCAAGAGTTTCCATTTCCTAAATGTTTAAATAATGATCTTGGTTTTTCTTTAATTAAAATACCAACAGTATCCACATTAGAATTTGACATATTTGATAAAACAAAGTCAATAATTCCATAACGACCTAAAAAGCTGACTGAAGCTACTGGTCTTTTTTCTGTTAAACCTTTATATGAAATATCAGAGTGTAAATTTATATATCCAACTACTTTTGCCATCTTGTTAACCCCCTCGTATTATGCATTGTCACTGACAAGTTCCACTTCTTTAGCTTCTTTATTGATTACATCACTTGATTTCACTACAACACCTTCATCAATAATTGCTTTATAAATTTCTGCGCCTTCTTCTACCAGAACACCTGGCATTAAGACAGAATCAACAACCTTAGCACCTTCACCAATATATACATTGTTGAATAAAACAGAACCTTCTACTTCACCATTAACGATACAACCTTGAGTGACAAGTGAATGTTTAATTGATGCTTCTTCACCAATAATTTGAGGTTTACTCAATGTATCTTCAGTATAGATTTTCCAATCTTTTTTAATGTTATAAAGATCTAACTCTTTATCATCCAGCAAGTCCATATTTGCCTGCCATAAGCTTTCAACTGTTCCAACATCTTTCCAATAACCAGAGAATTCATAAGCATATAACTTCTTATTATCTTCCAACATCATTGGAATAATATTCATACCAAAGTCATGTTTACTATTTTCATCTTTTGCATCCGCAATTAAATATTTTCTTAATTCTTTATAAGTAAAGATATAAATACCCATAGATGCAAGTGTTGATTTAGGTTTTTCAGGTTTTTCTTCAAATTCATAAATTGAACCATCTTTATTTGTATTCATAATACCAAAACGACTTGCTTCTTTTAATGAAACATTCAAAACAGCCACTGTTAAATCAGCACCTTTTTCTTTGTGTGCTGCTAACATTTCAGCATAATCCATTTTATAAATATGATCTCCTGATAAGATCAAAACATATTCCGGATCATATTGATCCAAGAAACTAATATTTTGATAAATGGCATCTGCTGTTCCAGCGTACCAAGTAGCTCCAACGCCACCTCTTTCACGTGCTGGTAAGATGGCAGCTAATGAATTGTTTCCATCAAGACCCCATTTTGTTCCAGCACCTACATATGTTCCTAATAGAACTGATTCATATTGTGTCAAAACTCCAACCACATCAATACCAGAGTTAGCACAATTACTTAAAGGAAAGTCAATAATTCTATACTTTCCTCCAAAATGCACAGCAGGTTTCGCTACTTTTGCAGTTAAGGCTTCAAGACGTGTACCACGTCCTCCAGCTAAAATCATCGCAACAATTTCTTTTCCCATAATTTTTCCTCCTCAATTGTGATTATGAAAGTGCTTACCTATGTATTTATTTTATCACATTCTTTTTTAAAAAAATACTATTTCATGTCATTTTTAATGAAATTTTTTTCACCTATTTTCCTCTTTTCCAAATAATCTTGGACTCATCAATATTTTTTCATTTGAGTCAACTTTTTCTTATTTTTTCATATATTAAAGAGAGGTGATCACAATGTCCCCACGAATCATATACAATGATTCTGATGTTGAATTATTAGCCCGTATCATGAAAGCAGAGGCATTAGGTGAAGGTGAAGAAGGCATGTTAATGGTTGGTAACGTTGTTGTCAATCGTGTTGTAGCCAACTGTGATGTTTTTAAAAACACCCGTACCATTTCTGAAGTGATCTATCAAAAAAATGCCTTTTCCGGTGTTGGTCAACCCCTTTTCAATCAGCCAGTCAATGCTAAAGAAAAAGAATTAGCTTTACGTAATATCGATGGCTATCGTATTGAACCTGCCACCAATGCCCTCTGGTTTAAAAATCCTGGTCGTAATGTCACCTGTCCCCAACAATTCTATGGTGAATTAAGTGGTCGCTATAAAAACCACTGCTTTTATGCACCCGGTGCAAAATTAAAATGTGATTTATAAAGGAGAATCTATGGATACAAATAATCAATCAATCATACCCAGTTCACAAACATCTTCATTACCAACCCCTATTTCTGAACAGACTTATCTAGAAAATATTTTGCGTTTAAATATTGGAAAACTTGGCACTTTCTATTTCACATATACCGGAAGTGAAGATTGGCGTGATCGTATTTACAAAGGAATCATTGAACAAGTTGGTAGAGATCATTTTGTTGTACGAGATCCTAAAAACCAAAAATACTATATTTTTCAGTTTGTTTATTTTGATTGGGCAGAATTTGATGAACCCATCAATTTCAATACACGATAAAAATAAAAACCAATGAAAGAGTTCATCTCCTTTATTGGTTTTTTGTATCTTGTGTTTGAAGATCAATCAAATATTTTCTGACACGAGAAATAAAATGTAAAGATCCCGTTACAACAATATGTTGTTTTTTAATATAAGCTGTTTGCATAGCCTCAATAAAACTATTGACAATTGTCAAATGAGGACGTGGTGCTATTGACGATAAATCAATAGCTCTTTCATCTTGGAAAGTCGTGATATAAACATGATAACCCGCCTTTAACATAGCTTCCAACATTTCATCAACATCACGATCATTTAAACATGAAAAGACAATCGCTACATCTTTCTCTTTTTTGACTCTCAGGGTTTGTAATAAAGCCTTAATACCCGGCATATTATGAGCACCATCAATGTCCACTTTCACACCTTGATAATCCAATGTTTCATAGCGTCCTTTCCATGAAGCATGTTCAATTGCCGGTTGTGTAACAATAGGATCAAGTTTAATCAGTTTAGAAGCAATTGTTAATGCCAGACGTGCATTTGTCACTTGATAAATCCCTTGATTTTCCAAAGTAAATGCCATATCACGATATCGAAAATGAAAAGGATAACGAGAAACCTGATATTCAGGAACAACATACATCACTGCACCCATAGCGTCACATTGTTCTTGAAAACGCGCTAGAATCGTCCCTTTGGTTTCACTTGTAATAAACATTTGATGAGGTTTAATAATGCCCATTTTTTCATTGATAATATCATAAATATCACCCAATTGCTTTTGATGATCTAAACCAATATTGGTAATAGCACTCACAATAGGATCAATGACATTCGTTTTATCGTTCATTCCTCCAATTCCAGTTTCAATAATACGATAATCTAAATCTAAGGATTGAAAATATGCCAACATAATTAACACATCAATTTCAAACATAGACAGTCCATCTTCTTCAATAATGGCATAATATTGATTGACATATTTTAACAAGTCTTCATCACTAATAGGTATATCATCAACACGTATACGATCATTATGACAAATCAAATACGGTGAAGTAAAAGTCCCTACTTTATACCCATGAGCATTAAGTATACTGCGTAAGTAATTCACTGTTGAACCTTTTCCATTTGTCCCTGCAATATGAATCATATTTTTCTGTTTCATTAAAATATGACATTTATTTAAAGTATCTCTAAAAGCATCAATTGATCTTTTACTTCGTTTTGATTCTATGTATGCTATGGCTTCATGAACATCTGTAAACATTATCGAATCCTCCAATCTATAGGTTCTATTCCTTGACTTATTAAAAACTGATTTGTTTTAGAAAAAGGTTTAGAACCAAAAAAACCACGATAAGCAGATAAAGGTGAAGGGTGAGGGCTTGTAATCACACAATGCTTTGTCTGATCAATCATTTTAGCTTTATCAATAGCCTGTCTACCCCAAAGAATAAAGACTAAAGGCTTTTCTCTTTGATTCATCGCTTCAATGATATGATTTGTAAAAACTTCCCAGCCCTTTTCCTTATGTGAATTGGCACGATGTGCCTGAACTGTTAAAACTGTATTCAATAATAAAACTCCTTGATTTGCCCAAGCAGATAAATCTCCATGACGAGGAATCTCTATCCCAACATCATCATGGGCCTCTTTATAAATATTAACAAGACTCGGTGGAATAGGCACACCTTTAGCCACACTAAATGCCAAACCATTGGCCTGATGTTCTTCATGATAAGGATCTTGGCCAATAATCACAACTTTTATATCTTCATAATCTTTAAAATTGAAACAATGAAAAATACGTTGACATGGTGGATAAACAGTATGAGTTTGATATTCATGATTGACAAACGCTTCTAACTGCTGATAATAAGGCATTTGACGTTCACGATTTATGATTGTTTTAAAATCCATTACAGAATAAACCTTTCAATAATTTCAGCAATAACACCTTCATTATTATCAGCCTTTGTCACAACATCACAAACTTTTTTGACATCATCCACCGCATTTCCGGCAGCCACAGACAATCCTGCCACTTCTAACATTGGTAAATCATTATAATTATCCCCCACAGCAATACATTCAGACAAATCCACGCCAATGATTTGAGCCAGATGTTTTAATCCTTCTCCTTTATCCACACCAATCTTATTAAACTCCATATAACGATTAGATGAATAACTGACAGCACACATTCCTTCTGTTATTGATTTCATTTGAGGTTCTAAACTCATCAAATAAGGAACATCTGTATTTTGAAATAAAATCTTTGATATAGGCTCATCCTTTAAAAAATCCATAGAATTCTCTGTCATAATTTCACATTCTACCTGTTGTTCTTGAATACGTTTTGCTTCTGATTCAGATAAATTAAAAACATACACTTTATCTTTTGTATAAATATGTTGACAAACATCCTGTTGTAAACCAAACTCAAAGATTTCCTTTGTTTTTTCAAAAGATAACCCTTCAAAATAAAGCAATTGATTGTTTTTATTCTCTGTTAAAGCGCCACCATTAAATGAAATAACATATTCTTGAGGAATATCATATAATCCCAGTAATTTTAAATCACGTTGAATAGACATAAAACCACGTCCCGTTGCCGGAACAAACTTAACTCCTTTTTCTTTGGCCAAACGAATTAAATCAATATTTCTTTGACAAATGACATGCTGATCATTCAACAATGTTTCATCCATATCACTTGCAATGACTTTATACTTCATTTTCCATTTCCTCCCCTATAAACTTTTCAATCACTTCTTTAACTGCTCCCTGATCATAATCTACAGTTGTCACATAATCACTGATATCTTGAATATCTTGACTGGCACCTGCCACACATACACCTAATCCTGCCATTCCAATCATTGACACATCATTATAATTATCACCAATCGCAATCACATCTTTGGTATCTATATGTAAATAATTAGCCAACCACTTTAAAGCAGCTCCTTTGCTTACACCAAGAGGATTAAATTCAAGATAGCGATAAGAAGAATAACTAATAGAAAATTGCTGTTTGATTGTTTCAGGCAAATCTTTTTCAATCGATTTTAAATACTCCATATCTGGTTTGACATACAAAAACTTCGCAATCTTAGCATCTTTCAAAAAATCCATATTATATTCATCAACAACTGAAAAAGCTGCTTTTTGGGCTGTTTTTCTTTCTATTTCACTTGGTTCTGCTCTAAATAAATAACAATGATCCAAAGTAAAAATCATTACACAAACATGATACTTCTCACCCCAATCAAAAAGTAACTTGGCTTCTTCAAATGAAAGTCCTTGAAAAGAAAGAATCTGAGCCTCTTTATTTTCAACAATCAATCCACCATTAAAACAAATGGAATATTGATGTGACTGCTGGTATGTTCCAATTTCTTTTAAAATATCTTCAATCATAGGAAAAGAACGTCCTGTGGCTGGTACAAACAAAACATCTTTCATCTGATGAATAGCATCCTGATTCATTTTTGGCACATGATGATTCACTAATAATGTTTCATCTAAATCCGATAAAATCATCTTATACATTTAAACATCCTCCTCATATAAAAAAGACATAAATAAAGGTACTCTTTCTCTCCATTCACTCTCATTATGATGAGCACCCGGAAAATAATGAACTTGTAAATTTTCTACCTTTGGTTCTAAATGTTCATAAATTTGTTGATTACTTTCTATGTACCATTGATTAATGATTTTATCATCTCCACTTTCAAATTCTCCTAAATCCAAATAGAAACGATTTGATTGATTATAATCTTGATGTTCAATAATATCTATAAATTCATCTACATAAAACCAGAACGCTGTCGATAAAGCTGCACATTTTTGAAAAACTTCAGGATATTGAAAAGCTGCATAAGCACTAATGACAGCTCCCATAGAACTCCCAACAATGCCTGTATTCTCTTTTTGCGTACGAAATCGACAATCAATATATGGTTTTAATTCATCTTTTAGCCATTCAATATAAGCCTGTCCTTCGCCACCAATAATCAGTCCATCCTGTTGTGTTTCCTGATAAGAAAGAACATCATTAATCGGCCAAGGCCCATATTCATCCATACGTTTAAAGCCTTCTTCATTGCAAGGAATCGCAACCATAATGATATCCATTCCCGTTTCTTTGACATACTCTAAAAAGCCCCAGCTTATTCCACTATATGATAAATAATCAAAAAAAGCATTCTGTCCATCTTGAATATAAAGAACTGGATATTTCTTTTGTGTTCGATAATAATCATCTGGTAAATAAACTGTAATTTTACGTTCACGCTGCAATGTTTTCATTGGAAAACAAAACGAAACAAACATTTTAAAACCTCCTTTAACAAGACAAAAAAATAAGCCCGAGCTTATTTTTTTGATTCCGGTAATTTAATAACTTCTTCATCATCATCTGGAAAAATATACTGCTCTCTTGCATATCGGGCAACATAATCATCATCTGTTAAAAGTTCCACTTCCTTAGATAATTCCTGTTTTTCCTTTTGTAGTTCTGCCTTTCTTTCTTCTAATTGTACAAGCTGCTGCTTTTGTCCTATGACACGATAAGCATTGACTCCTAATGTATAGATCAGCAAAGCAGAAATCCCAATATAGACAAATCCTAAGAGCTTTTTATATCTTGGTGTTTTCTTTTTTGCCATTTTTTCTTCATCCTTCCTATTCTTTTTTGTATTATACCATTAATATAACGAAAAAAGAAGATAAAAGGTGAGAATATTCTTTTGAAAAAGTGAACTATTTTCTCTAACCCATACAAAAGATAATAAGCATAATAACGACTATACACCAAATAGCCACCAAGTAAGAAAACTAAAAAATAGCCTCTGACAATTCCCTCATTAAAGAAAACAAGTCCATAAAAATAAAGAACGCCATAAATCATACCAAGACAACATTGTATAATATAACGTATCCACAAAGGAATCCCATATAAAAAACGATTCACAACATGATAAACACCAGTCATGATAAAACCAAATAAAAAGGAATAAAAAAGACATTGAAATTGTATAATTAAAGACATTATTTCAAGAGTTTATTAAACATCTTTTCTTTAGGATGTTGTTTCTTCTTATCTGACACATAACTGATACTATCAATATTTCCTCGAATACTTACTTCATTTTGATCTTGATCCAAACGTACCAGAGTCAATTCACTCCCTGTGATATTTAAATATCCTAAAGATGTTTCAATCAAAAACTCATAAGCATCAAAACTCTCTATCTTTTTGACACCAGTTAACTCCAAACTCTTACGATCCTTTAAACACACATGATGATATGGTGTCTGTTCAAAATGTAAACTATTATCCATATTCAACCCTCCTATACCAACATATGTTCATTTCCTCTTTTTATGCAAAAAGAGGTTTACAAAATCGTAACCTCCTCTTTCTTCTTTTCTTCAATAATATCATATAACATATGGCTATCATCCTTTAAAACATGATCCCTTAATTCATTAACCTTCACAACCAATATACTACGACCGAATTCAATCTCAATGATATCTCCAATTTTTAATTTTGTAGATGGTTTAGCCACTTTGCCATTCACCTTGACACGTGATGCTTCACTCATCTCCTTTGATAACGTTCTTCTTTTAATAATTCTCGAAACTTTTAAAAATTTATCTAAACGCATGACTCTAATTCCTCCTCAATAATATCTCTTACAAATTCCAGTAATGCCTGATCTATTAAATAATAAGGCGTCTGATGACTTAACATCAGCAAAGCTCCTTGTACAACCTGTTCATAAAGCAAAGGAAAAATGGTTACTTTTTCCTCTTTCCCATAAAACTCCATCGTGATTTCTATTTGTTGTTCTCTTTTTTGTAATTGCAATAAAAAATCTTTAGATAATTCACGTCTTTGATATTTTGCCAGACCATCAGAAGAACAGACGACGATACATCTTTTATCACACAATAAAAATGTATTATGATATTTACTATAAAGACGTTCTAATAAAATTTGAATCGTAGGACTCAGTTTGTATAACATCGAAAACTTCGTTAAAATGATATGATTGTGTTCAACCGCAAAAGAAACACTCTCACCTTCCTTCAACATTAACTGTTTTCTAATTTCCTTAGGAATCACAATTCTCCCTAAATCATCAATTCTTCTGACCATACCTGTTGTTTTCATCTTTTCACCTCAAATATTCATTTGATATTAGTATATCCACTCCTAATTCTTTTAATCTTTGATATTCTTTAAAATCAGGAATTGTCCACGATGCAGTGAAAATATGATGTTTTTTTAATTGTTTCATTCTCTCTAAATCCAAAAAATCATAACGTGGATGAAAAGCCTGAATATGATATTTCAATAATTCATGATACTTTTGTTCATAATCATTTTCCATCAAATAACCAACATAAGCTTTTGGGGCAATTTCTTTCATCTTCAATACTGAAGATAAAGAAAACGAAGAATAATAAATCTGCTTTTCAACTCTCAATGCTTTGACAAGAGCATGAACTTTTTCTTCAATACCTTGATAAGCAATCACATCTGTCTTCAATTCAATATTCACAACAAATTCTTTATCTTGAATAAATGTCAATAAATCCTCCAACAAAGGCAATGGATAAAAGCCCTCTTTGCCACATGAAAAAGAATATTCCTGTAACTTGGCATAAGTATAATCTTGAATAAAACCATGACCATTACTCGTACGATCAATCGTTTCATCATGAATCAAGACCAGTTGCCCATCTTTTGTCATATGAACATCTGTTTCCACACCATCAAAACCTTTTTGATAAGCCTGTACAAAAGCTTCCATTGTATTTTCTGGATAACATGCACTATATCCACGATGTGCTAATAATTTCATATCTTTATCACCTTCACTATGGTATAATATTATACTATAAATGTGAGGTGTTACAAATGATAAAAGCAATCTTTTTTGATATTGATGGCACATTATTATCCCATCAAAGTCAAAGCGTTCCTGCATCAACAAAAAAAGCTTTGAAAATACTTAAAGAAAAAGGCATTTATACTTTCATTGCAACAGGAAGACATATTTCTGAAATCAAGGATTTACCTTTAGACGATTTAGAATTTGAAGGATATATTACCCTCAATGGTCAATATTGTTATAACAAAGAGGGGGTTATTTACGACTTACCCATTGATCCACAAGATATTCAACAAATTCTTTCTTTCATTGATCAAAAACCATTTCCTTGTATTTTTGTTGAAGATGAGAAAATGTATATCAATTATCACAACCAGGCTGTTGAAACAGTTCAAAAAGCCATTTCTACCCCTTTACCCGAATTAGGCAATTTAAAACGTGGTTTGACTCATCCCATTTACCAAGTCATTCCTTATGATATAACCATTGAACAAGAACAAGAAATTCTCCAACAGATGCCCCATTGTCAATATACTCGTTGGCATGATTTAGCCATTGATATCATTCCTCAAAATGGTGGGAAACAAAATGGTATTTTAGAAGTTTTAAAAAACTACCATATCTCTATTGATGAAACAATGGCATTTGGTGATGGGCATAATGATATAGACATGTTAAAATTAGTGAATATTGGTATTGCGATGGGAAATGCCAATGATGAAGTCAAAGAAGCTGCTGATGAAGTGACTGATAATATTGATCATGATGGAATTTATAAAGCACTTAAAAAGCATCATCTCATTGATGAGTGATGCTTTCTTTTTATTGTGTTAAAACTTCAGTAATAACAGGTACAACTTGTTTTTTTCTTGAAATAACTCCTGGTAAACTTGCCTGCTGATCAACAAGTTCAACATGGAATGCTGTTTCTACATAATCTTTGCGTGGCCCTGCAACCAATACTTCACTTGTCGCATTGATGACATCAGTCAATAATAGCATTGTAAATTCCATATGATTATCTTTAGCCACTTGATCCATATAATCAAGCATATCTTTTTTATATGGAGCAAAGCCTTCAATATCCATTGTATTGACCTGAGCTACACCAGCAGATAAATCACCAAATGTAAATTTCTTATAATCCTGATTAAAGATTTCTTCTACTGTTTTTCCAACAAGTGATGTCCCTGCTTTAAACATACTCATACCAAACTCTTGGATATCAACACCAGCAATTTTAGCCAATTCTTTAGCCATCTTTGTATCAGTTGGTGTACATGTAGGAGATTTAAACAACAATGTATCACTGATGATTGCCCCTAGCATTAACCCTGCCATGTCTTGAGGAATATCAATTCCTGCTTCCTTATAACATTTTGCGACAATAGTTGCTGTACATCCGACCGGTTCCGCTCTAAATAAAACTGGTCCTATTGTTTGAATATCAGCCACTCTATGATGATCAATAATCTCTAAGATTTCTGCTTCTTCAATACCATCAATCGCCTGACTTCTTTCATTATGATCGACTTGAATAACTTTCTTTTTCATCCCATTTAACACTTGATAACGTGAAATAGATCCAACAACTCTACCCATAAAATCAATCACTGGGTAACTACGATAACGTGTTTCACTCATGACCTCTTTAACATAATCGACTGTATCATCCGTTGAAAAAGTTGTTAAACCACCTTTTTGCATCACATATTCTACTGGTACAGCCTGAATGATTTGTTGTGATGCCATAAATGTATTAAATGGTGTAGAAATCACACTTATATGTGCATCCATACATTGTTGTAATAATTCCTTAGAAATGGTTAATGAACCTGTTAAAATCACTAATGATATTTTCTTATTCATTAACCGTTCAATCGCTTCATCACGATCTCCACCAACAATCACTACATCATTTTCATGCACACGTTTACTCGCTTCTTCACCAGTCATAGCGGCAATATGAATTTCACCTTTAATTGTTTTTAATTGTTTATCTAAATAAAGAATACTTGCATCCAATGTATCAATCACATTTTCAATCGGTGTATTCGCTTCTTTTAAAATCAAACTATCCCATTGATCCATATATCCTTCAATAATATTAGAAGTTGATAACAATCCCAATAACTGACTATGATCATCTAAAACAGGTGCACTCTTTAAATTCTGTTGTTTCATTAAAGACCAAGCTGTTTTTAAAGTCAATTCCTTAGAAAAAACAGTTACCTTATCATATTCTAAATCTTCTACTGTCTGTTTTACTGTTTTTAATAAAACAGGAATTTCAGTATGAAATCTTTTCAAAATATATTCTGTTTCCTTATTGATTTCACCTAATCTCACAGGCACCGCATTATAACGCCCTATTCTAAATAAATAATCAGCATAAGCAATCGCACTACAGATAGAATCGCTATCAGGATTTTTATGCCCACTTACAAAAACAATATCTTTCATGTCTATCCCCTTTCCTTACATCTTCTTTAAATAACGATAGATAGTCGGTTCACTTACAGCCAGTTTTTCAGCCACAAGCACAATAGCTCCTTTGACCTTAAACGTTCCTTTTTCCTGTAAATATTTAACCACTTTAATCTTTTCTTCCACATTTAATCTTTCTACAAGAAAATAACTTGGAAATCCCATCTGTTCTAAACACTCTTTAATATATTTATCAATCATCTCATCTAAAGGTGAAGATAAAATCTCAATTGGATTATCCAACTTAAATTCCACATCTTTACGTTCTTTAATACCTAAAATTCTCTTTAACGTTGTTTCGATATACTCATAGTCTGAAATATTGACATTTATACAAAGCATACCCACAGGCATTTCATGCCCTTCTTCTTTAATAAAATAAGTAGCTGAACGAAGTAACTTTCCATCATTACCTGTTGTTTTATAATTCATGACATAATCATGATCCTTATACTGCTTCGTTTTCAAATAATGAATAGATAAATTCGATAGCTTAGCGCCTATTTCTCTACCAGAAATATAACCATTTGCAATTGCAACAATTTCCTGCTCTTTGGAAGTGAGATCATGAAGTGCTACTTCAACATTATCACCTAAAGCTTCTCCTAGAAAATCAACCAATTTTGCATAGGGTTCTAATAATTTATACATGAATTTCGCCTCCATTGCAATTATACACTAATTTTTTTAAAAGAGATAGCTTTTTTATCATGATAAGAAAAAAAGCCGGATTGAACCCAGCTTAATCAATAACTTTCATACCACCATATTTTCTAACCTTTAAAATATGACAGCTTCCTTCACCAAAATATTTTTCAATACTTTGTTTATATGTTTCAACATAATCATCTTCTACAAAAGCTTGTATTGTTCCAGCAAAACCACCACCATGAACACGACAAACTCCATGTGTATCTAAAATATCTTCTGATAATGCAAGAGCTAAAGAAACAGCCTGTTGACCAACATAATGATTAGAATAGATATTTTGAAGATATTTAAATGAACTTTCTCCTGAAGCTTTGACAACTTGTTTAAAGGCATCAAAGTCTTCATCTTTTAATGATTGAACAGCTTTTTGAACACGTTTATTTTCATTAAATACATGAATAGCTCTTAAAACAGCACGATCATTTGTAGCTTCTCTGACTTCAGTGAGATGATTATAGAAATCTTCTTCACTCACATCTCTTAAATATTCCTGATGGAAGAAATGATCAACTTCTTTTAATTCTTCTGGAATAGAAGCATAATCTGCTGTTAAATCAGCATGTGAAGCATGAACATCAACAATACACAAACTATGATGGAAACGTGGAAAATCAACATTTATTTTTTCTACAACAGGATTATCATCATCCTTGAAATCAATGTGAATCAAACTTCCCACTGAACATGCACATTGATCCATCAAACCACATGGTTTACCAAAATAAACATTTTCACTATATTGACCAATTTTTGCAATTGTGACAGGGTCTACTTTCATATCATTATACATACCAGAAAGAACCGTTCCAATCATGACTTCAAATGCAGCCGAAGAAGATAATCCAGATCCCTGCAAAACATCACTTGTCATATAGCCCACAAAACCACCAGTCTGGTAATTGAGCTGCTGAAATCTTGCCAGAATACCACGAATCAATCCTTCTGATGATTCTTTTTCATTTTCTCTTAAAGTTATATCATTGATATCTATGGCTGCAATATCATAATCATCAGATAAAATTTTAATCTTTGTATCATCTTTTGCAACGACTGCAATAATATCTAAATTAATAGCTGCAGCCAATACTTCACCATGTTGATGATCAGTATGATTTCCACAAACCTCGCTTCTTCCAGGTGTACTATAAATCGTAATCTCCTGATCTCCATAAAGCTCTATAAATTTTTCAATAGCTTGAATATATCTTGCTTTTTGATATTCTAGTTGTTGTAAATCCATATAAACATCTAATAACATATCATTATATACATTATTTTGAATATCTTGAATAACTAAACTTGCTTTTTTCATGATTGTATCACTTTAAACTGATATGATGTTGTTTCATCATAAGTTTCTCCTTTTCTTAAGATTGTTGTTGGTTGTTTTTCTAAATGAATCGCATCAGGCATATTTTGTGTTTCAATACAAATAGCATCTCTTGCATAATAACGTTCTCCATATTTTCCTAATCGCCCATCTAAAAAGTTTGCTGTATATATTTGAGCCTGTGGTAACGTTGTTGATACAATTAACTGTCTTCCCGTTGATGGATGTGTCAAAATAACCTGATTTTCATTGACATCAAATAAAAACGGGTGATCAAAACCATTTCCAATTTTTAATTGTTTATCTTCTTGTTCTACTCTTTCGCCAATAAAGGCAGCTTGTCTAAAATCAAATGGTGTTTCTGCAACATCTTTCAATTCACCAGTTGTTAAACCATCGGAGTCAACACAGGCAAATTGGGGTGCATGAATCTGTAAAGTATGCTGATAAATGTTTTCTTTATGTCCTGACAAATTAAAATAAGAGTGATTTGTAATATTAATCAATGTATCAGCTGTAGATGTTGCTTGATAGTGCACCTTTAAAGTATCACCGATTAATGTATAAGTCACCGTCAAATCCAAATCACCAGGATACCCTTCTTGTCCATCTGGTGATAAATAATGGAAAACAAGTGTATGGTCATCTTGAATCGTATAATCAAAAACTTGATAACTAAATCCTTTGATGCCACCATGCAAATGATTAGGTCCATTATTCACAGCCAAATGGTAAGTTTGTCCATGAAGTGTAAATTCACCTTTTTTAATTCTATTTGCAACCCTTCCAACCAATGCTCCTAAATAGGCATCTAAAGTCTGATATTGTGTAAAATCATCATATCCTAAAACAACATCATCTTTATGACCATTTTTATCAGCCATAATCACTTTGATAATTGTACATCCATAATTAGATACAACAACTTCTAATTGTTCATTTTTCATCGCAATCATATCAATGCGATCATCAATATGTTGAATAACTTCAATCATGATTATCTTCCTCCTTACGTAATGATTCAACAAAGTCACAAAAAGCATCAATACCTTCATCATTCATCTTAAAAACACCAGCATCTTCTAAAACTTCTACAAATTTTATTGTCAAGGCTGTTTTTAAAACATCATCTACATTATCTTCTTGAATTTGATATTGTTCTTTGATTTCATTATACCATAATTCATGTTTTTGTAATTCAGGATAATCTCTAATTTGTTTTTTCTGTAATAAACAATCTTTTAATAATTCCAGTTCATTTTTTAATCTGGCTGGTAAAACAGCTAATCCCATCACCTCTATCAATCCTATATTTTCTTTTTTAATATGATGTAAAGATGCATGAGGATGGAAAATACCATCTGGATATTCTTGAGATGTACGATTATTTCTTAAAACAAGGTCCATTTGATATTGTTGATTCTTCATTCTTGCGATAGGAGTGATAGTATTATGTGGTATATCATCTGTATGTGAGAGAATATCTAAAGCAGGGTTAGAATAATGTTTCCATGCTTTCAACGTTCTTGAAGCAAAATCAATGATTTCCTGTGGATTGGAAGAAGTTATTCTTATCGTTGAAAGTGGCCATTTCAATATCTCAATCTTTGATTGAGGAAAATCTTCAAATGTTAATGTTTGAATCACATCAGCATTATTCATTGCAAATTCATAACATCCACCTTGAAAATGATCATGTGTTAAAATTGATCCTCCAACAATCGGTAAATCCGCATTAGAACCTAACATATAATGAGGAAACTGTTCAACAAAGGATAAAAGATGTTGAAACGTATCTTGATTAATCACCATAGGAATATGTTCTTTATTGAAAACGATACAGTGTTCATTATAATAAACGTAAGGTGAATATTGAAAATAATAGTCTTGCCCATTCAATTTCAATGGAATAATACGGTGGTTTTGTCTGGCAGGACGATTAAAATCTCCACTAAATCCTACATTTTCTTTACATAATAAACACTTTGGATAACCACTTGTTTTGACAAGTTTTGCTTTCGCAATATCTTTAGGATCTTTTTCTGGTTTTGATAAATTAATCGTGATATCTATTAAACCATATTTATAATATTTTTGAAAACGAATATTCTGATCAGTACGATCTTTACGAATATAATGGGAATCAATGGAAAGATTATAAAAATATTGTGTTGCTTTTTTTGGTGAATGTGCATAGCGGCGATAAAATGTCTGCACAACTTCACTTGGTCTAGGCATTAAACAATTCATTAGACGTGTATCAAATAAATCTTTTTCTACAATGCTGTCTTCAATGATGCCTTGTTCAACTGCATAATTTAACATTTTCTCTAAAATGGGTGTACAATCACCAATCACTTCATGAATATCTTCTCTTTCAAATTCATTCATATTTAACAAATCCAGTAATAAATTTGTTGCATAATCTCTATCAGCTTCTTGTATTAACTGACGATCTAATCCATATTGTATTAACTGATTAATTGCATGGTTCATATTTTGTCCTCCTCATTATCTACCTATACCATACCACGCTTCTTAGAAAACTTCAAATATTTTTTACTTATTATTTAAGTAAATTTTTACTTATTGAGATATTCTTTGAAATTTCATAGCATTTTCAAGTATTTTCCTATATAATAAAGAAAATAAGGAGGTAACTATGGCCACTTTAAAAGATATTGCCCAACTGGCAGATGTTTCAATTGCGACAGTTTCACGTATTCTTAATGACGATCCTACTCTAAGTGTCCCTCCCCAGACAAGAGAAAATGTACTTGAAGCTGCCAAAAAACTTCAATATCATAAAAAGAAAAAAAATGATCCAAACATTCATATCTGTTTAATTCAATGGTATTCTTTACAACAGGAAATCCATGATCCTTATTATTTAACTTTGCGTCATGGTGTAGAAGACTATTGTGCAAAAAATGGTATTATATTAAGGAGAATTTTTAAAGATGATGTTCATATTGAAAAATCTTTAAAAGGTATTGATGGGATTATCTGTTTAGGAAAATTTAGTAAAAAACATATTGAAACATTAAAAAAATATAATGATTCTATTATTTTGTTAGATATGGATTACGAAAATTTAAAAGAATGTTCGATTGTATTAGATTTTGATTTAGCTTTAAAACAAGCTTTAACATATCTAAAGAACTTAGGTCATCATAAAATCGGTTATTTAGGTGCTATTGAATATCTAGATGATGGTTTAGCTTATGAAGATATCAGAAAACAGGCATTTATCAAATATGCGACAGAGTATCAATTAGAATATGAAGATTATCTTTTAGAAGGAGAGTTTACAAGTGAATCTGGTTATGCGATGATGGTAAGTATGATTCAATCCCATCATTTACCAACAGCTCTCTTTGCGGCGAGTGATCCTATTGCGATGGGGGCTATGAAAGCTTTAAATGATTATGGATTCCATATTCCAGAAGATATCTCTATTATTGGATTTGATAATATTGATGCCAGTAACTATACATATCCACCACTTACAACTTTTTACGCTCCAGCCTTTGATATGGGGCAATTTGGAGCAAAACTTCTCCATCAGGCAATTAAAGATCATACCAAACTATTACCTATGCGTATTCAACTTCCTTGTTATCTGGTGGAAAGAGAATCATGTAAAGCTGTGCAAAAAAACGATTAGAAAGACTCTAATCGCTTTTTATTTATTTCTGTTTTAAAGCTTCATCAATAGCTTGGGCAGCTTTTTTTCCAGCACCCATTGCTAAAATAACAGTCGCTGCTCCAGTCACGACATCGCCACCAGCATAGACACCTTCCTTAGATGTTTTCATTGTTTCTTCATCAACAATAATTCCACCCCATTTTTGTGTATCTAAGCCCGGTGTTGTCTGTCTAATCAATGGATTTGGACTTTGTCCAATGGAAACAATAACAGTTCCTGTTTCAATCACAAAGTTTGAACCTTCCTTGACAACTGGTCTTCTTCTACCACTTTCATCTGGTTCTCCCAGTTCCATTTCTACACATTCCATAGCATGAACCCATCCATCTTTTCCCTCAATTTTAACCGGATTTGTTAACAACTTAAAGATGATACCTTCTTCTTTAGCGTGATGCACTTCTTCAGCTCTGGCAGGAATTTCCTGTTCTCCACGACGATAGACGATATAAACATTTTTAGCTCCTAAACGTTTTGCTGTTCTGGCTGCATCCATCGCAACATTTCCTGCTCCAATCACACACACAGTATCACTTATTTTCACTGGTGTTGGATGCTTTGGAAATTCGTAACCTTTCATCAAATTGACACGTGTTAAAAATTCATTAGCGGCATAAACACCATTTAAATTTTCACCCGGAATCCCTTGAAAACGAGGAAGCCCTGCTCCACTTCCTACAAAGATAGCTGCATAGCCTTCTTCCTGTAATTCATCAATTGTTATGGAACGTCCAACAACAACGTTTGTTTCAAACTTAACACCTAAATCAGCTACCCCATCAATTTCTTTTTGTACCAAATCTTTAGGCAAACGAAATTCTGGAATACCATATGATAAAACGCCTCCTGTTTTATGCAAAGCCTCAAAAACAGTAACATCATATCCCTTTTTCGCAAGTTCTCCAGCACAAGTCATTCCAGCTGGTCCACTTCCAACTACAGCTACTTTGATACCATTTTTTTCAATATGATTTTCTTTCTTCTTTCCATGATCACGGTGATAATCTGCAACAAATCTTTCTAAACGTCCAATTCCAACAGACTCACCTTTAATTCCTCTGACACATTTTCCTTCACATTGATTTTCTTGAGGACAAACACGCCCACAAATGGCAGGTAAAGCATTTTCTTGAGTTATAATTTCATAGGCTTCTTCAAAATGACCTTTTGCAACTTCACTGATAAATTCAGGAATAGGAACACCTACAGGACACCCATTTTTACATGGACTATGTCTACAATTTAAACATCTTGTTGCTTCTTCCATTGCCTGTTCTTCTGTATATCCTAAGGCAACTTCCTGAAAATTCTGGTTTCTCACTTGAGGTTCCTGCTCAGGCATTTTCACCTTTTCCAATGACATATTTGGCATTATTTGACACCTCCCATTAAATTACACATACGATTGGCTTGTTCATCCATTTGATGTTCTTCTTCTTTAAACATTCTTTGACGTGCCATCAATTCATCAAAATCAACTTGTAATCCATCAAAATCTGGTCCATCAACACAAGCAAATTTAATTTTTCCATCTACAGTTACACGACAGCATCCACACATACCTGTTCCATCAATCATAATCGGATTTAATGAAACAGAAGTTTTGATATTATGAGGCTTTGTAACGCCAACAACCGCTTTCATCATTGGTACAGGACCTATCGCAATGACTTCATCAATAGATTCTCCTTGATCAATTAAATCAGCTAAAACTTGTGTGACAAATCCTTTTTGACCTAATGACCCATCATCTGTTGTGATATAAACATTCTTACAGAATTTTCTAAATTCATCAGCCCATAAAACATATTGAGCTTCTCTACCACCAATAATAACATCAACATCAACACCCATTTGTGCTAACGCTCTTAATTGTGGATAAAGTGGGGCACTTCCAACACCCCCTGCAACACCGACAACGTGTTTAGAAGCATGTAATTTTGTTGGTTCTCCTAATGGACCTACAAAATCTGTAATTTCATCACCTTCATTTAACAATGCCAATGCTTTTGTAGAATACCCAACAATTTGATAAATAATTGTAATTGTTTCTTTTTCTCTATCATAATCAGCAATTGTCAATGGAATTCTTTCACCATCTTCTCCAACCCTTAAAATAATGAACTGTCCCGGTTCACATTTTCTAGATACATGGGGTGCATGAACTACCATCAACTCTACAACATCATTTAATTTTTCTTTGTGTAAAATCTTATACATCTCTATCTACCCCTCTCATAGTTTAAAAAAGTATATCATATAGATAATTTTTTCGCAATACAACATCATCATTATCTCTTGACCATATTCTTTAGAAAGCTTATGATATGAAAAAAGGAGAAATATTTATGCAGACAAAACTTATCTTTTTTGATATAGACGGAACATTAATTGATGAAAAAACAGGAACAATTCCTCCATCAACAATCCAAGCCATTTTACAGGCTCAAGCCAATGGACATCTTTGTTTCATTAACACTGGCCGTCCATTTTCTACCATTGATTCAATGATTACAGACATTCCATTTGATGGCTATATTTGTGGTTGTGGCACTTACATTCAATACCATCAACAACCCCTATTTCATGCTCAATTAAGTACTAATCTGAAACATAAAGTGATTCAAAGCATTTATCAATATCAAGTTGATGCTATGCTGGAAGGCTATGATGGTGTTTATTTTTCTAAAAATTTGAAGCACCCTTTTATTCAATCTATCCAAAAACATTATCAAGACATCGGTTTTCACACAGGAAGTTTTACTTCTCATGATGATGTTTCCTTTGATAAATTAACAATCTGGTATCAACCTCATACTGATATTGAATCTTTTAAACAAGAATTACAGGATGACTTCCATATTATTCAAAGAGATATCGATTTTTTAGAAATCGTCCCTTTCCCTTATTCTAAAGCTTCAGGCATCCAATATATCATTGATCATCTTGGATATACAATAAAAGATACTATCAGTATTGGCGATTCAACAAATGATCTTCCAATGTTAAAATATACTCATGATTCTGTAGCTATGGGTAACAGCAATCCCCTTTTATTTCATGAAGTTTCTTATATAACAACAGATACTGATAATCATGGTATATTTAACGCTTTAAAACACTTTCAAATTATATAAAAAAAGAACGTGGGGAAACGTTCTTTTTTATATATAGACGAAATTTATAATATAGGGAGAGGGGTCGTCTATATCTGATATTATATGTCTTGTCTTAAGACATTTATATATTAACTTAGTCATATGAATTTACTGTGAATTTTATGAGAACTTTGTGTGAACTTTTATATTTACAAACAAAAAAGAACGTGGGGAAAACGTTCTTCTTTATTTATAGACGATAATTTATAGGGAGAGAGTCGTCTATATTTGATATTATATGTCTTGTCTTAAGACAATTTTATCATAACGTGATGGTATGAATTTTATGTGAACATTTGATTAATCCCTCATGAAAATAAGTTAATATGAAGATTCCAGATCCGGTTGAATCACATAAATATCATTAGGTGCACAAATAATAGAGCGTGAACTCCCTTCTTTGACCCATCCCACTTTTTCACAATCATGATTAGGGCATTCAACATTTATTGCACGATATTGATGATCTTTCACTTCCAAATGAAAAACACCATAATCACCTTCAAAAGTATAGGTTTGATTTTTAGATATATCAATTGTTTCAATCACTTCATTATGATAATAAACTTCTATTTCACCATTTTTCTCCTTTTGTGTAAGTTCATAAACAAGATACATAATGCCAATGACAATGCATAAACCTATAATAAAAATAATATCTTTCTTTTTCATACTTCTGTTCCTTTACTTTTATTTTCTTTATTATGGTAATCAAGTCTTATTCATAAGTCAACAATTTTATGAAATTCCATCTTTAATATTTCATAAAATGGTGAATGGGTGTATAATAATATTATAGAATGAAATAAATAAGGAGGAATATGAAAATGGTTAAAATTATGTTAGCATGTAGTGCTGGTATGTCAACTAGCTTACTTGTAACAAGAATGCAAAAAGCTGCTGAGGAAAGAGGTTTGGATGCGAAAATTTGGGCAATCAGTGAAACAGCTCTAACAACAGAATATGCTGCTGATCCTTGTGATGTTTTATTACTTGGTCCTCAAGTTCGTTTCCGTTTAAAATCTATCAAAGAACAAGTGAAAAACGCTATCCCTGTTGATGTTATTGATATGCGTACTTATGGTATGATGGATGGTGCTAAAGTTTTAGACCAAGCTCTTAAAATGCTGGAAGATTGGAAAAAATAAAGATACGCTAACATATGAATATGAAAAGGACATATACTGCTGATATGTCCTTTTTTTACTTAATCTAAATCTTCACCATTTGATTCAATAACTTTTTTATACCAATAAAATGAATCTTTACGACTTCTTGAAAAATCTCCAGTTCCATCATCATGTCTATTTACATAAATAAAACCATAACGTTTTGCATATTGCCCTGTTCCTGCAGAAACAAGATCAATAGGACCCCAAGTTGTATAACCAATTAATGGAACACCATCTTCAATAGCTTCTTTCATTGCAGCTATATGTGGTCTTAAATAAGCAATGCGATAATCATCATGGATAGATCCATCTTCTTCTACTTTATCAAATGCCCCTAAACCATTTTCTACAATCATTAATGGTGTATGTGGATAACGTCCATTTAATAATTTCAATGTATAACGTAATCCATCAGGATCAATCTGCCATCCCCAGTCACTGGCTTCAAGATATGGATTTTTAGCCCCTACAGTCATATTACCTTGAGTCATTTGTGCGTCTTTATCAACTGTTATACAATTTGATTGATAATAAGAGAAAGTATAGAAATCTACAGTCCCCTCTTTTAAGATTTTTTTATCTTCATCGCTAATAAATGATGTATCAATGCCATGTTCCTTAAAATAACGCCACATGTATGATGGATATTCACCACGCACTTGAACATCACCACAGAAATTATTCTTAAAATTATCTTCATCAAAAGCAGCTAAAACATCTTTTGGATTTGGTGTTAATGGATAAACAGTTGTATGAGCAATCATATTTCCAATCATAAAATTAGGATTAATCTTATGCCCTGCTTTGACAGTTAAAGCACTAGCAACAAATTCATTATGTAAAGCCTCAAACATTTTTTGATTATTAGATTTTAATTCTGTAAGTGGAATACGATGATCAGCTTGAACATCTTCTGGTTCCATCATACCTAATCCATATAAGTTACCAATACCACCTTCACCCATACAAGCAATATTAATTTCATTAAATGTCAGCCAATATTTTACCTTATCTTTATAACGTTCAAAACATGTTGTGGCATACTTTACAAACAAGTCAATGACACGACGGTCACTAAAGCCATTATATTTTGTCACAATATTCCAAGGAATTTCATAATGACATAAAGTCACTAAAGGTTCCATGCCATGTTTATGACATTCATCAAATACTTTATCATAGAATGCTAAACCTGCTTCATTAGGTTCTTCATCATCCCCATTTGGAAAAATTCTTCCCCAGTTAATAGAAAGTCTAAAGACATTCCATCCCATTTCAGCAAACATAGCGATATCCTCTTTATAGTGATGATAGAAGTCTATAGCTTCATGACTTGGATAAAATGCTGTTGGATCTGTTTTAGGTAAAAATGTTCTTGGTGTATTCACATCTCCACCCAATAACATATCTGGTACACAAAGACCCTTTCCATCTTCCAGATATGCACCTTCACACTGATTGGCAGCTACTGCGCCACCCCATAAAAAATCTTTTGGAAAACCCATTTTTATTACCTCCATTTCATATACATCTATTATACAATATTTTTTCATATTTGTAAGAAAAAAAGCATAACCATCATGGGTCATGCTTTTATTTTTTATTTTGCATCTTTAGTTGCAAATTTAGATTCATAATCATAAATTGTACGTAAGATTTCTTCCATATCTTTAACGATTGGCATTCTTGGGTTAGCTGGAGTACATTGATCTTCATAAGCATTCATAGCAATTCTATGAATTGATTCTTCCCAAGCAGCTTTGTCGATACCTTGTGATTTAACGTTAGTTGCTACACCAACTTTAACGCATAATTCTTCACAAGCATCAGCAAACATTCTGACACCTTCTTCAGGAGTCTTAGGATTTAATCCAATCAATTGAGCTAATTCCATGTATTTAACATCTGCTTTATAGTTTTCAATTTTTGGCCAGATATTTAATTTAGTTGGAACAGTACCATTGTATCTAATAACATGTGGTAATAAGATACCATTTGTACGTCCATGAGGAATGTGCCATTCTCCACCAATCTTATGAGCTAATGAGTGGTTCATTCCTAAGAATGCATTTGCAAATGCCATACCTGCAATTGTTGCAGCATTGTGCATTTTTTCTCTAGCGATTGGAGTTCCTTTATTTACTGATTCATCTAAGTAATCAAATACCATCTTAACAGCTTGTTTAGCCCATCCATCAGTAAAGTCAGAAGCTAAGATAGATACATATGCTTCAACAGCATGTGTTAATACGTCAATACCTGTATCAGCAGCAATTGCTGGTGGTAAGCTCATAACGAATTCTGGGTCTACGATAGCTACAGTTGGAGTTAAAGCGTAGTCAGTTAATGGATATTTCTTATTTGCTTTCTTATCAGTAATAACGGCAAATGGTGTAACTTCTGAACCTGTACCAGAAGTTGTTGGGATACAGATTAATCTTGCTTTTTTACCTAATTCAGGGAATTTGAAAGCACGTTTTCTAATATCCATGAATTTTTGTTTGATATCATCAAAGTTTACTTCTGGATGTTCATACATTAACCACATAACTTTTGCAGCATCCATTGAAGATCCTCCACCTAATGCGATAATAACATCAGGTTGGAATTTTCTCATTAATTCAACACCTTCGTTAACTGTATCAATACTTGGATCTGGTTCTACATCAAAGTATAATTCTAAGTCAACTTTATTACGTCTTCTTCTGATAACGTCTTCAATCTTTTCAACATATCCAAGATTGTACATACCTCTATCAGTAATAATCATGGCTTTTTCCATGTATTTCATATCTCTTAAATATCTAATTGAATTTCTTTCAAAGTAGATTTTTGGAGGAAGTTTAACCCATTGCATATTGTTGTTACGTCTCCCTATTCTCTTAATATTTAATAAGTTTACAGCACTAACGTTGTTAGAAACTGAGTTATGACCATAAGAACCACATCCTAATGTCAATGATGGAATGAACGCATTATAAACTGAACCAATTCCACCAAATGTAGATGGGGCATTTTCAATAACACGAATAGCTTTACATCTTAAACCAAATTCTACTGCAATATCATGATTTTGTGTATGAATAGCAGCAGAGTGTCCTAAACCATTGAATGCTACCATTGCAGCAGATTTATTGATACCATCTTCAGTTGAAGTTGCTTTTAATACAGCTAATACTGGAGATAATTTTTCTCTTGTTAATGGTTCATTTGGACCAACTTCTTTACATTCAGCAAGTAAGATTTGTGTATCTTCTGGCACTTTAAATCCTGCTTGTTCAGCAATCCATGTTGCAGGTTTACCAACAACAGCAGCATTAACTGTACCAACTTCATTGACTTTATCACTATATGCTTCAGCACCAAACATATATTTTTCAAGTTTTGCTTTTTCTTCACCGTTTACCCAGTATACTTTAAAACGAGAAATTTCTTCTTTAAACTCATTATAAATTTCTTGGTCAACAATTGCAGCTTGTTCAGAAGCACAAATCATACCATTATCAAATGATTTTGATAACACGATATCATTAACAGCTCTCTTTAATACACATGTTTTTTCAACGTATGCAGGTACGTTACCAGCACCAACACCTAAAGCAGGTTTACCACAAGAGTAAGCAGCTTTAACCATTGCATTACCACCAGTTGCTAAAATTGTAGCAACATTAGGATGATTCATTAATGCATTTGTTGCATACATAGATCCACGTACACCAATCCATTGAATACAATCTTCAGGAGCTCCAGCAGCAATTGCAGCATCTCTGATAACTTTTGCAGCTTGAACTGAACATTCATATGCAGATGGATGGAATGAGAAAATAATTGGGTTTCTTGTCTTTAATGAAATTAAAGATTTAAAAATAACTGTTGAAGTTGGATTTGTTGTTGGTACAATACCACAAATAACTCCAACTGGTTCAGCAATTTCAGTGATTCCAGTTAAAGGATCTTCATTAATAATTCCAACTGTTTTCAAGTGACGAAGATTACTTGTTACATATTCGCAGGCGAATAAGTTTTTAACAGCTTTATCTTCAAAAACACCTCTACCAGTTTCGTTGACAGCTGCTTCTGCTAAAACACCATGTTGATCTAATCCAGCAACAGAACATTTAGCAACAATGTAATCAACTGCATCTTGACTATAAGATTCAAATTTGTCTAATGCAACTAATGCTTTTTGAACTAACTCATCAATATGAGCATCAACTTGTTCATTAGTCCATTCAGCCTTTGGGGCTTCTTTTTTTACAGCTTTTTTTTCTGCCATAACATTTCCTCCGACATCATTAATATTTATACGATAAATATACTATATTCCTTGTGAAAAAACAAGCAAGAGAAGATATTTTTTAAAAATAAACCTCTTACATTTTATGTAAACCTTTTCAATTCTTGCAATGAAAAGTTAAATCAAAAACATTTTATACACAAAGAGTCAACCCACAGGTTGACTCACTTCTTTCATTAATCTAATGCAGCAATCATTGCTTTATAAGAATCTTCTTGTAAAGAAGCTCCACCAACTAATGCTCCATCAATATCTGGTTGTTCTAATAAAGCTTTTAATCCTTCTGGTTTAACTGATCCACCATATTGGATTCTTACCTTATCAGCAACTTCTTGTCCATATAATTCAGCAACAACGCTTCTAATATATGCACAAACATCTTGAGCAATTTCATTAGTTGCAGTTTTTCCAGTACCAATAGCCCATACTGGTTCATATGCAATAACAACACGACTCGCACAATTTGGACATACATCCTTAAATGCAGCTACAGTTTGTGTTTTCACAACGTCTTTTGTTGTTCCTGATTCATATTGTTCTAAAGTTTCACCAACACATACAATTGGAGTCATATCGTTTGATAAAACTTGACGCATTTTTGCATTGACTGTTTCATCAGTTTCACCAAAATATTGTCTTCTTTCAGAATGTCCTAAAATAACCCATTCCACTCCGATTTCTTTCAACATTTCAACACTGACTTCACCAGTATATGCACCACTATCTTTAAAGTGGCAGTTTTGAGCAGCAACAATTAAGTTTTGAGCTGCACCTTTAGCAGTCTGTAAAGCTAAATATGGTGTTGCAATTCCCCAATCAGCTTTATCAGTACATGCTCCATCAACTGCTTCAACAAATTCTTTTGTTTGAGCAATTGTTTTATTCATTTTCCAGTTTCCTACGATAATTGGTTTTCTCATTTTTATAATCCCCTTATTATTTATCATCAATTGCAGCAATACCAGGTAATACTTTACCTTCCATATATTCTAATGAAGCTCCTCCACCAGTTGAGATATGAGAAACTTTATCAGCATATCCAAGTTGCATAACAGCAGCAGCACTATCTCCACCACCGATAATTGTATTAGCATCTGGTAAGTTTGCTAAAGCTTCGCATACTGCGATAGTTCCTTTAGCGAATGGTTCCATTTCAAATACACCCATTGGACCATTCCATACAACAGTTTTAGCTCCTTCTAAAGCAGCTTTGATATTTTCAACTGATTTAGGTCCAATATCTAATCCCATGTATCCTTCTGGAATATCTTCACCACATACTTTAATATCACCTTCAGCAGCAAATGCATTATTGATTACTGAATCAACAGGTAAGATTAATTTATCTCCACCTTTTTCAATAATTTCTTTAGCAACATCAATACGATCATCTTCAACTAAAGAATTACCAATTTCATGTCCCATAGCTTTCATGAAAGTATAAGTCATACCTCCACCAACGATAACTTTATCAGCAATCTTTAATAAGTTTTCAATAACTAAAATCTTATCAGAAACTTTAGCTCCACCTAAAATAGCAACCATTGGTCTTTCTGGATCACTTACAGCTTTTCCAATATAAGCAATTTCTTTTTCAACTAAGAATCCAGCAGCAGATGGTAAATGAGCAGGAATTCCAGCAGTAGAAGCATGTGCTCTATGTACTGAACCGAATGCATCTTCAACGAATACATCTCCAAGTGATGCCCAATATTTACCTAATTCAGGATCATTTTTGCTTTCACCTTTTTCATAACGTGTATTTTGTACTAAAATGACTTGAGCATTATTAGCTTCTTTAACAGCATTTTCAAGTTCAGGTCCTCTTGTACAGTTTACAAATTTCACATCTACTCCTAATAATTCAGATAATCTAGGAGCTACAACAGATAAATCATTTTTAGCTTTATCTTCTTCAGTTTTTACTTTACCTAAATGTGAGAACAATACGATAGCTTTTGGTTTTTGTTCTAACAAATATTTTAAAGTAGGTAATGCGGCAACAATTCTGTTGTCATTTGTAATTTCTCCTGTTTCTTTGTTTCTAGGTACGTTGAAGTCAACACGAACTAAGACAGTTTTTCCAGTGACTTCAATATCTTTAATTGTTTTTTTGTCCATTTTTCTCAACCCTCCATGTGCAAATTATAACATTCTTATAACTGATTTTCAATTGCTTTTATAATTGTTAAAGCAATAAGAATTGTCATTTTTTGTAAAAATAGAAAAAGCTGTTTTTATATTTTACGTGAACTCAAAATAATCTTCATATAATCGTCATTTATTGACTCATTCTATAAAAACAGTTTCACCAACACATTATATTGACATATATTAATAGTGGTGATTTTATGTATGATGATATCCTTCAACATATCTATAATCCACAAACTCTCATTATTGATTTACGTGATGAATTTTCTTTTCGTCAACTTCATTTAAAAAATGCTATCAATATTCCTGGGGATGATTTAAAAAGTCAAATTCCTTATTTACCTCATGATAAACTTCTATATTTTATCTGTGATACTGGAAAAACTGCTAAACAAATAGCCAAACAATGCCAACAATTAGGTTTTCAATGTCAATATTTTCCACATAGCTTTCAATCCTTACTGATTTTAGAAAAACAACAATTCTTTTAAAAAATAAAAAAAGATGATTGACCTTTCCAAATCATCTATTTTGACTTTCTATGAAAAAGATTGCTTAATCCACGCTTAAGAACCTGAAAAAAGCTTAAAGAACGCACCATTCTTTCCCCTGGTATATATTGATTAATGGCTCTTAAAGTCGCTTTATTATCACGTGTTGAAAAAGTAAAATAACCGTTTTGTTTTGTATAGATGGCAAAACGTGGAATCCATTTCCCTTTCAATATGACAGAAGCCATCACATAATCAACTTCTTCCCATGGAATCTGGATATAATCTCTTACATTTCTTTCATTATAAAATTCAAAAGCATGATCTCCAATCATCACCTGACCATAATTAGCCATTCCTAAATAAGATGTTGCCTTAATTGTTAAATCAACTTTGGCATTTAAAGACTGTACCATTGTTTCCCTCCTACTATTTATGAAAAGCTCAGCATGAAAGCTGAGCTTTTCATCATTCTTCATTATTTTACATAATTCTAGCTAAACGTGCAAGAATACCAACAGCAAATAATGCGATGATAATAACGATAGGTGAAACTTTCTTTTTCAATAACCAGCAGCATAATAATGTTAATAATAAAGCTGCTAAACCTGGAATTAATTGGTCTAAGTTCTGTTGTAAAGTTGTTACTTTTTCAACATTTAATCCAGCTGCTCCTAAAGTTGAATATTGTTCTAATGCTGATTTAATACCTTCAGCACTTCCTGTAATTTTTGACCAGTCAATATAAGCTCCTGCTGATTGTGTAACTTTAGAGACAACAGGTGTAAATGAAATTGTCACCCAACGTTGAACTAATGCTCCAATAATAAACATACCTAAAATAGAAGCACCTTGAGTGATTTTTCCAATCAATCCACCAGATAAGTCTTGTGCAATTGAAGTTCCGACTTTATAACCAAATTCTTGAGTATACCAAATAAAAGCAATACGAATAATATTCCATGCAAAGAAGAATAATAAAGGTCCAACAATGTTACCACTTAACGCTAAAGAGGCACCTAATGCTCCTAAGATTGGTCTTAAAGTAAACCAGAACACTGGATCTCCAACCCCAGCAAGAGGTCCCATCATACCAACTTTAACCCCTTGAATAGCCTGATCATTGATATCTGCTCCATTAGCACGCTCTTCTTCTAAAGCTAATGTAACCCCCATAACTGGTGCTGAAACATATGGATGTGTGTTATAGAACTCCATATGTCTTTTTAATGCTGCAATACGATCTTCCTTTTGAGGATATAATCTTTTAATAGCTGGAATAATCGAGAAACACCAACCACCATTTTGCATACGTTCATAGTTCCATGATCCTTGAAGGAACTGATGACGCATAGCAACGGAAATTCTATCTTTTTTAGTTAATTTAATTTTTTCTGCCATTTTCTTGTCCTCCTTCAAGATTAATAATCATTTAATATATCACCTAATGGATCTCCAGAACCTCCAGTTCCTCCATTAGAAGAACCTCCATTTTCTTTTAATCCTAAGTAAATTAATGCTAATGCAACACCAATAGCTCCTAAAGCAATTAATGTTAATTCACCAATAGCTGCAAGAACGAATCCTAAAGCAAAGAATGGCCAAGTTTCTTTTGTTGACATCATGTTGATAACCATTGCATAACCAACAGCAGCAACCATTCCTCCACCAACAGTCATACCACCTGATAACCATGTAGGCATTTGATTTAAGGCATCTGTTACCACTTGTGCAGGTACGAAGCATAATGCTGCAGCAGGAATCGCAATTCTCACACCTTGTAAAAGAATAGCTAAAATATGCCATGTTTCAATTGCACGAATATTTCCTTTTTCAGCAGCACCATCCATAAAGTGAACCATAGGAATAGCAATTGTACGACAAATCATTGTTAAGAATAAACCAGCTACTGAAAGTGGTACAGCTACAGCAATTGAAGTTGAAATAGCTGTTTGAACATCAGTTGTTCCACCTTCTAAACCTAAAACCATAATAATCGCTGAAGCAACTGAAGCCAAAGCTGCATCTGGTGCAACAGCCGCCCCAACATTTGCCCATCCAAGAGCAATCATCTGTAATGAACCACCTAAAACAATTCCTTCTGTAAGGTGTCCACTGACTAATCCAATTAACGTACACGCTACTAATGGTTGATGGAACTGAAATTCATCAAGAATCCCTTCCATACCAGCAAGTAGGGCAACGATAATAATCAATACTATTGTAATAAAAGACATTATGTTTTCCTCCCTATTTTAAGATTTTGCTAATTCTGCTTTTGCTTTTTTAAGAAGATTATCTATATTTTCATTAGAATCAGATGGAACTTTACGAACATCAAAAGTAATTCCCATTGATTTTAATTTTTCAATTGTTTTGACATCATCTTCTCCCATAGCAATTGCCTTATTGACAACAACTTTTCCAAGTGAATGTGCCATAGATCCAATATTTAATTCTTTAATATCGACTCCACCTTCAATTGCACGAAGGGCATCTTGAGGTGTTTCAAATAATAACATAGCTTTTGTTGCTCCAAAACGTGGATCTTTTGCAACCTGAATCATTTTATCAATTGGAACGACATTGGCTTTGACACCTGGTGGTGCAGCCTGTTCAATCATTTTCTTACGTAAATCATCATGAGCTACTGAATCAGAAACAACAATAATACGATTTGGTTGTGTTGTTTTTGTCCAAGTTGTAGCGACTTGACCATGTAATAAACGTGTATCCACACGTGCTAAAACATATTTAATGTGTCCATCTCCTAACACTGTTCCTTCAGGAATAGCTCCTTGAGGTTGTGTTGGCTGCTGAACAGTTGCTTCTTTCTTTTCTGGTTCTAATGTTTCTGGACGAACCTTAACCCCTTCTCTTGCAACCTCTACAATGTGTTTAGCAATTTCATGTGCAGTTTGCATAGACATACGTGAAGCATAAGCTTCAATCAGCATTGGCAAATTCAAGCCAGTCACAATTGCCCATTTGTCTTCATGACCATCAAGAAGTCCATTAGATTGATTGAATGGTGTTCCGCCCCATAAATCAACCATGAATAATACTTCATCAGGATTTTCAAATGTAGCAATAGCTTCTTGAATTTTAGCCTTTAAGTCATCAGGACCTTCGCTAGGTTGTAATGTCACAGCTTTCACATCTGGCTGTTCACCAAAAATCATAGATCCTGATTGCAAAATACCATTAGCGAATTCACCATGGCTAGCAAGAATAATTCCTACCATTTTTGTTTTTCCTCCCTTTCTTTCTACTTAATAGATGCAAAAAAGGCAGACATGTCTATCTTCATTGAGAATACAATCATCCTGTTATATTCTCAATCAAAATAGTTCATGCCTGCCTAACAGTAACACACTATTAAATATTCTTTTTTCTAGTTATAGGCTACCATATTCTCAAACCCTTGTCAAGAATTTGAATATTTTTATCAAAACACTACTGAACTGTACTTGATAAAATTCTTTCTAAATGCAATGCTAAATATCCAACTTCTGTTTCTGGCATCTCTTTTTTGAGTATTTTTGATAATGAATGACACATATGTTGTGCCTGCTGATAGGCAAAAGGAAACTTGTCTTTCGTAAATTCACTAATATCCATTTGTAGTTTCTCACCTGAATTAATACGCACAATCAAGAACTTGATATGATTCATCAATCTGGCATAAGAAATAGAATGAACATCTATGACAATATTTAAATCTTTTTGTAATTGTAAGATTTGTTCGTGAATAATACGTGTTGCTTCCATGGATTCAACAACTTTATTTGTTGATACCGCAGAATGCACATGTAATGTAATAAATCCTACTTCATCATCATTAATCATTTGAGATGTATATTGAAAAATAATGTCTCTTGCTTCTTGAGCAACTTCATATTCATCAGGGAATAACAACTGAATATCGTAATGAAATGGATTGGATGGTAAAATATTCTCTTTCATACGTTTCATTGTAAAAAAGATATGGTCTGCTAGTGGTAATAAAATATTGTAATCTATTTTTGCAAATCTGGCTTCAGCTCTCTTTAAAATTTCATCTGCTATTTCTAAATATATCGGATCAATATATTCAATAATATTTTGAAAACGATCTTTTGACTGATAAGTTTTTTGCATCAGATATTTTTTAGCCTGTGGCGGTATTTCTAGACATTCACCAGCCTTTTTGCCAAAACCAATCCCCTTAAACATGACAATGATTTCTTCATGATCATGTTTGGCTAAAACAGTATTATTATTCAGCACTTTTATAATTGTATACATCCTTCTCTTCCCCTAATCGTAAATCTCTAGAACTTTTGTTCCTTGTTGCATATATCCATAAGACTTTTTCAAAGTCGTTTCTTCAGGTGATTGAGTCACAACCAGCATAATATTGGCATCAGTCGCATGAGCTTGAATATATGCTAAATCTGCCTGCCACAAAACATCTCCTGTTTTGATTTTTTGATGCAGTTCGACCATCACTTGATATCCTTCACCTTTTAAGTTAACGGTATTCGTACCAAAATGCAATAAAATTTCAATATCATCATCTCTTTTTATACCGATAGCATGCTTTGTTGGATAAATCATTGATATTTCACCATCACAAGGTGCCACAATTGTCCCATTATCTGGTTGAATCATAATGCCATCACCTAAAAGTTTATGTGAAAAAATATCATCAGCCGCCTCTTCTATTGGCAAGACTTCGCCATCAACAACATTCTTCAATTCTATCTTATTTTGAGAATAAGAAATACTCTTTTCTTCATAATCATATTTTTCAGGGACATGTGCCAGATATTCATCAAGTTTGGTCTTGATGGAAGAAGCCTTAGGTCCATAAATAATCTGAATACTATCTCCCTGTAACATCACAGCTGCCGCTCCCGCCTGTTTCAACAAAGCCTCATTGACCTTATCACGATCATAAATAGTTGCTCTTAAACGGGTAATACAACAATCCAAATCCTCAAAATTATGTCTACCACCTAATCCTTTGATGATGCGCTGGCATTGTGGATCAAGGTATGATTTATCAAAAGAATAATCATATTGAGGTTTTTTAAAGATAGTCAGTTTTTGATTTTCTTCACGTCCTGGAGTTTTTAAATCAAACTTCAAAATACAAAAACGAAAACTCAAATAATACAATAGAAAATAAATCAAACCAAAGATAATAACCAATATCCAATGCGTTTTATCATTGCCCTGTAAAACACCAAAAACAAGAAAATCAATGCTGCTGGCAGAAAAAGTAAATCCAATTGCAATCTTAAAAACATGCGCAACAACAAAGGTTGTGGCTGCTAAAAAAACATGTAATCCAAATAAGAGTGGTGCCGCAAAGACAAATGTGAATTCAATCGGTTCTGTAATTCCTGTCAAAAAACTTGTTAATGCTCCTGAAAGCAAAAGACTACCTACTACCTTTTTAGACTCAGGCTTAGCACAATGATACATAGCTAAAGCCGCTCCAGGTAGACCAAACATCATCAAAATAAACTCACCGGAAAAATACCTTGTCGCTTCACTACTAAAATGCGTTAATGTTGGATCAGATAACTGCGCAAAAAAGATATTTTGTGCACCTTCAACCAAAGTACCATTAATCATCATGGAACCGCCAATCGCCGTCTGATAAAATGGCATGTAAAAGACATGATGTAATCCAAATGGTACTAATGCTCTTTTTAAAATACCATAAATAAAAGTACCAAAATAACCTGAATCTGCAATGAATTTTCCTAAACCAAATATACCTGACTGAATAACAGGCCAGATATAAAACATCATAACACCAACAAACAAATAGACAATAGCTGCTATGATAGGTACAAATCTTTCACCTTCAAAAAATGAGAAGATATCAGGTAATTGAATATCATAAAAACGATTATGTAAATAACTAACACCCAATCCAACAATAATGCCCCCAAAGACTCCCATCTGTAAAGAAAGAATTCCACAAACATTAGCAATACTTCCAGTTAGAACATTTTGTACAATCTGATTATTTTCAATAACACCCGTTAAAGTTAACATCCCATTAATACTGGCATGCATCACAAAGAAAGCGATAATAGAAGATAAGGCTGCAACTTCTTTGGCCTTTTTCGCCATTCCCAAAGCAACGGATGCTGCAAACAGTAATGGAATATTTTCAAATAAAACATTCCCTACACCCTTTAACAATAATAAGAAAGCATGAAGAAAAGTTCCTTCACCCATGACCCATTCCAAATGCAACGAAGCAATTGTCGTAGGATTTGTCAGTGAACTTCCTACCCCTAAAAACAGACCTGCAATGGGCAATACGGCAATAGGCAACATCAAACAACGACCAATTCTTTGCAATAGACTAAAAATGCCTTTTTTCATATTTTCCCATCCTTTCTTCACTAATCTCTTTTGATATTGTAAAGAATATACAAAGAAATGTCTATAAAACTTTCAAAAAAAAGGAAAGACTTATATATCAGCCTTTCCACTTCTTTTGTTATTATTTATGATTTAATTGATAAAATGCTTCTGTAGATGCATAGCAAGATTGATTCTTTAATTCATCTTCAATTCTCATTAATTGATTGTATTTAGCAATACGATCAGTACGAGAAGCAGAACCTGTTTTAATTTGACCTGCATTTGTCGCTACTGCAATATCAGCAATTGTTGTATCTTCTGTTTCTCCAGAACGATGTGAAACAACAGCTGTATAGTTTGCTTTTTGAGCCATTTCAATAGCTTCTAATGTTTCTGTTAAAGTTCCAATTTGGTTGACTTTAATAAGGATAGAGTTAGCAACACCTCTTTCAATACCTTGTTGTAAACGTTTTGTATTTGTAACAAAGAAGTCATCACCAACTAATTGAACACGATCACCTAATTTTTCAGTTAAGTAATCCCATCCTTCCCAATCATCCTGATCTAATCCATCTTCAATAGAAATGATTGGATATTTATCACAAAGTTCAACATAGAAATCAACAAGTTCTTGAGAAGTAAATGATTTATTGTTTTCTCCTGGTAATGTATATTTTCCATCTTTATAGAATTCACTACTTGCGACATCCATAGCTAATTTCACATCAACACCAGGTTTATATCCAGCTGTTTCAATAGCTTCTAAGATTGTTTGAATTGCTTCTTCATTAGATGCTAAGTTAGGCGCAAAACCACCTTCATCACCAACAGCAGTATTTAAACCTTTTCCTTTTAAAACTTTCTTTAAAGCATGGAAAACTTCTGCTCCCATACGAATAGCTTCTTTAAATGATGGTGCATTCACTGGCATAATCATAAATTCCTGGAAATCCACATTATTATCAGCATGTGCTCCACCATTAATAATATTCATCATTGGAGTAGGTAATACATGCGCATTCGCTCCACCAATATAACGATATAATGGGACATGTAATTCATCAGCAGCACATTTTGCGACTGCTAAAGAGACTCCTAAAATCGCATTGGCACCTAAGCGTCCTTTATTTGGCGTTCCATCTAAATCAATCATCATCTGATCAATTTTTCTTTGTGCTGTCACTTCTTCACCGACAACTGCTTTCGCAATTTCATCATTGACATTTTGAACAGCATTTAATACACCTAATCCTAAATATCTGTTTGCATCCTTATCTCTTAATTCAACAGCTTCATGAACACCTGTTGATGCCCCACTAGGAACAATAGCTCTACCTAAAGAACCATTTTCACTTTGTACTTCTACTTCAACTGTTGGATTTCCACGTGAATCTAAAACTTCTCTAGCATAAACACTTATAATTTTACTCATTTTCATATCCTCCTGTTTTATCAAATTGATATTTTATATATAGTTAGCTTTGTCTAACTATATATAAAATATCATGTTTCTTACCATAAAGCAACTTTTATACATAATTATTTTCATACATAGTATGCCTTTTTCTTTTATTTTCTATACTAAAAAGTGGCAAACGAAGTTGCCACTAAAATGTATTATTCACTTTTCCACCTGGTCCTGCATGAATAATTGCTTCTGGGAAATGATGATATTGTTTAAAATTTTCTTGGAACATTTCAACCAGCTTTTGAGCAGTTAAATCATAAGCATCTTTACTTACCCATGTTGTACGTGGATTTAATAATTCCGTTGGTACTCCTGGACAGAATAAAGGTATATTCAAATTAAAGAATGGATCAACTTCGTAACTGACATAATCCAACTCACCGTTAATAGCTGCTTCAATCATAGCTCTTGTATATTTTAATGGGATACGTCGTCCTACCCCATATGATCCACCAACCCATCCAGTATTGACTAAGAAAACATTAGAACCCGCTTTTGTCATACGTTTCTGGAATTGTTTTGCATAAAGCAATGGGTCCATTGGCAAAAATGGTTCACCAAAACACGTTGAAAAAGTTGCCTGTGGTTCACTAACACCATTTTCTGTTCCTGCCAGTTTACTTGTATATCCAGATACAAAGTGATAGACCGCAGAATTCATATCCAACTTAGAAATAGGCGGTAAAACCCCAAAAGCATCAGCAGCCAAAAAGAATATTGTCTTAGGGATAGGTCCCATACCACTAGGCTCAATATTTTTAATAAAATTCAAAGGATATCCCACACGTGTATTTTCAGTAATCGAATCATCATCAAAATCAATGATTCTCGTATCTTCAAATAAACTTACATTTTCTGCTAGAGCACCAAATCTCACAGCTTCCCATATATCTGGTTCATTTTTCTTTGAAAGATTAATACATTTTGCATAACATCCCCCTTCAAAGTTAAAAACCGATGTACGTGACCAACCATGTTCATCATCACCAATAAGTTTACGATGAGGATCTGTTGATAAAGTTGTCTTTCCTGTACCAGATAAACCAAAAAACAATGCTGTATTTCCATCTTCGCCAATATTTGCTGAACAATGCATTGTAAAAACATTACGCTGAGGTAACATATAATTCATAACGCAGAAAATACTCTTTTTAATTTCTCCAGAATAACCCGTTCCAGCAATTAATACAATTTGTTTTTCATAATCAATGATAACAGCCACATCACTATTTAAACCAACCGATGCATCAATATGACAGTCAGGAGCAACTAATACCAGATAATCTTCTTGAAAATGTTGCAATTCACGTGGTGTTGGTTTAATCAATAAATTTGAAATAAAAAGATTTTGACTTGCTTTTTCATTAATAATCCTAAAACCATAAGAATATTTGGGATTAGCTCCTGCATAACCATCAAAGATATACAAATCTTTATCCTTAAAATGTTGAACAATGGCTTGATAAACTTGATCAAACTGCTCTCTAGAAACAGGCTGATTCACTTTTCCCCAAGCAATTCTATCATGGACTGCAGGTGTATCCACAACATATTTGTCTTTAGGGGAACGTCCTGTTCTTTCACCTGTATGTACACATAAACATCCAGCACGACTTAAACGCCCTTCTTTTTTTATTAATGCTTTTTCAATTAATGAACCCGCAGGAATATTTCGATAAACACTTCCCGTTGTATGAATTCCATATTTTTGAATATTATAATGATCCATATTTCACACTCTCCTTTAAAAAAGTCTTCTTTCTTTTATTTTATAAAAAAGAACCCTTCATCTCAAGAAAAGTCGTTCATCTAAGAAAAAAAGGATTCCTGAGAATCCTTATCTATTCACTGAAGATGCAATTTTATGATATGTCCAGCGTTTACCTCTAATGGCGATAGATAATGCCATAATATTTTCAGGTAAAGCAATACCACACCATCCAGCATCACCAATATGTTGAATATCAATACCACAACGTTTATTCACTAATGCGATTTCTCTAATTGTTCCTTCATCACTACCTTCTTGTGAAGTTCCAATAGAACTTAATGATAAAGCCCCTTTAGATTTAATTAATTTACAAGCATCTCTGACTTCTTCTTCTGATAAACCAGGCACTGTATAAACAGCAGGCATTAAGATAATATCAGCACCCGCATCAATAAATCTTTCAATGCTATCTAAATCAACTAAGGCTTCATCAATTCCTGAAGAATGCATTTTACCAGCAATAATCATTCCACCAAAATATTCTTTTGCAAGTTTAATCGCATTTTCAATAGAAGCATTACTTACACCTGTTCCAGGATTTCCTGTTAAGCAGATAAAATCAAATCCCAATTCTTTTGCTTTCATAAATGTTTCTTTTGTCGCATGACGACCATGAGAAATCTCTAATCTGTTTTCCATCATCTTTGCATTTTCATCAATAGGTTCCAAATTACATCCCACTGGTCTACCTACTAATTTCTTCAATAATTTCACTGGTTCATCTGTTTCAGGTAATCCATTGATATGAGGATGATCACAATCAAAAACATTTAATAATACCATATCACTACCAAAAGAAACAGCTAATTCAGCATTTGTTAAATCACCAAGTAAAGGTGGACAAGCCACAACTGTTTCTGTCATAATTGTTCTTCCTTCACTTGCTAAAATAGATTGTTTCAATTCATCTTTGTTCATTGATAACATTTCACTTGTTGTACAATTTAATAATCTTTTCATTTCCCGTATCCTCCTAAGCAACATTATATCGCTTTATTATAACGCTTTCAATAGATTAATTTCTAAAGATTTTTTCAGGATTTACATTTTTCACCATAACACAAGACAATATGACAGAACACAAAAGTGACAAACCATAAATAATACCCAAAATAACTATCATCTCTAAATAATGAATTTGAATAATCCAAGATAATATCAATACACCCACCAATGATATAAACATTTTAAAAATTTGATCCAGATTCAAAAGAACAATAAACTCATCAAACATCACACCATTAGCCTTTAATATAGTTAATTCTTTTTCACGTCTTTTCAGTGACCAGTAACACATATACATAAAAATCAAAGTAAACAAAACAATTGTAATATATTTTTCCATTGTATACATACTCAATGTTTCATTTTTTGTATTGATTAATAATACAGTATCTTGAAATTGATCATTGATATTCACATTTTCACTATGATTTACGATATAATCCTCTACTTGATACAAAGAATTAATATTTTCACAAAATATAACAGAAGCACTTTTTACTGGTTGAACCCCTGCCTGTAAAGCTAATGATTCCATATCTTCATAATTCATCAACATATAATCCAATGAACTATCATAAGCTACATTCAAACCTATTGCCATAATACCACTCACAGGTATTTCTTTATCAACCTTTATTTTATTATTAAAAGTAAAATCTGAAAAATGATACTCATTTTGATCATGAATCATTGTATAAACACTATGATAAGAAGGATAAAGATGTCTATCTTCTTGAATTGTCTGAAATACTTTCCCTGTAAGCTGATTTTCGGGATATAAAGGATAAACAGGAATTTGTTGACCATCAACTTGAACTGATAAATTATAAAATGGATAAACTTTTTTAACTCCATCATAATTTTGAATATTCTCCAGCAAATCTACAGATAATGGAGAAGCCTCATCATATGCACCTAATTTTTGTGAAACATCACTCGTTTCAATCATGATTTGAAAATCAGCTATACGTTGCATCTTTTGGTCAACACCAGCTTGTGCCTGATTCATTGATTTTTGAATCACTAATGTTCCTAAACTACCAAATATCAAAACAACCACCATCATCATATTCATAAGTTTTTCATTTTGAAAATGAATTTTTAAATAATATAAAAGAAATGGCCATCTATGATGTTTTGACTTGTGTATCAGTTGAATGGGATTATCTAGGCACTCTTTCTTTAAAACAATGCCTTGTTGATTCATCTCATAAATACAATCAGCATATTCTTCAGCCACATAACTATGACTAGCAACAATAATTGTACATTCTTCTGTATGCAATAAATCTTTTAATAATTGAAATATTTCTCTTTCATTCTTTTCATCTAAAGCACTTGTCGGTTCATCTAAAATGAGAATTTCTGGTTTTTTCAACAAAGCACAAGCAATAGCCAATCTTTGCTTTTCACCACCTGATAAAGTCATAATCTTTTGTTTCCAATGACAATAAAGATGGACCTTATGTAATAATTCTTGCATCTTCATTTCATCAAATTTTACAGAACTTAAATAACTGTAATATTTTAAACATTCCCCAACACTCATATTTTCAAGTAATCCATAATCTTGAAAAACATATCCAATAGAATATCTTCTCATACCTGCTTGTTGACGTTGATTAAGAGCTGTTAAATCTTGTTCATGATACATATAATGATACTTTTGATCCTTTGAAATCAAACCTAATTTATATAATAAAGTTGATTTTCCACTCCCACTCAATCCTTGAATAAACGTTAAATGATGTTCAGGAATCCATATACTTTGTTCTTTCACTTTCTTTGATTTATAACGAGAAGATAGATGTGTTAATTTAATCATTTTCTAATCCCCCTTAATATAAGCATAGGTATCCCTATTTCTATACATAAACTTAAAATAATACAGAATGCAAAGAATGATGGACGAACAATAAAGACTTCATTATACAATAAAGCAAAAAATACATATGCAATTATAAACATAAAAACAATAGATAAAATCATACAAATCAAACTCTCATACAAAAAATAAATTCCCAACATTTTTCTTGAACGTGAAACTGTTAATCCACGTCTTGTAAAGAAGTGAATAAAATCAACATAATCTTGTTTTTGATTATATTTGACTCCAAAGAATAACATTAAAACAACGAGCATAATTAACCCTGAAATCATAAAAATACTTTCATTTAATTGTTTAACAATTTGAACTTTCGTATAAATTTCGTCATATGTAGATGAAACTTTAAAACCTAAAGCCTCTATATCTTCCTTAGCCTCATGAAAATCATAACCATCTTCTACTACAAACTGATAATAATTATAATAAAATGGTACGGCATCTTCTGGTATTGTCTTTGATAATTCTTTTTGATATTGTTCTATAACACTAAAAGGATAAAAAACATCAACATCTAAAATACCATTAATAGAAGACATAGAAAATGAATAAGGTGTTTCTATAATCCCTTTGATTTTCATCTTAACATTTACTGTCTTATAATAAATATCATCCATATCATTATCTATCATACGGTAAACAGGGACGTTGATAGGAATTTCTACTTCTGTCTTTTCATTAACTTCTTGACACATTCTTTCTAATTCATCTTTATGAGCAACAAAATCTTCTATAAATTGACCTGTCTTTAAAAAATATAAAAAATCAGACGAGATATAAACACCTTCATCATTATTAATTTCTTTCACATCATTTATTTTATAATCATAATTCTCATTATATGATGCAACAGAAAAAGCACCGATACTTGTTTCTATTTTTGATTGGTTTTCTAAATGCCCGTTTTGATATATTCTTAGGATCATGTATTCATCATTTTCATTTAAGTTACTTTCCCAATTTTGATCAATAACAAATGGCCATATCTTTATATGTGACAGTTCTTTGACTGCGTCCAGTTCCTCACCAATAGAAGGTGGATCAGTATCCATTAGAGAATACTCATGATAAAATATACCCCCTTTATTCAAAGGATCCAACTGATCTGCATACTTTTGAATAACTGATTGACCATATAAAATAGAAAAACTACATAATCCAATCGACAAAGAAACAAAAATAATCATAGTTATTTTTAATAACTTGCGATGTTCAAACATTTTATATAAATATTGTGTATAATGTTTAGAATTTGTTAAAATAGGCGGTTTCATCTCAATCGTTTGAGGACCACTGACTATACTTTGTGTTAATTGGCAATTTTCTATCTGATAAACAACATCAGCTTCTTTTTTCAATAATGCATCATGAGTAAAAATAATAACTGTATGTCCTTGATGAGCATAATCTTTAAGCAGTTTTACAATCAATTGCGTATGATGTTTATCTAAAGATGCAGTCGGTTCATCAAAAACAAGTATTTCTGGTTGATGAATCAAAGCCAATAAAATACTCATTCTTATTTTTTCTCCCCCAGATAGTTGTTGAGGATAAAGAGAATATGTATGCTTGATTTCCAACTGCTCTGCTAGTTCATCAACATCATATCCATGAAATAATGACTGACATAATGCAATATGATCTTTCATTTTTAAATCATTAATAAATGCAGGTATCTGATTCACAATCCCCATATGCGTTTGAACAAATTTCTGTTGTTGATTCTCATTCAGATAAGCAATATTTTCATCATTATAATAATATTCATAAGTTCCAGTTCTTTGAAAAGTCAATAACTCATGCAGAGTAGATTTCCCACTTCCACTTTTTCCAACAACAACAGTCAATTCATTATCTTTAGCACAAAAATAAGCATGATTATAAACAACATGATTATTATATTTTATACATATATGTTTCATCTCTAGCATAATACCACCGATCTTTCCTTTTATCCAATATACCTTTCTTCTCATATTTACTATATTGAAAATCATTTTAAATTGAAATAAAACAATGATAAACCGTTATTTTTAAGGATAAATCGTATTATTGTAGTAATAAAGAAAGTTGTATAATAAATAATTTATCATCATATTGAATGCTCATTTCACCATGATATTGATGAACAATTCTACGTATACTTTTTAATCCATATCCATGATTTTGCTTATCTTTCTTTGTTTTCAGTGTCTGATCAAAAGAAAAATCTATATCATTAATCACTTGTATATGTAAAATAGGTTGCTCATAAATAATATTTAGTCTTATCAAACCCTTTTTAGGACAGTTTTCTATCGCATTATCTAAAACATTGGACAACAAATCATTTAAAACATAATCTTGGATAGGCAAACTTTGGGGGACATTTATCAAACATTCTACTTTAATATCTTTCATGTCTGCATTCATAATTTTATTATTGATGATTGCATTTATAAGTTCATTTTTCGTTTTCACAAATATAGGTATTGATGTAATAATGTATTTTCGATTATTTATTAACTCTTTAATCTTTGCATAAGCTTTTTGATTTAAATAATGATCGATTAATTGATAATCATGTTTTAAATCATGTTTTGTCATCTTTAATTGATCATAGATATGAAGTAATGCTTGTTCATTTTTAAATTCTTGTTTTAATTTTTCATATTTTTCTTTTTTATTGTTTAAATCAAACAGATAGAGTAAGAGTATAAAAACACTTAATAAACATAACAATAAGATTCCAAACATTTTTATTAATTCAGGCGTATTAGATTTTAAAACAAGATATTCTTGTGTAAAAAATGAAGATACACAATATAAGCCAAATAAAATAACAATCAAAATATAGTCATTCGTTTGGTGCAAAGTAACACGCATAACTTTTAATCTTTTCAAAAAGAAAAACCCTAATACAAAATAAAAAATCTTAGTATAATAAATATCCAATTCTAATAAACATAATTCATTAATAAATAATAATATTATATTCATTGTCAAACTATACATATTTTCCAACATCACAACAAACAATATTTCACTAACTTTATTATAAGTAAATATATATGCTAAAATAAAATTTAAAATAAAAAGAATAAATACTAGTGGGATATCAGAAATATCTGTTAATCCATAAATTGTTACAATACTCACATTTATAATAACCATCACTATTCTATAAAACCAGCTCATATTTTTCTTTATATCTAACAGTTCTGTTACAAACCATGTTTGTAATAAAGAACCTATTACATTTAAACCTATCCATTCCATATATGTTGACTCCTATATTGCAAATATCTTTGTATAAATGGTTTTTTACTCCCTCGAGTAAAAGGAATGCAAATTTGCTTGACCAGTTCAATATGCTGTTTTTGTATACTTATAACATAATCTAAATTGATAATGATATGGTTATTTAATTTATAAAAATAATGATGATTTAATTCTTGATATGTTTGTTTAAGTGTCTGATATGAAGTATATGTTTGCATAGATGTATGAATGATAATTTGATTACGCAATGACTCTACATAAATAATGTCTTGTTGCTTAATATTGATATGAATACCTTGAACAATAATAGAAAACGTTGCTTGAACTTGCAAATGCATTTTTTGATACTTCTTGACAAAGTTGTAATAATCTTCATCAAAATGTGATTTCCTAATAAAGAAAAATGTATTTTGTTGATAACTGTCATAAACAAAATGATCTATACTTGAAATATAAATAATAATAGTACGAGGATAGAGCTTTGAAATATTCATACCATATTCAAAACTTTCTCCCTCCTTTAACATCACATCTAAAAATACACAATCATATTCTTGATTATAAATCTCATTACAAAAAGATATATAAGTATCTATCTGTACATTCTTAAATGTCTGATTTAAATATGTTTTTAATTGATTTATAAATTCTGCATCATCATCAATAATCATTGCCTTCATATCAATATCACCTATCCTTATATTCCTATTTTAACATAAGTTATAATCAAAAAACTAGGCTAAGCCTAGTCTTGAGGATGCGCATTCAAATAACGAATGACAATTTGAGATATGCATGTTGATATCATTAAGCCAAATATCAGCACAATCAAAATATACTGGAATAATTGCATACTCACAGGTGCAAGTTGTAATAAATCATATGTGATATATGAAACAAGAACAAATGCTATAATATCTATAATTAAGACAACTGTTCGATAAAGATTAATAGGGCTATATATACGATAAATCATATGAATAGATAATATAGCTGTTGTGTAATACAGAATAGTAAAAACTTGATTCAATGATAACGAAAGAACTGGGGCTAATAACTTTAATGCAATGACACATAACACAATCGCAATAGCATTAGGAAATGAATAACGTAATGTATATCTACCAATAGATTCTTTTTGTTTAGATATATTTTTTTCAAATAAAATCATAAATGAAGGAAATCCTTCAACAAAGTTATCTAATAATGTCATTTGAAAAGGTATAAATGGATAAGGCATGTTTAAAACAATACAAGTCATAGAAATAAGTATTGTATAGATTGTTTTTAAATAGTACATAGATGCTGAACGTGTAACATTATTAATGTCTAGTCTACCTTCTTTGACAACATCTACCATTGTTGATAATTCCCCATTAATCACGACAAACTGTGAAATCTGTTTAGCTGCATCTGAACCAGAGCCCATCGCAATCGATACATCAGCATCTTTTAAAGCCAAAACATCATTAACACCATCGCCTGTCATAGCGACTTTTTGTTTATGTTTTTGTAAACATAGAATCATCTTATGTTTTTGTGAAGGTGAGGCACGTCCAATCACATGATAATTCATAATCGCATCTTCTAATTCTTTTGGTGTTGTAAGTGTAGAAGCATCAATATATTTATGAGCATTTTCAATTCCTGCCTGTTTAGCTAAAGCACTGACAGTGACAGGGTGATCGCCTGAAATAATTTTCACATCAACATCATTTTCTTTAAAAAACTGTATTGTTTCTTTCGCATCTTCTCTTAACGGATCAGATATAACTATTAAGCCTAAAGCTGTACTTTGCTCCATATTGTCTTGAAAACTATCGAAATCAAAGTGTCTGGCTACAAGCAAAATTCTTGCACCTTGTTGTTTCGCTGATTCAATAGATAGCGGTAATATCAAGTCTGGTAAAATAATTTCTGGTGCTCCAACAATAATAGTACCCACTTTTTCCAGTTCCAAAGCGCTCCATTTTCTAGCCGAAGAAAAAGATATTCTACGCAAAGGTGAATAAGGTGCTTCTCCTTGAAAATAATCTTTCATCGTTAAAAAGGTCGCATTATTATCAAGACTTCCTTTCACAAATGAATTCATGATATTCATAAATTGATCATGCCATTGATTTTCAAAAGTATAAACATCTTGTACTTTCATTTTCCCCTGTGTCAATGTTCCTGTTTTATCCAGACATAACACATCGACATGTGATAATGTTTCAATACTAAACATCTCTTGTACAAGCACTTTGCGTTTTCCTAATCTGACAACACTTGTCGCTAATGAAACACTTGTAAGTAAAACTAAACCAATTGGAAGCATTCCAAGTAAGGCTGTTGAAGTATTCACAATAGTTGATGTTAATGTTTCATTACGAATTCCCAAAGCCTGATATATCAAACAAATACTAATAGGCAAAACAAGCATACTTGTTAAACGTGTGACTTTTTTAAAAGTCACAACTAAATCAGAAATCACAGGTTTACGCTTTCTTGCTTCATTTGCTATTTTGGTTGCATAATTATCTATTCCTACATGCTCAACACGTGCATGACATGCTCCAGATACGACAAAACTTCCTGACAACAAATGATCTCCCACATCTTTAAAAACAGGATCGGCTTCTCCAGTCAACAATGATTCATCAACTTCAATGGGTGTATCTAACACGACACTATCTGCTGATATTTGTTGTCCCGTTTCAAAAAGCACGACGTCATGAAGAACAATGTCTTCATTATCTATTTCATATATTTGTCCTTCACGTAAAACTTTTGTTTTAGGTGAAATAATTAAATTCAAACGTGCTACCATCTGTCGTGAACGTATATCTTGATAAATATGAATGATTGTATTCATAGTCACTATCAATACAAAAAATAAGCTTGACCATGCTTGGACATAAATTAAAGCACAAGCAATTACAAAATTATATGCATTAAAGAGTGTAAAAATATGTTCACAAAAAATCTGTCTATGTGTTTTAACCAATGGCTTTGGTGAAATATTAACATGACCTAATTGCATTTGTTCTTGTACTTCTTGATTTGTTAATCCCTTGACTTTATCCATTTCATCACCCATTCTGTATATCACTGTTTTTAATCTTATCATATTTATATGGAAAAGCCATGAATTTTTTCTTAAGTTTTTCTAAATAAATCTCCTTGATTATATGAGGTAATTAGAATATATAGTCATTCTTCACTTTATATTTTAATAGGATGATATACAAGAATAAATAAAATATTATTAATAAGAGTGTTTAAAAATGAAATAAAAAATAATAACGAACACAAGAGTCATATATAACAATCATTAAAAAGTTATAGAAATTCTTTTGTCAAAAGCAAGTTATGAAGTATCTTTTCAAAAGTAAAAAAAGAAATGGAAAGACCTATAATCACATGATATAATGCAATTAAAGGTAAATAACCTTTTTTTTACATGAAAAAACTGATTTTTGTTCAATATTTATGGTCAATAAACAAAAATATTCTCTTTACAAAATCTTATGTAAAAAATTGATATTGTCTATTTAATAGAAAATTTTATTTATATAAACGAAAGAAGGGATAAATTTGAAAATTGGAATTATATGTGCCACTGATGATGAACTTGCTCCTTTTCTATCTATGATAGATAATTGTAATATCATCAAAAAAGCAATGCTTAAATTTTACGAAGGGGAAATTGATGGTATGCAAGTTGTTACTCTATTTTCTGGGGTATGTAAAGTCAATGCTGCCATCGCAACACAAATATTGATTGACCACTTCAATGTCAATATGGTTATAAATTCAGGAACCGCTGGTGGAATGAATCCAAAATTGAAAATATTTGACACTGTTATATCTACTGAAGTTTGTTATCACGATGTTGCACAAGATACTTTAACAGAATTTCATCCATGGCTAAAAACTGTATTTTTTAAAGCAGATCAAGAATTGATAAAAATATCAAAAAGTGCTGTAAAAAACATAGAATCAAAAAATAATGTCTTTTGGGGACGAATTGTGACAGGAGAAGCTTTTATAACAGATATGGGACGTAAAAAGATCAATGATGAATTCGCCCCTTTAGCAGTTGATATGGAAACAGCCAGTATTGCTCATGTATGCTATGTAAACAAAATACCATTTCTTTCAATTCGCTGTATTACTGATACTGCTGAGCACAAAGGTGTTGAAAATTTTGAAAAAAACAGTATCAAATCTTCTATAATTGCAAAAAATATAACTTTAGCTATATTAAAAGAATATATGAATCAGCATAGATGAAGCATAACATTATTAACAACGTCTTCATTAAAAATAATATGATCTTAAATATCCACCAACTTCTGGTGGATATTTATTGTATACAAAAAGGAATAGCTTTTGACTATTCCTGAATATCATTTTGATCAAAGACATCATCAATTGGAGCACCCGGTGCAACCATAGGAAAGACTTTATCATCTTCTTCTATCATACATTCAATTACAACCGGTCCTTGACTATCCATTGCTTCCAGTATTGCTGGAGCCACTTCTTCTTTCTTTGTGACTTTAATGGCTTTACAACCTAAACCTTCTGCTGTTTTACAAAAATCAACTTTATCATCTAAAACTGTTGCAGAATAACGCTTTCCATAGAATAATGTCTGCCATTGACGTACCATTCCCAAGACATGATTATTTAAAATCACTTCAATAATAGGTACATTGTAACGTGAAGCTGTTGCCAATTCATTCATATTCATTCTAAAGCAGCCATCTCCAGCAATATTAAAGACATATTGATCTGGTTTTCCATATTTGACACCAATAGATGCTCCTAAACCATAACCCATTGTTCCAAGTCCACCACTTGTAATCAACTGACATGGTCTTTTAAAATGATAATATTGAGCAGCCCACATCTGATTTTGACCAACTTCTGTGCAGATAATTGCATTATTATCTGTGAGTGCTTCAATTTGTTCAATCACATAAGGTCCAGTTAATTTATCTGTATCATAAGTTAAAGGATATTGTTCTTTTAAAGCACGAATTTCTTTTAACCATTGTGAATGATTCTGTTGTTTTAATAATAAATTCAATGCATTCAAAACACTTTTTGCATCGCCTACAATTCCTAAATCCACATTTACATTTTTATTGATTTCTGCCTCATCGACATCAATGTGAATAATCTTTGCACGTTTAGCAAATCTTTGTGCATTTCCAATGACACGATCACTAAATCTGGCACCAATCGCAATTAAAAGGTCACATTGAGAAACACCTAGATTACTTGTTTTTGTTCCATGCATTCCAAGCATTCCTGTATAACGTGGATTTGTTCCATCAAATGCCCCTTTCCCCATTAATGAATCAGTTACAGGCGCATCAATCTTTTCAACAAATTCACGCAATTCTTCAGAAGCATGAGAACGTACAACTCCTCCACCAACAAACACAAATGGTTTATGACTTTTTTCAATCATTTCAATCGCTTGTTTTAAAGTAGATGTTGGATAAGTATAACTGCGTCTTTCAATTTTTTCTGGTTTTTGTGATTGATATTCACATTTGGCAGCTGTGACATCTTTTGTAATATCCACAAGAACTGGACCTGGTCTTCCTTCTTTTGCAATCTGGAAAGCTTTACGAATAATAGGTGCTAAACTTTCCACATCTTTAACAATATAATTGTGTTTTGTAATAGGCATTGTCACACCCGTAATATCGACTTCCTGAAAACTATCTTTTCCTAACAATGGCACACCTACGTTAGCAGTAATCGCTACTAAAGGGACAGAATCCATATAAGCTGTTGCTATGCCTGTCACAAGATTTGTCGCACCCGGTCCGCTTGTTGCCATGCAAACGCCTACTTTTCCAGTTGCTCTGGCATAACCATCTGCCGCATGGGCAGCTCCTTGTTCATGAGAAGTTAAAACATGATTAATTTTATCACGATAGTTATATAAACTGTCATAAACATTCAGGATTGTTCCTCCGGGATACCCAAAAACAGTATCAACGCCTTGTTCCAATAAACATTCTATGACTATATCGGCTCCAGTTAATAACATATACTTCCCCCTATTCCTTGACTTTTAAAACAGCACCAGTGTTTGCAGAAGTCACCATTGACGCATATTTTTTCAAATATCCATTCACAACTGGTAATTTTGGTTTAAAAGCCTTTCTTCTTTCTTCTAAGACATCATCACTCACTAACAATTCAATACGATGATTGATAATATCTATTTCAATCATATCACCTTCTTCAACAAGTCCAATTGGTCCTCCAACTGCTGCTTCTGGTGACACATGTCCAATAGATGCTCCACGTGTTGCGCCAGAGAAACGTCCATCTGTAATCAAAGCAACATCTTTATCTAATCCCATACCTGCAATTTCTGAAGTTGGTGATAACATTTCACGCATTCCCGGACCACCCTTAGGTCCTTCATAACGAATCACAACAACATCACCAGCAACAATTTTTCCAGCACGAATAGCTTGAATAGCTTCTTCTTCGCTATCAAAAACTCTGGCAGGACCTGTATGTTGTAACATTTCTTTAGCCACTGCACTTTGTTTAACAACACAGCTGTCAGGAGCTAAATTTCCTTTCAACACAGCAATTCCACCTGTTTTCATATATGGATTATCTACCGGACGAATAATTTCTGGATTTAAATTCACACATCCAGCAATATTTTCTTTTAATGTTTTTGTCGTACAAGTTAATACATCAGTATGTAAAATGCCTAACTGATCTAATTCATTCATTACAGCATAGACACCACCAGCTTCATTTAAATCTTCCATAAATGTATCTCCCGCAGGAGCTAAATGACATAAGTTTGGTGTATGCTTACTAATTTCATTAGCAATCTCTAAGTTTAATTCAACACCCGCTTCATAAGCGATAGCAGGTAAATGTAACATAGAGTTTGTTGAACAACCTAAGGCCATATCAACTGTTAATGCATTTAAAAACGCATCCTTTGTCATGATATCTCTTGGTTTGATATCTTTTTTGACTAATTCCATAATTTGCATACCCGCATGTTTAGCCAGTCTAATTCTTTCACTATAGACAGCTGGAATTGTTCCATTGCCTTTTAATCCCATTCCTAAAACTTCTGTTAAACAGTTCATGGAATTGGCAGTATACATACCTGAACAAGAACCACAAGTTGGACAAGCTTTTTCTTCAAATTCTTTTAATTTTTCTGCTGTTATTTTACCAGCATTAAATTGTCCTACAGCTTCAAATAAAGATGATAGACATGTCTGTTTGCCATCCAATCTTCTTCCAGCCAACATTGGTCCACCACTGACAAAAATTGTTGGAATATTAATTCTGGCAGCTGCCATTAATAAACCGGGAACATTTTTATCACAGTTAGGAATCATAACCAGACCATCAAATTGATGTGCATTGGCTAAACATTCAGTACTATCACAAATCAATTCTCTTGTGACTAATGAATATTTCATTCCTGTATGATTCATTGCTATTCCATCACATACAGCAATGGCAGGAATTTCAACAGGTGTTCCTCCTGCCAAATAAATTCCTTTTTTAACTGCCTCAGCAATTTTATCTAAATTCATATGTCCTGGTACAATCTCATTATAAGAATTCACAACCCCAATAAGTGGTCTATCCAATTCTTCTTCCGTCATACCTAAAGCATTAAATAAAGAACGATGTGGTGCTCTTTCTACTCCTTTTTTGACTTGATCACTTTTCATATCATTACCTCACTATAAATTTTCTACTATCAACTGTCCCATTCTAGAACATGTCACTTGTTGTTTTCCTTCTGACATAATATCCACTGTTCGATATCCTTTTTCTATCACTTTCTCCACAGCCTTTTCAATCGCATTGGCTTCTTCATCCATATCAAAAGAATAACGTAACATCATCGCTGCTGAAAGAATTGTTGCGATAGGATTGGCAATATCTTTTCCAGCAATATCAGGTGCACTTCCATGACTTGGTTCATACATACCTAATTGATCTTCTCTTAATGATGCACTTGATAACATACCAATCGATCCTGTCAGCATACTTGCTTCATCACTTAAAATATCACCAAACATATTTTCTGTCAAAATCACATCAAACTGTTGTGGATTTTTGACGAGCTGCATGGCACAGTTGTCAACCAGCATATGTTCCAGCTTCACATCTGGATAATCTTCAGCTACCTCATTGACGACTTTTCGCCATAAACGTGATGTATCTAAAACATTGGCTTTATCCACACTAATAACATGACGACGACGTTTCATCGCAATTTCAAAAGCACGTTTGGCAATGCGACGTATTTCTGATTCACTGTAAATTAAATTATCATGAGCGACCATCTGTCCATCAATTTCTTTGGTTTCTCTTTCACCAAAATAAAGTCCTCCTGTTAATTCACGAACGATGATCATATCAAAACCATCTTGACTTAATTCTTCTTTTAAAGGACAAGCACCTTTTAACTCTTTATATAAATAAGCAGGTCTTAAATTGGCAAATAATCCTAATGCTTTACGCATTTTCAATAATCCTGCCTCTGGTCTTAAAGATGGTTCTAACTGATACCATGGAGAAGTATTGGTATCTCCACCAATAGATCCCAATAAAACAGCATCACTGTTTTTAGCTATTTCAATAGCTTCATCAGTTAATGGAACTCCGTGTTTATCAATAGAAATTCCACCCATATCAATATATTGATAATCAAATGTATGATGATATTTCAAAGCAACCGCATCCAACACTTTCAATGCTTCATTAACGATTTCTGGACCAATACCATCTCCATGAATGACTGCTATTGTTTTTTTCATAGTTTCCCCTCTCTTTTTTGATTGACATAATTAACCAAACCATTGGCTTGAATCATTTTCTGTAAAAATTCTGGAAATGGCTGTGCCTGATATTTTTTATCTTTGGTAAGATTCTTAATAACTCCAGCATCAAAATCAACTTCCACTTGATCTCCTTCATCAATATCTTTGGCTGCTTCTGGGCATTCCAGAATTGCAAATCCAATATTCAAAGAATTACGATAAAAAATACGTGCAAAAGACTGAGCAATCACACAGCTGACCCCTGCTGTCTTTAAAGCAAGTGGGGCATGTTCACGAGATGATCCACAACCAAAGTTTTTTCCAGCTACCATAATATCACCCGGTTTTAAACGTTTTGTAAATGTTGGATCAATATCTACCATCGCATGACTGGCTAATTCCTTCGCATCAAATGAATTTAAATAACGTGCTGGAATAATCACATCTGTATCCACATTATCTCCATATTTCAATACTGTTCCTTTTGCCTTCATACTAATTCCCTGCCTTTCTTGGATCAGCAATATAACCTGCAATGGCACTTGCCGCTGCTACTTCCGGTGAAGCCAAATAAATTAAAGCTTCTGTATCACCCATTCTTCCAACGAAATTACGATTTGTTGTGGAAACACATTTTTCACCTTTAGCCATGACGCCCATATGTCCACCCATACATGGACCACAGCTTGGTGTATTGAATGCACATCCCGCTTCAACAAAAATTTCTGCTAAACCTTCTCTAATACATTCCACAAAAATCTTTTGTGTGGCTGGAATCACCATGACTCTTACAGTATCTGCCACCTTTTTCCCTTTTAAAATTTGTGCAGCTTTACGCAAGTCACTTAAACGTCCATTCGTACATGAACCAATCACAACTTGATCAATATATATTTTTTCACTTTCATTGATTTCTTCCATTGTATGTGCATTACCCGGTAAATGAGGGAAAGCCACTGTTGGTGTAATCTTTGATAAGTCAATTTCAATGACTTCATCATACTCGGCATCTTCATCAGCCTGATATTCTTTATAGACTTTCTTAGAATGTTTTTGCATATATTCACGTGTTATTTCATCAACTGGGAAGATTCCGTTTTTAGCCCCTGCTTCAATAGCCATATTACAAATTGTAAAACGATCATCCATTGTCAGTGAAGCTACACCATCCCCAGTAAATTCCATAGATTTGTATAAAGCACCATCAACACCAATCCGTCCAATAATATGTAAGATAACATCTTTACCACTGACATAAGGCTGTAATTCACCTTTTAATACAAACTTGATGGCACTTGGTACTTTAAACCAAAGTTCACCTGTTGCCATACCTGTTGCTATATCTGTTGTTCCTACTCCTGTTGAAAAAGCACCTAAAGCCCCATAAGTACATGTATGAGAATCAGCACCGATAATACATTCACCCGCCACAACAATTCCCTGTTCTGGTAAAATGGCATGTTCAACACCACATTTTCCTTGTTCCATATAGTGTGTTAAACATTGTTCTCTAGAAAATTCTCTGATAGCCTTAGAATTTTCTGCCGATTTCATATCTTTATTTGGTGTAAAATGATCAGGTACCAAAACAACCTTATCTTTATCAAAGACATGTTCTGCCATTTGTTTAAAAATAGGCAAAGCCATTGGTCCTGTAATATCATTTGCCATGACCACATCTAATTTTGCTTCAATCAATTGACCAGCACTCACTTCTTTTAACCCCGCATGATCAGCCAATATTTTCTGTGTCATTGTCATTGACATCTCTTATTCCCCCTTTTCCTTTGTATGTCCTCACTAAAGAGTCAATAGACTCTTTACTGAACACACACAAAGTGTGTGTGATTTTAGTTATTAATTAATTTATCTTCATCAGACCAGCTATATAAACTTCTAATTTCTTTACCTACTTTTTCACTTTGATGTTCTTTTGCTAATTTACGCATTGCTTTAAAGTGAGCCTGTCCTCCAGCTGCTGACATATCTAATAAGAAATCTTTCGCAAATGTACCATCTTGAATATCTTTTAAGATGTTTTTCATAGCCTTTCTTGTTTCATCAGTAACAATCTTTGGTCCAGTGATATAATCACCATATTCAGCAGTATTTGAAATAGAATATCTCATTCCTTCAAATCCAGATTGATAAATCAAATCTACAATTAATTTCATTTCATGAACACATTCAAAATATGCATTCTTTGGATCATATCCTGCTTCTACTAAAGTATCGAAACCTGCCTGCATTAAGGCACAGACACCACCACATAAAACAGCTTGTTCACCAAATAAATCTGTTTCTGTTTCTGTTCTAAATGTTGTTTCCAAAATACCTGCTCTTGCTCCACCGATAGCTAAACCATAAGCTAAAGCGATATCCAAAGCACGACCTGTCGCATCTTGTTCTACAGCTACCAAACATGGTGTTCCTTTACCAGCCTGATATTCACTACGCACTGTATGTCCCGGTGCTTTTGGTGCAATCATTGTGACATCCACATTTTTTGGTGGTACGATTTGTCCAAAATGGATATTAAATCCATGTGCAAACATCAACATGTTTCCTTCTTCCAAGTTTGGTTCAATAGATTCTTTATATAATTTTGCCTGTAATTCATCATTAATTAAAATCATGATAATATCTGCTTTTTTAGCAGCTTCAGCTGAAGTATAAACTTCAAATCCCTGAGCTTCAGCCTTAGCCCATGATTTAGACCCTTCATATAAACCAACAATGACATGAACTCCAGACTCTTTTAAGTTCAATGCATGTGCATGACCTTGTGACCCATAACCAATAATAGCGACTGTCTTTCCATCTAATAAAGCTAAATTACAATCTGATTCATAATAAATTTTTGACATTTTTTTACCCCCTGTTTTCTTTTTTATTTATTTCAAAATCATTAAGACCTCTTGCAATACCAGCAACCCCAGTACGAACAATCTCAACAATATTGAACCCATCTAACATAGCCAATAAGCCATTAATCTTACTATGTGTTCCTGTCACTTCAATGACCATTGAATCAGGTGACACATCCACAATTTTTGCTCTAAAAATATCTACAATTGAAACAATATCTGCACGTGTGTCTTGATTTGCTTCTACTTTAATCATCACCAGTTCACGATAAACAGATGTTTCAGCCGATAAAGCAAAAATTTCTAAGACATCTTCCAATTTTCTGAGTTGTTTTTCAATCTGTTCCAAAATCTGTTGATTTCCATGAGCAACAACTGTCATTCTTGAAATCCCTTCTGTATTTGTAGGACCCACTGTTAAACTATCAATGTTGTAACCTCGTCTTGAAAACAAACCACTCACACGCGTCAAAACTCCTGCACTATTATGCACAAGAATCGATAAAATGAGTTCTTCCATAAATTATCCTTCCTTTTTTATATTTTTATAAATACGATTCATCGCTGAAATCATGGCTTTAATCGTCGCTGTTGTAATATTCAAATGAACCCCAACCCCATACTCACAAAGTTCTTCACCTTGAGGTCGAAGTTGAACATAGGCAGCTGCCTTTGAATTAGAACCAGCCGTTAAAGCATGTTCACTATAATCCATTAAATCAGTATAAAGAAAATCATCAGTTGAATTAAAGGCATTCTTTACAGCGTCAATTGGTCCATTTCCATAACCAATCAAAGTCTTAACTTCACCATGATCTTCAATAGTCACTTCAGCACGTCTTTCATATTCATCACTTTCATCACTAATATCAATTAATCGCTGTTTAATAAATTTATATGGATATTCTAAATCAATATATTCTTTCTTAAACGTATCATAGATACGTTCTGGTGAAACTTCCCCTTCAATTTCACTAATATTTTGAATAGCTTTCGCAAAATCACCTTGTAATGCTTTTGGGAGATGATAACCAAAGACAGTATCCATCACATAAGCAACGCCACCTTTACCTGATTGTGAATTAATACGCACAATTGGTTCATATTGACGATTCAAATCAGCTGGATCAATTGGTAAATAAGGCACTTCCCAGATACCTTCACCACGTTGATGATAAGCATACATACCTTTATTAATCGCATCTTGATGACTACCAGAAAAAGCTGTAAAAACAAGTTCCCCAGCATAAGGTTGTCTTGGTGGTACATCCATCTTTGTACATTTTTCGTAAACATCTTTAATTTGATTCATTTGACCTAATTCCAATTTTGGATCAATGCCATGTGTAAACATATTTAAAGCCAATGTCACAATATCTACGTTTCCTGTTCTTTCCCCATTACCAAACAATGTTCCTTCAACACGATCAGCCCCAGCTAACAATGCCAGCTCTGTTGCAGCAACACCACAACCTCTATCATTATGTGGATGAACACTCACAATAACTCTGTTTCTATCTTTAAAGTGACGACACATCCATTCAATCTGATCAGCATAAACATTTGGTGTATCCATTTCTACAGTGGAAGGCAGATTAATAATAACCTTTCTTTCTGGTGAAGCTTCCCATGTATCCAAAACAGCTTCGCACACTTCCATTGCATAATCTACTTCTGTTCCTGTAAAACTTTCAGGTGAATACTCTAAAATCACTTCTCCATCAAAATCTTTTGATAACTCTTTAACCAATTGTGTTCCATCTACAGCAATCTTTTTGATTTCTTCTTTACTCTTATGGAATACAACATCTCTTTGTAAAATAGATGTTGAATTATAAATATGCACAATCGCTTTTTTTAATCCCTTTAATGATTCAAAAGTTCTTTTAATCAAATGTTCTCTTGCCTGTGTTAAAACTTGAACTGTCACATCATCAGGAATCAAATTCTTTTCTATTAATAATCTTAAAAAATCATACTCAATCTGTGATGATGATGGAAAACCAACTTCAATTTCTTTAAAACCTAACTGAACAAGCAATTGAAACATCTCAACCTTTTCGTCAATATCCATTGGTGTAATTAAAGCTTGATTACCATCACGTAAATCAACTGAACACCAGATTGGTGCTTTTTCAATTTCATGATCTGGCCAAGTACGGTCTTTTAATTTTACTGTTTCAAACTTCTTATACTTTTTGTAGTTCATCCTATTCCTCTCCTTTCCTATAATAAAAAAACTCGTTCTCATTATGAAAAAATCATAATAGAGGACGAGAGTACATGACTTCGTGGTTCCACCTCATATTCATTATTGCCTCACAACAATAACCTTATCAAGTACGCTTATTCATAAGTTCATACTCTAGCGTGATAACGGTCGCATTCCGTAGCAGCTTACTTTTCTTTCAGTGCTCCACTCAAGGACGAGTTCAATAATAACATCACAGTTCTTTCCACCATCCAGAACTTCTCTATGCTTCCCTTATTATTTACTATTTCCTATCTCTGTATTTATTATAGAGTTGTTGGATATATCATATACCTTTTTATAAATATAGTCAACCATATTTTATATTTTTAAGCATTTCTTTTTTTGGTTTTATGAAATATTATATTCTATTTTTCGCCTTTTTCAAAAAATAAAACACAACAAAAAAATATCTTTTACCCCATCATAAGCAATCAATTCCTATATAAAAGATAAAAAACTATATATCAAAATGATATGATAACCTCCTAGTAGACAGTGTAAATAATTAAACACTGATACGGGAGGTTTTTATATTGGGAAGAAAAAGCAAATATTCTAAAGAACTAAAAATAGAAATATGTAAACGTTATTTGAATGGTGAAGGATCTACTTATTCATTAGCTGATGAAATTGGCACAAATAATATGGTTGTTTATAGATGGGTTAAAAAATACAATGCTTTTGGTGAATCAGCTTTTGATGATTTAAAATCAAATAATGCATATACTAAAACATTTAAACAGATGGTTGTAGATGCTTATTTAAACGGCGAAGGTTCATTAGATGATCTGGCAATAAAATATAATATTTCTTCTAATAGCACTATCATAAAGTGGATAAAAGATTATAATAGTCATATGGAATTGAAGGATTACATTCCTGGAGGAGAAGATATCTATATGACGAAAAGCAGAAAAGTAAATAAAGAAGAACGTATTGAAATTGTAAAGTATTGTCTTGAACATGATTTGGACTATAAGACAACAGCTAAGGTATTTGAAACAACTTACGCTAATGTCTTTAATTGGGTCAAGAAGTATAAGGAAAAAGGCGAAGATGGTTTAGGTGATAGACGTGGACATCATAAAGCTGATGAAGAAGTTGATGAAATGACTTTATTAAAACGACAGCTCAAACAAAAGGAATATGAACTTGAAATGGCACTATTGGAGGTAAGAATGTTAAAAAAATTGGACGAGATAGAAAGAAGGCGATATACAGAGAAAGCAAATATGAAGAAGAATATGAAGCAATCAAAGAAATTAGCGAAGAAGAAGTAGATAAAGGAAACACACCAAATATATCACTTATGTGTAGAATACTTGATGTCAAACGTGCAAACTATTATAAATGGCTTCATCATGAAAAGAGTATTGTAGACAAGGAAAATGAAGAGATAGCTGAGCTGATCAAAGAATATCATAAAAATATAACGGATTATTAGGTTATAGAATGATGGCTGATAGAATAAATAGAGATCATCATAGACATTATAGTGACAAACGTATCTATAAGATCATGAGGACATTAGGTATTCAAAGCATCATTCGACCTAAACGAAGAAGTTGTACAGTTAGAAAAAATAACAACACAGCTAAGAATAATCTTAATAGAGATTTCAATGCATCAAGACCAAATGAAAAATGGGTAACTGATGTCACAGAATTCAAATATGGCCCACATAATGAATATAAGCTTTATTTGAGTGCATTTCTTGATCTCTATGATAGAACAGTCGTCAGTTATGAAGTTGGTAATCACAATAATAATATTCTTGTTTTTAATACATTTGATAAAGCAATTCAAGCTAATAAAGATGCACATCCTTTATGTCATTCGGATGGAGGATATCAATACACAAGTCCAGCCTTTGTAAATATCCTTAAAGAGCAGGGAATGACACAAAGCATGTCAAGAGTTCACTGCTGCATAGATAATGGACCAATGGAAGGCTTTTGGGGAATCATGAAATGTGAGATGTATTATTATGGAAAACATTACAACACAAAGGACGAACTTATTAAGGCTATTAATGATTGGATTCATTATTACATGTATGAAAGATATCAAAGAAGATTTGGAGTAAAGACACCATATGAAGTGAGAAGAGAAGCACTATCATTACAAACACCAAATCAATATCCAATATTAGAAAATAAAAGAATCATAAAATATAAACAAGAACATTATACAAGTAATACAACATTAGCTGCATAAAGAAAAATGAAGTTGTCTCCTCGGCAACTTCATCAAAAACATTTTTAATTATTTCACCTGTCTACTTGACAGGGGCGGTTCATATCAAAATAGATATATAGCTTTATTTGAAGCCTTATCATGGCATCCAATTTTATCATTTTTCATAATTCTAGTCATCAAATATATCTGTGCCACAGTGTGAACACTTCTTACCAGAAAATATGCTACTCATATCCAGTAAACTACCACAAAAATGACATCTCCATATAAAAGGATATAAGACATAAATAGCTACCGTTCCAATAAAACCAATGAAACATAATACATAATAGAATATATCCAGATTAATATTAACGGGAACTACTGTGGTAGCTGATACCACAAGAATCGCCAAAAAGTCATATACTAGCATATAAATGACAAATTTTTTATATCTTCGTTTCATTAACTCAATTTACCATAGTCATATTATATGGACATGTCAAGACAACATTTTTTACTGTTTTTCCTGATACTCCAGTAATATTTACTGATTTAATTCTCTGTGATATATATGTTGAACCTTTATATCCTGCATAAGCCTTAGATGTACTGTCATAATATGCTGGAGTAAACGTGCTAGTATAAGTAGCAGTTCTATGAGCTGTTTTTGCACCATTAGCTCCATATTTAAGTGTAGGAACAACAACTGTCACCGTGCATGATGCTTTTGTATAAGAAGCCGAATGAACCCATAATCCACTTGGTGATTTAAAATAGACAAAAGAGCATGTTTCAGCAGTATTCCAAGTATATGAACTACTTATACTTGTAACAGTTGTTGTACTTGATATATCAGATGCAACTGATTTAATAAAATCATATGCTGAAATAGCTTTTCCAGCTTTACTTTCACCAGCTACTGTTTTTCCAATTGTTTTTAAAACACTAAACGTTTTTGCTTGAGCTGAGGTATTAGATTTCAAAGCAGTAACACCAGTTTTGTATAAATTACTACTTGTCGTGGGAGTTGCAAGCACTCTCATTACATCATATGTTTTTCCTCCAGTAGTATATTTACTATATACTGTTTTCATTGTTGCACCTTTAACTTTAGCAATACCTCCAACTTGATCTTCACCAATGATTTTTGCCAATTCAGATCTCGTAACAGTTTGGACACCTAAACTATTCAATTGATTTTCATATTCTTTTACAGAACTGAAATTTTCCTCAACAAATGCTTCATTTTGCAAATCAATAATTGCATTGATTTCATCAATTGTTGTGTTTGTTTCATCTCCATTACTATCTAATACAATTTCTTTTTCATCATTAGAAAAGGTGAAACATTCTGCATTTCTATCACCGAGAACAGAAAAGCAGACGCTAATAATGATACTGATATTTTTTTCAAGTTTATATTCATTTTCTACTATATTGAAGATTTTTAATCTACAATTTTCCCTTCTTATTCAAATATTTATATATAGTGCACTACAACATTATTTAATCATAAATCAAGAAAAATATAAATACCATTCATTTAAACTTAATATTCACTTCAATAAATTTTAACAATCCTTTATAAAAAATATATGTTGAAAATGAAAAATCAGTTATTTAACAATTCATCTATCTTTTCACAAATATAAACAAATTGAATTTATATTTTTACTTTTAATAAATACCTATCAACTCATCTCGTGTTTTTTATGAGAACAAGCCTGTTTCTAGAACAAAGGCTGAATCTCCTTCATTTTATGCGACCTATCCTAGCATCTTGCATTATTTCTTGTTGAATGGATCATTTCATTAATTGTTCTGCCTCTTTATCTTCTTTCAATGAATTTTTGAAATATTCTTGTATGCTTTTCTTATCCTTTTACTGTACAACAATCATCAATACCACTTTTATATTGTTTTATACACTTTTTGATTATCTTACTTTTTAGCTTTAGGAATCACATCTCATTTTTAAATCTCGTTACTACGCGATAGTTTGTGGATTTTAATTGAATACAAAAAGAATAACCCCAAAGGTTATTCTATCGATCAAAAGCTAAATCAATAAGACGATCAATTAAATCACTATAAGGGATGCCTAAATCAGCTATTAACTGAGGATACATCGAAATCTTTGTGAATCCGGGCATCGTATTAATTTCATTAAGATAAATCTGATTTGTTTTCTTATCCAAGAAAAAATCCACACGAGAAAGCCCATGTCCATCAACAGCTTTGAAAACTTTTAATGCATATTCTCGAATTTTTTCTTGAATGTTGGCATCAACTAATGCAGGAATACATGTTTTGCTTTCTTCATCTTCATACTTTGATTCAAAAGTATAAAACTCTCCATGAGGCATAATTTGACCAACACGAGAAACAATAGGATCATCATTACCTAATACTGCTGTTTCCAATTCAATACAATCAATACATTCTTCAACAACAATATGGCTATCATACTGTCCTGCCTGATGTAAGATATCTAAGAATTGTTCTTTTTGGTCCACACGATAACATCCTACACTGGAACCAGAACGACTTGCTTTCACAAAACAAGGGAATCCTAATTTATCTTCAACCCAATTTAAAATATCTTTATGTTCTTGAAATTGATGATCCACAACGACATATTGTCCATCATATCTTTTTTTAATATATAAAGATTTCACTTGTGGAATACCCACTGTTTCCAAAATTTTCTTTGTATAAATTTTATCCATCGCTACACTAGAAGCGAAAGTTCTACATCCCACATAAGGAACATTAACGAGTTCAAATAATCCTTGAATTGTTCCATCTTCACCATATTGACCATGAAGCACAGGGAAAATCACATCCTGCTTCTTTAATAAGTTATATATATCTGTTATTTCTTGAGCGTTATCTAACCATGAATCTAAAGACAAATCTTCTTGTGTATCATCTAGTAAATACCATTGTCCATCACGATCAATACCTACTAATGTTAATACATAGCGTTCTCTATGAAGATTTTTTAAAACTGAGGTACAAGACATTCTAGAAATGGAATGTTCCGTAGATTGTCCCCCACAAATAATCATTAATTTTTTCATTTTTTATATATCTCCTTTAAATATTCCACAATTTCATGAAGATGCATTCCATGAGATCCTTTCACTAAAATCACATCATTTTTTTGAATCATCTGTTCAAGCTTTTGCTTTAATTGTTGATTATTTTCAAAATGATAGGCTTCCATGCCTTTTTCCTTTGCCTTTAACATAATATGCCTACTTGCCTGACCTACCGTCAATAAGACATCAATATGTTTTTGTGCAACATAATCTCCTACTTCTTCATGAAATGCCTGTTCATATTCTCCTAATTCCAGCATATCTGCCAGAACAGCTATTTTTCTTTCAGGATATTGAGCCAATACATCAAGACTTGATTTCATAGAATCAAGATTGGCATTATACGTTCCATCAATGACTTTCATTCCTTGATTGAGTTCAATAATATCCATACGGTTCTTTGTCAATTCAAAACGATCAATACCTGCGATACACCTTTCAATAGGAATATCTAAAGATAATCCCACAGCGATAGCTATAAGTGCATTCACAACAAAATGTTCCCCTGAAACAGGCACATGCACATGATAAGTTTTACCTTGATAATCTAAATCAAAATAAGATTCCTCCAGCAATAATTGAAGATGATGAGCTTTAAGCTGACAATCATCATTGTATCCCACACGAACAACATCACAAGAATCACATGCTACAGTATGCAATAAATCATTGTTATCATTAATAATCAAAGTCCCATCTTTTGATAACCCATCAACAATTTCCATCTTTGCTTTTAAAATATTTTCACGTGAACCTAACTCTCCAATATGAGCTGTTCCCACATTGGTAATACAAGCAATATCAGGTTTGGCAATATGCGTTAAATGATGAATCTCACCTAAGTGATTCATTCCCATTTCTAGTACCATCACATCTTCATTTTGATGTCTTAAAATCGTTAATGGTAACCCAATATGATTGTTATAGTTTCCTAAAGTTTTTAATGTTTTATATTGTGTAGATACAACTGCATAGATCATATCTTTTGTACTTGTTTTTCCTACACTTCCTGTAATTCCTACAACTTTCACATCTCGATGTTCTCTTAAATAAGCTGCCATATCTGTTAAAGCCTGTAAAGTATCTTTAACCAGAATCACATTATGTGTATCGTCCTCAATAGGATGAGCTGTCATCACAGCACTCGCCCCTGCTTCAAAAGCCTGTTTAATAAACTGATGTCCATCATTTTTTTCACCAACAAGTGGTATATACATATCTCCTTGATGAATCTGTCTTGTATCTTGTGTAAATCCTCTCACATCATCATTCATATTTCCACATAATAATGTTCCACCTGTTGCTTCAACAATCTCTTTTATCAACATAATTTTACCTCATTTTTAATATATGCACTATTATAGCACCTGTTTACAAGGAATGCTATGATTTGAGTGTCTTTAAATAAAAAAATAGCTACGCTTGTAACTATTTTTTTAAATACTCTGATTCTAAAATATCTTTATGATGAGATTGATAATAAGGCATGGACATTTTTGTTTCATCAGATAAATATTCATTATAATCAATCATCCCATTAAAAATACGATAAAACTGATAAACATACATAATACCTCCACAACTTATAATACGTTGTCGAAAAGACTGTATAATCTTTTCATAAGAAAGCGATGTATCCACATACAAGAAGATTTTAGGTCCAACCCTTTTGACAACTTCAATCGTCTTAATGGCTTCAATCGGTTCATGAGATAGCCATTCTAAAATGCGCTGATATCTTGCTGAAACAAGAACGACAATCATTAAATATAATCTCCTTGTCCATCAAAAAATAATCTTTGTTGCTGTGTTCCATCAAAATCCATCACAACAGCATAGCTATCCTGTGTATATAAGGACACACTCGTTTCAACAATCAGCTTATCTCCAACAATATATCCTATTTCTACCAGCCCATTATAAATTGTTTTTTCTTCTTGCGTTTTCAAGTCATATCTTTCCACACTACCATCCATTGACTGATAGAATAGATATTGATCATTCATATTAATAAAAGATGCAACAAGTTCTTTAATCACTGATACTTTTTGACTCTCGATATCAAAAGCACAGATACCTTCAGTCGATAGATAATAAAGTTTTCCTTGTGAATAAATGACATTATCAAATGTTCCACTTAATAATTTTTCATCATTCTTTCCATCTTTACGTATACGATATATACCATCTTTAGATAAATAATAAATCATATCATCTACAACATTAATACAATAGGTTGGTCGATCATTTAGTTTTGTTTCTTTTTTGCTTTCTAAATTATAAACATAAAGAGATTCCTGATCTTCATCTAACTGATAATATAATTGCTGATTATCCAAATAAGGATAATAAACAGCTTTAGAAAGAATAGTTTTTTGATTTTGACCATCTGTTGACATTTCACAAAAATGATTATTTGTATCTGTATAATAAATGGTATCATTATGCACAATCAGATTCTCACATTTTTTAGACAACAATGTTTTTTGTTGATTCAAATTTTGATCCATTAATATAAGATTTCCCTGTAAATCACATAAATAAAGATTTTTTCCATCAAAGTAGGCCTGACCATTTTGATTTTGATTCCCTGTCAAACTAGATGGATCTGTTTGACCAGAAAGCGTCATTTCTTGACGTGGTAATGTTGTTTTTGATGTTTCTGGTGTTAAAGAAGGTCCATGTTCAATATATTCATAAGACAATACTGATAAAATTACAAGGACAATGACACTTACCAAAACAACAACTTTATTCACCTTTTGATTGACCGGTATATCTTTAAATGTCTTTTGATGTTCATGATGATTATCATTTCCATCATGAAATAAAGGTTCATAATAACCTCCAATATCATCTTGAGATGCTTTATGAAGCATTTTTCCACATGTTGGACAATAAAGATCATCATCTTGAATCAGATGATGACAATAAGGACAGTGCTTCATTGGATATCCACAATGTGGACAATAGTTCATATCTTCATTGACTTCATTTTGACATCTTGGACAAAACATATCTTCATCTCCCTCATCCTATTGATGTGGATTTTCCTGTTCATCAACAACTTTATAATCCACATCAATAACATCTTCATTTTGTTTAGAATCTTCCTCATAAATCGATTCATAATAACTGCGATCATCATCTTCATATGTCTGATGACGACGATGTGAAGAAAACAATTTTCTAATCAACCAGATGACAACAATCACACCAATAACAGCCATGAGTATTGGTAAAAATAATCTTAATGCTAACATCAATAATACCAAAACACATAACAAATAGATAAAATTATATCCCATAACATTTCTCCTTTTGCGATATAGTCTATATGATAAATATAAACTATAAATGAACTGTTTCTTCATCTTCGTGCCAGACAAATAAATAATAAACTGGCACTTTTAATCCTAAGGCAAACTTTTCAACAACCTTCAACGACACATTACGACGTCCTCTTTCGACATCGGATACATAGTTTTTAGATAATTGACAACGAAACCCTAATTCTTCCTGCGAAACGTTTTGCATCAAACGTAATTCTTTAATTCTTCTGCCAAATCGTACATTAATATTTTCCATAACTATCCGTTCTCCATTTGACGTATTTTTTGTGCTTCTTCTTTGATCTTTTTAAAACGATGATGCAAACCAGATTTACTAATGGTCTGTCCGGTTTTTTGAACATAGGCGTCTGCCAGTTCATTTAATGTTAATTCTGGATTATCTAAACGCAACAATGCCACTGTACGTGTCTTATCATCTAAAATTTCTATTCCTACCTTATCAATAATATAGGCAATATCTTCAATCTGCGAAGTTGACGCACTCATTGCTTTCACTTCATTAGCTATATCACAATTATTCCATCGATTCACTGTATTAGCCATCGAACGATCAATACGTGTCATTTCAAAATTCATAACCGATTGAGAAGCCCCAATTGCTCTTAAAAAATCACCAATCTTTTCAGCAGATTTTAAATACACAACATATTTATTACGTCTTTTAATCATTTTTGCATTCAAATCATAATGATTCATTAATTCCATAATAAATGAAGCATATTCAGGTTCATTGACACTCATTTCCAGATGATAATTTGATGTATCAGGATTATTAACACTTCCACAAGATAAGAAAACCCCTGCCAGATAGGCTCTTTTTTTCGTATCTGTTTCTAAAAAACGAATATCTGGAAAACTTTGAATCCCAATTCCTTCCATAAGATGTAGATCTTCTAATATCTCTCTGGCTTTGGATACTTTGAGTATATAGATATTATTTTTCTTTAATTTCATCTTTCTGGAAACTCTAAATTCAATATGGGGCTGATATAAATCTTTTAAGAACTTATGTAATTTAGAAGCAATTTTCGCATTCTCTGTTCTTAAAGTTAATGATAATCCCGACTGATTTAAAGACAATGTGCCAATGATTTTAATCATCGCACATAAAATAGCTTTTTCACATTCTTGATCAAAATCATTGAAAACAATCTCCTCTTTGACGATTCTTGAAAAAGAAATCATCTTAAAACCTCCTTAATGATCAGCATCACGATGCCATTTATAAACTTGATAATATTGAGAATAATGTTCAGCAAAATAATTTGTAAGCGTCACTGAACGATGTTGTCCCCCAGTACATCCAATCCCAATAATCATCTGCATTTTACCTTCTTCTTCATATTTTTCAAGTAAATAATCATAGTATTCAATCGTTCTACGAACAAATTCCTGTGTTTCACTTTGTGACATCACATAATCATAAACTTCTTTATCATTACCTGTTAATTTTCTTAAACTTTCAATATAGAAAGGATTTGGCAAAAAACGAACATCTAACAATAAATCTGCATCTCTTGGAATACCATGTTTATAACCAAAGGAAATAAAAGAAACTCTAAAAACATCTCGATTTCCTTTATGAAAATAACTTTCCAGTTTATCTTGTAATTTTGTTGGTTTCAATAATGTTGTATCAATCACAATATTTGCTAATTGACTAATAGGATCAGCCATTTCTCTTTCAAATTCAATCGCTTCAACTAACGAAGAAGCCACATTACTAATCATTAATGGGTGAGAACGTCTTGTTTGTTTATAACGTGAAAGCAAGACTTTATCATCACAATCCAGAAAAATAACCGTTAAATCCACCCAATCCATATTAGACAAAATACGCACAGCTAAAATTGCATCACCTAAAGATACTGCCATAGCCACTTTAGAATATTTCGTTGAAGTACGCATCAAATCTCCAAACTCCTTTAATAAAGGAATCGGATAATTATCAATACAACGATATTCCATATTCTCAAAAATAGCCATCGCCTGTGTCTTTCCAGCACCTGACATTCCTGTAACCACAACAACTTCAATTTTATTCATACTCACTCACCCTCTCCTTTTATAATATATCAAAAATCACATTATAAGTGTACTCTTTTCATAAAAAAAGAGAAAAGAAATCTCCTTTCCCTTTGACAATTATTTTAATAATGAAGCAATGTATTGTCCGGCAACAGCTCCATCATTTGCAGCAGTGACAACTTGACGCAATGATTTGTCAGTCACATCGCCACCCGCAAAAATACCAGTAACTTTTGTTTCTTGATTTTCATCAACTTCAATATAACCTTTTTCATTGACAATACCTAAATCCTTCACAAATTCTGTAATAGGATCCAAACCAATAAATGGGAAAATACCTTGTGCTTCAATCGTAGACAATTCTCCTGTATGTGAATCTTCAACAACCAATCCAGCGACCTTTTGATTGTCCACAACAATCTCATGAGGTTTCTTTAAATAATGCATTTCAATATTTTCTTTTGTTTGTAATTTATTAACCAAGTATTGATCAGCACGTAAAACATCACGACGAACAATAATATGAACACGACTGACAATATCACTGAGATAAATAGCTTCTTCAATAGCACTATTACCTCCACCCACAACACATACATCCTTATTCTTAAAGAATGGTCCATCACAGACAGCACAATATGAAACACCTCTCCCACTCATTTCTTCTTCATGAGGGATTCCCATATGGCGTTCTTTCGTTCCTGTCGCAATGAAAACATAACGTGCTTCATATGTTTTTTCTCCGACATAAACAACTTGATGATCTTCATAGTGTTCAATCTGTGTCACTTCACCATATTCATACTTTGCACCAAAAGAAAGACATTGTTCATACATTGCATAAGCTAGTTGTGGTCCTTTTGTAATTAAACCCGGATAGTTTTCTATTTCAGCTGTTAAATTCATCTTTCCACCAGGTGCCCCACCATCTAAAACAAGCACACTCGCTCCAGCACGAGATGCATATAAAGCCGCTGTTAAACCGGCTGGTCCAGCTCCTACAACAATTAAATCAATCATTCTTCACTCACCCTTTCTACAAATGTTATAATGTCCTGCATATCATCAATCATCAAATCAGGCTCTAACTTTTCTAATATTTCATATCCTTTCGGTGTCCACTTGACACCTGCAGTATAAATTCCTGCATTCTTTCCTGCCATAATATCTGTGATATTATCGCCAATATATAACCCTCGATTGCACGCTAAAGTCTGCATAACTTTCACAATACCTTCTGGATGAGGTTTAACATGTTGGACATCATTCATTCCTAAAACCATATCAAAATAATTAGTCAAATCAAATAAATCTAAACCAATATAAGCAGCTTGACGATATTTCGTTGTCACAACAGCTAAAGGATACCCTTTTTGTTTTAAAGTTTTCAAGGTTTCTCTAATATGTGGATAAATCGTCACATAGTCTTGATGGTGCTTATGATTATATTCACGATAATATTCAATCAACTCATCAATCATATCATCAGGAAAATATCTTGAAAAAGTTTCTTTTAATGTTGGTCCTAAAAATGATAAATGTTCTTCATCACTAATCTGATAATCAGGTTTATAACGCTTAAAAACATGTTCAAAAGATTTTTGAATCAATAAATCTGTATTTAACAACGTCCCATCCAAATCAAAAATAACCGCAAAATCTTTTTTCATACTTTCTCCTTTGTTTGCATTATAACACAATTCTTCTCATCACCCTACTGTTATGCTTGTAAAATATCTTTGATTTGTTGTACGAGTGTTTCCATCTGTGTTTGTGTTCCAATCGTAATTCTTAAATATTGATCAATTCTTGGTTGTGGAAAATAACGAACCAATATCCCCCTTTCTCTTAACTGCTGAAAAAGCTTTTGAGCATCATAATGAGGATGTTTCACAAAAATAAAATTAGCTTTTGAATCAGTCATTTCAAATCCTAAGTCTTTCAATGCTTTTTGTGTATACATTCTTGTTTGCATAATCTTTTGTGCATTTTCTTGAATATAGCCACTATCTTCCATACTAGCTAACCCAATCACTTGTGCTAAACGATCAATAGGATAAGAATTAAATGAATTTTTCACATCATATAATCTTGCGATGACTTCTTGACTTCCTAAAGCAACACCCAATCGAATTCCTGCTAATGAACGATATTTAGAAAATGTTTGTGTGATTAATAAATTCGGATATTTTTGAATCAATGGAACAGCAGTTTGTCCCCCAAAATCAATATAAGCTTCATCAATAACCACAATGCTCTCTAAATTATGTTTTAAAATATCTTCAATCATCTCTAATGATACACACATACCTGTTGGAGCATTAGGATTTGGAAAAATAATACCAGAATTTGGTTGATAATAATCACTGCAGACAATCTCAAAGTGATTATTTAATGGTATCTGATGATAAGGAATCTGATATAACTTGCAGTATACTGGATAAAAAGAATAGCTAATGTCAGGGAATAACACGGGTTCTTTTCCATTAAAGCACGTTAAAAAGATGAGTGCTAAAACTTCATCAGAACCATTACCAATAAAAACTTGATTTTCATTTAAATGATGATATTGAGCCAAAGCCTTTCTTAATTCATCAGCATCCGGTCTAGGATATAAAGATAATTGTGATGAATCAAACTGTTTGATAGCATCTTTTACTTTTTCACCTGGATCATAGGGATTTTCATTTGTATTTAATTTAATGAGATTTTGAATACGTGGTTGCTCTCCTGCAATATAGGGATCAACTTTTCTTAATTTATCTTGCCAACTCATATTTTTTCCTCCTCTAACATTTTTTGAATGACTTCATAAACATAATGAACATGTCGTGGTATCACTGTTTTGATATCATCATGAGCATAATGAAATGTATAACTATTCTCTACTTTTTCTAACATTGATAAATCATTATAGGAATCACCTATCGCATAGATATGCTGGTGATCTATTTTTAAATGCTGACATAACCATATCACTGCATTTCCTTTAGAACAACCTTTTGCGACAATATCTACACAATGTAAATTATAATAAATGCTTAACTGTTGATGCCAATGATTTTGAATATATTCAAAACATTGTTGACTGATATCCATCTGATGATTTCTTTGACAAAAAGAAATAATTTCAAAACACGATGAATCTTGATAAAATATATCATCAATATGTTGAAACTGTTTTATCATCCGTTCTATATAATAACCATTTTCATATCCATAACTGCTATTTCCATCACTATAAAAATAATCCAGCTCTTTAAAATTGGATATATAGTCCAAAACAGCTTTGCCAACATCTCCATCAATCATCTTTTCATAGATTATCTGATGATTCCTATCTAAAATGAGTGCTCCATTATTTAATATAAGATAATCATAAGGAAAAGTAACAGTGTCTAAAACCCACTGCATTTCAAAACGATTTCTCCCTGTACATAAAGCTATTTTATGTCCCTGTCTTTGTAATTCATGCATATAATCTACATTAGATTGACTGATATTTTGATCTTCTTTGATTAATGTTCCATCAATATCACTTATTAACATTTTCATCATACATCACCTATTGTTTCCTATTATATCCAATATCTTTATCTTTGCAAAGAAAAAAGAGGCTGAGCCCTCTTTATTCATCAATATATTCTTGAGGCGTATGTACATAAGTTAATTTTGACTGAAAACTTTTTTGTTGTGGATACACAACAAAAGAAGATTGTCCATCATAATTACCCATACCATAATGTCCTAGTGTTTCTTTTTTCTTTTCAAATTCATCTTGACGTTTTTGAAAATCATTCATTAATTGTGTTGTTGTATCCTGTGAACCAGAAAACTTTTGAAAAAGTTGTTGTTGTGAATCTGATAAGAATAAAGATTCAAATGTTGTTATATCGTTTTTTATCATTGTGATTTTTTCATCATTGTAACTATGAGCTCGATCAAAAGAACGTTCTATTTGAAGTGTTGTATGCTCATCCACTGCAACCTGATAAGTCAAATCATAATAAATGTTATAATTATTAGTAATCTGAATGACATAAGATTTTGTCCATGAACCTTCTTGTTTTTGAGCTAATGAATCTTCATATTGTTGAATCTTTTCTACAATACCATCAACATTCGTAAACTGATTTTGAAAATCAGCCAATGTATCATAACTGGCAATCAAAGCCGTTGCTTCTCCCTCTATAGCTGGTAAAGCTATTTTCTCATTTTGTTGAATTGTTTCATAACCTGTCATTCCACTTAAAATACGACTATACAACAAAGGTATTGTAATAAACGAAAAGAAAATAATCACATACAACAAATAAGTCATAGCTTTATTATTGGATTTACGATGGTGATAATGATTTCTTAAATCCAAACCACAATGAGAACAAAAATTCTCATCATCCTTTAAGTCATGTCCACATCTCGGGCATTTCTTCATACCTTATTCCTCCTCAAAATATGTATTCATAAATATCTCAAATTCATCTAAAAACGCCTGTTTTTCCTCTAATTGTTTTTGACGATCTTTGATATCAAAATAATCTTCATCCAAATATTGATAACTTTCCACAATCTTTCCATTCGTTATTTTTTGAATGGTTGGTGTCCAGTCAAAATCAAGCCTCTCATAAAGATTTTCATAAAAATCCTTTTCTTCCTGCGAAGCATCTTTATCACGGGCACGATCACGATATTCTTTAATATTTAAATAATACAAACCTGTTCCATCATGTTGTTTAACATATTCTTCCAAAACAGGATAAAACTCCTGACAATCACCACAATCCGGTCTACCAATATATAACAAAAAAGTGACATCATCATTAAGTAATTCATTTAATTCTTCATAAGGAATAGTCTGGATTCCTTCAACACTTATTTTTTCCGTCTTCACTGTTTGACAACCCATCAACAAAAAACACGTTATAAACAAGCAAATCCACTTTTTCAATTTCATCACCACTTTTGTTTAATATAACACAAAAAATATTCATGTCAAATCATTTCTTTTTCAATCTAACATGAATATTTAAACTTTGTATTAACTTTTCATGATTTATTCTTTTTAAATAGAGATATTAACTTCTTCAATTTGTGACAAACCATAATCAGTAATAGATTTTCTTTGTAAAGCTGGAATAATATCACTTTCGTTTTCTACATACGTATATAAATCATTATATAAATAAGAATGTGTCATATAGACTTCATCTGGATTATAACTTGAATCAAATTCCGTATAATAACAAGCATATCTCTTTTTTTCAACATCTTGATTTTTTGTATAATCATAACTTTGATATGTTTCATTAAATACAAAAATCAAATAGTTTCTTTGATAATCTAATTGTTCTTCTTGTGATTTGACATAATAGGCTTTATAAAATGTTTCCTGTGTATCTTCATTGAATGCTGATACATCCTTTGATTCTTCAATCGCTTTATTGTAGGCTTGTTGATAAAGTTTCTGATCAATTTCTGAAACACTTTGATATTTCACAGTCAAACCACTGACATCAAATTGTTTTGTTTCTTCTTTTAAAACGACTTTCAACTGTTTGGCTGTTTCCTTGGAATAAACAGCTTTTACAGTGACTTGATCACCATTAGAAAGTGTTCCATTATTTTCAACTTCAAATGAAATATCTCCTACAAATTGTGCCAAATCTTCATTAGTCATATCATAATCAATACCTGCATTTTCAACATGTGCCTCTCCCTCAGTATTATAACCATCAAAAGATACCGTCACATTCATAAATGCATCAATAACTGTCTTATGAAAGAAAGTATCCCAAATTTTATATCCACCAAAAGCAATCACAATCGCTCCAATCACACCAATGACTATTTTACCATTTTTCGTTTTGAAAAATGCAACTGCTTTTTCTTTGGTCATAAGTGGTTCCTTTTGTTCCTGCAAATCTTCTTGCACAGATGATATATCCTGTATTGGTTCTTCAACTGTTTGAGATTGCATCATCTGATTTTTTCCTGCTGGTAAATAAGCATCTAAAAGTGTGACATGAATCATATCATCAAGTCTTAACATCACAAAAACATGTATTACAACCAAAACAAGAACAAATAAAGCAATAATGTTAAACAAACTATCATTTGCTGATAATGTCTGACCATTTCCAAAACCCAAAAGCTGTAATCCAAAATAAACAGCAAGTAATGTATGGGCAATCGCATCAAAAAGAATACCCTTTGCTTTTTCTATCTTTACATAATAAAGATAGAGAAACACAGTCATAACAATCACACCTAAAACACCTAACAAATAAAAGAGCAAGACTCTTAGAATACTTGATAAAGATGTGAGTGCAGTTAAAAAATTTCCTACAATTGACAACATTCTCCATAAACTGATGGATAGAATTGCATCAAAAATAATAACCAATAAACATAATGGTTTAAAAGTATATGTTTTTTTCATTGTGATTCGCCTCCTTCATCCTGCTTTGCCTCTTCAACAACTGTTTGAATCTGTTTTTGTAAAGAAGGCATATAAGGTTGTAAAAAAGAAATATGAATCACATGATACATTTGTAAAAGAATGATAATATTGATCACTGTACCAATCAAAGATGCCAGCAAAACTAATAAAAGACTGCTATGCATTGAACCTATAATATCATTATAAGAAAAATCAGATCCAAATAAATAAGAACCAATATTGGATAATGCTGAACCAATTGTATCAAAGAAATGAACAAACAATATAAATTCAATGATTCCAACAATACCTGTTACTATAATTGATAACTTTCTTTCTTCAAAAATAAAGTAAACAATAAGTATAAGCGAAACAACGGCAACAGCAAGACATCCAAACCCAAAGAGTTTTGCACCATTGGATAAAGAACTCATTGAGAATTCTGATAACGTTGAAAAATAATCCCCCTCTCCATTCATTAATTGATTAAGTGATGAATACACTATATATGTTCCAATCAAAGCGATTATGCTCACTATTGCAGAAGCAATAGCAAATGGAGCATATTTTAATTTTGGTTTCATAATAAACCCCTCCCTTTTACTTATTATATCATATTTTGACATAGATAGACTTATTTTCATGTTGTCTACAAAAAAAAGGCCAGACGTTTTGATTCGTCTTAGCCTTCATTTCTATTATTTTAATAAGCTTTCTCCAGTCATTTCTTTAGGAATTGGTAATCCTAATAACTGTAAGATTGTTGGAGCCAAATCTCCTAACTTTCCACCTTCTTTTAATTCTAAGTGTGTATTTGTAAGAATTAAAGGTACTGGATTTGTTGTATGTGCTGTAAATGGATTTCCTTCTTCATCTAATAATCTTTCACTATTACCATGATCAGCAGTAATTAACATTGTTCCACCAAGTTCAAGCACTTTTTCATAAACTTCTCCAACACATTCATCAACTACACTGACTGCTTTAATAGCTGCTGGAATAATTCCAGTATGTCCAACCATATCACAGTTAGCAAAGTTGACAATCACAACATCATAGATATCTTTATCTAATTCAGCAATTAATGCATCTTTGACTTCATATGCACTCATTTCTGGTTGTAAATCATAAGTCGCCACTTTTGGTGAATTAATTAAAACACGAGTTGCTCCTTCAATTTCTTTATCAACGCCACCATCCATAAAGAATGTCACGTGAGCATATTTTTCAGTTTCAGCAATTCTTAATTGTTTTAATCCTTGAGCTGATAAATAATCACCTAAAGTATTAGATAAATCTAATGAATGGAAAGCAATATCTCCATTAACAGTATCAGCATATCTCATCATACATACAAAGTGAATATTTTTTGGTTTATCAGCTGGTTTAAAGTTATCATAAACATCAGCAGTGAACACATTAGACATTTGAATAGCTCTATCTGGTCTAAAGTTTGCAAAGATAATTGCATCATTATCTTCAATAGCACCATTTGTATCTGGATTATATCCAGGAATAACGAATTCATCATAAACTTCTTTCGCATATGAATCTTTGACATATTGAACTGGATCACTATAAGTTTCACCAGATTTTCCAATTAATGCATTATAAGCTAATTCAATACGATCCATTCTTTTATCTCTGTCCATAGCATAATATCTACCAGAAATAGAAGCAATTTGACCAACACCAATTTCATTCATCTTATCTTGTAATTCTTGTACGAAATCAGCACCACTATCTGGAGCTACATCTCTACCATCTAAGAATGCATGAACATAAACTTTTTCTAATCCTTGATCTTTTGCAAGTTTTAATAAAGCATAGATATGTTCATTTGAAGAATGAACACCACCATTTGATAATAATCCCCAAATATGTAATTTTGAGTTATTATCTTTAGCGTGTTGAATTGCTTTTAAGAAAGCTTCATTTGTAAAGAATGTTCCATCTTCTACAGCTTTATTAATAAGTGTTAATGATTGATAAACAATTCTTCCAGCCCCAATATTTAAATGTCCAACTTCACTATTCCCCATTTGTCCTTCAGGTAATCCAACCGCATTTCCACAAGCTTTTAAAGTTGTTGTTGGATACATAGCCATTAAATCATCTAAATTAGGTGTATTTGCTAATTTTACCGCATTTCCATCGACACGATCAGTTAATCCATACCCATCTAAAATACATAAAACTACAGGTCTTTTTTTCATATTCTCTATACCTCCATACGCGTTCATTATACAAAATTTGACTTAAAAAATAAAGTTATATATACATTTTATTTTCTTTTTCTAGGTGTAGAAATCATATAGATACCTATAAAACTAATAACAAGAGGCCAATAAGCCTTGATACTTGTTTCCAGCTGTTGAATAAACTCATTTTGTTGTTCATGATTAATCGTTAAAATCACACCTAACATCATCATAATGATACCTATATTCTTTCTTAAATTCATTGTCATCACCAATGATATTTTAACATCCCTTATTTACGAACTTTGTCACTATCAAGCACTGAATGACAAAAGCGAAGCAACCCTCTTAAATCTACTGGTTCTCTCCCTTTTTGTGAATAAACAATAACTTCTAAACGATTGTATTCAAAACGATTAGAGTGAATAATACTATTAATATCACGTCGTAATTCTGATGGTATAGCAACCATCAAGTTTTCAGACATTTTCCTAAGTAAAATACAAAGTGTAGCCAGTGACAATTCTAAATCCAAAATAGCTTTGGTACGATCATGTGTCAAAATATAAGAATCAAAAATCCCTTTTTTATTATCAATCTGATTAAACCTATTTAAAATCATCTCTACTCCAACTACATTATCTTCCAAAGCTTCCATATAACATAAACGTTTTAATTCTCTTTTATTTCCCATAATATATCACCTGTTTTTATTATACCGAATTCATAAAAGAAAACATAGAAAAAAGGCTATAAAAGCCTTTAATTTTCACGATATAAACGATATAAACCATGTCCATAATAAATCATCGCAATAATCATTAAAATAAGCGTTGAATAAATCAAAATTGATGAAATCATGGTTCCAGGAATATAAAAAGCAACCAGAATAATAGACACAATAAAGAATACAGCTGTTGCAACCTTACCCGGCATTTGAGCTTGAGAAAGATGTTTATCTTTTTTACGATAAATATAATATCCCACAAACAACAACATACCATCTTTCAAGACAATAATCGCAACCAGCCATGCATAGGCTGGATAAGTATACATCAATGTACATGCCACTACAAACTGTGTCAATTTATCAGCCACAGGGTCAATCAGCTTACCGAGTTCTGTAATCATATGACATTTTCTGGCAATGAATCCATCAAAAAAATCACTTAAACTTGATAGTACCAAGATAATTGCCGCTACAAAATGCCCCTCATCCGATTGTAAATCAAAATATGCCCATAAAAATACGGGTACGAGTAATATACGAAAATAACATAATATATTTGGAATACTAAAAATTTCTTTCTTTGTAAACATCATATGTCCCTGCCTTTATATATTCCCTATTATAAGGAAAATAGATAATGAAGTCAAACGTATGTTGTTATTGAATATAATCAAGAATATATTCAACAATCTCTTTTGGACTTAAAAAAGAAATATCAATCTTATATGTCAAAAGATCATGATAATGTCCCATACGTTCTAAACTTCTTTCAATAACACTCTCATCTCTTATTTTTAAATCAATATCTTTTTGAAGATGTTGTCTTAATGTGTCTTCATTACAAAGAAGTGAGATAGAATAAACCTGACACTGAGAAGTATCCAGCCTTTGACAAATCTCATCAATAATACTTTGATCATGTAATACCCAACAAAAAATAATATTTTCAATAACTGAACAATGAATAAAAGACTGTAATTGATAAACAATATTATCCATAACCATCTTTTTTGTTTCATCATTAACAATGAATGGATGCATATCCCAGCACCAGTCCCCATCTAACATCACACTATGGTGCAATTCTTTTTTCAATAAATGACTCACTGTTGTTTTTCCAACACCCATTGTTCCACCAATCATGATTAATTTTTTCATCATAACCTCCAAAAAAGGCCTTAGGATTTCACCTAAAGCCTAGAATTTCAAGAACTTTCTTACCGAAACAAAACTTCCAATTAAACCAACACCACAACCTAATGCAATCATGATACCAGCACATTGCCAAATAAATGGAAATGGTTCACGCATAGATACCATTGCTGGTAAAAAATCAGCTGCTCCACTATAAATCCAATTATACCCAAAATAAACAACCAGAATAGGAATAATGGCACCTAATAAACCAATAAAGACACCTTCTAGCATATATGGCAAACGAATGTACCAGTTACTAGCTCCTACCATACGCATAATACTGATTTCTGTCTGTCTTGATGTAATTGTAATTTTAATTGTATTGGCAATCATAAATAAAGCGACTACTGTTAAACCAACAACAAATACAGCTCCCCCATTACGAATAGTTTCCAGACTATTCACTAAAGAATTTGTAGATGCCCCTCCAGAAGTCGCATCATTGACATGGTCTAAGGCACTAATCTTATCAGCCACAGTATCAATTTCCTTAGCATCTTTGACTTCTACAACATAAGCTGCTCCTAATGGATTATTTTCACGATAAGTTTCAAATAATTTCTTTCCATCTTCATCCTGCATTTCTATCATTTTATCCAATTCATTTTCCTTAGAAGAAAAAGTTGCTTTCTTGACACCATCAATCTTTTCAATCTCTGGTAAAATCTCTTGGGCTTCTTTATCACTAATTTCACGATCCATCTTGACATAAATCGTTAAACTATCTTCAATGCTATAAGTCATATCTTGTACATTAATCGCAATCACACCAATGACTGCAATCAACAATAAAGTAATCGTTACAGCAAAAATAGAAGATGCAGACATCACACCATTACGCCAAATATTCTGAAATGCTGTTTTACAATGTTTTGGAAAGTTTTTTATACAACTAATGAACTCCATCAACATAACCTCCTGCACTTGTATCTGTTTTAATACATCCATCTTCAATCAAAATGGTTCTCTTTTTATGCTTTTGAACAATTTCTTTATCATGTGTCACAACTAAAATAGTTGTATGATTCACTTCATTAATTCTCTCTAATAATTCAATAATTTCATTTGAAGTATCAGGATCAAGGTTTCCTGTTGGTTCATCAGCAATCAAAACTTTAGGACTATTGACTATCGCTCTAGCAATAGCGACACGTTGTTGTTGACCACCAGATAATTCATGAGGAAAAGCATTGGCTTTATCTTCCAAACCAACTAATTCTAATGTTCTACGTACTTTTTTTCTAATTTGGATTTTAGGTGTATCTGTGACTTCCAATGTAAAAGCAACGTTTTCAAAAACAGTTTTCTTAGGTAATAATCTAAAGTTTTGAAAAACAACACCAATATTTCTTCTAAAATAAGGAACTTTTCTATCCTTAATCTTAGAAACATCCTGCCCTGCAACAATGACCTTTCCTGAACTGGCTTTTTCTTCACGATATAACAACTTAATAAATGTTGATTTTCCAGCTCCCGTAGGCCCTATAACATAAACAAATTCTCCTTCACCAATATCGACATTCATATTATTAACAGCTCTTACGCCGGTTTTATAAACTTTTGTTACATTTTCAAGTTTAATCATTCTATCACACTCCTCGACATATTATAACATATATTTTGATGAATAAAATGGGAAATAATGGTTTTCTTGTAAAATCATTATTATTCGTTTTTTTGTTTTTCTTTGTTTTCTTTTTCATTTTTTGTATAATAATATTAAAGAGGTGGTATACATGAGAAAATGTCCAAGATGTCATGATGAAATGAAAGAAAACTGTTATATTAAAGATACGGCTCAACCAATCAGTGATTTTACATTGATTGAAAAAAATGAAAATCTTAAGAAAAAAGAATATTCTCTTAAGGCTGCTTTATGTAAAAAATGTGGGTATGTTGAATTATATGTTGATGTGAAAGAGGATTAACTCCTCTTTTTCTTTACTTTTTTATTTGTTTATACAAAAAAGCGTGATATAATGCTTTCACGAAGGATGTGATGAGAATGTGTGGAATTGTTGGATTTGCGCCAACCAATGAAAATGCCAGTCAAATATTAAAAAAGATGATGAATCGTATTGCTCATAGAGGTCCTGATGGTGAAGGACAGTTTATTGATGATTATGTTGCTTTAGGTCATCGTCGTTTATCTATTATTGATTTAGCTGGTGGACAGCAACCCATGAAATCAAATAACTTAGTAATTGTTTTTAATGGGGAAATATATAATTATTTAGAATTAAAAAAAGATTTAGAAAATAAAGGACATGTCTTTTTAACACATAGTGATACGGAAGTTATTTTACATGGATTTCAAGAATATCGATATGATGTTGTGAATTATTTAAGAGGAATGTTTGCTTTTGCATTGTATGATACAGATACACATGAATTATTTTGTGCCAGAGATCATTTTGGAATCAAGCCTTTCTATTATTATGATGATCCTCAACATTTCTTATTTGCCAGTGAAATTAAGGGATTTTTAGATCATCCAGATTTTCATAAAGAATTAAATACAGATGTTTTAGATATTTATTTAAAAATGAATTATGTGGCTGGCGAACAAACTTTCTTTAAAAATGTAAAACAATTATTACCTGGTCATTATCTTATCTATAAAAATCAATCAATTGAAATCAAACGCTATTATTCTATAGCTTTTAAAGATCAATATAAAACAGATCAGGAAATGATTCAAGCTATTGATCAGATTATGAAAGATTCTATCAAACATCATTTAATCGCTGATGTTGAAGTTGGTTCTTTTTTAAGTAGTGGAATTGATTCATCATATCTTGTTTCATTAGCTAGACCTCAACATACTTATACAGTCGGATATAACGATGAAAGATATAATGAAATCAATTATGCGAAAGATTTAACACAACAGTTAGGTATTGAAAACAAAAGTAAGATTATTACAAAAGAAGAATATTTAGAAGTCTTACCAAAGATTATGTATCATTTAGATGAACCTACAGCCGATCCTGCAGCTGTTGCTTTATACTTTGTCAGCCAACTTGCCAGTCAAGATGTCAAAGTTGTATTATCTGGTGAAGGGGCTGATGAATTCTTTGGTGGTTACAATACTTATAGAGGCGATATTGATAGTGGTATCTATGGTAAATTGCCATTCTTTATCAGACATGCAATCGCATCTCTTTGTAAGCATTTGCCTACTTTTAAGGGAGTTCCATTTTTAATTAGAAATGGTGAACGTATTGAAGATTATTATGTCGGTGTCAATCCTGTTTTCTCTGATAATGATTGTAAACATTTATTAAGAGATATAAGTCATTTACATAGTCATCAGGATATTGTTGGAAATGTTTTTGAAAATGTTAAAAAAGCCACAAATATTCAAAAAAGACAAGCTTTTGATTTACAGACATGGTTTATTAAAGATATTTTACAAAAAGGTGACAAAATGACAATGGCACACTCTATCGAAAGTCGTGTTCCTTTCACTGATAAAGAAGTCTTCCAAGTTGCCAGTCAATTAAAAGATAATCAAAAAGTCACAAAGGAAAATACAAAAGTCTTATTAAGACAAGCCGCTAAAAAAGCCATCCCTAATGAAGCCTATAAGAAAAAGAAATTAGGTTTCCCTGTTCCATTACGTGAATGGATGCGTGAAGATGATCTTTATCAAAAAGTCTATGATGGTTTACAGACACCTATTATTAAACAGCTTTTTGATGATCAAAAATTACTTTCTATGTTAGAAGATCATAAAAATCATAAACATGACTATTATAAAAAAATATGGACTGTTTATTGTTTCTCATTATGGCATCAAGTATTCTTTGCTGAAGAATATAAGCACTAGATCCTAAGTCTAGTGTTTTTTTGCTTTAAGAAATAATTGTAGATTCATCATCTTATATATAGTAAAATAAATAGTGAAAGCGAGGAATGACAATGACTTTATATGATCTTTATTTAGATAATCAAGTAGAAGGTTATCTAGTTTTTAAAACATTAGCCAAACAAAAAGTGATAGAAATGACTAATTATCAGTATCATAAGAAACTGAAAATATCTAAAGAGGACCTTCAACCAAAAGGAAGTTGCTTATCATTTCCATTACAAAATAACTTTGAAGATGTCATTCATATTCTTGAATCACATACAGGTGACTCAAAAATTATGAACCCTACTTTTCATACAAGTGTAAGAAGACCTGTTGAAATGTTTCATTTATACACACGTATTCCGATGATCCTCTTTGGAACAACACAAACAAATCAATCTTTTATTATGAGAGATAATATTAGAAATTCACAGACTGTATTGGATATTTATTTTCAAAATGGTGAATCTTATTATTATATGGACAACCAAGTTTATGAACTCAAAGAAAAGAATTTATTTTCTAAATACTATAAAGATTTTGATTTAAACAAGCAAGACATGATGTAAACAAAAAAGGTATGGTTGAAATGAAACAAATAGATACATATTCCTATCAATGTGGAGTGATTGATTGTTTTAACGAAATGGTAAAAGCTGGTATGAAACATATAGCTTTAGCTCATCCCTGTACAACAAAAGAGAATAGAGATAGTTATATTCCTTTTGTCAATGCTATAACAAATAAATATCAGACACATTATTACTTAGATGATGATCCTTTAATTACTGATTTATTTCCTTATTCACTTAATCGTAATACTTATAATATTATCTTTTATAAAGAAAAGAAATATATAGAAGAATATATTGCTTTAAAAGAACGTAAAAAACAATCTATTTTGAATCATCAATATCATCAATCAAGAATAGAAATTGCTTATGCTTTTGGTCATCTGTTAAGTTACTCTGATTCTATTATTGAACAATATATTCAAACAAACAATGAAAAGGAAGATGATGAAGGAAAAATCATATTCAGTCAATAAAAATGTATATACTGTTTAAAAAAAGGTAAGTGAATCTTATCTTTTCTTTTGATTATAAATCATTTTATGCCATGATGTACGCTTTTCATGCCTCCACACTTTATAAATCAAGGCAAGAAAATATAATAGAAGCATGAGGAGGAGATGTTTATGAATAAAATTATCATTGGAGAAACAATGACAAAAAAGAAGATTTTTAATTATTCGATTGGTTTATCCTTTTTGGGGTTGTTCGCAGGTGCTGGTTTTTTTAATATTTTTCATTTATATTCAGATTTATCATTAACAAACTGTTTTATTCTTTCTTTTCTTATATATATGTTGACGATGTTATTTTTAACTCCTATTCTTGGTTCTAGTGAGATTTTAGAATTTACAGAGAAAAGTGTGAATTACTATCATGTCAAAGGAGCTTTTCAGCAATTTTTTGAAGTTATACGTATTCTTAAAAATAAACCTACTATTCCTAATACTAGTCAATGGAGTCAACTTAGTATATTAGACTAGGTGACTCTTTTTTTATTTCTGTAATTCTTGTGGTATGACTATATGCACTCTTTATTATTATGCAAAAAAAGCGCATAAAGCCCCTGTTGATTTTTTTTCGTTTTTTAAAATTTTATCCCATTAAATTTATGATACAATATAATTGTATTCTTAACTACGGGGATATTGTCATAAGCACTGATTTGTATCGTCTGACTTTTGGATTGTTTCTTCCATCAAGTCTGAAGCGATAGCTTGGTGGTGAAATCATGACTCGTCCCCATCGTTGATAGTGCCTGTTTGGGCGAACAGGCACTTTTATTTTGTCTAGCATCTTCTCTATCTGTTCTATCTTCTTTTTTAGCTGTCTTTTTTTACCATTGATCATTGAAAGCAGAATGTTGACATCATGTATGATTTCATGTAGCTGTGCTATGTTGACAACATACTGTCTATTTGACTCTTTCATTTCAAGTGAACGGTTCAACTCTTTTCTCATGATTCCTGCAATATTATGAAACAGTACCTTTGCATATATATCATTTCGTGCAACATCACCATCACTGCTTATATGCCTTTCTATCTCCTGGCCTGTTTTGAGTGTCTTGTATGAAACTTCGATATCCCATCTATATGTATATAGCTCAATGATTTCCTGAGCAGAGAATTCCTCTCCTAGGTTGGTAAAGAAAATAAGCTCTTTCTGACACGCCTCTCCATGATTGTTGATATATTCAATTCTTCTTTTAATGACCCTGATTTTCATGACTGGATTATTTTCTCTCAATTCCATGGCTTCAGGTGAAAATCGGAATCTCCTTCTCCATTTTTCATCAATTTCCACCTCAATCCATTCATCATCAGATTTCATGAGCGCAACCTGCTTCTTATAGAAATTGCTTTTTCCTCTGATGATATAATGATAATCAATACACTCAAGGTGGGATATGATTTCGGCTGATCCATAATATCTGTCAGCAAGATAAATGACATCCTTTCCCTTGAATATACTTTGACTTCGATAGAGATGAGAAAACGCAAGAGGCAATTCTGAATATGGTGCAGGCCTAAGGGAAAAATCTATAAACAGACCATTAAGGACATCATAGAGTCCTCCGGCCTTGGACTGGACTTTTTTGACATCGAACATGTCAATGATATGTTGATTCTCCACAAAATGAAAATCATAGATATTATAGACATTGTATGGGATTTCCATATAGGTCCCATCTTCTGCAATCAGGAAATATCCTCTATATTTTTTAGGGAGCGACGATGTATAATAGATGGCTGAAAATCGATTGATGAGATATGAAAAACATTTGGATTCAGCTTTCTAATGGCCTTGTTGAGAGCCTGCTTGCTTATTCTCTTCTCAAATCGATCTATGGAAGAATAAAAATGAGAGAGTTCAGCATTGGTTGTGGTTCTGTTTCTGAAGATGAAGTAATAGATGAGCGAATAGAAATTCATATTTCTATTTCTGGTAAAGTCCTGTGTTCTCTTGCGACAGAGTCTGTTTGTGATATCAGAATGAATGATAGCATTAAACTCACTGAAGATAGCAGCCAGCTGAGAAGACTTAACTACATTATTCATCATCATAGACAAGACGAGGCTTTTTCTTGGCGAAAGCAGCCTTCAGAAAAGGAACGGATTCCTCATCAACCTGCCCAAAGTTGATAAGGACACGATGTTTAGGAACGCCAGAAGAATCACGATAGGATTCAACGAGTGCGCAAAAACAGGTATTTTTCTTACCCTTATTATTTTTGATAACTCTAACGAACATAGAAGCACCTTCTTTCTTAACTACATTATACAACAAAAGTAAAGGAAATAAGATAATAAATAGATAATTATACTTAACTACAAGTAAAAAAAGACACTCTTTTATTTCCAAAAAAATAAAAAAGAGCCAACTTACTAAGTTGACTCCATTGCCTACTATTCCTAATACTAGTATAAAAACAGATTATATTTTAAAAGTCAATCTTTCTTATATTTGTCAATTAGCCGGTTGGGCACAAAAAGGTTATATTTTGAAAATGACTTTCTTAATGAAAGATGGTTCAACTTTTACCATTTTTCCTACAAGCATTAACCAGATGGAAAAAGGAGATTATGAAAAAGCATTGCAATTATTGGAAAATCAAAATATTGAAATTATTGATAAACACAATTTAAGACCTGTATTAAATACAAATAGCTACGTATTTCAAAGTTATATTGAATCTCTTGAAAAGGAGAAAACAAAGCCATGAATATTGTTTTACAATGTGATAACCAATATCATCAAATACTTAAAAGATACCTCAATTTACATTTTTCAAAAATCAATTATATACAAGAACATAACTTTCCAAAACAAACAATCTATATAAAGCAAATCTGCTCTATCAAAGACCTTGAACATTTGAAAACACTATCTTCTTATCAGTTAGACTTTGTCTTTTTAATTGAAAATGGAGAATACATGTTTGAACTCCTAGAATATAATCCCCTAACATTTATAAGAGTGACGCATATTGAAAAAGATATATATCATTTCATAGAGATTTTACAATATAAAGAAAAGGGGTTAGGAAATATATTAAACTTTAAATCTGGTCATCAAAATATAAGAATTCATTGTCAAAGAATTGAATATGTGGAATCATATGGACATTATGTATTCATTCATAGTGAAGGAGCTACATTTAAAATCAGAGAAAGAATATCAAATATATTAAAAACACTAAAGCCACTAGGCTTTATACAAATTCATAAATCATACATTATAAATTCATCCGCTATTTACAAAATCACTTCTACACATGTTTATATGAACTCTCATACATGTTTGCCAATTGGTAACAAGTATAAAGCACAATTAAAAAATGAAAGAGAAATGTTTGATTAACAATTTTCTTTCATTTTTATTAAGAAAATAAAATTATACCTATACTACCTTATCAAAAATAGTTTTATCCCCTGTATGTAAATAATAACGATAATTTTCAATAATATCCTCTAGTTCTTGATAAGTATTAATTTTGGATAAATGATTTTTAATAGCACTTGCAGATTTCAATCCTTTCATATACCAAGGTGCATGACCACGCATTTGTCTGATAGCATTCTTTTCTCCTTCAACTTTGAGTAACCTTTTCGCATGTGCAAGACATTGATCAAGTTTTTCATCAATAGTTGGTTCATCTAATAATATACCATGTTCAACATATTGAACCATCTGCTGGATAACCCAAGGATTCCCAAGTGCTGCTCTACCAACCATTACAGCGTCACACCCAGTTTCATCTAACATACGTTTTGCATCTTGTGCTGTTTTGACATCTCCATTACCAATAACTGGGATAGATACTGCTTCTTTGACCTGTCTTATATAATCCCAGTTAGCACGTCCTTCATACATTTGTGAACGGGTTCTCCCATGAACCGCAATCGCACTTGCTCCAGCTTTTTCAATCAACTTAGCAATTTCAACACAATTGATAGAATCAAAATCATATCCAATACGAATTTTTACTGTCACAGGTTTACTGACTGCTTTTACAACATTTTTTACAATATCATAAACTAAATCTGGATACTGCAATAGATAACTTCCTGCATGTGCTTTTAACACTTTCTGAACTGGACATCCCATATTAATATCAATAATATCACAGTTAGAATGTTCATCTACAAACTTGGCAGCTTGTACCATTGAATCAACATCTCCACCAAAGATCTGTATACTGACAGGATGTTCATCTTCATCAATTGTCAACATCTCAATTGTTTTTTGATTACCATAACATAAAGCTTTATCGCTCACCATTTCACTTACAACAAGCCCTGCTCCAAACTCCTTAATAATTTTTCTAAAAGCCACATTAGTAATTCCTGCCATTGGAGCCATAATAATTCTATTTTTAATATCTACATTTCCAATTTTCATAATTTTCACCATAACACAATATAACATACTTTTTTGAAAATACAAAGATAAAAGCTTGATATATTATAAAACAAGGAGGCGATATAAAAACAGCATTCTCATTTATAAAATAATATTTTTCCCTCTCCCATTTTTAATGAAGATTCTTATAGGAATCTTCATTTTTGTTTTATTGTAAAGTAAAATTGAATTTTAAGTTGATAATAAACATAAACTCTGTTATCCTTATGCCTTGTTAAAGGATGGTGTATAATGGAAAATATAAAATCAGTTTCACAAATTCATAAAGTGCAAGATATTGTCTATATAGGTCTGTTTGCAGCTTTTATTGCTATTTGTTCATGGATAGCTATTCCTGCAACAGTTCCCTTTACTTTACAGACAATGGGTATTTTTATAACTGTTGGTTTACTTGGGGGTAAAAGAGGTACAATAGCTATATTCGTTTATATTTTATTAGGAATCATAGGCATCCCTGTCTTTGCTGGTTTTTCTAGTGGACTAGGTGCTATTTTGGGGACAAGTGGTGGCTATATTATTGGTTTTCTATTCTCTGCATTATTTATGTGGTTTATCGAAAGTGTATTTGGAAACCGTCATTTCATTTTTATCATTTCAATGCTTATTGGTTTATTGATTTGTTATAGCTTTGGGACATTCTGGTTTATGATGGTTTATACACAAACAACAGGACCAGTTGCATTATCAGTTGTTTTAGTATGGTGTGTCATTCCATTTATAATTCCTGATCTTATCAAAATTGCTCTTTCTTTTATATGTGTGAACAGAATAAAAAAAATTATAAAAAAATGAATAATACTCAAAAATGAGTCAAACATATATACAGATAACTTACACTTTCCCCTCTATTTTTCCTCCCCATATAAAATAGATGTAAGTTATCGAAGTTATATTCCTAATATTGGTAAACCCCAAAAAAAGAAGGTACTTCCCCTTGTACCTTCTTTTTGTTTCTTATTAATTAAATTCATCTAACAACTCTTTAAGTTCATCTTCACTAAAACTATATTTTGAATTACAGAACTGACATGTCATTTCACAACCATGATCTTCATCAATCATAGCTTGAATTTCATCTTTTCCAACTGTCATCAGTGCATTTTTCATTTTTTCCTTAGAACAGTCACATTCAAAAAATAAATCTTGACTATCTAAAATCTTCACATCTTCAAAAATCATCTGTAGTATTTCTTCTGGTGTATGTCCTTCATTTAATAATGCAGATACTGCAGGGAAATTTCTCATTTTTTCTTCAATATAAGAAATATCTTCATCACTAGCTTCTGGTAAAAGCTGAATAATAAAACCACCACTAGATAAAATCTCATTTGTCGTATCCACAAGAACACCTAATGATACAACTGAAGGAATCTGTTCAGAAACCATAAAATAATAAGAAAAATCTTCACCAATTTCACCTGTTTGAATAGGAACAGTTCCAACAAATGGCTCTTTTAATCCCATATCTTTAATAACCTGCAAAGTTCCTTGATTTCCTACTGCAAGTCCCACACCTAATTTTCCAGTATCTTCATAAGTATAATGAACATGTGGATTACCAACAAATGCCTTGATTTTCCCATCACTGTTAGTACAAGCCATAATTGTTCCAATACTTCCTCCACCATTCATTGTCACAGTCATTTTTTCATGATTTTTATTCATGGCTGCTAACATAAAAGTTGCTGACATAAAACGTCCTAACGTAGCTGAAGCCGTTGGCCACAAATCATGTTTTTGTCTTGCCACTTCCAATAATTGTTTTGTTGTACATGCAAAGACACGACAGTTCTTTGATTCTACTATTCCTCTGACTAAATAATCTTTCATTTTAACCTCCAAATGCAAAATAACTGATTAAAGGTATCACCATACAAGCAATAATAATGATAACCAGTAATTTACTCATTGTACTTCTTTTCATGACTTTCTCCTCTTACAAAAATAAGCACATAAGTGCTTATTTCATTTCATCTAATAAATCATCATCTAAATTAACAGGATCTTTCTTCTCCTCAACTGGAGGCATCTGTTGATGATCATCATGATTATCTTCACCGTTATCTAAAACTAACATATGTCCTGTATTATATAATGATTCAATTTGTTCATTATTTAATGTTTCATGTTCTAATAATGCATCAGCAATCGTAATCAATTTATCTTTTTGTTCATTGATAATTTGACGACATTGGTTATAACATTCATCAATAATCTTACGTACCTGCTGATCAATTTCATAGGCAATCTGTCCAGAATGTGTATTGCTTGTAGAAGAATAATCTCTACCTAAGAACACAGCATCATGTCCAGAATCATATTTAATAGGTCCCAGTTCAGACATTCCTAATTCAGTAACCATCATTCTTGCGATACGTGTAGCCTGTTCAATATCGTTATGAGCTCCTGAAGAAACATCACCAAAGAAAATTTCTTCAGCAACACGCCCACCCATAAATCCAGTAATACTTGCCATTAACTGTGATTTTGTCTGGAAGTATGTTTCTTCTTTAGGTGTCATTAAATTATAACCACCAGCTTGACCTCTTGGAATAATTGTGACTTTTTGAACTTTATTGGCATCTTCCAAAGTCAATCCAATAATCGCATGACCAGCTTCATGATAAGCTACCAATTTTCTTTCTTTTTCAGTATATTTACGTGATTTCTTAGCTGGTCCACCGATGACACGGTCAATCGCTTCATCCACATCATCTAAAGTAATACGTTTATGTCCTAAACGAACAGCTAACAATGCTGCTTCATTTAAAACATTCGCAAGTTCAGCACCAGAGAATCCCGGTGTACGTTGTGCAATGTTTTCAAAATTCACATCATCTGTAAATTTCTTATTACGTGCATGAACACGTAAGATTTCAGCTCTGGCTTTTTTATCTGGATTAGCCACTTGAATTTGTCTATCGAAACGTCCCGGACGAAGCAATGCAGGGTCTAAGACATCAGCACGGTTTGTAGCCGCTAAAATGATAATTCCTTCATTACCACTAAATCCATCCATTTCAACAAGCAACTGGTTCAATGTCTGTTCACGTTCATCGTGTCCACCACCGACACCTGTTCCTCTTTGACGTCCAACTGCATCAATTTCATCAATAAAGATAATACATGGTGCATTCTGTTTTGCTTTCTTGAACATATCACGCACACGTCCAGCACCAACACCAACAAACATTTCTACGAATTCTGAACCAGAAATAGAGTAGAAAGGCACGTTGGCTTCGCCAGCCACTGCTCTTGCCAGTAATGTTTTTCCTGTACCCGGTGGCCCTACAAGTAAGACACCTCGAGGAATTTTTGCACCCATATTTGCAAATTTCTTAGGATTCTTTAAGAAATCTACTAATTCTTTTAATTCTTCTTTTTCTTCATCTGCTCCAGCAACATCTGTAAATCTTGTCTTGCTGTCTTTTTCTAATTTTGCACGAGAATTTCCAAAATCGAAGGCTTTAGCATTGGCTCCACCGCCACCTCCAATACTTCTCATGACAAAGAACATCACACCAATCAATAAAATATATGGTAGTAAGCTAAGCAATGTATCTACCAGCATATTTTCACTCTTGGCATCTCTAATTTGCACTGTGATTCCTTTATCTTCCATTAATTGAATTAAAGAATCTAACTCCTGATCTGTTTGAGGAACATTTGTTTTAAATGTGTAATTAACCTCTTTACCTTCTTCTGTTTTTGTATATTGTCCTTCAACACTTGTCACATAGATTCCCGGCATCACTGACATTTCAGTCACTTTTTCTTCTTCAAGAATCTGTGTAAATTGTGTATAATTGACTTCATTTGTTCTTCCCATATTAAGCAAAGGAACAAGTGAACTTAATAAAATAATGACAAGAATCCAAGGCAATATAGCCTTCATTAAACTTTTATTCTTATTATTCATACAATCTCCTTTTCACTACTGATAACATTCTTCTTTTAAAATACCTACATAAGGCAATTGACGATATTTTTCATTAAAATCCAATCCATATCCAATCACAAAAGCATTTGGAATTTCAAATCCAACATATTTAGCCTCAATTGGATAAGTACGACCTTCTTTTTTATCAAGCATTGTTACAATTTCTACTGATGTTGCTCCACGTTCTTCAAGCATCGCTTTGACAGTCGTTAAAGTTTTTCCTGTATCTAAAATATCTTCAACAAGTAAAATATCTTTTCCTTTGACATCCTGATCCAAATCTTTTTTGATTGTAATCGTACGAGATTCAACACCTTCATAACTGCTGATATCCATATAATCAAAAGTTACATCTATTTCTATATATTTAGATAACTCTGCCAAAAAAGGAACTGATCCTTTTAATAAACCCACTAAAATCACTTCTTTATCATGATAATCATGATTAATCATTGTCGCTAATTCCTGACATTTTTCAGCAATTTGTTGTTGTGTATATAAAATTTCTTTAACATCTTTATGCATACTTCTCCACTCCTTATAATAAGCCTCTCTATTTTATCACAAATACATTTGGTTTTGTAGTCAAATAATCAATGTTTTTTGCAATATGTGGAACCAATACAATCGTTCCTTCCCGATTGACCACAATCGGCCATGTTTTTCTTTTTAAAGCAGGAATTTTCGCATTGATAAATAGACGTGAAACTTTTTTAGTCCCTGAAGAAGTCATAATGCTGTCGCCTTCTTTCATCGTACGAATGGTAATAGGGTAATCTTCTGGAGATAGAAAAACCCCTTCATTGATATGTCCACTATCTAATAAATGGAAATATTCGCAGCCAAAAGGCATATATTCTCGAAATTCATAACTATAACCTTTTGTTTTATCTTTATCAATGATGTAGATATTATCGTATTCTTTTATGAACAGATAATTAACTGGTAGATTCATTTGAATATTTGGTTTGACACTATCTATCTGATGTCTGATTTCTTGAATCAAAGCATAAGAAATCAATTGTGTTGGCATCACATCACGTAGAATTAAATAAAGAAAGATTTCTCTTAACGCTTTAGGAATATAATAATAATATATGATACCATCTGTTTTATATTGTTGGTAATAAGGTTCAACTTTAAACTCTAATTCTTTGATTCTTTGATTATGTTGTTTGGCTTTTTGAATCAGTTCTTCTTTTTGTTTTAAAGTATACTGATTTAAGATAGTATTACGCACACGATCTCTTTCAAAATCAGTTTCAAAATTGGTATAATCATCATGATAAGGGATATTTCTTTCTTGACATCTTTTTAAAATATCTTGTTTATATAAACACATTAAAGGCCTGATAATACGCATATTTTGAACATGTGTTTCCTGTTTAATCCCTAAGTAGTGAACTGTATTATGATGCGATAACTGCATATAAATCGTTTCTATATGATCATCTAAATGATGTCCTAAAATCACACCATCCACTTGATACAAATCATAAATTTCTTTATAGAAATTATATCTTAATGTTCTTGCCTGATTTTGAAAATTGCCCTGATGATAATCCTGTGAATGATATTCTTTATAGTAAAAAGGAATGCCATAAGTGGCACAATAATCACTGACCAGTTCATAATCGAGATAACTGTCATGACGGAAATTATAATTCACATGTGCCACTAATAAATGATAGCCCAGTTTTCTTAATGTATCTAAAAGATACATCGAATCACAACCTCCAGATACACCAATAATATAATATTTTGAACGATCCAATAATTCTAAATTCATGTTATCACTCCATGAAGACATTATATCAAAGAAATTCCAATTCCAAAACAAAAATCCCAATATTTTGGGATTATTGCTTACATAATTTTAAAACCATAATTGTCATGTCATCATTTCGTTGTTCATCATTCGCTAAAGACATCAATAAATGAGCAATATCCTTAGGATGATCATCACCAATCAAATATTCATTTTCTTTCAAGAACTCATAAAAATGTCCAGAAAAACCATCACTCACCATAAAAATTATATCATTCTCTTTTAAAGTCTGTTTTTGAATCACTGTTTCTAAAGGAGAAACAATTCCCATTGGTAAGGTCTTTGATTCAACTTCTATAATCTCATGATCTCTTAAAATATACGTTGGACAAGCCCCATATTTAATAAAAGTTGTCATTCCACTCACCAGATTAATTTCCATCATATCCATGGTTGTAAACATATCATTACGATTCTTTATTTTCAATAAAGCATTAACCGATTGAATTGTATCATCTAATGATATACCATTTTTAATCAACTGTTTCATGACATCTAATGTCAACTTTGAATCATCACTGGCTTTTTGTCCTTGACCCATACCATCACTCAAGGCAAAATAATCATTTTCATTCATTGAAAATATCATATAACTATCCCCACAGGCAATACTTTCTTTGGCACATTGACAGACTCCATATTGTACAAAATAACGTGTATGATGTTTTAATACTAAATATGTATAACCTAACTGATGCATCGGGGTTTTCATAATTTCTACATCCAATGTTTCATTTAAATATGATTCTAAAATAGGAATAAATTCATTTTCAATTTCTTCTTTTGTAATATCATAAATCCCTATTTCCAAATAATAAACAGATTGTGATTCATAATATTTTTTTAAATGAGCTAACTGAAAATGATAACCCTCCATATGTTCATAAATATGTTTTTCTTCAATATGCCCTATTTCCAACTGATGAGAGAATTGATGGAAAACATGATTTAATAAAGAAAACTGATGATACAAATCACTTTTCATGGTTTTATATTCCTCTTGAACTCTTTGTATCTTACGATAGTCTTTACGATATTGATTCACTAAATCCAAATATTTTTCTGGATTCAAACAATACTGATGGATAAAATCTTCATCTGTTTCATTATAATGTTCTTTTAAACCTTTGTTCATGAGTTTAACCAAACGATGTGGCCCATATTTTTTATGAAAACAAGTTGTCTGACTAGAACAATTCTGGCACATATCCTCATAGATATAACCAATATATTCTAAAGAACGATTAGGTGCTGGTGCTCTTGTAAATAAAGCAGTCATTTGTTCAAATAAACGACAAAAAGAATCAACCTGTTTAGATAGCTGTTGTTTAAAAGTCATTTCCTGATAGCTTGAAGAAAGCACTGTCTGATCATGGCGAATAGGTAAAATCAAAAATATAAGTCCACTCACCACAACAATGAAACCATGATAAGTATATTGAAATTCAAGAAAGAAAGGTAAGATAAGATGTGATACAAAATATAAAGAAACAATGGTTGCTTTTTTATGACAGGGAATCATATAGAAAAAGAACAGTGGTAATAAAAAAGATAAGATATCATCTTTGTAACTTAAATCCATCAACAACATCAACATAGAGCCATAAAATAATCCCGGTAATAAATCATCTAAACATTCATGATAGATCATAATTAATATAAAGATACGAATCAAAATCATTGTTGATATATGTGAATAAGGTAATAACCCCATTGTACATATCAAAATAATGACAGTTAAGGATTTCATTCGTTCATGTGTCAACAAATCTGATTCACCATGCATTAATAAAGGAGTCAATGATGTAAAAATAAGGGTATTGATATAAGTAAGGATTGTCAACAATAAAGTAGAAAGCAAATCTATTTGAACATAAGCATAATAAATACCCCCAATAAGTGTTAAAAGATAAGGCACATAGCGTGATTTCATAGATTGAAATAATAAACAGAATTCTAAAATAAGAAACGCTATACCACTAATGAAAAGCAATTCATAAGGAACCTGTAAAACAATGACACCTATCAATATCCCTATAAAATAACTCAATAAAGCAGTATACCCACACATAAAACACACATAAAAAAAAGGGAGTGTAAATAATAATGATGTTGAATAAACATCAACAATAGACATTAAAAAAGATATGAGTGTTATATAAAAGACGAATTGATATTTGATTTTTTTAATACGACTTGGATTGATAATCAGTTCCATTTTTTCCACCTCTAGACTCATTATAGAGGTTTTCATTTAAATTATTTGTCATATTTTCAAGGTCTTGACATAAAAAAACCAACAGTTTTTCAACCATTGGTTTTCATTAAAAACGAAAATAAAATAAAACACCCTGTTTTGTATTTTGCACTCCATATTCAAAATGATGCAACTCTAAAATAGCTTTACATATTGCCAGTCCCAGACCTGTTCCACCTTCATTTCTTGCTTTATCTACTTTGTGGAAAGATAACCATATTTTTTCTATATCTTCTTCTGGAATATAAGCGCCTGTATTTTCTACAGAAAAACAATGTTCATCTAAATGAATAATGACTTTTTCTCCTGATTCACTATGATGCAAAGCATTTCCAATAAAGTTTGTGATGACCATTCCAATCTTAAATGGATCTGCTTCAACAATACTAGAATCCAAATCTGTAATTAACTGAACATGACGATTTTCAAATAAACAAGCCATTGATTCTAATGTTTCATCAACAATATCTAATAAATCCACTTCTTCCATATCTAATGTCATATTTTGTGATTCTAGCTTTGATAAATCCAGCATCGCTAAAACGAGTTCATTGATACGTTTGGTTTCATTTTGAATAATTTCAATATACTCATTACGTTTTTTCTCATCTTTTTCTAATTCTACCATCTCACTAAAACCATTAATAATACCTAAAGGTGTTTTAATCTCATGTGTAAAGTTAGAAACGAACTCTTTTCTGACAACTTCTAATTGTTGAACTCTATCAATCTCTTGATGTAAATCATTAATTGTTTTTTCAAGTTCTTTACTCATTCTATCAACACCTCTTGCCAGATCCCCTAATTCATCATGACGAGATATATCAATAGGATAATCAAATTGTTTACGTGAAATACGCCATGCTGCCAGTTCTAATTGCTTAATCGGTCTAACAATCATATACGCAACTACAAAACACATCACAATGATTAAAATAAAAGCCAATATATATGTAGAAGAATTATCATACATAAACTGTTTAAAAGAATCCATAGGTAAATTATTATATTCCTGTGTTACAAAAATATAACCAATTGTCGCATCATCAACAGTTATTTCTTCATCTTCCATTTCTGATGCAGTGTTCCAATCTTCTAAACGCATCATAATCGTTGAATAATATTTCCCATTATATTCATACGGACTCATTAAATAATATTGTGTATAATCATAGACGGATGTATTAAACTCTTTTCCAGAATCTTTAAACTTCTGAAATTCTCTTTTGATTTTTTGTTGAAGTCCTTTAAAGGCATCGTGATAATCTGTTAATAATGCTTTTTGATTTAATTGTGATGACATAGATAATGTATCAGCAGAATAAGGAAACACAAGTTCCATCTTGGCACTCATATAAGAACTGGCAACACCTTCTAAATGAGTGATTTCCCCACTCACCTGTCGTTCAACAATCATTTGATCGTTGATTGTGATTGTCTTAAAATCTAAATCGCGCATCTCATCATTATACTGATTATAGCGTCCAACATGTACATCAATAGATATTTCAAGTTCTGTATTTTGATTTTGTAAAATCAGTTTTTCTACTTTATCCAAATCATTTTGACTCAATGATGAAAAATCAACACTTGTTGCATAATTGGTTCCATTTTCATTTGTAATCAAAGATAATGTTGGACCATCAACCCCATCTCTTGACATATCTAGTATTTGCCCATTTTTATCAACCAGACATTTAATTTTTGTTAAATCTCCTGAAAGAGCATGACGATATAATCTTGAAAACTGTTCAGATGACAAATCCACCTTATTAACAGCTATTTTTTCCAGATAATTTTTCGCAAATTTATCTAAATTACGAATCGTAATCTCAGCATCTGTTTCTACTGTATTTTTAATATAACGTTCTATTCCTAAACGAATTTCATTTCCTAATACAGCCATAAAAGCCAATAAAATAATACAGGCAATTTTAATAATTAAACTAAAGTTTAATTTTTTCATACTGACTCCTTCACATCAAACATGTAGCCAATCTTGACCACTGTTTGAATATAAGGGGCTGCCTCTTTTAATTTCTTTCTTAACTTTTTGACATATGTATCCACAATTCTCTGATCACCATAATAATCATAACCCCAGATGTGATCTAACAGCTGATCTCGTGATAAAATCTTACGTTTATTATCTATAAAATAAATAAGCATCTGATATTCTTTATGTGACAGAGCTGTTTGTTGTCCATCTACAAATACTTCATGCGTATCATCATTAATACGCAAAATGCCTTCTTCAATCATGGTTTCATGTTGCTCATCTTTTTTAAAACGTTTTAATAACGCATTACATTTGGCATATAATAATGAAGGTGTAAAAGGTTTAGAAATAAAATCATCGGCTCCTAAATCATATCCTTTTAATTTATTATCATCATCACTCAATGCACTAATAAATAAAATCGGTATATCATTTTTTTGTCTGACTTGTTTACAAACTTCATAACCATCAATACCAGGCATCATAATATCTAATAAAATCAAATCAAAACTTTCATCCAATAATGATAAACCTTCATATCCATCACTGGCTTCTATAACTTCTTCACCCTGTTTTTGAAAATATTCCACAATAAACTGACGAATCAGTTTTTCATCTTCTATCAATAATACTTTCATGTCTATTCACCCCACTTATAATCATTATACAATAATCATATGGAAAAAATATGAAAAAGCCTTCATTTTTTTATGAAAGCTTTATAAATATTTCATATAACCTACATCATGATAGAAATAAGATTCTTCAAACTGATGAAATTGTAATTTCTTTAATAAGTGAATAGATCGTTGATTATCCTTATAAACATAACAAATGACTTTTTGAAAATGATATGCTTCTTTCATATATTGACAAAAAGCTTCTACAATCTCACTTCCATAACCCTTAGACCAATAAACACTATCCAATGTATAACCTAAAACAAAAACCTTTTCATTAACAACATCTACAAACAAATCACCAATCATGATATCATTGTCTTTTAAAATAACAGCCAAATGATAATTTGTTTTCGGTAGATAAAAAGAAGTGAACTTTAAACATTGTTGAATACGTTTTGTTGCATCTTTTATAGAATACTTTTTCCATGACTGATAATGAGCAACTTCTTTTTTTGAACGATATTCACTCATACGCATAGCATCCGTCAATTGCAGACATCTTAAATATAATCTAGGAGTTTCTAATATCTTTTCCATAAACTTAACCCAAATGATAATAAATAAACAACATACGATCTTTTCCATTGATATCTTTTATAATTTCATAAGGAATGTCTGGAAAATAGTGTTCTACTGCTTCACACATGATTTCTCTTTGATCAAAACCCATTTCAAAAGCTAATAAAGCACGATCTTTTAAAACTTGTTTAACATCTTGAAAGATTTTTCGATAAAAATATAAACCATCATTTCCTCCAAATAATGCCACATGTGGTTCATTATCCTTGACCACACTTTCAATATCCTGATCTTGTGGAATATAGGGTGGATTGGATACAAATATATCAAACTTTTGTTGGTGTTCAATCAATGGCTGTAACATATCGCCCTGATAAAAAGTCACATCAGCATTTAATTCTTTCGCATTTTCTTTCGCTACTTCTAGTGCCTTTTCACTAATATCCGTTGCGACAACCTTAAGCTTTGGTTCTTCTAACGCTAAAGTAATCGCAATAGCCCCTGAACCTGTTCCAACATCACATAAATCAATAGAAGAATAATCATCAAAATAATCATCAATTTTATAAAGAATATTTTCTACCAGTTCTTCTGTTTCATAACGTGGTATCAATACATTTTCATTAACAATAAAATCTCTAGAGAAAAAGTTTTCTTTTCCATTAATATATTGAATAGGTTCCCCATTCATATATCTTTGCATACCATCCTGAAACTGTTTTAATAATTCTTCATCAACTTCTTCATCCATCATTAAATACAATTGATGGGGTTCCATGTTTGCTAAATGGTAAAACAACACTTTTGCGACATTACAATCCTTATCTTTTTCATCTAACATCGCTTCACTTTGACGAATCAAATCTCTTAAAATCATTGTTGTTCTCCTAATAATTTTAATCTTTGATCCTCATTAATCAATGCTTCAATAATATCATCCAGTTTTCCTTCCATGATACGATCTAACTGTTGAATTGTTAAACCGATACGATGATCAGTCACACGATTTTGTGGATAGTTATAGGTTCTGATTTTTTCGCTACGATCTCCAGTTCCAATCTTACTACGACGTTCGCTGCCAATGGCTTCTTCCTGTTCACGAAGTTTCATTTCATATAACTTTGTACGCATCGCTCTCATGGCTTTATCCCTATTGTCATGTTGACTACGCCCATCCTGTGAAGTCGTTACCACACCTGTAGGAATATGTGTAATACGTACTGCTGAATCTGTTTTATTAATATGCTGTCCTCCAGCACCAGAAGCACGATAAGTATCAATACGCAAATCATTAGGATTTAATTCAAAATCCACTTCTTCAGCTTCAGGCATCACAAGAACAGTCGCTGTAGAAGTATGCACACGTCCCTGTGTTTCTGTCTTTGGTACACGCTGAACACGATGTGAACCTGATTCAAACTTCAACTTAGAATAAACGCCTTCACCTTTAATCATAAAGGAAATTAAAGAATATCCTCCTGCTTCACTATCCTGTGCTTCTAAAACTTCAATTTTCCATCCCTGTGATTCCGCATATTTCACATACATTCTATACAAGTCACCAGCAAAGATATTTCCTTCATCTCCACCAGCAGCACCACGAATTTCAACAATAACATTTTTATTATCATTTGGATCTTTAGGAATTAATTCTAAATGAAGTTTTTCTTCTAATTGAGGTTTCTTTTCTTCTAATTCACTTAATTCCAGTTCAGCCATTTCCTTAATTTCTGGATCACTTTCTTTAAGTAATTCTTTGGCTTCTTCAATTCCATCTAAAACCTTTTTATATTCTTGATATAACTGATAAGCATTTTCCAGACTTGCCTGTTCCTTAGAGGCTTCTGTCATCTTTTGAACATCATTTGCAATGCTTGGATCCATTAATATTTCATTTAATTCTTCATATCTTCTTGCGATTGTTTCCAATCTTTCCATCATATTATTCATACTCTAACCTCCAAACCGTTACCATTATAATATAAACATTCAAAATAAGCAAAATAATCTTGTCATAATCTTTGTTTTTTCATTGACACAGATAGATCATTTTTTTATACTCAATATAAAGTGGAGGAATAAAAAATGTTAAAAGCGGTTATTTTTGATATGGATGGATTAATGATTGATACAGAAAATGTCACTTATCAATGTTATAAAGATGTTTTAAAAACAATGAACTTAGAAATGACAAAAGAGTTTTATACAACTTTATTAGGGCGTACTATGGAAGCAACAAGACGCGCAATGTTTGATCAATATGGCGAAGATTTTCCTATTGAAGAAGTTGCGAAAAAGGTACATCAGTTAATGGATGAACAATTTGCAAGAGATGGTGTTCCATTAAAAGATGGTCTTGTTGAATTGTTGACTTATTTAAAGGAACATCATTATAAAACAATGATTGCTACTTCAAGTCGTCGTGAAAGAGTCAATGCTTTATTAACTGATAATGGCATTCTCAATTATTTTGATGATGTGATCTGTGGTGATGAGGTCGAACATGGAAAACCTGCTCCCGATGTTTTCTTGAACGCTTGTCAAAAGTTAAATGTTCAGCCAAGTGAAGCCCTTGTCTTAGAAGATAGTGAAGCAGGTATACAAGCAGCCCATAACGCTCATATATCTGTGATTTGTATTCCAGATATGAAATACCCTGATGAAGATTATGCTAACAAAACAACTTGTATTCTTGATTCACTTCATCAAGTTATTGATTATATTGACAATTTATAAACATAAAAGATTATCAGCCTCAAAAACTGATAATCTTTTTTCATTGATCATTTTTTCTATTCTTTCGATTCTTTCTTTGACGATAAGCTCGAATAGCCTTATTTCTCGTCGGTATCCCAACCCCTAAAAGCAACACAACCATAAGTATTGTGAAATCCATTGATGATTCTCCTAAAATTCTTTTTTATTCATAATAGATAGACTGACTTTTAAAGAGACCAACATAATTAAAAATCCAATCATCAAAAGAATCACCATAAACATTACTGGACCTAAAGCATCAATAGCTAAAATCAATGGAAGAACATTAATATGAAAGATTTCCACTATTTTCATAACCACAAATCCAATCACAACAAGGACACCTACACAAGCAATGAGAGCATATCTTCCTTTTTCTCCACCAAAACGAAGATGAACAGGTATCATCAATGATTCTATGACAAGAAACATCGGTAAAATCACGAAAGCTCCAATCAACATATCTGAAGTCACAGGCTTCCCCTGAACAATAAGCATCAAGCTACATATCATCACTGATACTATCCAGGCTCCTGTTCCTAAAATCAATCCATAAACATACTTTTCTAAAACATAAGTTTTTCTAGAAAAAGGAAGTGTTAATAAGAATGGATAACCATTATCAAATTCATCATAAGAAATCGTACTGACGGTAAATAATGATAAAATCAATGTTATAAAACCAATCATAAAAGTTGGATCTTGCGAACTGATTGATATCAAACATGCCACAACAATAATAATGATAAAGAAATTCTTTTGCATTAACATCAATTTAAAATCTTTAATCAATAAACCTTTCATGATTTTTCACCTCTAATCATCATTGTCATCACATCATCAATATGACTATTTTCTAATACAATATTAGGATAATTTTCTCTATAATATTGTTTTTGATGAGTCAAACAGCTATAACCATAACTTTCTTTTTTGTATTTTAAGATATACGCCTTATCCAACTGTTCAAATTGCTGATCATCTACTTTTAATAAAGCATATTCACTTAATAAAACATCCGTCTCTTCATGCATAATCACTTGACCATTATGAATCATATAGACATCATCACAAAGTGTTTCTAAATCACTGGAAATATGAGAACTGATTAAAATAGCTCTTTGATCATCTTCTGCCATATAATCCCTCATCATATCAAGCAATTCATCTCTCGCAATCACATCTAGCCCCGCTGTTGGTTCATCCAAAATCAACAGTTGAGCCTGATGACTCATCGCAACGATAATTTTCAATTTTGCTTTCATCCCTGTAGAAAATTCTTTGATTTTCTTATTTTTAGGCAATTCAAACTGATTCACCATACGTAAGAAGAATGATTTATCAAATCGTTTATATAAATTCTCTAATATAGGAATAATATCTGATATTGTTAAATATCCACTAAAACCTGAATCCGATAAAACAACACCTAATAACTGTTTATCCTCTTCATTCAAAGCAGATTGACCAAATATTTCAATTGATCCTCCATCACATTGAATTAACCCTAAGATAGCTTTAAATGTTGTACTCTTTCCAGCTCCATTTTGTCCTATCAAGCCAGTGACATAACCTGGTTTGACTTCTAAAGAACAGTCTAATGAAAATGAAGCATAATTCTTTTTTAAATGTTTTACCTTTAACATAATTAACCCTCCAGAATCATCTCAAATAAACTCTTTAATTCTTCATCACTGATTCCACATCTTCTACCTTTTTGAATGGCCATTTCCAAATCGGCTTCGATTTCCTTTTTTTGTTCTTCTAATAACAATTCACGATTATTCGCACTCACATATGTTCCTTTTCCATGAACTGTCACTACAAACCCTTCTTCTTCCAAGTTATCGTACGCTTTCTTGACAGTCAGGGCACTTATTTTCAACTCTTTTGAGAGAGTACGAACAGATGGTAACTGATCATTTTCTTTAAGTTTTCCTTTTCTTATCATTGTTTTGATTTGATCAACAACTTGTTCATATATAGGTGTCATTAAAGAATGATTAATAATAATTTTCATTTTCTCCCTCCTGTTCATAAACAGTATATAACAGTATGAAACTGTTGTCAACTGTTATATGCTGTTATATTAAAAAAGAACTATTTTCATAGTCCTATAAATTCTTTGTATAATTATAATGCGACATTTCATAACCATTTTGTTCATAAAAATGATGAGCCTGTTTTCTATATGTAGATGTTGATAATTCAATTTGTTCTAAATGAAGATCAATCGCTTTTTTCTCTATAGCCTGTAATAACTGTTGTCCAATACGTTTGCCTCTACATTCTGGTAAAACAACCAGTTCCACAATTTCTCCTGTATCTTGATTATGATGTAAATAATGATGAATCTGAAAGCTTAAAAACCCTAATATTTTATCTTGTCGATAAACCAGATATATCACATCATTACTATTGATTCCCTGGTGATAAGTTTGTTTAAAATGATCATAATCCAATTTCTGATTTTCTAATATACACATTAAGTCATAAATCTCATCACAATCTTCTAATCTTGCTTTTTCAATCATATAAACCCTCTTTTCTCTATATTTTATTATATCATAGGTATTGAACAGCTTTCGACAATATTATACAATCATTATGGTGATTTCATGAAAAAAATAAAATTATTTGTTTGTTTGGTCCTTTTGCTTGTTGGATGTCAACCGCAACCACAAACACAACCTCAAAAAGAAGAAACAAAAAACACAGTAAGCTGTCATTTTATTGGTGATTTATTATATGAGAAGCCTTATTATGACTGGATCGAAGATGATAGCCAAGATAAAGGCTATTATGATTTGGTAAGACCTTATCTACAAAATGATGATTTATCCATTGCTAATCTGGAAACACCTATTGGTGGTAAAGAACTGAACATTTCTGGGACAGGCTATTCTTTTAATGCTTCTCGTGAAATTGGTAAACAGGTAGCATCGCTTGATTTAGAAGTCGTTTCAACTGCTAATAACCACGCTAATGATTGAGGAAATCAGGGCATTGATAATACCCTTGATTTCTTAAAAGAAAAAGATATTTTAGCTGTGGGCACTTACTATAATCAAGATGATAGAGATCAAGGAAAATATATGACTATTCATGGAATAAAGTTTGGTTTTGTATCTTATACATATGCAACAAATCAAATTGTCAGTGATGAAAATCAAGCCAAAGTTGCTTTATTTAATCGTCCTAGTGACCGAAAAATGACACAGGCATATAAAGATTTATTAACGAAAGAAGTGACTCAAACTAGAGAAAACTGTGATGTCTTGATTGCAATGATGCATTGGGGAAATGAATTTACATATGATATTTCAACTCAACAAGAAGAAGTATCTCAATTGCTTAGTGATTTAGGTGTTGATATTATTATTGGTAATCATTCTCATTGTTCACAGCCTATGGAATGGATCAATAATAATCGCACTTTATGTATGTATTCTCTAGGAAATTTTGTAAGTGCAGACCCTATTGTCGATCGTACTCACCAGGAATTTAAAAATGCATATAATGTTTCAATGATGGTTTCACTTGACATTGTAGAAGAAAATAATCAAATTTCTATTCAAAACATTGACTATATCCCTGTTATCAATTACTATGATGAACATTTACAAAACTTTAAACTTATTCCTTATGATCAATATACATCTCAATATGAAACAACACATTATCATTATCAAAATGGTTTGACAAAAAAATGGATTGAAGAAACTTATCAAAAACTTATACCTGAAAAGCTATCAAATCATCAACTTCAATAAATAGCTTTATAAAATGATAACCGCACTCAAAGTGCGGTTATTTTTTAATCTAAATCTTCACCATTTGTTTCAATAACTTTTTTATACCAATAGAAAGATTCTTTCTTACGACGAGAGAAATCTCCTGTTCCATCATCATATCTTTCAACAAAGATAAATCCATAACGTTTAGCCATTTCTCCTGTTGAAGCAGAAACCAAATCAATGCATCCCCAAGGTGTATAACCTCTTAAATCAACACCATCTAAAACAGCTTCATGCATTTGTTGGATATGACTTCTTAAATAATCTATACGATAATCATCGCGAACTTTACCATCTTCATCTATCTTATCATAAGCGCCTAATCCATTTTCTACGACAAAGATTGGTTTTTGATAACGATCCCAGATTTCATTTAATGAATAGCGAAGTCCAATAGGATCAATTTGCCATCCCCAGTCACTTGCTTTTAAGTATGGGTTTGGAACCCCACCTAAGATATTTCCTTTACCAGATTCTTTAGATTTGTCAGCCGTTTGACAATTTGACATATAATATGAACATGTATAGAAATCAACAGGTCCTGCCGCTAAAATATCATCATCACCCGGTTCCATATGTACTGTAATGTTGTTATCTTTAAAATATCTCTTGATATAGTTTGGATATTTTCCACGACATTGAACATCACTACAGAACCAGTTCATTAAGTGTCCTTTTTGTTGATTAACAATTTCATCTTCTGGATTACAAGTTAAAGCATAACTTGTTGCCATAATTTGCATACATCCTACTTGATAATTTGGATCAATTTCATGAGCCATTTTTACAGCTAAAGCACTGGCGACAAATTGATGATGTAATCCTTGAAAACGATTATTTGGATTATCAACCTGATCCATAAAATCCATTGTTTTGATTTCGTTTAAAATCCCTTGAGATAAAAATCCACCCATTGGTGTTGTCGCACTATTGATTTCATTGAATGTTAACCAGTATTTGACTTTTCCTTTATAACGTCTAAAGATAGCTTTACAGAAATTTAAATAACAGTCAATCATTCTGCGATCAGCCCAACCATTCCATTTCTTTGTTAAATGGAATGGTACTTCATAATGAGAAATAGTAACCATCGGTTCAATACCATATTTTAAACATTCATCAATTAAACTTTCATAGAATTTTAATCCTTCTTCATTAGGTTGTTCTTCATCACCATTTGGAAAGATTCTTGTCCATGCGATAGAAAAACGATACATTTTAAATCCCATCTGGGCAAACAATGCAATATCTTCTTTATATCTATGATAATGATCAATTGCATCATGACTTGGATAAAATGTTCCTTCTTCTAAAACAGGTGTAATTCTTTTACTAACGGTTGCTGTTCCACCAGTACAAATATCTGGACAAGAAACACCTTTTCCTCCTTCTTGCCATCCTCCTTCTAATTGATTGGCAGCAGTTGCTCCACCCCAATAAAATCCTTTAGGGAAACTCATATTTTTTACTCCTCCTTTTTGTACTTATTATAATCAAAAACTCATTTTATTTCGCTATATTTTCAAACAATGAAAGAAATATATTATTCCAAAGCTCCTTTAACTTTCTTTCTTGTAAGAAGTCTGTTTTGCCGATTAGCCAAAGCATCCCTTCTTCCTTGCAGTAAAATCTTTCTTCCCTGTTCATTTCGTGTATAAATCAGCTCATATCTTCCAATATAAGGTTGCATACACTTTGCAAAAATCATCGCATCTTCTTTACGTTTAGAAAAAACATCCGGCACAACAAAATAACGATTTGTTTTTGGTCTTTGATGCTTATTGTAGAGAATATAACGTTGATTATCCATTTCATCAAAAAACTCATTCACACATTTCGCAAACAACACCTTATCATGAGCTGTTCCACCACTCAAATAAATAGAATAGAAAACTGCTTGGGATTCTGTTTGTACACGACAGTTCAACAACTCAAACATATGCATATTGAGCATAGCCTGATAAATGCCATCACCAAAAGCCTGTAAACGATTTAAAGGATTTCTCCAAGTCAAAACTTTCTTCAATTTCAAAAATACAGTCATTAACCCAACCATCACATAAGTCACTAACAAATACATGATATACGTACTCGTTATTTCAAAAAATACCATCAATGCAATAACTACAATAAATGCTAAAATAAAACTGACAATTATAATCATCATGTGTCTTAAAGCATCATACAATAAAACGCTTGTTATATTCTGGTCTTCTGTTTCAATCTCATCAACAACTTCAATCTTATCATAGATAGCTAAAGAACGTTGCCATCTTTCTTTTAATTGATTTCGTTTAGATGATAATGCTAACTTTTTTTGATTTGTTGTTTTGATATGTGCACGTGTTAATGGATATTGAATAGCTGTTAATCTCTCAATTCCATTTTCAATAAAATCTTTTTCATAATGCAAACCTAAAAAATGTTCCATTCTTCTTTTTAAATTTTCAAAATCACTTTCATTGTCTTCAATAAATTGACGACGATTAATAATTCCCTTATGAGGTGGAATACAAACCAGATGCCAGATATGACTGACTTTATCTGGATCTTTAGCATATGTACGAATAGCTCTCCCACGCATTTGATTGCTTAACATAAAAGAACCTACAAAACTCGCAAGAATTAAAGTGTTGACACAAGGAGAATCCCATCCTTCACCAAGTAATGATTTGGTTCCAATGAGTATTTGAATATCTTCCTGTTCAAACAATGTACTCACTGCTTTAATGATATCTTGATGATTTCCTTTCATTTCCACTTTCACATAATCATCGATCTTCTTTAATGGTTGAAAAACTATACGATCCTTTTGTTCTACAAGTTGTTTTAATTGTTCTTGAAAACATGCAGGGATGATAATCATTGAACCACATAATACTGCCAAATGAAAAGGTTGAACCTGCTGAATACTTTCCCTTCTTAACATTTCAAAGAATGGCAAGACGCCTAAAGCATGAACATTCATACTTTCATCACCAATGTCTTTTTCATACTCTGCTTTAATATAATCTGTTAAAATCAGAAGTTTTAAATTCTTTTGCATATTTTGATATTCATGATTGACAATCACTTTGATACTTTCACATTTCCCCACTGAAGAAATCATCATCTTTTCAAAAGCTATATCGACTTGCATAACGACTTTCTTTTTATCAATCATTCCATAAGATTTGATATATTGATATAATTCTTGAAAGTCTTCTTCTAAAATAGTATAGGAATCGCAATCATCAAAGAAAAAACCTTGTAATAATATTTCCATCCATTGTATAGACATAGGTTCCAATGTCTTTGTTCCTAATATTTTCAAATATTCTTTGGGATAAGACAAGTGTTGACTTTCTAAGTAAATGAATAAAGATGATAAATAAGCTGGATTTTCTAAAGCACGATCTAAATCTTGAACAGATTGTACGTAGGGATGTGATAATACTGCCTGTTGAAATAAAGAATTTGACATAAAATAATGAAAAACTGTTTGTGCATCATCTTGAAACTTTTTCATCTTGGCTTCTTCTTTAGCTGTTGGATAATTAAAGTAAACATAATCTTGATGAGGACATAAACTCCCCTCTTTTACAAGTTCTGGTACAGTAATTTCTACATCAATATCTCCACACATATCCAGATACCTTGTCCACATTGCCGGTGTTGAATCATAAGGTGGTGTCGCTGTTAGAGAAATAGTAAAAAGCGAAGACGATATTTCTTTTTTAAAATCTTCTAAAGCCTTCCACCATTCTGTTTTTAAATGATGGCATTCATCTAAGCATAAAGTTTGAATCCCTGCTTCACGAACTGCATCAATCAATGAATAATCTTGATAATCCATATTTTCTTCATCATCTTGTTGACTCACTTTTTTCATGGCACTATGAATAGATTGATATGTCGCTACATTGATTAATTTTAGATGTTTTAAATCTTGTGATATATAATCTTCACTTTTTAACCCCTTTTTTAAAAAAGCTTCATTTATTCTTGATACCCATTGTTGACGTATTGTAATCGTAGGTACCAGAATTAATGTAGGCTGATTGACTAATCTTATGATTTCTATTCCCAATGTTGTTTTCCCAGAACCTGGAGCTGCAACAATATGTATTTTCTGATCCTTCTTCAAAATATCTAATTGATCTAATATTCTTTGTTGATAATCTCTCCAGACTCCCTGAAACTCCAAAATATCTTGACAATTCATTTTGATCACCTTCTTTTTTATTATATAATAAAAGACCATTAATGACATCATTAACAGTCTATTCATTTTATTTTCTAATCGTTTGTACAGCAATACATCCTGGTCCACCTTGAGCAATAAAAACAGGTGAAAGTTCATAAATCTCAATCACTGTATTTTCAAATGTTTTTTGTAACTGTTTGACAACATCCTGTGCCTGTTGTAAAACTCCTGCATGCGTCACATAAATCTTAAAGTCTTCATTAACACCCAATTCTTGAAAAGCCTTGATAATTTCTTTAATAGCACTTTTTAAAGTTTTTTTCATCGCATATTTTTCTAATCTTTTCGCATCTTTTGTTGTTGTCATAATAGGTGTAATCTTCAACATGCCTCCCAGTGTTGCTGCTAGTGGTGTTAAACGCCCACCACGTTTTAAAAATCCAAAATCCTGTGGAATTAAAAACGATTTTTCACAAGCAATACTTTTATGCAGTTCTTTCATCATATGATGAATATCCATGCCCTTTTCTTTTAAAGTAACAGCTTTTTCCACTAAATATCTTTGTGGTCCACATAAAGTCATAGAATTAATCACATGAATATTTTCACTATGATCTACACTTTCTTTCGCACTCACTGTACTTTGATATGTTCCAGATAGACCATCTGCCATATTAATCACAAGAATATCTTCATCTGGATATTTTTCAAACATTTCCATAGTTTCCCCAATGGAAGGTTGTGATGAACTTGGAATATGTCCTTCCTTAACAATTTCTAAAAACTCCTGACTTGATATATCCACATATTCTTTATAACTCTTTTTATCAGCAATAACATTTAATGGTAAAACATCAAAACCTAATTTCTTCCCTTCTTCAGGTGAATATAATGCCCCAGTATCCGTAATAATTCTCATACTCATTCTCCTCATATGTATTATCTCTATTTATAAATTAACAAATATACATTTGAATGTCAATATAAATGTAGTTTTTAAAACCATATTTAATAGAGAAGTAAATCTATTGATAATTTTATTAAAAATATCGAAAATTATTTAAATTATTTTATTACAGTAGTATTATATAAGTAGAAAGAAGGAATAGATATGTTCGTATTTACAATCAAAACTATCAAATCACAAAAGAAAAGTTATCTACTCTATTTTGTTATGATGACGTTGTTGTTTGCATTTGAATTTTGTTTTATTGCTATGTTTGATTATTTAAATCAACTCTTACTTGATCCCATAATCTTCATGGCTATCAGTTTTATCCCCTTTATGTCATTATTTATTTCTGTTGTTTTAAGTGCTTTTTTATCTCAATACTTTATTCAAAGTAAACAACATGAATTTTCTATGTTATTGATGTTTGGAAGAAAACCTAAAGACCTTTTCATTTATCTGTTGATTCAATTTGGTACGATACTACTTACAGCATTTATCATAGGAATAGGTTTAGGTATTTTACTTATTGAAATGATCAATATATTCTTAGCCAATCATTTCACTTTTTTCTATAGTATACCTTATACCATTTTTATTGATGTATTTGTTCTGATCTTTACTCTTATTATTGTTTTTGCATTAAGTGCCAAACAATTAACTTATATTGACTGTCATATGATGGAAACACTTCATCAAAAAACCACACAAGAAATCGCTCCTTATCAAATCTTCATGAGTCGTCATTACTATAAACGTAAAATTCCATTTTCTCGTATTTTCATATCCATTATTGAAATCATCATTCTTTTCTATTCCATTGATGCCCTTGTTCATAATACAATACTCCAAAATAAACTCATCTATTTTCTCTTATGTTTTTCATCCATCATATATCTTTCTAATCAGTTTATTCCCCTTATATTTGATTTATTCCATAAACAAATCACTCATCATTCTCTCCTCTTTCACTCTCTTACAAGTTATATGTATCTTACCCATCAGCTCTTATCCATCACAAACATCCATTCCATCGTTTTACCTTCACTTTTTATGTTATTGATGTTATGCGATCCAAATAATCATATCACACTACTGGTTGTGCCATGTTTTATAATGTTATTGATATTATTGTTGATGTGTATTGTGATGAAATATATGTTCTATCTACAATCTCTTAAAAAAATATACGCAACACAAGGAGCTTTAGGATATAGTATACGTCAACTTTTTCAAATATCACTTTTTAAAAACTTATTCTTTTTCCTTTTCATTGTTTTGATTCCTTATCTCTATATTCATTATTTAGGACAATATATTATTCAAAATCAGATTTTAGAGAGTCAAATGATGTATGGTTTAGAAATATTTTATTTCATTTCTTATTTAATTTTTATGGTTTCTATGATTTATAAAGAAAAACAATTCATGAAGGAGGCAACAAGTTATGTCAAATATCTTAATCGAAGCGAATAACATTTCTAAGGTTTATGATCCTGATATTCTTTTAAAAAGAGGGAAAAATATATATGCATTAAATAATGTCAATTTTGAATTACAAAAAGGTGATTTTATAAGTATTATGGGACCTTCTGGTTCAGGAAAAAGTACGTTATTAAATTGCTTATCTACCTTAGATCAACCTACATCTGGACATATTCAAATCTTTGGAAAGCATTTATCAAAACTTCATCAAAATGATCTATGTGAATTTAGATTTCAAAAATTGGGATTTGTTTTTCAAAATCATAACTTAATTCCTTATTTATCTATATTTGATAATATTGCGGCTCCTCTTATTTTAGGACATCAACAAAATCAAGAAATTGAAAAAAGAATTCATGAACTCGCAAAAATGTTAGAAATTGAAAAAATACTAGATAAGTTTCCTCATGAATGTTCTGGTGGTGAATGTCAAAGAACAGCCATTGCTCGTGCCCTTGTCAATCAACCAGAAATCTTGTTTTGTGATGAACCTACAGGTAATTTAGATTCTAAAAATTCTCATAAACTCATGACCTTTTTATCTCAACTCAATCAACAAGAAACAACGATTGTCTTAGTCACACATGATTCCATGATTGCCAGTTATGGAAAAACAATGATGTATCTTTATGATGGTGGAATCAAAACAGTGATTCATAGAAATCAAGCAACTCAAAAACAATTTTTAGAACAGATTAATGAGATTATTCATCGTGATACTCTTTTGTTTGAATTTGATCAGACACAACCTCAATTACAATCATCTTCTCACCAAATAGAAGTTCAAGATCAGGACATTGCTTTTGTTTCTAGACAAACCGTCTATATGGTCATGGAAGGTATTAAAAGCGATGAAAACATTCTTAAAAACAGTACACCTTTATTCATTGATAGTACACAAATATCATATAAAAACAAAAGAAATGATTTGATTCAATTTGATTTACAAGATATTCAGAAAATACGTATGGACCTTTCTGCTCACTTTGTTAATTTTGGACTTCTTAGTCAATATGTATTTCATATCCTTTTAGATTGTGTCAGTTCAAAAGGTGTCTATCAATTGAAACTGAAAAACAGAGATGATTTTATCTACTTTATCCATTATTTCCATCAACTTCACATTCCTATAGATGATCCTCGTCATATCGAAGAAACTTATCAAAAATATCCCGATGATTACAGTCGTCAAAAATATTATCAAAGAACACATAAAGATCTTATTTCTTATAAATCGTAAAACAATATAGTCAAAAGCATCACTTCAAAGTGATGCTTTTCAATTAAAAAGATATGCTTAACAACATATCTTCTATTCTTCTTCAATGACACCCATTAATTCTAAAAGACGATTTAAATCTTGAGTATCAGTATATTTTAATGTAATGGTATGTTCATCCACTTTTATCTTCGTACGATATTTTTTACGTAACAATCCTTCTACATAAACATATTCTTTAGGTTTCACTTCTTTTGGTTTGGCTTTTCTTGCCTCTTGAAGTTTAATCCCTTTGACAATATCTTCGACTTCTCTTACAGATAATTGTTGATCAATGGCTTTTTTTGCAACTTCTAAAGCTTTCTTTTCATCAATGGTAATTAAAGGCTTAATATGTCCCATTGTTAATGTCCCATCTAGAACATAATCCTGTAATTTTTGTGGCATCTTTAAAAGTCTGACAGTATTAGCGACATGGGCTCTTGACTTTCCAATACGTTTCGCCAATTCTTCCTGTGTCAAATCCAGTTTTTTCATCATTGTCTGGTATGCCTGTGCTTCTTCGATCGCATTCAAATCTTCTCTTTGAATATTTTCCAATAAGGCAATTTCCATCATCTGCTGATCTGTAAATTCTACAATAATCGCAGGAACTTCTGCCAATCCAACAATTGAAGCTGCACGATAACGTCTTTCCCCTGCAACAATCTCATAACCCTGTATTGCCTGTTTTAAAATAATAGGTTGAAAAATGCCATGTTCCTTAATAGATTGTGCCAATTCATTTAATTTTTCTTCATCAAAATGCTTTCTAGGTTGATAAGGATTAGGTCGAATCTGATCGATAGGCACTTGTATTTGAGCAAATTGAGAAGGCTTCTTCTCAATCGCATCAATCATTGTTTGAATATCTTCTCCTTGAAATAATTCATTTAATCCTTTTCCCAAACCACTTTTTTTCTTTTTACTTGCGGCCATTACGTTTCACCACTTCCTTTGCCAGTTTTGCATAAGCCTTAGCTCCTTCTGAATGAGCATCATAATCAAAAATATTCAATCCTTCTGATGGTGCTTCCGATAATTTAATATTTCTAGGAATCACGACATCATATACTTTTTCTCTAAAATACTTACGAACTTCCTGTGAAACTTCTACCCCTAAATTCGTACGGGCATCTAACATCGTTAATAAAACACCTTCAATTGTCAAGTTTTCATTAAATACTTTTTGCGTTAATAAAATTGTATTTAATAATTGTGTTAAACCTTCCAAAGCATAATATTCACATTGAACAGGAATCAACACAGAATCAGCTGCAGTTAAAGCATTGGTGTTTAATAAACCTAATGCTGGAGGGCAATCAATAATCACATAATCATACTGATTTTTATAATCACCCAATGCTGATTTTAGTCTTTGTTCTCTACCTGATTTGACTTGTGACAATTCAATTTCCACACCAGCCAAATCAATATTTGCTGGAACAATGTCAAGGTTATCAACACCAGAAGCAATACGAATCTCTTTAATTGGCATTTGTTGTGTAATAGCGTCATAAATTGTATATTCCAAAGATGAGCGGTCAACACCCAACCCTTGTGTTGCATTAGCTTGAGGGTCAATATCAATCAACAAGACTTTCTTCCCCATATAAGCAAGAGCTGCACTTAAATTGACACTTGTTGTTGTTTTTCCAACACCACCCTTTTGATTTGTAACAGCTATAACCTTTGACATTTTCTTTCCTCCTTATTTTTTCATTCCAATCTTTTCACCCATCAACACACGTGTTTCATCATGATGTAATGAGTGACTCACAATATCTTCATCTATTTCAACTATATCTTTTTTCAATAAAACAACAATCGTTGAACCGCCAAACTCAAAATAACCTTTTTCATCACCACGACAAAAAGAATCAAGAGAATGATTAACAATCTTACCAACCATCATAGCCCCAACTTCCATATAAATTACATCATCAAAATGCAATGTATGTAATAAAGAATAACTACGAGAATTTTGTTTATAAATAGGATAATAATCATTAGCGATAGGATTCACTGTATGAAAAACACCTTTTATATAAACATCTTCTTCTTTAGAACCATCATCAATAAAACAATAACGATGATAATCATCAACCGATAAACGAAACACCAGACATGTTCCCCCATCATATTGTTGAGCCAGTTCATGGTTCCCTAATAAATCTGATAAATAATACATCGTATCTTTAATCCACAATTTTGTATCTTCTCCAATGCGATAATACGTTAATTTAGAATCAGCTGGAGCAATCAAAACATGATGATCTTGACATATAGGTCTTGCTTCTTTTTTGATTTGTCTTGTAAAAAAATCATTATAACAGCGATAATCCTGTTTTTCATATTGATTCATATCAATATGATGATTTTGAATAAATGATTGAATTTGACGTTTTGATAAACGACTATTCATATACATCCCACCTATATGGGTAATAAAAGGAAGGGTTAACACTTTCAGTGCACATCTTCCTAAAAAATGACTATATAATAATTTTAATAAACGATTTTGACTTTGATTGACTTTTAATTCCTGTCCTTGACGATTGACAACTCTCATAGCATTATCAATCCTGCACAAATCAATATACCAACAACTAACATGACCAAAATTCCTTTTAAACCAGGTTTTCTCACTTTAAAATTAATAACAAATGCCCATGCTGTGATAAACATAACCCATGCATATATACTATATGTCATTTCCACTGTCAAAAAATGTCTTAATAAATAGACAGCTGGAAAGATTAATGCTGCACTTGTGACAGGTAAACCTTGATAGTATTTTCTTTTTTCTGTGGTTTCTTTTTGTCGCATTTCTTCAACCACATTAAAATACCCTAATCTGCTAATTGCACAAAGTGCATAAAACGCAAAGATAAAAAACCATAGCCAAGTTACACCACACACAATAGAATCCATCATGGTATAACCAATAATAGCTGGAAATATACCAAAACTAAACATATCAGCTAATGAATCAATTTGTATTCCAAATTTTCTTTCTTCTTCTGTTCTGTCTTTCTTTGTACGTGCCACCATTCCATCAAAGGAATCAAATGCACCACTTAATAATAAGCAAATAAGTGCTCCATCAAAATTTCCTTTAAATGCTAAATGCGTTCCAAATAAAGCACTGATTAAACTTAAATAAGTTAATATGACAGTATAATTATAAAAACCAATCATATCTTTCTCCCACACTTTTTATTTTAACGGTTGTATTATAGCATACTTCTCCATGTTTTTATAGGACTTTTCTATAATAGAAGAAATTTCGTGAATTGTCTACAAAAAAAGAGTCCGATTTTTCGAACTCTTATGACATTAATCAATCATGATTGTGTTGTTGTTTTCAATAGCTTTCATATCCTGTTTTGGAATTGAAATTCTTAAAACACCATCTTCAAATTTTGCTTTAATATCACTCTGTGGAACACTTTCTCCTACATAGAAGCTTCGACTCATGCTTCCTGCATATCTTTCCTGTCGGATATATTGTCCATCTTTATTCTTTTCATCTTTATTCAAGTTCTTCTTAGCTGAGATTGTCAAATATCCTTGTTCAAATGTCAATTCCACATCCTCTTTCTTAAAGCCCGGAAGATCTACATCCAATTCATATGTTCCTTCTGTTTCTCTTACATCTGTTTTCATCATATTTCTTGAATGTTTTCCATATAATGGATTCTTCTTTCCAAAGAATTCCTTATCTAAATCATCAAACCAGTCATCAAATAAACTTTCTCCAAAAATACTAGGCATTAACATAAATATCACCTCTTGAATAACAATTCTAAGCATTGTTAGAGAATGAACAATGTTTGATATGAGAAGTAAGGATTGCCTTTTTTATTCTCTTTCCTTATTTCTATTTATATTATAGCCCTCTATTTTAGCAGAGTCAAGCATTGAGTGCTAAAAACATTTTTTCACACATTATGTCAACATATAATCATATGAATTTATTAAAAATCTGTATTTACAAGAGTTTATCTAATTCCATTAATAATCTTGATTTCATTATCCTTAATTCTTCATTTGTAGGACAGTTAGAATCATCATACATTTTTTGCATTGGATACCACCAGACAGGTCCCTTACCATTATTACCATATTTTCCTAAATCACCATTGACTCTTGGAAATAAATGCCAGTGAAGATGTGTATCTCCATTTCCTAATAATTCATAGTTCATTTTTTCTGCATTAAAAGCTTTAGAAACTGCTTCAGCTACAATAGACATTTCTTCTAAAAACTTCATTTTTTGCGTTGGTTCCAAATGAAATAATTCTGTTTTATGATCTTTATATAGAAATAAAGTATATCCCTTAAAATGCTGATGATCTCCAATAACCACATAACCAGTTTCAAGTTCTTTTACAAAATATGGATTTGTATCATCCTTTATCATTTTAATTCTGTCACAAATTAAACACATTTTAATCATCCCACCAAATTAGGATTTATCGTTTCTTCACAAGCCAATTATCATCTTGCGTTTTTCTTTCCGCATAGTAACCACATGGCATATCTTTAAGAACACCAACAGAATTGTCTAAATCGAACGCTTCTTTTAGAGATACCAGTCTTGCTTCATCTGTATCATGTGTTGAACCACACAAAAATTGCCACATTCCATCATCTTCATCATGAGATACATATAAAATAGGTTTGCCATCATCTATAATACGGCAACAGATTATCGTGGCTGTATTAGGTGCATCATAAAAAGGGAAATCCATATGCAACACTCCTTCCAACTTCCAATTCGACAACTTTCAATTTGTTATTGTAAATTGTTTATAAATTTTGTACTTTCATCATATATTTTTTGATATTCAATATTATGAACATAATGAGAACATTCCAAAATTTTATATTCTCCATTTTGCTTACTATTTATATAATCAATAATAAAGTTTCTCCATTGTTCTTTTGCATATCCTGTCCCATCTCCATTAGATATAAAAAATAACATAGGTACATTAGTAATATCAATACTTTCTAATTTTTTAGCATTTTCTTTTATCTGTTTTGTTTCATTTAGCATCGAAGTTGTTGCTGTTCTTCTATAAAAAACAATTCTATACAACTTTTTTTCTTCATCTGTTAAATTTCCATCTTTAATTGCAGAAGAAGAATTAACAATAGATGGTATAAATCTAGTAAGTCCTATATCTGCTCCAAATTTAGCTAAAGAAAGGAGCATATTATTTATTTTCATATTCTCGTATGCTTTAGGAACTGATGGATCTAATCCCACTATTCCTTTTATTTCATCTGGATATTTATTTGCCCAATATAATGCTTCAATTCCAGACATAGAATGAGGAAATAAAATATATCTATTGTTTTTTATACCTGCTTTATTCAATGATTCTCTTGTTTCAAATAAAATTGTATCTATATCTCTATCAATATCACTTATATCACTAAAACCATAACCTGCTTTTTCTACTACTGCTATTTGATAATCATTTTCAAATAATGAATATAGTGTTTTAAAATCAAGTGTAGGTGAACAAGTTCCTCCTCCAGACATAAATACTAATGTTGTATCACTATTGGAATTTCCACTTACATAAACATTTATATTATGATTATTAACTTCAACAATTTTACCAGTTGTTTTAAAAAATTTATCTTCTTTTTTTAATTTTATTTTATGATTAACGAAACTTATTATCATCAACAATACTATAAGGAAAATAATAACTTCAATTATAATTATACTAATTTTTAAAAATTTATTCATAGATTATCTCACTTTCAAATTAGGATTTACTTATATTTATTCCTATAAAAGTGTCAATATATATCCGTCTATCAGAGCAATTAGCAGATACATAATAAAGGCTCTGATAAACGCTTCTATATGCTTTTTCGGATTTTGATACAATTCCTTTTCTGGTATTTTTCTTAAACGAACACGCTTTGTATTCCGCCACCATAAAAGGTCTACAATAAATAAGTCAAAGATATTCAATCCCTGTCCTATAATACATAAACAAAGAAAATTATGTGTGAAGCCATTTTCTTTGATAAACAACCCTAATATAAATAGTACGAACAGAAATAACAGAAAATTGGATATAAATGTAACCACTTTATTGCTTTCCTTAAATTTTCCTTGATATTCTGCAATACTCTTTATTCGATTTTGCACTTCATCTGGATAAGATGAATAGCTTTTTAAATTTTTGTTATCTGTACCTGTTCCCCAAAAACATATTAGAAAAAACGCGATACATAAAATTACGGTTTCGATTATTATAATCATTCTGTTTCACTCCAAATTCTAATTTATTGGACATAATCATTTACTATTCTCTTATTTTCAAATGATAACAGGATACTAAATATTATTTCTATCAGTATCATCATTATTGCAAGAGTATAATTAGCAAAATTTAAACCAACTATCAAAGATAATATTGGAATAATTATTGACAATACCATATATGTTTTTGAATTATATAACCAACTGTATGGCAATAAATGTGCTCCGAATATCATAGCAATAACCATTAGCATTTTATCCGGCAATGTAGGATAAATCCACATTGCTATTAAAAGGTATATCATTTGATTTGCAGAAAATAGTATTCCTAAGTAGTTTAATGGATTACTTTTATCTTGAAATTGTATTTTTAATATTTTAGAAATTAAAAAAGCTATAGGTAATAATGGTGCAGTGCAACAAAATGTCAATAGATTTTTTGTTAATATAGGTAAATCTGTTAATTGTACGATTAAAACCATAATCCATATTACTACTGATGCAATGATAAAATGAATACCTTTCTTTTGCTTTTGGGCACAATCTTTTTTCAAATCTTTCAAGTTCATTTTTTAGCTCTCCTCAATAAATTCAAATTTACTTAACAATATGTGCTGTAATAATTGTATAACTATATGAATTGATAGTGATTTTGATATTTCCAACTTCACAATACCAATTTTTACCTTGTTTGTATATGTTACACTTTTTATCCAACACCTTATCTTTACAATACTCAACAACATCATCTGTATCTATCTTTAGATTTCTTTTGATTCTATAAACTCCCATTTCAGTTATATGAATTTTATCAATATTATCAAGTAATATCTTTTTATCTTCCATTCTTTCTTCTCCTTAAATTATTTACCAAACTTATTGATATAATCTGCTACAACTTTTTTAATTGGTGGAGATATTTGATTGATATCAATTTCTTTTGGATCATAAAAACGTAATTCATCCATCTCTCCATCATTTGAATTTGGATTTCCCGTCCACTTTCTACACAGATATACTATTTCAAAATTAGATACTTCGTCACCATTAGGATAAATATAATGAGCTTCAGGTCCAGAGTTTACACAAAAAAATTCCAATTCTTTGGCTATGATACCCATTTCTTCAAATAGTTCTCTTTTTGCACAATCCTCAACATATTCATCAATTTCAACCGAACCGCCGGAATAACCAAGCATATGATTGTCATTTCTTCTTCCAAGTAATATTTTTCCATTATCATCTACACATATTATACTGGCTGCACATTGAATGATTGTCCTATGTCCAACAAATTTTCGCATTTCTTTCATATATCCAGTCATATGATTCTCCTCTCCTTAAATTCTTTTTTACTCTTACCCAGCTATATAAGCACTTATAATCTTTCCACTTGAATCAACATCTATTTCAATAACATGTCCCCAGAACATATCATCATCATTGTAAAGCAAAGACAAACTTCCATCTGAATTCACCATTATTTCACTCATTTCCATACGCTTCATAAATATTTCTTTTGTGATTTCTTCTGAATCAATTTCATCTGATGCATCCATCCATCCATTGGCAAGTTCTGTGAGTTCTTCTGCAGCAAATTCACGGTACTTTATATCATTATTATCTACTACTCTTTTTAATACCTTCATTGCTTGTTTAGCTGTATCTCCATCTTCCTCATCAGTTTCTAAATAAACATTGGCATCTACTCCATTCCAATTGATACTTCCTTCAAACCATGAAAATTCTCTATCTAAGGCAAAAGAACCTAATTCATTTTCTATAGTAATTGGTTTTGCATAATATGCTTTCAAAGCTTCTAATTTTTCATTTGAAGCATTTTCTTCAAGCACATTGATAAGCATATATCTATTGTTCATATATGGTGTCTGATCTTGCGGTATACATTTTCTAACAGTAACACGATAAATGCCCAATTGTTCAAATTCATATCCCCATCCTATACGTTTATTATCATTTTTGATAAGCCATTCAAGACGACCTTTCTCATGAAAGAACTGACCTGTACGCAAATCTATGGATGCAAAAAAATCAACAGATGGTTTCAGCATATCTTCTATATTTGCTGCTCCTTTGCATGATGATTGAACTAAAATAAGCATTTCATATTCTTCTGTTTCAAATCCTTTTTCAAAATCTATTTGTACTGACATCACTCATTCCACCTTTTCTTGATTATTTACGTAATCAATATTCCTATTTCATTCTAATTTATTTGTAAATAGAATATAGAAAATGAAGCATATCCCCATTATAGTATTGTGTGACAAATTCATCTTCTTTTTTCATTCCCATACTTTTGGCGACTTTCATAGAAGCATAATTATCTGATTTTATAATAGAATAAACTTTATCCCTGTTTAATTGTTCAAAAGCATACTTTTTGCACACATTGGCTGCTTCACTTGCATATCCATGATGCCAAAATCTTTCTTTTAATAAATAACCGATTTCTAACACTTCAGTACCTTTATAAGACTGCATAGTTAAACCAGCCTGTCCTATCATTTCATCTGTATTCTTTAATATAACTGCCCATAATCCAAAACCATATTTTTTATATCTTGTTATTTGTCTATCAAGCCATTCCTGTACATCATTATCTGAAAAATCATGCTCATAAGCATACATCACTCTAGGGTTTTGTAAAATTTCAGCTAAATCTTCAAAATCACTTTGATTCATCTCTCTTAAATATAGACGCTCTGTTTCTAATATCATAATCTACTCTATCTCCTCAAATGAACATTATTCTACTTTTTAAAATTTTCTATGAATCCAGATACAAGCCAACCTAGACCAATAATAATGAAGGCAATTTTCTACCTAATCCATTATCCAAAACAAAGATACAAGTATATAAAACAAACTTGCAGGTTATTCATTGCTTTTCACTTCAATATCTTAGACATTGTTTATTTCTTTTTTGAGCAGTAACTCCTAGTTTGATATATAATCTCATTTCACTTAGATAACTGCTCTCAAATAAATTCTAAATCATTTTTATTAATCCATCACAACTAAGATTTATCTTTTTTGATTAAAACTCCTATAAGTAAGCCAAGCCCTGATCCTATACTTATTCCAAAACGGAATATTGTTGATAAATATCCCTATATTTGCTCCTCACGATACATCAATACACATTCCTATTGACATTCCCTCTAACATATATGTTTTTAATTCATCTTTATTTTTCATAATTGATCTCTTTTCATTCTATTGCTTTTTCTAACTTTTCTTTCATTGGTGTCAAAAAAGGACGTGTATGTTCTAAAACTTTCATGTTTCTTAATAAAACCATAGCCATATTTCGATCTTTTTCAATAAAGTCATTCACAGCACACCATAATTGTTTTTGACAATCTTCTTGTCTATAATCTGAAAGTGAAATCAATGCATAACAATAAAAATAGGCGACAATATCAAAATCTAAACAGTGTCTTTTCTGGTTATATTGAGGAATATTTGTTTCTATAAATTGCAAAACTGTATCGACTGTATGTGGTTTTTTAGAAAAAGGAATCATTCTTTCATATTCTTTTTTTGTTATGGGAGCATGTGTCAGGGTTGCTAATTTACGACATAACTGCCATACTTCTTCTGGAGATGCTCCAACTTCTTTGGCTGCTTCCATTAAAGGCAAAGTACTTTTAGCTACCCAAATATTTTCTCCTTGAAACTTTGGACCAGTTATAACAAATGTTTTATGATTTTTAATACAATCTTGAAGATAAGCCTTTTGCTTTTCTTGATAATCTCTTAATTCATCAATTGAAGGTATTTTCTTTCTAGCCATATTTTTACTCCTATATCTCATATTATATCAACAGAAGATCAGCTATTCAATGGAATTGAAACATGAGTACCATATCAAAAAAGGGAACATTTCTGTTCCCTACATATCAATTTGAATATGACTTCCTACTCTTTCTTTTACCTTTTCTTGCATACGTTCTTTTGAAATTGTTATACCATTATATCCTTGTAAAGCATGTTTTTTAGCTAAATCATTTGTGTAATCTTTTAATCTATAAACAGTAAATCTTTCTCTGGTATCTTCCACATTTTGAGGATCAGAAGCTTCATAATGATTCATTAAAGGTGTCAAACAGACATTTTCAATCTTCCATGCACTTCCATCTTTACGAAAATCACAAGATAACATGCCACCTAATTGTGTTTCTTCTTCTAACATACCACTAATAAAATTACCTAAACTGTAAGCAACAAGTGTTTGATGTCCATCTTTTCCTTCAATCCACTCTACCGGTTCTAAAGTATGTGTATGTGTTCCTAACACAATATCCACACCTAAATCAGCTAATAATTTTGCATTTTTCTTTTGAAAAGGTTGAGGTTCTGTATCATTTTCTATACCCCAATGACAAGAAACAATAATGATGTCACTGATTTCTCTGGCGTTTTCTACATCTTTTTTCATTTGTTCTTCATTAAAATCATGAATACAATAATCTGGATAATCTTCTGTTGTATTTAACATCTGATTATAAGTTAAAAAAGCAATACGCAATCCATTCTTTTTCACAACTTGAATACGTTCATCTTTTGATTGATATAAACCAATATAAGTCATGTCCTGATATTGCTGAAAAACTTGAATAGAATGTTGAACTCCTTTATATCCCATATCTAAAGCATGATTTGTAGAACCATTCACAACATCAAAACCCACATCATGTAAATTCTTTGCCATTTCATCAGGTGTATTAAAATAAGGATAACCCGAAGGTGTTCCACCACCTAAGATTGTTTCCTGATTGACAAAAGCCAAATCAGCCTGTTCAATATAGGGTTTGATATTTGTATAGTAAGGTGAAAAATCATATCCATCTTCTGTTTTCGCTTCATCCAACAATCTTTGATGCATTAAATTATCACCAACTGCAACAAATGAAACAATATCATCTTTCACTTCAGTTTTCGTTTTCTTTTCTGGTACAGACTTTTGACAGCCATATATAATCATAGCCATTACAACAAAAACAAGAATCTTTTTCATTTATTTTGTCGTACTCCCAAATCCACCATTACGTATTTCACTGGCATCATCATCTTCCACAATCCCATACTGCACAAAGATTCCTTGAGCAACACCCTGTCCAGCTAAAACTTCCACTGTTTTGTTTTCATTTGTATCATTTGTCATCTTAATAAAGATATGTCCTTCATTATCAGAATAAAAATAATCACTATCAATGACACCCACTGTATTATTTAATTGTAAACGATACTTAAATCCTAGTCCACTTCTTGGATAAATCATTAAAACCCATCTTTCATTCATTTCACAACGAATTCCCGTAGGAATCTTGATTGTTTCTTGAGGTTTCAAACAAATATCTACTGGTGTATAAAAATCATATCCAGCTGAGCCTTTTGTCGCACGTTTTGGTAGCTGAATAGATTCATAGATGTTTTGAATCTGTTCCCTAGAAGCATTTGGATCATAATCCAAATAAGCTTCCTCAAATTGTTGATAAGATACTTTATAAAATTTTGCTGTTGTCATATGTACTCTCCTTAACCTTCATAATATTCTTCTAGTGTTATATTTTCGTTATGTAATTTGGTTGCTAAATCAACGCCGACATAACGAATATGCCACGGTTCATAACTATAACCCGTGATACGCACTTTATCTTGAGGATAACGTAATATAAAACCATATTTATAGGCATCGCTTTCGATAAACTTTCCTAATGCACTATCAGCAACCTTTTCACTTAAACGATCACCTTTGGTTGTATAAGATATATCTACACTAAGTCCTAATTCATGTTCGCTGCGACGTGGATAGGCATTATACTGAATCGCATGCTCTTGGCCAAAAACTTCCACTGAGTTATCCCAGTAAAGCTGTTGTGTTTCAGGTTCACGATAACCAGAAATCGTATAAATGGCTATCCCTTTGGCTTTGGCTGCCTGATAAAATTTGGTATAAGCCTCGTTAGCTTCATGACGTAGCTGTTGATGACAATCAATGACATCTTCTAAGTCATCTGGTTTCCAGCCTTTTGGTATTTCATGTAATTTGTTGACAAGAACAGTTACATCATCTGGATTTTCTACGATATCTGCCTGAGCAGTAATAGGATTAATCAAATCTCCCACATATTCTACAACATCGACAATCAAATCTTTCTGACTTTGATTTCCAGCCTGATCAGTGACTTTATAATGAACAGTCTTCTTTCCAACGCTAGATGTATCAATTTCGTTATAACTGATGTGGTCTGTCACATCCCCATCTTGACGATCATAAGCCTTTTCAACATACTGCAAATAATCAAAAGATGTATTCAAAGCAATCTGTACTCTAGATTTATTAAGTAATAATACTGGTGCTTCCTGATCTTTTTCTTGACAACCAGTCAAAATCAAAAAAACAGTGATAAATCCAATTATTTTTCTCATAACAACCTCCATGAAATATCTCTCATAATGTCACTATACCCTCATTTGGCTATCATTATAAACCAATCTTACAAAAATGTCCTTAATATTTTATAAAATAATTCAATTTGACATTATTTACACAAATTCCTATAATATCTTTATGATAAAGACGAGGAGATGAACTTATGCAATATAGTATTGTTTTTTCAAGTCCTACGGGAAATACAGAAATGTTAGCTCAAGCTATTCAAAATCATTTAGATGGTGAATGTTGTTATTATGGGAAAGCTGCTCAAGCTCCTTTAACTGCAGATTATATCTTTGTTGGATTCTGGACGGATAAAGGAACATGTGATGAATCGATTCAAGATTATTTGAAACAACTTCATCATCAAAAAATCTTTTTATTTGGAACTGCTGGTTTTGGTGGTAGTCAAGAATATTTTGATAGTATTTTGAAACGTGTACAAACAAACATTGCTGATGATAATCAAATTGTTGGGCAATTTATGTGTCAAGGAAAAATGCCTATGGGTGTCAGACAACGTTATGAGCAAATGGCTCAAAAACAACCAGACAGATTTTTACCTATGATTGACAATTTTGATAAAGCTTTATCACACCCCAATGAACAAGATTTACAATCACTCATTCAACAATTAGATATGATTTCATAAAACATCATAGTCCTCTATGATGTTTTTCATAACAAATATTTTATGTATTTTTTACATTCTTTTGCTATTTTTGTGGTAAGATATACACGTTAGGAGGGGGAAATATATGCCAGCCATATATACACATTACTGTTTTGGGGAAGAAATGAAAAAAGTCTATCCTCCCCATCTACAAAAAATTATTCAAGAACATCTTGATCTTTATGAAATAGGTTTGCATGGTCCGGATATTTTTTTCTATTATCAGATTTATCATCATAACGAGATGAACCGTTGGGGAAGTACCATGCATCAAATGAAAGCTTACGATTTCTTTGAAAGTTCACGTCATGTGATTTTAGAAAAAAGTCATAAGGAAGCAAAAATAGCTTATATGCTAGGATTTATTGCTCATTTTGCTTTAGATGATGCATGTCATAGTTATATCGAAAAAAAGATAGACGTATCTCATGTTTCACATTCACTCATTGAATGTGAAATGGATAAATACTTATTAATCAAGAACCATCAAAAACCACTCTACACAGATTTAACAAAACATTTAAATCCTACAATGGAAAATGCTAAAGTCATTCAATCATTTTTTCCACAATTTACAAATCAACAAATCTTATCTACACTTCAGTCTATGAAAACATATAATCGTTTTCTAGCAAGTCATCAGCCATTGATAAGAGCTTTGGTTAAAACTTTCCTATTTATTTCTGGAAAATATAAAGGTTATCGTGGATTATTAATGGATCAAAAAGATCATCCTGTTTGTCATGATAGTAACTTACGTTTAGAAAAACTCATGAAAAAAGCTATTCCTCATTGTGCTATGCTCAGTGAAAACTATTATGCTTTTTTAACAAAGAACGAAGCTTTACATCGTGACTTCCTGCACAATTATAGTGCACATGAAGGATGGCAGGATATTCTCATTTTACCATATGAAAAGGAGCAAGATTATGACATCTAAAACAACATCATTAGAAAAGAAATGGATTATGTATGATATTGGAAACTCTGCTTTTACATTACTCGTGTCTACAATTATGCCGATTTATTTTAATTTTTTAGCTGACAATGCTCATATCTCTGAAACAAATTATTTAGCTTTCTGGGGTTATGCGACATCACTGGCTACAATTATTACAGCGATTCTCGGTCCTATTTTAGGAACAGCTTCTGATTTTAAAGGATGGAAAAAGAAACTCTTTATGATAGCCTTATTGATTGGGGCTTTAGGTTGTATTTTACTTGGTTTTACATCTTCATGGTTATGGTTTTTATGTTTATTTGTTATTGCAAAATCAGCTTATTCATTGAGTCTTGTTTTTTATGATTCTATGTTGACTGATATTACAACACCTGAACGCATGGATAATATATCTGCCAAAGGATATGCGTGGGGATATATTGGAAGTTGTATTCCTTTTGTAGGCAGTTTAATTCTTGTGTTATTTTATGAACAATTCCATCTCACAATGGAAACAGCTATGAGTCTTTGTTTTCTTTTGATTGCCTTATGGTGGTTATTATTGTCAGTTCCTTTAATTCTTGGATATCATCAAACATATTATTTAGAAAAAGAAAACCATTATGTTAAAGCTAGTTTTCTACGTTTAAAAAATATCTTTGTAGATTTAAAAAAGAACCCAAAAGTCTTGTTCTTTTTGATTGCTTTCTTTTTCTACATAGATGGTGTTTATACAATCATTGATATGGCAACAGCTTATGGAACAGCTTTAGGTTTAGACACAACAGGCTTATTACTTGCTTTGTTGTTAACACAAATTGTTGCTTTTCCAGCTGCTTTAATCTTTGGGAAATTAAGTTCTTCTATTGAAAATACAAAACTTATCAAAATATGTATCTTTGCTTATTTCCTTATCGCATTATATGGAATCACTCTCCAACAACAATATCAGTTCTGGATTTTAGCTGTTGGTGTAGGAATTTTTCAAGGAGCCATCCAATCATTATCACGTTCTTACTATGCAAAAATTATTCCTGCCAATCGTTCTGGTGAATATTTTGGCTTGTATGATATTTGTGGTAAAGGTGCATCTTTTATGGGAACAACTCTCGTTTCCTTTATTTCTCAAGTCACAGGTATGATGAATATTGGTGTTGGTTCATTAGCGATTATGTTTTTCATTGGTTTTGTATTCTTCAAAAAAACAGAAAAACTTCATCTTTAATTTTTAGACTCTTTATAGGAGTCTTTTTTATATATGATATAAATCTTTCCCTAATTCTTGCAAAGATTTAAAATCTAAAATCATATATTTTCCCTTATCTATTTTTTTCATATATTCCTGTTTTATAAAATATCTTAATACTCTTTGTAATTGACAATAACTACTTCCTATCATTTCAGCCACATCTATCATATTTTCATTTATCATTTTTTATAATAGCAAATGCTTTGCTTATTACTTGGAAGTACCATTGACATTTTCAATATATATCTTACAAATACTGTTAGTAAATACCTTTCTCTAACAAAGATTACTTTATTCATTTTCATTTCACAAAATATCTTAGGTTTCATTTTGGACTGTCTTTTTTTCAACTTCTTTTAGCAATAAAAATTAATGGGATGCTTTTTAGCCATTAGTGGATTATATATTTTTTTATAAAAGTTAAAATAAGATTACCCAAATTGTTGCAGATAAGTGGTTACACTTTGCATTAATCAGGGTAATCTTTTTTGATATAATTCTTTCCTGTAAAGGAGTGAATTATATTGAATACAGCAGTCATTAAAATAAATAATTTGGATCAGGCTTTAATGTTAAGCAGAGCCTATAAGGAAGGAGAAATTAAATTGAATGTTTCTAAACTTGCAAGAGAATTAAACTGTAGCCGAAAAACACTAAGCAGAAGGCTAAACGGTATCGCACCTAAAAAAACAAGAAACAGAAAAAGATATTTAGATGATTATAAAGATCTTATATACAAATATTTGTGTGATGAACAGAGAAATTTTGATTATATCGATCATATTTATTATTTTATGAAACGTGAACATGGTATCACCTGTACACGTTCGACATTTTTCAGATACATTAAGGATAACGAAGAGCTCAATAGTAAATTTAAAAATAACAGAACCGATTCTTTTATCGAACGTTTTGAAACCAATCCTGGTCAACAGGCTCAGTTCGATATGAAAGAAAAAGTTAAACTTACAGATAAAAATGGCACGCAGACAGTAGTATATATTCCTACTCTGACTTTATCATGGTCAAGATATAATTACAGGCAGGTAATATTAAAACCTACAACTGATAACCTGTTAATATTTTTAGCCCAGGCATTTGAAGAAATCGGTGGTGTTCCTAAAGAACTGGTCATTGACAATCTTAAAGCATTTGTAGAAAAGCCTCGTAAATCAGCTGATGATAAAGCTTTATTAAACAGTAAATTTGAAGAATTCTGTAAAGATTATGGAATAACACCTATGCCATGTATGCCATATAGACCTCAAACCAAAGGAAAAACTGAGACACAAAATAAAATAGTGGATCAGCTTAAAAATTATAACGGTTATTATAGCGGATTATCTGATATACATGACAAACTGGAAATAATCAATAACGAGGATAATGAACGTTCCTCACAGGCAACAAGGCTTCCTAGAAATTTTCTTTTAGAAAGAAAAAGGTGATCTGCTTCCGTTACCCAGCAAAGAAATCAGAAGCAGGTATCACCTTAAATTAAATGAAGTCTATGTTACAAATGAATCACTATTCCAGTATAAATACAATAAATATTCCCTACCACAAGAATATATTGGAAAACGTGTCGGACTAGTGGTCCAAAACAAAGAACTTCTTATATATTATAACGGAAAAATTATTGAAAAACATCCTATTACTAATAATAAATTTAATATAAAAGAAGAACATGAACTTTATTATAAGAAAACAGATAAGCAGGCAGTTAAAGAAAGCAATCAAATAATATTAAAAGAACTGGAGAATATAATTTATGACAATGACTAATGATGTACTGGAACAATTGAATTATTTAAAACTGAAATCAGCATATTCATATTTAAATTCATTAGTAATGAATAATGAAATAGCTGAAGAAGAACTGCATGTAATGCATAAGATACTGAATAAGGAAGTGATAGCTAAAGAGGAGAATAACAGACTTTATAATGTAAAAGTAGCAGCATTTCCTTTTCTAAGAAAAGTTGATGATTATGATTTTAATTTTCAGCCAGGTATAAAAGAAGAAAAAATAAGATCTATTATTGAATCGGATTTTTATGAAAATGCTACAAATATCGTATTTGTAGGTAACCCTGGTACTGAAAAACACATTTGGCAATAGCAATTGCATATACAGTAGCTATAAGAAGAAATAGTGTATATTTTATTAAATTTAATAAATTAATCAATATACTAAGACAGGCATATAATGAGGGGACATTAGAAAGAAAACTAAGACTCTTTTATAAGTATAAGCTGCTAGTCATTGATGAAGTTGGATTTAATGAAATAACACCACTGGAAGCTAAATTATTTTTTCAATTGATTGATTTAAGATATACTAAACGATCTACTATTTTTACAAGCAATATTTCATTTGATAAATGGTCACAGATATTAGGAAATGATGAAATGATAACTAAAGCCATATTAGACAGGATTCTTCATTATTCATATTTATTTAATATCACAGGTCCATCTTATCGAATCAAAGATAAATTAAATCCTAAAAAAACTGAGAACACTTAATTGCAACAAATTGGTCAAATTATCTTGACTTTTATATTTTTTTATACAATGATCATTAAAATAAACCAACTCATATTAAAAAGAGGATATAATCCTCAATAAATCAAATGTTTATAATTATGACTTTGTATCAATATGAACTGTTGCCCTATTTATACGATTTGCATATTTATCTAAAGCATATAAACTATATGCAAACTCTGGGTTACTCCCTTCCTCGACAGAATATTCCGATGCAAATTCAAATACATCATCCATATGAAAATAATTATGATTTAAATCTATTTTCTTTCGTACAGTCCATACACTTGATAAATCATTTATACTTTTCAAGGAAATTTCTGCTTTAGATTGAGATAACGATTCTCCATCATTCAATGTTTCTTTATCTAAGACTGTTGCTTGATATTGAGAAAATCCATCATGTTGTAATGTCAAATAATGTCCATCATTAGAAAAACATACGCTTGTCTTCAAAGTATAATAATCTTTATATAAGTCTGTTTCATTTGTATCTTTATATAATCCATAACCCGTATAAATATATGTACCTGTTAAATGATTTGATGAATCAAGAAAATAATATTTATACAAACGAGGCCGATATACATAATTTGTCTGTATTGGTGCTGTTTCACTTATGAAATCTAAACATGGGATAAGATAGTTTTCTATTGGTAATGCCTTCCCTTGAATATGAACTATTTGAATATTTTCTTTTAAACTCTTATTTTCTGTATATTTCAAGACAGAAAATTCACCATGCATGTCAACAAGGTTCTTTGATATTATACTTCCATCATCCATTGCGTATATAGGCATGTCATTTTGAAAAGATACATCTAATTCATTAGAAATTTTTTCTATAGAACTTGGTCCAACAAAAAGAATAAAATGTTCCTTAATATAATCTTGAATGAACTTTTTAACTTCCATATTGGAAATCAACTTGTTATCAACAGCAACGATATCTTGATTATCAAAATGATATGAATTTAAATCAGAGGGATTTAGTATCTTTATTTCAAAATTTTTATATTTTTGATTAACAGAATAAATATCATCAAAATCTAATTTTTGATAAGAAATAAATACTAATTTTCCTGTTTGAGAAGACACCTCTTGATGAGTACGATTATAAGATTGATGCTCAATCACCATAACACATACAATTATAACCAATAATGAAATAAGGACTTTTAAAAAACGTGATTTCATTTAAAATTCCTCCTTAACATATCACTCCAATTTTAAACTTTTCCTACTTATATAGTATATTTTTTATTTCATATTATCAAGATAATTAAACAGGATGCCATAACCATGACATCCTTCTTTTCTTTTATTAAATTTTTGTAATATCAATAAGTGATGTATTTCCTTGATGTCTTTTTTCAAGACAATTGATTAATGCCTGTGCTGTATCTAATGATGTATAAATAGGAATACCAGCTTCTACTGCAAAACGACGAATCATAAATCCATCTTTTAAATTATTGTTTCTTGTTGGTATATCAATAATTAAATCAACTGTATCTGTCAACATTAAATCAAAGATTGTATTTTTCTTATCTGCAATGTAATTCACCAAATGTGCTGGAACACCATGTTCGATTAAATATGTGAATGTTCCAATTGTTGCATAGATATCATAACCAAACTTATGATATTGTTTTGCAATTGGTAAGAATTCATCTTTAGCACTATCTTTAATAGTACAGATAATATTCTTTTTCTTAGGTAAATCAATACCTGTCGCAATGAATGCTTTATATATCGCTTCATCAAAGTCTTTAGACACACCTAAAACTTCACCTGTAGATTTCATTTCTGGTCCTAAGCTAATTTCAGCACCAGTAATCTTTTCAAACGAGAAGACTGGCATCTTAATTGCCACTGTTTCTTTTTCCTTAGCCAATCCATATTCATAACCTTGTTCCTTGATTGTTTTTCCCATAATGACATGTGTAGCCACATCTACTACTGGAATATCAGTCACTTTTGAAATATAAGGAATAGTACGTGAAGAACGTGGATTCACTTCAATGACATATACCTGATCTTCATAAACAATAAATTGAATATTAATTAAACCAATGACATGTAGCGCTTTTGCTAGTCTTTGTGTATAATCCACAATCACATCTTTAATTTCTTGTTTAATCTTTTGTGGTGGATATACTGAGATACTATCTCCACTATGTACTCCTGCACGTTCGACGTGTTCCATAATACCTGGAATCAATACACCATGTTCATCACAGATAGCATCGACTTCAACTTCTTTACCAGATAAATATTTATCAATCAGGATAGGATGTTCCTGATATTGACGATTGATGATTTCCATAAATTTCTTGATGTCACCATCATTTAAGGCGATTTCCATACCTGCTCCTCCTAATACATAAGAAGGTCTGACAAGCACTGGATATCCTAAACGATTAGCAACCTCTAAAGCTTCTTCTGTTGTAAAAACTGTTGAACCTCTTGGACGATCTATATCACAACGTTGTAAGATTTCATCAAATCTTTCACGGTCTTCTGCTGCATCGACGTTATCAGCAGATGTTCCTAAAATAGGAACTCCCATTTCCATTAAGGCTTTTGTAAGCTTGATGGCTGTTTGTCCACCAAATTGTACAATGGCTCCGTCTGGTTTTTCTAAACGTACAATACTTTCGACATCTTCAGGTGTTAATGGTTCAAAGTATAAACGATCAGCAATATCAAAGTCTGTAGACACTGTTTCTGGGTTGTTGTTGACGATGATTGTATCATATCCTGCTTCTTTTAAAGCCCAGACACAATGAACAGAACAGTAATCAAACTCTATCCCTTGTCCAATACGGATTGGTCCTGAACCTAAAACCATGATTTTCTTTTTATCATCACGAGGATCAACTTCATTATGTTCTCCATATACAGAATAATAATAAGGTGTTGTTGCATCAAATTCAGCTGCACATGTATCTACTGTTTTATAAACAGCTTCAATATGATGATCTAATCTCATTTGATGAATGTCTTGGGTTGTATGATTTGTATACTTAGCAATAATTTGATCTGGAAATTCTAATCTTTTCGCAAGTTTTAATAATTCAACAGTCAGTGGTTCTGTTTTTAATTGTTGTTCGACTTCTGTTAAATGTTTGATTTTATCAATAAACCAGCAATCAATACGTGTTATATCATGAATTTCCTGTTCACTCATTCCTTGTCTTAAAGCTTCTGCCACTACAAAGATACGATGATCATCAACATCTTTTAATTTCACTCTTAATTCATCTAATGATAACCCATCAACTTCAGGAATATGTAAATCATAAACATTTTGTTCCAAAGAACGTAAAGCTTTCATAAAAGCCCCTTCAAAATTATGAGCAATACTCATGACTTCTCCTGTGGCTTTCATCTGTGTTCCTAGTTTTCTAGATGCCCCAACAAATTTATCGAATGGCCATTTTGGAATCTTACAAACAATATAATCTAACGTCGGCTCATAAGATGCATATGTTTTTCCAGTAACTGCATTTTTAATTTCATCCAATGTATAACCTAAAGCAATTTTCGCTGCCAGTTTGGCGATTGGATAACCTGTTGCTTTTGAAGCTAAAGCTGAAGAACGCGAAACACGTGGATTAACTTCAATGACACAATATTCAAAACTATCTGGATTTAAAGCATACTGCACATTACATCCACCTTGAATATTTAAGGCTGTAATAATATTTAAAGCCGAACTTCTTAACATCTGATATTCTTTATCAGATAAAGTTTGACTTGGTGCCACAACAATACTATCTCCCGTATGTACACCAACTGGATCAAGGTTTTCCATATTACATACTGTAATACAGTTACCATGTCCATCACGCATCACTTCATATTCAATTTCTTTCCATCCAGCAATACTTTTTTCAATGAGGCACTGACTCACACGTGATAAACGTAATCCATTAGAACAGATATGATGAAGTTCTTCTTCATTATTGGCAATTCCACCACCTGTTCCTCCTAATGTATATGCTGGTCTAACAACAACTGGATAACCAATTTTATTTGCAAACTCAATGGCTTCATCTACATGATTTACAACAATTGATGCTGCACATGGTTCTCCAATCTTTTCCATTAATGTTTTAAACTCTAAGCGATCTTCAGCCAGTTTGATTGTATCTGTTGAAGTTCCAATAGTACGCACATGATGTTTGTCTAAAAATCCTTCATCAGCTAAAGCCATCGCAATATTTAAAGCATTTTGTCCCCCAAGTGTCGGTAAAATGCTATCTGGTTTTTCAACTTCAATTAAATGTTTCACAACTGGTACAGTTAATGGTTCTATATAAACCTTATCAGCAATATCTTTATCTGTCATGATTGTGGCTGGGTTAGAATTAATAAGGACAACTTCTATTCCTTCTTCTTTCAAGGCTCTACAAGCCTGTGTTCCAGCATAGTCAAACTCTGCTGCCTGCCCAATGATAATTGGTCCAGACCCAATCACTAATACTTTTTGAATATCATGATTTCTAGGCATTTTGATTTCCTCCCATCATTTTGATAAATTCGTCAAATAAATATGATGTATCTAATGGTCCAGCACATGCTTCTGGATGGAACTGCACTGTTTTAATAGGTTCCTGTAAATATTCAATGCCTTCCAATGTTCCATCATTGACGTTCTGGAACCATATTTTTGCCACTTGGCTATCCAATGATTCTTCTTTGACAACATAATTATGATTTTGTGTTGAAATATAAACACGATTTGTTTTCAAATCCTTAACAGGGTGGTTGGCACCATGATGACCGTAAACCATCTTTTCTGTTTGAAAACCATGTGCTAAAGCCATTAACTGATGTCCTAAGCAGATAGCAAAAATAGGCAAACCACTTTGACTTAAAATCTTCATATTTTCAATAATATCTACGCATTCTTCAGGATCTCCAGGACCATTTGAAAGCATAATTCCATCAAAGTGTCCTTCTAAAATCGTCTTTGCTGGTGTATCAGCTGGGAAAACTGTCACTTCACAATTTCTTTTGACTAGTTCTCTGGCAATATTTTGCTTTGCCCCAAAATCATATAAAGCGACTTTATATGCACCCTTTCCTAAAACATAAGGTTCACAGCATGTTGTTTGTTTCACAACACCAGAAACTTTATACTCATGAATTCGTTTTAAAACATCACTTAAATCATCATAGTGATGTGTTGTAATCAAACCATTCATACAACCTTTATTTCTGATTAACTTTGTAATATAACGTGTATCAACACCTTGAATACCTACAATATCATGCTGTTTTAAATATTCTTCTAAATCCATATTCTTTCTAAAATGACTGCCTAATCTTGCCAGTTCATTCACAACAAAACCTTCTACGTATGGTTGTCTTGATTCCTGATCTTCCAAACAAACACCGTAATTTCCAATCAATGGATATGTCATTACAACACTTTGTCCAGCATATGAAGGATCTGTCAAGACTTCCAGATATCCTGTCATAGATGTATTAAAGACAAACTCACTAATGACTTCCTTATGACCACCAAAATGTTCACCTTCAAAGACATGTCCATCTTCTAATATCAAATATGCTTTCATTGTTACCTCCTTATATCATAAAAAAACATATCCATAAAAGATATGTTTTTAGAAATATAAAAAATGAGAAAAAGATGTTCTAACAATCGTTGTATCCATAACTTGTTTTCCCACCATAATTCTCATTCCTTTCTATTTATTCTTGTATAGTATAGTCAAATTTAACATAATTATCAAGATATTTTTTCATAATTTTTTATTATCATAATTTTAAATTATTAATCATTACTCATTAATTGCTTTTTCGCCCGTTTCACGTGTACGAATTTTCATAGCATTATCAAGCTTATAAGTAAAAATCTTACCATCTCCAACTTCTCCAGTATAAGCCGCCTGGCAAATGGCTTCAATTGTTTTTTCAGCCCATTCTTCACTGCTGACAACAATTTCAAATTTAATCTTTGGCAACATATTGACTTCAACTTCCTGCCCACGAATATACTCTGTATAGCCATGCTGTGTGCCACATCCCATTACCTGAGAAACTGTCATACCATTCACATGAATACGAGCAAGTGCTTCTTTCACTTCTTCATATTTTTCTTCTCTCACAATCGCTTCAATTTTGATCATATTCATTATCCTCCTAATCCAATCCATTAAAAGATGGATATGCATTTTCCTGATGTTCAGAAATATCTAATCCTTTTTGTTCTTCCTGTTTAGAAACACGAAGTGTTGTGAAGCATCTAACAATGGCTATACAAATAAGCGTTCCAATAATAGCCACAGCAATCGTAACAACGATACTGATGATTTGTGCTATGAATAATTGTGTATCTCCAAAGAACAAACCATTCCATCTGGCAACATCATTAATAGACGTTTGTGCAAACAAACCAGTCGCAATACCACCCCAGATACCGCCAATACCATGACATCCAAAAGCATCCAAAGCATCATCATAGCCCAATTTCTGTTTCACTTTAGAAATCATCAGATAACAAATAGGACTTCCAACAAGCCCAATAATGATTGATGCCCAAATAGGAACATATCCTGCTCCCGGGGTAATGGCAACAAGACCCACAACCATACCTGTTACACTTCCTACCAGTGTTGGTTTTCCACTCATCCATACATCCATACCCATCCATGATAGCATCCCAGCTGCTGCAGATAAACCTGTTGTTATAAAGGCATGTACAGCTAATTCATTGGCCTGTAAGGCACTGCCAGCATTAAAACCAAACCATCCAAACAACAGTAAACTGGCTCCCAAGACAACAAATGGAATGTTATGAACATGATATTGTACGCGTAAATAGTCTTTGCGTTTTCCTAGGACAATACATAAAACTAATGCACTGACACCAGAACTGATATGGACAACATTTCCACCAGCAAAGTCTACCGAACCAATTTTAGCCAGAAAGCCACCAAGTCCCCAGACCATATGAGCCATTGGATAATAAACAATGACTGACCAAAGAATAATAAACAAAAACAAAGCTTTAAATTTCATACGACCAGCAACTGCCCCCGTTATTAAAGCAGGTGTAATGATTGCAAACATCATTTGAAAAATTGAAAATTCTAAATGAGGAATTGTAGAAACATAATCTGTTGTACTTCCTTCAATGCCCTGTAAACCTAACCAGCTGAAATCTCCAATAATTCCAAAATGATCATTTCCAAAAGCCAGTGAGTATCCAAATAATGCCCACATAATAGCTGCAATACCAATGACAAAAACAGATGTCATCATTGTATTAACAACATTTTTACGGCGAACAAGTCCCCCATAAAAGAAAGCAAGTCCTGGTGTCATCAGCAACACCAGAGCACTGCATATCAACATAAAACCAATATCCCCTGAATTCATATCATAGACCCCCTAACTCTATTCATTATTCATTCATATAACTATATCCCATTAAATATCGATCCACTTCTTTGGCGCATTCATTTCCTTCCGCAATAGCCCAGACAACAAGAGATTGACCGCGATGCATATCCCCTGCAACGAAAATCTTCTCTTCCTTTGTCGCATAGCTCTTTGGCATTGTCATGACAAGCTGACGTTGATTCACAGATAAATCAAACTGCTCTTTAATATCATCTTCAATACCTACAAATCCTGCTGCAATCAGCAACAAATCTGCCTTCAGCATTTTTTCGCTATCTTCTTTTTCAACCCATTGACCATCAACCATTCTCCCCTGAATCGTTTTGACAGCTTTGAGTTGTCCATCTTCTTCAATACATTCTTTAATTGTTGTTGCATAAACACGTGGATCTTTCTTAAAAACAACCTGACTTTCCTCCTGTCCATAGTCTGTCTTCAATCCATCTGGCCACATTGGCCATGGACGTGTATTTTGATGAGGCGGAGAGGGCATCATTTCCAGCTGTGTAACTGATGCACATCCTTGTCTAATACATGTTCCAACACAGTCATTACCCGTATCTCCACCTCCTACAACAACGACATGCTTTTCTTTGGCATCAATACGAAAAGAAGTTTGATTCAATATATCCTGTGTTGTGCTTTTTAAAAAATCCACTGCAAAATATATACCTTTGGCTTCTCTACCTGATACATTTAAATCACGAGCTTTTTTAGCTCCACAACATAATACAATCGCATCATAATCCTGCAGCAATTCTTCTTTTGTCAAATCTTTTCCAACATGAACATTTGTATAGAACTGAATACCTTCTTCTTTCATCAATTGAATACGACGTTCAATAATTTGTTTTTCCAATTTCATTTGAGGAATCCCATACATCAGTAATCCTCCTAAACGATCATCTTTTTCAAAAACACTCACTTGATGTCCACGTTGATTCAACTTATAAGCCACTGTCAATCCTGCTGGACCACTTCCTACAATAGCAACTTTTTTAAATGAACATACAGATGATTTTTCAGCTTTCATCGATTGATTCTGATAAGCTTTTTCAATAATAAACAATTCATTATCTTTGATTGTGACTGGATCATCATGAATACCACATACACAAGCTTTTTCACATAATGCAGGACAGACACGTCCGGTAAATTCTGGAAAAGGATTGGTTTTTAACAGACGTGAAAGGGCACGTTCATCATTATGATGATAGATTTCATCGTTCCATTCTGGAATCAGATTATGTAAAGGACAACCTGTGACCATATGATTGATTTCAATCGCAGATTGACAAAATGGGACACCACAATTCATACAACGCGCTCCCTGCTGACGACGTTTTTCATTCACAAGAGGAATATGAAATTCCTGAAAACCAGCAATTCTTGTTTCTGGTGATTGAGTGAAATTATCTTCTCTATCAAACTCTAAAAATCCTGTTGCTTTTCCCATATATAACCCTCCTATTGATGAACTTCCTTAAAAGCCATGAGTGTAGCTTCATCATGTGCATAGCCTTGTTTTTCAAATTTTTCTATATTTTCTAACATATGTGCATAATTGACAGGCACAATCTTTTTAAAATGAGGTAGCCATGCTTCATAGTTTTCTAATATATCTTTAGCCAGTAGTGAACCTGTATAATCCACATGTTTTTGTAGTAATGTTTTTAATTCTTCAATATCTTTATGTTGTTTCACTTCCTGCATTGTCACTAATTCTTTATTTAAGCGTAAATATAAATCATGATCTTTATCTAAGACATAAGCGATCCCTCCGCTCATTCCTGCCGCAAAGTTCTTTCCTGTTTTGCCTAAGACAACAACTTTTCCACCTGTCATATATTCTAGTCCATGATCCCCACAGCCTTCAACTACAGCAATTGCTCCTGAATTACGCACAGCGAAACGTTCACCTGCACGTCCAGCAATATAAGCTTCTCCTGATGTTGCGCCATAGAGAGCTACATTACCGATAATCACATTATCTTGAGCCACAAACTGAGCATTTGAAGAAGGATGAATAATCAGTTTTCCACCTGATAAACCTTTTCCAAAATAATCATTGGCATCACCTTCAACACGCATTGTTAAACCTTTGGGGATAAAAGCACCAAAGGATTGTCCTGCCCCACCAAGACAATGGATTTGATAAGTATCATCTTGCAGATGATTTTGAAAACGTTTGGTGATTTCACTTCCCAGCAATGTTCCTAAACTACGATCTAAACTAGATATATGTATTGTTTCCTGATGAGGTTGATGACTATCTAGATCAGATAAAAATTTTGGCAACAAGACTTTCAAATCCTGACTGTCTTCCAAATGGAAATCGAAAGTATCTTCTTTTTGAAAATGAACATGAAGATTCTTTTTGTCAAAGAATGATTTTAATTTCTGATATTCTGGTTTCACTTTCAATACTTCCATATGTCCTACCATTTCATCAACACTATGGAAGCCTAGCTGTGCCATAATTTCACGCAATTCTTGAGCAATAAATTTCATAAAATTCATAACATATTCTGGTTTTCCTGCAAAACGTTTTCTTAGCTCCTTATTTTGGGTTGCAATACCTGCTGGACAAGTATCAAGATTGCAGACACGCATCATCACACAGCCCATTGTCACTAATGGTGCTGTCGCAAAGCCAAATTCCTCTGCACCTAATAATGCAGCCACAGCGACATCTCTACCTGTCATTAATTTTCCATCTGTTTCTAAAACAACACGAGTTCTTAAATCATTTTCAATTAAACTCTGATGAGCTTCTGCGAGTCCTAATTCCCAAGGTAATCCGGCATAATGAATGGAACTTTGTGGAGCTGCCCCTGTTCCTCCATCATAACCTGAAATCAGAATAACTTGCGCTCCCGCTTTCGCAACACCTGAAGCAATCGTTCCAACACCTGATTCTGAAACAAGTTTCACAGAAATACGGGCATCACGATTCGCATTTTTTAAGTCATAAATTAATTGTGCTAAATCTTCAATAGAGTAAATATCATGATGTGGTGGTGGTGAAATCAAAGTGACTCCTGGTGTTGAATAACGTGTTTTAGCAATCCAAGGATAAACTTTCTGTCCTGGTAAATGTCCTCCTTCACCTGGCTTGGCACCTTGAGCCATTTTAATTTGAATTTCTTTAGCACTCACCAGATATTCACTTGTGACACCAAAACGACCACTCGCTACCTGTTTAATGGCACTATTGGCTTCTGTGTATAATCTTTCTGGATTTTCTCCACCTTCTCCAGAATTTGATTTTCCTCCTAAACGATTCATCGCAATCGCTAAGCATTCATGTGCTTCCTTAGAAATAGAACCATAAGACATCGCTCCCGTTTTAAAACGTTTGACAATATTATCAACACTTTCAACTTCTTCAAGAGGTATAGCTTGTCGTTGTGTCATATCAAATTCTAATAAATGACGTACAGCAAATGGCTGACTTTCTAACTGACGAGAATATTCTTTAAACAACTGATAATCATTTGTTTGTGTGGCTCTTTGAAGTAAAACAATGGTTTCAGGACTGTACATATGCACTTCACTTTGTGGTCCACGTCTGAATTTATGAAAACCTAAGCTTTTTAATGATGTATCTGTCTTTAATCCTAATGGATCAAAAGCATGATCATGATAATAATGGATATCATCTTCAATATCAGTTAAACCTTTTTCACCCACACGATAAACAGTGTTTGGGAAATAATTGTCCATAACATCTTCTTTTAAACCAACGACTTCAAAGATTTGTGCAGACTGATAAGATTGCAATGTAGAAATACCCATTTTCGCAGCAATCTTCACAATTCCTTTTAAAACCGCATGATTATAATCTTCAATGGCTTTATTTTCTTCCTTATCTAACATATTCAGCTGTATCATTTCGATAATGCATTCATGAGCTAAATAAGGATAAATAGCTGTCGCTCCAAAACCTAACAGACAGGCAAACTGATGAACATCTCGTGGTTCCCCACTTTCTAAAACAATGGACATGGCTGTTTTCTTTTTTGTTTTAACCAGATGACTTTCGACAGCTGATACAGCTAACAATGAAGGAATAACCAGATGGTTATCATCTACACCTTTATCAGAAAGAATTAAGATATTGACTCCTTGACGATAAGCCTTATCACAATCAAGGAATAATTGATTCAAAGCCTCTATTAAGGAAATACCTTTATAATACAATAAAGAAATAACCTGACTATGGAAACCATTACGATTTAACTGTTTCAGTTTATCCATATCACGACTATCTAAGATTGGATTATTGATTTCCAGTACCTGACAGTTATCAGACTGGTCCTGCAATAAATTTCCATCTGAACCTAAATAGACTGTTGTATCTACAACCACTTCTTCTCTTAAAGAATCAATCGGTGGATTGGTCACTTGAGCAAACTGTTGTTTAAAATAATGGAATAATGTGGGATGTTTTTGACTCAACATTGCAAGAGGAATATCAGTTCCCATTGATGCAGTTGGTTCAATTCCATTTTTAGCCATAGGTAAAATCATATCTTTGACATCTTCATATGTATAACTAAAAATCTTATATAAGATATCGCGATCACTTTGACTATGAATATGTGATTTCTTATCTGGTGCTGGTAAGTCTTTTAAATGTAATAAATAATAATCCAGCCATTCTCCATAAGGATGTTCTTTCGCATAACTCATTTTACAGATATCATCTTCAATTAATTGTTGTTTTTGTGTATCAACCAATAACATCTTTCCTGGCTGAAGACGTGATTTTTTGACAATATGACTTTCATCAATATCCAAAACACCAACTTCTGATGATAAAATCAATGTCTGATCATCTAAAATATAATAACGTGATGGCCTTAACCCATTTCTATCTAAGGTTGCACCCATGAAAATACCATCAGAAAATAAAATCGCTGCTGGTCCATCCCATGGCTCCATCATTGTCGCATAATAATGATAAAAATCCTTTTTCTCTTGTGACATAGCTGTATGTTTCCATGGTTCTGGAATCAACAACATCATAGCTTTAGCCAATGGCATACCATTCATATATAAGAATTCTAAAGTATTATCTAACATCGCTGAATCTGAACCTCGAACATCTACAATCGGATAGATTTTGGCCATATCTTTTTGAAAATAAGGAGAATGGAGCGTTTCTTCTCTAGCCAACATACGATTCGCATTGCCACGAATCGTATTAATTTCTCCATTATGGGCAATCATACGATTAGGATGAGCCCTTTGCCAACTTGGATTGGTATTCGTAGAGAAACGTGAATGTACTAAAGCAATAGCACTATGATAATCATGATCCTGCAAGTCATCATAGAACTGTCTTAACTGATGAACAAGAAACATACCTTTGTAAACAATGGTTGATGAAGATAAAGAAACAACATATGTCTGTGGTGAAGATTTTTCAAATTCACGTCGTATCACATATAAAACTCTTTCAAAGTCCATTCTTTGTTGACAAGTTTTAGGCTTTTCAATAAAGCATTGCATGATATAAGGCATACAATCTTTGGCTTTTTGTCCTAAAATATCTTCATGACATGGAACTTGACGCCATCCCAAAAATGTCGCCTGATGTTTCAAGACAATACGCTCTAACGTTTTCATAGCTTTTTGTCTTGTCAGTGTATCTTGGGGTAAAAAAAACATTCCCACCGCATAATCATAAGGTTGAGGTAAAGCTATGTGAAGCTGTCTGGCAATTTTACTAAAGAAACGATGTGAAATCTGTAATAAGATTCCCACACCATCTCCTACCTTTCCACTGGCATCTTTTCCAGCACGATGTTCCAGTTTTTCTACAATAGTTAATGCCTGATCGACAACCTGGTAATCCTGTCTTCCATCAATATGCACAACAGCTCCAATACCACAGGCATCATGTTCTTTGACATTATGTAATCCCTGATTATATTCTTTCATCCAATCATCCTCTCTACTTTCCACTATCCCCATAATTTTTTAAGAATCTGGCCGATGGATCATCAACCTGACAGCCTTCCCAATGAGGATTAGGCATCCAGAATCCTTTAATCATATGTGCCTGATGTGGATAATATTTTTCAAAGATTTCACGATATAATAATGATTCTTTTGTAAAAGGTGTCGCAAAATCATAATGCTTTCTTTTTTCTTCAAATTCCTGATCACTATAATAATCATTAGCATAGGCTTTGATTTCATCACTTAATGAATGTCCTACAGCATCTGAAAAAGCAGCTTTTTCACGCATCAAAATATCTTGAGGCAAATATCCTTTATCAAATGCTTTACGCAATAAATACTTTCCTTTTCCATATGTATTCATTTTTAATTTTGGATCAATATGCATGACATAATCCACAAAAGCCAAATCACCAAAAGGCACACGTGCCTCTAATGAATGGACACTGATACAGCGATCAGCACGTAAGACATCATACATATAAATTTCTCGAATACGTTTTTCAGCTTCCTTTTGAAATTCTTTAGCATTCGGTGCAAAATCAGTATATTTGTAACCAAATAATTCATCTGAAATCTCACCTGTTAATAAAACTCTAATATCTGTATGTTGATGAATATACTGACAGACAAGATACATTCCAATCGATGCACGAATCGTTGTAATATCATACGTTCCTAATGCTGCAATAACGGGTTCTATCGCATGAAGCACATCATCTTTGGTGATAATCACTTCAGTATGTTCACTGCCAATAAAATCAGCCACTTCTTTAGCGTATTTTAAATCAATCGCATCACTTTCCATGCCAATCGCAAAAGTACGAATCGGCTTCTTTAATAAGCGTGATGATACAGCACATACAAGTGAAGAATCTAAACCTCCACTTAGCAGGAAACCTAATGGAGCATCAGCATCCAGTCTTTTTTCAATACCTTTGACTAATAAATCATGAATTTTTGTATAAATTGTTTCAAGATGATCATGATGATAGTTTTCCACCAGACTCATATCTCTATAACAAACAAACTCCCCATTTTGATAATAGTGTCCAGGTGGAAAAGGGATAATCTCATCACAGATGCCAACTAAATTTTTAGCTTCAGAAGCAAAGACAATGTGCTGATTTTGGTCATAACCATAAAATAATGGACGAATGCCAATAGGATCTCTGGCTGCGATAAATTCTTTTGTATCTCCATCATAAAGAATCAAAGCAAATTCACCATCTAATTCTTTAAACATATTGATACCCTTTTTTTGATAAAGAGGAAGCAGGATTTCACAATCACTCTCCCCTTGAAAGTCAAAGCCCTGCTTCATCAATTCTTCTTTCACTGGTCTAAAACCATAAATTTCACCGTTACACACAACATAATGATTCCCTCTTTGAAATGGCTGCATACCATATTCATTTAATCCCATGATAGATAAACGTTGAAATCCTAATAATCCCTGACCTGTATCAATAATACGCATAGCATCAGGCCCTCTTGTATGTGTTCTTTCAAATCCTTTTAAAAATACTTCTTTTGATGCATGTTGTGCACAATATCCCATAATCGAACACATTGTCATAACCCCTCTCTTATATAATTTTATAAAATACCAAATAACAGTTTGCCATATGTTGGGAATGGCCATACATTTTCAGCAGTTAATGTTTCCAATTCATCACATGGTGTACGTAAAGCACTCATAGCTGGAATGACTTCATCTCGATAATAGAAAGCTGCCTTTTCAAAGTCTTCAATCGCTTCAGCTTCTTTTAAGACTTTGTCTAAATGTTTTGTTGCTTTGAAAGCTTTATCTAATAATGCTGAAACATCTTTTAAAGTTTCTTTTTCATAAACATTTTCTAACTTGGCAACTTCTGTTTTCATTGCACAAGTTTGTGCTAACTCATATGAATATTGACTAACAGCTGGTAAGATTTCTTTTTGAGACATATTGACCATTGTTAAAGCTTCAATATGCAAAATCTTGACATATTCTTCCATCATAATTTCATAACGAGAATGAACCTCTTCTTCATCAAAAACTTTATGTCTTTTAAACAATTCAATATTGTCTTCCTTAATAAAATATGGTAAAGCATCAGGCGTTGTACGTAAGTTTAATAGTCCACGTTTCTTGGCTTCTTCGACCCATGAATCATCATAACCATTACCATTGAAAATAATACGTTTATGTTCTTTGATTGTTCCTTGAATCAATGCATGTAATGCTGAAGAAAAATCCGGTGCTTTTTCTAGAATATCCGCAAATTCTTTTAATTCATCTGCAATCACTGTATTTAAAACAATATTACATCCTGCAATAGATGAACTTGATCCTGGCATACGGAATTCAAATTTATTACCTGTAAAAGCAAATGGTGAAGTACGGTTACGATCTGTTGTATCTTTAGGAAATTTAGGTAAGACATGAGCCCCAATCTTCATGACTTCTTTTTCCTTAGAATCATATGGTCGATCTTCTTCAATAGCTTTTAAGATTTCAGCTAATTCATCACCTAAGAAAACAGAAATAATAGCTGGCGGTGCTTCGTTAGCTCCCAAACGATGATCGTTACCTGCAGTCGCAACAGATAATCTCAACAAATCCTGATGTTCATCAGCCGCTTTAATCACAGCGCATAAGAATAATAAGAATTGAGCATTTTCATGTGGTGTATCTCCAGGTTCTAATAAATTCACACCTGTATCTGTTGATAATGACCAGTTATTATGCTTCCCACTTCCATTAATACCATCAAATGGCTTTTCATGTAATAAAGCTACCAAACCATGTTTTTTCGCAATTCTTTGAATCAATTCCATTGTCAATTGGTTATGATCAGTCGCAATATTGGTAGTAGAGAAAATAGGTGCTAACTCATGTTGAGCTGGTGCAACTTCATTGTGTTCGGTTTTCACTAAGACACCTAATTTCCATAATTCTTCATTTAAATCATTCATAAATTCTTGAACTCTACTCTTGATCGTTCCAAAATAATGATCTTCCATTTCCTGTCCTTTTGGAGATGGTGCACCAAATAAAGTACGTCCTGTATAAATCAAGTCTTTTCTTTGTTCATAATATTTTTTATCGACTAAGAAATATTCCTGTTCAGGTCCCACTGTTGTTTTAACATTCTTAACATTTTCGTTACCAAATAACTTTAAGATACGTAATGCCTGTTTATTAATAGCCTGCATACTTCTTAATAATGGTGTCTTTTTGTCTAAAGCATGTCCAGAATAAGAACAAAAAGCTGTTGGAATACACAATACACCATTTTTGATAAATGCATAAGATGTTGGATCCCAAGCTGTATAACCACGTGCTTCAAATGTAGCACGTAATCCTCCATTAGGAAAAGATGATGCATCTGGTTCTCCTTTAATTAATTCCTTACCAGAAAACTCTAAAATGACTTTCCCATTTTTATTTGTTCCAATGAAACCATCATGCTTTTCAGCTGTTACACCTGTCATTGGCTGAAACCAGTGCGTATAATGTGTAGCTCCATGTTCCACAGCCCAATCTTTCATCGCATTCGCCACAGCATTTGCAATCTTGATATTTAAAGATTTCCCCTCTTTGATTGTTTTTTGAAGCTCTCTGAAAGTATCTTTCGCAAGTCTTTCTTCCATAACATCTTCATCAAATACTAATATTCCAAAAATATCAGTTATCTTTTTCTCCATATCTATCACTCCTTCTTATAAACGCTTATTTCTCGTTTACTTATCTTGCATTATGATACAGTGAATCATTTTTGTCAATGATTTTTTATCATTTTAATAAATTATTATTATATTCTATTGAAAAAACACAATTCTTTCGCTATAATATTCACGAATAGGAGATATTGAATCCCAAAGTACATGTTTTTGTGTAACATCTTATACAACAAATCTCAATATATATCTCCTATTCTTTTATAAATAAGGAGAATATAAATGGATGATTTAAAAGAATTACATGAAGAATGTGGTGTATTTGGTGTTTTTCAACACCCAAGTGCTGCCAAACTTTGTTATTATGGTTTACATGCTCTGCAACATCGTGGACAGGAAGGTGCTGGTATATTAGTAGCGAATAACCATCAGCTTTCTATTCATAAGGGTGAAGGACTTGTAACCGAAGTTTTTCATAACACTAAACTCAATCAAATGAAAGGTATTCACGCTATTGGGCATGTGCGTTATTCTACTGCCGGTGGTGGTGGCATTATGAATGTGCAGCCTCTTTTATTTAGAACTATGCATGGTGATATGGGAATCTGTCATAATGGTAATATTGTCAATGCGAATGTACTCAAAGAAAAGCTGGAAGAACAAGGAAGTATTTTCTCATCTTCATCAGATACAGAAATCTTAGGACATCTTATTAAACGTGCCAAAGGTCATATGATTGACCGTATTTGTATGGCATTAGAACAGTTGGATGGAGCTTTTGCTTTTCTCATTCTTCTAGAAGATCGTCTTTATGCAGCGAGAGATCGCTATGGATTAAGACCTCTTGCGATTGGACAGCTCCCTAATGGAGCATATGTCTTTGCTTCAGAAACATGTGCATTAGATATTGTGGGCGCTAAATTTCTAAGAGATGTCGAGCCTGGAGAAATAGTCAGAGTCAAAGGCAATCAATTGTTATCTCGTCTTTATACAAAACAGCCTATACATGATAAGATCTGTGCTATGGAATATGTATATTTTTCTCGTCCTGATAGTACAATTGATGGCATCAATGTTCATACAACAAGAAAAAATGCTGGAAAACAACTTTATTTAGAAAGTCCAGTAGATGCTGATATCGTGATTGGGGTGCCTGATTCTTCTATTTCCGCTGCCATTGGATATGCAGAAGCTTCGCACATCCCTTATGAAATGGGACTGATTAAAAATAAATATGTAGGAAGAACTTTTATTCAACCTACACAAGAATTAAGAGATCAGGGTGTACGTATGAAACTTTCTGCTGTTTCTTCTATTGTCAATCAAAAAAGAGTCATCATGATTGACGACTCTATTGTACGAGGTACAACTTCTAAACGTATTATCAAATTACTTAAAGAGGCAGGAGCAACTGAAGTTCATGTTAGAATTGCTTCTCCTGCAATCAAATATCCTTGCTTCTATGGTGTAGACACGTCTACTCTTGATGAATTGATTTCTCATAAGATGACAACTCAGGAGCTTTGCGAATACATCGGTGCAGATTCACTAGCATTTATCAGTGAAGAAGGACTGAAAAAATCTATTCATTTTAAAAAAGAACATATCTGTGATTTATGTATGGCATGTTTCAATAGAAAATATGTCACACCTCTTTATGATAATGATTTTCAAGATGATTAAGACATCTTTTTAATAACTATTTAAAGTCATATTATTTTATAATGTTTGAAAAGAGAAGCTTCACCAAGCTTCTCTTTATGCAATTCATTATTAAAATGAACATAATCTTTTATTTTCGATATGATTTCATCCTGTGAGATATGATTGAGCATTGTATATCTTATACGATAATAACAATCATCCAAATAAACTGTAAAATAACATTCATTTGTATCAGTATTCATATTTATAATCACTTGATCATCATCAACAACAATCATTTCTTCTTTTCCAATAATAGACTGTGGATAACTCGTTTGTTGATGAATAGTATATTCTGTAGTTTTGGAATCTAATGTAAAAATATACTCATAAGGTTCATAATCTTCAAAATGAATAAAATAATTTTCATGTACACTTAAAAGCTTATATTCACCTGTATTGATAAAAGCATCAAAATCATAAAGGTCATAAAATGACAAATGAGAATATTTCTCAAAATCTTTTATATTTTGGAAATTATGTATCTTGTTGACATCAATAAAGAGTGATTGAATGATCAAATAAACAATAACATAGATACCTAAACCTATAATCAGCAAAATACCTATCATTTTCACTATTTTTGTCATTATTATCATCCCCTTATATAATAATCTATTTTATAAGACAATTTGTATCGCTATAAAAAACGCCAAAATACTTATTACAAGTAAAACACCTAAGATTTTTAATTTAACATTTTCTTGTTTGATTGATAACCATGAAAAACGTTCCGTTATGAATTGCTGATGATAGAATTCATAGACATCTATTCCTACAAACAATAGATATATAAGAATTAATTTCCAATCATTAATTTCTGATTTTGAAAATGAATAATATGAATAAAATAAAACTGCTGGAATGAATAGAGTTAGCATAATGTATAAGCATTTAGAATATTTTAACATATGCCAATGACTATATCTTTGATAACTTTGTGAAAAAACTCTTTTAAGCATAAGAAATGAACACACTGTTAAAAACCATGTATCTGTTGATGTCAAAACAAACATCGTTATTCCTCCTATCAATAAGAAAGATAAACACATCTTTCTTATTGTAAATGTAACATAAAGTTATGAAATTCCTGTGTATCCATTGTTCTAACGTAAATGATATTTAACAGCTCTCCCTTTCCCCGACTTATAAATAATATTTTTATCAGATAATGAATTCAGTATTCTAATAAGCTTTGCCTTATTATAATGACTTTGTTTTTCTATTTCTGCTCTTGATAGTTTTAAATTCCCATGAAAAATCTGTATAATCTGTTGTTCTTCACTTGTTAAATTAGTAACATCTAATACAGTTGGTAATATGATTGTTATAGAGTTCTCATAGACTTTGAATTGTGGTTTCGTTAAAGAATTGTTATAGGATTTATTGATTCTTTTGATTCCTGTACCAAACATTTCTATATATCTCAGTCTATAGAAAACATTACCTATAATTGGATTTCTAAGCATTGAAATCTGTCCATCAAGATATTCTGATTCCCTTCTTCCTGAAGGGAGTCCTCCTGGAGATCTTATCTCAATTCTATCATCAAACATACTAACCATTATAAATGCATCAATATCCCAGAAGCGATGAATAATAGCGTTGGCTATAGCTTCACGAAAGGCATTTTCTGGAATACGTGTGACAATCTTTCTAGAAGTTCCGTCAATTTTTTCATATTGATAATATTTTTTATACATTTCAACGCTTTCTTCCAATAACAACAAGATAGACTTATTTTCTAAAGTGACTCTATCCATAATTTCATCAATATCTTGACCAAACCTTATCATATCGACACCTTTATAATCATTTTGATCAGCAAGTAATGCTGCAGCATTATTATATTGATGATTTTTTGTATATAAATCTAATGTTTTCAAAATATCATCATTGACTTTTTGTATAGCCAATTTATCTTTCAAAGCTTTTTCTAAACAATTAAATGTTAAATCCTGTTTTTGAGAAACAAGTTCATCATATGATTGATGATTTCCTTCTAATATCAGTCTGTTCAATTCTAGTCTATCTACTTCAATAGTTGATGTATCGTGTCTTTTATATGCTTTTCCTTTATATAAATAAGGTTTGAAGTCACTTTCATAAACAGTAAGAGTAATTGTTGAATCATCATTAATATTCAAATCATATACTGGCACAGGATTCATATTATCATTCATCTTGTTTTCAATACTTAAACAATCATCTATTGTATTTTTTATTCCTTTGACTTGACCATCATCATCAATTCCAAAAACAATTCTTCCTGTTCCATAGTTTGCGAAAGCACTGACTGTCTTGAGAAATGTGTTGGATTGTATCATTTCTTTAAACTCTAAATTTCTAGATTCTTTCATAACAGTCTCCTCCCTGAATATATTATCGTTCCATTCGTTTTGCAACGAAAAATATTATCGTTGCATTTTTATTGCAACGAAAGAAAAAAATCGTTTCAAATCATATGAAACGAAAAAGTAACTATTCAAAAAGTATGACCACAATATTCATTATTAAACTCTTTCAATAATTCTTTTCCTTAAATCCTTTTTTCTACGCCATCAATAATATCTTTCAAAACAATACTATCTCTTTATTGAGATAGAACCATTAATACATGTTACTTATATAAAGATTAAATTTATATTTTCATGCTTATGTTTATCTTTTCATTAGGTAAGGCTAATAAAAATGAAATAATAACAACAGAATCTGTAGTTATATTATAACAAAGAAGAACTCCTATAAGTTCTTCAATAAGTTTTTCTCTTAAAGTGTTATCTGAAATAACCTTTAAAAATTATATATACTTTTTATTGATTATTATTCACTTCTTGGTGCTTGTTTTGTGTCATGAAAAGTAATAGTTACTTCAATACCATAATCACAATTTTCTTTAGTAAAATTTTCAGGGTTAGGTGGATCAATTGGATTATCTTTTTTTCCAAGTACTGTAAAAAGGACAATTTCTTCATTTGCTTCGATTTTTTTATTATCTAATGTATTTGCAAACATGACTTTATTGCTATTTAATGATTCTAAATAATGTTGAGAAAAATTATATTTGATTATATTATTTTCAGTTTCTGAATGGATCAAATAAATATCGTATGTTTCATCACCTAAAACAATAGCTATTTGTCCATGAGAATATATATCATCTTCGTAAGATATTATCTGTTTTTCCCATTCATTTTCTTTTTCATATACACAAACACTTGCAGATTTCAAAGGCTGACTTAATTCATATTCATAGACAGGATAATCATCTTCTATATCACCAACAACACTTTGAGTTAAAGCTGTTTCAGAAATATAATTGATTACACCTGATGTTGTAGATTCATTTTCAGCATTATTATTGTTTGATTTCTTTGAACTTGTACACCCAATCAACACAAAAACACATACAATAAATAATAGAACTTTTTTCATAAAACTCATCCTTTCTTTATCTATTATCATTATACCAATGTTGATAATAACATTCAAAATAAACAAATCTTATGAAAATATTAATGCGAAATACTATTTCATGAAAAACTTAGGATTTGAAATGCTAATAAACCATTTAAAACCAGAATTGAAATCAATCATGTACCTCATTCTCAAGTCTTACTTATTATCATAATTTTAAAACTGCAACTATTTCTTCGCCATCCATTTCACCATTCTCTATAAAGTCAAATTTTGAATAAAGTCTTTTTGCATTTATATTTTCAGGTTCATAAGATAAATAGCAATATTCTGCCTTACCACACGGAAATGTCCTAATAAACTCTAAAGCTAAACGAATGGCTTCTTTTCCATATCCATTGCCTTGATATTTTTCATCAATCATCAATCGCCAGATACTATAGTTACCATAAGCTATCTGTGGTGGGTTATCAAAAGATTCATCTACATCATAACCTATCATCAAGAAACCAACAGGAATTTCATCTTCAAAAATACCAAATGGAAAAGCGTGTCCATTTCCTGTTATCGATATATATGCTTCTATGATACTCAAATCATTAGGTGCAACAAACGATTCTTGTTCCTTACTCACATGTAGCTTTAGTATATCCCATATATTTTTCGCATTTATTTTTTCAATTCTAATCACAATATCACTTCTCCTTAAATTACTATTTATCAACTTAGAAATCAATATTTCGTATAGAAAAAGATTTATTCAAATTCTTTTTCATGTTCTTTAAAAAAATTGTAAAAATATCTCATATTTTCTAAATCACTCCATTTCATAATGGCATATTCTTTTGAATCAAGATTATATATTTTCGCATCCAGAGTTCCTAACATAAAAGGTGAATGTGTTGCGATAATAAATTGACACTGAAACCATCTTGCCATATTATTAATTTCTTTTGCTAATGCGACTTGATTAGCAGGAGAAAGAGATACTTCTGGTTCATCTAATAAATATAACGCATCAGGTTGCAAAAAATCATCAAAATACTGCATAGATGTTTCCCCATTAGAATATTTTTCTTGGGCAAACATGATATATTCCATCTGTCTAGCACCTTCTTTTGACTCCAAATATTTTCTTGCTTCTTCTTTCGTCATCCCCTTTTTTACATAGTCATATAACATTCCATCTGATAATACTTGTTTTTGTTGAATTTTCTTCACCTCATATAAAATATCTTCACTTTTGATATAGCAACTATTCTCTGGCAAACATTTAATCTTATGACCAAGTTCATCTTCACCCAGACAATAAGAACATTTAAAGCAAAATTCATTGTAGTAATCTTTTATACCATATGAATTACTCGTAGCATTTTCTTTACCTTTTAACCTCAATTTATTAGCGATGATATTAAGTAATGTCGATTTACCAGAACCATTATTTCCATAAAAAACTGTTATTGGAGTAAATACGAAAGGCTCTATATCTTTATTTCTAAAAACATTATAAGGATAGATATGATGATTAGATATTTGTGAATCACTCAATTGAAAACTTCTTAAATATATCATGAATAAAGAATCACCCTTTCTTTTCTAAATTAGGTTTTTTATCATTTTTGTTTTCCAAAATATTCTAATAAGTTAGATATTCCTGAAATTATCCAAAATATCGCTATTATAATTAAGACAATTCTCCATCCTTTAGAAACTTCTGCAATAAAAATAAAAGTATATAAAGCAAATATACTTAATAACAGGCAAATTATTGTTGTAATTACTTTTATTTTTTTACGTTTATCCATAATGAAACACCTCCATAAATTAGGATTTGTCAGCAACTTAATGCTTCGTTTATAGCTACTTTTTAACGGATGCAATCCTAACTGCTGAGGCCATCCCACCATCGCCATATGTTGGATTCTTAATAAATCTATCTGCTGATTTGCTTAACTTCTGATTATTTTTAATTGAATGAATAATTTCATTTTCCCATCCAAATAACCTCGCATCAGAAATAGCTTCAACATCAAGTATTACATCCGTGAGATTATTACTATAACTACTCTTGTGTTTTTCTATGATATAACGCATGAGCTCAAATCGTTTATTCATACTTTTTATATTTGCAGAAGTAGGGGCAGTTCGATAGTTAATCAATGGTTTTTCAACAATTCCAACATAAGCATCTGGCGAAGTTTCTAACATACTTAAAAAGAAATCCCAATCCTCAAAGCCAGAACGCATTGCTTCATCATAACCTTTACATTGTTCATAAAACTCTTTACGGAGAATATGTGTTGCAGGACAACAATTATGAGATAAAAACGACACTATATTTCCACCAGTAGGGCAAACTACTGCATCTAAAACTCCAAAAGTATGCATCCATGATGAAGCTATAACCATTGAAGGATCATCGTAAAGCAATTTACTAACTTCTTCAATATATCCAGTTTCAAGATTGTCGTCCCCATCAAGAATTAAAACCATTGATGATTGTGTTTTATTGATGCCGGTATTTCTAGCTGCTGATACTCCACTATTTTTTTGAAAATGTATAGTTACTGGAACTAATAATTCATTATTATTTTTTATACTTGTTAATACTTCTAAAGAATATTTATCAGTTGAACCATCATCAACAATAATAATTCTTTTAGGTAATAATGTTTGGCTACATACAGATTGGACTGCTTCCAAAATCATAGAACCTTGATTATAACTCGTTATAACAACTTCTATATCTGTTTTTGAGATCGTACTATATTTTTTAATATGCATAATTTCCCATCCCTTCAACAAATTCCAATTTTCAAACCATCTTACTCATTATTAAAGCAATAATTAAAGCAATTATTGCAAATCCAACTATGGTTCCCAGCCATTTGACTATTTTCATTTTTGTAGGAATATAAGGTTTTAATTCTTCTGTATTGGGTATATCCCACGCTTTTGTATGTTCTACCCAATACCAGTCAACAAAAAATCTATCAAATAGCCCCATTATATACATTATAAATAAACTTTGAATAAAAATATTTCCAAACTCTTTTGCATCATTTATATAGCAAACCATTAATGGCACTAGAATAAAACAAGGTAAGTATAAAACTATAATTGATATAATGGTTTGTTTCTTTATTTCTTTTTGAGTAGTATATCCTAATTTTATCGCTTTTTCTTGAACATTCTTTTCGTAAAATACAGTAAATTTTTCAGGACCATTTGCTATACCAATAACACAAAACATTAAAAGTATAAAACATAATACTATACCTTCCATTAGTAACATTAGAATTAACATTAAAATCAACTCGCTTTCAAATTCTAATTTAAATTACTTTTATTTATTATTCAAAACTAATTTTTTTATTTTAGAAGTGTCTTGGACATAAGTTTCAGTATAACCACACTCTGGACAAACTGCACATTTAAGTTTACCTAAGTTTTCTTTGAAAATTCCTTGTTGTGTAACCTTAACTCCATATGCTCCTCCTTCAACCTTAACATCCAAGTCTTCAATCATTTCTATATTACATCTTATACACTTTCTCATGCCTATACCTCCAAATTTCAATATTATAAACTAGGATTTATATTCTTTCTTTTGTTTATATGACCACCTATAAGACTACCAAAGAACGATAATATAAAATAACTAATGATGTATATCATGGCTGAGTCATTATAAAACATATACATTGTAAGAAAAAATAATCCTGCTACAAAGAAAGGAATATATATTTTAAATCCATATTTCATACAAAAGAAAATCGGAACAATAAGAGCCCATAAATTATTAACTATCCATAAATCTGTTAAAAATGTATATGTTATACTTTCCGGAAAAATCAAATTTATAATTGGAATTGCGTTATATACCACGAGTGTTGAGATTCCTATTATCATAATGCTTTTTTCATGCTTTCCCTCCTAAATTATCAAACTAGGATTTATCGTTTCTTCACAAGCCAATTATCATTTTGCGTTTTTCTTTCCGCGTAGTAACCACATGGCATATCTTTAAGAACACCAACAGAATTGTCTAAATCGAACGCTTCTTTTAGAGATACCAGTCTTGCTTCGTCTGTATCATGTGTTGAACCACACAAAAATTGCCACAGTCCGTCATCTTCATCATGAGATACATATAAAATAGGTTTGCCATCATCTATAATATGGCAACAGATTATCGTGGCTGTATTAGGTGCATCATAAAAAGGAAAATCCATATTCAACGCTCCTTCCAAATTCCAATTTTCTTACTTCTTGTATATTTATTATACCAGTAACTATTATCCACAACAACGATATCCTTCTATTCAACTATTTTTAACCAAAAAAAAGAGAATAGATAACTCCATTCTCTCATTGATTTTATTGAATTTCACTATGATATTCTTGTAATGATTTGACTGCATGGCTACCATGAATCTTCATTTCCATAATTCCTTCTAACGCAGCTTTTGCAGCAGCAATGTTTGTCATATATGGAATTCTCATCTTAATAGCTGTTTTTCTGATATAGCTATCATCATGAGCACTTTGTTTACCATGAGGTGTATTGATGACCATAGCAAGTTCACCATTTGTCAGCGCATCTGTGATATTTGGACGACCTTCATTTAATTTTTTAATCTTTTCAACAGGCACTCCTGCTTCATGGATTAAAGCATATGTATTTCCAGTTGCTACAATTGTAAATCCTGCATCATAGTATCCTTTAGCAAGAGATACAACTTGTGGTTTGTCCATATCGTTAACACTGATCAATATTTTTCCTTCAGTTGGTAAGATTGTTTGTGTCGCTTCTTCAGCTTTATAGATAGCTGCTCCAAATGAACTTCCTAATCCTAATACTTCACCTGTTGATCTCATTTCTGGTCCTAAGATTGGGTCAACTTCCGGGAACATATTGAATGGGAATACAGCTTGTTTAACACCTACATGTGGGATTTTCTTTTCTGTTAATTTTGGTACTGGTGATTCTCTACCAGTTAATTCCATTGTCACAATATCAGTTGCAATCTTCACCATATTAACATTACATACTTTAGATACTAAAGGTACTGTACGTGAAGCTCTTGGATTGGCTTCAAGAACATAAACTTTATCATCAGCAATCGCATATTGCATGTTCATAAGTCCACGAACATTCATTTCTTTCGCGATTTTCTTTGTATATTCTTTGATTGTTTCTAAATGTCTCATTGGAATATGTTTAGAAGGTAAGATACATGCTGAATCTCCAGAGTGAATACCAGCTAATTCGATATGTTCCATAACAGCTGGAACGAAAACATTTGTTCCATCACTAATAGCATCTGCTTCACATTCCATTGCATTATTTAAGAATCTGTCAATTAAGATTGGACGATCTGGTGTCACACCAACAGCCGCAGCCATATATTGTTTTAAGCTGTCATCATCATAAACAACTTCCATTCCACGTCCACCTAAGACATAAGAAGGTCTTACCATTAATGGATAACCAATTCTTTTAGCGATTTCTAAAGCTTCTTCAACATTGACAGCCATTCCTGATTCTGGCATAGGAATTTCTAATTTTTCCATCATTTCATTGAATAAATCTCTATCTTCTGCCATATCAATTGTTTCAGGTGTTGTTCCTAAGATATGCACACCATTGGCTTTTAATTGAGAAGCTAAGTTTAATGGTGTCTGTCCACCAAATTGAGCTATCACACCAACTGGTTTTTCCTTATCATGAATACTTAAAACATCTTCTAATGTTAATGGTTCAAAATATAATTTATCAGAAGTATCATAATCCGTAGAAACTGTTTCTGGATTACAGTTGACAATAATTGTTTCAAATCCTAATTTCTTTAAAGCAAGTGAAGCATGAACACAGCAATAGTCAAATTCAATACCTTGACCAATTCTGTTTGGTCCTCCACCTAAAATCATAATTTTTTTCTTATCATGATGAATATCACTATGATCTTTCGCATTATATGTAGAATAGTAATATGCACTATCTTTTGTTCCACTAACATGAACTGGTTCCCAAGCTTGAGTGATGCCATTATCAATTCTTTCATTTCTGATACTATCTTCAGAAACATTTAAAATCTGGCTTAAATATTTATCTGAGGAACCATCTTGTTTAGCTTGTCTTAAAACATCTACTGGCAACTGTTTTCCAGCATATGATTTTAACATTTCTTCTTCATCAACCAATTCTTTCATTTGTTCAATGAAATAATGTTTAATACTTGTTAATTCATATAATTCTTCAACAGTTGCTCCTTTTCTTAAAGCTTCATACATGATGAATTGTCTTTGACTTGTAGGAACTGTTAATTTTTCTAATAACTGTTCTTTTGTTAATTCATTGAAATTCTTTGCATATCCTAAACCATATTGACCAATTTCAAGAGAACGAATCGCTTTTTGGAAAGCTTCTTTATAAGTCTTACCAATACTCATAACTTCCCCAACAGCTTTCATCTGTGTTCCTAGTTTATCTTGTGCACCTTTGAATTTTTCAAAAGCCCATCTTGCAAATTTAATAACAACATAGTCACCATCTGGTACATATTTATCTAAAGTTCCATATTTTCCACATGGAATTTCATCTAAAGTTAAACCAGCAGCTAACATAGCTGAAACAAGGGCAATAGGGAAACCTGTTGCTTTTGAAGCTAATGCACTAGAACGTGATGTTCTTGGATTGATTTCAATAACAACAATTCTATCAGTTTCAGGATCGTGAGCAAACTGAACGTTTGTTCCACCAATAACACCAATTGATTCTACAATTCTAAAAGCCTGATCTTTTAAACGATCTTGAACATCTTGAGAAATTGTCAACATTGGCGCACTACAGAAAGAATCTCCAGTATGAACACCTAATGGATCAATGTTTTCAATAAAACATACAGTAATCATATTGTTTTTAGCATCTCTGACAACTTCTACTTCTAATTCTTCCCATCCAAGAATAGATTCTTCAATCAAACATTCATGAACAAGACTTGCCTGTAAACCACGAGAAACAACTGTTTTTAATTCTTCAACATTATAAACAAGTCCTCCTCCGGCACCACCCATTGTATAAGCAGGTCTCACAACAACAGGATAACCTAATTTGTCTGCAATTGCGAGAGCTTCATCAACTGTATTCGCAATTTCACTTCTTGCCATATCAATACCAAGTTCATTCATGGCTTTTTTGAATTCTAAACGGTCTTCCCCACGTTCAATCGCATCAACCTGCACACCTAGAACTTTGACATTGTATTTATCTAAGACTCCAGCATTATGTAATTCAGCACATAAGTTTAATGCTGATTGTCCACCTAAGTTAGGCAATAAGGCATCTGGTCTTTCTTTTTCAATAATTTGTGTTAATCTTTTTAAATTCAATGGTTCAATATAAGTCACATCAGCAGTTTCTGGATCTGTCATGATTGTTGCTGGATTAGAATTGACTAAGACAATCTTGTATCCTAAACTTCTCAATGCTTTACATGCCTGTGTTCCTGAATAGTCAAATTCACAAGCCTGACCAATAATAATAGGTCCTGAACCAATAACTAATACTGTGTTTACATCTTCTCTTTTTGGCATATCTTTTCCTCCTTATCCATAAAAAAGACATATCAAATCAAATGATATGTCCTATAACAAATATAAAAAATAAGAAAAACAAGACTTTGGAGAAACAGCTATTTGATTCGTTGTTTTTAAACCAAAATCCATCATTTTTCTCATTCCTTTCCTTATCCTTAATAAGTATATATTTTTGTATTTATACATTCAAGAAAATGATAAATAATAATCAAAAAGATAATATATTATCAATTTATTCTTGTAATTTCATATCCCTCTTTGGCAAATGTATCTATAATTCTTTGTATATGCTTTTCTCCATTCGTTTCACAAGTCACACGCAATTCTACTTCAGAGAAACGAGCAAAGTTTTTAAACTGATTATGTTCCACTCCTATAACATTTGCATTACACTGTGACAATACATGAGAAACATATTCCAATTCACCAGGTTTATCTAATAATTGAACAGTAAATGTAAAAATACGTCCTCTTGCGATTAACCCTTTATTAATCATAGACGAAATTGTTAAAACATCAATATTTCCACCACTAATCAATGATACAACTTTTTTATTCTTTTCATTTAATTTCTTTAATGCTGCAAGAGATAAAATACCTGAATTTTCAGCGACCAGTTTATGTTTTTCCACAAGCAACAAGAACGCATCCATCAATTCATAATCAGAAACCGTAATAATCCCATCTACATATTCTTTAATATAATCAAAAGTCATATCACCAATTTCTTTAACGGCTGTCCCATCCGCAATTGTATTGGCTTCTTTTAAAGCCACAACCTGATCTTCATTAATAGCCGCTAAAGCACTGGCAGCACCTTCTGGTTCTACTCCAATAATCTTGATCGTTGGTTTGATTTGTTTGGCTGCACAGGCAATCCCTGAAATCAATCCCCCACCACCAATTGGCACTAAGATAATATCTGCTTCAGGCAATTCATCAAGAATTTCTAATGCAATTGTTCCTTGCCCTTCAATGACATCTTCATCATTAAACGGATGCACAAATGTATATCCATGTTCCTTTTGTAAATCACAAGCTTTCTGATAGGCTTCATCATAAACTTCACCAGCCAAAACAACCTCAGCCCCATGTGCTTCTGTTGCTTCTACTTTAATTAATGGTGTATGTTTAGGCATTACAATTGTCGCCTTGACACCTAATTTAGAAGCTGCGTATGCCACCCCTTGCGCATGATTCCCAGCCGAAGAAGCAATTAAACCTTTAGCTTTCGCTTCATCATCCATTTTAACAATCTTATTGTATGCCCCTCTAATTTTAAAAGCACCTGTTCTCTGCAAATTTTCTGGCTTAATATAAACCTGATTCTTACATTCTTTTGAAAAAGCTTCACTATATATCAAGGGAGTAGGAATAATCACTTCATCAACTCTCTTTTTTGCTTCTTGAAAATGCTTTAAATCTAACATATCGAATCTCCCTTCTTTTTACATTTTCATCATTATAACACAACCCATTATTTATTTGAACTCATTTTTTTCCTATTCATAAATACAAAAGATATGTTTTGGTTAAATACAAATTCGCATATGAAAAAGCCACTCATTTCATCAAAGTTCTCCAGTCTATATTCATGCACATCCACGCCAACATCATATCTATCAATACCTTCTTCAATCATTTTAAAATTATAATTTCTTTCATTATGTTGATGTCCATGTCAATGAATAGATCTTTTCAAATAATGATGACATTCAAAAAGATATTTCAATTCTTTATAATCACATATTTCCTCAAATAAATATTCATCATATTTTATTCCACATAACTAAAAAATCGTTTGATTAGTTTTATCCAAATATCATTTCATGGTGAGATTTTCTAAAATATAAATAAAGTCTTTTTTCATAAGTTGATTCCAATATTGAATCAATGTTCCATTCATATCATCAACATTTGGAAAGGGACTACAATATAAGCGTAAAGCATTTTGATATCAAAAATGACAATGAATATCATAAATAATAATCATTGCCATTTTTAATTATATCTTTATGTCATTCTTATGACTTTTCTTTTTATAACCACTTCAATACATCTTCTTCATTATGTATTTCAAATATATGGATGATAATACTATCAAGTGTTTCTTCCTTACTATTAACGATCTTCATCTCTAAATCTGGTTTCAATTTTCCTAATAGTTTTTCTAACAATTTCAAAACAACACTTAACTTTCCTTGTTGTTTTCCTTTTTCTATACCTGACTTTTCTGCATCTTTCCAGAATGAATACATTTCCACCGTTCCTTCTTTTCCTTTCATTTTTTCCAGTATATCTTCTCTCCCTGTCAATGTTGCCAATACTCTGGCTACAGCTTTTGTAATGATCATCTTCTTTAATCCTTCTTCATCTTTTCTCCATATTGTCTTTAATCCACTGATGACCTTTTTATTGTCTTCATTTTTCAGCAGGTTTTCATCCATCTCCTTCATGTCTACAACCCTCATCTTCCAGTCATTCTGTTTTCTCTTGATTTCCTCTGGTCCTTTGACTCTTTCCAGCAACGATGTCACGGCATTCCATTTCCCTTCGCCATGAAACAATACGACACTCATCACTGGCATCAGCATATGATTCTTGAATCGCTTGTCCTGCATGTTGTAGACCAGTGCATCATAAAGCAATGTTCTTGATGCCATTGTAAAGTCAACACTGCTTTGAGCTTCAAGAATCAAGATAGCTTGAAAATCCTTTCTTTCCCACATCATGATGACATCATGAGTGCGTTCCTTAGATAGAAAGTCACCAATAAATATCTCTCTGGAATCAAGAGGGTGAAGGTCACTTGGATGAATAATAGCATGACCATCAAAGAAAAGAGCATTCATGAAGTCAGCAAAACGCATAGGATAAGAGAAGAAATCCTTTAACACATGATCTTTTTTCATCAACGAATCCCTCCTATAGAGGAGAGGCTAAACATATTATACACAAATCATTGCTTATAGTAAACACCATATAATATTTCTAACCCCTCTATTATTTATATACGCAAAAATATTTCATTTTTCTTTTTTTATTTCAAACTTTTTTTAATAAAACTAAAAAAAGTTTGCCTTCTAAGCAAACTTCCATAAATTCAAACCAATATCCTTATTCAACTCTCGATCTATTTTGCCATCAATGATTGTTATAACCATTTCACATGTTGCACTCACAATAGCTTTATTTAAATGTCCACCAAAGACTTCACCTTTTTCATTTCCCACACTCATATGTAAATGACAATAAAACTGATCATTCATCGTATCAATTGTTCCTGTTAATGAAACAATTTCAAAACTTCCTTGAAATGAATTTGATAAATAGTGTTTTGTATCCGTTTGAAAGACACCAATTGTGATATCTTTAACAGCACCTAATGCTTGAATACTTGCAAGTGTTACATTTTCTTTTAAAGCAACTTTTTGAACTTGTTCCAATATTTCTTCATCTTTATCAATTCTCACTAAAATAGTCTGATCAAATCTTTTATATTCCATAAATGTTCTCCTTATTTAAACTGATTATTCATTTCATCATAAATATAATCAATCTTTTTCAATGTTTCTATAATATCCTGTTTAGAAACATCCAAATCATCACATAAACTTTCTAATGAATCATATTGATCTCTTAATTTCATATTAATAAAACTTAAAAGCATGGCAGGATCTTTTGGTAACATTAATATTCAACTCCTTTATATATCTGAGATAATACATAGGCTATACCATCTTCGTTATTTGATTTTGTGATCATATTGGCACGTTGTTTGACGCCATCAACTGCATTTTCCATTGCGACACCAAGCCCAGCATATTCAATCATACTTAGATCATTGTAGCCATCTCCAAATGCCATCACTTCTTCTTGTTTTATATTTAAGCTCTTTGCTAGACGATCAAGCGATGTCGCTTTATCAATTCCTTTTGACATGACTTCTAAAAAGAATGGAGCACTTCGATAAATACTCAAACTATCACCAAAAGGCTTTTTAAATTCTGCTTCAATAGAAGCAACATAATCCGGTTTTCCAGTTAATAAAACTTTATGTATAGGATTTTCGAGTATATCTATAAAAGATGAAACTTTATTTTTATGAATATCATTAATTTTAGCTTCTAAACAAACATATTCATCATCTATATCTTCAGTATAAATCATATCATTTTTATATGTCATACATGCTAAATCAAATTGTTTTGCCCTTTGATAAGTCTTTTGAGCGTCTTCTACTGTCAAAGTCTGTTCATAAATTGTTTCATTCGTTTTTGCACTGGCAACTCTTGCCCCATTAAACGATAGTAGATAACCACCAAATTGATCTAACATCAATTCTTTAGCTTCATGTCTAAGTCCAGCTGTTGGTCTACCAGAAGCTAAAACAATTTTCACACCTTGTTTTTGTACTTGAATCAAAGCTTCTCTAGTTTTAGGTGTAATCTGATTATTTGAATCTTTTAAAGTTCCATCCAAATCTAATGCAATTAACTTATATTCCATCATGACCTCCTGTTTTTTTATTATCTTAATTCATTTCTTTCGTTTTGTCTATATAAGCATTATGTTTTTCATTTGAGATAGTTATAATTACACATCAATACTCTTATTGATATACATTTTTCTTTAAAAGAATATTTTTGATAAAATCATCATTATCTTTTAATGATATATAAAAATCTTTATCTTTTGTTGTCATATGAATCCTATCTAATGAATTTGCTGAGGAAGCCATAGGATTTTTACTCTTTTCTAATTTTAAAATATCTTTTATTTCAAATCTTTCTTTAGAAAATCCATAATAAAAAACAAAATAATCATCATATAATTCAATATAGTTTCTAACCATAACTGGTATCCACACCAAATTCATTGAATAATACGCAACCCACAGTAATATCCACCATATATGAGAAACAATACTGGCATCACACAAATAAATGAATATGGGACATATATCATAAATAACAAATATCACTATAAGCCAAAAGCTATTTTTACCTTTATATACTTTCATACCAATCTCCATCTTTTTTGAATGAATAATTTTGATTTCAATTTTCTATATACTATCTTCATATCATGTTAACACATTTTATACAAACAATATAGAGCATACTTCAATTTCATACTCAAAAATGAACATTAAAACAACATATAATTAATGCCACATTTATCTTTTCAAATAATAGCTAACTTACTTATCAATATTTCTTCATATGAATCTTCTAATTACTAGTTAACCCATGTTTATATTATTTTTAATTTGACAAAAAAACTTAACCCTATCGGTTAAGTTTTTTCAACAAATTCTCTAATTGTGCTAAAAAATATTGTTTATCTTCTTGTGTTTGTTTTGAAGGCCCTTTGATATGTTTTCCACTTTTTCTTTGATGAGCGCCAATATAACGTCTTAACAATAATTCATCAATATTCTGTGATGTTATCTCCATTCCTGATATATGTAAGATATAAGCACCTTTTCCCAGTGCTAAAGCAGCTAATCCGTAATCTTGTGTAATCAATATATCCTGCTTTTGTAAATGCGATAGAAGCAACAAATCAACACTATCATGACCAATATCACATTCAATGACTTGATAAGGAACATCTTTTAATATATGAGCATAGTCTACATAAACATGCATTTCTATATGATATGTCTTTGTTAAAGAATAGATTTCATCTTTATAGGGTGTTGCATCCCCATCAACGAGTATTCTCATACAATATGTAAAGCTAAAATCATAACCATTGCGACAATACCACCAATAAGTCCACCAATATGTCCTGTTTTAGAAATATGTCGATCCATAAATGTGTATACCAAATTAATGACAATCACAAGTGCAAAATTTTCTAAAACGGACATAAAAGGTCCACCCAATACATATCCTAAAACAATAATAGCTCCAAAAAAGCCAAAAACAACACCACTGGCACCAATAGTCAACGTTTGATAATAACGTGATGATATTTGTGATGCACTATAACTCAGCATTGAACTTAAGATCATAGAAATAACAATTAAATATAAGTAAGGCACCGTTCCTAAACAAGCTTCTAAGAAATGCCCTATTTGATACAGGGCATAGGCATTCATCAAGAAATGAAAGAATTCCGCATGTATAAAATGACATGTGATAAAACGCCAATATTGATGACGTTCTTGAATATATGGGGGATAAAATCCCCCAAGTCTTAAAGCACAACCCCACTTATCACCATGTTGTATAAATTGAATATATATAAATATAAGTGCACATATTAATACATAAATATTAGTTATCATTTTCTACCTCGATTACTGTAATTGTTCTCATTTGCTGTGTTGTATTTCCATCTTTATCACTAACAGTATACATAATTTCATAAACACCCGGTGTTTGATTATCAACTTGGCCATTGATAATGATACGTGATGTAATATCTCCTTCAATATCATCAGTTGCCTTTACACCTTCTTTTAAATCAATAGATTCACCAACATGTATTTCCACATCCTCAATACCTTCAATAACAGGTGGACGTTTATTCTTTTCAACCACAACCTTCACTCTTAAAGCACTAGATTGATTTCCATGTTTATCTTCTACAATAATTCTTTCAATCTGTGTTCCTTCCATTTGAAAAGATTTTGTTTTACTCTTTTCCTGTGTTTTTTCATTATAAAAATATACTTCTGTTTGTGAATGATCTTCTACATTTTGTATTAAATCTTTAGCTTCTAATGTTTCTCCTATTTGAATATGCCATTCAACTTTCTTTAATTGAAACTTGGGTTTAATTGTGTCTTCTACAACAATTTCAAAATATTGTGTTTCATTAAAATAAGTAATAGATGCCTGATATTTTCCTACTTCTTTAGAAACATGGGATAAATCTAATTTAACATTTTCTAAAACAGAATGATTCGCATTGACATATTCACTCACATCTGTAGGTATATCCTGTCCATATTGAAATGTAAACACATTTCTTTTTAGTTTAATTGGGGAAATTGTTAATGCTAAATAGATTAAAAGTACATCAACAAGAATAAAAAAACTTAAAATTGAAACAATAATCTTATTTTGCATTCTATACACCCCCTAATAAATAGTATATCACAAAAATATGAAATTCTTGTGTCTAATGACTATTTTTTCACATGGAAAAAGAAGGTATTAACCTTCTAATCTTGATAAGACTTTTTCCTTTCCAAGTAAAACAATAGATTTCGCAAGATCTGGTCCATGCATAATTCCTGTTGTGGCAATACGAATAGGCATATACAACATCTTACCTCTTGCTTTGGCTTCTTTTTGTGTTGCTTTAATACAAGCAAAAACATGTTCTTCATCAAATTCTTCATCACTTAAATTTGACAAATGATTTTTAAAGACTTCTAAAGTATGAGGAATACTTTCATCTTGCATGAATTCTTTTGCCTCAACACTGACTTGCATTTTATCTTCAAAGAATAGCGCTACTTGTTCAACAATTTCTTCACCATAGCTGATATGATCACGATGAACATCAATTAACTTTTGAATCCATTCTTCACTTTTATCAGATAAATCATAAGCTTTCTGTAAGAACGGTAAACATAAATCAACAAGTTCATCTAAAGATTTTTCTTTTAAATATTGACCATTCATCCATTTTAATTTATCCATGTCAAAAATAGCTCCTGATTTAGAAATACGATCAACACTAAATTCTTGAATCAATTCATCCAATGTAAACAATTCTTTTTCTTCTTTAGGTGACCACCCTAATAAAGCAATATAATTTAAAATCGCTTCACTTAAAAATCCCTTAGAAATTAAATCCTGATAAGAAGCATCTCCATTACGCTTACTTAATTTATGTGTTTCATCTTTCATTACAGGTGGGCAATGAATATAAACTGGTGGTTCCCATCCAAAAGCCTGATATATTAAATTATACTTAGGTGTAGATGATAAATATTCGTTTCCTCTGACAACATGAGTAATATTCATCAAATGATCATCCACAATATTTGCAAAATTATATGTTGGATAACCATCACTCTTTAACAATACGCCTTCTGATAATCCAGCATTTTCAACTTCAATATGTCCATAGACTTCATCTTCAAAAGAAGTGATTCCACTACTTGGAATTGTTTGTCTAACAACATATTTTTCCCCATTGGCAATTCTTTGTTTTGCTTCTTCTAAAGTTAATGATTTACATGGATCAATATATCCTAATTCTTCATGATCAGCATTTTCTTTTTTTGCTGCTTCAATTGTTTCTTCATCACAAAAACAATAATGTGCACCACCTAATTCAACCAGCTTATCTGCATATTCCTTATAAATTGCTAATCTTTGTGATTGAATATAAGGACCTACATCTCCTGGTTTATCAGGACCTTCATCATAGTGAAGTCCTGTTTTATCAAGCACATCATAAATCATATCAACTGCTCCAGCGACTTCTCTTTCCTGGTCAGTATCTTCAATTCTTAAAATAAAATCCCCACCATCATGTTTGGCGATTAAATATTCATATAAAGCGGTTCTTAAATTCCCAATATGCATATATCCTGTTGGACTTGGGGCAAATCTTGTTCTTACTTTACTCATCTTTTCTATCCTTCCTTATTTAATAATACAACGCTTTGGGCAACTATACCTTCTTTTCTACCAACAAAGCCCATTTTTTCTCCTCTTGTCGCTTTAATATTCACTTGTGTGATGTCACAATGTAAAACTCTGGCAACATTTTCTTTCATCAGTGGAATATGTGGTGCCATCTTTGGTTCTTCACATAAAATCAGGCTATCAATATTTCCAATTGTATAACCATTTTGTTTCATCATATCATAAGTATGTTGTAATAAAATCATTGAAGAAATCCCTTTATATTGTGGGTCAGTATCAGGAAAATGCTTTCCAATATCTCCAAGTCCCATCGCTCCAATAATACTTTCAATGATCGCATGTAACAAAACATCTGCATCACTATGTCCTTTTAAACCTTTTTCATAAGGTATTTCTACTCCACCTAAAATTAGTGGTCTGCCTTCAACTAATTGATGAATATCAATAGATTGTCCAATTCTCATCATAAACATCACCCTTTCTGCCCTATTCTAGCACAAATAAGGACAATATACAAAACTATATCTCATGAAACTGTTTTATATTTTCAAAAAATATGGTAAACTAAAGCATATATTGAAGGAAGGTTGGTTGGACACATGGATAATAAAGAAGTTATCAGTAAAAATTTTATTGAAAGAATTATAGATAAAGATTTAGAGGAAGGAACATATACAAAAGTAGCAACACGTTTTCCACCTGAACCTAATGGTTATTTACACATTGGTCATGCCAAGTCTATCTTATTAAATTATGGACTTGCGAAAAAATACAATGGAACATTTAATCTACGTTTTGATGATACAAATCCAACAAAAGAAAAAACAGAATTTGTAGATTCCATTATTAAAGATGTAGAATGGTTAGGTGCTCATTATGATGGAGAAGTGAAATTTGCTTCTGATTATTTTCCTCAAATGTATGAGGCAGCTATTAAATTAATCAAAAAAGGAAAGGCTTATGTTTGTGATTTAACAGCTGACCAAATCAAAGAATACCGTGGAACATTAACAGAGCCAGGAAAAAATTCACCTTATCGTGATCGTAGTGTTGAAGAAAACCTTGATTTGTTTGAAAGAATGAAAAATGGTGAATTTGAAGATGGAAGCAAAGTTCTTCGTGCAAAAATTGATATGGCTTCACCAAATATCAATATGCGTGATCCTATTATTTATAGAATTGCCAGAATGACACATCATAACACAGGTGATCAATGGTGTATTTATCCAATGTATGACTTTGCTCACCCTATTGAAGATGCGATTGAACATATTACACATTCTATCTGTACATTGGAATTTGAAGATCATAGACCTTTATATGATTGGGTTGTTCAAGAATTAGAATATCCCGAACCACCAAAACAGATTGAATTTGCAAAATTATATCTGACAAATGTCGTCACTGGAAAACGTTATATTAAACGCTTGGTTGATCAAGGTATCGTCGATGGATGGGATGACCCACGTTTAGTCACTATTGCTGCTTTAAGAAGACGTGGATTTACACCAGAATCATTAAAGAACTTCATGGATTTAGTTGGTGTAGCAAAAAGTAACTCATCTGTTGATTATGCAATGCTTGAATATTGTATTCGTGATGATTTAAAACCAAAAGCACCTCGTGTCATGGCTGTTTTAGACCCTATTAAACTTGTGATTGATAATTATCCTGAAGGACAGGTTGAATATTTAGATGCTCAAGTGAATATGGAAAATCCTGAGTTAGGAACAAAACAAGTACCTTTCTGTAGAGAACTTTGGATTGATAGAGATGACTTTATGGAAGAACCACCTAAAAAATATTTCCGTTTATTCCCGGGAAATGAAGTGCGTTTAATGAATGCCTATTTTGTCAAATGTGTAAGTTATGAAAAAGATGCAAATGGAAACGTAACAGTTGTCCATTGTACATATGATCCAATTACTAAAAATGGAACAGGATTTACTGGTCGTAAAGTGAAAGGAACAATTCATTGGGTGCCTGTGCCTTTCGCAAAGAAGGTTACTGCCAGATTATATGAAAATCTTGTGGATGAAGAAAAAGGTGTTTACAATGAAGATGGAAGCATGAATTTAAATCCAAATTCATTAACAGTTGTTGAAAACTGTTATATTGAGCCATCTATTGAAGATGCAAAACCTGGAGATTCATTCCAATTTGTAAGAAATGGATATTTCTGTGTCGATACAAAAGATTCTGCTGAAGATCATCTTGTTTTTAACAGAATCGTATCATTAAAAAGTTCATTTAAATTACCAAAAAAATAGTTTTTAAAAAGCATGAGTACGTTCATGCTTTTTGTTTTGTATAAAATGAAGAAATCTTTTGTGCTAAAAGCTGGGGATTATCAATATTGACTTCATGTGATGCATGTTCAATGATTTCAAAACAACTTCCATGAATATGTTCATTTAGTAATTGACATCCTTTTTTATTATGTGTATCTTTTTCACCACATAAAAGAAGTGTCGGGCATTGAATAAGTTCCAAATCCTTTGATATATTCATATGCGTCATAGATTGTACTAATGAAATAAAATCTTTCTTTTTGCTTCCCATTTTTTCAAAGGTTGATTGAGGCATCAAATGAAACATAAGATTTTGTATACCAAACAGTAAACGAGGAATCTTGTAAGGAGTACCAATGATAATAAGTGATTGAATATGTTGAGGATATGCTTTCGCAAAATCCATAGCTAAAATACCACCTAATGATAAACCACAAAGAGAAACCTTTTCTTGAAATTGTAGACAATATTGTACAAAAGATTCAAAAAGATTTTCATAAGTAAAGTCTTGATTTTGTAATAATTGGTATAAAGACACTTTTTTGACTTTCATTTTCTTTTGCAGCAATAAACTTTCTACTTGATTCCAGCTTGTTTCATCCTGTCCTAAACCATGTATTAAAATATAAACCATTTGACTTTAGATTACAGATTGTCTTTGATAATCTGTGATATCTCCTATTTTTTGATATAGTTCTTTGACTGTACATTGATGATTTTGCAACGCTTGAAGTTCTTGGTTAGTTGCTCCAATGAGTTCAATAAAATCCACTTTGCCAAAAGGTGTGACAATGGTTTGAATATCTGAATCCAATGCTGTTATAAATCCCGTCAACAATGATGTTTGTTGAATATCCATACCTTCTTTTTGCCCAGTATAAATATATTCATATTCTCTAAATACTTCACCATTTTGAAAAGTGATTCTTGCAAGTGTCTGGAGAATTCCACAAATACCACTTATTTGTGCATCATCATCGCCATAACCTTTCTTTAATTTTAAAGTGAATTCCATTCCATAACCACTGATCTTTGGATCAGAAGATTCTTTTTCATAAAGTTCTGATAATCCAAAAGTCACAAAATGCCAATAATCTCCTCCATCATAAATACTTATCCCATCCAATGGATCATTGCCACCTAATTTCCAACTGACTAATGTGCCATAATGCAAAGGTTCTTTTTGATTGGGGTAGACTTTTTCACATGCTTCTACAATGGCATCCCATCCCTCTGTCATCTTGGATGATGTATCTTTTTTCTTCCATTTATCAAAGAGGCTCATACAATCCCTCCTATCCTATTTGTTTCATTATACCATAACTTTAGAAAGTATGCTTTTTTTGATAAACCTTCTGATATATTTTTTGCATTTGTAAATCTGTTAAAGCTATACGCTTTGCACACTCTTTTAACTCATCTTGAATGTCTTTAGAAACCGGTTCTTTATTTTTATAAAGAATATCATGTTCTAAACTTGCCCAACAATCCATCGCAATAGTACGAAGCTGAATTTCAACTGGTATTTTTAATAAACCTTTTTGACAATAAACACGCACCTCTACAACAAGATGTAAAGATTGATAACCACTTTCTTTAGGATAATCAATATAATTCACTTTCTTTAATAAATGAATATCTTCATGCATAATCAATAACTGAGAGATATATTGAATATCATTAATATAATGACAAATCACTCTTAATCCTGCTATGTCATGAAGATATTTTAATGATTCAATAGTCACTGGATAATGTTTACGATTCATTTTTTCTTCAATACTTTCAAGAGATTTAATTCTTGATTGAATTTGATGAATAGGACTATAACCATGAAAGCATTTTAATTCATCGTCAATAACTTCTAACTTTGTTTGAATGAGATTTGCAGCACTACGATAAGGCTGCATGTAATCATAGTAGCTTTTATAATCTTGAAATATCTTCATTTATCATCACCAAATTTATCATAAATGATACTTATATAGAAATCATCATGTAAAAATGGGAAATATTGTGCTAATCTTTGTGCAACATATAATCTGTAATGTTGATTCCATTTTTCATGGCATATAAAATATTATCTTTATCTTCAATATAAGGAACTTTTGCTTCTAAGATTGCAGCAATATATCTTGAATCATCATCTAATGTCATAGGCCAAAAGAAATAGAACTTTTTACCATCACGAAAATGAAATTCAAAATCTGATTCATAAACTTCATAAGCGATTGGTGCACCTATATTCATATATTTAAGATTTGTATAAATGCAAACTTTAGTTATATCCTCATAACGATAAAACTTCATAATATCCTTATCTTTGTCTACTAATACCGCAAAGAAATATTTAAGATTCGCTACTAACCCATTAAATTGATAATAACGAATACCCTCACTCAAAAACTCTACAGACTGATCTAAACAGTTATCTGTCATTGCTGCAAAACTTTGACGAAATGCTGTCGCAATCATTAAAATCAATAAAACAATAAACAAAACTAATAAAAGAAGAATACGTACCCATATCAAAGGAATAACCTTAGACATCCATAATGTAAACACAACCGATAAAATAGCAGAAGAAAATGCAGCAACAACCAACTGTCTTTTTGCCCATGCTTTGGTTAGCTTTCTCCCTAACGATACAGCACTTGTTGTTTTTTGATAACCAAGTTTCCAGTTTTTCACATCAACTTCAATATTTTCTAAAGCTGGAATAAGTGGTAAATCTTTATCATGGTAGTTATTAATTGTCTTTTTCACTTCTTTTAGACTTTCTAATTGATGTTCTAGATGTATTTGATTGATTTTTAAACACTCATGAAAATCTAATTCACCATTTATAATTGCTTTAACATCATCTATAGAAATTTCTAATCCCCTTAAAAACTTCACTAATTTTAATGTTTGAATATCTTCATCACTATAATTACGATAACCATTGCTATCTCTTTGAGGTGTAACCAACCCTTCTTTTTCATAATAACGAATAGTATGTTTTGAAAGTTTTAATTCCTTCTCTAAATCACTTGTTTTCATATCCCTTATCCTCACTATTATTTTTACTCATCATATAATCAGTTATATTTAAACCATTTTTCATGGCATATAAAACGTTATCTTTATCTTCTATACAAGAAACTTTTGCTTCTAAAATAGCCCCAATATATCTGGCATCATCGTCCAAAATCATTGGATAGTAGAAATAAAATTTTTGACCATCACAAAATTCAAATTCAAAATCAATCACATCATTTTCATAAGCTATAGGTGATGCTATTTTCATGTAACGTTTTTTCACATACATTGATACTTTACGAATATCTTCATAACGATAATATTTCATATATTGTTTATCTTTTCCTCGTAGTACAGCAAAGAAATATTGAATGTTTTTGATTGGATTTTTAAACTGATAGTAACGTATCCCACTCTCAATAAACTCTACAGATTGATTTAAAGTCAAATCAATCATAGCACTACTTGTCATCTTATAAGAAAAAGCTATGATTATCAGTTCTACTAATACATAAATCATCATGTAAATAAGAAATCTTAATCCTACTGAATCAATCATTGCGATAAAGACCATAGAAATAAGAAATGCCATCAAAGCTCCTATAACCATATTATAAATCATTTGTCTTTTCGCCCATGCTTTCGTTAGCTTTCTACCTAATGATACAGCATTCGTTGTTTTTTGAATACCCAGTGTCCAATGATGTGTTGTTTCTTGAATATCCTGTAAAGCTGGAATTAAAGGTAAGTCTTTATCATGATAATTATCAATTGTTTTTTTCACTTCCTTTAAACTTTCTATTTGATGATCTAAATGTATTTGATTCATTTTTAAACATTCATGAAAATCCAGTTTGCCATGAATAATCGCTTTAACATCGTCTATAGAGATATTTAAACTTCTTAAAAACTTTACTAATTTTAATGTCTGTAAATCTTCATCACTATAATGGCGATAACCATTATCATCTCTTTGAGGTGTAATCAATCCCTCTTTTTCATAATAACGAAGTGTATACTTGCTTAATCCTAATTCTCTTTCTAAATCGCTTGTTTTCATTACTTTCGCCTTCTTTCTATCTTTATTTAACACTATGGAGTAACTCTACAGTCAATAATTTTTTTCATTTGATTGAAGTTTTTTCACTTTTTATCGCAATATGATAAAATAGTAATATAAATAAACATAGAAAGGAGAAATCTTATGAAAATTTTATTATGTTGTAAAGCTGGTGTCACTTCTAATATGTTTGCCTCTGCCTTAAAAGATGAAGCTTCTAAAAAAGATATGGAAGTCATTATTTGGGCAACTGCAGAAACAATGATTGAATATTCTATTGAACAAGCCGATGTGATTTTAGTGACGCCACAACTTAAGAGTTCTGTATCAAAGTTTGAAGACCTTGCGAAAGCTGGAACACCTGTGATTTTAATCAGTGATGACGACTTTGTTCAATTCAATGCCAAAAAGGTACTTGAAGAAGCTTTAGCTCAAGTTTAGAGCCATTTCTATTATATCATATTATAAAAATAACTACCTTATGATGGTAGCTATTTTTATAATATATGATCAGCAGGAAAGATGATTCCTGCTTTTTGTCTTGCGCTAGTGAGGATACGATTTACTATTAAACTTTGTTCTAACATTTTATAACATTGTTTTAAATCATGATTTTGACATATTTTTATAAAACTTTGCCATTCTTCATACATCACATGCTGATGACCAGCATAGATAATATCAGATGTGCCATCATTTTTGATAAGCTTGACTTCTTGAATAAGACTCACAGGACTTTCAATGCATAGACTTCCTTTTGTCCCTTGTATGATATTAAAAGAAGGAGTCTGTTTATCCTTTGCTGCCATACAAATACATTGAAAATGCGGATAATGTAAGATGAAAACACCTGATGTATCAATATGTTGTTCAATATGAGGATAATATTGTATATCTATAGGTTCTCCAAATAATCCCACAATAAAATGGATATGATAAACCTGTAGATCCATCAAAGCTCCACCAGATTTTTTATAATCAAAAACAGGTAAAATATGCCCTTTCATAAATTCATCATAGCGAGAGGAATATTGACAAAATTGGAGGGATACTAATTTTATATCTCCTAAATCATGAAGATGATTTTTAATATAAGTATACTGAGATAAATACTGATTTGTAATCGCCTCAAAAATAAATAATTGATTTTTAACAGCCAAATCTTTTAATTCTTTAGCTTCTTGATAGTTTGATGTCATTGGTTTTTCAATAATCACATGTTTATGATGTTCTAATGCTTTTTTAGCAAATTCATAATGTAAATGATTAGGAACAGCAATATAAATTACTTCTATTTCATGATCATTTAATAAATCATCATAATTTGTAGAATAATGTTTAAATTTATGTTCTTGAACTAGTCTTTTTAATTTGTCTTGACTTCTTAACGTTCCTGAAATATGGATACATTGTATATCATCCAACTCATGAATAAAAGAAAGTAATTCATCGACAATCTTCCCACTTCCAATGATACCTAGTTTCATTATATGTTCACCATCCTTTAGTCTTATCATAACATAAGTCTATTGACCTACAAATAAAAAAGAGAGCATAAAAATGTTCCCTAGAATATCATTTGAATAAAATAAACTATTTATTCATATTATTTTCTTTTCTTCCTTTTAATATAGCATAAATCAGATTAATAACATATTCTGCTGAAAAAACCTCTATTAATCCATCCATATCTTGATTTTCTGGTGTATAAAACAATAGAGAATCTTGATTCATATTTAATAACTGTTGATGATGACTTCCCATAAGTGAAACTGTATAAATATGGTTTTGTAATAAATATTCTGTAATTTCATATATCTGTAATTGAGAAGCATTTAAACAAATAACAATAGAAACATTATTTTTAGAAGTATTTTTAACATATTTTTGATTAAATGTATCATGTAAAGTTGTGAGTAATCCTAAAGATTGAAGTCTATAAACCAATTGCTTTCCAATAATATCATCTATTCCAATAGCATATACATCTATATATGTTGCATTTAATAAACGATTACAAATTCTTGTAATGACATTTTTATCTAATAAAACATTTGTTTTTGTCATAGATAAATCATAAATCTGATAAAGTGTTGTTTGTACATTTTCAAAGCTTGTAAAATATTGACTAAAATTTTGTGTAGAGATATCTTGTATTTTAAAAAGCTCATTTCTTTCAATATTTAAAGTAGATATAAATTCACGATATGTCCTAAACCCAAGTTTTTATAAAATCTCATAACTGAAGCTTGTGAAGTATAACTTCTTTTTCCTAATTCAATACTTGTCATTGCTGATATATCATTATTTTGATCAAGAATAAATTTTTTGATTTGTTTTTCTGATTCTGTCAAATTATGCGTATCCATTAGTTTTTTAATAATCATTTTACATCACCTACTGTCTTTTAAAACACTTACATACAACACTATAGAACACTCATTATTAAAAATGTTCATAGGTTTCACCTCATGAACATTATAATCAATATTTTATGAATGCACAATTTATTTTATTTCTGGCATATATTTATAAATAGCTGCTGCAATACCATCTTCATCATGAGATAAAGTCACATCATCAGCAATAGCTTTCAAATCATCTACAGCATTTGCCATAGCTATTCCAATTCCTGCATATTGAATCATAGAAGCATCGTTATGTCCATCTCCAAAAGCCATCATTTCTTCTTGTTTGTATCCCATTGGTTTTAAAACAGTATCTAATGCTTTGGCTTTATCAATGCCTTGTGCTGTAAATTCAAAATAAAATGGTCCAGTAAACATACAACTTAATGTATCTTTAAATGGTGCTTCCATTTCTTGATAGTGTGCCTGTAAATATTCTGGATCTGAAGTTGTTAAAATTTTATTTAATGGAAAATCTACAAACTCTGCTAAATCATCAACTTCACATAATTTAAACTTTCCACCACGTGATTCATATTCCATCACATTGAAAGGTTTGCCATTATACTGAATATAATTATCATAGACATTTGTTACATACATATAATCATCTTTATCAATCATTGGACGTACACGATCAAATTTTTTCATATGTTCTAAAACGGCCTTTGCTTCTTCAACAGTTAAAGCCTGATTAAATAAAACTTCTTCTGTTTGACAATCTACGACCTTTGATCCATTATAACAAACCAATAAACCATTATGTTTATCCATTTCTAACTCTTTTGCTAAATCTCTTAATCCAGATGTTGGTCTACCTGAAGCTAAAATTAAAATGACTCCCTTTTCTTGTACCTTTAACAAAGCTTCTTTTGTTTTTGGTGTCACTATTTTCTGACTATTTGTGAGTGTCCCATCAACATCCATTATGATTACTTTTATTGACATAAATTCTTCCTCCTTCATTACGGGTTCATTTTATCATTCTTCTCATATCCCTCTCAACAAAACGAACAAAAGATGAAAAAAATGTCAAAAAATAATCAAATTATTTTGATTGATGCGAAAAGTCTATCAAAGAATTGACCTTCAATGCTCTCATGACTTTTTTTGATAAGTCCATATTCTATCAACTTCATTATGAAACCTCATGACATATAACCAATGAAATAAAAACATATTCAAAAATATATTCACAAAAGCAACCAACCAGGCACTTTCATAGACATAGAAAACAAGAAAATAGATAAACCCTGATAAAGCAATGATAATAGGTATAAAAATCATATTATATATTATAAGATTAATAGCTATTGTTTCTTGCATATATTGAAAATGCGTCTTAAGATGTTTTAGCAGCAATAAGAGCATCACAATCACAAAAATTATTATAATAGGATCAAAGAAAAATGATTTTCCAAATTCTAAAAGGATATGCAAGAAATCTTCAGTAACTTGACCATACCACCCCTGATTATAAGCAATGATAATCATCAAAATACTGACAATATTAAAAACAAAATTCACAACATGATAATTCATGTTATTCATGATTGCATATTTATTTTTCAAAAATCTGGATTTTTGTTGAGTGACTTGCCTTTCACCATTTAAAATTTCATCAACATTCACTTGAAAATATTTTGCCATATCAATAATGACATCATAATCAGGCATATTCTTGCCAGTTTCCCAGCGTGATACAGTTCTATGATTGACACCTAATATTTGAGCTAATTCTTCTTGAGTTAAAGAATGACTTTGACGCAATTCTTTAATAAAGCTTCCAATCTTTTTTTGATTCATACGCTTCATCTCCTTTGTTATATCGTATCATTTTTACATAAAAATGGACACGACACAAACTGAGAATAAAGAAAAAAGCCCTTAAAAAGGACTATAAATATTCGAAAACATCTAATAATGTATCAATACATGTTACTTCAGGATCTTGAATGTCCTTATGTCCAATCAAGAATGCTCTCATTCCAACACTTTTCGCTGATTGCATATCTTTATTATAACTATCACCAATATACACAGCTTCTGAAGGTTTTAGTTTAGTAATTTCTAATGCTTTTTCAAACATTTCTTTTGCTGGTTTATAATAATGTGTTGTTTCACTTGAAATAATTCCTTTGGGGCTTAGTTCCAAATTTTTCATATTTTCTTCTACATATTGAGAATCATTATTTGTAATAATATATATAGGTAAAGGACATTGTGCAAAAAAATCATAAGTATCATCATATGCGGGTGTATGAATCAGATGTTGAATCAATAAATCACAGTATTGATGACTATCTCCTTGTAACCCTATCTGTTCTTTCATGCTTTCAAAAGCTTCCAAGATAATAGAATACTCATCTTTATAGTTTTCACCATTATATTGTTGAATTAATTCATCATGTTTTTGATTCCATAATTTTCCAATTCTTTGAGTATCTTTTTCATTTGACTTTTCAGCACACAAATCTAATAATTTTGTTAACCATTCACTTTGTTCATAGACCAATGTTCCCATATGGTCAATAAATATTGCCTTTAACATAATGATCCTCCTATCAATTCACTTTGTTTATCAATTGTACAAACTTTTTGAATTTTCATACGTGTCGCTTCAACCTGCTTGTCATCACATATTCTTGCTTTGAATGGACAGATAGAAATACAACGCATACAAGAAATGCATAAACTTTCATTTGTTGTTTCCAAATGTTGTAAATCAATGGCTTCTACAGGACAAAGTTTAGCACATAATCCACACTTTGTACACTGCGATGTCACCAAAGGCTTCAAACCGCCCCGAAAGATTTTATAAGGTCTATGTCCCGGAACTTCAATGGGATGTAAATCTCTTTTTAAAGTTTCAACCAATGATTGTATATATTCAAAATCTTTCGTATTCGGTCTACCATGTGCAAACTCATGAACAATTGAATGTTCACAAATAATTGCCATTGCTCCTACACATATAAACCCTAATGGCTGCAAAGTATCTTTGAGTTCTATGAATGTATCATCATAATGTCTATTCCCATAAGTCACAACAAGAATAACAGGTGTCTGATTGGCTTTAAATTGTTTTAAACGCTCAATTGCTATAGTAGGAACTCGCCCGCCATAAGAGGGTACACCTACAATGCATAAATCTTGATGAGAAAAAACATGTCTTGCAATATGAGGATTTGATAAATCATATTCATACACTTTTTCTTGCCACTGTTTTCCTATAAAACGAACAACCTTTTGCGTGCTTCCTGTTCCACTGAAATAGATTAATTGAATAGCCATGACGCATCCCTCCATACATATGACTATTTTATCATATTTTTTAAGACTTTCCATTAACAAATCCCCAATATTCAAAAAATCATTATTCATCTTTATATATATGCTTTTAGCAATCTTTGTGTTATAATATGTCTGTATGATGAAAATATTTTAAAAATTTCTCTGAAAAAAAAGAAAAATCCGTTTTTTCTGTATATATGAATAATAGGAGGTATTATTTATGTCTAAGAAAAATTATATGCTCAGAAAGATTTTTGATATTCGCATCAGATCCCTATTCAAAAACTGTCATGTCGCTGCTGATTTTATCAATGGTATCCTTTTCTATGAAAACGCTGTGATCCATTATGACGACATCTCCCTGTCCGATTCCAATCTCGATTCCCACCTTCCTAATCAAAACATCACCAGAGAGCGTGAACGTGACAACATCTATCTTGTCAACATTGATGGCACAGAATGTCTGATTGGCATAGAGCATCAATCCCAGATTGATCATGGCATGTTCCAAAGAACAAGAGAATATGATGAGATGAACTACCTTTAGCAGTTCAATCTCTATCGCTCCACTCTTCAGATGATTAAGGGTGTCATGACATTTGTTGTCTACTATGGACAGAAGAAGTGGAAAGCTCCCAGAACATACGAGGACATGATGAACCCCATGCCTCCTGCCTTAAAGGATTATATGAATGCTGCATCCTATCCGCTCATTGAAATGAGATACCTCGATCCAGAGAGATTTCATAGCCAGGAGCTTAAGGAGCTAATCATAGGATTAAGGTATTTATACAATCATCAATATGATGAAGATCATGATATCACAATCAGCCACGACATTGCAGTCACAATCGCAGCACTGACAAAGAACACACAGATTTATGAAAAGGTAAAGGAGGAAAAAATTGATATGTGTCAAGCTATCAGAGATTATGGAAAAGAGAACCTAAACAAAGGGAAATCTATTGGAAGAACTGAAGGTATTAACATTGGGAGAAATGAAGGCATCATCCAAACTTTAATCAAACTACTCAAATCAAAGTTAGGACATCTTTCAAAAGACACCCTTGCAACAATTCAGTCATGCACTCAAGAACAACTTGATTCACTAACAGTACATATATTTGATATTCATAATGAAGAAGATATTCTACATTATTTACAATGAAGTTAATTTAAATATCAAGGAGAAAATTGATATGTGTCAAGCTATCAGAGATTATGGAAAAGAGAACCTAAACAAAGGGAAATCTATTGGAAAAGCTATTGGAAGAAGTGAGGGTATCATTCAAACTTTAATTAGACAACTCAAATCAAAGTTAGGACATCTTTCAAAAGACACCCTTGCAACAATTCAGTCATGCACTCAAGAACAACTTGATTCACTAACAGTACATATATTTGATATTGACAGCGAAAAAGATATTCTACATTATTTACAATGAAGTTCATAAACGTAGATAAAAAGAACATTCTATTTTTGAATGTTCTTTTTATCATATTTTTGATGGTAAGCTGCTGTAATCAAGCCTTGAAATAAAGGTTCACTACGATTTGGTCTTGAAGAAAATTCCGGATGGAATTGACATGCTACAAAATAAGGATGATCTTTTAATTCAATAATTTCTACAAGATTTCTTTCTGGATTCTTTCCTGAAACAACTAATCCATGTTGTTCAAGAATATCTTTATATTTATTATTAAATTCATAACGATGTCTATGTCTTTGTTGAATCAATTCTTTCCCATATAAATCATAAGCACGACTACCCTTTAATAATTCACAATCATAATTTCCTAATCTTTGTGTACCACCCATATCATCTAATGTTTGATCACTCATCAAATGAATTAACGGTGTTTCACACATATCATCAAATTCGATAGAATTAACATCTGGTAAATGACATACATTTCTTGCAAATTCAATAGATGCCAACTGCATTCCTAAACAGATACCTAAAAACGGAATTTTTTCTTCTCTAGCATAACGAATAGCCTTAATCATACCTTCAATGCCACGTTGTCCAAAACCACCCGGCACTAAAATGCCATCCGCTCCTGCTAATATATCTGCTACATTATCATCATTAATTTCTTCAGCATTAATCCAATCAATATGAACAATACTATTTTCATAATATCCTGCATGACGCAAGGCTTCATTAACCGATAAATAAGCATCAGGTAATTGTACATATTTTCCAACCATCTTAATAGTCAATTCCTTGTTTAATCCTTTGACACGTTCAATAAGCTGTTGCCATTCTGTCATATCAGCTTTTGGAGCTGTCATTCTTAAATGATCTAATACCAAATCATCCATATGCTGTTCTAATAACATCATTGGTAATTCATATAAAACATCTACATCATAATTAGAAATAACTGCTTCTACAGGAACATTACAGAATAAAGAAATTTTTTCTTTTAATTCCTGATCAATATGTTTTTCACTACGACAAACAATAATATCTGGTTGTATTCCATAGCCTCTTAATTCTTTAACACTATGTTGTGTTGGTTTTGTTTTCACTTCATGACTAGCACCAATATATGGAAGCAATGTTGTATGTATATAAAGAGTATTTTTATATCCGATATCTAAACGGACTTGTCTAATGGCTTCAATAAAAGGTAAACTTTCAATATCTCCAACTGTCCCGCCAATTTCAGTAATCACAATATCAGCCTGACTACTTTTAGCCGCTGCATAGATTTTAGCCTTAATCTCATTGGTAATATGGGGTACAACCTGTACAGTTGCTCCTAAATAATCTCCACGACGTTCTTTAGAAATGACATCGCTATAAATTCTTCCTGTTGTAATAGATGAACTACGATTCAATTCTTCATCAATAAAACGTTCATAATGTCCTAAATCCAAGTCTGTTTCGGCACCATCTGTCGTCACAAAAACTTCACCGTGTTGAAATGGCGACATTGTTCCCGGATCCACATTAATATAAGGATCAAGCTTTTGCATAAAGACTTTTAATCCTCTTTGTTTAAGCAATCTCCCTAAAGATGCAGCTGTCAATCCTTTTCCTAATCCCGAAACAACTCCACCTGTCACAAATATAAATTTAGCCATTTTCACTATCTCCTTTCTCAAATAAAAATGCACTCCAGCGGAAAGCCCGAGTGCCCTTTCTTATTCTAGCAAAAATTATTTATCAAAGCAATTATTTTTTCTTATTATTGTAATAATCTTTCAAAATCATCATCAGTCAATCGATATACTGTCCACTCATCCATTGGCTTTGCTCCTAAAGATAGATAGAAATCAATACTTGATTGATTCCAATCCAGACACCACCATTCCATTCTTCCACAGCCTCTTTCTTTAGCAATCCTTACAAGTTCCTTAATCGTTGCTTTTCCATATCCATGACCTCTATATTCTGGTTTAATATACAAATCTTCCAAATATAAACCCGCTCTGCCTAAGAAAGTTGAAAAATTATGAAAAAACAAAGCAAACCCAATTCTATGATGATCCTTCACAACAAAAATCACTTCAGCTTTCTTATAATCAAATAACCATTGTTCCAATAATGCTTCATTTGCAATCACTTCATGTTCTAACTTCTCATAACGCGCCAACTCTTTAATAAACTGCAAAATAACAGGTACATCTTTTCTTTTGGCATTTTCAAATTCAATATCCATCATATACTCCTTTTTTAAATAATCCCATATTCTTCTAATGTATCAGCTAAACTTTCTAAAATATAAATTACTGGAACCTGTGTTGCTGAACTATAAAAATCCTCATTTCTTGAACTTGGTACATAATAACAGATAGCTAAATCTGCCATTTTTGCTCCTGAAGACGAAGCACTGTTGGTTATAATAATCACTTGTACTCCACATCTTTTTAACAACATGATTCTTTGGATCATTTCATCCGTTTCACCAGATACACTTAAAACGATTGCACAGTCATGATGATTATACATCCCATGTACACGCATACTAAAATCATCACACACAACACTTCTTTTCCCTTTACGATTAAACAAATACGCTCCTGCTTTAGCTATAGCTCCTGAAATACCTACACCCCAAAACATTACCTCTTTGGATTGAGCTATTATTTGTGTTGCTTGATGAATACTTTGATTAAATTCATCATTATCAACTTTTTGAAAATAATCCAAAATATAATTTAATTTGTTCTCTTTATGATGTAAGTGATTTTTATTTTCCATTTTAATAGCTGTTTTCCATTCCACAAAACCATCATAACCTATCTTTTGAGCAGTACGTGTAATCATCGAAGGAGAAACATGAATGACTTCAGCTATATCTTTTAATTTCAGCTTAACAACTTCATCACGATGTGCTTCTACATAATGATAAATAGACATTTCTAAATCATTTAAAGTATTTAATTTTTCTATTGTTACCATCAAAACACCTCCTCAAGAAAAAAACTGAACACTTAAGTTCAGTTTAAATAAATTTTATGAAAGTTTCAATTTCTTTTTACGAATTTTTTTATTCTTCTTTACTTCATAAGTATATTGAGGTGATTTAATATCAACAACTAAAGTTTTTGCGACAATATCATGCAAAGATTTCTTAGATTTGAATACAAAAACACAAATCACTGAAATCAAACTAATAACAACACCAATATAAGCATATAATGAAGCAAAATTAAATCCTGTCATAACATTAATCATCTGATGCAACATATTGCTTGCAGTATAAATACTTCCTTCAACAAGTAAAATCATGACACCTTGTCTAAGCAGAATTTGTTTCATTGTGACATCATCATAATGATCGCCAACTATTTTTAATCCTAATATTTTTTTACCTAATGTTTGCCCCTTTGTATATAATGGAATCCCAATATAATATAACAAGCTTACAGAAAATGACAAGCCTCCTGCAATCAGTTGATAAGGTTGTTCAAAGATGGTAATCACTTGTGGTATATATGAAGCATCCTCATGTAATGACATATAAAGTAAAATAAGGGGAATAGATGCCAGCAATCCTCCAACATACCAGTCAATAGCGTAAGCTATAAATCTTTTGATATAACTTGTCTGATTCTTGGATTCATTTTTCAATTCATTAAAATAGTTTTTCATCTCACATCTATTCCTTTCCTTTTATTTTTGATTTAAAAATTGATATAAAGCTCCTACAAGATTCGCATCATTACGATAATAACATGGTTCAATAACCGGTTTTACATAATAATCATTATTCTCAAATATTTCATCATTAACCTGTTGAATATATTCAAAGAGAAGTGGTTGGGCACTAATACCTCCACCTATGACAAATTTTTCTGGATCTAAAACACATTGTAAACTATAAATTCTTTTGACAAGGATTGTCACAAAATCCTTGATTGCTTTTTGTACTTCAAGATGACCTTGATTTGCCATTTCAAAGATTTCAATACCAGTATATTCCTGTTGGGTACTTAGACGCTTTTGCACACATTTTAATAATCCTAAAATACCATTTGTTGCCCACCAGAAATCTTCCCCATCTATACCATGAGAAAAAATCATTGAAAACTCACCACCAAAGAAGTGTTTTCCATATTGTACTTCACCTTGATGAATAACACACCCACCAACGGCTGTTCCTAAAACAATGACAACACCATCTTCAACATCTTGAAGATTCCCAAATCCAAGTTCAGCTGCTCCAGCACATTTAGCATCATTACCAATAGTTATAGGGCATGGACAACGTTGCTGTAATTTTTCTTTCATAGGAATATCTCGAATATAAGATAATGCCCCTCCAGTAAAACAATAGCCCTTTTGAGGATCAATAATTCCCGGCATAGAAAGAGCAATCCCTTCAATACCACCTTTATAATCATCATAAAGCTGTCCTATCGTTTCAATAAAATGTTCCAATGTGTCCTGAGGTGTAGGTGTTGATCCTCGTTCATATATTTGAGCTTGTTCATCCATTAAAGCATATTTAATAGAACTTCCACCCACATCTAAAACAAGATATTTCACTATAGCTTATCTCCTTGACTGGCAATGACTTGTTTATACCATTCAAAAGAATCTTTTTTATAACGTTTTAAAGTTCCAGAACCATCATTGTTTTTATCTACATAAATAAAACCATAACGCTTTTTCATCTCACCTGTAGAAAAGCTTACACAATCTATACAACCCCAAACAGTATAACCTAAAACATCAACACCATCTATTTCAATAGCTTTTTTCATTTGTTCAATATGTTCTTTTAAATAATTAATACGATATTGATCATGAACTTGATTACTATCTTCTAAAACATCAATAGCTCCAAAACCATTTTCAACAATGAAGATAGGAAGTTGATAACGATCATAAAGCCAGTTTAAAGTATATCGTAGTCCTTTGGCATCAATTGGCCATCCCCATTTTGTCTTTGAAATATATGGATTATCACATAAATCAGTTGCTTCATTATAATCTAAATATTCATTACCATCACCTTTTGTAGTAAAAGACATGTAATAACTAAAACCAATATAATCTACACAACCATCTTTTAAAGTAGCTATGTCTTCTTCTGTGATATCAAGATGATAACCTTTACGTTTAAAGAATGATTGCATATAAGCTGGAATCTTTCCACGTGCATGAACATCAAGATACCAGAAACGTTTATGATTCGCTCCAACAGCCTTTAACATATCATCCGGACTACAAGAATAAGGATAAATAGGTGTCATTGCCATCATACAACCAACCATAAAATCCGGATTAATATCATGAGCAATTTTCACTGCCTTCGCACTGGCAATCAATTCATATAGACTGGCCTGATAAACAATTTCTTCTTTATCTTCGCCTTCTTGAAAGAGAATTCCAGAATTTGTTAATACAGAAATATCAGATTGATAATTGGCTTGATTATTAATTTCATTAAATGTCATCCAATATTTCACTTTATCTTTATATCTTTCAAAACAAACTCTTGCAAATCTTTCAAAGAAAGTGATTAACTGTCGATTTCTCCATCCGCCATATTTTGTAACTAAACCATAAGGCATTTCAAAATGTGATAATGTAATTACAGGTTGAATATCATTTTTAAGTAATTCATCAAACAAATCATCATAGAATTTCAATCCTGCTTCATTAGGCTGTTCTTCATCACCTTGAGGAAAAATTCTTGCCCACGAAATAGAAGTTCTAAAACATTTAAATCCCATTTCTTTAAACAATGCAATGTCTTCTTTATAACGATGATAAAAATCAATGGCTTCATGATTTGGATAAAATTCATTTTCATCAATGACAGGTGTAATCTTTCTTGGACTGGCATGGCTACCTACAGTCATAATATCTGATACATTGATACCTTTGCCACCATCACGCCATCCACCTTCAACTTGATGGGCGGCAACTGCACCGCCCCATAAAAAACTAGCTTTCATCTTTATTCACCTTCACCAGCTTGTTCTGCCTTAACAGCTGCTCTTGTACTTGCCATAACAAATGGTAAATAAATGACTGTACTAATAGCTACACAGACAAATCCAATGACGAGTGCCATAATACTTGTTGCTCCCGAACCTAAAAATGGAATCAAGAATCCCGGTGTTGTCCAAGCTACACTATAAGCAACCGGTGGTATGATTTGAATCACTTCAACACAGAACCATCCAAAAATATTACATACAACTGGTGCTAAAATAAATGGAACCATATACATAGGATTCATAACAAGTGGGAAACCAAAAATAATTGGCTCATTGATGTTAAATAATCCCGGTGCTAAAGACATCTTTGCAATTTGATATTGTGCTTTATTTTTACGTCCAGCAATAAACATCGCAATAATCAAACCTAGAGTTGCTCCTGAACCACCTGTATTACCAAATGCATCATTGATTGATCCCCAGTTGACTGGATAAGGGGCACCCCATGCCGTTCCATTAGCTGCAACATAAGCTAAGTTGGCATTGGCTTGTTCTGTGAAAATAACAGAACGCAATGCATTTAATGTATTTGGTCCATGAATACCTAATACCCATAAGAATTGTTGTACCACAACAAATGTTAATATTGTTCCCATTGAACTTCCTAAAGATGTTAATGGTGCCTGAATTGCATTATAAATAAGCACTTGAATACCATCAGCTGTAATTTTACCAAAAATAAAGTTAATCACACCAGTTAATCCAAGTACAATCATAATAGGAATTAATAAGTTAAATGATTTAGAAACAGCTGGTGGAACCATTGCTGGCATAGAAATTCTTAATTTAGAATTACGTCCTAAACGTGTCAAAATTTCAGCAACAAATAAACCAACAAATAAAGCAACGAATAGACCTTGTGCTCCTAAATAAGTTGTTGTTAAACCTGCACCAGATTCATCAGCAAAAGCTCTTGAAGCAGGATACAAAATGAAATATGCAGAAAGAGATGTTACACCACATAAAACTTTATCTCCTTCCATTTCTTCAGCTAATTGATAGGCTGTTAAAAAAGCAATTAAAACAGCTAAGATATTTGTTGTCCCGTTAATAACTGAATTGAGGACTGCTTGATATTCAGCTAAATTAGGAATCAAATCTCCTAAATGAAGCAAACTTGCAATGAATCCATTTGGATCTAATAAAACATTGTTAATCAATAAAACCATTGAACCTGCCATTGTCAGTGGGAATGATAATGTAAATGCATCACGCACTGCAGCGACATGTCTTTGACCATTGATTTTAGCAGCAAATGGAACAAAGAACTTTTCCATTGTTGCCTGTAACTTGTCCATAATTTTTCCTCCCTTATCTCAATTTTGACAGATAATTTGAAACCGGTTTCTTATCTACGTCAGCATTATAACAAACCCCTCTAAGCAAAAAAAGGGGTTTTCCCCATTCATCATTATCATTCATTTTTAACAAAAAATAACATTTTTGTAACAAAATGTTACACATCCATTGTCATTCCTACCAACTTTTCAATAATACACATTGCCGGTATTTGAGATGTTAATTCTCTATCATTAATACGATGTCGATTGATATAATAAGGAATCATAAGATGACTTAGTCTTGATAATGTATTATTTTCCGTAGCACTAATGCCTATAATATGACATCCACTTTCTTTACAGCCATGTAACATGCTGATTGTTTCCACCGTTTCTCCTGATACTGACAAAACAATCACCACACATTTTTCACCAGAAAATGTCATATTCGTATAAGGATCATGTATCGCAACAGATAATTTCCCATAGTTTGTAAAACATCTTGCTCCATAATCAGCCATAATTCCCGAATCACCAATACCAATAAACAACAATATATCTGCATTACCAATCATTGTCGTGGCTTCACTAAATTTTTCTCGATAAAAAGGACTATCCAACTTTTCGATACAATGAATGATTTCAGCAAAATCATATTTTTTTAAAAGTGTTTTTTCTCTTAATTCATTTTTAAAAACATATTTCAATTCTTTAAAGCCATCATATCCAAGCTTTTTACAAAAACGTAAAATAGATGCTGTAGATGTTGAAACACCATCTGCTAACTCACGAATACTCATATATGGGAATTCTAATTCATGGGTAATGATATACTCATAAATCTTCATTTCTAATGGATTAAACTGTTGAATCTGTTCCTTTGTAAACATTCTTATCACCTTTTTTATCATATCAAAATTCAAACTTTTCCAAAAGAAAAACATTACCTTTTCTATAATTTTATATTGTATTTATTATGCTTTTTGAATAAAATATTCTTATAAATATAAACAGGAGGCATATGATGCAGGTAGAAAGACTTAATTTAGAAACAAATGAAAAAGAAAAAGTGGATTGTATAGGTATTGTTCAATTTATTGGACATGATAAAAATGCTGATTTAACAGATGGAAAGAATTATTATGTGATTGGATTTCATCAACAATTATTAAAAATTATTGATGATACACAAGATTATTATTACTATATTCCCTTTGATGCAAATGATATTGGTCAAAAAGAAGGCATTGTGAGTGGTTTTCATATTATTGAAGATCCTACTGGTAAAATTCATGAATTGTTTGCTTCTTATAAAAAGGATTTTGACTTAAAACAAAAGAAACGTTCTCAAAAACTTTCTCAACGTCTTATTCAATGGAAATTAAAAAAACTAGATGAAAAGGAATCAAAATAAACATTCTTTAAGAGGTCTATCATGTCATTATTTCAAAAATTAAAGGAAAGTCAAAAATTTACTCACAACGAACAAGCTGTCATTGATTTTATACTCAATAATCCTCAAGAAGTTATTAATTTAAGTGTTGATGAATTAGCTAAAGTCACTTATACATCTCCTTCGTGTATTGTCAGATTAACTAAAAAGTTGGGTGTGAAAGGCTATTCTGATTTTAAAATCAAATTCGCTTCAGAACTCAATTCTTCAATTCTCAATGAAAAACGCATTGAAATCAATATGCCTTTTGAACAAAATATCAAAGAAGATGATATTCCTAAAAGATTTTATCAAATGTATCATCAAGTTATTGATGATGTTTATCATTCATTAGATATTCAACAATTAAAAAATATTGCTCATTTATTGTATCATTCTGATGCTATTACAGTATATGGTGTAGGTTCTTCATTATTAATTGCTCAGGATTTTGTTATGAAATGTCAAAAACTTAGGCTACCAATCTACTGCAATACTCAAATAGGTTTTGAAAATGTCCATCGTTTTAAAACATCTAAAAATCCTATTGCTTTTATTATCAGTAATAACGCTACGAGTACAAGAGTTAAAAATTGGGTATTTGAAAATATTCATTTGAATATTCCTGTTATTTTAGTGACTTCTAATGAAAATTCACCTTTAATCAAGCTTTGTAAGTATGCTGTGATTTTAAATCATGGTGAAAATAACATTATCAAACAAGGGGCTTTTGCGTCTAAAATATCTATGACATTTTTATTAGATAATATCTATATGCTCATCTTTATGAAAGATTATGAAAACAATATTCATTATATTTATCACTTTGAAAACTCTGTTATCAAAGATCGACAAAATAGACGTCAATATGAATATAACCATCAAAAAGATCATCACAAATGATCTTTTTATTTTTCATCTGGTTGTTGTCCATCATGTGCCAGCCATTGACATTCTCCCATCATCATATGAGTAAATGTCGCTTTGAATGATGAATTTTCTGGACTTGCTGCATATATACCAAATTGAATTTCATCTATAGCTTGATTCATATGACAAATACGCATTTGTTGAAAAACTTGACCGTCATTTGAACACTCTATACAAAAATCATCTTCTCGTCTACTCAAACGATACCACATAGACTTTATAGAAGCTGGAATAGATGTCGTTGCCCAATCAGAATATCCATTATTTGTTACAACACTACCTAATCTTTGAAATGCTTCATTTTCATATTCAATAGAAGCCTTTAACCAATTTTCACTATCCAAATACATCACAATGTCACATTGATCAAAACGCTGATGACTCTCAAATTCAGTTTTAACTACAAATGAAAAGTATTTTTCTTTTGTTTTCATCTGTAAAACAGGAGCATTATCATTTCTAAAATGATAATAAGTCCTTTGCCATAAATCTGTATATGGTTTTGTAATCATTTCAATTTTATCCTCTTTTATATCATAGCTTTGAGGTTTTCTTGTCCACTTTAACTGACTTATATTAAATTCCATAGTTTTCTCCTTACTTAACCTATCATTGATTTATTGTTTTGATTACTCTCGCTGGAACTCCAGCAGCAACTGAATTATCTGGTATATCATTAACAACGATACTTCCAGCTCCTATCACGCAACCACTTCCAATCGTAACACCCGGCATGACACTGACATTCGCACCAAACCAGCAGTTATCCCCAACGACAATCGGTAATGCCTGTTCAAGGCCATCATTACGTCTTTGATAATCAAGTGGATGTTTTGCAGTATAGAAACCACATGAAGGTCCAATAAAAACGTGATTGCCTATAGTTATCTTAGCTCCATCCATAAAATAACAATTATAATTAACAAAAACATACTCACCAAATTGTATATGCTTTCCATAATCACACTGAAAAGGCGCAACAATCTCTAAGCTCTTTGGTAAATAACCTAAAATCTGTTCCATAATCTTATTCTTTTGTTCAAAACAACTTGGTTTTGTTAAATTATATTCATGACATAAATCAAAGCACTGATACCTTTTTTTAACGAGTTCTTCATCATAATTGGCATCATACCATAATCCCTGTTTCATCTTTTCTAATTCTGTCATATCTTTCATTCTTCCTTTCTGTATTTGCTAATATAAGTATTATAACGGTTATCACATTATTATACAATACACTTAAAAACACACCTTGGCTCTATACTAAAACTGGAGGGGAAGTAATATTCAAAACTTCATCTTCCAGTTTTTTTATATAATAATAGACATAGTCGATAACTCGTTTTACAATTAGTTCACCACAAACAAAATGAAAGGAGTTATTTTCTATGTCCAATCCCAATTATACCAATGATATCTTAAAATCGCTAGAATTAAATTCAATGAATGGTATGTTTTTTCCTATGCCTTATCCTGATTCTGATTCCTGTTTCAGATACGAACGTAAACCTAATGGTTCCATTATTAAATATGTTAATATCGTATCTTCTTCAATGAGCAAACCTTGTCCTCATTGTGGTTGCATTGATCGTCATGATTCTAAAGGCATCAGAAAAATTTTTCTTACCCATACTTCAAATGGGCATTTAAAGACCATACTCGAGGTCACTTATAGAAGGTACAAATGCAAGCATTGCCATAAATATTTCAAGGATAACATCCCTTTTAGATTCCCTCATTCTAAGCTGACTACCATCGCTGCCCAAACCTGTCTTTTTGGCTTTAGAGAAAATACTGCAATGGCTGTACTTGCTAGATCTCATGGTCTTTCCAAAAGCACTGTCTATAGATTATTTTATCATCATATAGACATTCCTCTAAGATTCTATCATCTTCCTTCTACGATCTCCATTGATGAATTTAGGGCAACAGTTGATGAAGGCACTTTTGCTTTTCATATAACTAATCCCATTACTGGAAAAACTATTGATATCATTGCAGATAGACGTGCTTCTTATCTAAAAAACTATTTCATGAGATTTCCTTACGATGAACGAAAGAAAGTCAAAATCATCGTCATGGATCTCTCAGGTGCTTTCCACTCAATCATGCATTCTCTTTTTCCTCAGGCTCAGATCATTGCTGATAGATTTCATTATACAAGAATTGTAAGAGAAAACATGGTTCAAGCAAGAATCAATTGTTGTAAAAATCTTAAAGATGATTCTCTATCAAAACTTATCAAAAGAAATCTTCATCTTTTTGACCAATATAAAAATAGACTTAATGAAAAGAAAGCGTGGTATTATCCATACTTTAAAAAACACATGACAAACAAGCAGCTAGTTGAAGCAATTCTTGAACTTGAATCGTGTGAAGAGCTAAAAATCAACTATGACATTTATCAGGATTTCCTGAAAATACTTAATGAGCCACACAATGATTATAAGAAAGCATTAAATGATTGGCTTGATCATATTTTCAAGACAGAAAATCATTATTATATGACTACTGCTAAAAACTTCAGGAAAAACTGGTTCATGCCAATACTAAGATCATTGACATACACAACATACTACACGAGAAAAAACAAAAAAATAAAAACATGCTTCAATAATGGATTCATTGAAAGCATGAATAATAAGGTGAAACTAGTCAAGCGTAATGCCTATGGCTATAGATATTTTCAAAACCTAAGAAAAAGAATACTTCTGCATCTTGGTTTTAAGTATGACATTATTTAAAAAAGGAAGTAACTGATTCAGTTACTTCCCCTCCACTCTTGACACAGAGCCCACACCTTATGGAATGATTCCAATAAGGTGTGTCATCTTATAATCCTTGTTCAGTTAATTCTCTTGCGACATCATCTTTAATCGTGATACCTTCTGCTTCAAGCTCGGCAATCTTATCAGCAAATTGTGGTAAATATTTTTTATGGGCAATCAATAATTCATCCATAATACGTTTCCCTGTTGTTCCAGACATCACTTGTGGATTTAAAGTGAAAGCTTGAAGCAATAAATTATAATCACCAGTCACGGCAGCTTCTTCTACACAAAGTTCCATATTTTTCATACATTGCAACCATCCTCTTTGAGCAGGATGTAATGGTCCAAAGGCAATCGCTCTTGCTCCTGTGGCTCCAATAAATGAAGACACTTCTACTGTACAATCAGCTGGTAAATCTGGCACTGCTCCATTATTTCTTGTAGATACAACAATATGTGTGTTTTTATTCGCATAGATAGAAGCAATTGTTTCACAGGCAGCATCACTATAATGTGTTCCACCACGTTTTGTTAATTGTTCTGGTTTATAATTTAAATTTGGATCTTTATATAATTCAAATAACTCTGCTTCTGTTTTCTTAACTTGTTGACCTCTTGTTCCAACATTGACATCATGATATTCTTCTAAAGAATGTTTCAACATTTCTTCTTGACGATAATAATATCTATGATATCCACATGGAATCATTTGCATTTGATCTAATTGTTCTTTAAAGAACTTCACATTAAAGATATTCTTTGGTGTTCCATCATCAACATCTGGATCATAGATGGCATCAATAATTTTTTGTGTAATATCATTTCCTGTTGCATTATCAAAGACTTTATGCCAATGGAAATGATTCAATCCAGCAAACTTATATGTTAATTCATCCAATGTTTTATGAATCATTTGTGGTTCTTTCATCATTGCTCCTACAGGAACATTACATAAACCAATCACTTTATCCCATTTTCCATATCTCATGACAGCTTCAGTAACCATTCCACTTGGATTTGTAAAGTTAATTAACCATGCATCTGGACATAATTCTTTCATATCTTCTACAATATCTAAAATCACTGGAATTGTTCTTAAAGCTTTAAACATACCACCAGCCCCATTGGTTTCTTGTCCTAACATTCCATATGATAAAGGAATTCTTTCATCTTTAATACGGGCATTTAATAATCCAACTCTAAATTGAGTTGTCACAAAATCAGCATCTTTTAATGCTTCTCTACGGTTTAAAGTTAAATGCACTTTGACATCATAAGGTGAAGCATCCCACATACGTTGAGCCATTGCTCCAACAATTTCAAGTTTTTCTTTTCCATCTTCAATATCAACTAACCAAATTTCTCTAATAGGAAGTTCATCATATCTTTTAATGAATCCCTCCATTAATTCTGGTGTATAGCTACTTCCTCCACCAATTGTAACAATTTTTACAGGTTTCTTTTCCATGTTTTTCTCCTTTATTAATATCTTTTATAATCTTCTGGATTTAATAATGATGCAGCATCCTTATCAGCAATAATCGTAAAGTTTGGATGTAATTTTAAAATTGTTGATGGTAATTCATCAGTAATTGGTGAATCTAAAACTTGTTTTAAGATTTCGGCCTTTTCTTTACCATTAACAATCATCACAAGATGTTTAACACGCATTAAACTCTTTGGTCCCATTGTATAAACATAAGGGATATTGTCACGAGGTCGATATGTTTCATTGACTGCAACTTGATCGTCACGTAAAATCTTATAGGTATAACTATCCATTGGTGTACAGCGAGGACAATTACTACAGAAATGCCCATCCCATCCTAAACCAATGACCATCACATCTAAACCTCCACCATTTCTAATTTCTTCATCATATGTATCCCAGTTATCTTCTGTTACACAATGAATTTGAGAATCAGGAATATTGGCAGGTGTATAAAATAATTCATGCATTTCTTCCCAGATGGGACCATGTTCTTGTCCTATATAAGGGCCATCATCAAAAATATAATATTGAATATCTTTGAATTTTTCCTGATCTTTAACATAAGGAATCATCATTTCATACATTTTTCTTGGTGAACGTCCAGAAGTCAATGAAATATTGACACGTTTATCTTGCATCATAGCACCTAAGACAATATGCATACAGCTTTCGCTCATTTTTTCTTCATTTTCTTCAATAATTAATTTCATATTCTTTACCCTTTCTATTTAAAATATATGAATGAATTGATTAATCATACAAATAATATAAACAATACCAACTATTAACCATACTATTTTTTGTTGATATAAAAATTCATTATTTTCATCAAATAATCGATATAGCCCATAAGGTGTGAAAAGGAAAATCCATAAATATGTCCACATTTTCTTTTTTGTAAAACCATTGAATTTTTCTTCTTCAATAGAACGTCGATTCATTCTTTTACGAATTTGAATAATATTTTTCTGTGTTTCTGTTAATTCTACTTTACTCATGTCTTTTCCTTTTCCTTTCATTTTTATTTTTAAGCTTGATTTTCTTCCATTTGTGCCTGTTTATTAGAAATCAAAACAAATGGAGTATAAATAACAACTGATAAAGCCACACAAATAATTTGTGTAATTGCTGTACCAATATGTCCACCGGTTGCTAAAAATCCCATAATACCTACTGGTGTTGTCCAAGGGACTTGGAATGAAATCACTTGTGCAAATCCAATCACTGTCATCCAATAAGCAAATGTTGCTGAAATCACTGGAGCAAACATAAATGGAATAGCTAAAATTGGGTCTAAGACAATTGGTAAACCAAATGTCATTGTTTCATTGATATTGAAGATTGCTGGAGCAATTGATAATTTTGCAATTGTACGATAATCATCTCGTTTAGAGAATAACAAGATAGCAATCAATAAACCACCAGTAATCCCGGCACCTGTAATAATTGTAAAACAACTAATAAATCCAGTATTTAAAATATTTGTAGGTTCAATTCCTTTTAAAACTGCATCGGTATTTTCAGTTAAAGCTAATAACATTGGTGCTGAATAGATAGCCCCTAAAGTCTGTGTACCATGAATACCAACAACCCATAGTAATGTAGATACCCAGAACAATAACAAATAACCTGGCAAACCAGTTAAAACACCTGTGAGTGGTGCTTGAATCCATTTTGCAATAGCATCATAGAATGAATATCCAAATACTTCATTAAATAATAATCCAATACCTGAAATAATAAAGATAGTCACAACACCCGGAATCAATACATTAAATGCATTAGCCACATTACTTGGTACCGTTTCTGGTAAAGAAATCTTCATCTTTCCACCTTTAACTAGTCTAATATATATTTCTCCAGAAAGGATACTTGAAATCATTGCCATAAATAATCCTTGTGCATTTGTATACTGTACTGCCAATACATCAGCAACATCAAAAGAAATTCCTTGATCATTTGTCACAACCATTGTTGTGGCACATAATGTAATATAACAAGATAATGCTACCAATGGTAAAGTCATATCTTGTTGCATTCCATATTGTTTTCCTAGTTCAATCGCAATCAAGACAACTAAACCAATTGTTAAGAAGTTTAATGTTGCATAATATGCAGCATCAAACATTGGATTTAAGTTTTCTAACCAGCTAAATATCTCAAAGTTAGCTAAACTAATCCCTTGTTCATTAGGTGTACAAATAACACTTGTAAATAAAACACTAAATGCTCCACAAATCGTAATTGGCAACAATGCTGTAAAAGCATTTCTAATCGCTGACATGTAACGATTTGTCTGTAATTTTTCCGCTACTTTTAAAATAGCTTCCATTAATTTGTCTGTCATATTATTTTCCTCCTCTTCCTTTTGAGCCTATTGTATTGATTTTTGATACCGCTTTCAATATTATGGAAGTTCATTGGAACTTTCTTTCAATCTTTTCTTCTTTTTAACGATTTCTTTAAAACTTTCTGACTTTTTTATTTCATTTTATGAAAAACAAAATGAAATGTTCAGTATCATTAAAACATTTTTTTCTTTAGAAAAAAGATTGTTGTTTCTATAAATTTCTATATAATATGTTTAGGAGGCGATAAGACATGAATACACCTCATATACTCGTTGTAGATGATGAAAAAGAAATTACTGATTTAATTGAAATTTATTTAACACAAGAAGGATATCAAGTGGAAAAAAGATATAATGCTTTCACTTTGATGAATGATATTTTAGAGTATCATATTGATCTTGTTATTTTGGATATTATGATGCCTGAAATTGACGGAATACAGGCTTTAAAAATGATTCGTGAAAAATATAATGTGCCTGTTATTATTGTTTCAGCCAAAACTGCTGATACTGATAAAATTGAAGGACTATTGACAGGTGCCGATGATTATGTCAGTAAACCATTTAATGCTATGGAACTGGTTGCCAGAGTCAAATCACAGCTTCGTCGCTATCAAGTTTTTAATAAGCCTATCAATCATTCTTCACATTTGATTGAAGCAACAGATTTAATTATTGATACACAAAAGAAATTAGTAACACTGGATGGAAAACCTTTAGCTCTTACAAGAATTGAATATGAAATTCTTGTCTTGTTGGCTAGTCAACCGGGAACAGTCTTTTCTATTGAAGATATTTTTGAAAAAATCTGGCATATGAAATCAAATAATTCTAATAATACAATTATGGTCCATATTAGAAAACTAAGAGAAAAAATAGAAAGGCAACCAAGAAATCCTCAACATATTAAAACAGTTTGGGGCGTAGGTTATAAATTCGAACTATGATTCAAAAGATTCAACGATTACTTATCAGTAGTTTTCGATGGCGTTTATTTATCAATATTATTGTTGCTTATTTTATTGCTTTTCTATGTGATCTGGCATTAATGATTATCCTACAACATACCAATATATTTCATTTATCTTATGAATGGTTATACATTCTGGCTTTCTTTATTTCATTACTTATCTTTTTAGTGACCTTTTCAGATTTAATGAATATCACACTTAAATACATTGATGTTTTAAGTGGAACAATTCAAAGAGTCACAGCTGGTGATTATGAAGTTGAAGCACCAATTAAATACGATGATGAACTTGGTTTACTAGCGGCTAATATCAATGCCTTAGCTAAGACTTTAAGTGATAAAGAAAAAGAAAGTGAGATTCTTAAAGAAAATGAACGTATGGCTTATGATGCTGAAAGAAATGCTGAAAAACAAAAAAATGATTTAATTACAAATGTTGCTCATGATTTAAGAACACCACTGACAACCATTGTCGGTTATCTGGAACTGATTAAAAATAATCAGCAACTGACAAAAGAAGAAATTCAAAAATATTCTAGTGTGGCTTATGAAAAATCCAAAAGATTACAAAGTATGATGGATGATTTATTTGAATTTACTAGCCTAGATCAAGCGAATGTGAAAGTTCATATGACAACAATCAATATTAGTGAGCTGGTTTTACAGATTGTTGATGAATTTTATCCTACTTTTCAAGAATATCATATCATTCCAGAAGTCAAGACAAGTCAAAATAACCTTTTTATTAAAGGTGATGGACAATTAATCGCAAGAGTCTTTGATAATTTATTATCTAATGCTGTAAAATATGGTAAGGATGGTAAAAAGATTAAAATTGAAGTTTTGAATGATGATGAAACAGTAACTATTAAGATTATGAATTATGGCAATCCTATTGATAGTGCTGATTTACCATATATTTTTGATAAATTTTATCGTAGTGATGCCTCACGTTCTTCATCAACGGGTGGAACAGGTCTAGGTTTAGCGATTGCTAAAAACATCATCCAAATTCATAATGGAGAAATCTTTGCGACAAGTCATAAAGACCAAACAACCTTTGTTGTAATCTTACATCGTTTACATATGAGTGAATAAAAGATTTTCATCAAATAAAGATTGCATTTTATATAATGAAAAGATACAATGACTTCAAAGTGAGGGAGAGAAAATGAAAGCATATCAAGACATGAATCAAGAAGAATTAAAAACTTTACATCAACAATTAAGCAAACAATACCAAGACATGAAAGATTTACATTTACAATTAAACATGGCACGTGGAAAACCTGACTTTTCACAAATTCAACTTTCTATGCCCATGTTAGATACTATTAATAGTCATTATGATTTTTCAAATCAAAAAGATTATTGTAATTATGGTATTTTGGATGGTATCAATGAAGCAAAACAGTTTTTTGCAAATATGTTAAAGACGACATCTGAACATATTATTGTCTATGGAAATTCCAGTTTAACAATTATGTTTGATCAGATCAGTCGTGGTTATACTCATGGTTATTTAGGAAATACCCCTTGGTGTCGTTTAGACAAGATTAAATTTTTATGTCCTGTTCCTGGCTATGATCGTCATTTTGCGATTACAGAACATTTTGGTTTTGAAATGATTCCCATTCCAATGGATGAAAATGGACCAGATATGGACTTAGTAGAAAAATATGTTCAAGAAGATGAAACAGTGAAAGGAATCTGGTGTGTTCCTCAATATTCCAATCCTTCTGGTATTACATATTCAGATAAAGTCGTTGATCGATTCGCTCATTTAAAACCAGCTGCGAAAGATTTTCGTATTTTTTGGGATAATGCTTATGTTGTTCATCATTTATATGCAGATAAACAAAGTCATGTTAAAGATATTTTAAAGGCTTGTGAAGATGCGGGAAATCCAGATATGGTCTTTGAATTCTGCTCAACATCTAAAGTAACTTTTCCGGGTGCTGGTGTAGCAGCTATGGCTACTTCACTCAACAACAAAAAAGATAGTTTAAAACATATGAGTATTCAGTCAATTGGACATGATAAATTGAATCAGTTAAGACATGCTCAATATTTTCATAATGTTGAAAGTTTAACACAACATATGGAAAAACAGGCAGATGTTTTAAGACCTAAGTTTGAAATGGTTATTGATATTTTTAATAGAGAGTTAGCTGATTTAAAAATAGGAAAATGGACAAAACCATTAGGTGGTTATTTTATCACTTTTGAAGCTCTAGAAGATTGTGCTAAAAATATTGTACAAAAATGTAAAGAAGCAGGTGTGATTTTAACAAATGCTGGAGCAACTTTCCCTTATGGTCATGATCCCCATGATTCCATTATCAGAATTGCTCCTTCATATCCACCTTTAGATGAATTAAAACAGGCAACAGAACTCTTTGTCTTATGTGTAAAACTTGTAAGTATTGAAAAATTATTAGAAAACTAAGATGAATCCAATGGTTCATCTTTTTTCCTTTTATAAGTGAAATATGAAAAAAATTAAATTTTCGCTTAAAAAATATTGACTATACTCCAAAAAATTGATATATTAAATAAGCACTGTTGGGATATAGCCAAGCGGTAAGGCAACAGACTTTGACTCTGTCATTGCGCTGGTTCGAATCCAGCTATCCCAGCCATGTTGGAGGTTTAGCTCAGTTGGGAGAGCATCTGCCTTACAAGCAGAGGGTCAGCGGTTCGAGCCCGTTAACCTCCACCATTTATTTGCCGGCTTAGCTCAATTGGTAGAGCAACTGACTTGTAATCAGTAGGTTGAGGGTTCAAGTCCTTTAGCCGGCACCATATACGGGGAGGTAGCGAAGTGGCTAAACGCGGCTGACTGTAACTCAGTTCCTTTCGGTTCGGTGGTTCGAATCCGCCCCTCCCCACCATTCTTTTGACCCGCTAGCTCAGTAGGTAGAGCATCTGACTTTTAATCAGAGGGTCAGGCGTTCGAGTCGCCTGCGGGTCACCATTCATAAACATATATGCCCAGGTGGCGAAATTGGTAGACGCACAGGACTTAAAATCCTGCGGACCTTAAAATCCGTGCCGGTTCGACTCCGGCCCTGGGCACCATTCTTTTGCGGGTGTAGTTCAATGGTAGAACTTCAGCCTTCCAAGCTGACTACGTGGGTTCGATTCCCATCACCCGCTCCATACGCTTGAATAGCTCAGTTGGTAGAGCAATCGGCTGTTAACCGATCGGTCGTAGGTTCGAGTCCTACTTCAAGCGCCATTTTTATGGCCTGTTGGAGAAACGGTTAACTCACATGCCTTTCACGCATGCATTCACGGGTTCGAATCCCGTACAGGTCACCATATGAAAACAAAGCGATCGTCAGATCGTTTTTTTATTTATATAAGCAGATGATTTGTGATATAGTCTATTCATGTTATAATATGTATCAAGAAAAGGAGCCGATAAAATATGATACTTGACGAACTCAAACAATATAAACCTTATTCCATTTCCCCTGGTTATCATAGTGAGCATATTCTTTATGGAGAAAAACTGACACTGGACTATATTGATGGAACTACCTATACTTATGAATACGAAACTGCTAAAGCCATCATGGGTCTTGTACATAGTCAATACAACAATGATCAGGTCTATCTTTTTACTCATGAACATTCATTATTATTTCAAATTATTCACAATAACCAAAAAGAAGCATATTTAGAATATTCTTTACAAGATCAACGTTTCATTATAGCAAGTGCCTATGAAAAAAGCGATAGTTTATATCGTTTATTACTCGTTGCAATCAATTACATATATAATCAATATCAGATAGAAACATTTCAAGATATTTATGAAAACTGGCGTCACATTGATATGGGCCAACATCATCATGCTAATGAATGGGATGCAAATCACTATAAATACGTTTTAAACATTGCTAAAAGATTGATTCAAATATTAAAAGATATTCTTCAACTTCAAGATTGTTTTTTATCTTTACATTATGATTCTGTTGAAGAATTATTAAACCATCTTCATATGACATTTAATACCCAATCTTTAACCCCTATCTTTTTATTTCAAGAAGACCCTCAACACTTATTATTAGATTTACAATCAAAACAACAAATCTATCAGTCATTATCTTCTTCATCCTATACTATATTAGATGTAACCCCTCTCTATTCAACACAAGAAAGAATGAAATTACCATTATTTCTTCAAGAATCAATTAAAGATAATGAACGTTTGTATATGCAAAATCGTCATTTTTTAGATCAAAATGACTTTGATTTAATTAAATCTTTTCAAAGAGGAAAAACATGGTCATGTTTATATTATGGTCCTTCTGGAACTGGTAAAACAACAAAATTACTCTGTGTTGCTGGCGCATTAGGATTACCAAGTTTAAAAATGGTCGGAAGTCGTTCTATTGATGAATCAACTTTATTTGGTAAATATGTCTTAAGAAATGGTGAAACTGTTTTTGAATATGGACCTCTAAGTTTAATGATGAAATATGGTGGTATGTTTATTTTCGATGAAATCAATATGGTTGATAGTGACATCATTTCATCATTAAATGATGTTTTAGATGGTACAAAGCAAAAGATTTTAGACAATGGAGAAATCATTCATGCCCACCCACTCTTTAGATTTGGTGAAAGTATGAATATTGGTTATGCTGGAACAAACGAAATGAATCTTTCTCATAAATCACGTATTCAAAATAAAATAAAAATCAGTCAATTACCTATCGACAAAATGGCACATATTATTGTCAAAGAAACAGGAATTGATGATACAACTGCAACAAAAATGGCATCATTACTTGACGCTTTCCATAATGTTATTATTAATGAAGGTAATGAAACAACACAAAGAATTGACTTAAGAACATTGCTGAACTGGGCTAATAAAACTGTTGATTTAGATGGTGATGTGATTCGTGCAAGTCTGGTCACAATTATTTCAGAATTAGCTGAAGAAGATGATGAAATCTTAAACTTAGAAGATGCTCGTCAAATTCTTGCGACAAATGGGCCTGCTGCTTCTGTCATGTCACTCATTGTTCATGAATTTGTTGAATAATCTCTATGTTATCATCACAAATCAAACAAAAACTCAAAAAAGATACAGTTCTTTATGCCCAGATGCCTATTCATCTCACTATTGATGAAAGCAATCAATGTTATTCACAAATCAAAAATCATCAAGCATCTATCACTCTTGGTGAAAAAGCTCCTTATCATTATCTTGAACACTTTCACCCTCAAGGTTATGAGATGTTTATGGAAGGACTTTTGTTCCATGAACTCGCAAGTTTACGCTATTGTGATTTTCAAATCTTATCACAAACTTACATTCAAGCTTCTCAAGCTTTAACCCAAGTTAATTCTGCCGCAAAAGACTTTCTTAACAAACAGATGTCTTATCGAAAACTCAAATCTATTATCACAAATTACGTCTTTCAAACCAATCTGCCACTTGTTTTAAAAGCTATTGAAGAAGGTGCAATTGAAAATGCTTTAGGCATTGAATTTCCAGAAACTTGGAATCCTCTCATGTATGCCCGACAAGCTATCACTTCATCTTTTCTTAAAGAAAAACACCAACAGACCGATACAACTTTTTTAATGGATAAAATCATTAAAGAAATCATGGTCATCTGTACCTATGGATATAGATTTCAATTAAATGACAATATCATCTATTTACCTTACTATCTTCCACAAAATTTTATCCAAATAAGAAAATTAGCAATTCAAGGGCGTTTACAGACAAATCATACAAAAGAACGTTTAGAAATAGCTAAAGAAATTCTCAATCTATGTCAACCCATTATGGATGAAACTGTCAAAGAAATATTCGATACAATTCAAAATGGTTCTAAAATATCTGGTGTTTCTCAAAGTCTTTTCTCCCAAATGTCTAGTGAAATTGCAATTCAATTTCAAAAAGGTGAATCACAAAATTCACCTCAACAAACACCAACTAAATATCAGCTTGATCTTTCTGATGAAGAATTTCAACGTATTGAATCACTTGAAAATGAAGCCGAAAAAACACAAAAACATCAAATTCTACAAGATATTCATAGACGTGAAGAAAAGCAAAGAAAACACCAGGAGAAAAGCTTTCAATCTCAAACTTATCATTCTTCCATTGAACAATCTATTGTTTTATCACCTTTAGAAAGAACAACACCTACTCAATACGGTACTATTGCTTTAAGAAATCAAAATGAAAGTATTATCAGAAGTAACAAACTGGCGAGATTATTTAAGCGTGAAAGAATGTATGCTTCAAAAAGTCAAACAAAGCATAAACTAGAATATGGAAGACAATTAGATCAACAAAATCTTTATCGTGCTTCTTTAGATGGACGTGTATTTAAAACACATAAACAAGGAAAAAAGAAAGATTTATGTGTGTATATTCTTGTTGATACAAGTGAATCAATGAGTGGCGATAAAATTATCAATACAATGAAAGGTTGCTTTGAACTTGCAAGAGTTTTACAGACATTAAAAATACCATTCTGTATTTCTGCACATAAAGCACTTGGAAAAACACAGGTTCAACTCACTGAAATTATTTCTTTTCAAGATTGCCAAAAAAGATATTTACTGAATCGTATTTATGCTATGCATACATCTGGTGGAACACATGAAGATATTGCTTTAGAATATGTTTTGAAGAAATTAGCTACCTACAAAAGACATCGCAAAGGCTTTGTCTTTGTCTTATCTGATGGCGATACACATGGTGTAGCACATATTCATGAATTAACCCGCTTATATAAAAAAGATCAAGATATTGATGTTATAGGGATTGGTATACAAACTGCTCCATTGATTACCAAAACATATCCACATGGTTTATTTATTGAAAATATTGAAACTTTACCCGATATGTTAATTCAAAAATTAAAAGAAATCGCTATATAAAAACATCTCTTAATCGAGATGTTTTTATATAACATATCCTATAACAAAAATAGATATAATAACGATAATCAACATTCTCAAAACCATCCAAACGATGGGATAACGTTGAATAATTTGACTATATGCATATTCTACATTCGCAACACGATATCCTCTTGACCAAAATGCATTGCACACAACAGAAAGTACCCATAACACAATCACAAAATCATGATTATGTCCATGAAACAATAAAAAGATTCCAGCAATCAAAATAATAAGCCATTGTATTTTTATCAATATCCAATCTATTTTCTTCATTTTCTATACCCCACATATGTGACTTGTTTTCCATCATCCTGCATTTGTAAAACTGTTTGTCCTTCTTTTTGTTTTTGATCCACAAACTTAACTGTCACAATCTGACTATCTCCTTCTTCTATAGCTACTGATTGTATCGTTATAGGTAAATCATATGATTTTAAATCATTTTCCACATTACCCAAAACCTTTATTTGTACATCTTTAATGATATTATCTTTCATTTGATTTTTAAACTCATCATTGACATTTTGAAGAATTTCCTCTATTTCATTACCTTCTGCTTGAAGTAGATCCTGTGAAAAATATACAATTTTTTTCGCAACATCTTCAACATCTACATGACTTTTTTGACAACCACTTATTCCTAATACAAGAAACAAACCTAGAAATGTTATGAAAATCTTTTTCATATTCTTCACCCTTTCCCACATCATAAATCATTAAAATAATTTAAATATGAAAAATAATATTTACTCTACTTTTAGTATATCATCTTTCATTTAAATGTAAAGTCATTTTATAAAGAAAAAAACGGATTTCTCCGTTTTCTATCTTTGTAAATATGACATTAATGGTTGTTTCACATGATCAACAACATAACCACTTCCACCACGACCTTTAACATCTTCTACCATTGTTGTAATAACAATAGGATTTGATGAATCTGTAGAAGCAACAGATAACCAACCTATTTCTGTTCCTGTTGTATCATCTTGTGATTCTTTAATTTCTCCTGTTCCTGTTTTTGCAGCTAATTGGAATTGACTATTCTTTAAGCTATGAGCTGTTCCGTGACTATCTTCTACAACTTGAATTAAATCTGATTTAATTTCATCCGTTGTTTTCTTTGAGAATGGTTCAGCCCATACAGATGTTTCAGTAGATTTCACAACATGAGGTGTCATCATTTTTCCATCATTCATAAATGAACTATAAATAGATGCCATTTGTACAGGATTCATTAAAATTTGTCCTTGACCATATCCACTATCAGCAATCTGTATATCCTTATCAAATGAATCACTTGTATATTGTGATTTTGTTAATGCTAATTCAAAAGGAATATCTTCTCCAATTTTTAATGATTGATATCCTTTTTCAAGATTATCTTTTCCAATCTCTAATGCTGCTTTCGCAAAATAAACATTATCTGAATAAATTAAAGCATTTTTTAAATTATTAGGATTAGGAGCATGTAATGTTGTGACATAATAATCTCCCCAGCTTGAATCTTTTTGCCACTTCATTTCAGCACCAAAATCTTTAGAAGCATCTAATGAACCTGTTTCTAAACCAATTGCTGCTGTGATAGATTTCATCGTTGAGCCAGGCACCCAAGTTGAACGGAAACGATTTGTCAGTGGTTGTGCTTCATCATTATTTAAAGCATCCCATTCTTCCGTTGAAAATCCATAAATAAAATCATTACTATCAAATGATGGTGTACTGACCAACGCTAACACTTCTCCATTTGTTGGATTCATGGCAACTGAAGCACTTTGATCATTTTCAAATGATTGATATAAATCTTTTTGTAAATCGATATCAATTGTTAATGTAATATCTTGTCCATCTTGTTTTTCTTGAGTGGCTACTGTACTCTTTGTGCTTCCATTTTCATCAACAATAGAAATAGTTGCTCCATTTGTTCCTTTTAATTGTTTTTCATAAGCAGCTTCTATACCACTTCTACCAATCATTGACGTTTCTGTGTAGCCTTCTCCTTGATGTTTTTCTAAATCTTCTGCCGTTACTTGTTGCATATATCCTGTTAAATGAGAAGTGATTTCTCCATAAGGATAGCTACGCACTTCTACAGTATTTAATTGTACTCCTGGTATTTGTAATAACTGATTTTCTAGTTGTGTATCATCAGATGGAATTGTTGTTAATGGGACAAAAGAATCATCTTGAATCCAAGCAGCACTCATTGTTTTTTGAATACTTTCTTTTGTTAATGATAGTAATTTTGCTAATTGATCATAATCATTTTCCCCATTTAATTTTCCTCTAACAAGCCCAACAGAGTAAGCCTCTCCCTGCCCTGCTAACATTTTTCCATTGCGATCTAAGATTTTTCCTCGATTTGCTTCATCTTCCGATACTCTCACTTTATCATTTTGTGTTAAGTCTGGAAAAATAAAAGAATCATCCCATACAATCTTATCATCTTCTATTGTTGTCTTATTTTCAAAAGAAACTTCACCAGCAACTGTATTCATTTTAACTTGATAAGTTAATTGGTTATCTTCTTCATCTAAAACTTCAATACTTAATTGATTAGCTTCAATTCCTTCATAAATATTTTGATTTCTTGTCACAAATGTTTCTTTATCATATTTTTTCTGTGATTCTTCACTAATACAATCATACATTTCATCATACTTCTTTTCTGAAATCAAAGTATAAAAATCTTTTAATGTGCCTTCATTATTGTTCCCCGATAACAAGAAAAATAAAACAACACTTACAATCACTATAATTCCAACAATACCTCCAATAATGAAATATTTCTTGGAATTATTATTTGTATAAACAACACCCATGTTATTTCCTCCTTTGCTATTTTAGTATAACACTTTTAAAAAACAAAAGAAATATGAACATAGTAGACTTTGTCGCTTTTTAAGAGAACAAAAACGACTAACTAAGAGTTAGCCATTGTTTTGTGGAGCATTAAGATTTGTAATGATTGCTAAAATAGTAAGGATATGACCTAATTTCGTATCTGAAATAGCTCTCATTGTTTCTCTAAATTCATTATTACCTTGATTATAAGTATGGGTACGATACTGTAAAAAAGAATTGATTTCTAATCTCAAAATTTCATTAAGAACAGCTCTATAACCACCTTGTAAATTCACATCAGGAATCATTGGATCATAATTAATGCCATATTCTAACTTATAAAAATAATTCAAATAAATAGCATTTTGTTCAGCATTTTTCGCAAATCTTAATAATGCCTCTTTTTCTTCCTGTGATGAAGCTAAAGCTGCTGCACGACGATAAAGTTGAGCCAAAAATTTTTCTGTATAAATATAAGATTGAAGTTGATCTCGCATCTTTGACACCTCAATTTAACATATGCCTATAAGCAAAAAATGTGAAAAAAGATTTGTCTATTTCAACAAATCTTTAATCACTTCACTCGCTATTAATAAACCGGCACTAGATGGAACAAAGGATGTACTACCCGGTATAACTCTTTTATTTGTTTGTTCATTGGATACTTGTGGTTTTAAAGGTTCTTCTTTGGAATAAACAACTTTTAAATGTTGAATGCCTCTTTTCTTTAATTCTCTACGCATCACTTTAGCTAGAGGACATACGGATGTTTTATAAATATCACTCACTTCTAGCATGGCTGGATTCATTTTATTCCCTGTTCCCATAGAACTTATTAAAGGAGTTTTCTGATCACAACGCATTGCTAATTCTATTTTGGAAGTAATCGTATCAATTGCATCTACGACATAATCATATTGTGTCAAATTAATATCATCTGCATTTTCTGGCAAATAAAACATTTCTAAAGTATGGACATCACAATCTGGATGAATAGATAAAATTCTTTCTTTCATGACTTCTACTTTCTTTTTACCAATCGTATCTTGTGTAGCAATGATTTGACGATTTAAATTAGAAAGCGATACTGTATCATTGTCTACTATTGTGATATGCCCGATTCCACTTCTGACTAGTGCTTCTACAACATAACCACCGACACCACCGACACCAAAAACAATCACATGTTTTTGATTTAATTGACAAATACAATCTTTTCCAACTAACAATTCAAATCTAGAAAACATATTATTCTCCTTTATCATAAGTATCTAAAAAATGATGTTTTCCCTGTTCATCACTATATGAAATAATGGTTGCCAGATTCACATTTTCTACACTCTTAAAAACATTCTTTTTCACATTAGGATTCATTGTTTCTAAATACTTTAATAAATTCTTCATTTCTTCTCTTTTTGAAGTATGATGCACTTCCCCTAGTTCTTCCATTTCTTCTGTAAAACGACAGGCACATTGAATAAATGATAAATCATTATAACGACACCAATGAATAATATCTTTTTCTTCAATCAAATACATCGGTCTAATCAGTTCCATTCCTTCAAAATTTGTACTATGTAATTTAGGCATCATTGTTTGTATTTGTGAACCATAGAACATCCCCATTAAAATTGTTTCAATAACATCATCAAAATGATGTCCTAAAGCAATCTTATTACATCCTAATTCCTTTGCTTTGGCATACAAAAAACCTCTACGCATTCTAGCACATAAATAACATGGTGACTTTTCAATATTTGTGACAACTTGAAAAATATCTGATTCAAAAAACTGTACAGGTATCCCCATAATTTTTGCATTTTCTTCAATCTTCTGACGATTCTTTTGATTATATCCTGGATCCATTGATAAAAAGACTAAACCAAAATCAAATTGACCATGTCTTTTAATTTCCTGTAATAATTTAGCCATCAACATAGAATCTTTTCCTCCAGAAATACACACTGCAATATTATCTCCCGGTTGAATTAAATCATATGTCTGAATAGCTTTTACAAACTTTCTCCATATAGGTTTACGATATTTTTTAATAATACTTTGTTCTATTTGTTTAACTCTATCCATACCCATCTCCTCGCTGTTTTATTTTACATGAATACATATAAAAAAACAATACAATCACTTCTTAAAGAAAAACAGAACGTTCATAACGCTCTGCTATTCTTTTCCATCCCAACAGTAAGTACATAACTTACATGGTTCAATACCTATAGATTCAATAAGATCATCTAAACGATGATATCTTAAAGATGTAAATTTCAATCTCTTACAAATTTCATCTAACATTTGTTGATATTTTTCACTATCTGGATTAGCATATTCTGCCAATACCTCATCAGTGACATCGCCTTGTTCTAAATCTTTAATGACACGTCTTGTAATAAGGTCTAATTCTGAATTAGAACGTGAAAAATTCAAATATTTACATCCAAACAGTATCGGTGGACAAGCTGGTCTAACATGGACTTCTTTAGCACCAGATTGATATAAGAATTCTGTTGTTTCTCTTAATTGTGTCCCTCTGACAATAGAATCATCAATTAACAATAAACTCTTATTTTTAATTAATTCTTTAACAGGAATTAATTTCATTTTCGCAATTAAGTTTCTTTGACCTTGACTTTGTGGCATAAATGAACGAGGCCAAGTTGGTGTATATTTAATGAATGGTCTTGCAAATGGGATACCAGATTCATTAGCGTAACCAATCGCATGTGCCAATCCTGAATCAGGAACTCCAGCGACACTATCAGGCTCAACTGTTCCTTGATCACGTTTCGCTAACATACTTCCACAATCATAGCGCATCTTTTCAACATTGACTCCTTCATATGTTGAAGTTGGATATCCATAATAAACCCATAAAAATGAACAAATTTTCATTTGATCATTAGGTTTGACTTTTTGTGTAAACCCATGAGGATAAATAAATCCAATCTCTCCAGAACCTAAATCCTTATAATGATGATATCCTAAATTTAAAAATGCTGAACTTTCAAAAGTGACACAATAAGCATCATCTTTTCTTCCAATAATCACAGGTGTTCTTCCTAATTTATCTCTAGCACAATAAATACCCTCACTTGTCATAATCAAAATACTCATAGATCCTTTGACAAGTTTTTGAGCATGTTGAATACCTTCTACAATAGATTCCTTTTGATTAATCAATGCTGCTACCATTTCTGTAGGATTAATTTCTCCCCCACTCATTTCTAAGAAATGTGTTTTTCCTTGTTCAAAACATAAAGTTCTTAATTCATCTAAATTATTAATTCTTCCTACAGTTGTAATCGCAAAAGAACCTAAATGTGAATTTACCAGTAAAGGCTGTGCTTCACTATCAGAAATACAACCAATCCCAATATTTCCAGCAAATTCTTCTACATCTTTTTCAAACTTTGTACGAAAAGGTGAATTTTCAATATTATGAATAGAACGTTGAAATCCATCCTTTCCATAAACAGCCATTCCACCCCTTCTTGTTCCTAGATGCGAATGATAATCTACTCCAAAAAACAAATCCATAACACAATCATTTTGTGATGCTACCCCAAAAAAACCACTCATACTGTTCCTATCTCCTTTGTTTATCAATTTACACACCTATTCTAATCAATTTCGCCATAAAAGTCTACAAACTTTTTATTATTTCACGACTTTTTTATCGTTATCTCCAAAGACAAAGTAGCCTTTTCGAGGCTACTTTGTCATAAAAATTCTTGAACGTCTTTCTAACTCTTGAATAAACTCCTGTTTTTTAACAGGTGAAATCAATACCTCACTATTTCCATTTCTTCCTTTTTGAGCTTTATATATCATATCTATACGATCCAATGATAAACCACAAGAACCTACGGGATTATGTGTTTCTTTAAAAGAGCGAATATCTAAATAAGGTATATCTTCATGGAAGAAATAACCATTTCTGATTTTCAGATAATCCTCATGAAATTCATAATAAGTCCAAAAAGTGCATATAACAAATAAAACATCAACTGGTATTAAAATAAATAATGTTAACCACATACCTAAATCATTGAATTGCCATGTAACTAATTTTAGCATGACATAGTTACACCAGATAATAATACCGATAGCTATAATCCACATTATACCTATCTTTGAACGATAACGTTTCATATGCCCTCCTTAAAAATAAGCATCTATTCCATCAGCAATGCCTTTTGCACATTTTGTTTGAAAAGCATCATCATTTAATAAACGATCTTCAGTTGGATTTGTGATAAATCCCATTTCTATATAGATAGATGGAACTTCACTCCAGTTAATCCCCGATAAATCATTACGATAAGAAACACCTCTACTTTTTAAGCCAGTAGCAGCACAATAAGATTGAATGACTTTTTGAGCCAGTTTAGATGATGCACTATAAATGGAAGAACAATAAGGATTATCACTTGCTGGAGCAATCGTATGTGCTCCTCTTGCACTTGAACCTGCACCATCACAATGCAAATGAATAACTGCTGCAGCATTATTGTTGTTACCTATCATCGCACGTTCTTTATTCGAAATATCAACATTCTGACTTGTCCTTGTCATAATGACTGTATAGCCTCGTGACTGCAATTCACTTCTTAATTTTAATCCAATTTCTAAAGTTGTTTGAGATTCTGGAATTTTCGTTGTTGTCCCTGTAGCTCCACCAGCAACTTTTGCCTTTTTTGTAGATGCTCCTGGTCCAATAGGTTCTAAAGAGCTGTTCCCCTGTCCCTGATGTCCCGGATCAATCACAATCACTTTATTATTAGCTGAAGGGACATATTGTTGTGTAGAAGTTGAAGATGAAGAAGATGATGAACTCTGAGATTTTGTAGCATCTTTTTTAACTTCCTCTTTTACTGTGACTTTCAATGTTTTTTCACTTTGATTATTATTTTTATCTACAGCTTTCACAACAACCTTATATGTTCCTGCTTTTTTCGTGTTGACATTATTTTCATATGTATAATAACCTGTCTGTTTATCTTTCACTTTATCTTTAGATACATATGTTAAAGGGCCATCAACAGAATCTTTAACAGATTGAATATACGATTTCACATCAAATGCATCTCCATATTCTATATTGACTGAATCCTTAGATAATTGAATTTCTGGTAACTTTGTATCTTTTACTTCAATAACATGTTCAAAGGTTTTACTTAAATCTCCTTTTGTCACTTTATACTCTAAAGTTTGTTGACCTAATGACATAGTATCTAAAGTTGGAGCCATCAATCTTCCACTTTGTTGATCAACAAAATCCTCTGCTTTGATATCACTTCCATATTCCACCACTGTCTGATCTGTAAACGTTAATTGAATAGAATCTAATATTTTCTGTCTTTGATCATTTTGATACCATATATAACCACCCATAGCTCCTGCAACGATAATGATTATAGCTAAAGCAACAATAATCCATTTCTTTTTTGCCATTCAACCCTCTCCCTTCATTATCTCTATTCTATCATCTTCATCGCATGAAAAAAAGAGTCGTTATCATAAATATAACAACTCTCATCATAAAATTAACCTTCAAAATCCTTAACAACTCTTTTTAAATCTTCTCTAATTGACAATTGTTGTGGACACATTCTTTCACACGCTCCACATTGTTGACAGTGACTAGCTTTTTCTTGATCACTCATCTTTTCATATTTTCCTTTAAATAATTTTTCATCATCATAAATAAAGCAATTATTCCAATACTTAAAGTTAGAAGGGATATTCACACCAAAAGGACAAGGCATACAATAACCACAACCTGTACATCCATTCTTTGTACGAGCATGTAATGTATCTGCCACCTTTTTTACAATCGCCATTTCTTCATCATTTAAGTTTTGATAATTTTCAAAAGTTTTCAGATTATCTTTCACTTGTGCTAATGTTGACATACCACTCAAAATCACTTTAACTCCCGGTAATGTGCCTACATAACGTAAAGCCCAAGAAGCTAATGTTCTTTTAGAATCATAATCTTGAAACATCTTTGTTACATCTGCTGGAAGGGTTGCTAAACTCCCACCTTTGATTGGTTCCATAACAACCAAAGGAACACCTAATTGATTAGCTAAATCAACGCCTTTTTGTCCTGCTTGAATATTCATATCCATATAATTTAATTGTAATTGACAAAAATCCCAGTGATGTGCTTTTAAGATTGTTTCAAAGACTGGATATTCATCATGAAAACTAAATCCTAAATACTTAATTTTTCCTTCTTGTCTTAATTGCTCACATAATTCAATAATATGATATTCCTTCACCTTTTCCCATTTTTTAGCATCCAAAGCATGTAATAAATAAAAATCAACATAATCTACACCTAATCTTTGCAATTGTGATTCAAAGATATCTTTGGCTTCTTCTTGACTATGGACATTCCAAATAGGTAATTTTGTAGCCAGAGTATATTGGTTACGATCATATTTCTTTAAAACACGTCCTACAAAAGGTTCACTATCTCCATTATGATATGGATAAGCTGTATCAATATATGTGACTCCATGTGAAATAGCCATATCCAGCATTTCTTCTGCTTCTTTTTCTTCAATATTTCCATTTTCATCTAAAGGGAAACGCATACAACCAAAACCAAGTAATGATGATTCTATTCCTAACTTTTCAAATTGTCTTCTTTCCATACTTGACCTCCTCACTTTTTATCATTATAAATCACAAACTATAAGTTATTCAATAACAACTCACTGTCTTTCAAAACGATAAAGCGTATTTTTTGAAACATCTTTTTTTAAAGGAGAGGACAATGCGATAAGTTGAATATCACCCGGTACACGATATTCCATTTTTCTTACCAGATAACATCCATCACCTTTCATAATTCGATATTGAGGAATATACCCACCTTCAATGATTTCACCAGTTGATTCATTTTCCATCCATGTATCAGCTTCTACTTCTACATAAAAGTCATCTATTGTCCCTGCTTTCACAACTATCATATTGATTTGGTCTGTCAATTGATAAATACTATCAGAAGTTTTCCCAATATCTACTTGATAAGCTAATCGTGTAATCTCAAAAAAATCTTGTGACTGGGTTTCTACCTTTAATAAATAATTGGTGTTTTGAAATTTTTTTAAGGAAGCATCTTGTTTTAATAATGTTTTCATTTCATTGATTTGTTTCACAGCCTTTTCTTCCATATCATGATTGATTTGTTGTTGAACATCAGGATCTTCTTTATATGTTGTACAAAACAACTCTACAGGTATTTGATCTTCTACATTAACAATCGTTATCGTTCCTCCTGAAGCAATAAGTCCCTCATCATTTAAATCACAATTTTTATTTAGTGCAATAACATAACATGGTATACCATACTCATTTTTACATACAATAGCTGTTGTTCCAAACTGTTCAATTTGTGAAGATTCAAATGCCATTATTTGATTATGACTATGAATTTCTACTTTTCCATTATTAACACTGACTTCATAATTTTGATCTTGATTATCTTGCGTTATCCAATTTCCAGATAATGTTGATAAAACATAATAATATGATATACCATTTCCTCTATCGCCATAGGTCGCTATAAAAGCTTGTTGTTGATGATTATGATCATCATAACTGACAAGATTATTATCACCATTCAACCATAGCGTTGAAATATTTTCTCCTTGAGCATCATAGATGCCATTGGCTTTTCCAAAACATAAAAAAGTATAATGTAAATCTTTAAATTGTCCTGTTGTTTTATTTTGTTTAAGAATCAGTTGACTTGATAAATCTGGTGATAAAGAATAATAAGTATGATAGGGCGATAAACGACTTCCCACACCCCATAGAATAACAAAGATGATTCCTATTGATAAACTTCCAATGATGTAAGTCTGATGTGACCTTTGTTTCTTATCAATAAAGATGAAGATATATAGAGATATAATCATTCCTGCAACAACAATCCATTCTAAAGCATCAAAAAAATATTCAAAACCGATTCTTTTTAAAATAACAACATATCCTACTTCTAAACATGTTAGTAATACAAAAATAATCAAAGATATCATTTTTATCCATAATTGTATTTTCTCTTGATAAGAGATAGGAGCATGTATGCTTGTTGTAGATTGTTGTTGTATGTAGGACAAATCTTCATGTAAAATAAAGAGATTTTTATTTTGAATTTTTAAAACTATATAATCATTAAAATTCCATATATCTTGAATATCTTGATAGAAATATGATATTTTATTTCCATCTTGAATATAATCAAATGATTGTTGATGTAGTTGATATTGAATATCTTTAGGCTTATAAAAATGTGTTTGTAATACCAGTTTGACTTTTAGACTTATTAAACACAATAAACCAAATATCATCATAACAAGTCCTATAATATCAAAATGGTGTTGTAAATAACGATTTAAAAGATAGATTGCATAACCTCCACAAATGAGTAAACATCCAACTAAAATTGTCATAATGAATAAAGGTTGTTGATTATAAATCATCTGTTGAAGATATGTTTTATACATAGATCGTTTTATTGTCATTGTTTGATAGTGATATGTAGGCATCTTTGTTTTTTCCAAACTATCCTCACCATTCAATAATTCATCTACTGTCACATCTAAAATTCTAGCCAACTCTTTTAATAATGAAATATCAGGCATACTTGTTCCGGTTTCCCATTTTGAAACAGCTTTATTTGTAATAAGTAAAGCATCAGCCAATTGTTTTTGTGTCATTCCTTTTGCTTTACGTTTATAAGCTATATATTGTCCAATTTTTTGACTATCCATTTTTATTCCTCCCATCTTTCATTATCCTATTTCTTAACAAAATAACAACCAGTCAACGAGAGATTGACTCTCCTATGAGTAGAATTATAACATGTTTTTCATAATTTGATGACTATCTTCCATTTTTTTGAAAAAAGAGTAAAATAAAAAAGAGTATTGAGGAGGATAAATAGATGGAAAAATCAAAAGTTTATTATTGTGATATGCATACAGGAAGAATGAATTTGCCTGAAAAGTTAAAATATTTAATGAAAAAAGCTGGTTTTGAAAATATTGATTTTGAGGATAAATATACTGCAGTCAAAATTCACTTTGGTGAACCCGGTAATTTGGCTTATTTAAGACCTAACTGGGCTAAAGTTGTTTGTGATTATGTGAAAGAATTAGATGGAAAAGCTTTTTTAACAGACTGTAATACTTTATATGTTGGTGGTAGAAAAAATGCTTTAGACCATTTAGATAGTGCATATACTAATGGATATAATCCTTTTCAAACAGGTGTGCATACGATTATTGCTGATGGATTAAAAGGAACTGATGAAGCTTTAGTTCCTGTTAATGGAGAATATGTAAAAGAAGCAAAAATTGGTCAAGCTATTATGGATGCTGATATTATTATTTCTTTAAATCATTTTAAAGGTCATGAATTAACTGGTTTTGGTGGTGCTTTAAAAAACATTGGTATGGGATGTGGTTCTCGTGCTGGTAAAATGGAAATGCATAGTGCTGGTAAACCAACTGTTCATCAGGAATTATGTATTGGATGTGGACAGTGTATTAAAATTTGTGCTCATGATGCTCCTAAGATTACAGACGGAAAAGCAAAAATTGATCATAATCAATGTGTCGGTTGTGGAAGATGTATTGGTGTATGTCCTAAAGATGCGATTAAAGCAAGTATGGATGAAGCTAATGATATTTTAAATTATAAGATTGCTGAATATACAAAAGCTGTTGTTGATGGTAGACCATGTTTCCACATTTCTCTTGTCATTGATGTATCTCCATATTGTGATTGTCATGCTGAAAATGATATTGCGATTGTTCCTGATGTTGGTATGTTTGCATCATTTGATCCAGTCGCTTTAGATCAGGCATGTGCTGATGCTGTTAATAAACAACCAGCTATTAAAAATAGCTTATTAGACAAGCATGGACATACTCATCATGATCATTTCACTGATGTTTCACCTGAAACAAACTGGAAATCATGCCTTGAACATGCTGAAAAAATTGGACTTGGAACACGAGAATATGAACTTATTGAAATTAAATAATTCTTTTTATCAGATGTGCTCAAAATACCTTTAAATTCTAAAAGGCATCATACGCTTATGTATGATGCCTTTTGCTTATAACCATTTTAATACATCTTCTTCGTTATGTATTTCAAATATATGGATAATAATACTATCAAGCGTTTCTTCTTTACTATTAACAATCTTCATCTCTAAATCTGGTGTGAGTTTGCCTAATAGTTTTTCTAACAATTTCAAAACAACACTTAATTTTCCTTTTTTCTCTGCATCTTTCCAGAATGAATACATTTCCACCGTTCCTTCTTCTCCTTTCATTTTTTTCAGTATGTCTTCTCTCCCTGTCAATGTTGCCAATACTCTGGCTACGGCTTTTGTAATGATCATCTTCTTTAATCCTTCTTCATCTTTTCTCCATATTGTCTTTAATCCACTGATGACCTTTTTATTGTCTTCATTTTTCAGCAGGTTTTCATCCATCTCCTTCATGTCTACTACCCTCATCTTCCAGTCATTCTGTTTTCTCTTGATTTCCTCTGGTCCTTTGACTCTTTCCAGCAATGATGTCACGGCATTCCATTTCCCTTCGCCATGAAACAATACGACACTCATCACTGGCATCAGCATATGATTCTTGAATCGCTTGTCCTGCATGTTGTAGACCAGTGCATCATAAAGCAGTGTTCTTGATGCCATTGTAAAGTCAACACAGCTTTGAGCTTCAAGAATCAAGATAGCTTGAAAATCCTTTCTTTCCCACATCATGATGACATCATGGGTGCGTTCCTTAGAAAGAAAGTCACCAATAAATATCTCTCTGGAATCAAGAGGGTGAAGGTCACAGGGATGGATGATAGCATGACCATCAAAGAAAAGAGCATTCATGAAGTCAGCAAAACGCATAGGATAAGAGAAGAAATCCTTTAACACATGATCTTTTTTCATCAACGAATCCCTCCTATAGAGGAGAGGCTAAACATATTATACACAAATCATTGCTTATAGTAAACACTATATAATATTTCTAACCTCTCTATTATTTATATACACAAAAATATTTCATTTTTCTTTTTTTATTTTCAATTTTATATAAAAAACCCACTTTTTTCTAAGTAGGCTTTTAAGTTTCTATAGTTTTTCATAAATTCCAGCATTTTGACAATATATGACAATGGACAATCCATAACATAATATGAAAAAGATACTAATAACTCCAACACTTAAAATATTTGTCATTAATAAATCTGTCTGCATCATATTAGCAAGAGCATGAACTGAAAAATACGATGATACACTCATAATCAAAAATGGATCTATATAAATAAATAATAATTCTTTTTGAATACCTTTCTTTAACGTCTTTTGACTAATTCCAATCTTCTTTAAAACACGATAACGTTCTTTTTCTTCAAATGCATCATTATAAAGCTTCATAAAAATGATACTGCCACTTGCAAAAATAAACACCATAAACATAAAGATACAAACAGGATATAACATTTTTATCCATTGAATAGAATCATTCTCAGTATCCATCTTAATCATTCCCACATAATCCGGCTGATTTTGTATGTCCTGTAAAGATGCATTAACCATTTTAGGATTATCAATTTTATAATTATAGACATATAATGATGTTCCTATAGATTTTAAATCTTCAAATTCCTCATCACTCACACAATAAAACGATACTTGTTCTTGAAGATAACCTAAATAAGGAACTTGTGTACTGGCGATAGTTTGATAAGTTTTATGATTCAAAACAACATCTTCTAATCGACCATCTGTTAGTAATGTCATTAAATATTGATGTTGTAAATCTATAACTTGATTATCTTGAAGTTGAGGTAAATCAAATTCCTGTTTAGAATCCTTAGCTAATTGTTTTAATTGTGAATAAGGAATCACAACATAACTGTTATCTTCATATTTTTCATTTACCAATGAAGGATCTATTTGTACAATTTCAATATGAGATTGATACTCTATATCATTATGTTTTTCTATTTCTCCAGCAAATTCATTTTGCAAATGATCTTTTTGGCTAAATATCTGATAAGTGTATATATTTTCAAAATCATGAATTGTCTGATAACGATCATACATAGCGACTCCAGTTGCTAGAGCAGTGACAGAACAAATCATCAAAACTGTGACAATAGCATAAGTTCGATAATTTTTCTTCATACGATAAATCATTTGATTCATCCATAATGTTCTTTGATATCTATAAAGAAAAGTTTTATGTGAAGCTAAACTTTGATAAGTTAAAGGAACAAAGCCCCCAAACAACAAATAAACACCAACAATCACAAGAACCACAGCTAATAATGAATTAGACATGGTTTCCATACCACCCTTTTTAATAGCAAAATAATATCCTAAAACAAGAATGATTATTCCTAATAGTGCTTTTAAAAAGAGAATGATTTTATTTTGTTTAATGTATTCATTTTGACGATTAGCACTGACCATATCTAAGACACTGCTTCGTATTAAATTCACGTATCCTTTGAATACAAAAATGAAATAAACAATGAAATAAAGAATACAACTCCATAAAACAGCTGATAAGGATACCTGAAATGTTAATTGGACTTCTATATCTGAAATTGTTATTAAAATCATTGTAAACAATTGTGAAACTAAAATTCCAAATCCTATTCCCATAACCAAAGAAACCAAACCAATCATTAATGTTTCTAACATATATAATTTCCCAATTCTTTGATTAGTGAGTCCCATAAAAATATAGATTCCTATTTCCTTTTTACGCTTTGTCAAAAAAACATTTGTTGCATACCAAACAAAGAAAAACATAAAACAAGATAAAACAATAAGAACACACTGAATAACAATCTTTAAATTACGACTATTCATTTGACCTAATGACTCCATAATGGGTGAAGCCATAAGATTAAAAAAATTAAATATAATCAAAACAGTGAATGCTAGTGAAGCAATTAAAGAAATATAATTTTTAAGACTTGCTTTAAAATTAATAAAAGACAATTTGACAAGACTCATGCAAAATCACTTCCCATAGCAATCTGTGTATCAATAATACGATCATACAATTCTTTTCGACTATCTCCTCTTGTTAAACGACATTTCATCATGCCATCACTTAAAATATACACATCTTTTGCATAAGAAGCACTGAAAGGGTCATGTGTAACCATGAGGATCGTTGCTTTTCCTTCATCATTAATCATTTTTAAACGTTCTAATAAATCACGACTAGAACGTGAATCTAAAGCTCCCGTAGGTTCATCTGCAAATAGTATTTCTGGTTCACTAATTAAAGCTCGACAAGTTGCTCCTCTTTGTTTTTGTCCACCTGACAGTTGATAAGGATATTTTTTTAAATGCTCTTTTAAACCAAAGATAGAAGCTAAGTTTTCACTTTTCGCTATACAAACTTGAGATGAAACACCATTGAGGGATAATGGTAAAGCAATGTTATCTTGTAAAGTCATTGTATCTAATAAATTATAGTCTTGAAAAATAAATCCTATCTTATCCCTTCTTAGTTTTGATAATTCTTTATTTTTCATTTTTGTTATATCTTTACCATCTAATAAAACCATTCCCTGTGTAGGTTTATCAATCGTTGATAAAATATTCAGTAAAGTCGTTTTTCCACTTCCACTAGGTCCCATAATTGCAATAAAATCATTTTGATAAATCGTTAAATCAATTCCTTTTAATACTCTTGTCTGAAATCCTCTTGTCCCATAATTTTTCACAAGACCTTTGATTTCTACAATCTTTTTTCTATCCATAAATTATTCCTCCTAACACCTTCATTGTAAAATAGAACCTCTTTGAAATCCTTACATTTCCCTCACAATAACCTAGCTTATCTTACATTGATTGAAAGGTTAGCGATAAAAATAATCTCTTTGATCTTGAAAAGATATTTTTACTTTTGTGTATCTTTGATACTCACTTTCTACCTCGATTTGATGTCCTAACTGAGATATCATTTTTTTCACCATATATAATCCCATTCCTGTCGATTTATATTGCCCATTATGATGATTCATACCTGTATAGCCTTTATCAAAAATTCTTGGTAAATCCTGTGTTTGAATACCTTCACCATTATCCTCAATCCATAAATCAATATCTTTTTCCTGTTGTTGTATCCATACTTTTAAACAAGGACTTTCTTTGGCATATTTAATAGCATTACTCATAATCTGATCTAATATATAAACTAACCATGTTTGATCACTATAAACTTGAACATCTTCCACTTGTACATTGATCTCAAAATGCTTTTTGATAAAGAAAAAGCGATTGTTTTTTAATGATTGGTAGACACAATCTCTTAAAGAAACAGGCTTCATATTGATATCATATAATTGACTTTGAATTCTTGTAATGATTAAAACTTGATTGAGATATTGATTCATTTTTTCTAATTGTTCCTGCATATCTTCTTTTTGTTGAAAATGAGAATTTTTTTGATTCATTAATAAACTGGCAGATAGCGGAATCTTCATTTCATGACACCATTTTGCAATATAATCTTGAAGATCATAATTTGCCTGATATTGTGTATTGAGTTGTTCTTGAAGTATTGTGATATCATGATAAGCAATATCAATATTTTCATAGCGATCAAACTGTGAAGCAATGATTTCTTTTGAGTTAAGATATTCTTTCTTTTTATCTTGAAGATGTATTTCTTTGAAAAAATCTATAAGTAAAAACATTGTAAGTAAAATAATAATGACTACATCTAAATAAATAAGGTATTGTATATTAGCATGTGGTATTAAGTATATAAAATAAAGGTTATATGATAATATAATGAAAATAATGATCAGTAGATAGACATAATATTTTTGAATATATTTCATGGAATGTAATAGCCCTTTCCTTTTTTTGTATAAATAATATCTTGATGGCATGTTTCTTTGAGTTTTGTTCTTAAACGTGATATAAGCACAGTAAGGGAATTATCTGATATAAATTCATCCGTATTCCACAATGTTTCCATAAGTTCTTGTCTTGAAACAACATTTCCTTTTGATTCTAATAACAAACATACAATTTGACTTTCAGATTTTGTTAGAGGTATTTCTTTTTCATAATAAAAGAAGCTGCCTTTCATTTTATCAAAATATATATTTTCATTAATACGCATCTGATCTTTCACTTTATATTGATACGTTCGTCTAAGAATGGCTTCTATTTTTGCTTTTAAAAGTTCTAAATGAAATGGTTTATCAACATAATCATCTCCACCTTGTAAGATGGCTCTGATTTTATCATGATCATCATTTCGACTGCTGATAAAAATAATGGGAACTTCTGATATATTTCTGATTTGTGTACACCAATAAAATCCATCATAATAAGGCAAATTAATATCCATTAAGATTAAGTGTGGCTTATAATTCATAAAATCTTGCATAATATTCTCAAAATGTGTTGCTGTAACTGCTTGATAACCCCATCTTATCAAAAAATCTTTGATTTCACGTGCAAGTATATCATCATCTTCAACAATCATTATATGTATTGGATTCATCAAATCACCTCTCATCTTAAAACTATTATATCGTTTTCTTATCACTATAAAAAGAAAAAAGCATAATATTACAAAACTGTAACATTATGCTTAAAATTGACCTATTTAAGAAAGCAAATTTTGCTTATAACCATTTTAATACATCTTCTTCATTATGTATTTCTAAAATATGTATTCCTATTGTATCAAGACTTTCTTCACTACTTTTTTCTAACTTGATTTCCAGCTCTGGTGTAAGCTTCCCTAAGATTTTCTTTAATTGTAGCAGGATTAAACCTAACTTCCCTTGTTGTTTTCCTTTTTCCATACCTGATTTCTCTGCATCTTTCCAGAATGAATACATTTCCACTGTTCCTCCATCTCCTTTCATTTTTTCCAGTATATCTTCTCTCCCTGTCAATGTTGCCAGTACTCTGGCTACCGCTTTTGTAATGATCATCTTCTTCAATCCTTCTTCATCTTTTCTCCATATTGTCTTTAATCCACTGATGACCTTTTTATTGTCTTCATTTTTCAGTAGATTCTCATCCATCTCCTTCATATCCACAACTCTCATCTTCCAGTCATTCTGTTTTCTCTTGATTTCCTCTGGTCCTTTGACTCTTTCCAGCAATGATGTCACGGCATTCCATTTCCCTTCGCCATGAAACAATACGACGCTCATCACTGGCATCAGCATATGATTCTTGAATCGCTTGTCCTGCATATTGTAGACCAGTGCATCATAAAGCAGTGTTCTTGATGCCATTGTAAAGTCAACACAGCTTTGAGCTTCAAGAATCAAGATAGCTTGAAAATCCTTTCTTTCCCACATCATGATGACATCATGAGTACGTTCCTTAGAAAGAAAGTCACCAATAAATATCTCTCTGGAATCAAGAGGGTGAAGGTCACAGGGATGGATGATAGCATAACCATCAAAGAAAAGAGCATTCATGAAGTCAGCAAAACGGATAGGATAAGAGAAGAAATCCTTTAACACATGATCTTTTTTCATCAACGAATCCCTCCTATAGAGGAGAGGCTAAACATATTATACACAAATCTTTGCTTATAGTAAACATCATATAATATTTCTAACCTCTCTATTATTTATATACGCAAAAATATTTCATTTTTCTTTTTTTATTTTTCAATTTTATACAAAAATCTTCTATAAATAAAAAAAGCCGTTAAAAAACAGCTTTATCTATTCCCTATTGTTGCAACCATAACAGCCTTTATAGTATGCATTCTGTTTTCTGCTTCATCAAAAACAACAGATTGTGAAGATCTGAAAACTTCATCCTCTACTTCTCTAATATCAATACCTTCTTTATATTTTATCTTTGCTACTTCCGTTTCAAAATCATGAAAAGAAGGTAAACAATGCATAAAAAGCGTTGTTTCTTTTCCAGTTTTTTTCATCATTTGGGTTGTGACTTTATAAGGTGATAACATTTCAACTCTTGGTTTATACAAAGCTTCATCTTCACCCATACTTACCCAAATATCTGTATAAATCACATCTGCATCTTTAACCGCATCATCAATATTATCTAAAATTTCTATTTTTCCACCTGATTTTTTTGCTTCCTGTTGGCAATAAGCAAAAACCTCTGGATCAACCTGTAAATCTTTTGGTCCTAAGCATACAAAATGCATTCCCATCTTAGCTGCACCATACATTAAACCATAACAGACATTATTACGAATATCCCCTGTAAAAACAAATTTCACTTTGTTTAAAGGTATATGAAGATGTTCTTCTATTGTCATAAAATCAGCAAGTGTCTGAGTTGGATGATCAACATCTGTTAAGCCATTCCATACTGGAACCCCTGAATATTTTGCTAAATCTTCAACAGTTTTTTGGGCAAAGCCTCTAAATTCAATACCATCATACATTCTTCCTAAAACTTTCGCTGTATCCTCTAAAGATTCTTTTTTCCCCATTTGTGAGTTACTCAAGAATGTCACATGGCCTCCTTCATCTAAAGCAGCCACTTCAAATGCACAACGTGTACGTGTAGATGTTTTTTCAAACAGCAAAACAATGTTCTTTCCTTTTAAAGATTCACCAATTTTCCCCTCTTTTTTTTCTTTTTTTAATTGATGTGCTAAATCCAATAAATAACGAATTTCTTCTTGAGAATAATCTTTCAAAGTTAAAAAACTTCTATTCTTTAAATTAACCATATAATCCTCCTATCTTGTAAACATTGTTCCAATTCCATCTTTTGATAACATTTCAATCAAAATAGAATGAGGAATACGACCATCAATAATCACTGCTTTTTTAACGTTTTCGCGAATGGCCCTCACACAACATTCTACTTTAGGAATCATACCACCACTAATAATCCCTTTATCTGTTAATCCTTTCACTTCATAGACATGAACTAAAGGAATTAGTGTTGATTCATCTTCTTTATCCATCAATAATCCCGGTATATCACTTACTAGAATCATATTTTCAGCTTGAACTTGAGCAGCAATCTCAGCAGCAGCTGTATCAGCATTAATATTATAAGTATGACCTTCTTCATCTAAACCTACACTTGAAACAACAGGAATATACCCTTTATCCAATAAGTCCATGATAATATGGGCATTGATTTTTACAATATCTCCTACATAACCTAAATCATCTTCACATTCATGTTTTTTCGCAACGATTAACTGGTTATCAATGCCACTGATTCCAACTGCATTTCCACCTTTTTGCATAATCAACTTCACAAGATCCTTATTTGTTTTTCCAGCTAAAACCATTTGAACAACATCCATCGTTTCTTCATCAGTATATCGTAAACCATGAATAAACTGAGATTCCTTATTCATTTTCTTTAAAGTTTGATTAATCTCTGGTCCACCACCATGTACTAAAATAACTTTAATCCCAATTTCAGACAATAAAACAACATCTTGAATAACATTCATTTTCAATTCTTCATTAATCATAGCATTTCCACCATATTTAATCACAACAATCTTATCATGATATTTTTGAATATATGGTAAAGCCTGAGATAAAATTTCTGCTTTGACAATTGCGTTTTGATTCATAATCATTCCCCTTTATGTGCGATAATCCCCATTGATTTTGACATAATCATAAGTCAAGTCACATCCCCATGCAACAGCTTCAAACTCACCATCATGCAAATCAACAATCACTTCTATTTCATCTTCACTTAAGATCTGAGCAGCTTTTTCCTCACTAAAAGGATAGCCACCACCATTTTCACAAACACGAATTTTCCCCTTAATACTTTTTAAATCGACATCAATTTTCTGAATATCATATTGTGCTGGACTATAACCAATAGCACATAAGATACGACCCCAATTCGCATCTTGACCAAACATAGCCGCCTTGAATAATGAACTTGTAATAACAGATTTTGCTACAACTTTTGCATCTTTTAATGTCTGTCCATGCAAAACTGTACATGTTAATAGCTTTGTTGCTCCTTCGCCATCTTTCGCAATCGCTTTAGATAATTTCGTACAAATATACATCAATGCTTCTTTAAAAACATAATAATTTTCATCTTTTTGTGTAATCTCTTGATTTTGAGCCAATCCATTACACATCAATGTTAACATATCATTTGTTGATGTATCACCATCCACACTGACCATATTAAATGTATCATCAACAACTTCATGAATGACTTCATTTAACATCTCTTTATTAATCGCAACATCGCTTGTCACAAAAGCTAACATTGTTGCCATATTGGGATGAATCATCCCACTTCCCTTAGCGATTGCTCCAATGTGACAAATTTTATCACCAATTTTCAACTCAACCGCATACTCTTTTTTAACAGTATCTGTTGTCATGATTCCTTCACAGGCATCACTGCTTCCTTGTGTAGATAGAGATTGAACCAATTGTTCCATATGATTTTCAAATGGTTCAATACTTAAAGGTTGTCCAATCACACCTGTGGAAGCAACCACAATATCATCGCTATCAATGCCTAATGCCTGTCCACATAATTGACAAATTTTATCAGCAATCTCCTTACCATTAGGATTACATGTATTGGCATTACCACTATTACAAATAATAGCTTTGGCTTCAAGATTCTTTAAATGCTGTTGTGTGACATAGATGGGTGCCCCTTTCACCTTGTTTTGAGTATATGTACTCGCACAATGGCACATAACATCACTGACAATTAAAGACAAATCTTTTTTACTTTTATTTTTTCTAATACCACAATGGATTCCAGAGGCTTGAAATCCTAGAGGGGCACACACCCCTCCATCAATATCTTTAAACATATATTTTCCCCCTTAAAATGATGCTGGTATCATCATCAAACCTTCTTTTTCATCTAAATCATACATCAAATTCATATTTTGAATAGCCTGTCCAGCTGCACCTTTTACCATATTATCAATAGTTGATACAATAATAAGTTGATGATATCTTGCATCATAGTGTAAAGATATATCACAGAAATTAGAATATTGTACAAATTTTAAATCAGCCACTTTTCCTTTTGGTAAGACTCTTACAAAATATTCATCTTGATAAGTTTTTTGATAAATATCATAAACATCATCCCATGATACAGAGTCCTTTAAAGATACATATATGGTAGAAATAATTCCACGATTGACTGGCAATAAATGTGGTGTAAATACAACTTCTATATTCTGATGAGCCATCTTTGAAAGTTCTTGTTCAATTTCAGGAGTATGACGATGACTTGCGATTTTGTAAGGATGAAAAGATTCATTACATTTTGGAAAATGCGTGTCTTCCGTTAACGATTTCCCAGCTCCTGTTGTTCCAGACTTCGAATCAATAATAATCTTTTCATCTTTTTGCATATGATGTTTTAAAAGTGGATAAAGTCCTAAAGTAATAGAAGTTGGATAACATCCCGGATTTCCAATAATTGTTGCTTTCTTAATTTGTTCTCGATTGACTTCACTTAAACCATAAACCTGTTTTTCATGAAGATCTGGATATTGATAATCATGAAGATACCATTGTTGATAATCTTTTTCATGATCCAAGCGAAAATCTGCACCTAAATCAATAAATTTTTTTCCTTTTTCATCACAAACTTTCGCATATTTTTCACTTAGCCCATGAGGAAGGGAAGCAAAAATCATCTCTGCCTTTTCCAATACTTCCTGATCATTTGTCAACATCATATCAAATCTTCCATAAAAAGATGGATATAAATCAGAAATCATCTTTCCTTCATAACTTTGTGAACTTATCGCAATAATATCTACATCTTTATGACCTAATAGTAATCGATACAGTTCAGCTCCAGCATACCCACTGGCACCTATAATTCCTACTTTTATCATTTCAATGCCTCCAATTTCTTGACCATTCTTTCAATTGCTTTTTGACAAGTTACTGGTGCTGGACCACCTTCCACTTTTCTATTTTCAATACAAGTCAAAAGTGATATAGCCTGATAAATATCTTCATCAAAAACTTCATCAAAAGACTGATAAACATTTAACGGAAGTGTTTCAAGCACTTCATCATGATCAATACAATAAGCAACGAGTTGTCCTGTTGTTTTATAAGCATCTCTAAAAGCTCTACCCTTTTTCACAAGATAATCAGCACAATCTGTCGCATTGATAAATCCTTTGGCAGCACATTCTTTCATACGTTCAACATTCACTTTCATTGTCTTGATCATATCTGTAAATACAGGTAAACACATTTTCACTTGATCAATACTATCAAATAATGTTTCTTTATCTTCCTGCATATCCTTATTATAAGCCAAAGGTAATCCTTTCATCATCGTTAAAAGTGTTGAAACATGATTGATGACTCTGGCACTTTTTCCTCTGACAAGTTCAGCAATATCTGGATTTTTCTTTTGTGGCATGATGCTTGACCCCGTCGCATAAGCATCATCTAATTCAATATATTTAAATTCCCATGAACACCATAGGATGATTTCTTCACTCAAACGTGAAAGATGCATCATAATCATAGCTAAATCATTAGCTAATTCTATCGCATAATCTCTATCGCTGACACCATCGAGTGAATTATACATAATATCGTCCATACCTAATTCTTGAGCGACAAACATTCTATCAATAGGATATGTTGTTGTGGCTAATGCCCCACTTCCTAGTGGTGATACATTCATACGTTTCAAACAATCTTCTAATCTTGTATAATCACGATAAAACATTTCAACATAAGCCATCAAGTGATGTGCAAAAGTGATGGGTTGTGCTCTTTGTAAATGCGTATAACCACACATAATTGTATGGGTGTGAGCCTTAGCCTTTTCGATCATCACTTTCATCAGCTCTATCAACATATTTTTAATGTCGTTCATCTCATCACGCGTATATAATCTTAAATCTAAAGCTACCTGATCATTACGTGATCTGGCTGTATGCAACTTTTTCCCACTGACTGGATAACGCTTTGTCAGCTCTGCTTCTATAAACATATGAATATCTTCAGCTTCAGGATCAAACAATAGTTTTCCTTCTTCAATTTCTTGAAGAATATCATTCAATCCCTGTAAGATTTCATCTAAATCCTGTCTTGAAATAATCCCCTGTTTTGCCAGCATTTTTGCATGGGCCTGACTTCCCATAATATCATGTTTATACATTCTTGCATCAAATGATATAGATGAATTAAAAGCATTCACATCTGCATTAATCTCTTTTTTAAATCTACCAGCCCATAATGCCATATTTTCAACCCCTATTTCTTTCTTTGTTGATCTAATAAAGCTTTTACCTTAATAGGTAAACCATATAAATTAATGAATCCTTGAGAATCCATTTGATTATAATCTTCATCCTCTCCAAATGAAGCTGTCTGTTCACTATATAAAGTATCTGGTGAAGTCATTCCTGCTCCAATAATATTTCCTTTATATAATTTTAATTTCACTTCTCCATTGACAGTCTTTTGTGTTTCATCAATAAAAGCCAATAATGCTTTTGTAAGTGGTGTATACCATTGACCATTATATAAAATATCAGCTAGTTTTTGAGATACTTGATATTTAAAATGTTGCGTTTCTTTATCAATTGTGATTTCTTCCAAATCAGCATGAGCTTTATAAAGAATTGTTCCTCCCGGTGTTTCATAGACACCTCTTGACTTCATACCAACCAATCTATTTTCAACCATATCAATGATACCAATACCATTTTCCCCACCAATTTTATTTAAAGCAGTAATTAAATCAATACCATTCATTTTTTCACCATTTAAAGCAACAGGTACTCCTTTTTCAAAAGTTAAAGTAATATATGTTGGCTTATCTGGTGCTTTTTCTGGTGTGACACCTAATTCAAGAATCTTATCATACATTGGTTCATTTGCAGGATTTTCTAAATCCAATCCTTCATGTGATAAATGCCATAAGTTTTTATCCTTAGAATAATTTGTTTCTTTATTGATTTTTAAAGGAATATTTCTCGCTTGGGCATACTCAATTTCATCTTCTCTACTCTTTAATTCCCATACTCTCCATGGTGCAATAATATCTAATTCAGGTGCAAAAGCTTTAATTGTCAGTTCAAATCTGACCTGATCATTTCCTTTACCTGTACAACCATGACAAATGGCATCTGCCCCTTCTTTTTTAGCAATCTCAACTAATTTTTTCGCAATAATTGGTCTTGCTAGAGAAGTTCCTAAAAGATATTTTCCTTCATAAACAGCATTCGCTTTAATAGCTGGGAAAATAAAATCATTCACAAACTCTTCCTTGCAATCAGCACAATAATATTTAGAAGCTCCGGTTGCTAAAGCTTTTTCTTCTAATCCATCAAGTTCATCTCCTTGACCAACATCCCCAGCTACGGCAATAACTTCACAACCATAATTTTCTTTTAACCATGCAATAATAATTGATGTATCCAATCCTCCTGAATACGCTAATACGATTTTTTTATATTGTTTCTTTTCCATCTTTCATTTTCCTCCATTATTTCTATATTATTCAATTGATTATTTATACATTGAACTCGCCGCAATTTCATCACCCTCTCTAAAACAAAAAACCTCTGGATAAATCCAGAGGTGCATAAACACGGTACCACTCTAGTTGTCAGATAATATAATATCTAACCACTCTTTCCTTTAACGCAGGTTACGTTCCATTATACTTCTCTTTCCAATGGACTCTCACAGGTGCGTTTCACATCTTTCCACTTAGTAGCCTTCCACTCTGTGCTACCTCGCTTGAAGCGTTCAAGATATTACTTTTCCTGCTCAACGATTTTTAATATGCGTTAATCATACATGGACATTTTTATTTTGTCAATATAAATTTTCATTTTTTCAAAATATAACAATTTTTTTTATGAAAATACAAACTTATATATCTTATTTTTATCAAAGAGAAATAACGAAAATTCGTTGAAGATAAAGCAAAAACTCACTATTTCTTCCATTTTCCTATCTCATCATAAAATAAACAATACACAAAGAAACGATGATCAAAAAAACACCTATCAACAAAAAAACAAGTCCAACTATAGATAGTTTCTCTGGTATCTTTTCTACAAATGACATCTGTGGTTTTGACGGATTATAATAAACAGGCATACGTGATTCCAAAGGCCACATTTGCATAGCATCACGTTTACCCATTCTCCCACCAGCTATAGACAAATAGTCATTTTTTGTTACTTTTACAAAAGGTTCTTCTTGTGATTTCCAACTTTTCATCACATAACCACGAAAGCTTCTTTTCCTTCGATAAGTTTCTCCAAAAACACGATATTCAACAACTGGCACAATCACACCATTTCCTCTATAACCATAATCAACAACTTTTCCTTCAGTCATGTCTTGGCAAAGATGTATTTTTCTTTTTTGTAGAAATATAATCAAAAATCCAATAACTGTAAAAACAGCACCAAGACCTCCAACAATTAAAAATACAAATAGTGTTGTTTCCTCTTTTGACATCTTCTCACTCCCCTTTACCTTTATTAAATACTATCTTTATATAAAAATCAACTACCATTATATTAGATAATTATCTAATATTATTATTGACTTTTATCTAATTAACATTATAATTTTATATATATTGAATATATAGTTAGATATTAATCTAACAAGGAGGTCATATCATGAAATATACACAATTAAAAAATGAAAAAGAATTTTTCAAATTAGCTATTGCATCAGCATTTAATCGTTTTGGTGATTCTATTGATGCTCTCGCTTTAACATGGCTTGTTTATGCATTGAGTGGTAATGCTATGTATAGTGCTGTGAACTTTGGAATAAACTATTTACCTACAATTATCCTTACACCAATCATGGGTGCTTTTATTGAAAAAAGAAATAAAAAAAGAATCATGGCGTTAAGTGATATTATTCGTGCCTCACTTGTCATCTTGATGATGACTTTATATATGACTGAACATCTCAATGTTTATATCATCATGTTCATAACATTCATGATTTCAACTTTAGAAACATTACGTGTTCCTGCTTCAACACCTTTAGTCGCATCGCTTGTCAGTAAAGACAAATATGATATCGCTCAATCTTTGCATACATCTTTATCTAAAGGTGCTGAAATTATCGGGATGGGTTTAGCTGGTTTTCTATTAAGCACAAGTGGTATTGTTTTCACTTTCATTGTTGATGTCAGCGCATTTATAATCAGTGGTTTATTAGTCAGTTGGTTACATTTCACTCAAAGAAACTCTTCTCATAAACAATCAACATTATTACTATTAAAAGAAGGATTCAAATATACCAAAACCAAACCCTCTTTGATTCAACTTTGCATTTTAGCTTGTTGTATTAATGCTTTTTTGGTACCTATCAATGCTTTTTCTAGTGCTTTAAGTGTTGAAGTTTATCATGGTGGTCCTCAAATGGTTTCTTATTTATCTATTGGGTTTAGTGCAGGTAGTGTTATTGGTTCTGTTATTTATCCTTATATTGCCTCTTATATGAATGCGAAAAGAATGATTCAGACTTTATTTGGTGGTGCTAGTATTTTCTATATTTTTTCGATTGTATTCTCTTATTTTCCATTACAACTTGTCAAATCTTTCGGCCTTTTTATACTGGCAATTATGTTTGGAACAGTTGTTGTGTTTGCGAATATGTATGGACAAATAATGGTTCTGCAAAAAGTACATCCAACTTATTTAGCACGTTTTAGTGCGATTATGAATTCCTTTGGTGTTTCTACTATTCCTCTTGTGTCCTTTTTGATGAGTTTTTTAAGTTCTTTATTTTCTATTCAAAATATTTTTATTTTTACTGGAATATTTGTTATGATAGTAGGAGAAATATTGTTATATAATTCTATAGATGAGGTGATTGATCAAGATGAAAATGACGATATATAATGAACCTTTATGGTATAAAGAATGGCGAGATTTAGGATTTGAATGTGTGAATGGTCCTAAAACATTATCTTTAAATATCTCACAAAAAAATGAAAACTTTTCTACTTTCAAAAAAAGTCATGACATATTGATAAGAAAAGCAAAAAAGATAAAAAATCTTCAAAAATATTTTTTATCTTATCAATTAGATAACAATGAAATATTATGTTTAGCTGATTTTATCTTAAATGCTTTCTACCATGTCAATGAGTTTTCTAAGGAGCATATGGAAGAAACCTTAATTCAAAAGTTTACTGATTTTCGTATTGATGAATTAAGAGAAGATACTTTAAAATTCATTGATTTTCAAAATGATGTTATAGCGGGCATCAGACAATTAAATATTGATAACGAAGCCAAACTGGATATTATTGAAACGCTCTATCATCCTGCTGCTATGATTCATGGTTTATTTGATATTTTTAGACAATTTGAAGATATTTATCAATCTTTAAATTTAGATCATAATCTTTTCCATAGCACTCAAAATATCAAAGAAAATGATTTACGTTTATTTTTTAAACATATTGGTTTAAATATTGATGAAACACCTCTTTATATTTATCCTTCTTTTGCAAATTATCATTTATTAGTGTTACTAATAGAAGAAGATCATTATGTTTTACTTATGGGAGCTGGTTTAGAGAGTCAATCATTAACTTCCTATCATGAATCACGTAATGAACAACAAAAGCTAGAATACTTCTTAAAGGTTCTCAGTGATAAATCTAAGTTTGAGATTTTAACTCTGTTAAAGAAAAAGTCCATGTATGGTAATGAACTTGCTAAAGCTATGCATTTAAAAACACCTACGATATCTTATCATATGGATGCTCTTATCAGTGGTGATCTTATTCATATTAGAAAAGAAAATAATCGTATTTACTATTCCTTAAACAAAGAGGAAATTGAACACATGATACAATATCTACATCATAAACTACTAAAGGATGAGAACTAAATCTCATCCTTTTAATCACTCTTTAATTCTCTACCATTCATCATACCTTGACAAGCCCACAATATAATGAAGGATAATATAAAATTCATAGCTAAAGAAGCTATTGAGATTATTGTGAGAGTCGTTGGGGTTAAACTATTTGTCATCACAAGAATCACTGTCAATAGAACACTTGGCAATGCACTGACTAACATAATCAACATACGCATCATATTTTCAAAAACACGTGTTGAACGACTTTTTAATATACGAATCGTCAATACACTGGCACTCATAAATACAAAGATGTAACCAAACATGTTGAGTAAATACATCAAAATATTAAGAATGGATTCATGGTAATAAACCCCAACAATAATGAAAGATAAAACACCTATAACTGATACTTTCATAAAAGTAGGAATCATCACAGCAATTAATTTTTTATAAGGTTGATCTGGTATAAGATAAATCTGATAATTTTTCAATTCAGCTGTTAAATCACTTGTCTGCATCATCATAAATAACCAGATAACCATCATATAAATAAAGAATCCAAATCCCATATTACTAAAAATAGTGATAATCAGATAAATCCCAATAGAAAGCAAATCATTCCATGAAACAAGACTCCCTTTTTTCTTCATAATAAGAAGATTTTTAGATAATACAGCAAAAGCACCATCATAGAATCTTTTAACATTGATCTTTTTCACTTTCACATTTCTTAAAGCATCCTGATTTCCTGCTTTAAATTCCTTTAAACGTTTTGATAATTCTAATGAATCTTCTAATGCCTGTTCATAAAAATCACCCTTATAACTAATAAACAACAAATAAATCACAATCAAACAACTCAACAACAATAATAACCCTAAAACCGTTAAAATCATCTTTGATTCTACATAAGAAATCAAAGTCAACTTCAACCATCCAAATACTGGAACATAATAAAAGAGTGGTGATTCAATAAAATCTATCATAATCGTTTGTATACGCCCAGTCTGTAAATAGGTTAATATTAATATCACTGCCAGAATCAAAACAAAGATTCCTGCAATCACATAATTCATCTTTTTATATTTTTGATCTCCAATAGATAAAACATAACTATAATCAATAAACACAAGAAAAGTCATGATTGTTATAACACTACCTACTAAAGCTAACAAAATAAATCCTAAATCAACTTTGATTTGCATATTCATGCCTATAAAGAAAATCAAAGCAAAGAAAGCGAGTAATATGGATTGTAAAAAGGTTTGAAAAGATAAAAATGTCATAATCTGTTTTTTATGGAAAGGTCCACTAAATAAAAAATAGGCATCTTCTCCAGAAAACAAAGCTTTTTTTGAAGAAAGCATTGTAGAAAATAACATTAAAGCTAAAAAACCTATAAAGATAAGAATAGATGAATGTAATTCAAAATTCACTAACATCAATGTATTATCTTTTGGTAAAAAGAAGAAAGCATAGAAAATAAAACCATATAAAAGAACAACAAAAATTGTAAAGATAGCACTAGAAGGCTTTTTAAAAAGATTTCTCAAAGATGCTTTGGTTTTCATAAACCATAACAAACACAATGCTTTCATACTATTTTCCTTCTGTTAATTCAAAGAAGTAATCTTTTAAACTTTCTTCTTGAAGCTCATCTTTTTGAATCCTTTTGATAATATGCCCTTCTTTCATAATATAAGCTTCATCAAAAATATCACTGACAATATCAATAATATGTGTACTAATCAATACTGCACAACCTTCATCAGCAATATTTCTCAATATTTTTAAAGTTTCTTCAATACTTGCTGGGTCTAAACCAACCATCGGTTCATCCACAAGTAAAGCCTTTGGCTCAATCATAAAAGCTAACAACATACTTAACTTCTGTGTCATCCCTTTACTTAACTCTTTTGCCATTTTCTTTCTTTTTTCAGTAAGGTGAAACAATTCCAGATACTTTTGTGCTTTTTCCTTATAATTTTCGACTTGATAGGCATGTCCTATAAAATCAATATGCTCATCTACCGTAAGCAAATCATATAAAACAGGCGTTTCTGGTACATAACCAAAACAACGTTTCGCTTCAATAGAACCATTATCATATCCACATATTTGAATATTTCCTTCAAACTTCAAAAGATTTGCAATACTTTTAATCGTCGTTGATTTTCCTGCTCCATTAGGACCTAATAAGATTGTAATCTTACCACTTTGAGCAACCAGTTCAATATCATCCACTGCTTTGAACGAACCATAACGTTTCGTTAAATGATGTATTTCTATCATAACATCCCTCCTCGTTTTTTATTATATACCCCCTCTCTCATTTTTTGCAAGGGGCAAGTTATATAATTTGATTATACCTGCTCATTAGAAAAATGTCACGAAAAAAGGAACATCTCTATTAATGCTCCTTAAACATGATGATATGCCTTTTGTCTTTTGATTTTTAATACATGTTCTTCATCGGGAAAATGAACTGGATTCATATGTGTTTGTTGATAAATCACTAACAAATCCTTAACATCTTGATAAATTTCTTCAATTTCCATATTCCCATACATTCTTGGTGGTAATACATATATAGGAATTTGAACATGATGATTTTCAATAAATGATTTGATATACATATTCAAATGAGGACAACAAACAATGATATCAAAATCATTCATCTTTTCATAAGCAATAGAAAATGGTGAAAATTCAATCATTAACTTCTGATCTAAATGTTTCTCTACAATTTCTTTTTTCATTCTTTCAGCAACATAGCTAGAAGAAAAGCCTCCTCCGCAACATAATAGAATTTTAATCATGATTGCCTCTACATTTATCAACAAATATTTTTATTTTCTCAGTAGCAACCTTCAATTCCTCTAAACTATAAGCATATGAAACTCGAATAAATCCTTCTCCAGCTGGACCAAAAGCTGTTCCCGGTACACAGGCAACTTTTTGATCTTCCAATAGTTTTTCACAGAACTCATCAGAAGTCAAACCTGTTGAACGAATACATGGGAAAACATAAAAAGCCCCTTGTGGCTTAAATGTTTCTAAGCCCATATCATTAAATGTTTTGACTAAGAAATTACGTCTGGCTTTATAAGAATCACGCATTTTTAAAACTTCATCATAACAGTGTCTTAATCCTTCAATAGCACCATATTGGGCAGATGAAGGTGCTGACATAATAATATATTGATGAATTTTATTCATCGCTTTCGTTAAAACTGGATGAGCCAAAACATACCCTAAGCGCCATCCTGTCATCGCAAAGGCTTTAGAAAAACCACTTACAACAATGACTTGATCTTTAATTTCATCAAATGAAGCAATGGAACAAAATTCTTCTTCATAACTGAGTTCTGCATAAATTTCATCAGAAATGACAATAATTCCTGATTCTTTGATAATTGGAACTATTTTTTCATAATCACTCTTTGTCATAAATCCACCTGTTGGATTAGATGGATAATTGATTAATAATGCTTTGGTATGAGGTGTAATGGCAGCTTTTAATAATTCTGGCGTTAATTTAAATTCATCTTCTTGACGAAGATTAATCGTTACTGGAATTCCTCCTGCCAATTCTACTCCCGGCGTATAAGCCACATATCCAGGATCTAATACAATCATTTCTTCACCCGGATTCAATATTGCACGAATCGCAATATCAATTCCTTCTGAACCTCCAACTGTTACAATGCAGTTATCCTTAGGGTTATATTCTACATGAAAACGTCTTTGATAATAGCGACAGATTTCTTCTCTTAATTCCTGTAAACCTTGATTAGCCGTGTAAAAAGTTCTTCCTTTTTCAATCGAATAAATAGCTGCTTCACGAATAGCCCAAGGTGTTGTAAAATCAGGTTCTCCTACCCCTAATGATATAACATCTTCCATCTGTGAAGCTAAATCAAAGAACTTTCTAATACCACTAGGTTTAATTGTTTTGACCCTATCACTTAAAATATCATTATAATCCATTATGGAGTCACCACCAATCTATCATTTTTTCCATCTTCATCTTCAATTAAAACAACACCATTGTTTTTATATTGTTTCAAAACAAAATAAGTTGATGTTCCAGTGACACCATCTACACATGCTAATTTACTAGCCACAAAATGAGCCACTTCCTGCATTGTTTTTCCTTTCACAATACATACAAATTCAAAACTTCCACTCAACAAATACATTGTATCCACTTCATCAAATTTATAAATATGACTGGCAATACGGTCATAACCATATTCTCTTTCTGGACTGGCATTGACTTGTATTAAAGCCGTCACAATCTCTGTATTTGTTAAATCCCAGTTGACAATTGTATGATAACCACAAATAACTTTTTTCTTTTCTAATTCTGTTAATTTCTCTATCACATCATCTTTTGATTCATCTAAGGCGGCCGCTAAATCAGTAATCTTCATCCTCGCATTTTTTTGTAACAAACTTAGCATTAATTTTTCATCCATATTCGCTTCCTCCTTCAATATAGTATCTATTGTATTACACTTTTGTGTATTATGAAAGAATTTTATGATTTTTTTATTATTTCTATATTTATATGTTGATTTTTATTTATTTCACAAATAATTATGTTAAAATAATTTTATAAACTGAAAGGAGCATGATCTATGAAAGTTTTTTATGTATCCAGTTATGGAAAACATCATGATAAAGGCATTTATATCATGAAATTTGATAAAGAAACACTTGAAATGAAACGTATTCAACAAATCGAAACACAAGATTATCCCTCTTATATGATATGTGATGATCATACATTATATGTTGCCTATAAAAATGCTAATTCTCATAGTCACGGTGGTGGTTTAGGAAGTTTTTCAATATATAAAGATGAATTAATTCTCAATAACAATTATCATTCCAGTGGTCGTTCTTATACACATCTTTGTGTTGATCAAAGTCATCGCTACTTGTTTGCAGCAAATTATCATGTCGGAGCAACAGCTTCCTATCAATTAGAAAATGGTATCATTACTCAAAAAATATGTGCAGTTCATCATACTGGCTTAGGTCCTGATTTACTCAAACGTCAGACAAGCCCTCATGTGCATTATGTTGGCATTACACCAGATCAGCAATTTGTTTACGCTGTTGACTTAGGAGCTGATAAAGTTGTCATGTATCGCTACTCTCAAGGTGTCTTATTAGAAGATCCTGATTATACACTTAACATTGTACCGGGTTCTGGTCCACGTCATATGATTTTTTCAAAAGATGGTCGTTTTGCTTATTTAGTCAATGAAATTGCCAATAATATTATGGTCTTTAAATATCTGCAAGGACATTTCCAGTTGATTCAAGCGATTCATTGTATTCCTCGACATTTTAAAGGCTTTTCAAGTGCTGCAGCGATTCGTTTAACACAAAGTGGAAATCATCTTTTTGTATCTAATCGAGGACATGACAGTATTGCGATGTATCGTGTTAACAAAGAAAGTGGGAAAATTTCACTATTATATATGGTTCACACTGGTAAAGAACCAAGAGATTTCCAAATTCTTGATGATCAATACTTAATTGTCGCTTGTCAAGGCAGCAATCTTTTACAAATCATGACATTGAATGAGGATACAGAAGAACTTGTATTGACTGATTCTACAGTAGAAATTCCTGCTCCTGTATGTATTGCATTTGAATAATTAAAAAAACTGTGTAATTCACACAGTTTTTTTCTTTCTTCTCAATTTCAAATAAAATATAACACCAATGATAGATACCATAAATTCTGTTATAGGGAATGCACACCAGACACCAGTCATAGCACCTATCCATGATAATAAGAACGCTGTTGGAATCATAACAAAAAATCCTCTTAATAAAGAAATCATATGGGCAGGAAGTGGATGTTCAACTGATGTAAAATACATAGAAATAATGATATTAAATCCTGCAAATGGACAAGCCAAGAAGTATAATTTTAATCCCTGCGAGGCAATGATGCGTAAAGTCTGATTATTTTCACTATTGAAAATTTGAGTAATACTTGTTGCCCGAAAGAACACAAGACCATAAATCAATATAGAAATAACAAGCATCATCACCAATGCATATTTTAATATTTGATGGATGGATTTTATTTGATTCAACCCATAGTAACGACTCATCAATGGCTGGATTCCTTGAGCAATACCTGTATAAATAGCAATAACAACTAATGAAAGATTGGCTATAACGCCATAGGCCGCAACACCTACATTACCAGTCAGTCCTAAAATAATTGTATTAAACACAATCATGACAACACCTGAAGAAACTTCAGTCACAAGTGAAGGCACTCCACTCGATAAAATACCAATAATCCTTTTGAATTGTAGATAACACTTTTGAATATGAAACTGATTTTTCTTTCTGATAAAGTGTGGTGAAAGAATCATCATACTGATAATGGGAGCTAAACCTGTCGCAAAAACAGCACCAAAGATACCCATTTGACAAGGAAAAATAAAAATATAATCTAAAATAATATTAGATAAACTCCCACCAATCATAGCAGCCATTGATAATTGAGGTGCTCTATCATTACGTACAAAGCATAATAAAACATTATTTAATAAAAATGCTGGAGCAAACAATAATACCACTTGTAGATATGTCTTAGACATATCAAAAACATATCCTTGCTCAATAAATAAAGAAATAATAAAACCAGAAAAAAAGATACCAATCAAAACAAACAGCACTGCAAAACATCCTGCCAAAAACAAGGCATATGTAAAAGTTTTATTCGCCTCAAGATGATGTTCTTGACTCTTTAAGATGGAATACTTTGTTCCAGCTCCCATACCTATCATTAAACCACTGCCATGAATAAAACTATAAATAGGAATAGCTAAATTTAAAGCTGTTAATCCATCAGTACCTAATCCTTTAGATACAAAAAAGGTGTCTGCTAAAATATAACATGATAAACCCAACATTCCCAAAATATTTAAAGACGTATATTTCAAAAATTCATTCAATCCTTTTTTCAAAATTCTATCCCTCATTTCTCTTATCTACAAGTTCTATTGCTTGTTTGCCAGTTATATCTTTTATATCCAGTTCTAATAGACATAAGGCTTTCCAAAATTTTTTTATTTCTTCTTGTCGATTTTGGATACTTTCATCTGGTGAATATTTGATAGCTAGTGTTTCAATAGCATGTTGTTTTTCATCATCATCTTCAAGCATATGGATGTTGCCAAAAACAATCACACTTTTAAAATAAGTTGTATATTTTTCTGGAACAATAACATCCTGATCAATCACACAAAATGAAACCTGATTATTTTCTTGAATTAAATCTAATTTATAACCACTTTTTGCACAATGAAAATAGATTTTATGATTTTCATAGACATAACTTATAGGTAAAGCATAGGGTTCCATTTGATTTCCACAAAGTGCTAAAACACCTGATGTATTTTTGTTTAATATTTCTATACATTTTTCATTTGATAAAGCTTGTTTACTACGACGCATTTTTTTCATCTTTTGTTTCTCCTTTTGTACAAAATAAAAACATTGATTTTCGTATCTTCTATGGCCTAACGATACGAAACCAATGTTTTAAAGTCTACCCGGCGGCAAACATTATTGATATATCTGTCAGATATTTTAGCACAGTTTATTTTGTATATCAATAGATTAGAGTTTGTTTAAACAGCTAATATTCCAAAATAATTTAATACAATACCTACAACAAAACATGATATAACAATAACAATTGGATGAACACCTTTTTTTACAAAGTAATACATAATTCCTGTTAAACATAAAGGAATAAGACATGGCATAATACCATTCAAAACGTCTTGTAAGACTAATGTTTCATTATAAACAATTGGTGTTGTAATATTAACTAGTGTTGCACACATTCCACCAACAACAATTAAACCAGCAATTGAGCAGCCATACATCACTTTATCCATCAAATTGCTTTCTGAAATTTGACGGATAACTTCCTGACCTTTAACATACCCTAATTTACCACCAAACCATGTGATAGGGAAACTAACAGCAAATGAAATTAACATAGCAATAATTGGTCCTAAAATTGAACCTTTTTGAGCTAATGAAATCCCAATACTCATGGCTATAATTCTTACAGTTCCTTGAAATAATGAATCTCCAATTCCAGATAATGGCCCCATTAAAGCAGTTTTGACATTTGTAATCATCTCTGGATTAAATGTATCTGGATGTTCAGCATATTCTTCTTCCATTGCGGCAGTTAATCCTAATACAAAGGCTCCACATTGTGGTGTAATATTAAAGAATTCCAAAGCCGCATTATATCTTTCTTTCTTTTTTTCCAAATCCTCTGGGTCAGGATACAAACGATCTAAAGTTTTAGAAATACCCCACATAAATGCAGTATTCATTTGTCTTTCATAGTTCCAAAGAGTTTGCATACACCAACCACCCCAGAAAAATTCTTTACATTTTTTTCTTAACGGATAATTTCTTTGTGTTTCCAATCCTTTTTTTGACATTATTTCATCCTCCTTACTTTAATCATCTAATTCATCTAACTCATCAATGGATCCATCAGCTGTTTGAACTTTTGAATTATTATCATATTTCAATTGATATAAAATAACAGCAAAGATAATCGCAATAATAGCAATTCCTGTTAAACTTAAACCAGAATAAGCTGCTAAAGCAAATCCAAAGAAGAAGAAAATAGCATTTTTCTTGTTGATAATAACAGAAAGTAACATAGCAAATCCAAAGAATGCAACTAAATTAGCTCCTAATGTAACACCATTTAATACAAATTCTGGAATAAAATCATTAATCAAATTGATAAGATCAGCACCAAAATAAACAGCTATAAACACTGGGATAAAGTAACAAATAGAATATAACATTGGACCCCAAACAATATTAATTGTTTTGGCTCTTTTAAAATTACCAGCTTCTACACTACTATCAATCATATGTGTCATACTAATACGAAGAATATCTGCTCCCGTTTCAATCAATGTACTTAATAAAGTCATTGGTGTCGCAATAGCTAATGCTGTTGAAATGTCTGAACCAGTCATAATAACAATAGCACATCCAACGATTGACCCCATATTCATATCAAAACCAGAGGCACCAATACTCATGAACCCTAAACTTACCATTTCCATAGAAGCACCAACTGCTAGTCCAGTTTTTAAATCTCCTAAGAACAACCCTACAAGTGTACAGGTAATTAATGGTCTTTCAAAATTTAAACGTCCTAACATACGTGAATCTAATCTACCAAACACCGCAATTAGACCTATAACAAATGCATTTAATAACATTTATTTTTCCCTCCTTATTTTTCAAACTTCAATTCCTCTCTCTTTGATGATGGAAGTTGTTGCATAAATATATGTGTTCCACAATCCATAATCTTTTTTGAATCTTCAACTTCTTCATCATTTAAATAAACAACGTCAGAATACAATTTTGATCCTTCTTTTTTTGCAATTCCTCCATAATTAATTTCTTTAATTTTAGGATACTGTTGAATAAATCTAGCAGCATCTTTTGTACAACCAAATATTATAAAAATTGTATCTTTTAATTCTTCGACTTTTGGCATTTTAGATAAAGCTTTTTCTACAGTAAAAATATTTAATTTTACTCCTGCTGGTTTTGACATATTCAATGCCATTTTTTGAAATTCATCATTTGCTGCTTTATCATCAATAACAATAATTCTCGATACAGCTAAATAGTGTGTCCATGTAAATGCCACTTGTCCATGAACAAGTCTATGATCAACTCTTACAGCTTTTATCATATTTCTCACCTCTCTACAAATCATCTTCATCAGGTATAAAAGCAATTGATTTATTAATATATTTCACACCAAAAAGTTCTTCCTGTGTTTTCATCTCTAATGTATTGTCACTCACTGTCGGAGTCGTTAATAACAAATCAATCAAAAAAGCTAAATTGATATTTGTAATCAGATGAAATGGATAAGTTCCTAAAAACTTCACAAATCCATTATTAACACTCCCACCTAATATATCAGTACAAATCACCAAATCTTCTTTTTCAAAATCATGATTTTCCATCATTTGTGTTATTTGATTATCTAAATTAAAATCTGGTGATGTATAGCAACACATTGCTTTTAAATCTTTCATATCGCCGACAATAATATTCAAAGCGCTTACAAAACCATCTGCGAGATATCCATGTGTTGCAATAATAATCTTTTTTCCTTTTTCCATTCTTTATATTCATTCCTTTCTAGCCAAAACATGCTGATTATTTTTAGCATTGTGCCAAAGAAGGTTCGTTACACAATATCTTTGTTATTGCATATGACGACAACTCTCCAGTTTCATCATGTTTTCTCTCCTTCTTTATGAAAGGAGTTCTTCTCATTTAACATACCTGTCATAATGCAAAATAGATTTTATTTTGCATTATGATCAGCATCAATAAATTCATAAAGATAGGCAATTTCACTTGTTGGAATCACAATATTATAGCGTTTCGATATAATATGAAATGCTTCATGAACACACTTAATAAAATGCATATGTGTTTTTTCAAAATTCTCTAAATCGTCAAATTCTGTAATAGCTGTTTTTGTAACAAGTCTTTCAATAAGGCAACAAACATGTATATAAAGTCCTATAAGTGTTTTTCCATCAAACTTTTCTTGCAAACAATCTTGCAAAACATCCATAGCTACACTCACATTGTCTAACAAAACTTGGGGGTTTAAAATGGTTAAATATCCGACAACATTGAGTAAAGTAAAGTTTTTTCGTAAATCAGAAATCATATGATCTAATTCTTCAACATTTAAATATGGTGATAATCTTTTCATAATAATATCTATATGATGACCAGAAATAATGTCCTCTAAAGCAACAAATTTTTGTCCATTCACATGAGGATTAGCCGTCCCTGTAATAAACAATACATTATTGTTATTAAAAATTTCATGATCTTGACCACTAGAAATTAATTGATTGTAATCACAAACCACAAAATCTACAGGAATAGACTTTGTTGATAAACTATTTTCAAATAATTCTCTCATTCGTTGGGCTGTTTGAATTCCACTTTCGCTTGTAAAGATAATAGCATCCTTTTTTTGTCTTTTTACAATTGTATATTTTGCCATTGAATGAGCACTGACTTTTTCTAAAATCATTTTCATATTATTTTCATTCAAAATAGCATTACCAACATTTAATGCTAATCTCGTTGAAACATTATTAATGACACCTACATTACAATTAATCGCTGTACTTAAGCTTTTTCCTAATAATTCTAAAGACCCCATATCCACCATAACAATAACATCTGCATTACTATGCATACGATTAATTCTCTCAACTAGTATTTCTTTAATTTCATCAATTGTTACATCTAATGGCATATCTACAGCATCAAATATATAATTTTCCAGCAAACTATTAACAGCCTCAGCTATTGATGTTGCTGTAGAATACCCATGACAGATAATAATTCCAAATATTTTTTGTGTTTTTCTGACTGTATTATAATGATTAAGATTGACTATCATGATTAATTTAAAAAAACTATCAATATCTGTTTCTAAATTAGAATTGACTAATCGTATCATCTCTTCAACAATTAATGTTTCATTAATACAATGCTCCTTCAACTGCGTTAATATATTATCTATATCAAAATGATTCTTCTGTTGCCATTTATATATAGATGAGTGATACAATTCATTCATATACATTAACTTTGCAAAGGTATAGCTAAAGCCACTAGGCAGGTTCATATAACGTTTTTTTAATATAGTATCAAAAATATTAGAGAGGGAGATTTCTATACCTTTAATACGTTCAGGAGCAACCCTTTGTTTATATGAAAGAAAATCACTTAATAAGTCAAAATGATGTTGTGCATCTTTTAGGGATTCCTGAAAATCTTGATCTTTAAAAAATGATTTTACAATCATACTAAAATAATCCAAAATATAATCAATCTGATCACTTTTCTTATAAGCTGTTGTATCAATATAAACAATATCTTCATCAGTAACAATCGGAAGTGTTCTTAATAAATATTCTGGTAAATGATATGTATGAATAATAACTTCTTTATTACCTGTATTTTCTTTTAAGGCAGAAGCACACATAATCTGTATAGCAGATTGTAATCCGATTAAGTTCTGTGAATAATCACCATTAACCAATGCTCTTAAAACACTACTACTGACTTTAATAATTTTATTCATTTTCTTGCCTTCATTGATCATGAAATGAATAATGAGCTCTTCAATTTCTTCTTTGCTCTTTTCTTTTAATAAAGGCAAAGAAATTAAGACAGGAATATTTTTAAGCAGGCAATCAACCATAAAATGATGCGGATGAATATCAGATAAAAGAATATATCTGATTGTTTTATGGAGATATTTCATTTTTTTGGTATTTGCGCTCTTGCCTATTTCAATCAAATGACATAATTTTTCTTGAAATGATTCGGACATATATTGTGCACCAGCTAAAATGAAAACAATATAATCATACTGGTCAATCAATCCACTTTTATGTCCATCTCCAAAAATTTTTAATGATACTTGTTCACTATTGGTAGGTGTAAATTCTATCTTAAACACTTTTGCATTTTCATTAATCTTTCCACGCCTTGCTGCATTTTCATAAATGACTTGACTAAGTGTTCTCTTACCTGTACCTTTTGCCCCATACAAAATAATTGGTAATCCGCTTGGTGGATATTCAAAAGCTTCTCTTAATTGTTTAATAGGCTCCGCTAAAGATTTATCATAACCAATAATCTGAGAATAATCACCATCTCCTACGGAATGTTCATTAATATATTGTTTTACTTCCTCTAAGTCATAAAAATCATCATTTTGAAATACCAAATGAAATAATTCTTCCATTTTCTGACGATGCAAAAAATATACAGGTCGAGAATTAATCTTCATCACCAATTTTTCTTTTACAAGTTCATTAAGATATTGACTTGCTAAACTGCGACTAATATGCATTTCTTTTGCAATAGATGATGCTGTAAAATGACTCACTTGAGTAAAATCAAAGTTTTGTGTTAAATCATTCATATAATTTAAAATCATACTTTTTGTACTCCCTGTCACATTCATCATCCTTTCATAAAATGCACTTTTTACATTTCATATACTTAAATATACACTAACTCACTTTTTAGATGATTTAGTGTTGAAAAATTAAACACTATCTTTTTTGCCTACCTTTGATAGAAAGTGAGAGTTTTAGAAACACTCACTTTCTAATGACAATTCATTTTAATATTTATATTTCCACATATATTTTCTTTTACTTAATGGATGATCTCTCATATCAGCTAATAAATGATTAAATACATCTAAAAGCGCTGTATGGAAATCATAATCATAATATTCACTAACTTCACCTAATTCATGTGAACCATATTTTTCCAAATCAATCACTGTATGATGATGATTGTACTGATCTAAGAATCGAATAGCTCTTTCGTCCAATGCTTTCGTTTTTCCAGTTGATTTTAATAATAAGAATGCTGTATCTGGATCAGTGATTTCAAATGGACCATGGAAATATTCTCCTGTATGAATAACTGCTGAATTGATCCATTGCATTTCCATTAAAATACAAATTGTTTCTTGTTGTGCAGCAGACCATGCTGTACCACTTCCCATTGTATAAATAACTGGATTATCTTTATATTGAATAGAAAATTGAATAGCTTCAGGAACAATAGCTTTTTGTGCAGCTGGTACTAATTCATTCATTTTATTCATTGCTTCTACCATTGCTTCATATTGACCAGTTCCTTCCACTTGATATAAAGTTTCATAAGCAATTTTTAAGATATAAGCAGATTTTCCTACTTCAAATGGAATACTTTCTCCATCTTCAAAAACAATTGTATAATCAGAAACTTCATGAATACCTGTATCTTGTGCTTCATGTGTCAATCCAATAACTGTTGCTCCTTTAGATTTTGCAACACGTCCTGCTTCTACTGTTTCTGCAGTATTTCCACCTCTAGATGCAATGACCACGATTGAGTTTTCACCAATACAAGCTGGTGTATCATGAACAAATTCATTTGCTGAAGTATAACTTGTTGTTATATTTTTAGCTTCTCTTTGAACATAGTAATATGCTGCATAGAAACATGCTAAAGATCCTCCAACACCTGCAAAACTTAAATTTTTAATTTGTTTTTCTGAAGTAATTTCTTCAATTATTTTTTTGACATCAAACATTTTCTATTTCCTCCTTTTTTGATGTTCTCTTTTGATACCTCTACTATACCAAACTCATTTTTTGTTATAAGTAGTGTTGACATATTTGTCTTAATGTTCTGTTTTTTATAACTTTTTCTGATTTTTTGACATTTTTCAACACTACTCTAACAGTCATATCCCTTTGTTTTTTTATAATCTACAAAAGTGTTGAAAAATAAAAAATGGAAATCATTCCATTTTTTATAAATCTATTCATTAGTTTTGGTTTGAACATAATCATTAAACTTAGAAAATCTTGGATGCGTATTCCATGTTTGTAATTCTTCACTGATCTGATAAGATAAAACTTGAAATACCGGTAAAATGTACAAAGGCATTAATAATGGTTCATGAATATGAAAAGGAATTCTTATCGCATGTTCATCATCAACCAAAGGGCTATTCGTGATTGCATAAGTTCGTGGTGTAACACTTTGAATGGCTTGATAAATTGAGATGATACGTGAACTTCCCTGTGAACAATCATCAATACACCACACTGTATATGCTGGTGTCAATTGGAGATTAAATCCATGAATAAATTCTTCTGCTTCATAAGCCATACATGGATGCTTTGTTGTTTCTGCCATTTTCAATGCCCCTTCTAAAGCAATGCCATAACTTTGAATGAATCCTATAAAAAATGTAGGATTCAAAGAAGTCATTTCATATAGATGCTTTTGATAAAATTGTTTTGTTTCTTCTTGAATTATTTGATGACGTTCAGGTACCTCTAATAGTTCCTTAATGATTTCATCATAAACTTCTTGATGAATACAATGTTTTTTCAAACCAGATACCAATGCAAATAAAATCAAATATTCAATCAGCATCACAATACCTTTTGTGACATATCCTACAGTTTCTATTCCCATATGATAATCTACAACAATATCTGCATATGATTTCAAATCATCATTTTTTTGTCCTGTTATAAGGACAGCTTCTCGATGAAGTGATTTTAATTTTTGAAGTGCTTGAATACAATTTGTAGAATGACCACTTTGTGAAACCACAAAAACAAAATCATCTTCTGTTATTTGATTTTCAAAATATACAAAACTCATAGGTGAAATGACTTTAACATCACAATTTAAATATTTCATTAAAAATGGTTTTGCACATTGTGCCCCATTAAAACTAGAGCCACAAGCAATAATCCATAGGGACTGATATTCTTTTTGTAAATAAAGCTGTACCAGAGGCTTTGTTATTTCTTCTATATTTATGATATTGTCTTTCATCTGTTGTGGTGTTTCTTGAATATATGTCATCATAGTTACCTGAATATTCTTCTTTAATATATCAATAACATCTATCAAAGAATCTACTATAGCAAAAGTTTCTCTTTTCTGTTTTTCTTGTGCTGGTGCTAAATCTGGAATCATGATACAAGGAATATGTGCACGATATGCAGCTTCGACACCCACATATGAATCTTCTAATACCCATGCCTCTTGTGAATCGACACCAAAATAATTCAATACTGTTTCATAAATTTCTGGATGTGGTTTCCTTAAATGAACTTCATTGCCACACAATATATAATCAAATTGATCCCATAACTGTAATCGAGATAATCTTTGATAAGTTGTGTCTTTATCTGTCGCTGTTGCAACTGCTACAGGAATAGATAATGATTGAATAAAACGTAATAATTCCATAAGACCTTTCTTTATATCAATTCTTTCTTTTAGAAGTTCATCACCATATTCTCTCACTTCTTGTAAAATCTTTTCTGGATGAGCAAATTGTCGAAGATCGTTCTTCACAATATCTTCAACTTCTTTACCATTTCTCCCTACACATTTTAAAAAAGTTGTATTTCCCAAATCCTGTACACCATAACGCTTTCCAACACTATCCCAAGCTTCTTGCCATCTTGCTTCTGTATCAAGCATAAGACCATCAACATCAAAAATAATTAATTTTGGTAACATTTTCTTCCTCCTTATTTTATTGAATCATGAACATATGTTGTTAAATTCACAATCCATTTTCCTGTTTGATAACGTTTAATTCCTAAAATCACTCTCACAATTTGTTCTAATTGGCAAATCAAAAAAACAATAGCTATACTTTGAATCTGAAAGATATGAACACTTATAAATGCTAATGGAATTCCTACACTCCACATCAATCCACTATCAAGTAAAGTTAATACCTTAGAATCCCCTCCAGCTCTGAGTGAAGAAAAAACAATAACGATAAAGAATCGTAACGCTATACGCAAAGCAAAAACTTTCACAATAAGTATAGCTTCTTGAATGACTTGTGGATGAGTCAAGTCAAAGATTTGGACAAAAAGAGGCGAACCAAAATAAATGAATATCAGACAGACAACTGACATAGCAGTTGCTAAAGTCATTAAATAATCACCTTCTTCTTTTGCTTTATGACCATCACCATAACCTAATGAATAACCAACAATTGCAGCTACTGCATTAGAAAATCCATTTGCAAAAGCATAAAATACATTTGATATTTTTTCTCCAACATAATAAGCATCCATAGATCGTGTTCCTAAAGCTCCAAATGCTTTAATAAATAATGTTGAGCCAAACCCAAATAATAGTTCATTAAATACAATAGATTGTGTTTTTTGTAAAATGGGTTGAATAAAATAACGGTCAAATGTAAACATTTCTTGAAAACTACCTATAAAAGGTTGTTTTGTTTGATAAGCATACAAAACATGAATACATAATGATGACATTTGAGCTATACATGTTCCCATAGCTGCACCTTGTATCCCCATTCGTGGAAAACCATACAATCCAAAAATAAGTATATAATTCACGACTATATTCATGATCATTGCAATAATTCCTATAATCAAAGGTACTTTTGGACGATTAATATTGCGATAAGTCATATTGAAAACAAAACTTAACGCTAATGGAAAATATGAGAATTTTGCAATATTTAGATAGGCTAGTCCGTTTTGAATAACACTTGCATCACTTATATAAAATTGTAAAATCACTTTCCCAAAAAAACTTGCTACAGAAAACCAAAATAAACCTGAAATCAAAGCTAACAAGACACTTAAACCAAATGACTTTTTGAAGCTTGTAAAATCCTTAGCACCAAAAAATTGCACAGAAAAAATTCCAACTCCTGCAGCACTTCCCCAAGAAACCGATGTACATAATGTTTCAATCTGTACAGCCGTTCCTACTGCTGTCACTTGACCAATCCATGATACCATTAACGAATCTACAATCCCCATACAACTAGAAATCAATTGTTGAAAACCTAAAGGGATTGCCATAGAAAAAACATATTGATAAAACTTTCGTGGACCAATATATCGTTTGATTTTATCTAACATTATCACCTCATCTCCCTTTCTTTTTTTATCATATAAAAATCTATTTAATAAGAATTCAGTGTTTAAATAATTGTCACTTTTTATATATTTTAGACACTTTTTAAAAAGCGGTTCTTAAAATTTTGATAATATCCAACAAATAATATAGATGTTGCTGCCCATGAAATAGGATAACATACAACAACCATATGAAATGAAGCAAACATATCAGGAATCCCAATAACCCAAAGAATTCTTAATAAACAAACTCCACAACAAACAATAATCATTGGTTTGAATGCATCTCCACATCCTCGCATTGTAGCCGAAATAATTTCAGCTCCGCTATATGTAACATAATATGGAACAATATAATAGATAATTTGAACAGTTTCTAAAATAACTTGCGAATCATTTGAAAACAATGATGCAATCTGTCTACCAAAAGTCATCAAACAAATACTTAGAAAAATGGCTGAGATACTTAACATGCCAATACAAATTTTCATTCCCTGTCGCACTCTTGTATAAAGCCCAGCTCCATAATTTTGACCTACAAAAGTTGTTAATGCTGAACTGTATGCAGCGGCTATCATAAAAAACAGGGCATCTATTTTACAATAAACAGTCCATGCGGCAATCATAGATGTTCCAAAAGAATTAATTTTAACTTGTAAAATAATATTGGAAACTGCATACATAACTGCTTGTAACCCCGCTGGAATACCAATTTTTAAAACATTTTTTAAAATTTCTATATCAAACTCTATCTTTTTCAAACATAATTGATAACAGCCTTTTGCTTTAATTAGTTTGTAACAGACAAGAAGTGCAGAAACAAACTGTGCAATAGCTGTCGCAATACCTGCCCCAGCAATTCCCATGTAAAAATAAACAATAAAAATATAATCTAAAACAATATTAATAAAAGTACAAATCATAAGATATATTAAAGGCGTGTGACTATCTCCAATAGCACGTAATACTCCTGTTCCAATATTATAGACAACTAGAGGTATACCACCTAAAAAATACAATCGCATATACAAAGTTGCTGCCTCTAATATATCTGATGGAACTCCCATCATATTTAAACACTTTCCAGAAAAAAACAAGCCAAATAAAGTCATTATCAAGCCACAGACAATAGCTAAAGCAAAAGATGTATGAACAGTTTTAGAAACACGATGTTCTTGATTTGCTCCAAAAAACTGAGCAATCAAAACAGTTGTTCCTGAAGATAATCCAACAAAAAAATCCACCAGCAAACTAATAAGATTTCCTGTTGATCCAACAGCGGCTAATGCCTGAGTCCCTACATACTGTCCAACAATAATTGTATCAACGGTATTATATAACTGTTGAAAAAAAGTTCCTATTAATATAGGAAAAAAGAATTTCAGAATTTGCTTCCATATTTTCCCTTTCACTAATGAATATTGCATTATTCGTACACCTCCCTTAATAAAGTGTACTTTAATTCGTATGTCAAAAGAAAAAGTGTATGAATTTTCGACGAATTTTGATTTATTTAAACACTAAAAATAAGAAGTATGAAAATATTAAACACATCCCATAAGACATTTATGAATAGAAAAATCATTGATAATATCCTAAATAATATAAAAAACATTGAATATATATCTATTATCAGATACATATTCAATGCTTAATTCCTAATCTAATCATTATTTTTTATATTTCATTATTCTATTATAAATTCCAGCAATGATTCAATGGTCCACTGCCATGTCCTAAATTTAGATTAGCTTTTAATGCTCCTGTAATATACTTCTTGGCTTTTTCCACACTTGTTTTTAAATCATAACCCAAAGCCAGATTGGAAGCTATGGCACTAGATAAAGTACAACCTGTTCCATGTGTATTTGGATTGTCAATATGCTCACATTCTAGCCAATAAACCTCATTATTTATGACAAGTAAATCATCAGCACGTTTTTCAAAATGTCCTCCTTTAATCAAAATAGCTCCTTGATACCATTGTTGTATTTCTTTAGCCGCTTGAATCATATCCTCTTTACTTTGAATCGTATGATTCACTAAAACTTCTGTTTCAGGAATATTCGGTGTGATGATACAAGATAATGGAATCAACTCACTTTTTAAAGCTTCTAAAGCACTATCAGCTAATAAACGTGAACCACTTGTAGAAACCATCACAGGGTCTACAACAATATTTTTAGCATGATATTTTTTCAATTGTTCAACAATTTTATGAATTAATTCTGGTTGTGAAACCATTCCGATCTTGACTGCATCTGGATAAATATCTTCAAAAACACATTGAAATTGTTCTTCTAAAAAATAAGGAGTCACATCCATAATATCTTTAACACCTAATGTATTTTGAGCAACCAATGATGTCATAATACTCATTCCATAGACTTTATGAGCCATGAATGTTTTTAAATCGGCCTGTGCCCCAGCCCCTCCTGTTGGGTCCGTTCCTGCAATTGTTAAAACTGTTTTCATAAAATATCCTCCTTAACTTTTCCTTTTAAATTCTGGGCAGCCTTGAACACATCATCTTGAGCCATAATAGCACTAACTACAGCTACTCCATCAATGCCTGTCCCCTTTAATTGTAAAAGATTATTCTGTCCAATACCTCCAATAGCAATCACTGGAATATCAACAGCTTGACAAATATCTTTTAACGTCTGTATTTCCACTTTTTTGGCATCATCTTTTGTGTGTGTCACAAAAATAGAACCCACTCCTAAATAATCGGCTCCATCTTGTTGTGCTTTTAAAGCCTGTTCCACAGTTCTTACTGATACACCCAATATTTTATCCGGTCCAATCATCTCTCTTACCTTTTTTGCATCCATATCATTTTGCCCAACATGCACACCATCCGCTTGAACTGTTATCATCACATCAACATCATCATTAATAATCAAAGGAATATGATGTTGGTGACAAAGAGATAAAAGTTGTCTAGCTGATTCAACAAAATATTTTTGATCCAAATGCTTTTCTCTTAACTGAACACAAGTCACACCACCTTGAATTGCCTTTTCAACTGTTTGAATCAGTGGTTCCTTTAACCAGCGACGATCTGTAACCAGATATAATGGCATGGCTTTCTTAACATCTTTTTTCAATCTTCATTCCTTCTTTCAATATACCATCATTCATAAGTGATAAATAATCCATCAAATAAACTCTTAAACTTCCCACACCTAATTTCTCAACAAGCATTTTATTTTTTGCCAACTCTCCACAATATCCCATCAATGCACTGACATAAGTACATGCTTCTAACAGTCTTTGACGATGAACAACCATAAATGCAGACATAATTGCACTTAACATACAACCTGTTCCTGTAATCATAGACATTTCTTGACATCCATTTCTAACAATATAAGCATTTTGACTATCCACAATCACATCAATAGCTCCACTAACCGCTATAATTGCTCCTGTCTTTGAACTGAGTTGTTGTAACCATATTATATTTTCATCTAAGTTTTCATCCGTTATACTGTCTGATGCATTCGCATCAACACCTCTTGATTGTGACTGGATATTCATTAAAGCTTTCATTTCTGAAATATTTCCTCTAATGACATCAAAATGAACTTCTTTTAATAATTGTTGAGTTGTCTGATAACGTAATTGACTTGCGCCTATTCCAACGGGATCTAATAAAACAGGGTGTTGTAAGGCATTGGCTTTTTTTCCAGCTTTCATCATAGATGGAATGGTTGCCTGATTCAATGTTCCAACATTAATCAGCAATCCTTGACAAATAGATGTAATGTCTTCTACTTCTGCCTCATCATCAGCCATAATAGGACTCCCGCCAATTGCGAGTAAAGCATTGGCACAATCATTCATTGTCACTTTATTAGTGATACAATGAATTAATGGTTTAGCATTTTTGACTTGTTCTATCATCTTTTCATCCTCCTTACAAAAAAAAGAATATATCAAGGGATATACTCTTAATACTCATTTTATATCCCTACGTTGGCATTATCCAAATCAGGTATGGTCGAAGTTCACAACTTCCTCTCAGCCTATTTATAAGCTCCCTTTTTTATTATCATAGCACTTCTCTTTAAACACGTCAAAAAAAGATGAAGCTATTTTTTCATCTTAATCACATAAATCACTTCATCTTCTGTTTCTGATATATCTACACTTATGTCTACCCCAGCCTGTTGTACCATCATGGCAGCCTGATCTAATGTATTCATCGCTATCTTTAAATTTTGTGAAATACTCTTTGTTTTAGGTTTAGGTTTCTTTGGTTCAATTTTCTTTTTAATCTTTTCTTCTGTCTGTTCAACATTTAAACCTTTATCCATAATTTCTCTTAACATATTATTTTGTTTAGCAGTTGTATCTAATTTCAATAAAGCTCTGGCATGTCTTTCTGTAATATCTTTTCTTCGTACTGCCTCTTGTACAGTCATCGGAAGTTGTAATAATCTTAATTTATTCGCAATCGTCGATTGCTTTTTACCAACCTTTTGAGCTAATTCTTCCTGTGTTATATTTTGCGTATCCAAGATTTGTTGATATGCCAATGCTTCTTCAATAGCCGATAAATTTTCTCTTTGAATATTTTCAACAATCGCTGCTGTTGCTGTTTGTTGTTCATCATAATTTTGAACTAAACATGGAACTTCTTCGATACCTGCTAAAAGACAGGCACGATAACGTCTTTCCCCAACAACAATCTGATACTTTCCTTGATAAGGTCTAACAACAATAGGTTGTAATAATCCATTTTGTTGGATAGATACAGCTAATTCTTGAATCTTCTCATTTTCAAAATGAGTTCTTGGCTGATGACCATTGGCTTCAATTTTATGAATATCTATAAATTTATATTTTGGTTCTTTCACAAAATCCTCTCCTTACAATTCGCTCATTATTATAACATCTTTATTGAAAAAACAAAAGAAATCAATGATATAAAAAAGACAATTATCAACAAGTTTTATATGAACTCATTTTTAATTGTCAAAATAATTCTTTTAATCTATTAAATTTAAATAACGAAAAGCATTATATAAACCATCATCATTTACATCTGTTGTAATATAATCAGCAGCTTCTTTAATTTCTTTACCACCATTTCCCATAGCAACATTATAATCACAACATTCAAACATAGATAAATCAATTTTCGCATCACCAAATGAAATCGTATCTTTTTGATCTGCTCCTAGATAATCTAATAACACTTCAATCGCATGTCTTTTGGTAATCCCTGTTGGTCCTAAATCACCATATAAAGCCACTTCACCTTTGCCACCCCAAGTATTTGCTATTAAATGAGGAAATTCCTTTTGTGAATCTAAATGATCTTGATAACTACTTAAAATAAAGCTAATTTTATTGACATCATCTCGATATAAATCTTCACCTTGTAAATGAATAAATCCATCCATAAACTTCTTTGAAGATTCTTTGGCTTTGCTTAAATCTGCTCCCTTTCCCTGAGCATATTTAATCATTGTTTCAGGTCCCTGCTCTAACATATAATCATTACAATACATACCACTGTTAGCTTCTAAATAAAAGCCTAGATGTCTTTCATTACACCAGTCAACAATATGTTTGACATCTTCTTTAGATAATCCTTGATGCATCACGACATGTCCATGATCTTCTACATAAGCCCCGTTACCACCAATCATTCCATCTAATTCACAAAGATTTCTTTGTTCAATTTCAGCTTTTGAACATCCTGTACAAATATAGACTTTATGTCCATTGGCACGTGCCATATCTACAGCTTTCGCAGCTGAAGCAGGTAACTTTGCTTCATAGTCAATCAATGTTCCATCAACATCTAAAAATATAATCTTGCTCATAAATTCTCTCCTTCATCTTTATTATTTTTATTATAACATGTTTTAAAAAAATAACAGCATGATTTCATACTGTTATTGAACTTTCACTTCACCTGATAAAACTTTTTGATAATCTTCGTAATTCTTTTGTAGTAAAGCTGGTGTATCTAATTCATATGGACATTTTCTTGAACATTGACCACAATGTAAACAATTTTCAATTTTTTTCATTTCTTCCTGCATTTCAGGTGTTAACCAGCTCTTTGATGGTGCCCTTCTTAACATCAATGACATACGTGCACATTGATTAATCATGATCCCTACTGGACAAGGCATACAATAACCACATCCTCTACAGAAATCACCAGATAATTCTTCTTTTTCCTTTTCAATAAATTCTTTCATTTCATCATTGAATACAGGTGTTTCTTGCATATAAGAAAGCCATTCATCTAATTCACTTTCTTTTTGAATACCCCAAATAGGCAAAACATTATCAAATTGACTCATATACGCCATAGCTGGTTTGGATTGATTAATTAAACCACCAGCTAACCCTTTCATCGCAATAAATCCCATATTAGCTTTTTGACTTTTTTGAACCAATTCTAATTCTTTATCTGATGATAAATAACTAAAAGGAAATTGAATGGTTTCATATAATTTTGAATCTACTGCATCCAGTGCGACTTGCAATTGATGAGCAGTAATCCCAATATGTTTAATCTTTCCTTGTTTTTTAGCTTCTAACATACATTCATACATCCCTGTTCCATCATGAGGCTTATAAACTTGTGAAGCACAATGGAATTGATAAATATCAATATAATCTGTTTTCAATAATGTGAGTGACTGTTGTAGCTGCTTCCAAAATTCATCCGGTGTTGTTGCCATTGTTTTGGTTGCGATAAAATAACTTTCTCTAGAATAAACCTGTAATGCTTCTCCCAGCTTTTCTTCACTGTCACTATAAGCACGAGCGGTATCAAAAAAACGCATTCTACCCTCATATGCCTTTCTTAAAATATTAACGGCTACTTCCATTGATACTCTTTGAATAGGTAAAGCTCCAAACCCATTTTGTACAACTTGAATACCTGTACTTCCTAAAACAACTTCTTTCATAACTCTCCCTCTTTTCTTTTCTCTATTTTATCACAATTTATTTTCTCTAGAACGTTTAATATTTTGTTCATGATGACAGTATGGACATCTCACATGATAATCATTGACTTGACAATTGACATTCCCTATGATCTGGAAAAAGTTTGGTTTCCATATATGATAGCAATACCGACATTGAAAATAATGATTTTTTTTCACAATAAGATACACAATAATAAGACTCACAACAACAATACCCAAAACATAAATCATAATTCTTTCTCTCCTTTGGTTTATCATATTATAACATAAAAAGACGAGTTCCCTCGTCTTAAGATAAAAAAGAACTGAAAATCAGTTCTTACATTTCATAATCTATAATAACTTTAATATTTTTTGTTACATCACTGGCTGCTTCAATTGCTTGTGGAAAATCTTTATGTGAATATTTTTTTGTAATCATTGTTTTTACTGGTATATCATTTTTTTCAATCATTTGAATAACTTCTTGAATTGTATTTGTATTATATCCTTTTGATCCTCTAATCATTGCTTCATTAGCAATAAACATATTTCCTGATAATGGAATCTCTTTTCCATATACAGCAACAATAGAATATTTTGTACCAAATTTTCCTAATGAAAAAACTTGTTGTAATAAAGGTACAGCTCCTGCAGCATCAATATAATAATCAACATTAGGAATTTTTTTACCTAATGATAAATGTGATTTTTTAGCAAATTCCATAACTTGTTGAAGTAAATCTGGATTAAGATCTTCTGGGCGAAAAGCTGCCCCATTACTAACTTCACCACAATATTCTAATAATTTTTCCTCTAAATTATCCTCACTTGTATTAATGATTTTAGCTCCTAATTCCTTAGCTTTATCTAAACGCCATTGGACTTTATCAACGACTATAACATTTTTTATACCTCTAGATAATAGACCTGCTGTTGCACCTAAACCTATTGTACCCGCACCTAAAACAACAACATTTTGATCAACAGATGGATTCATCCAAGTTGCACCTTGTGTCCCAACACTAACCGGTTCTATCAATGCAGCAGTATCTAAGTCAACGTTTTTATCTAGAATATATAAATTAACATTCAAAGCAGCATCTTCAACACGAACATATTCACTAAATCCACCTGTCATGTCTGCTTTAAAACTTCCTAAACGACTCGCTTTCATTGGATCAATAAAAACAATATCATCTAATTGAAAACAATCTGGGACATCAGCACCTTTTTCAACAATTCTTCCAACCATTTCATGTCCAAATTCTTGTCCTTTAAAAATACCATAAGGTTCTCCTCCATGAAGATAAGCTCCTGTATCAGAACCACAAATACCAGCTCTCAAAACTTTTACAAGAACATCTTTTGAACCAATTTTTGGTATATCTCTTTCTTCCATTTTAACATTTTTAATTCCATAATAAATTGCACATTTCATTTTACCTTCCATTTTTTCATCCTCCTTTTTTTATTTTAAATGAATTTATAAAAAAAAGAATTGAAATTACCATAATAAAATCATATTACTAATAAAAACGGAACACTTTTTCAATTGTGTAACGCTTATCATGTTATAATATAGAAAAAGAGGTATAAATTATGACAAGAAAAACAAAAGATCAATTATCAAAATCTCTCTATCTACTTTTACAAGAATATCCTTTTGATAATATCACAGTAAACCAAATTATAAATCATTCTCACATAAGTCGAACAACATTTTATCGTCACTTTCATAATAAACAAGATGTTTTAACTTATTTTTTTCATAATGATATTGTTCCTCAATTTTTTCCATCCAAGACACAAGATTCTTACTATACACTAGCTAAGCAAACTATACTTTATTCACGGAAAGAAAAAAATTTTTTTAAGAATGCTCTTATTGATTCTCAAAACACATTAATACATTTACTTATCAATAAATATATACAATTAATGAGTACAAAATTACCTAAATTAACAAAAACACAGTATGATGTCTTATCTATCTATTTAAATGGAACAATGATAACTTCTATTCATTGGTTTTTAAAAGATGATGAACACTCTATTCCGGAAATGCTCTATCTTTTTGATTTAGCAATGCCTGATATTATAAAAAGTATTTTTGATAAATCTTAGAATACCATACTATACAAAAAGACGAGTTCCCTCGTCTTATAAATCGCAAATACCTTTTCCTTCACCATACATACTATACCAGTCAGCATTGAAATCATCCACTGCTTTTTCTATGTTTGGATTCTTGAATATCTGCTTTAAAATTCCTACTGGTGCTGTTATCGCCTGTGCTCCATTATTCAATGCATTCTTGATCTGTTCAACACCTTTAAATGATGCTGCGACAATCATTGTATCATAGTTATCCATGATGATACGATTTGATAACTCATAAATCAGTTCCATTGGATCAGCTCCCAAGTTTCCTATTCTATTAACATAGGGTGCAATATAGTCTGCTCCTGCTGCCAATGCCATATATCCCTGCATTAAATCATAGACTGCTGTCGCTGTGACATGAATGTTTTCTTCCTTCAGCATTTTAATCGCTTTGATACCTTCATAAGATACAGGTACCTTGATATAAACCTGTCTATCAATTTCTTCTAGGATTCTATGAGCTTCCTTCACCATACTGTCACAATCTTTAGAGATGACTTGAATATGCAGACTTCTATCCTTCCCAATAATTTCTCTAATTGTTCGCATATGTTCAAAGAAATCCTTTGGATTTGTCTTTTTTACTATTGAAGGATTACTCGTTACACCAACAATAGGCATATATTCTACTGCTTCTTTGATTTCACTTAAATCAACTGTATCAATAATCAATTCCATTTTCTTTTCCTCCTACAATGTTTGTTCTGTTCTTTCAATAATATCATCTTGTGTTGCTTTTGATAAAACATTAAAGAATGCTGAATAACCTGCCACACGAACAATGAGGTCTTTATGTTTTTCAGGATGTTTTTGAGCATCAATCAATGTATCTCTAGACACAACATTATATTGAACATGATAACCTTCTAAACGATTAAAGAATGTTTTCATCATCATTTCTAGTTTTTGTTTATTTTCTTCAGTTGATAACATTTGTGGTGTCACTTTCTGATTCAATAGAACACCACCTGTAATTTCATGTGTTGGTAGTTTTGATACTGATTTAAAGACAGCTGTTGGACCACTCTTATCACAACTATGAGCAGGTGAACATCCTTCAGCTAATGGTGTTTTGGCATGTCTTCCATCTGGTGTTGCCATTGTCCCAAAACCTTGTCCAACATTTGCTGAAATAGAAGATGTTCCAGCATAACGAATACCACCAATTGGTCCTCTACCATATCTAGTATTAGGATATTTCTTCATTTCATCAATATAAGAAGCATAAGCATCTACAACAAGTTGATCAACATCATCATTATCATTACCATATTTAGGAGCATCATTGATCAACATATGTTGAATTTTTTGTCCTTGTTCACCTGCAAAATCATGCACAATTGCATCCCATAATTCCTGTCTTGTGATTTTCTTTTCTTCATAAACAAGTTTTTTAATAGCCGCTAAACTATCTGCCATATTGGCAATGCCTACCTGTAATCCAGAAATAAAATCATAAACAGCTCCACCTTCTTTGATTGTCTTTCCTCTACCAATACAATCTTCTGTTAAGGTAGAACATAAAACATCTGGAACATCTCTTTCAGAAGCCAAATCAATAGCATTTTCAACAATAACACTCATACGTGTTAATTCTCTGACAACTTGATCCCATGCTTTCATCAAATCTTCATATGTTTCCATTTCAGTAAAATATCCACATTCCTTCACAAAACGTTTACCAGAAGTCATATCTACACCATTATTCATCGCAATCAATAAAATTCTTGGGAAATTCATATAACTCATTCCTGTACAGCGATAACCCCATTTTCCTGGCACTGCTGTTTCTACGCATCCAATCGCAGAATAATTATAAGCATCTTCTTCTTTGACACCTTTTTCAATAAATGATGGAATAATGACTTCATCATTATTAAATGCTGGCATCCCTGTTCCTAGTTTCATAACTTCAATCGCTTCATCAAAGAAATCCTGATTGATATGCGCATGATATCTGACAGTCAGATTAGGTTGTGGTAATCTTGTTTGAGCTACTGATTTTAAAACTAAAAATGAAAGTTTATTTACAGCATCTTTTTGATCTGGGGTCTGTCCTCCAATAGTCACATTTTGATACATTGGACTTCCAGCACTTGAAAATGTATGAGCTTGACTACGGACTTTATTAATCGTTAATGTTTTGATCCATAAATTTGTCAGTAATTCAACAGCTTCATCTTCATTAATCATGTGATTATCTAAATCATGTTTTAAATAAGGATACATATATTGGTCAAAACGTCCATAAGATAAAGAATGTCCATTAGATTCAATCTGTAAAATTAATTGAATAAACCATACAGATTGAATCGCTTCATGAAATGTTTGAGCAGGTTGATATGGAACTTTTGCACAAATACGACTGATTTCTAATAATTCTTCTTTTCTTTTTCCTGTTTCTTTTTGAGCTTTTTCTTTCGCTAAAAGACTAAAACGATTGGCAAAAGTTCTCACAGCTTCAATTACAATCAATACAGCTTTATAGAATTGATACTTATTAAGATTTTCAGGAACACATAAGTCCAAATCTCTTAGAATATCTAAAACTCTTTCTTCATAACCTTTTAATCCTATTTCCAGAACTTTTTGATAATCAACAGCTAAATGTGCATCTCCAGAGTTTAATTTTCCTTCCATCCCAAAAAATCCCGTTTCCATAAAAACACTGACTTCTTCAGGAAGTAAAGCTTCTCCTTTTGCTCTTAAATTATTATTTTCCCAAAATGGTGCAATCCTTCTTAATGCTTCTTTTGTTTCTTCTGTAATATAGAAAACATCACCGTCTCTTTTTTCAAAAGTGTCCAATTCCTTAATAACAAATTTCATTGTATATTCAGGAAAAATAGGCGCATCTTTATTAGAAGATGCCTGATTACCAACAATCAAAGTTTCATCCTCAATATAAATAGACATCTTTTCCAATATATTCTTTAACATATAGGCACGTTTCATAACCGGTGTCTGATTTTTATACTTTTCATAAGCTTCTGTGACAAGCAATGCACGTTGGGCATCAATATAAGGTTTCTTATCAAGCACTGCTTCTCTAAAATGACTCATACGTGGTGTTAAATCACCAAAACGTTCTACATTCTTCATCTTTCTTCTCCTTTTTATTTCATTTGAAAGTTTTTATATTTCATTTTCAATTATATATTATCATACATTTATTTAAAGTCAATATTTATTTAAACAAAACAGCAACATCTTTCATATGAAACTTTTCATTTACTATCATCAATATATATGTTAACATATATTCAAAGGAGAGAAATTATGACAAAAGGTATCATTTTTAACATTCAAAAATTTAGTATTCATGATGGACCGGGCATTCGTACAACTGTCTTTTTAAAAGGATGTCCTTTAAGATGTCAGTGGTGTTCTAACCCTGAATCACAAAATCCAGATATTCAAATCCTATATAATCATCAGACATGCCTACATTGTTTGCATTGTATCAGTGTCTGCCCACAACACGCTATTTCCTATAACAATGAACATATCCATATTGATTTTCAAAAATGTATAGGATGTTTACAATGTACACAACAATGCCCTTCACATTCATTAACATGTGAAGGTGAATATCAGGAAGTGCAAGAAATTGTTCGTATCTGTAAACAGGATCTTCCTTTTTATGAAGAATCCAATGGTGGCGTTACGATTTCTGGTGGTGAAGGTATGGGACAGCCACAGTTTGTAGAAGCTTTACTTCAAGCTTTAAAAGCAGAAAAGATACATGTTGCGATTGAAACAACTGGTTATATCCAAGAAGACATTTTTCATCAATTAGCTCCACAATTTGATTTATTACTCTTTGATGTCAAACATTATGATAGTCACCAGCACCTTTTCAAAACAGGTGTTCCTAATGAACTCATTATTCAAAATTTAACATGGGCTATTCAACAAGGCATTGATGTATTACCACGTATTCCTGTCATACCAAATTTTAATTGTACATTAGAAGATGCTGAAGGTTTCGTGAAATTATTTCAAAAAACAGGAATTAAACGTGTACAGTTATTACCTTTTCATCAATTTGGAGAAAAGAAATATGAAATGTTGAATCAAGAATATCTTTATCAAAATAAAAAAGCCCTCCATCCTGAGGACTTAAAAGATTATCAACAAATTTTTATTAATCATAACATAGATTGTTTTATTTAGGAGCATAGCTCCTTTTTTATACCTTTTTTACAATAATATTTTGACTTTGTAGATAGTCTTCACTATCCAATGGAATTTGTTGATCTGTCACAACATATGATACTTGATCCGTTGGTAAAAGATTAACCAATCCAACCTGTTGAAACTTTGATGATTCTGTAATTACAATCACATGCTGTGCCTGTTTTGCCATATCTCTTACTGTTTCACTACGCATATAATCATTCCCTGTAAAACCAGATGTTTTTGAAAAACCATCAGCTCCAATAAAGAACTTATCCACAAAAAAGGCTTCAACACATTTACGTGTCATCGGTCCAACACAAACCTGTGCTTCTTTTTGATATTCTCCACCAAGCAAAATGATACGCACCTGTGGATATTGACGAATATAATCAGCAATAAATGAAGAATTGGATATAATCGTTACATCTTTTTTACTGGCAGCTATCTCTTGTGCCAATAAAGCACAACAAGAGCCCGATTCAATCATAATTGTTTCTCCATCTTCAATCAGTTCACAGGCTAGTTTTGCCAGTTTTTGTTTAATATCATAATGATAAGCCAATCTGTTATTCATATCATCTTGACCATTCAATGTCGCAAATCCATGAGCCCTTATGATAAGCCCTTTTTTTTCTAATAAATCCAAATCTTTACGAATTGTCACTTGCGAAACTTTTAATAACTGTGAAAATTCATTCACATCAACTTTTTTTCTTTCTGTTAATAATTCTAATATTTTTGTCTGTCTGATTTCCATTTTTTTCATTTCTATCACCTTTATACCTAGATTATCACATCTAAATTTCAAACGCAACTTTATCACAAAAGAAAAAAAGTAATCCGAAGATTACTTTATACACATAAAGTGCTTTTGAAAGAATAGAAAATCATCATAGTTAAGTATGTCTAGATTTCAATCTGGCTTTTGATGAATAGGAGTATGAGGGGAAACTATTTTGATTCTTCTTATTCCTTTCAATTCTTTATATATCTTTTACACGCTTAGATATATCAGTTAGCTATAACTAACTCTATATTCAGTATACTCTTTTTTACACTTTTGTCAATAGATTTCAATAAAATTATACCCCTATCATTTTCTTTTTTAACCATTGTATATAATTATTTTGAATATATACTTGTTCATTTATTAATCCGATTTGAGGATGAATGCCATCATCCATATGAAAATCTGATCCCATTGTATAAAACAAATGATTCTTCAAAGCAAAATTCTTCCATTTTTCGATATCATTAATCTTATTATTTTTTTGATCTATATACATATAAATAGCCTCTATTCCATCAGCATTCATCTCTTTAACAAGATGGGTTATAGATTCTACATTGATATGATCTTCATGTTCATAACAGACAGGATGTGCTAATACAACTATTCCACCCGCTTCTTTAATCAACTGACTTGCTTCCATAGGCGTTATAGATTCCTTTTTCACATAAGCTGGACATCCCTCATTCATTAAAGTTTCAATAAATTCACCACGTTGAGGAATATATCCAAAATCATGAAGCAATAATTTTTCATTCTCTTTATTTTGTACAATATGACTTGCAATATGTGCCTTCGTCACTATCTTAAATTGACTTAATTCATCAACATAAACAATATACCCTAACTCCTCTAACTTTTTTGAAACTTCCTTTAAATAAATATGTCTTGCATTTTTTAATGTATAAAGTTTTTCATTAAGTTTTGGATTATGAATATCAAATTGATACCCTAACACATGAAATCCTGTTCCTTGATAATGTGTCGATATTTCCACTCCATAAACAACTGAAATATCTTTTTTTCTGGCATAATCCAAAAAAGAAGGTGTATAAGCATCAATACAATCATGATCAGTAATAGATATCATATCAACATGATTTTCCTTCGCTTGATCAACAATTTCAAAAGGTGTTAGCACTCCATCAGAACAACAAGAATGTATATGCAAATCAATGAATCCCATCACAATCACCCCTATACATCATACTCATGAATAAGTTTATATTTCAAGTCAAATCTTTTTATATCTATATATCATCTTATAATAATCATTTCTATAATTAAAGAGGTTTTTTCATTTGAAAATGTTATAATAGGATAAGAAATGAGATGATGTTATGTATAAAAATAAGTTTTATTTTTTTATAGAGTTTATAATCGGTTTTATTCTCCTATTGATAAGTTTATTTATCCTTTTTCACCCTTCAATGATGATTTTTTCTATGAGAATTCTTGGAATCACTATATTATTCAATGGATTATATATGGTATGGAAACAAAGAAATAACAAAACTGGAATTATATTATCCCTTTTTGTAGGCATCATTCTTTCTCTCTTTCCTGCTTTACCTTTTACCCTATTTGTCTTTCTTTTTGCATTTTATATATGTATCAAGGGTTTATCCCAATTTATCACTTACTACTTATATAAACAAAACCATATTTCCTATCGTTTTATTATTTTATTATCAAGTTTATTTTTGATGAACTTTGGTTTTACTTATCTTCTCTCACCCTATATTCATCTTTATCAGACAAATATAATCATTTGCATTTATCTCATTTATCTCGCACTTTCTTTTATTTTAAAAGGAATCAGAGAAATCATAGGTGAAAACAGACAAAATCAAATAAAACGAAGAATCCATGTATCACTTCCTGTTATTTTAAATGCTCTTATTCCTAGAATCATGATTGATTATATCAACGAAAAACTAGAAACACCTTCTTTCATACATACAGATGGTCACAATATAGATTTAACAGTTTTTATCCACGTCAGTAAAAATGGATTTGGGGCCGTTGGGCATGTTGATATATCTTATCAAAATATTGTTTATGCATATGGTGCCTATGATGATTTATCTAATCACTTATTAGGAGCTATAGGTGATGGTGTATTATTTGAAGTTGATGAATCATCTTATATTGATTTCTGTTTAAAAGACGATCCTCAAAGTGTTATCTTTGCATATACTCTCCAATTAAATCATCAACAGACACAATTAATTGAACATAATATTCAATCATTAAAACAACTACTGCTTCCTTTTGAACTCACACACCATCAGCATACATATGCCAAAAGACTTCAAGAATATACTCATGCTCAATTTTATAAATTTAAAAAAGGACGTTTTCAAAAATATTTTGTTTTAACAACCAATTGTGTTCTTTTAGCTGATTCCATCATTGGAACATCAGGAATAGATATTATTGGTATTAATGGCATGATTTCACCCGGTAGTTATTATACCTATTTTGAAGAAGAAGCACGTAAAGAATATTCAAGAGTTTATCAAAAGAAAATATATGCTTCTTCATCTTATCATTTATAAAATATTAAGAATTTATTTAAACATTTTCAATTAGTGTATGACATAATGTAAAAGCGAGGTGATTTTGATGGTTAAGGAAAAAAGAATGAATAAAAAACCTGTTCTTGTTATGGTGGTGATTTTGATGTTAATAAGTCTAGGTTCTTTCTATATTGCTTCTACACATCAAAATGATGTTGAAGCCTACCAGGTTGAAGGTCTACCCATTCAACATCAATTTCTCACAATCAATCCTTATTCTAGAAGTGGAAAGTCTTTACATCGTGTCAATGGGATTGTTATTCATTATACTGCAAATCCCGGTTCAACCGCTAAAAACAATAGAAACTACTTTGAAAATCTAAGATATACAAAAACAACATCTGTTTCCAGTCATTTCATTATTGGCTTAGATGGTGAAATCATTCAATGTATTCCTCTTAATGAGATTGCCTATGCTTCCAATAATCGTAATCGAGATACGATTTCTATTGAATGCTGTCACCCTGATGAAAGTGGAAAATTCAATGAAGAAACATATAACTCTCTTGTTAAACTTGTCCGTGCATTAATGAAAACTTATCACTTACAAAGTCAAGATGTAATAAGACATTATGATGTGACTGGTAAAATATGTCCAAAATATTTTGTTGAGCATGAAGATCAATGGAAAGAATTTTTAAATACACTCTAAAGGATGGTGATTGAAATGACATTAGAAGAAGATATCTTTCAAAAAACAAAAATAAACTATGACAAATTAATATCTTATGGATTTCATAAACAATCACATCAATACATTTATGTACAAGATATATTTGATCATACATTTCAAGTTATCATTATTATTCAAGACAATGATAGTGTACAAGGACATATCATTGATTTAGCTTTTCAAGAAGAATATACAAACTATCGCATAAAAACACATGGCGAATTCGTTTCTAAAGTACGTCAAGAGTTTATCAATATTTTAAATGATATTAAGGAACAATGTACTTCTCCCCAATATTTTCTATATCCCCAATCTAATCGTATTGCTCAATATATTATTGAAAAATATCATGAATATCCTGAATTTCTTTGGGATAGTGATCCACAATATGGTGTATTTAGGCATCAAAGCAATCAAAAATGGTATGCTTTGATTATGAACATCAATAAAAATAAATTAGATTCTGATAATCAAGACATAGAAATTGTGAATTTAAAATTAAAAGAAGATCATATTCAACAACTTCTTCACCAAAAAGGATTTTACAGAGCATACCATATGAATAAACAAAAATAGATTTCTATTATCTTGGATGATACATTATCCGATTATGAAATTATTCAACATATTGATGAAAGTTATCAATTGACTCAATCTATTCATGAATGGATTATACCTGTCAATCCTCAAGGTGATGATATTTTCCATTGTTTTGATCATACTGATACAATCCTATGGCAACTATTACCACATATACAAAAAGATGATTGGGTTTATGTCTATATCAATAAGCCTTATAATTATCTTCTTTACCAATGTCAGGTCATAGAAACAGATATATCCGACAATCATCACAATCATCTCATGAAAATAAAACATAGACATACTTATAAACCAGATGAATTTCCTTTCCATCAACTCAAAGATTATGGTATCAAAACAATCAAAAATGCAAGAAAAATAACATCACAACTTTATCAAAAATTACATCAATAAAAAATGAGGTTTTCCTACTGAAACCTCTTATTTTTACATATGTTGATGAATTAAACTCTCTAATTCCAATATAGCTGAATCTTGTAAAAAAGAACCATATCTAAATAAACTAAAACCTTTATATCCATGTTCATATAATATTTGAACTTGTGAAGAAATATTATCTGTACGATTTTGCCAGCCATAATCTTCATCTTCTCCATTTCCTGCACGATACAATGCTAAACCGGCATACAATATGACACTTTGATGTCTTGGTATATCAGCAAATTGTTGACATCGTTTAGTAAACATTGCTTCATTACCTTCTCCATATTGATCACTCCAATAAATCTGAGGCATCAAATAATCGATATATCCTTCTTCACTTAGCCATGTATCAATATCTGCACCATCACTAATACAGTTTTCATAATTTCCTTGTGGACTAATGCCAAACACAACATGATTATCAATAGATTTAATTGTTTGATAAACATCTTGTATAAGCATATTGACATAATCCATACGTTGATTTTGAGTTGTTCCATCATGTGTTCCAGCGACATAAAAATAATCATCAAAATGAATTCCATCAACATCATAATTTTCAACAATTTCACGAACACCATCAACAATATAATCTCTTACTGATTGACTGGCAGGATTGAAAATATATTGATATGTTGCATATCCAATGGTTTGACTGGCATCTTCCAGCCATTGATGATGGGGTGATTCATTAAGAAATTGTTCAAAACTTTCTCGATTCAATGAGATACGATAAGGATTAACCCATGCTTCAATGCTCATATCATTTTGATGAGCAATATCTATCATTGATTGTAAAGGATCAAATGATAAACTCTCTTGATGTGTCATAACTTTTGAAACCGGAAAGAGCTTTGAATCATATAAAGCATCACTAAAAGCTCTCACTTGAACAATGACTGTATTCATATGATATTTTTTTATATTTTCAATGGCTTGTGAAAAATCTTTTTCAAAGTCTTTTTGTGACTTATAAGAAAACTGTTCTAAATCTCCATAAGAAAACCAGACAGCTCTTTTATCAAAAGATAATAAAGAACATGGTGGATGGGGAATAAAAATATAAATCAATACACATATACATAATAATATGATAATCACAAAAAGACTGTGTTTTTTCTTTTTCAAAAGAACATCACCTCATTGATTATATTCAAGAATTTTATATTAAATCCTCTTTTGTTGTAATTTTTTTATTTTTATAATCACCTAAAACCATATAAACTTTTTCATCTGTAAAGTTTTCAACCATTTGTGCATCATCAGTTGCCTGAAAGTTTTGTTGAATAGCTCTGGTATAAGCATCTAGAATAAGTTTTGTATCAAATGCCTGTGGTGTTTGAGCTTGCATAAGTTCCTTTCTATTTAAAGTTTCTATCACAACATCATCAACAACTCTTTTAATTGTATCTTTACAAGGCACCATAACTAGACAAGCCTTATGTGTTTTTAAGCACTCTAATAAATCATCAATCTGTTGTTTTTTCACATAAGGTCTGGCACCATCATGAATGAAAACATATTTACTTTGAACACGTTGTAAACCTGCATAAACACTATCCTGTCGTTCTTTTCCACCGTCCACAAATTCAATACGTGAATCATGAGATAACTTTATAAAGTCCTCCCTTTCTTCTGGTCTAGTCACAACGATAATTTGTTGACAACGTGCATCTTGAATAAAAACTTCCAATGTCATTTCATAAACAGTTTGACCTTGAAAAGTATAAAACATTTTATTATAACTTAAACCTGTTCTTTTCCCTTGTCCTGCACACAAAATAATAACACTATACATTATCTTGCACTCCTTTATGATTATTTTTATAATCCAACATTTTTTTCATTAAATAATTAATACAGATATGCATTTGCAATCTTGTATCCAAATTATAACCTTCTTCTTCCTCAGAAGCACACATCAATACATAATCTGCCAGATTCTTCATTTGGCTTTTTTGCCCTTGTGTTATAAGTAAGACTTTACCATGACTAACTTTCGCATTTTTTATAATGTTTAAAACTTGTTGTGTATGACCATCTCTTGAAAAAGCTATAAGAAGATCATTTGAGCTTAATTGACTTGCTTCTAAAAAGGCAATCCATGGATCTTCTGGAAAACTAACCTTTTTCCCCATTAAACTAAGTTTTGTTGCCAAAATTTTAGCAATATTATTATTCAAACCACTGGACGCTATTAAAAGTGAATGACTTTGATCTATACATTGTAACAGTGGGTTTAAATCCATATTTTTTAAATAATTAAGAGTTTCTAAAAATTGTTCTTTCATCTGTTCTTCAATATCATCTACTTGATGATATTGAAGAAATGATTTTCTTTTATGATAAACCAAATCATAGCTAAATTCTTTAAAAGAAGGATATCCTAATTTTTTGACCATTCGATAAATCGTTGTTGTAGATACATTTAACATATCAGCCAAATATTGAATCGTAATTGTTTTCTTATCTAAATTCATTTTTAATATTTCTTGAAAACATTGATTTTCTATTTCACTTAAAACATCTACATTTTTCATAAATTGATCTAATAAAGCCATAATTCCACCTCACATTTTGTTATATTGTAACAGATAATAGAAAAACAGGGAAGAATTATCCCTGTTTACTTATATAATAATGTTATAAAATCTTGTGATGTAATGTGAGGAATTGTTATAAATTGATGATTGATATTTAATTCTTCAATTTTTTCTTCCTTAACATTAGATAAATAACATTTTTTAACTTGATCAGGAACTCTTAACTTAACATCATCAAGTGATTGAGAAGCTCCATTAAGTAATCTGATCACGTTATACTGACCATCTTCGCTTTTCTTCATAGCCATTATCTCAACATACTGGTCAATCTCAAAAAAACTATTCTCCCATTTTAAATGACCTTCATGCGAATCCAGATTATTTACATGTCTAAACTGTATTGATGAATTATATATCTGTGTTCTTCGATATAAATCGCCTTCATTTTCTACTTGGAAAGCTAGTGCAAATTCATTTGTTATTGTTTTCAACAATTGTGAACTTGGTGCATCTAATCGATATCCTGACGATCTTCCCGGTCTAATTTTTAAATCAGCTTTACCAAATTTTCCTACACATCTTAGTAATGTTAAAGCTATCTGACAATCATCAATAATCTCATATTCACATGCTCCTTTTGTTATAAGAGCTAACGGAGAATCAACAAGTCTAACAAATTTCTGCATTGTATACAAAGGTAATACTTCCTCAGTTGCTCCATTTTCTAGACCTACTTGATTTAATATTTGATTATGTCTAATTGTGTAACCAAAATGATCTTGTGATTGATTATAATGATGCTTATGTATATCTTTAATCATTGCTCTGATACGATGATCTTTTGCATGATTATTAACAACAGTTTTCACATCTATTTGACGAGATTGTTTTTTTAGGGAAATAATCACATCAAAAGATGATTTCACAGTTTCTTGACTACGATAATGATTAATACATTCTTTTGGTGTTTCTAATATATATGAAAACTGATAAGCAATCTCCATTTCATTATCTTCAACACACTCTATAACTGGTTTTAACTGTCTTGTATCCACAAGTTTATCTTGATATGGTGGCGAATAATTATATTCATCACCATCATCTCCATCTTCTATAAAATAGAGAACATCTTGATATTCTTGATGATTAACCTTATCATAAACATCTATCTGCCCATGTTCATTAAATGAAACTTGAAGATAGTCATTTTCAAAAGTACTATCTTGTTTTTGTAAATCTGTTTGAATAATATATTTTTCTGGATTTTGATAAGTCAATTTTAACACCTTATATCCCATTGATGGTAATATATTTGCATCTAATCTTATTTGTACAATATATTTTGTTCCTTCTAGAACTTCACCACCATCATGGAAATTAGCTATACCATTATATGTTTCTATTTCTTGATTCATAGCAATTTGTGTCTTATTAATAACATATGGTATAGTATTTCCTTGTTCATCAGATAATATAAAATCTTTAGATTTTAAAATCATACTTACAAAGAAACAGTCATTTCGTTTATATGGCAATGGGTTGTATAAAATCAATGCTTCCTCATCTTTATTTAAATGAGAAAAATCAACATGATCTCTTAAATATCTTATATTCATCCATAACAGTTCATTTAATCCATGTCTTAAATTCAATAAACGATTTTCAACAGTCTGATTAATTGTATCTGGTGATGATGAATACGCAGAATCATGAAATTGATTTTTAAAAATAATTTTCCAGAAATATGTCATTAATTCTTGATAATCTTGACCACCCAAATAAGATGTACAAACACTCCATGGTTCAACAATCGTCGCTAACATATTTTCATAATACTTCATTGCATTTTTAATATCTACTCTTGTTGAAGATATACCTGCATGAATACGTCCTAATGCAGCCGATCTTGCTTCTCCCTGATATATTTGAACCTCTCTTTGATTTTCTTGTAAAGATTTTTTCACTTCATGCATATATTTCTCTGGATTTGACATTTCAATATCATATCCTTCATCATGAAGTTTTTGATGAATAGATTCAATAGCTTGTGGTATATGATTCTTAGGAACTGCATAATCGCTACCTCCCATAAAAAGAACCTGACCATCTTTAAATCTATCTTTTGTTTTATCAATAGTATCACAAATATCTTCATATGCCTTTTTGGCATCTAATGGTAAATATCGATAATAACCATATCCTAATGGAAAATGAACCGTTAAAAGTGTATCTCCATTTGGTGCTTTCCATTTAAAAATACTATCATTAATATTTTCATAATCAAAGCCACGCCATGCAAAAATACCATCAAAACCAAACTTTTTAAATAATTGAGGTGTTTTTTCTATTTGACCAAAAGCATCGGGAATCCAGCCAACATTCATACAATGCCCCATACTTTCAGCAATATGACTTCCAATTAAAAGATTTCTAACTAAAGATTCTCCCCCAGCCAAAAACATATCTGGTTGAGTATACCATGGTCCAATAAATAAACGACCTTGTGATACATATTTTTGAATAAAAGGTTTTCTATGAGGACGCAGCTCTAGAAAATCTTCCAAAGCTGCTGTTTGTCCATCAAAAGTAAAATACTTATAATCTGGATTATTTTCCATAATAGAAATAAGTTCTTCAAATAAATAAGTTAATTTGATTCTTGAAGCATCGGATGATCTTAACCATTCTCTATCCCAATGAGTATGAGAAATAAAATGTACTTTTTTCAATCAAATCCCCTACCCTTTTTGATTCTGCTTAATAACCATCTTTGCAAATGGTGCATATAATACCATGTCGATAACAAATAAAATCATCATCAAAATAACCGGACTTAAAGTAAATGCTCCTAATACCCAAGCATTAAAGAAAATAGGTTCTTGTCCTGAGTTTAAAACAACCATTGGATTGACAAAATGCATACTCACTGCAAAATAAGCAATAATTGCATTCACAACTGGAATAAATACAAATGGAATAAACATCATTGGATTTAAGACAATTGGTAATCCAAAAATAATTGGTTCATTAATATTGAAAATACCTGGTACTAATGACATCTTTGCAATTTCTTTTTCTGCTGATTTTTTAGGTGCTAAAATTAATAAAACAACGATTAATGCCAGTGTTGATCCTGAACCACCTAACATAGCATAGATATTACTGATTGTATTTGGTGCAACCTGTGTAATAGAATCAAAGCTTTGTGTTTTTGCAAAAGTATCAATTTGTTCCATAAATAATGGTAACCAGATAGATGAAACAACACCCCAAATAATTGAAAAACCATGTAATCCAAAGAACCATAATAACTGCATTAATAAAATAACAATAATAATTGCTGGTAATCCTGTTCCAACATTAGATAATGGAGTCACAATAAATTGTGCAATAACTGCCTGTAAAGATGTGAATCCACATAATACAACAACTTCTTTAACAATTGAAAAAAGAATAAGAATAATTGAAATTGGAATTAAAGCTAAGAATGAATTTAATACACCTGTTGGTACTGAATCAGGTAATTTAATAGTAAATTTAGATTTTACAAGTTTTGAATAAAGCCATGCTGTTGATAAACCAATAAGTAAACCTGTAAACATACCTTCATAATTAAAGTAATTTAATGCAAACCCTGATAAAGTTTCACTTTCTCCAGCAACTTCCCAAGGAATTGTTGCAAAATAAGAAACTAATGCTAATAATGAAGTCATTAATGGAACAACTTTATTGTTATTCTCTTTTAATCTTTGAGCATAGAAATATGATGAAGATAATACAATAACAATTCCCATAAGACCCATTGCTACTGTTCCAACATTTCCTAAAACATGAATTAAACTTCCCAAAAATCCATCTAAAGAAACTCCTGCTTGAGTTAACCAGTATTCTAATTGTGATTTAATCAATCCACAAATTGAACCCACTACTGTAAATGGAATTCCTAAAATAAATGCATCTTTAATAGATTGTAATAAATGGTTGTTTGCAACCATTTGTGAAAATGGTGTTAAATATTTTTCTAACACATCCATAAATTTGTTCATAATTTTCCTCCTCCTATTGACTTTTTTATTATAAATAGTCAAGAACTTCTTGACCATTACAGAAAGAGTAAAAATTTTACTCTTTCGATAAAAAAACTCATATAATAGCTATATGAGTCCTTCGATATTAACGAAAATACACTTTCATAATCAGTTCTGCAAATAAAGAGTTTGCCCAACAAAACCATGGTCTTGTATATTGGCTATCATCATTGACATCAAAACTTTCATGACAATATCCTGTATCACCTGTATTATTCACAATCATATCAATAAGTGTTTGAATTCCTTGTTCATCAGTTGATGTCAATGCCTGCATTGTTAAAGCGATTGGCCATACATATTCTTTCCATGTATGTGGTGAACCAATGCCTTTGGCTTTTGTCCCTTCATAATAATAAGGATTATCATGACTTAAAATAAAACGTCTTGTATTTTGATAAATCTCATTATCTTCATTACAGTATCCTAAATATGGTAAAGATAATAAGCTTGGGACATTTGCATCATCCATTAAAACATGATTTCCATATCCATCTGTTTCATAAGCATAGATTTTCCCATATTTTGGATGAAGATATGTTCCAAACAATTCAATTCCATAATCAATCTCAAATTTCAAATCTTGAATACGTTCTTCCAAATATTCATCATGATAAATATCTTTAACAATTTCTTGTAAGTAAGATAAAATCACACTGCAAAACATATTACCGGGAATATTATAATTCAAGGCACAGGCATCATCACTTGGACGAAATGCACTCCAAATCATCCCTGTATATCTTGTATCAAAACCATGTCCATGATTTTGTAAAGTTTCCGTTTTTCTTAAATTCCATACTTTTGCCATATCTCTTTCAAAAGTATAACTTGATTTTTGACTATGGTATTGCTCAGTTTCAAAAACATCCAAAATTGTTTGAATAAAATGAAGATATTGTTTATCAAAAATCGTATCATCATTTGTTTCTTTCAAATATAGATAAGCCAACTGAACAGGATAGCACAATGAATCCAATTCAAATTTTCTTTCCCATACATAAGGTTTCATAATTGTTGTATCGTGATATTCTCTTTCAACATCTTCTGTATTTAAAAATGCATTAGCATAAGGATCCAATAATATATAATCAACTTGTGATTTTATCAATCCTTTAACCTTATTTTGTAAATCACTATCATCTTTCATCAATGATAAATAATGATGCACTTGACAACTGGAATCACGTAACCACATGGCATTAATATCACCAGTAATAATATAAGTTTTCTCCCCATCTACTTTTACACTTGTTTCCAATGTAGACATAAAACACTTTTTAAACATTTCTCTTAATTTTTGATCTTCAATCACTTCATCAGCTTTTTGTAAAACTTCTTTTATATTCATATCAAGCACTCCTTATATCTATTTTATAAAAAATAGTCATTGATTTCTATTTCTAATGATGTATTATTTTTTCTTTATAAACATCTGCATTCCATGACCTGATAAATCATTAGGTATTCTTGCAAAGCCTAAGCTTTCATAAAATGCTTCTTTTCCCTTTGCAGCAATTAATTGAATAGAACAACGTTCATTGTTTTGTAAGTGATTTTGAACATATTCAATGATTTTTTCAATAATTCTCGTTCCAATTCCTTGTTTTTGATATTCAGGAATAACAGCTACATCACATATCAAATAATAAATTCCATCACCTATTAATCTCCCCATTGCGATAACATTTTCATCATCCTTCACAACAATACTATAAACAGTCATATTTAATGCTTGTTGTAATTGGTGATCTGTAAACATAGACCAATGTACTGCTTTTCTTATTGCTTGAATATCTTCAATCTTTAGTATATTTTCTTCGTACTTTATCATTGATATCACTCTCCTATCTTTTTAAACCACATTTTAACATATCAATAATAATTTTTAAACTAACACAAAAAGCTGTCTTTTCAACAGCTCTTTCATTTATTATAATTCATGAGTCATAGACTGAATATGATATCCAGCTTTTTCTATAACACGATATAAATCATCATCATTGATTTCTCGATCATAACTGACTTCGGCAGTTTGTGTTTTTAAATCTACTTTTGCACTTGCACCATCTATAGAATTAATCGCATTTTGAACATGTTTTACACAATGATCACAATGCATTCCTTCAATTTTTAAAACTTTCTTTCCAATGATTGGATATTTTAATTTCTTTTCTTCAACATCAAGATTTTTGTGGCTTCCACCACAACAAGAACCATCACCTTTAAAATGTTTCATACTGCCTTTTAATGCAAACCACAACAAAACAACAACTATCCCAATAATAATTGCATCAACCATGATGATCCCTTCTTTCCTGAAATTTTAAATCATTGCGTTTATTTAACCATTTTTTAAATTTTTGAAATCCTAAATAAATACACATCCCAACAATATAAACAACAATAATAATCAAAAACATATAAAACATTGATCCGGTTGAATTTCCCATATAGACCTACCTCTTTGATTTCTTTTGATCAGCATCATACATTTCTTTCAAATGTTTTAAATCTCCACAGCCACTACATCCTGTACAGATACCATTGCAACCATTTTGCGTTCCATTTTTCTTTTTACGATAATATTGTATGATAACATAAAGACAATAACTGGCAATAAGTATTAAAACAATCATATCTGCCATAACATTTCACTCCTTTAATATGTCAAAACTGGACACTCTCGTATCCAGTGACTTGACTATGAATTGACTTGAACTGATCTTCTTGAATACACTTTTTGATTTTTGTATGGATCTGGTCTAAACAACAAGAATAATATCACAGCTGCCAAGACAAATGCAATAGCTGTCCAAATACCAAAGACTCCTGTCACAAAGAATGTTCCAATCTGGTAAATACATAAACATACAACATAAGCAAAGACATTTTGGAAAATAATCGCAAACCAGAACCATTTACGAGATTGCATCTGTTGAGCCATAGTCGCAATAGCCGCAAGACATGGTGAATCTAATAAGTTGAAAATCAAGAATGATAAAGCAGATAAAGTTGTAGGGAACCATGCTTGGACACCTTGAGCAACATTGACTGCATCTTCGACATCTCCAGCAACATTCGCCAATAATCCCATTGTTGAAACAATCGCTTCTTTCGCTGTAAATCCTGAAAGCGAAGCAGCCACTGCCTGCCAGTTTCCAAATCCAAGTGGTGCAAAGATTGGAGCAATCAATCCACCAATCATAGCTAATAAGCTATTTTCACTTTCAACCAATCCAAAGTGTCCATCTACAAATCCATAAGCACCTAAGAACCACATCACAACACATGCCAAGAATAAAATGGTTCCAGCTTTAATAATAAATCCTTTTAATCTTTCCCAAACATGTAATAAAACTGTTTTCACTGATGGAATATGATATTGTGGTAATTCCATGACAAATGGTGCTGGTTTCCCCGAGAATGGTTTTGTTTTTTTCAAGATAATTGCTGAAACAAGTACAGCAAGAATTCCCATAAAATACATCATTGGGGCAATAAATGAACTTTCAGTATATCCTGCCACTTCTCCTGCAATGACACCACCCATTAAAGCAATAACTGGTAACTTTGCTCCACAAGGGATGAAAGTAGCTGTCATAATTGTTAAACGACGATCATTATCCTGTTCAATTGTTTTAGAAGCCATAATACCTGGAATTCCACACCCTGAAGAAATAAGTAGTGGAATAAAACTTTTTCCAGATAACCCAAAATGTCTAAATACACGGTCCATGACGAATGCAATACGTACCATATATCCACAATCTTCTAAGATAGATAAAAACAAGAACAAAATAGCCATCTGTGGTACAAAGCCAAGTACTGCTCCTAAACCACCAATAATACCATCTACAACAAGCCCTTGAACAATATCACCTGTTCCAATGCTTGTAAGGAAACTTCCAACAGCATCTTGAATTGCTACAACAAAAACATCATTAGTCCAATCTGTTACCCAAGTTCCTACTGTTGTGACAGATACATAATAGACAATAAACATCACGGCTATAAAGATAGGAATACCTAAAATACGATTTGTTACAATTTTATCAATCTTATCTGAAATCGTTAATTTTTCTCCACCTTTTTTAACTGTTGTAGAAATTATTTTTTGAATAAACTGATATCTTTCATCAGTCACAATACTTTCCATATCATCATCGTGCTTCTTTTCTAGTGTGATACGTTGATGATCAATAATGGCTTGATTTATAATCTTTCCTTGTAAATGCTCTACAACCTTACTATCATTTTCTAATAATTTAATTGCATACCATCTCTTTTTATCCAAACCAATAGAAGCAGGTAATTGATTTTCCACTTCCACAATAGCTTTTTCTAATTCAGATGAAAAAATATCTTTTGGTAAAGACACTTCTTTTTGATGTGCTACTTTTACAGCTTCATCTATCAAAGCATCCAGTCCCGTCTGTTTTAAAGCAGATGTTTCAATAATAGGACAATTCAACAACATTGATAAACGTTTTATATCAATTTTGATGTTTCTCTTTTTTAATAAATCAGCCATATTTAAGGCAATGACAACAGGCACACCCGTTTCAATTAATTGTGTTGTCAAATAAAGATTTCTTTCAATATTAGTAGCATCAACCAAATTAATAATCACATCTGGATTCTCATTAAGAATATAATCACGACTGACAACTTCTTCCAATGTATAAGGAGAAAGCGAATAAATACCCGGTAAATCTGTAATGATGATATTTTCATCTTTTCTCTTTCCCTTTAATTTACCCTCTTTTTTCTCTACTGTTACACCTGGCCAGTTTCCTACATATTGGTTTGCTCCAGTGAGAGCATTAAACATAGTTGTTTTCCCACAGTTAGGATTTCCTGCTAAAGCGATTTTAATATTCATATTTTCAACCCCCCTATTTTACTTGTACACACTGTGCATCCATTTTTCTTACAGATAACTCATACCCTCGAACTGTAATTTCAACTGGATCCCCCAAAGGTGCTACTTTTCTAATATACAAGCTTGTTCCTTTTGTGATTCCCATATCCATAATACGACGTTTATAAGCACTATCACCATCAATCTTTGTAACAGTGACTGTACTACCAACTTTTGCTTCACTTAGATTCATTTTTAACCTCTCCTTTCAATCACACCATAATATGACGTGCCATTTCTTTATTAATCGCAACACGTGAGTCTTTAATATTCACAATAACGTTTCCACTTATCGTAGATAAGACTGTGATTTCACTACCAGCTATAAAACCAAGATTTTCTAAAAAACGTCTTGTTTCCTCATTTCCTCCAACTTTACGAATTGTATTTACTTCACCAATACTGGCTAATGTTAATGGCATCATAATCATCCCTTCTTTATATTAGCACATGCTAACTCTTTGTCAAAAATATAAGTTAGTCTTTACTAACCACATCATTAGAATACTCTCATTTCCTATAATTGTCAATATATAAAAGCAAAAAAGTAGCTATTTTCATATATTCATGTATAATGAAATTTTGCTAAAAAATTTCATTATATGATTTAACATAATACCAAATATAATATGTTAAATCATTTCCAAATCAAAAATGAATAATATATAAATTAGAATCATTATATGAAATTACACTTTATAATGGTCAGCATGTCTCGAGTTGTTTTAAACTAACTCATATGATATGATTACTATAGATAAAATCATAAGGAGGTCTGTATGTTAGAATTATGTTTTGATATCAATACATATCATATTTTAAAAATTCTTCAAGCTGAAAATGTTATTGATTCTTTTCATCACATTATATATTTATATGATGATTTATCTATAGGTTCTTTGAATGTTAAAAATCTTGAAGAACGTATAACTTCATTACAAACGTTAAAAGTCAATTATGATTTTCATAAGATGATTAAAAATTATAAAGACATGTTATCACAAATAAAAAATCATCATCAAATCAGAATATGGACTTCATCTTATGCCCATGAAAAAATAGGATTTTACATTACATGCTATATCTTATATCAATTCAAATTTTATGATAAACAGATATATTTATGTCAATCTGCCAAACTTCATAACAACAAATATGCAACTATGTTTTTAACTGTCCCTGATGATTTTATAGACTTGATAAAAAAAGCTGAAATCATAGACCCAAGTCAATATATCAAATTTGCTGAGAAATTGATTCAAGAAAATGCACCATTAAGATTAAAAATAAATAATGAAATTGTTTCAGTACAAATCAATTATTTTGATGATATGATTTTATCATACAAAAAACAGTTTCCAAATATATCAGATCAGGATTTATGCGGTGATATATTATTTGATTATCACAAACAAAATTTTGCATTGATGAGAGATGATATAATATTGAATAGAATAAAATATTTGAAAAACAAGCACTAGTTAAAAGTCCTCATATAGTCAAACTAACTATATGAGGACTTATTTATGCATCAATTTGCCACTTAGCACTCTCATTTTGTAAATCGAGCATATGTCGATAGAGTCCATCTTGTTTATATAATTGTTCTGGACTTCCTTCTTCTTTCACTTTTCCATCTTCTAAAACAATAATCTTATCAGCTGATTGAACAGTTCGCATTCGATGTGCAATGACCAACACAGTTTTGTTTACTAACAGTCTTGACAAAGCTTCTTGTATTTTTGTTTCATTTTCAACATCAAGACTAGCTGTTGCTTCATCTAATAAGATGATTGGTGCATCTTTTAAAAGTGCTCTTGCGATTGAAATTCTTTGTCTTTCTCCTCCAGATAGCTTAGTACCATTTTCACCAATAAGAGTATCATAGCCATCAGGAAGTTTTTGAACAAATTCATCACAATTCGCTGCTTTTGCAGCTTTATATACTTCTTCATCCGTTGCATTTCTTTTCCCCAAACGAATATTTTCTTTAATGCTGTCATCAAATAAAACAACATCTTGAAATACCATTGAATAGTCACTCAATAAAACTTCTGGATCAACTTCATTGATATCAACACCACCCACTGTTATTTTTCCCTTTTGAACATCAAATAGACGTGCCGCTAATTTAGCACAAGTACTTTTACCTGACCCTGATGGTCCAACCAAAGCTGTCACTTCACCTTCCTTTGCGATAAAGCTAACATCTTTTAAAACATCTTGTAAATCATAAGCAAAGGAAACATGATGAAACTCAATGTCATGTCCTTTTGGCTTAAATGTTTTTTCACCTGATGCAACAGGTGTATCATATATTTCTGTTATACGATTTGCTGATACTTGAGATATAAACATTTCTGCAATTAATGCTAGACTTTGATCAAAAGGTGCATAAATTCTTGTAATCACTAATAAAAACATAAACAAAATCATAAAATCAACTTGTCCTTGCACAATCAAATGTACTCCAACCAAAATTGTTGTTGCTACACCTAAACGCATAATTACGCTTGCTCCATTGACAAACAATCCAGCTACCAGTTCACCTTTAATCATCACTTTTTCATGTGTATCTATTTTTTGATAAAGTCCTTGAAGATAAGTTTCTTCTTGATTAGTTGCTCGTATCTCTCTCACATTTTCCAATGATTCTTGGATACCATCAGAGACTTGTATTGCTGCCTGTTTAAGTTTTTGAGATGCTTTTGAAGTCCATTGACGAGAACCAAATAGTAAGCCAAATGCCACTGGTACACCCCAAAGACAGGAAATCGCCAATCGCCAATCATAGATAAATAAGAACACAGCAATAATCCCTGTTGAAATATAAGAACCATACAAATAACCAAGAACATGTGACCAGACATGTTCCATTCGGTTTACATCTCCCATTAGTGTTTCCGTTAAATCTGCAATATCTTTTTTATGAAAATATCCTAGCGGTAATTGACGCAATTTTTCTGCCAATGAAATTCTCGTTGCTTTGACTTCTCCATAAACCAATCCATATGTTGAAGTATACTGTTGAAGATGAGTTATAAATGATAGACATACAAATGCAATCAATAAACCAATAATAACAAGAACATTCATTTCAGCTTGATTTTTTATTAAAAGAGAAACAAGGTGATTCATGAGCAAATATAATATACTTATACCACCCATAACAACAATATTAACTATAACCGTCCAAAACGTTCCCTTTTTAACATTTTGAACACCTTGATGAGTTAAAGCATATTTACGTTTAAAATTTTCTCCAAACATTTATATACCCTCCTTCCCACTTGTAATTTTCCATTTCACTGATTGATTATAATTATTCCACATTTTATGATATAGACCTTCTTTATTTAAGAGCTCCTTATGACGTCCTTCCTCAATAATTTTTCCATCTTTTAAGACAATGATTTTATCCGCATTAACAACTGTTGATAAACGATGAGCAATCATAATAACTGTCTTATCCTGACACAAAACGCTAAGAGCTTTTTGGATCAAAACTTCATTTTCAGGATCAGCAAAAGCAGTCGCTTCATCCAATACAACAATGGGTGCATTTTTCAATATAGCTCTTGCTAGGGCAATTCGTTGTTGCTCACCGCCAGATAAATATGTTCCTTCTTTTCCAATTTGTGTATGTACACCATCAGGAAGTTTTTCAATAATATCTTGACATCTTGCAGCTTGTAATGCTTTTATCACATCCTCATCTGATGCCTGAGGATTAGCAATTTTCACATTATTTAAAATAGATGTTTTAAAAAGTTGAGTATTTTGAAAAACAAAAGCTACTTGATTCATTAAAACATGCTGATCGATATTTTTGACATTCACATGACCTACTTCTACAATACCTTCATCCACATCCCAAAATCTTGGAATTAAACTTGCTGCTGTGGTTTTACCTCCTCCCGATGGTCCAACCAATGCAATTGTCTGACCTGACTCAACTTGGAAAGATACATGTGATAAAGCAGGAATATTTGATCCCTGATAAGTAAAACTTACATCCTTAAAAGCAACACTATTGTCCTTTGGCATTTGAGGATTGATGCACTTTTCAAGTATTGGTGCTTTCATAACCATGTCGATACGGCTAATTGCTGTATTTGCCAACATGATTCCTGATGAAGCGAACATAATTTTTGCAAGGGCTGTTGAAATAATAGCTGAAAAAACCGCATAAAATATAAAATTTGTTACAAGTTCATGAAATTGCCCACCATTTAATGCTTCAGGTATCAAAAGAATAACCACTGGAATTAAAAAAATAAATGCTCCTTCAGTGAATGTTAAATTAATGGATTGAGGAACACGACAAACTTTTCCTTGATAATACTCGGCTTTATCACTATATTCCTCAATAGCTTGTTGAAATGACTTAAACGAATAAACTGTCTGTTGAAATATTTTCACAACGGGTATTCCTCTTACATATTCCGTTCCAGCTTTTGTCATTTTATCTTGGGCAGCCTGATATTCAGCCATAATCTTTGCGTTTTTACCACCCATCATTGAAAACATCATCAAAATGGAAATCACTGCAGATAGCAGACAAGCCAATCCCATACGCCAATCAAAAACAAACATCAAAATAACCATCCCTATAAAAAGAACAATCGTTCCTACTATATCAGCTAAATTATGTGCTAAGAGTGTTTCTGTATCATTTGCTCCACTATCAAGCCTTCCTCTAATAAGTCCTGAAGCGTTATTATCAAAGTATCCTAAAGGTGCCTTCATAATATGATTCATACCTATCTTTCTTATGTTTTCAGCAGTTCTAAATGCAGATAAATGCGTACATAATAATCCAATAAAATAAAATATAATTCCAATGATTGCAAACCCAAAAGCAACCCATCCATACATTTCTAGATTTTGAACATATAAATAATCTGGCATTGCTCCAATCAAATCTCTTGCAACTAACCAAATACAAACATATGGCACAATACTACAAAGCATAGAAATTGCTGATAAAACAAGACCAATAAAAGTTAATACTTTGTAATTTCCTGCATAATCCAATAAAGTCATAATGGATCCTTTTTTCTTATTTTCCATTGTATTCCTCCTTCCACCATTGTTAGCATAAGCTAACTGTTGGAGTAAAAAATTGCAGGTTGGTATACCCTTTTATTTTTCTTCCATCAATGCTAACCAACCGGCAGTATAAAAAGCTCTTAATTGTCCTACATCTCGCATTGCCTGATCTTTTGGAATATCATGGATAACAACCTCAAAAATCCCACCAAACATACCACTTGCAATAATATGGCATAGGGTTTTATCAAGCTTTGGCACTTGATGTCCAAGTTCTCTAAGAACTTCTACATATTTTAAAGTATATTCCACTTCTACTTCAACAATGTTATGAACAAAATTTTCATAGCTTGTACCTTCAGCCTTCAATAACAAAAGTTTCACAGGCTCACGATGATCACAAATATAATCAACCATCCAATCAACACAAACACTCGATTCAATTCCCATATGTGAAGGTTGTTCATCTTTTGGTAGAGCCGCAAATTGAAGCTGTGCTTGTATAAAATGGGCCATTATTGCTTGAGCATGTGGTTCAACAATTGAAGCAAATAAAGCTTCCTTACTTGAAAAATACCCATAAAAAGCTCCTGTTGTTACTCCAGCATGTTTAACAATTTGACGTAGAGAGGCTCCTCTAAATCCTTTCTCTAGAAACTCGTCAAGAGCTGCTTGTTGAATTTTATCCAATGTTAAATTTGATGTATCCTGCATTCTTCTACTCCTTATAACAGCGTTATATAACACTGTTATAATACACCCCTCTTTATCTCTATGTCAATATAAAAAACAAATATTTTATAAATCTATTGTTCTATTCACAAAAAAAACTTGAAAATAATAAAATTTTCAAGTTTCTCACATATTTTGATAACTTTGCCAATCAATCTCATAAGTATTTCCTTCAACAAATAGCTCTAATGTTCCTTCTTTATTCGCTTGTGTTTTTAAAATAGGCATAGCCAAATATAATGTTCTTTTTTGACCTGCAAGGATACTTCCTTTTTTTGAAATAGATTCATGATCTTCACTTTCTAAGATGATTTGTGAATGAATAATGTCTTCATCTATTTGATATTCACAATAAAGATACTGGGAAGGATCAATATCTAAAGATGATTGATTTTGAATCTCTAATGATAATACAACAAAGATTTGATTATCATTTTCTGTAGGATGATAACTATAGAAAAATCCTTTTTGGGATGGTTCAATGCGTTCACTTTGTTGATAATCTAATAAAACAATTTGTGAGCTTGTACAATTAATCACATCACCTATTGATTTGACTTGAGAATCTTTATGAACTTCTTCTAAAGAAAATGTATATTGATATTCTTTTTGATTCATGACTTTTAAATCCATTTGAACATCTTTTTCGTTTTCATTTTTCACCTCACAATAAAGATGAACATATCTTTCTTCATGTGGTTTTAAAGTATCCGTTGTACTTAATTGTGTAAAATATGATGATTCAATAGCCAATTCTATATCATGTTCTTCTTGAGTAAAATGCATTGTACCTTGATATATATTATGAAGTTCATATTCTTTGTCTGATAAGTTTTTTGTTTTCAATATCATATCAATAAAAATATGTTGCTTATCTATCGGTTGAAGATACTGATATGTTTTATTTTTATTTGTTGGTGCAATTTCTTTTGTCAGTGATGTTTTTATGATTTCAAATTCAAGTTGATCATCTATTGTATATGTTTGTGCTGTATCAAGTGTTTCTACTGTTGGTTGTTTTGTTGTGGTTGCATTTGTCTTTGTTGTTTCAGATGATGTACAACCACATAACAATAATATCGCCATGACAAAAACTATTATTTTTTTCATAAATATCAATCCCCTTTGACATTATTTTATCATAGATTTCTACATTCATGAAAAAAAACATTCTCTTAAATAGAATTCATATATGACAAAAAGGCAAAAATTGATTTTGCCTTTATTCAATAACTCTTACTTGAATCACATGATCTAAATTCTTTAATTCTTCACAATCAACAACATCTTGCGTATCAATCATTGTATAAGCATATTCTCCTTTGGCTTTATTCACCATATTTTCAATATTAATATGCTTATTAGCAAATAATGTTGCAAACTGTGCTAACATATTAGGAACATTTTTATGAATCAAACAAATACGATACTTTGTCGTACGTGGTTCATGAACAGATGGTAAATTAACAGAATGAGTGATATTTCCATTCTCTAAATAGTCTTGCATTTCTTTAACCGCCATAATGGCACAATTATCTTCTGATTCTGGTGTAGATGCTCCTAAATGCGGCATCACGATAACATCCTTTTGATCAATAATATCTTCTGTTGCAAAATCTGTTATATACTTTTTGATTTTCCCCTTTTGAATCCCCTCTAAAACAGCTTGAGAATCTACCAAATCTGCTCTGGCAAAATTTATAATACGTACTCCATCTTTCATCTTTGCAATGCTTTCTTGATTAATCATTGCTTTTGTTTCAGGAGTGCTTGGAGCATGAAGTGTAATATAGTCACATTCACTAAAAATCGTATCCATATTTTGAGCATTTTTCACCCATTTGCTCATACCCCATGCAGCATCTACAGAAATATATGGATCATAGCCATAAACTTCCATCCCCAATTTAATTGCCGCATTAGCAACATGAACTCCTATAGCCCCTAAACCTATAATACCTAACTTTTTCCCATCAATTTCCGGTCCTACAAATTGACTTTTCCCTTTTTCAACAAGTTTTCCAACTCCCTCTTGTCCTTTTAACGTTTTAACCCAATCAATACCTTCTACAATTTGTCTTGAAGAAAGAAACAATGCACATAAAACAAGCTCCTTAACAGCATTCGCATTCGCTCCGGGTGTATTGAAAACAACAATCCCCTGTTCACTGCACTGATCAATAGGAATATTATTCACACCTGCCCCTGCTCTGGCAATCGCTAAAAGTGTTGATGGAAATTGATAATCATGTAGAGATGCAGAACGCACCAAAATACCATCTTCGTTCTCTATATCTTCTCCTATTTGATATTGTTGTCCAAACAAATCTGTCCCTACTTTAGAAATTTTATTCATTAACTTGATTTTATACATTCATCTCACCTATTTTCTTCTTCAAATTTTTTCATAAAAGCAACCAATGTTTCTACGCCTTCTTTTTCCATAGCATTATATATAGAAGCACGAATACCACCTACAGAACGATGACCTTTTAAATTTGTCATTCCCGCTTCAACAGATTCCTTGACAAACTTGGCATCTAATTCTTGACTTGGACAAGTAAATGTGACATTCATCATAGAACGGTTCTCTGGATAACTATGTGCCTTATAGAAATCACTTTGGTCTAAATAGTCATAAAGAAGTTTTGCTTTTTCTTCATTTCTCTTTTGCATAACTTCTAAACCACCTAAAGAATCAATCCATTTTAAAACTTCTCCTAGTACATAAATAGAAAATGTTGGTGGCGTATTATACATAGAATCATTTTTAGATAATGTATCATATTCCATTAATACTGGTATTTTTTCTTGATGTTCTTGTATCAAATCTTCTCTAACAATCACTACACCTAAACCAGCAATTCCCATATTCTTTTGTGCTCCAGCATAAATCATACCATAATCACTCACATTGATAGGCTTTGATAAAATATTTGAAGACATATCAGCCACAATAGGAATCCCATGTGTATCGGGAACATATTTCCACTCAGTTCCATAAATTGTATTATTAGAACACAAATGAACATATGATGCATCTTCTCTTATATTTAATTCATCCTGTGTTGGAATATGTTTAAAATCTTGGTCACTACCATCATAAGCAATATGCACATCTCCAAACTTCTGTGCTTCTTGAGCCGCTTTCTTTGAAAAAGAACCTGTCACAATATAATCTGCTTTTCCATTTTTCATCAAATTCAAAGGAATGGTTGAAAACTGTTGTGTTGCCCCACCTTGAATAAATAATATCTGATAGTTATCCGGTATATTCATAACCTTCTTTAACATAGCTTTTGTTTCATTAAAGATTTCAAGATAGGATGATGATCGATGACTCATTTCCATAACGCTCATACCACTATCGTGATAGTTTAACATTTGTGAAGCAATATTCTCTAATACTGATACAGGTAATGTTGATGGACCTGCTGAAAAGTTATAAACTCTTTTTGTCATAACGACATCCTCCTTTTACAAAATATGATGATATTATATATGATTTATACAAATTTATCAATTAATTTTATAATTTTTCATAATTTGTAATAAAACAATAATATATTGTATACAATATCAACCATCTTTCATCACCTTTATAATATATTCACCTATTTTCAAAAAAGAATAAAAAAGATTAAGAATCATAGTTCCTTAATCTTCATTCAGTCTTAGCATTGCTTCTTTAATAGAATGACCTACATCTTCTGGTTGATGAGCATCTGAAGCATAAATCAGCTCTACTTGATATTCTTTCAAAATACGAAGAAGTTCATCAGACAACCCTAAATCAGGATGTCCATAACGATAATAACAACCAACATTATTTTCTGCTTTCATATGATGTTGTTTTAAAAGAGTTGCCATTTTTCGATAGGTTGGTTTTAAATCATATGTTGGATAAATCTGAAACAGTTTAATTGTATCGGGATGGGCTAATTGTGTAAATAAATCAGATTCTATTAACTGAAAGACTAACTCATAATATCTATGATAAATATCATCAACATCATAACGATTCCATAATAATTCTTTTGAAAAACTCATATCATATAAAATACCATCAATAGAATGAATTGCTCCAACAAGAAAATCAAATGAATATGAATCGATGATTTCTTTAATCTTTTGTTCATATTGAGGAACATAACAGACTTCTAATCCATATTTAACTTTGACAGGTAAATCCATTTTTTGAATATCTTTCATTAAATCAATATAATCACTTAATTGGTCTTTAAATTTCATTGCTTTATTTTCTAACCATGTTTTTTGAACATCATATACTTTTAAATCTTCATAAATAGGCTCAAATTCAATAAAGCGATGAGTATGATCTAATATCTGGATTTCATCCAATCCTTTTTGATGAGCAGCTTCTACAAACTGTAAAACATATTCTTTTGTTAGTGGTCCATTTTCTAAGTGCATATGTCCATCTCTATATAACATATTCTCAACTCCTTTTTCTTATTATATGAAAAACATGAAAAAATGTAAAATGATAGAGATGTTCATGTTATAATTTGAGTAGAGGTGATTATAATGCAAGAATGGTGGAAAGAAGAAATTGTTTATCAAATCTATCCAAAGAGTTTTAAAGATAGTAATCATGATGGGATAGGTGATATTCAAGGAATTATTGAAAAATTAGATTATTTAGAAGATTTAGGTGTGACAATGCTTTGGATTTGTCCTGTTTATCAATCTCCAATGGATGATAATGGTTATGATATTTCTGATTATTATCAGATTCATCCAGATTTTGGAACAATGGAGGATATTGATGAACTCATCCAAAAAGCGAAAGAAAGACATATCAAAATTATTATGGATTTAGTGATTAATCATACTTCTGATGAACATGCATGGTTTCAAGAAGCATTGAAAAATCCTGATAGTCCTTATCGAAACTATTATATTTTTAAAGAAGGGAAAAATGATCAACCCCCAACAAACTGGCGTTCTGTTTTTAGTGGCTCTGTTTGGGAAAAAGTGCCTCATGAAGACAATATGTATTATTTTCATTCTTTTTCTAAAAAACAACCTGATTTGAATTGGGAAAATCCTCAAATGCGTGAAGATATTTATCGTATGATTAACTGGTGGTTAGATAAAGGGATTGCTGGTTTTAGAGTTGACGCTATTAACTTTATAAAAAAGGATCAAAGTTGGCAAGATGGTCCAGTAGATGGTGCTGATGGTTTATCTTCATGTTTTGAATTTGCAAGAAATCAACCCGGAATTGAAGTCTTCTTTAAAGAATTAAGAGAAAAAACATTTGATGTTCATCAATGTATGACTGTTGCTGAAGCTGTTGGTGTTCCTTATCATCAATTAGATATTTTTATTGGTGAAAAAGGTTGTTTTTCAATGATGTTTGATTTTAATTATTCGCATATTGATATTACTGAACATGAAGAATGGTTCCCACTTCAAAATTGGACAATGCAGGAATATAAAGATAAGTTATTTTTAAGTCAAAAAGAAATCTTTAAAACAGGATGGTGTGGTGTCTTTTTAGAAAATCATGATATGCAAAGAAGTTTAAATAGACTCATTCGTAATCCTCAAGAACGTACTCCTAAAGTTGCAAAAGCATTAGGTCAATTATTTATGTTTTTAAAGGGAACACCTTTTATCTATCAAGGCGAAGAAATAGGAACCATCAACAATCATAAACTTTCTATCAATGATTTTGATGATCTTAATTCACATGCTCAATATCGTAGAGCTTTACAGGAAGGTTATAGCGAAGAAGAAGCTTTAGACTTTGTCAATCGTCGTAGCCGTGATAATACACGTTCACCTATGAGCTGGAACAATCAACGTTATGCTGGATTCAGTGATACAAAACCTTGGTTGGCTAATAATGAATATTATAAGGAAATCAATGTTGCTGGAGAAATCAATGATTCTGATTCTGTCTTATCTTATTATAAACAGATGATTGCGTTAAGACAAAATCCTTTATATCATCAGACTTTTGTTTATGGTGATTTTACTCCATTAGATAGTGAAGAATATGTCATTGCTTATATAAGACAAGATAAACAAAATCAAATCTTATGTATTCAAAATCTACAAAATAAAACAACATCATTCCCTCTAGAACACTACTCAAAGGTTCTTTTATCCAATGATGACATTCATATTTATGATCATCAAATTCAACTTTCTCCATATCAATCTATGATTATACTTTTATGAGAGAGTTACAACATGCAACAAATTAAACAATTCAACAATAACGTTATGATTTATCCTATATATCAAGAACAATCTGTATGCCAAGATATCATTGATACACTAGGATATGATATCACTCAAGATATTGATAAGGACTTTTCTAAAATCACTCAGATTCATACTTTTGGAAAATATCCTTTCTCTTATATTCTTTTTGTAGGTTTGGGAAAACAAAATGAAATCACAACAGACAAGCTAAGAAAGATAGCTACTACTGTATCCAAAGATATCAAGCAACCTGTACAGCTTGTTGTAAATCATCTAGACAATCAGTCAACAATGGTAAGAGTCTGGTTAGAATCACATATCTTAGCTCAATATGAAGAAAGAAAAATCGGACATGATGCGAAACCTATCATGAATATGGATGTTCTTGCATCAGTAGATGTTCAAGATGAAATCAATGAAGCTACCATCTATGGCGAAGGTATCAACTATGCCAGAAGACTGGCTGATACACCATCTAATCTAATGACACCAGATGATATGGTCAAGGAATCCATTCAATTGGCTAAAGATTATGGTATGGAATGTACCATTCTTGATAAGGCACAGCTAGAAGATATGAAAGCAGGAGGAATCCTATCAGTCAATCAGGGAAGTGATATTCCTGCATATATGATTGTTCTTAAGCATAATGGAGATGGTGACAATGCATATAAGGCAGTGATAGGAAAAGGGCTGACATTTGACTCAGGAGGATACAATCTTAAAGGAAATAGCTATGGAATGAAATATGACATGTGTGGAGGAGCAGATGTGCTAGGAATCATGCAGATACTGGCAAGAAGTCAAGCGAAGACAAATGTATATGGAATTGTACCAGTCACTGAGAATCTTGTTAGTGGAAAGGCATATAAACCACAGGATGTCATCACAACATTATCTGGAAAAACAGTAGAAATCACGACTACCGATGCCGAAGGAAGATTAGTTCTTTGCGATGCGATGACTTATGCTAAACAACTTGGTGTTCAAGCCATCATTGATTTAGGAACATTGACTGGTCCAGCTTTAGGCGATGTCTACACAGCTGTTTTCAGTAATGACGATGACTATTATCATAAATTTGAAGAAGCTATGAAAGTAGCAGATGAAAAAGGATGGCGATTACCATTAGATCAAGAATATTTTGATAAATTAAAATCAAATAGTGCTGATATGACAAATTGTTCAATGACACTTGGTGGTGATGCCAGTGTTGCGGCTAACTTTTTAGAAGCATTTGTTGAAAAAGACATACAATGGATTCATTTGGATATCGCTTCTACTGCGAAAAAGCCTAATATTGGCGCAACTGGAGCAATGGTCAGAAGTATCGCAACACTTTTAGGAAAAGAAAAATAGCACAATCAAGTGCTATTTTTTAATCCAATTCAAATTGTCCTGTATATAACTGATAATAACGTCCTTTTTGTGCAATCAATTCATCATGACTACCACGTTCAATAATTTCACCATGATCTAATACCATAATAGCGTTAGAATTTCTAACTGTTGATAATCTATGAGCAATCACAAAAACTGTACGATTTTCCATTAAACGATCCATACCTTTTTCAATTAATTTTTCGGTACGAGTATCAATCGAACTTGTCGCTTCATCTAATATCAAAACAGGTGGATCAGCAATTGCTGCTCTGGCAATGGCCAATAACTGACGTTGACCCTGTGATAGATTTGCTCCATCCCCACTCAACATTGTATCATAGCCATTAGGCAAACGTTTAATAAAGCTATGAGCATTCGCTAATTTAGCTGCTTCAATCACCTCATCCATTGTCGCATCCAGTTTTCCATAACGAATATTATCAGCAATCGTTCCAGTAAATAAATGTGTATCTTGTAAAACAATAGAAATAGAATGTCTTAAATCATCTTTTTTAATGAGCTTCACATCAATACCATCATAAGTAATACTTCCACTAGAAATATCATAGAAACGATTAATCAGATTTGTAATCGTTGTTTTTCCTGCACCTGTACTTCCAACAAATGCAATTTTTTGTCCCGGTTTCGCAAACAAATTAATATTTTTCAAGATTGGAACATTTTCTTCATAGCCAAACACCACATCATGGAAACGCACATCACCCTTTAATTCGACAAGCTCAATACTTCCATCTGGTCTAGGATGACGCCATGCCCAATATCCTGTATGTTCCTGACATTCACTTAAATGGCCATCTTTATGTTTACGCACTCTTGTTAATGTGACTTTTCCATCATCAATTTCTGGTTTTTCTGACATCATATCAAATATTCTTTCAGCCCCTGCCATAGCTGCTAAAATAAAATTCAACTGTTGTGTAAACTGATTAACAGGTTGTGCTGTTTGTCTGACAAAAACCAGATAAGAAGATAAACTTCCTAAATCCATAAAACCAGAGATTGTTAAAAATCCACCAATACAAGCAACAATAGCGTAATTAAAATAGGAAATACTAACAACTGTAGGAATTGTTCTTCCTGAATAAGTCAACGCATTAGTCGCAGCCTCCTGTAAAATACGATTACGACGATTAAATTCTTCAATATTAGCCTGTTCATGGTTAAACACTTTTACAACCTTAACACCATCAACCATTTCTTCAATAAAACCATTCAAATCACCTAATGCCGCCTGTTGTTTAGAGAAATAATGTTTACTTCTTTTTGTTAAATATTGAATCATAAAATACATAATCAACATACAGGCAAAAACAATTAAAGATAATTGCCAACTTAATACAAAAATTAAAATCAATGTTCCTACAATCATAATAAAACTTTGAATTAAATTATCAAAACAGTTATTTAAAGCATCTTGAACTGTATCCAAATCATTTGTAAAATGACTCATTACTTCTCCATGTGTATGACTATCAAAATATTGAATAGGTAATTTTTGTGTTTTATCAAATAAGTCTTGTCGCATTTCTTTAACAATCTTTTGAGATGTATGCACCATCAATTGTTTATAAATGGCTGTTGAAGTCGCTCCAATCATATATACAACAATCATAAAAATAATAAAACGGACCAATCCCTGATAATCCCCCGGCATTAAATATTGATTAATGACCGTACGAATTTGAAATGTTCCCCAAAGATTAATTCCTGTACTAATAATAACTAAAACAGCTACACAACTTAAAGCATATTTATGATATCCAATATACTTTTTAAAGGAGCTTAATGTTTTCATCATATCTTGAGGTTTTGCATTTGTAATTTGTCTTGCCATTATAAACCAGCTCCTTCCAATTGAGAATAATAAATATCCTGATAAATGTGATCATGTGCCAACAACTCATCATGCGTTCCCACTGCATGAATATGTCCATCTTCTAAAATCACAATCTGATCAGCATGTTGAACACTCGAAACACGTTGAGCAATAATGATTTTTGTTGTATCTTTTAAAGATGCCAACCCTTCTCGAATACTGGCTTCTGTGGCCGTATCTACTGCACTTGTAGAATCATCTAAAATCAAAACTTTTGGTTTTTTTAATAATGCTCTGGCAATACATAATCTTTGTTTCTGTCCACCAGAAACATTGACTCCACCTTGTCCCATATCAGTTTGATAACCTTCTGGGAAATTTTTTATAAATTCATCCACACAAGCAATATGACAAGCCCATTCAATGTCTTCATCACTTGCATTTTTATTACCCCAAAGCAAGTTTTCTTTAATCGTTCCACTAAATAAAGTATTCTTTTGTAAAACCATTCCTACACTATCTCTTAAATGTTCTACAGAATAATTTTTCACATTACGCCCGTCAACCAAGACTTCTCCTTCACTAACATCATAAAGTCTAGGTATCAACTGTACTAAGCTCGTTTTCGCTGAACCCGTTCCTCCCAAAATACCAATCGTTGATCCTGCCGGTATGTGTAAATCAATATCTGTTAAGACATATTCTTTAGCTGTTGATTTATATTTAAAATAAACATGGTGAAAATCAATCGTACCATTTTCAACAATTTCTGATGTATTTTGTGGATCGTGTATATCTGGTACTTCATCAAGCACTTCAATAATACGCTCACAACTGGCAATAGATCTTGTTAACATTAAAAAGACATTAGAAATCATCATCAATGCATTTAATATCTGCATGACATAGCTTAAAAAACCAGTCAATTCTCCAACTTTCATCGTTCCAGCTAAAATCATCTGTCCACCAAAAAATAAAATAGAAACAATCGTTAAATACATCACATATTGGAATAATGGCATATTCCATACTGAAGTACGAAAGGCTTTTTCACTATTTTCTCTTAAATTTTCATTCATGCCTTCAAATTTTTCAGATTCATACCCTTCTCTGACATAAGATTTAACAACACGAATAGCATTTAAATTTTCCTGGACAACTGTATTAATATTATCCATACTTGATTGCATAAACTTAAACAGTGGTCCAACTTTTCTTACGATGACAAATAATCCAATCCCCAATATAGGTGTAGAAACCAAAAATATAAGAGCTAATTTTGCATTAATAGTAAAAGTAAAAAATAATGCCAACAAAAGCATAAAGGGTGCTCTGACTAATGGTCTAATTCCATTACATATCGCATTTTGAATAATAATAACATCACTTGTTAAACGGGTAATTAAAGACGACGTTGAAAAATGATCAGTATTCGCAAAAGAAAAATTCTGAACTTTTTCAAATTCATCTTTTCTCAATTCGGCTCCAAATCCTTGTCCTGCCGTAGCTGCAAAACGAGCATATAGGACTCCTAAAACATAAGCAATACAGGCACAAACAACCATCAGTATCCCTTGTATCACAATATAATTTGTATCTTTATTGGCTACACCTACATCAATAATATTAGCCATCAATACAGGTATCACAAGTTCAAAAACTGTTTCTCCAATAATACAGGCACATGCCAGTAAAAAATAACGTTGATATTTTTTCGCATATGGCCATAAACGCTTAATCATATTTTCCCCTCCTATAAAATTTCTTTTCCTGTTAAATTCGTATACATACGAGATAAATAGTCTTGAAACTGCTGTTTTTCTTCTTCACTAAATCCCTTTAAAGAAATCTGTTCTATTTCTAAACAATGTTCATCCCACTTTTCTAAAGCCTTTTGTCCTTCAACTGTTAAATTCAGTTGATAAGCACGTTTATTTTGAGGATTAATGGCTTTTGTAATCATGCCTTTTTCTTCCAGGTTATCAAGAATCTTACTCACTGTAGCACTTTCAACATCACATTCTTTTGCGATATCTTTTAATTTACAATCTTTATGATTTTGAATATATCGTAGTACTTTTGGTTGACCGGGTGATAAACGAAAAGCATTCATATTCATTCGATTCTTTTGCCTTTGGGCATGAAAAGCTTTAAAAACCAACATATAAAAAGGTGTTTTCATGATTTCCTCCTTTCATTAGTATGCTAATTATTAGTACACTAACAATTATAGTCTTATTCCATCTTTTTATCAAGAGAATTGTATGTTATTTCATTTGCTTGTTAAAAATACGAGTGCTATAATACAAAAAGAAAGAAGGTCGAATAAATGAGTAAAGTAGATATTATTTCTGGCTTTCTCGGAGCTGGAAAGACAACATTAATCAAAAAACTTATTCAGGATTGTTTAGGTCATGAAAAAGTTGTTTTAATTGAAAATGAATTTGGTGAGATTGGTATAGATGGAAGCTTCTTAAAAGAAGCTGGAATTGAGATTACAGAAATGAACTCTGGATGCATTTGTTGTTCATTAGTGGGTGATTTTAGCGAAGCTTTAAAACAAGTCGTAGCTAAGTATCATCCTGATCGTATTATTATTGAACCTTCCGGTGTAGGAAAACTTTCTGATGTGATTAAAGCTGTTGAAAATGTTCATAGTGATGAACTTCAGTTAAATAGTTTTGTGACAGTTATTGATGTTAAAAAATGTAAAACATATTCATTGAATTTTGGAGAATTCTTTAATAATCAAATCGAATATGCTTCTACAATCATTTTAAGTCGTACTCAAGATGTTTCTATGGATAAAGTTCAAGAAGCTATTGATATTATTAAATCAATGAATACAACTGCTTCGATTATCACTACAGCTTGGGATGAGTTAGATGGACAAGTTATTTTACAGACAATGGAAAATCAAAATTCTTTACAGGATATATTAATGAAAGAAGCAGATATTTGTCCAGAATGTGGCCACCATCATGAACACGGTGAACACTGCCACCATCACGAACATCATCATGGACATGGCGAACATTGTCATCATCATGATGAACATCATGAATGTTGTCACCATCATCACGAAAACGAAGAATGTCATCATGGACATCATCATGACCATGAATGTGAATGTGGTCATCATCACCACCATCACGCAGATGAAGTCTTTACAAGTTTAGGAAAAGAAACTGTTCATACTTATACACAGGAACAGTTAGATAAAATTCTTCAGATTTTATCTTCATCTCATGAATATGGAGATATCTTGCGTGCAAAAGGTATTTTACCTACACCAGATAAGAAATGGCTACACTTTGATTTAGTGCCTGGAGAATATGAAATTCGTTTTGGTAGCGCTGATTACACTGGCCGTATCTGTGTTATCGGTAAAGATTTATTAGAAGACAAAATTTATGAATTATTTGGAGTAGAATAATGAATACAAGAATCTATTTATTTACAGGATTTTTAGATAGCGGAAAATCATCTTTTATTAATGATACCATTACAACAACTGATTTTTGTCAAAATGAGAAAACTGTTTTAATTGTCAGTGAACAAGGTGAAAAAGAATACTCACAAGAAGAAATTGAATCGTTCAATTGTGATATTGTTTATATTCATAAAGAAGATGAATTTAATAAAGAATTTTTACAGGAACTTGAAAACAAATATCATCCAACCCAAGTTTTAATGGAAGTCAATGGAATGTATAATGTTGATCATATTGTTGAATGTGAAAAACCTGATGATTGGGAAGTTGTCCAAGTTTTAACAACCATCAATGCGAAAACTTTTGCTTTATATATTCAAAATATGCGTTCTTTACTTTATCAACATGTTAAATACAGTGATTTACTTATCTTCAATCGTATTGATGCATCTATGAAAAAATCTTTTTTAAGAAATAACATTAAAGCCATCAATTCTACATGCCAGATTATTTATGAAAAAGAAGATGGAACTGTGAATACTTTAGAAGATGATGAATTACCATTTGATATATCTCAAGATGAAATCCATGTATTAGATCATGATTTTGGTATATTTTGTATGGATGCTTTAGATCATCCAGACAAATACAATCAAAAGAAAGTCACATTAAGAGGTAAATTTATTGGCAGAGATAAACAGCTTGAAGATGGATTTGTATTAGGACGTTTAGCTATGGTTTGTTGTGAAGAAGATACGTCTTTAATTGGTATGGTCTGTGAACATCCTGCTGCTAAACAACTGATTCCTAATGAATGGGTTGAAGTCACTGGAACAATTGATGTTCAATATGATTCAGATATTAACGGAAATTTCTGTTTATTAAAAGTGGATGACTTAAAAGTCATTCCACCACTCAAAAACGAATATGTCACTTTTGATTAGAGGATTCCAAATCCTCTTTTTTATTTATATCTTTGACCATGACAATCAACCTTATCATGACTATTATTTTTAATATAACTTTAACCATAAAATTTATATCAAAAGACTTATTATCATTCCTACGAAAACATTACGAATTTGGTTCTACAAAGTATTGATAAACACTATCTTCTATATGAATATCTCTTGAGTTCTTTATACTAAATCTAGATTTAGTCATATTATATTGATATATAAACGATTGAGTACTACTATAATCATAAACTCTGATTGAAGGACTTTAAATAAAAAGAGCAATGAAAAATATGATAGAGCCTATAATACAAAATGTTCCCATAACACGCATCAAAGCGATATACAACTCTGAAGGTTCTCCATTCTTCATATCCCAGAAATGTTCTATTTTCCATAACAAATCAGGTCTTCCTACCATAGCAATTCCCAATAACAACAATAACACAATCCAAATATATTTCATCGTAACCACATCCTTTATCTTTATTTTAACATACTCTTTTCTTTTGCATAGAATTTCAATCAATAAAATTTGAACTTATGCTCCCTTTCATGTATAATGTTTATGCTAAAAAGAGGTGAAAAAATGGAAGGTTTTTGGTATGAATTAAAACATGTGTGTAAACAATCAGGTGCAAGATATGGTATTTTACATACACCTCATGGTGATGTTGAAACACCTATGTTTATGCCTGTTGGTACACTTGCGACAGTGAAAGGTATTTCTCCAGAACAATTAAAAGAGATGCATTCTCAAGTCATTTTAGCAAACACTTATCATTTATGGTTAAGACCTGGTGAAGATGTGGTGAAAATGGCTGGAGGATTACATAAGTTTATGAATTATGATGGTCCTATTTTAACTGATAGTGGCGGTTTTCAAGTTTTTTCATTAGGAAAGACAAGAAAAATTGAAGAAGAAGGAGTCACTTTTAAAAGTATTGTTGATGGGAAAAAGTTATTTTTATCTCCTGAAAAATCTATACAAATTCAAAATGATCTAGGTGCAGATATTATTATGAGTTTTGATGAATGTGCCCCTTATCCTTCAACACATGATTATATGAAAAAAAGTGTGGAAAGAACTCTACGTTGGGCCAAACGTGGTAAAGATGCTCATAAGCGTAAAGACCAAGCTTTATTTGGTATTGTTCAAGGTGGAGAATTTGAAGATTTACGAGAGTTAAGTGCTAAAGAATTAGTAAAAATGGATTTTCCTGGTTATTCTATTGGGGGAACAAGTGTTGGTGAACCTAAAGATGTCATGTATAAGATGATCGATGATGCCGTAAAATGGTTACCAGATGATAAACCGCGTTACTTAATGGGTGTTGGTAATCCTATTGATTTAATTGAAGGTGCGATTCGTGGTATTGATATGTTTGATTGTGTTTTACCTACAAGAGTTGCCAGACATGGTGCTTTAATGACACATCATGGACGTATGAATATTAATAATGAAAAATATAAATATGATTTTACACCTATTGATGACAAGTGTCATTGTTATACATGTCAAAATTATACTCGTGCTTATTTAAGACATTTACATAAATGTGATGAATTATTTGGAAAGAGTTTACTTTCTATTCATAATGTAGCATTTTTATTACAATTAAGTGAAGATATCAGAAAAGCCATTCAAGAAGATCGTTTATTAGATTTTAAAGAAGAATTTTTAAATAGTTATGGTAGAGATGTATATGAAAGGGCGTTTTAAATGAAATTAAGTGAATTTGATTATAACTTACCAGAAGAATTGATTGCACAAACTCCTCTACAAAAAAGAGATACTTCTCGTTTAATGGTTTTAAATAGAAAAGAAAGAACCATTGAAGATAAACATTTTTATGATATTTTAGATTATCTACATGCTGGTGACATTTTGGTTAGAAACAATACAAAAGTCATTCCTGCCAGACTTTATGGAACAAAAGAGGAAACAAATGGTCATGTTGAAGTTCTATTATTGAAAGATTTAGGAAATAATGTATGGGAATGTTTAGTAGGAAATGCCAGAATTGTGAAAATGGGTACAATCATTACTTTTGGTGATGGTTCTTTAAAAGCAAAATGTATTTATATTGGTGAAGAAGGGATTCGTCATTTTGAGATGATTTATGATGGTATCTTTTATGAAATCTTAGATCATTTAGGTACAATGCCTTTACCGCCATATATTAAAGAAAAATTAGAAGATTCTAGTCGTTATCAAACAGTTTATGCAAAAATTGAAGGTAGTGCTGCTGCCCCTACAGCAGGTTTACATTTTACTGATGAGATTCTTGAAAAGGTTCAAGAAAAGGGTGTTGAAATCTTAGATGTCACACTACATGTAGGACTAGGTACATTTAGACCTGTCAAAGTAGATGATGTTTTAGAACATCACATGCATAGCGAATTTTATATGATTGATGAAGAAACTGCACAAAAATTAAATACAGCTAAAGCAAATGGTCAACGTATTATTAGTGTAGGTACAACTTCAACAAGAACTTTAGAAGCGAATTATAAAAAATATGGACAGTTTAAAGCAACACAGGAAAGTACAGATATTTTTATCTATCCTGGATATCAGTTTGAAGCGATTGATGCCTTAATTACGAATTTCCATCTTCCTAAATCTACTTTAGTTATGCTTGTCAGTGCATTTGCTGATAAGGAGTTTATTATGAAAGCTTATCATCACGCTGTGGAAGAAAAGTATCGCTTCTTCTCATTTGGTGATTGCATGTTTATTCAATAATGAAAATAAACTATGATTTAAAATTACAGGAAGAAATTCAAAAATTAGGCAATTGTCATCCTTCATTATTATTACATGTCTGTTGTGGTCCATGTTCAAGTAATGTTATTAAAGAATTAAGTGAACATTTTCAGATTACGATCTATTATTCTAATTCTAATATATATCCACCAGAAGAATATCAAAGACGTTTTCATGAACTTTTATCTTTTATAGAAAAATTTAACCAAGACTATCAACAAGATATTAAAGTCATTGAAGACCCTTATAACAATGCAGAATGGATTTCTCATCTCTATCCTTTAAAAGAATATCCTGAAGGAAGTGTGAGATGTAAGCTTTGTTATAGTTTGAGAATGCGTAGAACCTTTGACTATGCTAAAATACATCATTTTGATTATTGGACAACAGTTTTAAGTGTTTCTCCACATAAAAATAGTCAATGGATTAATGAAATTGGTCATCAATGGCAGTGTGATTCTCCACGTTTTTTATATGCAGATTTCAAAAAGAATAATGGCTATTTAAAATCTACACAAATGACAAAAGAATATGGAATGTATCGCCAAAACTACTGTGGTTGTATGTTCAGTTATGAAGAAATGCAAGAAAGAGAAAAAAGAGCTCAAAATCATATAGATTAAGAGTTCTTTTTTCTCTATTTCATTTTATACTTCTCCTATTTATAAATATACTTTAATACATCTTCTTCGTTATGTATTTCAAATATATGGATAATAATACTATCAAGCGTTTCTTCTTTACTATTAACTATCTTCATCTCTAAATCTGGTGTGAGTTTGCCTAATAGTTTTTTTAATTGAATCAATACAACACTTAACTTTCCTTGTTGTTTTCCTTTTTCCATACCTGATTTCTCTGCATCTTTCCAGAATGAATACATTTCCACTGTTCCTCCATCTCCTTTCATTTTTTTCAGTATGTCTTCTCTCCCTGTCAATGTTGCCAGTACTCTGGCTACCGCTTTTGTAATGATCATCTTCTTTAATCCTTCTTCATCTTTTCTCCATATTATCTTTAATCCACTGATGACCTTTTTATTGTCTTCATTTTTCAGTAGGTTTTCATCCATCTCCTTCATGTCTACAACCCTCATCTTCCAGTCATTCTGTTTTCTCTTGATTTCCTCTGGTCCTTTGACTCTTTCCAGCAATGATGTCACGGCATTCCATTTCCCTTCGCCATGAAACAATACGACGCTCATCACTGGCATCAGCATATGATTCTTGAATCGTCTGTCCTGCATGTTGTAGACCAGTGCATCATAAAGCAGTGTTCTTGATGCCATTGTAAAGTCAACACAGCTTTGAGCTTCAAGAATCAAGATAGCTTGAAAATCCTTTCTTTCCCACATCATGATGACATCATGAGTGCGTTCCTTAGAAAGAAAGTCACCAATAAATATCTCTCTGGAATCAAGAGGGTGAAGGTCACTTGGATGAATAATAGCATGACCATCAAAGAAAAGAGCATTCATGAAGTCAGCAAAACGGATAGGGTATGAGAAGAAATCCTTTAACACATGATCCTTTTTCATCAACGAATCCCTCCTATAGAGGAGAGGCTAAACATATTATACACAAATCTTTGCTTATAGTAAACATCATATAATATTTCTAACCTCTCTATTATTTATATACGCAAAAATATTTCATTTTTCTTTTTTTATTTCAAACTTTTTTAATATAATTAAAAAAGTTTGCCTTTTAAGCAAACTTCTATAAATTTTATTAAGATAAAACTCCTGTATTGCTGCATGTTAAAGTTATTGATACATTTTTAGTTTGTATAGCCTGACCATCATAATACTGTTTCATGACAACCTTTCCAGCTGCAGTGTTTTTATTTTTAGATGATGATTTAGAAAACACTTTCCATGTTTTATGATATGAGGTAGCTTCAAGAGAAGATGAAATACATTTTGCTGTTGTTCCAGTATAACTAAAATTTCCAGTTAACTTCACTGAATACAATGTGTTACCCCTTGAATCTTTATAATTTTTTGTTTTAGTACCTGTTTTTGTTTTCGTAGAATACATTACAATATTTGATTCTTCAATAATTGTTTCCACAATCATTCCGTCTTCAAAATCAATATGCGTTTTCATATGACTATATGCAGCAACATTTTGTATTAAACAAATTAAAATACAAATTATAATAGCGATGACTTTTTTCATTAGTTTATTCCCCTTTATGTATTAAAGTATTCAATAAAATATAAATTATCTATTCCTCTTGTATAATTTCTTCAACTGTTATTGGTTGTGCATTTTTAACTTCTTCATATAAACTACTCAAGTAATAAATTCTAAATAAACCTAAAACGATTGTAGTAGCAATTATAACAATAGAAATATAATGTATATATTTTTGCAATCTTAACCTAAACATAAACTGTTTAATTCCAACTTCCTCATAATAAGCTTGAACAACCTCATAAGGTTCTCCTACTTCTTCTACAATCTCACTATAAGATGTTTGATTGTTAAATGTTTTTATAATATGCTTTTTCAATTGTTGATAATACTTCTTTTCTTCCTTTCCAAAAATAGGCAATAACAATTTTATATCCTTTAAATATCTTTTCATTTCCTTATTCATCAATATCCTCCTTCTTGCAATGAATAATCTTATCAATCTTTTCTTCCCATAATAAATATTCCCGTAATATCACTTTTAAATATTCTTTACCAGATTCCTCAAGATGATAATAGACTCTTACTTTTCTATTAACAAGTTGATCATAACTTGAAATATATCCTGTTTGTAACAATTTATATAAATTAGGGTATAGCACACCTTCTTTTATATCAATAACATCATCAGATAAACGTTTAATAATTTGAGTCAACTCATATCCATAACAATCTTTATATTGCAATATTGATAAAATCAGCATTTCAAATTTAAAATATATATTTCTTTTAGGCACCTTATATCACCGCTTCAATTATATCAGACATATTATTAAATATATATACCTTTAAAAATATGTATTATTTTATTGACAATAGATGACTACATGATAAAATAAAATTAGATAAACCTTTTCAAAAATAAATAAAATAAGTTTATGGAAAAAGATAATATTAAACTCGTTTCTGTTTTTTCCTGTCGTTTATGTTTAATGTTTAGTTTAGCCAATGTCCATGTAGCTACAGTTACCAAAACAAAAATGTCACAAAAACTAATGTAAGTGTCGTTAAAGTTAATGACACTGGAAAGAAAAACAATACAACTGGTTCGTGGTCATTTTCTGTTGGTTGCATTGGACTATCTGTACCATCTGGATTTAGTGCACATGCATATGCCTCTAAATTAGGAACAAATCCAGTTCTTACAAACAACGGAAATACTGCTAAACATTCAGTTGTCGTTAGCATTACTAGAGATAGTTCTGGTCAATCAGCTGGAGGTCAAATGACAACATTTACATTTACATATAATCCTAGTACAGGTAAAATCAGCTAGTAAGTTGAAAGTTTCACTTCCATAACGAAGTGAAACTTTTCCATACAGGGAGGGAATATTGTTCATTATGTTAAAAGTTAAAAATATATCTATTCAATATTATCAACCAGTTTTGAATATCGAAGAACTTCAATTTTCAATCGGGTTACACATTATAGAAGGTGAAAGTGGTAGTGGTAAAAGTTCTTTATTAAGATGTTTAGCTTTATGTGAAAAAACTTGTCAAAAGTATATCTGGAATCAAAAAACTGTTCAAAATATCCACAATTTCAAAAAAGAACATATAGGTTTTCTTAACCAACACCCTATCTTTATTGATGCTTTAACAATAAACGATCATATTCAATTAATGAATAAAGTCTATCGTTATCAAAATGTGGATAACTATGTCCAAAAGTTAGAATTAACTGGTTTACTAAAGAAATATCCATCTCAACTAAGTGGTGGTGAAAAAACCAGATTAGGGTTATTACTCTTATTATTAAAACAACCTGAAATATTGATTTTAGATGAGCCAACATCATCATTAGACTTAAGTATGACAAAAAGAGTTATTCAAATATTAAAAGACTATTCTCGTCATCATATTGTGATTGTAGCTTCACACGATCAGGAATTAATACACCACGGTGATAACATTTATACAATTGAAAATCAAACAATTCATTGTAAAAAACAACATTTCAATAAAGATATACCTATTCCAACTCATAAAGCACATTACCTATCTGCATTCTTTTTAAGTACTAGACTTTTAAAAAAACATGGCATTTATACATTTTTTACATATATTTTTATTAGTCTATCTTTATTTATAACATCTTCTGGGCTATCTCTACTTCTTTCATCTTCTGTTGCTAAGTCCTCTCCACTAACAAGTATTTATGAAAATGAAATTCTCATTTATAAACCTATAACACAATCTAAAAATCTTTCATATTCCTCAGAAGGTATTGAATATCCTCTTACAAATGATGAAGTATCAAGAATCCAAAATATCCCACATATTCAATCAATTTATCCCGACTATAGCCTTAATATGGGTGCTTTAGAAAAAATCAGTGATCCTATCCCATTAGATAATTCTTTCCAAGAAGCAAATACAATGACAGTTTCTCTTGACGCTAAAGAAAACACAACTCCTGTACATAGCTCGTTTTCTCAAGCATTACTTTGTTCATATAATGAATCTATTGACTATAGTCAAGATATTGAAACACAGTTTTCATATGATCCTAATGGTATCTATATTTCTCAAGCACTTGCTAATGAATTACAAATTATACCAGCCAACAATCAATATTATTTAACGTTTTATATAATGATCCCTACATATCAAGGATATGGCGATGCTTATATTCCTTTTCAAAATGAAGATGGTTCATATCAATCAGAAGGATATCCTGTTTTAAGACTATTTGGAAAATATCAAAAAGTAACATTACCCATCAATGGTATTTTGAAAAAAGTAAATATGGGAATAAGTCCTAACACTGAATTTAATTATAATAAAATTTTTATTCCCCAAACTTATATTCAACAACTCATAAAAGAGAATACAACTCAAAAAAACATAACTTATTATTGGTCAGATCATTATAATCAATATATGACATCTTTAGAAAAGGAAGATTCATCTCAACAGATGATGATATGTAAGCCATATCAACCAACTATTTATAAAGCTCAAATTGACAGCATTGAAAATCTTCCCCATATTTTAGAAGATATTCACCAATTAGGACTTACAACCATTAATGCTAATATTAATCTCTCTCAAATACAACAATACTCTCAAAATACAAATGAAACTTTATTTATTCTATCTACACTTGTTTTTATTATCCTTATTATCATTTATAATATGACTCTCTATTTAAAAAAAGAAACAAACTTACAAATTTATTATTTTCTTCAATCTTATGGTTATTCATTTTTAGAAATCAGAACAACAATACGTAATTTATATTTTTATAATAGTCTTTTTTCATCATTGTTAACATCGTTATTAACTCTTATTTATTTATACGTCATTGGTCCATTGTTTCAATATCCAATTCATCTTCATTCAATTATTTTCTTCATTATCCCTACCATAACCTTTTTCACTATCTTTATTATTCCATACTTTATTTTCTATTTCATAATAAGAAAAGAGGGAGCACATGATTCAATTAATTCACATTCATATTGAGTATGATAAAATTCTACTAAATAATGCATCTATGACTATCTATCCTTCACAAGTTACACTTATTCAAGGAAGAAGTGGCACTGGGAAAACATCTTTACTTTATCAAATTGGTTGTATTTCAAAGAAAATATCTTGTGAATATAATTATCAAAACCTACATTTACATCAATTAAATGAAGAACAACTTGCTTTGATTAGAAAAAATGATATTGGATATGTTCTTCAAGATTATCTCTTATTTGATCATTATGATGTACTTGGAAATTTAAAACATGCCTGTATGTTAAATGATATCTCTAAAACAGAAGAAGAATTACAAAAATTGCTTCAGACGGTCAAATTGCATATATCGCTTCATCAAAGAATAAGTGAATTATCAGGTGGTGAAAAACAACGTTTAGCTATTGCATGTGCACTTTTAAAAAATCCAACTATCCTCATTTTAGATGAACCAACAAGTGCATTAGACGTAAAAAATGAAAGACTTATTTTTCAAATTTTGCAAGATATTGCTCATCAACAGAATATTTATATTATTATTGCCAGTCATAGCTATATTGCAGCAGACTATGCAGATAGTATTTATCAAATCAAAGAACAAAAGCTAATTGCTAATAAACAAGAAAAAACAGAAAAACAAGCTTCCATAACGAGAAGAAAATCCATCTCTCAACATTTTTATCATAATTATATTAAACATTTTCAAAAAGCATATCGTTTTATGCATGTTCTTATTTTACTTGTTTTTATAATTGCTGTATCTTCTCTTTGCATAAGTTATCAAATCATTGAAAACAATATTCTTATGAACGCTCAGCTACTTGATCGTATGAGTTATAACCAACTATTTATAACTCAAAATCCTAATAACATCTATTTAGATAGTGATATAAAAGAAATAACATCAAAACCATCCTTGCAAAACATTCAATCCATATATCCTGTTTATCAATATAGAGCAACATTAAATCATATAGATCATTATTTATTACCCATCTATGAAGAAAACCAATTTGATAACGAGCTTTCTCAAATGAATCCATCACAAACACATTATAATGAGATCATAACTTCACCCTCAAATTATCAGAATCTCATACCTTTCTTCTATGATGATCAACAATTTCAATTATCGTTAGGTAATAACAGTGAAATTTTTCATCTATATGGACTTTTTAAAGAAAACTTTATTCCACCATTTTTATATAAGGATTCACATTATCTTTATATTTCTCATCATACTCTAGAAACTCTTGCGAAAGAGAAACAATTACCTGTTGTAGGTTATACAGTTTTTTGTAAAAATCTTACAACGCTTAATCAAGTTAAACAAACACTCATTAAACAAGGATATGGTATAAACAATCAATTTCAAAAGGGTGATGAATTGTATCAAATTCAAAAAGACCTTAACTTTTTAAGATTAACTATTGTTATTATCATTATGGTTCTTTCCGTATTTTCTCTCTGTATTTTATTTCATCATTATATTATGATCCGAAAAAAAGAATTTGCTTTATTAAAAATCAATGGATTGAGTCAAAAAAATATATATTATTTAATCCATTATGAGCTAAAATATTTTCTTTTTTATGGCTATTTCATTCCTAGTATAATGATTATTATATGTTTATACCTCTTTAAGCTATCAATATCTTTGTATATGCTTTTTACTATTTATGGAATTATGATCTTATTATGGATAATTTGTTATAGTATTCATCAATTTTATATAAGCCGTCTTACTCCAGAAGAAATTCTAAGACATTAATATTATTTTTTCATAAATATTCTCTACAATGAAATATAAGCAAAAAGCATCATACACTCATGTATGATGCCTTTTGCTTATAACCACTTCAATACATCTTCTTCATTATGTATTTCAAATATATGGATGATAATACTATCAAGCGTTTCTTCTTTACTATTAACTATCTTCATCTCTAAATCTGGTGTAAGTTTGCCTAATAGTTTTTTTAATTGAATTAATACAACACTTAACTTTCCTTGTTGTTTTCCTTTTTCCATACCTGATTTCTCTGCATCTTTCCAGAATGAATACATCTCCACTGTTCCTTCTTCTCCTTTCATTTTTTCCAGTATGTCTTCTCTCCCTGTCAATGTTGCCACAACACTGCTTTGAGCTTCAAGAATCAAGATAGCTTGAAAATCCTTTCTTTCCCACATCATAATGACATCATGAGTGCGTTCTTTAGAAAGAAAGTCACCAATAAATATCTCTCTGGAATCAAGAGGGTGAAGGTCACAGGGATGGATAATAACATGACCATCAAGGAAAAGAGCATTCATGAAGTCAGCAAAATGGATAGGATAAGAGAAGAAATCCTTCAACACATGATCTTTTTTCATCAACGAATCCCTCCTATAGAGGAGAGGCTAAACATATTATACACAAATCATTGCTTATAGTAAACACCATATAATATTTCTAACCCCTCTATTATTTATATACGCATATATACGCAAAAATATTTCATTTTTCTTTTTTTATTTTCAATTTTATAAAAAAATGCTTATAGAAACTATAAGCAAATTTTATTCTTTATTTTCTTTGATATCTATAATCTGTACTTGATGATATTGTATCAATTTACCTAAGTCATATACTAGTTGACTCAGCACATAATATCCTCCATTAATAAAGATTTCAAATATATGATAATCATAATAAATTTCCAAATCATATTGCCCATTCAATACAGGTGTTTTGTTAAGATTACATACTTTTTCGTGTTCAATAGATACTTGGCTACGATCACAATACAAACAATCATCTTGAATATATAATTTCATGCCTCCAAAATCAATTTGACTTTCTTTATTCATTATAACATGCATATAAAATGGTTTTGATAAATCAGCATGATCTACACTATGATTAAAATACTCCTTAACAGAGTTATGAACAGATTGATAAACATGTTTATTTTTATATTCAAATTGTCTAGGTAAGATATATAAACCAGTCCATGATTCATTAGAAACCGGTTCACGCATACGCATCCATGCTAACATTGTACGTTGATGATTTTCATCCAAAAAAGTTTGTGGGGCATAAAAATCAAGTCCATAATCCAAGTACATGTAGTCACCCTGTTTTGTAATCGTCATTGTTTCCTCATCAAAATGAACAGGCATAATGACTGCAAGACTATCTGGTTGTGGTTCATGAATATGTTCTGGTGAAAAAATCATAAAATATTGATCATTGATTTCAATTAAATCTGGACATTCCCACATATCACCTACAGAATCATCTTTAAAACAGTTTTTATATGAAAAATGAATTGCATCATCACTTTCATACAGTAAAACCTCACCACAATATCCTGTATCACTTGGGATTTTACTTCCAACAATCAATCCATATTTTCCATTTTTCATTTGCCAAACTTTTGGATCTCTTGTATGTCTTATATCCCCTAAACGAGAATCAGTGATAACATCAATAACTTTTTTCTTTCCATCTTTATTAGGAAAATGAAAACCATCATCACTTATCAATAAAAATTGTGACGCTATTAAATCATCATCACTATATTGAATATGGACATAATCTGGATTCTCTTTAGCATAACGAATCGCTGTATAATAAAGATACATCTTTCCATCTTTTTCAATAGCCGATCCTGAAAAGCATCCATTACGATCATCATAACATGATGGATATATTGCGATAGGATGATGTTGAAAATGTAATAAATCTTTTGTTGTAGCGTGACCCCAATGCATTGTTCCCCAAAAATTTTCATATGGAAAATGTTGATAAAAGATGTGATAATTTCCTTGATAATAAATCAAACCATTAGGATCATTAATCCAATGATAAGGTGCAGTAAAATGTATTTTAGGCTTCATATTTTTTCCTCCTTATTTGTATCATATCATTTTTTTGATTAGAAAAATATGATTTTTGACAAAATTTCATATTCATATTAAAATTTAAAAAAGGAGTTGTTCATATGCCAAATGCACTTGCTAGTGATATTGATTACACATTATACTTTCCTAATAAAAATCCTTCTATTTCCTTAGAGGATCAACAAGCCATTGCTCATTATCAAAAAGCGGGATATTTATTTGGTTTATGTAGTGGTAGACCTTATAGTGGTGTCATCAATCTATTTGATACTATTCACCCAGATTTTTATATCATCTCAAGTGGAGCTATCATTTTAGATAAAAATCTACAGCCACTCTATGAAAAACATGTGACCTATCACACTATACAAAACATCTTTTATCAATATCAAAATCAAGCACTCATTATTATTCATACCAAAAAAGATATTTATAAAACTCAAAAAGAATTTTCAGCAGATTCATGTATTCTCTTTCATTCCATTGAGCAAATCAAAGAAATCATCTATGGTATATCATTAGTATTCCATAATGAAACACAAGCATATCAAGAAACTCAAAATATAAATCATATGTATAAAGATGTGTTCGCTTTTCAAAATTTAGATTCTATAGATATAGTTTCTAAAGGATGTTCAAAGGGAGTAGCTATAAAAAGAGTAAGAGAGCACTTTCATATAAAGACTTTTGCTGGAATAGGCGATTCCTATAATGATTTACCAATGTTAAAATGTGTGGATATCCCCATCACATTGAACACTTCACCTCAACCTTTAAAAGATATTTCACAACTACATGTTGAAAGTGTTGCTCAAGCAATAAAAGAACTGCTTTAACAGTTCTTTTATTGTACCTCTAAATAATCAATAACATCATCTAGTGATTTTACAATCTTTGTAATCATCTGAACATATTTTTCTTCTGGATATTTCATATCTGGAACACAAATCACATCAATATGTCCATCATAAGCTGCCTGAATTCCAGCCTCACTATCTTCTAAAACAACTGCTTCCTCTGGTTGAACCCCTAATTTATGACAAGCTGTTAAAAAAATCTCTGGATTAGGCTTACCATGTGTCACCTCATCACCACAAATAGAATCATCAAAATATTGTGTCAACTGTGCATTTTTTAATATTTCATCAACACGTTCACGTCCACTTGATGTCGCAACAATTGTTTTATAATTATGACTCTTTAAATATTGTAATAATTCATCTAAACCTTTTTTCTTTGGAACATGTTGTCTTAAGCTCTCATCTATCCATATATGAACATCATCCCATACTTCTTTCATTGGAAAATCTTCACCATAATGATCGATAAAAACTTGACAGATTCCCTGTTTGTTTTTTCCTAAACAATTTCTATAGAGTTCTTCGGTAAAATCATAATGACCTAACTGTTCCAATTTTTTAACATACTCATTATAAGTGACTCTCTCACTATCAATCATTAAACCATCCATATCAAATATCACTGCTTTTTTCATACTAACCCTCACATTCTTTTTTCTTATTTTAACATATTTCATAACATTTCTAAAGAAAATAAAAAACTACCATCATGATAGTTTTTTGTTTAAATATTTATGCATAAATTGTTTAAAAGCAAAGGTATTTGTGATTGTTGTGATTAAATCTGATAGTGGTTCAGCTAACATAACTGCAAATACACCGTTTGAAATAAAGTTTGGTAAAATATAAATTAAAGGAATCAATAAAATAATCTTTCGATAGAAAGCAAAGAAGAAAGAACGCTTTCCAAATCCCAAAGATGTATATGTCTGTTGATATGTAGAGTTTGCTCCCATGATAATGAAACCAAAGATATAAACTCTTAACATTTGATTTGAAAGTTCAATTAATTGAGGTTCATTAGCAAATAAGCGAACAAAGACACCCGGTAATAATTCCATCAATAAAACACCAATAACTGAATATATCAAAGAAACTTTAATAGCTAAAGAAATCGTTTTTCTTACACGATCATAATTTTTAGCCCCATAGTTATAACTGATAATTGGCTGTGTTCCTTGTGCAATACCTTCCATTGGTAATTGTAAAACTTGATTCATTGATAACATAATTGTCATGGCACTAACCGCTAAATCTCCACCAAAGAATAATAACTGGCGATTAAAAGAAACTTGTAAAATACCTTCTGTCGCATTCATAAAGAAAGGTGAAAATCCTAAGCCAACAACTTTTTTCATAATACCTAAATCTAATTTCATATGTTCTTTTTTGATTTTAATCGTTGTCTGTTTTCCCCATAAAAATTTCATAACCCAGACACATGAAACAAATTGAGAAATGACTGTTGCAATCGCTGCACCAGCAACATCCATATGAAATACAAAGATAAAGATAGGGTCTAAAATAATATTTAAAATACCCCCTATCAACAATGTAAGCATCCCATATTTTGTATAACCTTGAGCATTAATGAAATAATTTAACCCCACACTCAGTTGAACAAAAATGGTTCCTAAACTATAAATACGCATATAGTCCATTGCATAAGGGAGTGTATTTTCACTGGCACCAAATAAAGTTAAAATCTGTGCACCAAAAAATTGTAAAACAATTGTGATAATGATAGAAGAAATAATCAGGCTTGAAAAACAGTTGCCCAATATCTTTTCAGCTAATTCTGGTCTTTTTTCACCTAGACGAATAGAAGCCAATGGTGCTCCACCACGTCCAAATAAATTCGTAAAAGCTGTAATAATCGTAATGACAGAAGTACATAGTCCAATCCCAGCAATTCCTAATGAACCATCTGCTAATCGGGCAATATAAATTCTATCAACCATATTATAAATGAGCGTTGCTAATTGAGCCAAAATAGCTGGTAATGCCATCGCAAATAACAACTTTGATATTTTTTCATTCTCTAATCTTTCATTCATTATGTCCCCCTCCTAAATTCTGATAAATCTTTTGTAAAATTTGATGATAAAAAATCAAATCACTTGATGAAATATTTTGAAATGACATGTCATCAAACTGATGTTGAATATCTTGAATACGTTTAATAAGAGAATCTGCCTGATGTTCTACACACAAAATATTGCAACGTCTGTTTTGTGGATCAGGATTTCTAGTAAGATAACCACGTTTCACCAGTTTTTCAATAGCTAAAGACACATGTCCTTTGGAAATACCACGAACATTGACAATATCCTGAGCGTGATTATATTCAGGATTATTAGCTAAGAAAGCCAGAACATCTATTTCCACTTGTGTCATCTGATACTCTTTCAATAAATCTTCAAATAAAGAATTATATTTTTTGATGATATAGGGGTACATTGCTAGTGAAAAAAACTTCTTTTCCCCATTCTTTGTTTGCATCTTCATAGTTCTCTCCTTAACTGTTTTATTTTGAACAGTTATATAATAAACGTATTATCAAGAAATGTCAACATTTTTATTTTACATAAAACTGATATATTTTAAATAGAATGTCTGATATAATACATTATTAAGGAGATGATCACGATGAAATGGAATTCAGAAACAACTGAAAAACTAACAAAAAACGAAAAAAAACTAATAGATTTTATTTTTCAAAATATTCATCAGTTTTCTTCTATGTCAATCCAAGAACTTTCTCAAAAAACACATATATCTCAAGCTACTATTTCTCGCTTACCTAAACATCTAGGCTATCTCAATTTTAAAGATATGAAAATGAGTATGACACAAAAGGTATCCCCTGCCAACAAAATGCATTCAACAGTAACACAAGAACACTCTTTTCCTCATTATTTAATTTTACAAAATCAATATATTGAAAAAACAATTGAACATCTAGATATAGATGAAATTGATACAATTGTTGATCATATCATTGAAGCCAATACAATTTATGTATTTGCTAAAGGGGCAACGATTTGTCTTGCTGATTTACTCTCATTTCGATTACGCAGATTTCAAAAGAAAGTCGTTATCATGCCTTCAAGTGGTTCAGAAATTTTTGAATGTCTTCCAATGATCAAATCAGACGATTTTGTTATTCTCTTTGGATTTTTAAAAACACCTGTAGAAGCACAGATAGTTCTTGAATATTGCCATCAAATCAAATGTCAGACAATGCTGATGTCTAGTCGCTTAATTGATGACGCTAAAAAAATGGCTGACTATAATATTTATGTATATCGTGGTGAAGATCATGAATATCATTCTATGGCTGTTCCTATGGCATGTATTGATGCTTTAGTAATAGAAATTGCTAAAAAAGGTGGTCATTCATATACACAGAGTGTAGAAGATATCTATCAGTTAAAAGAAAACTATAAAATAAAAATACAAAGATAAAATATCTCTGTATCATAATAAAGCAACATAATCGCCACCCAATCGATAGACTTCTTTAAGAAGTCTTTTTTGTAATGCCGCATCTTCAACCTGAATATTTAAACTTTCAGATATTTGGATAGTATATTGTCCTTTGTCGATTTCTTCTCTTAATTGTTTAATACTATGAAAACAACTTTGAAAACATGTCTGAACACAACCATACTGTGTTGCTTGATGTGTATCACTGCCAGAAACAACTGGTTTATGATATCGATGCGCAAACTGATAAATCATATCCTGCATTTTTAATCCATAACATGCTAAATCTTTTCCATTTAGATCAAAGAAATCAAAACATAACAACTGCTTCTGTGATAATTCTGGAATATGTCCTCCCTGACGATAAACATGTGCTCCCCCAAAAATAACATCATATTGACGAACAAGCGTTACTAGCTCATCAAAAGTTAAAAAACTTTCTTTCGCTTTATGTTTTTCCAACTTTTTATTTAACTCAACAATATCATGATATCTTCCAATAACAAGAGTATGTCCTCCCTCTTTAATATCTATTTCCATTCCAAAGAAAATCAATAACCCATCTTTACTCTGACAACAATCACCTACATGCGTATAGTGAGTATATATATAATCATACATTTCTAAAAATGATAACGTATTAAAATGTTCAGTCAGACAAATAGCATCAAGTCCTCTAAGATATGCTTTGTGAAACATCTGGTCAGTATATTGTGTAGAAAATGGTAATTTTTTGGCTAATTTACCATGAGTATGAAAATCTATATTCATAAAAACCTCCTAAAACAAAATAGAAATGATAACACATAAAATCATCCATACAATAGAAATCAAAACGAAAATCAAATCATCTTTCTTAAACATTAGTGATGCCATTTTCTTTTTTCTAACAATCTTATTTTCATTTGCATAGCGATATCCTTTTAATTCCAATGCTTCAACTGTTGTTCTTGATCGTTTTGCAGTATTTAACATTAACGGATAGAAAGATAATATAATAATTTTTATCTGGTATATAAAATATTTCACTTTCCCAAGCCATGTTTTTTTTGATGGAGAATGTCCTCTTAAACGATAAGATAACAATATGTTTTGGAATTCTTCCATAAGGATAGGTAATATACGAAATGCATATGAAATACTAAAAGACAATTGATCAGGACAACCAAAATATAGCAATCCTGTTGCTAGACGGTCAGGGTTTAATCCTGAAAAAACAGTAATGGAAGCAAGAGAACAGACAGATACTTTTAATGTCATAACTAATAATGAATATAATGTTGATAAATTTCCACCAAAGAATAGTGCAGCAATAAACAAATATCCTGTTTGACAAAATACACCTAGACAAAATAAAAATAATACAAGTGGTGCAATTTTTGCTAATTTAGTTGTTATCGCAACAAAAACAAACATCCCTAATAAAACAATGAAATCATTTAAAAACCATGGAATCAAACCAAAAAATAAATACCAGCATAATAATGTTCTTGGATCTAATCCAGCAATGATTGTATCATCATTTCCATAAGCATTTTTTAGAACTTGATTACGTAAATAATCAATTGTGAATTTATCTAACAAAGTCTGTGTGATTTTATGCATTATGATTCCTCCTGTTGATAAGCACTCACAAATTCATCAATTTCATAACAGCGAATATTGAGTGCTTCCCCCATTTTAAAGATTTCTGGTGGTTCTATTCCTACCATTTCTCTTACATACTTATCGCTAAAGACTTCATGTCTTTGACCATCCTTGACTATATAACCTGATGATAATACAATGATTCTCTCTGCCCAATCACAGACAAGCTGCATATCATGTGTTGCTATAACAACAGTTTCAACAACATCTTTTAAGATATCTAATGTTCTCATGATCTCTTTTCTAGTTGCAATATCCAAATTGGCAGTAGGTTCATCTAAAAGCAAAATAGATGGTTGCAATGCTACTCCTATTGCAAGTGAGGCTCGACGCATTTGTCCCCCTGATAATAATCGTCCATCTCTTTCTTGAATATCCTGCAAATCGAACAATTCAATTAATTTTTTGGCTCTATCTTTATAATCCTTAATATGTCGTTCTTTCATGGCAAATTCAATATCCCCTCGAATACAATCTTTAATAAACATATCTTCAGGATTTTGATATACAAGTGAAATATGTTTTGATAATTCTTCAGCTGAATAATGTTTTGTCTTTTCTCCACATACATTCACATAGCCAACTTGTGGTTTTAATAATCCTATCATCATCTTCATCAATGAAGACTTTCCAGCACCATTAGAACCTATTAAAGCAATTTTATCCCCTTTATAAATATTAAGATAAAAGTCTTTCATGAGCTGATAAGGTTCACCTTTTACACTTCTAAACTGTAACCCAACATTTACAAATTCTACAACACGTTCATCCTTTTCTTGTACTTTTCTTTCATGAGTACAATCTGTCATATGTTTCTTTTTTGTAAAAATATTCTGTCCTTCTTCTATAGTAATGGGCAATAAAGTATTTGAATCTAGTAAATTCTTTTCCAGCATGATTTTAGCAGCACGTGTAATTTGTGGTGGAAAAATATGACAAGATTCAAGTTCTTCAACTCTTGTCAAAGCTTCTTTGACTGGTTTTTGCCACATAATAGAACCATCCTTCATTAAAATCACATGATGGCAGTATTGGGCAATATATTCTGTATGATGTTCAATAACAATAATTGTTTTATGATATTTTTCATTTAATTCCTTTAATATTTCATAAATTTCTCTTGCATGTTTAGGATCTAATTGAGCAATGGGTTCATCTAAAATAAGAATTTCTGGTGATAACGCAGTAGAACCTGCTAAAGCTAATAAATGCAATTGTCCCCCAGATAATTGCCAGATATAATCATTTCGTTTTGAATATAGGTCACAAACCTTAAGAATATTCATAACATTGTCTTCATAATTTTCCAATCCATAATTCATACATGCAAAAGAAGCATCTTCATAGACTGTGGGACATACGATCTGATTTTCAAAATCTTGATACACATAACCCACTTTTTTAGCAATTTCACTAATATCCAAAGTTAAAGCATCTTTTCCATCAAAATACAATTTCCCTTGCAGTTCACCCATAATAAAACGTGGAATCAAACCATTTAGAGTTTTACATAAAGTCGATTTGCCACAACCATTGTTTCCAATAATTGCGACAAAATCTCCTTTTTCAATTGTTAAATGAATATTTTTTAATGTTGGCTGCTTTGCTCCTGGATATGTGAATGATAAATCATTGATCTCAATCACATGGCTGCCTCTTTTCTATTTTTAATTTTCAAAAATGCAAGAACAATAACAAGCACTGCAATCACTCCACTGAGAATCATAGCTGTGCTATTTCCTGCCCATGCGGCTTCCCAATCAATAATGGCAAGTCCGTTTTCTGCCATAAATTCTCCACCAATTGCAACGACAAAAGCAATAGCACATAATACAAATGTTTTGATTCCCATTTTTTCTCCATCACCCACAACAGTATTTTCATCACGAGGTGCGACACCTAATAATGGTTCAATTTTCCCATAAAGTTTTGGAACTAAATACATACATGGTAATAAAGAAAATAAGATTCCTGAAAATAGAATATCATTTAAACAAGCAAAACCTTCTGTAAAGAATACTGATTCTGGTAAACCTGCAACTGCTTCAAAATCTTCTACAGCAAACTGAACTTTTAAAATATCAACAATGCATCCTAGTGACTGTTGAATAATAACAGCTAAAATAGAAGCGATGGCAACGCTCTTGATACTTTTTGGATTTTTAACAAGACGTCCAGCAACATAAATACCAATTGTTAAAGTTAAAAACTTTTCAAGTTCTCCTAAACCACCAAATTGTCCTAACATGATTTCACTAAAAACCAATTCTCCTGTCGCTGCACCTAATGCTGCTGACAATGGATCAAATAACATAGCTAAGATGAGTGGAATAAAAATAAAATATTCTACTGATAATTCCACGATACCAATTTGAAAAGATGGTATTAACTCTGTAAATAAAGTTGATAATCCATATAAAGACATACTTAAAACAAAAGTCATTAATTTCTGTGATTGTGTCATTGATTTTTTCATACTCTTTTTCCTCCCTTATCTTAATGACATGAACATCTTAGCATAATTTTAATGTAGCTAAATCAATAACACGTAAAATGAAAGTTAATATTTCATTAAAATATAAAATGAAATATTTTTTTCTTTATATATTCCATACGATTTCTCTAATCACTTTTTTTGACTTTTCTTTCATGAGTTGTTATAGTATGAATGGTGATGAAAATGAATTTATATGATATTGAAGTCTTAGATAGTCATAATCAAAAAATAAAATTATCAAAATATCAGGGACATGTTTTACTCATTGTCAATACGGCTACGGAATGTGAGTTTACAGAACAATATGATCATTTAGAAGATTTATATGAAAAATATCATGAGCAGGGATTTACTATTCTTGATTTCCCATGTAACCAATTTGGTGAACAGGCTCCGGGCACAATGGAAGAAATTATGTCTTTTTGTGCCGATACTTATGGTGTGAGTTTTCCACAATTTGCGAAAATTGATGTGAATGGTCCTCAAGAATCTCCTGTATACACATATTTAAAAGAACATCAAAAACCTGAATTATCCAAACGCATTGAATGGAACTTTACAAAGTTTCTGCTTGATCAAAATGGACATGTTGTTGAAAGATTTGAACCTTTGGTCACACCTTATGAAATTGAAGATGAAATCATTAAACTTTTATAAAAAATATCGAATCTACATGATGTAAATTCGATATTTTTTATTCTTGTTGTCCTTTCATATAAGGATTTGTATATAATGAATACACTAATTGTAAACACATGACACACCAGATAACTGGTTCACAAAAGATCACTGCCATATATTCAAATTGAGGAATAAAAACAAAAACAAAGATAATTTTTCCAATAAATTCAATAACACTTGATACAAGTGGTAATAACTTTTGCCCTAGTCCCTGCAAGGCATAACGTGTCTGCATCAATATCCCTAAGATTGCATAAAACGGTCCAACAATCGTTAAATATAACGTTCCATTATCTAATACAATACTTTCACTTGAACCAGAAATGAGTTTTACAAGTGATGACCCAAAAATAAGGATAATGATTGTTACAATAGTTGCCATAATAACATCATAAATATACGCATATTTCATAGCCTTTTGAATTCTTTCTCTTTGATTAGCACCTCTATTTTGTGATACAAATGTAGAAATTCCTAAAGCCATTGCTGTAAAAGGCATATTGAAAAACATATAAAGCTTTCTAGCAGCTGTATGTCCAGCAATAATGAGATATCCTAAATTGTTAATACCATACTGTAAAATGACAGATCCTGCAGAAACAATACTGCTCATAAATCCCATTGAAAATCCTTGCCCTAATAATTCTTTATACAACTCTTTATCTATCTGAAAATGTTTCTTAGATGGTAATAGAATTTGTGTTTTTTTGAAGATATAAATGATACATAATACCACTGATACCCCTTGAGAAATCACTGTCGCAACAGCTGCTCCTTGAATACCCATATGAAATTGGGTAATAAACAAAATATCTAAAATAACATTTAACAAGGACGAAACAATAAGAAAAACAAGAGGCATGACACTATTACCAATAGCTCTCATTAAACCCGCACATAAATTATAAGCAAACATAACAAAAATAAAGAGAACAATCACTGAAATATAACTATATGCTTCTTGAATAATATCTAAAGGAGTATTTAATATTTCTAATAAAGGGTAAAGAAAGATCATTCCTATGATAGTTAAGACGATAGAAACAATAACGCCTATCACCAAAGAACTGGCAACCGACTTCTTTAACAACTCCTTGTCTTGTGAGCCAAAACTTCTCGCAGTCACAATAGCAAGTCCATTGCCTATTCCTAAGGCAAAACCAACTAACAAATCATAAATAGAAGTACATGCTCCAATGGCTGCCAGTGAAACATCTCCTAAATAATTACCAACCACCATTGTATCGACAGTATTATATAATTGTTGAAAAATATTTGAAACGAGTAATGGTAAAGCAAAAATCATTAACGATTGGAAGATAGGTCCGTGAATCAGATCAACATCTGATTGAAAGAAATGTTTTTTCTTGATATTTTCCATATTTCTCTATTCTGTTACATTACGGTTGATAATATCAACCAATGTAAAAATACCATTTTCATATTCATATTTTAAAATACAACAATTATAAAATCTTTCTGTTTTCTTTACTTTTGCATATTCTTCCCACGCACGATAAAATTGAGCACAAGCTGCTCCATGTGAAACAGCTAAAACGATATGATGATCTTCTTTATTCATGATTGCTGTTAATGTCTGATTCATTCTCTCTCTTAATTCCATTTCACTCTCTCCACCAAAACCTTTAAAGAAATCTCCATAAGGAAGTGGTGGATTTAAACATTCATCTTTTCCCTCAAAAACACCAAAGTTCCATTCTTTTAGACCCTTGACTCTGGTATAAGGCATTTGATAATCAGTCACAATTTCTAATGTATCACAGGCTCTTTCTGATGTTGAAGAATAGGCATGATCAAAAGTTATATGATGATCTTTAAAATATTCACCTGCTATTTTAGCCTGTTTCATACCTAAATCTGTTAATGGGGCATCACACCACCCTTGGATTTTATGTTGGACATTAAATAATGTTTGTCCATGACGCATTAAATAAAGTATTTTTTTCATTTGATGATTCCTCCTTGATAATTTGATTTCACTATATCTTTTAATGATACTTTAGGATGACGATATCTTGCTTTGGGATTCTTTTCAATTTTCAACCTGATCGCATGTAATGGACAATGATGAACACACGCTAAACAAAAATCACATGTTTGAGATATCCTTTGTGCCTGTTGTTCTATGATTTGAATATTTCCAATAGGACAAACTTGTAAACATATTTGACATCCGACACATTGCTTCGTGATTTGAATAGTTTCTCCATTATTCAATTCTGGATGTTTATGAAAACGTTTTTTAACCATTTTATAAATATCTTGATCTTCTTGTGTTGGCTGGGGAATCCCTTTACTTCTTATTTGTAATTGTTCTTTTACTTTTTGGATTTGTTTATCCACATGCTTATCAATAGCCATTTGTTCATCCATATCAAACGAAGGTAAATAATTATCAACCATTTTGATTGTTTGTATAAAATCAACATGTAATCCCTGTTCTTGACAAAACTTTTCACACCAGACTCCTGCAACGGTATCACGACTTCCGTATGTCAAAATCATAAAGAAATAAGGTGTATCAAAATGGACTTCACTCAAAAATTTTTTGACTGTTTGAGGCAGTTGACCTGCATAGATAGGTGCGACAATGCCAATGCTGTTGCTTCGATAATACAAATCTTTCTTTTTTAAGACTTGTGGTATACTATAGAGTTCTTTGTCTAATTGTCTAGCTACATACAAACAATTTCCTGTGGCTGTATAATAAAAAAGCATATCTCTCACCTTCTTTCATTATTATTTTAAACATTATTTTCCTTTTTGTACAATATGAATATAGAAATCTGTTATAATAAAATAGAATAGTGAGGTTACAATATGATTGAATTAGAACAACTACAACACTTTATAACTTTTCATGAATGTGGAACATTATCGAAAGCAGCGAAACAACTCAATATTTCTCAACCCGTTTTAACACGTTCCATGCAAAAATTAGAAGAAGAACTAGACGTTTCTCTCTTTACAAGAACAAAAAACAAAATCACACTTAACGAAACAGGGCTATTTGCCCTTTCCTTAGCTAAACGTATTTTAGAAGATACAAAAGATATGCACAAGCAGCTTATAGATTTTGATAGAAAATTGCATACTTTTGCGATTGGTTCCTGTGCTCCTGCTCCACTCCAATATATGAGTCAAAAAATAGCCCAGTATTATCCTCAAAAAACATTACTGACTGAAATTAAGGACATGAATGTTTTAATCAAAGGATTAAAAAATAAAGATTATATGACGATTATTATGCCTTATGATATAGAAGATTCTCTCATCGAAAGTATCCCTTTTATGGAAGAACAGTTATATTTTTCTTTACCTCTATCGCATCCTTTTGCTCACAGGAAATCTTTGAGTTTAAAAGAGATGGATGGAGAAAGAATGCTATTGATGTCCAATATTGGATTCTGGAATGAAATGCATCAAAGAACAATGCCACATACCAAATTCATTATTCAAAATGACCGTTCTATCTTTTATGATTTAGTAGAATTATCTTCATTGCCTTCTTTTACATCAGATTATGTCATGAAAACAGAAATCATGCCACAAAATCGTTGTATTATTCCTATTGTTGATAAAGATGCTCAAGCAACATTTTATTGCTGGTATTTAAAAGAAAATGAAATAAAATTAAAATCTTTATTATATAACTTATAAAACCATAAAGTCTTATGACCTTATGATTTTATTCATTAATCCAATGTTGAATTTCTAATGTATTTTCATGTCCTGTCAAACGTTTTCCTTGTTTCCATTGGTACTGTGGATAACTATGTCTTAAGTCACTTTCACATCCACTGATTCCTGTTCCACCAGATGTACAAAATGGTATCAACGTCTGTTTTGAAAAATCATAACTCTCTATAAATGTATTGATAATTGTTGGTGCTGTATACCACCAGACAGGAAAACCAATCAAAACTGTATCATATTGATCCAATGATAAATCTTTTAAAACAATAGCAGGACGATAGCTATGATCTGCCATTTCTTTAGAAGAACGGCTTTGTTGATCATTCCAGTTTAAGTCATCATCTGTATATTTTTCTACAGGTTCAATTTCTAATACATCTCCATGTACAATTTCAGCGATTTGTTTGGCAACTCGCTTTGTAACTCCACTGGCTGAAAAATAAGCAACTAATTTTTTATTCATCATAATTTCTCCTTATCATTTCTTTGTTTTCACTTTATCTTGTTGGATAAAATCATGTTCTTCTGGGATACGATCAACTTCTAATGTAGCATGATTTGATCCATGCTTTTTTACAGATTCTTCACTACCAGCTTGAATAGCTTGTTGATAATACCATTCTTTATATTCAATTTCTTGTAGATAATATTGATATTCTTGAATTTGACTAAGAATATATTCTTTTTGTTCTTGAATAAGCTGATATCTTTCTTGTAAAGTTTCATCACCTTTTTGTGCCAGTTCAACATATTTTCTAATTTTTTTAATTGGCATTTTTGTATTTTTTAGGCAATTTAAAACTCTTAACCATCGGAAATCTTCATCCTCAAAGACTCTCATTCCATTGACTCTTTTAATATGTGGAAGTAAGCCTTCCTGATCATAATATCTTAAAGTTGATGGTGTCACTCCCATCATTTTAGCAACTTGACTAATTGAATATGACATATGCCTCCTCCTCAATCATTTATTTTCAACAGAATATTTTATCCATATTCTGTGTTCAAATATCTTTTTGTACTATTCAATGATTCCTAGTTCATTTAACCATTCCTGAACTTCTGAATTAGAAGTACTTGATGAAAATCTTTGTCCTTCCTGCCAATCACCATCACCTGCTTCTTTGGCTAAAAGTTCTCCACTTTGACCTAACCCTGAAGAAGCTGAAGTACAAAATGGAACAACAGTTTTATCTGTAAAATCATTATTTTCAATAAAAGTATTCACTGGCCATGCAGCGATTCCCCACCAGATGGGATAACCTACAAAAATAGTATCATAATCTTCCCAGTGATTAACTGTTGATGAAACAAGCTCTACATGTCTTTCATCTTCATTTTCATATTCTCTTGCGACACGACTATTTGAATCTGTCCAATCTAAATCATCCTCACTGTAAGAATCTTTAGGTTCAATTTCAAATAAATCACCATTTGTTTCCTCAGCAATCATTTCAGCAACCGCTTTTGTATTTCCTGTTGCTGAATAATAAACAACAAGTGTTTTCTCCGATTGATTGGAAGTTTCTGTATTTTGTGGTTGTTCATTTGTTTGCGTTGTTTCATTGTTTGATTGACAACCAGTCAGTATACCCAATACAAAAATACCTACTAAAAGTAATGTCAGTATTTTCTTCATCCTTACTCACCTTCCTATTCACATTATAAAATTTAAAGTTCACTTGAAGTCAAGATTTTTAAATAAAAATCCTAAAGAAATTCCTTAGGATCTTTATACTATTTCAATTGATTATATTCTTCATCACTGACTGGTTCTAGCCATTCATTAGAAGCATCTTTTGCAGGAACAGCAATCGCAATATGAGCAAACCAGCTATCTTTAGCAGCTCCATGCCAATGTTTGACTTCTGCTGGAATATCTACTACATCACCCGGTTTTAATTCTCTAGCAGGTTTCCCCCATTCTTGATACCATCCTCTACCATCTGTAACAAGCAAAATCTGTCCACCTTTGTGATGAATATGCCAGTTATTACGACATTTCGGTTCAAATGTGACATTACTAATAGGTAAACTTTGAGCTAAAGGCTGTAAATAACTCTTTCCAATAAAATATTTTTCATAAGCTGTATTTTCTTTTCCAATAGGAAACAATGTTTTCATTTTTTCACTCTCCTTACTGTCTTTATTATATATCCAGCTTTTCAAAATATCTAATACCTATTTTTCATTGTAAATCATGCTTTTTAAGCATTAACATTTCTTTATAAACTGATTAAAAATATCTTGCATTTGATGATTGGTTGCACTCATACTTTCTGGATGAAATTGTACAGCCCAAACAGGTAAAAATTCATGTTCAATTGCTTCAATAATTTGATCATCACTGTAAGCTACAATCTGTAATCCTTCACCTAACTGATCGATTGCTTGATGATGAAAACTATTCACAATGGCTTCATCTTGAAAGATATCATATAAAAAGCTATCATCTTTTATATGAATCGAATGACTTCCATACTCCCTTCTTTCTTTTTGAGCATGTAAAAACACTTTTTGTGGAGCGTAAGACAAATCTTGAAACAAGTTTCCTCCAAAGGCAACATTAATTACCTGTAAGCCTCGACAAATACCAAGCATAGGAATTTTCTTTTGAGCTGCCTTTTGAATCAACGCTATTTCATAACAATCTCTTGGATAATCTGTTTCTCCAAGCAATGGTAATGGATTTTGATGATAAATGTGTGGATTCACATCACATCCTCCTATTACAACTAAACCATCCAACATACTAAGTTGAGTATCTATATCCTTAGATGAAACAATCGGTAATAAAACAGGAACACCTCCTCCTCGTTTAATCGCATCTATATAATCTTGATTAATAAAATGAATATATTTCCCATCTTTTAGTTCTTCACTACATGTGATTCCAATTCTTTTTTTCAATACTTTCATCTCCTTTTCGCATACTTTATATTGAATATATTACCAAAAAATGAATCAATATAAATATGATATGCTACATTATGACACATATTGAATAAAAAAATACAAATTTGTTCTTTTATGAAAAGAAGACAAAATAAATATTATTCTCTAGTGATTGAGCACTTTTTGAATAATAAAACTGTTTTATATCATCTAATATTTACATACAAAAAATGTGATACTATCACAGATAGTTATGTCTGTTCTTTAATTTCAGTATTATCATATCAAAAGATACTATAAACTTCCTTTTTTTGTTACCTAATCTCATCGTCTAAAGCTTATAAGATTACAGTGACCTCATTTCAAAAATTTTCATGTTTAAACATATGTTCATAAAGAGCTGATGACATAAAGCCACCAGCTCTATTTCTGTGCTACTTATGAAGTATGACTTATTCTATCTTTTATTTCAATTATACCCATCATAGGATATTCATATCAATGCTTACTTTTTAAATTTATATTTACCTTTTCCATAACCAGATACAGGCTCTATAATATCTTTCTGTACTAAATTAGAAAGAAGTTTAGAAGCACCAGATTGTTTCAAATCAACGACGTTCATGACTGCACTTCTACCAAACACCTCATCATATCCAAATCTTTCAAATAATCTACGAACATGAATTGCTATTTTAACAGATAAATCTTTTCCTTTTTCTAAAAGTATACTTTCAATATCCACTTTTTATTTTGAATGTCCACTTTTCCGATTTCAATATCCACTTTTTTAGTATTTAAAGACTCACTTATATGCATATCTCGGTTATGTAGTCCATTTTTTCATTGCTAATAGTTTTGAACTAACTTTACTATTCTCCCATTTATTAATTATTGAAAAAGAAACAGCCAATTCTTTGTCAAATGTGTGATAAAAAATATTTGTGACGTATTTTCTTTATTTCATCTGAATGGATTATCTCTTGCTTCTTCCTCATAGCTTTATATCCTTTAACGATATAGCATTATTATATCATTTACTTAATAGCTAATAAAATATTATTTTTTCATCTTAATTATCAAATACATCTTTCAACTGTTTTAAATAATTAAAAACTTAAATCATATTTCCAAACAAAATGTCGTCAATATCATTAAAAAAAGCCTACAAATTACAGCTGTATAATCTTTCTAATAGAGATGTAGTATTACAGATACATATTAAATGAAATAGTGAGAACTGCTAAAGAGGATGAACTATCATACATTCGCATGAAATGTGAAAAAGAAACAATACACTAGATCTGCTTATTATAAATATTTACCTTAAGCATTTATTAACTAAACAAAACCATACTTCTATAATATAAAAAGGCATTCAAAGAATACCTTATTTTTCAAAATGTTGTGCAACTTTTTGTAAATCTTCAATGATTGGTAAATGTTGAGGGCAAACACTTTCACATTGTCCACAGCCAATACATTCACTGGCTTTACCAAAAGTTTTTGTAAGATTTTGATAATATTCCCCTTGAGGTGTCCATCCTTTTTCTTCCACTTCTTGTAAATCAGCATTATATAATGAGAAATATTTTGGAATCGCAATATGCATTGGACATCCTTCAGTACAATAAGAACAACCAGTACAAGGAATAGCGATTGTTGAATTGATGATATCTACAGCCTTTTTGATCAATTCATACTCTTTTTCATTGAGAGGTGTCATATCTTTCATATAGCCAATATTATCTTCTAATTGTGCCATATTAGACATACCACTTAATACCATCATGACATTATCAAGACTAGCTGCAAAACGAATAGCCCAAGAAGGAACAGACATATCTGAATGATATGCTTTATACATCTTTTCTACTTCTTCAGGTACTTTGGCGAGTGTTCCACCTTTGACAGGTTCCATAACAATCACTGGTTTATGATGTTTGGTTGCCACTTCATAACATTTGCGTGACTGTACACCAACACTGTCCCAATCTAAATAATTAATCTGTAATTGTACAAATTCAAATTCTGGGTGTTCTGTTAAAACTTGATCTAATAACTCTGGTCCATCATGGAATGAAAAACCAATTGTTTTTACTAAGCCTTTGGCTTTTTTATCTTTTAACCATTCAAAACAATCTAAACGATTATATGTTTCAATGCTATGAGTATTGATATCATGTAATAGGTAGTAATCAAAATACTCTACTCCTGTTTTCTTTAATTGTTCATTAAAGATTTTATCACGATCATCTTTTGTTTGAATAAATCCTGAATGTAGCTTTGTTGCTAAGGTATAAGCATTTCTTGGATAACGTTCTACCAGTGCTTCTCTGGCAGCATTTTCGCTATTAAAGCCACAATACATCCACGCTGTATCAAAATAAGTAAACCCATTTTTAATAAATGTATCAACCATTTGTTTCACTTGTTCAATATCAATCTTTGAAGGATCGTTTTCATCAAGTGATGGTAATCTCATTAATCCAAAACCTAATTTCTTCGTCATATTCTTTCCTCCTATTCAACTTTTATTATATACCTTCAAGCTCACTTGAGGTCAAGAAAAAAAGAAAGATCACTCTTTCTTTAATCCATTTCAACATGCCCACTACTGAGTCCTTCATTCTTTTCATTAATTGGTAACCATTCTAAAACATGCTTAATATAACAATCCCAAAAGTCCCATTCATGACCACCTGGCCCTTCTTCATAAGTGACTGGAATATGATGAGCTTTTAAAAAATCACGATAATCTCGATTTTGTGGCAATAAAGAATCCTCTGTTCCACAAGCCATATAGATGGCAGGTACATCTTGAATATCCATTTTTTCAATTAATGCTTTATAATCCTTATCACTGCCTTTCAGTTTTGTTAAATCACCAAAAACTGATGTTAAATAACTTCTTTTCATCATATATGGAACATCTTCACCATCTTTTGCCTGAATAAAGTCATCTAACAATAAAGCCGCTGATAAAGCACCAATATAACCAAATGTCTGATGATATTTTAAACCATTCATTAACGCTCCATATCCACCCATAGATAATCCAGCAATAAACGTATCTTCTCTAAGATGTGATAAAGGAAACATGGCTCTTGTGATTTGAACGAGTTCTTCCCCAATAAACTGTGAAAAATATTCATGTGATAATTCATTATCAACATAAAACTTATTCTCTCCAGAAGGCATAATAACAGCTAAATCATGATCTTGTGCCCATCTTTGAATACGTGTTCCACAAACCCAATCCGTATAGTTTCCAAAAATACCATGTAAAAGATATAGTGTTTTTAACTTTTCTTTTGTTTGTCCTGTATTTTTATCAACAGGAATAATAGCATTGATTGTCACTGTACGTTTTAATTTTTCAGAAATAAAATCAACTTGCACTAATGCCATAAATCATCCTCCTATCATTGAATATGAAAATACTTCTGGAATGCTTTGACAATTCCTTGATGATCTACATCATCTGTAATATATTCAGCCATAGACTTTAAAGCATCTACAGCATTTCCCATCGCAATGCCATGTCCAACCAGTTCAAACATTTCACAGTCATTAATGCCATCCCCAAAAGCATAGGTATCTATTTTATCAACACCTATTTTTTGATACAAGTATTCACAGGCTGTTCCTTTTTTAAAGCCTTTATGATAAACATCCATACGAATTAACCCATGATCATAAGCAACAATTGTCATATCATTTTCTAACTCATGATAGGCTTTCCACATTTGTTCTACTGTTTCAAACAGCACACAACAGCTTATCGCTTTGACATCACTTGCTTTATAATCCTCTATAGCATCTTTAGGTCTAAGATTATTTCCTTGAAACATCAAACGATGTTTCACGACAAGTTCATCATCTAAGCAATCACACCATTGCCCTTTATGTCCATAAAACATGGGTCTTCCTTGATACTTTTGATAAATGTCTATTTGCTTTTGAACTTCCTGTTCGCTCATAATTTCATCTATCAAAACTTCATGATTATAAATAATATAATGCCCATCACTTAAGACATATCCATCAAAGTCTATGTCATTTAATCCTTCTGGGACAACGCCTCTTGCAGAAGCAATAATGATTTTGTTTCCCTGTTGTTGAAAAGCATTTAAAACTTGTTTTGTCTGTTCATCTGGTTGCATCATTCCATTTTGTGCATTGATTAATGTCCCATCAATGTCAAAGAAAGCAATTTTCATATTTACCACTCCTTGACTGTATTATATCATTACTTCTCTTTTGAAATCCATAAAATTCTATTGCTTCTATCCTTTATTCTATGTACAATCTCAGGTGGAGGTATGAAAAATGAAATTAACAATGTTAGGAACAGGTAATGCTTTAGTGACACAATGTTATAATACATGTTTTGTGATCAGTGAGAATAATCAATACTTTTTAGTTGATGGTGGAGGTGGTAATACAATTCTCCAGCAATTAGAAAAAGCACATATTCATTGGATGGATATTAAAGATATCTTCGTTACACATAAACACATTGATCATTTATTGGGTGTGATATGGATGATTCGTATGATTGGTCAATATATGAATAAAGGAGAATATGAAGGTGATGTCCGTATTTATGCGCACCAAGAATTAATAGAAACCATTCTTGAAATTATTCATCTTGTTTTAAATAAGAAACAGTTATCTATGATTCATAAACGTATTCATATGATTAATATTGAAGATGGTCAAACTGTTTCCATTATAGGACATGATGTCACTTTCTTTGATATTCACTCTACCAAAGATCGACAATTTGGTTTTACAATGAAATTACCTCATCAAAAAATAACGTGTTGTGGGGATGAGCCTTATCATCCTATGAATCAAATGTATGTCCAAAATAGTGACTGGCTACTTCATGAAGCCTTTTGTCTACATAGTCAGGCAGATATTTTCCATCCTTATGAAAAGCATCATTCAACTGTTAAGGATGCCTGTCAAATCGCTCAGTCATTAAATATCCAAAATCTTATTTTATATCACACTGAAGATAAAAACATCCAGCAACGTCGTTCTTTATATTTACAAGAAGGACAGAAATATTTCCAGGGAAATATCTTTGTGCCTGATGATCTTGAAACCATTATCATTCAATAAAAGAGGATTGAAAACAATTCAATCCTTTTCATTATGAGTCATATATTGATGTAAATAATGACCTATTCCATCATGTTCATTATCACCACATATATCATCAGCTATCCTTTTAACTGTTTCAAAAGCATTATCCATAGCTACTCCTACTCCTGCTGCCAATAACATATCAATATCGTTTTCACCATTACCAAATGCAATAATATTTTCTAACGATATATTTTTAATTTCTGCTAACTTCAAAAGAGCCTGTCCTTTTGAGGCATGTGCAGGATTAATTTCTACCCAATCTTTTTCGACTCTACATATACTAAAACGTGAAGACATCTGTTTTTGAAGAATTGGTATTTTTTCACTCATCATTGTTTCACTTTGCACAAATGCAACTTTCTTTATTGTAGAAAAAAGATGTTCTGGTATTTCATGAATATCATCAACTATATGCCTTTCTCTATCAATAAAATGTTCTTCCATGATTCCTGTATGTCCATAATCAAAAATATATAAACACGTTTCAAAGAAAATAATCATATCAAAGGAAGATGTTTGTGCTATTTCATTCAAGAGCATTATATCATTTTTTGTTAGTCTTTGTTCTCTATGCAGACATTCTCTTGTTGAATTATAAATCTCTAATCCATTTAAAACAATATAACCACTTTGAGGATATTGATCCATATCTAACTGCTTCCCATAATACTCTAAGCTACTGATATCTCTCCCACTTGCTAAAACAAGAGAGATACCTTGTTTTTGTAAGTTCATTAAGACTTCTTTTGTATAGGGTAAGATTTGTTGATTTTGTGTTAATAACGTACCATCCATATCCATAACTATCATTTTCATTTACAAATAACCTCGCTTTTTCTTTTTATTTTACAATGATAAAACAAAAAAGCAAGAAAGAAAAAACTGTAATCTTTAGAATTTCAATATTCTATGGATTACAGTTTTTTTATTATTTAATTTCTCTCATTATATAGTTTTCTAATATTGGCTTAAATTGTTTGGAAACCTCTAGGTTGGTTTCTTTACTAATCTCTACCAATAACAATGGATGATAATCTTCATCAATTACAGCATGTGGATTATCTTTTATAATTCTTAAAATAACTTTTAAGTTTTGATCATCAATATTTGTTTTATTACGAGTACACATCTGTTTAATTCTTTTAAGTGTCAACTTCTGTAAATGATGATTAATATCAAAAAGACTAAACATATAACCAACCTCCTTTTCTATTATATATATTATAATCCTTTTACTTTATGTTTTCTATCAAAACAATTGTTTTTCATTTTCTAATTATGAAAATATAACATCACTTTTTAGCGTTCTAGTATATTTTTATCATATATTTTGTAAAAGTATAAATATATCAATCATTTAAAATATCCTCTATCTTCTTTAAAACAGCCTGTTCATCATTAGAACCAATCACTTTATATGCAATGTCTTTAATTGGCTGGACTGCATTAGACATCGCATAAGCATACTTGACTTCCTGCAACATTTCATAATCATTCATTTGATCACCAAAGGCAGCACATTCATCAGATTGAATTTGATACATATCCTGTAAAAATTGTATACCTACGCCTTTATTCATATTTTGATTTTGAATATCCATCCATTCATTTCCTGATGTAACAATCTTCACACCTATCGGTAACTGCTGACTAATTTCATCTAACAAATCTTGAATATGGTGTTGTTTATCATATATCGCAATCTTCATAATCTCATCATGAACATCATCAAAGGAATTCACAAATGAATAGGCACAATAATACTTTTTAACCTCATTCCTATATGCAAACTCATCTTTTAAAATATAAGCTCCTTTTTTCCCACACAAAATCATAAAAATACGTTGATACTGTGATAAGATATGTATCATTTCCTGGACTTTTTGATTTAAAATGACATCACAATGTAATTCTGTTGTTCCTTTGGCTATATAACTTCCATTTTCAGCAATAAAATACATCTGATCGCTTAATGGTAAGAATTTCTGGTATAAACGATAATATTGATTACCACTTGCTATAACAAACTTTATATTTTTTTCTTGCATTTTATAAAAGAGTTCAATAAAAGACTTATCAAACTTCTTATTTGAATCTAAAAATGTTCCATCCATATCTGTCGCAATTAATCGAATCATTTTCTTTCCTCCCTATATGTCTTATTATAAAGAAATCTAAATTCTGTTTCTAGTTTAAAATGAAAAACACATCTATTGAGATGCGTTTAAAACTTCCAGCATATCTTCTGGATTTTGAGCAGCTTTCACTTTTGTATATGCTTTTTCAATAATCCCTTCTTCATTAATCAAGTATGTTGTTCTGACAACTCCCATGACTTTTTTACCATACATATTTTTTTCTTTCCAGACATCATAAGCCTGTATAACTTGTAATTCTGGATCAGACAATAAGGTAAAAGGTAATTGATATTTTTCTTGGAATTTTTTATGAGATTTCACACTATCTTTACTGACCCCTAAAATGACAGCTCCTTTTTCATTAAAATCAGGATATAATTGAGCAAATCCACAAGCCTGTTTTGTACATCCTGGTGTATTATCTTTAGGATAAAAATATAAAATCACTTTCTTCCCTAAATATTGACTTAAAGTCACCGATTCTCCATCTTGATTCAATAATGTAAAATCTGGTGCCTTGATTCCTGTTTCTAACATTTGTTCTCACTCCTTTTTTCCATTATAACAAATTTACTTTTCTTTTCATATCAATATGCTTTTCCTAAAATAATGATGGCTGATAAGCTCCAGATACTATTTGAATAGGATAATCATTATCATAAAAGTGATAAGGAGAGATAGTTGTATCAAACCATTGCATTATATCATGTTGATCAATGATTAATGGCATACGTGAATGCACAGGTTTCATGACATCATTAGCAATTTTAGTGATAATCACGACTTCTTCTTTATCATTATATATACCTGCCATCAAAAGAATCGGGTCATGAATACTTTCAAAAGACACTTGATGTTTATGTCCATCCCACTCATAAAATCCTTTCGCAAAGATAAGACAACGTCTTTCTTTCACATCTTTTTGAAATAACTTCTTTTCCAATAATGTTTCACATCTTGCATTAATGATAAGTTGTGAAGTATAAGGAATCCTATAACCCCACTGCATCTTTTTGATTTCAAGTTTTCCATGATTTTCAACAATCACTGGAATCTTTTGTTTAGGAAAACAATCCCCCAAAAGAATTTGATTCCATTGAACATCCACTCCCATATCTTTTAATACTTGATAAATCTGTTTCATGATATAATATCTTCCACACATGAATGTTTTCCTCCTGTTGATATTCATTATAACATATCTTTTTTCTTATTTTCTTCTTTTATTGATTATGAGATAATAAATATAGAAAATCATGAAAGTGAGCGTATCTTATGAGAGAAACCTATAGTAAAAATTATTTTGAAAAATATGCAGCTTTAACTTTGACTTTGTTCTTTAATATTGATAAAGAAGCTATTATACAATCAGATCGCCCTGATTTGCGTATACCCTCTATCCAATTTGGTATTGAAGTCACACAAGCATTAACACCTCAAGAAGCTGTTGAAGACATGAAGAAACCACTCTATATGTCCTTAGACTTAACACCTTTTGATCATAGTCATCAAGATTTAGCCTTTGTTTATGAAAAAATAGATGACGCTATTGATAGAAAGTTAAAAAAAGCCAAAAATTATGAACACTATTTATATAATGGACTTTATATTTTTTCCCATTGTCATAATTTATTACAAGAATCTTTACAAAATTTTCTATCTCAAAAACACATTCCTCATGATTTTTATCAATATATTTTTATTAATTCTGTAACCAAAATCTATTGTTTTGATATTCTATCAAACCAAATCATTCCATTTTCATTTCACCGTCAAGATCTCATTAAAATGAATTTAGAAGCTTTAATCTATGAAAAAACATGTTCCAAAAAACGAAGAAAAATCATTATACCTTAAGGAGTCTATATGAAAACATATCAACTATTAGTTAATGGGCATATCATTCATGCCCAATATGATGAACATAATATTCAAGAAATATTTATTCCTCTTTTACAAAGATGGACACATTTACAAAAAGAAAAGCAAAAACGTTTACTTGTCTTATTAGCTGCACCACCTGGTGCCGGTAAAACAACACTTTCTTTATTTTTAGAATATCTTTCAAATCAAGACAAAACATTAACACCTATACAAGCTATAGGTATGGATGGATTTCATCGTTATCAAGATTATCTGGATACACACTATATTGTAAGAGATGAAAAAAGAATATGTATGAAAGATGTGAAAGGTTGTCCAGAAACATTTGATGTTGAAAAACTCATTGAAAAAATCAAAGAGGTTCAATCACAAGATACATATTTTCCTTTATATAATCGTGTTTTACATAATCCAGAAGAAAATAAAGTTTTTGTTAATCATGATATTGTCTTGATTGAAGGTAATTATCTTTTATTGAATGAACCTTTATGGAAAGATATTCGTTTTTTGTTTGATGATACCATTTTTATCAAAGCTCAAAGAGCTGAACTTGAAAAACGTTTAATTCAAAGAAAGATGTTAGGTGGAATTCCTTATCATCAAGCAAAACAATTCTATCAAAATTCTGATGGAGTCAATGTAAAAAGAGTTCTTACCCATTCGTTACAGGCACATATTCAATTAGAATATCATGATTCTATTTATCACTTCTCAAAATAGAATAATAACAGGCATCATAAACACCTTGATTGTCCCAATCTGAATGTCTTAATGTTCCTTCATATTTCATTCCACATTTTTTCATAACTGCTCCCGAATGAGGATTTTGAATATTATGATGAGATTGTATACATTCATATTGAACCTGCTCAAATAAAAAGTCTATAACCTTATTTAATGCTTCTGTCATAATTCCTTGATGCCAGTATTTCCTTGATAAACAGTAACCGATTTGAGCTAACCTTGCTTTTTCATTGTGTGAAACAACTGCAATATTTCCTATGACTTCTTGACAATCCTTCAATACAATAGCCCAATTATAATAATCTATCTTTTCATATTGATGAATCCATTCATTAAGAATATTGATTGTTGTGGCTTTATTTTCATGAGGTTGCCACGTAAGAAAACGTGTCACTTCTTCATCCTGTACCCAATTTTTCAACATATCATCAACATCATCGATTTTAAATTGTCTTAATAATAAACGTGATGTTTCTATATTTTGTGTTCCTATATGTTCCATATTTGTCCTCCGTTTAAATTTTGTATATTGTATCATTATTTCTCTTTCAAAAAAATAGCTTTTTCGCTATAATGTATAAAAGGAGGCGTTGCAAATGATTAGAGAAGCAAGAGCAAATGATTTAGAGGGAATAAATCATTTATTATATCAAGTGAATAATGTTCATGCTGATGGTAGACCAGATTTATTTCAACATGGGAGTAAAAAATATAATGATGAAGAACTATTAAAGATTATAAATGATGCTTCTAGACCTATTTTTGTATTTGAAGATGAAAATCATCATATTTTAGGATATGTTTTTTGTATTGTCCAACACCTTTATGAAAATAAAAAAACACTCTATATTGATGATTTATGTGTTGATGAAAACTGTCGTGGTCAGCATATTGGTAAACAGCTTTATGAATATGTTCTTACTTATGCAAAAAAGCATGATTTCTACCACGTCACATTAAATGTCTGGTGTTTAAATGAATCTGCTATGAAATTTTATGAAAGCTGTGGAATGACACCATTAAAAATTATGATGGAACAGAAGTTATAAAGATTGTGAAATACAATTTTTTTATTATGGTAACCATTGTGGCTACATCTTACTCAGCAATGCCTATATCCGTCTTATTTTAAAAAGTACAGGATACTTTAGAGAATGTTATTCAAGATACACACGACTATATTCAAAAAAAGCCTCAGAATGAAAAAAATTCTTTGGCTTTTTCATTAATCTTTTTTTGATATTTTAATAAACGTTTCGTATCTACTTTACAGATTTGTCGATCATATGTATAAAATCCATTGATTTCTTCTTCTATATCTGATAACTGAGTATAAATATAACCACACAAACCATATTCAATAGAAGGCAAAATCATTTCTTCATACATCTTTATGATTTTATCTGTCAATTCCTTTTCACTATGTGTTGTCCCATAACCATAGTGTTTTTGAGCATATGTATGTTTTTTAATCAGTCGTGTATATCCACCACACTCACTTAATAAAATAGGTTTATCACTTGTCTTTTTGATGACTTTATTTTTAAAATAAATGTGTTCACTTTGAACATCACTTAATTTTTGATGAAACCAGCCAGATGTTGCATCATAAAAACGTGTAGCGTCATACTGCTTACATTTTTGATACATTTCATCGGCATACATTTGTCCCCATCCTTCATTGAAAATTGTATATCCTATAATACATGGATGATTATATAAATGTTTTAATGTTTCTAACATATGTTTTTGAAATATATATTTTTGAAGTTGTTTCCCTTTTGGATAATCAAAATGAAATTTCAAACCTATATTAGGTAAAACAGTATCTCTCATATAATGATATTTTCCATTATTCACATGATCTTGAATAACCAGCATTCCTAAACAATCACAAGCATAATAAAAAGCTTCTGGTTCTATTTTCATATGCTTTCTTAGACAATTCACCCCTAATGCCTTCATTCTTAAAATATCTTTTTCATATTCTTTCATATGGGATGGTAAAAAAAGTCCATCATGAAAATAACCCTGATCTAAAACACCATGTATAAATATAGGCTTATGATTTAATAAAATGTGTTGACCTTGAATATCAACAGTTCTTAAAGCAAAATAACTTTCCACATGGTCATCATCTGTATCTATTATCAATTGATATAAATAAGGATCATCTACATCCCATAGATGGCGATACGCTAAAGGAATTTCAATTTCTATGTCTTTTTGTATAAATGTTTCTTGAAAAAACAAGGTTTCACCTATGATACTGACCTGATATGTATCTGCCAATGTTTCAACATGTAATTGAATAGATTCTAACGTAGGTGTTATTTTTAAATCCTGAATGTAATGAGAATGTACAGATTCAAGCCAGACACTTTGCCATATTCCCGATACTGGCGTATACCACATTCCTTTGTGTTTTTTTCTTTGTTTACCATAAGGATAAAGATAAGATAACTGATCTGTAACCTCTACTTCTAAAAGATTTTCTCCCTCTTGTAAAAAAGTTGTGATATCAAACCAGAATGGTAAATAACCTCCTTGATGTTCTCCTACACATTGATGATTAATATAAACCTTTGCTTTTTGATCAACTGCACCAAAATGCAAATGAACACTCTTATCCTTTCCTGACATTTGAGGTTCTAAAACAAAAGTTTTTTGATAATGTAAAAAATCTTTAATTTCTCCATCATAACAAGATAATAAAGCTTGAGGTGGGTAAGGAACTTGAATAGGTTTTTGATTTAAAATCCATGTTCCATCTAATGATTGAAAACTTTCTCTATATAATTGTGGTCGGGGGTAATGATATTTCTTTTCCATATGGCACAACTCCTTATATTTATTATATAATAGTTCATTGTTGATAGGAATATTTTTTGTCGTATAATTTTGATATTGAAAGAGGGGATACACATGATTTATAAACAAGATGATAAAAGCTATTTAGCTGAAATTGTTAATTTAATTCAAGAATATATAACAGAGCTTCATCGTGATTTAACATTTCAAAACCTACAACAAGAACTCAATGATTTATCTTCTCAATATCTCCCACCATATGGTCATCTTATGATTGCTGTAAAGGATCATCAAGTCATTGGATGTGTCGCATTACATAAACATAGTGATATAAGATGTGAGATGAAACGATTGTTTGTCAAAAAGGAGTATCGTCATAATAATATTGCTCATGGACTGATTCAAAGAATATTAGATGTTGCTGTAGAGGATGGCTATAAGGAAATGGTTTTAGATACAATTCAACCTTTGCAAAGTGCTATCCAGCTTTATCATCAGTTTGGATTTTATGAAATCTCAGCTTATTACAATAATCCTATGGATGATGTCATTTATATGAAAAAAGAGCTTTAATAAAAACATCCCTCAGGATGTTTTTATTGATTCATCAATTCTTTTTGTTTTTGTATTAAAGCTTCATAAGCTTCATTTAAATCTGTTAAGTGATAGACTGTCTGTTCCATTGGACACATACCATCATGTGTTCTATTGATGATATAGGGAACAAGTTTTTCATAATCATAATCCACTTGATATTGATCAAGTATCTCTTTTGCTTTTTCACTTAATACATATGCATAAATATATTTAACCTTTGATAAAATCAACAGCATGGCTGTCGCTTTTCCAATCACCTTATCCACAACTATAGCATCTTCAAAATAATAAAGATGTTCCTTCATAGGATTGATAATTGGTCCAATTCCATGTAACTTGGATGTATAGATCTCTCCTTGTCGATTGGCTATAAGAGATAATTCTTCTTCATTAAGCTTTTTTTGTAGCTGCTGCAACTTCATCAAAATAGCCTCCCTTGACAATTGCCATTACAATTGCTGGTACAAAGATTAACTGAATAATGATTCCCGGAATCCCTGTTGTTGTAGCTGCAATCACTGCTGGAATACCTCCCAAAGGAATACCAAACAGATATGTTGCAATAGAAATCACAATACCATAGATAACCCTTCCAGCAATCATGGAAAGAACTAAGGCAGACAAAGAACCAAATTTCTGTTTAGAGAAATGGAACTGATGAAACAACAGACCACTGACTGTCCCATAAGTTGCCAGTTCACTCATCATAAACAAGACACGATCAGCAGAAGGCATTCCTGTCACAACAAAGCTTGTCAAAGGAGCAAAGATTCCTAAAAATAAGCCATAGATAGGTCCAAGTAACATTCCACCAATAAAAACAGGTAAATGCATTGGAAGAAAAACAGAACCAGCCTGTTGCATACCAATGATATGAAAGACTTGCGGTAATAATAAAGATATAGCTAAACACATAGCTCCAAATGTTAATTTTTTTGTTTTCATTGTAAAACCTCCTCGTACTATATCATAACGCTAAAGTAAGGTTTAAAGTCAACCCTTTTTTCAATTTCCATAAGACTTTTTTCTTTTCTATATGATATATTTATGCTATACTCCATGATTGAGGTGAGGTTATGAAAAGACTTTATGAATATCTTGATATGATTTCTCAAGAAGATATACATGATTATGTTGAAAAAATGAAATACAACAATGATATGTATACAACTCTATCCAAAGGAATAGAGGATTTTAAACAGTTAACACCTATCTATAATGATAATGTTATTTTTTCATTATATAAAGACATGTTATTTCTTCAGCCAGATCAAGATCAACCATTTTTAACACGAAAAGAAGACCACGTTTTTTATAGCCCATTATACTTTGTTGAAAAAATGGACATGACACAACAATTCCCATTAAATTCTATGAATCACCAACAAGCATTAGGTGCTTATGTTGTGGTGGATAAGGATTATCCTTTTATACATATGATTTTACTGATTATTGATAATTTACTCAATGATGTTAAAAGTACAATTCAAAATCAAATCAATGAAATGATTCGTCATCTCCAAGAACAATTTCCTCAAGCAACAATATCTACAGTGAGCGTCATTGCCAGTGACCATGCTCCTCAAGAAGATCAAATTCAACAGATGGAATCACAAATCATTGAAAAACAAATGGATATGAATCAATCTTTTGAACAAAAGACAAAAGAATATTATCAAAGTATTTTATATAATTAAAAAACATGTACTAGTGACATGTTTTTTTATAATAATTCCCCATTTGTAGCAATGACTTTTTTATACCATTCAAACGATTTTTTCTTTAACCTTTTGAACGTTCCCTTTCCCCTGTTATCTCTATCTACATATATAAATCCATATCTTTTTTCCATTTCACCAGTCCCATTGGAAATCAAATCTATACATCCCCATGTTGTGTATCCCATTAAATCAACACCATCTTTGTCAACAGCATCTTTCATCGCTTTAATGTGTTCTCTTAAATAATGAATGCGATAATCATCTTGAATTGTTCCATCTTCTTCTACAATATCTTTAGCTCCCAAACCATTTTCAACAATAAATAATGGTTTTTGATAACGATCATAAAGTTCATTCATAGTAATTCTTAAACCTAAAGGATCAATTTGCCATCCCCATTCACTCGATTTCAAATATGGATTTATAACAGATGCAAATATATTACTTTCAGTTTGACAGCTACTATCAGGAGTCGAACTAGAAACTCTTGATGAATAATATGAAAAACTTATAAAATCAACAGTATTTTCCATCAATAAATTCTTATCATCATTCATAAATGGAATGATAGCTTGATTCTTTTCTATCCATTTTAAAGCATATGGAGGATAATAGCCTCTTGATTGAACATCAATAAACATATAGCTTTCTCGATTATCACATATAGCTTTCCAATAATCTTCAGGTTTACATGTTGCTGGATAATAAGACCCTGCTGCTAACATGCATCCAATTTGATTTTGTGGATTAATCTCATGAGCCAGTTTTGTGACGAGTGCACTAGCAACTAATTCATGATGCGCACAGGTAATCATAGCCTGTATTTTATTTTCATCATCCTTAAATCTTAGTCCTGCTGCAACAAACGGAAAATGAAGTATCATATTGATTTCATTAAAAGTTAGCCAATATTTTACAAAATGTTTATATCTTATCAATAGAACCTTTGCTAATTTAACATAACAATCAATCATTCTTCTATCTCTCCATCCTCCATATTTGTTGATCAAATACATAGGACAATCAAAATGATTTATTGTCACTAATGGTTCAATATGATATTTATGACACTCTTTAAATACATCTTCATAAAATTTTAATCCTTCTTCATTAGGTGATTCTTCATCACCATGTGGAAAAATGCGTGTCCATGCAATGGATATTCTAAAAACTTTAAATCCCATTTCTGCCATTAATGCAATATCTTCTTTATAATGATGATAAAAATCAACAGCTTGATGACTTGGAAAATAGTGATTGTCAATATGATTAATCCATTTTTCTCCTGTTCCAATAGCATATCGATCTTGACCATACGGCATCAAATCGACATTAGCTAAACCACGTCCACCTTCGAAAATACCACCTTCAACTTGATTGGCAGCTGTTGCACCACCCCATAAAAATCCTTCTTTAAATCCCATAACTTTTCCTCCTTTATGCATTGTTTAAATAATATGATAATTTTTTAAATCTTGGTATATAAATAAAATGACTTAAAACTTTTGTACGAAAAAATTGTATCAATGCTCCATTGCATATTGCCATAATGATTGTTCCTAACCCTATACCTACAAAATCATTAAATAATATCAAAGACATGAATAGTGAAATCATTAAAAATGTACAATCAAAACATGTTTTGAATAACTTCAATGATATTTTATATTTCTTAGATAATACTTTACAAAAGAAATCATAAATTTGTGGATAAAAATATGTTTCATAAAACATAGCTACTGCTAAAGCAGATATCATCATACCCAAAAAGAAACAAATCATACGTATTACCAAAGAAGATATAGTTACCTGAAATATTGGTAATATGAATTTTAAAATATCAGCCGTAGTTGCATATAAAAAACCTGTTATAAACGAACTTAAATAAGCTAAACGAAACTTTCGTAGTACGATACAAAAAATAACAAATAGAAATCCCGCAACTAAATATTCTGCTTGTCCATATGTTAAATGATTATATTTTTGACTAATAATATATGCTGGACAAACAATCATTGACATGCCACAATCAGCTATTGACATTAAGTTAACACCAAACCCCAATAACAAAATAGCGAAAACATAGAGTAATTCACTTGAAATTTTATACATATAACATCCTCCTGTAATCATCATATAAAAAAAATAAGCACAATCAAAAAAAGTTTCCAAAAAGGAAACTCACATTTGTAAACCAAGAAGAATAATATCAATAATATATCTCATCATATATACATGATAAGAAAAATGCAAACAGTGTATAAAAATTTGATTTTCACAGAAATTGATATCATTCTGACATGTAATCAACCATTTATTAACTTTTGTTTTTCTTAGTCTTTGAATAATTCTTTTATCATAGTGAAAAGTATCTCCATTTATGCTTATAACAATAAATAAATCTTGATTTGTAAAAGAATATTCTTTTTTTAAATCCACGTCACAAATAATTGTATTGATATGATATATATTCAATTCCCTTTGAATATTATAAATAAGTGATCGTGCATCCCCTTGAGCATATAAGTAAATTTTACGGGAAGTTTTTATATTTTTAATAAGTTCTTCTATTTGAGTATAATCTAAATATTTTTGAGTGTACTGTATATTTTTAAGAAAATTATCAGAAAAAATGCTTATGTTTTCCTTTAAAGATAATTTTTTATCAATGAAAAGCTGCCTTCTTTCTAAGGAATCTAAATATGAATAACATTCATATATAAATTCCTCATAATTTTGATAATCTAGATTTCGAATACACTTTGAAACTTGTCCTTTTGATATATAACATGCTTTTGCTATATCTTCAATAGTCATTCTAGGAATCTTTGCAATATTTTCCTTAATAAAAACACAAAAAACATATAATGAATTTTTACTTGTATGTCCATTAATAATATCATTAACCTTATCTATAATCATCATTATCACCATTCACTTATATAACGAAAAATAAAGATAGTCTAAGAAGTCACGGGGTTTCCCAAAACGAATAAGTTTTACGGGAAATCTCTTTTTTTGTTTTCTCTTATGCTGGTTTAAAATCACGGGAAATTCTATAATGGTATTATCAGGATATATCTTCTGAAATCTATAGAAAGAAAAAAAGATGAAACCCTCCCGACCAAAGTTGAGTCTCATCTTGTCCTAACGACAATATGATAATATTAAAAACCAGCAGAAAAATCAATACCATTAATCAAAAAAATTATTCCAATGTTATCTTTTCACTGGATTTGTCTCTTCTGTCATGTCCAAAATGCTCTCATAGAGGCTTGTCTGTTCATGGCTACTATAAAAGAAACTTCAAGGACAGCTCCATCAACATCCAGAGAGTCATATGCCCTCATTGCGGCAAAACTCATGCGCTGCTTCTTTTTCCCATGATTCCTTTCCTATCTGCCGTCTCCTTCGATGATATTGTTTCCATTCTTTCTGATTCAACAGATCATCTTATTATCGAACTGTCTCACATATACTATTTCATCGTTAAGCTTGGCAACTGCCCAATAGATGAACTGCTCATCTATAAGAAATTTTCCAGAAAACTGTATTTCTCTTTTCAAACCACATGACCTTTATGTCTTTCTGCTTCCATTTCCTCTATCATGAAGATGTAGAAAAAGAAAGGACGGGATGTTTTATGAAATTACAGATTCTATTGGCTTTGGATGGTGATGACGATGTGTGATAATACCACGACCATGTCCAGCTGCATCATTTCCCAGAATGATTTCCTTGTTTTCTTCAATATCGAGGACAAGGATATCGAAACATTCGATATCCATCATCAAAAGGATGGTATCTATATTGATGTGACACTGAAGAAGAAGCCCCACCAGTGTCCTGTCTGCCTCAACATGACAGACAGAGTCAAGGACTATAGTGTCAAGCATATCAACCATTCCATACTGACAAACAAGAAATGCATCATCAATTACAGAGCTCGCAGATATAGATGTCCAAAATGCCATAAGACATTTATGGAGTCCAATCCCTTTACCGTTGCTGGCTCAAGAATCTCTCTGGCGACTGTATATAATATCCTGGAGGATTTGAGAAAGCCAAACATGACATTCAGGGATGTGGCCGAACGATACCACATATCCCAGACAACAGCTGCACATGTATTTGACTCATTTGTCTCCATATCAAGAAGACCTCTGCCTGAGTATCTGCTGATAGATGAGGTCTATGCATTCAAGTCTGCTCACAGTAAGTACGTATGCGTTCTTGTCGACTTCGAAACACAAAATATAGTCGATGTCCTTCCGTCAAGAAGAAAGCAGACACTCATGGATTATTTCTTCTCCATTCCTCTTGAGGAAAGGAAGAATGTCAAAATTGTTTCCTTTGACATGTGGGAAACATACAGAATCGTATCGAAAATCATGTTTCCAAATGCAATATGTGCAACCGACCATTTTCATGTGAAGCAGGAATTTGGAAGAAAAATTGACAGAGTGAGAATCGATGTCATGAATAAGTATTATTCCAGAAAAAAATATCTTGAGAAGAAAAAAGAAAAAACCAAGACTGAAAAGCTTGAGTTAAAGGAAGCATCCAAGCATTATTATGCATTAAAGAAATTCAACTGGATGCTCTTCTCCAATGACAATAGAATATTCGACCCTAACGAAAAGAAGATATACAATCATACCCTTGAGGGGTATTACAACTATTATGATATCCTTGAGTTCATGGTCAGACATGACCCTGTACTGGATCTAGCCTATGATCTTAAATATGAGCTGGATGAATTTTACAGCAGATCCAATGAAAAAAACGCATTGAAGAACATAGAAGAGCTGATCATATCCTTCAGGAATTCCCAGATCAAGGAAATGATGGATTTTGGGAATACACTGGTCAAATGGAAATATGAGATTGTGAATTCATTTGTGCCGGCAAATGGAAGACGCATATCAAACGGCCTGATTGAAAACAGAAACAAATCCATCAAGCTGCTGAAACACAGTTCAAACGGATACCTCAACTGGCATCGTTTCAAGACAAGAATCATGTACAGTCTCAATAAAGACTCAACATATCACCTGTATCCAATCAAAAACAAGGGGGATTTTACAGAATGATGACAAGAAAAAAGATTTATACACTGATTGTGGACAATCATGATGTAAGCATTATCAGCAGACAACGTCTGCTGGAAGACATACTATACAGACTCAATATGATATACGAATATGCAGATGAACTGGATGACTTGACTCAGGAAATCAATCTGAAGTTAGATAAACTGATAGAAAAAGCAGAAAAAAAGAACCATGACCCATCATCAGATCATGATTCTCCTATACAGTTTTAAAATTGTGGGAAGAACAGCCTTCCCACAATTTCTTATAATCCAAAACCCCACAACCCCGTGTTATTTTAGATTACCAAAATAAAATGCTATAACTGTCATTACAATTATAACATTTATAAATGAAGATTACATATTTTTCATATATTCTAATATTCCTTTTAAAGAAATCACTTGTCCTACTGGCTTAATTCCTGCAATTTCTTCACTGGTTTGACTAAAATCAACAATTAAATGTTCACCAGAAATATATGAAGCCATTACACTATTTAAAAAGACGATAGGCATAGCCATTTCTTCACTGGTAGCCAGACGTTTTGCATAACCACAATGAGATAATAAAGCTTCTTCACCACCAGCCATTTGTGTAAATTCATCTTTCATACCTGTATCTGTTGACCCTGGTAATACAGCATTTACTCTTATACCTTGAGATGCAAATGTAGATTGTAAATAGACTGTTAAATAATTCATAGCTAATTTACTAAATGGGTATGCCATTGTTCCAGGCATTCGACTCATACCTGTTTTTTCTATAGCCGCAACTTTTCCATCCCATCCAGATGCCTGAATAACTGGTAAATAAATATCTTTATTATCTTCTCTTTCCCATCCATTACCACCTGTAGATGTCATAAATGCAATAGCGTCACCTTTTTGCATTCTATGAATTAAATATTCTTCACAAATATATTGATTAGATAATAAATCAATTTTACAAGTTGTTATAAAATCATTTTTTGCTCCTGAAACTCCTGCTATACCAAAGAAAGCATGAATATGGTCAGGAATCTCTTGAAATGCCTGATCTATAGACTCTTTTTGACTTAAATCAACATGTATATATTTTTCAATTCCATCTACCTCTACTTTCTGCCAATCTAATGCATAAACTTTTGCTCCTAAGTCCACTAACATTTCTGTTGTTGCTTTTCCCATCCCAGAAGCTGCACCTGTCACAACTGCGATTTGTCCTTGATATCCAAAATAATCTTTCATTTTTCTATCCTCCTAAATGCACTATAAATCTTTCTTTATATTTTATCAATAAGTATAAGTCAAAAAGGACATTCTTCGCATTTTTGTTGTTATTTGATATAATGAAATGGGTGATTGTCATGAACAAAGCAAATTATTCTAAACAACAGATTACTGAGGCACTTATTGATTTATTACAAAAAACATCTATTGAAGATATCACAATTACATCTTTAGTCACAAAAGCTCATGTTTCAAGAAATGCTTTTTATAATAATTACCAATCTGTTGAAGATGTTTTAAAAGAAGCCTATCGACAAGCTCATCAAAAAGCATTTCAAAATAAATATATTGATATTTCCTATTTTACAAGTGATGAGGCTATCTTAGATTTTATACAATTCTTTGATAAAAATACTGCCCTTTTACTGGCATTACAAAAGTGGAACTTACTTCCCTATATCGCAAAATATAATACGCATTGTATCTTAAACAGTTTAGAACAATCCAATAATCCTTTCATTCATCAATATAAAGAATACTTTATGATTTATCATACAATCCCTTATTTTCAAATCTGTTATTATTGGATATTATCAGATAAAAAAGAAACACCTCAAGAATTATTTCAAATGATTAAACAATTACAAAAACAGTCATAAACTATTATGATAGAAAAAGAGATTTCAATCATGACATCATGAATGAAATCTCTTTTCTTATTATTTTTCTTCAATACCTTCTTTTTGAGCTATTGATTTTTCATAAACCTTAAAGAATGGATAATACACAACCATACTTATAACAATCAATACACACATAAAGATAACATTTCTTAAATCTAATGCTGATAAGAATCCTTGTGCAAAGAATGGTGTAAATGATGGGTCAACGATATACCCCATACTTACTAAACCTATACTTTGTGCCAAATAACCAAGTCCAATAGAAATACATGGCATGAAAACAAAAGGTATTGCTAAAATAGGATTTAAGACAATTGGTGCTCCAAAAATAACGGGTTCATTAATACCACAAATTCCTGGAATAACGCTTAAACGTCCAATCGTTTTTAAATGTTTCACTTGAGAAAAGCACATCAATAAGACAAGACCTAATGTGTTACCTCCACCACCAAGAACTGCATATCTATACATCTGTAAGTTCATGATATGTTCTGCACTTTGTCCAGCATTAATCAATTCTGCATTTAATCCTGAATTTGTAATGCCTAAAGTGAAAACAATTGGGAAAATAATAGAAGAACCATTAATTCCAAATAACCATAAAATATTTGAAAAGGCAAAGATTCCCATATATGCCCATACGTTATCAACACCAGAAATAGCAGGTGTTAAAATACTCATAATAAATTGTGGTAGTGATTGTCCACTTACTCCCATTAAAATTAAATTTAAACCATAAATAATGATAATATTAGCTGCTAATGGCAATAATGAATTGACAAAGTTTGTAACGGCCGTTGGTACACTATCTGGAAAAGTAAAGATAACTTTTGTTCCTACCAAGCGACATATTTCAACTGAAATGAGTCCTACAATTAAAGCCACAAATAATCCATCTGCTCCTAAGTATGTCATTGATAACTGTCCATCAGTTACAGGTGCTGAAATCATCAAGAATACACACATAGAAATAATACCATTGATTGCTGGTTTCATTTGATAGCTTTCAGCTAAACAATAAGCAACGCCAAATGCTGTGACTAAACCAATTAATCCCATTGTCATTGTATATGGAATAGTAATGGTATTATAATTTGTTACTGCCCATTGTTTCCAGGCAATCATCGCTTTTAGGAAAATATTACCTGTATTCATATCCACGATATCTAAATTAATTGGTGGATTGGCGATAATTAAAAATATTGATCCTACAACAATCAATGCAAGTGACATCATCATTCCATTAGAAATAGATTGTAAATGTCTTTGATTTCCTAACTTATTTCCAAGCGGTGATAATAACTGTTCTAATCGACTAATCATTTTTTACTCTCCCTTTTAAAATTGCCATCCATTAAACTGAAATGCTGTATCCACAACATTTTCTGGATCATATTCTTCTAAGATTTTGGCATATCTTTCTTTATAATCATTATCAATTTCTTTTTGTGGATAAACACGGCTCGCTTCATTTAAGAAATGGAATGAATCTCTTCCCATTGCCTGTCCACGTTGTGTATGTTTATCTAATGCATAATCAGGAATTTCTGGTAATTTCCCCATTGCAAAAGATTTGATACAAATATTTTTCAATAAATCACTTGAACGATCTTTTTCAGATTGGCACATATATCTAATGGCATGAATAAAATAGATAGGTCTATCTCCATCAGCATAATCAAATTCTCTACTCATCTGATATAAATTATTCACAACAACAGATGCCATTGGATTTCCCATACCAATATCTTCTACTGAAATTGTTAATAATCTTCGCCATAATTTTTCTTCTAACTGTGGTGAAGAAATATACAATTCATAAGCGAACATACATGCCTGTTCTTCTAAACCTCTACGAATAGATTTTTGTAATGCAGAGATCACTTCATCTCCTGCATAACCATTTCTTGTTGTAATTTTTGACCATGGATCATACATTTTTTTAGCCATGAATTCTTGCTCCTTTCTTTTAAATATGACATAATTGTTTTGGAGGTGTTGATATGAATCTAGAGCATTTATCCGAAAAATTTGAATTAAATGATTTAGAAAAACAGATTGTTCGTTATATTCAAGAACATTTAACCGACTTAAAGTCAATTGGTATACGTCAAATGGCAAAAGATAATTATACAAGTACATCAACCATTTATAAATTGTGTAATAAATTTGGTTTTGATGGTTATAGTGATATGATTTATCATCTGACATCTACCAAGGATAATCATACTATCGACTTTCACGAACAATATCGTTCTTTCTATGAACAATTCCAATCATTACTTCAAGATCATTCCAAACGTATTATTGTTTTTGGACTAGGATTCTCTGCTCCTATTGCAGAATACATGCAACAACGTTTAACCCTTTTAGGTTATCAAGCTATGTGTGTTGTACATATGGAAATGTTTAGTCCACATTTTTTTGATAACACTGTTTTTATTGTTGTTTCTTATTCTGGAAAAACACCACGCTTAAACGAAATTATTAAAACGGCTCATCATAATCATGTTCCTATCATCAGCTTTATAGGTAATGCTCACTCCCCTATTATTCAACTATCTTCATTACCTATTACAATTGGTCAATATGATTCATTCTCCCATGATTTGAATCGTCCCAACACCTTCTTTGGTGAAGCTATTATTGCTTTTGAAACATTATTATTTTAAAGCCATCCCTATTATACAAATATCGACAATGAAATTATATTGATTTATCCATTATAAAAACATGTTATAAAATTTATAACATGTCAGACTGTTGACAAAGTGGTAGAATTTTTTATTAAATCTACCACTTCTTTTATTTTTTTATGAAAATTGATAAATTTGTATTGTTTTCCTTATATTTCCTTCTTTTTTATTGGGTGAAGGAATATTTATGAGTCCTTTCCTTTTCTTCATTCTCGCTAATTTGCCTAAATTATGGCAGCCAAAAATAATCAACGATTCCTGTTGATTTTTCTTTAGTCCTTTTAATCTTGTGAATCTTAGTCCATGCTTTTCTTTGCAATCTGCATAGACTCTTTCTATCGTCTCTTTTCTTAGTGGATAGATATCTTTCCATTCTGGTGTATATCTGTTCTCATCTGCTATTTCTCTATATTCCTCCCATACATGTCTTGTGATGACCTTCTGATGATTTTTGCTCTGTGTACATTTCTCTAAAAATGGACATCCTTCACAGTCCTTTGGATTTGATTTGTATTCCCTGTATCCTGATCTGTTTGTTGTAGTATATTTCAAATCCTTGTTATTGGGGCATATATAAATATCCAACTTTTCATCATAGACATATTCATATTTCTTGAAGTATCCTTTTTTTGTCATGGGTCTTTTATATGGCATATATGCTCTGATTCCATCTTCTATGATTTCTCGACATATTGCTGGTGTCATGAATCCTGCATCTAAACTGATGTTATGTATTAAATCTCCATAGGTGTTCAACAGCTTTCTATATGCATCATGAAAAACAACACTATCGTGCTGATTGCCTGGTGCCACTGTATTATGCAGTACAAATCCGTGTCTATCACAGAATGTTAGATTTGTATATGCAAAGCATTTCTGTTTTTCTCCCTTATGAAAGCATCCGCTTTCCGGATCTGTCTTGCTTACCTTTATTGATTTTGTTCCTTTTCCTTCAATGAGTTCACCTGTTTCTTCGTCATATGCAAGTTCTATATCCTTTGTTTCCTTTATTGGCTTTTTCTCATGGGCTTTTCTATCCTTGTTGATTTCCTCCAGAAGTTCATCGTCATAGTATTTCTTTACTATTTCTACAGCCTTATTTTCATGTTTTCTATTATTGGCATTGGCCTTTCGATGTGTTCCATCTCCAAATACCGTATCAAGATCCACAAAATCATATGCGATGGCTTCTTCAATAATTTTTTTGAAAATCTCATCGAAAACTTCAGAATCTCCATATCTTCTGATGTAGTTCTGTGACCATGTTGAGTAGTTTGGAACCTCATCATCAATGGACAACCCTAAAAACCATCTGTAGGCAAGGTTCACCTTTGTTTCTTCACATGTTCTTCTCATGGAATGAATACCAAATGCAAAGTTGATAAAAAGCATTTTAAAAAGTACCACCGGGTCAATACTTGGTCTGCCAAAAGAACTATATAAAGGTCTAACGAGAGGATATATGAAATTCCAGTCAATAGCTTCTTCAAGCTCTCTTACCTTGTGATCCAATGGTACTAATTCATCTATAGTACTCAAAATCAAGCTGTCATTTTTTCGATTGTTTAAACATGTCATTGCCATAATATTTTACCTCCAAATATGCATTTACATTATACCATATTTTCATGATATAGTGGTAAAATAAAAAGTCGTGGAGCCTCAAAATTTGCATATTTGGAACGAAGTCATCCACGACAATAGATATAATACCATATATTTTTCTATTTGAAAACTAAAAGCTGTTGACTTTTTACTTTGTCAACAGCCTGACATGTTATAAAATTTATAACATGTTTTTATCTAAACTTCTTAATCTTTTATAAGGTTTTAAATTACAAAATTAAATAAAAATCATTCATCAAATTAATACACCATGACAATGATCGATTTCATGTTGAATGATTTGCCCAGTCTGTTGATCAAATGTTTTTATTTTGCGATGAAAATGTTGATCAAAATATTCTACTTTAATTTTTTCATAACGCTTTGTTTCTTTTAAACCCTCATGACACAAACATCCTTCTTGGCAGTTATATGTTTTTAAACTTGTTTTTATAATCTTTGGATTGATGAGAACCAAATCGTCTTTTTTATCCTTAACCACTATAATATTTTTTAATTCACCAATCATATTTGCAGCTATACCTACACAGGTTTCATATGCATTCATTGTATCTAATAAATCTTGAACAATATTCATATCTTCTGGTGTTGCATCTTTTGATTTTTGTTTTAAAAAGAATTGATCTTTCATAATATTTCTAATCATCATATCCCTCTTTTCTTCTTTTATTGTATATAAAAAATCTTCTCATCACAAGAAGATTTAAATAACTTTGAATTTTGTCCATCTTTGCATACGAAAACGAATATAGAAAATAATACCTCTTATTGTCCAATCTAAACACATTGCTAGTGCTATTCCAATAACACCCATATTCAATCCTAAAGCAAAAATCAATGAAAAAATCAAACGACCAAATACTGTTGAAGCAATGGATACAATCATAGTATATTTCACATCACCAGCTGCTCTTAATCCATTAGACAATGGTCCTGAAAATGGGAAAGCAACTGTATTAAAAATATTATGAATTAACACAAGAATAACAACAAGTTGTTTGGTTTGTGTGGAAACATTATAAAACTGCATAAAGACAGGTGTCAGTATAAAGATAAGAACATTCCATATTATCGATAAAATAAGTGTTAATTTCATGAGTTTTCTAAAATAATATTGAGCTTCATCAATTTTATGAGCACCCATACATTGTCCAATAACGGTAATAAAAACAGGACTCATTGCAGAACCAATTAATGCCGCTAATGACCAAATACTTTGGGCAATACCATTAGCTGCAATCTGATAAGTTCCAAATAATGCAACAACACTACTTAATGCCACTTTAACCAATTGAAAAATACCATTTTCTATTCCATTAGGTACAGCAATATTTAAAATTCTTTTTAACATTGGAAAATCACAGCATAAGATATCTTTTTGTTCATAATGAGCTATTTGTTTCTTTGAAAAACATAAAACTGTAATCGCAATAGCTGAAAAAGCTCTGGCTATCAAAGAAGGATAGGCAACGCCTGCAACACCTGCATGGAACACAAAAACACCAATCAGATTACCAACAACATTAATAATATTGGAAATCAATGAAATATACATTGTTGTACTTGTTTTGCCAATACTGCGATACAAAGCAGCACCTGCATTATAAATAGCTAATGCTGGATAAGAATAAGCCGATATTCTTAAATAAGTGACACAAGCTTCCATGACAGAATTTTCTACTTTTCCAAATAAAAGTGATAATAATGTACGATTAAAAATCAAAACAATAATGGCAATAATAATTGAAAAAACTGTTGAAAACATCAATAATTGGCTTGATGAACGAACTGTTCTTTTGTGATCATGACTACCAATATATTGACTCATAACAACAGCACCCCCTGATGCCAGTGCTGTAAATAGATAAATAAAAATTGTATTAAACATATTCACTAATGATACACCTGAAACTGCTTGTTCACCGACAAAACTGACAACAAATGTATCAGCAATCCCAACCAACATCACTAATAGTTGTTCAAAAAATAAAGGAACAATCATATTTTTTAATTCTTGATTTGAAAACATCTCTCCCACTCCTCATCACTATTATATTGATATCCATATATCATGTCTAATACTTATAATCTATTATCTATTATGCTTTTAAAGTATGATTGTCATTCCTTAATAATTCACTCCTTTTTTACTTTATATAAAAAGTAGCCTCTATATAAGACTACTTCGTGTATCAAAAAATTTTTATTTTGGTTCTACTGCAATAAACAAATGATCTCTTTCATCAATTTGATAATTCTTTTCAAAGAAATCATACATTGTCCAATTATAATAAAAGCGTTCAGCTGGAATAATTCCATAACCATCTTGATTATAATCAGTCGTATCATAAGAATCAGCAACAATAATCACATCATCCTGTGTTATTTCTGTATTCATATCATCATAACCAATAATTGTCTGCCAATGTCCACCCCAATCGTTCCATGCAACCATGACAGGCACACCTTTTTCTAAATATTGACGAATCATATCCAGATTGATTTTTTCACTTGCTTCTTCTTGTGTATAATCATATGTAGAATGAATGTCCATACCACCAACACCTTCAAAGATTTTAATCATTGATTCTAAGCTCGTTGCTTCTGGTGATAAACCATTTGTTCTCAATTGTGCCAAAGATTCCTCTGTATGATTACCTAATTTATCATAATAATTTAATACCATTAAAGCACTATCTACTCCACAACTCCATTCAGAAGATTGTTGTAATGTTTGAAAGTGACTTAAAATTGTCAATGATTCTGTAGATTCCATATTATAAAAATCTGGATGAGCATAATACATAGAATCTTCGTGATCACCTTGTCTTTCGACACTGTCTGCTCCATCTTCTTTTGATAAATCAATAGGATTATCAATTTTCATTTCATCACTCATATTCACACTATTTGAACGACATCCTACCAGCATTCCTACAGATAATAACATTAAAAATAATTTTTTCATTAAAATACTCCTTCCTTTTGAGAGCACTTGTAACTACTGATTATTTTGACTATTCAATTTTTATCAGATTCATTGAGCTTTATATAGCATATTGCTTTTAATACTCTTATTGATTCTACAAGTGTACGCTCATAAAACTGGGCTTCTAACCCACAATAAGACTTATTCAGTCATAAAATCGGCGATGACCTGCTGACCGTCAGCGTATTTCAAAGGGTCGATTTTATCTTCAATACACCATATATAGTCCTACCTCAATAAATCCCTCCAATCATAAAAAGATGTTCACTATTATACCATAATCACATCATTTCACAATAACTATTAGCATTTTTTACAAAAAACATCAAATAAATAATTTCTTTCTTTTTTACTTCAATATAAAAAGCAGTTTCAATCAGCACGTTCACTGAATTCAACTGCTTAACTTCTTGATATATGATTGTTTATTCCATAACATTCGCCTTTTTCTTTTCAATAGACCCAAACACAATCAAACCACCGACAACTGATACGACAACACCAATCATCAATAAATGATAAACACCAACAGCATCCAATAAAATTCCTCCTGCAAAGTTGGCTATAATACCACTTGCTGTAATCCCAACAGTAACCATAGATTGTCCTTTGACAAGATCTTGTTTAGAAATCACTTCATTTACATAATATACACTGGCAGGTATAAAGATAGCATAAGCACCAATTTGTAAAACCTGTGCAACATAAATCATGAAGATGTTTGTTGCTAAAAAAGTTAATAAATGTTTCAATGCAAACATCACAACTGATAGTTTTAATAATGTTGCACAATTGATTTTTTTACGCATAATATTAAACATAGCCATAGCCGGTAACTCTACAATGGCTGCAATAAATACAGCTATACCCATTTGACTTTCAGTTCCACCAATTGGTGTGATAACTTGAATAAAGAAATTGTTAATAATTGTATGTGTAAAGAAAACCAAAACAACCCCCACAACAAAAATCATAAATTTTTTATAAAGAGCACAAAATTGAAAGAATGATAGTTGTTTCTGTTCTGTTTCTTCTTTATTTTGTTGTTCATGTCGAACAAGATGTTGCTGATTTTTAGGAACAACATATGTATAGACAACAATAATTAATAAGATATTTCCTATAATATAAAATAATGGAATGACGCCTGTTCCAAGATCTTCAACAAGATAACCTAATACAGCTGAAGCTAAAGCATATGCAGCACTTCCAAGTCCTCTTGCTAAACCATAATTAATTTGTATACCATATTTTTCAAAAAGAAAAGCCATAGAATTAAATAATGGTTGTACAGTCATCATAAATGTGACAATTCCTACAAAAACACATAATAACATCATTGTAGGTAATTCAAAGAAATACAGACATAATGATAAAATCACTGTTCCAATTAAAATAATATTAACCAATGACTGTAGCTTAATGACTTTTTTATCTACGGCTGAAGCTGCCATTGGTTGAGTAAATACAGCAATAATACTGACTAATGCTAAAGTTGTTCCTATTAATGAATTAGAAACACCCTGCCCTAATAAATAGACTGAAGCATACCCCATTAATGCACTAAAAGATGCAAAATAAAGAATCTGTGTTAAAGCATACTTAACATCTAATATTCTTGTCCCATTCACTTAACTTCCTCCCTTAATTATTTTTGACCTATAATATATTATATAAGAGAATGAATATAGAGTACAAGTTAAACAACAAATCTTGAAAAAATAATATATTAGAATAGATCTAAGGTAAGGTATTCATTTTCATATGTCATCATATATTGATTGTTTGAATAGTTAGACACTTTGCTTCATCGGATTCAATGAATATCTATATAACTCTTGACTCCTTCGTGCTTTTATGACATAAACCCAAAGATCAAATGTATCAAAAATGTATCAATTTAAATGATTAAACAAAAAAAGCCCTAGAACGGGCTTTTTTTATATTATTCACCAAAATATCTTTTTAATAATCCAGCAAATGCTTTACCATGTCTAGCTTCATCTCTAGCCATTTCATGAACTGTATCATGAATTGCATCTAAGTTAGCTTCTTTAGCACGTTTTGCTAAATCAACTTTTCCTGCAGTTGCTCCATTTTCAGCTTCTACACGCATTTGAAGATTTTTCTTTGTAGAATCAGTAACAACTTCTCCTAATAATTCAGCAAATTTAGCTGCATGTTCTGCTTCTTCCCAAGCAGCTTTTTCATAATATAATCCAACTTCAGGATATCCTTCACGATGAGCTACACGTGCCATTGCTAAATACATACCAACTTCTGAACATTCACCTTCAAAATTAGCACGTAAATCTTTGATAATATCTTCGCTTACACCTTGTGCAACACCAACAACATGTTCAGCTGCCCATGTCATTTCTCCACTTTGTTCTACGAATTTATCCGCACCAACACCACAAACAGGGCATTTTTCTGGAGCTGCATCTCCTTCATAAACATAACCACATACTGTACAAACAAATTTTGCCATTCTTTTTTCCTCCTATTCATTTTGGATTTTATATCCATATTAATGATAATCAATTTTCCATTTTTCGTCAATCTTCTTGCTCTATTTTATTTATATTTTTAAAATTCCTGCTTTATATAACTGCTCCAATCCTGCAAATACTGCTCCTTCTTCATTAGTTGTAGAAAGAACATAACGAGCAGCATCTTTAGCACTTTGAGAAGCATTTTTAGGTGCAAAAGAATAAGGAAATAACTGAAGCATTGGTACGTCATTTTGTCCATCTCCAAAAACAGCAACTTCATCATAAGCATATCCTTTTTCTTTTATCACTTTTTCTAATAATTTTCCTTTATTTGTTATTGAACTTGTAATCTCAATATTATCTTCAAAAGAAGAAGAAATATCTAAACCATCAATATTTAATTGTTGTTTTACGCCTTGAATAGAATATGCGTCTAAATGTCTGGCATCAATTTTTAATACTTTAATTCCTTTTTCTATCATTTCTTGAGCATCTTTTGCATAATGAAAATCTCTTAAATAACCACTTCTTGTTGTAAAAGTCTTTTTTGGTAATGAATCCTTATAATCCTTTGAAGCTAACAATAATTTATAATGATAATCCCAAAAATCATCTGCATCTACAAAAGAATATTTCCCTTGATTTGTATGTATAGCTAATAAATAACCATATGATGATAAAATTGTAGATATCTTTTGAAATGCTTGATTATCCATTGGATAAATTTCATTGAATGTCTGTTGTTTATTACAGTATTGTGTTCCATTATTTAAGATCAAATCACAATCTAACTGATAACGCTCTAAAAAGTCAATGACCATATTAATATCTCTACCAGTTGCTATAATAAACTCTATCCCATTTTCAATACATTTTTTTAATATCTGACAAGTTCGTTCCTCAATAGTGTCATCTTTTTTTATTAATGTTCCATCTAGATCACATACAATACATTTTATCATATTGAGTTCCTCCTCACTGTGCTATTATATCAGTTCTCCTTTTAAAGAAAAACATTTTTCTTGCATAGAAAAGAAAGTTAAAAAAAGGAAGACCTTGTCTTCCATAGTTCATTATTTTTATATTTTATTCTGATTTTTGTTCAATTTTTGAAATAAGCCAATTATCTTCATTAGGTACAAGTGTAAATCTAAGCTGTGTATCTATATCTTTTGCACCTTCCATTTCCTTTGTCATAGCACCAAAAATTTCCGTTGCCATATCTCCAAAGATTTTTTCCATCATAGCCTGTTCCCCTTGTGAAAGATAAATTTCCTGTAATTCAGATAAATGTTCTGTTTGATATTTTTCTACAATATCATTTGTTTCACTGCTCAAATCAATATTGTCATAATCTTTCATTTTGACATCAACAATAACCAGATAGTTATCTCCATCTTCCTCAACACTGTTTATTTCATATGAAGTGACATAATTTTGAAAAGCACTATCGATAAATTTATTGGCTTCATCCACAAATTTTTGTCCATATGTCGCTACATCTTGAAATTCTTCAAACGATGCCATCATTGATACCAAATCATCAACATCACCGTTATCTTCTGTACAAACAGTGGATAATTTTTCAATATCTCCCGCTTTTAAATAATCAAAAAAACTTTTTACGACAGCTTCCTGTTTTTCAGTAGATGCTCCTCCACAGGCAGAAAGACCTACTACTGTTAATAAACACATAGCTAATTTCAATATCTTTTTCATGATATCCTTCCTCCTTATAGTATAAGTATAACAAATATAAGGGCGAATACCATGATTTTGAGTTATTTTTAACATATTTTTACATATTTTTTATAATTTCATTTTCGTTTGAAGTTTTACAAAAAAAGCAATGAACTCGTCATTGCCTATTTCATTATTGGAATGTTTGTATATGTTGATATAAAGCTCCGATAAGATTAGCATCATTACGATAATAACAAGGAACAATTTCTGGTTTATAGACATCAAAACCTAAATGATTAAAAATATCATCAAAATGCTTTTTAATAAGTTCTATTAAAAGAGGTTGTGCACTAATTCCTCCACCTATTGCGACTTTTTCACAATCAAAAATAATATGCACATTAAAGATTTGAGTAGCAACTTCTTTACAAAATTGACTAATCCCTTCAATTACTTTTTCATTTCCTTGATTAGCCATATCAAAGATTTCAACCCCTGTGTATTTTTCATCTGTTTCTAATTGTTCCTGTACACGTTCTAATAATCCTGTAATTCCATTTCTCGTTGACCATGCATAATTCCAGCCAATACCATCTAAACAATTTGTCTTCACAAAAGAAAATTCACCAGCACTAAAATGTTTACCAGTATGCACTTGATGATCCTTAATCAAACAACCACCAATCCCAGTTCCTAAAATAACAACAGCCCCATCTTGGATATCTTGCAAATTACCATAGCCAATTTCTGCATTTGCTGCACACTTTGCATCATTTCCAATGGTAATATTAATAGGACATCTCTCTTTTAAAATATCAACAATATTCATTTTTGAAATATACTTTAACGCTCCACCTGTAAAAGCATATCCCTTTTGAGGATCAATAATTCCTGGCATAGATATTGCCATTCCTGCAATATTATCTTTATATTGATCATATATTTCTCCTATTGTTTCTACAAAATGATCCATTGTATCCATTGGTGTTGGGACACTAGATTTTTCTAAAATTGTTGAATCTTCCTGAATTAAAGCATATTTAATTGAACTTCCACCAACATCTAAAGCTAAATATGTTTTCATGATTAAATTCCTCCATACATTGTTCTTATATTTATTATAGGATTTTTATTGTAACAATGTAAATACTTTTATACATTTCTTATTATTGAATACAACATAGTTCCCATAACACATAATACAATGACAGAGTCATCATCATAATATTTCATGAATATCTTCTAAAAAGTTAAAATCATAATCTTTTAAAAGATCCAAGCATATATCTATACGTTGATGTTCTAATAAAGTTGTAGGATGATGGGCATCATAACCAAAACAAACTTTATTTTCTTTTGTAACATGTTTAAAGAATTCTGGATGTGGATAAGGATATGCCAAACCATCTTGATAGTAGAGTTTCCCATATCTTAAACCATTTAAGTTAATTTCTAAAACAGCATGATATTTTTTAGCCGCTTCAACAATGATTTGTGATGCCTTGTCACATGCTGGTGTCCATTGTCTTCTTCCTAACATAAAGAAGTCTGGATGTGCTATATATCTTGTTAATCCTAGTTCCAAAGCACTTTGAATTTGATTTGCATACATCAAGACATCTTCATCATTATTAAAATAATCATAATTATATCCATCAAAATAGCGGAAATGCTGTCCAATAATCATGTAATCACAACATTCTTTCATTTTAAGTAAATAATCTTTTTGATCATCATAATATTCTATTTCAAAGCCTACTAATACTTCAATTTGATCTTTATACTTATCTTTTAATTGATACATCGTATGTAAATATTCTTGAACATCTCGATTATACATACGTTCAGCAGCTATTTCTACATGAGGATAGGCCATATGCTCACTAAATCCTATTGTTTTCATTCCAGCTTCTATCGCTGCCAGAATATATTGTTCATCTTTTCCAACAGCATGATGACAGCGTGTTGTATGCGTATGTAAATTAAAATTCTGTTCCATTATTTATCTCCATTTTTATAAAAATTCTTGAATATCTTTTTCTATAAATCCTTGATCTGTTAACACCATCATAGATGTAAAACCACAATCTTGAATCAATTCTAAAGATTCTTTATAATAACAATCTAACATTTCTTTTTGATGACAGTCACTATTAAGACAGATTTTCCCACCATGATCATGAATATATTTTAATAGTATATGATGTGGATAAGGTGTTTTTCTTTGTCCTCTGGCAATAGCACCTGTATTGACTTCAAAAATTTTCTTTTGACCAACAAGAATATCAATACATTCATATGCTAATTTTAAATATTCCTGATCATCAAAATCAATAAATTCTTCATTCTCATTAAACTTTGTAAGTAAATCAATATGCCCTACTATATCTACATCACTTCTATAAGCTATTTTTTTCACTTCTTCATAATAACTTTGAGCATAGCTTAAAAAATCCCCATAATAATCTACAATCTTATGCGTCACTTCCTGACTTTGATCAACAGCTAAATATTCTTCACCAGCTTTTACAAAATGAACACTTCCAATAATATAATCATATGGATTATTTTTTTCAAAGCTTTGTCCTAAAATATCTTCTTCAATACCTAAAAAAATATGTATCTGATCTTTATATTTTTCTTTGACTTCAAGGACATCTTGAATATATTTTTTAGTGTTATCATCAGTCATAGAGTAATCATCTATTTCTCGACAATTCCCATGTCCTGAAAAACCTAAAATCGTAAAACCTTTTTGAATAGCTTCTAAAGTCATGTCCTCGATTGTATTTTTGCCATCACAATAAAGTGAATGTGTGTGTAAATTTTGTTTTATCATATTTTATCATCCCTCTCCTATTATAATTCTTTTTCATTTCCATTAATAGTCTAAAAAGACTGTCTTTAAACAGTCTTCATTTATTCTCTAATGGCTAGAATATTATGTGGCTCAATTCCAACATACACTTTTTGTCCTTCATCAAACAGTGTAAAACTTCTAAACAATGTTTCTGATTTTAAAATAACATCATGACAATTTAATGTATATCGTAAAACATTTCCTCTTGAAATATAGTGACTAACTTTTGCTTCAAAACTATAGACATTTTGATCTTGAATTGGTTCATTTTGAATAGAAATGGTTTCTGGTCTAATTGCATAATAATGATTATCAAAGTCTTGTTTTGGTAGCAATGTTTTTAATTGATGATTATCTAATATATTATAATGTCCTATAAATTCAGCCGCAAATTTAGAAACAGGGTGTGTATATAATTCTACAGGATTTCCACTTTGTTCAATGATTCCACCATTCATTAAATGAATTTTATCAGACATAATCATGGCTTCATCTTGATCATGTGTTACAAATATAGTTGTAATTTTTAACTCTTTTTGTACACGTTTGATTTTTTCCTGTAACTCACGTCTTAATTTTGCATCAATTGCACTTAATGGTTCATCTAATAATAGAACTTTTGGTTCCATAACGATTGCCCTTGCGATAGCTACACGTTGTTGTTGTCCACCAGATAATTGACTCGGATAACTTTTTTCTTTTCCTACCAAATCTACCATTTCAATAGCACGCTGTACTTTTTGAGCTATCTGATTTTTATCTACTTTTGCGATTTTTAAACCAAAGGCAATATTTTCTTCTACATTCATATTTTGAAATAATGAGTATTGTTGAAAAACCATCCCTATACCACGTTTTTGAACTGGTACATCTGTAATATCTTTACCATCTAATATAATTCTGCCTGAATTAATCTGCTCTAATCCTGCTAAAGATCGTAATAATGTAGATTTTCCACAACCACTTGGTCCAAGTAATGTAACTAATTCACCTTTTTCTACATCTAAATGAATATTTTTTAAAACTTGATTTTCACCATCGTAGCTTTTGCATATATCTCTAAATTCAATGTATGCCATTAATTTTTCCCCCTCTTTGTGACTGCTTTATTTTGAATCATTAATGTTAATGTTGAAATGATAAATGTTGTAATAAAAAGAATAACGATAATTGCACTTGATAATTGTCCTGATTTTGACATTGTTTGATATAAATAAATACCTGCTGTTCTAAATGCACTTCCGGCAATCATATTAACAACGACGAAATCTGCAAATAACATTGTAAAAGCTAACATCATTGTTGAAATAATTCCATTTTTCATTTGTGGAATAATAATTGCAAAGAAGGCATGTAGTTGAGAACAACCTAACACCTGTGCAGCTTCTACAACACATTTCACATTTAATGCGCCAATAGTATTTTTTAAACCTCTAAATGTATATGGTAATATAATGATACAGTAAGCTCCTACTAAAAGAAAAAGACGATTTGATAAAAAGCCGGGTTTACCTGAATATAGTGAAATTATACCTACTGCTAAAATAACACCTTGAATGGCATATGGGATATTACATAAAATTTCAATATACTTTTCTAATTTTGGCATATATAATGTTGTCACATAAAGAACTAATAATATAGCCAAACTACAAATACACACTGGCACAAAAGAAATAACTAAAGATCTTAATAATGAATTAATAAAAGCTCCATCTGTTAATATTTCTGAATAGAAGCTAAGAGTAAAACCAGTTGGTAAAATATCCATCCATGCTGTAAAAACAGAATATAAGAAAGTTAAAGCTAATGGTATAATTAAAAATGCTGCGATAATAAATAAAATACATCCATCCCATAATTGTGTTTTTAATTTCATTGGACACCACCTGATTTCTTTTGTAATTTATTTGTAATTAAAACTGAAATAACCATTAAAGCCATCATGACCAATGAAAGAGCACAACCAAATTCTTGATTTTGAACAACTTCACCAACAAATTGTTGAGAAATACGAATTGGTAATAGAGAAATATTATTACTCAACAATGCATATGCTGTTCCATAAGCCGCTAATGAGTTGGCAAATAAAACTGAAAATGTTCCTAATATACTTGGTAATAATGATGGTATTGCAACTTTAAACCAATAGTGAAAACTGTTTCCACCTAATAGTCCTACAGCTTCTTTCCATTCTTTTCTTAATCCTGAAAAAATAGGAAGCATCAATAAAGTTCCTAATGGAATTTGGAAATAAATGTAAGTTAATAACAAACCATTAATTGTATATAAATCATAATTAGCCAAAAATTCTATTCCATAATTTTTTCCAATTAATGTTAATATACCAACATTTCCTAATAAAATCATAAAAGCAAAAGCTAATGGAACTCCAGCAAAATTACTTGTAATATTTAATACTGAAGTGAAAGCATTTCTTATTTTAGGACTGGCATTATGTGCTGCTTTTGCACCAATAAATGCAATAAATATACCAACAACAGCTGAAAAAATAGATATCCATAAACTGTTATAAATAGACTGTTGATATAGACGTGTACTAAAAATTTTAACAAAATGGTCTAGAGTAAAACCTCCACCACCTGTCTTTGAAAAACTTTCTATCACAATATTAATTAATGGTAATATTTCAAATAATAAGACAATGATAAAAAAGGGTAATAAAGCGAACAGATAAAATTTATAGTTCTTTTTTGCTTTCATGAATACGTTTCACCTCCAAAGGTTTCATTTTTTCAGTTGCTTGAATATCCAATAAATAACAAAGCAACGGCGCAAACTCTAATGTTGTGAGAACTTGTGAATGATACCCATTCACAATGCGTTGATCAATAATATATAATGCTGTGGTGCGTTGCTGATGACTATTACCACCATGATAACCATTTTCACTCATTCCATGATCTGCACCTACCACAACACTATACCCATCTTTAATCCATTGTGGAATATATGTTGAAAGGAGTTTATCATTTTGAATAACTGCTTGCGCGTATTCTTGTGAACCTGCACCATATTTATGGCCTGCATCGTCGATACCCATTGGATGTATAAACACAAAATCATATTGATCATGTGACATTAAACTTGATGATAATGCATATAAATGATTATCTGGATAAGTGTCTTCATAATAGAAAAAACCTTGGTCTATATAAGACTTTGGATCATGATGATAGACATCTTGAAAGTTATTAAATGGTGCTGATAAATAGAGCTCACTAATCCAATAATATGCTAATGCTAGACTTTTTTTATGATTCTGTTTAAGTAATTCAAATATATGGATTTGATTAGATAATCGACATATATTATTATTTGTAATTCCATGTTCATATACTGGTAATCCAGTAAAAATTGTTTCGTACATAGGGCGTGAAGCGCTAGGTAATTCACCTAGCACTTCATATTTAGCCGCCTTTTTATGTTCACATAAATGTTCTAAATAACCTAAATGCTCTCTAGCATATTCACTCTGTAATCCATCTAATAAAACAAATACAACTTTATTATTGTGCATAAGCAACAACTTCCTCCTGCCAAGATGTTGATAAATCTGACACAGCTTGATCCCAAGCTTCCTGATCTTCAATAAAGCGTGCATTTTTATATTGTTCATCTGGTAAAAGCATTGCCTTTACATCTTCTGGTAATTCTACATCATCACGAATTGGACGCGCATAACCTTTAGCTAAATTAATCTGTCCCTCATCAGATAAAATATATTCCCTTGCTAATGCAGCAGCATAAGGACGTTTTGTATAGGCATTAATAATTGTACAATATCCACTTTGAATTGCTCCATCTGTTGGTACTGATACTTCAAAATGAGCATTGGCATTATTTTCTAAGATTTGTGAACGATATCCTAATGAATTGTAATCCCATAAAACTGCAACTTCTATTTCACCTTTTTCTAAACGTGCAACACTTGTGTCTCCCATATCTAATCGATCTTCTTCAGCTAAAGTCTTGAAAAAGTCTAGACCTGGCTGTATATTGCTTTCACTACCACCAAAAGCGATAGCAGCACTTAATAATGCACTTTGTGCCTGAGTTGCTACTGAAACGTCTCCAATTGTTAATGTATAATCTCCATTTAAAACATCTTGCCAACTTTTTGGTGCTTGATCAACAAGATCAGTATTTGTAATAAATGTAATTGTACCATAGTATCCTATAATCCAATCACCATTATCATCTTTAGCCCAATCAGGAATTGAATCCCAATATGATGTTTTATAAGGTAAAGTTACACCTTGTTCTTCTGCAACTGGCCCAAATGATTGTCCAACATCACCGATGTCTTTTGTTGCATCACTTGCTTCATTTGCAAAAATAGCAAGTTCCTCTGCACTAGACATATCTGTATCCGTATGTTTAATTCCATATTCATCTTCAAGTTCTGTCCATGTTTCAACCCAGTTAGCCCATGTATCAGGCATTCCAACAGAATTGACTTCTCCATCTTCTTTTGCTTTTTCTGTAATTTCTTCAATTGTCATTGAATTTAAATCAACCTTTGCTTGTGTGCTTTCTTCAGCGCATCCTGTTAAAAATGTTGCTGCAACAAGAGCACTCATCCCCAATTTAAAAAATTTATTTTTCATTTTCATACTTCCTCCTTAGCGAGTAAAGTATAGCATTTATAAAATTCAGTTAAATATCTTCATTTTGTAAAGAATTGTAAAAATAAAAACACTATAACAAGTGTTTTGTAAATATTTTAAAAAGGAATTTAAATTTTATATTAACATTTATTAAGTTTTTAGATACTTTTGCTTTATATAAAAAGTTATAAAAATCACATATTTTTTTTATATAAGTATAATTTGAGTATTTCAATTTATCATTTAAACTAATATAAATAAATATTATTTAAGTTGATCATCATTTTAATGTTTGATGATTATCATCAAATATATCATAAAAAAGAACCACCAGATGAGACAAGGTAGTTCTCTTTCAGTATACAAAATAAAAAAAGGACAAAATAAATTTTGTCCATGGCGATTAATCATCTTTGATGATTATCGCTTTTTTAATGCTGTATAATTATCTCGGGTGGTGTTCTTATGATTGATCTCTCTACTCCTGATACTCTTTTATACGATTCTGCTGTCTTATCTTCTTATATAAGAAAGAATACTAAAGAATCTTTTGGTTATATTTTTTTTGATAATATCGATTATATTACTAAGCTTTACAATGACAATAGAATGCGTGATGTGACTTATAAGAATATTCTCGATACTATCCTCTGTGGTTCCGTCTATCTTGGTTTTGATACGTGTGAATGTCCTGACTGCGGTTTTGAAACGACCATCCCTCATACCTGCAAATCCAGATTCTGCTCTAAGTGTGCCGCTAAATCTGCTAAACAACGTTCCATTTCCATCTCTGCCATGACTTTCTCCTGCAAGCATCGCCATATCGTTTTTACTGTTGCCCAAGAGCTCCGTGATTATTTCATCAGAGATCGTTCTCTCCTCGACCTTTTATTCATCGTTTCCAGAAATACCATCAGCGCTCTTGCCAACGATGCTAAATTCAGAAAAAACAAAAGACTCGAAAAACACAGAAAGCTCCGAAAATCCTCTTCCCCCTATCTCTATAAGGATACAAAGGATAATGTTGTTTTTGGTGCCATCTCTACCCTTCATACTTTTGGCAGACTCCTTGAATTCAATCCTCATATCCACATGCTTGTCTGTCAGGATGCCCTCAATTATAAATGCTACTATTAATATGTACAAAAATGATCATATAAAAATGTACAAAATCAATTCAACATAATATAATAATTCAGTTTTTATTGGAGGTTATATTATGATTATGAATTTAACAGTCAATTCAAGTATTGAGATTAATTGCTTGCTTGATTTACCAAAATTGAAAGTATTAGTAGAGGAGTTAAAATTGAAAATAAATAAATCACAGATTGCCAGAGAGCTTGGTGTCGATAGAAGATTGATAGATAAATATATGAATGGTTATACTAAGCCAAAGAAAAGAGAAAGAAAAAGTAAGTTAGATAAATTTTATCAAATAATATATGACTTACTGATCAATCAAAATACTCAAGTTTTCTTTTATAAAAGAGTTTTATGGCAGTATCTAAAAGATAATCATGGATTAGAATGCTCAGCTTCACATTTTAGAAAGTGGATCAGTCAACATGAGGAATTCGATAAATACTTTAATGGCAGAACAAACAGGACAGTGAATGGTAAAGTTAGAAACAGTACTACAAATCATCAGTCAATCAAAAGAGAGACGGGTATGGGAGTTGAAGCACAATTAGACTGGAAGGAAAATATGCATTATACCTTAAATACAGGTGAAGTTATTGAATTAAATATCTTTGCACTTGTTTATTCCTATTCAAGATATAAAGTTAATTTTATTTCGCTTACAAAAAGCAAGGTGCTCTATTCCATTATCTTGATCAGGCATTTGAAGCAGCAGGTGGTGTGCCTGACATTTTAAAAACCGATAATATGAAAACGGTTATGGATGAGGCAAGAACAGAATATTCGAGTGGAAAGGTCAATGCGAAGTTTCAACAATTTGCAAATGATTATGGCTTTGTAGTGAAACCATGTATTGCCGGAAAACCATGGAGTAAAGGAAAAGTTGAAGCACCAATGAAATTATGGGATGAACTATATGCCTATAATGGAAAATTAAACTATGCACAACTGAATGAAAAAGTAACGGAAATTAATGAAAGGCATAATTGCCAGGTGCACAGTGAAATAGGAAAAATTCCGAAGCTTCATATTCAAAAAGAAAAAGATTTCTTATCCCCCTTACCACAAGAAAAGATAAGAAATCAATATAAAATCACCATTAAACCAGTAAAAGTAGATTCACAAAGCTTATTTTCCTATAAAGGAAATAAATATTCCGCACCACCAGAATATATTGGTAAAACAGTGAAACTACAAATATTTGATGATTATATACATGTGCATTTTAACACAAAACTCATAACAATTCATCAAATATCTCAGTCAAAATACAATTATCATGAAGAGCATTATCAAAAAATATACGAAGTAAGTTTTAAAGATAGTTCGGATGAAATTAAACAACTAGCTAAGGAAAATTTAAATTTGATAGGAGAAATATACAATGAGTAGTACATATATGCAATTAAGAAATAACCTGAATTATTTGAAACTAAGTCAAATGAATGAAAATTTAGATGAGATATTGGATTACATAACTAAGAACAATCTATCCCTTACTGAAGGATTGATTAAATTGACCCAAATAGAAATCGATCATAGAGAAAAGAATACGATCAAATCAATGGTTAAAGTAGGAGCTTTTCCTCACCATAAAGAATTAAGGGATTTTGATTTTGATTTTCAATCATCAATTAATAAACAACAGATATTGGATTTTGAGACACTCAGATTCATTGAGAATTGTGAAAATATCGTATTTCTAGGTAATAGTGGTGTAGGTAAAACACACTTGGCTGTAAGTATAGGCATCGCCGCAGCAAAGCGTAGAAATAGTACATATTTCATCAAATGTCATGACCTTATTCAACAATTGAAGAAAGCAAATAATGAGAACAGATTGGAAGATCGACTTCGCCATTTTACCAAATATAAAGTATTGATCATAGATGAACTTGGCTATCTTCCAATTAATAAAGATGATGCGAAATTATTCTTTCAACTGATAGATAGACGTTATGAAAAAAGAAGCACGATATTAACTACAAATATCAATTTTAGTGAGTGGGATGAAGTTTTCTGTGATGCGGTAATGGCAAATGCCATTTTAGATAGAGTCCTTCATCACGCGCATGTGGTAACTATAACGGGTAAATCCTATCGGTTAAAAGATCATATGAAGCCAAACGAAGAGGAATCCTAATATTAAGAAGTATTCCTAGTTATATTGAACAGGAACATAATTGTACATCATAAATGATCATTTTTGTACAAAATTATATTGACATTTATACTCAATCTCAGGAAGGACTGCATTAAAAGCCTTGCCTATATGGATTTCAATAAGCTCAGAAAAACCTGGATGTATCAAATCCTTGACCTTCTTGACAGGAAAATCAACACAAGACAATTCCATGCACTTAAAAATTACCTTTATAAAAACTATCCCGATGGTTTCTATGTCTATGCCAAAGAACCAAAAAAAGACCAGAGCGAAGATGATGTTGATGATACCGTCGCATATATAACACGCTATACCAACAGACCTGTCATGGCAGAAAGCAGAATTGTAGAATATAATGACACGACCAAAATGATTCATTGGTTCTATAATCGTCATGAGGACGACAAAATAGTCTTATCATTTAAAGTGATTATTTCTTATTCATTCACTATGATAAGACTTTTTCTTTTATTTTGACTATTTTCTTTATTTTACTTTTTATTTAATTTGGTATTCAACAATGACTCGATACTATGGATTCTATTCCAACAGGTCGACCAGACATTACAATAGAATGGCTGAGCTTCTGGCTCATAAGCAGAAAAAAGAAACACAGTACAAGAAGGAAAGACAGACCATCGCAAAAATTCAAATCCAGAAGACACATTTCCGTTATTTTATGATACAATCATTTCAGAGGGATCCCATCAAATGCAGATGTGGAATGATCATGAATTATGCTGAAACATATAATCCCTTTGAAGGAGGACGGAAGAATGACATCCCGTACAAAGAAAGATGCATCTACACATCAAAATATCTCAGAAGTCAAACCATTAACGCCAGAAGAAGTTGATGAAATGCTTCTCCATGATGACACATATGAATCAGATAAGGTACTTATGAAATGTGACGGATGCGGATGTGAAATGAAACTTGACGGATACATATTAAGTGAAATAGCGGAGGCTGATGGAGATGATGAACTGTCATGCATCTGCATGAAATGTGGAAAAGGAACAATGCACCAGGTCAAGAAATGATATATCTGGTTACGTTTTTGCATGCAGAAAAATAGAGTAATGCTGGTGCATTACTTTTTATTTTGCTCATTGTCAATATTTGCTTTAAGCATTTATCAATCAAAAGAAATCAAATTCCTATAATAAAAAAGAAAGGGAATAGAATGACTATTCCCTCACATGAACTGGCAGCGTGCTATTGTCGCAGTTGCCCACTATCTTCGCCGCTATGATGCTTAACTTCTGTGTTCGGCATGGTTACAGGTGTGTCCATCATGCCTTCGCCACCAGATCATCTGAGCACGAACGCTCAAAACTGAACAGCTTCCTTCCTCCCACTTCTTATGGCTAAGCTCTCGGTCTATTAGTATCATTCAGCTCAGCATGTCGCCATGCTTGCACCCATGACCTATCTACCTCCTCGTCTTGGAGGGACCTTCCTTCCGAAGAATGGGAAGTCTCATCTTGGAGGGGGCTTCACGCTTAGATGCCTTCAGCGTTTATCCCTTCCGGACTTGGCTACCCAGCTGTGCCACTGGCGTGACAACTGGTGCACCATCGGTCCGTCCACCCCGGTCCTCTCGTACTGAGGGCAGCTCTCCTCAAACTTCCTGCGCCCACGACAGATAGGGACCGAACTGTCTCACGACGTTCTGAACCCAGCTCGCGTACCGCTTTAATGGGCGAACAGCCCAACCCTTGGAACCGACTTCAGCTCCAGGATGCGATGAGCCGACATCGAGGTGCCAAACCTCCCCGTCGATGTGAACTCTTGGGGGAGATCAGCCTGTTATCCCCAGGGTAGCTTTTATCCGTTGAGCGACGGCCCTTCCATGCGGTGCCGCCGGATCACTAAGCCCGACTTTCGTCCCTGCTCGACTCGTCTGTCTCGCAGTCAAACACCCTTCTGCCTTTGCACTCTGCGCATGGTTTCCATCCATGCTGAGGGTATCTTTGGGCGCCTCCGTTACTCTTTGGGAGGCGACCGCCCCAGTCAAACTGCCCACCTGACACTGTCCCGTCCTCAGTTCCATGAGGCCCGGTTAGAACTCCAATGCATCAAGGGTAGTATCCCAACGTCGGCTCCTCGAATACTGGCGTATCCGTATCTCAGCCTCCTACCTATCCTGTACATCATGCATCAGAGTCCAATATCAGGCTACAGTAAAGCTCCATGGGGTCTTCCCGTCTAGTCGCGGGTAACCTGCATCTTCACAGGTACTAAGACTTCACCGAGTCTACAGCCGAGACAGCGCCCAAATCGTTACGCCTTTCGTGCGGGTCAGAACTTACCTGACAAGGAATTTCGCTACCTTAGGACCGTTATAGTTACGGCCGCCGTTTACTGGGGCTTCGGTTCATGGCTTCGCTTGCGCTGACCACTCCCCTTAACCTTCCAGCACCGGGCAGGCGTCACCCCCTATACTTCGACTTGCGTCTTCGCAGAGAGCTGTGTTTTTGGTAAACAGTCGCTTGGGCCGTTTCACTGCGGCTCAGCTTCCACTGAGCACTCCTTCTCCCTAAGTTACGGAGTCATTTTGCAGAGTTCCTTAGCTATAGTTCTCTCGCTCACCTTAGGATTCTCTCCTTACCCATGTGTGTCCATTTTCGGTACGGGCAGAATGCAGTTATGCTAGAAGCTTTTCTTGGAAGCTGGCTTCAGACTCTTCTGTACTTATCGCAATGTTCCATCCGCTTCACGCCTTCGGGTTATGCCATCCGGATTTGCCTGGATGACCCCTACCTCGCTTGCTCCAGCTTTTCCGTCAGCTGGTTGTCCTAGCCTTCTCCGTCACTCCCTCGCCTGCACTCCGGTACGGGATTCTCCACCCGTTGTCCATCGACTACGCCTTTCGGCCTCGCCTTAGGTCCCGACTTACCCAGAGCGGACGAACCTTCCTCTGGAATCCTTGGGTCTCCGGTGCGTGGGATTCTCACCCACGTGCCGCTACTCACACCGGCATTCTCTCTTCCACACGCTCCACGACTCCTTACGGTATCGCTTCTTCGCTGTCTGGAACGCTCCCCTACCATTTACATCGTAAATCCATAGCTTCGGTATCATGCTTAGCCCCGGTAAATTTTCGGCGCAGAGTCATTCGACCAGTGAGCTGTTACGCACTCTTTCAAGGATGGCTGCTTCTGAGCCAACCTCCTGGTTGTCTGTACATCTCCACATCCTTTTCCACTTAGCATGTATTTGGGGACCTTAGCTGATGGTCTGGGCTGTTTCCCTCTTGACCATGGACCTTATCACCCATGGTCTGACTGCCGTCCATGTCTTCATGACATTCGGAGTTTGATTATGCTCAGTACCTCGAGATGAGGCCATCACATATTCAGTGCTCTACCTTCATGCGACTTCCTGACGACGCTAGCCCTAAAGCTATTTCGGGGAGAACCAGCTATCTCCGGGTTCGTTTGGAATTTCACCCCTAGCCACAATTCATCCGCCAACGTTTCAACGGGGGTCGGTTCGGTCCTCCATCGGGTCTTACCCCGACTTCAACCTGATCATGGCTAGATCACCCGGTTTCGGGTCTATGACATGCAACTTTCGCCCTCTTCAGACTCGCTTTCGCTTCGGCTCCGCATCCCCTGCTTAACCTCGCTCCACATCATAACTCGCCGGCTCATTCTACAAAAGGCACGCCATCACCCATTAACGGGCTCTGACTTCTTGTAAGCATATGGTTTCAGGTTCTCTTTCACTCCCCTCCCGGGGTTCTTTTCACCTTTCCCTCACGGTACTGGTCCACTATCGCTCACCAGGGAGTATTTAGCCTTTCGAGATGGTCCTCGATCCTTCCGTCAGGATTCCTCGTGTCCCGACGTACTCAGGGCCTGCCTCGCCTTCCTCCACGACTTCGGATACGGGAGTTTCACCCTCTTCGCTGCGCCTTCCCCTGCGCTTCTCCTGTCATGTCAAATAGGCTTTATCGGCACCCCTATAACCCCATCATACGATGGTTTGGGCTCCTCCGCTTTCGCTCGCCACTACTTACGGAATCGTTCTTACTTTCCTTTCCTGCAGGTACTGAGATGTTTCAGTTCCCTGCGTATCGCCTCGATTCTTCATCGATGTCATCCTCATGGATGACGGGTTCCCCATTCGGACATCGACGGGTCTTTGCATGCTTACTGCTCGCCGTCGCGTTTCGCCGTTTGCTGCGCCCTTCTTCGCCTCCTGGTGGCCAGGCATCCGCCATACGCTCTTCTTCGCTTAACCTAAAGTGTTCTCTTTTCGTGCTTTCTTAGTTTGCAACTAGATGATTTCGACCTTCTTCCTGATCTCTTTCATCTTTCGTTTCTTCGCTTTCTTGTAGAAAGTTTGCTGTTCAGTTTTCAATGTTCCTGCCTTGAATGCATCTTTCCAGATACACTCAAAACCAAACAGTATCCACATCTTCTCTTCTCCCTAGAAAGGAGGTGATCCATCCCCACGTTCCCGTAGGGATACCTTGTTACGACTTCACCCCAATCATCAGTCCCACCTTAGACAGCTCCCTCCTTGCGGTTGGGCCACCGGCTTCGGGTGTTACCAACTCTCATGGTGTGACGGGCGGTGTGTACAAGGCCCGAGAACGTATTCACCGCGACATGCTGATTCGCGATTACTAGCGATTCCAGCTTCGTGCAGTCGAGTTGCAGACTGCAGTCCGAACTGTGAACGGGTTTCTGGGTTTCGCTCCACCTCGCGGCTTCGCCTCCCTCTGATCCGTCCATTGTAGCACGTGTGTAGCCCAGGTCATAAGGGGCATGATGATTTGACGTCATCCCCGCCTTCCTCCTCCTTGCAGAGGCAGTCTCGCCAGAGTCCCCAACCTAATGCTGGCAACTGGCAACAGGGGTTGCGCTCGTTGCGGGACTTAACCCAACATCTCACGACACGAGCTGACGACAACCATGCACCACCTGTGTGAGATATATCTATCTCCCTGTCTCCAGGGCCTTTATCTCCATGTCAAGACCTGGTAAGGTTCTTCGCGTTGCTTCGAATTAAACCACATGCTCCACCGCTTGTGCGGGCCCCCGTCAATTCCTTTGAGTTTCATTCTTGCGAACGTACTACTCAGGCGGAGTGCTTATTGCGTTAACTCCAGCACTGAGGTCTGACCCCCAACACTTAGCACTCATCGTTTACGGCGTGGACTACTAGGGTATCTAATCCTATTTGCTCCCCACGCTTTCGGGACTGGCGTCAGCTGCACCCCAGACCGCCGCCTTCGCCACTGGTGTTCCTCCATATATCTACGCATTTCACCGCTACACATGGAATTCCGCGATCCTCTGATGCTCTCTAGCTGTGCGGTTTCCACGGCTTACCGAAGTTTAGCTCCGGTCTTTCACCGCAGACCTGCACTGCCGCCTGCTCCCTCTTTACGCCCAATGATTCCGGATAACGCTCGCCACCTACGTATTACCGCGGCTGCTGGCACGTAGTTAGCCGTGGCTTCCTCATGAAGTACCGTCACGCACATGGCATTCCCTCCATCTGCCGTTCTTCCTTCATAACAGAAGTTTACATCACGAATGACTTCTTCCTTCACGCGGCGTTGCTCGGTCAGGCTTTCGCCCATTGCCGAAAATTCCCTACTGCTGCCTCCCGTAGGAGTCTGGGCCGTGTCTCAGTCCCAGTGTGGCCGTCCACCCTCTCAGGCCGGCTACGCATCGTCGCCCTGGTGAGCCGTTACCTCACCAGCTGGCTAATGCGTCATAAGCCCATCCCTGTGCTATCCCGTGGGATATTTAACATAGTCGACATGCGTCCTCTATGCCTATGCGGTCTTAGCTGCCGTTTCCAGCAGTTATCCCCCTCACAGGGGCAGGTTGCTTATGTCTTACTCACCCGTTCGCCACTCAATGCCGAAGCATTGCGTCCGACTTGCATGTATTAGGCACGCCGCCAGCGTTCATCCTGAGCCAGGATCAAACTCTCCATTGTCCTTTTCTATCTTCAGACAATTTCATGTCTTCTTGACTCTTTCTTTTTTTCTATCTTTATTGACGTGTTTACTGTTCAGTTTTCAATGTTCCTGTCGCCCTCTCTCTCGAGTGCTCATCTATAATATCATCTATTCCTCCCCTTTGCAAGCATTTTTTTCATATTTTTTCATCTTTTCTCTTTTTTTCCCTTTCTATCAATGTTTTTTCTTGCATGTTTTCTTTTATTTTTATTTTTACATAACTATTTATGTTATAATTTTGTAGAGGTGAACAATTATGAATACAAAAATAATACAAATCAATGACACTTTATACACATTCGATCAGGGTATGGTCAGATCCTATCTCGTCATTGGTCAAAACAAAGCTTTACTTGTTGATACTGGAGCATTCTCTTTTGACATTATATCCGCTATCAGAGAAATCACATCACTTCCAATTTCCTTATGCCTTACACACGCTGATCGAGATCATACTAAAAATATAACACCATTTAAAGAAATCCATATTTATCCTGATGAAATAACTTATTTACCCAATCACGATTCAGATATAATACCCATTGATGATCAATATATCTTTAATTTAGGAAATCAACAATTTCATGTTATTCATACCCCTGGACATACTCCCGGTTCAATATGTTTATATGATCAAGAAAATCATATTCTATTTTCTGGAGATACGATATCATATGGCCCCATCTATATGTTTGGCCACAACAGAAACCTAAATCAATATCTTCAATCCCTTTTAATGCTTGATAATCTTTTTAAGAACAAAGACATCACTATTTATCCAGCACATAATACATATCCTATTTTTTCTAATGAAATTATTAATCTTATTCAATGTGTTAACGGAATAAACAATCACACTATATCAGGTACAACAACAAATATATTATCACAAGACCATTATTCTCCTTTATTATATCAATATAATCAATGTGGAATATACAAATAAACTTTATATTACATAATTTAAAATAAAAATAGTCTATTTATAGAACAGATATCTCTATTTTAATAGGATAACATACAATATAAATAGACTTTTTAAGTAAATGAAAATCAAAATGATAATGACATCCACATTGCACATTAAATTTGGTGGAGGCGAGGGGAGAGATATTAATATAAATCATTATCTCCAATCACTTCCAAAACGTTCCAATAGGGTTACTTTTCCTCATTTTGGAACGCTTAAAAACCATAAAATTGAATTTAATATCCTATCTTCGTTAGCACACTCGTTAGCACAATAAATAATCTATTATATACTACGTTTTGATTTTCTCTTTAATAAATTATACCATAAATTTCTAGAATAATACTATATCTTATTCTTTTTGATTACTTTTATTTTCTCTTTCATCAATAAAAAAGGAGGAATCTCCCTCCGAAATAATTGCATTTATTCTATTGCTAATTTTTTCATTTACATCATCATACATATGAGAGTATGTGTTGATAGTTACTTCTAATGTATCACCCAATGCCCCAGCTAATTCCTGTATAGAAGCTCCAGAGTTAGCAAGTAACGATGCATAAGAGTGTCTTAAAGTATGTAACTTGATATCTTCTAAACCCGCATCTTTTAAAGCCTTTTTAAATCGTGTTCTTATTTTATTATAAGACCATGACTTATAGTAACCAAACACATATTTATCATCATTAAAGCCATCCTTATTTTTTTCAATATTATAGATATTTAACAAAGCTTCTTTTACATTAAAAGGCATAATGATAGTATAATCTTTATTATTCTTACGTCCGTCAACACGTCTTGTTCCACCTTTATCTACTATATGTGCATTTATCTTCATCTCGTTAGATTTAAAGTCTATTTGCTCCCAACGAATCGCCCTTGCTTCACCTACTCTAATTCCTGTATAAAACAAAATCATTAAGAAAGTTTTATAGTAGAAATCATCAACAGATTGATATAACCTTTGAAATTGACTTAAGGTTATATATTTTATTCCTGACTGTGACTCTTTTAACTTTCTCACTTTCTTTGTTGGATTGTAATCAATATATTCCATGTCCATAGCATAATTATACAGCTTTGATATACACTCAATAATATGATTAATATATGAGTTTTTATATTCCTTTTTAGACATTTTAAGAGTATTGATTAACGATTGTATATCTTTCACACTAATATTATCTATATATTTATTACCTAAATAGGGTTTTATATGTGTATTATATCGTGATTCATTGGTTTTCACAGTAGTCATACTATAGCGTAATTTTTGATGAGCTAGAAACTCATTTTCTAACTCATCTAATTTCATACGTTTTTTTGGAGTCTGCAGTCCAGCCTTAATCTCTAATTCAGCTTTTATTGCTTCACGTTTGGTTCTAAAACCTCTTCGCCAATAATGTTTTCCATTATAATATACTACAGCTATCCATGTCCCTCTTTCATTATCTTTTCTAACTGTCATAGTTGATCACCTCCTTTTTCTCATCATTAGCAAATCGTCTAATGTCATCTTCGGTTAACCCTATATAATCCAACGCTCTAGATGTAGGGATTCCTAAAACATCAACACTTTTACCATTATGATGGATATCAGCGCAAATATTATCATATACAACTTTCGCTTTCTTTTTTCCTACATCTAGAAAAACTGCTAATTCTTTTTGATTGACATAACCTTTTTGTATCAGCTCCAAACGGCTAATATTTAATTGTTTATTTTGCTTCATAATTATAAATAACTTCCTTTCTTTGCAACTTTGTTCTTATTATTTGTTCTAAGTGATATCTCGTAGAGATATCACTTAGAATAGTCTTTTAAAGCACTGTTTTTTTATCTTAAAATTTGCATTATTTCATAAATAGACCACAAAATGTTTCTTATTGATATATTTTAGTGACATCACTAGATACTTCAAAATCTTTGATTACATCTGAAGACATCAATACATTTAAGAAAACTGTCACATTCAATCTAAATTGACGATTAATGAAATTATTTGTCTTTCTGTAGAGATCGTATGATATCAATTTATCTTTATACTTTTGTCTATTTGTCATAATCTGAGTATTTATCCCTAAATATTCTTTTATCTGTTTATTTTTTATTATTGTTGTTTCTTTTGAACACAAAATATTGTGTATGGTGTAAAATTTAAATTCCATAATATTCTTAGTTTGATGTATATTATGTTTAGCATTTTCACTTTTTATATGCATTACACTTATGGGATAAACATTTAAACTTATTCCATCTAATAACTGATTTTCAACAATATACAACAATACAGGTTCGTTTTTAAGCTCAAAACACCCATTTATTACTTCTAGATCCACTAATTTCCATGATATTAGTTTTTGTTTATTTATTTCAAGAATATTGACCATGCTTAGTTTTTTTATTGATTTAACAATTTCCTTTTCATCAATTGTCTTATTTTTAACTTTATTCTTACAAAAGTGTGCTTTGTTATTTCCAGTTAAAATTTTCAAAATGTGAAGAGGTTCAAAACGTGAAATCCCATCTTTTTCTATGAAAATACTATGAATCGCATGTAATACTGCAATATCAAAAATTGAAAGTTGTGTATCTTGAGAACATCTAATTGTTAAAGTAGTTCCATTAGAAAAGCTCTGTTTTATTTCTTGATCTTTCTTATATTCTTGTGTAAGCAACCCAATCATGCCACGAAAATTTACTATCCATATTTTTTCTAACATTGACATTCTATATGTTGTCATCTACAAATCCTCCATTTTTCTTATTACTAGTTTCTTTATCAGCTTCAAGATCCAATAATAAATTGAATTGTTTTAAAAACAGCATTTTAACTCCTTCTCCACAACCATAACGTCCTTTTTTATTTGCTATTAAAACAATCTCCCCTTGATGACCATTGACTATTTTTGTTTTTCCAGTAGGTATGATAAAGGTTACATTTGTACTTTGTTGTGCAAGAGCACTAGCTCCTTTTAAAGATATTGCTGAGATTTTATTTATATCCATTTGACCATTTTCATTCATGCTATCTTGTTGTGATAATTTATTCATTTGACCAAGCACTAAAACAGGTAAATCTAAACTTCTTGCCATATTGCGTAATTCAGTAGCAATATGTTCACTTATTTCTTCAGATCCACTTATATTTTGATATTGGTCGATAACTACAAAATCAATATGTTCTTTTTGACATATATCTTTAACTTTTCCCTCTATGTCAATAATATCAAGAGAACAAAAGTCATTTGGATTTAATATAGTCAAATTTGAACTGTAAAATGAATACAAGTGTGATGCAAAATTATAATCTGCCAATTTTTTTATTTCACTTGGGTTCATAATATCAGAATACGCAATCGCTCTATCTAAATCATTAAGAGCTGAAAAGCAAGAAACAAATCTTTTTTCCACCTCTTCTTGAGCCTGCTCAAGATTAATATATAATACATGAACTTGCTTTTGCTCTATATGATCTTTATGTTGGGGATTTACCCCCAACATAAGCACTGAGGAAAACATAATTCCTAATGCTGTTTTACCTCCACCCGAAGAGCCACTTATCGTATAAAGTTGCCCCTTTATCCAACCATTTGGCAAAATATTATTGTCAAATTCTTCACTTACCAATGGCATCAAGTTTGCATCAAATATATATGGCAAAAGTTGTAAATAAATTTTTTTTGTTGTTGGTGTAAAATCTTTTTGCTCTACAATTCTACAGATAAGTTCGCTATACTTTTCACGTATCATCTCAATAAAATGTTTTTTTAAATCCTCATGACAATTTGGTAGTAAGCCTATATCGTCATAAAGCTCAACTAAATCATCTTTTTGTATAATAGTAGTTTTTTCTAAATTACTGTTACTTATATCAATTCCAGTAATTATTGCTTTCATCATATTCTTTCTCCTTCTTTTTATTTTTTGTATCTCGAGATTACAACTATATACTACAATAAAACATTTTGTTTTTATCCCGCCATAACTGTACAAATTATATTTTTTTATTTTTTAATGATATAATAATTATGGTGATACATATGAAGGGAAAATATAAAATTAAAGAAATAGAACTCTTACCTGCTGATGAATTGTTAAATTTACCACTTGAATATCAAATGACTCTACCACATAATAAGCTAGAAGAGTTATTAGAATATTCAAAAAATAGGTATGAAACTGTAAATGAAATGTATAATAGTGGAACTTTAATTCCATTTCTATTAGAGGAAAACAAAAAAAACAACGTCATTCCAAATCAAACCAAATATAGAAAATGGCATATCTATATAATGCTTGGATTAAATACAATATTCAATAATAAAAACGACAAATTATATCAGATTAATCCAGACCTTTACGACTATATAAGAAGTAAATTAATTGAAAAGACTTTTCATGAAATTTTATTGCTACTAATAGCTGAGCTTAACCAAAGAGCTAAAAAAGAAAAAAATGTTAAATCAGATTTATCCGAAAATATGGCCAAAAGCATTTGTATGTATCTTCATGCGAAAAACTTATTAGACACAAAAGAATCCACCACATTCAATGTAGATGCAAATCTAGGTTATTGGGATAATTTAAGCTTAAATGGTTATTCTGTACGTGCTGATAAATACTCTCGTCTTGTTAGAAAAATCAAAGAGTCTTTTAAATCAGATAATTATTTAGAAAAATTTAGTGATTTTTATAACAGTCGTGATGATTTCATATCTATTAATAATAAATTAATGTACTTATTAAACTATTATGATAAAAATGATGGTTTAGAAAGAGATAACTATTTATGGCTTTCAATTAATCCATATTTTGAAAATACTATATCAAGGTATTTTCCCTTATACACTTATTATTGTTTCAATACAATCTCTACACCTACAATGAATAGCACTAATAAAAAAGACAATCTTAGAAAAAAAAGGAACTATACTAATGGGGTATTAAAGCATTTGAAATACTTAATTACAAATACCAGAAGACCCACAACCCCATCATTAAATGAAATACTATTTGATTTTGAACATAACGAAAAAATATATTGTTTTATACGTTATAATTTTAAAGACTTCTATGAAGATTTAGAGATCAATTCTAATCGTGAGTCAGATTTAGAAGAAATAGATATGTTAACAACTTGTAATAGAGTTGCATTTGAAGATAGATATCCTTTACAATTTTATTATTCTCTAAACACCGATATTGTAAAAGAGTTAATTGACAATACATTTTCTCGCAAAGAAATAAAGAATTTTTATATAACAAATGGTGATTGTTATGATGAGAAAAAAATGAATATTTTAGAGAGTATTCTCAATTTATCAAAATTTAATATTAATATGAGGTATGTGCAAAAACTTATTGATGATACATCTAATACTACAAACTCAAAAAATTATCTTGAAATAATAGATATTATTAATAATTTTATCAAAAATAAATACCCAAAATGCATTAATTTAACTGCTGAATGTATGAACTATCTTGATAGTTTGGACAATTTCTTTGACGACGAACAAGATAACTTATTTGAACTCATTCTAGGTATAAGTAACAATATCCCAGATTTAGATATAACAAACTATTTTATTAAAGAAACTTGTAGAAATATAGATAACTTATCTATGAAATATAAAGAGCAAGAAACTGTTAATAATCCTATTTTATCAAAACTACTTTATGGGACAGTTGATGAAATAAATGATATTATGGTTTCAAAAGATTCTATACATTCAGAATTTGCAAATATAAGAAACAATGATAAGGATTACATATATCTTCTATTACTCGCAACTTATATAACAAAGTAAGAGGTTATCCCTATTACCTTCAAATATTTTTATTAATCTATAATTAAAACAAGTATATCCTTTACAGGATATACTCATGGGTACTAATTTTAATCAAATCTTTTACTAAAATATAAAAATAAGTTAGCATTTAAAAACAGTCATAATTATGCTATAATGCATTTGCTATTGCACCTCCCTTTAATAGCTAAAGGAGGTGAGTTTCTATGGGAGCAATCTTTACGATTTTAACTTCTATCATAGCAGGTGTGATTTGCCATCTTATCTGCAAATGGCTCGATAGAAAGGGTAAGCAATAGCAGAGCATAAAAAAAAGGAACGTTGCAGCGTTCCTTTTTCCGTTTCTATGGCATCTTTACGATTTTTGCCTATAGACATTATATAATATGTTCTAATTAAAATCAAGTATACTTCATTAAACACAAACACATATTTTCACATAATCATTCTCATAAAGAAATATAAAATCAGCGTTGATATATCATAAGATATTAATTCCTTTATTTCAGCAAATCTAAAAATGATAATAAGAATAAAAAGAATCATTCTTCAAAGGCTTCTAAATAAAACATTTCTTATCTACTGTTTATACATTGTTATACAAATTTTCTATCTTCAAATATTGTAAACCTTATTTATTATATTCTTCTAAATTTTAATCCCTTATATACTCTTACTGGATTTCCTCTAGTAAGCTGATTATGCTTATTCCAATTTTCATATTGTATAACCCTATTGATAGATGAGTTTTTCTCATCTATCTTTTTCATTAATCTTAAATAAGCAATCTTCTTATTTTGAATCTGGCTACGCCGATCCATTGATACTACGCTTATTCCAGTTGGTATATGTATAGCCCTAATGGCTGTAGATACCTTATTGACATTTTGTCCTCCCTTACCTGACGAACGTAAAGCTTCATATCTAATATCATCATCCTTATCAAATCTGAATTTATCTTGCAGTATAGACACATCAATAAACCAGTTTTTTCTTTTATGATTTGGTCTAAATGGACTTTGACATATCCATTGAACACTTCCTTCCAAAAAAGATAGGTCTTTCTCACTGTAAAAAACAGCACTCTTTAGACATTGCTTATCACTGAAATTTGTTGAAACAACTTCAAGCTTAGGAAACTCTGTTAAAAGTTCCTTATAGAATAGATAACATGCTAATTCACATTCTTTTGGTGAGCCTTGTCCAGCACTAATCTGTATCAGCATTTATAAGTCACCATTGGTTTTAATGTTGCTATAATATCTATACATTTGTATTGTAAAAGCGTATCAATGACATCATCTATTCTTTTATATGCTTCTGTTGCTTCTTCATACAGTAATGCCTTGTCCTTTGATATGGCATAGCTTCCTAATGAAGTTCTTCTCAGTTCATCTTTTTTATATTTTGATTGAAGTTTTCCCTTGCATTCACTTCTCATGATCTTTCGACCACATCCATGACTGACTGAAAATAATTCATCATCATGAGGTATGGTTTTAACTATGTAAGAGTGACTTCCTCTTGTTCCTGCTATGATCGCATAGGTATGACCCAATGATGATATGCTTCCTTTTCTATGATAGTATTTCCCATCAGCTATTTCCAAATAATTATGTATGCAATCAATGACAATTCTATTATCTGATTTGATATTTGCCATTTGTGTAAATATATCAGCAAGATGATTGCGATTATCTCTTGCATATGCAACAGCTTTGTCATGTTCTTCAATATAGGAATTGAATCTTTCACTACCTTCTTCCAATCCTTCTAATGAAGCATATTCTCTATAGATTGATTCTCCTATAGCTCTTGAGCCTGAATGAATCAACAAATAGGCTTTCTTTGTATCAATACCTAGTTGATTAGCTAAATCTTGATTATAGACCTTATCAATGGCAGTCAATTCAATAAAATGATTTCCTCCACCAATGCTATATTTTCCATAGATCCCTGTATTCTCAAGTTTTTTCACAAGTCTTTCTACTTTTATCTTTCTTATCTTTTCTTGAGTTTCATATAAGGTTATTCCACATCCAATGTCATTTCCTATTAGAAACGGATATATAAATTGCTTTGTACAGACAGTACACCCTACAGGCTGTTTTCCCATGTGAAGATCAGGCAATCCTATAATGGATTCTACGCCTTTAAAATCCGTTATGGATTCAATCTTTCTTATTGCATTGTCCTCCATCCATAGCTTATTATTTTTCATTATTTTGACTTTCATAAATCCTCCTGTGTTCAAGCATCACAAGAGCATATAAAAAGCATAGCAGATAATCCACTATGCTCGTTCTTTCGTACACTTGTGATTAGCTACTTTTCTTTCATCTATTATATTGTATTTGTTTGTATATCTTAGCATAGCTATCACACCCTTTCTTATTGCTTAAAGCATATCATATTTTATTCTTATCTACAAGATAAATCTTCTCTTTTACATATCTATTTATGATTTCAATATCATAAAACTCAATATAGAATGTCAGTGAAGGTCGTTTATATGTATATTTTGACTTTCTTTTCCCACCCCATACAAAGCTTGTAAATGGTTTGGAAAACCAATCATGTTTTTCATCATAGCAGTCTGAAAAATCATCCTTTGTAAAGATTTCATTGAAGAAGTAGTCCACCAGATCAATAGATTCTTTTTGATACCAGACCTGAGGAAATGAATAATAGATAATGCTTCCGTTGATATGACCATCTGCATTGACTAGAATCTTGTAATCAGGAATATCTTCTATTTTTTTGATGTTGTCATGAAAATATCTTTTCATTCTTTCAAGATTGATTCTGCATTTATAAGTTGACCACCTAGTATATTTGAGATTCTTGACAATCTTCTTTAAATCCTTATCATCAATCCATACTTTTGTTGTTCTAAAAATAATGTCATATTCACAATTATCATCAAACGCAAAGGTATTTGGTCTTTTATTCTTCCTTATAGGCAGATAGATTATTGCATATGGATTGAATGCCAATATACAGAAACTAGCAATCAAGTATTTTAGACATTGAATATTTCCATCAATCCATGCACCACCATACCACCAGTCTGCCCAGTCAATAATCCAAAGACGATCATGTTCAAAGGGAATGTATATATAGTAATATTTCTTTTTGTAAAGAACCTTATATCTTCTAAACTTGTATGCTTCCATATACTACTCTCCAAATAGGATTCCATGTTCAGCAAAACTGAAATATCCTCTTTCACAGGTAATGATATGGTCTATAATTGGAATCTGTAAAATCTTGGATGCTTCAATAAGCTCTTTGGTTGTGTCAATGTCTGTCTGAGATGGTTCAATCGTATTGCTTGGATGCGTATGAAAGAGCATTATTTTTGAAGCATTGGAAAGTATAGCTCCCTTAAATACCTCTCTAGGGTGAGCTAATGTCATATTGACTGTACCTATCGAGCATATCTCAAACGAATTGATTTCATTGGCATTATTCATCATGATAACTCCAAAACATTCACGATCTGTCTTATCAACAATATTGCTGATGGCTTCAAATGCTCTATCTGGACTTGTAATACCTTTGCTTTCATACTCAACTGTCTTTTCTCTATATATCTTCAATGATATAAAATCAACTTTTTTCTTCATTTTCTTTCATCTCCTTCACTCTTCTATAAAAGGTAGTCTTGCTGTAGTTCAATAACTTCATTGCCTGTGTAGCAGTTATTTCGTTATTCTTCCATTTTTCATATATTTCATCAAATCTATCGTTTTGAATTTTCTTTCTGCCCTGATATTTGCCATTAGCCCTAGCAATGGCAATTCCCTCTTTTTGTCTTTGAAGAATGTAATCACGTTCTAGCTGAGCAACAGCCCCAAAAACAGTAAGCATAAACTTACCTGATGGTGTAGATGTGTCAATCTTTTCTTTCATGCTGACAAATTGCACTCCTTTAGCAACCAATTGATCGACCAGTTCCAACAAATCACGTGTATTACGTGCAAAACGACTGATTGATTCCACAACAACAATATCACCACTTCTAACGAAACCCATCATTTCCTTAAGCATAGGTCTTTCCATATTTTTACCACTAATTTTATCAATGAATATTTTTTCAACATCTAGCTTCTTCATGATGACTTCCTGTCTTGCAATATTCTGTTCAACAGTCGATACTCTAATATAACCAATTTTCAAACTTATCACCACATTTCATAATCTTTAATAAACAAAAAGCGTTCCACTAAGTCACAATTTTAAGTGGAACGTTCCAAAATACGTTATTCAACTTTAATGGTACAAAGAAAAAGTATACCACTAGGGTATACTCTAAAAAAACGATTATTTATTCTTTCTATATGACTTACCATTACATAGCATTGTATTGTCTTTTAATTCAATACTTACTGATGTTGTTTCTGCACCCAAATTACTATATGCATCATCTACTTCAGTAACATATAAATCCATTCCAATACGTATATCATCATATCCACGCATAATAGTTCCAGAGGTTATTCTAATACTAGGATTTTCATATACTTTTTCCTGATACTGATATTTGTAACCATCTATAGTAGAGTCTGTAAATTCAATTGTTGTACCAAAATTTTCATCAACATCATTTGAATCAATCGCTTCATAAGTTCCATACATGAATTTAGCTACTGCATCATCTTTTAAATCAATAGTATATTCTGTTTTCCATAAACTCGAATCTGATACCTCTATTAATGGAGTATTCACAGTTTCATATGTATAACTATTAGTTGCTGATCCTGTCATAGGTGATATAGTTCCCATAGGTGCAATTATATCTCCTATGTTAAAATCATAAACTTCTCCATTTATACTGAATGATACCATATCATGTAAATTTCCGTTACCAACAGTATCAATCAATCCACTTGTAAATCCATTTAAATATGACACATCTACGACTTTACCCGGAATATAAACAAAAGTTCCCGATAGTGAAGTAGGATTGTTAAAAAATTGATTCCAATTCATATTTGCATAATTGATCCCCGCTGTCTGAAATTGCTCAAATAGACTCTGATTATTTGTTTCATTATCCATTATAGCTCCATCCCTTGTCATTTCTTCATTAATTTTATAATTTTCAGAATCAATCATTACTTTATTATCTTTTTTATATACTTTACCAGTAATTGTAACTTCAAATCCTCCATTTATAGGCTCCTCAATATTGTTAACATATAATTCATTAATCCATTCTTTATCATATATACAGTTTGTAAATCTCCCATTTTCATCTGTTATAACCTCATATGGTGCAAATCCTGTTACAGTGATTTTCTTACCAAGATAAGCATCAATATTATTGAATAAATCATTTATATTAATATTTATGTCTTCCTCAACACTTTCTTCATTTTCAGTATTTTTTGCAGTATTAATCTCTTCTTTATCAGTAGTAGAACAGCCAACTGAAGTACAAACTAATATCAATACTATCAATAACTTTAATATTATTTTCATTCTGAATCCTCTTTTCAATTTATATTTTCCGACACCTAAATAATTTATTTTTTATTAAATATTATTTGTTCATTTAAGCTATCTACTTCTACTTTATAATTTATTTTTATTTCATTATTTTTTCCATGACAGAATGCAATAAAACCACTTCCAATTGATGCAATTGATATTCCAAATCCTGGTGCTATTAATCCTAATATCATTGCAATTTTTCCTATATTTTTTTCAATAGTAGAATTATTAGATTTTTTCACAGTATCAATCAACTCATAATATAATTCATCTAAAACTATTATTTTATTTCTTTCTTCTTTTATAGCTTGTTTAAATTCATCTTTGTTTTTACAATAAGCCGTTGTTTTTTTTAACCTTTCTCTTTCTCTTCTTTCTTCTAATCCCAATTTTTCCTCTACAGTATGCTTTACATAAGCACCTATTAAGTTTATTTTCACTCCCATAATTTTACACTCCTCATTATAATTCATTAATTATAATTTTATTTTATCATATATTGCATTATTAATACAACTTGTTCTATTGGTTTGTGTTTAATTTTGAGAATAATTTGTATGATAAACAATATACGAGGTGATTATTTATGCTTAATTCGACTATTGACTATGCCATGATTGGCAAAAGAATTAAAAATAAAAGAACAGAATCAAAAATTACTCAAGAAAAGATGTCTAACGATCTTAACCTTTCTACATTCTATATATCAAAAATCGAAAATGGTAAATCATGTCCTACATTAGATACATTATCTATCATTGCTAACTATCTTGAATTAGACCTCGCATTTCTTATTACTGGAACTTCTACACTAGAAAAGAACTATTATCTCAAGCAACTTGATGAAATATGTTCAAAGGCTACAAATAAACAGCTTAATCTCATTATAAAGATTGCAAAAACAATACTTGAAGAATAATACCCTTAGCTCATTACTCTGCTAAGGGTATCAGTTTATCTAATTTCTTTTTTATCATCTTACGTATATTGATAATCTTGCAATGATAATGACTGGCTACAATACCTATGTACTGTGGGGACAAGTCATGTTCTATCGAAGCTAATATACCTAATATTGCTTCTATTTCTTCAAGTTCATAGTATATCTGATCCAACTCTTGTTCATTCATATTCAAATTCCCTAATACCTAATCTTACACACTCATCATGAACAGTTGTATTTTCTCTTAGATATCTATCTCTTTCTATGATGGGAATTTCATTACCTAATTTCAATGATTCTAGTTCAGATAATAATATATAGCCCCATTCATTATATATAAGACTAACATACCCAAATAATAACCAATCCCCATCCACAAGCCTTTTTCCACCAGTAATGAGCCATGTTCCTACACCATATGGATTGAAATACCTAGCAATGACCTTAGAATGAAAAACAAGTTCTCTTTGACCATCAATGCCATACTTCAATAATTCTTCTTCAATTTCTTTTGTCAATAGTTTCATACTGCTGACTCTAGCTCCCCATAGTTTTCAATATGCTTGATTTTCTGTTGATTCAATATATCATACAGCTCATACTCATTTCCAATCATATAGACATCCTTATTCTGCTCAATTGCATAAGCAAGTGCCATGATATCTTCATTTGTATCATAGCATTGAGCCATCACAATTTTATCTGCTAGACCACTGACAATTCTATACGAAAAAGGAAGATACTTCTTTGGTGGCTCGACATAATAAGGATACTCACTAAAAACAAGAGTATTTATATTATCAACATCACCATAGAATGAAATACCTCTATCCATAATTTTTATAGTCTTAACTGCATAATCATCCAAAGAGCTTCTATGTGGCTTAACCAGTACAAATTCATCATCTTCTATCATATCATCAACAAATTGATTCAATAGTTCCTGAGTCGAATGATTGCTTTCTGGTGTTATTAAACACAGTGTCTTTTCATCTAAAAAATCAATATTTCCCTTATAGAAAAGCACAAATGGTGGACAATTGATTTTCCTTAATCCTGAAGGATATTCCTCATCAAATATACTGATATACTGACAATCTAACTGTTCCTTCATTTTACATAATGCTTCTCCATCAAACTTTTCCTTATTTGAAAGTGCATTATATATTCTATTGAAATCACCTTCATACTTCAATGCAAAATATAATACTAAATCTCTTATATTCATTTTTCTATTTTCCTTTCATCATAAAAATTAATGGGATTAGCTTCATGCTAATCCCTAACCATTATCTCTTTCAAAAATATAGACAGCAATAGCTGTCAGTATAGCAAAAACCATTTTACCCATTGCATTATCCTCCTAATAACTGAACTTAAATCTAATGCTTTTTGTATCTTTCATATAAGAATAATACAATTCTGCAAAGTTTTGTTTGAAACTCTTGGTATCAAATCTTCGACCAAGAATCTCCTTATAAATTGCCTTCTCTCCATTCATTCCATGAAGTTCTTCTAAATTATACATCTGCATGTACTTCTTGATTTCACTTTCATGTTCCTTAATTTCTTTATCAATTTTTTCCTTTGCAATCTCTAATTGTTTAAGACTGCGAATAACGTTTTGAATATAAAGTTCACTCATTGCTTATTACCTCCTTCAATTTTATATTCATAGATATAATATATAATTGAAGAATATTATAATTACATTTGTAATTATACAGCGTTTTTTATATCGTTCTTGATATATAATCATTTAAATTATCCCATGAAATTCTATAATTCTTTCCAACTTTAATAGCAATCAATTGTTTCTTCTTTATAAGCTTTCTAACTGTTTGTGTAGATACATTTAATATAAAAGCTATTTCATCAACTGTTAATAATTGCTCATTTATCATGAGAATCGTACTCCTTCCCATTTAAGTATATTAAAGTTCTCTCTTAAAAAGTGTAAAAGATTATTATAGAATGTTTTTTCATTAGATAGTTTTTTTCCTGTAAACCCATTAACTGAATTAACTGCAAAATGAATATGGACATTTCCATCCTCTTTCACATGAATACTTGATACATTTCTAAATCCCATTTGTCTTAAGTAATATCCTACTTCCTCACTTAATAAATACACCCATTTTGTCTTGTCTTTAATATGATAATAATTCTTCTTATATATTGATAAAACAAAATGATGTAGCTGTTTCCCTTCAACCTTGCCATATCGTCTTTTATCCATTTCAAATGAATTGACTATCGTTTGTAACGATAAAGAATTTACTCCATTACACATAAAATCCTTATTTAGCATATAATCCTTTACACTACTAGGTGTTCCTTCTATCATGTAATTAATAACATCATTGACAGCCATTTTATCACGATAGGGCTTATTCATCACAATTATAATAGACATTCTAAATCCCCCAATCTTTTCAAAAATCGTCTTGATCGTTCATCATTTTTTTCACTAGCAATATCATCAAGGTCCATTATGCATTCGATAATATCTTTTGTGTTATCTAATTTTATACCATTATTTTTTATACAGCATCTTTGAGCAATAACACATCTCAATATATAATCAGTCATGCTCATATTATTTTCTAATGCATCACTCATTATTTTCTGTTTCTCTTCTTTACTGACTCTTAATTCAATTCTTTCTTTTTTCATCATATTACATCTCCTTCACATCTTATCTCTAGTATGCATTTTTGTCCGTACATATATCAATATATACAGATATATTCACATACTATTATCTTGATGTTAATAATGATATATTTTTATATTTACTGATTTTTAAATATAAAAAAGAAAAAATAAAAGGAGTTGAAAAACAACCCCTAACATATTATTTTACTTTCAATTTTAATGATGATTTAATAAATACAGCTTCAGTAATTGTTATTAGTTTATTATTATCATCTATAATATACGAAAAAGCTAGTGAACGTATATAAAACGACCTTACAATATCATTGTTATGAATAACTGGATATAATCTAGGATTTTCTTTTAAAACATTTATTTTTTCTTTAATCTTTGATATGAAAACTTCAAAGAACGATATCTTTTTTTTACTTGAATAATACTTTTCTTCAAATTTACTATATCACAAAGAAGTTTATATGATATATACCCATAAATCAATAATATTATAACTACACATACATATATTTCCATTTTTCCTCCTAATATAATAAATAATTATTAATATTAATTATTTCAACTATAATAAATATTAATATCGCAAAAATTATTAAAACATTTTTATATTTTGTTATTATCATTTCAACGTATTTCTCTTTTTCAAAAAAAAGTAATATTGAATATATTCCACATGATATAATTATAGGTATAGCTAACAAATTGTAATGTAAAGACATCATAATTTTTCCTTGCAAAAATAAAATAGTTGCTCTAGTTAACCCACAACCAGGACATGGTATCCCAAAAATAGAAAAAAAGGGACATATCCTTATTTCCAAAAAATGAAAAAATAAAGCTAAGCCCAATAACGAAAAAATTTCAGTAAAAAAATTTTTTTTCATCTAGTTAAATAATCATAGAAATTTTTGCAAGATTATGTTGTCTAGTCTTTTTAATAATTGTAAACCAATCGATTATTGTCATAATTCCACAACATCCTAAAGTCAATAATTTTAAAATACCCATACCTGTATCGCCCAACATGAATCTATCAACCCCAAAAGCACCTAAAAATAATGAGAATAATAGCATAGTTGTAGGATCTTTTAAATCAGTAGCTTGTAACGATAAAAATGTTGTGTCATCAGTTTTTTCCAATTTTTGTCTAATGATTGGAATTGCACTTGGCTCAAAATATTTAGCGTTAGTTGTAAGATATAAATCTATTTTTTGCTTATCCATAATAGTTCTCCCCTCTCTTATTATGAGTATACCCCCCCCCATGTATTTTTGTCAAGTTTTTTAACTTATATTTATAAAATCAAAAATATTCATAGAAACATCTTTCTAAAGTTCATTTGCTTAAAACTCAATAATAAAATGACCTATAAAAATTTATTATTATATTCTCCACATTTTAACTATTGCGATAAAAATTTAAAATATCTAAAAAATTGATCTTGAAAGCTAACATATTACTTTTCAAAAATAATCCTATAATCTCTAAACTATTATTCTCTAATTTTTGAATACTAATTTCTCTATTAAATAAATTTTTGCTATTTCCTTTTTTATAACTCGTTAGCAAATCGTTAGCACAATACAAAAAAAATAAAAAAAACACTGATAAAATCAGTGTCATTTACTATTTGGTGGAGGCGGCGGGAATCGAACCCGCGTCCAAAAGCCGTCCCATATGAAACTTCTACAGCTTATCTTGTCGAATGAATTTAACTAAGCTACAATCCACAAGCAGTCTTTCACTTAGCGATTCTGTACATTTTCGTGATATAAATCCAGACGCTTTATACCCTTAACCTATAAGATATGTTACCAGTTCTATAGCCATAGGTATGCTATAGGCTGATATTCGCTAAAGTCTAACGTCGACTAGCAAGCGAAAGATAATTGTTGTCTGTTTCCAGATATTTTTTGTTTGCAATTAACGTATGCCCACGGCTGCAATTTCATTCAAACTGACCCCTGTCGAATCCAAGACGCCCCCATTAATAAGCATTTTTCAATGCTCTTTCCATATCTCTTTTTGCATCTTTAGCTTTTAAATCTTGACGTTTATCATACAACTTCTTTCCTCGAGCTAAAGCAATTTCTGCCTTAAGCTTAGAGGTGTTAAAATATAATTTTGTCGGAACAACTGTTAACCCATTTTCTTTCACTTCTTTTTGTAATTTCTTAATCTGCTTTTTATGAAGTAACAATTTTCTATTACGAAGTGGTTCATGGTTAAAGATATTCCCTTGTTCATAAGGAGCGATATGCATATTTTCAATAAATGCTTCATCATTTTTAAAACGAATAAAAGCATCTTTTAAATTCACATGACCTTTACGCACAGATTTAATTTCTGTCCCTTTTAACTCTATTCCCGCTTCATAAGTTTCTAAAATAAAGTAATCATGAAAAGCTTTTTTATTTTGAGTCACAATCTTCATGCATATCGCCTCCTTTTATCTTCGTCTTCTTGTTCTTCTATGATTAGACTTATTTATTTTACCCTTTTTTGTACGTTTTGTCTTTACTTTTCTATCATTAATTTTAACTATTTTTGTTTTTTTCTTTCTTGATTCCATTCCCACAACTTCAAAATCAATTGTACGCTCTTTTTTATCACAGGCAACAACTTTAACTTTGACCTTATCAGAAATTTTAAAAGTTTTACCCGTTCTTTCTCCTATCAAAGTCATCTGTTCCTCATTATAATGATAATAATCATCTGTTAAATCAGTAATATGTACTAAACCATCTATTGTGTTAGGTAATTCAACAAAGAATCCAAATGAAGTAATAGAAGAAATCATTCCCTCAAATTCTTCCCCAATATGCTTAGACATATACTCTGCCATTTTCATATCATTCACTTCACGTTCAATGTCAACAGCTTCTTTTTCTCTAAAAGAAGACTGTTCTGCCAATTCAGGAATCACTTCTTCAAAATGAGCAGTCTTTTGATAATTATGTTGAAACAAGAAAGTACGCATCAAACGATGTCCTAACAAATCTGGATAACGTCTAATAGGTGAAGTAAAATGTGTATAATATTCATCTGCCAAACCAAAATGTCCTAAACACTGTGCATCATATCTTGCTTTTTGCATACATCTTAATAACAATGTCGAAACAATAACATGTTCATCCGTTCCCTTAGAAGCATTAATAATCATATTCAATTCTTTAGGAAAAACATGTTCCAGAGAACCTTTAATAGTATAGCCCAAAGGTTTGACAATAGATACAAACTGTTGCAGTTTCTTAACTTTTGGCTGTTCATGCACACGATAAATAAAAGGTAAATCCATCCATTTAAAATGTTGTGCTACTGTTTCATTAGCTTTCAGCATAAATTCTTCAATAATCTTATCAGAAGCACCACGTTTTCTCAAAACAACATCAGTAGGCTCCCCTGTTTTATCCACTATAACTTTTGCTTCATCAACATCAAAATCGATAGCTCCACGTTCATCACGCACTTTTCTTAGCAAAGTTGCCAGCTCCTGCATTAAAAAGAATAAAGGAATTGCTGGTGCATATTCTTTTTGTAAATCCTGATTACCATCTAATATCTTATTCACATTATTATATGTCATACGATAAGAAGAATGAATAACAGATGGAACAATTTCATGATTAACAACTTCTCCATGCTTATCTATTTCCATAATACAACTGATTGTATAACGGTCAGTATTTGGATTCAGTGAACAAATACCATTAGATAGTTTATGTGGTAACATAGGAATAACACGGTCAACTAAATAAATAGATGTTCCTCTTTTAATAGCTTCCTTATCTAAAGGCGAACCCTCTGTCACATAATAAGACACATCAGCAATATGGACACCTAATTGATAATGACCATTATCCAATTTTTTTAACGAAATCGCATCATCCAAATCTTTAGCGTCGTCACCATCAATAGTCACAATCAATTCATTTCTTAAATCTACACGATTTTCTATATCACTTGGATCAATTTCATCTGATATATTTTCAATTTGTTCGTAAACTTCCTTAGGAAATTCAATATCTACATCATGAGCATGAACGATAGATAAAATATCAACACCCGGATCATTACGATGCCCTATAATTTTAACAATATCCCCTTTAATCTGAGGTTTAAAAGCTTTTATCTCTACAACAACCTTATGCCCTGGCATAGCTCCATGTGCATGAGCCATATCCACAATAATTGGTTTATCAAATTTAGGATCATCTGTTTTGATAATATATTCTTTACGCCCTCTTTTGACTTCCCCAACATATCTTATTTGTCCACGTCGAAGAACACGAACAACACGCCCTTCTTCACGATTTCCATGTGATTTGACTTTTTCAATCAAAACAACATCATGATTTAAAGCATCTTTCATATTCGTATCATGAATATAAAATTCACGTTCTTCATCTACTTTTACAAACCCAAAACCACGTTTATTTAATTCTAAAACACCTTTATAATATTGAAGTTGATTAATCAAATAATAATCATTAATACGACTTCTGATAATCAGTCCTTCATTTTCCATCTCATTTATTAATTTAATAAACGAAACATAATCTTGAGTATCGGTCATATGAAAGTATTCTGCTAATTCTTGAATCTTTCTTCTTGTATAACTACGATCAGCCAATAAATTCAATATTTCTTCCTTCATCTTAATCACCTCACTTTTAGTTTATCCAATTAATAAAAAGAGGACACATCAAAGTGCCCTAATGATTAACCCATTCTAATTAAGATTGCAAGAACAAAAAATGCAATTGCAAGTCCAACAGTAATACGTGTTAAAACCAAATCAGCTCCTCTTTCTTTTTGATGAGCAAACAGGTTAGAACTTTGACCAGTCAAAGCATTCACAACACCATCAGATTTTCCACTTTGTAATAGGCATACAACAATAAGAGCAATTGAAACTAAAACTAGTAAAATATTTAAAACCATTGTCGTACCTCCTTTTCTTTATACATTAGCAAAACAATACTATCATATTCACTATAAAAATACAACACTTTTTCTTCAACACAAGAAAATATATTTCTTTAAATATTTTACTTTTCTATCTACTTATATTGTATAACTTTTGAAATAAAAATAATATTATTTTACATATTTTTCAACTTTTTGTATGATAATAACGGAGGTGATTTCATGTCAAAGAAAAAACTCATCACTTTATTTTTTTCAACTTTATATCTCAGTGCTTTTACTTTTGGTGGTGGTTATGTCATTGTTACACTCATGCGAAAAAAATTTGTTAGTGAATATCATTGGATTGATGAAGATGAGATGTTGGATTTAATTGCTATTGCACAATCATCACCGGGTGCTATTGCAGTGAATGGAGCCATTGTTGTAGGCTATAAATTAGCTGGTATTGCAGGAATCATCGTTTCAGTGATCGCAACAATCATTCCTCCATTTGTTGTCATTTCATTCATATCTTTTTGTTATGAAATATTCCGTACAAATATCATCATAGCTTTAATGCTTGAAGGAATGCAAGCTGGTGTAGGTGCCGTTATTGTGGCAGTTGTCTTTGAAATGGCAGCAGGAATTTTCCACGAAAAAAATATTTTTTCTCTATTCATCATGATTTCTTCATTTATTCTCACTTATTTTTTGAATATCAACGTTATCTATATTATCTTTATTTGTATTATGATTGGGCTTATCAAAACTTTTCTATGGAAAGGACGTGTAAAATCATGATACTCCTACAATTATTTTTAAGCTTTCTACAAATTGGTGCATTTAGCTTTGGTGGTGGCTATGCTGCAATGCCACTCATTCAAAATCAAGTGGTGGAATTACACCATTGGCTCACTATTCCAGAATTCACTGACCTCATCACTATTTCCCAAATGACACCTGGTCCTATTGCAATTAACTCTGCTACCTTTGTAGGAATAAAAATTGCTGGACTACCCGGAGCTATTATAGCGACTTTAGGATGTATTCTTCCTTCTTGTCTTATTGTCACTATTATCGCATGGCTTTATCTTAAATTTCGTCAAATGGAATCTTTACAATCCATTTTAAATGTTTTAAGACCTGCAGTTATTGCATTAATTGCTAGTGCTGGTTTAACAATTATTATGACTGCTTTTTTTGGAGAATTAGGTATCGCAGTAGAAACCCTCAAAATCCAAATGGTTGTTATTTTTGTTATTTGTCTATTCCTGTTAATGAAATGGAAAATGAATCCTATCTTTGTCATGGTATTAGCCGGTCTTTTGAATGTACTCCAATATTTTTTAATTCAACCCTTATTATAAAAATAGGAAATGTTAAAATTTTCTCTAAGAAATATCTTAACACTTCCTATATTTTTTAAATACTTTCCACAACAAGGGGGCTCCTATTAAATAAAAAAAGAAATTCCCCACAGCATGAAACGTATCAAATAATAATCCAGCACTATAATAAACAATAAATAATGGCAATCCCCCAATAACAAATTGCTCCAATGATACAATCAAACCAAAAACATAACCCATCACTAAAGAAAAAACAGCCATTACCAGAAGTGATGGATTTTTATTTTTTCTTCTATAAAAATCACCCATACATTGTGTCAAAAGACAAATCACAATCCATGCTAAAATTTGAAAAAAAGTCCAAATTCCCATACCTAAATACATATTAGATACAAGTGTTGTCACCAATGTCAGTTTAATTCCAAAAGCTAATCCAAAAAGTAAAACTGAAATAATAATAATTGAAGTCACTGGTTTAATATTAGGTAAAGCCTGTAAAGCAATGCGAGAAGCAATATTAACTGCCGCTAAAATGCCAATTAAACTGATTTCTTGAATCTTACCCATTTGTTGAATAGATTCACTCAACTTGATCACCATCTTTTAAAATATAAGCACCTGCACCTAAACTTGGATAAGCTCCATTGACTTTATACTTCCAGCCTGATTGTCCACCATAATCAAACTCCATTAGACCATTAATTCCTTTGACATAAACAGCTTGTCCTATTCCTGAAATCTTAACAGTCATCTCATAATTATCGGCTAATATTTTTAACGCATCATAAGCACTCATTCCTTCTTCAAATTCAACATAATCTTGTGCCATCACACCATCAACACCTGTAATTATCACATTGATTGATGCCACTTCTTCAATTTGTGATTCTTCTTCAACTTCTTCCAAAGTTTCTTGTGGTTGTTGTTTAGGTTCTGATGTTTTTTGATTTGATGCATCTTCATCTATTTTTTTTGTTGTTTGAGATTCTGTTTTTTGCTCTGTTTTCTTTTCCTTCTTTTGAGAAGTTTGCTTTTTTTCTTTTTCTTGTGATGATTCATCTTGCTGAGATGTTTCTTTAGATACATCTACTTGCTGACTAACTTCACTTTCTGTTTCTTTATTTTCAACAACTGCTTTTGCTTCTTGATTTGGGACAAAGCAGGTATGATAAATACCTGCTCCCCCAATAAATATAAAACATAATACAATAAAAATAAGTGTATATTTCTTTGTTTTATTCAAAATACTTTCTTCCTTTCAATAAAAGTATTCCACTTCCCATAAATAATAGACCATATTCAAATAACCATGACTGATCATCTGTTTGTACAACATCTTTTTGTTTTGTTGTTTCTGTTACAACTTCTTTTTGAGGTTGTTTTTGAGATTGAGAAGATGATGTTTCTGTCTTTTCTACTTCTTGTTCAACTTCTACTTCCGGTTTAACTTCTATTTCTGGTTGTTTTTCTGTATCTATAACTTCATCTAAAGCCAAATAATCCTGTTTTGCTTTTTGATAAACAGATTCATTATAATAATACCCTATTGTTTGAATCCCTTGAACGGTTGCATAATCATTCACTTCTCCCGGTGTTGAATACCAAAAACTTCCATCAGTATTTTGATATTTTAATAATACGTCATATGGATTATACCCATTTTGATTATATGTACCTGCTTTAACTCCTTTGGCATCATATGTTAATAAACCTATCATAACACTTGCTTGTGTGTTCACATTAACACCACTAAAACTATCTTTATATCCTGCTTGTCCATCTCGCATAGATTGCAAATACACAATAGCACGTTGAATAGTGGGTTGATATTTGTCTTTATCAACCAAAGACAAACTTTCAATAACCCATGAAGTAATATCTAAACTAGGACCATAGCTTGACCCAAAAGCCCCATTATCATCAATGAGAGATGTTAGATAATCTGCAGCCAGTGACAATTTAGGTGAATCAACAACATATAATGCAAAAACTCCATAAACTTGAAAATTTGCATATGTTGAATTATTCTTTTTATCAAAAGCTCCGTTTGATTGAACACAATTTTCTAGCATTTCTACATAATTAACACCATTATAATTTTTTGGATTATCTCCATGTAATGATAAAGCAATTATAGATTGTGCTATTTCAGACGCATAGTCAGTAGAAATTAAATGATCAATAGAATAATCACTAGAATCCAATCCAATGGCTTCATAAGCATATAATTCACTAAAACTATTGAAACTTGTTTTTTGTGAATAATAACCTTTTGCTGATGTATAACTTTCGTCATATGATAATGCTGCTGTTGGTAAAACTTGACTAACAATTAACATCAACATCATTAATAAACTTGTAAAAATTTTCTTCATTTTGTCCTCCATTTCTCCTAGACAAAAATAAGGTCTTTAACCCTAAAATTGATACTAGAACGACTTTATACTCCGTAAAGTGTATTCCAAGATGTTGGCATGTATTCCGGCTCAAGTTCAACGTCTTAGCACCTTCCCAGTTTCCCAGTGGTATTACGCTTTAACTCCCTTTCACGGCTGCGGGACAGCTCAGGATTTTCACCTGCTTCCATTTTCATGAAATACTTCTATTTCCAACCAACAAATTCATAAACTTTTACATCCACATTATATACCATTATTTCCAAATAATAAAGAAAAAAGAGCCTTTTAAAAAGCCCTTATTCCTACAATCATTTTTCCTAAATATACTCCAACAATACATCCTGCAATACTGATGAAAACATAAACGATTGCCATAAAAATCATGCCATTTTCTAATAATGTCAAAGTTTCTAATGAAAATGTTGAAAAAGTTGTAAATCCTCCACATAACCCTGTTTTTAAAAAGAGATGGATTTGTGAAGACAAATATTGTTTTTCAAATAAGCCAACAACCACTCCAATAATAAAAGCTCCTAACAAGTTTGTGATTAATGTTAAAATTGGAAAAGAACTTTTGATAGGCAATAAACTTAAAGTATATCTAAAGATGGATCCTATGGCTCCACCTAGTCCTACCCACAAGAACTTATCCATTGTCACTCTCTATTGCGACAACACTAAACTTTTGATCTTTTTCAATCAAAGTTACAGTCGTCGTATATTGTAAAGCATTGAGTATTGGATTCACTTCATTAAAAGTGATTTGAACTTTCACATCATAATAACTATAATCTTCTAAACCAGATAAAGCTTTATAAGAAGGGACATTAGACAAAATATCATAACGGATAACTTCTGGAGGATTGATATATTGTTGATTATCTCTATAATATTCCTGTTTAGCATAAGCTGTAAAATCGTCTTTTTTATCAGCATAGAAGTAATCAATTCCACCTATCTTTCCTTCTTCTTTATTAGATAGTGTATAATAATCACTTACAAAATAGGCTGCGACTAATTGTCTTTCTGTTTTTTTATCACCACGATTAATGGCTGTTACCAGCTGATTATAAATATCACTCATAAGGCTTGTTTCATTTTGTGATTCTACATATTCTATAGTTATCGTTTTTTGTGGAATAGCTTTTTCTTCATGATTTAAAACAAAAACCATTGAAAAGACAATACCTATCACAATAATTAATATAACAGCATATCTTTTTTTAGCTTTTCGAATAATCTTTTGATATGGTTTTGTATCTTTAATAGATGGTAAATACTCACTTTTAATAAAAATATTTAAAATTGTTAAAAATGGTTTATACTTACGATCAATCATATTGGTTGCTTCTACAAATAATTCAAACAATAACATTAAAGCTACAAATAAAATAGTTGCACCTACTTTATCAAATAAATAAAGATACGAACATAACGAAAACAAAACTGTCACAGTGTATAAAATCAAAACACTCTTAGTTTGACCTAATTCCAAAGAGAACATTAATTTATGATGAAGATGGTTACGATCTGCTTCACTAAAACTTTTATGATGAACTTTACGACGAATAATCGCAATAAAAGTATCCATGATTGGTACCATTAAGACAACAATAGGCGCACCTAAAGTAAAGAATGAAGAACTTTTATAACCAAATCCAAGTAATGAAATAACTGCAATCATAAAACCAATAAATAAAGCTCCACAATCTCCTAAGAAAATAGAAGCAGGATGAAAATTATAAACAAGAAAACCTCCAATAGCACCTGCCAAAAGCAAAGATAGCGATGATATATCCGTACGTCCATATGTTAAAGAGGTTAATGAAATTGTCACTAAAACAATAATAGAAATACCTGCACATAATCCATCTAATCCATCTATCAGATTAATCGCATTACTGATTCCTACAATCCATAAAATAGTGACTAAAATAGCCAAGACATAGGAAATAGAGTCTGGCAAAAAAGGTAATGTAAAACCTTTTAAAACAATATCTCCATAAATAATTACAACCAATGCCGCAATAACCTGACCCAACATTTTTAATTTAGGTGATAAGTCATGAATATCATCATAGAAACCTGTTAAAAAAATGATAAAGCCACCAATCAATATCGCATTAATTTGAATATCTGTTTTCAAAAAAATCATTGTCCCAATTAAAAAACTAGCATAAATCGCGTAACCACCAGTTCTGGCAATGATTCCTTTATGAATGGTTCTTTTATTCGTATGAGCAATAATCCCAAGTTTTTTTGAAACTTTTCCTACTATAGGAACAAGAATTAAACTAAATATGAAAGTTACCACAAATGATAAACATATTTCCAAACTCATGATTTTTCGCTCCTTTCTTACATTCTCTATCTTTTGTTATATCATAAATCCATGATTTTGCGAAGTCCTACTCCATATATTTTTCATAAGAGGCTTGAATTTTAAATGTCTTTCTATCTTTTTCTTAAAGTCTATTGCTAAAGATGTTATAATGATTTTATAAGGAGGAAAATGAATATGCACAAATTAGGTATTTCTGTATACCCTGATAAAACACCAAAGAATGAGGTATACGCATACATGGAAAAAGCTGCAAAATTAGGTTACAGTAGAATTTTTACATGTTTTTTATCAATTCCAGATGAAGAAAGAGAAAGTTATTTGGTTGAATTTAAAGAATTCATGAAAAAAGCTCATGAATTAGGATTTGAAGTTGCTGCTGATACAAATCCACAAGTTTTTGACTTAATTGGAGCAACACCTGGTAATTTAAAACCATTTGCTGATTTAGGATTAGATATTATCAGAATGGATGGTAACTTTGGGACACAAGGTGATATTCAATTAACACGTAATCCATACAATATTAAAATTGAATTTAATGCCAGTATGGATATGGGTGTAGAGTTATTAATCAACAATGGTGGTAATAAAGATCAAATCACTATGTGTCATAACTTCTTCCCAGAACGTTATACTGGTTTAGATTTTGACTTATTTATGGAATATAATCGTTATTGGAAAGAATTAAATTTGCACACTGCTGCCTTTGTTTCTAGTAACAATGAACATACAATCGGGCCATGGCAAGTTTTCTGTGGTTTACCAACTGTTGAAATTATGCGTGGTTTACCAATTGATTTACAAGCACGTTATATGTTAGCGACTGGAGATGTTGATGATATTTTAATTGGAAACTATCCAGCAACTGATGAAGAATTAGAAGCTCTAGCTAAAGTCAATTTACAAGCTATTGAAATTAGAGTGGATGAAGCTGAAGGTATTAGTCAAAACGAAAAAGAAATCATGTATGATTTTGCCCCTCATTGGGATCGTTATGATCATTCATCATTTATGTTAAGATCTTCATCACCACGTGTATGGTTTAAAGAAAAGAAAAGTGTTCAAGATGGAGATATGGGAAAAGATTCTCAAATGAATGTAGAATCACAATCTATTCCATATAGAGATCCTGGTAAAAAAGTTTTCACTCGTGGAGATGTATTGATTGTTAATGATAATTTAGCACACTATCGTGGTGAACTTGAAATTGTTTTAACTGAAATTCCTAATGATGGTGAACGTAACTTAGTAGCTACTGTAAAACCTGAAGAATTAATGTTGTTAGATTTCATTAAACCAGGACATCACTTCAAAATCTTAAAATAAAAAACAAAGGATTGAAAGTTTCGTTTTCAATCCTTTTTTATATCTATTTTCTTGATTCAACTGGTGCAATCAAAACTTTTCCTGTTCCACGATAAACATTCACAAGTCCTTCACCAGATGCTGCTGATCCTGCTAATGTTTTTCCAGAACGTTCTACTTTGAACTCAAGAGTTCCACTCCATGCAATAGCCATATTTCCATCAATTTTTAAAACATCATCTTTTAAAGTCACTTCAATAAGTTCTTCTTGTGGACATTCTGATTCTAAGCATACAATACCAGAACCTTCTATTCCAAGATTAAATAATCCTTCATTTCCCATTGTCGCTGATGATAAATTAGAACGCATCACAGCTTTATGCTTTAATTTTGCATCACAAGCTAAAAATAAACCATCATCTAATACAACAGATTGATTCCATTCATCAAGATCAAGTAATAAAATATGTTTATATGTAGGTTCTAATACTAGAACTCCATCTCCTGTATATTCTGGTTTAATTGCTGATTCACCAGTCACTTTTCCTCTTACCGCTTTAGATAACAAATCACCTACACCCTTTAATCCTGTTGTTGCATAGACATTGCCAACCATCCATTGCATTGCCCCTGCCTGTACCACAACATTAGCTTGACTAATATCACAAATAACCTGTCTTTTACGAATATTCATTTCACTACAAAAATAAGCAGTTTGTGCATGATGAGGCATCACACTTAAATCACGTTGATATTCAATAATTTGAAAAGGTCCTTTTTCATTAATGATTTTCACATCGTTATTATTTGTAAAATTAGAAATTGTAAACATTATAACATCCCTCCTTTTCTTTATTATATCATACATCCTATTCAAGTGAACTTTTTCCAGTCTGATAATCAATTTTCACATGAGGCTGAACATTATACACAAAAACATTAAATTCTATATCTAAACCTCGATCCTCTACAGACATAGCTTCCATCAATACACCATCAGCCACCAGATTATCTTCTTCAAAAACAGGTGTCACACGATATAAAACATGATTTCCTGTATCTTTCACATAATCAGCCACTTCATTTTCAAAAGGTAACATGCCTTCCGTATTCATATATCTTGTGCCAGTGATTAAATTCTTTTCATTTGCATTTTCTCCACTTAACTGATAACCAATTAAATGACATCTGTTATATAAATATTTTCCATCTACAAAATCATATTTCTTTGTTTGCCAACCAGATGGTTTAATCATCCCAATACTTCCTCTTTCTTTGGTTGGCATAATATCTTCTCCAATATTCGCAAAAGCAACACCACAACGCCCCAAATCATCTAATGGACTATATTCTTCAAAAGATTTTGTGGTGAAATCACCCTGATCAAAATAGGGTTCATTATCATTAATAATCACATAAGGTTTCCCATCATATTCAGGAATATCTTCAAGATCACTTGCATAAGAAACTGTTGATTGATGATATTCAACTCCAACATAACCCCCAGCAGCAATAATCAAAGCAACAAATAGTTTTACAAATTTCTTTTTATATTTTCTTTTCATCATAAATCCTCTTTTATCATATTATTAATATCTTTAATTATAGGTTTTAACATATCAAAATCAACAAAATTGACTTGCTTATGATATGTTTCCATCATAGCTAAGTCTTCAGCTGACATCTTTTCTCGTGCTTTCTTTTTAATCATTGTATACAAAAGACTCATCATTGTCTTATGTTTAAAGTTTAATTTTGAATAATCAATACCACCACGTAAATGATATATTATTGTTGTAGCCATCAAAGATTTTGGTATTTGACGCTTCAAAGATTGTCTAATATTTTTAATGTTTTCTTCATCTGTTACATCAGCTAAGCCAACTGTTACAACTATTAATTTTATCTTAGAATGAATTTTCTTTTGAAAGTTTTTAAAACCTTTTAATCCACCCGCATACAAACCACCTAAATAAACAACAAAATCATAATGATCTATTGTGACCAAATTTTGTTCATTTTCTATTGGTAATCCTGTTTGTTTAGATAATTCTTTGGCATATTGTTTTGTTGTTCCATACTGACTCCCATAAACAATAATTCCTTTCATGATTTACTTCCTTTCATGACCTCAATAGCATTTTGTACCTGTACAACATCTATAAGATTTTCTAACATAATATATCTATGATAACGCCTTCTTCCTGTATAAACAAATTCTCTGAAAATAATGGTTCCCAGTCCATTATTATGAATTTTGATTTCCATCGGAGGCAAATCATTCCCATTATATATTTGTATTTTACGACCTTTTTTAATCATTAATTTTTTATTGGTAATGACATAAAATGTTTTATTTCTTAAATATATCTTTTGAATTATTTTTCCAAAAGCCATATAGAAACCAACACAAACAAAAGGTATCATCCATATAATCAAAAATAATGTAGGCTGCATGAATATAGCTCTTATAAAATTTAAACAAAAAAACAACCATACAATTCCAAATAAACTCACAATAACATCATTACCTGTAATCAAATGCCCTTTTTCTGGTTTTCCTTTCCATAAAATATACTCATCCAACATCAAATAAGGCTTACAAAAATCATATTGAATCATATCTTCCATATCATTCATTCCTCTCTATGTACATAAACCAATTCCATCATTCCATTGTTTTCTCTATAATGAATTAACTTTAAAGGTACAGAATAATATTCACTTTGAAATAATCTTATCCCTGACCCTAACAAAATTGGAATCACTGTTATATAATATTCATCAATCAGTTGGCTTTTTAAAAGTGGTTGAATCATTTGTGAACCACCACAAATCCATATATCCTTCCCTTGTTTTTGTTTTAACTTAGAAACAATATCTTGTGGTTTTTCACTTGTAAAAATTATATTGTGAGTAGAGGTTACCTGTTGATGTGTGACAACATAACTTTTTAGATTAGGATAAACCCAATGTTCTGGTGATAATTCCGTTATAATTTGATGATAGGTTTTCCACCCCATAATAACAGTATCTATATTTTTTACAAATTCTTCAAAAGTATCTATAGCATCTTTTTGTCTATCTAGACCAGCTAACCAATCAACTTTTCCATACTGATCTGCAATATATCCATCTAAACTCATCGCAATAAATAAAATAACTTTTCGCATAACTCACCTCAACATCTCAAATTATAACACGCTCTATGTTACCCGTCTATGATTCATCCATCAAAAAAAGAAGATTAGCCATAGGCCAATCTTCCCCATCTTTATTGAGCATTTGAAGCTGCGATTTTTACTTTACTGAAGTAATCTGAAATGATTTTACGAGTTGCTTCATCATATTCAAAAACTTCATCTTTATCATTACCAGTTCTAGGTACGTAAGCATTAATTCCTTCATAATCTCCACTTGCTAATTCATCCATAACTTCCTGATTAGCAGAAGTATATCCTACAAAGCTTGAATTATCCATAGCAGCTTCATAGCTACAAGCATAGTTAATAAATTCATGTGCTAATTCTACATTTTCAGCATTCTTTGGAATCACCATAGCATCACTCCATAAGTTTGTTCCTGTTTCAGGCATATAGAATCCCATGTTTTCATTTTCACTCATAACATAAGCAGCATCTCCAGAATAAATCAATCCTAAAGCTTTTCTACCTTGAGCCATGTTATCAATAATTTCATCAGTGACAATTTCTGGTTCCATTGTTTCAACACATTTCACTAACCAGTTATAAGCTTCTTCTAATTCTTTTTCATCTTTTGTATTCATTGAATATCCTAAAGCTTTTAATGCCATCATGAATGAATCACGTTCAGAATCATATAGATAAATATCTCCTTTGTATTTAGTATCTAAGAAAATATTGTATCCTTCTTTTTCTAAATCAGCTTCACTGACTTTTGTTTTGTCATAAACAATTCCTACTGTTCCCCAGAAATATGGAATAGAATATTCATTGTTTGGATCATAAGGTAATCCTTTGACAGCATCAACAAGCTCATCCATACATGTAATCTTATCTTTATCTAATTTTTGAATAAGATCTTCTTGAATTAATCTTTCAATCATGTAATCACTTGGAACTAAAATATCATATGGTTCTCCATTTGCGACTTTAATATACATAGCTTCATTTGAATCAAAGTAATCCACAACGACTGTTGCGCCTGTTAAATCTTCAAAACCAGAGATAAAATTTTCACCCATGTATTCTCCCCAGTTATAAAGGTGTAATTCTTGTCCAGCATATGGCTTATCTGCATTTGAATCCCCTCCACACGCTGTTAAAGTAAACATTGTTGCAACCGCTAATAAACTAGTTAATAACTTTTTCATCTTTTTTCTCCCTTCTTGCTTTAATTAGTGGTACTACATTGATAATCACTAAGACTACCGTTATCAATACTACGACAAGCGTAGATATTGCATTGATTGTTGGGTTAACTCTTTTACTCATTGTATAAACCATGATACTTAAGTTTTTAACCCCTCCTCCTGTTACAAAGTATGAAATGATAAAATCATCAAATGACATTGTAAAGGCAATTAAGGCTCCTGATACGATACCAGGCATAATTTGTGGCACTAAAACTTTTGTTAAAGCTTGCCATGGTGTTGCTCCTAAATCCATTGCCGCATCAGATAGATTTGGATCTAGTGAACGTATCTTAGGCATCACACTTAAAATAACATAAGGTATACAGAATGTAATATGAGCAAGTAACATTGTCATAAAACCACGTTCTATATGAAATGTAATAAATAGTAACATCAATCCAATAGCTGTCACAATTTCTGGATTCATAATTGGAAAATCATTTAACTGCATCATGACTTTTTTAACAATCTTGCTTGATTTTGATAAACCAATAGCACTAATTGTTCCTACTATTGTCGATACAATTGTAGCAATCACAGCAACTGTAATTGTGACATATAATGATTCCATCATATCTCTATTTTGGAAGAGTTTTTCATACCAGTTTAAACTAAAACCAGTAAAATGTGTTAATGATTTACTTTCATTAAAAGAGAAGATAACCATAAATACAATTGGTAAATAGAAGAATAAAATCATCAGAACCATTAAAATTTTACCAATAATTCTCTTATCTTTTTTCATGATTCCTGATTCCCTCCTCCACTATTACGTTCATCAATTTTTCTAATTGCATACATACAAATCATCATAATGACTGCCATAATCATAGAGATTGCACTACCAAAGTTCCATTCTCCAACTGTAATAAATTGATTTTCAATCACGTTACCAATTAAGAAGAACTGTCCTCCACCAAGAAGTTTAGGAATAAAGAATGAACTCACTGCTGGTAAAAAGACAAGTGTTATTCCACTGACAACTCCTGATAAAGATAATGGCAAAGTGACACGTAAGAATGTCTGGACTCTGTTCGCCCCTAAATCAGCACTGGCTTCTAATAATGATTTATCCATCTTACATAAAGATGTATTGATTTGTAGAATCATAAATGGAATAAAGTTATAAACCATTCCAAGCAATACAGAACCTTCTGTATATAACAACTCTACATCTTTAAATCCAAAGAAACCTAAAATTGTTTGAGCTATACCCCCATTAGAAAGAATTCCTATCCAGGCATATGTTCTGACTAACATATTAATCCACATTGGTAAAGTAATAGCTAAAACAAGAATATTACGAACACGATCACTGCTTCTTGCAATAAAATAAGCAACTGGATAACCTAAGACAACACAGATAATTGTTGTCTTCACAGCAATCGTCAATGAACGCCATAAGACAAGTAAAAAGTCTGGGTCGGTAAAAAACTTTTTAAAATGATCCAAAGTAAATGTAAAGTTAATGATATCATTTCCACTTGTTGTTAATGAATAGAAAAGAATTAATAACATTGGTAATAAAATCATTAAGATCACCCATATCATATAGGGCCATGCTAATTGTGAAAAACGTTTCATTCTAGAACCCCATCTTTTCCATGACATGAATATCTTCAGGGAAGAATGTTAAACCGACCTCTTTACCTTCTTCCACATAATCTGTTGTATGAATCTTTAATTCTCTACCTTCTGTTGAGAAAGTGACTTTATATGTTCCTTCTTCAATATGTTCAGGATCAAAATCATAATCTACATAAATATCTACAGATTCATCTTCATCATTCAATTTCCATCCTTGAGCATTTGCCCATGTTTTTAAATCTGTATCTAAGGCTACGGATTCATCAAGTTCATCAACTGTCTTAAAGAAATTGAATGCCATAACCCCTTCATTCGCTCTTTCATTCTTCACAACAGGTTGATTCACAACAATGATCTTACGTTCTACTGATGTTCCACTTGAAGTCGAGAATGTCACTGCATATTCACCAATTTCTTCTTTTAAATCATAATCAATCTTACTGATAGAAATATAATCATCTGTTTCAGGATTCCATGCCTGTGCATCAGCACGCGCAATAATTTCAGCATCATCTAATGATTTGACATCTTCAATATCGACATAGAAATCATTGGCACTGATTTTTTCTTTTCCGTTTTCAGATGTCACATCACGATTTCTGATGACATGCATGTTCACAGTTACACTTGTTACTGGAACAGTTTCAACCATAACTTCATAATGTACACCTTTAAAAAGAACACTTAAGACTTCTCCTGTCATTTTTCCATCTTTGACATCGACAATATCAATATCCTCTGGACGAATCACAACATCAACAGGTTGTTTATCTTTAAATCCAAAATCCACACAGTCAAAAACAATATCATCAAATTTCACTTTATAATCTTCTAACATGACAGCTGGAATAATATTACTTTCCCCAATGAAGTTTGCTACATATCTATTTTCTGGTTCATTGTAGATTTCCTGAGGTGTTCCAACTTGTTGAATTTCCCCATCCTTCATAACAACAATCTTATCTGACATAGTTAAGGCTTCTTCCTGGTCATGTGTAACAAAGATAAAGGTAATTCCAACTTCCTGTTGAATTCTTTTTAATTCATATTGCATTTCTTTTCTTAATTTTAAATCCAATGCTCCAAGCGGTTCATCTAATAACAAAACCTTAGGTTCATTAACAAGTGCTCTGGCAATCGCTACACGTTGCTGTTGTCCCCCAGAAAGAAGTGTAACGTTTTTATTTTCAAAACCTTCTAAACCAATGAGCTTTAACATTTTCATAACTTTTTGTTCAATAACGTCTTTACTCATTTTCTTAATTTTTAATCCAAAAGCAATATTTTGATAAACACTCATATGTGGGAAAAGAGCATATTTTTGAAAGACAGTATTTAACTCTCTTTTATGTGGAGGAACTTGACTAATGTCTTCTCCATCAAAAATAACTTCTCCCTCAGTTGCATCTAGAAAGCCACCTAAAATTCTTAGTAATGTTGTCTTTCCACACCCACTAGGTCCCAGTAAAGTCACAAACTCATTTTCATATATATCAAGGTTGACACCTTTTAAAACAATTTGTCCATCAAATTCTTTCACTATATTACGAAATTGTATTAACTTCTTCTTATCCATAATCATACTCCCTTCTTTTAAAACATTGGTGGTGTTGTGACCCACAATATTTTGGCATCACTTGAACCATTATTGATAAAATAATGACTTTCTTTACCATCCATATAGAATGTTTCTTTTGCTTTTAATCTATATTTTTTATTCCCACGAACTAAAGTGACATTTCCTTTTAAAATATAACCGAATTCTTCTCCATTATGACATTCCATTTCTTTACTTCTTTCATGTCCATGAATAGTTAAAAGAATTGGTTCCATTTCATTTTTCTGAGCATTAGGAATAACCCATTCAATCGTATATTCGTCTTTTTCATCCACAAAAAAATCCTGTGTATGAAAGACAATCTTTTCTTCCTGATCAGATTGAAAGAACTCAGAAAGATTGGTGCCTAGTGCCTCTAACAAATCTTCAAGTGTAGAGATACTTGGACTGGTTAGATTTCTTTCAACCTGTGACAAGAACCCTTTTGTGAGTTCACTTCTTGAAGCCAACTCTTCCAAGGTCAAATCATTTTTAATACGCAAATCCTTCAATTTCTTTCCAATGTCCATATAAACCTCCATGTCACTATACTAAACTTTAAATTCAAAAAATCAAACAACTTTATTATACATATTTCTACCCCTAATGCAACAATAAATTTCATATTTTTAAAATAAAGTTCATAAATATTAAACTTCCATACAAAAAAAGAGAACCTTAAAGTTCTCCTTGATTCTTATATAAAGCATTAAATATCTTTAACAACTTATCATCTCTTTGTTGCGTCGCTTTTTGATCTTTATCCTCTGTATAATCATAAAATCCTTTTTGAGTTTTCACTCCATATTCACCAGCTTGATAATGCTCTTTTAGCAATGTTGGAATATCATGACTATCACACAGATCCTCCATTAAATATTCACTAATATGATAGAAAGTATCTAAACCACCAAAATCTGCCACTTCTAATGGTCCTAAGCAAGCATAACGAAAGCCTAAACCATATTTCATTACATCATCAATGCCTTCTTTTGAAACAACACCTTGTTCTACTAAAGATAAGGCTTCTCTTAATACTGCAAACTGGATACGATTTGCGGCAAATCCCAAAACATCTTTTTGAACAATAACTGGTTTTTTACGAATATCTATGCTTAATTGATAAATAGCTTGAGCAACCTCATCACTTGTATAATCTCCTTTTATAATTTCTATTAATAATATAAGATGGGAAGGATTAAACCAATGCATACCAATAAATCTTTCTGGCTTATAAACTGATGAAGCTAAATCATTAATAGAAATTCCTGAAGTGTTCGTTGCTAGAATAGTATCCTCTTTTACAATTTGTGATATGTCCTGATAAAAAGATTTTTTAATGTCTACATTTTCAATAATACTTTCCACAACAAGATCACAATCTTGAAAACAATCCTTTTGCGTTGTATAGGATAAACTGTTTATGATGCTTTGTGCTTTTTGTACTGTGATTTCATGTTCATCTACAAGTGTCTGTATATTATCCTTGATATGTTTTTGTGCTAACATTAATGCTTCTTCTTTTAAATCATAAATGGTAACTTGATATTCAAATTGAGCAAAGATTTCTGCCATGGAATATCCCATTGTTCCTGCTCCTGCAATGACAATTTTCTTGATTTCCATATTATATCTCCATTTCCAACAATGCACTACCTAGTGTCTTTCCATGCATATCAATAGCTAAAGAACGTGTCACGCCTCCACCTAAAGCATCTTCCATCACAAAATTCAATGCCCCAATACTTTCAATTTCATATCTTGTGATTTTTCCATGAACAATATCATGAAAATAATCCTTTAATTTTTCAGGAGTGACCTTTTCTTTTAATAAAGCATAATCTTCTTGTTTATAAGCTATAAGTGAAATAATAGAAATATTTCCTTTATCCCCTGTTCTTGAATGTGCAATCTCTTTTAATTTCATTGTTATACCTCCAAAACATGAACTGTTATATGAAAGTGATTAACTGGTACAAGTATAGATGCAATGCTAATAATATCTTTAATATTCTTTACTGCACCGCCACCACCAGATGGACCATTTGTATATAACGCTTCTACTTCATTACCAATCATTTGTGCCTGTGCTATGTTTTTGACTCTGGCTGCAACTCTGAGCCTCACTTCTACTGGTGTATATTGATTCATTTGAGTTGATATATCATCATGATACAATGCATTCATTCCTATCATATCATATCGTATTTCTTCATATTTCAATCCTATCATTTCAAAACGATGTTCAAGTATTTCCTTAGCTAACTGAGCCTTTGATAATGCATTTAAACCACCATAACTGATTTGCCCTTCTCCAATATAACAATCATGATAGCCAACACTTGTTTTATAATATCCATTAGGTGCATGTCCCGTTGCTCCACTGATTTTAACACGATCTTTTCCAATTTGTTGGACTTGAACATGTGAAAAATCAGCAATAACATCTAGTGTAAAATATTTTGTAGGATCTTGAATTTCATAGAGTGTCTGTTCTTTTACAGTCTGTTCAGTCACTATACCACCTGTATGTTCTAATTTTGTGACGACACCATCACCATTTTCGTCAACTTCAATAATTGGAAATCCAAGATTCCATAGTTCTGGAACATCTTTATAACCTGGATCAGCAAAATATCCTCCTGTAACTTGCCCAGCACATTCCAATAAATGACCAATCCATGTCCCTTTTCCAAGTTTATCATAATCATCCATAGACCAATTCCATTCATAAACTAATGGTCCTAAGGCTAATGATGGATCCGCTACACGGCCAGTAATGACAATATCAGCCTGATTTTGCAAAGCCTCTACAATACCTTTAATACCAATATAACCATTTGCAGATAAAATCTCTCCATCAATATGATTCAATGGTTCTCCTGTTTCCATGACCTGATAATCCATGTACTCTGAAAGTTTATCTGTGATATCATCACCTTCTACATAGGCAATTTTTAAATTTTTAATTCCTTTTTCTTGAGCCATGCTTTGACATTTATATGCAGCTGCTTTAGGATTTGCTGCTCCCATATTTGTAATAACCTTAACGGGATGGTCTTTAATAGCATCTAATATTTTATCAAAGCGATATTCAAATAAATCATTATATCCTAGTTGAGGATCTTTCTGCTTATTTTTTTGAGCTAGCGAAATTGTTCTTTCAGCTAAACATTCAAAAATAATATAGTCAAGATTTCCTCTTTGTATAAGATCTATTGCTGGTTCAATGCGATCTCCACCATATCCTGCACCTGAACCAATTCTTATTGTTTTCATTGATTAACCTCCTCGTCTAAATAATTTGTTATGATAATTTTGTTTTTTTGTATATAGTCTTTAATCGCTGGATCACATAATACAGCAAGTTCCTGAACACGTGGTAAAGCATATGAACTTTTTAAATATAATTCCAAATCACATTCCCCACAATGTGACATTATTTCTATATCTTGATCTTTATATTTTTCTAATATATGGATAAGCCCCTCTATTGATACATTATCTTTGATAAATTCATTGACAAACTGAAAATGATTATATCGTCTTATTGGTAAATGATATTCTTGTGCAAGCTTCTTCGTTGCTTGAAGATTATTTTGAAAATCATGCATACCATGATGACTATCTAGATGACTAGGCATACAACCAAAGACTTCAATAAATCTTTCTATCTGTGCTTTAAATTCATTATAAACTTCTTCAACATCAAAATAATGATTTTGTAGTTTTGCTGGCTTATAAAAATATCCTTCTTCATCTGTTAAAGTCTTATTTTTCGTTAATGATTTTCCTAACGTCAATGTTAAATGAACCCCTATTGATAAATTTGGACAATCTTTTAATAAATTTTTTCCATATTCAATATAAGGCATATTACATAAAGCTGTTGTAGAACGAACAATTCCTTGATGATATCCTTTGATTATGCCATCTGTCACAGCTTTGGTATAACCAAAGTCATCAGCATTGATAATAACTTTCATATTCAAAAAGTGCAGAATATTATTCTGCACCCTCCTCACTTGCTAGTAATTGTTTATCATATGCTTTAATGAATGGTAAAGCAATAATGACATCTAATACAAGCAAGACAGCCCAGACAAGAATAGCTTTCAAATCCATAGATGCTAACCAAGCTTGAAATGGCCCTGGCACAGTAAATGGTAAAGATACAAAGAATTTTCCTAAAAAACCACTGTCCATTAAGAAATAAACAATTGTAAAATTCAAGTTATTACAAATTAAGAAAGTAATAAGTGTAAATGGATTTAATACTGTTGGCAATCCAAAGATTAATGGTTCATTAATATTAAAGAACGCAGGTACAGAAGCGATTTTCGCAATTGATCTTGCTTGTGAAGATTTACAGAATAACAAAATGACAATCACTACTGCAAAATAAGAAATCCATCCCCCATATACACTATTAACTGCTCCTGCAAAAATACTAGGTAATTCTTTTCCAGCAGCATAAGCTTCAGCATTTAATGTTAAACCAAGTGTTGTTAATGGTGTTGTGACAACTCCAACCATATTTGCTCCATGAACACCAAAGAACCAGAATGTTGTCATTAAAACATTAATAAGAATAATTGATGGTAATGATCCTGTTGCTGAAATTAAAGGTTGGAAAGCAGCATAAATCAAACCAGTAATACCTGTACCAAAAAAGCTAATACATACAGAATTGAAAATCATAAATACTAATAAACTCACGATACCTGGAATTAAGACATTAAATGGTGCTGCCACATTTGGTGGTACTTGTTCAGGTAATTTAATCACCCAATGATTCTTTATAAATAAATGGTTAATTTCGATGACTGCCAATGCTACAACAATAGCTGTAAACATTCCTGAAGCTCCTAAATCTGTTAATGGAATAGCACTCACACTTACTTCTCCACTTGTATAAGTTTGAGGAACACCAGCAATACATAAATAAACAAGTAAAACTGAAATCATATTTGAAATTGTATTCATTTTATATGTTTTACATAATTGATATGCAACACCCAAAACAACATAAACAGAAATAGCTCCAATTGTTAAATAGTAAGGTGTTAATAATGTCGCAGCGTTTGCTGAGGCCCAATCACGCCACATACATAAAAATGAGAAGAAAAAATTTGTTGGTTGTAAAGATGCGTCAACGGGCGGCTGGGCCAATAATATTGCAAATCCTCCAATAATTGTAACAGGTACTAAAACTGTTAATCCATCTCTAACAGCAGCTAAATGTCTTTGCTGTGAGATTTTTGTTGCTACAGGAACAACATATTTTTCTAATACTGCCTGGAACTTAGCCATAAATCCTTTTTGTGTTGAATCCATAATATAGATTTCCCTCCTTTATAATCTGTCATTTTGTTAACCGGTTTCATTTGACATATATAGCGTATCACATTATGAATGGTTTTGCAATATTAAATTTATTTTTTTGAATACTCTTTCATTTTTAGAAAAACTATGCTATACTAAAAGCGGAGGTGGAAATCATGAAAATAGGTTATCATAAATTAGATATTACTCCTCAAAAGAGTGTATATATGGCTGGTTATAATCGTCCTTTTCAATCACAAGGTATTTTAGATCCTATTGAGATTAATACAATGATTTTATCTTATCAGGAAAAATTGTTTGTTATTTCTATTTTAGATTCAATTATTATCGAAAATAGTGTGATAAAACCAATAAAAAATGAGATTTGTCGTGAATATCATTTATCAGATGAGCAAGTCATTATTGGGTGTATTCATACTCATTCAGCGCCAGCTTATTTTCGACCATTTTTTGAAAAAACAACTATCGAAAAAGAACTTCAAAAACAGCTTATTTCACAATTTATTTTCTCTATTCATAAAGCTATGGACTCATTAACTGAAGCAACTATTCAAATAAAACATACTATCATTCAAGGTGTTTATGGTAATAGAAACAAAGTGGATGGCTATGCGGACAAAAATGCATATATTCTAGAATTTATGAATGTCCATTCAAAATTACCTATCTTTTCTCTTATTTCTTTAGCTTGTCATCCAACTATTTTAAATCAATATAACTATAAGCTTTCTGCTGACTTATTAGGTCACATTAGACAAAAATATCAAAATAAATACCATCAGCCATGTATGATTATCAATGGATGCTGTGGTGATGTTTCAACTCGCTTTTATAGAGAAAAAAGTGGTGAAGAAGAATTGGATCGTGTATCTTCATTAATATTAGAACAATTAGACAATGCCAAAATTATTCAGACATCAATAAATAATTTACAATGGTCTTCATATTGTCATGATTATATTTATACTGGAAAAGATGCATTTATTACAAATGAAATTCCTAAGTTGCAATATGAAATCCAACAAAATCCTAGCGATCAACAGATTCCAGTTAAACAAATGCTATTAAATAATTTAATCTTAAAGCGTGATAAAAGTCCTATGACTTTAACTTTATATAGTCATATTATCAATTTAGGAAATATCATGTTTGTCTCTTTACCTGGTGACATTACTGCAATCTTAGGTAAAAAAATAAGAGATGCCTTTCCTGATAAGCTCATTATCATAATAGGATATTGTGAAAATTATTCTAACTATTTTGTATGCAAAGAAGATTATGGATTATATTTCGAAACATATATTTCAAGATTAGAAAAGGGAAATGCTGATCATTTTATAGAAAACACTATTTTAAAAGCAAAAGAATTATGCAAGTAAGACTATTTCATTTTGCGAAATAGTCTTTTTTTTATTATAATAGCTTTAGGAGATGATACAATGAATCCTTTTGAAAAAATGGAGTTAAAAAAAGAAACATTTACAAAAAAAGAAATGATTATATATGATCTTTTACATAACGATTTAGAAATCATACTAAGAAGTTCTGCTACTGACTTATCTAAAAATTATCATGTTTCTCAGGCAACAATTACACGTTTCTGTCAAAAACTTGGATATGACGGTTTTAATGAATTTAAATTTGATGTCTTTCGCTTAGAAAAGAAAAATACTGATTCGTCTTTAGATAATGAAACATACATTGATTCTTATATACATTTATTCAATATCATTCAAAGTTCTTTAGATTATCAGCAATTAGAGAATCTTGCAAATGATATTATCCAAGCTGAAAATGTGATTATTTCAGGCTTTCATAAAAGCTCTTTGCCAGCTAAAATGTTACAATATAATTTATTTAAATTTAATAAAAAAGCTATCGTTTTAAACAATGACGAGATTCATGAACTTCCTCATATTATTACTTCTCAAGATATTTTCATCTTCTTTACAAATAGAGGAAATGGTTTAAATACTTTAAAACCTCTTTTAAAAGAATCAAAAGAAAATATTCAGTATCAATTAGCTCTTATTACAATGAATGATAAATTATCTATAAAAAAATATTGTGACCAATATATATGGTTACCTTCATCAACCAATCAGAATTTTCAACAATACCTTGAAAATCAAATTGTATTTTTCTTATATATAGATTTATTAACATCTCAAATTGCTAAAAAAATTTAAAGGAGTATAGATTAGATTATGCACACATATACACATCAAGTTCAATATTATGAAACCGATAAAATGCAAATTACACATCATTCTAATTACATTCGTTTTATGGAAGAAGCGCGTATTGATTTTTTAAATCATATTGGTTTTGGTTATGATAAGATGGAAGAATTAGGTATTAGTTCTCCTGTTATAGGCATTCAATGTGATTATAAAAAAAGTACGACTTTCCCTGATCTTATTACCATTGAAACAAAGGTTTCTGCATATAAGGGAACACGTCTAGAAATAGAATATACGATGAAAGTCAATGATGACATTGTAGCTATTGGGAAAAGTTTACATTGTTTTCTTAATCAAAATGGTAGACCAATTATTTTAAAAAGATCTCTACCTGAATTAGACCAAATTCTTGTTCAACTTCTTAACGAGGATACAAACAATGTTGAGTGAACTCTTTCAAACTGATGGCTTTCATACATTGATATATCTTACCTGGTTTATTTTGCCTTTTCTCTTTGTGTTTTCATTTGCTTTCGGTATTAAAAATGAAGTACACGAAAAAACTGGCTTTAACTTTGCACTATTAGTTGCCAGTATATCCTTACTTTTTATGCTTGCAATGATATTATTTATGTAGATTTTATATGAGCAGAATGTTTCTGCTCTTTTTATATTATCAATAATACGAAAAAACTAGCTTTGATAGCTAGTTATTCATTAAACATCTTTTCTAATTGTATAGCCACTCCATTTTCCTGAACACTTGGACATATGATTTCTGCTCTTTTTTTAATATCTTCAATAGCATTTCCCATCGCAATAGGATGTCCAACTGTTTCAAACATTTCTACATCATTAGGACCATCCCCAAAACAGTAACTATCTTTAATATCAATATTTAATTCATGTAAGACATCTAATATACCTGTTGCCTTAGATACTTCATTAGAATAAATTTCTAAGCTATGATGATCTGGATGCAATTCGTAAGAAAAAGATTGAAAACATGAAATCGCATAATCTAACTCTTCCTGATTTTTTGTCCATGCTTCCATTTTAACCGTTCTTTTTATAATATCTTCTTCATCATATTGATAACATAAATTATGAAAATCTATATTACAATGAGAATAGAAATCTAATAAACATTGGTTTGACTGATTCAAATAACAAAGTGTTGGTGTCTGCAAAATATATTCAATATTTTTAGACTTTAAACACTCAGTCAATTCTTTAACCTTTTCTGGATTTAAATATCTTGCTGTTAAATCTTTATTATGATATTTCACATTAGCTCCATTTGCTAGTACATATCCATCAAATCCTATTTCCTTTACATTTTCAGCAATAAATCCATAAGGTCTACCACTTGCAACAAAACATAAATGTCCTTGCTTTTGAACTGATTTAATTGCATTTTTCACTTCATCAGTAATACGTCCTAACTCTGGACAAAACAATGTTCCATCAATATCAAAAAATATAATTTTCCTACTCATTTAATCCACCCATCCAAAATGCTGACATGCTTTATAAATCCCATCTTTATCAGCATCATCTGTAACATATGTTGCTTTTGCTTTCAACTCATCAATTGCATTTCCCATTGCAATAGAAGTCCATTCATCACTAAACATACTTAAATCATTTTTCTCATCACCAAAAACAACAACATCTTTATAATCTCCACCAAAATGATCAACAATAGCTTTAATACCTACTGATTTATCACCAGGTTCAACAAACAAATATTCTTTATGGAAACGACACCAAGGTAATTCCTTTAGAGTTTCTAGTTTTTGTTCTTCTGGAGTAAAACAAGCCACATAAACTTTATAGATTTGATCATAATTTCTTGGATCCAATCCTTCTTCAACAACTGTATCCATATAAATATCATGGGTAAAATCATAAAAGCGATTATCTGGTGCTAAACGTCTTGTTTCATTATCTGGTGATATTGCCCAAATGAATCCTTTTTCTTTACATTCATCAATTAATGCTAGACACTTATCATAATCTAAAGGTTTGATTTCAATTAGTTTTTCATTGATAGTGATTCCATTTCCCCCGTCACTCACCATATTTTTAAATCCTAATTCTTTCATATGATTGACTGCCATTGCATAACTTCTACCTGTTGCAATAGCAACAAAATGTCCTTTTGCTTCTAATTCTTTAATTGTTTTTCTCGCTGATTCAGGAACATATTGGTCACCCGGAGTTCCAACAGCTAAAGTTCCATCAATATCAAAGAAAAAATACTTCTTTTTCCCCATTTTCATCACCTCTATTAACCATTTTAACAAAACCTTATCAAAAATCTATTTTTTTACAAAATAAGAAAAAGTATCACCATAATGATGATACATTAAAGATTACTGTAAATATTGAGTATTTTCTAACATAACTCCACAACCTTCAGCAACACAGTCAAGAGCATTTTCAGCAACAAATACAGGAACTCCTAAACCTTCTTCTAAGAATTTATCTAAATTATGAAGTAAAGCTCCTCCACCTGTTAAGAATACACCCTTATTCACAATATCTGCAGAAAGTTCTGGTGGTGTTTGTTCAAGAACTTGTTTTGTAGAACGTAAAATTGTCATGCAGCATTCTTCTAATGCTTCTTGAGTTTCTTTAGCATTTAATTGAATTGTGTGAGGTAAACCTGTTACTAAATCCCTACCTCTTACATCCATAACATCTTTTGGATCTGCTTCATAAGCACTACCAATTGTCATCTTAATTTCTTCTGCTGTACGATCCCCAATTAATAATTTATATTTATCTTTAACATATTTAATTAATTCAGCATCCATCTTATCTCCAGCAATTTTTAAAGATGTACTTGTTACAATATCACCTAATGAAAGAACAGCAATATCTGTTGTTCCCCCACCAATATCAACAACCATATTTCCAGATGGTTTAGAAATATCTAAACCAGCTCCAATAGCTGCAACCTTTGGTTCTTCTTCAATATAAACACGTTTAGCACCACATCTTAAAGCCACATCTTGAATAGCACTCTTTTCAATAGAAGTAATATTAGATGGACAACAAATTAAGATTGTTGGTCTTGAGAAAACTCCTTTTAAGTTAAGTTTATTAATAAAATGAGTTAATAATATTTCAGTAATTTGAAAATCTGCGATAACCCCATCTTTTAAAGGACGAATAGCTTGAAATTTACCTGGAGTTTTTCCAAGCATATCTCTGGCTTCTTCTCCAACAGCGATAGGTTTATTTGTTTCAGTATTGATAGTCACAACAGAAGGTTCATTCACAACAATCCCTTCACCTTTAACATAAATAAGAATGTTAGCAGTTCCCAAGTCAATACCAATTTCCTTTGATAATTTCATTGAACATTCCTCCTATAAGCATTTCTATTGTATCATTTTTCTTATTAATTACAAGAAAAAATTATTACTATATCAACATAATTTTTATCTTTTCAAAAACTCTATCTCTATCACAATGATAATATAATAAATGTATGAAATTTATGTGAATATTTTAAAAAATTTAGATTCCTAAGAATCTAAATTTACTTAATCATATCCAGTGTTTGTCCAATAAATTTTTCTGGATTATACAGTTGATCATCCTTTTGTAAAATAAAATGTAAATGATTTTTCAAATCTGCCTCATATACATTTTCTCCACTTTTCCCAATGATATCTCCCTGTTTGACTTCTTGATTTAACTCAACAGATACTTTTGATAAAGACTCATACGTGGTAGAAATGTTATCACTATTTGTAATTGTGACAACCCATCCTAAAACTGGATCATTTGTTTTCTTTGTCACTGTTCCACTGATAGCTGCCATCACATCAAAGACTTCATTTTTATTTGCATAATCGATACCTTGATTTGGACGATAGACATCTTCAAACAGAATTAGCGATTGTTCCTGTTTAGACTCATCATCATCTTTATCATAATAATATCTCACAATGCCAATACCATCTTTTACAGGCGATTTTAAAGTTTCTACTTTATTTTCTTCTTTTTTTGTTTCCTGTGTTTTGTTTTCATCTACTTTCACAACAGTTTCATCTTCAAAACTTTTTGTACGTTCATCTAAAATATTTTGAACAATACCAATACCACCTAAAAATAAAGCCAATGCCAGTGAGATTCCTAGGACTTTCTTATAATGAAAAGATCTTTTCTTCATGCTTTCACCTCAACTTAAGTATGAACAAAAGTTAAGAGTCTATACTTTCAATTTCAATATTTTGATAATAATGATGTAAAATATCTTGATAATTGTTATTTTCTAAAGCCATAGCTTGAGCTCCATATTGACTCATTCCTACACCATGACCATTTCCTCTGGTAATAAAAGTATAGCCATTTGATGAAAATTCAATTTGAAAACATGAAGATGGTAAAGATAACTTTTCTCTTATTTCTCTACCAGTATATGTTTTTTGATTAATTGTGACTTGTTGAACATAGCCACTTGATGTATGTGATGTAACTCGAATATCTTCTGGTACAACATTAAAAATATCTGCTAATTGTTTTTTTGTAAAAGTCTTTTTTCTTATATTATGAGGATCAATACTTGTATCCCAATGACTATCTACAGCCTTTAAATAAGCAACTTCTCCAGTAAAATAATCCTCACTATTAACAGTCTTTCCATTACTGCTAGAAAAAAACAAAGCAGAAATATACTTACCTTGATAAGTCATTACTTTACCTTTGGTTTCTTGAATAGCTTCTTCTATTTTCTTTTTATTTTGTTCATACTGTTTTCCCCAATTCTCTTTCATTTGATCTTCATTTAAATATACCTGTGAATTTGTCGTATTATCTACCTTTAAATTTCTTGATAAAACAAAAGTACGACTTGCTACTGCCTGTGCCTTCAGTGCCTCCTTTTCAAAACTTACTGGCATTTCCCCGGCAATAACACCAATAAGATATTCTTCTAACGGGATTGATATCACTTGATTTGATGTTTGAACTTGAACAATCTTTTCTTGTTGTTTTACTTGATATTGAAAATCTAACCACGTCAATGCTTCCTGATAACGAAAACATCCAATAATCAATAGAAGTGAACAAACAAAAAGAAGTTTTACATATATTTTTTTCATCATTATTATATATGTACAAACTTCTGATTTAGAATTGAAAACTTAAACTTCCAAAAGATAATACAAAAGATGCAAATAAATATCCTAAAGCAATGGACGTGACTATAAAAAAGATATGGAATTCTCTTTCTTTTCCTTTTCTTATATATTGATCAAAACGAAAACAGCTTAAACCAATCATTGCTAGAACTATTGAAATAATATAAACAACAATATTAACAATATGATAAACCATATAACCTCCCTAAAAATATTTAAAAAGTCATTTCATTCTCTTTTACATTATAATCATTATTTTATATAATAACAACAGGAGGTTCAAATTATGAATTATTTTCAAATACCTAAAACAAATTTAAAAGCATCACGTCTTGCTTTAGGATGTATGCGTATTGCCGATAAGAGCGTTGATGAAGTTGAAAAACTGGTTGAAACAGCGTTGGAATCAGGTATTAATTTCTTTGATCATGCAGATATTTATGGTGGTGGTCAATCAGAAGCTATTTTTGGTGAAGTTTTAAAAAGACATCCTGAATATCGTCAAAAAATGATTATTCAGACAAAATGTGGAATTGTTCCTGGAAAACGTTATGATTTTTCTAAAGAACATATTTTACAAAGCGTTCAAAATTCTTTAGATAGATTACAGACAGATTATGTAGATATTTTATTATTACATCGTCCTGATGCCTTATGTGATCCTCAAGAAGTTAGTGAAGCTTTTGATGAATTATATGAAAGTGGAAAAGTGAAATATTTTGGTGTTTCTAATCATACACCTTTACAAGTTGAACTTTTACAAAAGTATTCAAAATACCCTATTATTATTAATCAGCTTCAATTGTCTATTGTTCACTCTGTAATGATTGATTCTGGTTTAAATATGAACATGAAAGAAGCTTGGGCTCAAGATAAAGATGGTGGTGTTTTAGATTATTGTCGTCTACATGACATCACAATTCAACCTTGGAGTGTTGTTCAAGCTTCATGGGCAGAAGGATGTTTTATTGATCATCCTAACTATGAAAAATTAAATAGTGTTATGGAAGAACTTGCTAAAGAATATCATGTAACAAAAAGTGCTATTGCGATAGCATGGTTACTTCGTCATCCAGCCTGTATGCAACCCATTATGGGGACAACTTCACCTGTTCATCTTCAAGAAATGGTACAGGCATGTGATGTTCATTTAACACGTCAACAATGGTATGATTTATATCTTGCCAGTGAAAAGCCTTTACCATAGGAGAATACATGATTATTGAGTTAAAAACATTGGATCAAATTGATCCATGTCAATTAGCTTATCACGCTAATGAACAAAGTATTGGAAACTATTTAAGAAATTCCTTCCCCTACCCATATACTCTTGATCATGCGATGTCATTTATCACCCATTCATTAGAAAATCATGGGTTAGATTTTGGCATTGTTGTTGATGGAATATGTGTAGGATGTATTGGTGGAACTTTGCACAATGATATTGATGTGCATAATTGTGAATTAGGCTATTGGCTCAATCCTGCCTATGCCAATAAAGGTATTATGAAACAGGCTGTTAAACTTTTTTGCTTATATGTTTTTGAAAATTATCATATTCATAAAATATATGCTGAAGTTTTTGTAGAAAATCTGGCATCCTGTCATGTGCTAGAAGCCAATCAATTTGTTAAAGAAGGATATTTATATGAACATGCTTATAAAAATTTTCAATATCATGATATTATTATTTATAGTTTAAGGAGAACAATATGGAAATAAGAAAATCATCGCTTGATGATGTTAAAGATATTATGACACTTATCCATCAAGCTCAGTCTTATTTTAAAAAAGCTGGTATAGATCAGTGGCAAGATGGTTATCCACAAGCTGATGATATTATTCAAGATATCAACCAGGGAAAAAGTTATGTCATTGAAGATACAAAAATAATTGGAACTATGTATTTTGCAATTGAAGATGAACCAACTTATCATATCATTGACGGGGCATGGAAAACAGCAAATCAACCTTACGCTGTGATTCATAGAATCGTTGTAGATGAAAATCACAAAGGTCAAAATATAGCTCATCAATTATTGATGTATGCAATGAAAGAATGTCAAAATCATCACATTCAAAGTATTCGTATTGATACTCATAAAGATAATTTATCTATGCAGCGTTTTTTAACAAAACATAGCTTTGAAGTATGTGGTGAAATTACTTTATTGAGTGGTGCTCGTCGTATCGGTTTTGAAAAAATATGTGAATAAATGAAAATAACCATCATACATTAGAGTGTGGAGGTTATTTTTATGAACTATTTAATTAATAAACCCTATCCTAAAATTCAAAATATACAACCTAATCCTCAATATGCATCTATGATGCTTTCAAATTTAGGTGGTTTACATTCAGAAATGAATGCTGTCAGTCTTTATTTCTACAACCATATTATTTTAATGGATACTTGGCCAGAACTATCTGAAGCTATGGAAAAGATAAGTATTGTAGAAATGCATCATTTAGACATTTTTGCCCAATTAGCCTACCAACTTGGAACTGATCCTCGTTTATGGGATTGTCAACAAGGGTATCTAGAATACTGGAGTCCAAGTTATAATGTCTATCCATGTCATTTACAATCTCTTTTAGAGAATGCTATGATTCAAGAACAACAAACGATTGATATTTATCAAAAACAAATTCATTGTATATACAATCAAACAATTCAAAAAATACTCTATCGCATTATTGAAGATGAACAACTCCATCTTCAAATCTTTGAATCTTTTCTTAATGAATATAACGCAAAATAAAAAGGCCTATGCCTTTTTATTCAATTGGTTCTTGATAAAAGTTTCCTGTCACTCCCTCAGAATTCATAATATTAATGAAAACATGTGAATCCAGTTCTCTAATAAGATGAACAACATCTTTCACTTCATCAGCACCAACAACAGTATATAACATTGTTTTATTTTCTTTTAAATAACATCCCTGTCCTTCAAATTTTGTCACACCATGATGAGTATATTCTAATAATTCTTGACCAATAGTTTCTCCTTCTTTTGTAATAATCAATAAAGTGACTTTATGATCACGACGATGTAATCTTTCAATGACTTGAGTAGAAACAAATTGAAAGATAATAGAATACATAGCAGCTTCAAAACCAAAGATAAAACCACCAACCATCAAAATAATCGTATTAATTCCGAACACAAAGTTCCATGAAGGTTTCTTAAGTTTATTAGATAAATAAACTGCAATAAAATCTGTTCCCCCACTTGAAGCCTTTCCATATAATGCAATGACAATTGCTATACCATTTAAAATACCCCCAAAAACAGAAACTAATAGTGGATCATATGTAATCGGTGTGACTGGTATTAAATCAACTAAAAAGGAATTTAAAACAATCATCAAGACTGAATAACTGGTAAATTTTTTACCTATCATTTTAAATCCAATAAAAGCTGGTAAAGCATTTAATGAAATATTGATAATTGAATAAGGTAATTCAATACCAGCAAAAAGATTGGCTGATCGTTGTATCAATAATGATAAACCCGTAAAACCACCCGGAATTAAATCTCCAGCCCTAACAAATGATTTAATATTGATTGACATAATAATAGAAGCTATAAATACACAAATCAGTGCCGTTATATGTTTTTTCCATTCTTTTTCATTTCTCGTTTTGGCATAAACCATTTTATAGTCACTCTCCCTTAAGACGCATTCATTATACTATTGTACAAACATAAATACAATAGAAAAGGCATTGCTTTATACAATGCCCTTAACTTTTTAAACGTCCTTCTTGAAGCAGTCTTAATAATTCCAGATTTTGTCTGGCACTACCTGTATAATTATCAATACCATTCTTTTGAGCAAGTTCTTTTCTTGAAGCAAAAGAAGAATCTACACCAATTTGATCCAATGCATCAACAAGAGAGTCACCACGATATGTTGGATGAGAAAGATATCTCAATGTTCCTGTAATGCTTTCATTATTGACCCATCCCAAACCATTTCCAATTAAATAAGGATTTCTGGCATGAGGGACAACTCTTGTAATTGTTCCATGATTCATATATGGAATCAAAGGAACACTACTTTCTGATGAAATAAAAACATGATCAAAAGTGACATGATCTCCTATCTGATACTTATCTTCTGGACTTTCTGGTTCTGGCGTTGTTTCTATACGGAAATTATTATATCCCCCATCCTTAATTTCAGATGGAAAATCTCTAAAAGCATAATTTCTATCTACAGGTGCATTGATTCCTTCTACAAATCCATGATCTGTATATTGCCACATATCAAATCCTTCTGCTCCTAGTTCTTCAGCATAACGAGCGACCCATCTTGTATATCTTTTAAATGTAGCCCCTGTTAATTTTGTTGTCCACCAGTAATATGAAGCATAAAATCCAGGAAAATATTGATTTCTAGCAAGTTCTTCTGCCCAGACTCTGGCATTTCTTTCAATCTGATCATTTGTTAACTGACCAATGCGGGGATCTTCTAAATCTAAATAAATTGGATATTCCATTTGATAATTTTCAATCAAACGCATAACATGTCTTGCTTCAGATAAAGCTGCACGTTCATCTGTTGCGTATGAATAAAGATAGACACCAAAAGGAATACCTAATCTTGTACATTCATCTGCATTTCTTTTAAAAGTCGGATCATCTTGTCCCGGTATATCCTGACCGTAACCACAACGTAGTATTGCAAAATCAATATGATCTTTCACAAGCTCCCAATTAATTTCACCTTGATATTGTGAAACATCAATTCCTTCTTTAGCCATTCCTTCACCTCCTCAAAATACAATATGTTACTTTTATAAAAATGTCTGCACATTTGCCATAGATTTTCATGACTTTCTATTATATGTTCTCAATATATAAAACATGACATTTTATAATTTCTATGATTTGGTTATTTTTTTCTTATTGTTTTGTGTTATAATGTTTCTTGCAGAGGTGATTGAATGAAGAAAATATCAATAAGTCTTTTAACTTTTTGTTCAGTATTCGCTATGACTCTTTTTCCAATAGATGTTCATGCGATTGATTTTGAAGGTAAAGAAGATCAATATATTAAAATTTGTTCTTCAAATCTTACCAATTCTAATAAGAAGACTTGTCAAGAGTTTAACAAATATTTAAAGGAAAAAAATCAGGATTTAAAAGAGGAAATTCAAGATACAAAAGATGATTTAGCTAAAACGAATGATAATCTTGAAGAAGTTTCTCAAAAAATCGATCAATTAAATTCTCAAATTGATCAAAAGAATAAAGAAATTGATTATATGTTAAAATCAATTGAAAAAATAAAAAAAGATATAGCTAAAAAAGAAGAACAAATGAGAGAACGTTTATATGTTATGCAAACAACATATAATTCTAATTGGGTTGTTGATTTCTTATTTGGATCTGATGACTTTAGTACTTTCTTCTCTCGTTTAAGTAGTGTTAATGATATCACTGCTTATGAAAAAGAATTAGTTGATGAACTTACACAACAAAAAAAGAATCTTGATACACAACAAAAATCTTTAGAAACTGCAAGAGAAAATTTAAAATCACAAAAGAAATCTCAAGAAGCATTACAAGAAAAATATATTGAATTAAAAGCTTCACAACAAGAGAAAATTAAAGATAATCAAAAAGAATCAAAAGAAGTTTCTTCAGCACAAAAGAAAATAGATGCTGCTCTTTCTGAATTGATTTCTCGTGCTCCTAGTGGTGGTGGCGGTGGTGGATCATATGTTCCCGGTGATTCATCTGTTGGTAACGCTATTGCTCAAAAAGCATTAACAAGACGAGGATGTCGCTATTGGTGGGGAGCTAATGGTCCAAACTATTTTGATTGTTCTGGTTTAGTATATTGGGCATATAATCAAGCTGGCGTCAAATTAGGTCGTACAACAGCTGCTGGATATGCTGGTAGTGGACAATCTATTTCACGTTCTCAACTACAACCGGGAGATGTCATCACATTTAGCTATGGTAGTGGTGTTGCACATATTGGTATCTATATTGGTGGTGGAAGTTTTGTTCATGCTTCTGGTGAAGGGTCTGGTACTGTTGGTCAATATGCAGATCAATGTGTAAAAACAGCTCCACTGTCTGGATATTGGGAAAGATATGTTTATAATTATAGAAGATTATATTAAAGCAAATCTGTATGAATAGTTCATACAGATTTTTTATTATCTATTTATTGCTTAAGGCAATTTAGCTATATATTATTTGTCCTCTTGGATTATCTAAATGATATTTTTTGGCTAATTCATTATAATGAAATTGTAAATAATGTTGTAGTTCATATTTTGTATGATATGTCGTCACTATATTTTCAATATGGATAGGATCATTTAAACAAACGTGATTCTTTTTGAGTAATTCGATAATTCTTTGTGTTTGAAGTATTGAAAAACTTTCAAAAGCATATATTTTATCATGATAATGAATAATCATATCCAGACAATAAGTGAGATTAGCACCCATATGCCCACAATATAATATTGGTTCATCTACTTTCCAATATTCATCACTAAACAAAGAAAACTTTTCTTGATGATTTCCACAGTAACTCATTAATCAGCTACATAATGAGATGGTTATAGATTTTATATGCTGATAGAAAAATTGTGGGTAATGATGATCATTAAGAAGATATATCTTTTCATTATCAAACACCAGATGAGAGCAATTATTCTTTAACTCTTGTATATTTTCATCAAACACAAACATACATTTTACATAATCATTCTTAACATAGTTTTTAATAATCATTTGACTCATTCTTATGTCTTACCTCCTTATTTTCATTATATTATTATTAATCAAAAGAAAACAAGAGTCTTTTTAAGATTCGACTCTTGTTTTATGAAAATGGGATAATAAATATTTTGTAAAAATAATGAAAAGTGTTCCAATAACTGTTGAAAGGACTAAACTAAATACAAAATATAATGGCTGATTAATAAACATAATTGTCCATATACCCCCATGTGGAAATGCTTGACTACATCCAAAATACATGGTCAATGCTCCAGCTATGGCTGATGCAACAATACATGGATAATGAATTGTATATTTATTTTTTTGCATATAAGGAATTGCAGCTTCACTGACAAAGCATAATCCATTAAAAAGACAAGACCATTTTTGTTTTCTTTCCTCATCATTAAAAATATGTGTTATAAGCATTGTCAACCAAATAATTAGTGGTGGTAACATACCTGTCAGCATCACTGCTGACATTAAATCATATCTACCAATAAAAATACCTATAATTCCAATTGTATAAGCTGTTTTATTAATAGGTCCTCCTAAATCTATAGACATCATAATACCTAGTAAAGCTCCTATAAGAATCAGCATAACTGGATTCAATTCTTGTGTCATCAATGAAATATAAGAAGCAAAATAAGGTGACGTCAAATAGATAATCACTCCCATCACAAAACTTCCTATTAATGGTATAAAAAGATTAGGAGATAAGCTTTGAAAATCTTTAGGTAAATATCTTAATATACGTGATAAACCTAAAACAAAATATCCTGCAATATATCCTAGAATAATTCCCTCAATAACATTTCCTTGCATATTTATCAGTAATATAGAAGAAACTAATGATACAATAAATGCTGGTTTTCCTGCAATACTATCACTTATAAATGCACTCATAATAGGAATAGCAATATTAATTGCTAAAGTTGCAATATAATAAATTAATGTTAAGTATTCACTTTCAATACCCATATTTTGAATATAAGGTATTAAACTTATAAAAATACCTGAAATCATAAGAATAGGTATAATCTGTGAAATACCACTCATTAAATGCTGATAAATTCTTCTAATTCCTTTTTCATTTGTTTCCTGTTTTTGTTCACTTGATTGATAAACTTCTATATTTGAACTCATTGCCTTTTGTAGTAATTCTTCTGTGTGATAAATAGCTTTAGTAACTGGAACTTGAATTAAAGGTTTATGATGAAATCTTTCCATTTCTACTTTTTTATCAGCAGCTACAATGACACATCGTGCTTTTTGAATATCTTCTTTTGTTAATGTATTTTGAATACCACTGGCTCCATTTGTTTCTACTTTGATAGATATGTTCATTTCTTTTGCTTTTTCAATCAATGCTTTTTCAGCTATATAAGTATGGGCTATTCCTGTTGGACAAGCTGTCACTGCAACAATATCTAACTCTTTCGATTCTTCCTTTTGATCTTCTTTCTTTTCTAAATCATGACATAGAATAGATAAAAACTCTTTTTCATGGGAACTATGAATAAGTTGATCCACAATTTTTTCATCCATTAATATTTGACAGAGTTGTGCTAATATTTCTAAATGTTTTGATCCTGCTTCTTTTGGAACAGCAATCATAAATAATAAATGCACTGGCTTTTGATCTAATGAATCGTATTCTATTCCTTTTGGACTGACCATTGCAACCAATGAAGGATAATTGACGGTTTCACTCTGTGCATGTGGTATTGCGATAAAATGTCCTATTCCTGTTGATGAAAGTTTTTCTCTTTCTAATATAGCTTGATAGTAAATATCTTGATTTTGTATATGACCACATTGATAATGTTTTGCTACCATTTCTTGAATAGCTTCTTCTTTATTTGTAGCCGTTGTATCTAAAATAATACTATCTTCCTTTAATAAATCTTTAATATTCATACTCTACCTCATGAACTGTTTTCAATAATTCATCGACTTCTTCCTGTGTAGCCAAATCATGTGAAAAGGCACTGGCACTTCCTGTCGCTACTCCCATTTTAAACGCTTGGATGTAATCTTTTGTTTTTTCATATCCTGCAATAAACCCAGCAACCATTGAATCTCCTGCTCCTACTGAATTTTTTACAATACCTTTTGGTGCCTCACTAAAGTATACTTTTCCATTTTCACAAATAAAGAATGCTCCATCACCTGCCATTGAAATCAAAACATTCTTTGCTCCCATTTCTTGAAGTTTCTTTGCATAAGTCACTATATCTTTTTGATCAAAAAGTTTCACGTGAAACATTTCTGCTAACTCATGGTTATTAGGTTTAATTAAGAAAGGTTTATATTCCAATACTTTCATTAATAATTCCCCTGTTGCATCAACAATGATTTCAATACCTATATCTTGTAATTCTTTCATAATATTAGCATAAATATCATTAGAAACACATTGAGGAATACTTCCTGATAAAACAAGTATATCCCCTTTCTTTAACTTCTTTAACTTTTCCATTAATAACTCAATATCTTGTTTTGATATATGAGGTCCATTCCCATTAACTTCTGTTTCTTGTTGACTTTTTAATTTAAAATTAATGCGAGAATAACCATTATGAACATCTATAAAATCAGTATGAATCCCTTTTTCTTCTACACGCTTTTGTATTTCTTTTCCTGTAAATCCAGCAATAAATCCAAGTGTCTGGCTTTCAACACCTAAGTTTTTTAAAACAATAGATACATTAATTCCTTTTCCCCCTGCAAGAATATATTCATCTTGAACACGATTAACTTCTCCTGTCTGAAATTGATCTACAGTTACCATATAATCAATTGACGGATTAAACGTTATTGTATAAATCATATTTTTCCCTCCTTGTGATATCCTTATTATACAATAAAGTATAAAAAAAAGAATATATTTCTATATTCAATTTTTATGATACTCATTATATACAATATTTTTAGATAACTTTCTTTCTTTTGCTACTTCTTTAATAGCATCTTTTGTTGACATTCCTTTTTCAATATATTCTTCAACATGTTCTACAATGCTTTGTTCAAATACAAGAGGCTGATCCTGAAATTCTTCATGACTTCCCTCAACAACAATAACCATTTCACCTTTCATATCATCAATGACAGATAATATTTCTTCAATTGTTCCTCTATTAATTTCCTCATGTTTTTTTGTTAATTCTCTACATAAGGCAATAGAACGATTTCCTAAAATATCGTACATCAATTTCAATGTTTTTTTAATACGGTGTGGTGCTTCGTAAAAAACAATTGTTTCTTGATATTTTTTTAGTTTTTCCAGCTCTTTTTTCTTATTTTTATCATTTCTATCTAAAAAACCATAAAAGAGAAAAGGTTGTGGTGCAATACCAGAAACAACCAATGCATCTAAACAAGCATTTGCTCCAGATATCGGAACAACATTCATTCCTTCTTTAATAACCTCTTTCACAAGCTCGTAACCAGGATCACTAATTGCAGGATATCCTGCATCACTTACTAATGCAATATTCAAACCATTTTTTAAATCATGAACAATCTTTGGTATAGCTGTCATCAGATTATGTTCATGGTGAGAAACCAGCTTTGTTGAAATGTCAAAATGATTTAATAGTTTCACAGTATTACGTGTATCTTCTGCTGCAATATAATCAACATCTTTAAGAACCTGTATTGCACGATAAGTCATTTCATTTAAATTTCCAATTGGTGTAGCGACAACAAAAAGTGTCGGTTTTTGATTTTCAAAACTTTTTTGTCTATTCATGAATATCTTCTCCAAACATCTTTCTCACTTCATTTGAATAGCTACCATCTTCATTATGAGCATATAATGGTGCTTCTATTTTTAATCCTTTATTTCCTTTATACATTCCTTCAATTAAAAAAATATGTGAATCTTTCCCTACTTTTGGATAAACAAAACGAATACGCTTTGGTTCAATATCATATTTTTGCATCATATTAATAATTTCAATCATACGATCAGGTCGATGCACCATCGCAAAACGACCTTTATTATCCAATATTCTTGCTGCTGATTGTACAATTTCTTCTAAATTGATTTTTATTTCATGACGAGCAATTTTTAAATATTCATTCTCATTCAAATTACTTCTCTCATCTACTCTAAAAAAAGGAGGATTACATATAACAAGTTTAACCTTTTGAGCATCTTTAACATATTCCTTAATATCTGAATGAATAATTTCTATTTGTTGTTCTAAGTGATTTAATTGTATATTTTTCAATGCTAAATCTACTGCTTCTTTTTGTATTTCGATTCCTGTAATCTTTTTATCAGTTCTTAAGCTTAATAATAGAGGAATAGCTGCATTATTTGTTCCAAAGTCAACTATTTCATCTAAATCTTTATTAATTGTACAAAAATGTGCTAATAAAACAGTATCCAAAGAAAAATTAAACATATCTTTTCTTTGGATAATTTTCATATTTTCATATGCTAATAAATAATTAACGACTTCTTGGTTCATGCTTATGCTCTCTTGGTGGCAGTATTTGAATTTCATCTAAAGATACAAATGATATATTACCGTCATGTTCTATTTTTACTAAATCACTAATGACATTTAAACCAGTAACTTTAACAATTTTATTATCATATTTCACTTTTGAACCAATCTTAGGAAATCTTTGTTTTTCTTTTGTATATGTATCATCTTCGTATTTAAGACAACAAAGTAATCGACCACATGATCCAGAAATCTTATCAATATTAATAGCTAACATCTGATTTTTTGCCATATTAATAGACACACCATCAAATTCTCCAAGAAAAGATGAACAACATAATGGCAAACCACAAGATCCCAAACCACCAACAATTTTTGATTTATCACGTGGACCTATCTGTCTTAATTCAATACGACATTTAAAAACACTTGCCAATTCTTTAAGTAGTTCTCTAAAGTCTACACGTGTTTCTGATGTATACATAAATATTACTTTTGATGCATCAAGTGTATATTCACAGCTGACCAAATGCATCTCCAAATCATATTGTTTTACAATATCTTTACAAATTTCAAGTGACTTTTCAGCTTTTGCTTCATTATATGCGTAAAGCTCTATGTCAGCTCTATTAGCTTTTCTCTTTACTTTTTTGAGTTCTGTATCAAGATTAAATTCTGATAGATGCTTTAAATCTGATACCAGTTCTCCTAACTCTAATCCTCTTATTGTTTCTACAACAACTTTATCTCCTTTATACACTTCCAAGTCGGTAGAAAAATAATAAGATTTTCCAACATTGTTAAAACGTACAAGAGCTAATCTTTCTTCCATACTTTCTCCTTCCTATATTCTATACATCATGCTGTCCATTAACAACATCACATTTGCATTGGTACTTAATAAGTATTCTGTATTTAATATTAAATCAATCTTTTGAATGATATTTTCTTCCTGATCATTAATTCTATCATATAAACTTTTAAATGATGGGTAAGTTAAGTTCATAGAATGTTTCACGTGAAACAAATCTCTTAATGCCAATACTAGCATGTTAAGAAAAAATTGAATATTTTTCTTATCACTAAATTCTTTAAGTAAGTGTGTCTGAACATTAATAATCAAATTATCTCTGTGAAAATATAAGTCATCAATAAAATGATATACTTCTTCTTTTAATTTTTCAAAAGATTCAGATTCAATATATTCCTTACACTCATTATAACTCGTAAATAACTCAGCAAGAATATTTACATCATCCTGTGATATATCTTCTTTTTTTAATTCTTCTCTTAACATTTTTTGAGAAGATGGTAAAAGCTGAATGACTTGACATCTTGACTGAATAGTTGGTAAAACTCTATTTAAGTTCTGACAAGTAAATATAGCATAAATACCAGCAGTTGGTTCCTCCAACATTTTCAATAAACTATTCATTGCTTCGCTTGTTGAATTTTCAATATTTTCCATTAGATAAATCTTAGCTTTTCCTTCTAAAGCAGATTTGGAAAATTGATCTTGTATATATTCGATTTGTGGTTTTTTAATTGTTTCATCTTGCCCATTATAATATATAAAATCACCATAATTATGCTCGTCAATACGTCGACATTCATTACATTGATCACAAGCAAGAATATCATCTTCACAAATCAAACTTTTTGCAATAAAATGAGCTGGTAAACTGGCATTTTTTCCCACAAGTAAAAAAGCATGGGGAATTTTCTGATTTTGAAAGCTTTGTAAGAGAATTTGATATAAAATAGGTTGTTGTTGTTTTAAAATATCTTTATAAATCATAGTATTTCTCTAATTTTTTTTAATACTTGCTGATAGACATGATCAATATCCAAAGAAGCATCTATTTTGACAATTCTATTAGGAAACTTGTCACATAAACTTAAATAGCCTTGATAGACTTTTCTATGGAAATCAATGTTCTCTAAATCCAACCTATTGACTTCTCTATCCTTATTTGCATATACACGCTTTAAACCATCTTCTGGTTGTATATCAAAGAAAATCGTTCGTTTTGGTAAGATATTTTCGGTAGCAAATAAATTCATCTGATAAACTTCATCAATACCTATACCTCTTGCTATTCCTTGATAAACCATAGAACTATCTACAAATCTATCACAAATAACGATAGCGTCATTTTCTAACGCAGGAATCACTTTTTCAACTAAGTGTTGTCGACGACTTGCTGCATAGAGTAATGCTTCGGTTTTTCTATCCATATTTATATATTTCACATCATGAATAATATCACGAATCTTTTCTGCTATTTCTACACCACCTGGTTCTCTTGTTAAAACAACATGATAACCTTCCTGTGCTAATGTCTTTTGAATCATATTTGCTATAGTTGTTTTTCCACTACCTTCTCCACCTTCAAAAGTAATAAAAACACCTGCCATTATAACACCTCATTTCTTTCTCTATTATATATAAAATTGACACAAAGATAAAGTTTTATTTCATTGCATTTATAGGACAATATTTAAGACAATACAAAGAATAAAACCAAAAATATTAAACAATGAAATCATAACAATATTAAATATATTTAAGGATAAAGTTATTTGCGTTATATGATGAAAACTATTAAAAATAAAAATCGATAGAGTTGCCATAAGCAATCTTATAAAAATACGTGTTATTTTAAACAAAAAAATCACCTCATTGTATTATATGAGATGATTAAAGTTTTTTTCTTCCTTCTAGTGATTTTAACAACGTTAATTCATCAGCGTAATCAAGATTACTTCCCATAGGCAATCCATTCGCAATTCTTGAAGCAGGTATATTTTGTTTAGCAAGAAGTTTTGCTAAAAATAAGGCTGTTGTTTCTCCATCACGTGTAGGATTTGTGGCAATAATCACTTCTTTAATATTTTCATTTAAACGATCAAACAAAGATTGAATATTTAAATCATCTATTGTTTTCCCATCCATAATAGAAATTGTCCCATGTAAAACATGATATAAACCATGATATTCTTTGAGTTTCTCCATTGCAAAGACATCTTTAGGCGATTCAACAACACAGATTGTTGTCTGATCTCTTGTGGAATCTTGACATATTTCACAAATATCACCTTCGCATATATGTCCACATTTTTGGCAATAGTGAATGTTCTTTTTTAAATTTAATAAAGCATCAGAAAATCTCTCAACTTGCTCAAAGTCCATTGATAAAACATGATAAACCAGACGTTCAGCACCTTTTGTACCAATACCTGGTAACATTTTAAAACATTCAACAAGTTCCTCAAAACTATGTGGATATTCCATTATAGAAATGCTGATACATCAACACCATTTGTGACTTTATTTAATGTATCTTCCCTTTCTTTAGAAACATTTTCAATAGCTTGATTAATTGTTGCTATTAAGAGTGCTTCCATATTTTCCTTATCTTCTTGAATCAAGGAATCTTGAATATGTAATTCACTAATAGAAAGATTGCCTTTCATCTTTCCAACAATATAATCATCTTGACTTTTAAATTCAAATTCTCTTTCATTAAATTCTTTCTTTGCTTTATTGACTTTACGTTGCATTTGTTGTGCCTGTTGCAATAAATTTCCAAAATTCATTCTTTAATCCTCCTTAAATTCCACAATATCTTCACCAAATAACTGAACAGCAAATTCTTGTGCTTCAGTCATATCAACATGATCTAAATCATGACAATCTATATGTTTTAATGTCAACTCATGTGGTTCAGGTAATTGTCTCTGTCGCTTTAATTCAATAAAATGACTTCGCATTTTAATCCATTCATCCTGTTGAATTGCAATAAAACGATATTCACTCCCTAAAACTTCCTGTAAGAAAGCACTTAACTGTTTATAATTCTTATAATAATTAACTGCATTTACAGATGGCTGATATTCAAAAGAAATAATTAATCCACCTTCACAAGCCGCTACAGCAGTTCCATCACAAAGCATTCCAGCACTCTTTGCCATATTTAAATTAGCCAAATATCTTTTAATAATAGGCCATCTTTCTTGAATACTTTCTAATATCGTTCTTTTCGCCTGAACAAGAATATTCATAATATCTGCTTCATCAACATGAATATCGTTATCAACATCAGCTTGAATATCAGGTTCCTTTTCAAATTCAAAAGTTGGGACTTCCTCTATAACCTCTTGAAGAATATAAGGTTCTTCTTCCATCACATCTTCACCTATATCTTGAACAGGTTCATCCATGATTTCTTCATCTTCTATAACTTCTGGATTTACTGGTGTTTCTACAACTTGTTGCTGTGGTACTTTGACTGTTTCAATATGAACAATCTTTTCATCTTGAATTTGATTACACATCTTTAAAATAGCCAATTCAAAATAAACTGATGGATTGATTACTTTTGCATATTTTTCACTGGCATCCATAAGTATATCAATAAAATTCAATGCTTCTTCACAACCTATATAAGGAACAATTAAATCTAAATAATACTTAGATAAAACAAACAATATAGATTCATCTTGTGTATTACGATAAATCACAATATCTTTTAAAATATCAACTAAATCCAAAGTCAATCTTTTAATATCTATACCATTCATTTTCATATCTTCTAATGTCGATAATGCTTTTTTCATATCTTTAGAAAGAATCATCTTAATAAAATCGATCTTATTTTCCAATGAAACTATACCATAAATTTGATTAACATCTTGAACAGTCAAATGTTTATCATTATAAGCTAAGCATTGTTCTAGAATAGATAAAGCATCTCTCATTCCACCATCGGCTAATTTTGCAATCAATTCTAATGCTTCTTGATCACATTGATAATGTTCTTCTTTTAAAATATCTTCCATTCTTGAAACAATATCTGGAACACTTAATTTTGTAAAATCAAATCTCTGACATCTTGATATAATCGTTGGTAAAATCTTATGTGGTTCCGTAGTTGCAAAAATAAAAATAACATGAGTTGGTGGTTCTTCTAGTGTTTTTAATAAGGCATTTGATGCACTGGGTGACATCATATGAAATTCATCAACAATATATACTTTATATTTTCCCTGTGTTGGAGCATATTTGACCTTCTCAATTAAATCTCTAATTTCATCAACACCATTGTTACTTGCAGCATCAATTTCAATCACATCAGGATGTGTACCCAATGTAATCTGTTGACAGTTTTCACACTGATCACATGGTTTAGGTGAACCCGTACAGTTTACAGCTTTAGCCAACAATTTCGCAATTGTTGTTTTTCCTGTTCCACGTGGACCACAAAACAGATAAGCATGAGCAATCTTATTTTCTTCTACTGCATGTTTTAATGTTGTAATGATATGTTCCTGCCCAGCAACATCTTCAAATCTTTGGGGACGATAAACACGATATAATGTTTTATATGCCACATGTATCAACTCCTTATACTGTCACATTATAACACAAAAAAAGGTACCTTACGATACCCTTAATTAATTATTATCACTGATTAACATTAAAATATCAATAAATATATTAACAAAGTCAAGATACAGATTCAAAGCACACATTAAAGCTAAACCTTCTCTTTGATTTTCTAAAGATTGATGATAAGCTGTTGAAATTTTTTTTAAATCATAAAGCGTTATTCCTGTAAATACTGCCAAATCAATCAAAACAATAATATAATAAAGAGCAGGTGCATGAATAAATATTAAAATAATATATCCAATTATCAGAATCGGTAATACTGAAATACAAACTTTCATTACAAAAGAGAAATCTGAACTTGTATATTTTGTTATGGTATATAATAATCCAAAATAAGCACATGTTAAGGCAAAAGCTAATGCTGTAATATAAACAGAAATAACTGAAAGAATGAAAGAAAAAACCACACCATTAACTATTGAATAAAGAATAAAATATCTCTTTGCCATTGCATAAGAAACTTGATCTCCATGATTTTGAAGTTTCTTACCTATCACCCAAACAAAAGCAATTTCAACAATAACAGAAATAAACAATACTGGAAAATAAAAGTCAATCAAATAATTAATTACTCCAGATAATATCACAACAATAGAAGTTACTGCTGTAACAGCAACCCCTACAAATACCCATCTTAGCACTTTTAATAAAAAATTTTCATAATCAAACTGCTCAGTTAACATACGTTGATCCATATTTATCACCTCTATATATATTTTATCATATTTATATGAAAAAATATTGAACTATTGATAATAAAACAACATTTCTCCATAACAAAAGAGATTCTTCATCAAAAGAATCCCTCAATAATTTATGCTTTTTTCTTTAATAAAATTAATCCTAAAGCTGATAATCCACCCAATAAACTCTACTTTATCAATCAATATTTACAAATTCAATTCCCATATGACTACCTACCAAATAAAAAAAGAGATTTCCAAACGAAAATCTCCAATCTATCATTTATCATGTTTTCTTTTTTCTTTAAAATATTGTGATAACAATAAACAACATTGTTCCTCTAAAATACCAGAAACAATTTGAGGATGATGGTTAAATTCATGACTTTGCAAAAATGTTGATAAACCATGCCAACGTTGTCCTTTAGCTGCATAAACCACTTTTTTTATACGACTTTGGATAATAGCACCACTACACATAATACAAGGCTCTAAAGTCGAATAAAGGACACAACCATCTAAATGCCAAGATTTTAGCTTTTGACAAGCTATTCTTATTGCAATCATTTCAGCATGTGCTGTGACATCATATTGAGATTCTTTTTGATTATATCCTGTTGCAATAATTTTCCCATCTTTGACAATAATCGCACCAATAGGAACTTCATCAATATCTCTAGCAAAACAAGCTTGTTGATAAGCTAATTGCATATATTCTTCATCATTCATTGCTTTCACCCCTTAGAAAAAAGCCACTACACATAAACGGACATTCTTAATGCTGCTACCTTCCGGTCCTGACATGGTTCGAAGCCGCCTATTGTAATGGCAAGAAATATTATAGCATATTTCTTAGACAAATCAATAAAAAATTCTATTTTCCAATAAAACCATTTTTTCCTTTATAATACTTTAATTTTTGGTGATATTCTAAATAATCCTGATTCCAGTTTTGATAATCTTGGTGTGTACGATAATCTTGAAAATGGTATTGTGCTTTTAAATAGTTACCTAAATAATGAGTGACTTTTTGTGCTCCAAAATCATTAAGATGATTTCCACCATCCCTTGTATCATGAGTCCAATCAAAATCAATATCATCTAATAACATATTAAAATCTAAGAATTGTAATTGATATTGATCAGCAATTTTTTGGATTGTATGATGTTTATCCATTGTCCATGTATTCGCTGTAGGACAACACATCAATAAAACTTGTGAGCCATTGTTTTTGGCATATTTTATAAATTCATTAAGATAATATTGTGTTGTATATGTTAAAGAACTTTTCTTTTTGTTCTTTAAATATGATTTTCCACCTTTATAAGATTGAACATTATTATAGTATTTATAGCCTTTTGTCAAAATCTTTTGATTATAAACTTTTTCTTTTATAAAATCATCCTTTTGAATATTTTTCCAACGATTATGATAATCAAAAACAGGAAAAATTTCTTTTAAAGTTTCAGAGATACTTATATCTAAATCATCAACATCACTCTTTGTAAATAATTCATCTACTTCTAATATAATTAATTGAGGTGTTTGATTCAAATAAGTCTGTTTCAATAAAGAATATGCTTCAACAATTTTTTGACTAGGTTCAGCACAGACATAAGAAGGAATTCCTTGTTCATGCCATAATTGTAAAGGATTCATTGCATTATATAAATCACTATTTCCAATCGCAATAATATCTAAAGAATTTTGTCTTTCACCATAAAATCCTCTTGCATTTTCATATTTTATACCAGATTCTTTTGTATTTTGTTTAGGTTCTACAATACGAGATGAAAGATGTAAAAGAGTAATCACTAAACATAAGAAAATCATCATTTTTAAAATATTTTTCATATTCTGTTTATTCATCCTCACCCCTCCTAGAATTGTGCATAGATAAAGCTAACAATATCATAGCCTCTACCATAGGCTCCAAAAATCACAACAATCATCAATCCAGTTAAATAAAAAGTCCAACGTGGTACAATATGCCACTTTGCAATATGTTCTCTTACAGATATATTTTTTTCCTTCAATAAACTCATGATATAAACAATGATAACACCCATAATCACTATCATCATATCTTTCAAGGCTAATCCCATGTAAGGAATATCCATTGTGCCTTGAAAACAAGATACAAGCATATGCGATGCTGAAGATAAAGTATCAGCTCTAAATATAAGCATACCAATATTGACAATAAAAATAGTTCTTATAATAGAAAAGATTTGAAAAAGTTTATTTTGATTTTGAATATGGAAAGTATCTTTTATTTTCATAAAGACAGGTTCTAAATACATACCTAACATCATCAATAGATAATAATACATTCCATACATGACATATTTTATACTGGCACCATGCCATAATCCATTACATATCCAAACAAAAAATAAAGCTGTTGAAGCTGGTAAGAGTTTACTGACATATTCATTGCCATGTTTTTTAACAAACTGACTCCATCTTTTAAATGGTGCTGATAAAGATACACTATAAAAAACATAATCTCTTAACCATGAACCTAATGTTATATGCCAACGTTGCCAAAATTCATTGATACTTTTCGCAAAGAATGGCTGTCTAAAATTATCTGGTAGTCTAATACTAAATAGTTGAGCACTTCCTCTAACAATATCCATACATCCGGAAAACTCTGTATATAATTGAATTGTATAAAAAATAATCGCAATCACTACACTTAAACCTGAAAACTTTAAATAATCATCAAAGACATAATTAACGAGCATATTTGCTCGATCAGCAATAACAATCTTTTTAAACATTCCCCATAAAATAAGCTGTAATCCAAAAGTAAAATTTTTATAATCAAAAGAATGACCTTCATATAGTTGATATGCTACTTCGTTATATCTTGTTATAGGTCCTTCTACGATTGTTGGAAAGAACGCTAAGTATAAAGCGACTCTTGATAAACATTCATCTGCATGATATTTCCCACGATAAACATCTACTATATAACTTATGGCTTGTAATGTGTAAAAAGATATTCCTAGTGGTAAAAATAATTTAATGAGTGGAATGGAAATTTGAAATTGTTCTAAAATACTGATATTAAGTAAACTTATTAAGAAGTTTGAATATTTTAAGAAAATCAGTAATCCTAGATTTATAAACAATATAAACATAACAACACATTTCTTTTGCCATAATATTTTCTCTTTTAATTCTTTTCTTTGTTGTCGATCTAAAGACTTTTTGACTGATACAAATATATCATTAATTTTATCTAACCATATAGCACCTATGTATATAGAAATAGTTGTCAGTAATATAAAAATAATCATCCATACACGACTTGCAAGAATGTAATAAAGATAACTTGCTGATAATAAAACAATCCATTTATATTTTTTAGGAAACACTGTATAAAGTAAAAATGTGCTTCCTAAAAAAAGTAATAAATATATATATGTTGTATATGCCATTAATTATCTTCCTGTAAACGAGTAATTAACTGATAGATTGTTTCTATTGATTGAAAGTTTTCAGGTAATATATCTAAAGGTGTAATTTCAATATCAAATTCATCATTGAGTTCAACCGTTAAATTCATAACATCCAAAGAATCTAAAATTCTATCATCAATTAAATTCTTTTCATTTTCAAAATCAACACCCGGTTTTAAATCTTTTAAAATATCTAATAATTCATTCATTTATTTTTCCTCCTCATGATAATGATTTTTTAACCATTTTCTATCTATTTTCCCATTTTGATTTAAAGGCATAACCTTTAACTGAATCATCTTATTAGGATACATATATTGTGGTAATTTATGAGATATTCCTTCCATAATCTCTTGATCTGTTATTTTACCAGTATATATCAAAATAATCTTATCTTCTTTTTCATCATAAATAACTGCACAACTTTGAATCTTTGATAAAGCATAAACTGCTGCTTCAATTTCACCTAGTTCAATACGATATCCCATATGTTTAATCTGAAAATCTTTACGTGTGATATAAATTAATTCGCCACGTTCATTATATTTCACCAAATCACCTGTACGATAAATGATTTCAGGATATGCTTGATTTAATGGATTTTGAACAAAAACTTCTTGTGTCTTTTCTGGATTGTTGTAATAACCTAATGCTAAAAACGATCCCCTAACACAAAGTTCTCCTTCACGATCATCTATGACTTCTTGATTCTTTTCATCTAATAAGAAAACATCACAGTTTTGACAAGCTTTGCCAATCGGTAAAACTTCATCATCTTCAAATTCTCTATCAACAATATAATATGTACAAATATCAGTCGTTTCTGTTGGTCCAAATAAATTTGCATACAAAGCATGAGGAAGATGTTTCTTCCAATAATTGAGATGTTTAGTTGGCATAACTTCACCAGCAAATAAAACCTTTTGAACATCATTTAATTTTATATAATCCAATACTTTCATATTCGCTATAATTCCTAATGCTGAAGGAACCCAGTAAATAGTATTGACTTGTTTTTCATTCATATATTCAATGAGCTTTACAGGGAAAGAAAACAATTTTTTAGGCAATATATGAAGTGAAGCTCCAGCCATAATCGTACTAAATACATCTGAAACAGACATACTAAAATAAAATGGTGTCTGACTTCCAAATTGTGTATCTTCATGAATATCAAACGTTTCTTTAAACCACGAGGCATAATTCATAACATTACGATGTGATACAACTGCACCTTTAGGAACACCTGTAGAACCAGAAGTGAATAAAGCATAAAGTGGATCATTATCAATCATTTGATTTCTGATTTCATTTAATTTTTGATGATTTATTTCTGTTGGAATCATATTTTCATAAATAAAAACTTGAGGATGTAAATTTTGTGCTTTATGCTCATATTGTTTTTCCGTAATCAAAGCTATTGGATGTAAAGTTTCAAATATAGATTGAATACGATCATCTGGCATATGTATATCAATCACAACATAAAAGTTTCCACTATAAACAACGCCAAAGAATGCTGTTAAACTTTCTACATTTTTATCCATCATTACTGCTATAGGTTGTCTACGTATCTGCAATGATGATAAATTTGTTCCTATTCTTTGAGCATTTTCAACACATTGACCATATGTTATTTCATTTTTATCATCACTAAAAGCTATTTTTGTAAAATATTTTTGTGATGATTGTTCTAAAAATTCAAGAATATTTTTCATACACAACCTCCTTTTTCGAGAAGATTCTAACAAAACCATGTGAATATCAAGTGGAAAAAATATGAAATTTATGTGTACAAAGTCACTTAACAAATCATCTTTATAAATTATAATTTAGTTTGATTTCAAACTAAATGAGGTGAAAAATATGTTAAATTATGAGATACACTTTTTATTATTAAAATGTTTTCATTATAGTCATAAACTGATGACACAAAAAACATCAAACATTGGGCTTTATCCCGGTCAACCTAAAATTCTTGAATGTCTTTATGAAAAAGATGGGCAAACCCCTAAAGAAATAGGTCAAACTTGTGTCTTAGATAAGTCAACTATGACAAGTCTTATTCAAAAGATGGAAACACAGCAATTGATTTATCGTCAAAATCAATTAAATGATAAAAGATCAGTACTCATTTTTCTGACTGAATTGGGCAAAGAAAAAGCAATAGAAGTCAAAAGAATATGTTATGAAGTTGATCAGATAGCTTATCAATCTTTAAATCAAAAAGAAGTGAATCAGATATTGAATCAAGTACTTGATAATTTGAGGGAGGAATATGATGAATAAAACAATTTTAAGATATTTTTATTTTTTATTAGGTCTTTTTATTAACTCATTTGGTATTGCTTTTATTACCAAAAGTGCTCTGGGAACTTCACAAATATCAAGTGTTCCTTATGTTTTTAGTCTTTATTTTACACATATGAGTTTTGGTATGATGACTTTCATTTTTAATATGATTTTTATTATCATTCAAATTATCATATTAAAAAAAGATTTTCAACCTATCCAATTCTTACAAATTCTTGCGAATATTATCTTTAGTAGTTTTATTGATATAAGTATGTATTTGATGAACTGGTTTCAACCAGAAACATTACTTATACGTATTATAAGCCTGATTATAGGTTGTATAATTTTAGCATTTGGAATCAGTATTGAAGTTGCTCCTAATGTCATTATGGTTCCAGGAGAAGGTATTGTCAAAGCAATCAGTGATGTGACACATAAAGATTTTGGTATGGTCAAAATATGTTTTGATATCACTTTGATTATTATTGCCAGTTTATGTTCATTTTTCTTTTTCCATTCTTTACAAGGGGTTGGTTTAGGCACTGTTGTTTCAGCACTCACTGTTGGAAAGTTTGTTTCCCTTGTTAATGAATATTTTCCTTTGATTCAACATATTCAAAAATTAAGTATAAAAAAAGGTTAAGATTTTTGTCTTAACCGATTTTTTCTTTTCCTCCCATATATGGTCTTAACACTTCAGGAATAGAAATACTTCCATCTTCATTATAATTATTTTCAATAAATGCAATTAATGCACGTGTACTTGCTAAAACAGTGTTGTTAAGAGTAGCAACATAATATGTTCCTCTTTCACCTTTTGTACGAATACCTAAACGTCTAGCTTGTGCATCTCCTAATGTAGAACAAGAACCAACTTCAAAATATTTTTTCTGTCTAGGTGACCATGCTTCTACATCACAAGATTTCACTTTTAAATCAGCTAAATCACCACTACAACATTCTAGTGTTCTTACAGGTATATCTAAACTTCTAAATAATTCAACAGTATATGACCACATTTTATCATACCATTCCATAGCTTCTTCTGGTTTACATAAAACAACCATTTCCTGTTTTTCAAATTGATGTACACGATAAATACCACGTTCTTCAATACCATGAGCCCCAACTTCTTTTCTAAAGCATGGAGAATATGAAGTTAATGTAATTGGTAATTCTTCTTCTTTAACAATCTGATCTTTAAATTTACCAATCATACTATGTTCACTTGTTCCAATCAAGTATAAATCTTCACCTTCAATTTTATACATCATAGCATCCATTTCTTCAAATGACATAACACCAGTCACAACATCACTTCTAATCATAAATGGAGGAATACAATAAGTAAATCCTTTATCAATCATAAAATCTCTGGCATAAGATAACATTGCTGAAGAAAGTCTAGCAATATCACCCATCAAATAATAGAAACCATTACCACTTGTTCTTCCACTTGCTTCTTTATCTAATCCTTTTAATTTTGTAATAATATCCGCATGATATGGGATTTCATAATCAGGAACAACAGGATCTCCATATTTTTGAATTTCAACGTTTTCACTGTCATCTTTTCCAATAGGTACACTATCATCAATAAAGTTAGGAATTTTCATCATCACTTCTTTTAATTTAGGACCTAATTCTATTTCTTTTGCTTCTAATTCTTTTAAAGTATCTGCCATTTCACTGACTTTTCTTTTATTTTCTTCAGCTAAATCTTTTTTACCTTCACGCATAAATTGTCCAATTTCTTTAGACAATGAATTACGCATAGCACGAAGCTCACTCGCTTTTGTCAAAGCTTCACGATATTCCTTATCCAATGCATAAGCTTCATCAACCAAATGCAAACGATCATGTTGAAATTTCTTACGCATATTTTCTTTTACTGCTTCTGGATTTTCTCTAAGTATTGCTATATCAATCATTTTTCATTCTCCTTTTCCAATAAAATAAAAAGCACCTTTTACAAGGGACGAATATATCGTGGTGCCACCCTATTTCTTATCAGACTGATAACTTTTATGAGATAACGGTTCAACCGGGAGGGATTAGCTCCTCTTATTGGTAGATTTCAATGTTTCCTCATACTGATTTACACCAACCATCAGCTCTCTATCATGATTTCACATTTACTTATCCAATGCAACGATTTGATATACTGATTATAGCATAAGACTTAATAATTTCAATAATTATTTAATCAAAGAATACATAATCATGTCATGAAACTCACCATTTTTAAAGCCATTCTTACGTAAAATACCTTCACGTTCAAAACCACATTTTTCTAAGACTCTTTGTGAGGCTGGGTTATAATCAAAAGGAGCCGCAAAAATTCTCTCTATATCACTATGTTCAAAAACATATTGACATGTCTGTTTCACAGCTTCACTCATAATTCCTTTACCCCAATATTTATAACCTAAATAATATCCAATCTCTCCACTTCTACGATAAATATCATCTTGTCTTAAAACTGAAATACTTCCAACAACCTTTCCTTCATATTCAATCGCAAAAGCAAAGATTTCATTTTCATCAGCAGATAACATAGCTTCTATATAATCATAGGCATCCTGTAAATGATATGGATAAGGTATACGATCTGTTAAATTATTTAAAATTCTTAAATCATTAATATTCTGATATAAATCTTCGGCATCTTCTCTTTTCCATTTTCTTATTATGCATTTCATCTTTAAAACACCTCTACTTTTTAAATATATTATAACATTGTTAAATATTGAATTAAATAAATATATTTATTCGTATATTGACATCTAAAATGACATAAACTATAATGTAATTGAAAAAGGAACAGCCGATAAACGGTTATGCCCTAGATTTGGTTGGAAATAACTATCTCAACTTTACCAGAGCCAGAGGTAGTTATTTTTTTACACTCTTATCAATAATAATAAGAAGCAATTTCACAATCACACTTATTAAAGTCACAATAAATGTTAGTATTCCTAACATTATCATGACTATCTCATAAGATGTCATGTCCATCACCTCCGTCTTTCATATTTCCATCTATTGAATGGATATCTATGTCAACGAAGAATTACGTGCCTTCGTCTCACGACTAGGGCATAACCACCTACCGTTATTACTGTTCCATATGCATTATATCAATATCAAAAAAGAGATTCTATACTCTCTAGAGAATGTAGATTTAATTTTTATATTTACTTTAGGCAAATACAATTTATTTGTATATTGACTTATCAAATCACATAAACTATAATGTAATTGAAAAAGGAACAGCCGATAAACGGTTATGCCTTAGATTAAATTAAGGAGAAATAACTACCTCAATTTTCCAGTGCAAGAGGTAGTTATTTTTTTTGCTTTATTATCCTTATCGATAATGATAAGAAGCAATTTCACAATCACACTTATTACAGTCATAATAAATGTTAGTATTCCTAACACCATCATGACCATCTCATAAGATGTCATGTGCATCACCTCCGTCTTTCATATTTCCATCTATTAAATGGATATCTATGTCAACGAAGGATCACGTGCCTTCGTCCCACGACTAAGGCATAACCACCTACCGTTATTACTGTTCCATATGCATTATATCAATATTAAAAATGAGGTTCTATATTATCTAGAGATTGTAGATTTAATTTTGATATTTACTTTAGGCAAACATAATTTATTTGTATATTGACTTATCAAATCACATAAACTATAATGTAATTGAAAAAGGAACAGCCAATAAACGGTTATGCCTTAGATTTGTTTGAGAAAATAGCTACCTCAATTTATCCGAAGCACGAGGTAGTTATTTTTTTGTACTCTTATCAATAATAATAAGAAGTAATTTCACAATCACACTTATTACAGTCATGATAAATGTTAGTATTCCTAACATTATCATGACTATCTCATAAGATGTCATGTGTATCACCTCCGTTTTTCATATTTCCATCTATTAAATGGATATCTATGTCAACGAAGGATCACGTGCCTTCGTCCCACGACTAAGGCATAACCACCTACCGTTATTACTGTTCCATATGCATTATATCAATATTAAAAATGAGATTCTATATTATCTAGAAAGTGTAGATTTATTTTCAACATTTACTTTAAGCAAATATAATGATTAAAAAAGTAAACTCAATTTGAGTCTACTTAACTATGATAAATATCTTCATCTAACATATTTTCTTTTTTACCAACAATAACAGAAGTTGCTGAATCACCAACAACATTTAAAGATGTGACAAGCATTTCAATTGGTCTGTTGATTGCTAAAATTAATGAATAAGCCAATAATGCCCCATCATTTGTATATCCCATACCTGTTAAGATAGTAAATAAAATAACTGCTCCTGCCCCAGGTGCAGCAGGTGTTCCAACTGAAGCAATTAAAGCAAGAAAAGCAATGACAGCCATAGATGTAATTGTAACATCATATCCAGAACTTGCTGCAATAAATATAGCGGCAATAACTTGCATAATAGCTGTACCATCCATATTAACTGTCATTCCTAAAGGAAGAACAAATGAAGCAATTTCTTCACTGACACCTAATTCATTAACTGTTGTTTCTTTATTGATAGGTAATGTAGCAGCACTTGATGAAGTTGAAAAACCAAACAATGCAACTTTAGGTATTTTTCTCATAAATGGTTTTGGATTCATTTTTCCCATAACCATTAAATAAATAGGATAAGCTATAAATAAATAAACAATTAAAGCAAAAATAACTGTTAATACATACGCTAATGCAGGTAATAAATAATCTATTCCATAAATAGCAAATGTCCTTGTCAATAAACAAAAGATGGCATAAGGTGCACATTTTGTAATAACAAATGATAAACATACAGAAATAATATCACTACATTCAATTAATAGTTTCTTTAATGTTTTTGTTTTATCTTTTAATTGATTCATTGCTAAACCTATTGCAACTGCTAAGAAAACAACTGCTAAAACATTCCCATTATTTGTAAAAGCATTAATTAAATTATTAGGAATGACTGAAACAATGATATTTAATGGATTAGATCCAACAGTTCCTTCCTGTATCATGAGATTATCAGCATGAACAGCATTAAAGGCTCCTAATTTGTAAACAATAGAACCAATAATACCAGCCCATATTAAAGCACATACTGTTGTTATAAGGAATGTTCCTATTGTTTTAGATGAAATTCTTCCTAATTTCTTTGTATCAGTAATAACACATATAGCTAATATAATAGAAACAAAAACCATAGGTATAATAATTAACTGTAATGCATTAACAAAGAGTTGACCTACAATGTAAAATATTCCGATTGCATTATTAGCTCCTTCAGCAGTAATATCTTGGAATAATACATTATTAATAGTATTCCATAAAGATTCCTGTCCACTTGCTAATAAGTTTTCTCTTAATAAGATACAACCTAATCCAGCAACCAAACCACAAATTAAAGCAATAATCATTTTCTTTGCTAGTTTTTTACCACTTTGTGTTGATTTCATATATAACCTCCCACTTATCTCCAAACTTCTAACATTATACTATAAACTTTACATATTTCAACAAAAAAAGCAGAACATCTTAAGATTCTGCCATCTTTATTTCAATTTTATATTCATCATCTGAAGAACACATAGATTCAACAAAAGTTTTAATCGTTTCTTGTGCTTTATTCTGTGCTTCTTCTAATAATCCTTTCTCTTTTGCTTTATTTTCCATACTTTCTTTTTGATCTATCGCAAATTGATTATAATCAGTAATACTAATTTGATTAAAAATATTCTTTGTTTCATCAAAAACTTCAATACTTTTTTCATCTATCTCATGAGAAAGAATTTTAGCTTCAGGAATACTAATATTGATATTCTTTCCACTCATATGAACTTCTACTAAACTCATATCTATTCCTGCTTTTATTTTTCCATCATAAGATAAAATAAAGCTCTTTGTTGTAAATGGAACTTTCCATCCATAAAAGGTTGCCTGATTTTCAAATTTTCCCATATTTGTATAGTTATATTCTACACTTGCTAACTCACTAATACTTTGAATCTGTTGTGATAATAAATCACTTGTAATGGCTGTTGGTTCTTCACCACTTGGCCATACTTTTCCAACAAAAAAGAAAACAACTGCTATCACAACAATAACAATAATATTTTTTAAAGTTTGACTGATTTGTATTTTTTTCATTCATTTCACCTACTTACAGATATTGTAGAAAAGATCAAGATATTTGTCAAATATTGTTGAAATGATATGAATATATAAAATACACATGATTTTCAAAACTTCATGATAATCTATAAATAAGGAGGAATAATCATGGCTAAATATTCTTGTGAACTGCATGGTTCTTTTCAGCATTTTTGTCAATTTTTAAAGAATGAATTAATCAAATCAAGCTTTTCTGCTTCCATTGAAGATGAACATTATTATGATATACATGATGTTCATGTTGGTATTTTAATATTAGAGAGATATAGTTATACAGGAGGAAACCGATTAAGCTTGTCTATTACTATAACAGAATATCAAAATCATCTTCATGTCACTGCCATTAGTTCCGGTGGAAGTCAAGCAATGTTCTTTAAAATTAATACCTTTGGTGAAGATACTTTTTTAGATAAATTTAAAGAAGCAATTCAGAATTATGAATAATTGATAGGATTTATGTGAACACAGTTTGCATATTTCTATTTTTACTCCTTTAGAATATTTACTTTTTCTTTACAATATAAAAACTTCCCGTATCAGTGTTTTATTATTTACACTGTCTACTGGGAGGTTATCATATCATTTGTTACGATTTCTCTTTTTGATTTTAAAAATCACTAATTTATTACCATTTTTTTAATGGGGCATAAGGATTATTACCTATTGGAACGATAATATCTACTGGAAATTCTCCGCCCCCACCACATTTTGTATATGTAGTACATTCATATAATCCACTATGATTCATATGTTCATGAATCCAATGAGCAAAGGTTGCTGTCTGTTCGAACGTCATATAATCATACCCATAGCCACTGTACGAATATTCTTCACTTAAAACATTTTTAGGGTTGATGATTATTTGACTAGTTTCTATTTCTATAGAAACAATATCAGAGTAACTATTAATTTTCTGAAGTACCATGTTTGCAAAATCATTGTTATCAAACATTGATGTATTATAATAATTTGTTTTTGGTTTTCGTCTAAAAAACATATTTCTCCTTCTTTCTATTTACTTTGTATAACTCTATTATATATTATATTTTTCTTCAAAGAAAGGATTAGCATATCTCATAAAAAAATAGGATCTTTTATAAAAGAGATCCTATCAGACTGTTGACAAAGTGGTAGAATTTTTTATTAAATCTACCACTTCTTTTATTTTTTTATGAAAATTGATAAATTTGTATTGTTTTCCTTATATTTCCTTCTTTTTTATTGGGTGAAGGAATATTTATGAGTCCTTTCCTTTTCTTCATTCTCGCTAATTTGCCTAAATTATGGCAGCCAAAAATAATCAACGATTCCTGTTGATTTTTCTTTAGTCCTTTTAATCTTGTGAATCTTAGTCCATGCTTTTCTTTGCAATCTGCATAGACTCTTTCTATCGTCTCTTTTCTTAGTGGATAGATATCTTTCCATTCTGGTGTATATCTGTTCTCATCTGCTATTTCTCTATATTCCTCCCATACATGTCTTGTGATGACCTTCTGATGATTTTTGCTCTGTGTACATTTCTCTAAAAATGGACATCCTTCACAGTCCTTTGGATTTGATTTGTATTCCCTGTATCCTGATCTGTTTGTTGTAGTATATTTCAAATCCTTGTTATTGGGGCATATATAAATATCCAACTTTTCATCATAGACATATTCATATTTCTTGAAGTATCCTTTTTTGTCATGGGTCTTTTATATGGCATATATGCTCTGATTCCATCTTCTATGATTTCTCGACATATTGCTGGTGTCATGAATCCTGCATCTAAACTGATGTTATGTATTAAATCTCCATAGGTGTTCAACAGCTTTCTATATGCATCATGAAAAACAACACTATCGTGCTGATTGCCTGGTGCCACTGTATTATGCAGTACAAATCCGTGTCTATCACAGAATGTTAGATTTGTATATGCAAAGCATTTCTGTTTTTCTCCCTTATGAAAGCATCCGCTTTCCGGATCTGTCTTGCTTACCTTTATTGATTTTGTTCCTTTTCCTTCAATGAGTTCACCTGTTTCTTCGTCATATGCAAGTTCTATATCCTTTGTTTCCTTTATTGGCTTTTTCTCATGGGCTTTTCTATCCTTGTTGATTTCCTCCAGAAGTTCATCGTCATAGTATTTCTTTACTATTTCTACAGCCTTATTTTCATGTTTTCTATTATTGGCATTGGCCTTTCGATGTGTTCCATCTCCAAATACCGTATCAAGATCCACAAAATCATATGCGATGGCTTCTTCAATAATTTTTTTGAAAATCTCATCGAAAACTTCAGAATCTCCATATCTTCTGATGTAGTTCTGTGACCATGTTGAGTAGTTTGGAACCTCATCATCAATGGACAACCCTAAAACCATCTGTAGGCAAGGTTCACCTTTGTTTCTTCACATGTTCTTCTCATGGAATGAATACCAAATGCAAAGTTGATAAAAAGCATTTTAAAAAGTACCACCGGGTCAATACTTGGTCTGCCAAAAGAACTATATAAAGGTCTAACGAGAGGATATATGAAATTCCAGTCAATAGCTTCTTCAAGCTCTCTTACCTTGTGATCCAATGGTACTAATTCATCTATAGTACTCAAAATCAAGCTGTCATTTTTTCGATTGTTTAAACATGTCATTGCCATAATATTTTACCTCCAAATATGCATTTACATTATACCATATTTTCATGATATAGTGGTAAAATAAAAAGTCGTGGAGCCTCAAAATTTGCATATTTGGAACGAAGTCATCCACGACAATAGATATAATACCATATATTTTTCTATTTGAAAACTAAAAGCTGTTGACTTTTTACTTTGTCAACAGCCTGATAGGATCTTTTATAAAAGAGATCCTATTTTTCGTGTTAACAAAATCTTATTTTGTTACTTCATTTTCTTCAATTTCTTCTTCTGATTTAGATACAACTTCTACACTTGAAACAATTGATCCTTCAGCAACTTTAATCAATCTAACACCTTGAGTATTTCTTCCAGCTAATTTTACTTGTTCCATTGGAAGTCTAATCATGATTCCTTCACTTGTCATAATTAATAAATCTTCATCACCATTAACAGCTCTTAAAGCTACCAATTGTCCTGTCTTTTCAGTCGTATTAATGGTTTTTACACCTTTACCACCACGATGTGATTCACGGTAATCTTCTATTGGAGACATCTTACCATAACCATTTTCACTTATAGCCATAATATATTGTCCTTCTCCATTTGTTGTCATACCCACAACATGACTACCATCTACATTAATACCTCTGACACCAGATGCTGTTCTACCCATTGGTCTGACATCATTTTCATTAAATCTAATTAATTTTCCATTAGATGCTGCAACGAGAATTTCTTCATTTTCTTTTGTTAATTTCACAGCAACCAACTGATCTTCATCTTTTAAATTAATCGCAATCTTACCAGACTGTCTAATATTTTTAAATTCTTCAATAGAAGTTTTCTTAACTAAACCATTTAATGTCACAAAGAATAGATATAGATTCTTATCTTCATCAATATCATCTTTATCAATAGAAATCATAGATTTAACACTTTCATCTTTATCTAGATTTAATAAATTAACAACAGGTAATCCTTTAGCAGTTCTACCAAATTCAGGAATATTATATCCTTTTAAACGATAGACTTTACCAAAGTTTGTAAAGAATAATAAATCATCATGAGTACTCATATGAATAAGAGCATCCACAATATCATCCTCATTGGTTCCCATACCTTTGATACCTCTACCACCTCTATTTTGTGTTTTATAAGTATCAACAGGCATACGTTTGACATATCCATTAGAAGTTAAAGAAATAATAACATCTTCGACTGGAATTAAATCTTCATCTTCTAAATCAAATGTTCCTTGAATAATTTCAGTTCTTCTCTTATCAGCAAATTTAGCTTTAATTTCTAATAATTCTTTTTCAATAATTTCTAATATTCTTTCTCTTTTTGCAAGAATATCTTTTAAATCAGCAATCAATTCTAATAATTGATTTAATTCATTTTCAATCTTTTCTCTTTCCAAACCAGCTAATCTTTGAAGCTGCATTTCTCTGATTGCTTTTGCTTGTCGATCAGACATATCAAATTCATCCATCAATCTCTGTTGAATAATTTCTGTTGTTCGTGATGAACGAATGAGTTCAATAATAGCATCAATCTGATCTAATGCTCTTTTTAAACCATCTAAAATATGAGCACGATCTTCAGCTTTCTTTAAATCATAAGCTGTTCTTCTTCTAATCACTTCTTCTTGATGATCAAGATAGTAAGTAATCATTTGTTTTAGATTTAAAGTTTGAGGTTGGTTATTCACTAAGGCAATAGAATTGACACCAAATGTTGTCTGTAAAGCTGTTAATTTAAATAACTGATTTAAAATAACTTCTGGTTGAACATCTTTACGAAGTTCAATCATAATACGAATACCTTCACGGTTAGATTCATCACGTATTTCTGTAATACCTTCAATGCGTTTTTCTTTAACATGTTCAGCCATTTTTTCAATTAAACGAGCTTTATTGACCATATATGGTATTTCAGTAACAACAATAGCTTTTTTACCACCATGAATATCAATAATATCCGTTTTCGCTCTCATGACAATTAAGCCATTACCAGTTTCGTAAGCTTTTTTAATCGCTGATTTACCTAAAATATAAGCTCCTGTTGGAAAATCAGGTCCCTGAATATAATTTTCCATTAATTCTAGAATCGTAATATCAGGATTATGAGAAACAGCCAATATGGCATCAATGACTTCACCTAAATTATGAGGTGGAATATTTGTAGCCATACCAACCGCAATTCCTGTTGTCCCATTGACTAATAAGTTAGGGAAACGTGATGGCATAACTTCTGGTTCTGATTCTTCACCATCATAGTTAGGAATAAAATTGACTGTATCTTTATTAATATCTCTCACCATTTCCATAGAAATCTTAGACATTCTGGCTTCAGTATAACGTTGTGCCGCAGCGCCATCACCATCAATAGAACCAAAGTTTCCATGACCGTCTACTAACATATAACGATAACTGAAATCCTGTGCCATACGAACTAAAGCTTCATAGATTGAAGAGTCACCATGAGGATGGTATTTCCCCATAACTTCCCCAACAATACGCGCTGATTTCTTATATGGTTTATCACTATAACATCCAAGTTCATTCATTCCATGCACAATTCTTCTTTGAACAGGCTTTAATCCATCTCTCACATCTGGTAAAGCTCTTTGAACAATAACTGACATGGCATAATTGATAAAGGATTGTTTCATTTCTTTTGTTAATGATCTTTTCTTAATTCCACGTTCTTCCATTTTTTCTCTCCTTTACTATAAGTCTAATTCTGCCATTTGTGCATTTTCTTGAATAAATTCACGTCTTGGTTCAACTTTTTCACCCATCAGCATATCAAACATAGCATCAGCCTGCATCGCATCATCTAAATCAATTTGCCATAAAACACGATGTTCTGGATTCATTGTTGTATCCCATAACTGTTCAGCATTCATTTCTCCTAAACCTTTATAACGCTGAATAGAAATTTTGGCATTTTCACCAATTTCTTCTTTTTTCTTCTCCAATTCATAATCAGAATATAAATAATATTCTTCTTTTCCATGTTTCAATAAATATAATGGTGGCTGTGCAGCATACACATATCCTTCTTCAATTAATGGCTTTAAGAAACGATATAAGAATGTCAACATCAAAATACGAATATGTCCACCATCAACATCAGCATCGGTCATGATGACAATTTTATGATATCTTAATTTACTAATATCAAATTCTTCACCAATACCTGTTCCAAAAGCTGTTATCATTGAACGAATTTCAGCATTTCCTAAAATTCTATCTAATCTTGATTTTTCAACATTTAAAATCTTACCACGTAATGGCAAAATGGCCTGAGTTCTACGATCTCTACCCATCTTGGCACTACCACCGGCAGAATCCCCTTCGACAATGAATACTTCACATTCACTAGGATCCTTAGATGAGCAGTCAGCTAATTTACCTGGCAAGGCAATACTATCTAAAGCTGTTTTTCTTCTTGTCATTTCTCTGGCACGTTTGGCTGCCATTCTGGCACGACTTGCAACAATAGCTTTATTGATAATAATTTGTGCAGTATTTGGATTTTCTAATAAGAATTTATCTAACGCTGTTGAAATGATATTACTTGCGATTTTTCTCACTTCAGCATTTCCTAATTTTGTTTTTGTCTGTCCTTCATATTGAGGATCAGGATGTTTCACTGAAATAATCGCTGTTAACCCTTCACGGCAATCATCCCCACTTAAAGATTCCTCATCTTTTTTCAGGAAATTATTATTTTTGGCATAATTATTAATGACTCTTGTTAAAGCAAGACGGAAACCTTCTTCATGAGTTCCTCCTTCATGCGTATTAATATTATTACAGAAAGAATAGATATTTGGCTGATATCCATCATTATATTGCATACCAACTTCAACCTTAATATCATCTATTTCATCTTCTACATAAATAATTTCTTCATGAATAGGTGTCTTATTACGATTTAAATAAGCTACGTATTCTTTGATACCACCTTCATAGTGATATTCATTTTTCTTATGTGGTGTCTGTCTATGATCTTCTAAAATTAATTTCAATCCTTTATTTAAGAAAGCCAATTCACGGATTCTCTGATTTAATGTTTCATAATCATATACAGTTGTTTCTTCAAAAATCAAAGGATCAGCTTTAAAAGTAACAGTTGTTCCAGTATCATCACAATCACCAATAATCTTTAAATCTTCAACAGGTTGTCCACCTTTTTCAAATCTTTGATAATAAATATGACCATCTCTATGTACATAAACTTCTAACCATTCACTTAATGCATTAACAACGCTGGCACCAACACCGTGTAGACCACCAGAAACTTTGTAGCCTCCACCACCAAATTTACCACCAGCATGTAAAACAGTTAAAATTGTTTCAACTGTACTCTTACCAGTTTTCGCATGAACACCTGTTGGCATACCACGTCCATTATCAATAACCTTGACAACATCGCCTTCTTCTAAAATCACTTTAATTTCACTACAAAATCCAGCTAAAGCTTCATCAATAGAGTTATCAACAATTTCCCATACCAAATGATGTAAACCTCTAGAAGACGTTGAACCAATATACATACCTGGTCTTTTTCTAACAGCTTCTAATCCTTCTAAGACTTGAATATCAGATTCATTATAACTGTGTTGAACTTTATTTTCTTCCATAGCTTTCTCCTTTCACATTTCCATTTTCAATGACGATTTTCTTTGCTTTATCTATAACCTGATGATGAATACCATCAATATTTGTTGAAGTTAAAAAAGTCTGAACCTTTCCTTCAATTAAATTCAATAACTTCGTCTTTCTTGTATCATCTAGTTCACTTAAAACATCATCTAATAACAAAACAGGATATTCTCCGATTTCTTTTTTAATCAATTCTAATAAAGCGATTTTGATTGCTAAAACAATAGATCTTTGTTGCCCCTGTGAAGCATAAGTTATAGCATCCTGTTGATTTAAACACATCACCAGATCATCTTTATGAATACCATGTGTTGTCTGTTTAAAAGCAATATCTTTTTGATAATTCTTTCGATAATCTTCTAAAATACCTTCATAACTCATATCTTTATAATGTGTTTTATATTGAATTGATAATACTTCCTGATGTAAAGCAATATAATCATACATTTTCGTAGATATCTCATTTAATAATTCAACAAATTCAATTCTTTTCTTTAATAATTGAACTTGTAATCGTGCCATCTGTTCAGATAAAACCTCTAAGTAATCATCAGCTTTTAAATGTTTTTCATTTAATAATTTCAAATATTTATTTCTTTCTTTTAATAATCTTTGATATTTATTAAAATCATACATATATATAGGTGATATTTTAGATAACTCCATATCAATCAATTTTCTTCTTAATTTTGGACTCCCTTTTATTAACATTAAATCCTCAGGAATAAATAAAACAACATTTAAATAACCAACATAATCACTTGTTTTTTTAATTTCATTATGATTAATCAAAGCTTTCTTTCCTAACTTTGATAAAACAATCTCTAAATTTAATGTCTTTTGATTATTAATAACCTGTCCTTGAATTTTCGCAAAGTCCTGATCAAAATAAATCATTTCATCTATGACTTTTGTCTTAAAACTTTTAGACATTGATAAAATATATATAGCTTCTAATAAGTTTGTTTTTCCTTGAGCATTTTGACCAATTAAAATATTAATAAAAGGATCAAATTTTACTGAACAATCAATATAATTTCTAAAATTCTTTAATTGAATACTATGAATCTTCATTAATGATTAGATATTCTTGTCCATCAAAAGAAACAATATCCTGATGATAGAGCTTTTTCCCACATCTTGTTTCTACTTCACCATTGACAAGAACCAGTCCATCACTAATGACTAATTTAGCTTCAGCTCCACTACTTACAGCATCAGCTAATTTAAGTAATTGTCCTAAAGTAATATACTCACTATGAATTGTAACTTCTTTCATATATTTATCACCCATACTTTCATAACCTGAACTATTATATCACAAAAACATCAAAAATGATAGTTTTTATGGCTTATATTCAATATTTATAAAAAAAGTGATAAATCTCATTTTTATATAAAAACCTCTTATAAGCTAAATATAAGCTAAAAAATGATATATAGTCTTTTTGACTACATATCATCTCAGGCTGTTGACAAAGTAAAAAGTCAACAGCTTTTAGTTTTCAAATAGAAAAATATATGGTATTATATCTATTGTCGTGGATGACTTCGTTCCAAATATGCAAATTTTGAGGCTCCACGACTTTTTATTTTACCACTATATCATGAAAATATGGTATAATGTAAATGCATATTTGGAGGTAAAATATTATGGCAATGACATGTTTAAACAATCGAAAAAATGACAGCTTGATTTTGAGTACTATAGATGAATTAGTACCATTGGATCACAAGGTAAGAGAGCTTGAAGAAGCTATTGACTGGAATTTCATATATCCTCTCGTTAGACCTTTATATAGTTCTTTTGGCAGACCAAGTATTGACCCGGTGGTACTTTTTAAAATGCTTTTTATCAACTTTGCATTTGGTATTCATTCCATGAGAAGAACATGTGAAGAAACAAAGGTGAACCTTGCCTACAGATGGTTTTAGGGTTGTCCATTGATGATGAGGTTCCAAACTACTCAACATGGTCACAGAACTACATCAGAAGATATGGAGATTCTGAAGTTTTCGATGAGATTTTCAAAAAAATTATTGAAGAAGCCATCGCATATGATTTTGTGGATCTTGATACGGTATTTGGAGATGGAACACATCGAAAGGCCAATGCCAATAATAGAAAACATGAAAATAAGGCTGTAGAAATAGTAAAGAAATACTATGACGATGAACTTCTGGAGGAAATCAACAAGGATAGAAAAGCCCATGAGAAAAAGCCAATAAAGGAAACAAAGGATATAGAACTTGCATATGACGAAGAAACAGGTGAACTCATTGAAGGAAAAGGAACAAAATCAATAAAGGTAAGCAAGACAGATCCGGAAAGCGGATGCTTTCATAAGGGAGAAAAACAGAAATGCTTTGCATATACAAATCTAACATTCTGTGATAGACACGGATTTGTACTGCATAATACAGTGGCACCAGGCAATCAGCACGATAGTGTTGTTTTTCATGATGCATATAGAAAGCTGTTGAACACCTATGGAGATTTAATACATAACATCAGTTTAGATGCAGGATTCATGACACCAGCAATATGTCGAGAAATCATAGAAGATGGAATCAGAGCATATATGCCATATAAAAGACCCATGACAAAAAAGGATACTTCAAGAAATATGAATATGTCTATGATGAAAAGTTGGATATTTATATATGCCCCAATAACAAGGATTTGAAATATACTACAACAAACAGATCAGGATACAGGGAATACAAATCAAATCCAAAGGACTGTGAAGGATGTCCATTTTTAGAGAAATGTACACAGAGCAAAAATCATCAGAAGGTCATCACAAGACATGTATGGGAGGAATATAGAGAAATAGCAGATGAGAACAGATATACACCAGAATGGAAAGATATCTATCCACTAAGAAAAGAGACGATAGAAAGAGTCTATGCAGATTGCAAAGAAAAGCATGGACTAAGATTCACAAGATTAAAAGGACTAAAGAAAAATCAACAGGAATCGTTGATTATTTTTGGCTGCCATAATTTAGGCAAATTAGCGAGAATGAAGAAAAGGAAAGGACTCATAAATATTCCTTCACCCAATAAAAAAGAAGGAAATATAAGGAAAACAATACAAATTTATCAATTTTCATAAAAAAATAAAAGAAGTGGTAGATTTAATAAAAAATTCTACCACTTTGTCAACAGTCTGAAATGATATATAGTCTTTTTGACTACATATCATCTTTTAATGTTTCTATAATATTCTGTTTTCTAAAACGATTTAATCCTAATTTAAATGTTAAGATCATCACTATCATCATCACTATAAATGATATCAAATAAGCTATCCATGATGGTCTAAAAGGTATAGTGTTAAAAGATAAATTATATAATAGAAATTCTATTATTATACAGAATGGTAAACTATATACAAATGATTTTATGCCATAAATAGAAGATTCTTTCCATAACATTTTTTTCATATCATTGACACTCATGCCTATACTCATGAACATCGCAAATTCTTTTTTCCTTTTTTCTATGCTGGCACTCATCATATTTAAGATATTTAATAATGTAAATATAAGTAAAATTGTTATAAAACCATAAACAAATATCTCTACAATTGTCATAAACTCAATTCTTTCTTGATTAGCTGATGTTTCATCGTAACTGCTTAATCCATAAGATTCTAATTCTTGATTTAATTGTTCATGTTGTTGTGTCTGAATATAAATTTCTATATTCGTAGACCCAAACTCTTTTTCAAAATAGTCTGTGGAAACAATAAAAGTTAATTCATAAGGATTCATTATATTATATTCATCAGATGTTTCTATCATCTGAATATCTTGAAAATTTTGAATATCTAACTTCTTTTCTTTTTCAGTTTTTTCATCTAGATAACTGATATATATATCTTGAATGAAGTTTCTGTCCATTTTTTTATAAACTGACGAAATTTCTGTTTCATTTTCGCCCAAGATTAAAGATTGATTATATGTTAATGCTAAATCATTTGATGGCTGAATACCATTATCCTCACATAATTGATTAAATCTTTGATCATCTATACACTGAATATAAATTCCTATAGTTTTTGGACTCTCATATGTTAAATAATCAGGATCAATATCTACATTAACAAATTCTAATCCTCTCAAATAATAATCATTATCATATTGACTGTTATTTAAAATATCAATAACATCTTGTCTATTTTTCATTTTGACATCTGAAACTGAAATATCATAATCATGAATACCACTTTCTTTTTTGACAGTATTAATAAAATTTTTACCAAAACTTGTCATAGAAACAAAGATAATCATTGATAACATTAAGGAAATAATAATAACTCTGGATTTGATTCCTTGTCTTTTATAATTTTTAATAGACAATTGCCATGAAACATTTAAAAATTTTGATAAAAAACGATTTAATTGAAGTCTTTTCTTTTTCACTTTAACTTCATCACTTTTCGTTAAAGCATCCATCACAGATATTTTTGATATTCTTCTTGCAGGTATATATAATGCGATAAAAGTAATCAAAAACGAACCTATAATAACGAGACATAAATATAATGGTGAGATTTGCGTATGAATAGATAAGTTGAGATCTTTTAAAATTTTCATTTGATTAGCAAATGAAAAAGCAATATTTAATCCTATAAAACTACATAGAATTCCAAATGGTATCGCAATAATGGATAATATGAATCCTTCAAAATAAACAGAACATTTCTTTTGTTTAGGCGTAGCACCTACGCTTGAAAGCATCCCAAGATATTGAATACGATCTGTTGTTGATAAATGGAATGCCTGATATATAATCATAACAGATACAAAACTAATAATACCAATCATAATATAAATCATATGATATACATCTGTATATCCAGCAGTTAAACCTTCTTCAAAGATATTCTGTACAGCCAAATAAGATGAATTATATGGTATATAATATTTGGAAGATGTTGTACTCTCCATGTTTTGTATTTTTTCCTTTAAATTTTGTACATGCTGAAATATATTTTTGGAAACATCTTTATCTTTAATATACATTGTATAATCTTGAGTTAAATCTATATAAGAAAATGCCTGATATATATTTCCCATGAAATCTTGAGATTGATAACTATTCATAAATCCTACAATTGTATATGTTTGTTGATTATCAAATGTTATCTGATCTCCTATTTTTTTATCAATATGATTCATTTTTAAAAATTCTGGTGTTATGACAATTTCATTCTTATTAACAGGTAATCTTCCATCAATAATATAATCATAGAGTCCTTTCTTTTGAAAATATAATGAATCACCAGACTTCATATATAACTGTGAATCTTGATAATCAAGTTGTGTTGTACAAGAAAAATAATATTCATCGACTTGAGAATCATCTTTTATTAAATCAATAATTTCTTGTCTATTATCAACAATGCGATAATGATAATCTCCTATTGTTTTTTCTATATAACTTTTATAATAGGCTTTACCTGATGAAAAAGCTATTCCTACACTACTCATCATAATTACTGATACCATAATGCATAACATCGTTAATAAACTTCTTTTCTTATTGGCTTTCAAATATCTTAAAGTCAATGTATTCGTGATTTTCATTTTCTGATAACCTCATCTTTTTTTATCTTTCCATCTTCTATCACTATGATTCTATCTGCCTGCATCGCTATATTTTCATCATGAGTAATCACAATCAATGTCTGCTTATATCTTTTTTGTGTCAGTTTTAATAAATCAATAATTTCTTTACTGTTTTTTGAATCAAGATTTCCTGTTGGTTCATCCGCAAGAACCAGTGATGGTGCATTCATCAATGCTCTTCCTATTGATACACGTTGTTGCTGTCCTCCTGAAAGTTCTCTTGGTAAATGTTTTTCTCTTGATTTCAAATCTAATATACGTAGTAATTCATCCAGTCTTTCCTGATTCACTTTCTTATTATCCAGCAATACTGGCAATGTCATATTTTCTTCAACGGTTAATATAGGAATTAAATTATAGAATTGATAAATCAACCCTACTTCCCTTCTTCTAAATATGGCTAATTCATTTTCATTCTTTTTATAGACATTCTGTCCATTGACAATCACTTCACCACTTGTTGGTTTATCAACACCCCCGATCAAATGTAGCAATGTACTCTTTCCTGATCCAGATGAACCTACAATAGCTATAAATTCGCCTTTTTCAACAGTAAATGAAACATGATCTAAGGCTACAACCTTATTTTCATCATTTCCATATATTTTTGTTAAATTTTTAACTTCTAGTATTGCCATATATTCTCCCTCCTCAATTGTATTGTATCAAATAAAAATGACAAACCCGTGACAATAAAGTGACAGATTTGTCATAATCAAATATCTATACATTTTCTTTATATAAATGAATAGTAAACTTCGTACCCGGATATGTATTTTCTACTTGAATTGTTCCATTTTGTTTTTCAACAATCATTAAACTTAATGCCAATCCAATTCCAACACTATCATTTTTTGAATTTTTACCTTTATAAAATCTTTCAAATAGATGCTTTAAATCTTCCTGATCAATACCACAACCATTATCCTGAATAATAATTTCATCATATAAAGGATTTTGATTCATTTCTATATGAATGATTCCATTTTGTTCAACATGTTCTATACAATTCTTTAAAATATTGGATAAAGCTTCTAAAGTCCATAAAATATCACATTTGAATATATCTGATTCTTGAATATTGATTTGTAATTGAATATCTTTCATATCTATTTGTATTTCAAATGGATTTAATAACTGCAAAACAAAATCTTTCTGTGTAATACTTTCCTGATGAAAAGTGACTGTCTGGGCATCTAATTGCGCCATTTTTAATAAACTCATCACGAGCCATTCAATTTTATCTAATAATTTCTTTTCTTCTTTTAATAATTGTCTTTTTTCATTGCCTTCTGCTTTCTTTAATCTTTCATGAATTAAATTTAAAGCTGTTAAAGGTGTTTTCATTTGATGAGATATATCTTCCAGATATTCTTTTAGAATCAGTTTTTCATTTTCTAATAAATGATTTTGTTCATAAATCTTATTGACTAATTTACATATATCACTCTCTAAGATAGAAAGATTTCCCTCTTTGTATTTTTGAATATAAAAATCATTATGATGAAATAAAATATCATTGATTTGTTTAGAAATAAAAATAATTTTTTTATTTTGTTTATAGATATAAAAACATAAACCACCAATAATACAACATAGTAAGAATATAATGATATACATGATCTAATCTCCTAGTTGATAACCCAATCCTCTTTTGGTTTGTATGATTTGAGGATGTTGAGGTTGATCTTCTATCTTATTTCTTAATCTTTTAATATAAACAGTCAAAGTATTATCATTCATATCTTCACCCGTCATCTGATAAAGTTCTTCTAATAAAAATTCTCTTGTTAGTAAATGATGAGCATGTTGTACAAATATCAATAATAATTTATATTCTAAAGCTGATAAAAAGATTTCCTGATGATTTTTAAAGACTTTAGCTTGAGAAATATAAACTTGAAGATTCTGATATTGGAATATCTGATCTTGTTTTTTATATCTTCTTAAAATATTTTGAATACGTGATAATAGTATTCGAGGTTGAAATGGTTTTGATATATAATCATCTGCTCCTAAATCAAGTCCTGTAATAATACTAAATTCATCACTTTGGGCCGTTAAGAAAATAATAGGAATATCATAATAAGCTTTAATTTCATTATATAAAGAAAAGCCATTACCTTCTTTTAATGAAATATCTAATAAGATTAAATCTATAGATTGTTGTTGGAGTATTTGCATTGCCTTTTTTTGTCCATCAACAGCTATTAAATGATAACCATTTTCTCTTAAATAAGAATTTAAATGCTTAACGATTTGTAAATCATCTTCAACCAGTAAAATCTTTTCCATAATATCACCAACCAAATTATAACAAAAAAAGCTAATCAATCATAGATTAGCTTAATAAGTTCTGACTGGCAATACTAATTGAATGATATCTTCTCTTTCAAAATCTTTAATAATGAAAGGTCGCATCTCACCTGTAAAAAGGACTCTCACTTTTTGACCATTAATACTTTTAATAGCGTCAGTTAAATACTTAGCACTAAAAGATATTTTTAATGGTTCTCCTTTATAGAAAGCTCTCGAAAGATTTTCTTCAACTGAACCAATTTCTTGAGAAAAAGAAGATAAAATAACATGATCTTGATCCATTGTTAATTTAACAATGTTTGTTTGTTCATTTGTAAGTAATGATGCACGATCAATAGAATTTAATAAACTTGTACTATCAATACTCATAGAATAATCAAAACTATCTGGAATTAAACGTCCTGTATCAGGGAAAGTACCATCAATTAATCTTGTTTGGATTAAAACATGATCAAAGACAAATAAAACTTTACGATCAGAAACATATAAATCAATCAATTCATCTTTTTCAATAATACGACTGATTTCAATTAAACTCTTTTTAGGAATAATAATATTAAATGAAATATCAGAATCAATATTTAAAATACGTTTTGCTAAACGATAACTATCTGTCGCAATACATTCTAAAACATGATTTTTTGCTTTAAAATTAACACCAGTTAAAACAGGTCTTGTTTCTTTTTCACTTGTCGCAAAAGAAGTTTGTTCTATAGCTTCTTTTAAATCAGTAGATTTCATTTGTAAATTTACACCTGTTTTATTTAAATCAATACGAGGATAATCAATATAAGATGTTCCATTTAAATCAAAACGAGAGTTAGCTCCTTCAATTCTTGTCAGTGTTCCATCTACAATAAAAATATGTACATCTTCAGAATCAATCTTCTTAATAATTTCTAAAATATAACGAGAAGATAAAACAACACTTCCAGTTTTAATAATTTCAATGTTATCATGAATACTTGTTTGAATAGTAATATCGCTATCACTACCAGTTAAAATTAATTCATCTTCTTTTAAATCAAATTTAATTCCTGTTAAAACAGGTAAAGGGCTTTTTATAGAAACTGCTCTTGAAACTTTTGTTAAAGCATTTAATAATTCTATTCTTTTAATTTTAAAATTCATAAATGTTCTCCTTTATATTTTATATTATTTAAATAATATCATAATAATAATACTGTGCACAATATGAATAAGTTAAAAAAAGTCATGTTTTATTCGTGGTTTTTTTTATTTTCCTATGTGCATAAGTTGTGGATAACTGTGCATAACTTTTACACAAGCTTCTTTTTAATATCTTGAATTGCTTGACGATAATTCATATCTTTCTCTAATTTTTGTTGAACTTTATGACAGGCTTTCATGACCGTAGAATGATCACGCCCTCCAAATTCATGTCCTATTTGAATAAATGAAATATCTTCAATCAATTCTCTTACAAGATACATGGCAATGTGTCTTGCGACAATAATACTTGATGTTCTTGATTTAGAATTAATTTGAGCAACTGTTAAATTATAGTAATCAGCAACACATTTTTTTATATTTGATACTGTTAATTCTTTCTTTTGCGCTGGTTGACTATAAGAATCACTAAAAGCTTCCAAAGCAAAATTTAAATCAATAATATCTAATTTTTTACCACATATGAGTTTATAAAATAATAATCTTTTTAAGCTTCCTTCAAGTTCTCTCACATCAGTATTAAAATGAGTAGCAATAAAATCCAAAACTTCTTCAGTAATCGGATAATCAACATTTTCTATTTCTATTTTTTTTCTTAAGATAGCTTTAGCTGTTTCAAACTCTGGGGTGTCAATACTTACCGTTAAACCAGATGAAAAACGACTGACTAAACGACTTTCCATTCCTTTTAAATCTCGAGGAGGTTTATCTGAGGTAATGACAATTTGTTTTTTATTACTTATTAAAGTATTAAATATGTTAAAAAAGATTTCACTTGATGATTCTTTGGTAGCCATGAATTGAATATCATCTATTAATAAGATATCCATTTGACGATATTTGTAGTTAAATTCATCCATAGAATGATTTGCTAATGATTGAATATATTCATTAACAAAGTTTTCACTTGTTGTAAATAAGACATGGATAGATGGATCACGTTTTTTAGCATAATTTCCAATTGCATTTAATAAATGGGTTTTTCCTAGACCAGAATTACTATGAATAAATAAAGGACTATAAGATACACCAGGTTTCATTGCAACGGCTAAAGATGCATTTTGAGCAATTCTATTACTATTTCCAATAACAAAATTATCAAATGTTAAATCAGGATTTAAATGATCATCAAATTGTAATAGATGTTCCTGATGAACATGACTTTTTTGAAAATCTTCTTCAGTCATTAAATGAAGTTGATAATGCCCATTAGTGACAGTGTTATAAATTTCTTGTAGATGTGTTAAATATGGTTCTACAACATCTAAACTCCATTTTGTATCAATGGTGATTGTGACAACACTTCCAACAATGTCTTTAATTTCTAAGGTAGTGAAAAAAGAATCAAATGTAATCTTATCTAAACCATAATCATCAAGTTTTCCTTGAAACAGGCTCAAAGTTTTTTGCCAGTTCATATCTAAATTATTCATTTTCACCATCTCCAAGACTCATTATAAAGGAAAAAGTGCATAAATAGAAGATGAAAAAAATTGTGCACAACTTATTCACATAGTTATGCACATCAAATTATATTGATATATCGGTCTTTTTTTAGTTTTACACAAATTTTCATAGCAGTGAATTGTGCATAAAAAGTTATGCCATGTGCATAATTGTGCACAATTTGTCAAAGATATTTTCATTCACAAGAAAATTCACATATTATGCACAAGAAAAATGTCGATATATATGAATATTTGCCAAGTTATGCACAATTGTGCATAACTTTTAAGAATATGTGCATAAGTTGTGAACAAACATATTTTCTTTATTCTATCATATGCAAAAGTATTAAAAAATAGAACATTTGAGAAGGTGAAAATGCTTGAATAATCAAATAATTTTCTATATTTTCATTGACTTATAAAAACAAAACCCATATAATAATGGGGCATATGTTATTGTGTATAAAAAAATTATTAATTTGGAGGTGTAACGAATGAAAAGAACATATCAACCAAATAAGAGAAAAAGATCAAAAACTCATGGTTTTAGAGCTAGAATGGCAACAGTAGGCGGAAGAAAAGTACTTGCTCGTCGCCGTAAGAGAGGAAGAAAAGTTTTATCTGCCTAAAAAAATTCCACTTTAATGTGGTTTTTTTTCTAAAAAAATATGAAAAAAGAATATCGTATAAAGAAGAATGAAGATTTCCAAACTATTATAAAAAAGAAAAAATCTGTAGCTAATAAACAATTTGTTGTTTATTATCATCAAAATGATAATCATTTAAGAGTGGGAATCTCAGTAAGTAAAAAATTAGGAAACGCTGTTGTTCGTAATAAGATTAAAAGACAAGTCAGAATGATGGTTCAACAAGTTTTTGATAGAGATCAGAAGATGGATTTTATTATTATAGTGAGATATGATTTTTTAAATCATTCTTATCAAGATAATTTAAATAGTATTGTATCTCTATATAATAAAATAAGGAGAAGGATGGAAAAATAACAATGTATTTAGATCAACGTACAAAGAAGTTTTTAAAGGTATTTGCTTTAGTAGCTGTGATTTTTGTGTTAGTGGGATGTACAAGTAATCTTGATAAAAATGGACATCTTATTGCTTCACGAGCTATTACTGAATCTACACCTTGGAGTTTAAGTGAATTAGGATTTTTTGATTTCATTTTAACTTATCCAATTGCAAGAGGTATTTTGTTTATTAGTAAGTTAGGAAATGTGGCTTATGGGGTTGTTGGTATGACAATCTTTATTAACTTATTAATTTTACCTATTATGATTAAGTCAACTGAATCAACACAAAAAATGCAGTTGCTTCAACCAGAAATGGAAAGAATTCAAAGAAAATATGCTGGTAGAAAAGATCAGGCATCACAAATGCGTCAAACTGCTGAAATCCAAGCTTTATATAAAAAGCATAATATCAGTATGTTTAGTAGTTTTTCAACATTCTTAACATTACCTATCATGTTAGCAGTATGGCAGGCTGTTCAAAGAGTTGAAATATTATATAGTTCAACATTATTTGGATTAAAATTAGGTATTACACCAATGTCAGCTATTACTAAAGGTGAATGGGCTTATATTGTGATTGTCGCTTTAGTTGGTTTAACACAGTATTTTGCGATTGAAATTAACAGTATTATGTTAAAGAGAAATCCTCGTTATAAGGTATCAAGACAACAACAATCAATGAAAACAATGAATATTGTGATGACTGTTATGATTGTCTGGTTTGCAGTATCTATGCCAACAGCAATGTCATTATATTGGATTACAACAAGTTTAATTACAATTGCAAGAACAATTTATATTCAACTTTATCACATTGAAAAGAAAAAAGATAAATAAGGACTGGGCAAATATATGAAAACATATGAAGGAAAAACTTTAGATGATGTCATTCAACATGCTTGCCAAGATTTAGGAATTACTCCTGATGAATTGACATATGAAATTATTGAAGAAAAAAAGGGTTTGTTTTCTAAAAAAGTTGTTATTGAATGTTATTGTGAAAGTATGGTTCAAGAATACTTGGAAAGTTTTGTAAGAAAGACACTTACAAATATGGGATTTCAAGTAGAAACTGTATCTTATATTCAAGATGGACGCATTTATTGCAATATTAATACGGATAATAATTCTATTTTAATTGGTAAAGGTGGAGTTATTTTAAGAGCGTTTAATCTTATCGCAAGACAAGCGGTTCAAAATGAATTTAAGAAAAGATTTGAAATTAGTTTAGATATTAATGGTTATAGAGAAACAAGATATAAAAAAGTTTCAGCTATGGCAAAAAAACTAGGTAAACAAGTTTTAAGAACAAAGATTGCTGTAAAACTTGATCCTTTACCAGCTGATGAAAGAAAAGTTGTGCATCAAACAATTGCTGATTTTAATAAACATTTAAAAACTGAAAGTCAAGGCGAAGGAAAAGACAGATTTACGACAATTTCATATGTAGATTAAACTCTATTCTATCAGGGATAGAGTTTTTTATGTGTTAAAAAGATTAAATATTTTTATAAAAAATAAAAGAATAGACAATCTATTTTTCGTATTATATAATAAATATATATAGAGAGAGGATGAGAAATATGTCTTTATTTTTTATAATTCAAGATATTATTTTATGGTTATTAATGATTGGAGTTATTGTTGGAATTGTTTATCTTATTGCCAAATTTGTTGGAAGCATACTAAGTATTCCAGAAAGAAAAAGAAAAGCGGAATACAGAAAAAGAGAAGATGAAGAATTACATAAAAACCAACAAAATCTTATTAATGAAATATATCAACAAGCATCTAGAGATAGATGGTGGGCTATTTCAAGTCAAATTGGTAAAGGTAATCATGCTTCTGTATTTATCCATAGATATGATGGTTCAACTGAAAGATTTGGATTTAGAGAACATGGATATGATTATTTAACACAAGATGGAATGATTAATCTTTATAAATCTTTAGAATTTAAAACTTTAGGAAAACTTCACTTTTCATATAGAGAAATAGGAGGATATAGTGATACTGTTACATCCTTTTCTGAGGGCTTTACACCAGGAGGAGGAACGGGATACTATGCCAATACTGTTGGAGGAGGATCTTCAAGTATTTTGGAAGGAATAACACTCAATTCTCCTGAATATGAACAACAATTATATGACGAAAAAATCAGGAAGATGGAGGAAGAAAAAAGATATAAAAAAACATTCTAATAATTTATTTATAAAAATAACAATATATTTACAGAAGATATATGAATAAAGGTGTGAATAAATCACATCTTTTTCTTTTTAGAAAGTACAAAACGAAGGAAAGAATAAAAAAAATTTGAACAAAAGATGAAAACTAAAAATTTTATGAAGTAAAAAACTCTTTTTTCATTGTATAAAAAAGAGTGATGTGAATCAATTCTTTAAAAAAACATTTCGTTATAATAGATATTTTACTATATAGGATATTATAAAAACAATAATGAAGAAAGGTATTAATAATAATTGTATTATTTCTAATGCAAATGAATCTATTTTAATATCTTAAAATAAAATAAATCACATAAATCCAGCTTAATAAACCATGAAAAATAGCCCAACCAACAGAATGCCATGTTGTATAAGTTATAACCATAGCTAAAGCACTACCAAATTTTATGTCTGATTTGACTGTCTTTTTTACAACTGTGACTTTGTTTTATTCCATGAATTATACCTCCTTTTTGATAATAGGTGTTCCTATATGTTTATCTAATCGCCATTGAGGAGCCATTCCATCATCGCCCCAATATTCATCAATAGACATGATAAGTTGATCTTTTAATTTTATAAAAGATACAACATGAAATGATAAAGAATGATCTGATGAAAATACATGAACAACAGTTATGATTAAATCATGAAGATATTCTATTCTTTCAATATGACCATCCCATTGACCAGGATAATCACAATTTGCTTGAATAAATTCATCAACAGTAAAATGTTCATTTGTACAATGCCAACGAATATAAGCATCTTTATGAAAGAAAGTTATTAATTGTATTTTATTTTGTTTTATACAGCATTCCAATATTGATTAATATCCATTTAAATTCTCCTTTGGTTCATTATTACTTTTTATTCTAAGCTTTGACCTATGATAGTACCAACACATAATCCAAAAACAATCCTAAAGCAATACAATTAGACATATTATTTTTTTTCATTTACAATCTCATCGTTATGTATATTATATTATCATTATATCATTGTCATAAGGTATCAACAAACATAATATGACTTTAAGCAATTTATTTTCAAGAATTTTAAAACATATGAATAGCTATTTTTATGAACTATGTTATAATAATAGTCATTGTAAAGGGGGAATTTAATTTATGAAGATAATGAGAAAGTTTATACAATATTATAAACCATATAAAACAGTTTTCATTTTTGATATGATTTGTGCCATGATTATTAGTCTTATTGATTTGGCTTTTCCTCAAATATTAAATTATCTTAACGATACATTATATATTGCTGATCATCAGACAATTATTCAAAGTTTATTTTGGTTAGCTGTTTTCTTATTAATTATGTATGCGATAAGAGCATTATGTAAATATTATGTATCTGCTCAAGGACATATAATGGGTGCTCAAATGGAAAGAGATATGAGAAAAGATTTATTTGATAAATTTGAACAGTTATCTTTTTCTTATTATGATCGTAATAATACTGGAGAAATGATGAGTAAGCTGGTGAGTGATTTATTTGATATTTGTGAATTTGCTCATCACGGACCTGAAAATGTCTTTATTTCTTTATTAAAGATTATTGGTTCATTTGTGTTGTTAATGTATATTCATGTACCTTTAACAATCTTATTAATTATTGTTACTTTATGTATGTTGTTATTTTCTTTAAAACAAAATAAAGCAATGCAACAGACATTTATGGATAATCGTCGTAAAATTGCAGGGGTTAATGCATCTTTACAAGATACTTTAGCAGGAATTAGAGTTGTGAAATCATTTGCAAATGAAGATATTGAAAGACATAAATTTGCAAGAAGTAATGAAAGATTTTTACAGAGTAAGAAAAACAATTATCATTGTATGGGAAGATTTCAAGGTGGAAATAATTTCTTTCAAGGCTTACTTTATGTGACAATCTTAGTAGGTGGAGGATTCTTTATTGCTCAAGGGTCATTAGAACCTATTGCTCTAGCAACTTATGCTTTATACATTAATATTTTTATTACACCTATTGAGGTTTTAGTAGAATTTACAGAAATGCTTCAAAAAGGATATTCGGGATTTAAAAGATTTAATGAAGTTATGGAAACTCAAGTTGAAATAGAAGATGCACCAGATAGTCATGATTTGGTTAATGTAAAAGGTGTTATTGATTATAAAGATGTCAGCTTTGGATATGATGATGAAAAAGTATTAGATCATTTAAATATTCATATAGATTCTGGTAAATCAATTGCTTTAGTAGGTCCATCTGGTGGTGGTAAAACAACAATATGTTCATTGTTACTTCGTTTTTATGATGTGACAGGTGGAAGTATTGAAATTGATGGACAGGATATTAGAAAATTAACTTTAAAATCATTACGTCAATCTATTGGTATTGTTCAACAGGATGTTTATTTATTTACTGGGTCTATCAAAGAGAATATTTCTTATGGAAAACCAGATGCTAGTGATGAAGAAATTATAGAAGCAGCTAAAAAAGCCAATATTCATGATTTTATTATGAGTTTACCTGATGGTTATGATACATATGTTGGTGAAAGAGGTACACGTTTAAGTGGAGGACAAAAACAACGTATTTCTATTGCGAGAATATTCTTAAAAGATCCAAAGATTTTAATTCTTGATGAAGCAACAAGTGCATTGGATAATGAAAGTGAACGTCATATTCAAAAAAGTCTAGAAGCCTTATCAAAGAATCGTACTTGTATTACAATTGCTCATAGACTTTCTACAATTAGAAATGCTGATGAAATTATTGTGATTGGTAATAATGGTATTGTAGAGAGAGGAACACATCAGTTCTTATTAAATAAAAATAATGTTTATGCGAAATATTATCGTTTACAATTTGAAGGATTGGAAGAAAATGCTTAAAGAAGGACAAACTGTCTATTTTATTGTACAAGGTATCGTCATGAGTGGGACAGTCATTAATGTAAAAGGAAATGAGAAATCTTATACTTTTGAAATTGAAGGATTTGGTAACTGTAGTGGACCTCATCAAATTTCATCTCAACAAATTCATTATTCTATTTTCTTAGATGAAAAAGAAGCTCAAAAATATAAAGATTATCCCACTATGTATTTACAAAACTATTGTTAATATTATTAAGGTTTTGACTTATTTTAAAGTCAGAACCTTTTTACATATGATAAAATATTTTGTGACACAAGTTTTTCATATTTTTATGTTATGTTTATAAATAATAAAGAAAGGAGGATATATTTGAAAGATATATCATCGTTCAAATTTATAAGGTTATGAAAGAATTTTTTAAAAATAAAAGAAATGTTGTAAATGTATTATATATATTCATAGTGATGTGTGTGTTTTTAGCTTTAATGGGTATGTTATTTTCTCAAGATTCAAATTATTTTTTCCCTATTTATGCTAATGAGTATGTTGCATGGTTTTGTTATATAGGAAGTGATTTATTTCTGGTATTGTCTATAGTATTATGGCTGACATCATGGAAATGTCCTCATTGCGGGAAAAAACTATATAAACATTTCATTTCAAAATCATTAAATGAATGTCCTTATTGTCATAGAAAAAAGTATTTTTAAAAGATAAAATAAAAGCAATGATTCTATAAAGATTCATTGCTTTTGTTTATAATTGTTAGTATTAAAAACAGAAATTATTCTGCTTTTGTTATAATGCATTGTTTTTTATAGAAAGATATACCATATCCTATGACATGTTCGTATCCTTCTTCTATCAGTCCTTCAATATATTTCTGTCTGATAATCTGTTCAATTGCTTTGGCACTGTCTTTTCTTAGTTCCTTGATACCAGTTGAATGTTTACATTCTATAATCAGTGCTGTATCAAGTATACTGTAAGGAAGCACTGCTATATCAAATCTTCCTTCTCCACTTTCCCTGTTGGATTGAACTTTATAACCATTAGCCTTTAAAAAGCCTACCATGAAACCATGATAGAAGTTTTCATAGTTATCATAATAGCTGATGCTCTGTTGGAGAACATCCTGCAATAAGCGATTAGCTTTCATGACATCTTCTTGTATCAAAGCTTCTATGAATGACAAATCTCTTTTTCTTTGATAGCTGTCAAACCATTTCATAAAGATATCTTCATAGATATATTTGACTTCTTTATTAGGAATCACAAGTTCATAGGTATAAGGATGATCATTATCAACCTTACTCTTGATTTTCAGATAACCAGTAAACAACAGAAAACTATACACATTGTCATTCATTGTCTGAATACTATGAAAGTCCATTTCTCGATACGTCAGTTCAGGAACAATCTTTTTGATGATGCTTTGATCATTGATTAGTTTTTCAAATTCTTCCTTCATTGTCATCGTTGCATATTCGATATATGTTTTAACAAGATTATTGCTGCTGGTATTCGCCCAGAAAGATACAGCCTGAAAATGGTCATCATTCAGTAATTTCTTGACATAGTTCAAGGCACTCCATGAATTATAGATTTCCGTCTTTCCAAACAGATAGCCATCATACCATTCCTTCATCTCTTGACGATTATCCATAAGATTATAGTATTTCAAAAGTTCATCAATTTCTTCTTGGGTAAATCCAAAGCAATCAGAAGTTTCTACATCCATGATGGTTCTCACTGTAAAGTTGTTAAGACCTGTAAAGATGCTTTCTTTAGATATTCTAAGACAGCCAGTCAATACTCCTCTTTCCAGTGCATCATTAGTTTTTAAAGCAGATGAAAAGACACTTCTTATAAAATCAACCATTTCATCATAGTAGTCATGTTGATAGGCACTCTGTAAAGGCACATCATATTCATCTATGAGAATGATGACTTTTTGATGATAATGTTTTTCTAAAAAAATACTCAAGTTATACAAAGCATCTCTTAAATCACTCTCAGAAGATTTTTTATAATGATAGTTATCAATGATTAATTTTTCAGCTTCACTTAAATATGGACTGTCCTTTAATTCAAAATAATCTTCAACAACTTTTGAAATCATAGCTTTAAATTTATCTATTTGCAAATTCATATTTTCTCTAGATAAATCTTTCAAAGATAGAAAAATGACAGGATATTGATTTTGATGAAGCATGAGATGTTGATGTTTTGATACATTCAAACCCTCAAAAAGATAAGCATTCTCTTTTTCCTTGTTAGAAAAGAAATAATAAAGCATACTCATGTTTAACGTTTTTCCAAAACGTCTAGGTCTTGTATACAGCATCACCTTGTCACTTAAGACATCATCTATAAGCATTGTCTTATCAACATAATAATAATTCTTATCCATGAATTCTTTAAAATTTTCTGTTCCTGTTGTGATACGCTTCATTATAATCTTTCCTTTCTTTATGATTACATTATACCATAGCAATTTATAAAAGTCATTGAGATAGATAGGGTTCAATAATGAGATTTTTAAACAACAAAAGTAGAATAAGTCTATAAAGTGTTGTTGGTGGTACTTCTATTGATAAATATGTCAAAAAGAATATGATAAAAATATAGATATATGCTGTAAGCAATAAAATGAATAAAAATCAAGTTTTTTTTCAAAAAAGACTTGACTGTAAAGTGACTCTATAGTGTTCAATGAAGGCAGAAAAGGAAAGAAAATCAAATGTGAGGAGGAAAATGATATGTTAAAGAGTCATTTAGGTTTTCAAAAAACAACGAATAAAGTGAGCATTGGAAGAAGATTAACAAAGTCATTATTAAAAAGAAAGATTTTTATTCAAGTCATTCTTTCATGTTTATTAGGTGTTGCGATGTATTATGGTGTTAATACAAGCTTATCTGTTTTGGTTGGAACAATGATTTTATTTATAGTCATTCAAGTTATTGCTTATGGATTAGGATTAGGTGAAATGAATACTTTATCTATACAGCCACATAGTCAGTTATTTGTAGAGTTTGATGATTCTGGAATTCATTATGTTGATAATAAAACTTTTAAAGAAAGAATAAAATATGCAAGAGATGTGCTTAAAGGAAAAGAACAACTTCATCATGTTCATTATGATCAGATTGATCATGTTCAAGTCCAAAAAGTTACAAAATTTATGAAAATTCCCGGATCAAATCTTGCAACAGAAATAAACACATATGATTATTATTTTCAATTAAAAGATGGGAAAACATATAATCTGATTAATGCTATGATTCTTCAAGATGATGGCCAGAAAATTGATACTATTTTAAATCAATATATACAAAATAAACAGGAGAATAAATAAAATGAAAAGAAAAATATTGATGATTTTAATGAGTTTTGTATTAGTAGGATGTGGAAAAGCAGATGTTCCTAGTTTTGATGATGCGAATACTACAGATGTGAATGGTTATCATACTTATTATAATATGGATAAGTTATGTGCCCAATTAGAAAGAGTAGATAAAAAATATGATATGACTGATCCTCAAGATATGATGAATCAAGTGGATTATGTTTTTGTTGGAACAATGGATCAATATGACAAATCTCAAATTTATGATAATGGAAAAATTAAACAAAGTATGAAAATTACAATTAAGAAGATGATTAAAGGTCAATTAGATCAACAAGTGACTATATGGCGAGATGGTGGAAGTGTATCGGCTTCAACTTATGCTAACTATCCAAAAGAAACTTTGTTAGATAAAGGCAGTTTAGAACAGCTACCAGATCAAATTAGAAGTACAGCATATGTTGAGGTTGTACCAGAAGCTTATTTTAGAGCACAACAACAAAAAGATTATTTGTTCTTTGTCAAAGAAAAAGAAAATTTAGAAGTTTATAATGATGCTTATGGTATGTTAGAAATGATTGATGAAGAACATGCTAAAAATGTTTATACTGATGCAAAATGTAATATTTCTCAGTTAAAATCATAAAGGGGATGTAAACAATGAAATTTGCGATAAAAAATTTATTGAGGCAAAAGAAAATATCTTTATTATTTGGTATAACTATTATGATTATGGCTGTAATCTGTTATATTTTCTTAGCATTACTATATGATCCTTATTTTGCATTAGATGTCAGTTATTATAGTAAGATGATGATGGGTTCAGCTACAACACTATTTGTTGTGATGTTTACTGGATGTCTGATTATTTATACGAATATCTATGTTTTAGAAAATAAGAATAAAGAAATTTCTTTAATGAAAATATGTGGGATGACAAATAAAAGATTTATTTTCTATCTTTTTTATCAAAATACATGTCTTTATTTCATCGGAAGTCTTGTAGGTATTCTACTTGGTATTTTGATAACACCTTCTATGATAAATTATTTATATGTTCTTATAAATATCAATGCTGATGTTTATATTTTAAAAGATACACTCTTTCAAACAATATTAATGATGTCTTGTTTATATGTGATTTCTTTGATTTTAAATATTGGCTATGTGTATCGTGGAAATATAATCAAGATGTTGAATGGAACAAAACAAAATAAATATCGAAAAGCAACATTTATAACTCTTTCAAGCCGAATTTATATCATTATTTATCTTTGTGGTTTATTATTAACTATTTTTAATGAACATCAAACAACAGCATATATTATCTTTTCAGTTATAGGAGCTATAGGAACATATGGAATCATAAGATATGTTATACCTGAATTTATTGAAAAGAAAAAAAGTACAAAATGGTTGAATCAAGTTGATCAACTGATTGTCTGTGGTGAAATCTTTTTAAAACTAAAATATACAGTTTTATTTATACAAATATTAATGATTGTAAGTATTATTATGGTCACTTTGGTTTGTTTTAATCTTGATAACAGTATTGAGATGTATAGAATGATTATAGCTTATATCATTATGTTACCAATGATTATGTTTTGTATGACATATAAGAATTTAATGATGAATCATCAAAAGAAAAAATCACTACAATTTATTCATAAAATGGGAATGACAAAAATACATCAACTGACTTTATTAAAAAAAGAATGGTTACTTTTCTATATGATGGTGAGTTTATTACCAGGTTTATATATTATTGTTATTTTTATAAAATTCTATATCTTGAGTCATATGTCATTCACTATTATTGCAGTGATTATGGATTATTTTATATGTAATGTATTGATATCAATGCTGATTTGTTATTATTCAACAAAACAATATTTAAAGGAGGATTTGTTATGAATGATGTTATTATAGTGGCTCAAAGTCTAACAAAAATATATGACCAGATGACAGATTATCCAGTGAAATCATTGGATCATGTTTCCTTAGAAGTGAAAGACGGAGAATTTATTGCTATTATGGGGCCATCGGGTTCAGGAAAAACAACTTTAATTCAATGTCTGTCAACGATGGATCAACCTACAGATGGTCAGGTTTATTTATATGGTCAACCCTTATCTCATTTCACTGATTATGAAATTTGTCAGTTTAGAAATCAAAAAATTGGTTTTATATTTCAAGATTATCAACTTTTAGATTATTTAACAATTGAAGAAAACATTGCTTTTCCCTTATCAATGAATAATGTCCCTACCAACAAGATTAAAGAAAGAGTACAAAAAATTTCTTATAAAATAGGAGTTGAAGATATATTAAAAAAATATCCGGGAGAATGTTCAGGAGGACAAAAACAAAGAGTTGCCATAGCAAGAGCATTTATAGGGCAACCAGAGATGATTATTGCTGATGAACCTACAGGAAATCTCGATAGTCAAAATACCTTTGAATTAATGAATATTTTAAAAGCATTTCATGAAAAAGAACGTAAAACGATTGTATTAGTCACTCATGATGTTATGGTTGCATCTTATGCATCAAGATTATTATATATACAAGATGGAAAAATAACAGAACAGTTGCATAGAGATGATTTTCAAAATCAAAATGAATACTTTAAACATATTGTGAAATTGAATTCTCAAGAAAGATATATGTTATTTCAAAATGGATGAAGGAAACTTTTTGTTTCCTTTTTTCTATATCTGCATAGATATTTTGAAAAGATATTGTTATACTATATGAAAAAGAAAGGAAATGATTTCATGAATGATGATATTATTGTTGCAATAGCGACTTCAAGATTAGAAGCAGCTATATCTATTATTCGATTAAGTGGAAAAGACTGTATAGCTTTTGTTCAAGCATTTTTTACAGGAAAAATCATGGATAAAGCAAGTCATACGATTACATATGGATTTATAAAAGATGGCAATGAAAAAATAGATGAAGTTTTAGTAAATATATATCGAGGACATAAAACATTTACTGGTGAAGAAATGGTAGAGATTAACTGTCATGGTGGTATTTTTATTACACAAAAGGTGTTAAACCTTTGTTTAAAAAAAGGTGCCCGTATGGCAGAACATGGAGAATTTTCTAAAAGAGCTTTTTTAAATGGACGTATTGATTTATCACAGGCTGAAGCAATTAGTGATTTGATTAGTGCCAAAAATGATTATGCTTCTCAATTAGCATTAAAAGGAATACAAGGAAATATCAGTCATTTTATTGAAGATTTAAAAGAAGATCTGATTCAAATTATTACCCAAATAGAAGTCAATATTGATTATCCTGAATATGAAGATGTAGAAGAATTAACAGCTCAATCTCTACTTCCTAGAAGTGTTCAATTACAAGAAAAGATGAATCATATTATTGATTCATCTAAAAATGTTCATTTATTAAAAGATGGTATTTCTACTGTGATTATAGGAAAACCTAATGTTGGAAAATCAAGTTTATTGAATGCTTTATTAGATGAAGATAAAGCGATTGTTACAGATATTGCAGGAACAACAAGAGATATTGTTGAAGGAACGATTCGTTTGGATCATATTGTTTTAAACATGATTGATACAGCAGGCATCAGAGATACTGATGATGTTGTTGAAAATATTGGTGTTCATAAATCAAAAGAACTGATTCATCAAGCAGATTTAGTATTACTTGTATTAGATGGTTCTCAACCACTAACGAGGGAAGATCAGGAATTATTAGAATTATCTAAAGATACGCAAAGAATTATTGTTATAAATAAAAAGGATCAAGGACAAATCAATGATATTGATGGTATTGAAATTAGTGCGAAGAATCATGATATAGAGCCATTAATTCAAAAGATTAAAGAAATGTTTGAATTAGGAAAAATTACATCTTCACAAGATGATATATTAGCGAATGCCAGACAAATTCAATTATTAGAAAGAGCCAATCAGTCATTAAAAAATGCTATTATAGCGATGGAACAATCTATACCAACAGATTTAATTGTTACTGATTTATATGATAGCTGGGAAAGTTTAAAAGAAATATTAGGAGAAAGAGCAAAAGAAGATTTATTAGATGAATTATTTAAACGCTTTTGTATAGGTAAATAAAGATGAAAAAGTATCAATTTTTAGCAGAAAGATATTATAAATTTTTTAAATATTTAAGAACCATTGGTTTAATTAGTATGATTGTTTTTCTGGTTGTTACAGCTTTTAATCGAAATAATTCTACACTTTCTATCATCAGTTATTTTGCTATATTATTGACATTAGCCTGTCTTTTGGAATGTGTGATTTTATATGTTTTATATTTAATATTGAAACGTAAGTAAGAAGATGAAGAAATTCATCTTTTTCATTTCAAAAAGAGAAAAGATTCCTTATTTTTAGACAAGAGTGCTATAATAATCAAACGAGGGAAAGGGGAGAATATGATGAGTAGAAGTTATGAAATTGATATGTGTCATGGACCATTGTTAAAACAAATTATTATTTTTTCAGTACCATTGATGCTATCGGGGATATTACAGTTACTTTTTAATGCAGCAGATATTATTGTTGTTGGAAGATTTACGGGAAGTGAAGCTTTAGCAGCTGTAGGTTCGACAAGTTCTTTGATTAACTTATTGGTCAATTTGTTTATCGGAATATCTGTTGGTGCTAATGTTTTATTTGGAAGATTTTGTGGAGCTAACGATGATAAAAATGCATCGGAAACAGTACATACTGCCATCTGTACAGCTATTTATGGTGGAATTCTCATGATATTTGTGGGAAATATTCTAGCTGAACCTATGTTACAGCTGATGGGGACACCAAGTGATGTTATTGATTTAGCAACACTTTATATGCGTATTTATTTTGTTGGTATGCCAGGTTTTATGATTTATAACTTTGGGGCAGCATTATTAAGAACTGTTGGTGATACCAAAAGACCACTTTATTTTTTAACATTGGCAGGTATTATTAATGTGATATTTAATTTAATATTTGTCATTGTATTTCATTTAGGAGTTGCTGGAGTTGCAATTTCTACTGCTATGTCTGAATGTATTTCTGCTATATTAGTCATGAGATGTTTGATTCAAGCAGATGGTGTTTTAAAATTATCAAAAGATAAATTACATTTTCATAAAGATAAATTAATTAAAATGTTGAAAATTGGTTTACCTGCAGGATTACAGGGAATGGTTTTTAATATTTCTAATGTTTTAATTCAATCATCAGTCAATTCATTTGGTTCTATTATAGTCGCCGGTAATACTTCAGCAAGTAATATTGAAGGATTTGTTTATACAGCTATGAACTCTATTTATCAGACATCTTTAAGTTTTACAAGTCAAAATATGGGAGCAAAAAATTATTCAAGAGTGAATCAAATTCTCGTAAGATGTTTAGCTGTTGTTAGTGTTATAGGTTTTGTTTTAGGATTTGGAGCTTATCTATTAGGAAATATTTTATTAACAATTTATTCAACTGATCCACAAGTTATTTCATCTGGTCTTATTCGTTTAAGTATTGTAAGTGCATCCTATTTTTTATGTGGTATTATGGATGTCATTGTAGGAAGTTTAAGAGGTATGGGTTATTCCATGATGCCAATGCTTATCTCTTTAACAGGAGCTTGTCTATTTAGAGTTATTTGGATTTTTACCATTTTCCAAATGAATCATAGTTTATTTATACTTTATGTTTCTTATCCAATTTCATGGATTTTAACTTTAACAGCACAACTTATTTGTTATTTTAAAGTTCGTAAACATGCATTTGTTTAGACTAAATAAAAAAAGGGAATCTCATATAGGATTCCCTTTATACATATTCATTAAATGTATCTAAATAGTTTGAAATAAGATAATACATGATTAAACAAAACTATAATAAATATTATCAATATATTCATCAAAATCTGATATATAGAAAAAGGATAGATAAAATAAAAGATGATTGAGTATATGACATTAAAAATATTAAGAATAATAAACTTAAATATGAAAAACGCTTTATAAGAAATTAATCTTAGCTGCAAGAGTTGACGATCTTCTACAACAATTCTTCTATAAAAATTATAGATTGATAATTGTAGACACATATAAGATACAAATACAAATTCTTTAGGAACAGGAATTAAACAAAGATATAAGATAAGAAGTTGTGGAAAATGAAGAATAAAATAATAGAAATCTTTATATAAGATTGCCTGAAATTGATAATTATTAGAATATCTTGAGAAGAAACAAGTTATATGATAAGTGGTTAAATATATGAATTGATCAATTTTTTCTTTTAAATAAGAAAATGGTTCCTTTCTTATATTGAACATTGAATTGGTAAGAATAGTGTTAAGATGTAAATAAAAGAATATACTGCATAATATAAATAAAGGGAGTGTCATTATAAAAAGAAGTTTGATATCAATAAGCACACTGATGATAGAAAATATAACTAATGTATAGGCAAGAATTAAACCAAAGTTTTTCTCATTGCATAATGAATATACAAGAAAATAAATAATATAAAATATCATGAATTCAGAAAGAATAAGCATACTTAAGATATGTATAGGAAGATTTGTAAAAAAATAATTAATAATAAAAGTGGCAATAATGGGAACAATAGAATACACTAGACTGGCAGAAATCTTTGCTAAGATGATATAGAAAAGATTTATTTTTTTAGCAATCATTGACATAAAAATAGCTGAATCTTCTAGAAAACCATTATAAGATAAATATGTGATAATACCAGATAAACTCAAAAGAGATAAATAAGAAAGACTTAATTTTGTAGAAATAATATTCATGACTTCTGGTGTAAATAATATATTGAGTGGATTGATACTCATATAGATAGTTAATGCAGCAAAGGTAATCATGCTTATGAATGCAATAAATAAAGTTTTCAATGGATATCTTAAATAGAGCTGTATTTTAAATATATTCAACCATGTTTTCATGACTTTCATCTCCATATATTTCTTTATACTTTTTATAAAATGATTCATTATTTATTTTATTTTTATAATTCATTTCAATAATTTTGTAATCTTTCATGATGATATATTGTGTTGCAACTTTTTCTAAAATATCCAATTGATGTGAAGATATGAGAAAATTGAATCCTTTTTTTGTTAATGAGTTAATGAGATTTGTAATTTCTATTGTGGAAATGGGATCAATTCCATTAAAAGGTTCATCTAATATCATAAGTTTTGAGTGACTCAAAATAGTGATAAGAAAAGCAACTTTTTTTTCTTCTCCTGAAGATAAGTGAATACATTTTTTGTTAAGAAGTTGCCTTAATTTCAGATAATCAATCAATTCATTAAAGAAAGCATCATTTAAATTCAAAGATTGATTGTTATATATTTGATACCAGAATTTAATATTTGCTATAACAGTAAGATTAAAGTAAAGATTACTGTCATAGGGAAGATAAGCAATATCATTAGGTTTAGAGATGCTTATTTTTCCAGATTGGGGTGTCAATATACCACATATAAGATTAAAAAGGGTTGTTTTTCCAGCACCATTATGTCCCATAAGAACGATGCAATCCTTATTGAAGTGAAGTGATGCATTAAGCTGATGAAATATTATTTCTTTTTTATAGGCAAAGTCTAAGTTTTGAATATGAATATCCATATAAGTTCTCCTTTTTATCATAATAAATATAAAACCAGAAGTCATATCACTCTGTATGATTTCTGGTTAATTTCATTTTATTTTTTTAATGCTGTACCAAAATGTAAAGCAATATAAGCTAATTCATGTTCATTAAATCTTTTATGATAATGTTGTTCCACAATGTCATTAAAGATTTCAGCACATTTATATTCTAATTGAAATTGAGCTTGAATCTTATCTTTTAATGGATTATCAGTGAGTTGACGATTATTTTGTAAACGATCTAATGCAGGATAGAAATGTAATGTCATACCTGTATAGAACTCTTTATTTTTTCTTAAATCTAATTGAAGATCGTTTTGAATACGATTAATAGTTTCATTAATAATATCTTCAGTTTCATCATCACATAAATCAAATTCACAATTAAAATCAATATCTAAAAGATTGATATTGGCTAGATACATTGTAACATATTGAACTTGATTTCCATCTATTTCAACATGAAATTGTTGATCTAATTCATTAACAATTTGTTTAGAAACTTGATAATATTCGTGATTTTTTAAATGATTAATTTGACTTTCACTTGTTGGAATATAAGTTCCATTAATTTCTCTAGAAATACATAAAGAAAGATGAATAATTAAATTATCAAAAGATACTTCAGATATTTCAATGTGATGTTCTTCAATAATCTTTTTTACAATACCTTCAATTACTTCTTTTCTATTTTCATATTGACTATCTAATTCTATAACCATATAACCCTTACCTCGCTTTTCATATGATATATTATTTGAAATCAAAAGTCTACCATAAAAAAATTTTTTCTTAAAATGAAACATGTACTTCAATATATTCACAATGAGTCAATAATCTTATAGGATAACCCCATGATCCAAAACCACTAGAAACAATCAAAGATTGATCTTGATTTGTTAATAAACCATAGTCATTATCATAAATCAATCCAGTAATAATAGAACCAGGAAAGACTTGTCCTGCATGAGTATGACCTGAAAGTTGTAGATCAGCAATCTCTAAGTTTTCTTGGTAACGTTGAGGATTATGATCTAAGACAATAGTTGGTAATGATGAATCCATGTTTTGACAAATATCTTCTATAGAGTGAGAAGAATGATAACTGACATCTTCTCGTCCTATTATATTAAAAAGACCATCAATACATACAAAGTTTTCATTTAAATAAGTTATATTGTATTTTTGATAGAGTTCACGAGTAGAAAGAGATATATATTTTTCATGATTACCATCAATCGCAATAATACCATATTGGCTATGGATTGTTGAAAGAATTTGTAAGGCCTGATGAATACTATCAATAGATGAGGATTCATCAAAAATATCTCCACCTAAACATACTAAATCATATTGTTTTTGATTAAGTTTTTTTACAAGATTTTGAATATCTTGAGGTGTTGTTCCACTGCCAATATGAATATCACTAATAAATGCTATGTTTAAAGAATCTAAAGATGTTTCTTTATGAATTAAAATATTATAATGTGTTATTTCTTTATGAAAATGAGAATAGTAACCTATCCCAGTTGTAAAAATAGATATAAATACACATATGAAAAGAATCCATTTTTGAAAAGATTGCTTAAAAATATGACACCAGAGTTGATAAATCAACAAACATAACATCAAAAGAAAGCTACAAAGTATATAAAAGCTAACAATGTTAAACCATAAATCAAAAGATGGTTTCAATAAAACTTTCAATAAAATAGTGACTATTGATAAACTTGTACAAAGATAAAGAATATAACGTCCACTTTTTTTCATATATTTAAATATACACAGGAAGTAGTAAAAAGGTGCTATAATGAGAAAGAGAGATAAAATTGTATAGAATAAAAGCATCATGAAGAACACCTCTTTTCTTTTTTACAAGTATAACATAATTGAACAAAAAATAAAGGTTGCTTTCAAAGAACGCATATGATAGTATTAAAAAAAGATAGAGGTGCAAGAGTTAAGAGTTCTTTTATATGAATAGGTGCAACTAAAAAAGAAGGAGGAACGATTGCCGAAGGGATAATTATTTGCATGTGATTATTGCCTGGGGGTATAGAGAATATCTATATCACTGTCACTTTAGGATAAAGTGGTGTGCTATTGCTTAATAAAATCATCTTTATTATTGCAATGGGCCCATTGCAATTTTTTATTAATAAAAGAAGGTGAAAGTAATGAAATTGATTGAATCTGATAGTCATATTATTCAAGTCAAATTGATGAATGTAGAAAAGAATTCATTATTTGTTGGAGATATTTTTCAAACAATTTCTTCAATGAATGTGAATATTGATATGATTTCAGAAGTGATTTTAGAAGATGAAATGCGTATTGATTTTACATGTAGTCAAGATGATCAAAAGAATTTAGATGAAGCACTGTCTTTAATAAGAACAAAACATCCACGTATACAAATTTATCAAAATAGACAAGTCGCTAAAATTAAGATTGAAAGTGATGCTATGAAAGATGAAATAGGTGTGGCAGCAGCAGTATTTACTGTTTTAGGAAAACATCAAATTCCTTTGCTTCAAGTCACAACATCAGAAGTATCTATTTCTTGTGTTATTCCATTGGAATGTGTTGATTTAGCTATGTCAGAAATAAAAAAAGAATATAAATAGGAGGGTTATTTATGGAACCAATTTTTGAAGGAAGTGCAGTTGCGCTTGTATTACCCATGTTAGATGATGGAAGTATTGATTATGATGGTTTTAAAAGACAAGTTCAAAGAATGATTGATGGTGGTGTTCAAGCTATTTTAGTGAATGGAACAACAGGTGAAACACCAACAATTCATATTGATGAAGAATTTGAATTAACAAAAATTGTTATGGAAATGACAAAAGGAACAGGTATCAAAGTCATTGCAGGTGCAGGTTCTAATGATACAGAAACAGCTTTGAAAAAAGCAAAGTTTGCTAAGGAAGTAGGAGCTGATGCAATATTAGTTGTGACACCATACTACAATAAAACAAGTCAAAGAGGGCTTATTGAACATTATACTTATATTGCTGATCGTGTGGATATTCCAATGATTCTTTATAATGTTCCGGGACGTACAGGAATGAATATTAGTGTAGATACAGTTGTAGAACTAGCAAAACATAGAAATATTAAGGCCATGAAAGATGCAACAGATAATATTGCTTATGCAATGGATGTTTTAACACAGACAAGAGATTTAGATTTTGATATGTACAGTGGTTGTGATGATAATATTTTACCGTTTATAGCAGCTGGAGGAAAAGGTGTGATTTCTGTATTATCTAATCTTTATCCAAGGGAAACAGAAAAATTTGCTCAAGCTGTATTAAAAGGTGATATGAAACTGGCACAAGAAATGGCATATGATTTTAATGATGTCAGCAAATATTTATTTGTTGATGTTAACCCAATTATGCCTAAAGCAGCTTTAAAGAAAATGGGTGTTTGTGGGGAAATGGTAAGAAGACCTTTAATTCCAACAACACAAGCCAATAAACAATTATTATTTGATGCAATGGAAAGATTTGAAAAGAAGGGTTATTAAAATGAATGTATTAGTTTATGGATTTGGTTTAATGGGTAAAAAAGTTGCCCAAGCTGTAAGAAACAACACACAAATGAATTTAGTGGGTGTTGTTTCACCTGTCTTTGATGCGAAAATTGACGAAAAAATGTATACATCATTAAGTGAAGTCAATGAAAAGATTGATGCAATTATTGATTTTTCACATCCGGATAATTTAAGTGATATTTTAAAGTTCGGTGTTAAAAATCATTGTGCTCTCGTTTTAGCAACAACTGGATATACACAACAACAAATTTTACATATTGAAGAAGCTTCTTCTCAAATTCCTATTTTTCAATCATACAACACTTCTTTTGGTGTATCAATGCTAACAAAGATTGTAAAAGAAGTAGCTAAAGAATTTTATGATAATGATTATGATATTGAAATTATAGAAAAACATCATAATCAAAAAATTGATGCTCCAAGTGGTACCGCAAAACTTTTATATGATGTGATTCATGAAGATATTAATGAAACAAAAGAAGTTTATGATCGTTCAACAGTTCATCATAAACGTGAGAAGAAAGAAGTAGGCATTCAATCAGTAAGAGCAGGAACAATCTTTGGGGAACACACTGTTTTATTTGCAGGGCATGATGAGATTATTGAAGTGAAACATACAGCTTTATCAAAAGAAGTTTTTGTTCAAGGAGCGATTAGTGCCTGTTTGAAGATTGTAGATAAAGATAATGGGTTATTTAGTTTAAAGAATTTATATTAAAGGGGAATAAAAATGGTTTTACAAACACAATTTGCTCAAATAAGAGATCGTAGCTTATATATAGACGATGTGGATGCAATGGATTTAGTGAAAAAATATGGAACACCACTTTATGTGATGAGTGAAGGTCATATAAGACATCAATTGAACGAATTAAAAACAAAGTTCTTGGATAAATATGATCATGTTTTACCACTATTTGCTTCTAAATCATTTAGTTGTTTAGAAATTTATCGTATTACCAGTGAATATGGTATTGGTATTGATTGTGTCAGTGCTGGAGAAATTTCTATTGCTTTAAAAGCAGGATTTGATCCACATAAGATTTATTTCCACGGAAATAATAAACTTCCATCAGAAATAGATTATGCGATTGCTCATGATGTTGATCATTTTGTGATTGATAACTTTTATGAAATTGAACTTGTTGAAAAGTATGCTAAAAAATATGATAAAACAATTTATGCAACAGTAAGAGTTGTTCCAGAAATTAAGGCTGGGGGACATGGTTATATCCAAACTGGTCACAAAGATACAAAGTTTGGCTTTAGTGCCAGAAACGGCATTTATTTAAAAGCGATTCAACAAATTGTAGATTCATCTCATATTGAATTTGAAGGTATTCATTGTCATATTGGTTCACAGGTTTTTGATTTATATGCTTATATTAGTGCAATGCATAGATTTGTTCGTTTTGCTTATGAAATATATGATCAGTTAGGTGTCATGGTCAAAGTGATTAATGCCGGTGGTGGTTATGGAATCGCCTATACGAAAAAAGATGAACCACTAGAATTTGAAACAATCACATCTGAAATTATGAATATTATTAAAGATGGATATGATAAACGTGGTTGGGATATGCCAATGGTTTTAGTAGAACCGGGACGTTATGTTGTAGGAAATGCTGGTATTACATTGTATACTGTAGGTTCTGTAAAAGATATCCCAGATGTCCGTACTTATATGAGTGTGGATGGTGGTATGACAGATAATATTAGAACGGCTTTATATGATGCACAATATGATGGTATTATTGTTAATAAAGCTTATGAACGTCGTGATACAAAGGTAACAGTAGCTGGAAAGATTTGTGAGTCAGCAGATATTGTCGTTAAGGAAATTATGTTACCTTATCCTGAACCCGGAGATATATTTGCTCAATTTTCTACTGGTGCATATCATTATTCTATGTCATCAAATTACAATCAGCTACCAAAACCAGCAGTTGTCTTTACTTATCAAGGTAAAAGTAAATTAGTCATTAGAAGACAGACTTTTGATGATTTAGTAGCTTTTGATGTTCAAGAAGATTATCAATAAGAGGAAGAAGCATTATTCTTTCTCTTTTTTATACTTTGTAAAAATGCATTTAAATTTTTATTTTGAGAATTTTTATGCCAAATCAGATAAATATGGAATTGTTGAGAAAAGTCTTTTAAAGGCAAAAAGCAAAGATATTTTTGATAAGCATAATAATCTTCAACAAATTGGGCTAAGATGGCCGTATCTTGACTAATAGCTAAATGCATGAAAAGAGTATCTAAATCATGGCTTATAAAATCAGGATGACTTGTATCCATAATCACGTGTGTTTGATTTTTTATATCAAAATAGTTTAAAGATGAATATGAAGATAAAACGTGATTTTTACTCATAGCAACAACAAATGGATAAGAATAGATATGCAGATAGTCAAATTGTTCTTCAAAAGAAATATGATTATGATTAAGTCTAGCCGTAAATACACAATCAACTTTATAATTTTTTAACAAATCTTCAATTTCTTGTCTAGAATCACGATAAAGCTGAATATCCATATGTTTATTGTATTGGTAAAAGTTTTGAATATTTTTAATCATAATACAATGTTCAATACCTTTTAAATATCCAATTTTTAATTGACCAAAATTTTCATGATGTAAATATTGAATTGTTTGATAACATTCTTGATTTGCTTCTAAGACTTTAAGAGCACTTTTTAAAAAGATTTCTCCTTGCTGAGTTAACTGCACATTCTTTTTGTTTCTTATAAATAACTGAAAACCAAGTGTTTTTTCTAAATGTTTAATATGATTACTAACGGCTGTTTGAGAAATAAATAGATTTTGACTGGCTTTTGTAAAGTTTAAAGTTTTAGAAACTTCGACAAAGCATTTTAATTGTTGAATATTCATAGAAAAACTCCTTTATTATAACTTTTAGTTATTATATCATATCATTTTTATATTAGACAATTATGATAAATTGATTAAAATAAGTATAAATTGAAGGAGTTAGATTATGAAAAAAATCATTATTTATATTATTGGTTTAAATTTTTTAGCATTAGGAATTGTATTGAATATTTCTACAGGACTAGGAGTTGCTGCTTTATCAAGTTCCATTTATACAACAAGCCAAATATTTCATATGTCATTAGGAACAGCCTCTATTATCTGGTATATTATGTTTGTTGGAATACAATGTTTATTATCAAAGAAAATAACGAAGGAGTACCTTTTAGAAATACCACTATCTTTTGTATTTGGTTATCTTAATGATTTTTATGATTATATTATTCATATAACACCATCTTCTTTTGTATATTCACTGTTATTATTATGTATTGCTTTACTTTGTATTTCTTTAGGCGTTTATTTGACAAGTGAAACAAACTTTGTATTAAATCCAGGAGATGGCATTGTCAAAACGATAAGTGAAGTTTTCCATTATCCTTTCTATAATGTCAAAAATATGTTTGATATTTCTATGATTTTATGTTCACTTGTTTTAAGTTGGATAACACATAATCCTATTATGGGAATAGGTATAGGAACTATCATTTCAGCAGTTATGATTGGTAGGCTTATTAAAGTCTGGCAATATCTTCTTCAAAAAAGATTATTTATTGAGGTATAAAGTTTTTAAATATGTTCATAATTCCACTATGAGGTGAAATTATGAACAATCTAAAAAAGCTTATTTTTATTATTCTTGTCTGCATGTTATGTGTTAGTGTTGAAGCAAAAAGTCAAAATCCTAAATATAAAATTATTTCAAATAGTTATAAACAAGAAGATATTAATGAAATGTATGAAATAAAAAATGAATTACTTATAGATTATAAAGAATGGGTCAAAGGTGTTGATAATCCAGATCAGGCTTTAGCTGATCATCAAGATGATTATCATGCAACTTTTAAACAAGGTGTCTATACCATTATATTAGGTGATGGATTAGGAAAAAGTTTAACTGGTGATTTAAAAGTTAATTATTGTGAAACAACAAAAGATTTAAAAACCAAATCTTTAATATGGGATTGGTTGTTTTAAATCTATTGAGTTATTTGAATAAAGTGGTGATATGATTATATATTTATTTTATCATGTATAAGAACAATGATTACTCATTGCCATTTTTATCGTGTGCCACGCATGATATAAACTTTAGAATCAGTAATAGTACCTTCGGTCATTATTCTATTAAAATATTGTATACTTGACATAAAATGACAATATTTATAGATATCCCTCATTATAATAATTATAAATAAATCTATAGCAAAAAAACATAAATATATAATTTTTTGCACTCAACAGCAAAAACTTTATAAAATAAAAAGTTTTTGCTATAATATGCTTAATGGAGGAGATTCTATGAAAAAATATGATTTAAAAAATAGAGATTTGTATTTAAATAAGTTAAAAGTGTTTCAAGATACAGAACCTGTTAAAGTTGTGACAGGAATACGTCGTTGTGGGAAATCGAGTCTTTTAAAGCTTATGGTGAATTATTTATTAGAATCTGGTGTTCATGAAGAACAAATTATAGAGATGAATTTTGAATCATATGTATATAGAAAAATGAATGCTGATGATTTTTATCATTATGTTTCACAATTGATTATACCTCATCAAAAAATGTATCTTTTTTTTGATGAACTTCAAAGAATTACTGGATGGGAAGATGTTGTTAATTCTTTTCGTGTTGACTTTAATTGTGATATTTATATTACAGGTTCAAATGCCTATTTATTATCGTCACAATACTCTACTTATTTATCTGGAAGATATGTAGAAATCAAAATGTTACCACTGTCTTTTCAAGAATTTATTGATTTTCATGGTTTTACAATAAAGGAAACAATCAACGCCTTAGGAAATAAAAAAAGATATGTTTATGATTCAAAAGGAGATAGATATGAATTAAATGAACTATTTCAAGCTTATATGCGATATGGTGGTATGCCAGGAATTGTTGATGTAGGGTTAGAACAAGAAAGAGTTTTAACATTATTGGATGGCATTTATTCAACGGTTATAGTGAGAGATATTTTAGAAAGAGAAACTTTAAAAAGTCAAAGAAAAATAACTGATTCAGTTTTACTTAGAAAAATTATTATGTTTCTTGCAGATAATATTGGTAGTAATATATCTATTTCAAAAATCGGAAATGTTCTTATGGATGAGGGATTATTGGAAAAGGAAAGAAAAACCAAACCAAGTCATCATACTGTTCAAGCTTATGTTAATGCTTTATTAGAAGCTTATTTTTTCTATGAAATTAAGAGGTTTGATATAAAGGGAAAAGAATATTTACGTACCTTAGGAAAATTTTATATTGTTGATATAGGATTAAGAAATTATTTGTTAGGATATAGAAATAGAGATACAGGACATGTATTAGAAAACATTGTTTATTTTGAATTGTTAAAACGAGGATATGATATTGCGGTTGGAAAGATCAATCAGTTAGAAATAGATTTTATTGCGACTAAAGCTGATGAAAAATTGTATGTGCAAGTTACTGAATCAATGATAAGTGAATCAGTCCGTAAAAGAGAATTAACTCCACTAGAAAAAGTCAACGATAATTATGAAAAAATTATTTTATCCTTAGATAATGAAACTATGTCATATAATGGTATAAAATTATATAACATAATGGATTGGTTAATTGAATAAGAAAAATAAACTTGTTATCAGTGATTTATATGAGATATATATGAGAATTTATTAATAATAATGTATAAAATAAAAAAGTATTGTTCATAATTCCACTATGAGGTGAAATTATGAACAATCTAAAAAAGCTTATTTTTATTATACTTGTCTGCATGTTATGTGTTAGTGTTGAAGCAAAAAGTCAAAATCCTAAATATAAAATTATTTCAAATAGTTATAAACAAGAAGATATTAATGAAATGTATGAAATAAAAAATGAATTACTTATAGATTATAAAGAATGGGTCAAAGGTGTTGATAATCCAGATCAGGCTTTAGCTGATCATCAAGATGATTATCATGCAACTTTTAAACAAGGTGTCTATACCATTATATTAGGTGATGGATTAGGAAAAAGTTTAACTGGTGATTTAAAAGTTAATTATTGTGAAACTACAAAAGATTTAAAAACCAAATCTTTAATATGGGATTGGTTATTTTGAAAAGAGCCTACAAAAGGCTTTTTTCTTTAAGAAATAAGAGTTGTATGTTAAACAATTGCTATTAAGACAATAAAAGTGTTAAAATAGGTGTCATAAGGAGGTTTAAATTATGCAACAAATCAAACAATTCAACAATAACATTATGATTTATCCTATATATCAAGAACAATCTGTATGCCAGGATATCATTGATACACTAGGATATGATATTACTCAAGATATTGATAAGGACTTTTCTAAAATCACTCAGATTCATACTTTTGGAAAATATCCTTTCTCTTATATTCTCTTTGTAGGTCTGGGAAAACAAAATGAAATCACAACAGACAAGCTAAGAAAGATAGCTACTACTGTATCCAAAGATATCAAGCAACCTGTACAGCTTGTTGTGAATCATCTAGACAATCAATCAACATTGGTAAGAGTCTGGTTAGAATCACATATCTTAGCTCAATATGAAGAAAGAAAGATCGGACATGATGCGAAACCTATCATGGATATGGATGTTCTTGCATCAGTAGATGTTCAAGATGAAATCAATGAAGCTATTATCTATGGCGAAGGTATCAACTATGCCAGAAGACTGGCTGATACACCATCTAATCTAATGACACCAGATGATATGGTCAAGGAATCCATTCAGTTGGCTAAAGATTATGGTATGGAATGTACCATTCTTGATAAGGCACAGCTAGAAGATATGAAAGCAGGAGGAATCCTATCAGTCAATCAGGGAAGTGATATTCCTGCATATATGATTGTTCTTAAGCATAATGGAGATGGTGACAATGCATATAAGGCAGTGATAGGAAAAGGGCTGACATTTGACTCAGGAGGATACAATCTTAAAGGAAATAGCTATGGAATGAAATATGACATGTGTGGAGGAGCAGATGTGCTAGGAGTTATGCAGATACTGGCAAGAAGTCAAGCGAAAACAAATGTGTATGGAATCGTACCAGTCACTGAGAATCTTGTCAGTGGAAAGGCATATAAACCACAAGATGTCATCACAACATTATCTGGAAAAACAGTAGAAATTGTAAGCACTGATGCTGAAGGACGTTTAATCTTATGTGATGCGATGACTTATGCACAACAATTAGGTGCAAAGAAACTTATTGATCTTGCGACTTTGACTGGAGCATGTGTCACAGCATTAGGAGATGCTTATACTGGAGTTTTTGCTAATGACGATGACTATTATCATGAATTTGAAGAAGCTATGAAAGCAGCAGATGAAAAAGGATGGCGATTACCGTTAGATCAGGCATATCTTGACAAATTAAAATCAAATAGTGCAGATCTTAAAAATTCTGCTGGTAAACCCGGTGCTGGAGCAAGTATTGCAGCGAATTTCTTAGAATCATTTATTGAAAAAGATACACAATGGATTCATTTGGATATCGCTGGAACCGCTGATCAAGATGGTACTGGAGCAACCGGGGCTATGATTCGTAGTGTTGTTGAAATGATGAAATAAATAAAGTAGAGAAAGCTTTGATGATTTAACATTGAGGCTTTTTTTGCTATTCGTTTTGATTATAGTGGTATGTGATATTGATATTGTACTTTTTATGTTTGATTATATAAAATAATAATGAGGAGGAGATTTGAAAATGAAAGTATTAATGATTAATGGAAGTCCACATGTAAAAGGTAATACAAGAATAGCTCTGGATGAAATGGTTAAGATATTTGAAAAAGAAGGTATTGATACAGAGATTATTCATGTTGGTCATCAAGATATTAGAGGTTGTATAGCATGTATGACGTGTAAAAAAGGAAAGAATCAATGTGTTTTTGATGATCTTGTCAATCAAGTAGCTCCGAAATTTGAACAATGTGATGGATTCGTTGTAGGAACTCCTGTTTATTATGGTTCTGCTAATTCAACATTGATATCATTTCTAACAAGATTGTTTTATAGTACATCTTTTGATAAAACAATGAAAGTAGGAGCAAGTGTTGTTGTTGCAAGACGTGGTGGTATTTCATCAACTTATGATGAAATCAACAAATTCTTTGCAATATCTGGAATGCCGATTGCTTCTACACAATATTGGAATGCGATTCATGGAAGGGAACAGGGAGAAGTTTTACAAGATGAAGAAGGATTACAAACAATGCGTGTTCTCGCAAGAAATATGTCATTTTTATTAAAGAGTATTTATGATGGAAAAGAAAAATATGGATTACCAGAAAAAGAAAAATTTCATAGAACAAATTTTATTCGATAATCAGACCATTCATTACTGAATGGTTTTTTTGTTATACTGTATATAAACAGTATTGACAGTATGGTGATAATCTTATATACTGTATATGTAAGATATATACAGTATATATAAAATAAGGAGAACATGCATGGAAATTATATTGAGTCAAACAAGTTCTAAGCCTATTTATGAACAGATTGTCTTACAAATCAAAGCGATGATTATGAATGGACAACTCAAACCTCAGACTCCTTTACCTTCTATGCGCAAGTTGGCAAAGGATTTACATGTGAGTATTATTACAACACAAAGGGCTTATGATGAACTTTCTAAAGATGGATTTATTGTTGTTGTTCCTGCAAAAGGTGCCTTTGTATCAACACCTAATCAGGATTCTATACGTGAAGAAAACTTAAAGAAAATCAAAGAACTTTTAAAAGAAGCTTATACTTTAACACAAGAGAGTGGGTTTTCTAAGGATTTCTTATTGAAATTGATTGAAGATATTAACGAGGAGAATTAATTATGGATTTTGCAATAGAAATAGAACATTTAACAAAAGTATTTAAAGATTTTTCATTAAATCATGTGTCATTGAAAATTCCTAAAGGAACAGTTGTAGGAATTATAGGTGAAAACGGAGCAGGAAAATCTACATTGATTCAGTCAATATTAGGTATTGTAGACTCACAATATGATAAATTAACATATTTTGGTAAAGATTTTAAACAGAATGAAAAAAATATTAAAGAAGATTTAGCAGTTATTTTTGATACCACACATTATGATTTGGAATTGACACCACGCTGGATTGAACGTATTTTAAGTCACACGTTTCAAAACTGGAATCATGAACTTTATCAAAGTTATTTACAGAAGTTTGAATTGCCTTATGATAAAAAAATAAAGTTATTTTCAAGAGGAATGAAAATGAAACTTGAATTTGCAATTGCTTTTAGTCATGATGCGAAAATTTTGATACTTGATGAAGCAACAAGTGGTTTAGATCCGATTATTCGAGATGAAATATTAAATCTCATTAGAGCTTTTACAGAAGATGAAAATCATACAGTTTTAATCTCATCACATATTACAAGTGATTTAGATAAAATTGCAGATTATATTGTTTATCTTTATAAAGGAAAATGTATTTTTATGCAAACTTATGATGAAATGAATGAAAATTATGGAATTATTCATGGAACAAAAGATTTATTAAACACATTATCTCAAGATGATATTGTTGCTTATATTCAAGAACCTTATAGTATATCTATTCTTGTTAAAAATCGACAACAGATACAATCTGTTTTTCAAGATTTAGAGATAACGAGGCCAACAATAGAAGAAATCATGTTATTTTATGCAAAAGGAGTGAAAGAGATATGTTAGGGGTTATGATTAAAGATTTTTATGAAACATTTTGTATTAAAAAGAATATTATTGGTATGTGTATTTCTCTATTGTTTTTATTGACAATGACTTTTCTATTAAATAACTTATATTCTTTGTTATTGATTATTAATCTTGCATTACCAATGATAGGTGTATCGACACTACAATATTCTATGGAACAAGATGATATTTCTCAATATAATCAAATACTATTAACCTTTCCAGTAACAAAAAAACAGATTATACAAGCAAAAATGTTGTCTATTCTTCTTTTTACACTCTGCGTTCAAATTTGTATATCTTTACCTATTACATTTATTCACACATATATTTTTCATACTGTTAATTTAGAAAATGGCTTTTTTATATGGGCAATTGGTTTTGTTTCAGCTTTTATTATGAATGCTTTATCAAGTATTGGTTTCTTTTGGTTAGGAAATAAAAAAGGAACAATTGTTTATATGATTCTGACAATTATATTTGCGTTTGGGTATATTTGTATTCATATATTATTTGGTATTGATGTACTTTTGAATTTAAAGTTAAATCAAATTTTAATGATAGGATGTATACTTGCTGTTATATTGAATATTGTCAGTTATTATACTTGTTATATACTTTATAAAAGAAAATATGCATAAGGTGGAATGAAATATCATTTCATCTTTTTATTTAAAGTTTGATTATAAGTATATATTTTTATACAATGAAGTAAAGGAGATGAAATTATGGATGAACAAATGAAGATGATCAAAGAAATATGTTTGAATGAAAAGAGTATCAATCCCATTGAAATAGTAAAGTCATTAATGAAAATAAAAGATATTCCTATTCATGGACCTATACATCATATTATTGATGGATATGCCTTTTTAACAGCTATGCATAATGCTGGTGTTGAATTTGATTTTAAAGAGGCATTAGATGAGATGGAAAAAAGAGGAAAGAAAATGCCAGGAGCAACATGTGGCCAATGGGGAATTTGTGGCTCTGGTTCTTCTGTAGGAGCGGCTTTAGCGATTATTCATCAAACAACTCCATTATCAGATAATGAATATTATAAGGATAACTTAAGATTGACTTCTTTAGCACTTGGTAATATAGCCGAAATTGGAGGACCAAGATGTTGCAAAAGAAATGCTTTTCTTTCATTAAAAACAGCTATTCAGTTTGTCAAAGAACATTATGATATTGTCTTAGAAGATACAGATGAAAAATGTGAGTTTTCTTATTTGAATCAACAATGTATCAAAGAAAGATGTCCATTTTATCAAAGATAATAAAAATGACTGGTTTTCAGTCATTTATTCTTTAATATATTTATTCATGAATTCTATAATTGTACTTTCACATAGTTTTGGATCAACAAGATAACTTTGAGCATGACCTGCACCTTCAACGATTAATAAATCTTTATCAGCACTACATGCATTATAAAGATCATAAACCATATAAGTTGGCACAAAATTATCACGATCACCATGTATAAATAAAGTTGGTGTTTTAGATTTTTTTACTTGTTCAATTGTTGAAGCTTCTTTAAAGCTATATCCTACACGTTTTTTACTTAATAGAGTTGCTGTTGGTAAAATAAGTGGCGCAGGGATATGTCTTTGATTTAATTCATGTTTGAATTCATCAAGAACACTTGTAAAACCACAATCTGAAATAATACATTTGACATCATCAGGTAGTTTTTCACCACTTGCCATTAAAACAGTAGCACTTCCCATTGATATACCATGTAAAACAATCTGTAAATCTTTATGAAAATATTCTTTCACTTGATCAATCCATTGAATACAATCTAATCTATCTAACCACCCAAATCCAATATATGTTCCTTCACTTTCACCATGGGCACGATTATCGGGTAATAAAATATGGAATCCTAAATCATGATAAAATTTAATATAATAAGCATATTCTTTCAAATTATATGAACGATAACCATGCACTGCAATCAATACCTTATTAGTATCCCTATCTGCTTTTAAAAATTTAGCTTTCAGTTTTAATCCATCATGTGAAGTCATTTCCCATGTTTCAAAATGTTGTTGTTTTAGCCAAGGAATATATTTTTCAATACGAGGATCTACTTTAGGTTTTTGTTTATTTAAAGGTGTATCTTTACGACATGCGAAATCAATTGCAGTGACTCCAACAAAACCAATAATAGCTCCAGATATTAAAGCACCATAAGCAAGAGTTTTCTTTTTCAATATCATCATTCCTTTCTTAATGATAATATCATAACATAAATTTATAGGAAAATAATACCCTTTTTCAACTATAATTAATATAGGTAGTGAAAATATAATGTATCAAAAAGATGGATATATTTTAAGAATATCAAAAAATGAAGATACTGATGAATCTTATAAAGATGATTGAAATTTACATTTTAGTATAAAGTAAGAATATATAAACAATGAATAAAAATGCTTTTTATATTTATGGAATTTGAGAATAGTGTTAAAATAGTAGTTATATAGAAAGATAAATATATAAATACTATGTATAATTAGCGACAATACAATAGGTATTTCTAACTATCTTTTCATTTGATTTCTATTTTTTATCAATTTATATTATTCTTCTCTTTAAAAAATAATATAATCATATAATGAAATTGAATTTTTAAAAAGAGAAGCTTCATGATTGATGAGATAGAAAAACAATTAATCAATGATGTTTTATGAATTGCTGTTGACTTAACTAAAAAAACATCTTAAAACTTTAGATAGTTTTGTCTTAAGGAATATAGTATTAGTAAGATGAGATGAAAAAGTTCTTTAACTGGAATTTATCCAAAATATTCTTTTAAAATAATTTATATGATGAAAATAGAAAAATAGTAATAATGAAATACAGGATGATTATATATGACAACAAAAGAAAAAATTAAAGATGCTTTTATTGCATTGGCCATTGAAAAACAAACAGTTAAAATCTCTGTCAAAGATATTGTAAAAAGAGCCAAAATATCAAGACGTTCTTTCTATAATTATTATGCAGATCGACAATCTATAACAGAAGATATATATATTGAGACTATAGAAAGTACAATTAAAGAATGTTTTGATAAAAAAATGACTACAGAAATGTTTATTACAGAGATTTATAAAGCTTTTTTTAAAAACAAAAACTTTTTCATCGTTGCTATAAAAGATGATGAACAAAATTCTTTATTTGATACAATTATTGAAAGAAATCAAATAGTATTTTCTTATTTATATAAAGATATTATTCAAGATCAAATCAAATTAGATTATTTATCATATAAATATGCTTCTACTCAAGTGATGCTTCTCAAGAAATGGTTGAATAATGGGATGGTAGAATCACCTGAATTTATGACTGAAGTCTATCTTGATTCACATAAAAATTACGAAAATATGCATGAGTCTATCATTAATAAAAAAACAAACTGGTAGTCTTGATATTACACATTTTATAGAAAATGTAAATTGAACACTTAATCTATTTTGTTAAAATATTTTTAAGGAGGATGTTTTTATGACAAAAATGATGAAATGTGCAATTTATAATTCTGTTCAAAATGTGACTGTTGAAGAGAGACCTATTCCAGAAGTCAAAGAAAATGATGTTCTTGTGAAAGTGTTAAGAGCTGGAATCTGTGGTTCTGATGTTGGTATCTATTATCATGGTGGTGAAAACTATGGTGTATTTCCCGGATCACAATTTGGGCATGAGTTTGTAGGTATTGTTGTCGAAAAAGGAAAAAATGTATCTGATGATATTAAATTAGAAGAAAAAGTATTTGTTGATCCTGTCATGAGTCAACCGTATGGAGTTGCTGGTTCAACTATGGCAGGGGCATTTTCTGAATATGCTTTGGTACAAAATGCAAAAATTGGTGTGAATCTATACCCACTTGATGATGATGTCGATTTAGATCAAGCGGTTATTATTGAACCAATGTCTGTTGGAGCCCAAGGAGCATTAGCATTTAATCCTAAACTTGACGACAAGATTGTTGTGCTAGGTGCAGGTCCTATTGGATTAGGGGCTACTGCGGGATTGCTTGGAAGAGGTATAAAAAATGTTGTTGTCGTAGATAGAAATGAATTGAGATTATCCAAAGCAGCATTATTAGGAGTAAAAACAATTAATACCTCTACTGAAAATTTGAAGGATAAATTAATAGAGATTTTTGGTACTTATCCAAGTTATGATCCAATTCCTGATGTGGATATGTATGTAGACGCAGCAGGAGCTCCACCATTATTATCAGAAGTATTTAATTATGCGAGAAATCATACAAAATATGCAATAATCTCAGTATTCCAAAAGGTTGAATTAGAAGGAAGACCTTTTATTGCAGCCCAACCAATTATTTATGGTTCTCAAGGTTATACGCATGAGACAATTGTTGAAGTTATTGATCATATATTAAATAAAAAAACGCCAATTGCTTCTATTATGGTGACACATAAATTTAAACATGAAGATATCAGTAAAGCATTAGAATTTGCGGCTTCAGGACAAGGAATTAAAGTTATTATTGATTACGAACTATAAAATAATCTTATACAAATAAATAATAATTTTGACCCATGTGAAAATATCATATGGGTTTTCTTTTACAAATTCATATATAGAATATCATATTGAAAATGAAGAAAATATTTCAAATAAAAAAGCATGCTCATAATTCCTCATTTACAAAGAGTCATTGTACAATAAAAAATGAATATTGAATAAACTGAAAAGAGCAAGACTTTATAAAAAATATGGGGTTTATAAATTATAAAATTTATTGAGAGCCCATCATCTTATAAGCGTGATGAAGTTATTCGCTTTGTAGAAGCAAAAGATCATTATGATTTTATTTTCTTTGATTAAAGGGAGCATATTATTGAAAAAGTGTTATTTTAAAATGACATCATGTTTCTTTAGATGTCTTTGTCTTCAACCAAAGAGCTATTCATACTTATGAAAAAGTAGGCTTTAAACATGAGGGTGTATTAAGAGATGCTATTAAAGTTGGCAATCAGTATGTAGATGATATTTTGATGTCAATGCTAGAAGAGGAATGGAAAGTTATCAAATCACAGATTTAGTCATAATGTTTCCATATCTTTTTGTTATGATATATAAGAGGAGAAGATTTTTATGAAGAAATTAATAGAAATTTTTGGATTGGGAGTCTTAATGATTTTAGGTGGTTCTATGGCTGATTACTATCTTTCCACATTTTCACTGATGTTGGTTTATAGTGGTATTGCAGTTATGATTTGGGGTGAAGTCTTATTTATTTGGAGAATCATTCAAAAGTGTATTCATTGGTTTAAAAAATCTATTGATAGTCAAACAGAATAATAGTGAGGCGATAGAAAAATAAAGAATCTATCGCCTATTTTTTAATTTTCAGGTGATATTAGTATAATTTTAGCAGCATTTGTGTTAGAATATCAGCTAAGGTGATGAAGATGACAAAAGTTGTATTAGAAAATCAAATGAATGAGATTTGTGATGTGATTCAAAAGGGTGGTATTGTTGCTTTTCCAACAGAAACAGTTTATGGTGTAGGCATTCGTTTTGAAGATGAAAAAGCATTAGATCATTTAATGGAAGCAAAGAATAGAGATTATTCAAAAGCCATTACATTGATGGTTGCAAATAAAGCAGATATTTCTCAATATGCCTATGTGAGTGAAAAAGCACAAAAATTAATAGAGCATTTTATGCCGGGAATGATAACACTCATCTTTCAGAAAAAAGAAACTGTGAGTGAAGCCATGACAAATGGGAAGCCAACTATTGGTATCAGAATACCAGATAGTTCATTTGTTTTGTCATTATTAGAAAAAGTAGGCCCGATGCTGGTAACAAGTGCAAATTTGTCAAATCATCCCAATACAACATCAACAGCAGAAGTTTTAGAGCAGTTAGATGGGCGAATTGATTTGGTTGTTGATGGAAAGACATCCGATAACATTGCCAGTACAGTTGTTGATGTGAGTCAGGATGAAATCAAAATATTAAGAGCAGGAAAAATAACAAAAGAGGATATAGAGGAGGTAATCAAATGAAAATAGCAGTTGCATGTGATCATGGTGGTTTTCGTTTAAAAAATGTTTTAATGGAAGATTTGAAAAAACAAGGATATGAAGTTGTAGACTTTGGAACGTATAATGAGGAAAGCTGTGATTATCCAGATTATGCTGCAAAGGCTGCCAGAGCTGTCGCAAATGGAGAATGTGAAAAAGGTGTTGTTGTTTGTGGAACAGGAATAGGTGTTTCAATTACTTGTAATAAAGTCAAAGGTATTCGTTGTGCATTGGTTCATGACGTATTTAGTGCCAAAGCGACAAGAGCTCACAATGATACAAATATGATAGCAATGGGTCAAAGAGTTATTGGTGAAGGTTTAGCGTTAGAAATATTAAATGCATGGTTACATACTGATTATGAAGGTGGTAGACATGATCAAAGAATTGCCAAGATGATGGCTTTGGAGAGTGAATAAAATGAGAGATAATGAAGTCTTTAAGAGCGTTGAAAAAGAATTAAACAGACAAAGAAATAATATTGAGTTAATTGCTTCAGAAAACTTTGTATCTGAGGAAATCTTAGAATTAGCTGGTAGTGTTTTAACAAATAAATATGCTGAAGGATATCCGGGTAAAAGATACTATGGTGGTTGTCAGTTTGTTGATGAAGTAGAAACCTTAGCAATCAATCGTTTAAAAGAATTATTTGGTTGTGAATATGCTAATGTTCAGCCTCATAGTGGAGCACAAGCCAATACAGCCGTTTACTTAGCTTTATTAGATCATGGAGATAAGGTATTAGGAATGTCATTAGCTGATGGAGGACATTTAACCCATGGACATCCATTAAATTATTCGGGAATCAATTATGAATTTTATAGTTATGGTGTTTCTCGTGATACAGAAACAATTGATTATGAAGATTATAAACATAAGGTAGAAACAATTCGACCTAAATTGGTTGTTGCAGGAGCAAGTGCTTATTCAAGAATCATTGATTTTAAATATATGGCTCAAATTGCTCATGATAATGGGGCTTTATTTATGGTAGATATGGCACATATTGCTGGACTTGTAGCTGCTGGTTTACATCCATCACCTTTCCCATATGCTGATGTTGTTACCACAACAACACATAAAACTTTAAGAGGACCACGTGGTGGTGTCATTATGTGTAAAGAAGAATTAGGGAAAGATATTGATCGAGCTGTTTTTCCGGGTATGCAAGGTGGTCCATTGATGCATATTATTGCTGCAAAAGCGGCATGTTTCTATGAAGCTTTACAACCAGAGTTTAAAGATTATGCGAAACAGATTATTAAAAACGCTAAAGCATTAGAACAATCTTTAAAAGAAGAAGGATTTAGATTGGTTGCTGATGGAACAGATAATCATTTGATTTTAATTGATGTTAAAGCAAGTTGTGGAATCAGTGGTAAAAAAGCAGAAAGATTACTTGATGAAATCAATATTACAGCTAATAAAAATGCGATTCCATTTGATACTGAAAAACCTTTTAAAGCCAGTGGTATTCGAGTAGGAACACCAGCAATGACAACGAAAGGTTTTAATGAAGATGATTTTAGAGAAGTTGGTAAAATCATTGCTTATCGTTTAAAAAATGATGAAACAGATGAAGTTAAAGAAGCATGTTTAAAAAGAGTGAAAGCATTAACAGATAAAGTGAGAATGTATCAAGGGAAATCTTATCTTTAATAAGTATGAGGATTAATTTCAAGAATGAAGTTAATCCTTTTTGGTATATGAAAATACTGTTGATGAATCATCAACAGTATCAAATCATTTCTTTTCTATTATGGAATGAGTACATAATTTCATCCCAATGATTTTACAAACAATATTGATACAACAAATGAATAAAGATAAATAAAATCCAAGAGATGTCATATCAAAAGAAAATGCGAGGCTTATATATCCGGTTATAGTTAAATAGTGCCAAGTTAAGAATTGATATATTTCTAATAAGAAAACACAGATAGACGCTATTAGAGATGTAACATGAATCTTTTTTGATGTAGAAAATAGCGAAAACCATGTCCCAATATAAAAGAAAATAAGCCAACCCATAAATACATCAAAATCTACGCCTCTTAAAACAACCATATCTCCATCACCAAACCAAGTTAGAAAAAATGATGCGAATAATAAAATTTCAACAATTATAAATAATATTTTTAAGCGTATTTTCATAATGACCTCTTTCTATATAGTTACATTTTATATATGATGCTTTACATATATAAAATGAGATTAACCCCATAATTTCACGGCTTTTATTCCAATATTTTCATCACTTCCTCTCTTTTTATATAACCATATACTCCCTATAAACACATGTTATCAATTGATTATACCAGTGTCAAATAAATTTATAGAAAATACTCTCTTTTTGAGTTTGTTGTTATTATGGTAGGCTTTGTATTTATAATTTGATATAATAAAAAGTAGTAGAAATAAAAGAAAGAAGGTTTGATTCATGGCAACAACAATTTTAAATCACCCACTTATTGACCATAAGCTCACAATTATGAGAAATAAAGAAACGGGGACAAAGGAATTTAGACAAAATTTAGATGAAATTGCAATGTTAATGGCATATGAAGTGACAAAATCATTACCATTACAAAATATTGAAATTGTGACACCTATATGCCCTATGACAGGAAAACAATTAATAAGACCAGTTGTTTTAGTACCTATTTTAAGAGCTGGACTTGGTTTGGTTGATGGTTTTAAAACAATTATTCCAACTGCCAAAGTAGGACATATTGGTATGTCAAGAAATGAGGAAACTCTACAACCAGAAGAATATTATGCGAAATTTCCATCATGTTTAAAAGAAGCAGATGTGCTTGTTCTTGATCCAATGTTAGCCACAGGTGGTAGTGCTTGCGCCGCTATTACAAATATCAAAAAGCGTGGAGCGAAGAATATTAAGTTTGCTTGTTTAGTGGCAGCACCAGAAGGTATTGAAGTGATGGAACAAAAGCATCCTGATGTGGATTTGATTGTTGCAGCATTGGATGAAAAATTGAATGAAAAAGGATATATTGTTCCCGGTCTTGGTGATGCAGGGGATCGTTTATTTGGTACAGATCAATAAAGGAATATCAAATAAATTGTCAATGATTTTGAAACATGGTATAATAAAGATGATATTTCAAAGGAGTGAGCAATGTGAATGAAAAAGATGTTCAAAGAGAATCAAAAAAAATCTTTTTAATCATGTTGCTCATTTTTTGTTTTGTAGGTTTTCTATTCAAAAGTCTTTCTTATCCTATTGGTGTCATTGTAGGATATATGATATGTTATATCAATTTTATTTTAACTATTCAATCCAGTGATATAATTTTAAAGGAAGGACATCATATTTTACTTATTATTTTGATGTTTTTGTCAAAATTAATTTTAATGACGTTGGGATTTTTAAGTGCTATTCTTTTTAAAGATTATATTCATCTTTTGAGTGTATTCTTTGGTTATTTAATTACCCCAATTACGATACAATGGTTAAATTTAAAAACAAGAAAGGAGTTGAAATAGATGCATATTGTTATACAGGTAGAGTTGATATTTTCTTTGATTATCATGGCTATATTAGCAATCTTTTTTATTTATGCTGGTAGAAAAGTTGCTTTGGCGGATGCGACCAAAAGACCTAAGGGATTGGTATTGGTTGTAGAAACAGGTGTAGAAATGATTTATAACTATTTTAAATCTATTATGCCTAGTCATTTTGAAAAGAATTATTATCCTTATTTTGCAATGTTATTTTGTTATTTGATTGTTGCGAATATTAGTGGATTGATTGGTTTTGATGCACCAACATCCAATTATTCGATTACACTTGCAATGACAATCATTACATTTGTTTTGATACAGTTTAATGCTATTAGAAAAAAAGGGGTCAAATCATATATTGTCGGTAATATATGGCCACCAACGAATATTTTTGGAACGATAGCTCCTTTAATTTCGTTATCTTTCCGTATCTTTGGTAATATTTTAAGTGGGAGTATTTTAATGTCACTGCTCTATCAGTTTACTGCTTGGTTATCTGGTTTGATTTTACCAACAACGGTCAACTTTTTAGGGCCAGTGATTGCTCCGGTATTTCATGTTTATTTTGATTTATTTGCTGGTGTTATTCAGACATTAGTATTTGTAACCATTTCATCTATATTAATTATGATGGAAAATGAGGATTGATCTTAACTATAGAAATAGTTTTGATAGATAAAAAATATAATGGAGGTAAAAAACATATGACAGATTTTGGTTTAGTTGCGATTGCTGCAGGGATTGCAGTATGTGCAGGTTTAGGGACAGGTATTGGTGAAGGTATTGCAGCAAGTAAAGCTGTTGAAGCTGTAGGGAGAAATCCTGAAGCTGAAGGTAAAATCAGAACAATGATGATTTTAGGTATTGCCTTAACAGAAACTGTTGCGATTTATGGATTGTTAATAGCAATTATTTTAATCTTCGTATTCCCATCTTTATATTTATAAAAAGGAAAAGCTTTTTATAAGAAGGGAGGCATACAATGAGTATTGATGTGGCAGGAAAGTTGTTTCCTAATCTTGCGACGATTGTGATTCAATTAATATCAACAGGTGTCTTATTGATTATTTTTAAGAAGTTCTTTTGGATTCCAGTACAAAAATATTTTCAAAAACGTGCTGATTTTATAGAATCACAGATTGAAGATGCGAGAACATCTCAAGAAAAAGCGAAGCAATTAATGCTTGAAAGTGAAGAACAGGCACGTCAATCAGCTAAGGAGTATCATGATATTATAGAAAAAGCGAAAGATGATGCTTTGAGAGTACGTGATGATTTACTAACAAAAGCAAAAGAAGAAGCTGCTCGCAAAATAGAACAGGCACAAAAAGAAATAGAAGCTGAAAAACAACAGGCAAGAGAAGAAATGAAAAAAGAAATGGTGGATATTGCAATTGAGGCAGCAACAAAAGTGATGAGTAAAGAAATGAATTCTCAGGAAAATCAACAGATGGTTGAAGAATTTGTTGATCAGGTTGTTCATTAATGGATACAGTTGCTTTACGATATGCTGAAGCTTTATTTGCTTTAGCTAAAGAAGAAAATGCCATCAAGCAATATCAAAAAGATATGGAAGCAGTTGAAGCTGTTTTTCATGATAAAAGTATTCTTCAGTTTTTTAGTCATGTTGCGATTCAAGATGAGGATAAATATCAAGTCTTGAAACAAAGCTTTCATGGAAAGATACAAACATATGTTTATCAGTTTTTATTATTATTAATTAAAAAAAGAAGAATTCAATGTGTTCTTTTGATTTGTCAACAATTTCAGCAGTTGTGTTATGATGCCTTGGGTATTCAAGTAGGAAAAGTATGGAGTGCTTATGAATTGACAGAAGATCAGATTAAAAAGATTCAAGATGCTTTGTCTACTCAATTGAATAAGCAGGTATTGTTAAAACAGCAAGTAGATACACAATTAATAGGTGGAATTAAAGTTGAAATTGATAATCATGTTTATGATAATTCTCTTTCTTATAAGATGGGATTATTGAAACAGGAATTATTAAGAAAGTAGGTGAGAATGTGGATTTAAGACCAGATGAGATTAGTGCATTAATTAAAGAACAAATTAAACATTTTGCTGATCAGCTGGAATCTAAAGATATTGGAACAGTTATGACAGTAGGTGATGGTGTCACTTTAATTCATGGTTTAGATGATGCAATGCTTGGAGAATTGTTGTTATTTCCGGGTCAAGTGTATGGAATGGTCATGAATTTAGAGGAAGATGCTGTTGGAGCTGTGTTACTTGGTGATGAAGGAACAATCAAAGAAGGAGATGAAGTGAAGCGTACAGGAAGAATTATTGAAGTTCCTGTAGGTGATGGACTTTTAGGTAGAGTTGTTAATCCTTTGGGACAACCAATTGATGGACAGGGAGAAATTGTTTATCAGCATACACGTCCTATTGAAAAGATTGCACCGGGTGTTATGACAAGAAAATCTGTTGATCAGCCACTTCAAACAGGAATTACATGTATTGATGCGATTATTCCAATTGGTAGAGGACAGCGTGAGTTGATTATTGGAGATCGTCAGACTGGGAAAACAGCGATTGCGATTGATACTATTTTAAATCAAAAAGGACAAAATATATATTGTATTTATGTTGCGATTGGTCAGAAAAATTCAACAGTTGCCCAAATTGTAGAAAAATTAAGACAAGGTGGAGCAATGGAATATACAACAGTTGTATCTGCTGGAGCCAGTGAATTAGCACCTGTTCAATATATTGCACCTTATGCGGGCTGTGCAATGGCAGAAGAATGGTTAGAAGAAGGTAAAGATGTCTTGATTGTTTATGATGATTTATCTAAACATGCGGTTGCTTATCGTACTGTATCTTTATTATTAAAAAGACCACCGGGGCGTGAAGCTTATCCGGGAGATGTTTTCTACTTGCATTCACGTTTATTAGAAAGAGCTTGTCGTTTAAATGAAGAACATGGTGGAGGCTCTATTACTGCTTTACCAATTATTGAAACACAGGCAGGAGATATCTCTGCTTATATTCCAACAAATGTGATTTCAATTACAGATGGGCAGATTTTCTTGCAGCAGGATTTATTTAATTCAGGAATCAGACCGGCTATTGATACGGGATTATCTGTCAGTCGTGTTGGTTCATCAGCTCAAATCAAAGCTATGAAACAAGTATCAAGTTCTTTAAAATTAGAACTTGCACAATATACTGAAATGCAGGCATTTGCGCAATTTGGTAGTGATTTGGATGCTGCAACAAAAGCAACACTCGAACATGGTCAAAGAGTTCGTGAAGTTTTAAAACAGGCACAATACTCTCCTAGAAGTGTTGCTAAACAAGTGGTAACATTGTTTGCTTTAAAATATGGATATACAAAACAAATTGCAGTAACAAAAGTCAATATGTTTATGGATGAATTATATCAGTTTATACAAAATCAACATCCAGAAATTATTGATCAAATACAACAAGAAAAATCTATTGATGATGAATTAACATTAAAGATGAAAGAAGTAATGAAAGCTTTTGTAGAAAACTTTTTAAAAGTGAATAAGGATGGTTAGTCTATGGCTAATGATATGCAGTCTATTAAAAGACGTATAAAATCAGTAGAATCAACAAAGAAAATTACAAAAGCTATGCAATTAGTTGCAACTTCTAAATTAAGAAAAGCAAGAAAACAGATGGATGAGTTAAGACCTTACTATAGTAAAACACAGGAAGTTGTTAGTGAGATTCTTACAAGTAATCAAGGGATGGTTGAAAGTCCTTATTTACAGGAAAATAGACAAGGAAAAACAGTTTATATTGTTGTGACTTCCAGTTTAGGTTTATGTGGTGGTTATAATGCGAATGTCTTTAAAGCAATGAGTGAATATATTCAAGTTGAAGATGAAATATATATGATAGGAAGTAAAGGAGCAAGTTATTTAAAACATCATCAGATTCCTTATCATGATCAATATCTTCATTTAAATACAACATTAGATTTTAAAGATGTGATAAGACTTGTTCAAGAATTAACAAAGCGTTATCAAAATCATGAGATTGGAAGTATTCAAATGATTTATACAAAGTTTATTAACAATTTGACATTCCAGCCTTATGTGATGAAACTATTACCTGTAGATACAAAAAACTTTGAAAAGAAATCATTAACACATAAAGCAACTTTATTTGAACCAGATCCACAAACTGTTTTAAATGATTTAATACCAATGTATTTACAATCAGTGATCTATGGATATTTAGTAGAGTCTATAACAAGTGAAAATGCTTCAAGAAGAACATCTATGGAAAATGCAACAGATAATGCAGAAGATTTAATAGAAGAATTATTATTGAAATATAATCAAGCTAGACAAAGTGCTATTACTAATGAAATTAGTGAAATAGTCGCTGGTGCTAATGCTCAATAAGGAGGTGCAGCATGTCAAATATAGGAAAAATCGTACGTGCAGTCGGACCCGTTGTTGATATTGTTTTTGATGATGGACATTTACCATCATTAAATACTGCAATTGAAATTCAAAATAATGATGAATTATTGACGGTAGAAGTTGCTCAACATATTGGTGATGATGTTGTACGTTGTATTGCGATGGGATCGACTGATGGTTTAAAAAGAGGATTAGAAGCTAAAGATACACAACATCCTATTTGTGTACCTGTTGGAAATGAAACGTTAGGAAGAATGTTTAACGTCTTAGGGCAACCTATTGATGAAAAAGAAGCATTACCTGATGATATTCAAAAAATGCCAATTCATAGAAATGCCCCATCATATGCCGATCAAAAAACAGAAACAGAAATTTTAGAAACAGGAATAAAAGTTATTGATTTAATCTGTCCATATATTAAAGGTGGAAAGATTGGTTTATTTGGTGGAGCAGGTGTTGGTAAAACAGTTTTAATTCAGGAATTGATTAATAATATTGCTACGCAACATGGTGGATTATCAGTATTTGCTGGAGTTGGAGAACGTTCAAGAGAAGGTAATGATTTGTATTATGAAATGAAAGAAAGTGGTGTTTTAAATAAAACAACACTTGTCTTTGGTCAGATGAACGAACCTCCGGGATCACGTTTAAGAGTTGGTTTAACAGGATTGACAATGGCAGAATATTTTAGAGATGAACAAAATCAAGATGTTTTATTGTTTATTGATAATATTTTCCGTTTTACTCAAGCAGGTTCAGAAGTATCTGCCTTGTTAGGACGTGTTCCATCACAGGCCGGTTACCAACCAACACTTGCGACAGAAATGGGACAATTACAAGAACGTATTACATCAACAAAGAAAGGGTCTATTACTTCTGTACAGGCTGTCTATGTTCCTGCTGATGACTTGACAGACCCTGCCCCAGCGACAACTTTTGCCCATTTGGATGCTAGAGTTGTTTTGGATCGTTCTATTGCTGCGTTGGGTATTTATCCAGCCGTTGATCCATTGAATTCATCATCACGTGCATTGGATCCATTAATTGTTGGAAAAGAACATTATGAAGTTGCTCATGGTGTTCAACAGATTTTACAAAGATTCCAAGATTTACAAGATATTATTGCTATTTTGGGTATGGATGAATTAAGTGAAGAAGACAAAGTGACTGTTGCTAGGGCAAGACGTGTTCGTAATTACTTGTCACAACCATTTACTGTTGCTTCACAATTTACAGGATTGGAAGGAAAATATGTACGTGTAGAAGATACAATCAAAGGATTTAAAGAAATTCTTGAAGGGAAATGGGATCATTTACCAGAACAGGCTTTCCATAATGTAGGTTCTATTGAAGAAGCAGTTGCAAAGGCAAAGACATTAACAAATGACAACATTTAAATTAAAGATTGTAACACCTGCTGGTGTTTATAAAGAAACTGATGTTGAGATGTTAAATCTACGAACAGCAACGGGACAAATTGGTATTCTTGCTCATCATATTCCTTTGGCAAGTCATATTGAAATATCTGAAATGAATTATATTGATGAAAATCATGAAAGACAATATTTTGCAATTGCAGGTGGTTTTGTATATGTTGGTGAAAATGATACGACAATAATCACTAGTGCTATTGAATCAGTAGATGAGATTGATTTAGAACGTGCGAAAAGTTCTAAACAAAGAGCAGAAGAAAGATTGAAATCATCACAAAATATTGATGTTTTACGTGCTGAAATAGCATTAAAGAAAGCAATCACAAGAATTAACGTGAAAACAACACACTAACATAGAGATTTTTTCTCTATGTTTTTTTAAAATATTTTACATCTTCAATTGAAATTGGTATAGTTATAGATGGAGGAATAGCTATGAAAATTTTATTAGTATGTTCTGCAGGAATGTCAACAAGTTTATTAGTTGAAAGAATGTTGGCATCTGCAAAAGAAAGACATTTAAATGTTGATATTGAAGCCAGACCAATTGCTGATACTGTTATTTATGGAAAAGATGCAGATGCAATTATGTTAGGTCCACAAGTTCGTTTTCAAGAAGATCACATTCGTTCATTATTTGATGAAACAAAACCAATTGCTGTTATTGATATGAAAGATTATGGAATGATGAATGGAAAAAAAGTTTTACAAGATGCTTTAGATTTAATTGAATCTAAAAAATAGTCATATCGAGATTTTCGGTATGATTTTTATTTTCTCAATAAATAAAAAAATTATTTTATTTGAATATATGACAAAAAATGATAAAATAACAACGATTATAAAAGGAAGTGATGATGTGGTTAGAAAAAAGAAAAAATTAAGAGTAGAAAGAGTTATTATTGTATGTGTTGTTGCATTGGTTATAGGGTTTGGTCTATATAAAGGAATAACATGGGCGTTTCAAAGTATAACGTCATTATTAACACCTGATGTTCAAGAAGAAGTCGTAGAGCCAGAAATTGAAAAACCTAAAAATTATATTGCAACAGTTGTGATTGATCCGGGACATGGAGATTGGGATCCGGGAGCTAATGTGGGTAATGTATTAGAAAAAGATATTTCCCTTACAACATCAAAAGCAATTGAACAAGCTTTAGATGAAGCAAATATTAAAGCCGTTTTAACAAGAGAAACGGATATTTCATTATCCGATAATAAGATTGATGATCTGAAAAAAAGAGCTGCGAAAAGTGCTGAAAATAATGCCAATTATTTTGTTTCTATTCATGTGAATTCTTTTGATGAATCTGATGAAGTATCAGGCTTTGAAATTTATAAAAAAAATGATGAAAGTCATAGCTTAGCACAAAATATTGGTAAAAACATTGAAATATTAAATTATTCTAAAAATAGGGGAATATTAGATGGAGGAAAGTCTTTACAAGTATTAAGAGATAATATGGTTCCATCAGTTCTTATAGAATTGGGCTATTTAAATAATGATAATGATTATAGTTATTTAAGTAATGATGAAAAATTACAGGAAATGGGAAAAGCTATCGCAAAAGGAATTATTGAAGAAGTACAAACTCATCTTTTAGACAATTCAACACAGAATAATATAAATAAGTAGAAATATCCACAAAAATTTCAAAACTATTTGATATGATGGTCAGTAAGGAAAGGTGTTAAATATGAGTTTAAAATTAAAGAAAAATGTAAAAAGAAATTTCATATTATTAGCTGGTGTTTTATGTATTGTGGTTATGATGTTTTTTGTGTTTCGATTATTCAATAAGCCAAACATTCAGTTTAAAAAGAATCAAATAGATATAGAAATTAATGAGAAATTAGCTGATCCATTGACTTATATTGAAAAGGTGAATGGAAAGTATAAAGAGAGTGATATTAAAATTGATTCAAGTCAAGTAAATACAAAAAAATTAGGTGAGTATAAGATAAAATATACACTGAATGATAAAGAATATGATTTATTAGTTCATGTTGTAGATACAAAGGCACCAACATATAAAACAAAGAATTTAGATATTGATGTTGGAATGAAAGTTGATATAAAAGATGTTGTATCTGATATTAAAGATTCTACAAAAACAAAAGCATATTTTAAAAAGGATTATGATTTTACCAAAGAAGGTCAACAAAAAATGACTGTTGTTGTAGAAGATGAAGCAGGTAATAAAACAGAAAAAGAAATAGAAGTGAATATTGTTAAGGATAAAGAAAAGCCTCAATTAAAAGGATTACATGATTTGACTGTAAAAGTGAATGGAGAAGTAGATTATCTTTCTGGTTTATCAGCAACAGATAATCGAGATCCAAAGCCTGAAGTGACAGTTGATTCAAGTGAAGTGAATTTGAAAAAAGAAGGGACTTATAAAGTTAAATATACAGTTAAAGATCGTAGTGGAAATACAGCAACTTTTTCAAGAAATGTTAAAGTTTTAAAAAAGGTTGTTTCCAAAGCTGTACCAGCTTCTCAAGAAAAGATTGTTTATCTAACATTTGATGATGGACCATCACAAAATACAAAGAAAATTCTTGATATATTGGAAAAATATAATGCAAAAGCAACATTCTTTGTCACTGGTAATGGAAAGAAATATAACAAATATATTAAAGAAGCTTATGAAAAAGGACATACAATAGGATTACATACTTATTCACATAAATATGATCAAGTTTATGCTTCTGTTGATGCTTATTTTGAAGACTTAAATAAAATTGGACAAATGGTTAAAGAACAAATAGGATTTGTTCCTAAATATATTCGTTTTCCGGGAGGAAGTTCAAATACAAAATCTGCAAGTTATTGTAAAGGATTAATGACAACATTAGTGACAGAAGTCCAAAATAGAGGTTATCAGTATTATGATTGGAATGCTGATTCAACAGATGCTGCAAGAAACAATCAGGCTGTTTCAGTCCTAGTGAAAAATGGAACATCAAGTAAAGCAAAAAATATTAATCTTTTAATGCATGATACAGCTGCAAAATCAACAACAGTGGAAGCTTTACCAAAGATTATTGAACATTATCAAAAATTAGGATATACTTTTAAAGGTATTGATGATACATCATTTACACCTCATCATGGGGTTAATAATTAGAGTCAAAAACTGACTCTTTTTATTTTCTATTATCAAAAAATATGTTATTCTGTCTAAAGAAAAGAGGCGAGTTTATGAAAAAGTTTATTAATGAATTTAAACAATTTGCAATGCGTGGAAATATGCTCGATATGGCTATTGGGGTTATCATTGGTGGTGCTTTTACGGGAATAGTGACATCATTAACTGATAATTTTATAAACCCTATTTTAAATTTCTTTACTGGTGGAAGAATCTATTCTTTACAAGATATAGCTGGTTTTGCTTCATCATTCATTTCATCAGTTGTTAATTTCTTGATTATGGCATTTATTTTGTTTTGTTTATTAAAGATGTTTAATAGATTAATGTCAATTGGTAAGAAAGAAGAACCAGTTGCTCCAAAAACAAAAATATGTCCTTATTGCCAATCAGAAATCCATATACAAGCTTCACGTTGTCCACATTGTACATCACAGTTAGAAAAATAAAAACCGCAAGAACAGCTTATGTCGCTTATTCTTGCAGTTTTTTTATTCTCCACCAAAGATTTCAAGAATATCTAATAAGGTAGAGCTTTTTTTCTTTTTATGTGATTTGTCATGATCTTTAGATGCATGTTGTTTTTGTTCTCCTGAAGCTCTTGCAATGATTTTATCTAGTTCACCACGATCTAACCAGATACCTCTACATTCAGGGCAATAATCAATCTCAACACCATGCTTTTCACTCATTAATAATGTGACATCTTTACATACGGGACATTTCATAATTTATACCTCCAAATGAATGATATAAAGATATTATACATGATTTTGTTTAAGGATATGTTAAGATTGTGTAAAATTATTTCACAAACATACGAATCAATTTATCTTTAAAAGAATTATAAGGATAATAACGCATTGGTAAATCAATCCATGTTGCTTTTTTTACAATACTTCTTGTATGTGAGAAAGTTTCAAAACTCTTTTTACCATGATAAGCACCCATACCACTATGCCCTACACCACCAAAACCAAGTTCACTTGTTGCAAGATGGATAATTGTATCATTGATACAACCACCACCAAAGCTACAATGTTTTAATAGTTTCTTTTGAATGGCTTTATCATGCGAAAAGATATAGAAAGCTAAAGGTTTTTCTCTTTGGTTGATAAAAGCTATAGCTTCATCTATATGTGAATAAGTCAGAATAGGAAGAATAGGACCAAAAATTTCTTCTTGCATTAATGGATTATTTTGATCAACATGATCTACAACCGTTGGTTCTATTTGTAAAGTTTCTGGATTTCCTGTTCCACCAATCACGATATCTTGATTTTCTAATAAATGAGAGAGTCTATCAAAATGTTTTTGATTAATAATCTTGACAAGCTGACTATTATTTAATGGCTGATCTCCAAAAAACTCTTGAATAATATCTTTCATATGTTGAATGAACATATCCTTATATTCTTTTTTAATCAATAAATAATCAGGAGCAACACATGTTTGACCAGCATTTAAGAACTTACCAAAAGCAATACGTTTAGCAGCCAGTTTTAAGCTTTTATCATCATCAACGATACAAGGACTCTTACCACCTAATTCTAATGTAACAGGCGTTAAATAGCGACTGGCTTTTTCCATAACAAGTTGACCTACAGTCACACTACCAGTAAAGAATATATAATCAAAACGTTGTTCTAAAAGCTCAGTATTTTCAGCTCTACCTCCTTCTACAACTGCCACATATTTTTCATTACAACTTTCATCAATCATTTGTTTAATGACATGTGATACATGAGGAGCATAGGCACTTGGTTTAATAATGACAGTATTTCCAGCAGCTATAGCTCCTATTGCTGGTTCAACCGATAACATAAAAGGATAATTCCAAGGACTCATAACTAATGTGACACCATAAGGTTCATAAGATTCAAAGCTTGTTCCATAAAATTGAGCTAAAGGTGTCCAGACATATTTGTTTTTACTCCATTTTTTAATATGTTTTAACTGATAATTTAATTCACTTAAAACCAAACCAATTTCACACATATAAGATTCTACTGCATCTTTATTTAAATCTTTTTTTAAAGCATCAATAATACGATTTTGATGTTCTAAAATCCAAGTTTTTATAGATTTAAGTGTTTGTATTCTATGGTTTACATCTTTTGTATATTGTGTTTGATAAAACTCACGTTGTGTTTGAACTAATTCTTTAATATCCATAATGACCCTCCAATATATTACGAATGTCTTGTTTATTTGCATACTTATTATTAACAATCAATGCCCCATCATTTAATGCTTTTTCTATGACTTCGTCTATATGTTCATTTAAATTTTCAATACTTTCTAAAGAAATAGGAAGATTTGTCTTTTCATGTAAAGTCTGTAATAAAGAAGCAATATAATCAATAGCTTTTTGTCCTAATTGTTCTTTTGGTGTTTGACTATAAAGTTCTTTTTGTCCAAGATATAATAATAAATCCCCATATAAGTCTTTATTGACTTCAAGATTATAACGCATACAAGGAACTAATAACATACTCATTGCATCACCATGTGCAATATGACAGACAGCACCTAAAGCATGACCAATCGCATGAACAATACCAACCATTGAATTTGAAAAAGCACATCCTGCTTCATAAGAAGCTAAAGCTAAATTCAGTCGAATGTTTTCATCTTTAGGGTTTTCAACAACTTTTAAAATATTTTGTGATATGGTTTGGATAGCTAAAATTGCATAGGCATCACTGATAGGATTTTTTTGTGAACATGTGTAAGCTTCAATCGCATGTGTTAAAGCATCAATACCAGTAGAAGCTGTTGTTTTTAATGGAAGATTTTGTGTTAAAACAGGATCAAGAAAAGCCACATGACTTTGAATGTGTTGAGAAATAATTTCTAGTTTGACTTGCTTTTCAGGATGACTGACTACAGCAACACATGTCGCTTCACTACCAGTACCACTTGTTGTTGGAATAGCAAAGAATGGCACATCTTTACCAAGTTTTAAATCTTCAAAACCTAAAATATCTTCAATGGATTCACATTCCTGTGATAACATCAAATAAACACCTTTAGCAGTATCTAGAACACTTCCACCACCTAAAGCAATCAATCCATCACAATTTTCTTTAATATAATAATCTTGAATATCTTCAATTGTATGAATAGAAGAATCAACAGGAATATCTGTATATAGACTATAATCTAATGATAAATGTTTGGTAAGAATATCAACATATTTGAGTTGATATAAAACATGGTCTGTTAAAATCAGAGGATGTTTCATATGATATTGTTGACATTCGTATTCAAGTTGGCTTAAAGCATTTTGCCCAGCACATACCTTTGTTTTATTGACAAATTCAAAATACATAATAATCCCTCCTAAGCAAATAAAGCTTTTATATAAATCAATAAAGTCGGTTTATATTTCTTTTCCTGATGATTTAAAATACGTTTTGTCATAAAACGAGGGAAAAGATAAGTTTCCACCAAATCAACACATCTGACAAATCTCATACTTTCAAAAACATCTCCTCTTAAAGAAAAACGATGTTCTAAATAAGCACTCTTGACACTCATCATACCTGTAAAAACAAGCAAAGCTGTCTGAATGCTTTTAAAGGTAATACAAATATCAGGTTTTACATTTTTGACTTTCTGCAATCCTTTTTGATATGTGTACTTGATTGTGATGGAAGGTCCATGCATGACTTGTAATGTTAAAACTTTATCTTGTTTCCATCCGTCTAATTCCTCTTTCATACGTGGATCATCATGATAAAGAACTTTCATACCACGATATAAAAACTGCATCACAACCCAAATAATCAGCTTTTTCATATGCACTCACTCCTTATCAATATTATAACATTTAAAAAAGTGATAGTAAAAAGATAAAACTTGACCATTATTTTTTATACATTATCCTTTTCCCCTCATTATGTTTATTGTTTCAATAATGATAAGAACAATATAAATAATCAAAGTTATGATATATATAATAGAATAAGAAGAAATAAAAGAGATGACACTATCTCTTTGCGTGTTGATAATCAGTAGATAAATCAATAACAAAGCAGTGAAAAGAGAATTAGCTTTTTTTAAATGCTCTTGGTCACGATATTTTATATTCAAAATCTTGACTATGATACAAGAAACAACAATGAACTCTAAAATAATACCTAAAATCATTATTTTTCACCTTTCTTTCATGTATTCCATATCTGTTTTTGATGAGATCATTCAAACAATAACAAGATTATCATTATGATGTGTTGTTTTATAAGCTCTTTAATTCATCTAAAGTTAATCCTCTTACTAAAATAAAATTGCTATCTTCAGCAAGGATATAAGGCTGTAATTTCTTTAAAGCCATAAAATAATCCATATCACCTATCATAGAATCATTTGTCGCATCGATAAGAGCGATTCTCCATTGTGATATACGCTGACCTTCAACTTCAAAATGTATTTGAGGCTGTTTTAAGAACATTGTTTTCACACCTTCAGTTAAACTCATCGCACCAAATACACTCCCATCAGACTGCTTATAAAAATGGGGTGTGGCTTTATAAGCATCTTCCCAAACGTCAATCTTTTTCTTTTTGTTAAATAAACCCATAAAATCAGTCCTTTCTATTCTTATTTATTTTATTATATCATTATAATTGTTATGAAATCATTTATTTCGTTTATTTAAATAGAAAAGATAGATCTCTATTTTGTGGTTTATAAAAATAGTTATGAAACTTTATTGACTTTAAAAAAAATATTTGATAATGTTTAAGAGTATAAAAAAGGCAAAGAACAGCAGAGATTAAAAGGGCGTTGTAGAGAACTGATGGTTGGTGCAAATCAGGACATAACTTTTATGAAGATGGGCTGGGAGCTGTTATCTTGAATAGTGAGAGATAAACGTTAACTGCGTTAAAGTTTTGAGGGTATATCGACAGATATAAAAAAAGGTGGTACCGCGTATAATACGTCCTTTTATAAGGACGTTTTTTATTTTGAAGGAGGAGATATGATGAAAGATCCAAAAGATTATTATTTAACTACGGCGATTACTTATACTTCAGGGAAACCACATATTGGTAATACGTATGAAATTATTTTAGCTGATGCTATTGCAAGAAGTAAAAGACAGGAAGGATACAATGTTTATTTTCAGACTGGAACTGATGAACATGGGCAAAAGATTGAGTTAAAAGCTCAAGAAGCTGGTATTCCGCCTAAACAATTTGTTGATGAAAAAGCAGCTGTTGTCAAAGAAATTTGGGATATGATGGATACAACATATGATCGTTTCATGAGAACAACAGATGAATATCATGTAAAACAAGTACAGAAAATCTTTAAGAAATTATATGATCAGGGAGATATTTATCTAGGACATTATGAAGGAAAATATTGTACAGCATGTGAATCATTCTTTACTGAATCTCAATTGGTTGATGGAAAATGTCCTGATTGTGGTGGAGAAGTTCATGATGCCAAAGAAGAAGCTTATTTCTTTAAATTATCTAAATATGCTGATCGTTTAATCAAACACATTGAAGAACACCCTGAATTTATTCAACCTGTTTCAAGAAAGAATGAAATGATGAATAACTTCTTAAAACCAGGTTTACAGGATTTATGTGTTTCACGTACTTCATTCAAATGGTCTATCCCTGTAGACTTTGATCCTAAACATGTTGTGTATGTATGGATTGATGCTTTAACAAACTATATTACAGGACTTGGCTATGATGTTGATGGAAATCATGGTGAATTATATAAGAAATATTGGCCAGCAGATTTACATTTAATTGGTAAAGATATCGTGAGATTCCATACGATTTATTGGCCTATTATGTTGATGGCTTTAGATATTCCTTTACCAAAACAAGTTTTTGGACATCCTTGGTTATTACAAGGTGAAAGTAAAATGTCTAAATCTAAAGGAAATGTAATCTATGCAGATGATTTGGTTAAAATTTTTGGTGTCGATGCTGTCAGATACTATGTTTTACATGAAATTCCTTATGACAACGATGGAAGTATCACATGGGATTTATTAGTTGAACGTATTAATTCTGATTTAGCTAATATTTTAGGTAACTTAGTCAATAGAACCATTGCCATGACAAATAAATACTTTGATGGTATTGTGACAAATCCACAAGTCAATGAACCTGTTGATGATGAATTAAAAGAAATCGCTTTAGCTATGCCAAAGAAAGTTCAAGCTTATATGGATGAATTTAAAGCATCTAAAGCCTTAGATGAAATCTTTGTTTTATTAAGAAGAACAAATAAATATATTGATGATACAATGCCTTGGGCACTTGCAAAAGATGAAAGCAAGAAAGATCGTTTGGCTACAGTTCTTTATAACTTAATTGAAGCGATTCGTTTTGCAGCGATTGCCTTAGAACCTTATATGCCTTCAACATCTACAAAGATTTTAGATCAAATCAATACAGATCAAAGAAACTTCTTAGATTTAAATACTTTTGGTTTATATCAAGAAGGAACAAAAGTCACTGAAAAACCACAACAGTTATTTGCAAGATTAGATCCTAAAGAAGTAGAAAAGAAAGTTGAAGCTTTATATCCTCAAAAAGAAGAAAAACAAGAGGATGAAAACCAAATTACAATTGATGATTTTGCGAAAATTGAACTTGTTGTCGGAACAGTTGAAAAATGTGAAAAACATCCTGATGCTGATAAGCTGTTAGTTTCTCAAATCAATATTGGTAAAGAAACAAGACAGATTGTCAGTGGTATTGCTGACTTCTATACACCAGAAGATATGATTGGTAAGAAAGTTATTGTTGTATCTAACTTGAAACCTGCAAAATTAAGAGGTGTTGAATCTCAAGGTATGATTCTTGCAGGATCTAAGAAAAAAATGTTAGAACTTGTGTCTGTAGAAAACTTACCAAATGGTACAAAAATAAGATAAAAACACAAGACCATAGAAATGGAATCATTTCTATGGTCTATTTTTTAAATAAGAAACGATATGATTTTATGTTTCTCACTAATTTATATAATGAAATAAAGTAGATAAAGAATAAAGCTGTAATAATAAATGCATTAACAAGAATATATTGAAAATTTGTATTTATAGGTAATAAATATTGACTTAAAAAATGAGAATTCACAACAAAGATTGTTAAAGAAACAATAGTAAATAAATTAATGATAAAGCTATATTTTAAATATTTTTTGGTATATATTTTTTTGGTCATATCTATAAAATAATCAAAAATAATGATCATAATAAATGGTTGAAAGAAATAGGTCATCATATGAATCATTTGATATGATTCATGTTGTATTTTAATAATAATATCACTAGAAAAGAAAAAACCATAACAAATAAAGAAAGCAATAAATATAATCATAAAGATGGTTTCAATAGTATGATTTGGATAATGGGATGGATGGGGTAAATGATCCAGATCTTGTATATTCCAACGGAGATTTAAATCTTGAGGAATAGGCTCTTTTTTATCCAATATGATTAAAGCTAAGATTGCTATGGCAATGATACCAATCATTATAATGATTGGATAAGAAAGAAAAGCTTCAAAGATAGATGAAGTATTCATTGTTGTCACAACATTGTTTGTTGATTGAAATGATAAACAACCAAATTGTTCAAGATAATAAATCGTTGATAAAGAAAGATAGATTCCTGAAATAATAAAAACAAATTTTTCAATGAGATTGACAATATATGGATTAAAATGATGAAAAACGATAGGACGATAACCATAAGAATAAGCGACACTTAAGGGATGCCCATAACTTATAAGAAGATCTTCCATATCTTCATATTGGTGTACAGATTGACTAATTTGTTGTTTTAAATCATGATAAACATATTGACGTTTTTGACCGAAGAAATAAGAACAGACAGCACCTAAATATCTTTCTAATAAATCATTCATTGACTTCACCTCATTTATGAATCCATTATAACACGATTTTATGAACTCTTTTTGATAAATGTATGATTTTATAATTTAAGTTATGTTAAAAAGATTATATAATAGAAATATCGAATAAAGATGGGAGGCTTTTTTATGTATGTCAATGAACAAGCAGTAAAAGAAATATTAGAGAAAGTGAAACCAGCTAAACTTGTTGCAGCAACAAAATATGTTGATGAAAAAGAAATTGAAAAATTAGAAGAATGCGGATGTATTTATTTTGGTGAAAATAGAGTTCAGGCTTTTTTGGAAAAATATGAACAATATCATGGTCAAGGACATTGGCATTTTATTGGAACATTACAAAAGAATAAAGTGAAATATATTATTGATAAGGTTGATTTGATTCATTCTATGAATAGTTATCATTTGATTGATGAATTAGAAAAACAGGCAAAAAAACATGATTTAAAAGTTCATATATTATTACAAGTAAATATTGCTAGAGAGGAAAGCAAACATGGGTTTGATATAGAAGAAATGGATGAAGTGATGAATTATTTGATGAAATGTCCATCTTTGATTGTTGATGGACTGATGATGATGGCACCAAATATTGAACCAGAAGATACACGAATTTATTTTAGACAGACAAGAGAATTATTAGAAAGATTAAAAGAAACATATCCACAATATCCATTACATGAATTATCAATGGGTATGTCACAAGACTATCAGATTGCTTTAGAAGAAGGGGCAACAATAGTCAGAATTGGCAGAGCTTTATTTCATGAGTAACAGTCTTTATAATTTATATCATGAATTTATTCCTAATTATGTACAGGATATAATGAAAACATCTCTTTTTCAAAGATTGAAAGATGTGGGTATGAATTGTGGTATGGAGTATACTCAGTTTGAACCATTTAAAGATTGTCGAGGTGTATCAAGATATAATCATAGCATAGGAGTCGCTTTGATTGTTTATCATTTTACACACGATAAACATCAAACGATTGCTGCATTACTTCATGATATAGCCACACCTGTATTTGCTCATGTGATTGATTTTATGTATCATGATTATATACATCAAGAAACAACAGAAAATTTAACAGAGGAAATGATTCAAAAGAGTTTAGAACTTCAATCTATTTTTGAATATTATCATATTGATAGTGATAAAGTCATGAATTATCATGATTATCCCATTGCTGATAATGATACACCCCAATTATCAGCTGATCGTTTAGAATATACATTATCAAATGCAGTCTATTATAAAATAATGACTAAAGAAGAAATAAGCAATATTTATAAACATGTTCAAGCCAATGATTCCAAAGACGAATTGATTTTTGATGATTTCAAGATAGCTAGACTATTTACTCAAGTGATGTTGAAATGCAGTTTATGTTATACAAGTGATGAAAATCGTTATTGTATGGAATATCTTGCAAGATTAATGCGTTTAGCTATAAATCATCATGTTTGTTCATATGATGATTTATATACAACCGAAACACAAGTTATCCAAAAATTAATAAGTCATTCCTTAACAAAATAACTTTATGAAAATTATACACACTTTCATAAAGTTCTGAGATCTTCATTTCCTCAAACTGGATATTTAAAGGTGAACGCTAAAAAAAGATATATTAATCCTATAGTCAATCATCAACGTATTTTAGATATTGATTCAAAGCTCAATGCACTCGTTCAGGAATATTTAAGTGATAATTTTGAACGTTATATAAAAGCTATATAAAATTATTTCATTAGAATATTTTCAAAAAAGTGCGAGAAAAAAAGTTCAGGAAAAACATTCAAACAATATGAACAAATTCTTTCTTATATGGAATATGGACAATGGTATAAGGTAAAAGATTTTATAGATATTTTGGGTGTTAAGGAAAGACGTGTTCAAACATTATTAAAAGAACTAGTAGAAAATGAAAAACTTATTGATAATGGTGTAACCAAAGGAAAACGTTATAAGAAAGCTAATAAATAATGAAAAGGCATAAAAGATACTTGATTTGTATCTCTTATGCCTTGTTTTCATGAGAAAGATAATAGATAAGACTTGCAAAGATGCGAGGTCCTAATGCTAGAACTTTTTCATCAAAATCAAAAGCATCATTATGAGGGGAAGAAGTCATAGGTGTTAAAAGTTTCATGTAAGTGGCTTTACCACCATGAGCTTGAACACGTTCCATGAAATATGAAAAGTCATCACTACCCCCAAGTGGACTTAAATTATAAGGTGGTAATTTTAGATCAGGAAGATACTGTTGACACATAGAGCGAATGGTATTCATGAAGTCATCGTCACAGTTGAGAGCATAGGCTTTACCCATTTCTTTGATTTCTACAACAGTATCATGCATACGTGCAGAACCTTCAATAATATCTCTGGCATAGATTTCCATATAGCGATTGAGTTCACTTGTCACCCCACGAACTTCAATTTCAAGTTTAGCTGTTTCAGGTACAACGTTTCTTCCCGTTCCTGCATGAACAGTTCCTACATTAACACGTGTTTGACCATCACTGTTACGAGGAATAGAGTGTAAATTTAAAATACAGTTGGCAGCTGATAATAAAGCATTTTTTCCAAACTGTGGTGATTCAGCAGCATGAGTCGAAACACCATGATAAGTAATATCAAGTTTTGTGGTCGCAAAAGATTCATCCATACCAAAATACAAATCATAAGGTTGATCTTCTTGAGGCATAATATGAGCTGCACAAATATAATCAACATCATCTAAGAATCCACTTTCAGCAATACTTCTGGCTCCCATAACACCTTCTTCAGCAGGCTGAAATATAAGTTTGATTGTTCCATGTAAATGGTCTTTGATGTTCATAAGTATTTTAGCTGTTGTAAGTCCAATCGAAGTATGTCCATCATGTCCACAGGCATGCATTGTTCCACGATGAACAGAAGCAAAGCCTTGTGTAAAAGGATAATGGCTTGAAGAAGATTCTTCAATGAGGCCTAAAGCATCAATATCAAATCTTAAAGCAAGAGTAGGACCATCTCCACATTTTAATACACCTGCCACGGCAGTCATTCCCATTTTAACTTTTTCCAAATAGTAAGGATTTGCTCCCTGCTTTTGAGCACGGTGGTAATTTAAATGTAAAATTGTTTCTGCTGGCACACCCATACGTGCTTCTTTTTTCATAATATCTTCACCAACAAGCACTTCGTATCCTAATTCCTCTAATGTAGAAGCAATATAACAGGCTGTTCGCATTTCTAACCAGCCTTTTTCAGCATACTTATGTAAATCACGACGACAATTTACAGTATCAGGATAATATAACTTTGCAAGTTCTTTTATTTTTTCATACATATGTATCTCTCCCTCTTTTCTTTATTGTACCAACATCAAATTTGAACATCAAATAATATCGTTTATTTTTAAGAAATAGACAAATAAACAAAAAAATTGACAAATGAGATAAAGTTGTATAAAATGCTCATAGTGTGAGGTAAATAAAATGGATTATCGTAAATATGCTAGAGAATTAATAGGTTATATGATAGAAAATGAACAGGCATTTAAGTTTTGTCATCGTGATATCAGTGAAATTGCCAGAGGGGAATGTGCAGTTCTTATTTATTTGATGGATGGTGATGGAGTCAATGCTTCCGAGATTAGTCAGCGTTTTGATATTAATACGTCAAGAGTTGCAGCAGTGCTTAATACATTATCTAAAAAAGGTTATATCCAAAGGATAGTCGATCCATTAGACAAAAGAAAAATAAAGGTGTTTATTACGGATAAAGGGAAAGCATTTGCTAGAGAAAAACAAAAAGAAATTGAAGCCTATTTTGGTCATCTTTTAGAATGTTTAGGAGAAGAAGATACTAAAGAATATTTACGTTTATCGTTAAAGATTAATCAAATTATTAAAGATTTGAAGTAAAGCATATCAATTGAAGATAATGTCGAAATAAGATAAGATTAAAAATTATAGATAAGTGTAATGTTTAAAGGAGAAGTGTTATGAGTCAATATTATTTAGGAATTGATGTGGGATCTACAACAGTTAAAGCTTATTTAACAGATGAAAAGGATGTCTGTTTATTTTCACGTTATGTCAGACATAATTCAGATGTAAGAAATACAATACTTACATTATTAGAAGAAATTCATCAAGAATATCCAGGAATCAATATTTATCCAGTTATTACAGGATCAGGAGGATTGTCAATTTCTCAATCATTGAATGTCAAATTTGTACAGGAAGTGATTGCGTGTACAAAAACAATAGAAACTTATATTCCACAAACAGATGTTGCCATTGAATTAGGTGGAGAAGATGCGAAAATTACTTATTTTGAAGGTTCATTAGAACAACGTATGAATGGAACTTGTGCCGGTGGAACAGGTGCATTTATTGATCAGATGGCCACTTTATTACAGACTGATGCTTCAGGATTGAATGAATTAGCCAAAAAACATCAGCGTATTTATCCAATTGCTTCTCGTTGTGGGGTTTTTGCGAAAACTGATGTTCAGCCTTTAATCAATGAAGGCGCAAGAAAAGAAGATATAGCGGCTTCTATTTTTCAGGCGGTTGTGAATCAGACTATCAGTGGGTTAGCCTGTGGAAAACCTATTAAAGGAAAAGTCGCTTTTTTAGGAGGACCTCTATACTTCTTAAGTGAACTAAGACAACGTTTTATTGAAACATTAGAGCTTCAAGATGAGGATATTATTTTCCCAGATAATTCCCAATTGTTTGTAGCTATGGGTGCTGCCTTAAATGCGAAAGATGTAGAAAAAGCAATTCCATTGGACAAATTGATTCATGATTTAAAAGTTTTAAAAGATAATGGAACAGAAGCAGCTCATACATTAGAACCTTTATTTCATAATGAAGATGAATTAAGAGGATTTAGAGATCGTCATCTTCAAGCAATGACAAAGAAAAGAAATCTAAAAAAATATCAAGGCAATATTTATGTTGGAATTGATGTTGGTTCAACAACATCTAAAGTTGTATTAATTGATGATGAAGGATCAATATTATATTCTTTCTACAATTCTAACGAAGGAAATCCTTTAGATTTAATTATTAGAATTATGAAGGAAATCTATGATTTAATTCCTGAAGGATGTCATATTCAAAAAACTGGTGTCACTGGATATGGTGAAGCTTTAATTAAAGCTGCATTAAAAGTGGATTATGGTGAAGTAGAAACAATTGCTCATTACACAGCAGCTAAACACTTTGAACCTGATGTTGACTTTATTTTAGATATTGGTGGACAGGATATGAAGGCTATCACCATTAAGGATGAAGTCATTCAAGATATTACATTGAATGAAGCATGTTCATCTGGATGTGGGTCTTTCCTTGAAACATTTGCTCATTCTTTAGGATATGAAATTGATGAATTTGCCGAGATGGCATTGATGTCAAAACATCCACTTGATTTAGGAAGCCGTTGTACAGTTTTCATGAATTCAAAAGTGAAACAGGCTCAAAAAGAAGGTGCATCTTTAGCAGATATTTCAGCAGGATTATCATATTCCGTTATTAAGAATGCCTTATATAAAGTTATTAAGTTAAGAAGTAAAGACCAAATCGGTAAAAATGTTGTTGTACAAGGTGGAACATTCTATAATGAAGCCGTTTTACGTGCTTTTGAAAAAGAAGCAGGTATTGAAGTCATTAGACCTGATATTGCAGGCTTGATGGGTGCTTATGGTATGGCAACAATTGCGAAAGAAAAAGATGATGATAAGGGAACAACTTTATTAACACGTGAAGAATTAGAACATTTAACATATCAAAATAGTATGAAAAATTGTGGTAAATGTACAAATAACTGTATGTTGACAATTACTTCATTTAATGATGGAAGAGAGTTTATTAGTGGAAATAGATGTGAAAGAGGAGCTAATTTACCATTAAAATCTAAATCATTACCAAACTTATTTGATTATAAATATCGTCGTGTCTTTAATTATCATTCTTTACCAATAGAAGATGCTCCTAGAGGTATTGTTGGTATCCCTAGAGCTTTAAATATGTATGAAAATTATCCTTTCTGGCATACATTCTTTACAGAATTGAAATTTAGAGTTGTTTTATCATCTCGTTCATCTAAAGCCATCTATGAAAAAGGAATTGAATCTATTCCAAGTGAAAGTGCTTGTTATCCTGCTAAAATTACACATGGACATATTGAAAATCTGATTGCTAGAGGAGTGCCTTTTATCTTCTATCCATCAGTCGCTTATGAAAGAATGGAAAATGAAGATGCTGGAAATCATTATAACTGTCCTGTGGTGGCTTCTTATCCAGAAGTCATTAGAAATAATGTGGATAATCTCCAACAAAAAAATATAAAATTCAAAAATCCATTTATATCATTAAATAATAAAAAGACATTGTTCCATGTCTTAAAAGAAGAATTAAGTGAATTTCATATTACAGATCAGGAATTACATCAGGCTATAGATAAAGCTTATGAAGAATTAGATCATTGTCAGCAAGATATTCGTCAGGAAGGAAAACGTGCCATGGAATATATGCGTGAAAACCATATGCAAGGTATTGTTTTGGCAGGTCGTCCATATCACGTTGATCCAGAGATTAATCATGGAATTCCAGATTTGATTACAAGTGAAGGATTTGTTGTCTTAAGTGAAGATAGTGTTTGTTATTTAGATGAAGAACATTTAAAATTACGTGTTGTTGATCAATGGACTTATCACTCTCGTTTATATAAAGCCGCATCTTTTGTATCATCACAAAAAGATTTACAGTTGATTCAATTAACATCATTTGGTTGTGGTTTGGATGCTGTTACAGCTGATCAGGTAGCTGAAATTTTAAAAGCAAGAAATAAAATATATACTTTAATTAAAATTGATGAAGGAAGCAATTTAGGAGCTATTCGTATCCGTATCCGTTCTTTAAAAGCTACAATTGAAAAGAAAGAAGATATTATTGATTTATCTAAGAAGTATGAACAGGTAAAAGTACCTTTTACAAAACAGATGAAAGAAGATCGTTATACAATTCTTTGTCCACAGATGTCACCGATTCATTTCCAGTTTGTTGAAACCGCAATGAATTCGGAAGGCTATAACTTTGAAGTGTTGCCTTCAGTTGATAAAGATGCAGTAGAACAGGGATTAAAATATGTCAACAATGATGCATGTTATCCAAGTATTTTGGTTGTAGGACAAATGATGAATGCTTTAAATAGTGGAAAATATGATTTGAATAAAGTGGCGTTGATTATCTCTCAAACAGGTGGAGGATGTCGTGCAACGAACTATATTGCATTTATCAGAAAAGCTCTTAAAGATGCAGGTATGGAACAAATTCCAGTCATCTCTGCAAACTTATCTGGATTAGAAAGTAATCCTGGATTTAAGATTACATATAAGATTGCCAAAAAAGTAATCATTGGTGCTATGTATGGGGACTTATTTATGCGCGTTCTTTATCGTGTACGTCCTTATGAAAAAGTCAAAGGTTCAGCCAATAAACTTTATGAATCATGGGTTGCAAAATGTCAGGAAAATGTGAAAAATGGCAGCATGAAAGAATTTAAAAAGAATGTTTATCAAATTGTCAAAGATTTTGATGAATTGCCATTATTAGATATTAAAAAACCAAGAGTTGGATTGGTTGGAGAAATCTTAGTTAAATTTCATCCTACTGCCAATAATGAAATTGTGAAAATCATTGAATCAGAAGGTGGAGAAGCCGTTATGCCTGATTTAATTGATTTCTTCCAGTATTGTTTCTATAACACTTGGTATGAACATGAACATTTTGATGCGTCACAATCTTCAGTATGGTTATGTAATTTTGCCATTTGGTTTGTTGATTTCTTAAGAAAAGATATGATTAAGGCATTAAGAGATTCAAAACGTTTTGATCCACCAACACCTATTGATCAAATTGCGAAAAAAGCAAGTGAAGTTGTTTCTATTGGAAATCAGACAGGTGAAGGATGGTTCTTAACTGGAGAAATGATTGAATTAATTGAAGAAGGTGCACCAAATATTGTGTGTATGCAGCCATTTGCCTGCTTACCAAACCATGTAACAGGTAAAGGGGTTATTAAAGCCTTACGTAAAAAATATCCACAAAGTAACATTGTGGCTGTGGATTATGATCCAGGTGCGAGTGAAGTTAACCAATTAAATAGAATTAAGTTGATGCTTTCAACTGCATTTAAGAATATGAAGTCATAATTCATATTCTTTTTTTGTCAAAATTCAAATGATATCTATGTTATTATTTAGGATATAAATAAAAAAATCTATATTTTAAGGATATAAAGATATAGATAATTAAAGAATTCACATAAGAGTCACATCTAAGATATAAAATGTATTTAAGTGAGGTGTTTTGCTTATGATAGAATTTCAAAATGTTTACAAGTCATTTAAAGATAAACATGTATTGGAAGATATCAATTTTACAGTGAATGATGGTGAATTTGTTTGTTTGATTGGACCCAGTGGGTGTGGAAAAACGACTGCTTTAAAGATGATTAATCGGTTGATTAAACCAAGCCAGGGGACAATTTATGTAAATGGAAAGGATATTAGTGAGGAAAATGAAATTGAATTAAGACGTAATATTGGTTATGTTATTCAACAAACAGGATTATTTCCTCATATGACAGTGAAAGAAAATATTGAACTGATTCCAAAGTTAAAAAATAAAAATGATAAACATCTTTTGGAAAAAGTGAAAGATGTTTTAAATATGGTTGGTTTAGATCCAGATGAATATTTAGATAAGTATCCTGTTCAGATGAGTGGTGGTCAACAACAACGTGTAGGTGTTGCAAGAGCTTTTGCAAGTGAACCAGATATTATTTTAATGGATGAACCTTTTAGTGCGTTAGATCCTATTACGAGAAATCAATTACAGGATGAACTGTTGACATTACAAAATAGTGTTCAAAAGACGATTGTGTTTGTGACACATGATATGGCAGAAGCTATCAAATTGGCAGATCGTATATGTATTATGAGTGGTGGAAAGATTCAACAGTACGATACACCAGAACAAATCTTAAAACATCCTGCCAATGACTTTGTTTTAAACTTTGTTGGGAAAAAGCGTATCTGGGATTCACCAGAATTAATCAAAGCAGCAGACATTATGATAGATCGACCAATTACCTGTTATGATCGTTTAAAATGTGTAAAAGCTTTAAATATGATGTTTAATTCAAGAGTTGATAGTTTGATGGTAATAGATCGTCAGGGACATTTTAAAGGTGTTATTCATGCGGCTGATGCAGCTGATGAAAAAAATAAAGATGAAATTGTGGGTCATGTTATGCAAAAGGAATGTATCACAGTTTCTTCACAGGAATCAATCGTTGATGTTTTAAATATCACCAAAGAGAAGAATATGTATACAATTCCTGTTGTAGATGATGGGATCTTAAAAGGTTTAATTACCAAGAGTACTCTGGTTACAACTCTTTCTAAAAAATATGATGAAAGTGAGGGAGAATAATGCAGGCATTTATAGATTATTGTTCCCAAAACTATATGCAGATTTTTGATTTATTAATAGGTCATGTTCAATTGACTGTTATGGCTATTTTGATTGCGATTATTATAGGTGTCCCTTTAGGTATTTTTATTACTTATTTTAAGCCATCTAAAAAACCAATTATGGCATTAGCAAATATTATTCAGGCGATTCCATCAATGGCCTTATTAGGTTTTATGATTCCTCTTTTAGGAATTGGAACAAAACCAGCCATTGTCATGGTGATACTTTATTCTTTATTACCTATTATTAAAAATACAGTCACAGGACTGGACAATATTAACGGAGAAACTTTAGAAGCAGCTAAAGGTATTGGTTTAAATAGATTTCAAATTTTATATAAAGTTCAGATTCCTCTGGCAGCACCAGTTATTATGGCAGGAGTCAGAGTTAGTGCAGTTAGTTCGGTTGGTTTGATGACTTTGGCAGCTTTTATTGGCGCTGATGGTTTAGGATATCTGGTTTATGCGGGTATTCGAACGGTCAATAATGCTCAAATCTTAGCTGGAGCTATACCTGCCTGCTTACTGGCATTACTTATAGATTATATATTTTCTATTTTAGAGAGATTAGTCACACCAAAGAGTTTCCAATTATCAAAACCAAGATCCAAAATGAAAGGTATATTGGATAAAGTTGTCATTGTTATTTCATGTCTTGCTTTAGCAGCCAGCTTTGTTTATACAGGCTTAGCAAAGACAAATGGCAGTCAAGTCATTAGAATTGGAAGCATGGATTTTACTGAACAAGAGATTTTAAATTATATGTTGAAGTATTATATTGAAGAGAATACAGACATAGATGTGGAACAGTCATTATCTCTAGGTTCAAGTTCTATTGTCTTAGATGCTGTGCGTACGGGATCCATTGATATGTATGTAGAATATACAGGAACAATTTATGGTAATGTCTTAGGAAATGAACCTAATGGAAATGTTGATGAAGTCTATAACACTGTCAAAGAACAGATGAAAGAACAATATGATTTAAATGTTTTAGATTCTCTAGGCTTCAACAATACTTATACACTTGCGATTAGAAAAGATACAGCTGAGCAGTATCATATCAAAACAATAAGCGATTTATGTAAAGTTTCTCAACAACTTACATTTTCACCAACATTAATGTTTATGGAAAGAGAAGATTGCTGGGTAGGATTACAAAAAGCATATCCTATTCATTTCAAACAGACTGTTCCTATTGATGGAGCACCACGTTATACAGCATTAATGAACAATGAATGTGATGTCATTGATGCTTATTCAACTGATGGACTATTAAAGAAGTTTGATTTACAGGTTTTAGAAGATGATAAAAATTTCTTTTTACCATATCATGCGATACCGATTGTCAATAATACTATTGTTGATGAATATCCTGAAGTTGCTGATTTGATTAATCAGTTACAGAATTATTTAAATGATGATGTTATGGTAGAATTGAATTATCAAGTTGATGAATTAAATAAGAAAACAAGTGATGTCGCAAAACAGTTTTTAATTGAAAATAAATTAATTAATGAGTAGGAATTCCTACTCATTTTCTTGAAGAATTCATATTTTTTCAGTACAATAAGCCAGTATGGAAGGATGATGGTTTTGAAAAAAAGATGGTTTATTATCACTTTTATTGTTGTTTCTATTCTTTTAAGTGCTGGATATGGAGTAGGGAGTTATTTTGTAAATTATGCATTATCGCCAAGTAGTTCTTCTGATCAAAGAGAAATAGATGAAAGTGATGAAGTTCAACTCAGTGATTCTGTTCAAAAACAGATTGATCAAAATCAAGAAAAAGAAATGGTGAAAGGGATTGATTTTGAAAGTCAAACGAAACCTATGATTGTGAGTAGTGATGATTCACTAAACTTAAAAGGTAAATATTTAGATCATGAAAATACACACCAATGGGTCATTTTGATTCATGGTTATAAATCAAGTAATGAAAATATGATGTCTTATGGGGCAACTTATTATGAACATGGATATAATGTTGTCTTACCAGATAATCGTGCTCATGGGAAAAGTGATGGAGAATATATTGGTATGGGTTGGCTAGATAAAGATGATATCGCCTGTTGGGTTAACTGGATTATTGAAAAAGATAATCAAGCTCAAATTATTTTACATGGTGTTTCAATGGGTGGAGCAACAGTGATGATGGCTTCAGGAGATCATTTACCACATGTGGTTGGATATATTGAAGATTGTGGTTATACAAGTGTGTGGGATATTTTTGCTAGTGAACTGGATAAGCGTTTTTCTTTACCAACATTTCCAGTATTAGATATTTCCAATTTTATGGCACAAATAAGAGCAGGATATGATTTTAAAGAGGCTTCGAGTTTAGAACAGGTTAAAAAAGCGAATGCACCAATGTTATTTATTCATGGGGGTAAAGATGATTTTGTGCCTGTAGATATGGTTTATGAAGTCTATGATGCTTGTCCTACGACGAAAGAGCTTTATATTGTAAAAGAAGCTGGTCATGCTCAAGCAAAAGACTATGATGTTGAAGACTATTGGAATAAAGTGTTTGATTTTATTGATCAAAACATTTGGAAAGATGGAACATTATGAGTGAAGCAAGTGTTATTCAAAAGAGTATAAGACCACAAACTAAAGATACTTTGAAAGAAGATTTTCAAAAGATAGGAATACAAAAAGGAGATATTGTTTTAGTGCATTCGTCCATGTCACAAATAGGATGGATTGCTGGACGAGAAATAGCTGTGATTGAAGCATTAATTGAAACAGTGGGAGAAGAAGGAACAATTGTTATGCCAAGCTTTAGTGGAGAAAACAGTCAGCCAGAATTGTGGCAAAATCCTCCTGTTCCAGCCGATTGGATATCTGTGATTAAAGATTATATGCCTCCTTTTGAATGTGATAAAACACCAACAAGAGAAATGGGAAAGATTGCGGAAGCCTTTTGGCATTATCCTCAAGTTTTGCGTTCCTATCATCCAGAAGTATCATTTAGTGCTAGAGGAAAAATGGCAAACATGATTGTTGAAAAACATCCATTATCACCAGGATTTGGCAAAGATTCACCTCTACAAAGATTATATGACTTGAATGCACATGTTTTACTATTAGGAGTCAGCTATGATCATTGTACTTGTATGCATTTAGCTGAAGTTTGGCAAGAGTGTCCTCAATGGTATACCAATGGGGCAGCCATCATTGAAAACGGCAAACGTGTGTGGAAAGAGTTTTTAGAGATTGCTTATGATGATAGTGATTTTTTGGATATAGGTCAGGCTTATGAAAGCCAATATCATATCGAAGCTGGAACTGTGGGTCTAGCAAAAACGAGGTATTTAGAAATGAAATCTCTTTGTGATTTTGCATATGAATGGATCAAAGTGAATAGACAATAAAAAGGACAAAATTTTTGTCCTTTTTAAATAATCTGAAAGTGTTTTAAAGCTTTAAAGATGCCATCATTTTTAACAACATCAGTGACATAAGTGGCTGCTTTTTTGGCTGCCTCTCTACCACTGCCTACACAGATACTTGTACCAGCACATTCAAACATAGGAATATCCACTTCAGCATCACCAAAAGCATAAATATCAACTTGATCTATTTGTAGATAATCTATTAATTGTTCAATGGCTTTCTTCTTATCAATATGAGGTAAAGCACAGTCACCAAATAAAGCTTCTTCTCCTTGACCACCCCAAGTTAAACATTGAAATTGTGGAAAATGCTCTTTGAAATCAAGATAATCTTGATAACTATTTAAAATATAATTGATTTTTGTAATATTTTCTTGATACGTGCTTTCAGGAAATGTCATCATTGGATAAATATCACGAATTTTAATATCACCTTGATGACCATATTTTTGATAAGTAGGAACCGCTCTTGTTTCAAAATCATGGGAACCATATAAACCATCATTCCCTTCCATGAAATAACATAAATCATGACAATCTAAATAATCAGTAATTTCTTTCACTTGTGCTAATGAAAGTTTTTGATCTTTTAGCACCTTTCCTTCACATTCAATATAAGCACCATTTCCACAAATCATCCCACTGACTTCAATATCTCCTACAGTTGCACGATTACGTGTTCTTCCTGTCACAACAAATACATAATGTCCTAAATCTTTCGCTTGTTTTAATGCATCTTTGCAACTTTGAGGAACGGTCCCATCATAGCTGATTAGCGTACCATCAACATCAAATAATAGTAATTTTTTATTCATGATTTTCACCTTGATGAATATAGGCAAGAACTAAGCGATACGTATTTTCTACAGCTTGGATATGTGTTCTTTCCATACCATGTGAAGCATGAACGCCCGGTCCTATTAAAGCACCTTTGATGTTTTGCCCACCTCTTAAAGCAGCAGAAACATCACTACTATAGAATGGATAAATATCAACTGCATATTGTAAATTCTCTCTTTTTGCAAGTTCTATAAATGTAGATGTGATTTCATAGTCATAAGGACCACTGGAATCTTTCGCACAAATACTGACATCATATTCACTACAAGCTAAATCTTCTCCAATACATCCCATATCTACCGCAATCAATTCATCAACATTTGAATCAACATAGCTACTACCATGCCCCACTTCTTCAAATGTAGAAATCATAAAGTAAAGATTATGTTGAGGTCGAATATGATTTTGTGATAAATATTTCAAAACACCAAAAAGTATCGCAACACTCATTTTATCATCTAAAAATCTTGACTTAATAAATCCTGAATCAGTGAATGTTGTTTTAGGTTCAATCGCAATATAATCACCATTATCAATACCAAGCTTTTTTACATCTTCTTTTGTTTTAACGATTTCATCAAGACGAATATGCATTGTATCACATGATCTTTCTTTGTCTTTAGAATCTTTATAAACATGAGCAGCAGGTGAATTGGAAAGAATTGTTCCTGTATAAACATCATGATTTCTTGTCATAATACGACAATATTCACCATCTAATGTTGGAATAATAGGACCACCAACATTCGTAAAAGCTAAAGTTCCATCATCTTTAATACTTCTGACCATTAATCCTAGTGTATCAACATGAGCACAGAACCCAATTGTATAATCATCTTGTCCATCTACGAATATTTGTAGATTACCTTTTTTAGTCAGTTTTGTTTCAAATCCTAAATTTTGTGCTTCTTTTTGACAATATTCAATGACTTCTTTAGTATAACCAGAAGGACTGTCAATCGCCATAATATCTTTTAAAATAGAAAGTATGTATTCATTCATAAATTTTCTCCTCCTTGATGGGCTGCATTTATAATTTGTGATAAAGTGATTTCATTTAATTTTTGTTTATATTGATATTCAGCAGCATTTAAATAATCAACAATAAAATCTTCTGTTTCCTTAACCTTTAAATGAGAATCAAAAACCTTATCAACCAAATGTGTTGTTTTCACAAAAGGTTCTTTTCCTTCCATAGCTTCAAAAATATCCAATAAAGAAATATTTTCAAGAGATCTTGTTAAAACAAAACCACCACGCTTATTAGCCATAGATTGAATCAAACCAGAAACAACAAGTTGTCTGGTGATTTTTTTAAGATAAGAATCTGATACCGATAGTTTTTCACTCAGTTCATGACTTTTAATGGGTTTATCATTGGCACCTATTAAAAGTAATATACAAATAGCTTGTTCAAAACTCTTTCTAATCTTCATTTTCATCACCTTCTTTTCTATTTTAACAGAAAAAGAACTCTTTGTATCTAAAAGAGTTGACAATTATTTGTAAATTTATATAATATTCTTTAGATATTTAATATCTATGGATATTAAATATCTAAAGATAATAAAGAAAGAAGGAGTTTTATGATTAAACAGGAGTGGAAGAATATTTTTCGCCATACTTGGATGAAGATTGTTCTTGTAGCGATTATCTTGATACCAAGTTTATATGCTTGTATTTTTTTAGGTTCTATGTGGGACCCATATGGAAATACAGGAAAGATTCCCGTAGCTGTGGTGAATCTTGATTTGCCAGTCAAGTATGGGAATCGTACTTTGGATGTAGGGAGAGAATTAACAGAGCGTCTTAAGGATAATACAACTATGGATTTTCAATGTGTGGATAAAAGCAAAGCACAGAAGGGATTAGAAGATGGTCAATATTATATGATCATTACTATTCCTGAAGATTTTTCAAAAAATGCAACAACACTTTTAGATGAACAACCACAAAAAATGAAACTTCATTATACAACGAATCCGGGAAGTAACTACATTGCTTCTAAAATGGATGATTCAGCAATCGAAAAAATCAAATCAGAAGTTTCACAAACTGTGACAAAAACATATGCTCAAACAATTTTTGAACAAATTACAACGTTAACAGATGGTTTAAAACAAGCCAATAATGGGGCACATCAATTATCTGATGGAAGTCAAGCATTGGTAGATGGAAACCAACTGATTTCAGATAATCTTCAAGTTTTAGCAGACAGTACACTTTCATTTGAAAACGGAGCACAAACACTGACAAAAGGATTAAAAGATTATACGGAAGGTGTTTTAACAGTGCATAATGGTGTCTATACTTTAAAAGATGGATTGGACACATTGTATCAATCAACACAACCACTTCATGATGGAGTGGAGGCATTATCTCAGGGGTCTTCAGTATTAAACACAGGACTACAACAATATACAAAAGGTGTTTCAAGTGTTTATCAAGGAACACAACAACTTATGAAAAATCAAGAACCAATAACTCAAGGAATGCAAAGTTTGGATCAAGGAACTGATAAACTTATAGAAGGCAATCAACAGGTTTATCAAGGATTGAATCAACTCAATCAACAGTTATCTTCAATCAATATGGAACAAATACAAACAATCACACAGGCTAATGATTCTTTAAATCAAGCAACAATATTGTTGAATCAATTGATGTCTTCCAATCCATCAATGGCTCAAAAATGGATGAACCAAAAGTTAAGTGATGCAGAAGCCAAGAATATCGCTTTGAATCAACAAGATGTACAGTATCTTTTAACACATTATTCGTATATAGAATTAGAAAAAAGTGTAATCACAGGGAATCAAGAAGCTATCCGTCAATTCAGTACAAGTTTAACACAAGTGTATAAAAATACACAAAAACTAGAAAAAGGAAGCCAACAACTCCAAAGTGGTTTAGAAGACTTGAATACATCAGTGAGAACATCATTAATACCGGGTATTGAAGCTTATATGAAAGGTGTTAGTCAGATTCATGATGGCTTAGGAAAATTAGAACATCAAAATCAAACATTATTGCAGGGAAGTCAACAATTAACAGATGGATTATTATCGTTTAAACAACAGACACCAGCTCTTTTCGGTGGAATAGAACAATTAAATCAAGGAGTAAAAGCATTATATGATGGTACAACCACATTAATATCTCAAAATGAAACAATCATGCAAGGATCAACACAATTAACTCAAGGTTCAACACAGATTAAAGCAGGTGCAAAACAACTGAGTGATGGTTCATTAACATTAAGTGATGGTTTACAGACACTTCAAAATGGGACTCGAAAATTAGATGAAAGTTTGAAGGAAGGAGTAGAAAAGGCTAATTTTCATATTCAAGATTCAACGTTGGATATGATGTCCGCACCAGTAGAAACAAGTCATGAAGCGATTTCCACAGTCACAAACAATGGTCATGCGATGGCACCTTATATGATGAGCGTGGCTTTATATGTTGCTGCTTTAGCTTTTACACTTATGTATCCAATAAGAAAAGGTATAAAAAAAGCTTCATCACCATTCAAGTATTGGCTATCAAAAGCCTCTGTGATGTATAGTGTATCAACATTATCAGCTATCATTTTAATCACAAGTTTAAGATGGATATGTGGCTTTGAACCTCAACAATTATTGATGACTTATCTCTTTGCGATTATTGTTTCAGCTGCTTTTATGTCACTTGTGATGTTGTTGTCACTGACAACAGGTTATATAGGAGAATTTTTATTGTTAGTCTTTATGATTTTAAATTTAGGTGGATCAGCAGGAACTTATCCATTAGAAACATCAAGTCTATTTTATCAATGGCTACATCCATTTGTCCCTTATACCTATAGTGTCAATGGATTTAGAAAAGTCATTAGTATGACAGAAATGCCCATTACAAATGAAATCATCATCTTTTTAGGAATTCTTATGATTTGTTCACTTCTTACAATTCTTTATTATCGTTTTAAAAATAAAGAAGATAAACATCTTATTCCACAGGCATTTGAAAAAGTTAATGAATAAATATGTATATTTCTTCATTCTTTGACCATGATATGAATATGGAGGTTAAGATGATGAAAAAAATATTAGCATTACTTTTATGTATGACTGTATTTACTGGTTGTAGTAGTCAGACAGATACATCGGATGATACAGCCAATAACAATCGTTCAACAGATAATGTGACAGAAAATGAAAATAACAATAACACACCAACTAACAAAACAGATGATTGGTATGCTCAATTTGAAAATGGCTTGAAAGAAGGAAACATTGATTATTCTTCTAAAAATGTCTTAGATGCAACAAATGTTGGTGGTGTAGAAGGTTATCGTTATGTAACGGATAATGGAAATATTGATGTTTATCGTTATGAAGATGGTGATGAGTTTGAACGTATCATGGATGAAAAAACAATTGGTGATGATAAAAAGAAAGTAGAAGTCAATGACCATATGGTGATTGTATCTGATGGGTTATCAGAAGATGTATTGGATATATTTAGAAATTTAAAATAAATAGGAAAGGTCTTGTAGAAATACAGGACTTTTTTTGTACTGTTTGACTATAATATAATCAAAAAGAAAGGAAAAATCATAATGAAGCGTATCACAACAGGAACAGAAAATTTTAAAGAATTCATTGATAAGATTTATTATTATGTTGATAAGACAATGCTTATAGATGATGTCTTAAGCGATAAGGTCATGTTGTATACAAGCCCTAGACATTTTGGAAAGACATTAAACATGAGTATGCTTTATTATTTCTTTTCTAACAAGGAAAAAGAAAATGCTTATCTTTTTGAGGGTTTGAATGTATCAAAACATCAATATCTCATGCTTCATCAAAATTAATATCCTGTCATTTTTCTATCTTTGAAAGATATGAATGCAATACTTTTCAATCTCAGATTTATATTTTTGCCAATATCATTGCAAATATTGTTGATAAATATAGTGATATACAAAATAGTGATATAAACATCAATATTAATGAATTACATATGTCTTTAAAAGATATTTCATCTATTCTATTTAACTATTATCATCAAAAAGTCATCATTCTCATAGACGAATATGATGTGCCTTTACAGAGTGCCTGTCAACATGGTTACTATGATGAAATGGTTGATTTTATTAGAAGCGTCTTTTCATCTGCATTAAAAACTAACGATGCACTGGAAAGAGGAGTATTAACAGGGTGTCTAAGAATATCCAAAGAAAGCATCTTTACAGGTCTTAATAACTTTACAGTGAGAACCATTATGGATGTAGAGGCATCTGATTGTTTTGAATTTACCCAAGAAGAAATTGATGAACTTTTGAAATACTACAATCTAATGGATAAGCATCAGGAGATGAAGGAATGGTATGATGGTTATCTGAAAATCAAGAGTAAGGTTGATAATGATCATCCTTATACCTATGAACTTGTGATTCCTAATAAAGAAGTTAAATATATCTATGAAGATATCTTCATGAAATGGTTTGAAAGCTATCAAAGAAAAAGAGATTCATCATTCATAGAATCTTTGATACAGGAAGATGTCATGAAAGCCAATAGACTATTGCAAGATGTTCTCCAACAGAGCATCAGCTATTATGATAACTATGAAAACTTATATCATGGCTTTATGGTGGGCTTTTTAAAGGCTAATGGCTATACAGTTCAATCCAATAAGAAAAGTGGATATGGACGATTTGATATAGCACTGATTATAGAATATAAACATTCATCTAGCATCAAGGAACTAAGAAAGGACAGTGCAAAGGCAAGTGAACAGATTATCAGACAGAAATATATTGAAGGACTGATAGAAGAAGGGTATGAACATATCATAGGATATGGTATATCTTTCTATAAAAACAATGCATTATAACAAAAGCAGGATGATCCCTGCTTTTTATATTTGTTATATTTTTTAATTACATATTTGAAATAACTCTCTTAAATCATGAATTTCATAAGTGATATTCATATCTTGAGGTTTTTTAAGATGTTGAGGATTATACCAGCAAGTATCAATACCTGCATTAATACCACCTTGTATATCACTAGATAAAGAATCGCCAATGATTAATGTTTGATCTAATTTTATATCCTCTATTTTATGAAAACAGCAATCAAAATATTCTTTAGCTGGTTTTTGATAACCAATATCTTCTGATACAAAGATATCTTGAAAATACTGATCAATATGTGTTCCTCTTAAACGACTATATTGTGTTTTAGAAACGCCATTAGTCACAACATATAATGGATATTTTTGATAAAGTGTTTCTAATATTTCTTTTGCATGAGGTAAAAGAAAATAACCTTCACCTAATGCTTTTTGATAATCATCTTCAAAAGCAATACCATCTTGATGTATATGAAACTCTTGAAATAATTGAACAAAACGTGTGTAAACAACAGTTTTTTTATCAATTAATCCTTTTTCAAAATCTTTCCATAATTGTTTATTAATGGTTTCATATCTTTGAAGAAGCTCATCAGTTAATAATATATGATGATTTTGAAAAGTGTTTTTTAATGCTTGTTGTTCAGCTTTATCAAAATCTAATAAAGTTCCATCAACATCAAATAATAAATATTTATACTTATTCATATAATTCACTCCTGTCAACATATTATACTGAATAAAACATAAAAATGACAGTAAAAATTATTATTTATTTGGTCATGATTACCATTAAAATTCTTGATTTTTATAGAATATTATGCTTACAATAGTGACGACTTATAATTATTGAATGAAAGGCTAATATGATATTAAGGAGTAGAAATCATAATGGAAAAGGTCTTAAAAAATCAAGAAATCATCAAGTTTTTAACAATGGAACAGCTGAAAACATTTATTGAACAACAGGAAATGATATTTGATGAAGTGAGATTAGTGGATATTGCGACGACAAAAACTTATTATTTAGATGATCAGCAACAAATATGTGTAGAACCACATGCTTGTTACGAGTTTTGGAATAGAGCAGGAAAATGCCAAAATTGTAGTAGTGCAAAAGCTTTTACAACAAAAGGGCAAGTCACAAAGTATGAATTTATTGATAGCCGTATATTTTTTGTTATTTCAAAATATATAGAGATAGAAGACAGAGCTTTTGTTTTGGAAATGATTTCTAAGTCTGATAACCATACACTTTATGGAGCACAGGGACAAAGTCAACTAGCAAAAATATTAACGAAATTGAATGCACGTGTATATACTGATTCATTAACAAAAGTTTTTAATCGTGCTTATTATGATGAGCAAGTGAAAGGGATTATTAGTCAAAATGATGGCATTATGATGCTTGATGTTAATAAATTTAAACTTATTAATGATACATCTGGACATTTGGTTGGAGATACTGTTTTAAAAGAATTAGCAAAGGTTATGCTTTCTATGACAAGAAGCTGTGATTCAGTGATTCGTTATGGTGGCGATGAATTTTTAATTGTCTTTAGAGATATAAGTGAAATAGCTTTTCAAAAGCGTTTATATCAAATGCGAGATGCAATTAGAGATATTCAGCTCGTTCATTATCCTGATGTTCATATATCAGCAAGTATTGGTGGTATATATTGTCAAGAACAACCACAAGGTAGTCTTATTGAGGATATCGATAAGCTTTTGTATAAGGCAAAACAAGAAAAAGAAGAAGTATGTTATGAAGTGATGAATACTGGAGAAAAAGATGAAAAAGAAGATTAAGGAAGTGATTGTTGTTGAAGGAAAAACAGATACAGCAATTATTCAAAAGTTATTTGATGCAGATACGATAGAAACACATGGTTTAGCGTTGACAGAAGAAACTTTAGATTTTATAGAAGAAATGAATAAAACAAAAGGAGTTATTTTATTAACAGATCCTGACTATCCGGGTATGAAGATTAGAAATATGATTATGAAACGTATCCCACATGTCAAACAGGCATTTGTAGATAAAAAAGATGCTATTGGAAAAAGAAAATTAGGAATTGCTGAAGCAAGAGAAGAAGCCATCATTCAAGCTTTAGAAAATGTTGTGAGTTTTTCTCAAAATACTCAATCTATAAGTTGGGAAGAATTTGTTTCATTAGATATTATTGGTAATAAGCAAAAAAGATTGATGATTTATGATTTGTTTCATTTAGGTTATGGGAATGCTAAAACATTATTTAAAAGATTAAATATGGCTGGTATTACAAAAGAAGATATTTTAGAGCAATTAAAAAACATATAATCAAAAACGATTATATGTTTTTTATGCATTTTTCATTAAATTGATTTTCTTTACTTGAGAAATACCTTGAATACGATGGCTTTGAGTTAATGCTTTCCATACAGGAAGTGTTAAACAAAAATCAATAGAGCTATGTATCACAGTACCAAGTCCTACTAAACCAAAAATCATGTACATAAATGTTTGCATATCTATACCATTTCCATAATAGAAAGGAATGACAATAATCATTTCACCAAGAGCATGAATAAGTGCAATCACAATATTAAATTGTAAAGTTTTTAATGGTTTTTCAAAGATTTGTGGATTCTTTTTGGCATATTGAGCACCTAAATAAGCCCATATCACATGCGTTAAGGCACGTAAAACAACAACGAATGGAAAACCTGCCATGAAAAAACCAAGCGTTGTTCCTAAAGATACTGCTATCGCAACAGCTGGACTGATGAATATTGCAATCATGACTGCAACATGTGAAGCTAAAGTAAAAGACATAGGACCTATAATAATCTTAGGCATCAACATAGGGATGATTGTTCCTACTGCAATTAATAGAGATGCTAAAACAAAAACTTGCATATGTTTATGTGATTTCATTGTTTTCCTCCTTATCAATATATGTGTCAAGACACATGTTATGACTAATTATATCCAAAAATGAGAATGTGTCAATAAAAAATGAATCCTTTCAACATGAAGAAAGTTAATTGAGTTTTAACTCTACAACATGATAGAAATGTTCTTGCTTTTTTATAAGATATACAAATTGTAGATATTTGTATACTTTTTTTATGAGTGTGGAGTTGTCATATTGATATGGGAGGATTTATAAAATGAAAATAAGTTTCTTATGATAAAAATTGCAAAGTTAATGTGATTTGATAGAGGATGTTGAAATAGTACATATGATATACTACAATGAATATGTCAATAGGAGATATAGTAATATATCAAAAAGTGGTGATTCCTGCCATAAAAAGGAAATGAAAAAGTAAGTCTAGAGATTGAACTCTAGTCCTATAAGTTTATGTTTTTGAAAATCATATTTTATTGTGAATCTATAATAAAAAGCACGAACTTAAGAATAATTATATTCCTTAAGTTCATGTTGTTAGAAATGATTAACTTTTCTTAAATAAATATCCTTTTTCATCTAAAGCATCAACAATACGTTGATATGTTTCTTGATTTAAGCATTGAATTGTATGTAAGTGAAGACCATTTGTTAACTGACTTAAAGGTTTTGCATTATCATGAGTAATCTTTTTCAAGAATTGATTAACATCATAACGTGATGATAAATGTAATTTTCCTGTTAATTGTCCATAGATGGGATGCTCCACAATAACATCGATGATAGAACCACCTAAATCAACAATCGTATACAATTCATCAGCAAGTTGTTCTTGGGTATGTTTAACAGCAAGAGTATAGGTATGTTGTAATTGATGATTATCTAAAATATAACCTCTAGGAGTAGCAATAATATTGGTTCCACTGGCACGAATTAAAGCAACATCACCAACAATGATTTGTCTGGATACACCTAATTTTTTCGCCAGAGCAGATGCAGAAACAGGTTTTTCACTTTTTTTTATTTCTTCGATAATTTTCTCTTTTCTATCCATAATGTTTTACCTCACAACAAATTATAAATGATTTCAACTCTAAAATAAAGTAGAATAAGTCTATAAGATGTTGTTGATGTCGCTTATATTTACAATGTTATAAAAAGGCATAAAATAAAAAGTGAAAGGAGGAAGGAATCATGTTAAAGGCGATATTATCAAAGTTAAAACCATTTCTTGGAACATTTCAATTACATTTGGATAAAAATATTGAATTTGATTATTTTATCATATTTAAGGATGAGAAAAATATTTCTTGGGAAATACTTAATCAAATTGGGAAATGGAATTATTATGGGAAAAAAGCAGTAAGAGGGTGGTCATCTTTATCTAAGAAAGATATTAAACAATTTTTAATGAAGCACTTAAAGTGTAATGAAGATACAATTGATGTTATAAATGCTAATAATGAATTATTTAGAATGAGATTTTAAAGAGGTGATGACTTATGAAGTATGTTGTTGGTAAACCGTCAATATTAACGGCAATTTTATTATCAACTTTTTACTCACTCTTAGGAGTTGCAATTTATATTTTTACACCTTGGGAAGGAATGAATTATGCTGGTATTGTAATCATTTTTTTAAGTATTTTTGTTATCTTTCCAGAGGCAGCATGTAGTGAACTGATGTGGGAAATAGATACTCAGACTTTAAAATTTACTAATTATTCAAAAGGTATTGATAAAATTTTAACATATTATCAACAACTTTTTGTAGCAAAACGTTTTCCATATCAAGTTGTCATCAATTTGGAACAGATAGATTATATTGCTGTCACATATGCGAAAGTGCCTAGAGCACCTTTTGGTGCTATTGGTTATGATGTTTGGTTTAATATTCATACTTATGATGGTTCAGTTTATAGTTTTATTGCTTTAACATTATCTGGTAAAAAGGATTTTAATCAAGCTGTAGATTTTATGAAGGAACAAGGTATTCATTTTAAAGATGGTTATCATATCTTGGATGCGTTACATTCTCATGAACATCTTTCTTATTACTTAGAAAGAATAGATAAGGAGCAATCAAAATGATTAGAGTTAGCATATCTTCAAAAAATAATCAAATGATTCAACAATCATTTGAACAGTTCTTTCAAAAAGAGCATTTAGAATATTGCATCGTTCCTTATCAAAAACAAAGCTATCAAGATATTTATATTTTTGAAATTCAAAATAAAGAAGACTTACAACTTATTGCTAATCATCCTTATTCTCCCTATTCTTTATATTATGTTATTGGACCAGAGGATTATGTAATTACAAGTGAATGTATTCGTCTAAAGGTTGATCTTTATTTTTCAAAGCAGGCATTTATAAAAGAACTTGAAAAATATAAGGATTATATCCTAAAGGATATACAAGATAAATTCCAATATTATCAATACCAAAGAAATGGAATTATATCTCAAATTCGTTTATCACATATTTATTATGTAGAATCATTAAGACATTCTATTATTATTCATTCTATTAATGGCACAATGGTAGAAAGAAAAAACTTAAAAGATTTTCTAAACACAATTCAATCATCACAATTTATCCAGATTCATAAATCATTTATTGTCAATAAACAGTGGATTAAAAATATTTTTTCTGATCATGTTTTATTAAAAAATGATGAAACATTACAAATTGGTAGAGCTTATAAAAATCATATTCAATTATTATAAATTATAAAGGTGAGGAGGTATTGATATGCTACGAATAAAAAGTGATATGGGAATGGTCGCTATGCAAAGATATATTAATAAGAAAGCTGTAAAGGGTTATCGTTTAAAATCAATTGTTCCATTTATATTATTTCCACCATTGCATTTTATAGCTTTTACCTTCAAAAAATCAGCTACAAATAAGATTAGGTATCTTGTTGAATATCAAAGATTCGAAGATGATGATTTAAAGAAAAAGTATATTCAACATATGAAAGATCAAGGATGGACATTATTTACAAATGTTTCTATTAATAATGATGCACTTGTTTTTTATACAGATCAAGACGCATTAATTTCACAAATCAAAGTCACAAGAGAAGATTTGATGAGAGATGCTCAATTACAATTTCAACATGGTTGTATTTTAACATGTCTATTTATCATCTTTTACTCTGTTATTCCTCTTACAAATCATATAGATACATTTATTGGATTTATATCTCATTATTTCTTTTTGATTGTAGCATTAGCTACGATTATATATGCATCTATTAAATATATTCTTATAAAAAAATCAGTTATTAAATAGTGAATCATCTAAGTTAATTACAAAAAGTATCATTCAAAATGAAGTTAAGATTGATACTTTTTTGATTGCTTGAAATAGGTTGCTTTTCTTTTGTATGAAATTGGATTATAATAGGTTTTAGGTGAGAGAATGAAAGATATAGCAAAAAAGGCAAATACAATGTATCTACTAGAAAAATACAATATGAAAGCAACAAAGAAATTTGGGCAAAATTTTCTAATAGATTTAAATGTTGTACAAAAAATTGTAGATTGTACATCTATTGATCAACAAACCTGTGTGATTGAAATTGGACCGGGTATTGGGGCATTAACAGAACAGTTATCTTATCGAGCAGGACATGTTGTGAGCTATGAAATTGATATAAGATTAAAAGATGTCTTAAATGAATCACTGCAAGAATGTACTAATGTAGAAGTCATATTTCAAGATTTTTTAACAGTTGATTTAAAACAGGTTGTTCATCATTATAAACAACATTATTCAAAGGTTTGTATTGTAGCAAATCTACCATACTATATTACATCAGATATTTTAGAACATATTATTACATCACAGGCAGATATTGATAGTATACATGTTATGGTTCAAAAAGAAGTGGCACTGAAATTAACAGATGCATCTTATCATAGTCCATTGACTTTTATGATAGAAAGTATAGGTCAAGCTTCTTTAGATATGACAGTTTCTAAAAATGTATTTTCACCTGCTCCAAGAGTAGATAGTGCGATTTTATCTATTATGATGGAAAAGACATACAACCCACTTTTAACAAAGATTTTAAAACAGGCATTTACACAAAAAAGAAAAACAATCTATAATAATTTAAAAGGATTGTTTTTAGAAAATACAGAAAACATATTAAATGAATGTGATATTGATTTAAAAACAAGACCAGAACAATTAACGATTGAAGATTATCAAAAACTCACACATTATTTATAAATTCATATGATATATGGGTGATGTTTATGAAGATTGGCGATTATGTTGTGAGAAAAAAATATAATCGAGATATATTGTTTGAAATATTTGATATTAAAGATGATGTTTATTATTTAAGAGGTGTAGAATTAAGATTGATTGCTGATAGTGAGGAAGAAGACTTGGAGTTAAGTGAAGTTCAACCTCATGATGATGATCATTTTGTGATGGAAAGACATCCTGTGATTAGAGGTAAAGTTTTACATCTGGATGGTGATGAAAAGTATTTAAAGATGTGTCAGAAAAAATATGAAGAATTAAAGATTAGGGCTGATTGTTATTATATGAAAGAAAGTGAAATGGCTGATCGTGTTGTTGAATTATTAGAAAAACACAAGCCTCAGATTTTAGTCATTACTGGACATGATGCGTTAAGAAAAAATGCTGATAAAAGTATTGGACAGAATTATCAACATTCATTAGATTATATGGCAGCAGTGAAAAAAGCACGACAGTATCAGGGAGATAAGGATGCTTTGATTATTATTGCTGGAGCGTGTCAATCGTACTATGAAATGTTATTAGCGAGTGGTGCTAATTTTGCTTCCAGTCCTAAACGTATTAATATTCATGCATTAGACCCTGTTTATATTGCAAGTCTAGTAGCTAATGAGAGTGTTAGAAATTATTGTGATGTGGAAGATATTATCAATCATACATCACACAAACAAAGTGGAATAGGGGGCATTGATACAAGAGGTGTCGCCAGAAAAATATATCCAACGAGAGGATGAAAAGTATGAAAATAAGAGCTTATGCAAAGGTCAATTTAGCATTGGATGTTGTCAGAAAAAGAGAAGATGGTTATCATGATTTAGAGATGATCATGGCACCTATAACTTTACATGACTTGATTTATATTGAAAAGATTGATCATGGTATTCAAATCACTGCAAATACCAATCGTATGCCAACAGATCAAAGAAATATCATGTATAAAGTTGCACAGTTACTCATAGAACGTTATCAAATTCCTTATGGAGTCAAGATTCATATTTATAAACATATTCCTACACAAGCAGGACTCGCTGGAGGAAGTGCGGATGGTGCAGCTGTTTTAAAAGCAATGAATCGTATGTTTAGATTGAATTTGTCTTTAGACACATTAGCCAAAATAGGGAAAGAAGTTGGGGCTGATATTCCTTTTTGTATTTATGAAAAAATGGCTTTAGTGAAAGGAATTGGAGAACAGTTAGAATTTATTAATCAAGATTTTCATTGTTATTTATTGTTGGTTAAACCAAAAAAAGGTGTATCTACAAAGAAATCATTTGGAATGCTTGATTTAACAAATGCAGAGCATCCTCTAATCATGGATATGAAAGAAGCTATTGAAAATAATGACTATCAGGGGGTTGTCAATTGTTTAGGGAACACTCTAGAAGAAGCATCTTTAAAGATAGTCCCTGATATATTAAAAATTAAAGAAGAAATGAAAGAATTAGGGTTTGATGGCGCTTTAATGTCTGGAAGTGGTTCTTGTGTATTTGGTTTAACTCAAGATCAGGAGTTGTTAGAAAAAGGCTATCAGTTCTTTTTGAATAGATATGCTTTTGTCAGAAAAACAGAGATTTTAAATAAGGATTCACTGAAGTTATAAATAACTAACTTTTGATTTTATAAAAAAGAATGGAAAAATATGGGTATGAACATAAGTATTTCCCTGTTTCCTCTTTTTTTTTATATATTTTTTTGTTAGAATAGTGGCGATAAGGAGAGAAAAAAATGAAAGTATATGCTATTGTATTGGCTGCTGGTAAAGGCACAAGAATGAAGTCTGATAAACCAAAAGTAGTACATGAAGTATTATATAAGCCAATGATTAATCATGTTGTAGATGAATTAAAGGCTTTAGGTGTAGATGAAACAATTGTGATTGTTGGTCACGAAGCTGATCAAGTGAAAGCAATTGTGGATGATGTCACTTTTGTTGATCAAACAGAACAACTTGGTACAGGTCATGCTGTATTGCAGGCTAAAGATATTTTAGCTAATCGAGATGGAATGACTCTTGTTTTATGTGGTGATGCACCATTGATTCGTAAAGAAACATTAAAAGAATTTATTGCGTATCATCAAGAACATCATAATCAGGCAACAATCATGAGTGCTGATTGTGATCCAAGTACACATTATGGAAGAATTATTAAAGAAAATGGTCAAGTCACAGGAATTGTGGAATTTAAAGATTTATTAGAAAGTCAAAAAGATATTACTGAAATGAATACTGGAGAATATTGTTTTGACAATAAAGCTTTATTTGAAGCATTAAGTCAAGTGACAAATGATAATGCGCAAAATGAGTATTATTTGACTGATGTTATTGGAATCATGAATCATCAAGGTTTAAAAGTAGATGCTTATAAGATTGATGATTTTGATGAAGTTGGTGGTATTAATGATCGTGTAGCATTAGCTCAGTCAACACAATTTTTAAGAGATCGTATTAATCGTGAACATCTTTTAAATGGAGTGACTATTGTCGATCCATCTAATACGTATATTGGTAGAGACGTTGTGATTGGACACGATACAATTATTGAACCAGGATGTATTATAAAAGGGAAAACAGTGATTGGAAGTCATTGTCATATTGGACCATATTGTGAATTTACAAATATGGAAATTAAAGATAATGTTGAAATTAAATTCTCTGTTTTAAGTGATTCAATTATTGAAAGTGGTGTAGATATTGGACCATATGCAAGATTGAGAACAAATTGTCATATTCATGAGAATGCACATTTAGGTAACTTTGTAGAAATGAAAAAAGCTGACTTTGGTGCAGGAAGCAAGGCTTCACATTTAACTTATGTAGGAGATGCTCAGGTTGGTCAAGATGTTAACTTTGGTTGTGGAACAATTACATCTAACTATGATGGTAAAAATAAATCACTCACAAAGATTGAAGATAATGTCTTTATTGGATGTAATACCAATTTAGTGGCTCCAGTGACAGTGAGAAAGAATGCTTATATTGCAGCAGGATCAACAATTACAAAAGAAGTTGATGAAGATGCGATGGCAATTGCGAGAGCTAGACAAGAAAATAAACAAGGTTATAGTAAGATATTAAAAGAAATACGTGAAAAAGAATACGAAAGACGAAATAAAAATAAAAAATAAGGAGAATATGGGGTAAAAATGAAAAATAACATAACAATATTTGCTTTATCATCTAATCAGGAATTAGCTCATTCAATGGCTGATATTTTAGGGACAGAAGTTGGGAAAAGTAAAGTTCATCATTTTGCAGATGGTGAAATCTTAGTTGAAATTGAAGAATCAGTACGTGGAAAAGATGTCTTTATTGTACAATCAACATCAAATCCAGTGACTGAAAACTTAATGGAAATTTTAGTTTTAACTGATGCTTTAAAACGTGCATCAGCAAAAGAAATTACAGCAGTTATACCATATTTTGGTTATGCTAGACAAGATCGTAAGGCAAAACCAAGACAACCAATTACATCACGTTTAGTTGCTGACTTATTAACAGTAGCTGGGGTTGATAGAGTTGTGACAGTAGACTTACATGCACGTCAAATTCAGGGATTCTTTGATATTCCAGTTGATGAAATGGAAGCTTTACCTCTTATTTGTAGATATATTAAAAATAAAAATATTGAAGATTTATGTGTTGTATCACCAGATCATGGAGGAGCAACGCGTGCTAGAAAAATGTCAGAAGCATTGGATTGTCCAATTGCTATTATTGACAAAAGACGTCCTAAACCAAACGTTGCTGAAGTTATGGGTATTATTGGGGATGTTGCAGGTAAAAACTGTGTCTTAATTGATGATATGATTGACACAGCTGGTACAATTGTAGCTGGAGCACAAGTCTTAAAAGAAAAAGGTGCTAAAGATGTTTATATTGCTTGTACTCATGGTGTATTATCAGGACCAGCAGTAGATAGATTAAAAGATTGTGTCGCAAAAGAAGTGATTATTACAGATACAATTGCTATTCCAGAAGAAAAACGTTTTGATAAATTAGTACAAATTAGTGTAGCTGAATTATTGGCTTATACTATTGAAAGTATTGAAAATGATTTACCTGTAAGTGATGTTTTCAAACATTTTGATTTTAAGGGTGAATAGTGATTGATGGGAGATTGAAGAATCTCCTTTTTATTTTGTTATGAGAATTTGATTAAATAATTGTGAAATAGACATACTATAAATATGATGTTGGTGATTTCAACGTTTTTTGACAAATATTTATAGATTGGAATATTTCAAAAGAGTATAGAATGATGTTTGTTATAATGACAAATATATGGAATTGTGAATAAGAAAAATGTCGATAAAATGGGAATAATTGTATATTTGTGTTTTTAGAAATTTGACAAAGCTTTAAATATTTGTTATTATGCCTCAGGGTGATGAAGATGTATTTCAATACACATACACATTTAAATAGTGAACAATTGTATCCTAATAGAGATCAATTTATTCAAAATGCTTTAGAACATCAAGTCGAAAATATGGTTGTTGTAGGATATGATTTAGAGTCATCAAAGAAAGCTGTTGAGATAGCTCATGAGTATTCATTTATCTATGCAGCAGTCGGAATAAGTCCTAATGATTGTAAGGATACAACTGATGAAGATTTAAATGAAATTGAAAAATTGCTTCAAGACCCATGTGTAGTGGCTTTAGGAGAAATAGGTTTAGATTATTATTGGGAAGAAGTCCCTCATGAAAAGCAAAAAGATATTTTTATAAAGCAAATTGAAATTGCTAAAAAATATCAAAAGCCCATTGTGATTCATGCTAGAGATGCCTATGAAGATACTTACAATATCTTAAAACAAACTGCACATTATGGCATTATGCATTGTTATAGTGGATCGGTAGAAATGGCAAAGCGATATATTGATATAGGTTTTGAAATATCATTAGCTGGACCCGTGACATTTAAGAATGCAAAAGTCCCTAAAGAAGTTGCTCAATCAATTGATATAGAACATTTAATGATTGAAACGGACTGCCCTTATTTAACACCTCACCCATTTCGAGGAAAGTTGAATGAGCCAGCAAATGTTGTGTATATTGCCCAGGAAATAGCAAAGCTAAAGAACATGGAGATAGAAGACGTTGCTAGAATCACAACATTTAATGCCAAAAAAATGTTTGGGATTAAATAAGGAGGATATTTTATGTTACAAAAAGCTAAAGAGGCAATTGTCTCGGCTGATAGCCGAACAAAAGGAATTTTAGCGATGGCTGTGGTATATGTTGTTATTATGTTAGCAACTGTATCATCAGGAGCTGTTAATCAGATTACAGATTTTATTCCAACTGTAGATATTCGTTTAAAAGATGGTTTACAGGAGGAAAAAGATTATTTGGTCAAGCAGGATACAGTATCAAATGTCTTAAATGAATTAAATGTTGAGTTAGATCAGAAGGATACTTTAAATAAAGATAAAGAAGAGATTGTTCAACAAAATGATTATATTGAAATCACAAGAGTTGAAACGAAAACAATAGAAAAAATAGAAACAATACCATACTCAACAAAAACCAAAGGTAGTGGAAGCTGGACAAAAACAGTTGTTCAAGAAGGAAAAGATGGAAAAGCTAAAAGAACTTATCTGTTGACTTATGCTAATGGAAAAGAAACTGATCGTCAAATGATTAAAGAAGAAATTATTGAAAAGCCAGTAGATAAGATTATTCAATATGGTGGTGTTTTAAAAGGTACAACTTTTACAGGTAGATTGACAATATATGGTGGAGATTGTACAGGATGTGGAGGAACATCTTCATCTGGTGTGAAATTATCCCCAACGAGTGGAGTCAATAATACCAACTCACCTTACTTATATTATAAAGGAAAGAAATATTATTGTTTGGCTGCTGATCGATCTATTCCATTTGGAACTGTGATTAAGATTTCTAATCATAATTTAAATACAGCAGGGACTATTTATGGAATTGTTGTAGATCGTGGTGGTGCTATTAAGGGAAATAAAATAGATATTTTTAATGGTAGTGAAGGTTCTGGGAAAAGATATTTTGGTGGTGGCACCTCACATAATACCAAATTTGAAGTTGTTTCTCTTGGTAGTGGAAATGCGAATTTTTGGAGATAGGAAAACTATCTCTTTTTTTATTTTATGATGACTGTGTTGACAAAAAAATATGTAAGTGTTAATATAATGATGACATGACATCATTATAACAAAAGGAGGGAGATAATGGATTTAAAATTAAATAATGGTGTAAATATACCTTGCATTGGTTTTGGAACATGGAAAATGAATGATTATGAAATTGCTGTTGAATCAGTAAAATCTGCTATTTTATATGGATATAGACATATTGATACAGCAAGTATCTATGGTAATGAAGATGCTGTTGGTGAAGCTATAAAACAAAGTCATATAGCCAGAGATAAACTATTTATAACAACGAAATTGTGGAATACAGCGTGTTCTTATGAAGAAGCTATAGAGGCCTTTAACAAAAGTTTAGAGAAATTAAAACTTGATTATGTTGATTTGTATTTAATCCATTGGCCAGCCCCTAAAGATTGTAGATCGTTTTATCAAAAAAGAAATATCGAAATTTATCGTGCAATGGAAAAATTGTATAAAGATGGAAAGATAAAAGCTATTGGGGTAAGTAATTTTTTGAAGCATCATTTAGAGGAGTTAAGCAGTCAAATAGAAATTCCAATTATGGTCAATCAAATAGAATTCCATCCTTATTATTATGATGAAGAGACGATAGCATATTGTCAAAAACACAACATTGTTTTAGAGGCGTATAGTCCATTGGGAAGAGGTCAAGTGTTAAATGATCCTATCATCAAAAGAATAGCAAACAAATATAATAAGACACCAGCACAAATTTGTATTCGTTATGCCATAGATAATGAAATTATTCCTTTACCAAAATCTATAACTATTGAAAGAATAAAAAGTAATCATGAAGTTTTTGATTTTCAATTAACAGCCAAGGATATTCAAGAAATAAAAAATCTTAGTCATGATCATGGAAAGATTGGTTCTCATCCAGATATGGCAGATTTTTAAAGGAGCTAACTATATAAAATTCAAGTCATTTGATGAAAAAAGTTTGAAAATGTTAAATGATTTGATTATGGTAGCTCATCAATATGTAAGATCTTTGAAATGTGAATACGATTTGTGTTTTTGGGCATGACGAAAACAGCCTATGGAATAGACTTTTTTGAATACGGTTTCATTTTCTTTCTATCTCAGTAACGATGCATCAAACTGCTGATTTGTCGTTACCAGATGATAGATGACTCTCAACAGCTTCCTGATGCAATGTCCCTGCGCACAGCGATGACTTTTTCCCTGTGAGCGTTTAAGGTCGTAGTAATCCTTGAAGACCTTGTTGAACCTGATGACTGGCACAATGACCTGATATAACGTCTTTCTTAAATAGCTCGATCCCTGCTTGGTTATGGCACTATGCTTGGCTTCGTACTGACTTGATTCGTAGTGAAATGGGGCGACACCCGCTGCCTTTATTATCTTTGAAGGCTTAGAATAGTTGAAAATATCTCCATATTCTGCTAGAATTGATGTACCAGAGAAATGCGAAATTCCTGGTACGGAGATGATAGGAGAGTTTAAGTCAGTGGAAAACTCTTCTATTTTTTATCTATTTCTTTGAGCTGATCGTTAAGCAGTTCGATATGAGCTATCAAATGCTTGATCTGCATTTCATCTGCCAACGAAGAAATGCCAACAGATGTTTTTGCACTTTCCTTTAGCTTTTCAGCAGTCAGAGAAATGCGATTGCCTCTGCCGGTAATATCAAAGCATTTGCGTAAAGTTCTGATGTCAGCCTGTGCAATGGCCTTTGCACTGCCAAACTGTTTAAGAATAGACATATAGACTTTTCCATACTTGGATTTAAAAAGTGCGTTATATTCAGGGAAAACAAGATCTATGCATTTCTGCAGACGATTGGAAAGAACATTAATCTGTTCCTTGAGGGAATGATGCAACCTAGTCAGCTGCTTCTGTTCATAAAGGTCAAATTTCTTAGATGACGTCAAACGATAAGGTTTCTTGAGTTTGTTTGAGCTTAATATATCGCATATATTAAGAGTATCAAGTTTATCGTTTTTAGTGATGCCACCATCCATTCTACGATTGAGATCGGTAGTTTTAGGATTGATCAAAGCGACGCTGTAGTTCTTCTGTAAAAGAAAGCGCAATAAAGCGAAATGATAATGACCAGTATCTTCCATACCGATAAGAACGCTATCAACAGGATAGAGAGCGATCTGAGAGATAAGGAATTCAAAACCCTGAGCATTATTAGAGAAAGCGACAGGCTGAAGAATAATTTCACCAGTCAACTTGTCAACGATACTGACGAAATGCTTGTGCTTTCCAATATCAATACCAACTAATTTCATAAAAACCATCCTTTCAAATAAATTTCATGTGAAGTGGTACCCACAACACTTAGACCATAAAACCTGGTTCAAAATGCGAATTCAAAGACTCATCTAACTCATCGTTATTGAGGAATAAGTGAGTGGTCCAAACCTCCTTGAAGTAGTCAAAGCCACACGGAAAAATACAAATCCACAAACACATATTTCAATTTTACATATAAACCTAAACGTCATCAACTACGTATTAATAAAGTTGATAGAAAGGAAAAGGTATATTTTAATGACTGATAAATGAGTCAATTATAATATACCAGGAAAACATGAAAGCTATTTTATTAGTGACACACTCTACTATGTGTGAAGGAGTAAAAGCAAGTTGCGAAATGATTATAGGACAAAAGGAAAATTTATATACATGCTCTTTAACAGAAGAAGGAGTGGATAATTTTAGAGTTCATTTAGCAGCAATTATAGAAAAATTAGAAAAAGAATATAAAGAAGTTATTATTGTAACTGACATCCCAAATGCTACGCCATATAATGAATGTTACAGATATATATTAAGTCATAAAGACTCTCATTTATGTCTGATTTCTGGCATGAATCTCGCGATGGTCATAGAGTTAGGAATGATGAGTTCTTTGGATATGGAAATGAAACAATTAGTTGATCAAGTAATAGAAACAGGAAAAATTTCTATTTGTAGTTTATAGCATTGCATTTTTATTAAAGTAATGCTATTATATTAATGTAAAGATGTCATGACAACACGATAACATAACAAAGAGAGGCGAGGGAATTATGTCATTAAGTTTGGTAAGAGTAGATGATCGTTTGATTCACGGTCAGGTTGTATTGATGTGGTCAAAGGTAAGACAGGGAGACGCTATTATTCTTTTGGTAGATGATGCTTTAGGAAGTGATCCATTTTTAAAAGAAGTCTTTTTAAATGCAGGGAATGCAATTGGAAAAAAAGTTTATATTTTTACAGTGGATCAAGCTTTAGAGAAAATACCAAAAGCAGTAGCAGGAAAGAAACACTACTATGTTATTTCAAAGAAAATTGAACAACTTTATCAATTGAATAAACATGGTATTGATTTTGGAGATGAAATTATTTTTGGTACAGCTAGTAAAGCCGAAGGGACGAGAAAAGTTTACAATAATATTTACTTATCAGAAGATGATATTCAACACTGTGATGAGTTGGCACAAAAAGGAATAAAAATTCAATTTAAACTTATTCCTGATGAACAAGGATTAAGTTGGGAAACCGTAAAAAATAATTTGAAGAAGGGAGAATAATTATGGAAATTACAGTTATGCAAGCTATACTGATAGGTATTGCTTGTTGGTTAGGAAGTTGTGAAAATGCACAACCATTAGGAGTCGGTTTTTCAGATGCATTATCAAGACCAATCGTAGGTGGAACGATTGTAGGATTTATCTTAGGTGATGTAGCCACAGGTGTTACTATTGGAGCAGCAGTTCAAGCTATGTATCTAGGGCAAGTTTTAATTGGTGGAGTTGCTACAGCAGATATGGCATTTGTATCTTATCCATCAATTGCATTAGCGATGTTAGCGGGAGCGGATGCAACAGTAGCAGTAACATTGGCTGCAACAGTAGGTGTCTTAGGAGCAGCAGTTTTCACTGGATATGAAATTTTATGTTCTGTTTTCTATTCATTAGGTGATAAATTCATTGCAAATAATGATATTAAGAAAATGAAACTAACATATATGGTTTTACCACCTCTTACAAGTTTTGTAATCAGATTTGGTATCACTTTCTCAATTGTTATGCTTGGAAGTGCGTATGCAGCAGATTTATTAGCAGCAATTCCAGAGATAGTTTTACATATAGCAAGTGTTTTAGGAGGAATTTTACCAGCAGTAGGTATTTCTATTCTTGTCACTTATACATTAAAAGATTTTAAATTTATTATTTATTTCTTAATTGGTATTGTATGTATTACCTTCTTGGAACTTAATATGGTTGCCACTGCAGTAGTGGGTATGTGTTTAGCAGTTATGTATTATATGTTTATTGGTGGTCAAAATGAATCGACCACTCAACAAAATGATGATGACGTAGAGGAGGATGAATTGTTATGAGTGAAAAAGTAGAAACAGTAAAAGCTGAAGATAATAAAGTGACGTTAACTAAGCAAGAAGTTAATAAGAGCTGGTGGATATGGTTTAAATATTGCTTAACTGTATTTGGATATGAAAGATTACAGGCTCCAGGATTTACTTTATCTATGTTACCAATCTTGAAAAAATTTTATTCAAAAGATCCAGATAAGATGGTTGCACGTTTGAAATGTCATTCAGTTTTCTATAATACAAATCCTGTATTTGGTGCTATGGTTAATGGAATTGTCGCTTCAATGGAAGTAGAAAGAGGAAATGGAGCTAAAATTACTGATGAATTTATTAACAGTATAAAAGTTGGTTTAATGGGTCCATTAGCTGGAATTGGAGATGCTGTTACACAGGCAACGCTCCCACCAATTATTTTAAGTATTGCAATTGGATTGTCATCAGGTGGTAGTCCATTAGGAGCAGTATTTGCAGTTTTAGGTTTATACTTATCACAAATGGCTTTATCACGATTGTTCTATATGCAAGGATATAAATCTGGTAGAGAAGCTGTTTCAAAATTGTTAGGTAAGCAGATGACTAAAATACAAGATGCAATGTCTGTATTAGGATTAACAGTTGTTGGAGCAATTACTGCAAGTTATGTTAATTTAACAATTACAACTCAATATGTCAGTGAATATAGTACGATTAATTTCCAAGAGATTTTAGATGGTATTTTCCCAAAATTAATTCCAATGTGTTTAGTTTTATTGGGATATTACTTATTGAAAAAGAAAAAGATGAGTGCTGTTAAACTTATTGGAGTTTATTTAATTATTGCAATTGTTTTAGGAGTTTTAGGTATTGTATAAAATGAGGTAAAGGGTATGGATAAGGTTATATTTTGTGATTTAGATGATACATTATTAAGACCAGAAACAAAAGAAATATTGAATGAAGATGTTCAAGCAATTCAATATTGGATTGCTAAAAAGAATAGTTTTGTGTTATGTACTGCCCGACATCATACTTTTTTAAATAATATAACGCAAAAGTTAAAACAATACGATTTTGACTGTATCGGTTGGAATGGTGCAGAAATATATATGGATCATAAAGTTGTTTGTCTATATCCTTTTTCTAACATACAATTTTTAGATATATATAAAGGCATGTATAAATATAAAGATTATGCTAAGGTCACAAATATAGATAATGTATATATATATGGAAAATTATCATCTTATACAGCAAATATGTTTAAGAAAGATCCAAACAAAGTTATTCATCAAACAATAAATGAGTATATTCTCACAGATTATAAACCAATCATTCATATAAATTATATTTTTCCAAATCAACAATTGCATAAAGAGTTTTATGAAGATTATCAAAAAAATATTCTGGATCATGAAAAACTATATCAATGTAAAGTAACATCAGATTATAGTTATGATATTACTCAAAAACAAGCTACAAAAGAGCAAGGCATCAATCAATATTTAAAACTCAATAATATACCTAAAAATAATACAATTGCTATTGGTGATAGTTTAAATGATATAGGAATGTTTGAATTTTGTCATACAAGTTTCTGTATGACACATGGTTATGAAGAAGCAAAACAAAAAGCGACATATGTCGTTGATAACATAAAAGAAGCTATTGATATTTTAGAAAGTAGGATAGAAGAATGATAGGAATGATAGCTGCTTGTTTACCAACATTATCTTTTGTACCACAAGCTATACAGGTTATTAAAACAAAAGATACATCAGGAATTTCTTTGATTATGTATTCTATGTTTGTTATAGGTGTTTTCTTATGGTTTATACATGGAATATATATAGGTGATTATGCAGTTATAGTGGCTAATTGTATTACGTTTATATTAGCTTCAATTATATTGTGTTATAAAGTGAAATATAAGTAGAGGTGATAAATGATATGGATGAAAAGTATATATTTTTAAAACCAACATTTTCAACTGCAATTTGGGGTGATGGCTCATTAGTTCATCATTATCATGTTGAAAAATATGTACCAAAAGATATGAATATAGATGAAATTACTGGTTTAGGAGCATTTTGTGGGTTACCACAAGACGCTAATGAAATTATGAATGGAAAATATAAAGGACGAAAACTCAATGAACTTTATGATGAACATCCAGAAATGTTTGGAACACCATCCACTTTAAGATGGGAGCATATCCCTGTATCTATGGGAATAGCTCATGCATGTACTGATTTAAGTATACAAGTTCATCCAACTGAAGAGTATGCATTAAAGAATTTAGGATGTCATGGAAAAAGCGAGAGTTGGTATATTGTCAATTGTCCACACAATGCTGATATTGTAATGGGACATAATGCAAAAACCATTCAGGAATTAGATGAGTATATTCAAAATAAAGATTGGAATGGTTTATTAAAACGATATCCAATTTTTCCAGGTGCTTTTTATAATATTCAAGCTGGTACATTACATGCAATACAAAAAGGAACGACTTTTATGGAAGTGTGTAATCCTTGTCCTGTTACATACCGTTTTTATGATTATGATCGATTAGATAAGCAAGGAAAACCAAGACAGCTTGATGTTGAAAAGGCTAAAGATAACATATTAGTCCCATTTGAATGTCAGGATACACATTATTCTTATCGAAATCATCAAGGTGTGACAGAAATCAAATTAACTGATAATAAGAATTTTTCGGTTTATAAATATGTTATAAATGGAAGTGGAGAATTAACGATGCCTAAACCTTATTTGGGAGCCTTTGTCATTGAAGGTCAAGGACAAATAGAAGATGTTAAACTCCAAGCGGGTGATTCTTTCTTAATTAGTGCCAATGTAAAAAAATTAATGTGGAAAGGAGAAATGACAGTTTTAGCATATTATGGGTAATTCTAAAATTGTTAGATATATTATATGTATGAAGTAGAAAATAGAATACCGAATTTTGATTTATATCCAAAGAAAAAAATAGATATTAATGCTAAAGTAGGAATCTTAGACATTATTGATGAAATTAATAACAAGATAAAATCAATTCAAAAAGATTGTATTGTTGTTTGTTTTGATTATTATCATGGTGTTAATGAAATATTATTTGAAGATATTGCTAAAGCACTACAACCACAATTGATTATTCATTCTGATATTGCTAAATATGATGAATCAATGATTCAAAATAAGTTTGGAAAGTTTATTACTGAAGATCGTGTTAATGGGGTATTTAGTGTAGGTAATATTGAAGAATTCTTTGATGTTGATAAAATCAAAGACATACAAAATAAAATTCAAGGAACCAAAGGTTTAGTTATAGTTTATGGTGTTGCATCTCAAGTTGTTTGTAATCCTGATATTCTTATTTCTGGTTCAATTAGCTATCAAACAATTAAAGATAGATATAACCAAGGTTTAGGAAATTGGGGTGCACATAATGAAGATGAAGAATATTTGAGAAAAGAAAAGAGATTTAATTTCTTAGAAAGTAGAGTTCAAGACAAGCATAAAAGAGAGATTTATAAAAAATGTGATTATGTTATTGATTGTAATAAAGATGATCAATTTGTTATGGTTACAAAAAATGACTTTGATAAGATTGTATCTCAATTTTCAACAAGTCCATTTAAACCTATTCCTATCTTTATGAAAGGAGTATGGGGTGGTCACTGGTGTCAAAAAGTTTTAAATGCCGGAAAAGATTTAGAAAATACTGCTTGGGGAATCACTGGATTTTTGGATTGTCAAGCTGTAGCAGCACAATTAAATAATGCAGTTTTTGAGTTTCCATCAACTGATTTGATTTTATGTAATCCTAAAGAAGTATTAGGAAGAAAAATTTGGTATCTTTATGGAAACCGATGTCCTTTACATGTCAATTTCTTGGATACTTGGGGTGGAGGAAATCTTAGTTTACAAGTTCACCCAACACTTGCATATGCTCAAGAAGTATTTAATTCATCATGGGGACATTATGAAAGCTATTATATGTTAGATGCTTGTGATGAAAGTTCTGTTTATTTAGGAACAAAAGATGGTGTCAAACTTGATGATTTAGTAGAAGCTTTTGAAACAGCACAAGAAACTGGTGAATTTGATGATGAGAAATGGATAAATCATTTCCCAATGAAAAAACATGATCATGTCTTTATTCCAGGTGGAACAATTCATTCGGCTGGAAAAAATACATTAACACTTGAAATTGATATGTTTTGTTTTACGACGTTCAAGTTATGGGATTGGGGACGTGTAGATTTTGATGGAAAACCACGACCAATTAATATAGATCATGGAAAACATGTTATTCAAGAAGAATTCCAAACTCAAATGATTAAAGATCAATTTATTTCTAAAAAACAAGAAGTAGATAGAGGATATGGATGGCGTAAAGAAAGAAGTGGAACAATGCCATTTGAAGCTCCTATGGAAGTCAATAGATACTGGTTTAGTAAATCAGTACATTTTGATCCTAATGATTGCATTGTAATTCATGTGTTAGTTGAAGGAGAAGAAGCTATTATTAAAAGTTTAGATGATAGTTTTGAACCAGTTGTCATTCATTATGCAGAAGCAGTGTTTGTACCACCAGCTGCAGGACAATATACTATTAAACCATATGGAAAATCTAAATCTCAAGAATGTGCAGTATTAGAAATTTATATGGATATATAGGAGGTTATTATGTACGAAAAAATAAATGAAAGAATACCGAACTTTGATTTACATCCTGTTTTTACAATAGATGGAACACAATCATGGAAAGGATATCAAGAAATTAGCAAAATTATTGATCATGAAATGCAAAAATATGAATCGAAGTGTGTTTTGGTTATTGACTCATATTATCATATTAATCATAAAGAATTAAGAGAGTATTTCATAGATAACATTAAACCTCAATTAGTTATTTGTACAGATGATCTGAGAGCAGATGATGATATACTACATGAGAGATTAGATAAGTTCATCACTAATGATCGCATTAATGGTGTATTTGCTATTGGACAAATTGATGAATATTTTGATAGTGAAAAAATAAAGACAGCACAAGAATTGATTCATAATACTACACAAGGAATGATTGTCGTATATGGCATTGGAGCTGCATTGGTTACAAAAGGCGATATTCTTGTTTATAATAATATAACTATTCAAAGAGTTAAAGATGGATATCTTTCATCATTGTCAAATTGGGGAATGAACAATCCTCATGAAGATCCACTTACAAAAGAAAAAATTTTCAATTTTGTTGAAGCTAAATATTTTGATAATCATAAACGACATCTTTTTAATGATATGGATTATGTCATTGATGGAGATGATATAGATAATCCTGTTATGGTAACTGGAGATGATTTTAGAAAAACTTTAAATTATTTTGCTTCACATCCTTTCAAATTAGAGCCATTCTTTAACAGAGGCGTATGGGGTGGACATTGGTGTAAAGATGTTTTGAAAGGAGGATTAGATAAAGAAAATACTGCTTGGGGTATGACAGGATGGATGAATTTTCAAAATACACTAGCAAAATTAGGAGAAAATGAATTTAGAATTATTGGTAGAGATATAGTACAATATAAAGCTGTTGAGTTTTTAGGAAATCAAAATTTTTTCTGGTTTGGATATAATTGCCCAGTTGGATGTGATTTTTTAGATACATGGGGTGGTGGAAATTTAAGTTTGCAAGTTCATCCAGATATTGGATATGCACAAGAAGTTTTTAATTTTCCATTTGGACATTATGAGAGTTATTATTTTCTTGATACATCTGAAAAAAGTTCTGTATATTTAGGGACTAAGGATGGAGTCAAAAAAGAGGAACTGGTTAAAGCCTTTAAAGAAGCTCAAAAAACTGGTGAATTTGATGATGAACAATGGATTAATCGTTTTCCAATGAAAAAACATGACCATATTTATATTCCAAGTGGAACAATTCATGCTTCTGGTAAAGATACTTTAGTATTAGAAATAAATCCAATTGGATTTCAGACATTTAAACTCTGGGATTGGGGACGTATTGATGCTGATGGTAAACCAAGACCAATTAATATAGATCATGGTGAAAAGGTTATTCAAGAAAAATATCAAACTAAATTTGTAAAAGAACATCTTATTTCTAAAAAAGCTGAAGTTGATAGAGGAACTGGATGGAGAAAAGAGCATAGTGGAACAATGGAATATGAATTATTAAAAGTTGATAGATATTGGTTTAATAAGCCAGTGTTTTTTGAAACAAAGGATCATGTAAAATTGCATGTACTTGTAGAAGGAGAAGAAGCTATTATTGTTAGTCCTAATAATGAATTTGAGCCTATTGAAATTCATTATGCTGAAGCAGTTTTTATTCCTGCAAGTGTTGGACAATATGTAATAAAACCTAAAGATAAATCTGATGAAGAATTGGCTGTTTTAGAATGTTATATGGATATGGGTAATGCGTATCAATAAATACTTCCCTTTTTGAAAAAATAGGGTGAAAATCCCTATTTTTTCAAATTTATAATAATAATAAATAGGTAAAATATGGAAAAAATGTTACAATGTGACAAGAGGAGTTGATATATAAATGAAATATACTATTGATAAAAATATACCTTTACCATTATATTACCAGCTAAAGCAAATTATAATCAATTTGATTGATGATGGTGTTTATAAGGAAGATGAAACAATTCCCACTGAACACGAATTAATTGATAAATATCAGTTAAGCAGAACAACAGTTAGACAGGCATTAAATGAGCTTGTAACTGAGGGTTATTTATATAAAAGAAAAGGCGTTGGAACATTTGTTTCATCTAAGAAAAAAATTAATGATCAACAAGAGGTTATCAATTCAACAATATATAAATTAGATAAAGTTATTAATAGAAATGGTTTTGTTTGTAAAACAAAATTTTTAAATGTTGGAATAACTGAGGCTACACCAGATATTGCTAAACACTTATCAATAAATGTAGGTGATCTTGTATGGGTCATGGATAGAGTCAGATATGCTGGAATAAAGGTAGCATCATTTTCACGCTCATATATTGATAAAAAATTATTAGAAAATTTTGATAAAGAGGCTAAAGAAGCAGCACAGCATTTCTACCAGTATCTGGATAGTAAAGGATTAAAAGTATCTATTATTCGAGAAACACTAATTCCAAGTTTACCTGATAGTGAAGTTAGAAAAATTTTAGAAGTCAGCTCTACAAATCCAATTATGCTTGTCCAAGATATTGGATATGCTGACGATGGAACCGTCATAGAATATTCTATTTCATCTTTAGATGTCACTTTTATTAATATGACAGCAACATTTAAGAGGGGTTAAGATGAAACCGTATATTATTTTTGATATGGATGGAGTTATTATTGATAGTGAAAGTTGGTACATGAACCAGTTAAGGAATTTTTTTGTATCTAGAGGATATGTTATACCAGAGAAGAAACTGGAAGAAATACTAGGTTTAAATACTAAAGATATATTTGATATTTTAAAAGAATATATTAATTATCAAGGTAATATTCAATACCTTTTTGAAAAGTATCTTCAGGAATTAAAATTCCCTAATTATCAACAAATAGTTTTTCCAAATGTTCAACAATGCATAGAAAATATCTTTCAAAAGAATATTGATATTATCATAGCTTCTTCGTCACCAAGAAAAATAATAAAACAAGTTTTGACAGATTTAAACTTAGATAAGTATATATTATTTTACATGGGAAAAGAAGATGTTAAAAAAACAAAGCCTAGTCCGGAAGTTTATCAAATAATTGTAAGACAACAAAAATATCAAAAGCCATTGTTTGTTGTAGAGGATAGTACTTTTGGAATACAAGCAGCAAAAATGGCAGGTTTAGAAGTTGTTGCTTACTATTCAGGAAAATTTCAAAATAATCAAAGTCAAAGTGATATAATTATTACAAATCACATGCAATTGTTGAAATTATTATAAGGAGCTAACTATATAAAATTCAAGTCATTTGATGAAAAAAGTTTGAAAATGTTAAATGATTTGATTATGGTAGCTCATCAATATGTAAGATCTTTGAAATGTGAATACGATTTGTGTTTTTGGGCATGACGAAAACAGCCTATGGAATAGACTTTTTTGAATACGGTTTCATTTTCTTTCTATCTCAGTAACGATGCATCAAACTGCTGATTTGTCGTTACCAGATGATAGATGACTCTCAACAGCTTCCTGATGCAATGTCCCTGCGCACAGCGATGACTTTTTCCCTGTGAGCGTTTAAGGTCGTAGTAATCCTTGAAGACCTTGTTGAACCTGATGACTGGCACAATGACCTGATATAACGTCTTTCTTAAATAGCTCGATCCTGCTTGGTTATGGCACTATGCTTGGCTTCGTACTGACTTGATTCGTAGTGAAATGGGGCGACACCCGCTGCCTTTATTATCTTTGAAGGCTTAGAATAGTTGAAAATATCTCCATATTCTGCTAGAATTGATGTACCAGAGAAATGCGAAATTCCTGGTACGGAGATGATAGGAGAGTTTAAGTCAGTGGAAAACTCTTCTATTTTTTATCTATTTCTTTGAGCTGATCGTTAAGCAGTTCGATATGAGCTATCAAATGCTTGATCTGCATTTCATCTGCCAACGAAGAAATGCCAACAGATGTTTTTGCACTTTCCTTTAGCTTTTCAGCAGTCAGAGAAATGCGATTGCCTCTGCCGGTAATATCAAAGCATTTGCGTAAAGTTCTGATGTCAGCCTGTGCAATGGCCTTTGCACTGCCAAACTGTTTAAGAATAGACATATAGACTTTTCCATACTTGGATTTAAAAAGTGCGTTATATTCAGGGAAAACAAGATCTATGCATTTCTGCAGACGATTGGAAAGAACATTAATCTGTTCCTTGAGGGAATGATGCAACCTAGTCAGCTGCTTCTGTTCATAAAGGTCAAATTTCTTAGATGACGTCAAACGATAAGGTTTCTTGAGTTTGTTTGAGCTTAATATATCGCATATATTAAGAGTATCAAGTTTATCGTTTTTAGTGATGCCACCATCCATTCTACGATTGAGATCGGTAGTTTTAGGATTGATCAAAGCGACGCTGTAGTTCTTCTGTAAAAGAAAGCGCAATAAAGCGAAATGATAATGACCAGTATCTTCCATACCGATAAGAACGCTATCAACAGGATAGAGAGCGATCTGAGAGATAAGGAATTCAAAACCCTGAGCATTATTAGAGAAAGCGACAGGCTGAAGAATAATTTCACCAGTCAACTTGTCAACGATACTGACGAAATGCTTGTGCTTTCCAATATCAATACCAACTAATTTCATAAAAACCATCCTTTCAAATAAATTTCATGTGAAGTGGTACCCACAACACTTAGACCATAAAACCTGGTTCAAAATGCGAATTCAAAGACTCATCTAACTCATCGTTATTGAGGAATAAGTGAGTGGTCCAAACCTCCTTGAAGTAGTCAAAGCCACACGGAAAAATACAAATCCACAAACACATATTTCAATTTTACATATAAACCTAAACGTCATCAACTACGTATTAATAAAGTTGATAGAAAGGAAAAGGTATATTTTAATGACTGATAAATGAGTCAATTATAATATACCAGGTTTTTACATGACAAAAGAAGAACTAGCTAGTATGTTTGATCATACGTTTTTAAAGGCTTATGCTTCGAGAGATGATTTTATTAAATTATGTGATGAGGCTAAAGATATTGGAGCTGCAATGGTAGCAATTAACAGTGAGCCAGTAAAGTTGTGTAAAGAATTACTGAAAGGAACTTCTATTCATGTCGGTGCAGCTATTTCATTTCCATTAGGACAGACAACATTAGATATCAAATTAGCTGAAACAAAACAGGCTATTGATGATGGAGCTGATGAGATTGACTACGTGATTAATATTGGAAAGGCAAAGATGCATGACTGGGATTATATTGAAAAAGAAATGCAAAGTATTGTGCAACTCTGTCATCAAAATCACAGGATATGTAAAGTTATTTTTGAAAATTGTTACCTTACAAAAGATGAAATAAAGCATATAGCATTTATCGCAAAACAAGTGAAGCCGGATTATATCAAAACGAGTACAGGCTTTGGTACTTCAGGAGCAACAGTAGAAGATGTACGTTTAATGAAAGAAACAGTTGGAGATGAAGTCAAGGTTAAAGCAGCTGGAGGAATACGTGATTGGAAAACATGTCAAGCAATGATAGAAGCTGGAGCGAGTCGTATTGGAACAAGTAGTTCACTCAAGATATTAAAAGAATTTGAAAAATATTGTGGTTGAAAGATTTCAAAAAAATTGAAATCTTTTTTTCTTTGTTGTGATAAATTAAGGTTTTCATGCATTAGTAAGATGAAGGAGATGAGAAAAATATGAATAAAATGAAAATGATAAAATTATTAGGAGTGAGTACATTAATGCTGTCAGTAATGACAGGGTGTGGCAGTGGTAGCCGAACACAGGATTATACAAGTTTAGTAACATTAGATATTAATCCAAGTATTCAATTACAGCTTGATGAAAAAGATAAAGTTATTGATGCTATTGCAGTTAATGATGATGCTAAAAAGGTACTAGAAGATATGGATTTAAAACAGGCAGATGCCAATGTTGCAATGAATGCAGTACTTGGTTCATTGGTTAAGAATGGATATTTAAATGCAAATCAAAATACAGTATTATTATCTGTTGAAAATGATGATGATAAAGCAAGAGTAGCATTGGAAGATGAATTGAGCCAATATATTTATACAACATTAAAAAGTTATTCTATTGAAGGAGCCATTTATTCTCAAGATATAGATATTGATGATGATATTGAATCTTTAATGAATAAATATAGTATTTCTTATGGAAAGGCCAATCTGATTGAAGATATTATAGATGAAAATGATGATGAGAAGAAGACTTATAAAGTAGAAGATTTAGTGAAATTGAATGCTCAAGACTTAATTTTAATTTACCAGTCTTTAAATAAGGACGATGCACAAAAAGATACTCATAAAATGGTAGGAAGTGTTAGTACAAAACAATATATTTCTCAAGACGAAGCTTTAAATGTTGCTTTAAAAAATGCATCTCTAACAAAAGATAAAATTAAAAATCTTGAAATAGATTATGATCTAGAAAACGGAGCATTAACTTATGATATTGAATTTACTTATAATCAAAATGAGTATGAATATGAAGTTAGTGCTACAAAAGGTATTGTAGAAAGAGAAGTAGAACCAAAGGTAACAACAAAACCATCTACAAATACCTCAACAAATACAAATCAATCATCAAATACAAATTATGATAATACAAATTATCAGTCAACAAGTAAATCATCTACGTCTACATCAAAACCATCAAGTTCTGGACAGACAACAAAACAAAATACAAATTATGATAACACAAACTATGATAATACAAATTATCAATCAACAAGTAAACCATCTACGTCAAAACCATCAAGTTCTGGACAGACAACAAATCAAAATACAAACTATGATAACACAAACTATGATAATACAAATTATCAGACAACAAGTAAACCATCTACGTCGAAACCATCAAGTTCTGGACAAACAACAAATCAAAATACAAATTATGACAATACAAACTATGATAATACAAATTATGATGATCAAGAACAATCTAATTATGGAAATCAGTCAAACTATGATGATGACGATGATGACTAATTAACGCAAACTTAATATAAACTTAAAATAAATATGCAAGAAAGTGGTGATTGATAAATGGGATATTAACATCATAGGGGAGATCTGTGATGTTAGAAAAGAAATTAGAAAATTTAGTTGTTGAACTCAAGGAAAATCAAGATGTGTTGGCACAAATCTATGATTGTATGTATGATGAAGTTTATAGATATATTTATAGTATAGTTCATAATAAGGAATATGCACAAGATTTGACACATGATACTTTTATACAGGTTTATCGCAATGTCCATTTGTATAAACCAAAAGGAAATGCGAAAGCATGGATTATTACGATTTCTCGTAATGTGACTTATATGTCACTTCGTAAGTTATCAAGGGAGCAGGTTGTTGATTATGAAATTGATGGTGTTGATGAAGGAATGAATGGAATACATGATAAGATGATGATAAAAAGGATGATGAAAATACTTTGTCAAGATGAAAGTGAAATCATCATCTTACATGTTGTTGAAGGATTAAAGTTTAAAGAAATAGCGCAGATTATGGATTTAAAGTTATCAACGGTTTTGAATAAATATCATCGTTCATTAAAAAAATTGAGAAAGAGTCTGGAGGAATGAGCCTTGAAAAATAAAGAAATAAAAAATCAGTTAAAAAAAGAATTTCAAGATATTCATATGCCTTCAAGAAAAGAACAACTTATGCGAGATATTGAATATATTGATCAGCTTGAAGTTCAACAAATAAAAAGAAAGATACCTCGAAAATATCAAATCAGTTTTTTAGCTTTAGCGTGTACTCTTATTTTTGCTTTTATGATATCAAAACCTCAAAATGTTTATTCCGTTTCTTTTGAGGTCAATCCTAGTATTGAATTAAAAATCAATCATCAAAGACGTGTAGAAGATGTGATTTGTCATAATGATGATGCTTTGCTTGTGTTAGATGAAATGGATTTAAAAAATACAGATTTAGATGTGGCTGTGAATGCTATTATAGGAAGTATGTTTAAATATGGTTATATTACAGAGGCTAAAAATTCTGTTCTTGTAAGTGTTCAGGGGAGCGATAAAGAAGCAAGAGAGGCATTAAAGCAAGATGTTGCAACTGATGTAAAAGATATCTTATCGGGTTATTCATTAAAAGCATCTGTTGTTTCACAAGATTACAAGTTTTCTAAAGAGCGAGAAGAATTAGCTGAAAAATATGGGATTTCTGTAGGTAAGGTGACATTAATAAAAAAATTAATAAATGTTAGTCCGGATTATGAATTTGCTGATTTGGTTGATCTTTCCATTAATGATTTAAATACATTAATTCATTATAAAAATATACAGTTTAAAACCATTACAATAGATGGGGTAGAAAGTCATAGTGGTTATTTGAGTGATGAAGAAGTCAGAACAAAAGTTTTAAATCACGCTCAAGTGACTCTTAAAGATTTGAAATCATATGAAGATGAGCTGGATGTCAAAAACAATCAACTTGTATATAATGTGAATTTTATGGATGCATATGCCAGTTATAATTATCAAGTGAATGCTATTAGTGGAGAAATTGTTTCATTTGATGTGAAAATGTAGGAGTTTATAGAAATAAACTCCTCAATTTATAGAGAGGTTATGCTTATGATTAAGAATTATAAACCTATTCAATATCGGCACGAACTTAAACATATTATCAATCCATTAGAAGCAGAGATTTTAAATCGAAGATTGAATTTATTATTCTCTAAAGATCATTATACATTGAATGAAGGATATTATGATGTTCATAGTCTTTATTTTGATACACCTGGTGATAAAGCTTTAAAAGAAAAATTAAATGGAGTATCACAAAGGCATAAGTTTAGAATACGATATTATAATCATGATTTAAGTTTTATACGATTAGAAAAGAAAATGAAACATAATGGGTTATGTGCGAAACGTTCTACGAAATTGACTGTTAAACAGGTTCAAGATATATTGAATGGAGATATAGATTTTTTATTAAAAAGTGGTAATCCATTAATGATTGAATTTTATAGTGCATTAAAAGGAGAATTATTAAAACCTTGTGTGATTGTATCATACCAAAGGCAGGCTTATACATATGATGTATCCAAGGTAAGATTAACAATAGATAGATATTTGTGTACATATAAAAATATATATGATTTTTTATCATTGGATCATAGAAAAATAGGTGTAGATGATTTTGCAGTATTCGAAGTGAAATATAATGAATTTTTACCTGATATTGTGAAAATGGCGATACAAGGACTTTCACAGAAAACATCAGCCTATTCAAAGTTTGCAAAATGTCGACAGATTGATTGGTAAAGGAGAAGAAAAATGACTTTTCAGGATATATTTCGTTCAAATTTTTTAGAAAATATACATGCTGTTTCATTACTGGATATGTCAATAGCTTTACTTTTGGCATTTATGATGGGGATGTTTATTTTCTTTGTTTATAAAAAAACATATAGTGGGATTATGTATACTTCCAGTTTTGCAATAACACTTGTAGCTTTAACAATGATTACCACATTGGTTATTCTTGCCATCACAAGTAATATTGTTTTATCTTTAGGAATGGTTGGTGCTTTATCTATTGTGAGATTTAGAACGGCTGTTAAAGAACCTATGGATATTGCATTTTTGTTTTGGAGTATAGCGGTAGGTATTGTATTGGCAGCGGGTTTAATTCCCTTAGCTGTATTTGGTAGTTTATGGATTGGACTCATTCTTTATATCTTTTCTCATAAGAAAAATACACAAAGACCTTATATACTAGTTGTTCATTGTGAAAATCAAGACAGTGAAAAGAATGTCTATCAATTTATTCAAAATCAGGTGTCTGCTTTTTCACTGAAAAGCAAGAGTATCAAAAAAGATTGCATTGAACTGAATTATGAAGTCAGACTTAAGGATCAAGAAACATCATTTGTTAATGAACTTTCAAATATGGAAGGTGTTTTATATACAGTGATGGTTTCTTATAATGGAGATTATATGAATTAATATGATTAAACATAAATATATAGATAGGATTGTTTTGATATTTGTTATCCTTAGTCTTATTATAACGATTGGTTTCATGTTACCGGGACATTGGGGTATAACACCAGTTTATCAGTTACCAGCTTATGCTTCTAAGTTATTTGATCAAAGTTATGTCCATACTATCGATATACAATTGGATAATCCACAGAATTTTTTTGATCAGGCACAAGCCAAAGAATATCATGTATCTTCTATAACGATAGATGGTGAAACCTTTGATATGGTAGGTTTAAGAGTGAAAGGGAATAACTCATTAGAGCTTATTGATCGTTATGGGTCGGATCGCTTTAGTTTAAAAGTAGAATTTGATCATTATGATTCAGGATATCATTATTATGGCTTAGATAAGTTTACATTAGATTGCTCTTTTCAAGACAATGCCTATTTAAAAAACTATATAACTTATGATATGATGTCATTTATGGGTGTTCCATCTCCTCTAACAAGTTATGTCTGGGTGACAATTAATCAAAAAGATTGGGGGTTATTTTTAGCAATCGAAGAACCAGAAGAAGCTTTTATAAGAAGAAATTATGGAAGAAATCATGGTGTGCTTTATAAACCGGGATATACAGATGTTTATGCACCCAATAGAGATTTAGCGTTACAGTATATTGATGAGAATATTGAATCGTATCCTAATTTATTTGATAATGCAAAATTTAAGATAACTGAGGCTGATAAAAAAAGATTAATTCAATCATTAAAAATCTTAGATGATAATCAAAATATTGAAAAAGCTGTCAATATAGATGAAGTTTTAAGATATTTTGTAGTACAGGTTTTTGTAGTGAATTTAGATAGTTATTTAGGTCCGACTGGGCATAATTATTATTTATATGAAGAAGATGGTATGATTTCAATGCTTCCTTGGGATTACAATTTGGCATATGGCACATATTCACTGGGAATGCCTAATCCTAGTAATGATATAACAAGGTATGTCAACTTTCCAATCAACACACCTTATACTAAAGAAGTTATGTTGAATAGACCATTATATCATCATGTTATGCAACATGATGAATATTTCAAACAATATCATCAATATTTCCAACAATTGATCAGTGAATATTTTGAAAGTGGATATTTCCAAAACAAAGTAGAAGATACAATTAAAATGATAGATTCTTATGTGCAAAAAGACCCAACTGCATTTTGTTCTTATCAAGATTATCTTTTGGGTGTAGAAACGTTTCAAGAGTTTTGCTTATTAAGATCAAAAAGTATTAGAGGACAACTCGAAGGACAGCTACCTGCCAATCTTTCTCAACAAAATGAAGAATCACCAAGAATAGACGCTTCACATATAAGATTGGAAGATATGGGAGAAATTGCAGATTTATATCAATGAAAAAAGCGACATTTGTCGCTTTTAACTTTAATCTAAATCTTCTCCATGATTTTCAATCACTTTTTTATACCAGTAGAAAGAATCTTTACGATAACGATTATAAGTTCCATGACCTTGATCATCTTTATCTACATAAATAAATCCATAACGTTTACGCATTTCTCCAGTACCTGCTGATACTAAATCAATACATCCCCACGTTGTATATCCAATCAAATTGACACCATTATCAATTGCTTTTCCCATTTCTTTAATATGATCTCTTAAATAATCAATACGATAATCATCATGAATGCTTCCATCTTCCTCTAATGTATCATAAGCACCTAATCCATTTTCTACAACCATTAGTGGTTTTTCATAACGATCATAAATCATTTCAAGATAATAACGTAAACCTAAAGGATCTTGTGCCCAACCCCAATCAGAATATGTTAAATAAGGATTTCTAGCTCCAGCAGCAAAGTTACCAGAAACCATATCATCTGTTTCATGTGTTGTTTCAATAGAAGACATATAATAAGAGAATGTATACATATCGACACAACCATGTTTTAAATCTTCTAAATCTTGTTCAGTGATATCTAATTGAACATGATGTTCATTCCATAATCTTTTCGCAAATGTTGGATATTTTCCTTTACATTGAACATCTCCACAATAGAAAATACTTTTTTCCCACATATGACGATTTGCCATAATATCTTTTGGGTCACATGTTCCAGGGTAGAATGTAATGCCACAAATCATACAACCAATCATATTGTTTGGATCAATTTCATGACCAATTTGTACAGCTTTTGCACTCGCAACAAATTGATAATGAAGTTGTTGATAACCTTGTTGATGTTCTTTATCTCCAGCATGATTGCCAAAAAGATTTAACATCATGATTGTGTTATTAATTTCATTAAATGTGAGCCAGTATTTCACTAAGCCCTGATATTCTTTAAAGCAAGTTGTCGCAAAACGCACATAGAAATCAATAAGCTGACGATTGTTCCAGCCACCATAATGTTCTTCTAAATATAATGGTGTATCAAAATGCCAGATTGTCACTAATGGTTCAATACCATGTTTTTTACATTCCAAAAAGACAGAACGATAAAATTCAACACCTTTTGGATTGGGTGTTTCTTCATCACCATGAGGATATAAACGTGACCATGAAATAGACAGTCTAAACATTTTAAATCCCATTTCAGCAAGTAATGCGATATCTTCTTTATAATGATGATAAAAATCAACACCATCATGATTAGGGTAATAATAATCATCTAAAACAGCATATTTGGCCCCTTCAGGGATAGGTTGACCATTGATGACTTTACCAGGTTTTCCATCCTTATCAATAAATGTCACATATCTTGGTTCTTTTACAGAACCTCCTGTTGTGACATCTGTTTTGGCTGGTCCACGACCATCTACATTCCATGCTCCTTCAGCTTGGTTTGCAGCAATTGCTCCTCCCCATAAAAAATTGTCTTGAAAACTCATATCTTTCATTCCTCCTTATATTTATTATTTTAAAGGGAAATGATGAAAAAAACAAATATTTCATAAGTATAATCGGTTATGCCTTTGGTAAATAACTTTTTTTAAGTTCATTTAATAATATTTGAGCTACAGGTGAAAAGACTTGATATTTTTTCCATACAATATACATAGGTGATTCAAGGACTGGTTCTAGAGGACGAAAACATAAATTGCTGTCTTGACCAGTATATATTAAATGATTAAAAGTTAAAACATATCCCATACCTTCTTCAACCATGATGGATGTATTATAGGCTAAATCATATGTAGCAATAATATGAAGCTGATCTTGTTGATCACCTAACCATTTTGGAAAATCAGCCTGTAAAGATTGACGAGAACAAATTAAAGGAACATCTAATAAATCATTGAGATGAATTTTCTGTTTTTGAGCTAAAGGCATATCTTTTCTAGCAATAATACCCCATTGGTTAGCAGAAGGAATTTTTAAAAAGTTATACTTTCTGGAATCTACATCTTGCGCAATAATCGCAAAATCTAATAATCCTCGTTCCAATCTTTCATCAATAGCATCGGTTGCACTGCTATGAAGATGAAAGCGAATGTGAGGATAGTGCATTTGGAGTTGATGCAATATATGAAAGAAAGAGTGTAAATCTTTAGATTCAGCACAACCAATATGAATATCACCACCATTAATTTCATCAAGTGCTTTAAATTCATCCGTTGTTTTATCTACCAATTCTAAAATTTCTTCAGCACGTTTTCTTAACATCATCCCTTCTTCTGTCAGTTTAATAAAGTAATTACTACGCACAAATAATTTTTTCCCTAATTCTGCTTCTAAATCTTTTAGTTGTTTAGATAATGTTGGTTGAGAAATATGAAGACGAACAGCAGCTTTTGATATGTTTTTTTCCCTCGCTACTTCTAAAAAATATCTTAAAACACGTATTTCCATAAATAAAACACCTCTTAATGATTATAACATAGTTATTAAAAATAAGAATAATTAAATATAGATATTAAATATTTTACATATCTATAGACTGTTTATATAATGAAGATGGTGGAGGTGATGGAGTGGATGAAAAGATATCAAAAGAGCTAAAAGACAATCTGATAGATGCAGGGTGTCAGAATGAACTTATTCAAACATGTATGGATTGTATCAAAGTGAATAACATTGATATGCTTGATTTTCACTTACAAAAACACCGTCAATATCTTTTGGATTGTTTACACAAATATCAAAATGAAATAGATTGTTTAGATTATCTGCTTTTTCAAATAGAGAAGGAGGGTGGGATATGAGATTTATAACATTAAACAATGGTATTTCAATGCCTCTATTAGGTTTAGGAACATGGGATTTAAGAGGGGAAGCAGGGAAACAGACTATTATTCAGGCATTGCAGGTAGGTTATCGTTTGATTGATACAGCCAGAATGTATGGAAATGAAGTCATTGTAGGACAGGCAATTATCGAAAGTGGAATACCAAGACAGGATATTTTTATTACAACAAAGCTTGAATCTTCATGTCAAGGCTATCAAAAAGCCAAGCAAGGGATAGAAAAATCGTTAAAAGATTTGCAGACAGATTATATTGATTTATTGCTGATTCATGAGCCTTACACACAATCATTAGAAATGTATGAAGCTATGAAAGAAGCCTACCATCAAGGAAAAGTAAGAGCAATTGGTATTTCTAATTTTCAAGGACATCATTATGATTGGTTTATTGAACATTGTGGCATGATACCTGCTGTTCATCAAATTGAATCACATGTCTATCATTCACAGTTAAAATTTAAGCAAAGAATGGAAAAAGATGGTGTACAAATGGAATCGTGGGCATCTTTTACAGAAGGTAGAAAAGATATTTTTCATGAACCAGTATTAACAAATATTGGAAAGAAATATCGCAAAAGTGCTGCTCAAATAGCTTTGACGTATTTAATACAAAATGGGATTGTTGTGATTCCTAAGACATCACATAAAGAAAGAATGATTGAAAATATGAGTGTTTTTGATTTTGAATTATCTGATGATGATAAGAATTTGATTCAGACATTGGATCAAGGTCAATCATTGTTTCATTGGTATGATTAAATCATGAAAAAAATAATGATTATACTGACTTTCTTATGTGTATGTTTATGTGGATGTCAAAACAATGAAAATAAAGTGACAACTGATGTGAAATCTCATCAGACACAATACCAATTTCATTTAGATGATGGATATGTGACATTAAATAGTGGTTATGATATGCCTACTAATGGAATAGGAACATATAGTTTAACGGGTGATGAATGTTATAACGCTATAACGAGTGCCTTACAATCAGGTGTTAGACTGATTGATACAGCTTATATGTATCATAATGAAGAAGAAATAGGAAAAGCTATCAGAGATTCTCAAGTCAATAGAGAAGATATTTTTGTAATCACAAAGATATATCCAAGTCAGTTTGATGATCCTCGGGCAGCTATTGATTTAGCTTTAGAAAAATTGAATATTGGTTATATAGATATGATGTTGTTGCATCATCCCGGTGATGGAGATGTCAAAGCTTATCATGTGATGGAGGATTATGTGGAACAGGGAAAAATTCGTTCTATTGGTTTATCTAATTATTATATTGAAGAATTGGAAGACTTTTTACCACAAGTCAATATAACTCCAGCTTTAGTTCAAAATGAAATCCATCCCTATTATCAAGAATTAGATGTTGTTCCATATATTCAAAGTCATGGTATTGTAATGCAGGGATGGTATCCTTTTGGTGGTAGAGGACATACTGAAGAATTATTGAATGATGAAACCATTGTATCTATTGCAGATGCTCACAATGTCACAGCGGCTCAAGTCATATTAAGATGGAACTTACAAAGGGAAGTCGTTGTGATACCGGGTTCAAGTAATCCTGATCATATTCAAGAGAATACAGAGATTTATCATTTTAAATTAACAGAAGATGAAATGAAAAAAATAGAAGCTTTGAATCGTAATGAAAAACATGATTGGTATTAATGGAGGAAGAAGAAATGGAAGAAAAATTAAATTTAGTTAAAGAATGGGATAAAACATTCCCAAAAAGTGAGGAAGTGAATCATCGTAAAGTAACGTTTCATAATCGTTATGGAATCACTTTAGCTGCTGATTTATATGAACCGAAAACATATGAAGGAAAATTATCGGCTATTGCAGTGTGTGGACCATTTGGTGCAGTGAAGGAACAGGCTTCTGGTCTATATGCTCAAGAAATGGCAAAAAGAGGATTTTTAACGATAGCTTTTGACCCATCATATACAGGTGAAAGTGGTGGAACACCAAGATATATGGCTTCACCAGATATCAATACAGAAGATTTTCAGGCCGCTGTAGATTTCTTATCTGTTCAAAAGAATGTTGATTCTGATAAAATTGGTATTATTGGTATTTGTGGTTGGGGTGGACTGGCTTTAAATACTGCATCTATTGATACAAGAGTCAAAGCTACAGTCGCTTCAACAATGTATGATATGTCAAGAGTGGGTTCAAAAGGATATTTTGACGCTAATGATAGTGAAAAAGAAAGATATCAGTTACGTCTTAACTATAATGCACAAAGAATCAAAGATTATAAATCAGGGACATATCAAAGAGCTGGTGGGGTTATTGATCCATTACCTGAAGATGCTCCATTTTATGTAAAAGATTATTATGATTATTATAAAACACAACGTGGATATCATAAACGTTCATTAAATTCTAATGATGGATGGAATGTAATTGGGACAATGTCATTTTTAAATCAACCTATTCTACAATACACAAATGAAATTAGAAACGCCGTATTGATTATTCACGGTGAAAAAGCCCATTCTTGTTATATGAGTCAAGATGCTTATCAAGCTATGATGAATCATAATCCATGTCCTGATAATAAGGAATTGATGATTATTCCTGATGCAGTGCATACGGATTTGTATGATCAGATGGACATCATTCCATTTGATAAAATAGCTGACTTTATGAATACTTATTTGAAATAGAAAAAACGAGTTCATTATCAAGTGATAGTGAACTCATTTTTAGGTTAATCGTTTATTAATATACATCAATTTAAAAATTCTTTTCATATCTTATATTATAATAAAAAATCATGATCTGAACTCAACAAAATGAATTATGCACATCAGTCATGACTTTCATTTTTTTTAACCATATTATCTTAAAAAGCGTTCCATAGAAATATGAATGCAAAGACACAGCCCCAAGCATTTTTATTTTTATCTACACAGCTTACCATACCATAGATAAATATGAAAGTTACAATCATTTCAAGTATCCCCCAGAATGATGTACTAAATGGATGAAATAAGATACAGATAAATGCACATATTATAGCTCCAAGATTAATTTTGCTAGGATATCTTTGATTGATTACTCTACTGACAATATAATAATTAAATCCTTCAAAAAATCCCCAAAAAGTTCCAACCATAATTAATCCTAATGCTTTATAAACAATATTGCTTGCAAGTATATTATCAGTTATTAAAACAGAAAGTGGCATATATCCATCAAACTGTCTGGAAATAAGTAGATAAATGACATATGGTATAAAGAACAGTACAGATTCGATAATAGCTTTTAGTGCACCCTTTTTCCTAAGTCCCATTTTTGCAAATGTATCTTTACGAATTATACATACGATTGAACTACCTAGACCTGCAATTGAAAACTGCATTAATCCAGTTACTATAGTACGAAGTAAAATATGAATTTCATCGTTATTAATAAAGTCGTTAAGATATTTACTTAATGACATAAATAAGATAAATCCCGCTAATGTTATCACCGCTATGATCCAAATATCTGTATCTAGTCTTTTTTGTTCTACTGTTAATTCTTTTTTCATTGTTACTATCCCCTTATCATCAACAAGGTTTTCAATAAAATACATTAGAATTATTATAATGTTCTAAATTATTTTAATTCTGTACGACGAATAACTGCATAAGAACCAATTCCTAATATTGCTACAATTACAAATAATGTTAGAGCAGGGAATATATAATTAATTGTTCCATCAGTCATAAAGCCCATTGCTTGCATCAAAAATTCTACAATATCCCTAACCAATTCAGCAGAGAATACATATCTGAACAATGCAATAATCAATAAGATAACCCCGCCAAAAACAACACCTAAATATATTGAAATATTCTTTCCTACTCTGTTGATTACAAGAACAATCAAATAAAGTAAACTACAAAATGCTACGTAGAAAAGAAATAACCATAGCCAATTCATAAACAAGTTATCATACCCATATAAAGCTCCATATAATGACGAATAATTATTATTGATTAAATGCATCATGTTACCAACCACCGTATCAACGAGTGCCATTATTCCAGAAATAAAGCAGAACATTGCAATAGTTGCAATATATATATATTTACGAGTAAAACCATTTTGAATCAGCATTTTAAAATCTTCATTAAATCCTAGAACTCCTAATACGCATACATAAATCAAAGTATTTATCTCTAAACAATTAGTGCCTACATCTTCAAAGGTACCCATTATCAATCCGATAGTAATTGTAATTAATCCAACGATAGCATACTGTATAGCATAGAAGATCCAGATATACTTAAATGATGTCATACATTCATATTGAATAATAGATTTAAGATTTTTCATATTATTGGTCTCCTTTCTCGGTCAATTTGACAAACAGTTTTTGTAAATTCATGGCAGATAGTGATAAATTAGCTGTTTTAGGAAGAGGAGTTTTTTCATCTAATACATATGCAATTTTAAGGTTACTTAATTCATCGTATCCGATAACATTTTTATCAGCACAATAAGCATCTACCTCGTGTGCAAGTCCTGATACACTAAATCCTGTTTCCAATAATGAATTGACATTATTTTGAAGAAGTACCTTTCCTTTATCAATTAATACGACTTCCTCAATGATATTAGCTACTTCTTCAATAAGATGTGTCGCTATAATAATAGTTCTCTCGCTATTTTCATAGTCTTTTAATAACAAGTCATAAAACAATTCTCTATGATTCGCATCCAAACCAAGAACCGGTTCATCATAAATAACATAAGGAACATTCAAAGATAGGGCAACTGTTAGTTTGAAGATAGACTGATATCCTTTTGATAATGCCTTGAATTTCTTATTAATATTAAGATTAAATTTGTTTGCTATTTCTAATGCCTTTTCTTTATCAAAATCATCGTAGAAACGAGCGATCCACTTGAATTGATCTTTGATTTTTAAGTTAGTATCATATAAATCCGCTTCACTCATACAGAAGATCTTATCATGGATTTTCATGTTTTCTTTTGCTGGAATATCATCAATAAGAACTTCTCCACTATCAGCAAAAATACGATTGGCAATAATATTGATTAGCGTAGATTTTCCAGCTCCATTTCTTCCTAGAAATCCGTAGATCTTTCCGTGTTCAAATGAAAAGGAAATATTATCGAGTGCGATAACATCTTTATACTGTTTTGTAACATTCTTAATTTGAATTGCATTCATTGTCATAACCCCTTTCTATGAGTTTAATTATTTCATCTTTAGACATATTCAATTTGTTTGCTTCTTCTATTAGGGTTGCTATAAACTGATCGTAAAATTGACCCTGTCTTTTCTGTCGGATTTTTTCCACTGCTCCTTCTTTTACAAACATTCCTAAACCCCTTTTCTTATAAATGATTTCATCATCAACAAGTAAATTCATTCCTTTCAAAACAGTATGTGGATTGATATTCAACAATGTAGAAAATTCATTTGTTGAAGGAATTTTCGTTTCCTCTGGATATATTCCCGTGAATATTGAATCCTCTAACTGCTCTGCAATCTGAATGAATATAGGTTTTTCTATATTAGTATTTATATTCAACGAACATCACTCCTTTATAGTTTGTTAGTGGAGCAACTAACTACCTTACACCTATAATATAGATGATAATCACAAGGTTGTCAATAATTTTCTTGAATTAGCCAAAAAAATGAAAGGATTATTTATAATAAATTCACTAATTAAATCAATACGAACTGACCCTTTATAAGGATAGAAACTGGAAGATTATAGGATAAATGAAAAAGGCTGCACTTTACTTTTCTAGTGGTATACAAGCTTTTTAAATAACCTATTAAATAGTTGGAATTCATTTCTTATCATGTTATTTTAGGTGTAAGTAAGGTATTGCGCATAGAATTAACGCATTGACTTTCCCCTTACAGGAAGGTGTAACATAAATATGGAAGCAAGTTGAGAGGGGTAGATTTATGTTATCTATAGGTGAATTTTCGAAGATATGTAAAGTTTCTACAAAAACGCTTCGTTACTATGATGAAATCGGACTGATAAAACCCAGCAAAATTAATCCAGAGAATAATTATAGATACTATTCCATTGAACAGTTAGAAACTATGCTTTTTATTAACCGCCTAAAACAATATAATTTTTCTTTGGAAGAAATTAGAACGATTATTACATCAGAAGAAATGCTAAATGAAAAATTATGCTTAGAACTTTATAAGAAAAAGAAACAATTTGAAAAACAAATACAGATATATTCACAAATTACAGAACGATTAAATAAGGATATAGCAGTTTTGAAACAAGGAAAATCAATCATGTCTTATTTGAACAAGATTAATGTACAGCTTGTTGAAGTACCAGTTATGTATTTGGTTTCTATTCGTAAAATGGTTTGTAAATTTGAAATGGAAGAACAATACGCTTGTTGCTTTAATTCAATATTAAGGAAAATTCAATATGACAAATTAACTGTCAATGCTCCACCTATGGTGCTTTTTCATGGTGATGAGTTTACTCCTTTTGGATTAGATACAGAATTCGCTATTCCAGTAGAACAATTTGTTACAGGAACAAGAGATTTTTGTCCGGGACTATGCTTAAAAACAACTCTACATGGTGGATATTCTAATTTGACATCTGTTTATACGAAACAATGTGAATGGGCAGAACAAAACGGTTATGAAAACAATGGTCCTCTTTATGAAGTTTATATTACTGACCCAACACAAACTTCAAATGAAGATGACCTAGTAACGGAAATTTATTATCCAGTAAAAAAGAAATAAGCAAATGTATCAAAGATTTATATTTTGTGAATGAATATTTCTTATACAATAACGTGAAATGGAGATGAAATTGATACTATGAATAAAAAGGAACTGCACGATTTTATTAAAGAAAAACAGCCTAATATCTGTCAAATATCATGCTATAAAGACGGTAAAGAGGTTTATTCTGATGAATGGAATAATTATAAAAAAATAGACACTTGCCATGTTATGTCTGCAACAAAAAGTGTTGTGGTATTGCTTGTAGGAATAGCACTTGATAAAGGATTTATAAAAAGCATAGACCAACCTGTATTAGATTTTTTCCCTGAATATAAAATTAAAAGAGGAGAAAAAACAATTCAACAAGTTACAATCAAGCATTTACTGACTATGACTGCACCTTATAAGTATAAGTACGAACCGTGGACTAAAATTTGTTCAAGTGATGATTGGACTATTTCAGCTTTAGATTTTCTGGGTGGAAGAAAAGGATCGACTGGAAAATTCAAATACTCTACTTTAGGCATACATATACTAACTGGCATTATATCAAAAACGAGTGGTCTAAAAGTCGTTGATTTTGCAAACGAATTTTTATTTGAACCCATTGGAGTAGAAAAACATATAAATTATTTAGCTGAAACTGCCGAAGAACATAAACATTTTATTATGTGTAAAGACCCACAAAAAAATATATGGTTTTGCGACCCTAAAGGAATAGGAACAGCCGGATATGGTTTGTGTTTTTCTGCAACAGATATGGCGAAAATCGGACAGCTTTGTTTAGATAAAGGCTTTCATAATGGAAAACAAATTGTATCTTCTAAATGGATTGAAGAAATGATAAAACCAAATTATAGATGTGGAGACGAATTTAGAAATATGTCTTATGGGTATCTATGGTGGATTGTAGATGAGAATAAACATATTTTTGCGGCCATAGGAAATAGCGGGAATGTTATATATGTAAATCCGTCGGAAAATATAGTTATAGCAGTTACATCATATTTTAAACCAACGATATTTGATCGCATAGATTTTATACAAAAGTATATTGAGCCATGTATTTCAATATAATAATTTCAATACCTTATTAATTATTAAAAAAGCAATCAATCAAAAATGTAGATGCTAATGACAAAAGTAAAGGAACTTATAAAAGAATAAAAAAGATAGTTTTTATTGGTATAAAAAAGTATGTGAATCAAATGGTGAAGATTTAAAATAAAAGATTTTGATAGGGAGAGAGTATGAAAGTTTTAGGTATTAATGGAAGTGCAAAAAAAGATAGCCATACAACAGGATTAATGAAATATATTTTTGAAGAGTTAAATAAAGAAGGAATAGAAACCAAGTTAATAATTCTCTATGATAAGAAAATCAATCCTTGTCATGCATGTTGGGCTTGTCAGAGTAGAAAAAATTGTGTTTATCAAGATGATTTTCATGATGTATTTAATCAAATGATGGAAGCAGATGGAATGATATTAGGATTACCAGTTTATATGGCAAATATATCTTCATTTATGCAGGCTCTATTAGAACGAGCAGCAGTTGTTTTAGATATGAATAAAGAGAATCTATCTATGAAATATAAAGTAGGTGCATCTATTGTATCGCTTCGACGTGGTGGAGGCTTAAATGCAGTAGATGCAATGAATCATTTCTTTTTGAATCATGAAATGATTGTTGTAGGATCAACATATTGGAATATGGTTTATAGTCAATTATCTAGAGAAGTTGAAAGTGATTTAGAAGGAATAGAAAATATGAAAAATACTGGTCAAAATATGGCATGTATTCTTAAAAAATAAATAATGATGATTTAAATAATATTGAATAAAGGGAAGTTAATACGATTCAAATAAGCAGACATTATCAATGATGAAAGATATGTTTACTAGGGAATCGTATTTTTATTTGAGAAAATCAAAGTAAGGTTATATCATCTCTAAACAATCAAGAAAGTACATTTTATTTTTTATGAAGCCATTATTTTTAGAATTTCTATTGTTTTAAACACTATAATAATGATACCATATTATTATGATAACGCTGTTCTATATGCGATTTGATGTCTTTAGGGTTGATGGTATCATTATTAATATTTATTTTCTATTTGTAAAAGCAATAGATAACGCTAAGAAAAAAGAACGAGCAGAATAAAAGAGGAGGTCATTATGAAAATTCTTGTTTTTGATGAAGAAAAAAAGCTTGATGCTTATGTAGGAGAAACGATATGTGATTTTATCCGACAACATGATCAAGCAACAATTGGTTTTGCGACTGGTTCAACACCATTAGGTGTTTATCAATATTTTATTGATAGCTATCAGAATCACAAAGTGAGTTTTCAAAATGTACAAGCTTTTAATTTAGATGAGTATGTTGGATTGAAACCGGAACATCCTAGAAGTTTTGCTTCAGCAATGAAAAATGAACTTTTTTCCCACATTGATATTTTACCTGAAAATATCAATGCATTGGATGGCTCAAAAGAAGATATGGATGAGGAATGTCAAAGATATGAAACATTGATTGAACAAAATCCTATTGATATCCAAATTTTAGGAATTGGAATGGATGGACACATTGCTTATAATGAGCCAGGAAGTCCACTTGATGGAGCATGTCATGTTGTGGATTTACATCAGGAATCTATAGAAAGTTCACTTGATTATGGATTTGATCATATTGAAGATGTTCCTACACAAGGTGTCACACAGGGAATTGGCACAATCATGAAAGCAAAACAACTGATCATGATGGCTAAGGGAGAAAAGAAAGCTGATTTAGTGAAAAGAATGATTTATGGTGAAGTGACACCAGATTTTCCTAGCTCTATTATTCAAAGACATCCAAGTGTGATTGTCTGCCTTGATAGAAATGCAGCGAGTCAATTGAAGGAGGAAGATTATGAAAAGCGTTAAAATAGTAACAATTGGTGGTGGTTCTTCCTATACACCTGAACTGATTGAAGGATTTATCAAAAGATATGATGAATTACCTGTTAGAGAATTATGGCTTGTTGATATTGAAGAAGGGAAACATAAGTTGGAAATTGTAGGAAATCTTGCAAAAAGAATGGTGAAAAAAGCAGGAATCCCTATGAAGATTTATATGACTCTTGATCGTCAGGAAGCATTGAAAGATGCAGATTTTGTCACAACTCAATTTAGAGTTGGACAATTAGATGCGAGAGAAAAGGATGAATTGATTCCTTTGAAATATGGTATTATAGGACAAGAAACAAATGGTCCAGGAGGTATGTTTAAAGCTTTAAGAACAATACCTGTTATCTTTGATATTATTAAAGATTGTGAAAAATTATGTCCAAACGCATGGATTATTTCATTTACGAATCCATCAGGAATTAATGCCGAAGCTGTTTTTAGACATACAGGATGGAAGAAATTTATTGGTTTATGTAATGGACCAGTGAATATGATTAAAGATATTGAACATATTTTAAATGTCCAAGACAATGATGAATTGGATGTTAAAATTGGTGGTATCAATCATATGATTTATGCATTAGATATTACATTGAATGGAGAAAATGCGAATCGAAAATTGATTGATACAATGATTGATCAGGGAAATAGTGAATCTTTGAAAAATATTGTAGATATACCATGGTCAAAAGAGTTTTTAAATAGTTATGGATATTTAGGTATTGGGTATTTACGCTATTACTTACAAAAACAACAAATGTTAGAACATTGTCAGGAAGATGCTGCGAAAGGACAATGTCGAGCACAAGTTGTTAAAAAGGTTGAAAAAGAATTATTTGAAAAATATAAAGATGAAAATCTTGATGTTAAACCAAAAGAATTGGAACAACGTGGTGGAGCATATTATAGTGATGCAGCTTGCAACTTGATTTCGTCATTATATAATGATAAAGGTGATATACAAGTTGTTGATACTTTAAATAAAGGTGCTATTTCTAATATGCCTGATGATGTTGTTGTGGAAGTGAGCTGTAAAATCACAAAAGATGGACCTGTTCCTATCCCAGTCGGAGAGCTTCCTTTACAAACAGTTGGTTTAATTCATCAGTTAAAAGCTTTTGAAATTTTAACAACAAATGTTGCATTAAGTGGAAATTATGATGATGCATTAGTTGCGATGACAATTAACCCTCTTGTTCAAAGTGAAATCACTGCTAAAAAGATATTAGATGAAATGCTAGAAGCCCATAAAAAATACCTACCTCAATTTTATAAATAATGATAAAAAGACTTCAAACAATTGAATTTTGAGGTCTTTTTCCATATTTATATTTCATCCTGTGTTTCAATTGTCACAAGAATATCATTTTCTAAAATAGGCGTTGTTCCATTAGGAATAATAGATTGATGATTTCTTTGAATCATGATAATTAACTGTTTAGCAGGTAAAGAAATATCCTTAACAAGCTTATCTTTCCATTTATGTGATGAATGAATATGGGTTTCATCTAAACGAATGTTTTCTCTGTTTTCAAATTGCTTTGCGGCTAAAACAAGTAAATCTCCTTCTAATATTTCTGTATCACCATTAGGAATTAAAGTTTGGTGATCTCTTGCGATTAAAATGACTAACAAATCATCAGCATTAATATCTTTAAGCTTTAGATTTTTAAAAAGATGATTATGCCCTATTTTCATTTTCACAAAACACATATCATTATCTTCCTGATAATCATTAAATGTACGTAATATATCAACTTGTGGGTTAATCATATGACATTTCTTTGAAATCCATGGTAGAAGTGAGCCTTGAATAGAAAGTGAAAATAAGACAATACAAAAGACAAGGTTAAATAAATCAAATGGTAAATTAACTTGATAAAGCACAGCATATATCGCAAAGACGATTGATGCTACACCTCTTAATCCTGCCCATGATACAACGGTCATTTGTCGCAATGGTGAACGAAACATACCAAGGAGTACAGAAATAGATAAAGGACGAGCTACAAATGTTAAGAAAATCATAATCAAAATGGCAGGAATAATAACTTCTGGAAGTTCAGATGGTGTGACAAGTAATCCTAGTAAAAAGAAGATTAAGACTTGTGCCATTTTTGTAAGAGTTTCATAAAAATGAACCATGTCTTTTTTATGAGGAATATAACTATTACCTAAAATGATGCCACAAATATAAACACTTAAATATCCATTTCCACCAATCAGATTAGAAAAAGCATAAGTGATAATACTACTCGCAAAAATAATAACTGTATTTTCATAGCTTTCATTGACATGAACTTCATTTAAAATTTTCACTATGATTTTTCCAATACAAAAACCACACAATAAACCAAAGATGATTTGTTGAAAAATCATAACTGGTAAAGATATGTTTTGTCCTGTCATAATCATAATCACAGATATTGTTAACATATATGAAACAGGGTCATTCGATCCTGATTCAATTTCCAACAAGGAGTCTGTTCCATACTTTAAAGATAAATGACGAGAACGTAAAATGTTAAAGACAGATGTAGCATCAGTAGAAGAAATGACAGATCCAATTAATAAACTCTGTAACCATGATAAATCTAAAACATAATAAACAAATCCCGCAACCAGCAATGCTGTTAATAAGACACCGAGTGTTGATAAGACAATAGATTTCACAATTACTGGTTTGGCTACTTTCAAATTGGTTCCAAAACCACCAAAGAACATGATGAATATCAAACTGGTTGAACAAATCATTTCGGCAATCTGATAATCATTAAAAACAACACCTAAAATACCATTTTCACCTAAAAGCATTCCTAAAAGAATAAAAAACAAAAGAGAAGGAATAGCCAATTTATCTAAAAAACGATTTAATAAAATACATATAAGAATAACACATCCAACTAATACAAAATATAAATCCATCACATCATCTCCTTTTTCCAAACTATAACAAATATTTGTGTATCCCATAATAACAAAAGATGAGAAAACGAAAATCTTTGTATAGAGAATGACTGCCATACAAAGATTTTATTCATCAATAAGTTTTAAACTGTTCGTTATAGTAAGCTTAATAACAGACAGTATGAGCTATATCTGGTGAAGGAAGATAAGCATAGTACTCTTGAATTTGTTGACTTAAATCAAATGAATGGGATGAGTGATTTAAGATATGATTTTGTATTTGAGGTGGAAATAGCCTTTGAATAGAATCAATATAAAGATTTCCACTTTCCGGCGTTTCACATTGAATGACCTGGTTATCTTTGTAAGTGATTTTATAAGGAATAGAAAAGCTTTCATCTTGAATAAGTTCATCATTCAACACATAGAAACTTTCTAAATGTATCCACATAAAGATATGTTGATAATGACCTGTTTCTTCAATACCATAAGGAATATAATCTGTAAAAATATGATAGTCTTCCTTATCTTTATTATAAGAAGCATTCTTTTGTTTGGATATGACATAGTCTAAGGCTTTGGAATATAGTGTGTCTTCTTTTGCAACATGTGTCATCGAATCCTTTGTTATTGGACTTAAACAAAATAGACAGATGATTATCATAATGATGACCAAAAGTGATAAGCCGATTACTTTTTTCATGAATGAAACTCCTTTTCTAATTTAATGCACAATAACCTGTTTTTTCAATAATATATTGTCCCTGTGAAGAGAGAAGATAGTCTTTTAATTTTTTTACATTTTCTTTTTGATTAGATTTTAAAGTCACACAATATAAATAAGTAGATATAGGATATGTCTGATTTTTAATATTTTCAGTCGTTGGCTCAACACCATCAACAGATAATATTTTCACATCTTCTTCTTGATGTAAACCTTCCAGGAAGTACCTAAACGTATATCCAATAGCATCTTTTTCACCATTATATTGGGCTGTATCTGAAATGATACCTGACATACCTGATATGTATTCATATTGTAAAGGCTCTTTTAGTGGAATATCTCCCATAAAGTAAGCCATCATGGCTTGGCTGCCAGATCTTTCTGGTCTTTGAAAAGCAAGAATGTCTTTGTTTAGTCCACCAACTTTCTGCCAGTTTGTTATATCACCATGATAAATATCTTTAATTTGTTGAGTCGATAGATTAGATACAGGATTATCTTTATTCACAAAGAAGACAAAAGCTTCCTGACCGATAGGTGTATATTCAAATTCGACACCAGCTTCTTTGGCTTCTGCTAATTGTGATTTTGAAGGTTTTGCGCCAAAGAACATATCAATATTCCCATTGATTAAACGGGTATAACCAACAGATGTATTAGTAAATGTGACAATTTTGCCATTAGTATTATAATAATTGTAGTCTTCTGACTCACTATATGCTTTTTCTATTTGATCAATATCTTTATAAACGGCTTTCGCAATAGCACTGTAAACAGGATAACAAGCTTCTGCACCATCAAGAACAGGCATATCTTCTTCATTTTCAATGATAAAGGTACTTGGTTCTTGAAGTTCGACAAGTTGACTATCTTCACTATATGGATAAAAAGGAGATAAGTCAGTGCTGGAATAACCATTCATATAGTCAAAGCCATGACCACCACTATATTTTCTGGCAGGGGAGGTTTGATATACATAAAAACTTGTTGTACAAAGAAGGACTAGACATAGAATTTTAACGATGTATTTCTTTATAGGAATTTGATCTTGACTAAAAACATAAAGACTTACTAATTGAATGAACAAAAGAAGAATAGGACCAAATATCATTAACTGATAATGGGCAGTCAAGGAGCATAGAAGTAAAAATAAAGCAAAAGGGAAATAGAGTATGTAGTAATAATTCCATAACTGAAAAGAAAGATATCCTTGAGATAATAAACTGACAATGGTTAAGCAAACTAAAATGATAAGGATGATTGTTAATTGGATTTGAAATTGATGTGGATAAAGACGATTTTTTCTTTTCAGATAGTAAGTAAACAATACAACAAGGATTGCCATAATGATAAAGGCGGTCGTGGGCATAATGAAAAGACAAATGAAAGATAAAACGAAATAAAGAAGAACATAGCGAAAAATAAAGTATTTAAGATAGTCTTTCATAATGGATATCACCTCTTAAAGATATTGTACTATAAAGATGTGTATAACAAATGAAAATATATTTTTGTTTAACATAAAATTAGTGAAATATTTATAAAAATGAGTCGAAAGAAAATAAAATTTATGACATTCTATAAAAAGATGACATATGAAGGAGAATGATTCATGAGTATTATAAAGAAATATTTTCATGTTTTGATTTGTTTGATATTACTGGTTATAGGGTGCTTATTTATGATGAATCGTCAAAGTCAAGATTTTTATAGTTATCTTATTCAAGATATATCAAAAAGAGATAGTCATTTTGAAACGATTGAAAAAGTAAAATATCAGGATAATTTGTATTTTATAGTTTATCAAGACGATCAAGCTCAAAGTCATTTGCTTATTTATGAAAATGTTCATAATTTATGGATGGATAACTATCAATTTTGGGGAGAGAGTTCTTCTTCCCAGGACATAGATACTTTCAATTATGCAGATTCTCATCAGGCTATGGTTGTTGTTTATGGAAAGAATAAACAAAATGCCTCTCAATATTCTTTTGTGAATAATGGGAAAGTTTATAAAAAAGAAATGAATGATTCCTATATTCTTGATATTTATATGTTAGAGGGGAGTTCATGTCATATAGCTGATTGGACTTTATATGATCAAAATCATCAAATTATACAAAATTGAAAAAATCAGCCTTGATGGGCTGATTTATTCTGTTTCCACTAAGATACAGGCAGGAACAGGTGTAATACCTTGATCGTGCATATATTGTAATAACTGGTCATCATATGTTCCTGGTTGCATCCATGCATAACGAATACCAATGCCAGACATTTCATCAACATAGTCATAAGCGTATTTTGGACTGACGACAAAAACCACAACATCTATAGGATGATCTATTGCTTCTAGATTTGGATATGTTGGGATATCATCTATATTTTGATAAATAGGAGATACACCATAAGTTTGATATCCTTTTTCTAATAAACGTTTAAATATTTTATAACCATATTTTTCTTGATTGGGAGTAACTCCCACAACTGCAAAATGATAATATTTTTCTAATATATCTTTAGGATTCATACGTTTTCACCTCAAAAGTATTATAACATATGCTTTATTTTATGCACAAGAAAACTTCAAGATACCAAAAAGTTTTCTCTATTGAAGATGTATCAATAATTCAATTTGATAATATGAATATTTTGTGCTAATATGAAACAGATTAAAGGAGTGTGAGGAATAATGTATGATGTAATTGTTGTGGGTGGTGGACATGCAGGTATTGAAGCTTGTTTAGCAACGTCAAGAATTGGTAAAAAAACACTATTGGTAACATCACATTTTGATAATGTGGGTTCAATGCCTTGTAATACATCCATTGGAGGACCGGCAAAAGGTATCATTGTCAGGGAAATTGATGCTTTAGGTGGACAAATGGGAAAAACAACGGATGCTACTTATTTACAGATGAAGATGTTAAATACGGCCAAAGGACCAGGAGTCCAATCATTACGTGCTCAGGCAGATAAAAAAGCTTATCCACGTTATATGCAAAAGATTTTAAAACAACAAGAAAACTTAGATATTGTTGAAGCAATGGTTGAAGGATTAATTATTGAAAATCAGACAGTTAAAGGTGTGACTTTAGCTGATGGAAAAACATATGCTGGTCAAACTGTCATATTAACAACTGGAACTTATTTAAAAGCTGAAGTCATGGTTGGAGATCAAAAGACACCAAGTGGACCTGATCAGGAAAAGCCATCATTGTATTTATCTGATCAACTGAGAGATTTAGGCTTCCGTATTCAAAGACTGAAAACAGGAACACCTCCAAGAGTAGAAATCAACAGTGTGGATTATTCAAAAACACAATTACAGCCAGGCACTGACGAACCTCTTGCATTTAGTTATGAAACAACAACATTTGTTCCTATTGAAAAACAAACTCCTTGTTATTTAACATATACAAATGAAACAACACATCAAATTATTAAAGATAATTTATCAAGATGTAGTATGTATTCTGGGATTGTCAAAGGAATAGGACCAAGATATTGTCCTTCTATTGAAGATAAAGTTGTGAAATTTTCTGATAAACCACAACATCAGATTTTCTTAGAACCAGAATCCAAAGAAATGAATACTATTTATGTTCAAGGTTTTTCAACATCCATGCCTCATGATATTCAAGAACAAATGATACGTACGATTCCAGGATTGGAAAACTGTCAGATTTTAAAATATGCTTATGCGATAGAATATGATGCGATTGATCCATTACAATTATGGCCATCATTAGAAACAAAAGTGATTAAAAATCTTTTTACAGCAGGACAAATCAATGGAACGAGTGGATATGAAGAAGCTGCAGCTCAAGGTTTAATGGCAGGGATCAATGCTGTAAAGAAGATCAATCATGAAGAACCATTAATTTTAAAGAGAAATGAAGCTTATATTGGTGTTATGATTGATGATTTAGTCACAAAGGGGACAAAAGAACCTTATCGTATGTTGACATCACGTGCTGAATATCGTTTATTGTTAAGACATGATAATGCTGATGAAAGATTAAGACAATATGGTTATGATGCCAGATTAGTGAAAGAAGATGTTTATCAGGCTTATGTTGAAAAGATGAATCATATTCATGAAGAAATAGAAAGATTGGATAGTATTCGTTTTACGCCTAAACATGAAATCAATGAATTATTGGTTGAACTGGGTTCAACGCCTTTAAAAGAAGGAATCAGTGCGAAAGTTTTACTTCAAAGACCAGAGATGGATTATCAAAAATTAAAGCCTTATATTGAAAATGCTCATTTAACTTCAGAAGAAGAAAAAAGAGTAACAATTCTTATTAAGTATAAAGGATATATTGATAAGACTTTAAGACAAGTAGAAAAACAAAGAAAGATGGAAGAAAAACAAATTCCTCAAGATATTGATTATGAAGATGTGTTAAATCTATCTTTAGAAGCAAAACAAAAATTATCACAGATTCGACCTGTCACAATTGCACAGGCATCACGTATTTCAGGAATCAATCCGGCTGATATTTCAGTACTTTTGATTTATTTAAAACAACACTATTAAGAGGTATATATGAATCAGGAACAATTTATACAAGCCCTTTTAGATAAAGGTATCACTTTAACAGATCAACAACTTGAACAGTTTGAACTTTATTATCAAACATTAGTTGAATGGAATCAAAAAATGAATCTCACAGCTATTACTCAAAAAGAAGATGTTTATTTAAAACACTTTTATGATTCATTAACAATTTCATTTGATTATGAATTATCCAATCAATCTTTATGTGATGTAGGAGCAGGTGCAGGTTTTCCTTCTATTCCTTTAAAGATTGTCTATCCAGATTTAAAAGTCACAATTGTGGATTCACTATCAAAGCGTATTACATTTTTAAAACATTTGATTCAAGTTTTAGATTTAAAAGATGTTCAAGCTATGGCTTCAAGAGCAGAAGAATATGCGAAAAAACATCGTGAATCATTTGATATTGTGACAGCAAGAGCTGTTGCCAGATTAAATATTTTAGATGAATTATGCTTGCCTTTAGTGAAAGTTGATGGAGATTTTATAACTTTAAAAGGATTAAAAGCTCAAGAAGAATTACAGGAAGCTAAACAGGGTATAGAAAAACTAGGTGGAAAAGTTATCAAACAGGAAAGTTTCACTTTAACAGATGAAAATGATCATCGTTGTAATATTTATATACATAAAGTAAAGAATACACCCATTCAATATCCTAGAGATTTTAGTAGAATTAAAAAGAAACCATTATAACGCATCAGTTGATGCGTTTTTTCGTATATTTATATGATTTCAGTTGATAATAAATAAAATAACTAAACAAATAAGTGAACAAATTATGAAGTAACTCAAAAAATAACTGAAATATATAATAAATAAGTGAAGAAATGATAAAATAAGTTAACAAATAATAAAAAATAACTAAATAATTAAAGAAATAACTTAAATATTAAATGAAATAATGAAAAATAACTTAAATTTTATTGATTTAAATGAAATATTATTCTAAAATGAATTTAGAAAACAAATGATAATTAATGAATGTATGAAAAAATAGTTTAATTTTAAAGGAGGAAAATCATGTTAAGTGAAGAACTTATAGAATTGACATCATCAATTACTCAATTGAAAAGCGAAACACAGACAGTTGAAGTTAAAGCTGCTCATGGTGGTTGTCCTAAGAGATTGTATGATACTTTATCTAGTTTTTCTAATCAAGATGGTGGAGGAATTATTTTGTTTGGATTAGATGAAACAAAAGGTTTTGAAGCTGTAGGTGTATATGATGTTCATGATTTACAAAAGAAAGTGACAGAACAATGTAATCAAATGGTTCCACCTGCTCGTGCAATGTTTACTGTTGCTAAGTATCATGGTTTAGATATATGTAGTGCTGAAATTCCATCCGTTGATATAACAGAAAGACCATGTTATTATGCTGGTGCAGGAAAAGTCAAAGGCTCATATGTTCGTGTTGGAGATGCCGATCTTCCTATGACTGACTATGAAATCTACTCATATGAAGCGTTTAAAAAACATGTTCATGATGATGAAAGACCAATTGAAAGAGCGACATTTGATTTATTGAGAAAAGAAGAATTAGAAAAATATATTTTAACAATGAAAATTAATAAGCCAGGATTCTCAAAATTATCTGATGAACAAGTGTATGAAATGTTATCTATCTCTAGAAATGGTATACCAACACTTGCTGCCGTGATGAATTTTGGGATATATCCTCAAGGATATCTGCCACAAATGGCTATTATTGCAGTTGTTGTGCCGGGAGAAAATTTAGGTGATCTATCAAATCAAGGAGCACGTTTTTTAGATAATAAAAGAATAGAAGGAACTTTGATTGAAATGCTTGATGGTGCTATTGCTTTTTGTCAAAGAAATATGAAAGTAGAAACAATCATTAATCCTCAAACAGGAAATAGAGAGGATGTCACAGAATATCCTATTAATGCCATTCGAGAAATTATTTTAAATGCTTTGATTCATCGTGATTATAGTCAATATACAGAAGGAACACCAATACAGATTTATTTTTATTCAAATCGTCTAGAAATTCATAGTCCAGGTGGTCTTTATGGACGTATGACAGTTGAAGATTTAGGACATTCTCGCCCTGATTTACGTAATCCTGTTTTAGCAACTATGTCGGAATCTCTACTAAATACAGAAAATAGATATTCTGGTATTCCCACTATTTATCGTGAGATGAGAAAAATGAATTTACCTGACCCGGTTTTTCAAAATTTGAGAAATGAATTTGTTGTAACTCTATATAATCAAAGAAAAGAAGAACAACATATTGATGAAAAAGATGATTATGATCAATTATTAGAATTTTGTCAGATACCAAGATCACGACAAGAAATTATGGGATTCTTAAATATTAAGACAACAAGCTATGTAACAAACAAGTATATTGTACCACTTATAAAAGAAGGACGATTAGAAATGACAATTCCAGAAAAACCAAGAAGTAGATATCAAAAATACTATACTTTAAAAGAATAGAAAAATATTTATGGATAGGAGTGATTATGACGAAATATGTAAACTTTTCTTCTATTTTTGTGAATAAACAACTATAATATATTTATAGACATATCTAGGGGAAAGGGGAGAGTTTTATGCGTTGTGATGTATGTGATACAAAAATACCTCCAGGAGCTGATAGATGTCCTAACTGTGGTTATCGTGTTCGAGGAAGTTCAAACATCACTCATAGTCAAACAATATCTACTGAATATCCAGAACCAGAAATCTTTAAACCAAAGAAAAAAAGGAAGTTCTATCAATCACGCAGTCAAACATCGGGTCGTTTTTCGCAACAAAAAAAATCACGAACTTTTAAAAAATATATTATTTTTATTATAGCTTTGATTGTTATAGGGCAGGGGATGGCAGTATTTGTAGGGAATATTGTCACAAATTATAATAGTCATAACTATACAGAATTTACGGGTGAATCTTTACAGGAAGGTATTGATAATGGTGATGATGATGGAACTTTACAATTAGCGTTGGACTATGAAAATGATTTAACAACTTTCTTTACTGATGAATTATTGATGGATGTTGATGTTTCTGAAAATTATAGTATTTATGAAGATGAATATAGTGCTTATATAAATGTATATGGCACATATGATACTGTGAGTTTAACGGCTTCTATGAGTTTTCTTGAACAACAGCCGTATCATCAGTCTGTCACTTTATCTTGGACGAATCAAGGAAGTATAAGAGAAAATCCGATTTATTTGGATACATCACTTATAGAGAAAATAAATGAAAGATTTCAGATAGATATTTATCAGTCTATTGAACAATATAAATCTCAATTAAAAGTTGATGAAGATGATGATACACGTTTTGTGGTAAGTGATTATCAGGATGATTCAAGTGTTTATTTCAGTGAATCTTTAGGTAGTGATGATAATTATTTTGTTTATTTATCTTTAGGACAGGACATTGGTGAAAACTGATGTCTTTTCTATTTGAGAAAATATGTTAAAATTAATAAAAAACAATATATAATAATATTAAATAATAAAAAATAAGAAAAGAGGGTGGCAATGTTTGCGAAAGAAAGGCAAGATGATATTGTAAATCAGGTCAATTTATCTGGTCATGTTAAGGTTAAGGAATTGAGCTTAAAATATCAGGTGACTGAAGATTGTATCCGTAAGGATTTAAGTCTTTTAGAGAAAAAAGGATTATTGAAAAAGACTTATGGAGGAGCTATGAGTCTTCGTAAGAATCCCCATTTGTATAGTAGTATACAGCGTAAAGATATGAACGATAAGCAACGTCAAGAAATAGCAAAAAAAGTCATATCGTTATTAGAAAATCAAGATACGATTTATTTAGATATTTCAAGAACAAATGTAGAAGTGGCTCATTTATTGAATGTTTCTTCTTTATCTCTTATTGTCATCACTAATATGATAGAAATATTAGATGTCTTAAAAGATAATCAAAATATATCAGTTGTCTTTATTGGTGGTGAATTGAATAAGGAAAGAGATGGCTTTTGGGGTGGATTATCTTTACAGATGATTCAACAATTTAAGATTGATAAAGCATTTTTAGGGGTTGTAGGCGTTCAATTAGATAATGGAGATGTTTCTACATATTATATTGAAGATGGTTTGATGAAACAAAGAGTTATGAAACAGAGTCAGAGAAATTATCTTTTGTGTGAAACAAGAAAGCTAAGTGAAGATGGACAGTTTATTTATGGAAATTTAAAAGATGTAGATGGGTTGATTTTAAGTGATGTATTGAATCAAGATTATCAAGAGTATATGAAAATTTATGATATTGAGATGTTGTAGGAGGGGACTATGGAAAAATTAATGAGTCAAAGAATTCAAATATTAAAAGAGAAAATGTTATCTTCACCACGTTATGCTTCAATTGAACAGGCTCGTATCATTACACGTGTTTATCAGGAAAATGAATCTTTATCTGTTCCTAAAAAAAGAGCTTTATCTTTAAAGACAGCAATGGAAGAATTGGAAATAGGTTTTGAAAAAGAAGAATTGATTGTTGGTAATCGTACAAAGGGTGTCAGATATGGTGTTGTTTTTCCTGAGAGTGGTTGTTCATGGATAGATAAGGAATTTGAAACATTGCCAACACGTCCCCAAGATCAATTCTTAGTTAAAGAAGAAGATATTCAAGAATTTAGAGAAAAGATTTATCCTTACTGGAAAGGGAAAACGATGGAAGATGTGATTAAACATCGTGGAGGAGAGGATATTCAAGCTATCGCAAAAGTTGTCAAAATTAATCAAAAAGATCATGCGCAAGGACATATTTGCCCAGATACGGCTTTGTGGTTGAAACTTGGACCACAAGGATTGATGAAACAAGCTCAAGAAAAATTAAAAACTTGTGATGAATCACAAAAAGAATTTTATGAATGTGTTATTCTTGTTATGCAAGGTGCATGTACATTTATGAAACGTTATTATGATATGATTATGGAAAATATTCATGATGTTGAAGGATCTTATCAACAATCTTTGAAAACTGTCGCAAATAATTGTTTAAATCTCACAAAACGTCCACCAGAAACATTCCATGAAGCAGTGCAATCACTATGGTTTTTATTTGTATTGTTGCATATGGAATCCAATGCTTCTTCATTTTCACCTGGAAGAATGGATCAATACTTATATCCCTATTATCAAAAAGATATTGAAGCTGGAAAAATATCTATGGCAGATGCTTTAGACATCTTAGAATGTTTATGGCTAAAATTTAATCAGATTGTTTATTTACGTAATCAAAATAGTGCCAAATATTTTGCAGGATTCCCGATTGGATTTAATATTGCGATTGGTGGTCTTGATGAAAATGGTAATGATACTTATAATGAATTATCTTTGCTTTGCTTACAATGTCAATATGATTTAGGATTACCACAACCTAATTTATCTGTAAGATTAAATCGTCATAGTTCTCATGAATTAATGCAAAAGGCAATAGAAGTTGTATCTAAAGGAAGTGGAATGCCTCAATTCTTCAATGATGAAGCGATTATCCATGCGTTAATAGATTTAGGAATTGAAAAGAAAGACGCTTTGAATTATGCGATTGTAGGATGTGTTGAATTAACAACACATGGAAATAACTTGGGTTGGTCTGATGCGGCTATGTTTAATTTGAATAAAGCGTTAGAACTAACATTGAATCATGGTAAATGTTTGCTTACACATGAACAAATAGGTTTGGATTTAGGTGGTTTAGATACTTATGAAACATTTGATGATTTAGAAAATGCATTTCAAAAACAAATCGATTATTTTATTGAAAAAATGATGCAATGTGAAATTATTGTTGAAAAAGCCCATCAAGATTGTTTACCTACTGCCTTTTTATCATCAGTCATTGATGATTGTTTAGAAAAAGGATTGGATGTGACTAAAGGTGGTGCTAAGTATAATTTATCTGGTATCCAGATGATTCAAATTGCCAATCTGGCTGATTCATTAGCAGCAATGAAAAAGTTGGTTTATGATGATGGTGTGATTGAGGCTGGAAAATTATTGAAAGCTTTACAGGCTGATTTTCAAGGCTATGAAATCATACAGACTATGCTATTGAATAAAGTGCCTAAGTATGGAAATGATGTGGAATGGGTTGATCGTTTAGGAGCAAAATGGGCTGAGTATTTTAGAGAAAGAATGAAAGATTATACGAATTATCGTGGTGGGCCTTACCATACAGGAATGTATACCGTTTCTGCACATGTACCAATGGGAGAAAATGTAGGAGCTTCGCCAGATGGAAGAAATGCTTTAACGCCATTAGCTGATGGTGGTATGTCACCGGTATATGGACGTGATTTAAAAGGTCCAACTGCAGTTCTTAAATCAGTATCACGCTTAAATAATAGTTTGACAACCAATGGTGGTTTATTGAATATGAAGTTTTTACCAGAGTTTTTTCAAACAAAAAATGGCATGAACAAATTTGAAAACTTTTTAAGAGCTTTTGTTGATTTAAAAGTTCCACATATTCAATTTAATGTTGTCAGACGTGAAGATTTACAAGATGCCAAGATTCATCCACAGCTCCATAAATCATTAACGATTCGTGTGGCAGGATATACAGCTTATTTTGTAGAGTTAGCACATAAATTACAAGATGAAATCATTGAAAGGACAACATATGACAACATCTAAAGCTTTAGTTTTTGATATTAAGAGATTTGCTGTGCATGATGGTGATGGGATTCGTACAACGATTTTCTTCAAAGGTTGTCCCCTTCGTTGTATATGGTGTCAAAATCCCGAAGGAATCTCAACTTTACGCAAACCCATTTATTTTCAAAATAACTGTATACATTGTCGTTGTTGTGAAAAGTATGCGAAAGAAGGACAAATGATTTATCAAAATGATAGACCTTATTTCAATAAAGATTATCAAGGAGATTTTGATAACCTTGTTAATATCTGCCCATCATCAGCTATTCGTTATGACAGTCAATATTATGATGTTGATATGTTGATGAAAGAAATTGAGTCAGATCGTGTTTTTTATCGTGATAGTGGTGGAGTGACTTTTTCTGGAGGGGAACCATTGATGCAGGGAGAGTTCTTAATTGATATTTTAAAACGTTGCCATCAACAACATATTCATACAGCTATTGAAACAACATTATATACATCATTAGAACTCATTCAAAAAGCCTTGCCTTATCTAGATCAAATTTATATTGATTTAAAAATATATGATGAAGCATTACATCAAAAGTATGTAGGTGGGTCAGTAGCGCTTATTAAAAAGCATATAGAATATATTTTAAAAAGTGAACATTGGAAAAAAGTCATTATCCGTACTCCACTAATTCCACAAATCACAGCGACTATACAAAACCTACAATCTATCAGTCAGTTTTTATCACATATTAATCCAGAAGTATATTATGAATTATTAAATTATAATCCTTTGGCTTCTTCTAAATATGAATATGTTGATTTTGATTATGGAATTGATTTAAAATATAAGAAATATACAGATGATGAAATGGAAGCATTTTATCAAATTGCTTATCAAAATGGTATTAAAAATTTAATCAAGGAATAACAGGAGGAAAAGAAAATGGAATTGATTATTGATACAGTTGATTTAAATGAAATCAAAGAAGCAGTAGACTATATGCCAATTGTTGGTGTAACGAGTAATCCTTCAATAGTAAAAAAGACAAATCCAAAGGATTTCTTTGAACATATGCGAACAATTAGAGAAATTATTGGGAAGGATAGAAGTCTGCATATTCAAGTCATCTCTAAAGATTGTGACAGTATGGTGAAGGAAGCTCATAGAATCCTAGAAGAAATTGATAGACAGGTTTATATCAAGGTACCTGTATCTTATGAAGGTATCAAAGCGATTAAAATGCTGAAGGAAGAAAACATTCATGTCACAGCGACAGCAGTCTATGATTTAATGCAGGGATATATGGCATTGGCAGCAGGAGCAGACTATATTGCACCCTATGTTAATAGAATAGGAAACTTGGGAGCTGATCCAATGGAACTGATTTATGAGTTATCAAATCGTATCATCATGGATAACTATGATACAATGATTGTCGCAGCATCATTTAAAGGTGTTGAACAGATCAAGAATGCATTGAATAATGGAGCACAGGCGATAACAGCACCAGTAGGAATTTTAAAGCAGATATTCAAGAATCCAAACATAGAAAAAGCAGTGGATGATTTCAATGCTGACTGGTATAGTATGTATGGTGAAGGAAAAGGTATTTGCGATTTATAAGAATAAAGGTATTTTATGCTAGGCATAGAATACCTTTTTAAGCACAATCATTTACTTTGTATTGAAAAATATTTACAATGAATATAGGCGGGTGATAGAAATGAAAGTGGTTATTATTGGTGGTGTTGCTGCAGGGGCAACCACAGCAGCAAGACTGAGAAGATTAAACAAAAATGTGGAGATTATTATGTTTGAAAAAGGCAATTATGTTTCTTATGCTAATTGTGGATTGCCTTATTATGTGTCTGGAGAAATTCGTGAAAAAAGTGATTTATTGTTGATGACTCCTGAACTATTTAAAGAACGTTTTCAAGTGGACGTAAGAGTTGGCAGTGAAGTGAAAGCCATTGATCCAGACAATCAAACAGTTGCTGTATATAATCATATTACAGAAAAAACATATCAGGAAAGTTATGATCAGCTGGTGATTGCGACAGGATCAGCTCCCATTCGATTACCTATACCGGGTATTGATCATCCAGATATTCAACAATTATGGACGATTGAAGACTTTGTGAAAATCAGACAAATGGTTGAATTAAAAAATATTCAAACAGCTTGTATTATCGGTGGTGGTTTTGTAGGCATTGAAACGGCTGAAAATTTAAGAGAATTAAAAGTAGATGTAGATGTTGTAGAAAAAGGAGCACAGATTTTAAATAATCTGGATTTTGAAATGGTACAGCCTATTCATAAATATTTGAATAAAAAAGGTGTACATCTTTATTTAAATACAGAATTAATGGCTTTTGAAGATGATCATTCAAAAATTCAAGTGAAAACAGATGCATTTACAAAGAGTTATGATTTGGTTATTCTTTCTGTAGGTGTTAAGCCTCAAAGTGAATTGGCAAAACAAGCAGGTATTGCATGTAATCAACGTGGAGGTATTATTGTTGATGAACATTTGATGACGAATATTCCTCATATCTATGCAGTAGGTGATGTCATTGAAGTTGAACATTATATCAATCATCAAAAGACGATGATTCCTTTAGCTGGTCCAGCGAATAAAGAAGGAAGAATTTTAGCAAATCATTTAATGGGAGCCAATGAATCTTATCAAGGATCACTTGGCAGCAGTATTATTAAAGTGTTTAAGATGGCAGCAGCGAGTACAGGGTTCAATGAAAAACAACTACAAGCTCAAGGTCTCAAAAGACATCAGGATTATGAAGTGATTATTATTCAGCAAAAATCACATGCAGGATATTATCCCGGTGCGACACCTCTTACAATCAAAGTGATTTATGATTTACAACAAAAAATTCTAGGAGCACAGGTTGTTGGTTATGAGGGCGTGGATAAGCGTATTGATGTCATTTCAACAGCAATCCATTATCATGGAAAAGTGACTGATTTAAAAGATATTCATATTGCTTATGCACCACCATTTGCATCAGCTAAGGATGCTGTGAATATGGTAGGATATGTAGCTGAAAATATACAAAATGGTTATGTCAAGTTGATGTTACCGGATGAATATCAACAACAAAAAGATCAGGTGATAACATTGGATGTCAGAGAGGATGAGGAAAGACAAGTGGGATATATTGAAGGTTCATATCATATTCCTTATGGTGAATTGACGAAACGTTATCAAGAATTAGACCCAAATCAGACTATTGTCATTTATTGTGCAGTGGGTGTTAGAGCCTATAATTGTGCCAGAATATTAATGCAAAGAGGATATCAGAAAGTTTACGTTTTAAGTGGTGGAATAGGATTTTATTTAGATTATTGTTATAAATAATCAAATTCTTTTACGTAATCTTAACAAATTTTATACAAAAATATGATTTTTCTACTATCTAAAAAGATATACACTATGTGTGTCAATAAAGACGAAGGATAAAAAAGGAAGGGTTAAAATATGAAAAAATTCTCAGCTTTATTATTAGCATGTGTATTAAGCTTTAGCTTAGTAGGATGCGGAAGTAATGGTGGCAGTGATGAAGGATCTGCTGGAAGTGAAAATGTAAGTGGAACTGTTGCATTAAATGGTTCAACATCTATGGAAAAATTTGTGAATGGATTAAAAGAAGCTATTGTTGAAACTTATCCAGATTTACAATTAGAACCTCAGTTTACAGGATCAAGTGCTGGTGTTGAAGCAGTGACAAATGGAACTGCTGATATTGGAGATGTTTCAAGAGCTTTAACTGATGAAGAAAAAGCAGCTGGTTTAGTAGAAAACATTGTTGCTTTAGATGGTATCGCGATTGTCACTGATAAGGCAAACACAGCTTCAAATTTAACAACTCAACAATTAAAAGATATTTATACTGGTAAAATTAAAAACTGGAGTGAAGTTGGTGGAGCTGATCAAAATATCGTTGTTATTGGACGTGAAAGTGGTTCAGGAACAAGAGATGCTTTTGAAGAAATCTTAGATATCGCTGATCAATGTCAATTAGCTCAAACATTAAATGAAACAGGTGCAGTAGCTGCTGCGGTTCAATCTACACCAGGAGCTATTGGATATATTTCATTAGATGCTTTAAGTGATGATGTAAAAGCATTACAATTAGATGGTGTTTCACCAAGTGAAGCAACTATTAAAGATGGAACATATACTTTACAAAGACCATTCGTTATGGCTACAAAAGGTGAAGTGAGTAAACAATCTGCACAAGTTCAAGCTGTATTTGATTTCATTAACAGTGATGCAGGTCAAGAAGTGATTTCATCAGTTGGTTTAGTTTCAGCAAAATAATGAACAAGGAGGGAAACCTCCTTTTTTTGTTTGTAAAGAAAAGGTTAAAAAAATAAAGAGGAAAAATGATTAAAAACAAAGAAAAAGTGGAAAATATAATAAAAAAATAAAATACTTTACATAATCTTAACATTCTTTATACAAAATCTTGCTATTTCTTTTACATAAAAAGATATACACTAGCATTGATTTGTGGAGCTATAAAAAAGAAGGGGTTTAAATATGGAAAGAAAGACAATCAGTATTATTGCAAATAGAAAAACAAAATCAATGGTAGAAAAAACAGCTTCTGTTATTTTTATTTGTTGTGCAGTTGTTTCTATTGTAGCCGTTGTTGGTATTACAGCATATATGTTTGTTTCAGGGACACCTGCTATTTTTAAGGTTGGGTTAACTGAAATCTTATTTAGTAATGTTTGGGCACCAACAGCTGCCAATCCACAATATGGGATTTTAAACATTATTTTAACATCAATTGTTGGTGTATTCTTTGCAATTTTAATTGGTGTTCCTATTGGTATTTTAACAGCTGTCAATTTAGCAGAAATTGCAAATCCAAAGGTAAGAAATATTATTAAATCAGCTGTTGAATTATTAGCAGGGATTCCTTCAGTTGTTTATGGGTTATTAGGAATTTTAATTATCAATCCATTGATGTATCAATTAGAGTTGATGATTTTTGCTGGGTCAAAAACACATCAGTTTACGGGTGGAGCCAATTTGATTTCTGCTATTTTGGTTTTAGCCATTATGATTTTACCAACTTTAATTAATATTACGGAAACATCATTAAAATCAGTACCAGATGATTATCGTAAAAGTTCTTTGGCGCTAGGTGCAAGTCAAATGCAGACAATTTTTAAAGTTGTTTTACCAGCTGCTAAAAATGGGATTATGTCAGCGGTTGTATTAGGTGTTGGTCGTGCAATTGGTGAAGCCATGGCTATCTTGCTTGTGGCAGGGAACTCAGTCAATTTCCCATTACCATTCAATTCAGTTCGTTTCTTAACAACTGGTATCGTTTCTGAAATGGGATATGCTTCAGGAACACATAGAGAAGTCTTATTTACAATTGGATTAGTTCTCTTTATCTTTATTTTAGCAATTAATTTAATTTTAACATTTATTTTAAAACGAGGTGGAGAAGATGGAAAATAGTATTTTTGATAAAAAAAGTAGATTAAGTGATAAAATCTTGAGTTTTCTCATTCAATTATCCACTTTTATTTCTGTTGGTTTATTGGTTGTGATTATTGGTTATATCTTAATCAGAGGTATTCCAAGTTTTGATTTTGGTTATCTTGTTAATACAACAAGTATTTTAAAGAATACAGTAGGTATTTTACCTAATATTATTAATACTGTTTATATGATTGTTGTGACTTTAATTATTGCAGGTCCAATCAGTATTGGTGGAGCTATTTATTTAAATGAATATGCTAAAAATAAAAAGTTTGTTGAAGTCATTTCATTTACAACAGAAGTTTTAGCAGGAATACCATCTATTATTTATGGTTTGTTTGGGATGTTGTTCTTTGGAAATTTCCTTGAATTAGGTTATTCCATTTTAACAGGGGCTTTGACTTTAGCTATTATGATTTTACCTATTATTTCTAGAAACACACAAGTTGCCTTACAGGCTGTCCCAAAAAGCTATCGTGAAGCCGCACTGGGAATTGGAGCAACAAAATGGTATATGATTCGTACAGTATTGTTACCAAGTGCTATTCCCGGAATCTTAACAGGTATTATCTTAGCAATGGGAAGAATTGTGGCTGAATCTGCTGCTTTACTCTTTACTGCTGGAAGTTTATCAACTTTACCAAGAGGATTGTTTGAACACTTGTTCTCAAGTGGTGGAACATTAACAATTCAGTTATATTTAGAGATGGCTAAAGCTAATTATGAAGTCGCATTTGTCATTGCGTTGATTTTGATTGTTGTTGTATTAGTATTGAATTTCTTAGCAAAATGGATTTCTAAGAGATTTGATGTCAATAAAATTGATTAAGGAAGGTTAAAAAAATGAGTGTAAAAATTAGTTCTAAAAATTTAAATCTTCATTATGGAGAAAAACATGCATTAAAAGATGTGAATTTAGATATTGTTGAAAATAAAATAACGGCTTTTATTGGTCCTTCTGGATGTGGGAAATCTACATTTCTTAAGACTTTAAATAGAATGAATGATTATGTGAATAATGTAAAAATTGATGGTGAGATTACATTAGATGGAGAAAATATTTATGATCCACGTGTTGATACAACAGTGTTACGTAAAAAAGTAGGGATGGTTTTTCAGCAACCTAATCCATTTCCAATGAGTATTTATGATAATATTGCTTATGGACCAAGAATTCATGGTATTAAAAATAAAAAGAAATTAGATGAAATTGTTGAAAAAAGTTTAAAAGCTGCAGCTTTATATGATGAAGTTTCTGATCGTTTGCATACATCAGCGCTTGGTTTATCTGGTGGACAACAACAACGTTTATGTATTGCCAGATGTTTAGCAGTAGAACCTGAAGTGATTTTACTTGATGAACCAACAAGTGCACTAGACCCTATTTCTACTTTAAAGATTGAAGAATTATTGATGGAATTAAAAGATAAATATACGATTGCGATTGTAACACATAATATGCAACAGGCATCACGTATTGCTGATTATACAGCTTTCTTTCTTGTTGGAGAAATGGTAGAATATGGTGAAACAAAAGACATTTTCTCAATGCCTAAGGATAAGCGTACAGAAGATTATATTACTGGTCGTTTTGGTTAAGAGTTGTGTTTTTTATAAAAAACAAATATAATGGAGGTATGGAAAATGATGAGAAAATTATTTGATGAAGAATTAGAAAAACTGAATGTTGATTTAACAAAAATGGGGCATCTTGTTGAATTGGCTATTGAAAATATGATTGATGCATTTAAACATCAAGATAAGACTTTAGCTAAAGAAATCATTACAAATGACCGTTTGATTAATGATATGGAAAGAACGGTGGAATCAAGAGCTTTTAATTTGATTTTACGTCAACAACCAATTGCGACAGATTTAAGAAATGTCACAACAGCTTTAAAAATTGTAACAGATTTGGAAAGAATTGGGGATCAGGCAGCAGATATTGCTGAAATTATTATGAATTTTGAAGGGGAACATGCTTATAGAACAGTTGAGCATATTCCAACAATGGCTAAAAAAGCAAAGATTATGGTCCATGAGGCGATTGATTCTTTTATTAAAAAAGATTTATCTACAGCTCGTTTGGTTAAGAGTATGGATGATGAAATAGATGCTTTGTTTGAAGAAGTCAAACAGGAAGTTATTGAAATTCTAAAGGAGAATAGTGAAAAAATTGATTATTGTATTGACTTTTTGATGATTGCGAAATACTTGGAAAGAGTAGGGGATCATGCTGTAAATATTTGTGAATGGCTAGAGTTTAATCAAACAGGGTCTGTCAATGATCAAAGATTGATTTAGGAGGTATAACAATGAACGAACGTATCTTTGTTATCGAAGATGATGAAAATATTCAGGAGATAGTCAAGCTATCTCTTGAGTCTAATGGTTATCAAGTGACATTATTTGATAATGCGATTGATGCTATTATTGAAATCAAAAGAGATGCACCAGATTTGGCTATTTTTGATGTCATGTTACCTCAAATGGATGGCATTTCTGCAGTCAAAAAAATTAGAGAAACAAATACAGAAATACCAATTTTAATTTTAAGTGCTAAAGATAGTGAAATTGATAAGATTCATGGTTTAGATAGTGGTAGTGATGACTATATGACAAAGCCATTTGGTGTTTTAGAGCTTTGTGCTCGTGTTCGTACATTGTTAAGAAGGGTTCATCCAAAGTCAAAAGTTTTAAGAACACCATCTTTGTCTATTGATAAATCAACACATGTGGTTAAGCACAATCAAGAAGTGATGGATTTAACGCATAAAGAATATCAATTACTTGTTTATTTAATTGAAAATAGAGAACGTGTTGTAGAAAGAGATGAATTATTGAATAATATATGGGGATATGATTTTATTGGTGAATCGAGAGCATTAGATGTGCATATTCGATCACTTCGTAAGAAGCTGAATGATGATGGAGAAAAATATATTAAAACAATTCGATCTGTAGGATATCGCTTTGTTGAAAAAGAGGAGGATAAATATGACTAAGTCTATCCTCCGTTATTTTATTGTTATTTTAATTGTTGCTTTGCTTAGCAGTTGTACCATTTCAGCTATGCTTGTTTCTAATAGTATTTTAGATACTACTGAGCATGATATGTTATATTCTTTAAAATTAATTGATTATGCTTTAGATTACAGTCAAAATCTTGATGAACAGATTGATGAATTGAATCCACTGGCATATAGTGATGATACACGTATTAGTGTCATTGATCTTCAAGGAAATGTTGTGGCAGATACGGCGAGAGATTCAATTTCAGAAAATCATTTAAATCGTAATGAGGTACAGGAAGCACTTCAAAATGGTGAAGGATATGCCCAAAGAAAATCAGAAACAACGCATGAAGATACGCTTTATGTAGCTTTATATAATCAAGGAGATTATATTGTTCGTCTTTCTATTCCTTATCATGGCATTACTGATTATTTGGCTTCGCTCATTCCAGCATTTGCATTAAGTAGTGGTATTTCTTTCTTTATAGCTTTTGTTTTATCAAGAAAACTGGCAATTACAATTTCTAAACCTATTATTGAAATTAGTGAAGGTTTAGATCGTATGAGTAAAGATTTTAGAGTTGATTTAAAAGATTATGATTATCAGGAATTTAATGTCATTGTTGATACGATTTATAATTTATCACATAGGCTACGTAAATCTATGCGTCAAGTGAAACTGGAAAGAATTAAAATTGATGAAATTCTTAAACAGATGAATGAAGGATTTGTTTTGTTAGATGAAGATTACCAGATATTAAGTATAAATGAAAAAGCAGCTTCTATTTTAGGAGATATGAAAGTCCATGATTGTATCTTTGATTATCTTTATTTTCCGGATATTATTCAGGCTTTGAAAAATAACATCATGAAGCAGCAGGTAGAAATAAAAATAGATCATAATATTTATGCTTGTTATATTTCGCGTGTGGATTTTGGGACAACTTTACTGTTTGTAGATATAACAGCATCTAAAAAAGCTGAAAAAATGCGTAGTGAATTTTTCTCTAATGTTTCGCATGAATTAAAAACACCAATGACTTCAATTAGAGGTTATAGTGATTTACTGGCACAGGGAGTTGTCCAAAATGATAGACAGAAACAAATGATGTTAGAAAAAATTCAAACTGAAGTGGATAGTATGTCGAGGTTAATCAATGATATATTAATGTTATCGAGATTGGAAAGTATGGATATTGAGGCAGAAATTATGCCATTAAAAATGAAAGGAATTGTCGATGAAGTTCTTGAAAGTTATGAGGTAGAAATTGCTAAACATGATATTCATATAGAATATGACTTTGATGAGATGACATATATGGGAAATCACCAGCAAATTTATACTTTATTAAATAATTTGATTGGAAATGCGATTAAATATAATAAAGATCATGGCCAAGTGTTTGTAGATATTGAAGCACAAGGTGATGGAATGAAGATTGTTGTAGAAGATACAGGAATTGGTATTCCGTTAGCTGATCAGGGGCGTGTTTTTGAAAGATTTTATCGTGTTGATAAAGGAAGAAGTAAACAACGTGGTGGAACAGGTCTGGGACTGGCTATTGTTAAACATATTGTTTCTAATTATAAGGGAACGATTTCTTTGAAAAGCGAACTCAATGTTGGAACAACGATTGAGATTGTTTTACCGCAGCAAAAGAGAAATTAGTTCTCTTTTTTTGTTTAAAATCAAAGTTGCTGGGTAAAATAGAACTTGGTGATGAAATATGAATCAGTCTTATTGGCAAGATACAACATCCTCTATAAAGTGTGAAAAGGTAACGGAAGATTTAGAGGTGGATATAGTCATTATTGGAGCAGGATTAGCGGGTGTTTCTTTAGCGTATCAGCTTAAGGATTTGCCATATCGTGTAGTCGTAGTGGAAAGAGGGCAAGTTGGATTTCAAACAAGTGGACATACAACTGCTAAAATAACATCTTTACATGGGCAGATTTACCAATTATTGAAGAAACATTATGACATTCATTATGCACATTTATATTTTCTTTCTCAGGAAAGTGCTATTCAAGAAATAAGAGAAATTGTTCAAAAAGAACATATAGACTGTGATTTTTATGAAAATGATGCTTATTTATATACAGATGATCCACAATATGTATCTCTTATTCAAGAGATAGAAAATATATTGAAATCTTTTCGTGTGGAAACGATCAGTGATTCACAACATCTTGCTTCAATAGGTTTGAAACATCAAGCTGTTTTTCATCCATTAAAATATTTATATCAATTGGTAAAAATTTGTCAAAAAAGTGGAGTGAAGTTTTATGAGTATAGTCAAGTGAGTAAGGTAAAAAGAAAACATTATGCATTTGAAGTGAAAGTTGGTCAATATCAAATCCAATGTCAATATGTTGTTCATGCGACAAGGTATCCATTTATCAAAAAAGGAATGTATTTTGCTAAACTGTTTCAAACAAAAGAAAATATAGATTGTCGTTTGTATGATGGGAATTCAAGCCGTCTTTGTATAGATCAATCCATAAGTTATCGACCTATTAATCAAAAAGGGTTATATATAGATATTAAAAGTTGTGATTGGTATGCAATGGACAGTATTCCTTTAAGAGGAGTCCCTTATATTGGTGAAATAAAGCCACATACACATGAATATGTTATTTATGGATTTCAAAAATGGGGTATGACTTTATCTCAAGTAGCAGCAAGACTCATTAAAGATTGTATTATACATCAGCAAAATCCTTATCGTAGTTTATATAGTTGTCAATATTTTTCAATAGGCTTTGCAAAAGAGTATCAAAAAGAACTGCTTCAATCGTATTATAAGGGTTATATTGGTTTGAGATTTCACTATGAAGAATTGAATCAGATGTCGTATGAAGAAGGGAAAATTGTGAGAATTGGAAGTAAATTAAGAGCAGTATATAAGGATAAGGTTGGAAAATGTCATATATTTTCTCCGTATTGTCCCCATATGAGATGTATTTTGCAGTTTGATCAAAAAGATAAAATATGGATATGCCCTTGTCATCAATCAACTTTTACAGCTTTTGGTAAGCTTATTGATGGGCCTAGTTTATCTTCTATGAAGGAAACAAAAGAAAACAGAAAGAAAAAACATTGATGGAAAGGGAAAAAAGAGAAAAGATGAAAAAAAGTAAAAAAAAGGGTTGCAAAGGGGAGGAATAGATGATATTATAGATGAGCACTCGAGAGAGAGGGCGACAGGAACATTGAAAACTGAACAGTAAACACGTCAATAAAGATAGGAAAAAAGAAAGAGTCAAGAAGACATGAAATTGTCTGAAGATAGAAAAGGACAATGGAGAGTTTGATCCTGGCTCAGGATGAACGCTGGCGGCGTGCCTAATACATGCAAGTCGGACGCAATGCTTCGGCATTGAGTGGCGAACGGGTGAGTAAGACATAAGCAACCTGCCCCTGTGAGGGGGATAACTGCTGGAAACGGCAGCTAAGACCGCATAGGCATAGAGGACGCATGTCGACTATGTTAAATATCCCACGGGATAGCACAGGGATGGGCTTATGACGCATTAGCCAGCTGGTGAGGTAACGGCTCACCAGGGCGACGATGCGTAGCCGGCCTGAGAGGGTGGACGGCCACACTGGGACTGAGACACGGCCCAGACTCCTACGGGAGGCAGCAGTAGGGAATTTTCGGCAATGGGCGAAAGCCTGACCGAGCAACGCCGCGTGAAGGAAGAAGTCATTCGTGATGTAAACTTCTGTTATGAAGGAAGAACGGCAGATGGAGGGAATGCCATGTGCGTGACGGTACTTCATGAGGAAGCCACGGCTAACTACGTGCCAGCAGCCGCGGTAATACGTAGGTGGCGAGCGTTATCCGGAATCATTGGGCGTAAAGAGGGAGCAGGCGGCAGTGCAGGTCTGCGGTGAAAGACCGGAGCTAAACTTCGGTAAGCCGTGGAAACCGCACAGCTAGAGAGCATCAGAGGATCGCGGAATTCCATGTGTAGCGGTGAAATGCGTAGATATATGGAGGAACACCAGTGGCGAAGGCGGCGGTCTGGGGTGCAGCTGACGCTCAGTCCCGAAAGCGTGGGGAGCAAATAGGATTAGATACCCTAGTAGTCCACGCCGTAAACGATGAGTGCTAAGTGTTGGGGGTCAGACCTCAGTGCTGGAGTTAACGCAATAAGCACTCCGCCTGAGTAGTACGTTCGCAAGAATGAAACTCAAAGGAATTGACGGGGGCCCGCACAAGCGGTGGAGCATGTGGTTTAATTCGAAGCAACGCGAAGAACCTTACCAGGTCTTGACATGGAGATAAAGGCCCTGGAGACAGGGAGATAGATATATCTCACACAGGTGGTGCATGGTTGTCGTCAGCTCGTGTCGTGAGATGTTGGGTTAAGTCCCGCAACGAGCGCAACCCCTGTTGCCAGTTGCCAGCATTAGGTTGGGGACTCTGGCGAGACTGCCTCTGCAAGGAGGAGGAAGGCGGGGATGACGTCAAATCATCATGCCCCTTATGACCTGGGCTACACACGTGCTACAATGGACGGATCAGAGGGAGGCGAAGCCGCGAGGTGGAGCGAAACCCAGAAACCCGTTCACAGTTCGGACTGCAGTCTGCAACTCGACTGCACGAAGCTGGAATCGCTAGTAATCGCGAATCAGCATGTCGCGGTGAATACGTTCTCGGGCCTTGTACACACCGCCCGTCACACCATGAGAGTTGGTAACACCCGAAGCCGGTGGCCCAACCGCAAGGAGGGAGCTGTCTAAGGTGGGACTGATGATTGGGGTGAAGTCGTAACAAGGTATCCCTACGGGAACGTGGGGATGGATCACCTCCTTTCTAGGGAGAAGAGAAGATGTGGATACTGTTTGGTTTTGAGTGTATCTGGAAAGATGCATTCAAGGCAGGAACATTGAAAACTGAACAGCAAACTTTCTACAAGAAAGCGAAGAAACGAAAGATGAAAGAGATCAGGAAGAAGGTCGAAATCATCTAGTTGCAAACTAAGAAAGCACGAAAAGAGAACACTTTAGGTTAAGCGAAGAAGAGCGTATGGCGGATGCCTGGCCACCAGGAGGCGAAGAAGGACGCAGCAAACGGCGAAACGCGACGGCGAGCAGTAAGCATGCAAGGACCCGTCGATGTCCGAATGGGGGAACCCGTCATCCATGAGGATGACATCGATGAAGAATCGAGGCGATACGCAGGGAACTGAAACATCTCAGTACCTGCAGGAAAGGAAAGTAAGAACGATTCCGTAAGTAGTGGCGAGCGAAAGCGGAGGAGCCCAAACCATCTCAGGATGGGGTTATAGGGCTGCCGAGGAAGTCGATGCGACATGACAGGAGAAGCGCAGGGGAAGGCGCAGCGAAGAGGGTGAAACTCCCGTATCCGAAGTCGTGAAGGAAGGCGAGGCAGACCCTGAGTACGTCGGGGCACGAGGAATCCTGACGGAAGGATCGAGGACCATCTCGAAAGGCTAAATACTCCCTGGTGAGCGATAGTGGACCAGTACCGTGAGGGAAAGGTGAAAAGAACCCCGGGAGGGGAGTGAAAGAGAACCTGAAACCATATGCTTACAAGAAGTCAGAGCCCGTTAATGGGTGATGGCGTGCCTTTTGTAGAATGAGCCGGCGAGTTATGATGTGGAGCGAGGTTAAGCAGGGGATGCGGAGCCGAAGCGAAAGCGAGTCTGAAGAGGGCGAAAGTTGCATGTCATAGACCCGAAACCGGGTGATCTAGCCATGATCAGGTTGAAGTCGGGGTAAGACCCGATGGAGGACCGAACCGACCCCGTTGAAACGTTGGCGGATGAATTGTGGCTAGGGGTGAAATTCCAAACGAACCCGGAGATAGCTGGTTCTCCCGAAATAGCTTTAGGGCTAGCGTCGTCAGGAAGTCGCATGAAGGTAGAGCACTGAATATGTGATGGCCTCATCTCGAGGTACTGAGCATAATCAAACTCCGAATGTCATGAAGACATGGACGGCAGTCAGACCATGGGTGATAAGGTCCATGGTCAAGAGGGAAACAGCCCAGACCATCAGCTAAGGTCCCCAAATACATGCTAAGTGGAAAAGGATGTGGAGATGTACAGACAACCAGGAGGTTGGCTCAGAAGCAGCCATCCTTGAAAGAGTGCGTAACAGCTCACTGGTCGAATGACTCTGCGCCGAAAATTTACCGGGGCTAAGCATGATACCGAAGCTATGGATTTACGATGTAAATGGTAGGGGAGCGTTCCAGACAGCGAAGAAGCGATACCGGAAGGAGTCGTGGAGCGTGTGGAAGAGAGAATGCCGGTGTGAGTAGCGGCACGTGGGTGAGAATCCCACGCACCGGAGACCCAAGGTTTCCAGAGGAAGGTTCGTCCGCTCTGGGTAAGTCGGGACCTAAGGCGAGGCCGAAAGGCGTAGTCGATGGACAACGGGTGGAGAATCCCGTACCGGAGTGCAGGCGAGGGAGTGACGGAGAAGGCTAGGACAACCAGCTGACGGAAAAGCTGGAGCAAGCGAGGTAGGGGTCATCCAGGCAAATCCGGATGGCATAACCCGAAGGCGTGAAGCGGATGGAACATTGCGATAAGTACAGAAGAGTCTGAAGCCAGCTTCCAAGAAAAGCTTCTAGCATAACTGCATTCTGCCCGTACCGAAAATGGACACACATGGGTAAGGAGAGAATCCTAAGGTGAGCGAGAGAACTATAGCTAAGGAACTCTGCAAAATGACTCCGTAACTTAGGGAGAAGGAGTGCTCAGTGGAAGCTGAGCCGCAGTGAAACGGCCCAAGCGACTGTTTACCAAAAACACAGCTCTCTGCGAAGACGCAAGTCGAAGTATAGGGGGTGACGCCTGCCCGGTGCTGGAAGGTTAAGGGGAGTGGTCAGCGCAAGCGAAGCCATGAACCGAAGCCCCAGTAAACGGCGGCCGTAACTATAACGGTCCTAAGGTAGCGAAATTCCTTGTCAGGTAAGTTCTGACCCGCACGAAAGGCGTAACGATTTGGGCGCTGTCTCGGCTGTAGACTCGGTGAAGTCTTAGTACCTGTGAAGATGCAGGTTACCCGCGACTAGACGGGAAGACCCCATGGAGCTTTACTGTAGCCTGATATTGGACTCTGATGCATGATGTACAGGATAGGTAGGAGGCTGAGATACGGATACGCCAGTATTCGAGGAGCCGACGTTGGGATACTACCCTTGATGCATTGGAGTTCTAACCGGGCCTCATGGAACTGAGGACGGGACAGTGTCAGGTGGGCAGTTTGACTGGGGCGGTCGCCTCCCAAAGAGTAACGGAGGCGCCCAAAGATACCCTCAGCATGGATGGAAACCATGCGCAGAGTGCAAAGGCAGAAGGGTGTTTGACTGCGAGACAGACGAGTCGAGCAGGGACGAAAGTCGGGCTTAGTGATCCGGCGGCACCGCATGGAAGGGCCGTCGCTCAACGGATAAAAGCTACCCTGGGGATAACAGGCTGATCTCCCCCAAGAGTTCACATCGACGGGGAGGTTTGGCACCTCGATGTCGGCTCATCGCATCCTGGAGCTGAAGTCGGTTCCAAGGGTTGGGCTGTTCGCCCATTAAAGCGGTACGCGAGCTGGGTTCAGAACGTCGTGAGACAGTTCGGTCCCTATCTGTCGTGGGCGCAGGAAGTTTGAGGAGAGCTGCCCTCAGTACGAGAGGACCGGGGTGGACGGACCGATGGTGCACCAGTTGTCACGCCAGTGGCACAGCTGGGTAGCCAAGTCCGGAAGGGATAAACGCTGAAGGCATCTAAGCGTGAAGCCCCCTCCAAGATGAGACTTCCCATTCTTCGGAAGGAAGGTCCCTCCAAGACGAGGAGGTAGATAGGTCATGGGTGCAAGCATGGCGACATGCTGAGCTGAATGATACTAATAGACCGAGAGCTTAGCCATAAGAAGTGGGAGGAAGGAAGCTGTTCAGTTTTGAGCGTTCGTGCTCAGATGATCTGGTGGCGAAGGCATGATGGACACACCTGTAACCATGCCGAACACAGAAGTTAAGCATCATAGCGGCGAAGATAGTGGGCAACTGCGACAATAGCACGCTGCCAGTTCACATGACGGTCCAGTCTTCTTCTGGTTCCGTCCTTTTTTTTATTCTTTTTTTTATTTATTATGATATAATAGAAAAAAGGATATAAAAAGGGGGAATTTTATTTTATGAATTTTGTATATATATCACCAAGTTTTCCAAAAAATTTTTATCAATTTTGCAACCGATTAAAATTAAATGGTGTTACTGTTTTAGCAATTGCAGATACTCCATATGATCAATTAAGCGAAGAATTAAAGAATTCTATTGATGATTATTATCAAGTTTATTCAATGGAAAATTATGATGAAATGATAAAAGCAATGGGATATTTTATTTTTCATTATGGACATATTGACTGGCTAGAATCAAATAATGAATACTGGTTGGAACAAGATGCTAAATTACGTACAGATTTTAATATTACAACAGGTATTCATACGAATCATATTGAAGATATTAAATGCAAATCAAAAATGAAGAAATTTTATGAAGAAGCAGGTGTCAAGACTGCACGTTATCACCTTGTTACTAATTTGGATGAAGGTCTACAATTTATTGAAAAAGTAGGTTATCCAGTTGTAGTGAAACCTGATAATGGCGTAGGAGCAGCTAAAACTTATAAAATTTCTAATCAAGATGAATTAGAAAAATTTTATCAAGAAGAACATGTTACACAATACATTATGGAAGAATTTGTGAATGGGCTCATTATTTCATACGATGGTATTGCTAATCTTGACAAAGATATTATTTTTGAAACATCACATGTTTTCCCAAATCCAATAATGGATGTTGTTAATGATCAAAGCAGTATGTATTATTACTCATTAAGGGAAATTCCATATGATTTAAAACAGGCAGGACATGCTTGTGTTAAAGCCTTTTATACAGCAGGAAGATGTTTCCATATGGAATTTTTTAAACTTCTAGAAGATAAAGAAGGATTAGGGAAAAAGGGAGATATTATTGGTTTAGAAGTGAATTTACGTACACCAGGGGGATATACTCCTGATATGATGAATTTTGCAAATGACATAGATGTCTATCAAATTTATGCAGATATGGTAACTAAAGGATATAGTGAATATGATCATCATCGTCCATATCATTGTGTATATTGTGGAAGAAGGGATGGTATAACTTACACACATAGTCATGAAGATATTATATCTCAATACCATTTCGATTTAGTTATGTGTGAAAGAATGCCAGATATTCTAAGTGGAGCAATGGGGAATTTTACGTATACTGCACGTTTTGAAAATATGGAACAAGTTGATGCTTTTGTTCAATATGTTTTAGGATAGGAGGGAGAATATGAAAACAGAATGGTTTAAAGAATATAGTGATTGTTTATTGCGTGATATGGAATTTAAAGTTTATGGACATGCTGGAACACCAATATTAGTGTTTCCATCACAAAACGGAAGATTCTTTGATTTTGAAAATAACGGAATGGTTCATACTGTTGAACATCTTATTGATGAGGGAAGAATTCAGCTTTTCTGCTGTGATAGCATTGATCAGGAATCCTGGTCTGCTGAAGGGGGAGATAATCGCCATCGCACTTATATGATTGAACAATATTTCTATTATATTGTTAATGAATTGGTACCAAGAATATTTGAAATCAATTCTTATGGAAATAATGGAAATTATGCTGAAGGTATTTATACAACAGGTTGCTCAATGGGGGCATCTCATGCCGCTAATTTTATGTTTAGAAGACCTGATATTTTTAAAGGAACAATTGCTTTGAGTGGCTATTATGATAGTGATTTATTCTTTGGTGATTATCATGATGATATTTTATATCGTAACTCACCCGTACAATATTTAAATGGAATGAGTTATGACCATCCTTATGTTGATATGTATCGTCAATGCCATATTGTATTATGCTGTGGGCAAGGGGCATGGGAAGATGATATGATTAGAAGTACATCACGTATGAAAGAACTTCTTGAATATAAAGATATTCCTGCATGGATTGATTTTTGGGGATATGATGTGAATCATGATTGGGATTGGTGGCAAGTACAATTCCCATATTTTGTAGAAAGGGTGATCTAATATGAACGTGATCTTTATTTCGCCAAATTTTCCGGCATATTTCTATAACTTTTGTGATCGTTTAAAAGTCAGAGGAGTTCGTGTATTAGGAATAGGCGATGAGAATTATGAAAATCTGCCATATCATACAAAACTTGCCTTAACAGAATATTATCGTGTTGATGATTTGGAAGATTATGAAAGTGTATATAGAGCTTGTGCATATTTTACATGGCATTATGGAAAGATTGATTGGATTGAATCTCAAAATGAATACTGGCTGGAATTAGAAGCAACATTAAGAAATGAGTTTAATGTGACAACTGGAACAAAGATTCAAGATCTTTCACCAATGAAATATAAATCAAAAATGAAAGATGTTTATAAATCTGTAGGAATTCCAACCGCACGATATCGTAAAATAGATGACTATCTAGCAACTAAAGCTTTTGCAAATAGAGTTGGATATCCAGTCATTGTTAAACCCGATAATGGTGTTGGGGCAAGTTCAACATATAAATTGAAAAGTGATGATGAGTTAGATTATTTCTTTGCGACAAAACCACCTTATATTCAATTTATTATTGAGGAAATGGTGCCCGGGCATGTAGAAACTTTTGATGGAGTTACTGATAAAGATAAAAATATTTTGATTTGTTCATCTCATGTGATGCTGAATTCTATCATGGATAATGTTAATGAATTAAGTGATACTGCATTCTATTCACAGCCTGTTGAAGGATTGGATTTATATGAAATAGGAAAAAAAGTTGTAGAAGCTTTTGATACAAGAAGTCGTTTCTATCATTTTGAGTTCTTTAGATTAGATGAAGATAAAGAAGGTCTTGGTAAAAAGGGTGATATTGTAGGCTTAGAAGTGAATATGAGAGCACCAGGTGCTTATATGCCAGATATGATTAATTATGCTTATAACGTTGATGTATATACGATATGGGCAGATATGATCAAATATAATGAATGTTTCTATGATATTCATCGTGAATATTGGGTAGCTTACACTGGTCGTAGAGAGGGAATCTGGTATATGTACAATTATGATCAGATTAGAGAAAAGTATGGAGATCAAATTGCTTTAGAAACAGATGTTCCTGCGGCTTTAAGTGCTGCAATGGGTAATCATGTTTTTATTGTTAAATCAAAATCCAAAGAAGAAATGTTTGAAATGATTCGTTATATTTTAAAAAGAGAAGATGGAACGGATTGGATTTAAGAATAATAAGATTTAAGTTGAAAGTAAACTTTTAATTTAAATCTTTTTTTGTTAAAAAAACAAAAAAATTACCTTTCTAAGGCTTCTATCTCTCATATTTTGTGTTATAATGGCATGGGAAAGAAAGAAGGTGTTATTATGTCTCCGGAGCCGGATGAAGAAACGAATTTCAATATCAAACAAAGCATAACAGGAGGCATAATAAAAATTCTCCTGTTATAGAATAGGAGGATTAAAATGATAGAATTTTACAAGACTTTTGGAACTGAAACAAAAAAAATTGAAGCATTGGAAACAGGATGCTGGATTAATGTCATTTCACCTACTGAAGAAGAAAAAAATTTTTTGATTGAAAATTTAGACGTTGTTCCTGAATTTGTACAGGCATCTTTGGATGAAGAAGAAAGTTCACATATTGATTTTGATGATGACTATAATCAAACATTAGTCATTGTCGATTATCCAAGTGCCGAAGAAACTGAAGGTAAATATGATAAAATGACTTTACAGTATACAACATTACCTTTAGGTATTGTTTTAATGAAAGGATATATTATTACAATTTCTCTATATGAAAATTTAAACATTGAAGATATGGCTACAGGGAAAGTCAAAGGTATTCATACAGAAATGAAAACAAGATTTTTATTGAAATTGTTATTAAGGATTTCTCAAAGATATTTGATTTATTTACGCCAAATTGATCGCTTATCTTCATTAACTGAGCATAAACTTCATCGATCAATGCAAAATAAAGAATTAATACAAATGTTGGGATTAGAAAAATCATTGGTTTATTTTTCAACTTCTTTAAAAACTGATGAAATAACATTAAATAAAATCATGCGAGGAAAATTAATCAAATTATATGAGGATGATCAAGATTTATTAGAGGACGTACTGGTTGAGATTCATCAGGCTATTGAAATGTGTAATATTTATTCAAATATTTTATCTGGAACAATGGATGCCTTTGCTTCTGTTATTTCTAATAATTTAAATATTGTAATGAAGGTATTAACTGTGATTACAATTGTGATGGCTATTCCAAATATCGTTTTTAGTTTTTATGGAATGAATGTTACTGGATTACCTGGACCTGTATGGTGGGTACCAACTTTGATAGCGTTAATTGCGTGTGGTGTGGCTACATTTATTTTTATGAAAAAAGATATGTTTCATTAAGTACATTATAAAGATGTACTTTTTTTCATCTTTCTTTTTTTGAAAATAAAGACATGATGAAATGGAATGATGTATAATAGAAGAAAGAGGAGGAGAAAACATGGTAAGACAATTTCCAGAAGGATTTTTATGGGGTGGAGCAACTGCTGCCAACCAATATGAAGGTGGATGGAACGAGGGAGGAAAAGGAATCAGTGTTTCTGACTGTGCCAGGCATCATTTAGATGTAGATGTGCAAGATTATAAAGCACAAAATGCCATTACAACAAAAGATATTGAAGAAGCATTACAATCAACTGATGAGTCATTATATCCCAAAAGACATGGCTCTGACGGTTATCATCATTATAAAGAAGATATTCAACTATTTGCCCAGATGGGATTTAAGGTTTATAGAATGTCCATTGCATGGTCTAGAATCTTCCCTAATGGAGATGATTTAGAACCAAATGAAGAAGGATTGAAATTCTATGATGATATTTTTGATGAATGTTTGAAATATGGAATAGAACCATTAGTGACAATGTCACATTATGAACCACCAATCAATATTGTTTTAAATTATGAAGGATGGGCATCAAGAGAAGTCGTAGATATGTTTGTCAGATATGTTAAGGTCATCTGTGAAAGATATAAGGATAAGGTCAAATATTGGCTGACATTCAATGAAGTTGATTCAATGATTAGACATCCTTATACAACAGGAGGACTTGTCGAAGACAGATTTCCAGGAAGAAACTTTCAAGAAGTGATTTTTCAGGCGATGCATCATCAGTTTGTAGCTTCTGCCTTAGCTACGAAAATATGTCATGAAACAATACCAGGATCAAAGGTAGGATGTATGTTGACAAAGCTTACATATTATCCATATACATGTAAACCAGAAGATGTATTACAGGCACAACAGGATATGAGAAGTACATATTGTTATAGTGATACACAAATATTTGGAGAATATCCAGCATATCTTCTTGCGAAATTCAAGAATGAAGGTATTCATATTCAGATGGAAGATGGAGATTTGGATATCATGAAAAAATATCCAGTAGACTTTGTATCATTTAGTTATTATTCATCTAGCTGTGTTGCGAAAGATGATCAAGGATTAAAGAAAACAGCTGCTAATACAATGACAGCCATTAAAAATCCATACATTCCTTCATCTGAGTGGGGATGGCAAATTGATCCTATTGGATTAAGAGTATCTTTGGTGGATTTATATGATCGTTATAGAAAACCATTATTTATCGTAGAAAATGGTTTAGGAGCAAAAGATGAACTTATTGATGGAACAGTGGATGATCAATATCGTATAGATTATTTTGCAGCACATTTTAAGGAAATGTTGAATGCGATAGAAATAGATGGTGTTGATTTGATGGGATATACGTCTTGGGGATGTATAGATTTAGTAAGTGAATCAACAAAACAGATGAGTAAACGCTATGGATTCATCTATGTCGATTGTGATGATTTAGGAAATGGAACATATAAACGATATAAAAAGAAATCATTTGATTGGTATAAGAAAGTCATTGAAACAAATGGAGCATGTTTGTTTGAAGGAGAATAACGATGTTAGAATATAAATTTGATACACAATTACTTATTGAAGGTAAGAATTTAAACGAAGATGAAATTCATGATTATATTACAGAACATTTTCAAGGGGACTGTTTATTGGCAGTAGGGGATGATGAACTTATCAAGATTCACTATCATACAAATGAGCCATGGCTTGTTTTAGAATATGCAGCAACACTTGGTGAAATCTATGACATTGTTGTTGAAAATATGGAAAGACAAGCTCATGGATTAAGAGGATAAGTGTGGATTTACAAGTTATTATTTTACAGATGATACAATTATTTCTAGTGATTGCACTGGGGTATGGTTTATTAAAAATCAAGATTCTTGATGTGGAATTTAATAAACGTTTAACAAGTTTACTATTATCAGTCACAACACCAGCTTTAATTGTATCTTCTGTTTTATCAACGACTTTAGAAAAAGATATTTCAAAGATTGCTTTTGTTTTTATTGTGGGTGTCATTATCTTTATTGTTTTACCAATACTTGGTTTTATTATTGTCAAAATAATAAAAGTACCAACGCATCAGCAAGGGTTATATATCTTTATGACTATGTTTTCTAATATTGGATTTATGGGATTTCCAGTGATGAAATCTATTTTTGGTAACGAAGCTGTTTTTTTGACTGCTATTTTTAATATGTTATTTAATTTATTAGTCTTTACTGTAGGTATTGTTTTTATGAATTATCATTCCACAGAAAAAATTAAGATGAATGCCAGACAGCTACTTTCACCAGGAGTCATATCATCTTTGATTGCTTTATTGATTTATTTAACAGAGATACAGGTACCCGATGTCATCGCTTCAACAATAACGATGGTAGGAGATATTACTACACCAATTGCAATGATGTTGATTGGTTCAACACTCGCAACGATTCCATTAAAAGAAGTTTTCAATGAAATCAGAGTTTATCCTTTTACCATTTTAAAACAAATCATTATTCCTATCATTGCTTATCCAGTTTTAAGTTTCTTTATCCAAGATCCTCTTATTTTAGGTGTATCCTTAATCATGATTGCAATGCCAGTAGGCAATATAGCTGTTTTATTTGCGACAGAATATCAAAAAGATGTCGCTTTAGCTGCGAAAACTGTTTTTATGACAACCTTACTTTCAATTATCACTATTCCTGTTATTGTCGCATTGTTTTTGATATAGTGAAAAAAGTTTTATCAATTTATAACATTTTTTAATCCATTTTATTGTATTGACAATGTATTGATTTTATGAATATAATAAACGAGGATTATTTAATAATGCCCCAGAAATGAGGCGTTTTTTTATGCAAAAGAATTATGATGTCATTATTGTTGGAGCTGGACCAGCAGGAATTATGACAAGTTATGAATTGTATTTAAAAAATCCAGAATTAAAAGTCTTACTTATTGATAAAGGACATGATGTGATGTATAGACATTGTCCAATTAAAGATAAGAAAATTAAAAGTTGTCCACAAATTAAAGAAAATGAACCAGGATGTTTACCTGCATGTTCGATTACTTCAGGGTTTGGAGGAGCAGGCGCTTATTCTGATGGGAAATTTAATATTACAAGTGAATTTGGTGGATGGCTGACAGATTATTTAGATAATCAGGAAGTTGAAGATGTGATTCATTATGTTGATGAATTGTATTTAAAACATGGAGCAACACGTGAAATTACAGATCCAACAACAGATAAAGTAAGAGAAATTGAAAAACGTGGATATGCGGTTGGATTAAAATTATTACGTGCCAAAGTGAGACATTTAGGAACAGAAGAAAATTTAAGAATTATGACAGAAATGTCAAATGAATTAAAAGAACATATTGATATAGCTTTTAAAACAGCTGTTAAAGATATTATAGTAGAAGATCGTCATGTTAAGGGAATTATCTTAGAAAATGGTGAAGAAATCTATGCTCCTCATGTTGTTTTGGCACCAGGACGTGATGGATCAACATGGCTTGCGAAAGTGTTTAAACATCAAGGACTTGAACTCTATAACAATCAAGTGGATATTGGGGTCAGAGTTGAAACAAGTAATATTGTTATGGATGAAATTAATCAAAATTTATATGAAGGAAAATTTGTATATAATGCTTCTGTAGGAACAAAAGTCAGAACATTCTGTTCTAATCCAAGTGGGCATGTTGTTATTGAGAATCATTCTGGAACAATGTTAGCCAATGGACATGCGTACCATGATCCAAAACTAGGAAGTCCTAATACAAACTTTGCTTTGCTTGTATCCCATGTCTTTAGTGAACCGTTTAATGAACCTAATGAATTTGCACATGAAGTAGCTAGATTAGCAAACATGTTATCACATGGAAGTATTATTGTGCAAAGATATGGAGATATTAAAAGAGGTCGTCGTACAACAGCCAAACGTTTAAAGGAAGGATATACTGTTCCAACCCTACCAGAAGCTGTACCGGGAGATTTAGGATTGGTATTACCATATAATACGATGAAATCAATTATTGAAATGATTGAAGCTTTAGATCATGTTACACCTGGAATTGCCAATGAACATACTTTGCTTTACGGTGTAGAAGCCAAATTCTATTCAGCTAGACCTAAAGTAAGAGAAGGATTTGAAAGTGAAATAGATGGATTGTATGTTGGTGGTGATGGTGCTGGTTTAACAAGAGGACTTGCTCAAGCTGGAGCAAATGGTATATTAATTGCCAGACATATTATTAATAAGCAAAAATAGTCGAAAAAATACGACTATTTTTTTATATCTCCATCTTGCAAGAAGCATCAAAGAAGTTTATGATATGTGAGTAGAATCTATAGGAGAAAATAAGACTATGAAATATAAAAAATGGTTAAAAAATAAAAAAGTATTGATTCCAGCTGGAATGATATGTGTATTATTAACTATATATCTTATTTTATGTATTATGGCAGGAACAGGGGATTTTGTTTCTAATACAACAATTAATGGTATAAAGGTTGGACAGCTAACTCAGTCAAAAGCTATTGAAACTTTAAATCAACAATTTGAAGATGATACAGAAAAATTATTGATAAAAATGAAAGCTAAAGATCAAACTTATACGATTGATTTCACAGGAAATGTATCTTTTGATGCGAAAAAGGGTGTGGAAAAGATTATTAAAAATAAAGGAAACTTTTTAACAAGAGGATATGATTATTTAATGAATCATGATTTTGTTATTCCTGTAACGATTCAAAGTGAGAATCAAATGAAAGAAGCTATTCAAAAGAGTCAAATTCTTAATTATGACACAACACAAAAGACAACTTATGAATTAGGGAAGCAGAAAATTATTTTTAAAAAAGGGCATAATGGTGAAAGAACAACTGAAAAATTAGTGATTCAACAAATTCAACAAGCTTTTAAAGATTATGATTTTCAAAAAGAAATACAGTGTCACTTAGAACAAACACATCTAGAAGACAATGAAATGCAATCAATATATAAAGAATTAGCGACAGAAGCTAAAAATGCGACTTTAGATAAAAATAATGATTACGCTATTGTTGATGCTAAAGTGGGGATTGCATATGATTTAGAGAAAGCTCAAGAAGTCTTTTTAAAAACAAAAGAAGGAGAAACTTTTGAAGTTTCAGCTAAGATTACGCAACCAGATATTTCTACTGAAGATTTAAAAGAGAATTTATTTAAAGATGTTTTAGGAAGTTATTCCACATATGTTAGTGGTTCATCTGTTAGAAAGAATAATGTCCGTTTAGCAGGAATAAAATGTAATTCTATCTTATTGCCGGGAGAAGAATTTTCATTCAACAAACAAGTTGGACAACGTACCACAGCTAGAGGATTTGGAGCAGCTGGAGCTTATCGAGATGGAGAAACAGTTAATGAAGTGGGTGGAGGTATCTGTCAATCATCTTCCACATTATATAATGCAGTGTTGCTTTCTAATTTAGAAGTCACTTTAAGATCTAATCATAGCTATGTATCTAGTTATGTACCCATTGGTAGAGATGCGACTGTTTCTTGGGGTGGACCTGACTTCAAATTTAAGAATAACAGAGATTACCCTATCAAAATAGAAATGTCTTATAGTGGTAGTCGTCTGTATTGTAAGATTTTAGGAACAGATGTTGATGGAACATATGTAAAAATCACAAGTCAAAAATTATCTTCTACACCTTTTCAAACTCAATATATTGATGATCCAACATTAGAGCTTGGAAAAGAAAAAGTTCAGACAAGTGGCTACACTGGAGCAAAAGCACAATCATATCGTTATGTCTACGATAAAAACGGAAACTTGATTTCTTCAAAGAAAGAAGCTTATAGTGTCTATAAAAAACGTGATAAAGTCGTCAAAAGAGGTACAAAGCCTGTAGAAGTTACCCCAATTCAACCTGTACCTGAAACACCTACTGATAATTCTACTCAGGAAACCTCTCCTCAAACACAACCTTCAACAAATCAACAACCACAGACTCCAATTATTCAATAGAGGAATTCGTTTTCCTCTTTTTGTTTACAAGTGATTTTATTTTGATATAATTCATATAAGGGAGTGGTAGATATGAATATAGATGGAAAATTAATATCACAAAAAAGAAAAGATGCATTAAAAATGAAAATAGATGAATTAAAAGAACAAGGGAAAAGAATACCGAAATTAACAGTTATTTTAGTTGGTGAAGATCAAGCTAGTCAAACATATGTGCGTAATAAAGATAAAGCCTGTGCTTATGTCGGTATGCTTTCAGATATTATAAGATTGGATGAACAGACATCTCAAGAAGAATTAGTTCGAATCATTCAATCATTGAATCAAGATGATAAAGTTGATGGTATATTGGTTCAATTACCTCTACCTTCTCATATTGATGAAGATTGTATTTTAAATACAATTGATCCTTGTAAAGATGTTGATGGGTTTCATCCATCAAATGTCGCAAAACTTGTTTTAGGTGAAAAAGGACTTGTCCCATGTACACCAAAAGGAATGATGGTTTTATTAGATGAGATTCACTATGATTTAACAGGCAAAGAAGTTGTTGTTGTAGGGCGTAGTAATATTGTTGGAAAACCTGTAGCCCTGTTATGTTTACATAAACATGCGACAGTAACGATTGCTCATTCTCGTACAAAGAATTTACCGGATTTATGCAAACGAGCAGATGTTTTAATTGCAGCTATTGGAAAACCTCGTTTTTTTAATAAAGATTATATAAAACAAGGGGCTGTTGTTTTAGATGTCGGTATTAATCGTGATGAAAATCATAAATTATGTGGTGATGTGGATTATGAAGATGTCAAAGATATTGTTTCATATATTACACCAGTACCGGGAGGAGTAGGCCCTATGACCATAGCCATGTTAATGGAAAATACTTATCAGGCATATTTACAAAGGGAGGAACTGAAAAATGGAGTATAATTTGAATGATATTGTAGAAATGAAGAAACAACATCCATGTAAAAAATCTAATCAATGGAAAATTATTCGTATGGGTGCGGACATTAAAATTAAATGCTTAGGATGTGGCGCTATTGTTATGTTTTCACGTCGTGATTTTGAAAAACGTTTAAAAAAGGTTATACCTGCTCATGAAGATACGATTGATTAAAGAAAAAGATAATTTAGAAGTTGAAAAACTCATTCGAGATTGTTTAATTGAATTTGGTGGTAATAAACCGGGTTGTGCATGGGAAGATAAAGATTTAGGACAGTTTTATCAAGTATATCAACCTAAAAATAAACAATATTTAGTTGTTATAAAAGATAATCATGTGGTAGGAGGATGTGGGATAGGTCCTCTAGATGGAATAGAAGGAATCTGTGAATTACAGAAAATGTATTGTTATAGTGAGGTGAGAGGCACTGGGATTGCTCAAGAACTTTTGAATCAATCTTTAGAGTTTGCCAGACAATATTATTGTCAGTGTTATTTAGAAACATTTTCCAATATGATTGCAGCCAATCGTTTTTATCTTAAAAATGGTTTTCAACTGTTAGATCAACCACTTATCAAAGGACCCCATTATGCCTGTGATAAATGGTATATCAAAGATCTATAGAGGTGATTTTATGTTAGTAACACATCATTATCAATTTTCAAAACGTATGGAAATGCATGACATCACAGCAACAGTCAAAAAAGATGTTCAACAATCTCAAATACAAGAAGGTATAGTTGTTGTTTATACGCCACATACAACAGCAGGAATTACAGTCAATGAAAATGCTGATCCGGATGTTGTAAGAGATATGCTGGCAGGTTTTGAACGTGCTTTTCCAACGTATCATTCAGATTATCATCATTTTGAAGGAAATTCCCATGCTCATATGAAATCAACAATTTTTAATGCCAGTCAAACTTTTATTATTCATCAAGGAAGAATCATATTAGGAACATGGCAAGGTATTTATTTATGTGAGTTTGATGGACCACGAAAAAGGACATTTTATGTCAAAATAATAGCAGGATAAAAGGCATATTGTTGATCTAAAGTGAATTGAATAAATATTTCATTGGATAAAAGAGTGAAAACTTACGTTGTAATCAAAGATGTATGACAATCAGCATACATCTTTTTTTAAATTTTCAACATATTGAATAATATCTTCTACACGACAGTGTAATATAAAACAAAGGGTGTCAATTGTTTTGGTTGTGATGGCTTTCCCTTGTTTAATTCTATACATTGTATTAGCAGAAATTCCTTCTTTATAGATGAGAGCATACTCTGTAATGCCTTGTTTATACATTGTTTCATACAATGGTTTATAACTAATCATATTTATCACCCAATTCAACTTTAGCATAGTCAAAACGTTGACTAGGCTTAATATATTGAGTATAAAAAAGTGCTTTCAAAAAATAAAAAATTGATGATCATACATATAGTATGTTATCATCAATTTCTTTTAAACATTATTTTTTCACAACATAAGTAATTAAACGAGCTCCAGGTCCCGCATGTGTTCCAATGACTGGACCAATAACACCATGTAAAGTTTCACCAAAATGGAAAGCTTCTCTTAATGTATTTTCAAACTTATCTAAACCATCAGTTGAACCATTATAACCAATACAGATAGGTTCATTTAAGTCCATTTCACCATTTTGTTGAATCAAGTCTATAATTTTTGCAGTTGCTTTTTGTGCTCCTCTTGCCTTAGCAAACATTTCTAATTTTCCATCATCAAAACCTATAATAGGTTTAAATTTCAAAAGTGTTCCAGCTGTAGCAGCTGTTTTGGATAAACGCCCACCTTTGTATAAATATTCCAAAGTATCCACAAAGGCATATAGACGAATACGATGCTTATATTCTTCTAAGAATGTATAAATATCCTGAGCTACCATTCCTTCATCTCTTAAAGCGACAGCTTTTAAAACAAGTAAACGTTGCATTTGTGTTGTTCCTAAGCTATCAATGACGTAAATATCATCATATTCTACTAAGTCTTTAGCAAGATTAGCACTTTGATATGTTCCGCTAATTGTGCTAGATAATGTTATCACAATAACACTATCCTTGTTATCTTTTGCTGTTTCATAAAGATCAGCAAAATCTTGTGGTGAAGGTTGTGATGTTGAAGGTAATGTATCACTATTCACTAACAAATCATAAAATTGATCAGGTTGTAAATCAATGCGATCTTTATATTCTTTTCCATCGATAATAACTTTTAATGGAACGACTTCAATGTTTAATTCTTTAGCGTATTCTAAATCAATATCTGAAGTAGAATCAGTAATAATTTTAATCATTTTTTTTCCTCCGTCATCAAGATTCTAATTGTATGAAGCATTTTTTCTAAGGATTTAATTTCTTCTTTGCTGAAAAGTTTTTCAATCTTTCTTAAAGCACTCTTAATATAACGGTCATTTTCACGATAAAACTCTAAAAACTTCGCTGTGACTTTTAAATGATAAGAACGCTTATCCTCTTGACTGACCGTTTTAATTAAATATCCTTTATCAACCAATTGATTGATTTTATACGTTGCATTGGGTTGTGAAATCCCCATATATTTTGCATACTCTAAAATAGTAGGTTCACCTAACATATAGATAATATCTAAGCTAAATGCTTCTTGCATCGTAAGCTCTTTAGATGCTGCACACATAGATGCATAAAAATTCATTTTAAAAATATTATAAACAGCTTGAAATTCTTGACTGAGCATAAGACCTCCTTATAAATACTTAAAATATTTTAAGTATAGTATAAATTATTTTTAATGAAAGTCAATTATAAAACATAGAATTGCAATAATAATTGCTGCAAAAACATCACTGATATGATGCACTCCACTGAAAATACGAGTAAGACTCACAATGATTGCGATTATACAAGCAAAGATACCAATATATGTATTCGCATAAAAACAAATCAATGCAATAATACAGGCACTGACACTATGGCGACTGGGAAATGATTCACCATGTTTATGTCCTTTTAAGGGTTTGATATCCATGTGGTCATAAGGACGAGGGCGATTCACTATTTTTCTAAAAATCGTCACAATAATAAAAGCAATACATGGTCTTAATATCGCTTCTATAAAGTGAGGATTATGCGTTAACCATAAGTTGATCAATACACATGGATAGATAATGAAAGTAATATAAGGACAGTATTCTGTTAGAAAAAGAATGGTTTTTTCTAAACGAGGACGTTGTCTTATATAGGCTAACATTGATTGATAGAAATGCTCCAAATTGCTCACCCTTTCTTTACCATTATATCTAAAATATGTGATGAAAACAAATAAAATCTGTTGTTGTATTCTTATTAATCATTGAAAATAAAAAAATAGATACAAGCTCTTATTTTAATGGATAAAGAAATGAAGAATCAACATATTAATGGAAAATTGTATTTTATTGACAGTTTATCTTGTTAAGAATAGAATATTATTAATTAAAGAAATAAATATACATAAGATTATCTATTATTTTAGAGATGAAAATGAATTATATTTTTATTAAAGGGGATGGTGTTTATGGAACAATGGAACTTTTATGTGTCTGGCATTTTATATGATAAGTTTTTTCAAGAAGATGAAAAAATCATGATTTCAAAGCTTGATGTCTATTCAGGAAAATGGCAAGAAAAGACGTTATTTAGCGAATCTGAAAGTGAAAACTTGAAAAAAATATGTCATCGAGATATTTTGTCTTTTTTTAAGCGAAAAAAAGATTATGAAGAAAAGATTTTTAGTGGTGCAAAACAGTTTCAAACATCATGGAACGAACAGTTTCAATTAAAAGAACATAATGTCTATATTCAAAGACATAAACTCTATCCAATGGATTTATGTTTTGATCAAACAGGTATATATGCTGTTTTGATGGCAGCAAGGGATATGGTTTGTATATTAGTAAAAAATGGATATGAAAAAAGGACGATATTAAAACAATGGGAAGATTTGACTTATTCAAAAGTCAATGTTTTTCCTGTTCAAAAAGCAAAAACATTTGATGTACAAACAAAAGATCATATCTCTCTAGCAACTGATGTCTATTTGCCAGTAAATAAAAATCAGAGTCAATTCCCAACGATACTCGTTCGTACTCCTTATGGAAAGAAACAAAGTTATTTTCAATATTGGCGATTTGTTCAAAGAGGATATGCAGTTGTTATACAAGATGTTCGTGGTAGAGAAGAAAGTCAAGGCGAATGGATGCCATCGTACTATGAAGTAGAAGATGCTAATGATACACTGAATTGGATTGCTTCACAAAGCTGGAGTGATGGTTGTGTAGGAATGATAGGAGCTTCTTATTTAGGTTATGTACAATGGGCAGCTTTATGTAGCCAAAATGTGCATCTTCAAGCTATTGTTAGTTTTATGTGCTCGGGAAGTGCTTTTGTGGACATACCAAGACGTGGAGGATGTTTCAATTCTGGTATGTTGGCATGGGCATTTGCGATGGCACAAAAAACATTTTTACCAGAGAACATGACTCAGGATTGGGATTATTTAATGAAAATACGACCTATTTCTAAAATTCCTGAAGTGGCTTTAGGGAAGCCTATTGATTTTCTTGATCGCTGGTTAAAACATGAGAATATGGATGATTTTTGGAATACAATGGATTGGGAAAAAAGAAGTGGTGGTTATCAAGTCCCTGCTCTTATTATATCTGGTTGGTTTGATGATAATGGTATGGGAACAACACAGGCTCTACGTTTAGTTAAATCATGGAAACCGAAAACATGGAAAGCCATCATAGGAGCATGGAAACATAACGGGAATGCTGAATATGACTTACATCATGTTTATATGGGAGAGAATGCTTTAAGATATGATATTGATTTACAATGTATGTTGTGGTTAGACCGATTTGTGAAAGGGGTTCACAATGGTATCGAAGAAGGAGCACCAGTTGAATATTATACGTTACATGAAAATAGATGGAAAACTGCTACAACATGGCCTGTTTCAAATCATAGAGTGAAGCTCTATCTACAAGATTCTGATGACAAAGCCAATGGAAATACTTTGACATGTGGAAGTGGACATTTGATTGAAAATCAACCTTTCAAAAATGGCTGGAGTATGTATTGTTATGATCCTGATAATCCTGCAAAGCACATCATTGATGTATCAGAGAATGAACTGGAAGTTCCAGAAAATTACATTCATGAAGAAAAAAGAAAAGATGTTCTTACTTTTTCTACAGATATTTTAGATCATCCCATCACAATGACTGGAGATTTTAAAGTCAAACTATATGTTTCCTGTGATTGCCCTGATACAGATATTGTTGTGAGAATCTGTGATGTTGATCCTTTGGGAAATTCAATAAAATTGGCAGATGGTGTGCTAGATTTAAAATATCGAGATGGTTTTGAACAACCAAAATTTCTTCAAAGTGATGTTGTTTATCCTATTGAAATACAGACTACAAAAATATCTAATACTTTTCAAAAAGGTCATAGAATTCGCTTAACGATAACTTCTAGCGCAGAAAATTTCATTTTCCCTAATACAAATACGAAAGAAGGATTTAACGGTATAGAAAAAAGAAAAGCAAATATAAGGATTTATTGGGGAGCACCTTATATATCTTATATAGAATATATTCAAGATGATTTTTAAAAAAGTCACTCATAAATGATTTATCTATCAAATACTACTATCATTTAAAATAGAATGAATTAATAAAAGGGGAACGCAAAACGTTCCTTTTTATGACTTTCTGATAGTTTTATTGAAGCAAAAATTGAGAATTGATATAATGTAAATAATATGGAGATGGGATATTATGAAAATCACTGGAACAAAAAGTTATATACAAGTTGAAGATGATAGTGGCAATATCGCAAGATTTGATGGTGAAGTATGTTTAAATGGTTTTTACGCAGTGGCTGATTCTATTTGCTGGTTAAAACATCAAGGAGAAGTCACTGATGAAGATAGAGTTCAACTGATTTACAAGGCAACGCAATATGGCAGGGATTATGATATAAAAGTATTATTTTTTGACCATGATAATAAAGTTATGTTTGAAAAAGAACTTGAGCTTTCAACAGAAGTCTATTGGGCAAAAAACAATCTTATTTTTATTGCTGTTATTTTATTGTCAATGATTGCTTCAATTATTTTAGTTGCAGTATTAGATGTTGTAAGTGCTATGTTCCTATTTATTTTGAGTATTGGTGCTTTTATTTTTATAAGTCCATTTATCTTATGGGGAATTTCTATATGTAGATTTCTTGTGAAAACAAAAGGGGATGAAATGACAGTGAGATCAATGATAGGGAAAACTTATTCATTTCCTTTAAGTGAAATAGAGAAAGTTGTAAGAAAAACTAAAAATTTATATGGCTGGGAAGAATGTCAAAAGATAATCATCTATATAAGAAATAAAAAGATTATTCTTCGTAGAAGTATGGAAGGATTTGATGATATGGATGCTTACCTTTTACGACATGTTGATCATATTATATAAGAATATGGAAGCTGCATAGATTATTTCGTTATCAATCATTTTTGAAAATGTCAGAAACATTTTAAATCCATTTTGTTGCTTACTTATAAACTAAAAAATTTTATCTAATCATATTTTGAAGTCCTCAAAACGTTAGTAATAATTGTTATGAGAAGATTAAAGAAGTATTTAGAATCCAAATGTAATCTTTTTATTCGTGGTGGCAATGGCATATATAATTTTATTTTTTTGAAATCTTCTTCAATTAAAATATCTTCTTGAAATAAGGTACTTACTCTTTTTAATGATTTAATCTTCTTTCTCACAGAACCCTTAATACTATTTTCATATTTTCCTTTTTTATGAAAATTAAAGTCCAATAAGTGTTCCATCATAGCATTTATCAAAAATGAAGCGGCGGATAAATTTACATTTATTCCACTAAGATGGAGAAAATTATCTTTTTTGCTGCAAGAATATAGTAATTTTTTCTTGAAATCTTTAGAACGAATGAGATATAGATGGGTGACAAAAACTTCCTTATATTTCTTTGATTCAGTTATTGTGATTTCTTTTACTCTTATTTTAAAAGAAGTTTGTTCAACCATATGTTCATCTTCGTTTCTATGAAATCATAAAGGGGATTAATCGCCCTTTGATTTTTAATGGATATGGTTTTTTGAGGTTTCCATACCGATCATTTTTTCATATATATATTAACATGCCGGTAGAAAAGGTTAATGTATATCCATTAATAATAGTTTATTCTTTTTGTATTGGTTTATGTATTTTTTAATTAGTAAGATACTCTTATTTTAAATAGAGGGATAATAAGAAAAATTAATATTGAAGGATTAGTTGATTGTGGATAATCATTTGTTAAACTATGCGGCTTGGATTCATTTTATGTAACGATCAAGGCAATGTTGATATGCAGTATGCATTAGGGGCTTAAGCCATAATATTTTTGAAAACTCAAAATTATTAATCATAAAAAGAATATAAGCATTTTTTAAATAATCATTCTAATAAATCTTGTTATATTTCAGTGAAATCATAGCTATAGAGATATAAAAAATGATAAAGAATGAATAAAATTTGTTAAATTGTTAAATTCTCGTGCGATATTGGTTATCAAAGTTGGTGGTGTTTTTCTTGGAACATTTTTATAATGGAATTATCAAAAGACAAGGAGGATTGTACAATGAATTTAGGAAATAGTTTATTTCATGCAAGGAAGAAAAGAGGATTATCACAAGAAGAAGTTGCCCAAAAGATTGGGGTAAGTAGGCAAACTATATCAAAATGGGAAACAAATGAAACCATTCCAGATATTTATCAATCAAAAAAGATGGCAAAACTCTATAATGTTTCGCTTGATGAACTCATTGAATTTGATGTTGATTTACAAGAAATAGAAGAAATGATTGAAAAGAGTGATGATAAAATCAATGAAAAAGTGAATTGGACAAATGCGTGGGGTAAGAAATATCCCATACTTCTTCAATATCAAAGTGAAGTTAATACAGCAAATTATGCATTTCGAATTACAAAAATGTTTGATGAAATAAAAGATGAATATGGCTACACAAAACAAGATGCCATGCTTGTTCTTAAAGATATTTTATACAATGCTTATAAAAGCTGGAACAAATGATGTCAATTATGTGAAAAAATGTTTTTAGCACTCTAGACTTGACTCTGCTAAAATAGAGGACTATAATATAAATAGAAATAAGGAAAGAGAATAAAAAAGGCAATCCTTACTTCTCATATCAAACATTGTTCATTCTCTAACAATGCTTAGAATTGTTTTTCAAGAGGTGATATTTATGTTAATGCCTAGTATTTTTGGAGAAAGTTTATTTGATGATTGGTTTGATGATTTAGATAAGGAATTCTTTGGAAAGAAGAATCCATTATATGGAAAACATTCAAGAAATATGATGAAAACAGATGTACGTGAAACAGAAGGAACATATGAATTGGATGTCGATCTTCCAGGCTTTAAGAAAGAGGATGTGGAATTGACATTTGAACAAGGATATTTGACAATCTCAGCTAAGAAGAACTTGAATAAAGATGAAAAGAATAAAGATGGACAATATATCCGACAGGAAAGATATGCAGGAAGCATGAGTCGAAGCTTCTATGTAGGAGAAAGTGTTCCACAGAGTGATATTAAAGCAAAATTTGAAGATGGTGTTTTAAGAATTTCAATTCCAAAACAGGATATGAAAGCTATTGAAAACAACAACACAATCATGATTGACTAAGCAGGGAAAAATCCCTGCTTTACTTATTCTTAATCAAAACTTTAGGTAATGAGATAGTAGATAAGAAAAAAAGTTTATATATTATAAGCAGTTATCAGGTTTTCTCTCCACATTTAACATTCTTTATACTGATAACCAAGTGGGCAACCACTTTCTATAAATAAAAAGATTCCTTCAAAACGAAAGGAATCTTTTTGGTTATCTGACAATCACAGCAGTTCCAGAAACAGTCACCATCAACATGCCATTATCAGCACCTAAAACTTCATAATCAACATCAATACCCACTACAGCATTTGCCCCTTTTTCACGAGCACGTTCTTCTAATTCCTGTAATGCTTTTTCTCTGGCTTCCAAAAGTTCATTTTCATATGTTGCTGATCTGCCACCAAAGATATTAGATAAACCAGCTGTGAAGTCTTTGATAAAATTAATACCAGAAATGACCTCACCAAAAACAATTCCTTTGTATTCCATAATTTCTTTTCCTTCAACAGAAGGAGTTGTTGTTAAAATCATATTCTCGCCTCCTAACTTTAATATATCATATTTGTTTGGAAAAGATATGAATAAGAATTGCCTTTTTAATAATTTTTCGCTAAAATGGAATGGAGTTAAGGAGTGATGAAAAGATGGCATTAACAGCCGGAATTGTTGGACTTCCTAATGTGGGTAAGTCAACATTATTTAATGCAATTACAAATGCACAGGTTGAAGCAGCAAACTATCCATTTGCGACAATTGATCCTAATGTAGGTGTTGTGGAAGTTCCTGATTATCGTTTAGATGAATTAACAAAGATTTTTAATCCTAAAAAGACAATTCCTACAACATTTGAATTTACTGATATTGCAGGTTTGGTCAAAGGGGCAAGTCGTGGAGAAGGTTTAGGAAATAAGTTTTTAGCAAACATTCGTGAAACAGATGCAATTTGTGAAGTTGTTCGTTGTTTTAGAGATAAAGATATTACTCATGTAGATGGGGATGTAGATCCTGTTAGAGATGTGGAAACAATCAATTTAGAATTGATTTTTGCTGATTTGGAAACAGTGGAAAAGCGTATTGGTAAAATTGAAAAGAAAGCTAAATCTGGTGATAAAGAAGCAAAGGCTGAAATGGAAGTTTTAGAACCTTTAAAAGAAACTTTAGAAGCTGGAAAACCAGCGAGAGTATTATCTTTTTCTAAAGAGGAAATGGATATTGTTAAACAATACACATTATTGACAATGAAGCCTTTAATTTATGTAGCTAATCTTGGAGAAGAAGATTTAGAAAATCCAGAAAGTAATCCTTATTATGTTCAATTAAAAGAATATGCTGAAAAAGAAAACTGTGATGTTGTTCCTATCTGTGCCAAGATTGAAAGTGAACTTGTTGGTTTAGATAAAGAAGAAAAACAGATGTTTTTAGATGATTTAGGTATTGATGAAAGTGGGTTAGATAAGTTAATTAAAGAAGCCTATGCTTTGTTAGGTTTAAATACTTTCTTTACCGTTGGAGCAGATGAAGTGAGAGCCTGGACATTTAAAAAAGGGATGTTGGCACCAGAAATGGCGGGAATTATTCATACTGATTTCCAAAGAGGATTTATTAAAGCAGAAACATATAGCTATGATGATTTAATGGAATATGGTAGTGAACATGCTTTAAGAGAAGCTGGAAAAATTCGTCAGGAAGGAAAACAATATGTAGGGCATGATGGTGATATTATGTTCTTCAAGTTTAATGTTTAATGAAAAAGATTATTAGAAGAATATTACTTGTTGTTTGTATATGTGTTTTTCTTTTTTCAGCTTTTCAATTGGGAAAGATATTCTATAATTATTATACTATTGAAAAAGAGAGTACAGAACTTATTACAAAATATGTAGAAGAACCTCAAGAAGATGAAAATGATCCATTAAAACGTGTTATTAATTTTGAAGAACTTCAAAATATCAATTCAGATGTGATAGGATGGTTATATATTCCAGATACAAAGATTGATGAGCCTATTCTTAAGGGGGAAAATAATGATACATATTTGCGTACTGACTTATATATGAAAGCAAATACGGCAGGAAATCTTTTTATTGATGAAATCAATTCAAGAAATTTTAGTGATGATAATACAATTATCTATGGACATAATATGAAAAATGGTTCTCGTTTTCATGATTTAAGATACTTCGTAGAAAAAGATTATTTTAATGAACACCAAAATATTTATATTTACTTACCAGATGGAAGTATTAATATTTATCAAGGTGTAGCTTCTGCGGTCATTGATTCAAGAAGTGATTTATATCAAAAAGGTATTGATTATCAAAAATATATGAATCAAGTCAAGAGTGAAGCTTCTGTTTATCAAAATGTCAGTGAAAAACAAGTCAATATGATTATGTTAAGTACATGTTATACTGGAACTGAAAATAGATATGTTGTTTATGGACAGTTAAAAGAAAACTATAAGAGGTAATGTTAAAGCATTATCTCTTTTTTTGGTAAATAATGCAAAATAATAAAATGATTAAATATAAAGAAAACGTTAATAATTTCAAATAGAGTTCATATGATAGAAAGGAAAAGAGGTGTCATATGCTTACACAATTTCATGAACAGGCACAAAAAGCCATTGTTATTGCTGAAAGTATAGCGTTTGATTTGGGGCATAGTCATGTAGGAAGTGAGCATCTTTTATTATCAGTATTAAAAATGAAAGAAATCCCTTTAACAAAAATGTTAAAAACCTATCATGTTGATGATGATGTCATTTATAAAGATATAGTCAGGTTGTTTGGCAAAAAAGATATTCAACCTTTTTATATGGAATATAGTGAAGTTGTAAAAAAGATATTAGAAGAAGCTATTCGTCTCACACATGAAAGAAAAGAAAGTAAAGTGACAATCAATACTTTATGTTTGGCTTTACTACTGCAAAGAGAAAGTGTTGCTGTAGAATTATTAAACAAATATCATGTTTCATTTAATCAGTTAAAAGAAAAATTAAGTGAAAAACAATCCCTTCTTTATGAATTAGATAAAATACATGAATTAATTAATTTTAATGAACGTGTAAAAAACGAAAATCGTTTGATGATAGGAAGGGAACAAGAGTTAGAACAACTTTTTTTAACACTTTGTAAGAAAGAAAAAAATAATGTTTTATTGATAGGTAAAGCAGGTGTAGGAAAGACTGCATTAGTAGAAAAACTAGCATATAAGATTAATCAAAAAGAAGTTCCTGCCTTATTACAAAACAAAGTGATTTATGAATTAAGTTTATCAAGTATTGTTGCTGGAACAAAGTATCGTGGAGAATTTGAAGAAAAATTCAAAAAATTAATTGATAAGGTCATTCAAGCTAAAGATGCAATTTTATTTATAGATGAAATTCATAATTTAATAGGGGCTGGAGGAGCTGAAGGAGCTATTGATGCATCTAATATTTTAAAACCTTTTTTAGCAAGAAAGGATTTAACTTTGATTGGAGCGACAACCATTGAAGAATATTATCAATACTTTGAAAAAGATCAAGCGATGAACAGACGTTTTTCAATATTGAAAATCAATGAAAATACAAAAGAAGAAACCAAAGATATTCTTTTAGGACTTAAAAAGCAATATGAAAATTATCATCATATTCATATCCCCAATGAACGACTTGATGAAATTATAGACCTTTGCGATCAATATTTACTTTCACGTGTTTTTCCAGATAAAGCCTTAGATGTTTTGGATTTATCTTGTGTCAAAGCTATATTTCAAAACGAACAGGTTTTACAGACATGTCATATTGAAAAAGTGATAGAAGAAATTTCAGGAAGTTGTTTACAAGAAAGTTCTTATCTTGATATTGAACAGACACTTCATCAACATATTATTGGACAACAGGAAGCAATTCATCAATTGGTAGAATCTTTAGAATCACTTGCTCAATATCCTCATTCACATCGTCCTAAAGGTGTTTATTTATTAACAGGAAGCAGTGGTGTTGGAAAAACCGAAACAGCAAAGATTCTAGCGAAAACTTTGCATAAACACTTTATCAAATTAGATATGTCAGAATATAGTGATGCAACTAGTGTCAACAAACTTATAGGGTCTTCTCCAGGTTATATTGGTTTTGATCAGCAATCTTTTTTATTTCATGATATGATTTTATATCCCGATAGTATCGTTTTATTAGATGAAATTGAAAAAGCCCATCCACAAGTTATACATTTATTTTTACAAGTCTTTGATGAAGGTATTTTAAAGGATCATCAACATCATATTCTTTCTTTTAAAGATACTATTATTATGATGACATCTAATATTACAAGACAAAATCAACCTGTGGTAGGTTTTAAAAAGAAACTTCAATCACACCAATATTTAGAATCGTTCTTTTCTAAAGAATTTTTAAATCGTATAGATGAAATTATTGAATATCAACCATTACAAAAACAACATCTTCAACAAATTCTTTTAAATCAAACTCCAATCCCTTTAACAGATTGTATGATTAAAGATATTTTAACAAATTATGATTGTCAACAAGGAGCAAGAACGCTTTTAAAAGAAATGAAGAAGTATCTTGTTTCTAGAAATAGATAGTGCCATTGTGAAGTGGCACTTTTTGCATGAAAAGAAATTGATAGTTAGGTTATTTATGCTAAAATAGGATTTCGTGAGGTGAAAGAAATGAGGAGAATATGGGGAATCATAAAGAAAGATACGGTTTTAATGATAGCTTGGATTTTAGCTATCTTATCTTGCTTTTTTGTGAAACCTTCTTTTGAGTATTTAGGATATATTGATTATACAACTTTAGCTTTATTATTTTGTTTAATGGTTATAGTGAATGGTTTGCAAAATATCCAATTATTTCAACAGATTGCTATCTTTTTTATGAAGAAAATCAAAACAACCAGACAATTAGACTTATTGCTTGTAGGATTATGTTTTTTATTGAGTATGTTAATAACAAATGATGTTGCATTAATTACTTTTGTTCCTCTAACAATTGTTGTTTTAAAAATATTAAGGATGGAAGAAAGAGTCGTTCATATCGTTGTTTTACAAACTTTAGCTGCTAATTTAGGGAGTATGTGTACACCAATAGGAAATCCACAAAATCTTTTCTTGTATACTTATTTTGATATGTCCTTGAGTCATTTTATGATAATGATTTTACCATTTGTCATGTTATCTTTGATACTTTTATTGATACATATATTTATGCATAGAAATCAATCCATTGAAACACCAAAGATTTATCAAAAAGAAGATACGAATATCACTTATCTATGGATTTATATGATTTTATTTGTATTATGTATTTTAAGTGTTTTGCATCTTTTAAGTATTTTTTATTTATTACCTGTTATAATGATTGTATGTGGTTTTATGGACTATAAAACCATCGTAAAAGTAGATTATTTATTATTGTTGACATTTGTTGGTTTCTTTATTTTTATAGGAAATTTAAAGAATATAGATATGATTGCACAATTTTTAAATCAGATTGTCAATGGTTATGAAATGATTATCAGTGTTATTTGTTCACAAGTATTTTCTAATGTTCCAACAGCAATATTATTATCTGGATTTACAAAGAATGTTTATGATTTATTGATAGGTGTCAATATTGGAGGGTTAGGAACATTCATTGCTTCAATGGCTTCGCTTATATCTTATAAGTATATAACACGTATTTATCCGCAATATAAAAAACGTTATTTTATGTCTTTTACAAAATATAATATCATTGATTTAATTGTATTAGTGATTGCAGCAGAAATATTTTTGTTGATTGTATAAGGAGTGAAGGAGTATGTTTGATAGAGATTCACAGGAATGTGTACCAACTTTATCTATGATTAGTCAATATATCCATAATACATTGTGGGATGAATGATACTTATATATGGAAAATGAATTTCATGCAAAGCCACAGTATGAGTTCAGCCATTGTAGCTGGGAACATGGTTGGAATGTGAAATTTAAAAAAGGGAGTCATTCGATATGTACGGTTTATCCACGACAGGGATTTTTGACTGTCATGGTTGTGATTGGACCAAAAGAAAAAGAACTGTTTGAAAAATTGTTACCGACAATGGATATACGTATTCAAGACATTTATATGCATACAAAGGAAGGGAATTATCAAAAATGGTTAATGATTGATGTAGAAGATAAAAATCAAGTCTATGAAGATTTAAAAACAATATTGCATATAAGAGCTGATAGAAAAATAAAGTGATTGTGAAGTAAAATTATTTTGATTATACCGTTACTTATTGACAAAAAGGTGGATTTATGGTATAAACTTTTTTGCATGTAATATATTTACTGCCTGTCTATATGAAGAATATAGACCATTAGACCATAGGAGGAGGTAAAAAGATGAATAAATACGAAATCATGTTTATTGTAAAACCTGACGTTGAAGAAGAAACAAGAAATGCATTAATCGAAAACTTCAAAAACATTTTAACAAATGGTGAAGGAACTGTAGATAATGTCAACGAATGGGGATTACGTGATTTTGCTTATGAAATTCAGGATTACAAAAAAGGATACTATGTTGTTATTGATACAACAACAACTCCTGCAAACATTTCTGAATTTGAACGTATTTCACGTATCAACGCAAACGTTATCCGTCATATGACTCTTAGAAAATCTAAATAAGAGGTGAGTTCTGATGATTAATCGTGTTGTATTAGTTGGAAGAATGACAAGAGATCCTGAGCTAAGAACAACAAATACTGGTGCTTCTGTAACAAGTTTCACTTTAGCACTTAATCGTAACTATAATTCGGCAGATGGACAACAAGCAGATTATATTAACTGTGTTGTCTGGAATAAAGTTGCTGAAAATGTAGCAAAATATTGTTCTAAAGGATCATTAGTAGGTGTTGAAGGAAGACTTCGTTCACGTAGCTATGATAATGCTCAAGGTCAAAAAGTATATGTTGTTGAAGTTGTTTGTGACAGTGTACAGTTCTTGGAAACAAGAGCTGCCAGAGAAAGAGCACAGCAACAACAACCACAAGTATCACAAGATAACTTCTATGATATGAAGACAGTAGAATTAGAAAAGGATTTTGATAATTCTTTTGATTCATTTGATATCATGGAAGATGATATTCAATTTTAAGGAGGAAATGGTTTATGGCATTCAAAAGACAAAGACCTAGAAAAAAAGTTTGCTATTTTACAAAAAACAAGATTGATTACATCGATTACAAAGATGTTGAATTATTAAAAAGATTTATATCTGCTAATGGGAAAATCATTCCTAGACGTGTAACTGGTACAAGTGCTAAATACCAAAGACAATTAGCAGTAGCAATCAAAAGAGCTAGACAAATGGCTTTATTACCATACGTTGGTGAATAATAAGTATTAAAAAACCTTGATAAAATCAAGGTTTTTTTGTTTATTGAAGCGTTTCTGGTACTAATTTGGTACTATTGTTTAATTCATCAAGCTTATTAACGAGATGAATTTGTTTATCAGGATATAAATGACTGTAAGTTTTTAATGTTGTTTCAACGGTATCACCTATACGTTCTGCTATCATGAGTGCACTATAACCTAATTCAATAAGCATGGAAACATGACTATGCCTAAAGGAATGGATGGTAAACTCAGGATTAAGATTTGCTTTTCTTTGTGCGTATTTCAATCGCCCTCTTGCTTTTGTGTAATGATTCATAAAAATATAATCATCATCCTTTGGTTTATAGAGATTATCGATATATTGCTTAATAATATCTACAAGGAATTGTGGAATACTAACATCCCTATAGCTATTGTGCGTTTTAGGAGATGTAATGACATTCTTTTTATTAATACGTTGATATGATTTTGTAATGTGAATAACTCCTTTATCTAAATCTATATCTTTTTTTTGTAATGCAAACAATTCACCCTTTCTCATACCTGTGTAAAAAAGAGTAGAGAATATAGTGTAATCATTATAGTCTTGTACGTTTTCTAATAAAGTTTTCATTTCATCGATAGTATAAATTTGCATTTTTTTGCTTTTATGGCTACCAATGCTTCCAGCTTTAGTACAAGGATTCGTTTTTAAGTCATAATATTTTGTAGCGTGATTAAAAATGGCATTTAGTATTCCATTTATCTTTTTTAAATAGGCTTCAGAATAGTTTTGGCTTATAAGCTCATTTTGCCATCGTCTTATTATTATGGCAGTAATCTCATTCATTTGATATTGTTTAAAAAAAGGAAGAATCCTTTTCTCAATAATATTGTTTTTAACATGTAATGTCTTTGGTTTCAGTCGAGGCGACATATCATCTTGGTAAAGTTTTACAAAGTTTTCAAATGACATATTAAGATCTGTACTTTGTTGTTCTAGAAAATGTCGTTCAAACTCTTTAGCTTCACGTTGTAATTTGAATCCTCTTTTTTTCTTTTGTTTTTTCTCACCTTTATAATCAGTATAATAAAACTTACAAAACCAAGTTTTGGTTTTCTTATCATAATATGTTGGCATTGTATTTCGCTCCTTTTCATGTTAAAATTGGAGCATGAAAAATGATTGCTGTGGTAGGTAATTCTTTTTCATGCTGTGCACTCTAGTTGGCGCTGGAGTGCTTTTTTTATTTACTGTAATATTTTTTTAATGCGACACGATACATCGTATCAATTGATTGATCATCTTCTAAATCAAGGTCTAATTCTTTGTTTGTAAAGAGAACTTTGTAAATAATATCTTTCTTATAATTTGGATTATTTGCTTTATATTGTTTAATTGTTTCTTCATTCATAAATTGAGATTCATATACAACTTTTTGATATTGGTATTGAGCATCTTGTAAACTTCTATCGATGAGAAGATAAGCATCATTACGCAATTGTTCAAATTGAGACTGATCAACTGAAACAAATGAAAGTTTACGAAAATCCTTTAGTAATGTATAGAATTCATCAAAATTTGTGTATATATCAATCTCATAATCTCCTATTTTTTCATGTTCTTTATCAAAATTTTCTTTCATGTCAAAGAATTTACCGGAATCGTACAATAGAATATCGTTTAGTTCGTTGTGTTGTACAGGATGGTAGCTATGATCAAAAAGAAAATCATTATTCTCTAAGTCAAAAAATACGCTCGGACAAATAGAGAGTTCATCAGATATTTGTTTGATAACATCTATTTTAGGTTCACGACCATTTTCATAATTTTGATAAGTTGTATAAGGGATATTGAGCCGTCTGGCTAACTCGGCTTTAGATAGACCTTTTTTCTTACGTTCTCTTGCTAATATATCTGAAAAAGTAGCCATATATATGTATTTAACCTCCTTTCTTGAGTTAATTATATCAAATTTGTACAACTTGTAAATAAATATAACTCATTTTGAATAAAAATATATGAAAATTATTTAAAATGAGTTATTTATATTGACAACAACCTAATATATGCTATTATTTAATTGAAAATAACTCAATTTGAGTATAAAAGGAGGAGAAAATATGAAGGTTGACTCAACAAGAATTAAAATCTTGCTGATAGAACGTCAATTATCAGTAAAGGAGTTTTGTAAAATCAACAACTTGTCTTATAGTACGGTCTCTGCAATATTAAGAGGTCAAAGGATTGGACAACTCAAAACTATCGGACAAATTGCTGATGCGTTAGATGTAAGTATTGATAGTATATTAAAAGAAGGAGAATAGAAATTATGGAAATTGAAAAAAGTTATTATGATGTATACGATGTCATTAAATTATTAGGAGTTAGTAAAAGTAAAGCTTATGCAGTGATGAGAGAGATGAATGATTATTTAGAAGAACAAGGATATTTAGTTATTTCTGGTAAAGTCCCTGCAAGATATTTTAATGAAAAGTGGTATGGTGGAACACATGCTTAGTTTAAAAGAAAGTGCACTAGCCTATGCTAAAGAAGGGCTACGAGTCTTTCCACTGGCGCCAAACAGTAAAGGAAAGCAAGTTCTTCATTCATGGATAAAAGAAGCAACCACGAATCCAGATACTATTGAATATTGGTGGGATACAAATCCACAATATAATATTGGTATCGTAACGGGCGAAAAACTATTTGTTATAGATGTTGATATAAAAAATCAACATAATGGAATTGAATCTTTAAAACAATATGGAAAAGAATTACCTACCACAAAAATGGTGAAATCTCCCTCAGGGGGATTTCATCTTTACTATTATGATGACCAACAAGAAGTTAAAACACGTACAGGATTGTATGATGGTATTGATATACGAGGAAAAGGTGGCTACATTGTAGCACCGCCAAGTATGATAGATGGTAATAAATATCAGTTTGTTAATAAAGAACCGGTTGCAAAAATAAATGATGCATTACGAAACTTTTTAAATAGACATAAAGAAAACAGAGAGTTCATTTACAAGTCAAGATATCGTTAATGAAGGATGTAGGAACGATTATCTATTTCGTATGGCGTGTTTCTTACAACAAAAAGGTTTTAGTGATGAAGCCATCAAAGAATGTATTAAAAAAGAGAATGAAGCAAAATGTCAACCATCATTGGGAATCCAAGAAATAGAACGTATTATTCAAAGTACACTAAAGTATAAAAAGGGTATAGTTCAATTACGAAATGAAAAAAGTATGAAGGATCGTTTACTTTAACACAACTTTATGCTTCTAAAGATGATGATGAAGATGATATTGTTGAAAATATGATATCGGTAGGCCTAACTCTTTTAGGTGCACCACAAAAGTCAGGAAAAACATTTTTTGGATTGCAGCTATGTGATGCTATTGTAGAAGGTAAAAATTTCTTAGGAAGGAAAGTACAAAAAGGAACAGCGGTCTATCTTGCCTTTGAAGATAAAAAGACAAAAATCAAAAAAAGATTGCAAAGAATGCAAGTAGACCCAAATGATAAATTTGTTATTGATATTCTAAAGCCGAATCATTTGTATGATTTAGAATTAAGAATTGAACAAGAGCTTCAAAGAAATGCAGATTTAAAACTTGTAGTGGTTGATACATTCCATAAGATAAGAAAATCAAAAGATCGAGATTATGATAGTGAGTATGCTGAAGCGACAGCTTATCATGAATTAGCTTGTAAATATCATATTGCGATTATTTTAATAACACATGTAAAAAAAGAGGTAGATGTCAATCATCCTTTTGATTCAATCTATGGAAGTAGAGGTTTAACAGCCGGGTCTGATTCGATCCTTGTTATGTATAAGAAAAACCATTTATCCAAGATACGTCAGTTAGCAATACAAGGGAAAGATATACCGGATGATGAAATGACACTATTACAAAATGATAGTATGATTTTAGAAATCACTGAAAATGAGGATGATGGTGATGTTGATGAGAATGTTATGAAAGTTATTAATTTTATCATTCGAAAAAAAGAATTTATTGGTTCTCATGAAGATTTGTCATCCATTCTTTCACTTTCGCTGACAGGAAGACAGCTTCAAGCTTTACTAGCAAAAAACAGTAATATCCTAGAGTCAACATTTATCTCTTACGAGAAGCAACCACGACAAAATAAAGCAAGACCAATTTGTTTAAGATATCATGGAAATGAAGAAATTTAGTGACAGTGTGACAGTTGTCTGACAATACCTTTTGACCGTCACACCGTCACTCCTTAAATAAATTAAATTTAAGATTTTATGTATTAGCAAGCAACGTATTTTGTCCCCAAAATACAAAATCAAAAGCTGGTACAACCAGCAAGATTGGAGGTTCATATGAAAAGAAATCATGAAATTAAGATACGATTTAATGATGATGAATTTAAAATCTTAAACAATAAATTAGAAAGAACAAGCTTAAGTAGAGAAGCATTTTCCAGAGCTTGTATATTAGGCAAAGAGATAAAAGTACCACCTGATTTAGAGTATTATAAGTTAAAAAACGAGTTCAATCATATCGGTAATAATCTAAATCAGATAGCAAGAGCATTGAATAATAGACAAGACATATCACTAAAAACCCTCATGGAAACCATCAAAGAATTAAGACAAATGATCAAAAATCTTGATGAAAAAGTAAGGAGCTGATTAAAGCAGTAACATCAATTTGGGCTATCCGAGATCGTTTGGATAACGCCATCAATTATGTCGAAGATGAAAAAAAGACGATGCAAACGGTCTTGGATTACATCAGCCAAGATAATAAAGTCAAAGAAAAAAAGTATGTAACTTGTCTTAATTGTGATGCATTTAATCCATTAAAATCGATGCAGATGACCAAAAAATTGTTCCATGATCATAAAAGAATCGTAGCATTTCATGGTTATCAGTCATTTAAAATAGATGAGGTCGATGCAAATATTGCGCATGAAATTGGTGTAAAGCTTGCACAAAAAGTGTTTGGAAATCGTTTTGAAGTTATTGTTACCACACACCTAGATAAAGACCATATCCATAATCATATCTTAATAAATTCAACTTCCTTCGTTGATGGAAAACGATTTTGCAATACCAAAAAAGATTACTGGAATATGAGAAACACTTCCGATGAACTATGTAAAGAATACGGATTATCCATCATTGAAGATCCATCCTATGATTCAAAAAAGTTGAATTATCATGTCATGAAAACCTACGTGAATGACATTAATAAAGATATTGATGCTCTTGTAAAGGAAAGTAATTGTATTAGAGATTTGAAAGATAATATGAAAAAGAAAGGGTATGAGTTCGATAGAATCGAAGGAGAAGATGTCATTTATCACCCATATTGTAATGAACCAATCTATCTAAAGTCATTAGGAGAAAAGTATCATTTTGATGAAATTGAAGAAAGATTAACTGATAAATGGATTCTTCCTCAAAACGTTGAACATACACAAAGTTATTATCGTTGTAAGGAATATTATCAACTTTATAAAAGAAAACAGTTACCTAAGCTAGCAGGAATCCATGTTGCTTATCTTATTTCGATTAATATCCTACCAACTAGAAAACAACATATTTCCAAAGAAGCAAGACAAGCACTCAAGAAAATGGATCAATATTCTAGAGAAATTGAACTTCTTGCCAAGAACAAGATAGAAGATATTGATCAATTAAATAATTATCAACAACAAAAACAAGATGAACTCAATGACTTATTAAAGCAAAGACAAGGTTGTTATTATCAACGACAACGAGCAAAAACAATGGATGAAAAAGAAGAGTGGTCAGAAAGAGCCAAGTTATTTACACCAGAAATAAAGAAACTAAGGCTTCAAATCAAAGCATGTGAGAACATCAGGAATCGTAGCTTTGATAAAGATATCGAAAGAATCGCACAGAAGAAAATTAAACAAAGAGATGTAAGATAGGAGGATAAAATCATGAAAGAAATTAAATATAACAGAGTAGGAGATTATGAATTTCCTGAATTAAAACAAGAAAGACCATTACCAATTTTATCAAGATTTGGAAGAGAATATCTAAGGATATTAAAAGAAAAACATCCAGGACATTACCTAGCTTTACGAGCAAAAGATGAACTGAATGAAGAATTGATTCGTATTGATAAAGAGTTAAATCAACGATATGAAATTCTTATAGAACAATACAAAACATTAAGAAATATAACAGAAGAATTGAAAGAGAAAGACCAAATGAAATGGGTTCAAGAGATGAATAATATAAAAAATTTTGTAGAAGAAAGTTTAATTAATGAAATCATAAATTTGTTAATTATTGATTTGTAATATTTTATGGGAATATATTAGTATAATAGAAAAGGAAATTATAATAAATTCATATGAAAAATAAAAAAAGAAGTATTTAAAATAGTAATAAATATAAATTGAGATTTTTGAGTGAATTTAATAAAAGATACTTGTGCTGTATTAAATGAGACGACTTATAATACGAAGCAATAACAATACTAATATATAATTTGATATATTTAGAAGAGAGATTATAGATATGATATTTTACAATTAATACATTATCTGTAATTTCTTTTTATTAATTATTATGTGTATAGAATTGTTTGTTAATTCTGATCAATATCTTTTGATGGTAAGTTAATTATCATTTATGTAATTTAATAAAGTACGAGTATGTTTAATAAATTGAATATGAATGACAAAAATCATATACTATGATAAAATAAATTATTATGAAATATATGATGAAACATAGATATAAATGTTATATTTAACATTTTATGTGATTGAAAAGTCATAATGGAACGAAGTAAGCTTAATTATATAGTAATGATTTTCTTATATTAAAAAAATATTAAAATAATAAAAGCGATTTTATTAATAATGTTAACCAATTACATATGATTTTAAGTTCTTCGATAGTTTATATAGTAACTATAATGTAGAATTAAGAGGATATTTAAAATGAAACTTATAAATAGTAAGAGTATTATTGACTGTGATGAACAAGAAGAAAAAATTCATGCTGATGAGATAAATAATGTTTTAGAATTGCTACATTCAAAAGGAAATTATGATTGTGCAGTTTTAAAGAAATATCAGGATGAAGGTCATAAGCATATACAAATGGAAATATTGCATAGCAACTTATATAACATATCTGACGTAATAGAGGATTGTGATTTTAAAAACGGTGTTGATGTTTGTATTGATGAGGAAGGTTACTATGTATTTATAGTTTATGGTCAAATTTATGAATTAGGAGAAAAATATCATATGGTAACAACAGCATTAAAAATAATGCCATATGATGAAAATAGAGAATTTATTAGTTTTATTTAGAAAAAAGCTATAGTGAAATATTGTATTTTTGTTATATTATGAGATATTGCATAAATACTAAATAAATTTATTGATGTTAATTTTGATGTTAAACTTGAAAATACTTGAAGAAGCATTTTGTAAAATTGACTAAAAAATTTTGGAGTTATGGATAATTTTTCTATGTTTTTATAAATATTTCAACAACAATAAGAAAAAAATTCTTCAATTAAAAGAGAAGAATTGATATAATTTTTTTATAAAATAGAAAATCAAAATTCAATTTATAATTAATGATTTAATTAAAAGATACTTCATTGATAACATCATGGAGACTATTGTTTGATTTTCTTATTTAGAATTGAGGTTCATTTAATAGTAGAATCATGATCTATCGTTTGATAGTGTTCAAGGCAAAGCTTAGATTCTAAAAAAATAAGTGTGAAGTGTAAACTAGGAGGACTTTATGAACAAAACAATATGTGAGTTATTTGCCGGTGTAGGTGGATTCAGATTAGGCTTTGAAAGAGCTAATTCTGGATGGGAGACTACATGGTTTTCGCAATGGGAACCAGGTGCGAGAACACAATGGGCAAACCAATGTTATATACAACATTTTGGAGATTTACCAGATATGAATGGTGAATTTCATACTTGTGAAGATATCTCTATCGTAGATAAAAATGCTATTCCAGATCATACGCTTTTGGTCGGTGGATTTCCTTGTCAAGATTATTCAGTAGCTCAATCATTATCTAGTTCAAAAGGAATAGAAGGAAAAAAAGGAGTCCTTTGGTGGCAAATTAGAGATACTATTGAAGCTAAAAGACCAGCTTTTTGTATTTTTGAGAATGTTGATAGATTATTGAAATCTCCAGCAAAACAACGTGGAAGAGATTTTGGAATCATTTTAAGTTGTTTAAATGAATTAGGATATTCTGCTGAGTGGAGGGTTATCAATGCTGCTGAATATGGTGCAGCTCAACGTAGAAGAAGAGTATTCATTTTTGCGTATAGAGATGACACTGCCTATGCTAATTCTATGAAAAAAATTGACGAATTATCATTAATTAATTCTTTAGGATTTATGGCACAAGCATTTCCTATTGAGCAGATACATGAATGTTTTGATGGTACCTTGGTATCTGATTTATTAGAAATGACCGATAAATTCTCATTTGATTTTAAATCAGCTGGTTTAATGAGAGATGGAAAAATATATACAAATAATGTTATTCCGGTAATGGAAAAACCTATCGTATTAGGAGATATCTTACAATCTAATGTTGATGAAAATTTTTATATCACAACTGAAAAAATGAGCAAATGGACTTATTTGAAAGGTGCTAAAAAAATTAACAGAGTATCTAAGACAGGGCATGCGTATGTCTTCTCAGAAGGTCCTATTGCTTTCCCTGATTCTTGGGATAAACCTGGTAGAACCATGCTAACTAGCGAATCTACTTTGAATAGAAGCACACACGTTGTTTCAGATCCTGGAACAGGAAGATTGAGAACATTAACGCCAATCGAAGCAGAACGTTTACAAGGATTTGATGATGATTGGACAAATAGTGGAATGCCTAATAGGATGAGATTTTTTTGCATGGGGAATGCATTGGTTGTACCAATGATCACAAGAATGGCAAAAATTTTGGATATGATAATCGATAAAGAACAATGATCTTATGTCTTAGGCATAAGATTTTTGTGCATATAAGGAAAGAGGGTGATGAATGTGCAGCTATTTGATTATGATGATACAGATATCAATAGTATTTATTCTTATGCTAAAAAGCTAGAGGGAATGACTTTTCATGAAGTGTTGGATGAATATGAAAGAAGTCCCATAAAAAGTTATAGAGATAAATTATATGATGTATATGATAGTTTTGAAAATATGGTGGTAAAAGAGGAATCAGTGAGCTATGATACTGGTGTTTCTTTGAATGAAAAAGCGAAAGGACAGTTAGGAAATTTTATAGAAAAATATTATTTTGGTTATGATCCAAATGGTAATCAAGAAGCGGATTTTAATAAGATTGGATTAGAATTAAAGCAAACACCTATTGATAAGACAAAAAAAGGGGAATACAGAGCAGGAGAAAGATTGTCCATAACAAACATTTCTTATAATGAGCCAGTAGAAGAAGATTTCTATAAAAGTCATGTATGGGAAAAAATCAAATGTATTCTTTTGATTCATTATTTGAGGGACAAGTCCATGGAACGATTAGATTATACTATTAAATTTGTGAATCTATTTAGTCCACCTAAAGATGATCTTAAGATAATCATCGATGACTTTAATCAAATCAATGAAAAAATCAAACAGGGAAAAGCTCATGAATTGAGCGAAGGCGATACAATGTATCTTGGGGCTTGTACAAAAGGTGCAAATGCAAAAAAAAGCATGCGCCCACAATATTATGGTGATCACACTTTAGCTAAGAAAAGAAATTACTGTTTCAAACTATCTTATATGAACTACGTTTTGAAAAATTATGTTCTTCAAAACAATGTTCCATGTGAATCCATCATAAAAGAAGATATCAAAATAAGTTTTCAAGAATATGTTTTGTCATTGATAAACAAGCATATTGGTATGACAGATAAAAAATTATGTGCAATGTATAATCGACCATATAACAATAACAAAGCACAATGGAATGATCTTACATTTCGAATGTTAGGGATCAAAGGTAATCATGCTGCAGAATTTCAAAAATCAAATATAGTGGTAAAGACCATACGAATAGAAGAAAATGGAAAGAATAGAGAAAATATGTCTTTTGCACCATTTAAATTCAAAGAACTTATTCAAGAAGAATGGGAAGAATCGAAGGTATTCAACTATTTTGATACAACACAATTCTTGTTTGTAGTTTTTCAAAAAGTTGAAGATGTTTATGTACTGAAAAAAGCAAAATTATGGCATATGCCTTACTATGATTTAAATTATATCGTGAAAAGTGAATGGGAAGAATATAAAAATATAATCAAAAGAGGAGTAATATTTGAAAAGGTAAAAAATGGCAATGGTGAATTAGAAATTCAGAATAATTTACCCGGAATGAAAGATACGGAAATCATACATATTCGACCACATGCTCAGAAATCTGCATATAAGTTAAATGATGGATTCACAAAAGGTAATCTTGAAAGAGATGCAGATGAGTTACCAAATGGAGAATGGATGACAAGACAAAGCTTTTGGTTACATAAGGAATATGTGTTGAGACAACTAAAGTAAGGTGATGAACGTGAAACATCGAAAATTAAAAACTACACAAGAAGTTTCAAAACGAATGAAAGCCTTGAGTCATAAGAAAAGTAGGGTAGAATCTATTTTAGCAAAAGCATTATGGCATAATGGGTATCGTTATAGATTAAATTATAAAAAATTACCTGGAACTCCTGATATAGCATTAATAAAATATAAGATAGCAATATTTGTTGATGGTGAATTCTGGCATGGGAAAGATTTTGAAAAAACAAAAGAAAAATTGAAGAATAACAAGGATTATTGGATTGAAAAAATTGAGGAAAATATTAAGAGAGATATAAAAAATGATAATTTACTTCGACAGATTGAGTGGACACCTATTCATTTTTGGAGTAAAGATGTTATTAAATATACAAATTTTTGTGTTGAAGAAATAGAAAGTATGATATTTTTTGTGGAAAATTTATAGAATATCAGTTTTTGAAATTTGAAAATATATTAAGTGGGTAAAAGGAGTATAAGATGGAAGAAATAGAAAAAATAATCGACTACTTTTTAGAGGATAATTTTCAATCTATTTTACAAACTGCACTAAGAACTATTGAAAAAAAATTAAATAATTTTATCGTGAATTACAATCAGAGTTATTCGAAACACTCAGGAATTAAGATTTCACAAAAAGTACAGTCACGCATAAAAAGTAAGGATAGTTTAAAAGAAAAACTAAGTAGAAAAAACTATTTAGATGAATGGAAAATATATTTTTTTGATGAAGCGAATGTTCAAAAGGCAATATGTGAAAATTTGCCTGATTTGATTGGGTTTAGAATAAATTGTTATTTTAAAGAAGATGAAAGAGCGATATTTGAAGAATTGATTAAATATTTATCTAAAGAAGAATGTATCGAAATTGAAAAAAATCCTCAAACTGTACAAAAAAATGGGCATACAATATATAAAATAGCCTGTAAATATAAAGAATTATTTAACATATTTTGTTTTGAAGTACAAGTAAAATCTTTATTACATGATGCTTGGGGAGAGGTGGAACACTCTATAGTATATAAAAGCAAAGCTTTTGACTCTAGAGAAAACTTGAAAAAAGAAATAGTGGAGGGAATTTATACTATTTTAGATGGAACAGACAAACAATTGAGTAAGTTATTTTTGTTTAAAACAAGTATTAAAGAGATTAAACATGAGTTATTTTATGAATACTCGAAGATAGATTTAAGACAAAAATGTTTAATTTTAGGTGAGCACTATAAAAATTTTTTTGAGTTAATAAGCTATATTGATAATAGTGAAGATCACATCGATGAATATTTGGGAAAAAAATTATTGAATCAAGAATATTGTAGGAAAAAAATTAAGTGATTTTCAAATAGAAGTTGAAATAACAAAATTTAAAGATGAATTTGACCAGTTTAAATTTGATATGTTTTGTAGTATTGCGTTTGTTTTATACGATTTTGAATCGAATGAAATCCTTTTGAAACATTTAATAAAAGGAATATATGATATTGGTGTCTTATCTATTGATGATGAGTTTGATGATTTAGACCATACAATAATTTCTGAAGAAATTAATGAAACAATAAAAAAAGTTCTATCTTGTATAGAAAAAAATGATGGGAAGTGAAAAAGGTTATGAAGATTATTAATCAAAAATGCAATTGTAAGATTATACAAGATTCTAAAACTGTAAATTGGTTAGTTGAAAATACTCATGTAAGAACATTTAACACTTTAAATTTTACTGGTTATCAAAGAAAGGTTAATGAAAATCATGTTTTAAAAATTGTTGATTATTTAATAAAAAATGATTTTTATATGCCAACCTCAATAATTTGTTCATCTGATAAGGAAGTGAAAGAGGATACGCAGTTGAGTATTGTTGATGGTCAACATAGAATCGAAGCTTTTAAGAGATTGAAAGAAATTGATGAAAAAAAATATCAAGAAATTGAAGATTTTGAACTATCAGTTATCATTTTAGAAAAACCAAGCGAAGAATTAGAAGTTGATACTTTTATAACAATTAATAAAACATCAAGGAAAGTAGATACTTCTTTAGCATACATATTAAAAAATAAAATTAATAGAAGAAAAAAATGCTCAGATGATTTGACGATTGCAAAAAAAGAGTTCTTAGCGGTTGAATTGGCTACGGATATAAATATTGATAAAAATACATTATGGTATAATAAAATACTTTTGGAAGGGAACCCCACACATAGTTCTTGTGAAACGATTAGTTTGAATTCATTTGTAAGAAGTGTTCGAGTATTTGTTAGTTATTTAAATAAATATAATATTATAGATTTGAATTGGAAAAATGAAACTGAATTAGAAGAAATTAAAAGTAATTTAAAATTTATATTTTTGGAATTGTGGAACGTTATACAATCTAAATGGCCAAAGTTATTTAATAGCAATAATAATATCATACAGGGTAATATTGGAGTTTCTTCACTAAACAAATATATTATCATGCAGATGAAAGGTTTAGAAAGTAATAGTTATAGTATTGAAGAATTTAACAGTTTAGTAAAAAAATGGATAGTAAATCTAAATGTTGATGAAACTCCATGGTTAAAGGGAAATGAATTTTCTATATTTTCATCCGAATCAGGATGTAACATAATTGCAAAAAATCTTTTAAATTTATATGAAAATTAAGTACAGAGCTATTTATTTAAATTGTTATTAATATTTAAGAGGTAATATTTATTATTTTGAACGGAAGGAGGTTATAAAATGCATTTATCTAGAAATGGTAAAGAATTATATAAAGAGTCTAGAGATATTATTAAGGAAGCCATGAGGGAAAAGCAACTAGTATTATTTGTTGGTTCAGGTGTTTCTGCAAATTCGGGAATGCCTTTATGGCCTCAGGTAATAAAAGAGATTACAAAGAAATTACCATCAGATTTAGAAGAAGATTTTTTAAAGATACCACAATACTATTATAATTCAAGAGGAAAAAAAGAATATAAACAATTGATGAAACAAATTTTTCGCTATAAGGAACCGTTAGAAACTAATGAAATACATAAGAAAATCGTTAAGTTTGGTGTGGACACAGTTATTACAACAAATTATGATAATCTTTTAGAGAAGGCATATGAAGAGAATGGTCAGTTTATACAGGTATTTAGTAAAGACACAGATTTGCCATATAAAAAATCAGGAATAGAATTGATTAAGATGCATGGGGATTTTGAAAATGATAATTTTGTTTTAAAAGAAGAAGATTATTTATTATATGGTGAAAATTTTAAATTGATAGAAACTTATATTAAATCTATTATTGGATCAAAAGTAATATTATTTATGGGATATTCATTAAATGATCCTGATGTTAAACATATTATTACGTGGACAAAACAAATATTGAATAAAGATTTTCAAAGAGGATATCTAATACTTACTGGAAAAGATTTTACTAGTATTGAAAATGATTATTATAGGAATTTAGGAATAAATATTATTTATGCTACAGAATTATTAAAAATAAATGCAGATGAAAAAGAGAATCATCAGAATCAACTTATAAATGTTTTGGATTTTATATTGGAACATAATGATCAAAGTCAAATTGATAAAATATATGAACGTTGTATGCCTTTATCTCATTTAAATTATATTATGGGCAAATACATATCTTCAAGGTTTATGAAAGAAAATATATTCTTAGGATTTGATACAATAGATATAAAGGACGAAACCAATCTTTTTTTAAATTCTTTGGAAGATTCATTTAAAGAAGATAATACCAATAAAGATTTTAAAATCAATAATATTAAGAACTGTTTACAAAAAAGTCCTTATAACAAAATTGTAAAATTTGAAACAAATGGAAATATTGAAATACCGATAAAACAAACACTGAAAGACACATTTATAACGATGATATTTAATTTTGATTTTCCAAAAATAATAAATCTCAAGGTACAAAATGAATTAAATTTATCACCTGGTAATCCAGATTTATATCTAAAACAAGCCTATTTACATGTATTATTGAATAATCCCCATTATGCATATAATTGTTTAAAAATTGCAAGTTCATTTTTTTATAAAAAAAGAAACTTTACATGGTATTATATTTCAGAGTTTAATAGAAAATATGTTGGAAAGTCTTGTGTGAGACCATTTTTTTCAAAATTAAATACTTCAGAGAAGAATAAAATAAAAGAGGAAATTGCAAGCATAGATTTAGATTGTATTTTAGAAACTATTCCAAATTATGATGAAGAAAATTATGATTTTTTAAATGAATTAGGTTCTTTTAAAGTTTTATATACATTATTTACTACCAGTTTTCAAGAGTCAGTAAAAGTAAGTGAAGAGGCAATAACAAATTATACTTTTTATTCTGGAACTCCTGCTTATGTCTCTATGGAAAATAAAATTATCGATTATATCAAGTATTCAATAAATAATTATTTGATGATTGATAATTATTTAGAGGCTACTTCTATTTTTATGCTTTACGTAAGAACTATTTTATCGTCAATTAATGTTGCAAATAAAAATGAAAGTTCTATTCAAGAAGAAAGATATAATATTTATAAAAAAAGTTTAACTAAGGTTGATATCTTTATATTATTAAGATATTTTGATCAAAACACTCTTAAGAAATTATTTAAAGAATATAATATCAATATTTTATCGTTAGATGATGAGGCAAAGAAATATCTGGATAAAATTACTATTAATTTTTGTAATTATCATAAAGTAGTTAAAATTAAAGGAAGAGATGTTGATATTTTCTGGAATTATTTAGAATTATTAATACATGTCGAAATTAATAAAGAGAATGCTAAAAAAGTTTTGGTAAGATTAAACGAAAATATTAAAAAAAATGATTTCTTGATGCATCGTCTTCTAATTTGTAATTTTATTTTAAAGCTCTATGACTATAAATTAATAGATGATGATGATATTCAAAAAGAAGTAAATTTGTTGGTTGCAAATATTTTTAACGAATTAAGAAACGACCCAGATGATTATTTTGAATATAAAAATATACTTAGATATTCACTTTTTATTTTGAAAGATTATACCAAATTTGATGATATTAATGAAGTGTCTTTTATGATAAAAAACAAAAAATATGAGATGCTAATTGATATATATGATGTTGTTGGAACAAATATTCAGAGTTCAATAAAAAGTATTATTTGTTTAAATGATGTTGCTGATAAATACATTTTATATGCTGAGGCAGTTATGAAGGAAATATTACATCCTGACGAAAATATAGAAAAAGAAGCATTAAAGAATATCGAGCAAAAATATTTAAGATTAAAAAATAAGGAAGTAATATGCACTTTTATACCTGAAAGTGATTCTCTTTATGATAGTTTTTTAAAATTATTTTTGAATAATCTTCTTATTGATAAAGAAAAATTCATATCAATATCAAAAAAAACGAAAAATAAATTTTATGAGTGGATTACAAACATTAAAGACTTCGATTACTCATTGTTTGATTTAGAATGGTTATCGAGGTGTAGCGAGTCGCTGTGTAAAAAAATTGCTGAAGATTCTATTACAAAAGAAAAAATAGTTCATATATATAAAGAATATCATTTAGCACATAACATTACTCCTCAGACAACATATTTATTTATCAAATATTTTATTTAAATATTTTTAATATACATTAGAATTAAAAATGGTATAAATTAAAATTTGTTTGATAGTTTATGTTTTTTATAACTGACCAGTAAAGATATAAGAAGAAATTAAAATTTGATTACGGAGAGCTTACAATGTTGATTTTTGGCTACCAGTATAGAGCGTTAAGTTTAAATAGATATATGAAATTAGTAAATGCAATATTAATGATTGTGTTTGAAAGAATTGTTTTGTTTCAAAGGTAAATTACTGTTAGAAGAAATCTTTTCAAGATTAGAAGACATCATTTAGCGTGGTTTAGACAAAAAAGAAGAATCTTATGAAAAGCATAGAGAATGTTGTGTATGCTTGTTTATGAAATAGTTGGGCAAGATATAGAAATAATTTTTTAGTTATCTTAAATGCTAGTAGTTTAAGTGTTAATCAAACTTTTTTCTAATCTACCTGTAGAATTTATTATTAAAAATGGCATTAAATAACTTTATTGTTTAATAAGAAATAATGTTTGCAGTTGGCGGGGAATATTGTCTTTGTTTTTCCATATTTACTGATAAGGAGTACGCTAAAAATAGAAATAAGTATGATGCGGATGTACATTATTCAATCATTAACAGGTTGAAATTGGGATTATCTTTTATGGTGGACTTTTGGTTAATGTTCTTTGAAGTAAGTTTAATTGTATTTTTAAATCAACAAAACTAAGATAAAAATAACAGTTTATAGAAAGTGAGGGATAACGATTGAAAAAAATTGACTTGCATATACATACTAAACAAAGTATTAGTGATTATGATTTTGATTTTTCTTTAGATAAATTAAAAGAGTATGTAAATATTAGGAGATTAGATTGTATTGCAATTACTAATCATAATTTGTTTGATTATGAACAATATCAATTAATTGAGAGAGAATTAGATATTGTTGTTTATCCTGGAATTGAAGTGGATTTGGAAAACGGACATATCCTAGTTATTTCAGAAAAAGATGATGTTGTAGATTTTATTGATAGATGTTCAAAAGTAGAAAAATTAATAAAAACTCCTAACGATAGCTTGACATTTAAACAATTCATTAATATTTTCTCTTCATTAGAAAAATACCTAATAATACCGCATTATATGAAATCTCCAGAGTTAAAACAAAAATTCATTGATTTATTAACTCCCCATATATTTTGTGGAGAAGTTAAATCAGAAAAAAAATTTCATCAATGTATTAAAGATTCTGAAAAACTAGTACCAGTTTTATTTAGCGATGAAAGAATGTCAGAAAATGCGAAAAACTTTTCATTTAGACAAACATACATTGATACCGAAGAATTGAAAATGAGCGATTTGAAAATTTGTCTTTCTGATAAAAGTAAAGTTTCTTTAAGCCTTCAAGATGGTCATGAGTTATTTCAAATTTTAGAAAATGGATTCTCTGCATCAAGTGGGTTAAATGTTATTTTAGGTGAGAGATCATCTGGAAAAACGGTGACACTAAATAATATTTATAAATCATTTGAAAATGTAAAATATATACGGCAATTCTCCTTAATTGAGAAAGATGAAAAAAAAGAAGAGGCAGCGTTTAAAGATAAAATAAAAATAAGAAAAGCAAAGATATTTGAGGAATTTTTATCAGAATTTAAATATGTAGTTGATGATATAAATAAAATAGATATGAATGAAAATTTACAAATGCTAGATCAATATTTGAAATCATTGAAAAAATACGCATTTGAATCAGAAAAAAGAGATATTTTTTCTAATAGTAAATTATTTACGGAGACAAGATTTGTATTAAAAGATTTATCAACTTTAAATAAATTAATTGAAGCAACTGAGTTATTAATGAATAATTTAGAATATAGTTCATTAATAAATACATATTTATCTTTTGAAAATTTAAAAAATCTTTTATTTGCTTTAATTAAAAAGTATAGAGAGCTTGAGTTAGAGAATCGTAAAAAAAATATAATTAATCAAATTATAAGATTGACAAAAGATTCACTAAGCATAAAAACAGGAGCTACTTCTCCTACTGATTGTGAGTTCATAGAATTATATATTGATGAACAAAAAATAAATAAATTTAATATGATAGCAAATAAAATAAAAGTTTCTAAGATAATAGCAAGCAGTGAGTTGTACAATTTCAAAGTTATTGCAACAACAGAAGCTCTAGAGAATGCTACAGCAGTTGGAGCTGAATATGGGAAAAAAGCTTCTTTTTCTGATGCTTATAAAAGCTTTTCAAATCCATATGAATATATTAACAAATTGAAAGAAATTCAATCTGTTCCAGATACAGAGTTTTATAAATTATTTATTAAGTTAAGTTACAAAGTATTAAATCGTTATGGAGCAAATGTATCCGGTGGAGAAAGATCCGAATTTAATTTATTATATGAGTTAACTGATGCAAAAAAATATAGTATGTTATTAATCGATGAACCAGAATCATCATTTGATAATATTTTCTTGAATAGCAGTGTTAATAATTTGATAAAGGAAATTGCTGGTGAGATTCCTGTTTTTATTGTTACACATAATAGCACTATTGGTGAGTCAATCAAACCAGATTATGTGATGTATACAAAAAGAGAAATAATTGATTCTAAGCCAATTTATAAAATATTTGGAGGATATCCATCATCAAGTACACTAAAAAGTGTGGAAGGAGAAGAAATTAATAATTTTTTAGTTTTAATGGATTGTTTAGAAGGTGGATATGATACGTTTACGGAAAGGAAAAGGACTTATGAAATACTTCAAAATAAAGAATAATCAAGTGTATTTTTTAAATCAAGAAAATAAGGAAATTGCATTGGATCAAATCACAAAAGAAGATTTATTATTTTTAATTAATAAAGCTTTTGATGAAGATTTCGAATTTGATAAGTATGATTCGGATAAAATAAAGAATCAGGCTCACAATTTAATTTATAAAAATATTGAAAATAAGTTTTCAGAAGTGATTGCACAGAAAGATGAAATTATTGATGAAGTAAATAATTTATATAAAGCTGCAATTGATAAATATGGGGATTAAAAATTTAAATTTAAATCTGTTTATTGTTGTAGGTTTTTCTTTAATGGAACAGCTAAATAAGTTAAATGATATTTTAGAAAAAATATTATATAAAAAATGGTTTATATCTAGATAATAGCACTAAGAAAATTTGTATTAGTTATTAATGGTCGTTACAAGAAAGGTTTTGATTTTTCTTATAACATATGTATATTAATCAATGGTACTATTTTGGTACTAAGATATGTTATAAATAAAAATAACTAAAAGATATAAAGGTAAAATTAGGCTAAATGCGTACTTAAAAGTACTTATTAAAATTTAAATATATTCAAACTTATCATACGTTGGTGAATAATAATGATTAAAAAACCTTGATAAAATCAAGGCCAATGGAGTCAACTTAGTATATTAGACTAGGTGACTCTTTTTTTATTTCTGTAATTCTTGTGGTATGACTATATGCACTCTTTATTATTATGCAAAAAAAAGCGCATAAAGCCCCTGTTGATTTTTTTTCGTTTTTTAAAATTTTATCCCATTAAATTTATGATACAATATAATTGTATTCTTAACTACGGGGATATTGTCATAAGCACTGATTTGTATCGTCTGACTTTTGGATTGTTTCTTCCATCAAGTCTGAAGCGATAGCTTGGTGGTGAAATCATGACTCGTCCCCATCGTTGATAGTGCCTGTTTGGGCGAACAGGCACTTTTATTTTGTCTAGCATCTTCTCTATCTGTTCTATCTTCTTTTTTAGCTGTCTTTTTTTACCATTGATCATTGAAAGCAGAATGTTGACATCATGTATGATTTCATGTAGCTGTGCTATGTTGACAACATACTGTCTATTTGACTCTTTCATTTCAAGTGAACGGTTCAACTCTTTTCTCATGATTCCTGCAATATTATGAAACAGTACCTTTGCATATATATCATTTCGTGCAACATCACCATCACTGCTTATATGCCTTTCTATCTCCTGGCCTGTTTTGAGTGTCTTGTATGAAACTTCGATATCCCATCTATATGTATATAGCTCAATGATTTCCTGAGCAGAGAATTCCTCTCCTAGGTTGGTAAAGAAAATAAGCTCTTTCTGACACGCCTCTCCATGATTGTTGATATATTCAATTCTTCTTTTAATGACCCTGATTTTCATGACTGGATTATTTTCTCTCAATTCCATGGCTTCAGGTGAAAATCGGAATCTCCTTCTCCATTTTTCATCAATTTCCACCTCAATCCATTCATCATCAGATTTCATGAGCGCAACCTGCTTCTTATAGAAATTGCTTTTTCCTCTGATGATATAATGATAATCAATACACTCAAGGTGGGATATGATTTCGGCTGATCCATAATATCTGTCAGCAAGATAAATGACATCCTTTCCCTTGAATATACTTTGACTTCGATAGAGATGAGAAAACGCAAGAGGCAATTCTGAATATGGTGCAGGCCTAAGTGAAAAATCTATAAACAGACCATTAAGGACATCATAGAGTCCTCCGGCCTTGGACTGGACTTTTTTGACATCGAACATGTCAATGATATGTTGATTCTCCACAAAATGAAAATCATAGATATTATAGACATTGTATGGGATTTCCATATAGGTCCCATCTTCTGCAATCAGGAAATATCCTCTATATTTTTTAGGGAGCGACGATGTATAATAGATGGCTGAAAATCGATTGATGAGATATGAAAAAACATTTGGATTCAGCTTTCTAATGGCCTTGTTGAGAGCCTGCTTGCTTATTCTCTTCTCAAATCGATCTATGGAAGAATAAAAATGAGAGAGTTCAGCATTGGTTGTGGTTCTGTTTCTGAAGATGAAGTAATAGATGAGCGAATAGAAATTCATATTTCTATTTCTGGTAAAGTCCTGTGTTCTCTTGCGACAGAGTCTGTTTGTGATATCAGAATGAATGATAGCATTAAACTCACTGAAGATAGCAGCCAGCTGAGAAGACTTAACTACATTATTCATCATCATAGACAAGACGAGGCTTTTTCTTGGCGAAAGCAGCCTTCAGAAAAGGAACGGATTCCTCATCAACCTGCCCAAAGTTGATAAGGACACGATGTTTAGGAACGCCAGAAGAATCACGATAGGATTCAACGAGTGCGCAAAAACAGGTGTTTTTCTTACCCTTATTATTTTTGATAACTCTAACGAACATAGAAGCACCTTCTTTCTTAACTACATTATACAATAAAAGTAAAGGAAATAAGATAATAAATAGATAATTACACTTAACTACAAGTAAAAAAGATACTCTTTTATTTCCAAAAAAATAAAAAAGAGCCAACTTAGTATAATTTAATCACTTTTTAAGTGTGATTTTACATCAGTTTATTTTAACTTTCATTAACGATGAATATAGATATATAATCAATTAAAATGGTCATGTGAGAAAATATGTATCTTAATTTCAAATGATCTGTACAAATATGCAAGTAAACTAATGAGAAACTATTTTTTTAAATTGTCTATTCATCAATCAACGAATAATTATCCTTGTTAAGAACTTCTTTAAGCTTTTTAATCCTAATTGAATTGATAAATGTATTGCTGTAATGGAAACATTATCTTCCTTTGCTATCTGGATTAAGTTTTTTCCTTCTAAATAATATCTTATTATTCTGGAACTTTCTTTTTTTGGAAGTTTCCTAATACAACAAAATATGTAATCCATCATTTCCTTATGCGATAAATCATTTATCATTTTATCTGTTGATAAATTTATATTAAGTGATTCATTTTCTAAATAAGGTTGACTATCTAGAGAATAATAAGACTTATGATATTTAATTTTTTGGTTATAGTTCCATTCAGCTCTTTGAAATTCAATGAAAACATTAACGATTTCTTGATCTACTTCAATAAAGTAATCGTTATTATAAAGTTCAGGATAGTATTGTTTTAGATTTATTTTGATTTTATTTGACATAAATTGACACCTCAAGAATTAAGAGGTTTAGGTGAGGAAATTTAAGTTTAAATAAATAAATCTAAGTCAAATATTTTAAATAATAAAAAAAGTGCATAAATTGCACTAAATAGACATAAAATAGCATTAATTTTCATTTGTAAAACAATAACAGCAATTATTTATAAGATAAAGGGGGATTAATATTTAGAAAAAGTATATTATAAGTAATAATTTCAAGTTTTTTGCATTTAAAACAGTAAAACATGAGAATATGTCAAAAAAAGATAAGATAGTCATAGTTGATACAGCACATTTTTGCACTGTCAACAATAAAAATTAGAATTAAAAAATAATGTAACATAACAAATAAGCACTATTTATGCATAGTGCTCATTTATTTATAGTTTTTATTAGATTACCCTACAATAGAACATGGTTTAGTTGTTCTTTTTATTTGTCTAATGATATAATAAAGGGTATCAGATACATGAAATATGTAGAAACATGTGGAGGAGAAGTTATATGTTTACATGGATACCATTTTATGAAGAATTCGCAACAAAAATACTTGATTATAAAGATAGAAGAGATGAATTGCTAAAAAAGATGGAAGAGGTATTTAACGATATTACACTAAAATATCCTTATGTATATCATGAAGAAAAAATAACTGATATTGATCCAATTGGTATTTTTGGATGTTTTAACAGAGGAATCAGTGATGAAAATAGGGTAGCTATATTAGTAAAATTAAAATCAGTTTTTAATATAGAATCTATAGTCCCAGAAGACTTTAATGGTATACCTGTTTTCAACAATTTAAATATATGGTTAAACAGCGATTCTGCTGAATGTGATATTTACTGGAAATTCTTTGAAATAGCATTAAAATACTCTGATAATAATGATCTGTTATTAAAAGATGAATTCATTAAATATTTTGATCAAGTTATGGCAATGAAGAACGGAAAATGGAGAATTACCATAGGATTATATTGGGCTAGGCCTTATAAATATATCAATTTGGATCAGACAAATAGATCGTTTTTAAAAGATGAAAGTAAAGTTGGTAAAGAAATATATCATTTATTTAAGCCTTTGATAAAAAAAATACCAAATGGAAAAGATTATATCAATGCCTGTGAGTCTGTGAAAGATTTATTTAAGAATGAAATGCTTTCTTTCAACAACATACCTGAGTTTTCTTATTATGCATGGCAACAGAATATCGATGTTAGTCAAGATGGATGGTGGCCATCAATTAACGAATATAGTCCTGGTTTTGAGGCTGAAGAATGGGTTGATATTTTAAAAGACCCTGATATAACGTTTGAAAATAATTTGATTATCCTTTCCAGACTTAAAGAAAATGGTGGACAAGCAACCTGTAAAGAACTTGCTGATAAATATGGCGAGACATTTAACTATTATAACAGCGGGTCATCAAGTTATGCTAAAAGAATTGCAGAGAAAACAAATTGTCCAGTTCCTTTTGAAAAAACTGAAAATAGTAAATGGTGGCCTATACTTTATGTAGGGAAAGATGCTGATAAGCAACAAAAAGGGAACTATATTTGGAAGTTAAGGGATGAGCTTTCTAAAGCTTTAGATATTGTTTTAAACGAGGAGGAACAGGGAAAATCAGTTAAATATGATAAAAAACAGTTCTTAAACGAAGTGTTTATAGATGAAAGTAAATTGAATGCGTTGACTCATCTATTGAAAAAGAAAAAGAATATCATTCTTCAAGGTGCTCCAGGAACTGGAAAAACATTTACTGCAAAAAGAATAGCTTATGTCTTGATGGGCGAGAAGAGGGATAATCATATAAAAATCATTCAGTTTCATCAAAATTATTCCTATGAAGATTTTGTTATGGGATATAAACCTGTTGATGGTGGGTTTCAATTGCAGAAAGGTGTATTTTATGAATTCTGCAATAAGGCATCTAAAAAACCAAAAGAAGATTATTTTTTTATCATCGATGAAATTAACAGAGGAAATCTAAGTAAAATATTTGGAGAACTGCTGCAGCTTATTGAAAAAGATTATCGAAATAAACCGATTACTTTAGCTTACAACAAAAAGGAATTCTTTGTTCCTGATAATGTTTATATCATTGGTATGATGAATACAGCGGATCGTTCTCTTGCTTTAATTGATTATGCATTAAGAAGACGTTTTTCATTTGTAGAAATGTTGTCTGGATTTGATTCAAATGGTTTTGTTAAGTATCAGGAAGAGAAGAATAATCATGCTTTTAATATGCTAATTGATAAAGTCAAAGAACTTAATGATACTATTACAAAAGACAGTTCACTGGGAAGCGGTTTTTGTATAGGACATAGTTATTTTATAACCAATGATGTCATAGATGATGAATGGATTCAAGAAGTTATTGAATACGATCTCCTACCAACATTGAAGGAATACTGGTTTGATAATGAAAAGATGTATAACACATGGGAAAAAGCATTGAAAGAGGTCATCAATGATTATTGATAAGCAAACTATATACATTAAAAATATTTATTATATGCTGACATATGCTTTCTCAGTTTTGAAAGAAACAAATTATGAAAGTCTTTCAGGAGAGGATTTTCACAATGTGTATGATCTTCTAGCAGCTGTTCTTTATCGAGCAGTTATCAAACAAATCAAGCAGGGATTGTACCATGAATATGTTAATCAAAGGGATAATTTAAATACAATTAGAGGAAAGATTGATATCAATGGTACAATTCAAAATAAAATGTTAAGAAAGCAGAGTATTTCCTGTGAATTTGATGAGTTTACCAGCAATAATAAGTATAATCAGATTATTAAAGCAACGCTTTTGCTACTGATCAAGAAGTCAGATGTTCAAAATGAAAGAAAACTGGATTTAAAAAGAGCATTGATTTATTTTAGTGGAATGGATGATATAGATACATCTTTGATTGCATGGAATAATTTAATATATACAAAGAATAATCAAACATATCAGATAATTATTAACATTTGCTATTTTATCATACAAGCTCAATTGATTATTTGCAATGAACTGCACCATCAATAGCATAAAGTGCACCACCAATTTCAACAACTACACCACTGAGATGATATTATTGAATATACGCAACTGCACCACCTTTTATATTATAGGTGGTCTTTTTTATATTATTATAATGTTGGAGACTTTGTCTCTAATATTATATGAAAGGAGCTTTTATTATGGCTGTAAAATTCAATTTGAGACTATGTTTACAATTGATTGATCGAGGCATATCCCTCAATACGATATCCAAACAATATCATATTAGTAAACATACCTCATCCAAAACAAAACATAGAATGGAGGTGCTTCAATTTGATGTCAGTACTATTGATCAGTACTCAGATGATGAGTTGGGTAAATTATTTTTCCCTGAAATGTACGAATCTGAAAACATTTATTTAGCAGTGGATTATGACTATGTTCATAAAGAATTGTCTAAGCCTGGTGTTAACTTAAAACTATTATGGAAAGAATATTGCTTGAGTGCTAAGGATGGTAAATATCCAGTAAGTTACTCAAAATATTGTAGAGGTTATGCTCAACATGTCGAAAGGCACAACTATACCAACCACATTGAACACAAACCCGGGATTCGTACAGAAATTGATTGGTCCGGGCCTACAATGCATTACATGGTTCCTTCTACTGGTGAATTGGTTAAAGTTTATCTGTTTGTCGCAACTTTACCATTTTCTCAATATTCTTATGTGGAACCTACCAAGGATATGAAAATGAATACATGGATTAACTGTAATAAACATATGTTTGAATACTTCGGTGGTTCAACAGTTAGAATTGTATGTGACAATCTTAAAACAGGTGTTGTCAGTCATCCTAAAGAAGGAGAAATCATTCTCACAGATATGTATTCTGATTTTGGAAATCATTATATGACAGCTATTATGCCTGCACAAGTCAGAAAACCTAAGCAGAAAGCGAGTGTCGAAGGTACCGTTGGCAAAATAGCTACAACCATTATTGCATCATTAAGAAATGTAGAGTTTCATTCATTCGAAGAACTTTATCAAGCAGTAAGAGAAAAGCTTGATGAGTTTAATACTACTCCATTCCAGAAAAGAGATGGAAGCAGAAAAGAAATATTTGAAGCTGTTGAAAAGCAGGCACTTAAACCACTTCCTGAAATACCTTTTGAAGTATGTCATTGGTTTTATTCCAGAAAAGTACAAGTCAATTGCCATATCACCTATCAAAAAAACTGGTATTCAGTTCCTTATGAATATGTAGGCAAATCCGTTGATCTAAAAGTGTCAGAAACAACATTGACTATTTATTATCAAAACAAGCGAATCAACATCCACAAGCTGTTTCCTGCCTATATAAAGAATAAATATTCTACCTATGAACAGGATATGCCTGAATCAGTGAAAGTAAGTGAGTGGGATGATGTGCGTATAAAAAAATGGGCGAGCAAAATCGGACCCTACACAAGAAAGGTTGTAGAGATTATATTTGAAAGATGTAAAGTTAAGGAACAGGGTTATAACCCTGCAATGAGTGTATTACATCTAAGTGATAAATATTCAAATGAAAGACTTGAATTATCCTGCCAGATAGCTTTAAGTAAATATCCATCACCTAGATATAAACATCTTAATGCCATTCTATCTAACAATCAAGATAAACTAGGAAAACAAGGAAATGCATCTGAAGAAAGAAAAACGACAGGACACCTGAGAGGTGCAGAGTTCTACGGAGGCAAATCAAAATGATAGATAATGAAACTGTAAGAAAAGCATCAGAAATTGGGATTATAGATGTTGTAGATGCCATTAAATTGATTGAAACAAATCCTGCTTATATTACTTTGACATTTGATGAAAAAATAAATATGGTCATCGACTTTGTTTATCAGCAAAGATATAACGAAACGGTAAGAAGATTAAAGAAATCGGCTAAATTACGCTATGTAGATGCAGATCTAAGAGATATTCACTATACTGATATAAAAGTCAAGATAATTTGACCAATTTGTTGCAATTAAGTGTTCTCAGTTTTTTTAGGATTTAATTTATCTTTGATTCGATAAGATGGACCTGTGATATTAAATAAATATGAATAATGAAGAATCCTGTCTAATATGGCTTTAGTTATCATTTCATCATTTCCTAATATCTGTGACCATTTATCAAATGAAATATTGCTTGTAAAAATAGTAGATCGTTTAGTATATCTTAAATCAATCAATTGAAAAAATAATTTAGCTTCCAGTGGTGTTATTTCATTAAATCCAACTTCATCAATGACTAGCAGCTTATACTTATAAAAGAGTCTTAGTTTTCTTTCTAATGTCCCCTCATTATATGCCTGTCTTAGTATATTGATTAATTTATTAAATTTAATAAAATATACACTATTTCTTCTTATAGCTACTGTATATGCAATTGCTATTGCCAAATGTGTTTTTCCAGTACCAGGGTTACCTACAAATACGATATTTGTAGCATTTTCATAAAAATCCGATTCAATAATAGATCTTATTTTTTCTTCTTTTATACCTGGCTGAAAATTAAAATCATAATCATCAACTTTTCTTAGAAAAGGAAATGCTGCTACTTTTACATTATAAAGTCTGTTATTCTCCTCTTTAGCTATCACTTCCTTATTCAGTATCTTATGCATTACATGCAGTTCTTCTTCAGCTATTTCATTATTCATTACTAATGAATTTAAATATGAATATGCTGATTTCAGTTTTAAATAATTCAATTGTTCCAGTACATCATTAGTCATTGTCATAAATTATATTCTCCAGTTCTTTTAATATTATTTGATTGCTTTCTTTAACTGCCTGCTTATCTGTTTTCTTATAATAAAGTTCATGTTCTTCTTTTATATTAAATTTATTATTAGTAATAGGATGTTTTTCAATAATTTTTCCGTTATAATATATAAGAAGTTCTTTGTTTTGGACCACTAGTCCGACACGTTTTCCAATATATTCTTGTGGTAGGGAATATTTATTGTATTTATACTGGAATAGTGATTCATTTGTAACATAGACTTCATTTAATTTAAGGTGATACCTGCTTCTGATTTCTTTGCTGGGTAACGGAAGCAGATCGCCTTTTCTTTCTAAAAGAAAATTTCTAGGAAGCCTTGTTGCCTGTGAGGAACGTTCATTATCCTCGTTATTGATTATTTCCAGTTTGTCATGTATATCAGATAATCCGCTATAATAACCGTTATAATTTTTAAGCTGATCCACTATTTTATTTTGTGTCTCAGTTTTTCCTTTGGTTTGAGGTCTATATGGCATACATGGCATAGGTGTTATTCCATAATCTTTACAGAATTCTTCAAATTTACTGTTTAATAAAGCTTTATCATCAGCTGATTTACGAGGCTTTTCTACAAATGCTTTAAGATTGTCAATGACCAGTTCTTTAGGAACACCACCGATTTCTTCAAATGCCTGGGCTAAAAATATTAACAGGTTATCAGTTGTAGGTTTTAATATTACCTGCCTGTAATTATATCTTGACCATGATAAAGTCAGAGTAGGAATATATACTACTGTCTGCGTGCCATTTTTATCTGTAAGTTTAACTTTTTCTTTCATATCGAACTGAGCCTGTTGACCAGGATTGGTTTCAAAACGTTCGATAAAAGAATCGGTTCTGTTATTTTTAAATTTACTATTGAGCTCTTCGTTATCCTTAATGTATCTGAAAAATGTCGAACGTGTACAGGTGATACCATGTTCACGTTTCATAAAATAATAAATATGATCGATATAATCAAAATTTCTCTGTTCATCACACAAATATTTGTATATAAGATCTTTATAATCATCTAAATATCTTTTTCTGTTTCTTGTTTTTTTAGGTGCGATACCGTTTAGCCTTCTGCTTAGTGTTTTTCGGCTACAGTTTAATTCTCTTGCAAGTTTAGAAACATTCAATTTAATTTCTCCTTCCTTATAGGCTCTGCTTAACATTAAAGCCTGATCCAAATTATTTATTTTAATGACTGCTGTATTCAATATAATTCACTCCTTTACAGGAAAGAATTATATCAAAAAAGATTACCCTGATTAATGCAAAGTGTAACCACTTATCTGCAACAATTTGGGTAATCTTATTTTAACTTTTATAACTGACAATCGAAGCATTACACATCAGCTGATTAGCTCACTGGCTACATGTAATTATATTACATTAAAAACCAACATCATTATTCATGGACCATGTGGTACAGGGAAAACATGGCTCTCATGTGCATTAGCAAATGAAGCGGCAAAACAAAAATATAAAATATTTTACATTAGAATGCCTGAGCTATTAGAAAAGTATAATGAACTGAGGAATATGGGTAAAAGTCTATCACAAGTAGTTAAGAAATACGCAAAATACGATCTGCTTGTATTAGATGAATGGTTAATGTATGAAATGACTGATAAAGAAAAACAGTTTATATCTGAGCTTATGGAGGTAAGACATGATAAATGTTCAACAATTTTCTGCAGTCAGTATCCATCAGGAGACTGGTATGATAAATTGCATAAATCGACATTAACAGAGGCATTGCTTGATAGAATCATTCATAATAGAATAGATGTGTATATGGGTAATGAAAACTTTAGAATCAAAAAATAATTTTTTAAAAAGGTCAATCATGTTTGGACATGATTGACTATAATTGTGTATAAATATAAGTGGTGCACTTTATGCGATTGAGGTGGTGCAGATGTCTGCGACTACCAGTGCTTTTACATGCGAATAATCACTCAATTATTAAGTGATGAATATGGACAATCAAAAATGATGAATTTCATTGATGAATTTATGCATAGATTATATGAAAAGTTCATTTTGGAATATTATAAGGAACACTATAAGTATTTAAATCCTCATGCAGCTGAGATAAAATGGCTTCTAGATGAATATGATGATGCAGAATTTTTGCCATCTATGATATCTGACATTTATCTAACTGATGGTAAAAAGATACTCATCATTGATGCAAAGTATTACAGTCATACCATGCAGGAAAAATATGGGAAGCATTCATATCACAGTAAGAACTGGTTTCAAATATTTGCTTATGTCATGCATGCTGATATTGAAAATAAATATAATGTTAAAGGAATGCTCCTTTATGCGAAAACTAATGAATCAGTTATACCAAATCAAAAGTTTGTTGATAAAGGATATGAATTTGAGTTTACAACTTTAGATCTTAACACTGATTTTAAAAAGATATGTCAGTCACTAGGTGATATAGTGAACAATTATTTTCATGTGTAAATATGATAAATAGATTAGATAATGATGTGGAATAAACAATATGTTCCACATTTTTTAGTATGCTGAGCACAACATATTCTATGTGTTGAAAGTTCACAGTTAGAGTGAAATTGTTTCCAACCAACCACTAGCCAATATCAAAGGTGTCCATCATAAAGTGGAATCTGAAAAAAGAGGATGTAAAACTTTGGTCCGACGGATAGCAATAACATATAAGGCATTTTGTGGAGGACGAGTGTGCTCCGCATCACGAAGTTCATAGGGAAATGGAAGAAGCAAGATGTAAATGTAGCGGATATATGGAGTGAAGGAGATATCAAGAACATTATATGGGTGAAAAAGTCAATTCAAAAAGAAAAGTATAGAAATAAATTCCATTTGTAAGAGAAAACACAACTAAAATTGAGTAAAAAAATAAATTCAACTTTGATGTATTTAAAGCGGAATTTAAGTTTTCACTTTAGAAAAAGGGAATATTTCAAAATTTCTTGTGTAATTATTGGTATTATTTGTTATAATTAAACTTTTGTATTTGCATATTCCAAGAGACGATTAAATTTGATATAATATGTAATTACTAGGAGTGTGATCATTAATGTTGCTAAATAGTAAGTCAATTTTGGAATGTGATGAATTTGAGGAACAGGAACATAATCAAGAAATATTAGATATTGTTGATGAAATATGTGAATTGCCTAATTATGATTGCGCAGTAGTAATTAAAAGTCTGGATCCAGCACACAAGAATGTTGAAGATAAAATAATGGCATGCTCATTATATGATTTCTTAGAAATGATTGAATATGTAGACATAAAAAATGGCGTAGATATTGAAATAGGTGATAACAATGTTTTGTATCTTATTTGCTATGGATCAACTTATACGTTAAATGAAGAGCACTACCTTGTAAAGAATAGCATAAGTATATTGCCATATGATGAAAATAGAGAATTCTTAGATTTATCATATTTGTTTATTAAAAATGATATTCAATTAAAAATTAATTAGTAATAAATATATGAAAATTATTAACAAGATATTATAGAATTATAATTGCTAAAAAATGAGAACAATGTTTAACTATTAAAGTTTAATTATTTCAAAGAATAAAATAGCTAATATACTAATTTTTAGTTTATTATTGAAGGTTGTAACTGAAGGAGGAGTGCTTATGAAAGCTATCACTTTATTTTCGAGTGCAGGTATTGATGAGGCATATTTATCAGCAATTGGAATAGATGTTATAGCAGCAAATGAGTTGTTAGTAAAAAGGGCAAAGATTCATGAATGGCTATATCCAAATTGCAAAATGATTATTGGTGATATATGTAATAAAAATGTTTTTGAAAAAATTTGCAATGAAATTGAAAAAAATAAAATAGAAATGTTAATAGCTACTCCACCATGTCAAGGAATGAGTATTGCTGGTAAAAATAAAAATAATAAAGATATGATAAATGATAAGAGAAATCATTTGATATTTAAGGTGATAGACTTAATAGAAAAATATAATTTTAAATATGTCTTAATTGAAAATGTAGCACGGTTTTTAAATGTAAAATATCCATATTCAATTGAAAATAGCATTGATTTATATACTATTGAGGAAATCTTAAATTATAAATTGAGTGATAAATATGAAATATATTGTAAGGTGTTTGATTGTGCAGATTATGGTATCCCGCAATATAGGAAAAGGGCTATAATAAGGATATATAAGAAAGGTTTGGTATGGAACGATCCAAAACCATCTAAACATATCACTGTTGAAATGGCTATAGGGTATTTACCATCATTAGAATCCGGAGAAATAAGTGAAATTCCTTACCATTATGCTAGAAAACATAATGATAAGCATATAAATTGGATGAAGCACACCCCAACAGGAGAAACGGCTTTAGATAATGAAAAATTTTATCCGACCAAAAGAGATGGGAGCAGAATTCGTGGATTTAATACATGTTACAAAAGAATGAGGTGGGATTTACCGGCACCTACCGTAACTATAAGAAGTGATGCTATTTCTTCACAAAATAATGTTCATCCTGGTAGATTATTACCTGATGGAACCTATTCTGATGCTAGGGTATTAACTATAAAAGAGCTATTTATTTTAATGTCACTTCCTAATGATTTTCAATTGCCAGAATGGCTTTCGGATACTGAAATAAGACAAATTATAGGTGAGGGAGTTCCTCCACTACTTATTAAAAAAATATTGGAGGGAATCAAACATGACTAATTTAAAAGGCCTTTCATTATTCTCTGGTGGTGGTATAGGTGAAATGTTCCTTAAAGATATAAATATAGATGTAGTTGTTGCAAATGAATTAATTCAAAAAAGAGCTTCGTTTTATTCGTATTTTCACCCAAAGACAAAAATGTTTGTCGGCGATATAAAAAAACATTATATGGAGATAATTAAAGAAGCAAAGAAAAGTGAAATTGATTTTATTATCGCAACACCTCCATGTCAAGGAATGAGTACATTAGGAAAAAAAGATTATGAAAATGATTTACGAAATTATCTTATTTATTATGTTTTAGAGGTATTAAAAAATCTAGATTTTAAATATTGTTTAATTGAAAATGTTCCCAAATTTTTAAAAATGTATTATCCATATAATAATACTCTAATGCATATAGATGATATATTGAAAGATCAATTAGGAGAAAAATATGTTATAGAATCATCAATTCTAAATGTAATGGATTATGGCGTTCCACAATGTAGGCCAAGAAGCATAATTAGAATATACAAAAAAAATCTTAGTTGGGATCTACCGAAAAAAGAAAAGGTTATTACATTAAAAGAGGCTATTGGAGACTTACCTTCTTTAGAGAGTGGAGAAGCCTCGGCAATAAAGTATCATTATGCTCCAATACATAATGAAATGCATATAAATGTTATGAAACATACTCCTGAGGGAAAAAGTGCAATGCAAAATAAAGTTTATTATCCAAAAAAAAAGAATGGTGAAAAAGTAAAAGGATTTCATAATACTTACAAGAGAATGAAATGGGATGAGCCCTGTCCTACCAGAGCTCTTAATAATGGAGCTATCAGTGGGCATAATAATGTCCATCCAGGTCGTTTGAAATCAGATGGTACATATTCGGATGCTAGAGTGTTAAGTTTATTAGAGTTATTCATTGTTTCATCAATTCCGAAAGATATTATTTATCCAAGTGATTTTTCAGATAATTTTATTAGACAAATTATAGGAGAAGGGGTACCTCCATTATTTATAAAAAAAATATTAAGTGGAATAAGAAGGTGAATATATGAATTATGATAGATCTTCAACAAAAGAAAAATGGACATTTATGAAATATATAAAAAATTTTGATCAAATTGTTTCTTATGCTATGAAGATTAGAGGAATGAAATCTCAAATAGATTCGGCATCTCTCGATGAGATACAAAAAGAGTTTGAAAATATAGGATTTTATAATCCGCGTTTTGGAAAGAGAAATAGAACAACATTAGAATGTAAAATTAGACATATTGTGTATTTTATGTTTGGGTATACAAAGAAAATAGGAGAGGATTTAAAATTTGTTTTTTCTCCATTAGGCAACTTGTTATTAGATCATTATGATAATAAAGAAGAAGTAGCCAAAATTTTTACAGCAATGCTATTTTCTATAGAGTTTCACCACCCATTTAATCATATGTCAAAAGATTTTAATCTACATCCATTCCGTATTATTTTTAAACTTTTAAAAGATAAAAGATTAGGTGGTATCTTATATAATGATGAGGTCTTCTATTATCTGGCCTTTATAAAGAAAATTGATTTTTATATTTATGAACAACTCGTACAAGATATTTTAAAATTTAGAAATATGAGTTGTATAGAAAAAATGATGCTTTTTAAAAAGGACGAATCTGTATTAGCTGATTCCTTACATTTGTGGAAATATACAGTAGGAACTTTAGAAAATGCAGGCGTACTAATTAATCATGCTACTGATGGCATAAAATATGGAAATTTAATTCAAGGTAAAGATACGAAAAGAACATACCGATTAGAATATGTTTCAATTCATCCACAAGTAGATACTTTAATAACAAAAATGTTAGAAAAATATCCTTTTAATGAAAAAACTATAATGTCACGAACTGATTTATTTAGAAGTGATAAGGTAACTGAACTATATAATTTTTATCCTGAAGAATTAATAGACGAATTGGGTATTAAAGATGATAAACAAGAAAGATTATTATCAATACTATCTATTACAAAGAAAATTGAAGAAACAAGTACCAATCAAGCTGCAGGTGACTGCTATACTTTTGAAGATGTTTTAACTCTTGCATTTAATTATTTTGCTGATGTTCGTGCAGAAAAGATAGGTGGTGCTGGAAATACTGACATTGAATGCTTATATTATAAAAATAATAAAAAATTTGATATAGAAGCAAAATCAACAAAAAATAAACTATCGTCACTTAACTCAGGAAGATTAAGATCTCATAGAAAAAGGATAGGATCGGAGTATACTATTGTCATTACCCCTGAATACATGCCTGCTGTCAAAGAAGATATTAAGAATGATGATATAGTAATTATAAAATCTAGGACATTTTCAAACTTAATGTATCAATTATCTGTTAAATATGATAGAGATATTCATTATGATTTTTTAAATGAGATAATAACTCATAATTTAGGAACAGATATTTCTCCTATTATTGATAGTTTTATTTGTGATAAATTAAGTAATGCAGTTAACTCTAGTTTTCTTCAAAATTAGCTATTATAATTGTTTGATTGTTATGATATAATAAAAATTTAAACTATTATTAAATTTTAATTGTAGTGATATTTAACAAGAACCAAAAAATATTGGTTTAATAATATAGGTATAATTAAATTTGTAGATTACATATTTGAATATAATAATTAAAATTATCAATAATAGACATGTTTTTAAGATATAATTATAATTTGTACATTAGTAATCACTATTAATTTCCTTTATTATGTAAGTATTAAAGGAGATGTTATAATGGATCAGTTAATGAGAATAATGTATGATTTATATGTTGGAGATACAAACAATGATGCTATCTTTGATGATGAAAAGTATGGTGAGCTAACTGGAAAACTTGTGGATCTGGAAAAAAGCTAAAAGCAATGCTTAAGCAAAGATCTAATAGCAAAAAAGATATAGATCAAATAGTTGATGATATCTTTTTTGCTAATAATGCATTATCATCATTGTACAGGTATTATGATTTTGAACAAGGTTTTATCACCGGAATGGCAATTGGTATGATGAAATCGAGATATTTAAGTTCAGAATATATGAGTGAATTAATTGACAAATTAAATAAAATAAAAAAAATTTAAAAACAACTTAAAAACATCTTTCATTTTATCTTATATAATGAAGGGTGTTTTTTTAATCCTTTGCTAGTACATTGAAAAAAGAATAAAGGCGATATCAGTCCATACCATAGTTTTGCATTTTCGCAAATCAAATATAATGATACATACAATTAGCTTTAACTCGAGCGTGATAATGACCGTCGCAAGTCAAAGGATTGTGTAGGATAACTAAGATCCCTGCTTGATCATCATCAAATGAACGACTAATAATGGGATATGTCGTTGCTGATATTGAAACATAACATGAACTATATAAGAGGGAAGGAATTCCAATGGCTACATTATTATATTGGCCAATAGTAGATGTTGATGTTGAATCATTACCTGATCCATCATCAACACTAGAGGCTAATCAAAACGATTGCTTATATTACGAACTAGAACAATTAATAAAAGACCTAACAGTAATTCAACAAAGACGATTATATATGAAATATTATTTAGAAATGTCAAATGTGGAAATTGCTGAAGTTGAACAAGTTTCATATAGCGCTATTCGTAAATCAATTGATCAAAGTATCAGATATATAAGGAGAAAGATGTACAAGTTCATTCATTGAATTGTACCTTATTTTTATTTAAGAAGAAACTCTATAATGAGTTTATCAAGGAAAAGGAGAATTACTAAATATGGAAAAACGTGTTGAAAAAGAAATTATGACAGTAAGAGAATTCGCTAAACATACAGGTTTAAGTGAATGCTGCGTTAGAAAGTTATTAAGAGAAGAAAAAGTATTTTATATGAAGATTGGTAGCAGATATTATATTAATGCACCAAAGACAATTGACTTTCTAACACATAATCCAATTATGGATATTACATGGAAAGAACCGGTAGCCTCAGTGTAGTTTAAACAAAAGAAGAGATGTGTGGGGGTATACTCCTGCATCTCTCATTTTGCTTTTATACGTGAAAAAATAGGTAAAGATGTACCAAATTTAAGCACATCAAAAAAACAGGACCATTTTTGGTAGCTTTTACGTGAAAATGACCTATAAAACGTGTGTTTATACGTGATTCATACGTGAAAGTTTCATAAAACTTAATTAACAGTTGCACACGATAAATAAAAACAGCCCTAAAAAATATAGTTTTTCGATTTATTTTAATGATTTTGTTCCAGATAAAACGATAAATAAGTGTTTTACCTTATGTTGTTGAATAATAAGTATTAAAAAAACTTGATAAAATCAAGGCTTTTTTTGTTAATTTTAATTCACAAAATTAAATGTTGATCAAATTTATACGATAAAAATAAAGAAAAACAACCAGTATTGGAAGCTACAAAGAATTTTTTATGTTACTTTGTAAAAAGAATAGATAATTTAAAAATATGCTTTATACAGAAATTTAATTCATTTATATCAAAATATTTATTGCATATTCCTATAAAGTCATACTTTTTCCATAAAGAAATGCTACTATAAAAGTAGGAGGGAAAGTTATGGATACACACAATATAGGAAGTTTTATAATAAGATGTAGAAAGAAAAAAGAAATGACTCGAAAAGAGTTGGCAGAACAATTAGGTGTAAAAGAATAATTAGTCAAAAAATGGGAAACGAATCTGTCATTTCCCAAAGGGACAGTTTTATCTTCTTTATGTGATTGCTTAGATATACGTGTTGAAGAACTGATTTTAGGTGAACATATAGAACAAGACGAACTACTAGAAAAATCAGAACAGATTATTTTAGAACTTTATCATAAAAAGAGTGATGATGCATTTCTAACATATAAAATGATATGGTTTTTTATCCTTTTGCCTGTTGCTGTTTTTCTATTTGCATCTATACAAACAAATTCTTTCATTAATGATTGTATAAATATGCTTTTTATCTTTACACCATTTACACTTATATATGGCTTTATAAAAATAATATCTTGTCTTTTACAAAATCGAGATTATTTTAAATATTTCTTACTCACTTCATGGAGTTTATTTATACTTGTTTTCTTCTTTTTTAAATAGAAATGTAGAATATAATAAGGATAGTCTATATTTTTAATCCTGAAAAATGTTATGATATAGAGGGTGATAACATGTTATTAAAGGATAAAATGACAAGTATAACTTTGACAAGAGTAGAACAGGATATTGTTGATTATCTTCTTAGTCATCAATCTTTACTTCACAAATTATCAACGAGAGATATTGCTAAAAAGGTATATTGTTCAACTTCGGCTTTGATTCGATTAGCCCACAAATTAGGCTTTCAAGGCTATAGTCAATTGAAAGAACAATTAATCAAAGAGCAGGAATATCTTGATTCTCATTTTGATCATATTGATGCTAATATACCTTTTACAGAAGATGAAACGATGATGGGGGTTGTAGGAAGTGTTTATCAAGTTATTCAGGAAGCTATGAATGATACAATTTCCCTATTACATCATGATAGTTTGCAAAAAGCTGTAAAAATAATTAATCAATCACAACATATCTATATATTTAGTTTTAGTTCATATATATCATTGGCAACTGTTTTTCAACAAAAAATGTCAAGAGTTCATAAGCATGTTATTGTACAAAGTTGTCCGGGTGAAGACAATTATCAAGTAGATATGATGAATAAAAATGATTGTGCAATTATTATTTCATACTCAGGTGAAAATCAGACATTATTAAGTGCTTCTCGTTTGATTAAGCAGAAAAATATACCTATCATTGTTATAACGAGTCTAGGGGAGAATACATTAAGTCATGATGGAGAAGTTGTTCTTTATATGTCAACGAGAGAAAAACTGTTTTCAAAAATTGCCAATTATACTTCGGAACATTCTGTATCATTATTATTTGATATTCTTTATTCATGTTATTTCCGTTTAAAGTATCAAAAGAATTTAGAACATAAGATACATTATTCTAAATCTGTAGAACAAGAACATTTTTCATCAAATCAAATGATTAAGGAGTGAGAATATGAAAACATATGCAGATGTTTTGAAAAATGCAAGAGAGTGTATAGGACCATATTGTAAAGCGTGTCCGGAATGTAATGGAAAAGCCTGTCGTCATTGTATTCCCGGTCCAGGAGCTAAAGGTGTAGGAGATGTTGCGATTAGAAATTATGATCAGTGGAAAAAAATAAGAGTGCAAATGGATACAATTGTTGAAAACAAGGAACCGGATCTTACCCTTCATATTTTTGATCAGACATTTCGTTATCCGATTTTTGTAGGTCCAGTTGGTGCGGTTCAAACTCATTATGGTAAACAATATGATGATATTACATATAATGAAATCATGGTGTCAACTTGTGCTCAGTTAGGAATTGCTGCTTTTACAGGTGATGGACTTGATCCTCAAGTTATGATTGGTGCCTGTCAAGCTATCAAAAAAGTGCATGGTAAAGGGATTCCAACAATTAAACCTTGGAATAAAGACACGATTCAAGAAAAACTCACTTATATTCAAGAAGCATATCCTATTGCTGTTGCAATGGATATTGATGCAGCAGGTTTACCATTTTTAAAAAATATGAATCCACCTGCAGGAAGCAAAACCGTATCACAATTAAAAGACATAATATCCTTGTGTGATGCACCATTTATTGTTAAAGGAATTATGACGGTAAAAGGCGCAGTAAAAGCTAGAGAGGCAGGAGCAAGTGCTATTGTTGTTTCTAATCATGGTGGGAGAGTTTTAGATCAGACATTGTCAACAGCAGAAGTTTTAGGTGATATTGTTGATGCTGTTGGAAAAGATATGAAAGTTTTTGTTGACGGAGGTATTCGCAGTGGTGTGGATATTTTTAAAGCACTGGCTTTAGGTGCTGATGCTGTGATGATTGCTAGACCATTTGTGACAGCTTTATATGGTGGAAAAGACAAGGGTATTGAAATATATTTAAAGAAATTAGTTAGTGAATTGGAAGATACAATGAAAATGTGTGGAGCAACATCATTAAAAGATATAACACGAGATATGATTGTATGTCTTTAATTCAATCACTGTTCTAATTTAAGGCATAAAAATCAGATGAATATGAGAGCATTGTTTTAAAATGGTACAATGCTCTATTTTTTTATATTAAGTTGTGATAAAAAGATGATATGAAATAAAAGGAGCTAACTATATAAAATTCAAGTCATTTGATGAAAAAAGTTTGAAAATGTTAAATGATTTGATTATGGTAGCTCATCAATATGTAAGATCTTTGAAATGTGAATACGATTTGTGTTTTTGGGCATGACGAAAACAGCCTATGGAATAGACTTTTTTGAATACGGTTTCATTTTCTTTCTATCTCAGTAACGATGCATCAAACTGCTGATTTGTCGTTACCAGATGATAGATGACTCTCAACAGCTTCCTGATGCAATGTCCCTGCGCACAGCGATGACTTTTTCCCTGTGAGCGTTTAAGGTCGTAGTAATCCTTGAAGACCTTGTTGAACCTGATGACTGGCACAATGACCTGATATAACGTCTTTCTTAAATAGCTCGATCCCTGCTTGGTTATGGCACTATGCTTGGCTTCGTACTGACTTGATTCGTAGTGAAATGGGGCGACACCCGCTGCCTTTATTATCTTTGAAGGCTTAGAATAGTTGAAAATATCTCCATATTCTGCTAGAATTGATGTACCAGAGAAATGCGAAATTCCTGGTACGGAGATGATAGGAGAGTTTAAGTCAGTGGAAAACTCTTCTATTTTTTATCTATTTCTTTGAGCTGATCGTTAAGCAGTTCGATATGAGCTATCAAATGCTTGATCTGCATTTCATCTGCCAACGAAGAAATGCCAACAGATGTTTTTGCACTTTCCTTTAGCTTTTCAGCAGTCAGAGAAATGCGATTGCCTCTGCCGGTAATATCAAAGCATTTGCGTAAAGTTCTGATGTCAGCCTGTGCAATGGCCTTTGCACTGCCAAACTGTTTAAGAATAGACATATAGACTTTTCCATACTTGGATTTAAAAAGTGCGTTATATTCAGGGAAAACAAGATCTATGCATTTCTGCAGACGATTGGAAAGAACATTAATCTGTTCCTTGAGGGAATGATGCAACCTAGTCAGCTGCTTCTGTTCATAAAGGTCAAATTTCTTAGATGACGTCAAACGATAAGGTTTCTTGAGTTTGTTTGAGCTTAATATATCGCATATATTAAGAGTATCAAGTTTATCGTTTTTAGTGATGCCACCATCCATTCTACGATTGAGATCGGTAGTTTTAGGATTGATCAAAGCGACGCTGTAGTTCTTCTGTAAAAGAAAGCGCAATAAAGCGAAATGATAATGACCAGTATCTTCCATACCGATAAGAACGCTATCAACAGGATAGAGAGCGATCTGAGAGATAAGGAATTCAAAACCCTGAGCATTATTAGAGAAAGCGACAGGCTGAAGAATAATTTCACCAGTCAACTTGTCAACGATACTGACGAAATGCTTGTGCTTTCCAATATCAATACCAACTAATTTCATAAAAACCATCCTTTCAAATAAATTTCATGTGAAGTGGTACCCACAACACTTAGACCATAAAACCTGGTTCAAAATGCGAATTCAAAGACTCATCTAACTCATCGTTATTGAGGAATAAGTGAGTGGTCCAAACCTCCTTGAAGTAGTCAAAGCCACACGGAAAAATACAAATCCACAAACACATATTTCAATTTTACATATAAACCTAAACGTCATCAACTACGTATTAATAAAGTTGATAGAAAGGAAAAGGTATATTTTAATGACTGATAAATGAGTCAATTATAATATACCAGGTAGAAAATATGAGTTTTCCAGAAGGATTTTTATGGGGTGGGGCACTTGCAGCTAATCAATGCGAAGGTGCTTATTTAGAAGATGGTAAGGGATTATGTGTACCAGATATGATTTTGGGTGGTGATCAAAATACACCACGAACAATTTGTAAGATTATTCAAGAAGGAAAGTTTTATCCAAGCCATGAAGCGATTGATTTTTATCATCACTATAAAGAAGATATTAAATTATTTTCTGAGATGGGATTTAAGATTTTAAGACTATCTATCAATTGGGGAAGAATTTATCCTCATGGGGATGATTTAGAACCTAATGAAGCAGGACTCCAGTTTTATGAAAATGTTTTTGATGAATGTTTAAAATATGGTATTCAACCAATGGTGACTTTATCTCATTATGAGATGCCTTGGCATCTTGTTGAAAAATATCAAGGATTTTATTCAAGAGAAGTTATTGATTTCTTTATAAGATATGCGAAAACATGCTTTCAAAGATATCAACATAAAGTGAAATATTGGTTGACTTTTAATGAGATTAATGCTGGAACAATGGGAGATCCTCTTGCTAGTCTAATGGGACTTGGTTATATGACAAAAGAAGATTTACAAAGAGAACAACCATGTTCGTTTGATGAATTGAAAGATAACCCTCAACAACGTTATACAGCTTTGCATCATCAACTTGTTGCCAGTGCATTAGCAGTGATTGAAGGACATCGTATAAATAAAAATTTGATGATTGGCAATATGATTAGTCATATCACATGGTATCCTCATACATGTCATCCTCAAGATATTTTAGCGTGGCAACAAAAAGATGCATTGTTCAATGATTTTTGTGCAGATGTACAGATAAGAGGAGAATATCCAAATTATATGATAGCTTATTTAAAAAATCATCAAATAGATTTATCTTATATTCTAGAAACTGATTTAGATATTTTGAAGAAAGGAACTATTGATTTTTATACTATGTCTTACTATATTTCTAATTGTGTAAGCGCAGATCCTCATGCTGAGCATATTGGTGGCAATCTTGTTGGAGGTGTTAAAAATCCTTATCTTAAAGCAAGTGAATGGGGATGGCAGATTGATCCTCTAGGCTTAAAATACACACTAAAAGCTGTTGCAAGTCGTTATCCTCATATACCGATTATGATAGTTGAAAATGGATTTGGAGCTGTAGATAAAATAGAAAAAGATGGTAGTATTCATGATGATTATCGTATTGAATATTTTAGAGCACATATACAGGCTATGAGTGAGGCTATTGATGAAGGGGTACCTTTAATAGGATATACAAGTTGGGGACCTATTGATATAGTATCAGCGGGGACAGGACAATTTTACAAAAGATATGGATTTATTTATGTAGATAGAAATGATGATGGAACAGGGGATTTGTCAAGATATAAGAAAGATTCATTTACTTGGTATAAAAAAGTTATTGAAACAAATGGAGAGGAAATATAAATAATGAAGGTAAGGCATGAAACCTTACCTTCATGAAGCTTAGATGTCAATATTAACTGATTTCTTCCTTCAATAGTTCTAAAAATCTTTCAGCTTGTTTAGAAAAAAGATGATATTTTTTCCATGCAATATGAATACCATCCTCTAATTGTGGAGAAAGAGGTTTAAAGCATAGTAAACTATTTTCATCAGTGGAAATAATATTGTTGAAAGTTAAAGCATAACCTCCACCTTCTTCGACTAATAAAGCAGAATTATGAATCAAATTGTAAGTGACTTTAATATTCAGTTTTCTTTCATTACCACCAATCCATCCAGCAATTTCATTTTTTACAATATCCTGATCAGATAAAATAATCGGTTGATTTCTTAACATATCAGGTGTAATGGCATCATATTGAGATAAAGGATCGTCTTTTCTCATTAATACACCCATCACTTCTTTTCCTGGTAGTGTAAAATAATCATATTGAGAAAGATTGACAGGGTCAAAGAAAATACCAAAATCTAATAATCCACTCTCCAATTTATCAGCAACATCTTGAGCATTACCACTAAAAAGATGAAATTGAATTTTAGGGTGCATTTTTTGCATACTGGCAATCACACGCATAATCAGACGCATAGAAGCACTCTCCCCACCACCAATATAAATATCACCAGAAAGTTCTTCTTGATTTTTTGATAATTCACGTTCAGCTTTTTGGGTAAGACTGATAATTTCTTGAGCATATTGTTTTAGAATGATGCCATCTTTTGTGAGTGTGATTTTGCGATTACCACGAATAAATAATTGCTTTTGAAATTCATCTTCTAATTCTTTCATCTGTCTTGAAAGAGTTGGCTGTGTAATATGCAAAACTTCAGCTGCTTTAGAAATGCTTTCTTCTCTTGCGATAGCTAAAAAATATTCTAAGACTCTTATTTCCATGATTCATCACCTATTATCATTATAGCCGCATTTGCTATGCCTTACAAGTATAGGAAAATATAAAATATAAGTATTTGATATATGTTGGGTGAATTCATATAATAAAGGCAAAATGAAAGGAGAAAATATATGACAGCTTTATCAACATTATTCCCCGTATTTTTTATGATTGGTTTAGGAGTATTTGCAAGAATAAAAGGATGGATTACACCCCAACAAAAAGAGGGAGCCAACCATATTATATTTAATATTTTATTTCCTATTATGATCTTTAATGTCTTATTTACTGCCAATATATCAGTTTCGGTAATTTGGATTGTATTATATGTTTTTATCGCATTTGTATTAACAATGGTATTAGGAAAATTGTTAAGTCAGTTTACAGGAGCAAAAATGGCTCATATTTCACCCTATTTATTAACAACAACAGAAGGTGGGAATGTCGCTTTACCATTATACACATCTATCGTTGGTTTAAGTTATGCCAGCAATACAATTATTTTTGATATTGCAGGAAGCTTAATGGCTTTTGTTGTGATGCCTATTATGGTTGCAAAAGAAACATCTGGAAAAACAAGTTTTAAAGAATTATTGAAAACAATGTGTACAAATTCATTTTTGATTGCAGTAACCTTAGGGTTAATTCTTAATTTAATAGGGGGTTACACTTTTTTACAAACAACACCACTCATAGATATTTATACAAATACAATTAATCAGGCAACGGGTCCTATTGTAGGAATGATTTTATTAATTATTGGTTTTAATTTAAAAATACAAAAAGAAGCATTACCATCACTTATCAAATTATTGTGTGTAAGATTTGTATTGTTTGCAGGAATTATTGCAGGATTTTTTATCTTATTTCCATCAATGATGGCAGATCAGATTTATATGATTGCAGTTTTGATTTATTTTATGAGTCCAACAGGATTTGCTGTTCCTATGATTATATCCCCACTTAATAAAACAGAAGAAGATGAAGATTTTCAATCAGCATTTATTTCTTTATATATGGTCATTACATTAATCGTTTATGCTTTGATTGTTGTATTGATTTAACAATATCATTTTAATGGTATTTGAGGGATGCATGACATCGCCTCTTTTTCTTTTTTAAAGAAAGATGTAAACTTGTTTGATATATATTTGAACAACTATAAATATTCTATTCTTACATCCATTGTTTTCATTTAGATAATGATTTTATCAAAAGAAAAAGTAGAAATCCGTATGAAAATGATTCTTTCAATAAGTATTAGTCTATTTTAGCCTATATGAAATAAAAACTAGGAATTATTTTAATATCATTCCTAGTTAAAAAATCTATAAATTGGATTCGATGACATTGGGTTATATAACTGAGTTTTATTTCATAATTGTCTTAATGAGTTGCATCATAATATCTTTATCTTCTGGTCTTGAAGTAGCTACTAATATAGTCAAGGTTGCAAGCGTATCATTATTGATTCTTTCTATTCCATTTTTATATAAAGCATTGTTCTTATCTAAAAAATATAAAAATATCGTTGCACCTATTCTCTTGTTTCCATCAATAAAGCTATGATTCTTAACAATAAAATATAATAATGCACTGGCTTTATCTTCAAGTGTTGGATATAAGTCATTTCCGCCAAAACTTTGATAGATGGTTGATATACTACTTTTAAATGAATCATCTCTTTCAATGGCAAATTGATCTCCCTGATCTGCAAACATTGTATTGTGATTTATTTTATACATTCATCGTATTGAATGATATAAATATCTTTTTGTCCTTTGGGTACTTCTAAACAATGATGATCATAATCATCTAATATTTTAAATCCTCTCTGGTAGGCTTTTAAAAACTCTAGCATAGCATCACTACTTGGCAATTGACCACCTGCTTCTTTGTATTGATCAAGCATTCTTGTAACATATTCAATATCTTGAAAGTGTCTATCATTAACAACATATCCTTTTAATAAATATTCTCTTAATATATTATTAGCCCATTTTCTAAAAAGAATACCATTTTTAGATTTTACTCTATATCCGATACTTATTATCATATCTAAATTATAATATTCAATTTGTCGAGTGACTTGACGATTGCCTTCTTTTTGAACTGTCGCAAATTTTGCGATAGTTGAATTATCTAATTCTTCCTTTAATGCATTGTTAATATGTTTTCCTATTGTCTTAATATCTCTATCAAACAATTGTGATAATTGTTCTCTATTTAGCCATACTGTTTCATTATTGGAATCAATAGTAACATCTAATACAAAATCTCCATTTTTAAATTGAACAACTTCATTTTTTTCTACAGTATTAATCATAGCATCATCTTCTCCTTTTCTATTTTTATTGATGAGTTTATGATAACATTTGTTTGTTTCTATTTTATGACCAAATACAAAAAAGATTGAATAATAGAATAAAAAATAAATAAATGGGAAAGAATATATTTTTATATCATTCCTTGTTGAAATATGTTTTTTAATTGATGATAGTGTTTATTGATATTTTTATTTTACGAAGATATATTCTTAAGATATAATATATAAGTCAGGAGATGAGAAAATGTTTGATTATGAATCAGAAATTATTACAGCAATCAGAGAAAGTCATGAAACAATTCTAGAAAATATTATCAAAGATACCAAAGAAGTTTATCAACTCTATTATGAAATACGACAACTGTTGGCTCAAGGTGGTTATATTTTGATGAAAGTTTTTATTGGAATCACGACTCTTTTTATAGCGTTATGTATCTTCTTTATCCAACAACATATTTATCCTTTGGGTATTCTCTTTTTTATTCTTGCCATCATTGTTATGGGATTGGTTATCATTGTCCGTTTTATTTTAAGTGTAGATGCTTCTCATTGGATAGATTGTTTAAGAGATGATGAAGCATTAGTTATGAATAGATATTTAAAAGCTAAGCATATTGAAATTCGATTAAAGAATCAAACAATATCTAAATATTTAAGACATCGACATCAAAAAGAAGTTTTATCTTTAGATGAAGATATGAATGAATCATAAGGTATATTCTATTGAAGAATATGCTTTTTTATTGAAAAGAAATAGATAAACCTATGGAAAGACTATCTTAATTTTTATGGAAAGTATATAATAAGATATATCTTTACATAAACAAAGTAGGTGAAATGATGCAAATAGGAAAGAAAAAGATTGTTGTTATGAGTTTATTTATCGTTGTCATGTTAATTGGTACTCTTATTTATAATAATGATTATTTTCCTAAAAGACAGAATTATCTTTTTGGGGTAACATATATGACAATGAACAATACGTTTTATGAAGTTATCAACAATGAATTATTAAAGGAAATTGAAAATAGGGGAGATCAGCTTCTTGTAAGAGATCCAGCTTTAGATATAGATAAACAAATTGAACAAATTTATGATTTTATTGATGAAGATGTAGATGGGATTTTTATTAATCCAGTAGATTCAAAGAAAGTAACTCCTGCTTTAAAAGCAGCTAAAAAAGCCGGGATACCTATTATTGTTATGGATGCATCTATAGAACAGGAACAGTTTGTTGATTGTACGATTGTGTCGGATAATTATGATGCAGGTGTTCAATGTGCTAAAGACATGATGAAAAGATTGAAATCAGCAAATATTGTTCTATTAAAACATACAAATGTCCAGTCTGCGAAAGACCGTATAGATGGATTTTTAGAAACAATTGAAGGATACTCCCAATATCAAATTATTGATCAGGGAGAATGTGAAGGACAGCTGGAATTAGCCATGCCTATTATGGAAGATATTTTAGAAAAAAATAAAGATGTTGATGTTGTGATGGCTTTAAATGATCCAAGTGCTTTAGGAGCATTAGCGGCTTTACAGGCATATCAATATCATCATACTATCGTTTATGGGGTTGATGGGACACCAGATATTAAAACACTTATTGGTAATCATTCGATGGTTGCAGGAACTGTTGCACAATCACCTATTTCTATTGGCAATATTGCGTCACAAAAGATGTATGAATTATTACGAGGGAAAGCTATTGAAAAAAATATTATTATTCCAGTTCAGTTAATCAATGAAAATAACATAACAAAGTATGATCAAACGGGGTGGCAATAATGAAATATTCTTATCAACAAGTTCTATCTATATTACGTCATTCCCTTAGTATATTAAATTTTGTTATTATTCTTTTTTATAGTATGTTGATTTTAATGACAACACAATATATTGTACAAATACAATATGCCAGAGAATTTTTAGATCGTATCACACATCTTCCACAACACCCACTCGTTACTTTTTTGGGTTCTATATCATTATATGCAGTTTTAATTTTTGTTATATATAATAGAAATACAACAAAAGTTTCATATAAAATGAATGTTTTTTATAGTTTTTTAGAAGTTTTGATTGGTTTTCTTTTGATTTATTTTTTATACATGTCCTATAATGGTGTTTTATTCCTCATCTTCTGTGATTCTATTTTTAACCTAAAACAAGAAAAATATTCTAAAGGATTATTAGGTGTATTGATTATTGTGTATATCATATCTAGTTATGATGTTTTTTCTATATTTGTACCTATGACCAATATGTTTGAATATTTTCAGATATATGGTTCACAAGTCAATGGTATTCTTATGATTATTACTTCATGTTTAGAGATGCTCAATATTATCTTGTTTATTGCATTTATGATTGTTTATCTTGCCGATGAAATGCGACAAAATCAATATATTTCAGAAGAATTAGATATGGTGAATCAAGTCAACAAAGAACTTCAAAATTATGCAGCTATTACTGAAAAAATTGGGGAAAACAAAGAACGAAAACGTCTAGCAAGAGAAATTCATGATACTTTAGGTCATGCATTAACGGGCATAGCAGCAGGAGTGGATGCCTGTATTGCGATGATTGATCAAAATCCTACAGCTACAAAGCAACAGCTTCAAGTGATTTCTAAAGTTGTTAGACAAGGAATAACAGATGTGAGAAATTCTTTAAATAAGTTACGTCCTGGAGCTTTAGAAGAACATGGCTTTAAAGAGGCACTTGAACGTATGATTGCAGAATTTTCAAGTGTCAGTGATTTAACAATTGAATTAGATTATCAGCTGGAAGATATTGACTTAGAGAAAACAGATGAAGATATTATTTTTCGTATTATACAAGAGTCAATTACGAATGCTTTAAGACATGGACATGCCACTGAGGTTAAAATTAATATGCATTATGATAAAAACTTTTTGCATCTGAAAATAAAAGATAATGGTATAGGGTGTGATGATGTTCATTTTGGTTTTGGTTTAACGCAGATGAAAGAGCGCTTAGCGATGATTAATGGAGAAGTTCATTTTGATGGACATCAAGGATTTTTAACAGAAGTGACATTACCAAGAAAGGAGAGGGATAAGCATGATTAAAGTTGTTATTGCAGATGATCAGGAACTTATTAGAGAGTCATTAAAGATTATTTTAGGAACACATGATGATATACAAGTTGTGGGAGTAGCAGGAGATGGATCAGATGTTTTACATATTTTAGAACGTGAAGCAGTGGATGTTATTTTGATGGATATACGAATGCCTGGAATGGATGGTGTTCATTGTACGAAGATTGTTAAAGAACAATATCCCCATATAAAGATTATTATTTTAACAACTTTTGATGATGATGACTTTGTTTTTAGTGCATTAAAATATGGAGCGAGTGGATATCTTTTAAAAGGTGTAGGAATGGATGAACTGTATCAAGCAATTATTACAGTCAATAGTGGTGGTGCCATGATTAATCCGGATATTGCGACAAAAGTCTTTAGTATGTTTTCAAAGATGACTCAAAATAACTATGCTGTCCAAGTAGATGAAAGTTCGATAAAAGATATTAGTCATCCAGAATGGCGTGTTATTCAACAAGTGGCCTTTGGATTGTCTAATAAAGAAATAGCTCAAAAATTATATCTTTCTGAAGGAACAATTAGAAATTATCTAAGCTCTATTTTATCAAAACTCAATCTAAGAGATCGTACACAATTAGCCATATGGGCTGTACAAACCGGTATAACAACAAAGGATTTTCATGATGAATAAGAAAAAGATAATTTGCATCCTTGTGATGATTGCATGTTTTATTTTGATTATTTATCGTCCACGTCAGCTCACTCTTACGATTGGTGTTTTTGCAGGGAGTAATTGGGATGTTCCGAATGGAGATTGTTATAAAATTATTGATCAGGCCATTGAAAGGTATGAAAAAGAATATCCAATGGTTCAAATTGAATATGAGAGTGGAATTTTAAAAGAAGATTATTCAGAATGGCTTTCAGCTAAATATTTAAAAGGGGAAGAACCAGATGTCTTTATGATTCTGGGAGAAGATTTTAATACTTTAAGTGCGTTAGGGGCATTAAAAAATTTAGATAGTTTGATACAGAAAGATCAGCAATTTCATATTGAGAATTATTATGCCAGTGTTTTATATTCTGGACAATATCATAATCATCAATATGCATTGCCTTATGAAAGTAATCCAACGTTAATGTTTGTTAATCAAACGTTATTAAAAAAAGAACATATTCATCTTCCAGATAATGATTGGACATTGGATGATTTCTATACGATTTGTCAACAGGTGACAAAAGATACAAATAATGATGGACAAATAGATCAATATGGTTGTTATAATTATGATTGGTTAGATTCTGTTTATAGCCATAAGGTCAATTTATTTGATGAAAATGGAGAATTTTGTTATTTAAATCAAAAAGATGTTAAAAATGCTATTTCATTTGTACAAAAAATATATAATCTTAATCAGGGGTACACTGTCACATCACAAGATTTTGATATGGGCAAAGTCGCTTTTGCACCTATGTCCTTTGCTGAATATAGAACATACAAACCTTATCCTTATCGTGTTAAAAAATATTCACAATTTGAATGGGATTGTATTCAAATGCCCGGAGCAGATGAAAATAATAGTAGTGAGGTTTCATCGCTGTTGATGGGGATTTCTTCAAGAACATCTCACATACAAGAAGCTTGGGAATTTTTAAAACTATTAACTTATGATACGCAGACACAAAACACGCTTTTTCAGTATTCGCAAGGTATTTCATCTTTAAAAACAGTTATTCAGTCCGATGATGTAGAAAGTTTATTAAATAGTGATATTTTGGAAGATACACAAGTGAATTTGGATTTGTTGAATGATGTTATGGAAAATGCTATGAGTCAAAGTCAGTTTAGAAAATATAATTCTGCAATTGTAACTATGAATAATCAAATCAATCAAATGATTCAAAACAATGAAGATTTAGATTTATCATTGATTTCTTTACAAAATGAAATCAATGAATACTTAAGAGAATAAGATAATGATAAAGTCAAGGATTCTTGGCTTTTTTTGTATTGTGACATTTGTCATACTGATTTCCTATCATCTGTCATGATGAAAATATGACAATAGACAGATGGAATAGAACCTTATCATTGATACAATGATAGTGTCAAATGAAGGAGGGGAAAAAGGTGAAATATTTAATAATGGTAAGTCATGGACAGTTTGCTGAAGGATTGAAAGATGCTCTTTCTATGTTAGCAGGGCAACGTGAAGATGTTTTAGCATTAGGGTTACAAAATGGTAAAAGTGCTGATGAATTTGCAGAAGAATTTTCAAATATCATAAACCCGATTTGTCAAGATGATGAAATAATTTTATTAGGTGATTTAATTGGTGGATCACCACTTACAACAGCTATGAATGTTGTAAGTGAAAAAGGACTCCATTGTACAATCATTGGAGGTATGAATTTACCATTAGCTCTTACAACTGTTTTGATGAAAGATACAATGTCAACAAATGATCTTGTTGTGCAAATCTTGAATGAAGCAACTACAGCATTAAGAGAATTGAAAATTGAAAATGATGAAGATGAAGATATTTAAAGGAGGAAAGAAAAATGTCAGTTTCATTTATTCGTATTGATGATCGTATGATTCATGGTCAAACATGTACACGTTGGGCTCGTGAATATCCTTGTGATGGTTTAATTGCTGTAAATGATAAAGCAGCTAAAAATGATGTGTTAAAAGCGGCCTATAAAGCTGCCAGTGGAAAGAAAACATTTGTCTGGACTTTAGAAGATTTTCAAAAGAAAGCACAAAAAGTATTAGATAGTGATACACGTTATTTCTTGATTACAAAAAATCCTGTAGATATGTGTAAAATATTAGTGGATCAAGGGTTTCAGTGTGGTGTTGATACAGTCATTGTAGGTCCTTGTAATGATCGTGAAGGAGCTGTGAAATTAGGAAATAATCAATCTATTACACAAGAAGAAGCTGATGCTTTTGAAAAAATTGCAAAAGCAGGATATAAAATTAAATTTGCTTTATTGCCAGATGTTTCTATAGGAACATGGGATGATTTTAAAGGAAAGTTCGGTTATTAAAAAGGGGAGGTTTCATTTATGGAAATTAGTTGGTTACAAGCTGCCTTATTAGGTTTATTTGCATGTTTATCAAGTATGCCTGGTTTAGGTGGAACATCAATTGGGAACTACACATTAGGTAGACCATTAATTGGTGGTTTAGTCTGTGGTATTATTTTAGGGGATATTTATTCAGGTATTTTAGTTGGGGTTGCAATGCAAGTTGTATATATTGCTTTGGTGACACCGGGTGGTACTGTTTCAGCAGATGTACGTGCCGTAAGTTACATTGGTATTCCATTAGCTATGATTGCTTTAAAGAGTTATGGTTTAGATGCTGGAAGTGCAGATGGACAAGCAATGGCAACTTCATTTGGAACAATGGTTGGAACTTTAGGAACTGTCTTATTCTATGGAACAGCAACAATTAACCTTGTTTGGCAACATATTGGATGGCGTGCCGTTGAAAAAGGTGAATTCAATAAATTATATGTTGTCAATATGGGATTGCCTTGGATTTCACATATTCTTTGCTCATTTATTCCAACTTTAATTATGTGTAAAATGGGAGCACCAATGGTAGAGTTAATTAAAAATTACTTACCAATGGATGGAATAGCAATGATGACATTATTTACAGTTGGTTCATTACTTCCATGTGTCGGAATTGCGATTTTATTAAAACAGATTGCCACAAAAGCAGTTGACTTCATTCCATTCTTCTTTGGTTTTACTTTAGCAGCTGCATTAGGAATTAACCTTGTATCTGCAACTGTGATTGCTGGTATGTTTGCATTAATTAATTATCGTATTAAAATGTTGACAATCAATAAACCAGCAGTCAATTCAAATGTTGATGATGATGACGAGGAGGATATTTAAGATGGAAAAGAAATTAACAAAAAAGACTCTGACAAAGTCATTTCATAATTGGTATTATGGAAACTTAACATGTTTCTCACAAGAACATATGCAGACTTTTGGATATCTTTGTTCTATGCTTCCAATTGTTAATGAATTGTATAATCAAAAACAAGATAAAGCAAAAGCTATGCAATGATATGATAACCTCCTAGTAGACAGTGTAAATAATTAAACACTGATACGGGAGGTTTTTATATTGGGAAGAAAAAGCAAATATTCTAAAGAACTAAAAATAGAAATATGTAAACGTTATTTGAATGGTGAAGGTTCTACTTATTCATTAGCTGATGAAATCGGCACAAATAATATGGTTGTTTATAGATGGGTTAAAAAATACAATGCTTTTGGTGAATCAGCTTTTGATGATTTAAAATCAAATAATGCATATACTAAAACATTTAAACGGATGGTTGTAGATGCTTATTTAAACGGCGAAGGTTCATTAGATGATCTGGCAATAAAATATAATATTTCTTCTAATAGCACTATCATAAAGTGGATAAAAGATTATAATAGTCATATGGAATTGAAGGATTACATTCCTGGAGGAGAAGATATCTATATGGCGAAAAGCAGAAAAGTAAATAAAGAAGAACGTATTGAAATTGTAAAGTATTGTCTTGAACATGATTTGGACTATAAGACAACAGCTAAGGTATTTGAAACAACTTACGCTAATGTCTTTAATTGGGTCAAGAAGTATAAGGAAAAAGGCGAAGATGGTTTAGGTGATAGACGTGGACATCATAAAGCTGATGAAGAAGTTGATGAAATGACTTTATTAAAACGACAGCTCAAACAAAAGGAATATGAACTTGAAATGGCACTATTGGAGGTAAGAATGTTAAAAAAATTGGACGAGATAGAAAGAAGGCGATATACAGAGAAAGCAAATATGAAGAAGAATATGAAGCAATCAAAGAAATTAGCGAAGAAGAAGTAGATAAAGGAAACACACCAAATATATCACTTATGTGTAGAATACTTGATGTCAAACGTGCAAACTATTATAAATGGCTTCATCATGAAAAGAGTATTGTAGACAAGGAAAATGAAGAGATAGCTGAGCTGATCAAAGAATATCATAAAAATATAACGGATTATTAGGTTATAGAATGATGGCTGATAGAATAAATAGAGATCATCATAGACATTATAGTGACAAACGTATCTATAAGATCATGAGGACATTAGGTATTCAAAGCATCATTCGACCTAAACGAAGAAGTTGTACAGTTAGAAAAAATAACAACACAGCTAAGAATAATCTTAATAGAGATTTCAATGCATCAAGACCAAATGAAAAATGGGTAACTGATGTCACAGAATTCAAATATGGCCCACATAATGAATATAAGCTTTATTTGAGTGCATTTCTTGATCTCTATGATAGAACAGTCGTCAGTTATGAAGTTGGTAATCACAATAATAATATTCTTGTTTTTAATACATTTGATAAAGCAATTCAAGCTAATAAAGATGCACATCCTTTATGTCATTCGGATGGAGGATATCAATACACAAGTCCAGCCTTTGTAAATATGCTTAAAGAGCAGGGAATGACACAAAGCATGTCAAGAGTTCACTGCTGCATAGATAATGGACCAATGGAAGGCTTTTGGGGAATCATGAAATGTGAGATGTATTATTATGGAAAACATTACAACACAAAGGACGAACTTATTAAGGCTATTGATGATTGGATTCATTATTACATGTATGAAAGATATCAAAGAAGATTTGGAGTAAAGACACCATATGAAGTGAGAAGAGAAGCACTATCATTACAAACACCAAATCAATATCCAATATTAGAAAATAAAAGAATCATAAAATATAAACAAGAACATTATACAAGTAATACAACATTAGCTGCATAAAGAAAAATGAAGTTGTCTCCTCGGCAACTTCATCAAAAACATTTTTAATTATTTCACCTGTCTACTTGACAGGGGCGGTTCACAAACTTATACAGCTTTCTTTAATACAGAACCACAGATTGGTTCAGTCATTGTTGGTATGACAGCAGGGTTAGAAGAAGCCCGTGCCAATGGTGAAGATGTAGATGATGAAACAATTAATGGATTACGTGCTGGGTTAATGGGACCTTTAGCAGGAATTGGAGATTCATTAGTCGTTGGAACAGTCATTCCTATTTTATTAGGTGTAGCACTAGGAATGTCTAATGGGGGTTCACCATTAGGAGCTATCTTCTATATTATTGTTTGGAATTTATTTGCTTACTTTGGAATGAAATTCTTATATTTCAAAGGTTATGAATTAGGTGGTAAAGCTGTTGATTTCTTAGTAGGACCTCAAGGAGAGGCTTTAAGAGAATCTATAACAATGTTAGGTGGAATTGTTATTGGAGCTGTTGCAGCTACTTGGGTATCAGTGCAAACAAGTTTTACTTTAATAGCTAAAGGAGCAACAGAACCATACTTGAATTTACAAAAAACATTAGATAGTGTTTATCCAGGATTTTTAACAGCTGCATTTGTTATGCTTTGCTGGTATTTACTAGCAAAAAGAAAAATGTCACCAATCAAAGTTATGTTATTACTTGTTGTGATTGCCTTAGTTGGTGTATTAGTTGGATTCTTTAATCCAGGTTTACAATATTAAAAGGAGGACAGTGTCATGGATACCAAACGCAAAGAAGCTTATATAGCAGAAGTACAATATCAAACAAAAATGCTCAATCATTTAAAAAAATGGTTAAGAAACCTTATCATATTTTCCTCTATTTCTCTTGTCTTTGTTTTGTTTGGATCATCCATTCATCCATTTGTACAAGTCATAAGTGTTATATTCATGATATTAAGCATCCTATCATGTATACTTGTTGGATTGGGATATAAAAATGGATATGATAATGTTCGTAAAATACTTAATATAATGAAATCATAAGAGGATTGTTGTCAAAACAATCCTCTTTCAATAAGGAGAATAAAATGTATCAAATTGTATTCAGTGATGTTGATGGAACTTTGTTGAATGATCAACATCAAATGACACCATTAACACAACAATCTATTATTTGGCTACATAATAAACAAATTCCATTTGTGATTGTATCAGCACGTAGTCCTTCAGGTATTTTTCCAATCATGGAAGAAAATCATTTCAAATCTCATCTCATTGCCTATAGTGGAGCACTTATTATGGATGAGTATCGACATATACTCTATGAAAAAGGGATGAAGACACCACTAGCTATGTTAATTATTCAGAAGTTAAATGCCATGAATATAACATGGTGTGTATATTCTTTTGATCAATGGTATGTTCAAAATCGCCAAGATGAAAAGATTCAAAGAGAAGAAAACATTGTAAAAGCTCAATCTCAAGAGGCTTCTTTAGATGATTTGTTGTCATTACCAGTTGTTCATAAAATATTATGTATCTGTCGTCCCAATCAGACATTAATAGTTGAAAAGCAATTAAAAAAAGATTTTCCACAACTGACAATCGTTAAATCATCCGATATACTTATTGAAATCATGGAACAAGGAATTAATAAAGCACAAGCTGTTAAACAATTATGTCAATTATGGAATATTCCTATTCAAAAAGCAGTAGCATTTGGAGATCAGTATAATGATTTAGATATGTTGTTAGAGGTAGGATATGGATGGGCAATGGGAAATGCACCAAAAGAAATCAAAAAACAAGTCAAATATGCGACATTGGATAATAATCATGATGGTATTCATTATGCATTAAATAATATGAATTATGAAGGAAAGAAAATTTGAAATGATTTTCTTTTTTTATTTTCATTTCCTAATTTAGGAAATACATTGTTGAAAGTGATGAAACAGTTTATGATACAGGCAAGAAAGGAAGATGATGGGTATGAAAAAGGTAGCAGTTGTTGTAGCACCGGGATTTGAAGAAGGAGAAACACTCACAATTGTCGATATTATGCGTAGAGCACATATCCAATGTGATATGTTTGGATTTGACAAGGTTGTTCAAGGAGGACATGATATAGAAGTTGCGTGTGATGATGTTTTAAGTGAAAGAGTTCTTGATTATGATATGATTGTTTTACCAGGAGGTTATGGTGGATCGAGAGCTATGCGTGATAGTGATTTGATGATGGATTTATTGCATCAAATGAATGAAAAAGGAAAATATATTTGTGCTATGTGTGCAGCTCCGATTGTATTAGAAAGAGCTGGATTATTAGAAGGAAGAAACTTTACAGCATATCAAGGTTATGATCAAAAGATACATCAAGGACATTATTTAGAAGATAAGGTTGTTATTGATGGTCAAATTGTAACAAGTCGAGGACCGGCAACAGCCTATGCTTTTGCTTATAAACTGGTTGATTTATTAGGTGGAGATTCTTTGGCAGTGAAAAAACGTATGGTTTATTTCAATGCTTTTGATGTAAAGGAGGACGAGTCATATGAAGCGTGTTGCTGTATTGATGGCGAAGGGATATGAAGAAGGAGAAACCCTTACGATTGTTGACTTATTAAGGAGAGCCAATATAGAATGTCATACATTTTATTTTGATAATGAATTTGTGGAAGGAATGCATCATATGATGATCAAAGCAGATCAGCAGTTTGGTGATGAAATCAAAGATTATGATGTCCTTGTTTTACCAGGAGGTAGACCAGGTGGAGAAAACTTAAGAAATAATGAAGATGTGATTCAAATGGTTCAATATTTTAATCAACATCATAAAATTTTAGCAGCTATGTGTTCAGGTACAATCGTTCTATCTGATGCTAAAGTCATTGAAGGTAAAAAAGTTACAGGATATACAGGTTATGAAGAAAAGTTAAAAGGTGGTCTATTCTTAAATGATGTTGTTGTTTATGATCAAAATATAATCACAAGTCAAGGACCAGCGACACCTTATCCTTTTGCTTTTCAAATCATTGAAGCATTAGGTCAAGATACAAGTGAAATGAAGGAGAGATTGATGTATAATTTTGCTGGAGGAAGATAAAGAAAGTGAGTGATTAAGGATGATTTATGGAAAGTTACCGGTTGTGTTTTTAAGTGTTTTAACAAGTGAGAAAAAAGATTCAACCAATCATCAAATAGCAACCTATATTTTAGAGCATATTGATGAAATGCAAAATATTGGTATTCAAGATTTAGCAAAACGTTGTCATGTGGCGATGAGTTCTATTTCTCGCTTTTGTAAGGAAATTGGTTTAAAAGATTTTGCACAGCTCAAAGAATTATTGGCAGATCCCAATTTCTATTTTGAAGAACAGTCACAGTCTGATTCTTTGCAAGTGAGAGTAAGAGATTATGGGCAGAAAATCTATGAAAGCATACAAATGGTAGAATCATCATTAAATCTCAAACAACTTATTTCTTTGTGTCAAGATTTATATCAATATCAAAGAGTTGGTATTTTTGGCTTATTAAAGGCACAAACAGCTGCCATGAATCTACAGACAGATTTATTAATGACAGGAAAACAAGTTGAATCTTATGTATCTTATTTCCAACAAATGGATTATATTTTAAATGCAGATGAAAATGATTTAATTATTATCTTTTCTTATACAGGTTCCTATTTTGAATATGAAAATTTGAGAGTTTTACAAAAGAGATTAGAAGCTCCTAAAATATGGATGATTACAAGTGTTCAAGAAAACTATCCCTATTTTGTTGATGAAGTTTTAACTTTCCAATCTTTACAGGATCAAGGAAGTCATCCTTATCAGTTACAATTTATCGCAAGTTTAATTGCACAAGAATATAATTACAGATATAAAATATGATTTTAAAGGCAAGATGATTCTTGTCCAATGGAGTCAACTTAGTATATTAGACTAGGTGACTCTTTTTTTATTTCTGTAATTCTTGTGGTATGACTATATGTACTCTTTATTATTATGCAAAAAAAGCGCATAAAGCCCCTGTTGATTTTTTTCGTTTTTTAAAATTTTATCCCATTAAATTTATGATACAATATAATTGTATTCTTAACTACGGGGATATTGTCATGAGCGCTGATTTGTATCGTCTGACTTTTGGATTGTTTCTTCCATCAAGTCTGAAGCGATAGCTTGGTGGTGAAATCATGACTCGTCCCCATCGTTGGTAGTGCCTGTTTGGGCGAACAGGCACTTTTATTTTATTATAGGAATTTGGTTTCGTATGGCTGATAAATGCTTAAAGCAAATATTAACAATAAGCAAAATAAAAAGTAATGCACCAGCATTACTCTATTTTTCTGCATGCAAAAACGTAACCAGATATATCATTTCTTGACCTGGTGCATTGTTCCTTTTCCACATTTCATGCAGATGCATGACAGTTCATCATCTCCATCAGCCTCCGCTATTTCACTTAATATGTATCCGTCAAGTTCCATTTCACATCCGCATCTGTCACATTTCATAAGTACCTTATCTGACTCATATGTGTCATCATGGAGAAGCATTTCATCAACTTCTTCTGGCGTTAATGGTTTGACTTCTGAGATATTTTGATGTGTAGATGCATCTTTCTTTGTACGGGATGTCATTCTTCCGTCCTCCTTCAAAGGGATTATATGTTTCAGCATAATTCATGATCATTCCACATCTGCATTTGATGGGATCCCTCTGAAATGATTGTATCATAAAATAACGGAAATGTGTCTTCTGGATTTGAATTTTTGCGATGGCCTGTCTTTCCTTCTTGTACTGTGTTTCCTTTTTCTGCTTATGAGCCAGAAGCTCAGCCATTCTATTGTAATGTCTGGTCGACCTGTTGGAATAGAATCCATAGTAGCGAGTCATCTTGAAGTTTTCATCCGGACAGTGTCTGATGACTTTTTGGATGAATCTCTCAACTCTTTCAGTGACATCGATTCTTTTGTCATCCTCATGACGATTATAGAACCAATGAATCATTTTGGTCGTGTCATTATATTCTACAATTCTGCTTTCTGCCATGACAGGTCTGTTGGTATAGCGTGTTATATATGCGACGGTATCATCAACATCATCTTCGCTCTGGTCTTTTTTTGGTTCTTTGGCATAGACATAGAAACCGTCGGGATAGTTTTTATAAAGGTAATTTTTAAGTGCATGGAATTGTCTTGTGTTGATTTTCCTGTCAAGAAGGTCAAGGATCTGAAACATCCAGGTTTTTCTGAGCTTATTGAAATCCATATAGGCAAGGCTTTTGATGCAGTCCTTCCTGAGATTGAGGGCATCCTGACAGACAAGCATGTGGATATGAGGATTGAATTCAAGGGGTCTGCCAAAAGTATGAAGGGTAGAGATGGCACCAAAAACAACATTATCCTTTGTATCCTTATAGAGATAGGGGGAAGAGGATTTTCGGAGCTTTCTGTGTTTTTCGAGTCTTTTGTTTTTTCTGAATTTAGCATCGTTGGCAAGAGCGCTGATGGTATTTCTGGAAGCGATGAATAAAAGGTCGAGGAGAGAACGATCTCTGATGAAATAATCACGGAGCTCTTGGGCGACAGTAAAAACGATATGGCGATGCTTGCAGGAGAAAGTCATGGCAGAGATGGAAATGGAACGCTGTTTAGCTGATTTAGCGGCACACTTAGAGCAGAACCTGGATTTGCAGGTATGAGGGATGGTCGTTTCAAAACCGCAGTCAGGACATTCATACGTATCAAAACCAAGATAGACGGAACCACAGAGGATAGTATCGAGAATATTCTTATAAGTCACATCACGCATTCTATTGTCATTGTAAAGCTTAGTAATATAATCGATATTATCAAAAAAAATATAACCAAAAGATTCTTTAGTATTCTTTCTTATATAAGAAGATAAGACAGCAGAATCGTATAAAAGAGTATCAGGAGTAGAGAGATCAATCATAAGAACATCACCTAAGATGATTATACAATACAAAAAAGCGATAATCATCAAAGATGATTAATCGCCATGGACAAAATTTATTTTGTCCTTTTTTTATGTCTAGCATCTTCTCTATCTGTTCTATCTTCTTTTTTAGCTGTCTTTTTTTACCATTGATCATTGAAAGCAGAATGTTGACATCATGTATGATTTCATGTAGCTGTGCTATGTTGACAACATACTGTCTATTTGACTCTTTCATTTCAAGTGAACGGTTCAACTCTTTTCTCATGATTCCTGCAATATTATGAAACAGTACCTTTGCATATATATCATTTCGTGCAACATCACCATCACTGCTTATATGCCTTTCTATCTCCTGGCCTGTTTTGAGTGTCTTGTATGAAACTTCGATATCCCATCTATATGTATATAGCTCAATGATTTCCTGAGCAGAGAATTCCTCTCCTAGGTTGGTAAAGAAAATAAGCTCTTTCTGACACGCCTCTCCATGATTGTTGATATATTCAATTCTTCTTTTAATGACCCTGATTTTCATGACTGGATTATTTTCTCTCAATTCCATGGCTTCAGGTGAAAATCGGAATCTCCTTCTCCATTTTTCATCAATTTCCACCTCAATCCATTCATCATCAGATTTCATGAGCGCAACCTGCTTCTTATAGAAATTGCTTTTTCCTCTGATGATATAATGATAATCAATACACTCAAGGTGGGATATGATTTCGGCTGATCCATAATATCTGTCAGCAAGATAAATGACATCCTTTCCCTTGAATATACTTTGACTTCGATAGAGATGAGAAAACGCAAGAGGCAATTCTGAATATGGTGCAGGCCTAAGGGAAAAATCTATAAACAGACCATTAAGGACATCATAGAGTCCTCCGGCCTTGGACTGGACTTTTTTGACATCGAACATGTCAATGATATGTTGATTCTCCACAAAATGAAAATCATAGATATTATAGACATTGTATGGGATTTCCATATAGGTCCCATCTTCTGCAATCAGGAAATATCCTCTATATTTTTAGGGAGCGACGATGTATAATAGATGGCTGAAAATCGATTGATGAGATATGAAAAACATTTGGATTCAGCTTTCTAATGGCCTTGTTGAGAGCCTGCTTGCTTATTCTCTTCTCAAATCGATCTATGGAAGAATAAAAATGAGAGAGTTCAGCATTGGTTGTGGTTCTGTTTCTGAAGATGAAGTAATAGATGAGCGAATAGAAATTCATATTTCTATTTCTGGTAAAGTCCTGTGTTCTCTTGCGACAGAGTCTGTTTGTGATATCAGAATGAATGATAGCATTAAACTCACTGAAGATAGCAGCCAGCTGAGAAGACTTAACTACATTATTCATCATCATAGACAAGACGAGGCTTTTTCTTGGCGAAAGCAGCCTTCAGAAAAGGAACGGATTCCTCATCAACCTGCCCAAAGTTGATAAGGACACGATGTTTAGGAACGCCAGAAGAATCACGATAGGATTCAACGAGTGCGCAAAAACAGGTATTTTTCTTACCCTTATTATTTTTGATAACTCTAACGAACATAGAAGCACCTTCTTTCTTAACTACATTATACAACAAAAGTAAAGGAAATAAGATAATAAATAGATAATTATACTTAACTACAAGTAAAAAAAGACACTCTTTTATTTCCAAAAAAATAAAAAAGAGCCAACTTACTAAGTTGACTCCATTGGGCAAGATGATTCTTGTCTTTTTTTTAATATGAGATAAGTTTTGGTTTATGGGGGATGTTTTTATTCAAGAATATATTTAAGTAAGTCACAAAAATGATGTTTTGCTTTTGAAGTGTTACTTTGACGTGACATTAATCAAAGATTTCTATCTTTTTTGTATACTGTTATTTAACTCATAATGTGAAGGAGGAGATAATATGAATTATGGGTATATAAGAGTATCATCTAAGGATCAATGTGAAGATCGTCAATTGATGGCATTAAAACAATATGATATTTGTCACAAAAATATATATGTGGATAAAATCAGTGGAAAGAGTTTTAATCGACCACAGTATAAACGATTAATGAAAAAATTGAAAAAAGGAGATGTGCTTATGATTTTATCTATTGATAGATTAGGTAGAAATTATGATGAAATACAAAATCAATGGCGAATCATTACAAAAATAAAACAGGCAGATATTGTTGTTTTGGATATGCCATTATTAGATACGAGGCAAAAAAATGAAAATGATCTAACCGGTGTTTTTATTGCTGATATGGTTCTTCAAATCCTGGCTTATGTTGCTCAAATTGAAAGAGAAAACATCAAACAACGACAAAAAGAAGGGATTTGTGCAGCTAGACAAAGAGGTGTTGTTTTTGGTAGACCACGTAAAGATGTACCAGAGAATTTTTGGGATATCAGAAATAAATGGCAAGAAAATGAAATATCTTCTAGACAAGCAGCCAGAGCATTAGGTATTGCTCAAAGTACTTTTTTAAGATGGGTTGAAGAAATTTTATAATCGTTATAAATATGATATAATAGGAAATTAAGGAGGGGTCATATGAAAAAGACAATAATTGTTGTGGATATGCAAAACGATTTTGTGACAGGAAGTTTAGGAACAAAAGAAGCTTGTAAAACAGTTCCTGTAATTGAAAAACTGTTAAAAGAAAATCAAGAAAATCAAATTATCTTTACCCAAGACACACATCATGAGGATTATCTTTCAACGAGTGAAGGAAAAATGTTACCTGTTGAACATTGTATGAAAGGAACAAAAGGATGGGAAATTATCCCAGAATTAAAAGAATGGACACATCAAGCTATAATGGTGGAAAAACCTACATTTGGAAGTTTAAAATTACCTCAACTTATATCTCAGAATCAACCAGAACAAATCGTTCTTGTAGGTGTTTGCAGCGATATATGTGTGATTTCTAATGCTTTGATTTTAAAAGCATATTTCCCTGAAACGCCTATCATCGTTTATGAAAATGCTTGTGCAGGAGTCACACCAGATAAACATCAGGCAGCCATTGAAACAATGAAAAGCTGTCAAATTGATGTTCAAACTTATTTATAGACATATTTTGAAATGGCTAAAGTCATTTCTTTTTTTATAAGTAAAACTTATGGATTGGATTAGAAATTGAAATTGTTACAAAATGATAAAAATCATACAATAAGCATAACAAAGGAGGAAGCATTTTATGAACGATTTTATTTTTCAAAATACAACAAAAGTTTACTTTGGTCAAAATCAATTAAAACATTTACACGAAGAAGTTTTACGTTTTGGTGATAAGATTTTAATTGCTCATGGTGGAGAATTTATTAAGAATTCTTCATTATATAGTCGAGTGATCAATGAACTTCAATCACATCATATTACTGTATATGAATTGGGGGGCAGTAGAGCCTAACCCTAGACATACAACAGTCAATCGTGGTGTGAAAATCTGTAAAGAAAATGGGATTCCAACTGTATTAGCTATAGGTGGTGGTTCGACCATTGATTGTTGTAAAGCTATTGCAGCAACAACTTTATCAAAGACCGACAATATTTGGGATTTAGTAGAAGGTAAAGAATGGAATCAAGCCTTAGCTGTCATAGCCATGCCAACAATAGCTTCAACAGGCAGTGAAATGGACAAATCATGTGTCATTGCCAATGTTGAATTAGGAGTCAAGAAGGGGATTCATGGTGAAGCTATTAGACCAAAAGTTGCCTTTTTGGATCCAACGAATACAATGACAGTTCCACCATTTCAAACAGCTTGTGGGGGATTTGATATTATGGCTCATATGTTAGATATGAATTATTTTGTAAATGCTCAAAAATATCCATTACAGTTCAATGTTGTTGAAACATTACTTAAAACAGTCAGACAACAGTTACCGATTGCTGTTCAAGAACCAGAAAATTATGAAGCAAGAGCAACGATGTTGTGGGCAGCAAGTTGGTCATTAAATAGTTTTTGTACTTCTGGATTTCAAACGCAACCCTCTTTACATACTTTAGAACAGTTTTCAGCAACTTATGATATGACTCATGGTTTAGCTCTAGCAATTATTATGCCACAATGGATGAAATATTTATTGGATAGAGATGAAACAGTCATTGATGATTTTGCAAGATTTGGTGTTAATGTGATGGGTATTGAAGCAAGTGACAATAAAAAGATTGATGCTTATCAGACGATTAAGGCTCTACAATCTTTTGTTCAAGATGAACTAGGATTGCCTATGTTTTTATCACAATTGAAGATAGATGATACAAAATTTAAAGAAATGGCAGTCAAAGCTTGTGGTGGTCAAGAAATAATATCTCGAGCATATCGACCATTAACACAAGAAGATTGTTTCAATATTTATAAAATGTGCTTATAGGAGGTAGTGAAATTGAAAAATGTGATGATTGTTACAGGTGCAGGACAAATCAGTATGGCTATCGCCAGAAGAATGGGCTATGGTCAAAAGATTATTATGGGAGATAAAAATATCAACAATGCAAAAGCTATCGCAGAAGTTATGAATAAGGCAGGATTTGATGTTATTCCTTTTGAAATGGATTTAGCTTCTAGAAAATCTATATTAGATATGATAGATGAAGCTAAGAAATATGGACCTATAACAATGCTAATCAATGGGGCAGGTGTTTCACCAAGTCAGGCATCTATTGAAATGATTTTAAAAGTTGATTTATATGGAACAGCTGTTTTATTAGAAGAAGTTGGGAAAGTGATTGAGCCCGGAGGTGTCGGAGTAACAATTTCTTCGCAGTCCGGACATCGTATGGAGCAATTAGGTGAATATAAAGATCGATTGTTGGCGATGACTCCAACAGAAGAATTATTGCAATTGGATTTTTTGCAACCACATCAAATAAAAGATACTTTACATGCATACCAACTTGCAAAAAGGTGTAATGAAAAAAGAGTAATGGCTGAATCCGTCATTTGGGGTCAAAAAAGAGCCAGAATTAATTCTATTTCACCGGGCATTATTGTGACACCGTTAGCTATTGATGAATTCAATGGACCAAGAGGTGATTTTTATAAAAATATGTTTGCTTCATGTCCAGCCAAACGACCGGGCACAGCAGATGAAGTTGCCAATGTGGCGGAACTTCTTATGAGTCCACAGGGTGCTTTTATAACAGGTTCAGATTTTTTGATTGATGGTGGAGCAACAGCAAGTTATTTTTATGGTTCATTACAATCAAAGTAAAAGATATTTATTTTATGATATAGATGATTTGACTATTCTTTTTCGTTATAGCAGATTTCTATATTGATATTGTACAAAAAGAATAAGAATCATTAAAATGAATGATGGAAGAAAGATAAAACATTCTATAAGTTTAAAAATGAAAATGATAAAAAAATGATAGGAATGTGATGATACTTATTTGTGCTAGAGAACTTTTTGAAAAGACTATCAAAATGATAAATCAATTTCAATATATGAATAAAAGTGCTGATATATAAGAGGAGGTTTAAACAATGGAAAAAAGAAGATTAGGACAAACAGATATGTATGTTAATATGGTTGGACTTGGATGTATGGGACTATCTCATGCCAGTGGAACACCTGTTGCTAGAGAAGAAGCCATTCATATTTTACAGGAAGCACATCATATAGGTTATGATTTATATGATACAGCTGAATGTTATACGGGTATTTATCTTGATGGAAGTATTAGTCATAATGAAGAAATTGTTGGCGAAGCTGTGAAAAACTTTAGAGATGAGATTGTTCTGTGTACAAAATTTGGTGTAACACACAAAGGTAATCACTTAGAATTAGACAGTTCACCACAAAAGATTAGAGAATCTATCGAAGGATCATTAAAAAGATTGCAAACAAATTATATTGATATTTATTATCAACATAGAATTGATCCTCAAGTAGAACCAGAAATTGTTGCAGGTGTGATGAAAGAACTCATTCAAGAAGGAAAAATCAAAGCTTGGGGAATTAGTGAAGTGAATGAAGACTATTTAAGAAGGGCACATGCTATCTGTCCAGTGACTGTTATTCAAAATAGATATTCAATGATGGCTAGATGGCATGAACATTTAATAAATGTTTGTCAAGAATTAGGAATCACATATATTGCTTTTTCGCCATTAGCTAATGGTGCATTAACAGGAGCTTATCATTCTCAAGCAGATTTTAAAGATGATAAGCAGGATTTTAGAAGAAATATGCCACAATATAGTGAAACAGGTATGATAAAAACAAATCAATTGTTAAAAATAGTAAGTGAGCTTGCTAAAAAATATAACGCTACAAATGCTCAAATATCTTTAGCGTGGATGTTGTCTAAATTCGATAATCTTATTCCTATTCCGGGTTCTAGAAAAATAGACAGACTAGCATCAAATTTTGCGGCTGGAAACATTCATCTTTCTTATGAAGATATCGAAATAATTGATTATCAATTAGAACATATGGAATTTGAAGTTTTTGGTGGACATTAAATCATAGAGAGTTATAACATCAATTCATTTTATAAAAATATAATAAATAGAGAGTATGATTTCATATTCTCTATTATTTTTCTAAAAAAATAAAATTCACAGACAAAGCATAATTATCATAAACAATTAGCAACATATATAGTCATGGTATTTTATTTATGCAAATGGTATAATAAAACAAGAAAGGGTGATAAGCATGGGAATCTATTTAAATCCAACCAATCAAAATTTTTATGAAGCAGTCAATAAGGAAATATATGTTGACAAGTCATTGCTTATTCAACATATTGAATATTTAAGAAATAAGATCAATAAATATATTTGTGTATCAAGACCAAGACGTTTTGGAAAGAGTACAGATGCTAATATGCTTGTTGCCTATTACTCTAAAGGTTGTGATTCTCATCATATTTTTGATTCACTCAAAATCAGTCAAACTGATTATTATTTAGAACATCTTAACCAGCATCATGTCATTCATATTAATATGCAAAGCTTTTTAAGCAATACACACAATATTGATAAAATGATCCAATTACTAACAATAAGAATTTTTAAATGAGCTCAAACAGGAATATTCGGTCACTTTCTTTGATGAAACAAATCTTTCATTATCTCTAGAAGATATCTACGTATCCACAAAAGATCAATTTATTTTTATCATAGATGAATGGGATTGTATATTTAGAGAATATGTTCAAGATAAAGAAGCACAAAAACAATATCTTGATTTCTTAAGAAACCTATTGAAAGATCATCCATATGTAGAACTTGCTTATATGACAGGGATATTGCCTATTAAAAAATATGGCACACACAGTGCCTTAAATATGTTTAAGGAAATATCCATGTTGAATGCAACACCTTTAGAATCTTTTATGGGATTTACTGAACAGGAAGTTTATGATTTATGCTTAAAATACAATATGGATTATAATGAGATGAAACAATGGTATGATGGCTATCGCATGTCCAATGATATTTCTGTCTACAATCATCGCTCTGTTGTTTATGCTCTTATGGACAGAAAGTATGAAAACTATTGGACATCAACAGAAACTTATGAAGCCCTGCAAGTTTATATAGATATGAACTTTGATGACTTGAAAGATAATATCGTTCAATTATTGTCAGGAGAGAGTGTAGATGTTAATACAAGCAAGTTCCAAAATGATATGACAACGTTCAAGTCAAAGGATGATGTCTTAACACTTCTAATACATCTTGGATATCTGGGATATAATAATTCAGATCATACCTGCTATATTCCTAACAAAGAAGTATCAACAAGCTTTATTGATTCCATAGAAGATTCAAACTGGGAAGAAACGACAAAGGCATTATTAAATAGTCGTGAATTATTAGAGGCAACATGGAGAAAAGATGAAGAAGCCGTTGCAAGATATATCGAAGAAGCCCATCTCAACACAGCAATACTAACTTACAACAATGAAAATGCTTTGTCATATACACTTGCTTTAGCATATATCTATGCCAAAAATCATTACACAATGATAAGAGAAATGCCTACTGGAAAAGGTTTTGCGGATGTTGTTTTGATTCCATATCGAGATAAGCCAGCTATGATTATAGAGCTGAAATGGAATCAAGAAGTCAAGACAGCGATAGATCAGATCAAAGAAAAGAAATATCCAAAAGGATTAGAGAAGTATAAAGATAACTTACTGATTGTTGGAATCAGTTATGACAAGAAAACAAAGAAACATACATGTCATATAGAAGAAATGAAGGCTCGTTAAAAAGTGAGCCTTTTGTGAGTTTTCATTTATTCTCAAATGTGAAAAATGAACTTAGAAAATATTGGATAAAAGATGAAATATTGGTCAGTTGTTTGATAAAGTCTTTTTTGATAAAATGAAATTAGAGGTGAGAAATGATGCTACTGAAACAAATGAAGTATTTTATTACAATTGCAGAATGTGGAAGTTTTACAGAAGCTGCTATACAGTGCTATATTTCTCAATCTGCAATTTCTCAACAAATCCGATCATTAGAAGCTGATTTACAAGTACAATTGTTGATAAGGCAAAAAAGGCATATTGAATTAACGGAAGCAGGAAAATATTTTTATCGTCATGCGAAAGCTATTTTAAAAGAAGTAGAACACATAACTGAAGAAACAAAAAGATTAGGAGAAGATCATGAATTAGCTTTAAGAATTGGATATCCTAAAAACTTTAGTTTGCATGAACTTCAACAAGCGATTACTCAGTTTTATGATTTATATTCAGAAGTTAAGATTTCTATTGTGAGTGGGACACATGAAGAATTGTATGAACTTTTATTACAAGGAAAAATAGATTTAAAAGTCAGTGAACAAAGAAGAACCTATAATCAAGATTATTATAATGATGAACTAAAATATAGTGAATCATATGTGGAAATAGCATCTGTTCATCCTATGGCTAAAAAACCAATACTAACAACAGAAGATTTAAAATCTATGTCATGTATATTGGTTGTATCTAAAGGTTATGAACAATCAGAAAAGAATTTTTATGAAAAGGATTTAGGTTTATCACATCAATTTTTATATGTGGATTCTTTGGAACAGGCACGTTTGATGGTGGTAGGGAATCGAGGATATTTACCAATTGATGTGATGGGGCATATGGATATACCTGTAAAAGGTATCAAAAGGATTCCACTTTATAAAAATGGAAAACCAATTCAAAGGAATTATTTTGTATGCTGGAATAAAAGGAATACAAATTATTATATTGAGGAATTTGCCGAAATATTGAAAAATATTTTTAATTAATAGAAGATTGCTCAGAAATTGGTTTTTATTATACCTAAAAGGTATTGCTAGAGATAAAATATAAGTATTAGACATAGGTTGGATACAGGGCTATGATAATGATGAGGGGTGAAATGAATATGAAAATATTGATCATAAAAGGAAGTCCTCATATCAAAGGTTCTTCCAATCTTCTAACAAGTCAATTTATAAAAGGGGTTCAAGAAAATCATCATGAGGTTACAGAATTTGATGTTGCACATCATCATATAGCGCCTTGTTTAGGATGTGAACATTGTGGCATGGATGGACCTTGTGTACAAAAAGATGATATGAATGAATTAAAGGAATTGATGTTAAGTCATGATGTGATTGTTTTTGTATCGCCATTATATTATTTTGGTATTTCTGCACAGTTAAAAGCCGCTATCGATCGTATTTATAGTTTTACAATGAAATTATCCTCAATGCATAAAAAGACAGTTTTTATTTGTGCCGCATGGAATAGTTCAAAGAGAACAATGGATGCTGTGGAAGCACATTATCAGGCATTGGTTGATTACATGCATTTTGAAGATTTAGGTATGATTCTCGCTACTGGCTGTGGAACACCGTCTATGACATCACATTCTGCTTTTATGAAACAGGCATATGAATTAGGAAAAAGTATTGATTAAGACTCTTGAAATCATCAGAGTCTTTTCTTTATAATAAAATAAATGGTAAGGATAATGAGAATGATTTTTAATCAAGTTCAACGCAGAAAGAAGGAATGGTTATGCAAAAGATATTTTTCTTTGATATTGATGGGACATTAGCTATTCATGGGGTTATCCCTGAAAGTAATTTAAAAGCATTACAATTATTGAAAGAACGTGGCTATTATACATTTATTTGTACAGGAAGATCGCCTTTCTATGCACAAAATCTGTTTGCCAATCTTGTGGATGGGTTGATTACATGTAATGGCAGATATATTTTATATCATCATCAAAAATTACATGGTGAGGCATTTTCAAAGGAAGAATTATATGATTATCAGGAGAAAATAAAAAAATTAGAAGCTGGAGCTATGTTTGTGTCTGATAATGTTGCAGTGCCTTATTTATTAGATGAAAAGCAGATACAAGAAATACAAAAAGAATATGGAAAACAACATATTCAATTGTTACCAAAGGAATTATCTTTCTATACGTTTGATTTGTTTTATGATAGTCTTTCAAAAAGGGATGAACTGATTGAGGCTTTTCAAAAAGAACTTGTAATTAATGATCATGGTGGACATGGTTCATGTGATTGTTCTACTATTGGTTTTGATAAAGGTGACGGAATTGCATATCTTTTAAATCATTTTCATATTGATAAAGCAGATGCCTATGCTTTTGGTGATGGTTATAATGATCAGGCAATGTTTAGAGAAGTAGGTCATGCCATTGCAATGGGGAATGCAGTAGAAGAATTAAAACAAAAAGCGACATATATTACCGATTCTATTGATTGTGATGGGATTATGAAAGCTTTAATCCATGAAGGAATAGCATAAAGTTATTCCTTTTTGCATAAATGATTTCTTTTATGCTATAATAGCGATACTTGAAAAGAAAGGATCATCCATATGGGAAATATTAAAATAAAAAAGATGGTGCAAGGTGCTATGCTATCAGCAATCTTCGGCGCTTTATCGATTTTTAATACGTATACAGGAAGTTTATTAGATATATTTATTTGTTATGCTATGGTTATACCTCTTGTATGGTATAGCTATCATTATTCCTTACAGGATAGTTTGATAGTCGCTTTTGTATCTATGCTTATTATTATCATAACTGGTTTACCTTTTTTTGCAATTTCAGCCTTTTCATCTTGTCTGATTGGTTTGTTTTTAGGACAAGCTTTAAAGCGTCACGCTTCTCGAGGCGCTTTGTTGTTAGGTACTTTATTTTTAACTTTTTTAAACAATGTTTTGCTTTATGAAGTTTTTGCCGGTTTATTAGGAATGGATTTAATAGCGGAAATGAAAGAAATGTATATTATGATGCAAGATATAATCCCCTCTTTATCACAAAGTATTTCCTTGACTTCTTTTCTTTCTTTAGCACCTTTACTACTATTAATCATGTCAATATTAGAAATGTATGTTATTCTTCTTTTTTGTCAAATGGTTTTATCACGATTGGATATTTCTTTTCCATCTTCATTTCATATTGCATATATGCATATCAATAGAATAATAGGGTGGCTTGTCTTATTTTTGTGGATATTCAGTTATTGTTTGCAAAATATTTTTCATTTCCATTTTTTATATTTCACATATATTCAATTAATGAGTTCATTGGTGTTTGCAGTAGAAGGCATTGCTTTTTTATCTTGGTTATTGATTTTATATCAAAAACCACGTGGTATTATTTTAGTTATGCTTGGTTTTTTAATACCATTTGTTTTACCGGTTTATATTGTCATAGGAATCATAGATATATTTAGTGATTTAAGAGAAAAACTATTGTATAATAAACATAATAGACAAGGAGGGGTATAATGACAAGAAAAATGATACAGATTAGAAATCTCATTATGGCCATACTGGTTGGAGAATGTGCTTTATTATTTGGATTATATCTTTTGTTGAATACTTCAATCTTGTTGACGTTTAGTGTGTATGCTTTAATTAAAAATATAATTATTTTTACTATTATTGTTTATATATCTTATATATTAGAAAATAATCATTTAAGTGTAGAAGAAGTTTTAAATAAGGATGCTAAAAATGCTTTTCTTTTTGGTGGGATTGCTTTAATTCAATATGATGAAAATAGAAATATTGTATGGACGAGTGATTTATTAAAGGCTATGAATATTAATGTTGTGGGGGTAAAGTTATTAGAATGGCAACCTCATTTAGCTAGTCTTTTTGATGATGAAGATGTTAAAGTCATTGATATTAAGGGGAAGAAATTTGAAGCCTATAATAGCCAAGAAACAAAATTGATTTATTTAAAAGATGTCACACAACTGTTATCGTTGCAACAGGATTATTTAGATCAACAAGTCTGTATGGCCTACATTACCATAGATAATTATGAAGAAACATTAGAAAATGCAGATGAACCAAAGATGGCTTTAATACAATCACGTTCTCGTCAAGTGATTGTCGATTGGGCTTATTCTAATGGGATTATTATTAGACGTTTTAAATCTGGTGGATATCTGGCTTTCTTTAATGAACGTATTTATCGTAAACAAGTTGAAAATAAGTTTGCAATTTTAGATACTTTTAAAGAAATGTCTAAGGAATTAGATGAAGTCATGACTTTGAGTATTGGAATTGGGAAAGATTCCCGTGTTTTAAGAGAACTGGATGAAATGGCTTCTGCTGCTTTAAACTTAACTTATTCACGTGGTGGTGATCAAGTTGCGATTAAATCGGGTGAAGATAAGAAAGTGAGATTTTTTGGTGGTAACAGTGATACATTTGAAAAGAGCAGTAAGGTTCGTGCCAGAGTTATTGCTCAATCTTTAGCTGGACTGATTAAAAATGCTGGACAAGTTCTTGTGATGGGACATAAAAATTCTGATTTAGATTCTTTTGGGGCTTCGATTGGTGTAGCTAAAATTGCGATGGCATATGGGAAAAAGACAAATGTGATTATTGATTTTGATTCGATTGAAAAGAAAACAAAAGAAGTTGCTGTGATGGTAAAGGCTGATCAACGTTATAAAGGATTATTAATATCAGCTAATGAAGCAATGGAAAATATTAATAAAAATACTTTATTGATTGTGGTAGATAATCATAAATCAAGTTTAGCTCTTTCTAAACCTTTGCTTGATCGTGTAAAAAATAAGGTCATTATTGATCATCATCGTCGAGGAGAAGAATTTATTGAGGCTCCCGTATTAACATATCTGGAACCGGCTTCTTCTAGTACCGTAGAATTAGTGATTGAGCTTTGTGATTATCAGAATGTGGATTTGAAAATCAATGAGCTAGATGCTACAATAATGTATGCAGGTATGCTTGTTGATACCAACAATTTTAAACAGCGTGTCGGTGTTAGAACATTCCAATCAGCGGCTCATTTAAAAGAGCTACAGGCGAATGTTCCAATGGCTTATGAGTTTATTAAAGACTCTTATCAAGAAACCTTGCAACGTTTATCTATTACGCAAACTGCTTATCAATTTAATCCTCAAATCTTAATTGCCTGTGGACAGGAAAGTGAGGAATACACACGTAGTTTACTGGCAAAATCAAGTAATGCACTATTGGAGATTAGTGGGATTAAAGCAAGTTTTTCGATTGGAAAGGTATCAAAAACAACGGTGGCCATTAGTGCTAGAAGTACAAAAGATATTAATGTACAAGTGATTATGGAAGCAATGGATGGTGGAGGTCATTTTAGTATGGCTGCGGCTCAATTTGAAGATCAGTCCATTGAACAAGTGCGATTGTTATTGGAAGAAAAAATACAGGAATATTTAGATGATAGAGGTGAAGCATAATGAAAGTGATTTTATTACAGGATGTTAAAAAATTAGGAAAGAAAAATGATATTGTGAAGGTGGCAGATGGATATGGTCAAAATTATTTGATTAAAAATCATTTAGCCATTTTAGCAACTGAACATGGAAAAGAAATGGTTGCTCAAACAAAAGAAAAAGAAAGATTACAGGAATTAGAAAATAAGAAAAATGCTGAAGCATTAAAAGAAAAGATTGAAAGTTTGACTTTGGAATTTCAATTATCTTCTGGTAAAGATGGAAAAACTTTTGGAAGTATTTCAACAAAAAATGTGGTTGAAGAATTATCTAAAAAATATGATATTAAGGTGGATAAGAGAAAATTTATTAATGCTAGACCAATTCAGGCATTAGGTTATACAAATTTAAAGATTGAATTATATAAAGGTGTTATTGCAACTATTAAGGTACATTTATCTGAAAAATAAGGAGGAATCATATAATGGCTAGAGAATATCCCCATGATCTTGTGGCTGAAAGATCGTTATTAGGTTCTATGTTAATATCAAGTGATATATGTCAAAATATTTTATCTCTAGCTTCAAAGGATGATTTTTATTTGGATAGTCATCGTATTATTTTTGAGGCTATGCAAAACATTTATAATGAAAATAAGCCGGTTGATGTAACGACAGTCACGTCTTATCTGATAGATAAAAAATTATTGGATAAAACAGGTGGAGTGGAATACTTACTGGAATTAAGTGAATCAGTTCCAACTACGGCTCATAGTGAACATTATTTGAGAACACTAAATGAAAAATCTTTATTGAGAAGACTGATTAAAGAGTCAACACAAATCATTGAAAGAGCCTATGATGATGTAGGCAATATTAATGATTTTATTGGAGAAGTTGAAAAAGATTTTTTAAATGTCACAAGAGATCGTAATGCTGGAGAATTTCAAAATGTAAAATCTGTGATTCAAAAAGTGACTGATCGTTTGGTGATGTTACAAAAAGCAGATGGAAAAATATCTGGTGTTAAAACTGGATATTATGATTTGGATAAATTGACATCGGGTTTTCAAAAAGGTGACTTAATTATCTTGGCTGCCCGTCCATCCGTTGGAAAAACAGCTTTTGCTTTAAATGTGGCTTATAATGTATCTTATAAATCAGATGAAGCAGTGGCTATCTTTTCATTGGAAATGCCTGCTGAACAGTTAATTCAGCGTATTATTTGTTCTGCCGGAAGCTTAAAGGCTGAATCTTTGCGTTCAGGTTCTATTTTAAAAGAAAGTAGTGAAAGATATTATGCAGCGGCAGATAAGGTATCGAAATGTAACCTATATATTGATGATACACCCGGTATTCGTGTTGGAGAAATTGCTGCCAAATGTCGTCGTTTAAAAAGAGAACAGGGCTTAAAGATGATTGTCATTGACTATTTGCAGTTGATTTCTGGACCAGCGAATAGTCGTGAATCTAGACAACAGGAAGTTTCTGATATTTCAAGACAGTTAAAAATGATTGCCAGAGAGCTGGAAGTTCCAGTATTGGCTTTAAGTCAGTTATCACGTTCAGTTGAAAAACGTGATAATAAAAGACCGGTTTTATCAGACTTAAGAGAATCTGGAGCTATTGAACAGGATGCTGATATTGTTTCTTTTATTCATCGTGAAGATTATCAAGATCCAAAGAAAGAAGCAGAAACACAAGGAGCAACAGATATTATTATTGCTAAACATCGTAATGGGGCATTGGCTGATATACGATTGGTTTTCTTGAAACAATTTAGTAAATTTGCTAATCCTGCTAGAGCTGACCAACAGATTAACCCATTGGAAGGTGTTAAAGATTTAAGAACATAAATATTTGACAAAATGAAGGAGTTTTGACTCCTTTTATTTAAAAATGATTTTATAAAGGAGGAACGCTTATGATTTTCACAACCAAAAGGTTAATTCTTAGACCGTGGGAAGAAAGTGATGCGCAAAGTCTTTTTCGATATGCCAGTGATCCTGATGTTGGACCGATTGCAGGATGGCCACCCCATCAAAGTGTGGAACAAAGTTTAGATGTGATACGTCATGTTTTTAATGGTGATGAATGTTATGCGATTTGCAAAAGGAATAGTCATGAAGCTATTGGGGCTATAGAACTAAAACTCAATGGGCATACAGATATGACTGAACGTGATGATGAATGTGAGCTTGGATACTGGCTGGCCAAACCCTATTGGGGAAGAGGCTATATGCCTGAAGCTGGTAGAGAATTGATTCGACATGCCTTTGAAGATTTAGATATGAAGACTATCTGGTGTGGGTATTATGATGGAAATACGAAATCTTTAAGAGTACAAGAAAAGCTAGGATTTATTTATCATCATAGTTGTGATGAAGTGCCTGTGCCTTTGTTGAATGAAGTAAGAATTGGTCATACAAATTATATGACAAAAGAATCTTGGGAAAAGGTGAAAGAAGGGAATTCATAATGTTATTTCCTTTTGAAGATGCACCCAATACAGCAACGCTGATCTGTTGTCATATTCTTGATCAAAATGCTTCCATTTTATATGTTTTTCATGATGAAGATGATGGAATGTGGCAATTTTTATGTGATCAACAACATAGTAGTAATGAGGCAAGGTTAGTTTCTCTTGAATATGTATTCCATTTAGATCCTTCCATTGCAGCTTTAAAAGATATGCCCTGTGGCTATTATGCACAAAGAAAGTCAAAATACGAGAATTGGATCATAAGTAAAAAATCATGATATGAAAGACAAAATAAAAACACACCTGCGGGTGTGTTTTCAATATATCATTTATCCTTCAAATGTAGGACGGATAACTAAATCAGAAACATCAACACCATCTGGTTGAGAAATCGCATATAGGACAGCATTCGCAATTGTTTCTGGTTGAAGTCCAAATTGTTCATAAAATCCTTCGACCATCTTCTTATGATTATTTTCAACGACATGATTTAATAATTCTGTCTTGATAGCTCCAGGATAAATTGTTGTTGTACGAATATTTTTACCTTCCTGATTTGTTTCACTGTTAAAAGATTGTAACATCACTTTGACAAAATGCTTTGTTCCACAATAGACTGCATTTCCTGGAACCAATGTCGTTCCTGCTCTTGATGAGGTAATAATGATATGTCCAGAATTTTGCTGATAGAATTCTGGAATAATAGCGTACATGGAATTGAGGACACCTTTGATGTTGATATCAACCATATCCATCCATCCTTTGAGATCTAATTCAGACATATTTCCAGCTGGCATAATACCTGCATTTGCAAATAAGACATCGACCTTTCCAAATTTTTCTTTAGCTAATTTTACAATAGCTTTCATATCTTCTATATTTGTTACATCCGATTTTAAATAAATAGCACTATCACCTAATTCATTAGCTAATTTTTCTAAACGTTCTTCTCTTCTGCCACTTAATACAACTTTAGCGCCATGCTTTGCTAAAACTCTAGCTGTGGCTTCACCAATACCAGAAGTGGCTCCTGTAATGATAATGACTTTGTTTTCTACATTTTCCATTTGATTTTCCTCCTTTTGACAACATCATTTTATCAAAGAGATTAATAAAAAAATAATTGTTAGAAATCATAGATATATGACTATAAATCATAGTATAATATGATTACAAGGCATAAGGAGAAGATGTTATATGGAATTAAGACAATTACAGTACGTTATCAAAATAGCAGAATGTGGCACAATGCTCAAAGCGGCTCAAGAGTTGTATATATCACAATCGGGTTTAACACGTTCTTTAAAAACATTAGAAAAAGAACTTGGTATGGAATTATTTGATCGTATCAACAATCGACTCATATTAAACGAATATGGAAAAACAGTTGTGGAAGAAGGAAAAGATATACTCAATCATGTTGATAAGCTACAGGAGAAAGTCAAGAATCAATATAATCGCAATATGAATATGTTCATTGGTTCTTGTGCCCCGGCACCATTATGGGCTTTGAGATATACGATGAAACGTCAATACCCTGATATGTCTTTTGGATATGAAACAAAGGCTGACGCTGAAGAATTGATTCAAGGCTTCAATGAACATGATTATTCAGCTATTATTTTAGACTATCCAATAAATAAAGAAGATGTTGTTTGTTTTCAAATATGCCAGGAAGTTTTAAACATTTCAACAACATCCCATCACCCCTTAGCAAATAAAAAAACCATAACTTTTGAAGAATTAAACGGTGAAAATTTTTTGGAATATAATAATACAGGTTATTGGCATGAAGTGTGTGTAGACAATATGCCTGATTCACATTTTATTGTACAGGATGATTTGGAATTGTATGGGATTCTTCAAAGACAATCTTCTTTGTTGACTTTTAGAACAAGTTTGACAATACCAAGATTTCATCTCTATGAAGATAGAGTTTATATTCCTATTACGAATCCAGAAGCTACACTGACTTTCTATTTGATATGTCATCAAAATCATTTTGATAAAATTAAAAAGGTACAAGCGCATATCAATGAAGTAGACTGGATACATTATCGTAATGAAGATTTTGAAATTATATAAAAACACAAGGAAAGTTATATTATGATTGTCTTTTGGATTATAGGAATTTTATTTTTCGTTGTAGGGCTTTTATGTTGTGTACCTGAATATGTGAGATTATTAAGGTATCATGGTCGTGTCATAGGAACAATAACAAAAATAGAGGATAATGGACAAAATGCCATAGCTATATTTGAGTATGATGTGGATGGACATCACTATACACAAAAAACGCAATGGACATCAAATGGTGTGTTTATTGTTGGAAAAACATGTGATGTCATCTATAATCAGAAAAAACCTCATCTTTCATATATCAAGAAGAGTGGACAATGGATACGTTGTCTTGTAGGGACATTATTTGTAATTGTGGGAGTGATTGTGCTTTGTTTAGGTTTCTTTTTTCAAAGCATATTATAGATAAAAGATAAGGGGGAATATCATGATTTTAGAAACAGAACGTTTGTATAAATGTCAATATAATTTTGTACAAAAATGATCATTTATGATGTACAATTATGTTCCTGTTCAATATAACTAGGAATACTTCTTAATATTAGGATTCCTCTTCGTTTGGCTTCATATGATCTTTTAACCGATAGGATTTACCCGTTATAGTTACCACATGCGCGTGATGAAGGACTCTATCTAAAATGGCATTTGCCATTACCGCATCACAGAAAACTTCATCCCACTCACTAAAATTGATATTTGTAGTTAATATCGTGCTTCTTTTTTCATAACGTCTATCTATCAGTTGAAAGAATAATTTCGCATCATCTTTATTAATTGGAAGATAGCCAAGTTCATCTATGATCAATACTTTATATTTGGTAAAATGGCGAAGTCGATCTTCCAATCTGTTCTCATTATTTGCTTTCTTCAATTGTTGAATAAGGTCATGACATTTGATGAAATATGTACTATTTCTACGCTTTGCTGCGGCGATGCCTATACTTACAGCCAAGTGTGTTTTACCTACACCACTATTACCTAGAAATACGATATTTTCACAATTCTCAATGAATCTGAGTGTCTCAAAATCCAATATCTGTTGTTTATTAATTGATGATTGAAAATCAAAATCAAAATCCCTTAATTCTTTATGGTGAGGAAAAGCTCCTACTTTAACCATTGATTTGATCATATTCTTTTCTCTATGATCGATTTCTATTTGGGTCAATTTAATCAATCCTTCAGTAAGGGATAGATTGTTCTTAGTTATGTAATCCAATATCTCATCTAAATTTTCATTCATTTGACTTAGTTTCAAATAATTCAGGTTATTTCTTAATTGCATATATGTACTACTCATTGTATATTTCTCCTATCAAATTTAAATTTTCCTTAGCTAGTTGTTTAATTTCATCCGAACTATCTTTAAAACTTACTTCGTATATTTTTTGATAATGCTCTTCATGATAATTGTATTTTGACTGAGATATTTGATGAATTGTTATGAGTTTTGTGTTAAAATGCACATGTATATAATCATCAAATATTTGTAGTTTCACTGTTTTACCAATATATTCTGGTGGTGCGGAATATTTATTTCCTTTATAGGAAAATAAGCTTTGTGAATCTACTTTTACTGGTTTAATGGTGATTTTATATTGATTTCTTATCTTTTCTTGTGGTAAGGGGGATAAGAAATCTTTTTCTTTTTGAATATGAAGCTTCGGAATTTTTCCTATTTCACTGTGCACCTGGCAATTATGCCTTTCATTAATTTCCGTTACTTTTTCATTCAGTTGTGCATAGTTTAATTTTCCATTATAGGCATATAGTTCATCCCATAATTTCATTGGTGCTTCAACTTTTCCTTTACTCCATGGTTTTCCGGCAATACATGGTTTCACTACAAAGCCATAATCATTTGCAAATTGTTGAAACTTCGCATTGACCTTTCCACTCGAATATTCTGTTCTTGCCTCATCCATAACCGTTTTCATATTATCGGTTTTTAAAATGTCAGGCACACCACCTGCTGCTTCAAATGCCTGATCAAGATAATGGAATAGAGCACCTTGCTTTTTTGTAAGCGAAATAAAATTAACTTTATATCTTGAATAGGAATAAACAAGTGCAAAGATATTTAATTCAATAACTTCACCTGTATTTAAGGTATAATGCATATTTTCCTTCCAGTCTAATTGTGCTTCAACTCCCATACCCGTCTCTCTTTTGATTGACTGATGATTTGTAGTACTGTTTCTAACTTTACCATTCACTGTCCTGTTTGTTCTGCCATTAAAGTATTTATCGAATTCCTCATGTTGACTGATCCACTTTCTAAAATGTGAAGCTGAGCATTCTAATCCATGATTATCTTTTAGATACTGCCATAAAACTCTTTTATAAAAGAAAACTTGAGTATTTTGATTGATCAGTAAGTCATATATTATTTGATAAAATTTATCTAACTTACTTTTTCTTTCTCTTTTCTTTGGCTTAGTATAACCATTCATATATTTATCTATCAATCTTCTATCGACACCAAGCTCTCTGGCAATCTGTGATTTATTTATTTTCAATTTTAACTCCTCTACTAATACTTTCAATTTTGGTAAATCAAGCAAGCAATTAATCTCAATACTTGAATTGACTGTTAAATTCATAATCATAATATAACCTCCAATAAAAACTGAATTATTATATTATGTTGAATTGATTTTGTACATTTTTATATGATCATTTTTGTACATATTAATAGTAGCATTTATAGTTTGTTTTTAAGAGAATGAGAACAAAGTGATTTTGATGATTTAGCTCAAATATTACAGAATCCACATGTGATGTATGCTTATGAACATGATTTTTCAAAAGAAGATGTTCAGACATGGCTAGATCGTCAAAGAAAAAGATATAAGGAATATGGTTTTGGATTATGGGCCATGATTTTAAAAGAGACAAATGAAATGATTGGTCAGGCAGGGCTGACAATGCAGCTTTATCAGAATACCCAGATATTGGAAGTGGGTTATCTGTTAAAAGAGGAGTTCTGGCATCATGGATATGCCAAAGAAATTGCATTAAGCTGTCAAAAATATGCTTTTGAAAATTTACAGGCAGATCAGTTATATGCCATCATTAAAGCTGATAATATTTCATCTATCAAGGTGGCAGAGAGTCTTGGTATGAAAAAGGTAGATGAGTTTATGACAGGATATTATAACGGAGAGACACTTCATTATTTATATACAATTGAACGTACAAAATAAAATCAATAAAAAAATGATAGACATCAAAAGATGAATATCATTTTTTATGTGCGTTTATCAAATTGTTGATGGCATGTAGGACAGGTAATAGTAATATTTCCTTTACCTTTAGGAACTCTTAAATACTGATGGCAATGGGGGCATTTTAAATATTTATGTGTTTTACGATATTTCCATTTGTTTTTTTGACGATTAAAGAATTTTCTAATCCCAGTTGTTTTTGATAAGAACCATTCATTTTCTGCCTGTCGTTTATAGATTTGTTTAGAGAACATTCTAAAAAGACTATAAATAATCAAAGCATAGCATAAAAATCCAACATAAGGAACAAATAAGGAAATAACAAACAAAATAATATAACTGATAAACAAAAAGTTACCCAATTGATCGACACCATATCTACCATACATAAAATTTCTTAACCAATTCATTTTTATCACCTGTGCTTTATTATAAAGATGAATTATGAATGAAATATGTACTTCTATAATTTTATAAATGATGTATAAATTTGTGGATATTTATAGTATAATAATTATTCGTGGAGGTTGAAATTATGTATAATCAATATCGTGAAGGTTGGCTGGAAGTCATCTGTGGATGTATGTTTGCTGGAAAAACAGAAGAACTGATTCGTCGTATTAATGTTCTTTCTTATGCTAAAAAAAATATCATTGTTTTTAAACCGGCTATTGATAATCGTTATTCGGAAAAAGAAATTGTTTCTCATGCTGGGACGAAAGTTCCTTGTATTGTGGTGAAAGATTCAAAGGAAATTTTAAAATATGTCAAACCCGATACAGAAGTGATTGCCGTTGATGAAGTCCAGTTTTTTGATAGAGATATTGTTGATGTATGTGAATATCTGGCAGATAAAGGATTACGTGTAATGGTGGCTGGATTGGATAAAGACTTTAGAGGTGAACCTTTTGGTGTTTTACCTGAATTGTTGACACGTGCTGAATTTGTAACAAAATTAACAGCTGTTTGTGCAAAATGTGGTGCTCCAGCAACACGTACGCAAAGACTTGTTGATGGACATCCTGCATCATTTGAAGATCCCATTGTTCTAGTAGGGGCAGTTGATCATTATGAACCACGTTGTCGTCATTGTCATGAAATTTTAAATAAACCACATAAATTTTAAAAGTTCATACTCAAGACATATTTCTCATATATATTAATAGTGTCGAAAGACAAATACGATAGTATTGATTCCCCTCAAATCTATCATATATCCCTAAGAAAGAGATGCAACCCCAAAGCATCTCTTTCACTTTTTTGTATATTTTTTTGTTTGATGCATAATCATATATGAGGAGGGGTTCATATGGATTTATGTCATCAGGAAAATATATCTCAACTATCAAATCAAGAGTTATTCCAACAACATGATTATATTTGTTATTTAAGAGGAGATGGATGGCAAAAAACGCAACATTATGTTTTTGCATACCCTTATTTATATCTTTATACTTTCCATATGTATATTATTAAAGAAATAGAAAACAGGGGTTATAGTGTTAATCCCTTATGGAAAGATTCTTGTTATAGGGGGATTCATCGAGGTTATGAAATATCTTATGTCACATTTGATGATATTGAAATACCTCAACATTTATATAAAGAAAATTAAAGAAAAATGAAATGTTCATATCTAATTCATATTGACAAAGTATATTATGGGTGTAAAGATAATAGAATTCATAAAAACTCCCTTTAAAATATGTATTCTAGAAAGAATCAGGTTTCTGATTCTTTTTTCTTTTTGGAAATCATGTATAATAGATAATGGTGATGATGAAATGAAAAATATTTTATTTGATTTAGATGGAACTTTGACTGATCCTTTTTTAGGTATTACACACTCTGTTGCGTATAGTTTGAAATCTTTTGGTATTGAGGTGCATGATTTAGAAACATTAAAGCCTTTTATTGGACCTCCTTTAGATGTGTCTTTTCAAGAATATTATCATATGGATGAAAAGCAAAGCTGGGAAGCTGTCGAAAAATATCGTGAATATTTTTCAACTAAAGGATTATTTGAAAATAAGGTGTATGATGGAATGGAAGAATTTTTACAATCCTTATCTGATAAACATTTATATGTATGTACAAGTAAGCCTGAAGTCTTTGCTAGAAAAATTTTGGATCATTTCTCTTTGACTCCTTATTTTACTGAAATTTATGGAGCTAGTTTAGATGGAAAACTTAAAAATAAAGGAGATATTATTGCACATTGTTTAAAGCAAGAGCATTTAAATAATCAAGATTGTATCATGGTAGGAGATCGTCAACATGATATTGTTGGAGCACATCAAAATCATATACCATGTATTGGCGTTTTATATGGTTATGGAAATTTAGAGGAATTTCAACAATATCATTGTGATTATATTGTTGAAGATTTAAAGGAATTAAAAGAAATCATAGAGGAATGGGAAAATGTTAAGTAAATATCTGCAAATTTATGAAGATTTGAAACAAAAAATTGAAAAGAAAGAAATTCCATCACATACTTTCTTACCAAGCGAAAATGAACTGATGACACTTTACCATTCATCACGAGATACTATACGTAAATCATTATCTCTTTTACAACAAAATGGGTATATCCATACATCTAAAGGGAAAGGTTCACTTGTTTTGGATCATGAAAAGATTGCTTTTCCAGTTGCTGGTTTAACAAGCTTTAAAGAACTTTCACATACTTTACCGGGAGATGTAATGACTATTGTGCATTGTTTTGAAAAGATACCTGTGACAACTTATTTGAAAAAAGAACTTTATATGCAAAAAGGTGATGTTTATCATATCGAAAGAATTAGAGATATTGATGGGGAAAAAATTATCTTAGATATTGACTATATTAATGCTCAAGTCATACCTCATTTAACAAAAGAAATTGTTCAAGATTCTATTTATGAATATATTGAAAATGATTTGGGATTAAAAGTTTCTTTTGCAAAAAAAGAAATTACAGTCATTCAGGCAAGTGATCAGGAAAAAGAATTATTAGATATGGATGGTTTTGATTTGCTTGTATGTGTGAAAAGTTATACCTATTTAGAAGATGCGACATTGTTTCAATACACGGAATCAAAACATCGTCCAGATAAGTTTAGATTTGTTGAATTTGCCAGAAGATCACATATGGATTATTAGACACGTCATGTGTCTATTTTTTTGTGGAAAAATCATATTTTCTTATTGACAAAGATGTACGTACAAGTTAAAATGTAAGCGAAAACAAAACATGTACGTACAGGATAAGGAGAGAAAAAATGGGAAAGTTTGAAAAGGATGCTAAAGATTTATTAGAGTATGTGGGTGGTAAAGAAAATATTAATGCTGTTTCACATTGTGTCACAAGAATGCGTTTTGTTTTAGTTGATTCTAAGAAGGCAGATATTGATAAAATTGAATCACTACCTTCTGCAAAAGGAACATTTACACAATCAGGACAATTTCAAGTCATTATTGGTAATGAAGTTTCAGAATTTTATAACGATTTTGTTAAAGTGAGTGGTATTGAAGGTGTAAGTAAGGAAGCTGTGAAGAATGCTTCAAAAACAAATCAAACATGGTTACAGAAAATGATGGGAGCATTAGGAGAAATCTTTGCTCCACTGATTCCAGCATTGATTTGTGGAGGTTTGATTTTAGGATTTAGAAATATTATTGGAGAAATTAATTTCTTTAATAATGGAACACAAAGTTTAGCAGATATTTCACAATTCTGGGCTGGAACATATAGCTTTTTATGGTTAATTGGTGAAGCTGTTTTCCATTTGTTACCAGTAGGTATTGTCTGGTCTATCACAAAGAAAATGGGAACAACAGAAATGCTGGGAATTGTGCTTGGATTAACACTTGTATCGCCTCAGTTATTAAATGGATTTAGTGTAGCCAGTACACCGGCTAATCAAATTCCAGTATGGGATTTTGGATTTGCTCAAGTGCAGATGATTGGTTATCAAGGGCAGGTCATTGCTGCCATGATGGCTGGATTTGTTTTGGTATATCTTGAAAAATTCTTTAGAAAAGTCACACCAAGTGTCATTAGTATGATTGTTGTTCCATTTTGTTCATTAGTACCCGCAGTGATTATTGCACATACTGTTGTTGGACCAATTGGATGGGCTATTGGTAATGGTATTGCTGATGTTGTTTATGGTGGTTTAACTTCAAGTTTTGGTGTATTATTTGCTGCTGTGTTTGGATTGGTTTATGCACCTATCGTTATGACAGGATTACATCATATGACAAATGCTATTGATACAACATTAACAAATATGTTTGGTGGAACTATTTTATGGCCAATGATTGCTTTATCTAATATTGCGCAAGGATCAAGTGTATTAGCTATGTCTATTTTACAAAGACATAATGAACGTGCTCAACAAATTAATGTTCCAGCATGTATATCTTGTTATTTAGGAGTTACTGAACCAGCGTTATTTGGTGTCAATATGAAATATGGTTTCCCACTTGTTTGTGGAATGATTGGATCAGCAATTGCAGCAGTCATTTCTGTTGGTTGTGGCGTACAGGCATTTAGTATAGGTGTTGGAGGTTTACCAGGAATTATTTCTATTAAACCAGAATTTTGGGTTTATTTCTTATTAGCTATGGCAGTTGCCATTGTCGTTCCTTTTGCTTTAACAATGATTGTGGGTAAAAAGAAATTAACAGTTCCAACAAAACAAGAAGAAAAAGATTTTATCTCACCAATGCAAGGACGTTTGATGCCATTAACGGAAGTAGAAGATCAAGTTTTCTCTCAAGGATTAATGGGTGATGGTTTTGCAGTTGAATTAAAAGATGGGCAAGTTCTTGCTCCATTTAGTGGTGAAGTTGTCATGACTTTCCCAACAAAACATGCTTATGGTTTAAGACGTGAAGATGGTCTGGAAGTTTTGATTCATATTGGTATGGATACTGTTCAATTAAATGGTGAAGGTTTTGAATCTTATGTTCAACAAGGTGATCAAGTTGTTCAAGGACAGGTTTTAGCTAAAGTTGATATTGATTATGTTTTATCACAAGGAAAATCTGTTGTTTCCCCTGTCGTTTTTACAAGTGGACAACATATTGAATGTCAAGGCCAGGATGTTCAATATAAACAAGAAAATATTTTTCAATGGAAAGGAGCTGATAACTAATGATGACTTTTCAAGATAAAGTTGTTTATCAGATTTATCCTAAATCTTTTCAAGATACGAATCATGATGGATTAGGAGATATACAAGGAATTATTCAACATCTTGACTATTTGCAAAAATTAGGTGTTGATTATATTTGGATGAATCCTATCTTTGTATCACCACAAAATGATAATGGTTATGACATTCAAGATTATTATTCTATTGATTCTCGTTATGGAACAATGGAAGATTTAGAATTATTAATTAGCGAAGCAAAGAAAAGAAATATCTATTTGATGTTTGATATGGTGTTTAATCATACATCAACTTATCATGAATGGTTTCAAAAAGCTTTATCAGGAGATCAAAAATACAAAGATTATTATTTCTTTAAAAAAGGAAAGAATGATAATCCACCAACTAACTGGGAATCAAAATTTGGTGGAAATGCATGGAAATATGTTGAAGAATTTGATGAATATTATCTTCATCTTTTTGATGAAACACAGGCTGATTTAAACTGGAAAAATCCAGAAGTGAGAAAAGAAATGGCAAATATTATTAATTTCTGGATTGAAAAAGGGATTAAGGGATTTAGATTTGATGTTATTAATTTGATTGATAAAGAGTCTTTTGAAGATGACTTTGAAGGTGTTGGAAAGAGATTTTATACAGATCGTCCTTTGGTTCATACTTATCTTCGAGAACTTGCTCAAAATTCTTTTGGACAATATGATGATATTATCACTGTTGGAGAAATGTCAGCAACTTCTATTGAAAATTGTATTGGATATACTAATCCTGAACATCATGAACTTTCAATGGCTTTTAATTTCCATCATTTAAAAGTTGATTATAAAAATAAAGAAAAATGGACATTAATGCCCTTTGATTTTAAAGAATTAAAACAATTATTAAACGATTGGCAATTAGGTATACAAGAAGGTCATGGATGGAATGCTGTGTTCTGGTGCTGTCATGATCAACCACGTGTTTTATCACGTTTTGGAGATGACAAAAATTATCCAAAAGAATCAGCGAAAATGCTGGCAACAACAATCCATATGCTAAGAGGAACACCTTATATTTATCAAGGTGAAGAAATTGGTATGACAAATGCTTATTTTACAGATATTCATCAATATCGTGATGTCGAGAGCTTGAATGCTTATCAGATTTTAAGAGACAAAGGTATACCAGAAGATGAAATTTATCAAATCTTATTAGCAAAATCAAGAGATAATGCACGTACACCAATGCAATGGAATGATAAACCTTATGCAGGATTTAGTGATGTTGAATCATGGATAGAACCAATTTATAATTATAAAGATATTAATGTAGAAAAAAATCTAGAAGATGAAGATTCAGTATTCTATTACTATCAAAAATTAATTCAATTAAGAAAGCAATATCAAGTCATTAGTTTGGGAACATATGAACCTGTATTGTTAGAGCATCCAACACTTTATGCATATAAACGTCAATATCAAGATCAAGAAATCATTGTCTATAATCATTTCTATGGTGATGAAACAACAACTATTGAAGTTGAGGCTTCACAATATGATATTCTATTATCTAATGTAGGGCGTCAAACATTAGAAAATACAATTCAATTAAAACCATATGAATCTCTTGTTTTAATTAAAAAATAATAATGCTTTTAAAAGAAATGCATTGTAAGATGTGTTTCTTTTTTTTGTATAAATAACAAAAATAATATATAATTTTATATTTTTCATGATTAAAATCTATTTTTGTATTTCACAAATTAACTGAATAATGTTAAAATATGAGCCATATAGATTTGGGGTGAAATAATGAAAAGAACAATGAAAGAAGCCTTAATTGCTTCTATTCCGGTTATGATGGGTTATATTGTATTAGGTATGGCTTTTGGTATGCTTTTAGAAAGTAAAGGTTATTCATTTATTTATGCTTTGGCCATGTCTGTTTTTATTTATGCTGGAAGTATGCAATTTGTCGCTATTAATTTATTAACATCAGGAGCAACATTAATAAATGTGGCTATAATGACATTATTGATTAATGCTAGACATTTGGTTTATGGATTATCTATGATTAAAAAATTTGAGGATATGGGGAAGTTAAAGCCTTATATGATTTTTTCTTTAACGGATGAAACTTATTCTTTGTTAGTGAGTGCAAAAACACCAAAAGGATGTTTACCTCAATATTATATGTTTTTTATTTCTTTCTTTGATCAATGTTATTGGGTGATAGGGAGTTTAATAGGAAGTATTGTTGGTTCATTACTAACAATCAATACAACGGGATTAGATTTTGCAATGACGGCATTATTTGTTGTGATTGTTGTAGATCAATATTTAAATTCAACAAAACATCTTTATACTTATATTGGTTTTGGAATCAGTATTGTTTGCTTATTGATTTTTGGTAGTGATGCTTTTATTATCCCGTCTATGATAGGTATTATTTTAAGTTTGATTTATGTATACGAAAAAGGAGGAAAGGGAAATGCATGAGATTATACTGATTAGTATTATTGCAGTTATAACCTTTTTAACCAGAGTTCTACCTTTTTTCATCTTTAAAAATAAATCATATCCTATCATTGAATATCTTGGAGATGTTTTACCTTATGCTATTATGGCAATGCTCGTAGTGTATTGTTTAAGAAGTGTTGATTTACTGAGTGGAAATCATGGGATTTGTGAAATGATTGGTGTAGGAACTGTCATTCTTTTACATCTTATCAAACGTAACACGTTATTATCTATTATTGGAGGAACTCTTGTTTATATGTTATGTGTTCAAATTATTTTCATATAAAATAAATAAGTTTACATTTTTATTGTTTGTGCTATACTATAAGTGTAGTCAAAAGACTGGTAAAGATATAAAGAAAAGGAAGAGCAGGAACTCTTCCTTTTAGCTATTTTAGCTAACTGTTAAAGATATAAATTTAATGAAATGTAGTTTTCACTAGTTTTTATTTAAAAACTTGTATGTAACTACAAGAATTAAATAGAGTATAATTAAATACTCCATTAATATTCCTCCATTAAATCACATCAATACCAGTTTTCCTCCATAGCACACTATTGATAAATGCAATAATAATTATATCATATATAAAAAATCTTTAACAATAAATACATACATTGTTCAAATTCTTTTCATATAAGCTATGTTATAATAGTGATAAGGAGATGGTTGTATGCGTGAAAGTATGAAATATGATACAAATGTTTATCAGTTGAGAGAATCAGTTTTAAAAAGAATGATTCAAATTATTCAACAACAAAGATATATTCAAGACAATAGTATTGTTTTCTATGGGGATTCTATTATTGAATATTATGATGTAGAACATGTTTTTAAGGATTTAGGGCCTGTTTATAATTGTGGTATTGGTGGGATTACTTCTGATATGTTGCTGCATTTTGTTGATGAAGGTGTTATTAAATATCGCCCACGTGAAGTTTTTATATTAATAGGAACAAATGATTTAGGAAATACGATTATGGCAAGTCCTAGAGATATTGCTTTGAATGTTAAAGAGATGGTGGAGATTATTCATTATAATTTACCAGAATGCCAAATTCATTTGTTAAGTCCTATTCCGTGTATTGAAAAGCTTCATGGTTATCAATCAATGCATCAAGGATTAAGAAGTAACGATATTTTACAAATGATTATGCAAGAATATAAACGTATGATTCCTTATGAATATGTTCATTTTATTAATGTTTATGATTCTTTATTTGAAAATGGACAATTAAATGCAAATTGTTTTATTGATGGTTTACATATTAATGAAGATGGTTATCAAGTTTTAACAGAAGTGATTCTAAAAGCCATAAAGGAGAAATGATATGCAAGAGTATTATGAAATGAAAACAAAACGTGGAACAATGAGAGGTTTCTTTCATAAACCACATGCTAATCAGTTTCCTGTATGCCTTATTTTTCATGGGTTTACAGGTCAAAAAACAGGAACAAAATTTTCTTATGTTCAGTTGTCAAGAATGTTAGAAAAGCAAAATATTGGAACTTTGCGTATGGACTTTTTAGGAAGTGGAGAATCAGATTTGGAATTTAAAGATATGACTTTTCAAAATGAACTGGATTCAGCTATTCAGCTTTTAGAAGAAGTTAAGAAAATGGATTGTGTGACAGATATTTATTTATTAGGTCATTCTATGGGTGGAGCCATTGCAAGTGAAGTAGCAAAAAGATTCCCACAGGATATTTCTAAAATGTGTTTATGGGCACCAGCTTTTAATCTACCTGATGCGATTGAATATTTAAAAGGACATGTTGAACAGGCTCCTTATTATGATCATGGTGGTTTTGAAATTTCTCATGAGTTTGTTGAAGATATAACATCGAGAGATTTATATAAGGATTTGGATATTTATAAAAATGATTTAATGATTATTCATGGAACAGAGGATACAACAGTTCCATTTCAAATATCAAAAAAGTATTTAAAAGGATTTGTAAATCCAACTTTTTATCCTATTGAAGGAGCTACACATAACTATGATAATTTGAAACATATTCGTCAAGTTATTCAATTAACATATGATTTTTTTATACAGGGATAAAAACCCTGTATTTTTCGTTATGAATTACATAAAGTGATAAGCTTTTTGTATTGTCTTTTCAATGAATTGTGTTATAATCAAAAAGGCAAAAAAGGAGTGAAAATACATGAATAACATTAGAAATATAGCAATTATTGCACACGTTGATCATGGGAAAACAACTTTAGTAGATCAGTTATTAAAATTATCAGGAACTTTAAAAGATAATGAACAGATTGCTGAAAGAGCAATGGATTCAAATGCGATTGAAAGAGAACGTGGAATTACAATTTTAGCAAAAAATACAGCTATTCATTATAAAGATTATCGTATTAATATTATGGATACACCGGGACATGCTGATTTTGGTGGCGAAGTAGAACGTATCATGAATATGGTTGATGGTGTATTATTAGTTGTTGATGCATATGAAGGGACAATGCCTCAAACACGATTTGTATTAAAGAAAGCACTTGAAGCAAAGGTCAAACCTATTGTTGTGATTAATAAGGTAGATAGACCTGTTGTACGTATTCATGAAGTTATGGATGAAGTATTGGAATTATTTATGGAATTAGGTGCTGATGATAATCAGTTAGATTTCCCAACTGTCTTTGTATCAGCATTGATGGGAACATCAAGTTTAGATCCTGATATTTCAACACAGGTTCCAAATATGGATTGCTTATTTGATATGATTATTAAAGAAATTCCTGCACCATTAGTTGATGAAGAAGGTGGATTGCAATTCCAACCTGCATTACTTGATTATAATGATTATGTAGGACGTATTGGTATTGGTCGTATTCAAAGAGGTAAGGTTAAAGTCAATGAAACAGTTGTTTGTTTAAGAGCTGATGGCACAAAAACACAATTTAGAGTTCAAAAATTATTTGGTTTTTTAGGATTGCATCGTATTGAAATTGAAGAAGCCAGTGCTGGTGATATTGTTGCTATTGCAGGACTTGCAGATATTGGTGTAGGAGAAACAGTTTGTACAATTGGACATGAAGAACCATTACCATTGTTACGTGTTGATGAACCAACAATTCAAATGGTATTTGGTACAAATACTTCACCTTTTGCTGGAAAAGAAGGAAAATTTGTCACAGCCAGTAAGGTTGAAGAAAGATTGTTTAAAGAAACAAACAGAGATGTGTCTTTAAAGATTGAAAGAGTGCCAAATGCTGAAGAATGGATTGTTTCAGGACGTGGAGAATTACATTTATCTATCTTAATTGAAAATATGCGTCGTGAAGGATTTGAATTACAGGTATCTAAACCAAAAGTCATTATTAAAGAAATTGATGGTGTCAAATGTGAACCATATGAAGAAGTGTTTATTGAAGCTCCTGATGAATGTATAGGAAGTATTATTGAATCTTTAGGATTTAGACGAGGAACACTGGAAAATATGGAATCTGATAATGGGATGACAAAAGTGCATTACATCATTCCATCTCGTGGTTTAATTGGGTTCATGACAAACTTCCTCACTATGACAAAGGGTTATGGAATTATTAATCACTCATTCTTAGATTATCGTCCAATGGAAGGAGATTCTGTAGGAGAAAGACAGTTAGGTGTACTTGTTTCTATAGATACAGGACAAACAACAGCTTATGCTCTTGGTGGTGTTGAAGATCGTGGAGTTATGTTTGTTGGTCCAGGTGTAGATGTTTATGAAGGTATGATTGTTGGTGAACATAGTCGTGATAATGACTTGGTTGTTAATGTCACAAAAGGAAAACAATTAACAAATACACGTTCATCAACAAAAGATTCAACAGTTGTATTAAAGAAACCAAGAGTTTTCAATCTTGAAGCTTGTTTAGATTATATTAATGATGATGAGCTTGTAGAAGTTACACCAAAGAATATTCGTTTAAGAAAACGTTTATTAACAGAAAATGAAAGAAGAAAAGCTTATACTAAAAAAATGAATGGATAATGAAAAGAGTTCTTGCTTAAATGATAGTAAGAACTCTTTTTATAATGATAACTAATCTAGTGTTTCGTTTATTTTAAAACAGGGAAAGTTGAGAAATACGATTATTTACATTTTTTGCATTGTGATATAAAAAGTTCGATTGATGAATAGATTGTATAAGTCATTTTCATACATCAAAAAATGTTAATTGTAAAATGAAATTCTATTTTATGATATTTTACCATTGTCTAGCATTTTGGGTATTCACTGTTAAAGGTACCGAAAAAGCGGATATTTAATATGATTCGGTAGTCTTTCGGTGGTCTTTCGGTAGTCCTTTCGGTGATTTATATTTTTTGATCATCAAATTCAAATTATCTTAATTTTATCGCTATTTATTTCTTGGTTTCATTTGTGGGAACAAGATAACTTCTTGGATAGATTCTTGGCCAGTTAATAACATCACAAATCTATCAATACCCATACCCATTCCACCTGTTGGTGGTAATCCGTATTCCAAAGCTTCTACATAATCTAAATCCATTTCAATCCTTATATAATTTTTATATGCGTTTTTATATGTTTTTTTGTGTTATTTCATATTCAAAAACACATGAAATTTTAGTTTTTTATACATATATATTTTAATTTGTATGCCAGAGAGTATGCCAAACTTAAAATGCATATAATCAATGATATGATGCTACTACATTCAATTTGTTCAAATTTTCAATAAAAGAGAGATCATTTAAAGAGAATATAATTAATAAATATACATACTCATCTGTTTGTCTATCATCTATATGATACATAACCTTTAAATTATCAACATCAATTATACTAGGTACTATAGCGAATATATAATACTGCTATTATTGATATACCTATTAGTATATTTATCTTTTTTTATTTCATGATAACAATCCATTTTCTTATAATGTTAATAAGGATTTGATGAATGAGATTAATAATCATCTACAATCCCCGTTTCACGTTGAGTTCCTTTTTTATTAACAACATATTTATTTCTTTGTTCACGTAACACAATCAGACATACGTCATACCAAGTAAAGTAAAACAACTTTAATTTTTTTATTCGACTATTAGCTATATCTTATATGATACAACATATAACTTTTGATTTTGATTAATAATAATTAGTGAAGCATTTTCTTTATTCTTTGTATAATATTCATATTTATTTGAAAAACAAGGTAAGTATTCTTCAGAAATATTTGCTTCCGATGTATATTCTAAAAACATCGTTTCAATTTCTGAATTTTTATTATCATTAAAATCAATTGAAGAGTTATATGTCAAGGTTTCTAATACTTCATAATATATTCCATCGTTATGAAAAGATGGTTCTGGATATTTTTTCAAAATTGAATTTGCTTGGGATTTTAAATTCAGATTCCAGTTATTTTCCAAATAATCATCGTTGTTTTGATTAAAGTAATAAATACCACCTACAAACATTATAATACAAAACAAAATAATCAAAATATTCCTTTTTCTCAAACTATATCATCCTTTTTAATTAACAGTAACTGTAATTGATACATTATACGGAACTATCGATCCATTTTTTTGAGCATTGACCATGGCATCAACAGCCAAACCTTCCAATCCATTATAATCTCCAGAAGCAAAATCATAATAATCGGTCACTTTAACTGTCCTACTGTTAGAACTAGACTTTGTGTATTTAAATCTATGGAGTGCATATTTGGCATCCCCTTCAGAAACAGTAGAAGTACTACTGAATATAGATGAACCACTAGTTGAAGTTCCATTCGCTATTTTTTTGATAGCAGATGTAGATTTTATAACACTTCCATTGGAAGGCTTATATGTCGAATTTTTGTTTGTATTTAAGGTCGATTGCAAAAGTAATTCACGAGATAAATAATATTTTTTGTTTGAAAAATATGCAACTACCATTGTAACGGCAACATTAGGTGGATTGGCATAAGTATTTTTATTTGAAATTATCAAATAGTCATTTAATAATTTCTCAGTAGCAAGCTTTAAATTTTTAAGTTTTGAAATTTCTGATTGATTTGTTTCATAAAGTATATCATTCTCATACTCAGATATTGTTTTTCTTAATTCGAATTCTACATCAATATTTTCTATCACTAATTGAGTTGATAATTTTGAAATTAATTCATCTTGATTAAGATTCTTTGCATGAGATGTTGTTACAACACTAGGTATAATAAGTGAACTTATTAGTAATATTTTAAATAATTTCATAAAAAACTCCTTTTTTAAATAAATTTACGTAACTTTTGATAGTAATGAGATAAATATTTTTTGTAATCGTGTTATTGAACTGATATAATTTTCATATAAAACACCATTGGTACCACCTCCCCCTTTCCACAAATAACAATATTTAAAAATATAATTTATATACTTTCCTTTCGTATATTTTTCATATACAATGTTCTTTTTTTGACTTGATCCTAGTAAAAAACCAATACATAACATTACTAATGAAATAATGATGTAGTATATTTTATTGTTTTTTTTTCATAATTAATTTGGAATCTATTATTTAATCTTATCTGTTAAAAGAAATAAACTTGTTCACAAGCATATGATGCTAAATTTGAGTAATTCTTACATGCTGTACCATTCTTATTTGCGACTGTTATTGATCCACCAGAATTTAGTGTCATTAATTGCGATAAAGCAAATACTTCTGGAGCAACAACTGCATTTACATATTCGTATCTTACAAAAGAATTTGTATATTTTGTTCTTACTTCATATTTGTATTGATATATTTCTCCATACATAATGGCAAAAAATAGTCTAGCAGTTGCTTTTTGTCCATTAGGTAACTTTTCTCCGTTTGGTCCTTTGTAAGTAACTGAAGCACTTTTAGTTATTCCACCTGTTAAGCTCAGTGTAATAGTCGAAGTTGGCTTATAATCAAACTTTGCTGATAATGGAACAGATATTGAACTTGTTTCATCAGTATAACTTGCTACTTGTTTACCAAATTTTCCTTTTATTGCTCGTCTACTGTATAATTTGGTTTTTGTCTTTAATGACCACACTTCTTCGTCCATTCTTGCTTTATTGTTTGAATTTTTTTCTTGTTCAATTCTTTTTCCTACTTCCTCTACTTCTTCTATAGTTGCCTCTCTTGATAAGATATTTTCCAAATCAATATCGTCTTTTGCACTAACACAAACAGTATTACATAGTGTCATACTAATTGCTGCTAATAATACCATAATTTTTTTTTATAAATTTCTTCTCCTTTCAGTATCAAATTTCCATTTTAATTTTAAAAATAGGTTGTATGAGTGAATAGGTTAAAATATATTATTATATTGATTTGTATTACTACTCTCCGTTTTCTCTTTAATTTAATTATAATAATAAATATTATAATCGTCAACTATTATTTATATATTATAGGTATTGAATATTATATTATTTATATTTATAATTTTTATAAAAGGGGGTTGTAAGGAGATGAGTTGAAGATATGCCTAAAAGTGCTAATAGTTTTTTTAAAGTTGAAATGTTATTATTGAAAATACTTAATGAGCAAGAATGCTATGGATATCAGATAAGCCAAATATTAAAACAATTATCGTGTGATAAGATATGCTTGGCTGAAGGTACATTATATCCTATCTTATATAAACTGGTAGATGCTGGATATGTTAATGATAAAAAAGAGTTGGTTGGGAAAAGAAGAACACGAGTATATTATTCTATAACTGATGAAGGAAAAGAGTATTTGGGAAAAATATATAGTGAGTATCAAGATATGAGTTTATGTATTGATTCTATTATGAAATGGAAGGGAGATGATGATAATGAATAAAGACATGAAACAATATATAAAAAATTGTAGAGAGGTTTTTCCTTTTTTTGGAAAAAAGGAAAAACAGTTTTTTTCAAGACTAAAGCAAGGAGTTTTAACATATTGTGATTCAACAGATTTGACAAGTTATGAAGATATTGAAAAAGAATTTGGAACACCTAAAGATATTATAGAATCATACATTAGATCATGCGAGAATGAGTATGTATTAAAAAAAATGCAGGTAGCTGCATTTTTAAAAAAGACACTTATATTTTTTCTGATACTTATAACACTTATTTCTATATTTGAATTATATAGTATTTATGAAATAATGAATCAAAAAATTATAAAGGAGGAGGAAATTGTCGAGATTTATGATAAGTAAGTTTTATATATGCATGATATAATTTTAAATTTTATCTATATCAGCTATATTGAGTTGGTCTATAATATGATAAGAGTATAATCATTATACTGCATAGTTGCCTTTTAAACGAATATATAATTGGTTATAAGTAGTGGAAGAATTAAATTGAAAATTAAATTTAATAAATTAGTTTACAAAGAAAATTAATTTTATAGTAATATGGAGTGAAAATATGAGAAAAATACTTGTTTTTTGTTTGTTTATTTCATTGATTTTAGGATTTAGTCGCACAAATATTTATGCTTTAGAAAATGATGTACATAATACGCAGGTATATATAGAAGAAAAGTTTGAGGATGGTAGTTACATTGAAGTTATTACTGAACAATTTGCTAATTTGGAAAGAAGTTCTACAATATCAGGAGCTAAAACAAAGAATTATAAAGATACAAATGGAAAAATTATTTGGTCATTAAAAGTAATAGGAAAATTTACATATACAGGAAAATCGGCAACTTGTACTAGTTCTACTATAGATACAACATGTAATGCATCCAATTGGAAACTTAGCAATAAGAAAGCAACAAAGTCCGGAGCTACAGCAAATGCTTCGGTAACTGCGAAAGAATATACTTTTTTAGGAATATGCGCCAAAACTGTTAATTCATCAGTGACATTGACTTGTTCTGCAAATGGAAATCTATCATAAAAAAGTTAGATATGCATCTTGAAAAAAATATCTTGTGTATTGAAAAATATTGATCAATCAAATTATACTGTCATCATATAGATGTGTGATGACAGTTTTTTGTCCTATAAGCTAAAAAATTTATTTAAATACTTTTTCTTTTACAACATTTGTTTTTTGATCATACAAGAAAATTATAATGTCTATCTTAAAAAATTTAGTTGGTAATCTTTTGATGGCATTATAAACTTGGACATCTTTTTCTTTGTCGGCAGCAAATACCAACCAAATTTGCTTAATTGATGGTAAATCTTCAAGTTCAGCTATTTCTAATAATCTATTAGTTATAAATGCTTGTACTTGTTGTTCATCTATCTGTAAGTCTTTATAACCAGCTAATGCATTAGGAATATCTACTACCCCTTTTACTAAAGTTCCACTCCTTGATGAAACCAATGCTGATAAAATTCTTTTTCCAACATATGGTGATTTATAAATTGGACCTATTTGAATATTCCAACCTTCTATATACATTGATGACAAAAAGTATTGAAGAAAAATAGGTGTATTAATTGGGTATATTGTTTCATCGTAAAATAATATATCTCTTATAATATTTCTTGGTTGTGTGTCTAAATAAACAGATAGTATTTCTAATAATTTATTACTAGGCATTTTAGTAAATCCACCTTCAATTTTTTTTATTGTTGGTACTGATATATTTAACTCATGAGCCAACTCTTTTTGGGTTAGATTTTTACTTTCTCTTAATACTTTAAAATATTGTTGAAATGACATTTTTTCACCGCCTTTATAGATTATATTATATGATATTTCTTTTTAAAAGAAAACAAAAAAGTATAATAAAATATATTTTTGTGTTGAAATATATATACCAATATGATATTCTAATTGTAGGTATAAAAAAATAATATAAAAAATAAATATTTTTATACCTAAAGGAGGTGAAGTAAAGTGATATTAAAGACTAAATTTATTACTTATCAAGAATTAGCAGATGCTCTTGGGTGTAGCTATCAACAAGTTGCCCAAGTACATTCTAAAAGAATTATCAATGCATTTCATATTGATAAGAAAAGATTACCTAAAGCAGGTACATTACCTTTGGATTTGGTTGAAAAATATTTTGATCAGTCCATTGAAATTGAATCAAACAAAAAGACTATCTAGTCCATCGCCAAACTTTCTAGATAGTCATACCCGAAAAGAGACATGTTTTTATAATGCTCTTTCAAAGAGAATTATATCAGACAATGTGTCTCCTTTCAAACCAAATTTTAAGAAAGGAGTTTTTATATGCCGATAACTCAAAAAGAATTATTGGAAAAAGAATTTAAATCTGAAGGAGTTAATCTGTTCGGTGGGTTACTTAGACCGGGTTTATATGTTTTAGCTGGATCAAGCAAAGTAGGGAAATCAATGATTGCTACAACAATGGCAAATTGTGTAGCACAAGGGAATGATTTTCTTGGTAGACCTATGCCTAAAGGTAAAGTTATTTATTTTGATAATGATAATTATGATTTTGAAACAAAGAGTAGAATTATTTCATTAAATCTTTCAGAGACGAATGAGGTATTGTATGAATTTAATGATTCAAAATCAATATATGATATTAATGAAAGATTGAGTCAAATATCAGATATTGAAAAATACAAACTCATTATTATTGATTCTTATGTTGGACTAGATGAGGTTATTTCTTCTAATGATAGTTATTATGAAGTTTATCCAATTTTAAAGGAACTAAGAGATATTGTTGTGAAGAAAAGTCTTATATGTATTCTTATTCATCATACAAAGAAAAATAAAGAAAGAATAGATCAAGATAATCTCATAGGTTCAAAGGCACTTTCAGGAGCAACTACAGGTACATTATTGCTTTCTGTAAGAAATGAATTTGATACACATGGGGAATTGAAACTGATACTAAGAAACAATAAATCTATCATTAAAATTAAAAAGGATGAAAAGAATATTAACTGGGTATTAGATACTGATGAACAGACTGTAACGGAAGAAATACCTAAAAATATTCTTCAGTTGATTAACGCAGTAGTTGGTCTAGAAAAACATGAACTTATTGGAACTTGTCAAGAAATTGTTCAAAAGTCTAAAATGGAACTCAATCCAAATTATCTTACAAAATATCTGAAACAAAATAAACGATATTTAGATGAAAATCATATTACATTTACTAATGATAGAACTGGTCAAAAAAGAACAATTAAGATTATTTATCATAAAGATGAAAATGAAAAATGACAGTATGACAGATGAAATCGGTACGAAAACAACTGTCATTCTGTCACAGAACAAGAACATTGAAAATAAAATATGAAGCCTATCGGCAATCTTTAAAAAGAAAGACCAAAACATTGGTCTAGCAAGTTATACCAAAATGCCAAAGCCTTTTGGAAACTTGCCCTGCCGGGGGGCTTTTGGAAAGGATGAAATCATATGGCTCATGCCCAAAAAATGAAAAAGCAAGGTGTCATTGGATTGGTTATCCATTGTGAAAGACGAGAGGGCTGTGAACTGTCTAATCAGGATATAGATAAAAGTAGAACCCATCTTAATTATAATCTAGCATGTGATATTCAACCAATGAAACCTGAACAGTTTTTAAAGAAAAGAATAAGTGAAGTCAAACATCTCAAGAGAGATGATATTATTTATATGGTGGATTGGATTGTGACACTTCCTAAAGATGTACCTCAAGAAGATCAAGAGAAATTCTTTGAATTGACATTCCAATTTCTTACCCAAAAATATAATCAAAAGAACGTTGTCAGTGCTTGGGTGCACAATGATGAAGCAACACCACATATACACTTTTCATTTATACCAGTTATTGAAATAGATGGAGTTGAAAGATTGAAATGCAAGGATATTCTCACAAAGAAAGAACTCAAGCGATTTCATCCAGATTTAGGGGCGTTTCTTGAACAAGCCTTAGGTTATATGCCTTCCATTCAAAATAACGCTACAATCAACGGAAATCGCACAATAAAAGAGTTGAAACAACAAGAAGATTTAAGCTTTAAAAAGAGTTTAGAAAACATTTATAAGCATAATGAAGCAACTCAAAACATTATTGATGAATCTAATCAAATCAATTACAATCCATCCGGACTGTTGGAAAAGACAAGAACACTTAAAAAATGCAATCAAGTTATTGATGGGCTTAAACATAGCCTAAATCAATATCAAAAAGAAGTATTAGGTTTAACACATCTTGTCACGATTCAAAAAGAAGAACTAGACATGTATAGATCCATGCCTTTAGCGAAACAACTTAAACAAAAGGAAGAAATTATCAACAATCTTTATCAATCTATTGATTCACTAGAAAATCAAATTCATGATTATGAAAATGATAATCAAATATTAAGAGATAATAATCATCATTTAGATAATAAAGTAACAAAATTAAAAAATGAGCTATCAATATTCCAAACATTTATTTCATGGTTAGGTTTAGATAAAGTATTCCAAAAATTTAAAAAAATGCTTATTCATAACGATTATGAAATGAATATAAAATCTTTTAAAGATATTGGAATAACCGTCTTACAGAAAGTATCTAAGAAAGTTGAAAGTATCGCAAACAGAATTATGTTCTTAGAAAGTCAAAATCGACCTACAAATGAAAACATAAAACAAGATAGTGATAGTCATACAATGAAAAATATAATGCGTTAGGAGTGATATATAATATGGAAGATTTAAAAATGTTAACAAGAGAAGAAGTAGCAGAATTTCTACATGTTCATGTGAATACTGTATCAATGTTACGAGAAGTAGGGATAATAGATGGTATTAAGACAGGTAAAAACTATATGTTTCCTCAAAAAATTATTCGTGCTTTCCAAGATGACTATATTGGTTTAGATGTCAGTAATAAAAGTAAAGCTATTATAAGTAAACAGACTGTTGAAAAACGTAAACAAGATGACATCAATAGAAAGAATTATCACAATGCTGTTGTAGGAGCAATGTGATGGCTCAAAAAAAGGAAAGTAATGGAACATGGTCATTTTATGGAAAACTACCGAAAGATGAAAATGGAAAAAGAAAGAATTATAAACGTAGGGGATTTAAAAGTAAAAAAGCAGCAAAATTAGCGGAAGCAGAATTTTTGAAACAATATAATAATATTTTACCAACTCGTATAAAATTAAATGATTTGATTGAGGAGTATCATAAAGATGCTCCCAATCATATCAAACAATCAACTATCAAAGCTTATAAGAGATTTGAGAAAAATATCATATCACCTAGTTTTGGTAATCGTTATATTGATGATATTACAACATTAGAAATTACACGTTGGATTAATGCTATTTCACAAAGTGGATATGATGGGAGAATTTATGGCGAATCATCTACACGTAATATTTTACTGCACCTGTCAGGTTTATTCACATATGCTGTTGATCATGACTGGTTACAAAAGAATCCATGTCATAAAGTTAAACCACCTAAAGATCCAAATAAGATTATAAAAAGACAATCTAGTGAAGAAAATTTTTGGGAAATAGATGAATATCACAAATTTATTAATAGCGTTGAAGATGAATATAAAAGGGATATTTATGAATTTATGTTTCTTACTGGTTTACGTATTGGTGAATTCTGTGCTTTACAATGGAAAGATGTCGATCTTATTAATAATAAACTAAGAATATCTAAATCATTAAGTGCGATTACATCACAAATAACATCACCTAAAACTTCACATTCAAATAGAATTATTCAATTACCAAATAGACTGGTAGAAAAATTAAAAAGGCGATATATTATTGTTTCTCAACAAGAGGGATTTAATGATGATTATTATTTATATAAAGATCAAACTTACATCTCTATAGCTACACTTAGAAGATGGTTTAATGAAGATATAAAAAAATCTGGGCTAAAAAAAATAACAGTACATGGACTAAGACATTCTCATGCAAGTTATTTAGATAGTCTAAGAAGTCACGGGGTTTCCCAAAACGAATAAGTTTTACGGGAAATCTCTTTTTTTGTTTTCTCTTATGCTGGTTTAAAATCACGGGAAATTCTATAATGGTATTATCAGGATATATCTTCTGAAATCTATAGAAAGAAAAAAAGATGAAACCCTCCCGACCAAAGTTGAGTCTCATCTTGTCCTAACGACAATATGATAATATTAAAAACCAGCAGAAAAATCAATACCATTAATCAAAAAAATTATTCCAATGTTATCTTTTCACTGGATTTGTCTCTTCTGTCATGTCCAAAATGCTCTCATAGAGGCTTGTCTGTTCATGGCTACTATAAAAGAAACTTCAAGGACAGCTCCATCAACATCCAGAGAGTCATATGCCCTCATTGCGGCAAAACTCATGCGCTGCTTCTTTTTCCCATGATTCCTTTCCTATCTGCCGTCTCCTTCGATGATATTGTTTCCATTCTTTCTGATTCAACAGATCATCTTATTATCGAACTGTCTCACATATACTATTTCATCGTTAAGCTTGGCAACTGCCCAATAGATGAACTGCTCATCTATAAGAAATTTTCCAGAAAACTGTATTTCTCTTTTCAAACCACATGACCTTTATGTCTTTCTGCTTCCATTTCCTCTATCATGAAGATGTAGAAAAAGAAAGGACGGGATGTTTTATGAAATTACAGATTCTATTGGCTTTGGATGGTGATGACGATGTGTGATAATACCACGACCATGTCCAGCTGCATCATTTCCCAGAATGATTTCCTTGTTTTCTTCAATATCGAGGACAAGGATATCGAAACATTCGATATCCATCATCAAAAGGATGGTATCTATATTGATGTGACACTGAAGAAGAAGCCCCACCAGTGTCCTGTCTGCCTCAACATGACAGACAGAGTCAAGGACTATAGTGTCAAGCATATCAACCATTCCATACTGACAAACAAGAAATGCATCATCAATTACAGAGCTCGCAGATATAGATGTCCAAAATGCCATAAGACATTTATGGAGTCCAATCCCTTTACCGTTGCTGGCTCAAGAATCTCTCTGGCGACTGTATATAATATCCTGGAGGATTTGAGAAAGCCAAACATGACATTCAGGGATGTGGCCGAACGATACCACATATCCCAGACAACAGCTGCACATGTATTTGACTCATTTGTCTCCATATCAAGAAGACCTCTGCCTGAGTATCTGCTGATAGATGAGGTCTATGCATTCAAGTCTGCTCACAGTAAGTACGTATGCGTTCTTGTCGACTTCGAAACACAAAATATAGTCGATGTCCTTCCGTCAAGAAGAAAGCAGACACTCATGGATTATTTCTTCTCCATTCCTCTTGAGGAAAGGAAGAATGTCAAAATTGTTTCCTTTGACATGTGGGAAACATACAGAATCGTATCGAAAATCATGTTTCCAAATGCAATATGTGCAACCGACCATTTTCATGTGAAGCAGGAATTTGGAAGAAAAATTGACAGAGTGAGAATCGATGTCATGAATAAGTATTATTCCAGAAAAAAATATCTTGAGAAGAAAAAAGAAAAAACCAAGACTGAAAAGCTTGAGTTAAAGGAAGCATCCAAGCATTATTATGCATTAAAGAAATTCAACTGGATGCTCTTCTCCAATGACAATAGAATATTCGACCCTAACGAAAAGAAGATATACAATCATACCCTTGAGGGGTATTACAACTATTATGATATCCTTGAGTTCATGGTCAGACATGACCCTGTACTGGATCTAGCCTATGATCTTAAATATGAGCTGGATGAATTTTACAGCAGATCCAATGAAAAAAAACGCATTGAAGAACATAGAAGAGCTGATCATATCCTTCAGGAATTCCCAGATCAAGGAAATGATGGATTTTGGGAATACACTGGTCAAATGGAAATATGAGATTGTGAATTCATTTGTGCCGGCAAATGGAAGACGCATATCAAACGGCCTGATTGAAAACAGAAACAAATCCATCAAGCTGCTGAAACACAGTTCAAACGGATACCTCAACTGGCATCGTTTCAAGACAAGAATCATGTACAGTCTCAATAAAGACTCAACATATCACCTGTATCCAATCAAAAACAAGGGGGATTTTACAGAATGATGACAAGAAAAAAGATTTATACACTGATTGTGGACAATCATGATGTAAGCATTATCAGCAGACAACGTCTGCTGGAAGACATACTATACAGACTCAATATGATATACGAATATGCAGATGAACTGGATGACTTGACTCAGGAAATCAATCTGAAGTTAGATAAACTGATAGAAAAAGCAGAAAAAAAGAACCATGACCCATCATCAGATCATGATTCTCCTATACAGTTTTAAAATTGTGGGAAGAACAGCCTTCCCACAATTTCTTATAATCCAAAACCCCACAACCCCGTGTTATTTTAGATTACCGTTATTTATTATCAAATCCTGTGATTTCTGAATTATTAATTGCTGATAGATTAGGGCATAGTGTAGAAATGTTACGAAGTACGTATGCACATATTTATGAAAAAAGTCGTAAGAACTTAATTGAATATATTGATAAATTATAATACTAAAAAGCATATCAAATAGTAAAAAATTACATTTAATATGCTTTTCTTTTGTTAAAAATCAACAATTAAATTATCTCTATAAAACATTATTTCATTTCCTATTTTCTTGTTTTGAACAGTATATGATAATTCATATTCTTTTCCTCTACAAAATGAATACATTTCTATTATTTCATCCACGCAATCATATGTTAATACCCACGGAACTGAAAGTTTTTTAATTCTTCTAGATATTTTCTTATGTTCTTTAGGAGTAAATGAATTCTCATATAACTCTGCACCTTTATTGTAATATGGCGGATCTATAAATAAAAATGAATCAGGCTTAAATCTTCTTTTTAAGAAAATCATAGCATCTTGATTGTAAATCTTTATTTTTTCACGGTTTTCATATATTTTTTCTATCCTATCAATTAAATTATTCTTATTAAATCGACAATCTATTAAATATTTGGACTTTTGTTGTTGTCCCCCTATTGGACCGCCTTTAATTATTCCAGATCTATTAGTCCTATTTAAATAAAAAGTGGCAAAACCCAATTTTAATAAATCAGTTTTTTCATTGATGTATATTTCTTTTTGTTTTTCACGCTCATTTAATGAAACTTCTACATTTTTAATCATCTCGATAAACTCTGGAGCATAATTTAAAATAGAATACCAAAATGCATATATAGCTAAATCATAATCATTTAAAATTATTTTTTTTACTTTACCTTTAAAAAGTAAATTTAAAGCTAAGTTTGCTCCTCCTGCAAAAGGTTCAATATAAGTACAGCCAATCAAATTATTTTCTTTAAGTATTTTGACAGTTTGATTGTACATTTTTCCTTTGCCCCCAGGATATCGCAATGGAGAAAAATTAGCCATAGGTAGCCCTCCTTTTTTTATTTATTCAATAGGTAAGTTTAAGTTATCATAATTAAATTTATCGGCTAGATAATTATAACTATCAATAAATTTATCAATAAATTCATTTGCACTCTCTTTATTATGTTCAAGCCAAAACTTAAATAAAATATTAACATCTTTTACTATATCTTCAACATACTTAAACCATTGCTTATATTCTAATGATTTATATTCATTCAGAGGAAAATCTCTAAAACATGTATCATAATCCATCTGTATTTCATTTAATTCATTTTCAAACTGAGAATAGACTGTTGGATCTTTTAACAAATTAAACATACCTTTTTCGACATCATCAGGTAAAAGAATAATATTTTTACTTTGATCTATTGTTTCTTTTTGAGCGGGACTAGCCTTCTTTGATACATCATGATCTAATATAATCACGCTATTCATGAACTCTGGTATTTTTTTTGAATATAATTGAAGATAATTAGTAAACCCTAAATTGACATCAAAAATATTCAAATAATTATTAATATTAACTTTTAAGTAGTTTTTTAATAAAAATTCTAAAAAGCTTTTTGCTCTTTCATCTTCAATATAAACATGTAAATCCTGACTAATTAATGTTGGCTCTAAATTAATGTCATTCAAAATCCTTTTTAGTTCTTTTACACTTCTTATATTTTCACATTTCACTTTTCTTACAATAGCTCCTTCAAGATTTTTTTCATAAATTGGTTTTAAATATACAATCTCACTATTGTAATTATAGTTAGGAATATTAGTGTTTATTCCATTTCGCTGTGCATTTTTTTTCTCTTGTTTTTGCAAAAGACCAACTTTTTCAAGAATCAGAGGGGAATGCGTTGTAAATACTATTTGAATTTTAAACTTTTTAGCACTTTGATAAAGATACTCAATTAACTTAATTTGAGAATAACCATATAAAGTTGCGTCTAATTCATCAATTAACAACATCCCACCTTTATAGTTAGTACCAAATTGTTCTTTTAATCTCTTAAACGACAGCACTGCTAAAATGATTTTACCTATATTACTTTCGCCAGCAGAATTTGTAAAGACATCATGAACATCATCATTTACACCAACAAAAATTTTTTTAGCATCTGCTTTTTCCATTACAGCATTTGCGTTACTTTGTGATTGAATTGATAAAATATTTCTATAATTTTTAATAAAATAATCATTTTCTTCTACAGACAATTTGATATCTATAGATTTAGTTTTCCCTGTTTCTCCTATTGGAAACAATCTTGAAAGACTTAAAAAATATACAGGAAGTTGTACATATCCTGATCCTTTCGATTTACTTTCTGCATTCCAAAATCTAATTGCGTTTGGATTTGTTTTTAACGGTCTAGGAATGCTTTTTAACTCCAATCTATTATTAACATAATAATTTTTATTATAAAAATTTAATGTCCAATTATGCATTCCGGGCACATCAAATATTTGTGATAACTTAAATTTATCTTTAAATTGTGATCTAAAATTATAACCATCTATAGTTTGGCATCCATATAATGGATGATCTTTTTGAGATATAGTAAATGGTTGTCCAATCATCCCCAACAAAGTTGTTTTTTGTGTTGCATTTCTCCCGGCAAGTGCAGTTATATATTTACCCATTTTAAATGATTGATTATCAAATGATCTAAACTTATTAATTTCAACACTTTTTATTATCACTTTACTTATCTCCTATTCATACAAAATATAATTATATTATACATTTCACCAAACAAAATGTCATTAACAATTTATAATATTAAAACAACTAAATTAGTAACGTAAATTAGTAAAATCATTATTGAAATTTATAATATATATCAGTATTCCTTTAATATGTATGCCACTTGTATGCCAGTATCATAAATCTTGCTATGAGAGTTAAATAAAAAAGCATAACAATAAATTCAATATCATTTCGTTTATAGAGATGATTATTGTTTAAGTTATGCTTTTTATTTTTATTATTTATTGAGTTAAAACAATTCAAATTATCTTGATTTTATCACTATTTATTACGAGGTTTCATCTGAGGGAACAAGATAACTTCTTGGATAGATTCTTGACCAGTTAATAACATAACAAGTCTATCAATACCCATTCCCATACCACCTGTTGGTGGTAATCCGTATTCCAATGCTTCTACATAATCTAAATCCATCTCGTTGGCTTCATCATTACCAAGTTCTTTTTCTTTTAACTGATTAGCAAATCTTTCATATTGATCATCAGGATCATTTAATTCGTTGAATGCATTAGCGTATTCATTACCACAGATAAATAATTCAAATCTTTGTGTAAAACGAGGGTCTTCTGGATTCTTTCTAGCAAGTGGAGAAATTTCTACAGGATGACCATAAACAAATGTTGGTTCAACAATTGTTTCTTCCACATATTTTTCAAAGAATTCATTAATGATATGACCATATTCATAGTGTGGCTGTAATTCAATACCATGTTCCTTAGCTAATTGTTTTGCATCTTCAAAAGTCATATCTCCTGCAAAATCAATACCTGTTTTTTCTTTAATAGCATCTGTCATAGAAATACGTTTAAATCCCGGTGCCAAAGAAAGTTGATGTCCTTTATATTCAATATCATATGTACCACAAACTTCTTTTGCAGCATTTGAGATAATTCCTTCAGTTAAATCCATCATACCTTCCAAATCACTAAATGCTTTATAAACTTCAATAGTTGTAAATTCTGGATTATGTGTTCTATCCATACCTTCATTTCTAAATAAACGACCAATTTCATAAACGGCATCCATTCCACCAACAATTAATCTTTTTAAAGATAATTCCGTTGCAATTCTTAAATAATAATTAATATCTAAAGTATTGTGATGTGTGATAAATGGACGAGCAGAAGCACCACCTAAGATAGGGTTTAATACAGGTGTTTCTACTTCGGTATAACCAAGATTATCAAGATAATGTTGAATAGAACGAATAATCTTTGGTCTTGTAAAAGCAATCTTTCTAGCTTCTTCATTCATAATTAAATCAACATATCTTCTTCTATATCTTTCTTCAATATCACTTAAACCATGATATTTTTCTGGTAAAGGACGTAATGCTTTTGTTAAGTGAATATACTCAGAAGCCTTAACAGATAATTCTCCCGTATTTGTGACAAAAACAGTTCCAATAATACCTACAATATCCCCAATATCACTTTTAATTAAAACTTCATAATTTTCTTCACCAATAACATCTTTTCTAACATAAATCTGAATTTGTCCTTCTTTATCTTGAATATGCATAAAGCATACTTTACCTTTACGACGTTTTGTCATAATTCTTCCAGCAACTTTGACTTCAATAGCTGCTTCTTCTAATTCTTCATGTGTCTTTCCTGCATATTTTTCTTTAATATCTTTTGAAAAAGCAGTGACATCAAATCTTTGTCCAAAAGGATCAATACCTCTTTCTCTTAAAAAATCAAGTTTTTCACGTCTAACTAATTCTTGTTCACTAAATTGTCTTTCTTCCATATTTATCTCCTTCCTAATAAAAAAACTCCCATCCACAAGGGACGAGAGATTACCGTGTTACCACCCTATTTTATTTATGTATCACTACATAAACCTTATCAACTCCTATCAGAGTCTAGCCTGTAACGTGGCACACGTTATTTTATCACTTACGATCCAAAATACAGCTCCTAGTCTTTTTTCATTGTTATTATTATCATCCATTTCCACCCACAGGACTCTCTAGTCATACATCATAACAATTACTCCTCTATTCATCGCCTTTTTTCTATACGCATGTATTATATAAATAAACATATTTAATGTCAAGAGATATTCATTTTTAAGAACAGTGTTTGTTGTGGATGAAAGAAAATGTTAGAATATAAAGGGGTGAAAGCATGTATAATCAGACATATTATCAATCTCCATTAGGGAGGTTATTGCTAGTGAGTTATGAAGATTGTTTAGTAGGTTTGTGGATAGAAGGGCAAAAATATTATATGGGAAAAATAAAAGAAAGACCTGTATCAAAGGAAACAGTTATTTTAAGAGAAACAAAAAAGTGGCTAGATGAATATTTTGATGGTTGCAATCCTTCTATTAGTAGATTAAAAATAGCACCAGAAGGCACAGAGTTTCAAAAAAGAGTCTGGCGAATATTGTGTGATATACCTTATGGACAAACAACAACATATAAAGCTATTGCTCAAACAATAGCCAAACAAATGAATAAATCGTCAATGTCTGCTCAAGCAGTAGGTAGTGCTGTTGGACATAATCCTATCTCTATTATTATTCCGTGTCATAGAGTCGTTGGAACGAATGGGAGTTTGACAGGATATGCTGGGGGACTTGAAAGAAAAAGAATGTTACTTGCATTAGAAAATATCAATTTGGATTCAATGAAATAAAAATCTATTTCCCGGGAAATATGTCGAAGATAATATAAAATGATAAATATATGAAAATGTTCATTTTTAATTCAAATTAAAGAGATTTAATAGTAGATATTCATAAATAAAGGGGATAGAAGAATGTTACAGATAAAAAATATACACAAGCGGTATAAAACAGGTGACTTAATTCAAAAAGCACTGGATGGTGTGAGTTTGAATTTAAGAGATAATGAATTTGTTGCAATATTAGGACCAAGTGGAAGTGGAAAGACAACGCTTTTGAATATTATTGGTGGGTTAGATCGTTATGATCAAGGTGATTTGATTATTAATGGAATATCTACAAAAAAATATAAAGATAGAGATTGGGATTCATATCGTAATCATACGATTGGGTTTGTATTTCAAAGCTATAATTTGATTCCCCATCAGACAGTTCTATCTAATGTTGAGTTAGCTTTAACAATATCTGGTATTTCTAAGGCGGAGCGACGTGAACGTGCCAAAAAAGCATTAGAGCAGGTGGGACTAGGAAATCAGGGACATAAAAAGCCAAATCAGATGTCTGGAGGACAAATGCAACGTGTCGCTATTGCAAGGGCATTAGTGAATGATCCAGATATTTTACTTGCTGATGAACCAACAGGAGCATTGGATAGTGATACAAGTGTTCAAGTTATGGAGCTTTTAAAAGAAGTCGCAAAAGATCGTCTGGTTGTTATGGTAACACATAACCCAGAGTTGGCTCAAGATTATGCAACACGTATTGTAGAATTGAAAGATGGAACGATTCGTAGTGATTCTCATCCATATCATGTAAGTGAAAATAAACTGGACAAACCAGAACATAAAAACATGGGTAAATCTTCAATGTCATTTTTAACAGCGTTATCTTTGAGTTTTAATAACTTGCGTACTAAAAAGGCTAGAACGATTTTAACATCTTTTGCGGGATCGATTGGTATTATTGGTATTGCTTTGATATTATCGCTTTCTAATGGCGTGAATCAATATATACAATCTATTGAAGAAGAAACGTTATCAGAATATCCTCTACAAATTCAAAGTACAGGTTTTGATATGACATCCATGATGGTGGATGTTCAAGATAATCAAAATGAAGAAAAACAAGAGGGCGATATTCAAGTATTACAGATGATTACGAATATGTTTTCTAAGATTGGTGCCAATGATTTGGCTTCTTTAAAACAATATTTAGATGAATCCAATACAAATATAAAACAATATACAAATGCTGTGGAATATACTTATAATGTATCACCACAAATTTATAATACAGATACAAAAGAAATACGACAAGTACATCCAGACCAATCTTTTCAATCTTTAGGTTTAGGGTCATCCAGCAGTGGAAACAGTATGATGTCAACAATGATGAGTACCGATGTTTTCTTTGAGATGCCTAGCGATAAGAGTCTATATGAAGATCAATATGATGTCAAAGCTGGGCGCTGGCCACAAAATTATAATGAATGTGTCCTTGTTTTAACAAAGAGTGGTAAAATTAATGATTTGATGTCTTATACATTAGGACTAAGGGATTTTGATGAATTAGATAAAATGGTAGAACAGTTTGCAAAAGAAGAAGATGTTGATGAAATAGAAAATAATCAGTCTTATTCTTATGAAGATGTCTTAAATAAAGAATTTAAACTTGTTAATGCGAGTGATTATTATCAGTATGATGAAAAATATGATCTTTATAAAGATAAAAGAGAAGATCATGATTATATGGAAAAATTAATTCAAAATGGAGAAACAATAAAGATTGTTGGTGTTGTTCAACCTTCTGAAAGTGCCTCAGCAACGATGTTGAAAACGGGAATTGGGTATCCTTATACATTAACAACACATATCATTGAACAGGCACAATCAAGTGATATAGTCAAAAAACAATTAGAAAATAAAGAAATAGATGTTTTAACTGGAAAACGTTTTGATGAAAAAGAAAATAAAGATTTTGATATGAATTCTTTATTTACAATTGATACACAAAAATTAAAAAGTGCTTTTACAATTGATGAAAGTCAATTAACAAAAGGTATGGGAAATCTAGATTTAAGTCAAATAAAATTAGATACATCTGCTTTACCTGCGATTGATATGAATAGTATTTTATCACAGTTAGATGTACAATTTTCAAGAGAACAGATTGAAACATTAAGCCAAGCTATTACAACAGATTTTCAAAAATATATGACAGAAAATAATTTGCTTGATCCAACTCAGGTGCAAACTTATTTTATGAATTATATAGCAACAAACCGTGCTCAAACATTACTTCAACAACAAATGATTCAGCTTTTACAAGAAAGTGGTTTAACAGATCAGTTTGCAACACTACTGCAAACGCAAATGCAATCTATAATTAGTCAATATACAACTCAAATGTCAAAATCTATTCAAGACCAGATCAATGCACAAATGACAAAACAGATGGGTACTTTAGCTCAAAATATGCAATCAGCTATCCAAATCAATCCTGATGTTTTTGCTGAATCTATTCAAATGAACATGGATGAAGAAGAATTATCAGAATTAATGATGTCTTTAATGACAACAGAAACTTCAACATATGAAAATAATTTAAAACTTTTGGGGTATGCCAATTTTGATGAGCCAAGTGGAATTAATATTTATCCTAAAGATTTTGAAACAAAACAGAATGTGATTGATATTTTGGATAATTATAATGCCAAGATGGAAAAAACAGATGAAGATAAAGTTATTTCATATACTGACTATGTTGGAACATTGATGTCATCTGTAACAGATATTATTAATGTTATTAGTTATGTCTTAATAGCATTCGTAGCTATTTCATTGGTTGTATCTTCTATTATGATAGGGGTTATTACTTATATTAGTGTTTTGGAACGTCAAAAAGAAATAGGTATTTTACGTGCTATTGGAGCTTCGAAACGTAATATTTCACAAGTCTTTAATGCAGAAACATTTATTGTTGGTTTATTAGCAGGTGTTTTAGGAATTGTAATTACTTTATTATTGTTGATACCGGGTAATATGATTATTCATTCTATTGCTGGTAATGTTGATGTGAGTGCATCGTTACCAGTAGTTGGAGGAGTGATTCTCATTGTTTTAAGTGTTATTCTTACACTTATTGGTGGTATTATTCCTTCAAAGAAAGCAGCGAAAAGTGATCCAGTATCTGCTTTACGTAGTGAATAGGGATAAGATAAATTCTTATCTCTTTTTTATGCAATCATCAATAGGAAGCTTTCTTTCAATCTTAGAAAAAATAAAAGGATAAAATGATTTTCTTGTATAATGAACATCATAGGGGGAAGTTTATGAGGTCTAAGTTATTATTTTTTGATGTAGATGGAACATTGGTTGATGGCAATAGAGGTATTTTAGAAATACCTGAAGGTGTTATTCATGAATTGAAAAGGATTCAAAAACAAGGACATAAAATATTGATTTGTTCAGGTAGACCTAAAGCCATGATGAATCAACATTTCTTGAAAGTCGGTTTTGATGGTTATGTTCTTGCAAACGGGGGATATGTAGAAATTGACGGTCAATCTATCTTTGAGGGTTGTATGGATTATGATTTATGTATACAGACAGTACAGATGTTAGAGGATTTAAAATGTGATTATATGATTGAAACAGCAAATTCTATTTATATTGATCATAGTTTTCAAGAACTTTATCAATTTTTCTCTACGAGAGGTTTTAAAGATATGTTTAAACGTGATTTTGATAAAGATGAAGTTTTAAAAAGAACCATTAAAATTGAAGCTAATGTTACAAATAAAGATAAAGCACAAATAGAACAATATATTAAAGAAAGATTTAGTTGTGTTATCCATCATGATGAACATGGCAGTGAAAATGCTTTTGAGTTCTTTTCTCCAACTGTTTCAAAAGCTGTAGGTATTCAAAAAGTATTAGATTATTATCACATGAGTCGCCATGAAACTTATGCCTTTGGAGATGGAGTCAACGATTTAGAAATGTTTGAATATTGTGAAGTGGGTGTCGCAATGGGCAATGCAGTTGAATTATTAAAACAAAAAGCAGATTTGATTTGTCGTTCTATTGATGAACAAGGATTAGAACGTATATTAAAAATCTTGTTTCCAGAGGATTAAATGGAAAACTTAATTTTTAGTTTAAATGCAACTGTCCCTGTCTTTTTAATGATGGTTTTAGGAATGGTTTTAAAAAAGATAGGATGGATTCATGAAAGCTTTGCTTCACAACTTAACAGATTTGTCTTTCTTGTTCCTTTGCCTGTTTTATTATTTCAAGATATTGCGACAGTTGACTTTCATAAAGCATGGAATTTTCCGTTTGTTGCTTTTTGTTTTGTTGCCACTTTATTAAGTATTACGATTGCAGCTTTTATTTCTTGTACTTTGACTCAAAAATCCATAAGAGCTGAATTTGTTCAAGTCACATATCGTAGCAGTGCTGCATTATTAGGTGTTGCCTTAATCCAAAATATATATGGTCATTCTACAATGGGACCATTGATGATTATTGGGAGTGTTCCATTGTACAATATTTTTGCTGTGATTATTCTTTCATTTGGACAATCACAAAAATTAGATTTACAATTATTAAAAAAGACATGTCTAGGTATATTAACCAACCCTATTATTATTGGTATTATTGTAGGGGTTATCTGGTCTTTATGTCATTTATCAATGCCTGTGATTTTATCCAAGAGTGTGTCCTACATAGCCAATACAGCAACACCGTTAGGTTTAATCGCAATGGGAGCTTCATTTGAATTGAAAAAAGCCATCAGTCAAATAAAACCTGCTTGTATAGCTGCATTTTTTAAGCTTATTGGCTTTTGTGCTATTTTTCTACCATTGGCTATTCTTTTTGGATTTAGAAATGAAGAACTTGTAGCTATTTTAGTAATGTTAGGTTCAGCTTCCACTGTTACGTGCTTTGTGATGGCAAAAAATATGGGATATACAGGTGTATTAAGTAGTAATGTTGTGATGTTGACAACATTATTGAGTGGTTTTACATTGACGTTTTGGATTTGGGTATTAAGGATTTTAGCTTTTATTTAACGAAAGGAAAAGATACATGGAATATTTAGATATTGTTGATGAAAATGGACAACCAACTGGGCAGGTTGTTGAAAGAGAATATGCTCATCGTCATGGAATAAGACATCGTACAAGTCATGTCTGGTTATTAAGACAACGTGATGATGTAGAAATATTACTACAAAAAAGAAGTTTAAATAAAGATTCTTATCCTGGTTGTTATGATATTTCCAGTGCAGGACATATTATAGCAGGGAGTGACTTTGAAACTTCAGCGTTACGTGAATTAAAAGAAGAATTAGGTGTTGAGGCAACGATTGGTCAACTGCATTATATTGGTACAAGCTATAGTGACAGCTTCCATATTTTTCATAAACAGCCATTTCATAATGTCCAAGTATCACGTGTTTATGTTTTATGGTATGATGGTGAAATGACACTTCAAAAAGAAGAAATTGAAAGTGTAAAATGGCTATCTTTTGAAGAATGTCAGAGGGTTGTTTTTGAAAATTTAATACCGCATTGTATTAAAAAAGAAGAATTAGAAATGATTAAAAAATATTTGGAGGAGAAAGAATGAAAGCATTAGCCAGTGATTTTGATGGAACTTTATATTTTGAAAATGGTGTAAAAGAAGATGATCGAAAAGCTATTCTTGCTTTTCAAAAGCATCACTTATTTGGTTTGTGTACAGGAAGACCATTGATTGGGGTACAACATTATCTTGAAAACTGTATTCAACCAGATTTCTATATTGTCAGTAGTGGGGCTTGTATTTTAGATAAAGAAGGTCATGTTTTATATGAACAGACTTTATCAAAAGCTATCACAAAGACAATTTTTGAACAATATCATGAAAAAGCAGAAGTGTCTATTCAAGCTGATTTTCGTATTTATACATTAGTTCAAAATTCTCAAATTCCTTTAGCTCAAACATATGTTGAATCTATTGATTGTATTGGTGATGATCATATTTTTGGATTATCTATAAATGCTGTTAATGAAAAACAGGCAAAACAATGGACATATGATTTAAATGCAACATATAAAGAAATTATGGCTTTTCAAAATAAGGAATATATAGATATTGTCAAAAGAGGATGTTCTAAAGGTGAAGCTATTAAAAAGTTAAAATCATTACTTCATTTAGATTATGTCTATGGTATCGGTGATTCTTATAATGATATTCCTATGTTGGAGAGTGCTGATTGTTCATTTACTTTTTATGATTCACCAGAAATAGTGCAAAAAGAAGCAACACATCTTGTATCATCTATTTGTGAAGCTATTGAAAGAATAGAAAGGGAATAATATGTTTTGTCAATTAAGGTCTTTATATCTATGTGTAGAAGATATGCAACGTGCTGTTGCCTTTTATGAATCTTTTTTTACAACAAGATGTGACTGTTTATGATGATATTTATAGTGTTTTTGATATTCATGGGTTTCGTCTAGGCTTGTTTGCCTATCAAAAAGTGAATGAAAAGCATTCTTTTGGAAGTAATTGTTTACCAAGTTTTGAATTTGAATCATTAGAAACATTAAATAAACAAATGAAAGGAAAGCTTGTTCATTTTCCTATGACACAAATTAAAGAGAATTGGGTTGTTGAAATTGTGGATAGTGAAGGAAATATTATTGAATGTACAACACCTGTTAAGTAAAATCGGAAATCTTTCTGATTTTTTTCTTTTTTCTTCATGAATTATTCATAAATATTCATTATGATATATACATTATCAATGGAGGAAAATGATGGAAAGTTTTATTTATGATCAGTTAGGAATATTTTTTGTTTATTCTTTTATAGGATGGTTGATAGGAACTGTACTAGCGGCTTACCGTCGTCATCGATTTATTGATGTTGGTTTTTTATATGGACCTTATTGTCCTTCTTATGGGATTTGTGGTGTTTTATTTGCAGTCCTTTTACATGATTTAAAAGGACAGTGGTTCTTTCTCTTTTTAGGTGGAGCTATTATTGTTTTTATGGTGGTTTATTTAACCGGTTTTCTTTTACAACAAATCTTTCATCATAAATGGTGGGATTGTTCTCATAAAAAATTTCAATTTGGAAGTTATGTTCATATGCCTTATACAATTCTTTGGGGGTTTATGGCAGTTATCAGTATAGAGTTTATTGAACCATTACTATTAGGTGTTTTACATTGGATTCCTATGTCTATAAGAGAGATAATATTAATTATCTTACTCATTATTATGGGGATTGATTTATTGGGGACATTAACTGGTATTTTAAGTACACGTTCACGTGTGAAAAAAGGTATTGTGAAAGATGTGTCTGAAAATATGCAAAAAACAGCAGATCGTTTAGGTATGAAAATATCAGAGTGGACATTAAAACACTTTGTATCTGCTTATCCTCATTTGGATAAAAAGGAAATCTTAAATACACCTCGTCCAAAAAAGAATGTTATTTTTGCGAAAGGATGTTCTTTTTATAAACTTGTCTGGTTGTTTTTTATAGGTGCTTTTTTAGGAGATATTGTAGAAACGATTTTCTGTTATATGACAACAGGAACACTTATGAGTCGTAGCAGTGTTGTTTATGGACCATTTTCTATTGTTTGGGGTATTGGTTGTGCTGTTTTGACTTTACTTTTATATCAATATCGTGATAGAAGTGATCGCTTTATCTTTATGTTTGGTACTCTTGTTGGTGGGGCTTATGAATATGCCTGTAGTGTTTTTACTGAAATTGTTTTTGGAACTGTTTTTTGGGATTATAGTCATCTTCCTTTTAATTTAGGTGGTCGTATTAATTTATTGTTTTGTTTCTTTTGGGGAATTGTTGCTGTGGTATGGATTAAAATGATTTATCCAGTTCTTTCATCATGGATTGAAAAAATCACATATAAAAAAGGTGTTATTATGACATGGTGTTTTGTTGTTTTTATGACTTTTAATATCTTGATGTCGGGATTAGCTTTATCACGTTATTCCCAAAGACAAAATGGCTTAAAAGCCCAAAATAGTGTTGAAAGATATATTGATCAACAATTTCCAGATCAAAGAATGGAAATGATTTATCCTAATGCAAAGTTTCCAGTTAAACGTTAAAATATATACTTTTACTTTATTTTTAACTTTATCTTAAAACTGTCTATACGTAAAATCCACATCTTTATCATAATATAGAATAAAAGAATGTGGAGGTTTTCAATATGGAAGTGATAGAGTTTTCTTATCCATTATTTATTTTGATTTCAATAGTTATTTTTTGTTTTATGTATTTCTTTAAGAAAAGAAGCCTTTTTTACGCATTATGTGTAGGATTATATGTATCATTTGTCATATGTATGTTGTTTTTTCCTTTTGTTTTAGATCCCGGTGGAGTTTACTATTTTGTAGAAGAATTAAGGTGGGCAGTTGATTTTTACCCACCTTCAGTAAGGTTTGAACTACTACCCGAATATGCGTTTTTTCATTTAGCATTATTTATTCCATTTGGTTTCATATTAAAAAAGAATTTTCTCTCAAAAAAACAATCATGATTTCTATAGCTGTTATATTTGGTATAGAAAATGTTCAATTATTAATCAATTTTTTAAGCTATTATATTCAATATGTATATGATTTTGGAGATATCATTATTCATCTGTGTAGCACCACTATAGGTATTCTTATTTATTATCCAATCCATTATTTATATCCTCATATCCAGAAAACAATTATGAAATGGACAAATATTGAATAAACTTTTAAAAATATAAAATTGTCTATTTTCATATGGCTTGTAATCGTATATACTGTGGTATATATTGAGGTGATAGAGATGAATACGAATTTCATAGACCATCTGAGCCACTTGTAATACTTTCTTGTTTTAACTCCTTTTTTTCGGAGTCTATCCTCTGGTTTAGAAGTCATCATTTTTTTGATTAATGTATAATGACATTGATAATTATTTATGGAGGTCATTGTTTATGTCAAAAAATTGTGCTAAAGCTAAACCAAAAATTATGAGTCATATCACTTTCAATAAGCTTTTCTTCAATAATGATGATATGTGTAGAAATTTCTTTTTGAATGTTTTTCATCCTTTAGGACTTGTTTGTCCTGAATGTGGTTGTGTTCATTTTACTTTACTCAAGTGTAGAAATAATGTCTACACTTGTTCTCAATGTTCACATCAAGTCTATCTTTTTGCAGGAACTATCTTTCAGGACAACAAATTACCATTATATACACTTCTTTATGGTATATTCCTTTTTATCACTTCTACAAAGGGTATTTCCGCAGAAGAACTGTCACGTCAACTGGGCATCAACAGAAAAAGTGCTCAGTTGCTATGCCAAAAACTGCGTTATTTGATGTCTTTAGATAATGGCTGTTTTGATTTGAAATCAAAATTCATTGAAATAGATGGATTTCACATTGGTGGCAAATCTCATAATGGTAAGAGAGGGTTGGGAACTGACAAACAACCCTTTTTAGTGGCTCTTGGTACAGATCAGCTTAACAACTATCCCAATAGAATAAAACTGCTTCAAGTAAAAAGCGAAAACAAGGAAGAAGTAAAAAGGCTCATGAAACATATCTATTACGATAAGGATACAACAATATGCACTGATGGTGACCCGGCATATCACTATTTAAAGGATAGAGTACATCTTATCAATGGCGTTATAGATTACAAAGAATCAGATCATCTTATGTATTGGATAAATATACAGATATCAAATATAAAAAGTAATATAGATGGAATCTATCATGGCATAGCGAAAAAATATATCAATGGATATATACAGGAACATGCCTGGAGATTCAATCATAGATATAGAGGTTTCAAGCTTATGTTTTCCATGATGAGAATTATCAGTTACTCAATTGTAATGACTAGAAAGATGCTTAAAGATTACTACAATAAAGCAAGTGTGTCTGATGGTCTATGATAAATACGAAAATATTAAAGATTGTTGTTATTGGATTGATGGCAGCATTGTGTTATATATCATTTATGTTTTTACAAATTAAAATTCCTACACCGGGAGGATTCACATCATTTCATTTAGGAAATACATTTTGCGTATTGGCTTCCTTATTATTAGGTGGTGTACCGGGAGGTGTCGCAGGTGCTATTGGAATGGGAATAGGGGATTTACTTGATCCATCATATGTGATTGTTGCTCCTAAAACGATGATATTGAAATTAGGTATTGGTATCATTACAGGTTTTGTTGCTCATCGTCTTTTTCATATTCAGCATCAACAAGGAAAGGCTTTATGGAAGGCAGTATTCTTATCAACTTTTGCAGGAATGTTATTTAATGTGATTGGTGAACCGATTTTTTCCTATTTTTATACAGCTTTTATTTTAGGAGCACCCGACAATGCAGCCAAAGCATTGGCTTCATGGAATGCCATTACAACATCTATTAATGCGATTATAGCAGTGATTTTATCAACAATACTTTATATGGTTATATCACCAAGATTACAACATGTTGGTTTATTAAAGAAAATTGCACCAAAGGAATAGTGGAAATCTATTCTTTTTTGTATTATAATACTAACAGATGCCGACATAGCTCCAATCGGTAGAGCAGGTCACTCGTAATGATCAGGTTGCAGGTTCAATTCCTGTTGTCGGCACCATGTATTAAAACGCTTATGCGTTTTTTTCTTTATAAAGGAGAATGAAAGATGAAACAAGAAATTAAAAGATATTTTTTCATTGTTGTGGGGTCGTTTATTTTTGCATTAGGTATTAACTTATTTGTTGTACCAATGCAATTATATAGTAGTGGGGTATTAGGAATTGCACAAATTATAAGAACAATTATAGAACAAGTAATAGGTAAAAGTACAATAGATATATCAGGAATTATTAATTTCTTAATCAATATTCCATTGTTTATGTTAGCTTATCGAACAATTTCTAAGCGTTTCTTTGTGAGAACATTATTATCAGTTATTTCACAAACGGTTTTCTTAACTTTTATTATGATTCCAACAACACCTTTAGTAGATGATATTTTAACAAACTGTATTATCGGAGGAATCGTAACAGGGTTTGGAATTGGTTTGACTTTACGTTGCTCTGGAAGTGGTGGTGGTTTAGATATATTAGGTGTATACTTTACTAAGAAACTTCCTCATTTTTCGGTAGGAAAGCTATCATTAGGTATTAATCTTGTTATTTATATGATCTGTGCCTTTTTGTTTCATATTGAAATAGCTATCTATTCAGCTATTTATACAACATGTTTTACACTTGTATTAGATAAGACGCATTATCAAAATATTAATGTGACATGTGTTATTTTTACAAAACATTTAGAGATTCAAGATAAGGTTTTATTGGAAATGGGACGTGGAATGACTTTCTGGCAGGGAAAAGGTGCCTATACAAAAGATGATACATATGTTATGGTGACTGTTATTAGTAAATATGAAGTGAATCATTTGAAACATATTTTAAAAGAAATAGATTCACAAGCTTTTACTTTATTTTTTGAAGGTATGTCTGTAGACGGACATTTTGAAAAACGTTTGTAGTTTCAATTTATGAAATAAATTTTCATTTTCTATAAAAATTGGTTATGATAAAAAAGGGGTGGTTGAATGAACAAGAAACTAATATTTTTAGATGTCGATGGAACACTCACATTACCAGATGGTGAAGTGTCACCAAAGGTTAAAGAAGCTATCCATCAAGTTCGACATAATGGACATGAAGTCTTTTTGTGCACTGGAAGAAGTTATGCTGGAACAAGACCATTATTTTCACTAGGCTTTGATGGCATGATCTGTAGTGCTGGAGGATATATTGAAGTACATGGTCAAAAGATATTTGAAACATGTCTTTTAGAGGAAGATATTCGTCTAGCAAGAGATGTTTTTGAACAACATCATGTTTTATATAATTTGGAAACAAATCATATCACTTTTCAAGACGAAAAGATGAATTATGAATTTGTCAAACATCGTTTAAAAGATGGAGAAAATTTAAATTCCGAGTTACAACGTTTATTAAATGAACAAAAGGAACATTTTAATATACATCCATTAAAAGACTATGATAATAATCCTATACCTGTTCAAAAAATCTGTTTTATGTGTGAAAATGAAAAACAGTTAGAAGAACCAAAACGTATTCTGTCTGATAAGTTTCATTTTGTCATTCATGAAATCTTTTCACAAGATGTGATTAATGGTGAAATTATTTTAAAAGAAACAGATAAAGGTGTTGCAGTGCAAAAGGTTTGTGATTATCTTCATGTCCCTATCCAAGATACGATTGCTTTTGGAGATAGTATGAATGATTGTGCAATGATTCAAGCATGTGGACATGGTGTTGTTATGGGGAACGGTTCTCAGGAGTTAAAGCAATATGGGGATGCTATATGTGAAAGTGTACAGGATGATGGAATTTATCATGAGTTAAAACGTTTAGGATTATTTTGAAAAGTGAATATAAAAATAATAAAATTGATGAAGAGGGGAAATTTATATGTTTAGTTTTTTTGGTACGTTTCTTGATGGACCTTTAGCAGGGAGTACGTTTGAAGGAGTTGTAGGTGATAGTAGTGGAGGTGGCGGAGGTACAATATTACCTCTAGTCGGCATTGCTGCAATTTTAGCTATTGTTGGTTATGCAGTTATTTATTTTTTTGTAGCACCATTTGCTACTTGGTATTTAATGTTTAAAGATGAATCCATAATGGCTATTTTTGTCTTTATCTTTATAGAATTCGTATATATGCTTTTTCGTATTCGTCATAATGTCAAACATTGGAATGTGAGTTTTATCAAAGAATTACTTTACAATACTCTTTATTTTATTGTTTTATACTTAATTATGGCAGGTATTATTGTTATTCCTATTATATTTGCGACAGAAGGTGCAACAATGGGTAATTACTTATTACAACATTATGGACAGTGGTTATATGAAGTATTTTTTAGTCAAATATTTGGTTTATTATTCTTTGTTGTTCCCTTATCGGTAATACCAGCATTACTGACAACAGGAGCATCATATTTGTTTTTAGGGAAGGTTGCAAAAATTGCTAAAGTAAAGATTTAAAGATGATTGATTTATAGTAAAAATGAAATGATTTAAGGTTATTTTAAAAAGAGTTGTCATAGAAGCATTAACGATGCTTTTTATGGCAACTTTTTATATATGTATCAGCTTCTTTTTGTAGCTGATGATAAGTGAAATAGACAAAAATCAATAAAATAAGTGAACAACTTAGAGCAATCACAAAATGAAATTTAACGAAAAGAACAATAAGAAGCCATAGTGAATGTTTAAAACGTTGAAACTTCTCTTTAGGATTTAATACATGCCAAAATATTTTATTTATCAATACCATCTCTTTTTTATTATATAATATAAAAACCTACTTGCGTAGGCTTTCATATTTATTTAAAGGTTTTTTATAGATATCAAAAGAACTTGCGATTAAAAGATATAAGAATCCGGTTTGAACAAAGAAAATAGTATAATCCAATAATCCATGTATAAAAATCATAACTGTAAAAGAAACAACTAAAGCAACAAGAGTTTTATCTATTTTTAATTTCCATAAATGATATAATCTTTGAATGTTAGAATAAATATAAGGAGCAATTGTCATTAATCCAACAATTCCAAAGCATAATAATGGATCAAGATAAATACTATGAGCATGTTCTGTTGGATGACCATTATATAATGCATAAATGTGCATATAAGTCATCGGTCCTTCACCAAATAATGGATGTGTGATAATGTTTTGAATAGCTACTTCCCAGATACCAGCACGTGTCATAAAGTAATCAATAATATTATCAACACGAGGAAATTGTGATGGATTCAATAAGAAATAGATACATGCAAAAATAACAATACCTAAAATGACTGAACATGTTTTATAGTGTTTATCAACAATCAACATAATCAGTATACCACCAGCCAGTGCAGGCCATGCTGTACGGCAGGCTGTTAATAATAAAACAAACAGATTTAAAGCAATCACAGCTGCATAATAAATAAATCTTTTCCATTCGAGTTTTATATTTTTAATTTTTAATATCTTATAAAATGTTATACATACAAAAAATTCAATCATCATAGCGTAATAATTCGCATTAAAAAAAACAGAGTTAATACGATCTTGTGGACGATTGAAAATCATAATTTCAAATTGATCAATATTATAAGAATTTAAAATACCAATATATTCAATGAGTCCATAAAGTGCAGCAAAAATACTTAAAACAATTAAACAATTTGTGATATATTCAAATAATCTTAAATTAATATGAACACGATAATAAAGAACAAAAGATAATATAACGAATAAACCAATGCTACAGACAAATCCATAATAGTTTTGATAAATCAAAGAAACAATAGCACTTAATATACAAAAATAAATAATAAAACGACTCTTAGGAATTTGTTTATAAACATCTTGAATTTCACCTTTCCATAATAAACGAAGTGTTAAAAAAATAAGAATAGCTCCACACATATAAAAAGGTAAAAACATAGAAAAGATAGCCACAATAATATATCTTTGATAATGTGTAAAATGTGTTTTTAAATAATCAATCCCAAAAATAAAAAACACCTCCCAAACGTATCTCTATTTTACAACATTTCTAAATTTATGTATACTATAAATAGTCAAGATAACAAAAATGTAAGAAAAGAGGGAAACATGTTTAATTATTTATATGTATATAATTATTCGCCTCATGAAAAAGATTTATGTGAAATGGAATTTAGATGTATTTTTCATGAAAATATGAAAAGTAAATATCATATAACAACACAGGATTTTGATTATACAAGAAGTGGTTATATAAGAGGAAAATTAAAGATTTTATATGAGAATAGTTGTTTCGATGAGATAGTTCATTTCATTGAACAACAGAATTATTGTTTTTATGATTTTAAAGTCATTTATTTAAAAAATGAGATAACCCATGTTCCTTATCAAGAATCACTGGAAAAATGTAAAAAGATAGCTTTACCTATTGCCGGTTCAGTCAATATGCATCATCCTCAAATCATATTAGCACTCACAAAAATAAATCAGATATGGTACTTTGGTATTTATGAAAATAATATGATCTGGAATCAACATCAAGATAAACCTTGTTCATATTCTCACTCACTGGCTTTAAAAGATGCAAGAGCAGTCATGAATATAGCGTTGGGGAATGATTTATCTAAAACAGTTGTTGATCCATGTTGTGGAATTGGAACCGTTGTTTTAGAAGGGTTAAGTATGAAAGCAAACATTGTTGGATTTGATATTAATAAATATGTTGCCTATCAAGCAAGATTGAATTTAGAACATTATGGTTATGATCCCTTACTTATTCAAAGAATGGATATGAAAGAATTAAAGCAAACATATGATGTTTGTATTTTAGATATCCCTTATGGGGTATATAGTCCATTTACCTATCAACAACAATGTGAACTCTTAGAAAAGACAAGAGCAATTGCTGGGGAACTTGTGCTTATTTCACACATCTCCATGAATGATAAATTAATGGAGATAGGTTATCATATTGAAAATCAGGCAACGATTCAAAAAGGGAGTTTTCAAAGATATATAACATATTGTAAGTAGGAGAGGGAAAAATGAAACATATTTTTATGATGCATGATACAAAACGTCATCATGATTTAGAAAGCATGATTCAAACAATTATGCAAGATATTCCTTATGAGATTGTTTATACAACCTCAATGCAGGATAGTCAAAAATATATCAAGGCATGTCTACAACCATCTAGATTTTATGCGGTTGGAGGGGATGGAACAATCAATGGTCTTTTACAGGCACTCGTTTACACAGATCATGAACTTGTTGTATTGCCATTTGGAACAGGGAATGATTTTTGTCGTACCTTGACAAAAGAAAAAAATATTCAAAAAATACTTATACAATCCTTACAACAATCATCACAAAAAGTAGATACAATTCAAATCAATAATCGCTACTATTTAAATTCTGCCTGTTTTGGGTTGGACAGTGTTATCGCAAATAAGGTCAAGGATATACCTGATATTCCATTGATTCCAGAATCACAAAGTTATATTGTTTCTATTTTTAAACAGGTTTTTCAATATGAAAAACAAAATGTGAAGATTGACAGCAATGGTACATGTTTGTTTGATGGACCGGTTATTTTATGTACATTAAATAATGGTCAATATTATGGTGGTGGTTTTCAGATTACACCTCAAGCAAAAATTCAAGATGGCTATATGGATATTTGTGTCGTTGATTATGTATCTAAAATAAAGATTCCTTATCTGGTGACATATCTTTTAGCACATCAGTTACATAAAAGACATGAAGTCCATTATTATAAAGTCAAAGAAGCAACTGTTTACTGCCAACAAAGTGGGAATTTGGATGGAGAGGAATACAAGGAAGATGTTTATCATTTCCATGTTTGTCCCCAATCATTGAATTTAGTGATGTTTTAATAAAAACATCTCTTTTTTTATCGAAGTATTATTTATAAGATATAATAAAAAAGAGGAAGTGTTCATCATGAAAAAATATATTATTTTATTGATGATGCTTTTTATGTGGGGTTGTCAAGAAAAAGAAATTGTTTCACTAACTGAAGTCAATCATCTTAATGAAACAGCGGATGAAATGCAAGACCGTGATTATGATTATTTTTTTCGAGTAGAAATTGATACTTCACGTAAAGATGTAAAAGTTATAGAAATAAGACATTATAAAGATGGAGAGATTATAGATAGACCGCTTTTATTCATGAAAACAAATGAAAATAGAGATGGGATACCACCGATTCAATATGTTTATATTGGATATCAATTTGAAAATCGTCAAGGAAGTCATCAAAATGTTGATTCTTTAAAGGTCACTTCTTATTTTTATGGCCCAGCTACTGAAACTATTGATGAATATCCAGCATTAATCTTTGAAAGTATAGATGATCAAGTGGAATGTCAAAGAAATCAAATAAAATATTGTCAAATCATTGAAGAAAAGAATCAGAGATATTATATTTGTCCTATTTTTTTAGAAAAAAATGTGAATCAAGATTTATCAATTCAAGAAATGATAGATCAAGGATATGAAACGATTGTATTGGAGATAAGATAAATTGATAAAATATCTTGTTTATAGTGAGATTATGATAATATTTTTAATAAAAAGACTTAAAAATGAGGAATAAGTATAAAAAATTCAAGAAAAATTTGAGTATTTCTTAAAAAAGTGGTATATTGTTGGAGGTAAATGAAGTAATTTATTGCAATGTAAAACGCTTTCATTTATAATATGTATTAAGGAGGGGACGCAGTGAAAATTAAATTACAAGTACAATTTCATAATAAAAACGTTGAAACAACATCTATTGAGAAGTTAGTAAAAGAGGATGTTAAATCAAAAGGTGTTAAAATGACAACTATTGATACATTAGAGGTTTACTATAAACCAGAAGATTCTTCTGTATATTATGTTGCGACAACAAAAACTGGTGAAGTCGTTGGAAATGACCAACCATTATACATCGGTTAATCTTAATATTACAAACATATACCGGTAATCTAAAATAACACGGGGTTGTGGGGTTTTGGATTATAAGAAATTGTGGGAAGGCTGTTCTTCCCACAATTTTAAAACTGTATAGGAGAATCATAATCTGATGATGGGTCATGGTTCTTTTTTTCTGCTTTTTCTATCAGTTTATCTAACTTCAGATTGATTTCCTGAGTCAAGTCATCCAGTTCATCTGCATATTCGTATATCATATTGAGTCTGTATAGTATGTCTTCCAGCAGACGTTGTCTGCTGATAATGCTTACATCATGATTGTCCACAATCAGTGTATAAATCTTTTTTCTTGTCACCATTCTGTAAAATCCCCCTTGTTTTTGATTGGATACAGGTGATATGTTGAGTCTTTATTGAGACTGTACATGATTCTTGTCTTGAAACGATGCCAGTTGAGGTATCCGTTTGAACTGTGTTTCAGCAGCTTGATGGATTTGTTTCTGTTTTCAATCAGGCCGTTTGATATGCGTCTTCCATTTGCCGGCACAAATGAATTCACAATCTCATATTTCCATTTGACCAGTGTATTCCCAAAATCCATCATTTCCTTGACCTGGGAATTCCTGAAGGATATGATCAGCTCTTCTATGTTCTTCAATGCGTTTTTTTCATTGGATCTGCTGTAAAATTCATCCAGCTCATATTTAAGATCATAGGCTAGATCCAGTACAGGGTCATGTCTGACCATGAACTCAAGGATATCATAATAGTTGTAATACCCCTCAAGGGTATGATTGTATATCTTCTTTTCGTTAGGGTCGAATATTCTATTGTCATTGGAGAAGAGCATCCAGTTGAATTTCTTTAATGCATAGTAATGCTTGGATGCTTCCTTTAACTCAAGCTTTTCAGTCTTGGTTTTTTCTTTTTTCTTCTCAAGATATTTTTTTCTGGAATAATACTTATTCATGACATCGATTCTCACTCTGTCAATTTTTCTTCCAAATTCCTGCTTCACATGAAAATGGTCGGTTGCACATATTGCATTTGGAAACATGATTTTCGATACGATTCTGTATGTTTCCCACATGTCAAAGGAAACAATTTTGACATTCTTCCTTTCCTCAAGAGGAATGGAGAAGAAATAATCCATGAGTGTCTGCTTTCTTCTTGACGGAAGGACATCGACAATATTTTGTGTTTCGAAGTCGACAAGAACGCATACGTACTTACTGTGAGCAGACTTGAATGCATAGACCTCATCTATCAGCAGATACTCAGGCAGAGGTCTTCTTGATATGGAGACAAATGAGTCAAATACATGTGCAGCTGTTGTCTGGGATATGTGGTATCGTTCGGCCACATCCCTGAATGTCATGTTTGGCTTTCTCAAATCCTCCAGGATATTATATACAGTCGCCAGAGAGATTCTTGAGCCAGCAACGGTAAAGGGATTGGACTCCATAAATGTCTTATGGCATTTTGGACATCTATATCTGCGAGCTCTGTAATTGATGATGCATTTCTTGTTTGTCAGTATGGAATGGTTGATATGCTTGACACTATAGTCCTTGACTCTGTCTGTCATGTTGAGGCAGACAGGACACTGGTGGGGCTTCTTCTTCAGTGTCACATCAATATAGATACCATCCTTTTGATGATGGATATCGAATGTTTCGATATCCTTGTCCTCGATATTGAAGAAAACAAGGAAATCATTCTGGGAAATGATGCAGCTGGACATGGTCGTGGTATTATCACACATCGTCATCACCATCCAAAGCCAATAGAATCTGTAATTTCATAAAACATCCCGTCCTTTCTTTTTTCTACATCTTCATGATAGAGGAAATGGAAGCAGAAAGACATAAAGGTCATGTGGTTTGAAAAGAGAAATACAGTTTTCTGGAAAATTTCTTATAGATGAGCAGTTCATCTATTGGGCAGTTGCCAAGCTTAACGATGAAATAGTATATGTGAGACAGTTCGATAATAAGATGATCTGTTGAATCAGAAAGAATGGAAACAATATCATCGAAGGAGACAGCAGATAGGAAAGGAATCATGGGAAAAAGAAGCAGCGCATGAGTTTTGCCGCAATGAGGGCATATGACTCTCTGGATGTTGATGGAGCTGTCCTTGAAGTTTCTTTTATAGTAGCCATGAACAGACAAGCCTCTATGAGAGCATTTTGGACATGACAGAAGAGACAAATCCAGTGAAAAGATAACATTGGAATAATTTTTTTGATTAATGGTATTGATTTTTCTGCTGGTTTTTAATATTATCATATTGTCGTTAGGACAAGATGAGACTCAACTTTGGTCGGGAGGGTTTCATCTTTTTTTCTTTCTATAGATTTCAGAAGATATATCCTGATAATACCATTATAGAATTTCCCGTGATTTTAAACCAGCATAAGAGAAAACAAAAAAAGAGATTTCCCGTAAAACTTATTCGTTTTGGGAAACCCCGTGACTTCTTAGACTATCCATATACCCAAAGAAAGAGGCTCATTTGAGCCTCTTTCTTTATCCCTGTGTGCCGGGCATGGCACGGATTCAGTCGGAGATAGACCGACCACAGGTAGTTACCGCCAAGTGTAGTGAACCACAAGTCGTTAACAGTGATGTTAAGGATGGAGGAAGTGGTGTAGCGATTCTTTTGAGCGTACGAACAGAAACCTGATATAAGGCTAAATGGTGGATAAGATTGCAGTACAAACCGAAGTCCAAAAGGTAAACGTAAAACCAAGACAGTAAATCAGGACGTTGTGAAAGAAATAGGATTCGTGATTTACCCCGGGAGGTCTTGTGGACGATGAATTCCAATATCTTTAAAATCAGTGATGGTAACATCGGTCGAAAAAGGTCTGCCACAAGAAGTCAGCTGAGGTCGTAGTAGGTAAAGACATCTATACCAAAGGACCTAATGTTTATATGGTGCAACTCACCATGCGCAATGTTTGGACAGTTCGAAATCGAGGATAGTTCCATAAGTGGGAATCGTAATCCCATGGGAATGAAGGTAGAGGGAATGGTTCCAGATATATCTACAAAAGGAAGGAGAAGCAACAACATGAAATTAATCGAAGTGATTCTAAGAGATGTAAATCTCGAAGAGGCAATCAAAAGAGTCAAGAGTAATAAAGGTGTACCTGGCATTGATAAGATGACAGTGAATGAAATTGACGCGTATTTCAAGACCCATAAGGAACAGATAAAGAAACAGATATTGGAGAAGAAATACAAACCCCAACCAGTAAGAAGAGTCTATATTCCTAAATCAAATGGGAAGAAAAGACCCCTAGGAATTCCAACAGTAGTAGATAGAGTCATCCAACAAGCGATAGCACAAATATTATCAGAAATCTATGACAGTAAGTTCAGTGAGAATAGTTTTGGATTTCGACCAAATAGGAGTGCACATGATGCCATCATGCGAACACTAGACTACTTGAATGAAGGATACGAATGGGTCATTGATTTAGATATAGAAGCATACTTCGATACAGTCAATCACGATAAATTAATTTCAATACTTAGAGAGCATGTGAATGACTCGACAACACTGCATTTGATTCGCAAATTCCTGCAGGCAGGAATCATGGAAAATGGTCTTGTAAAAGCTAGTACCATAGGAATGCCACAAGGAGGACCTCTAAGTCCAATTCTATCAAATATCTACTTAGATAAATTTGATAAGGAATTAGAAGCAAGGGGACTATGCTTTGTGAGATATGCGGACGATAGTAATATCTTCGTTAAAAGCGAGATGGCAGCAAATCGAGTGATGAAGTCAGTCACATCATGGCTAGAGAGAAAATTATTTCTAAAGGTCAGTGCAACCAAAACAAAGATAGTAAGACCAACGAATAGTCAATTTCTAGGTTTTACATATTGGAAGAACTCATCAAGATGGGAATGTATTCCTACAAAGAAGAGTAAGAAAAACCTGTATGACAAATGTCGAAAGGAACTCATCCGAAAGAAATGTGTTGCACAGACCAATACAAAAACATTCACTAGGATAAATCAAATCGTCAATGGATGGATAAACTACTTCCGAATTGGAAGAATGAAGAACTTCATAGATGAATTTGGTCAATGGTTGAGACATAAAATAAGGGTCATTATCCTGAAACAGTGGAAAACACCATCGAGGATATATAAAAATCTACAAAAGTTGAATGAGAAATTGCCTTATCACTTCAGTGATGAGCAAATCTATTCGGTAGCGAATACAAGGCTTGGACTATATAGACAAGCAAATGGGAATGTAGTTAACTTCTTACTTAATGCGGATATTCTAGCCATAAGAAAAGAGGAAAGACCTGGTTTGGTCAATCCCCTCGCATACTATCTAAGATAGGTTGTATTAACATATAAATGTAGCGCCGTATACGAGACCCGTACGTACGGTGCAATGAGAGGGGCGAAGATTAATTTCTTCCCTCTACTCTATTATTTAACAATATGAATACGGTTTTCATTTTTATCTTTTGTAGGTGTTTCTTGATTGACATAACCAATAGAAGCACAACCAACAACTTGATGATTATGAGGAATACCCATTTTATTTAAAATGTTTCTTACTTCATCAACATCTTGTGTATCACGGAGTTGATTGATCCAGCATGAACCAATGTTTAGACTCGTTGCTGCTAGAAAGATATTTTCCAACATACAGCTACCATCTTCTACACGTCTTGAATCATATTCAGGACCACTGACAATCAATAGTATTGGTGCATGATAAGAGAAATGATAAGTATCTGGTTTCTTTTCACCACGTTCTTCACTTACTTTTTTGATAGCTTCAGTGAGTTCATCAATATAGCTTGGATTGGTAATAGCGTAGATTTCACATAACTGTCTATTCATCGCACTAGGTGCTTGAATTCCTGCTTTTAAAATCGCTTGAAGTTCTTCATCTTTAATCATTTCACTTCGATAACTACGACAACTTTTTCTTTGTGCAATTGTTTGTAATGTTTCATTCATTTTATATCACCTCTTGCTTTCTATTATAGTCTGATTGTTTGAAAAAACAATGCTAAAACATAAATTTTATGGTATACTAGGGGCAATAAAGGAGGAATATATGTGAAGAAGTTATTCGCTGGATTTATGGCACTCATGTTATTGTCTGGATGTAGTCAAAATCAAAAGGTACATTATTTTATGTTGACGAATGATCAAAAATTAAGTGCTTTATATAATTCTGAAGGTGAACAAATAACAGATTATCAATATCAATCTTTTGAAAAAGTTGGTAATCGTGGTTATATTATAACGAATGCTAAAAAGCAGGTAGGATTTATTGATTTAGATGGTGATGAAATCATTCCTGTTGGAGAATATGAAACACTGGAAAGTGTCGATGATATGTTTTATGCGACCAAAAAAGTGGAAAAGAAAAAAGATGATCAAAAAGAAAAATCAACTCAAAATACATTTGTTAAGGAAAATCTTTATGTTTTAAATGAAGATGGTGAAGTTTTATATCAGGCTGATAAATCAACGGCTATTATGCAAAGTGGATTACCTGTGATTTTAAAAGATAAAGAATATATAGTTTTATATCGAAATGGTGAAGAACTTTATAAAGGAAAAGAAGCTGTTACATATGTGAATCAGTATTCAAGTGCAAAATCAATTGTTATTGGGTTTAAAGACTATAATCATTTTTATTATTGTACTCAAAATGAAGAACAGAACTTTGATATGAAGATTGAAAAAGGAAGTTATGAGTTTTTAATTCAAAATGATCAAGGATGTATACTCAATGATGAGAAATTAAAAAGTATGATCTATATTGATTTTGAAAAGCAGAAAGCTTCTCAAAATCATATAGCAATTAAAGATGCTTATTTTGATGATAAAGAAAATATTATTTTAACCCATGATGATAAAACATATATTTATCCAATGGGTGGTGTTCCTGTTTTAATTAATTCATATTATGTGAATGCCAAAACATATCTTGTACGTGAAGAAGATGTCTATGGGCCACATATGATTTATAAAAATGGTCTATCTAAGGGAAATCTTGAAAATTGTCAGCTTTATCCAGAAGTGATGTTGCTGTATTTTGAAATTTTCCCAGTTTATATACAAGATAAAGGATATGCTTACTATAGTTTTGATAATAAACAAGTTATTGATCAGATATACCTTGAAGCTCAGCCATTTGATGCCAGTGATACAGCTATTGTGAAAATTGATAATAAGGGATATTCATTAATTGATGAAGAAGGACAAATTTTAACAAAAAATACGTATTATCGTATGGAGTACATAGGCAGTTCATATTATGTCGTTTATAATGAAAATGGTATGTATGGTATTATTGATACAACTGGAGAAGAAATCTTTCCTATTGAGTATACGTCATTACCAGAAACACCAATTATTGAATATAATGATGAAAATTATATGATGTTGAATAAAAATGGAAGAAGTTATATTTATGATGTCAATAATGATATGGAAGAATTATTTTCTATTGAAGGGGATTTGACTTTCCACCAAGAGGGATATTTTTCTGATGGATATCATTATTATACAATGGATGGAGAAAGTATAGAATAAGGAGTAAATATGGAATATTTGATTGTATTATTGTTGATTTTTATAGGTGTGTTGTTTTTGATGCAACTTGTCTTTTTTGAATTGACAAGAAGTAAAATGGAAAAAGCCAATAATATCAACTGGTTTTTATCTTTAGATAAACCATTTAGCTATAATCGTGTTGGATATATGGTTTTTCTTTGTTTGATTTGTTATTTTATATCATCACCAGTTGAATTATTTACTTTAAGCTGGTTTGTTTACTTTGTTCTCTTTTTAGCAATGGGGATTGTGGCTGATGCAGTTGTACAGTATGCCATTATGGTATACAGCAAAAAAAGATGTCGTCGTCAAATAGAAGATGCTCATTTACTACAAAATGAATTACAACATTTTTCACCAAGTACTCAGTTAGAAAATGATTATACACTATCATCTCCTAGCTATCACGAAGAAGATGTTTTAAGACGTTATATCCAATCACAAGATCATTTGGCAGTCATGAGTGTGGATGCTGGAAAATTTGCCAGTCAGTTAAAAGGTGAAACAGAAGCTATGTTTGTGATTGAACCTTATACGGACACACAAAGAGTTCAAAATGAATTTATAGATGATCCATCTGTAAAAGTGACAACTTTAACACCAACAGGGAAAATGCCTTTTAAAGATGAAAAAATTGATATTGTGATGTGTCAAAAATGTAATTATGATAAAAGTGAGATTTTTAGAGTCTTAAAAAAAGGTGGCTACTTCATTGTCAATCAACATGGAACAGAAAATTTAAAAGAATTTGTTCGTCTTTATATGCCTTTCCAGATGAAAGGAAGCTGGGATGCACAAAACTGTGCTCAAACATTAGAGAGCATTGGAATGCGTATTGTAGATAAATTTGAAGATTATGGAACTATTCGTTTTCATAGTATTCAAGCTATTTATCAGTATTTTACAAAGGTTTCACCAGATTTTGCTAATGTTAATAGATATCAAGTTTTCTATTTACAGGCATTAAAAGAAATCAAAGAACATTCTTATTTTGAAATGACAACACATCAATTTTTAGTTGTGGCTCAAAAAATGTATTAAAAGGAAACTTCATCGTAAGTTTTCTTTTTTTATCTCAATGATGTTCATTTCATTTTCATATTTTTTACATGAGATGTTCATATCTTTATTGTATTATGAAATGGCAAAGGATGATGAATATGAAAAATAAAGGTATTATTTTAGGATTTATTGTGATGGTAATATTGATTGCCATCTTTATGAAAAAACCAATCGAAACAAAAAAGGAGATACGTTATAATACGACACACAAAAGAGAAGATATAGAAAAGATTATGGATATGGCTATTGATGAATATACGAATGCTCAAGCAGATGTTTATAGTGTTTATTATGATGAAGATATCAGTCATGAAACGGAACAATCGTATCTTCAAAAGGATACAGATATTCAAGAAGTCATCGTTGTTTATTTGGAATTTAAAACACGTTTCTTTAATGTTCATCCAGCACTTGGTGAAAATCACTATTATAGTGATTATATGTATATTGCATGTAAAAATGCAGATGGTATTTGGCAGTGGAAAGATGGTGGTTATGGGTAATATTTGGAAGTTATAAAGATAAAATTGTCAGTATAAATTGCTTTTTTATTGTTTATATCACAGTTTTTTGAATAGGCTAAGTAGATATAAAAAATACAAAAAAAGACTTGACAAAAAAATATTATGTAAGCGTATTAATTTCTTTTGAAAATGTATGGAAAAGTAATTCAAATGTGTTATAATACCTGACTTTAGTATCCGGTATTAAAATCTAGTGATAGTTTTATAAAAGATTTAGGTCCCTATTTTTAGGGACCTGTTTTTAATTCTATATTTTATAATTTAATATTTGTTTAATTTGTCTCTCTGTTAGGTAGTAGTTAGTTAATGGAAGTTTAGACAGCTTCGCAAATTCTTTTATAAATCTGCTACTTGTTGTTATATTAATGTATTTACTTTCACCTTTTACTAGTCTAAATTCACGTGTGAACTTCATGATTTCATATGTACTAAACTCTTTATTGAATACTTTGAATTGTAGTAATCTTTCTAGAAGAACTGATAAATAACAGATTAAGAAATGTCCTTTTACAGTACTTTCTTTTTGGAGAAATACAGGCCTTGCATCGAGATCGCTTTTCATGATCTTAAATGATTCTTCTATTCTCCATAAATTATGATAGGTCTCATATATTTCGCGTTCACTCATTTTTGTTTCAGAAGTCACTAGAAGATTATAACCTGCAAGTTTTCTTTCTTTGTCAATGGCTTCTTGATTTATTTTGGCTTTAGCTTTTCCTCCTTTTTCATTGATAAAATCAACATATTTTCCTAGATCTACAAATTCAGAACGTTTTGCTTGGCTATAACAGAGTTCTCTTGCTTTCTCAGCTTGTTTTTCTATTCCATACTTTTTCTTTGCGGCAAGCTTAGGGTTATAAGTAAGTACTCTTTTTTCTTTAAACATCAAAATTTTCTTTTTCCCTGTGTTTTCATCAATAGTGATGTTGTAAGGAAATTGATCAACACATGATTTGTATTTGTAAACGAGATGCCCCTCCTTATCTCTCACTTCTTCCCAATCATCACTATCCATGGTCACCCAAGTTTGTTCGGTTTCAGGAAGCATCTTTACGGATTTAGAAAAGAGATAACCATCACCATTTTCTTTGGCGAAAGCGATATTATCAGCACAATTAAGACCTTTATCAGCTACATGTATTGTTCTGCCATTTATTTGATATGTATTTCTTAAATCATTTACAACATCTCTCATGATAGGTTTCTCACTTTGATTCCCAGGAAACATTTTCATGCCTATAGGGATCTGGTTGGCATCAAGTAGAAGTCCCATACCGACTATTGGATCTTTACGGCTTTCTTTAGATGGTCCTTTTCTTCTGAAATCATCTTGTTTATCAATTTCAAAATAGAAGTTTGTACAATCAAAATAAGTTTTATCAGTTTCTTTTTTATAGACCATATCTAATTGTTCATTAAATATTTCAATAAATTTTCCATAATCATTACCGATATATCCTAAACCGCTTAAAAGTTGGTCATAGGAATAATGAACTGATTGATGAAGTTTAGGAAGAACTTCGTGAAAAGTCTTGTGTTTACTGCAAGGATTTACTAAGCGAGCGAAGATGAGTGTAGAAAGAAGTTCATAAAGATCAAAAGTAAAGCTATTAGAATTATTTAAATAATCGACATACTTCTTTATGTCCATACATTTTAAAAGAGAGGCATAAGGGAAGTAACCAAGATAAACTTCAGGAGACTCATCAGATATTTGAAGTTCTTTTTTAATTTTATGAGCAGCATTTAATTCATCAACTTCTTTTTGAAAATGAGCAACAGGATCATCAATGCCTTTTTTCTTCCAAGTTTCAACAGAGGCAAGGGACTTGTATGTACGATGAGCAGACCCATGCTTTTCAGGGGAATAAAAACTCTCAACAATTGATAAATAAGTACGCCCTTTTAAATGAGATTGTTTAAGAAAATAAGCCATAAAGCACCTCCAATAATCTATCACCACTATCACCATTATTATAACATAAACTATAAAAAAATAAAAGAATTTAACATAAAAAAACATCGATAAAATCGACGTTTATTCGCTACTTAAAATTTTGATTTTAAATTTAGTCTAAAAAATCTAGTGATAGTCTCTAAAGACGGGCATCTTTATGAAAAAACCAATCGAAACAAAAAAGGAGATACGTTATAATACGACACACAAAAGAGAAGATATAGAAAAGATTATGGATATGGCTATTGATGAATATACGAATGCTCAAGCAGATGTTTATAGTGTTTATTATGATGAAGATATCAGTCATGAAACGGAACAATCGTATCTTCAAAAGGATACAGATATTCAAGAAGTCATCGTTGTTTATTTGGAATTTAAGACACGTTTCTTTAATGTTCATCCAGCACTTGGTGAAAATCACTATTATAGTGATTATATGTATATTGCATGTAAAAATGCAGATGGTATTTGGCAGTGGAAAGATGGTGGTTATGGGTAATATTTGGAAGTTATAAAGATAAAATTGTCAGTATAAATTGCTTTTTTATTGTTTATATCACAGTTTTTTGAATAGGCTAAATAGATATAAAAAATACAAAAAAAGACTTGACAAAAAAATATTATGTAAGCGTATTAATTTCTTTTGAAAATGTATGGAAAAGTAATTCAAATGTGTTATAATAAGACTATAAATTATTAAGGAGGAGTCAATAAGATGGCAGAAAAATTATCTTTCGTAGTTTCAGATCCAGTTGGATTACATGCTAGACCTGCAACTATCTTAGTAAACCAAGCTAGCAAATTCACTAGCAATATCAAATTATGTTACAATGGTAAAGAAGTTAATTTGAAGTCAATTATGGGTGTTATGTCTTTAGGTGTTCCTACTAAAGCTACTGTAGAAATCGTAGCTGAAGGTGACGATGAAAAAGACGTAATCGCATCAATTGCTAAAGTTATTAAAGAACAAAAAGTTGCTGAATAATATAAGGCTTCAAATACATGGAACTATACAAAATGTATAGTTCTTTTCTTTTATTTGACATGAATATAAAAAGTGATACAATATATTTAGATATTTAGATAAATATCTAAATATCAAAGGAGGGAGAGATATGTGTGATGCATTTAAAGCGTTAAGTGATCCAACGAGAAGAAGAATCTTAGAGTTGTTACAGGATAGACCTTTAAATGCTGGAGAAATTGCAGATTGTTTTCAAATGACGAAACCATCTATATCACATCATTTATCTATTTTGAAATCAAGTGGTTTGATCATTGATGAAAGACAGGGGCAGAATATTGTTTATAGTATTGATATGTCTGTTTTTCAAGAAGTGATGAAATGGTTTATGAATTTTATTGATATGGGGGATGAAAAATGAGAATAAAAGTTTTTGATGGAGTCTTGTGGGGAGTGACTTTTCTTTTGGTAGTGACTGTCTTTTTGATGCCAGATACAGTCCCTTTACATTGGGATGAAAACTGGCAAATTGATGGTTATGGCAGTCGTTATATGTTTTTGATTCTGGCTTTTATACCAATGGCCATCTATTATGGGATGTCACTTACAAAGCATATTGATCCTAAAAGAATGAATTTGGAAAAAAGAAAGAAAACATATCGCCTTTTTCAATATGGTTTAACAGTGTTCTTTTTGATTCTTGCTGCTTTTTTTGAATATTCAGCTTTTAATCCCCAACAAGATGGTGAACAGTTTGTGTTATTGTTAGTGTCTGTCTTATTAATAGGAATGGGTAATTATTTACCTAAAATACCACAAAATTACTTCTTTGGTGTCAAAACACCATGGACACTAGCAAGTGAGTATGTCTGGAAAAAGACACATAAAATAAGTGGCTATTGTTTTATATTGATAGGATTCATAAATGGTATAAGTGCATTAGTACATTTTTCTTACACTTATCTGGTATTGATGATTGGTATTATAGGTATGACTGTATTTATTTATGTGTATTCTTATTTTTTATTTAGAAAGTGTAGCCAAAATATTGACGATTAGATATTAAAGATATAAAATTATAATATAAATAATATTAATAATTAATGAAAGAGAGGATATCTTATGTTAAAGATTGAACATTTAACAAAAAAATATGATCAATTTAAAGCAGTAGATGATTTATCATTGCATATTGAAAGAGGTCATATTTATGGTTTTATTGGTCATAATGGGGCTGGAAAAACGACAACATTAAAAGCAGTTGCTGGGATTATGCCTTTTGATGAGGGAGAGATTATCATTGATGGAAAGTCTATGAAAACACATGCTTTAGAATGTAAGAAAATCATGGCTTATATTCCAGATAATCCTGATTTATATGAATATTTAACAGGTATTCAATATTTGAATTTTATTGCAGATGTTTATCAAGTATCAAAGGAAGAAAGAGAAAAACGTATTTCTCAATATGGGGATATGTTTGATTTAACAAGTGATCTGGCTCAACCTATTAGTGCCTATTCACACGGGATGAAACAAAAGTTAGCGATTATTTCAGCTTTTATACATCAACCACAATTAATTTTAATGGATGAACCATTTGTTGGATTAGACCCTAAAGCATCACATTTATTAAAACAAATCATGCGTGATCATTGTGATCGTGGTGGTGCCATTTTCTTTTCAACACATGTTTTGGAAGTGGCTGAAAAGTTATGTGATCGTATTGCGATTATTAAACAAGGAAAATTGATTGTCAGTGGAAAGACTCAAGATGTAATTGGTGATGAATCACTTGAAGATGTTTTCTTAGAGTTGGAGGATGATGACAATGTTAATGACGCTCATTAAGATTAGATTGCAGGGTATTTTATTAAGACAAACAAAAAGTTCTAAGAAAAAAGGGAACAGTATTGGAAAGCTGATATTATTTGGTTTATTGTTTGCTTATGTAGGTGTTGTCTTTATTGGCATGTTTGGGATGTTGTTTTATTCTTTGATTGAACCATTTTCAATGATGGGGATTGAATGGTTATACTTTGCTTTAATGGCATTATTCATTATTTTGCTTTGCTTTATAGGAAGTATTTTCTTAACACATCATGAAATTTATGAAGCTAAAGATAATGAATTGTTGTTGGCTATGCCTATTAAAAATAGTGATATTTTATTGAGTCGTGTGTTTACAATTTTGATTTTAAACTATGTCTATGAGTCTTTGATTGCGATACCAGCTTTCTATGTTTATATCACTAATGTCGGTATGACGATGATTGAAATCTTTATGTTTATTATTGTTGTTTTGACACTACCATTGTTTGTTTTAGCGTTATCTTGTTTATTTAGCTGGATTTTAGCTCATGTGCTTGTCAAAATTCATCGCTTCAAAACGGTTATTTCTATTGTATTATTTGTAGGTTTCTTTGGTTTATATATGTATGCTGTGAATTATTTACAGACATATCTTGTATGGCTTGTTGAAAATGGTAAGAGTATTGCTGAAGCGATTGAAAAAGCAGTCTTTCCATTATATCATTTAAGCATTGCTTTAACTCAGGGAAATATAGGTAGCTTTGTAATTTATCTTATTTGTGCCTTATTGCCATTTATTATTGTGATTTATTTATTATCTATGAACTTTACGAAAATGGCAACTTCAAAACCTAAGATGAAAAAAGTTATTTATAAAGCAAAACCAATGAAACAAAATACAATGTTTAAAGCTCTTGTCATCAGAGAAATCAAACATTTTACTTCTAATGCGATGGTGATGTTGAATGGAGCAATGGGTATTATTCTTTGTATCATTGCTGCGGGAGCTGTCTTGATTTATCAAGATGAAATTCAAATGATTGCTTCTATTCCTCAGATTCAAGAATATATGACTCCAGTGTTATGTTTAATGGTTATTGCTGTATCATCATTAAATATGATCAGTGCATCCTCTATTTCTTTAGAAGGAGATCGTTTCTGGATTATTAAATCACTCCCTATAACAACACAGGATATTTTAAATTCAAAATTAGCTATGCATGCTTTCTTATGTATTCCCGGTGGTTTAATTCTTTCTGTCGCTTTGATTTATGTGACAGGTATTGGAATGATTGATAGCTTACTTGTCTTGGTTGTTCCTATCTTATTTACACTATTGATTGATTTTTTAGGATTATTACTCAATTTATGGAAGCCTAAGTTTGACTGGGTTAATGAAACGGTCTGTGTGAAACAGAGTTTACCTGTTGTTTTAACGATGTTTATTTCAATGGGATTAGCTGTTGTGATTGCAATGGTGTATGGACTATGGTTAGTTGATATTCTCTCTATTACAGCTTATATGTATAGTGTGATTATGATTGTTATTATTTTAGATGTTGTTCTTTATCAGACAATTCAAACGTGGGGTATACAACAATTTGAACATATATAAAAAGTAGAATAAAAGGCTGTACGAGATAAATAATCGTAAAATCATCTCAAAGAAGAAAACGGCAATGAATATCAATTACGATCATCATTGTCGTTTTTTTGTATATAGAGATTATGGAAATACATTATACAATCTAATTGCACTCATAATTATAATGTAAGTCATTTTTATGATATTAAAGCAAGAATAATGAATGTGCTAATCAACAAAAAGCAATTTATATCATTTTAATCTAGCATGAAATAAATTGCTTTCATATAGTGGATAAGGTGGTTTCAAATCAATGTTTTGATGTCATTAAAAACTATTAATGTACTTTTTACCTGACATTAACAATCTTTAGAAGCTGTTTTGTTATAATCCGTTTATAAATGGAGGAAACAAAATGGGAAAAAAAGCTAAAAAGTTAATTGGTAGTAGTATGAGTGTTCTTGTTGTGGCATCATCAATGAATTTGAATGCATTATCTGTTGTTCATGCAACAGATACACTTACAAAGAATGCTTCAAAAATTATAAGCCCAGTGATGATTAGTGAGATTGTAGCTGATACACATCAATCTGATATGGAAACTGCGTCAGGTACAGATGCTTTTGAATATATTGAGCTCTACAATACAACGAATCAGACTTTAGATATGGATAATTATCTTATTCAAAATGTTAATGGAAGTACGCATACTTTATGGGAAATCCCTGAAGGTACAACAATCGAAGCAGGGAAGACACTGGTTGTATGGGTACGTAATAGTGAAAGTGACTCACTTGATGAAAATCAATTCCGCTCTTACTATAACATTACTGATGAATCAGTAAATATTGTGAAAACAAATGAATCGGTGAATGGTTTTAGTAATTCTGGAGAACGTTCAATGGAAGTCCTTGTCAAGGATACTAAGCAAGTCATTAATTCTATGACTTATAATGATGGAGAAGCAAAGGCCCAGACAAAAAAGGGGATTACATTTCAATATCAGGATGGTCGTATTCAAGAATTGACACTTGGCTATGATGGAGATCCAACGCCAGGATCATTGGTTGATGAACAAACATTAGATGACCATTATGTCGTTAATAAGGATGAAGATGCAGCAGTTAGTCTATTAGTTAATGAGACATTTAACCCAAATGCATCATATGTTGTGAAAGCAACTACAGACTTAACTTCTGTTATATTAGAAGCAAAAGCCTTTATAAATAATAAGTCATATAATATGACTTATGATAATGGTGAATTTTTTGTTTCTATTCCTGCATCAGATTTAAGTGGTTTAGAATCTTTTGAGTTATCCGTTGAATTAACTGATGGAGTTAATGAATTAAAATCTAATAAGACAATTACAGCAGAGACAACAGATTCAGTGAAATATCAATCACCATTATTATTGACTGAGTTTGTACCTAATACTGTTAATGTGGATGGCTCTGATGCATTTGAATATTTTGAAGTTTATAACGCTAGTAATCAGACAGTAGATTTGAAAGATTATCATTTTATTTATGTTAATGGAACTAAAGAAACTGAATGGATATTGGAAGATGATATTCAATTAGAAGCAAAGAAGACTTTAACTGTATGGATTCAAAATGAAAAAGTGATAAGTGCTCATTATACAGTGGACGACTTCAATAAAAATTATGGAACAGCTTTAGAAAAAGGTAAAGATCTGACAACAGTACAAAGTGATGGTTTATCAAATTCTGGGTCTCGTATAATGAAGATTACTTCACAGACAGGTTTAGAATTAAATCGTGCAGAATATAATGCACAAGATAGTACTAATGAGAAAATAGATGAAAATGAGTCTATTTATGTAACATATGAAGTTGTTCATTATGATGGTGAACAGACTGTGGGAAATGTTTCTAATCAAATTTTTGGAGAATATCAACGCCCTGATGTGATAGAGAATCCTACTGTATCAATTGATGCACCATCTGTGGTTTCAAATCTTCAAGATTATGAAATGACGATTCAGACAAATCTAGAAAAAGTTTTCACAGCAACTGCAGATATTTATAGTGGAGAAACACTCATTGATACAATTAACTTTACATATGACAATGATATTTTAAAAGGGACAATTGCATATAATGCTGTTAAAAATTATGACAGTATAACTTATAAAGTCACAATCAGTGATGGAGTTAATCAAGCTACTTATACATCATCTTCAATTCCAGTTCAAAGTGGAGAAGTCGATGTAACAAATGCACCAGCCTTAACAATTACTGAAGTTATTCCAGATACTTCTAATGTAGATGGAGCAGATGCATATGAATTTATTGAAATCTATAATAACTCTAATAAAGATATAAATTTGAAAGATTATAAGCTCTATTATAATTATCCAGATAGTGGTAGTGATAGTATTTGGTGGGAAACAAACGAAGATAAGATTTTAAAATCTGGAGAAACACTTGTTTTCTGGATTAAAAATGGTACAAATGATGCTTTAACAAAAGGTAATTTTAATGAAAAATGGGGAACAAATCTTTCAGATGACCAATTGATTGAAATTTCATGTGGTGGGATGTCTAATAGTGGAGCGAGAGGAATTAAAATAGCGACTAATGTTAAAGATGTGATTGATTATGTAACATATAATATGGATGGAACTGATAATACAACAGCTGACAAATCTATTGTTTATCAAAACCAATATAATAGTGGACAATTCCAGTCTGTATTAGTGAGTGATGATAGAACGCCTACACCTGGTAGAGTTGATAGTAATACGAAACCGCAATATTCTCCAGTATTGCCAGATACAGTAAGTGAACCTGTTTTAGAAGATCGTACAGCATCAACTTTTCATACAGATGAAGATTTTGCATTTGAAATCAAAGCAACTTCACAAGAGACAACGATTAAAACTGTATCATTATATATGAAAGATAATAAGTCAAACGGCTATACTCAATATAATCTTTTAAGAAATAATGGAGATGTTTTCAATTATACTCTAGCAAGTGTTGACTTAATTGGGAAATCTTCTTATGAATATTATTTTGTTGTTAGTGATGGATATCAAACAGTAACAACTGATGTGAAAACGGTAAACAATGAAGAGGGAATTCTTGAGGGTGATCGTTTCAATATTGATGATCAAACAGTGATATCAAAAAATCAACAAATTATAGGAACGGGAGAAAACCTTATTCTTGATGGTAAAGATATTACAGGTGAAGCCAAAAAATCTATTAGCAATTCAGCAAAAATTGCATTTGATGCTTCACAGACAGATGTCTTCTTTAAAAATGCAGTTTCTATAGGTAACGATTCAATAGGTGTCTTTAATGAAGGAACTTATGACTCATGGATGACATATAGTTATGATGTAGATGCAAAATATTTTGATTATGATAAAAAACAGGTGACAATTGCATTCCATGCTGGAAATAAAGCTAATGTGTTAGAACATAATATTGAAAATAACGATGATTTTGTTTTAAAGAATATTCGTCTTGTTTTACCTGATGGTACATCTTTGAGAGGAAAATATACTGGTGTTAAGGGGCTTGGAGCAGTTGAACATACTGCAGATAACTGGCATCCAGATCAACCAGAAACATTGGACAATTATTCTCCACAAACTGAAATTTCAATGGGAGATGGAACAAGTAAAATAGAAATTCTTTATGTCACATTTGATATTCCTGAAGCATCATTTGATTCATTACGTTATGATCTTGATACAACAAAGTTATCAGATGGTGTGCATACACTTCAAACTGGAGAATCATCTATACAGTTTATAGTAGATAATACGGCTCCTGAAATTATGACAAATATGGAAGAAGATGCACAATATAGAAGTCATACAATTGAAGCGAGTGCTAAAGATGCTATAAGTAAAAATGTTTCTTTATTAGCAACATTGGATAATCAAGCAATTGAATTGCCTTATGCATTTGATACAAAGACATTAGATGCTGGAGAACATGTTTTATCTTTAACTGCTACAGATGAAGTAGGGAATATGGCTACCAAAACAATAACATTTACTGTTCCTGAAGAAAATGCTACTGTTGGTGAAATCACACCAGGTGATGGGTCAGTGATTCATGGTGATCCTACATTATCTGTTCAAGTGAGTGATGCAACAAATGATGTTATGAATGTTGCATTTAAGAAAGGCCAAAAATATACTTTGAATGATCAAAATATTCAAGCTTCTCAAGGTGTGAGTCAGACTTCTGGTACTAATGAACAGTCTTTTGAAACAAATTCTGCCAATGGCTTCCCATATCAGCAATTTGATATTAAGGTTGATTCTTCATTTACAAATAAGGATGCAATGAAAGTTCATTGGGAAGGTGAAAGTAATAATGCCAAAACATTTATGTATGTTTATAATCACACAACTCAAGAATGGGATTTACAAGATGCCCAAAAGATTTATGATGGCAGTCAGATTGAATTAACTGCATCAATAGAGTTAAATGATTATCTCAAAGATTCATCAGTAAGAGTCATGATACAAAATGGGGAAGGATATACGCCACCTCAATATGATTCACAAACAACACGTATTACAACTTCTAATGAAGATGATACTCCTCGCGAAGATTATGATTTTACATTTGTTGTAGAAAGTGATACACAATATTATAATGAAGATTATGATGGTAATCCTGAACAAGATGTTGATGGTTCATATCAGTATCAGTTAGATATTCATGAATGGGTTCTCGCAAATAGAGAACGTATGAATATTCAATATATGTTCCATGATGGAGATATTATTGATGATGAACATCTTGATCCTGAATGGGAAAATGCCGATAAAGCTTATAAAATACTTGATGAAGCAGGAATGCCTTATGGTGTATTGGCTGGTAACCATGATGTTGGTCATTTAAGTGGTGATTATACAAGTTTTTCTCAGTATTTTGGTGAAGAAAGATATAATCAGAATCCTTGGTATGGTCAAAGTTATAAAGATAATCGAGGACATTATGATTTAATTAGTGTAGGTGGTATTGACTTTATTATGATTTACATGGGATGGGGTATTGGTGATGAAGAAATTCAATGGATGAATGATGTCTTAGCACAATATCCTGAACGTAAGGCCATTTTGAACTTCCATGAATACTTACTTGCTAGTGGAGGTTTGGGTGAAGAACCTCAACGTATCCATGATGAAGTCGTAGCTGTGAATCCAAATGTCTGCATGGTATTATCAGGACATTATCATAACGCTCAGACAAATGTAGAAAACTTTGATGATAATCAAGATGGTGTTGCAGATCGTACGGTTTATCAGATGTTATTCGATTATCAAGGATTAAAAGCTGGTGGTATGGGATATATTCGTTTAATGCACTTTGATTTAGAAGGTGAAAAAATTATTATTCGTACATACTCACCTTCACTAGATGATTATGATGCTAAAGATGAAACTGATATTGGTGATGTCGCCAATATTAATGGAGAAGAAGAATTTGAAATTCCTTTTTCAGCATTGGGAATCGAACCAAAGACAAAGAGCCTTGAAACTTCATCTTTAGATATAGATGTTTATGGAAGTGAAGTGTTAGGTGAAGTTAAAAATGTAGAAAGTGGTCAAACTGCACAATTGACATTAAATAATCTGGCTAATCAAACATTAGGATGGTATGCTGAAATTACTGATGAAAATGGTGGATTGACAAGAACGGATGTTCAGTATATTACAGTGAACAAAGAAGAAAAAGCACCAACAATTATTTTACCATCAGATAATACATTTACTGTTGGAGAAGAATTTGATCCAATGAAGGGTGTGAGTGCAACAGATTATACAGGAAAAGATATTACATCTCAAATTCAGGTTGCTGGTCAAGTGAATACATTAAAACCTGGAACTTATGAATTGACTTATACTGTATATGACGAATATGGTTATTCTACTCAGGCTAGAAGAGTGATTACTGTCAAAGCAGAATCATCATCTCAAGGTCAACCTTCTCTTCCTGATGAAAATAAACCAACGCAAAATCCTAATCAGAACACTCCACAACAAAGTGATAATCCTTCACAACAAATTCAAAGTCAAAACAATATTCAACAGGTACAATCATCTATACAACCACAAACTTCAGACCTTTATGGTAATTTTGCAGGATATTTATTTATTGCCATTATAACATTGCTTGGTATTGCATATTTAACATTAAAAAATAAAATCAAAGATTTATTTCAAAAGTAAAAATGGTAAAAGGAATTGGTTTTATTCCTGATAAATAAAGAATTTAAAAGCTCTTTTCAAAGAGAGCTTTTTTGGTATATAATAGTAAAAAGTGGGTGATGGCAGATGTTTAATTTAATGATTATTTTGTCTTCTATGATTAACAGTGAGCCTTTTGGCAGTAATAACTATAAAATTGCTAAATATATTATTGAAAATATTGAGGATTAAGAGGATTGTTCAGTATCTCAGTTAGCCAAAAGCTGTTATGTTTCTAATTCCAGTATTTCAAGGTTTTGTCGAGATATAGGCATGAGTGATTTTAATGCCTTAAAAAATCAGATTGCTAAATTTGGGATATCACATGAAACAACAAAAGACAAATATGAATTTCAATCATATGATCCACATCAACCTGCCAAATCATATATTACAAGTGTAATTGATAATTTAAAGCTTGTTATACCAAGTATTGATGAACAAGCGATTCAAAAACTTGTAAAAGATATTTCTCAATATAAAAATGTGGCTGCTTTTGGATATAGGCAGTCAGAAAATGTTGCTTTAAATCTACAATATGATTTACAGACGAATGGTAAACATATTTTTACATGTATCAAATTTATTGAACAGGCTGAATATATAGAACAAGCCAATCAAGATGATTTAATTATTATTTTCTCAGATACAGGCACTTATTTTGATCGTGTTTTTGAACGTGTCAAACCGTTTAAAAACATGAAAACCAAACCTAAAATATATATGATTACATCATGTCATGATTTGGATATACCTTATGTTGATGAATATATTTATTATCATAGTCGTCATGATTATGCCAGTCATCCCTATCCATTAATGATGATTGCTGATGTTATTTGTGTTGAATATGCCCATATGAAAAAGATACCTCATTGATCAAAGGATGCTTTTGTGAAAAGGTCAATGAAGTATCTTTTTTGACTGATTAAAGATGATAAATGTAAGTGTGTGTGAGTGTATTCTCTATCTTATTTAATCAGTTGCATTTTCTTCTTTTAATTTTTGTTTTTCCATTAATTTAAAGAATGGATAATATAAAACAATATCTATAATAATAAGTGCAATAACCATAAAGGCTGCTTTAATATCCATACATCCCAGTGCTGCACCTAATGGAGCAGGTGTTGTCCATGGTGTTTCAATAACCCCTTTTCCAACAATATGCAATGCCATTAATGTATAGGCAATAATTGAATTGACAACCGGTACAAAGATAAATGGAATCATCATCAAAGGGTTTAAAACCATTGGTAAACCAAAGATAATTGGTTCATTAATGTTGAAGATAGCTGGACCAATAGAAAGTTTTCCAAGTGTTTTTAATTCAACAGATTTTGATTTTAATAAGAGGATACATAAACCAAGTGTTGATCCTCCACCACCTAAAGTAATCACATAAGACCAGAATGGTTGTGTAAAGAAATGAACGATTGGTTCATTATTTGTAAAGGCAGTAATATTTTCAATCAAATACATATTTTGGAAAGGTAATCTGATTGGTTGAGTGATACTTGCACCATGTAATCCAAAAAACCAGAAAATCTGTGAAATAATTGTAATTAAACAGATACCAACAAGTGAATCCAAACCAGAAATAGCTGGTGCTAAAATTGTCATAATTGTGCTTGGTAATAATTCACCACTGAAGTTTTGAATCACTAAAGAAATAGCATAGAAAATAACAACGCATACAAATAATGGCATAATAGCATCAAATGAAGATGCGATTGCTGGTGGAACACCTTCAGGCATTTTAAAGCGGATATCTTTCTTCAACATAAAGTGCATGATTTCAACACATCCAATAGATACGAGAATGGCTGTAAAAATTCCTTTAGCATCAAGATATGTGGTTGGAATATACATACTTGCTGATGCTAATAATTCTTCAGCAGTTGCACCATCACTAATCAATGAAGCTGCTACAGCAGACATAGATGGAGCACTGACAATCAAGAAGACTGCAGTAGAAACAACGGCTGCGTTTAACGTTGCCATTTCATATCTTTTTGCAAGATGATATGAAATAGAGAATGCGATGAAAAGTCCCATTAATGCCATTGTCATATTATATGGAACTTGTAGGGCTGCTTTATAAGTTTGTGCCCAATTATACCAGCCCATTAACATATCAGTAATAAATCCCCACTGAGGTAATGTATCTGGTGTGAATGGTGGCGTTGAAATGATCAAGCACACACCACCTAAGATTGATAGTGGAATCGCAACAACCATACCATCACGAATGGCACCAAGATGACGCTGGTTACCAAGTTTTGTCGCAATTGGCATTAAGGTGCGTTCCGCTAAATCATTGAATTTTTCCATGAAATTCATAAAATTTCCTCCCTTCTTTAGAGTTATTATATAGACTATTTGGAAACGCATACAACAAAATTCCAAATGATAGAAAAATGTGCCAAATTGTGGAAATGAATTGTATTATGTTGAAAAAAGTTTTATAATATTATATTGTGTGTGATTCATAAAGCCCTTGTTATTTTCTTTTTTATGATTGAAAAAAGAAAATTTCTTGACAGGGCTTTCTTTCATATTATAATAAAAGTGTGTGTGAGTCATATTCTCTTTCGACTGATGATAAAAATATAAATCAAGGAGAAAGAATATGAAATTAATTATTGAAGAAAATGAACAAAAAATGAGTGAAAGTGCTATGCACATTCTTTTAGGAGCAATGATGCAGGATAAACGTGTTAATATTTCATTAACAAGTGGTCGTTCTCCTAAGACTTTGTATCAAATGATGATTCCTGAAGTGAGAGATCAGGAAAAATACAAAGATGTAGAATACTATCTTTTTGATGAAGCACCATACATCAATGAAGATAAACCAGGTCCTAACTGGACAGAAATGCAGGATTTATTCTTTAGAGATGCTCATATTCCAGATGAAAAGATTCATATCACAACAATGGAAAACTGGGAAACATATGATCAGGAAATTCGTGATGCAGGTGGCATTGATGTGATGTTGATTGGTTTAGGATGGGATGGACATTTCTGTAGTAATTGTCCAAGATGTACACCTATGGATAGTTATACTTATATCATGGATAGAAAAACAAAGAATGCTGTCAATCCAACATATCCAGATAAGCCAGATTTACCATATTCATTAACAATGGGTCCTAAGAGTTTAATGCGTGTGAAACATTTGGTCATGATTGTCAATGGTAAACATAAAGCAGAAATCTTAAAACAAGTTTTAGATTCACCAATCACTGATGAATTACCTGCAACAGTTTTGAAACTTCATCCAAATTTTACTGTTATCTGTGACAAAGATGCAGCATCTTTATTGGATATGAAAGATTATCAAAGACTTTAAGATAGTGAATATTCACTATCTTTGCTTTTTAAGGAGATAATGTCATGTCAAAGAAAAAACAAAGAAATCAAAAAAAGAAGAAGGAACAGATTCGTAACTATGATGTTTTGCGTGTAAGAATGCGACGTTTTTTTGCGATGATTATAGATTGGTATTTAGCTCAGATGATTGCAGTTATTCCTATTACCTTTTATTTTAGAGGTGATGATTATTTAAAGGCGTCTATGTTTCAACTTGAAAACTATGATTTTGAGATAGGACTCTTTTTAGGGGTATTTGGTATTAGTGTTGGAATCATTTATTATGTTCTTGTTCCTATATTGCTTTGGAAAGGACAAACGATTGGTAAAAAGATTTGTAAGATTAAAATTGTACAAGTTGATGGAAGTCCTGTAAAACCTCTTTCTATTATTGTCAGAGAATTAATTGGTTCAACTTTTTTAGAAGGGGGAATTATCATTATTGCGACTTATATCAGACGTATGCTGCCTTTATTTGGATTGACTGTCCTTGTTGATCCTTTAAAATATATCGCTTATGGATTGACGATAGCTTCGATTGTTTATGCCTATTTCCAGCCATTATCACAGGCTTTTCATGATAAGCTTGCAAAAACAGTGGTTGTAAATGAAAAATAAGATTCAAAGACGAATCTTATTTTTATTTGATTAAAAGAGTGTATAATAGTATGAATAAGGAGTGATTCAAGTGAAATTAAGTGATGAGTATATTCAAAAAGTGGTTGTGAGTGGAAATGCGGAACACAACCAGACAATTGTTTTAAAGCCTTATGATGAAAATTGGCCTGTTTTATTTGAAAGAGAGAAGCAAAGAATTTCAACAATTTTAAAAGACAAAGCATTAATGATTGAGCATATTGGTTCAACTTCAGTTCCGGGCTTGATTGCTAAACCAATTATTGATATTTTACTTGTTGTTGAAGATGCTGGAAAGGAAGAAGATTATGTAGATGATTTGGTGGCACATGGTTATATTTTAAGAATAAAAGAACCTGACTTTGAAAATCATCATATGTTTCTAGGACCGGACACGGATATTCATTTACATGTTTTTTCTCAAGATTCAAAAGAGATTGAAAAATATCTCCTTTTTAGAAACTATCTTAGAAATCATCAAGAAGCAAAAGAATTTTATGCAAATACAAAAAAGGCATTAGCAAAAAAGAAGTGGAAATATGTTCAAAATTATGCTGATGCAAAAAGTGATGTTGTTCAACAAATCATGGATGCTGCCAGAAAAGAAAAACAGTCAAATTGATAAGCTATGATGAATTGAATAAAAATGATAAGTGGAATTCCTATAACAAAATACCAATGTTTTGTTTTGTGATGGAAAAGATACATGCCCATCCAAACACCTAAACTTCCACCAATCATAGCAATGATAAAAATCAGTTTTTCACTGATGCGATAACGATGATGAATCGCTTTATATTTGTCTATTTTCATGACTATACAGCCCAATATTGTCATTAATAATAAATAAATCATATAAATCTCCTTTATTGTGTTAACATATGAAATAGCTGTTGGTAATATTTTTTATGAATATGGGATTGAAGATAAATAAAATGCATGGGACGAAAGATATCAAAATGATCAATGTGCAGCTCAATGAGCTGTTTATTTTTTATTTCCTTTTCTACAACACCGGCATAAACAAAAGTTATTGCTTGAGTATCCATTAACATTGTTTTTATCATAGATAAACTTCCGACTTCAACAAGCTGTGAAAAACTTGACAGAGAATAGATTGTCTGATGAAGATAGTTTTCTAATATATCACGTGTACCTGAACCTTTTTCTCTTATAAATAATGGATAAGGGAAAAGCTGTTCAAAAGTGATAGTTTGGTGTGCTAAGGGATGATGAGGACTTGCGACAGCGATAAATCGTTCTTTTTTAAGTAAATGATAATCAAATAATGTTGTATCAAACTGACCTTCCACAAAAGCACATTCCACTTCACCATTAATTAATTTTTGAATCAGTGTCTGTGTATTGGCCACAACAATTTCACAATGATAATTCTTTAATATTATTTTTTTAGCAATCATATGAGGAATATAGTAATCAGCAATAGATAGTGTTGAACCTATGATTAAGGAAGGACGGATATCATGTAATTGCTTTTCAAAGAGTTTTTCATTATGCATTTGTGTTTTGGCATAGTGATAGAGTAATTCTCCCATTTTTGTCAGATGAAAAGATTTATGTGTACGGTCAATAAACTTTTGTTGATAATGTTCTTCCAATGCCTTGATATGTTGTGTCACAGCAGGTTGGGTTATATGCAAATGGGCGGCTGCCTGTGTATAACTTTGACATTCTACAACTTCAATAAATGTTCTCATTTTATCATCAATCATACAAATCACCTTATTTATTATAATATATTCTTATGATAAATAAAATATTATAATTATTATTTATAGGTAAAATATGGTAATATAGCTTCGTTGAAGGAGAAGAAAGAAATGAATAAGATAAAAGAAATATTACCCGGATTTATTGTTTGTGTCATCATTGGTTTGATTGCTCAACAGATTGCTAAATTTTTTCCAAGTATTGGTGCTGCTTTATTTGCGATAGGTATCGGGATGATTGCCGGAAATACATTTTTAAACAAAGATATTTTTAATGTTGGAACAAAGTTTTCTGAGAGTCGATTGTTAGAATATTCAATTGTTTTAACGGGATTGACACTGCAATTAACAGATATTATGGGGATTGGTTTTCAAGGTGTTGGATTTATTGCATTGCAGATGACATGCACGATTGCTATATGTTATTTGGTAGGAAGAAGATTAAAATTCACCAAGAAATTTTCCTTATTAATGTGTGCTGGAAATGCTGTATGTGGATCTTCAGCCATTGGTACGGTATCTCCCATTGTGGAAGCAGATAGTAAAGATAAGGGAATTTCTATTACGATTGTGAATGTGACTGGAACCATCTTAATGGTTGTGTTACCAATTGTCACTGGTTTGTTATATCATCATGAAACATTGCATACTTCAGCTATGATTGGTGGGACATTACAATCCATTGGTCAAGTGATTGCTTCAGCATCTTTAGTCAATCAAGAAGTTATAGAGTTTGCAACAATTTTTAAGATTGTCAGAATCATTTTTGTGGTTGTCGTTGCTTTAACATATGCCAGAATGAATCTTGATGAGAATCAGCCATTGTTTGCTAAAAAGGAAGGAGTGGCAGCTAAGGTTAAAGCCAAAGTTCCATGGTTTGTTATTGGATTCTTTATTTTTAGTATTATCAATAGTACAGGTATTTTACCAGCCATCATTTCTACATCAGCAAAAATGATAAGTTCTCAATTTGAGATTATTGCTTTAGCAGCGATTGGAATGCGTGTGAAATTTGCTGATTTAATGAAAGAAGGACCAAAAGCGATGCTTTATGGATGTTTAATAGGAACATCACAGGTTATATTAGCATTGATTTTTATTGCGTTATTATTGGGGTAAAGAAAAAAATCTATTTTGAATAGATTTTTTTTCTTAAGATTATAAAGTATAAAATTAATGAAACAGTAAGTAAAATATGGGATAACCCAGCGATACCAGCAATCATGGCGTCCATTGAATGAGATAATGGAATATTAAGAACTTCTACAATTCCTCTTGTTGTTAACATGACAATAAAAAATGGTAAAGAGATATTATATATAATAAAGAATTTTTGAAATAAAGAACTTTGATATAAATGGATATCATCTTTTAGAAAGAGAGCTAATATCAGCAATAGAAAAACACCTAAAATAAACAAATGTGTATGTGTCACACTTAATGTTGTTATTCCGGTAAATTGATAAAATTTTGTGAACTCTCTATAAAAGACACCCATCACAAGTGCTAGAATCATATAGATCATGGCTGTATTGATTAATTTTTTCATAGTCTATCCTCCTGTCTATCTATCTTAATGATAGTGAAGATGTTTGTCAAATCTGATGCATAAGAAAAGAAGTTTTCTAATCGAAAACTTCTATTGAGATTGTAAAAAAGTAATAACAGTTTTAAATAAATCACCATCAAGTTCTACATGGAACTGACCACCCTGTATTTCAGTAAAACTTTTCACAATGGCTAAACCTAAACCAGAACCATGACTGTTTCTAGATTTATCACCCTGTACAAAACGCTCCACAATTTCATTTTCATTAAAAGTCATTTCTGCTTCAGATATATTTTTAAAGATAATAGAAACGTGCTTATCTTTTTCTATAATATCAATATAGACTCTGGTATGTGCTAAAGCATATTTACTGATATTCATAAACAAGTTTTCAAAGATACGATAAGTTTTGGAACTATCCAAATGGCACATGATTTTTTCTTGGGCTATATTCCATTTGATAATAAGTTCTTTTTCTTCTAATTTATCTTGACATTCTAGTTGTGCCTGTTTAATTAATGATATAATATCTATATCCACTAAATCTAATTTAATATCTCCACTATTGGCTTTACTGACTTCAAATAAATCTTCAATTAAATTCTTTAATCTTAATGCATTTCTTTCTAATATCTCTAAATAATGTTTTTGATTATGGGATTGAAGATCTTCATTTTTTAATAAGTCAATATAAGTAATAATAGAAGTTAAAGGTGTTTTTAAATCATGAGATACATTTGAAATAAGTTCTGTTTTCATTTTTTGTGATTTCACTTCTTTTTCAACGGCTTTTTCAAAACCATCTTTAATGTGTACAAATTCATCTTTTAAAGGATTAAAAATACCAATATCTTGATTGATTTGAACATCAAAATCTCCTTGAGAAAGCTGTTTTGTTGCTTGTAAGAGTGTATGATAATCTGTTTGAATATCAATAAATTTTTTTCTGATTAAAATAAAGATAATGATAGAATAAACAACCGCAAAGAAGATACCAAACACAAAGAATAAAGAACATCCAGCAATAATGAGCAAATTAAATAAAACAATCTTTAAAACAGTTTTGTTGATAGAATCTTCTAAATCAAATTGAATGACTTTATTCATTAATCCATACCCTTGTGTGATGATCCAACCGGTACATGTGTTCTCTTTAAAATAAGCTTTCAAACCTTTGTGGAAAAGATATTTAATGAAATAAGCAAAAATCACAAAGAGTAAATAGAAAATGAAGAAATAAATAATATTGACGAGAGGTGTTAAATAAGGTTCCATAGCTTCAATGCCAAATTGTTGGAAAAAGTACGGAAATTGATCTTGAATTGTTCCAGAGAGTATGATAGCACTGCCAAGATACATGATTGTGGCTAACGTTGTCCATATAATGGCTAGAAATGCGAATTTAATACGCATGACAAAAGTCAAGAAGCGACTTTGTAGAAGATATTTCATAGGAATACATAAAGTGACAATACTACAAATGAGGATGGCTGTAAAAATATAAGGAAATGAATAAAGATGTAATTGACTACGAGATGTATTCAACAAATAAGAACCAATAGGGCTTGTCATATGCAATTGATCACTGACAACCAAAGTGATTGTGATATTTTGTAAAGGCTGATAATGCAAAGTGACATCTTTTTGTGTGTTTTCATCAAAATAAGTTTGTGTGTAAGAAAAAAGAGAATCTAATGAATAGATATTATATTCATTATCACTTGTAGAAATGATGCTTGGTATACCTTTTTCATTGAATTGGACTTGCATATACCATTGATATTTCTTTTGTAGATTTTTATTTGTAGATATTTGAGCAATGGAATCTTTGGTATTAGAAAATTGTTGCTGTGTTTGGTTGTTGATAATGTGAAAGAAAATATCTTCTTTTTGATGAAATTCATTGAGTTTATTTTCTATCTGATATTGAAAATCATAATAAGCCTCATTGAAGTCATCTGGTGGTGATTGATAATAATCAAGAAGTGAAATTGAAGGATCTTGATTTTGCTTTAATAAAAAGTCAGATGCATAACTGTACTCAACCAGATGAGATGTGACATAATCTGAAATATCCGTTTTTTCAAAATTAGATTTTTGGATAGCTTGATTAATAAGAGGATAGCATAAATAAGTTCCAATACTAGTAATGAAAAGAATGATTAAAAGTATGAAACTTGCAATATGTTGTTTTATTTTCATTGTTCATCCCTGCCTTGTTTTTCAATTTTATATCCAACACCCCAAACAACTTTTAAATACTGAGGATGTTTAGGATCAATTTCAATTTTTTCTCTTAAATTACGAACATGGACCATCACAGTATCAGTATTAATAGCGTCTTCTTTCCAGACACTTTCATAAATGTTTTCAGCTGAAAAAACTTTACCGGGATAAGCCATCAGTAATTCTAAGATTTTAAATTCAATAGGAGTGACTTTGATTGGTTGATTGTCAACACTGACAGTTTTGGTATCTAAATTAAGTTCTAAACCACCAACTGTATAAATGTTTTGATTCTTTTGAGTTGATGTGGCTTCTAAATATTTGTGATAACGTCTTAATTGTGATGAAACCCTTGCTAATAACTCCATTGGAACAAATGGTTTTGTCATATAATCATCAGCACCAATATTTAAACCAGTGACTTTATCAATATCTTCAGATTTAGCTGATAACATGATAATAGGAAAATCATGCTTTTCTCTCACTTTCATGGTCATTTGGATACCATCCATAATAGGCATCATAATATCTACAATAGCTAAATGGATTATTTCTTGTTCTATGATTTTTAAACCTTCAACACCATTATGTGCTTTAAAAACATGATAATTTTGTGACTTTAAATAAATTTCAATCGCATCAGCTATTTCAATTTCATCCTCTACAATCAATATATTATCAATCATTTTATAATCCCCCTTACTTCCATACATTATACTTGAAATTATCAAAGAAAAGTAGAGGATAAAACGAAAGAAATTCTAAAGATGATAGGATAATGTCTTTTTATTGAGTTTATTGTAAATGAATAGACCTATCAATGAAATGATTCCTGTAACTGTAAAAACAATGATTGAAAACATATAATCTTCAATACCTAAAGCATGACCACCGATAGTAGAAGTAATGATGGATGGAATTCTTGCAATGGTTGTGATGAATAAAAATGTTGATCTTTTCATTTCTGTTAAAGGTATAAGATAAGTCAATAAATCTTTAGGAGTTCCCGGTATCAAAAAGATAAGGAAACAGAGCGTATTACGTTTTTGAGGATTATGTAAGAAATGGGCTTGTTTCATATCTTCTCTACTTATAAAATGTTCTATAAAAGGTTGTCCCCATTTTTTGACAAAAGTAAAAATAAGAAAAGAACCGATAGCACAACCTATTAAACAGAGCATTAATCCATGAATAGGACCATATATAAAACCTGCCATGATTTCTACTATTTCTCCAGGAAGGAAAACAAAGATGACTTGTAATATCATAATACATGTCAAAAAGATTTGTCCCCATAAACCATAGTTTTGAAGTTGTTTTCTTAACAGTTGTGGATTTTCAAATATTTGCATCATGGGTTGATATAAAAAGAAACAGAGAATACCCATAATCAAAATACATTTGAAAATAAATAGTAATTCTTTTTTGTGTTGTTGTATTTGATGAATCATATCTATCACTCCTATTGTCAATGATAGTATGAACGGAAAAATGAAAATAGAAACTGTAAAAAAAGAAAAGAATTTCTAAAGAAAAAAACAAGCAGTGCTTGTTTTACAAATATGATGACTGACTTTCCATAAAGTAAGTTGCTTCCATATCCGCGGTGGATAACGCAAAGGCAAGTGGGAACATTTCAAATGCTGCTCCAACATTTCTAGCGTCTTCATTCCCCGCAAAACCCATATGATATCGAATCGCAAAAGCTTCCTCTCTTTTTAAACGCATATAGCCACTAATCATATAAACGCTTTTTTCACCATGACCATAGGGGAGAGTGTCATGATATTCAAAGGTAGGAACCTGTGTCCATTGTCCATTTTCTTTAACGTTACGTATTCCCTTCTTATAACAATTAATTTTACACAAATCATGTAGTAAAGCAACAATCGCAATTGATTCTTCACTGTAATTGAGATGATATGTTTTTTGTACGCGTTCCCTTGATAAGTAATCTAATAGGCAATCATAAACATTTAAGCTATGTTCTAATAATCCACCTTCATAACTTCCATGAAAGCGAGTGCTGGCTGGAGCTTCAAAAAAATCTGAATTTTTAGACATAAGAAATTCTAATAATTTTTCACTTCCATCACGATGAATCTTTGTTTTATAGATTTCAATAAATCTTTCTTTATTTGTCATATTTTCACATCCTCTTTGTTTTAGTATAACAAAATTGTCTGTTTTTCGCTATGATGTTTTATTGTATAATAAATGATAATAAGGGGTTGATGAAAATGAAAACAAATGTATTAAGATTGCTTGATTATCAGCATATTTATTATGAAACGAAAGAATATGATTATGATGAAAATGATTTGTCTGGTAAACATATCATTGAGCAAGTTGATTTAAAACCAGAGGAAATCTATAAAACACTTGTATTACATTCAGGAAATGATTATCTGGTATGTTGTATACCAGTCATGGAAGAAATTGATCTTAAAAAATTGGCTAAAGCGAGTGGGCATAAAAGTGTGGAAATGATTCGTCAAAAAGATTTGTTGCCATTAACAGGTTATATACGTGGAGGATGTTCGCCTATTGGCATGAAGAAGAAGTTTCCTACTTATTTTCAAGAAGACATATTATTATTAGACAAGGTCGCTGTAAGTGCTGGTAAAAGAGGAATTCAAGTGATTTTAAATCCTAAAAATTTAATAGCTTATGTCAATGGACAGTGTGTAGATGTCATAAGAAAAGAATAACAGGGTTTCTGTTATTCTTTATCAGTTATCTCAATAATTTCATTATATAAAATATGCATATTGCCTATATCTTTATCTATATGATAATGTCCTAAATACCAATCTTGGAATACAATATTCTTTTTAAAAAAATATAAGGTGCTATGAATGTCTTCATATTCTTCTCCATAAACACTCATATCACAAAGATTATAAAATCCTAAATATTCTTTGATGTCACGAGGGGCATCATGAGTTAAAATGATATCTACATGATTATTGTATTTTTCTAATGATTGTAAGGCATAATTGACTTCTTCATGAGTTGGTAATTCACCTTTCCACCAAGAAACACCCTCTTTTCTATAAGCACGATCAGTAGAATAACCACCACCAAATGTGAAAATTGTTTTATCGTTTATAGTAAAAACTTCACCACGCATAAGGTGGTAAATACTGTTATTGATTTTATGGATACGACCCCCATGCCATTGTTCAACAGGATAAGTTTGAAGTAAATCATGATTTTCATGGTTGCCATCTATCCAGAGTGTCGTCCATGGTTGTTCATCTAACCAGTTTTGCCACCATTTGTCCGATTTTTCTAATTCACCACCCCATACACATCCAAAATCACCACAAATAATAACATAATCATTTTTTGTCAGTGTTTTTCCTTCTTGAAAATGTCGTCTTGATAATTTTGTCATATCATACGAACCATGTGTATCACCGGTTATAAAAATTCTTGACATATGTTTTCCTCACTTTCTTTAAAAATATATCTTTCTATCATTCTAGCATAAAACTTTATAAAAATATGCAGATGAAAGGGAACAAATACTTTTATTTATGGAAAAGATAGAAATAATATTATATGCTTTAAGCAATTTATATGATATAATGTCTATAAAGATAAAAAAATTAAAAATAAAAAAAGAAATCTGTCAAAAAAATGCGTATATATATATAATAGGAGGGTTATTTTATGATGGATTTCAAGAATCTTTTTGACATACGCATTTACAACTATTTTCTCAATCATGAACGTCTGGCTGATTTTTTGAATGCTATTCTCTTTGACGGACAAATGATAATGGATACTCAGGATATCATCATCCTTGATTCCAACAGCAGTGGTGTTTTGTTGTCTAATGGACAAACAATCAAGCGTACAAGAGATCATCTGCTTCTTGTTACCATGAATGGACAGCAGTGCATCATAGGACTGGAGCATCAGTCCTACGTAGATAAAGGCATGTTTCAAAGAATCATGGAATATGATTATCTTAGCTATCTTAGACAGTATCATATCTATGAAAAGAACATCCATGAAAGAATCAATGGTGTCATGACTTTGGCTATCTATTATGGCGAAAGGAAATGGAACTATGCCAGAAGCTATAAGCAGATGATGAATCGAGGCATCAGACACCTAAGACGTTACATGAATGTTGAATTTCATCCACTGGTAGAAATGGTAAAGCTGGATGAAACAAGATTTCAAAACAAGGACAATCGAGATTTGATTATTGGGCTGAAGATCCTTTATGCAAAGAAGAAGGTACCAGAAAAGTTTATAGTCAGCCATGAACTGGCATGTCTATTAGGAACACTGATTCATGATGAACGTATTTATCAGCTGATTGAAAAAAAGAAAGGGGCAACGAATATGAGTGACTATGTATTAGGAATTAGAAAAAAAGGAAGAAATGAAGGGATCATGACGACACTTATTAAACAATTGAATCAGAAGTTTGGAAATTTATCAAAAGAAACTATTAAAGAAATTAAACAAAGCAACAAGAAACAACTTAATTCTTTAACATTACATATCTTTGATATAGAAAAAGAGGAAGATATTAAAAAGATTTTATTAGGGAAATAAAGAAAAGTTTTAAAGTAATGATAGGGTTTACATGAAGAATATTATATTTGATAAATTTATAAAGATACTATGAAAAATGTTTTATTTTCAAAGTGAGTTTTTATAGCGTAGGTTTTTAAGATTTGTTATAATAGAAGCAGAGGTGAAACAATATGGATTATAAAGTAAATTATGAAAGATGGTTAAATCATCCTGCTATGGATGGAGCAACAAAAATGGAATTGCAAAATATGGGAGAAAAAGAAAAGGAAGATGCATTCTATACAAATGTTGAATTTGGAACTGCTGGTATGAGAGGGATTTTGGGACCAGGAACAAATAGAATGAATATCTATACAATTCGTAAGGCAAATGTTGGTTTTGCAAAATATGTCGCAGGTTTAGAAAATGGGAAAGAAAGAGGCGTTGCGATTGGATATGATAACCGACATATGTCTTATCGTTTTGCGATTGAAAGCGCTAAAGTTTTAGCAACTTATGGTATTAAATCATTTATTTTTGAAAGTTTAAGACCTACACCAGAATTATCTTTTGCTGTAAGATATTTAAAATGTGCTGGTGGAATCATGATTACTGCTTCACATAACCCAAAAGAATATAATGGTTATAAAGTTTATGATGATACAGGATGTCAGCTAATTCCAGAATGGGCAGATGAAGTTGTTAAATATGTTAATGAAGTTGAAGATGAATTAGATATTCATGTATGTAGTGATGAAGAAGCTTATCCATATATGACATGGATTGGTGAAGAAGTAGATGAAGCTTATTATAAAGCTGTTATGGGTATTGAAATTAATCCTGGTATGGATAAGAGTGGATTTAAAATTGTTTTCTCACCACAACATGGAACAAGTAATATTCCTGTTAGAACTTGTTTAGGACGTTTAGGATATGATGTTGTACCAGTACTTGCACAATGTGCACCAGATCCTGATTATACAAATACAAAATCTCCTAACCCTGAAGTAGACATGGCTTATGAATTAGCTATTATTAAAGCTAAAGAAGTTGATGCTGATGTTGTTGTTATTTGTGATCCTGATGGAGATAGATTAGGTGTCGTTGCTAAACATGATGGAAAATATGTCTTGATGAGTGGTAACCAGTCTGCTGCTGTTTATCTTGAATATATTTTAAGTCAAATGAAAGAAAAAGGAACATTACCTGATAATGCAGTTATGTATAATACCATTGTTACTTCTGATTTAGGTGAATTGGTTGCTAGAAGTTATGGTGTTGATGTAGAAAAAACATTGACTGGATTTAAATTTATTGGAGATAAGATTCGTAAATATGAAAAAACTGGAGAAAAACAATTTGTCTTTGGTTATGAAGAATCTTATGGATGTGTTGTTAAAGATTTCGTTAGAGATAAAGATGCTGTACAGGCTGTCTTAACTGCTGCAGAAGCTGGTAACTATTATAAAAAACAAGGTAAAGATTTAATTGATGTATTAAATGAATTATATGCGAAACATGGAGCATTTAAAGAAAGTCAAATTGCTTTATCTAAAGCAGGAGCTGCTGGAGCTGCAAGAATTAAAGAAATTATGGATAATTTAAGAAAAGATGCACCTACTGAAATTGGTGGTGTTAAAGTTGTTGCTGTTGAAGATTATCAGACAAGTGTAAGAACTGAAAATGGAAATGAAACAACAATTGATTTACCAAAATCAAATGTATTGAAATATTATTTAGAAGATGGTTCTTGGATTGCTGCTAGACCTAGTGGAACTGAACCAAAATGTAAATTCTATTTCTCAATTAAAGGTGCAACTGTTGATGATGCAACTGCTAAAACAGAAGTATTCCAAAAAGATATGATGGATATTATTGGTGAATAATATGATGGAAAAAGTATTGATTTTATCAATGCTTTTTTTCGTTTTGATATAATTTCTGTTTAAATATATTATTATGATTTATCATAAAATTAACAAATAACTAAATTTGTATTTAAGAAGTTATATAAAATGCAATATATAGCCAATGGAGTTGCTTAAGAAAATCAAATAGAATATATCCATAAGTACAAACGTAAATGCTTAAAAGTGGCAGCATAATATATTAAAACGTGATTTTATTTAAAGGAATTGAAATCAAATGTGTAGAAATAAAGGTCGTTACTGATTTGAAAAAGTTTGCTAATAATATTAAAAGGTTGTATTTTATGTCTTAATAATCTTTTATAAAGTTTTTTATTCAAAAAAAGTATTATAATTGATATATGTCAATTATAACTATATAATATGAATGGTGATAATCATGGGAAGACAAAATAGGGTAAAGAAAATTGGAAAGATGCCTGAATATAGAAGATTTACAAGTGAAAAACAAGACTGTCTAAAAATTATTTTATCATTAGAGGAATATGAAACAATAAGATTAATTGATTATTTAGGTTATAGTCAATTGGAATGTGCTCAAATGATGGAAATATCGAGAAGTAGTGTTGTTTCATTGTATCATAGTGCAAGAAATAAGATTTCCAGATTTATCATTGAAGGTCATACTATGGAAATAGATGGCGGTCATTATCAATTAGAGTATAGTGAAGGAGAAAAAGAAATGAAAATTGCAGTAACGTGTGTTGAAGGAGAAGTATTTCAACATTTTGGGCATTGTCCAAGCTTTTTAGTTTGTGATATTAAAGATGGGAAAATTGATTCATCACAGATGATTGATACTTCTACGTCTGGATGTGGTGCATTGGCAGGTGTTTTATCACAGTTAGGTGTTGATACCGTGATTTGTGGAGGAATTGGTGTAGGTGCTAAAAATCATCTTAATGCCGCTGGAATAAAAGTTTTACCAGGAGCAAGTGGTAATGCTTTGGCACAGGTTCAAAGTTATATTGAAGGTACTTTGAATTATAATCCAGAAACAGAATGCAATCATCATGAACATGAATGTCAAGGACATCATCATTGTCACTAAAAAATTCTGCTAATAACAAAACTTAGCAGGATTTCTTTTTTTTATGTTATAATCAAGATAAAGAAAGCGAGGATAAGTTATGAATCACATCAAGCTCGTGTTGGTAGATATAGATGGAACATTACTGAATGATAATGGCATAGTCACACCTAAAACAATAGCAGCAATTAAAAAATTAAAAGAAAAACATATTTTATTTGGTATCGCAACTGGACGTACACCTTATGCTGTCAAACATTTGATTAAAGACTGGAAAATAGATGAGTATGTAGATATTATTATGGGATTTAATGGCGGTTGTTATTTTGATATGAGAACTCAAAATATGTCTTCATGTTATTTATTGGACGGAAAATACATTCCAATGATATTCAATGAATTTAAAGAATTTCATTTTAATGCAGGGATTTATGATCAAGAATCTTTCCATGTTTTAAAAGAAGATGATTTTGCTAAAAATATAGCAATAAAAAATAAATTACCACTTGTTGTTGATGGATTAAAACCATATTATCATAAACAGATAGAAAAAATGATATTTATGGCTGGAAAAGAAGAAATTCAAAAAATAAGTCAGCATTATCAAATGAATTCACATCCTCATTATCGAGGTGTTCAATCTACAGCTATATTATTTGAGTTTTTAAATCCAGAGCTTTCTAAATCAAAAGGTATTCAAAAATTGTGTCAAGATTTACATTTACCACTAGATAGTATTTTAACTTTTGGTGATGAATTAAATGACTATGAAATGATTAAAGATTATATTGGTGTTGCAATGGGAAATGCCAATCCACAAATTAAAGAGGTTGCAAAATACATAACAACATCCAATAATGAAGATGGTATTGCAGAATTTTTAATAACTCAACAGATTATTTAAAAAGTAAAGAGGAGAATAGAATGATAGAAAATTTTAATGTTTATATAGAGCCATTTCAATTATGGCGTACTATGCATATTTATTTGCCAAATAATTATTATGAATCTCATGAAAGATACCCTGTTATGTATATGTATGATGGACATAATCTCTTTAATGATCGGGATGCAACTTATGGAAAATCATGGGGACTTTCAGATTTTTTAGACCATTATGATAAACCATTTATTATTGTAGGAATGGAATGTAATCATGAAGGAAATGAAAGATTAAATGAATATTGCCCATATGATGTTGAAAATGGATTTTTTGGTCCTATTACTGGAAAAGGTCAAATCTATATGGATTGGGTTGTGAATGAATTAAAACCGATGATTGATCAAAAATATCGAACAATACCATTTAGAGAGTGTACAGGTATTGGGGGAAGTTCTATGGGTGGATTAATGGCTTTTTATACTGTCATCCATTATAATCAACTCTTTTCTAAAGCGGCCTGTTTATCTCCGGCACTTTCTTTATGTATCCATCAACTACAAGAAGAAATGAATCATCATGATTTGAATAAAGATACACATGTTTATTGGAGTTTTGGAACAGGTGAAGTTTCCAATGTTCAATATTTCTTAAAAAACATTCAGTTATTTAATGACGAAATAGTCCGCCGCGAGGCTCAAAGTTATATACATATAGTGAGAAATGGTGGACATAATGAAGCAACTTGGGGAAAACAAAATCAATTGTACTTTGATGTGTTGTGGAAATAATTATGTGGAGCCTGTTGATTGGCTCCACATATTTTTCTTTATAGCTATATGTTTTTATTGACTCAATTCTTGAATTGTGTCTTGAACAATATTTAAGAAATATTGAGATGCTCTTGTGAGAATCTGATATTTTTTCCATATAAAATAATAAGGAACTTCAATATGTGGAGAAAGTGGTCTAAAACAAAGTGAAGAATCTCCAGTTGTATTGATAAGTTTATCAAAACAAATAGCGTATCCGAGTCCATCTTCTACCATTAATGAAGCATTATACAACAAAGTATAGGATGAAATAATATGAAGATGTTCAATATCATTATGTAACCATTCAACCAAATCTGATATCTGTTGTAGTTCTTTAGATACAATCAATGGTTTATCTCGAAGATCTTCAAATGTAATACTTTCTTTTTGAGCTAATGGATCATCTTTCAACATAAGGACACCCCAATGATGTGAAAGTGGCAATAACATATGATTGTAATCATTAATCTTAGAATTGGGTGTCAATAATGCAAAATCAATCAAACCATTATCTAGTTTTTCTATCACATCAGGAGCATTACCACTATGTATATGAAATTGAATATCAGGATATTGGGTCTGTATCTTTTTGATAGCTTTAGTAATGATTTTTAAAGCGTGAGATTCACCTGATCCAATATAAATTTCACCTTTTAAATGAGAATCAGTAGACATTATTTCCAGTTCCGTTTTATCTACCAGATTCACAATTTCTTCAGCACGTTGACGGAGTATCATGCCTTCTTCTGTTAATGTGATTTTTTTATTACTTCTTACAAATAAAGTTTTCCCTAGTTCATCTTCTAATTCTTTGATTTGACGAGATAAAGTGGGTTGTGTGATATGTAATTGTTGCGCTGCTCCTGATATTGTTTCTTCTCTGGCAATAGCTAGGAAATATTGTAAAACTCGTAATTCCATAATTGTTCACTCCTTTAGCTATATTATAACACTATATGCTTAGTAAGCATATAACTATATAAAGTATAAGTATTTGTTATAGGGGAGAGGGAGTGGTATGATACAAATAGGAAAAGAGGGAAAAAGAATGCGTCGAATACTTATTGTTGTTGGAAGTGGAAATATAAATGGGCATACGGATCAGTTGGCTAGGGCTTTTGAAAAAGGAGCTATTCAGGCAGGGCATGAAGTGAAACGAATTGTATTATCAAAAAATTTACAGGGATGTCAAGGCTGTGGTGCTTGTCAGATCAATCAACATCACTGTGTCATTCAAGATAGTATGCAGGAATATTATGCCATGTTTGAATGGGCCGATACATTGGTACTGGCTTCACCCCTTTATTTCTGGTCTATTTCAGGAAGATTAAAGTGCTTTATTGATCGTTTATATGCGATTTCTCAAAATGATGAATATCCATATAAAGAAACATTCTTATTGATGAGTGCTGGGGATAATCATTTTTGGACTTTTGAACAGGCATTATCTTTTTATTCTTTTTATACAAAGGCACTAGGCTGGAAAAGTTTAGGATCTGTTCTCGCTGGAGGTTGTCATGATGAATCACATCAACCCTATATTCCACCTTTAAAATTACAGGAAGCATATGAAAAAGGTTTATCTTTATAAAGGCGTTTTGATATAAACGTCTTTTCTTTTTATGATAAAATAAGAATAGAAGATTTACACAAATTTTACACAAGTCCTTTTTATGATAAAAGTAAAGAAGGTGGGAGTATGTATCAGGTATTGCTTATTGAAGATGATTTTGATATCAGGCATATTATTAAAACTTATTTTGAAAAGCGAGAAATCCAGATTATTGAAGCCTGTGATGGACATCAGGGATTATCACTTATGCATTCTCAAATTCAGCTTGTTTTATTAGATATTATGATGCCTGGTATTGATGGTTATGAAGTTTGTCAACAGATTCGCTATCAATATCAATGTCCTATTATTTTTATAAGTGCTTTAAGTGAGGAAGACAATCAGCTTCAAGCGTATCAGTTAGGTGGGGATGATTATATAACCAAACCATTTTTACCATCTATTTTGTATGCAAAATGCTTAGCTATCTGTAAAAGACAAGATCCACAAGTATCCAATATCAAAACTTTTCATCATTTACAGATTGATTATACCAATCACCAAGTTTACATTGATAGTCAACACATAGAATTCACTCATAAAGAATATTTATTATTAGAATATTTAACGAAAAATCCTTATCGTTTATTAGAAAGAGAACAAATTTTAGATGCTATATGGGGATATGATTACTATGGAGAAGCGAGAGCCGTAGATACATATATCAAGAAAGTAAGAAAAAAGTTGGGAAAATATCAATATTATATTCAAACAGTTTTTAAGGTTGGATATTTATTTAAGGATGGTGAAGAAAATGAAAACAAAGATTAGTGTTAAGATTTTTGTTTTGATCATGTTAGCTTTTATTATGATTTTAGCTGTATCAACCAAAATCAATATTCAAAATCGTATTGACTCTACAAATCATTATCTTCTTCAAAGTATCATTGATTTTGATGATCTTGATAATCTCCAACAACAATTAGGTATTGAATATGATCATTATCCTCAATATGATGAAGTCATGAAAAAAATAAATTCTATTGATTATATCAGTGAAAACAATAACCTTTATCAATGTTTAATTCAACAAGATGATAAAGTTGTCAAATGGTTTTCTCTAAGTCCTTATTTAGATAATTATATTCATATCTATGATGATTCATCAATCTACATATCTATTGCCGATTTATCTTTGTCACAAAGACAAAGTTTAAAGACATATCTGATGCAAAAATTAACTGATTATAGTTATTCTATTCCTGGTGAAGCTGAAGTCAAATATGTGTTAGACAATGAACAATTGATTTATCTTCAATGGGGTGAAGACAGTTATGGTCAATTGGATCAGCATCAAATCCAATCAGTAAGTGTTGATCAGTTTTGTATAGATGGCGAAAAATCAATTCAAAGTCAATATGATTCTCAATTGTTTTTAAGCCAACAAAAAGATCTTGAACATGTCCTTCAACTTAAACACCATGGTTACATGACGGCCTATTATACAAGCTATCATGGACATTACTATTATATTGGTATGACAGGACTCACAGATTGGGAAGACCAAGACCAGGATTTATATGCAGTAGTTATTGGAATGGAAGACCAGGCGCATATTGATAGCCTTATGGCTCGACAGTATTTTGAAGAGAATTGGGGATTGTTTTTAGGAGCATTTTGTATTGTCATATGTATATCACTATTGGTGTCATGGACAATCAGCAGACCTATTCAAGCATTAGAAAAAGTAGCATTAAAAATTAAAAATAATCAATTTGATGAAGAAATCAATATCCGTTCTCATGATGAAATTGGTTCATTAGCGAAAAGTATTCAAAGTATGTCTTTTCAGTTAAAAAACACAATGGAACAGTTGAATCAGGAAATTGAACATGTTAAAAAATTGGAAGGATTGAGAAAAGATTTTGTGAATCAGTTTACGCATGAAATGAAAACACCCCTAGGTATTATTAATGGTTATAGTGAATTAATTGAAGAAGCAACAAGTCAAGAAGAAAGAGAAAAATATTTATCAATCATTCATCGAGAAACAGAAAGACTCAATCAGCTGATTCAATCCATGTTGTCACTTTCAAGACTTGAAGCTGGAAAAGTAGAGCTTCATCAAGAAGAATTTGATTTAGAAAATAGTGTAACGGAAATTGTTGATGAATATGAAGTCTTATTGATGAAAAAGCATATTCAAGTGGATATCAAAGTTCTACATCCTATGATTCAAGGTGATTGTAAGCTATTAGAAACAGTAATACATAATTTTTTATCCAATGCTTTAAAACATACTTCAGAACAAGGACATATTTATATAACGATTGCTCACGGATTTTCTATCATCAATGAAGGTTCACATATTGATGAAGAACACTTATCAGATATCTGGTATACTTTTGTGACACATGATCATCAGGGGAGTGGTTTAGGTTTAGCTATATGCCAGGCTATTTTACAGCTTCATCATTATGATTATGGTGTTAAAAATGTTGAATCTGGTGTAGAGTTTTATTTTTCAGATTTAAAGTATGATTGTTGATAGTATATAAAAAGGAAACAGGAATATGCTTTTTACATATTCTCATTTCCTTTTTTCTTTTTCTTTTCAGGTAAGACTAAACTTAATAATAATGATACAACAAAGACTCCTGCAACTGCATTTCCATTAAAGATTTCTCCAACAACTGATGGGAAACATGTAAAGAAATTTCCTGAAGTTTGAGTGACACCCACACCAATACAAAAGGCAAGTGAAACAATGATCATTGTACGTTCATCAAAAGTATTATCTTTTAACATTTTAATACCTTCATACATGATAGAACCAAACATCATCACTGTACATCCACCTAAAACTGATTGAGGTAATGATTGAAAGAAAGCCCCTAGAGGTGGAAATAACGATGCTAGTATCAGGATTAAAGCTCCCATGAAAATAGTAAAACGGTTGATGACTTGTGTCATTGTGACTAAACCAACATTTTGACTAAAAGATGTTAAAGGGAGACAACCAAAACATCCAGAAATAGCACTTGAAAATCCATCTACAGCTAATGAACCTTGAAGTTCTTCCATTTTAATATCACGATTTAAAGCTCCTTTACAGACAGCTGTTGTTGCGCCAGTCGTTTCAGCAGCTGAAACTAAAAAGACAATAGCAATAGTGAAGAAAGCACCTAAATCAAAGACAGGCATATGTTCTGTAAAGAATACTAATTTTGGAATACTGAAATATCCAATTTGATGAATCGTTTCCGCAATATTAGAAAAGTCCACCATTGGCGCAATTCCTGTGACTGTCAAAATAACAGATAATAAATATCCAAAAATTAAACCAACAAGAATATTTAAGTTTTTATAAATACCTTTTAAACGATAATGTGATATTAAACATACAATAAGCGTAAAAGTTCCAACAAGAAGATGGTACCATGCACCAAAGTCTTCAACACCAGAACCACCACCCCAAGAATCCATTCCTACTGATAGCAGTGATAGACCAATCGCAATTACAACACACGCAGAAACAACAGGTGTTAAAAATCTTTTCCAGTATTTTGCACTTAATCCAACTAACCCTTCAAAAATACCACCGAGAATAACAGCGCCAATCATACCTTCATAACCTAAAGATGGATTTGTTGATATAACTAATAAACTTCCTAAAAAGGTAAAACTCACTCCCATGACAATAGGCAATTTAGAACCAATTTTCCATATTTGATAGAGTTGCATACAAGTTCCAATTCCAGCCGCAAACATTGCACATTGTAAAATAGAAGTAATTTCAGCTGATGTCAAATGCTCACCAGAACCTCTGACAACAGCTGCTCCACAGACAATAATAACAGGCGCAAGATTTGCGACAAACATCGCTAAAACATGTTGTAAACCAAAAGAAATAGCTTTTTTCAATGGAACACGTCCATTGAGTTTATAAATATTTTCATCACTTACAGTCGTTACATTTTCTTCTTTATTCATTTTTCCTCTCCTCATATTTATTAAAACGTCTTGATTTTAACATAAATTGTCATAAAATGTCACGTTTTTGTGAAGACTTATAACATTTATACTTTCGATTCCACTTCAATTCCACAAAAGCATGTTAAGATGAAGTCGAGGTGAAAAGAATGTATAAAATATTGGTTATTGAAGATGAGTTTCATATTCGTCAAATTATCAAAGATTATTTTTCATTAAAAGGCATTGAAGTCGTTGAAGCAACACAAGGCTATGAAGCATTAAATATAATCAATGAAACAATTGATTTGATATTACTAGATATTATGATGCCGGGTATTGATGGTTATGAAGTTTGTAAACAATTAAGATTAAAAACAAAAAGACCTGTTATCTTTATGAGTGCTTTATCACAAGAAGAAAATCAGTTACTGGCATATCAACTAGGAGCGGATGATTATATCATCAAACCTTTTCAGTTATCATTATTACATGCTAAAGTTATCGCCATGATTAAACGTGATCAGAAAAAAGAAGAAAATATATTAACTGTTGGCCATCTTCAATTAGATCGTATCAATCGTATTCTAATCATAGATCAGCAACGAATCTCATTAGCACATAAAGAGTACGAACTTTTAGAATATTTATGTATGCATGTGAATCAGTTATTGACACGGCAACAGATTTTAGATCATATATGGGGATATGATTATTATGGTGATGGAAGGGCAGTTGATACATATATCAAGAAGTTACGTAAAAAACTAGGAAAATATGCGTGTTATATCCAAACTGTTATCAAAACAGGATATATGTTAAAGGTGGTGGTAAGTGATGAAGACAATGTTTAAAATGACATTAGGAAAAAAGATTTTTATTTTAGTTTTCATGAGTTTTGTATTAATTCAAGTCTTAAATGTGACTCTTGATTTTCACCGAGAAAAATCTCATATCTATATTCAAAATGATAATATATATAATATTGAAGTTTTAAGGCAGCAATTATCTATTCTTTATAATCAAAAATATAATGATTTAAATTCTTCATTTTATGAAGATATAGAACAGGCTTTAGAAGCAGAAGATGGTTATAAAATAGACTCAGTCTTTGTATTGAATCCAGATTTTGAGATGGTCTATAATCTACGTGAACACAATACTCCTTATTTAACGTTAAGAAATGAAAAAGATGGAATAACAACTTATCTCCAAATCAATCTCTCTCAAATTTCTATAGATCAACAAAAACAAATAGAAAATATTCTCAGAAAACACGTTGAAAATAATCAACTTCCTGTAAATATAGCTTTTACTGGATATGATTCTCAAAATAATTCCAATGTATCTATGAAGATTGATGATATTTCATATTTATCTATTGATAAGCAGATTTTCCTAAATCATCGACAAAATAATGAAAAGATTTATACGATGTATTTTGAAACATATGAAAGTGCGAATTGTCTTTTATCTGCTCAAGGGCTATACCTAGATGAATATGATGATTTTCATGAAGATAATTATCAAAAACATGATGGTATTGTTCGTGATTATGTATCTTCATTGTTCCCTCAATATGGTGAAACATTTTCATCAGGTGTAGGCGGTGTAGAGGAAAAAGATGGCACTTTATATTCTATTCATTGTAAACCATTAATCTCTAAAAATGCCAAACCAATTGAAAATAGCGAATTTGGAGATTATGACGTTCAAGATGTAGATGGTTATCTTGTTTTTTATACATATGACCTTAACGCGATTGGCAGAATTACACATCAAGTCATTTACTCTAAAATGATTATTTATATCATTTCCTTTATTGTTTGTATAATGATATCTTTATTGATTTCATATATATTGACAAGGCGTATTAAAAAGATGAGTCAAGCTACTTTATCTATTGCAAATAATGATTTTGATATTCATCTTAATGAAAAAGCTAAAGATGAATTAGGTGTATTATCACATAATATTAATCAAATGAGCCAACAATTAAAAACAACAATTCAACAATTAAATGATGAAATAGAATATGTAAAAAAATTAGAAGGTATGAGAAAAGAGTTCATTGCGAATTTTACTCATGAAATCAAAACACCATTAAGTATTATTAATGGATATATAGAATTAATTGAAGCTAGAAAAGATGATCTTAAGAAACAACAATATTTAAGTGCCATTCATCAAGAAATAGAGCATATTAATCAATTGATTATGGCTATGCTAGATTTATCAAGATTAGAATCTGGTAAAGTGGAATTACATAAGGAAGATATTGATTTAGAGGATTTATTAGTGTCAATTATAGAAACATTTGCGCCTATTCTAAAAAAAAACATATTCATGTTGTGATGGGAGATGAATTTCCACATATTCAAGGAGATTTCAAAGAACTCAAGATTGTTTTTCAAAATTTCATGAGTAACGCTATCAAACATACACCTCAAGATGGACATATTTATCTGAATTATGAAAATGGAAGCTTGAAATTTGAAAATGAAGGTCATCATTTAAGTGATGAGCAAATAACTAAAATATGGGATACATATGTGTCTGGAGATCGTCATGGCACAGGATTAGGATTAGCAATATGTCGAGCTATATTAGACTTACATGGATTTTCATATTGTGTGACCAATAGTGAAAAGGGTGTGCAATTTCAAATTCATATTAAAGATAATGAGATATAATATATTTGCTTATTATGAATTTATATATAAATGTTATAATAAATGTAGAAAATTGAAAAATAAAAAAGAAAAATGACATGATTTTTGCGTATATAGAAGTAGAAGGGTAATAACAAGGAGGACTCTATATATGTGTAATCAATGTCAACAAAAGATTTATCAGTTCAAATACGATTATTTCTTTCACTATCTTTTGATTTATAGTTCTAGACTAAGATGTTTTTATGCCAGTATATATCAGGGGATAACACGATTCAAAAGACATATGTTAGAAATAGTAAAACTTTTAAAAGTTCTTATCAAAATAAGAAATTAATTCTTGATGTTGTTGTGGAAGATGATCATGGACGTTTATATGATTTTGAAATGAATAATTATGACATTCAGTTAGAAGATGAAATTCGTTTTTTAAGATATAGTGAAAGATGAATTAATTATCAAGAACAGATGGGACTGAATTATATCTATCTTAAAAATGTATATCAGCTCATTTTTTATACAGTAAAACCTATAAAGTCTTTTTCTCATTATTATCATGTGATATAAAAAGGTGATATTCATAGACAATTAACTTATAATGGTGAAAAAGTCAAAACAATATTGTTGCATTTACAGTTATTGAAGGAGGAATTTAAAGCCATTACATATAATGGAACAATTGGATTATTTATTTACACATAATCAACCACATTCTTATAGTGAGTTAAATAGTTTGGTTGAAGAAGTTATGAATATGCATCAAAAATTTATTCAAAGTGATGAAGAAATGATTAAAAGTTATGGGATTGAACAAGAAAGATTGCTTATTGAAAGTAGAATGATGCGAAACTGAGAAGAAGGTATAAAGCGAGGAAAATTAGAAAGTGCTAAGAAACTTATTGAGGAAAAATATCATCAAGATAGTCTTTGGATTGAGTCATGTAGTGAAATACAAATTGAGAGTGTCTTTCATTATATTATTGAAAATATAAGTTATCATGAGTTGAAAAATAAAGTATGTTGTATTGAAAATGAAATATAGATAGATTGTTTAAACAATGATGCTAATCTTGATTTGAGTATACAAAAGCGGCTGATTGAAATAACCACCGCTTTTCTATTTTCACTTACTTTTTAGATTGATAAAAGACCCCATTAAAACAAAGATGATGCTTAAAATGCCAATAGGGATGTAAATGATATTGGGAACAGTATATATAAACTTATCTATTATAGATAAGATGATATACATTATAAAACCAATGATTGTGATAAGACTTGAATCTTTCATACTTGATTTCCTCCATTAAATTGTAATATCTATACATATTATATCAATGAAAAATGAATGATTCAATGTGAATGAAATCAGTCAATTATCCTTGTCTGTTTAACAGTATTATATATTTTCCAATCTTTGACTTGAAACGACAAGATATGTCAATTATAATGATAAAAAAGGACGGGATGTTATTTATGAATAAAATTTTAGGAATGATGATACCTTATATCATATTGGTTTGTGTTGGTTTTATGGAGAGTGCATTGATTGCAAAGACTTTGACAGCTTTTGTAGTAGGATTATTGATAGGAATAGAATTTTTGAATCTTAAAAAAGCTGAGGGAACGGTTTTAATGAAGTTGGGTAAGATTTTTACAATCTTTATCTTTATTGTTAGTTTTTTGCTTGGTATGTTGAATCCACATTTATTGATTTTACCAGATCTGACAATCATTTTAGCATTGTCTATTCCTTTAGAATGTGTAGGATTATATATGCTTTACCAAAATCATCCCCGTTATACAATGACATACAAATATTCATTTAGAAACAAAAGAAGAAGATATTTTTAAAGGGTCTGAATTTCAGACCCTTTAAAATTCAATACCACGTGCAATATGTAAATAATAAACAATGGCTTGAACATCTTGATGATACATATCTTTTAAAACTTTTTTATAATAATCTAATTGTACTTGATGTTTTTGAATCAGTTGTTGATTAGTGCTTTCTTTCTTGATACGGTCTGTCTTATAATCCAAAACATAGATTTTATCATGATATACAAAGACAAGGTCAAAAATACCATGAATGATTTGTTGGAGTGTTTCGTCATAGTAAGAAAATGGTTTTTCTTTATAAATATGACTTGCCTGTTGAATCATCTGGTAATATGGACTATCAATAAATCCTTGTATCTGTTTTTGATAATCATATAAAATGTCTCGACCGGTTTCATCAATTAAAGCTTCATCATAAAGCTGTTGTATCAATGTTTTAATGTCATCATGTTCAAAAGTCAGATAACTTAAAAGCAAGTGAACGAGTGTTCCTTTGTCACTGGCACTCAGTGTTATATTCTCACTTCCATCAGCTATAATAGAATAATCATTGTCATGAACATGAGGAAGTTTTGTCACAGCAAGTGTTAATGGGTTGGTTGTATCATAAGGATATTGAAAATTTTGATAATATTGCTGTGTTTGATTATCAAGATTGTTTTTCTGATGAGCTGTCAAAATGATATTCTTTTCAAGTTCCTGATCTGTTGTCAGTGATAATGAAAACATAGCGTGTTCTGTAGAGTCAAAAATCAGATACTTTTCAAAATGATATTTTTGCAGCTTTTGTGCTAAATCAGCTAATTCTGGTATATCCAGACATTGATGAAGAATTTGAGGATGACGACATACAGCTGCTAATATCCAAGATAGATAATTATTTGTTTTACGTATACGATTATAAAGTAAAACATGTTCGGCTCCTTTTTTATGATAAATATCGGGATGTTCATTGATAATGAGTTTGTTCATCGTATCTCTAATTTCATCTATACTTTTTAAAACACCCGTTAGTATCAGTTTTTGTGAAGCACGTGTTAAAGCGACATATAAAATACGCATTTCTTCATTAATTGATTCATCTAACTGATGTCTGGCAATCATATTACGATAACAATTATCATATTCGACAGTCATTTGCCCAAATTGTTCGTTTGAAACATATACTCTAGGCTTAATCGCAATTCCTAACTGTTTATCAATCATAAAACGTTCTTTACTGTCTTGTGTATTGAATTGTTTATGTGTCTGACAGACAAAAACAATAGGGAATTCAAGACCTTTTGATTTATGTATTGTCATAAATTCAACATAATCATCATTTTGCGATGCAACAATAGCTGGAGCGACATCTGAAGATTGTTCCATCATTTCCATAAAATCATGAAGATAAGGATATTGTTGTTGAGCGTTTTTCGCAAGTTCTAATAAAAGCTGGAGATTGGCTTTTCTTTGTTCACCATTGATTAACTGACAAACAAATAATGGATAATCTGTCAATTCATATATCTTTCTTAAAATATCATAAGGTGAATTTTCGTAAGCAAAACGTCTTAATTCTTCAAAAATAGATAAGAAATTTTGAATCTGTTCATCATCACAAAGCTGTAATCTTTCGTAAAGAGATCTATCTGGGTAGTCAATCTTTAACTGAGCAATTTTATCTAATGGAATATAAGAACATGTATAAGGCTGTGTAATGACGCTTAATAAGGCAATATCATGATAGGGATTATCAATAGCCTTTAAAAATGTTAACATGTTTTCTATTTCGTTGGCTTTTAAGAATCCTTGTGATAATACAATATGATTAGGAATGTGATATTGGTCAAAAACCTTTTTAAAAGTTAAGAAAGAAACAGTGGAACGCATGAGAACAACCATATCTTTATAAGATACAGAACGACCATCTAAAGTCATTGATTCTTTTAATTTCAATATTTTTTGTGCTACCATATGTGCTTCATACTGATCTTTATCCAAAGATGATGCAGGATCATAAATATCAATTAATATTTCTGTTTTTTTCATATCATCTTTAAAGAATCGTTCTCGTGCTTCTTTTTGATGACCACCTTCTTTTCCATCATAATCATAGTTTAAACGGGCACTGTCATCTAAATAGTATTCTAAACCACCAATTTGACTATCCATGATTTGATTAAAAATATAGTTAATAGAATCTAAAACAATCTTTGAAGAACGATAATTAAAGACAAGGTCAATTCTTCTTGTTTGACTTTGTAGACATTCTTCATCTGATAAAGAAAAACGATTATATTTATCTAAAAAGATTTGAGGATCAGCCTGTCTAAAACGATAAATAGATTGTTTCATATCTCCAACCATAAATAATGGAATGAATGGCTCTTGATATTGAGCAATTAAAGCAATTAAAGACTCCTGTATTTGATTGGTATCCTGATATTCATCAATCATAATTTCTTTTAAACGATGATACAAAATATCAACAACACCATATTCAGGTAAAAGTAACTGATGTGTATAATTTTCCAAATCTGCAAAATCTAATTGATTAAGTTCTTTTTTTCTTTGTTGATAAGCCTGTTGAAATTGGTCTAGAAGTTGACCTTTACAAAGCAACATATCTATCACTTGAGAGCTGATCTGTAATTTTTTGATAAAGTCTTGACTATCTTCTTCTAAATAAGACTGACAGGCTTTTTGGTAGGAAGATAAAACAGCACTTTTCATCTTCGTAAATTCTTTTTTGACTTGAGGATCAACCTCTTTCCATGACATATTATAAGATTTATCTATAGAGGCATTCATTAAAGATACAAATGTATCATAAGTCATAGAATGTGATAATGCCTGTAGACGTTCATCTATATAATCATAGTAGGCTTCAAAAGGCACTTTTAACAATTGATTTCTTTCTGTTTGTTCATCGGGTCTTTCATAAAAGTCGATGAGCTGATTGTCTTCGCAGAAAATCTGTAATTCAATTAATTTATTCATGGCCATGGTTAATTCATCATAAAAAATATTTTTTAAATAAGGGAATAAAGGCCAATCTTCTAAAGAAGACAAATTGTCATAATAAGAAGTTTTCATCTGATCAATAAAGTCATAAAAATGATCAATGGAATGTGAAATATTATCAATAGATAAAAGTAATGTTTGAAAATCATCTAAAGAATATCCGGGAAAATAAAGTGTCAGGAAATCACGAATATGCTGGTCTTGAACCCATTGATTCAAACATTCCTGTAAGACTTCTTTTTTGATCATTGTCGGATCACTATTGATTTCAAAACCAGGCATAATGCCAATTAAATAACCATATTTCATCAGTAATAAATTACAAAAACCATGAAAATTCGTAATATAAGCATGGGGAAGATCAAATAATTGTTTTTGTAAGTGGTTTTTTAATTTTTCATCAATAGGAGAAGATACAAGCGTATTGAGTTCTTCAGTTAATCGCTGTTTCATTTCATGACCAGCAGCCTGTGTAAATGTCACAACTAAAAAATCTGAAATTTCATAACCTTCTTTTAAAAGTTCGATAATACGACTGACAAGAATCTTCGTCTTTCCACTTCCAGCGGGAGCACTGACTAATATTGAAGAATTTCTTTGTTGGATTGCTTTTAACTGACCAGCATTAAATGGCATCTTCTTCACCTCCAAGTATGAAATCAACATCTAAAAATTCAACAAGCTGATAATCATTATAAAAGACATCAAAGCTACAAACACTATGATATGGGCAGTAAAAACAAGGATTAACAAGGGTATGTGTTGCTTTTTGATCACTACCCTTAGGTGCAATTTCAATATGTCCTTCCATCATATGTTGATACAGTTCATAGATATGCTCACTGATTTTATCAAATAAGATATGTAGCTGTTCTATCGTTAATATCTGTCCTTTATACTCATCTTTACTTTTGACATAGGTGACAGGAATAAGTGATGAACGTTTATCAAAAGTGGGATCTAAATTTAATAAGCTTTGGTGACTTCCATCATCAATAACATAACCACCATAGCGATATTGTTTCATCCATTCATCTTCTTCAATAGGTTTATTCATATTTTGTTGCACACTTAAAATACGTTTTTTGGTATTGAAGTATAAAACAGCACCGGGATCTTTTTGAGTCATTTTTGTGACCATGTCAAGATAGATAAGCATTTGAATTTGAAATCCCTGCATCGCAAGATTCAAATCTATATTTTTGGCACTGGACTTATAATCAATGATAGAAACATAATGATCATAAGTATCAATACGGTCAACAAACCCTTTAAAAGCAATATCATGAATCTGGTCTTGAACTTTCTTTTCCTTATATTCCACTTGAAAATGTCCAGTTTTTAAAAAGTATTTTAAAACCTTTAAAGTCATATGTAAATCATCTGTTAATTGTTCAATAAAGAATTGATTTAATGGCTGTTGGCTGATTTTTTGTTGGAGAATGTCATGATCATGAATATATTGATCAACAAGATGATTTATATCTTTTTCTTGATCAATCGTCATAGAAAGAACATAGTGAATCAACGAACCTAATTCATTAGGCATTAATTTTTGTTCCTGTGGTGGAAAAACACCTAAACCATATTGAATAAAATAGAGAAAAGGACATTTATTATATGTTTCAATTTGACTGACAGAAAGATAGGAACTATATAGATTTTGTGCCAAATCTATAGGGAGTTGTACAGGCTGATTTTTTGTTGCCTGATATTGAGCAATATGCTTGTTTAAGATATATTTATCAGAACTTTGTCCTCCCTGTACATAAAAGTCTTCGATAGGTAAAAACTTTAAGGCAGGAAGTTTTTGAAAAGTAAACATATTCGTTAATTGTTTATAGAGTGAAGATGGTAAAAGTGTTTCTCCAGTTAAAGATGTCATAGGGTAGGAAATGGTTAATGTATCATAAGGAGTAGAAAGAAGTTTCAAAATATGATTTTGATGAATTCCTAATAATTCACTTGTTGTGAGAGGGGAAGAAATTTGCTGCTTTCTTAATAATTCAATATCTTCATCTAATAATAAGGCTGTATCTTTTATACTTTGAGGAAGAATGGTTTCATTCATTCCTAATATAAAAAGGTGGGTTTGAGGAAAATAGCTTTCTTCACCAATCATACAGACATGAACTTCATCTTGTTTTTTCTCTGAACTTTGAATAGTTTGAGGAAATGTCATTTGAAAGAATTCTTTGAATTCTTCAGGTGTTATATGTCCCTTTAATTCAGAAATTTCATTGAAATAATGGATATAATCAGCATCAAGATTTAAAGTTAATAATTCCATCGCTATATCATGAAAGCAGGAACTTGAAGATTGTTGGAGCTGTTGTAAAATACATTGATAGCTATATTCATATTGACGTTGTTTTTGATGTGGTAATGAATGAGGAATATGTAAGGAATCTAAGACATAAAGCAAATCATCTCGGTAGCTTTGTTGAGGATAAATGATTGTAAAATCACGAAAGTGTTTCTTTTCATCTACAACTTTTTGATAAATAGTATAAACAACACGTTGAATTTCCTGATAAGGTGTTCCTGCCACAAATGTATACATATGATGATTGTCCTGCTGAGGCACAGGCTCATAATCAAAAAGATGGTTAGTCAAGATATTTGGCTGATCAATGATATGACTGTCTTGACAGAAAGATTGATATGGTAAGTTAAATAGACGTTCATCATCCTGATAAGTATATAAACAGATGACTTCACATGTTTTGGATAGACGTTCAATCAGTTTTTGGGACTGTGTCATATAAAGGGAGTCAGCTTCAATGATTAAAGTATCATGATGTGTAAAATTTACATGATTAAAGATACTTTCCATTGTCAGATGTGTTTCATTATCTAATGATTGTAGAAATGAATGATAGATATGCATAAAATCATCAATTTTTTCATGATTTATTGTTGGATAATTTATCTGATAACGTTCATAATCTTTGATGAGTGGAAAGAGTTCCTTAATAAAAGGAAGGGGATGACCCATATCAAAACAATGAAAACTTTCTTCTTTTAAGATACGTCTTAAATGATAAGTCGCTTCAATGGAAGAAACAAGATGGTGTTTTGTCAGATGGTATTGCACTTGAAGTTGTTTTAAATATTGCTTCCATGTCATGATTTGAATATTGACTAAGCAATGAGTATATTGAAAAAAATATTGTTCAATGACATGGGGATTGTCACATATATAAATATATTGATGAAAAGGATGTTGATTGGCTTTTTGAACATATTTTTGAATGATATGATTGCGTTTATAATGTTGATTTAAACCCGTTATGATTTGCATTGTTTTCACCTCGTTTTCTATTATACATGAAAAAAAGAATGTTGTCTTTGAAATGACAAAATTGTTGCTTTGATATGTTGGATTATACTATAATAAAATATATGGAGGGATAGAGATGGTGCTTTTTTTAATTTGATAAAAACAAAATGAAATTTATATTTTTCTACATTTTTATGTAGATGTTTTTATCATATGAAGAAAGGACTATTTTATTTATGAATAAAAGAAATATCTATCTCTTGTTTGCGATTGAATGGCTGCAAGGAATGGTTTTTTATGGCTCTATAGCTACTTTATATAGACAGAGTCATGGTTTGTCTTTAGTGGAAATGGGACTGATTGAAAGCTTTTTTTCAATTTTTGTTTTTATATTAGAAATCCCTATGGGATATGTAGGTGATCGTTTTGGCTATAAGAAAACACTTATATCATGTTATGGATTGTATTTTGTATCTAAAATCATTTTTTATCAGGCTTATAGCTTTTGGATGTTTTTATTAGAAAGAATTTTACTTGCATTAACAGTTTCTGGACTTTCGGGTTGTGACAGTGCATTTTTATATTTATCAACTGGAAAAATGGAGAATCCACGTATCTTTGGTTATTATCATGCCTGTGGTGTTGCTGGTATGATGATAGCATCACTGACTTTTTCATTGTGGATTCAAGATGTAGAAAAAGCAGCGTTTTTGACCATTTTTCCTTATTTGATAGCTTTTGGTTTATCTTTTTTCTTGAATGATATACCGGTAGAAAAGCGAGAAAATTCACACCATTTGAGAAGTTTATTTTCAGATTTATGGAAACAAAAGAGAATCATATTATTTTTGATTTCTACTGCTTTTATATTAGAAACAACACATACAATAAGTGTTTTTTATAATCAAATCCAATGGAAAGCAAGTCATATTCCTATGATTTATTTTGGCTGGTTAGCTATATTAATGAATTTTATTCCGTTTTGTGGTGCAATACTTGGAAAACTTGCTCAATATATTCAAGAAAAACAATTAATGATGGGATTAATAAGTCTTTGTTTCTTATCGTGTCTAGTGATGGGATTTTATCATATTGCATGGTTATCCATTGCAGGTGTGTTTATACTAACTTTTGTAGAAGCGTTGTATACACCCTTATCACAATCTATAATGAATCACATGGTTGAGAGTCATTTAAGAGTCACTATGCTTTCTATTTATTCGATGATTATGAATATGGTTGGTGTTTTTACAAATATGAGTTTTGGAGTTGCCGGAAATCAAAAAATTGAGTGGGTTATGTTGTTAGGGGCTTTGTTTAGTCTGGTTAGTTTGTTATGTTATTGGCAGCATATGAAAGGAGAGAAGAAGAATGGAAATCACATTTGACATTTTAGCTGGTATTTTAGATGCCTACGCTTACGAGGTTGTTTTTGTTGACCGCCATCATATTGTACGATATATGAATAAAGTGGCTAAAGAAAGATATGCTGGACGTGTACAAGTTGGACAAAGTTTATTTTGTTGTCATAATGAAAATTCTCGTCAAAAGATTGAAGATTTTCTACAAAGAGCTGATCAAGGGGAAGATGAAATGTTTGAAACACTCAATCAGAAAACTGGAGAAAGAGAGTTTTTTGTACCTGTAAGAGTCAAGGGACAAGTTATTGGTTATTTTGAAAGACATGAAGCTCATTGGGATCATGAACATCCTGAAGTTTCAGTAGTGCAATATTGGAAAAATCGTATATAAGAATTGTTAAGTATGATGTAGATAAAGAGGGATGAAAATGTTAAAAGCAAAAAAGATTGTCTATTTGATTATAGGTTTATTTGTTTTGATTGTTGCTTTACTTTTTTTAGATTGGAAAACAACTTATCTTGTTGAAGTTCAGCAAGAAGATGTTCAAGTTTTCAATGAACAGATTGTCATAGAAATGAGTTCAGGAACTTCAATGGGATATTTTAAAGAAGCAAAATTAGAAGAAATAGAACCCGGTATTTATAGAATCGAAGCGTATTATTCTTTATTATCGGGTGAAAATTCTGGATATCTATATGAAATTGACAATTCAAATCATCATATTCGAGAAATACGACAATACCATTTAGATAACTCAAATCATTATACTGTGATTTATCAAAATCATGATTAAATGTTTATATATGTAAAAAACCTGATTTATTATCAGGTTTTCAGGCTGTTGACAAAGTAAAAAGTCAACAGCTTTTAGTTTTCAAATAGAAAAATATATGGTATTATATCTATTGTCGTGGATGACTTCGTTCCAAATATGCAAATTTTGAGGCTCCACGACTTTTTATTTTACCACTATATCATGAAAATATGGTATAATGTAAATGCATATTTGGAGGTAAAATATTATGGCAATGACATGTTTAAACAATCGAAAAAATGACAGCTTGATTTTGAGTACTATAGATGAATTAGTACCATTGGATCACAAGGTAAGAGAGCTTGAAGAAGCTATTGACTGGAATTTCATATATCCTCTCGTTAGACCTTTATATAGTTCTTTTGGCAGACCAAGTATTGACCCGGTGGTACTTTTTAAAATGCTTTTTATCAACTTTGCATTTAGTATTCATTCCATGAGAAGAACATGTGAAGAAACAAAGGTGAACCTTGCCTACAGATGGTTTTAGGGTTGTCCATTGATGATGAGGTTCCAAACTACTCAACATGGTCACAGAACTACATCAGAAGATATGGAGATTCTGAAGTTTTCGATGAGATTTTCAAAAAAATTATTGAAGAAGCCATCGCATATGATTTTGTGGATCTTGATACGGTATTTGGAGATGGAACACATCGAAAGGCCAATGCCAATAATAGAAAACATGAAAATAAGGCTGTAGAAATAGTAAAGAAATACTATGACGATGAACTTCTGGAGGAAATCAACAAGGATAGAAAAGCCCATGAGAAAAAGCCAATAAAGGAAACAAAGGATATAGAACTTGCATATGACGAAGAAACAGGTGAACTCATTGAAGGAAAAGGAACAAAATCAATAAAGGTAAGCAAGACAGATCCGGAAAGCGGATGCTTTCATAAGGGAGAAAAACAGAAATGCTTTGCATATACAAATCTAACATTCTGTGATAGACACGGATTTGTACTGCATAATACAGTGGCACCAGGCAATCAGCACGATAGTGTTGTTTTTCATGATGCATATAGAAAGCTGTTGAACACCTATGGAGATTTAATACATAACATCAGTTTAGATGCAGGATTCATGACACCAGCAATATGTCGAGAAATCATAGAAGATGGAATCAGAGCATATATGCCATATAAAAGACCCATGACAAAAAAGGATACTTCAAGAAATATGAATATGTCTATGATGAAAAGTTGGATATTTATATATGCCCCAATAACAAGGATTTGAAATATACTACAACAAACAGATCAGGATACAGGGAATACAAATCAAATCCAAAGGACTGTGAAGGATGTCCATTTTAGAGAAATGTACACAGAGCAAAAATCATCAGAAGGTCATCACAAGACATGTATGGGAGGAATATAGAGAAATAGCAGATGAGAACAGATATACACCAGAATGGAAAGATATCTATCCACTAAGAAAAGAGACGATAGAAAGAGTCTATGCAGATTGCAAAGAAAAGCATGGACTAAGATTCACAAGATTAAAAGGACTAAAGAAAAATCAACAGGAATCGTTGATTATTTTTGGCTGCCATAATTTAGGCAAATTAGCGAGAATGAAGAAAAGGAAAGGACTCATAAATATTCCTTCACCCAATAAAAAAGAAGGAAATATAAGGAAAACAATACAAATTTATCAATTTTCATAAAAAAATAAAAGAAGTGGTAGATTTAATAAAAAATTCTACCACTTTGTCAACAGTCTGAAAACCTGATTTATTATCAGGTTTTTTCTATAGACATTCACATTCTTTTAACCATAATTCCACATTGGCATCACTAGGCATTCGTAAATCCCCACGAGGAGATAAAGCGACGCTACCAACTTTTGGACCATCTGGAATACATGAACGTTTAAATTGTTGAGTAAAGAAACGGCGATAGAATGTTGTAAGCCATTTTTTAATGGTTTGCTTATCATATTGTTCCTTAAAAGTATGACAGGCAATACGATAAAGTTTTCTTGGTTCATAGTGGAATCTGGCATGATGATATAAGAAGAAATCATGGAGTTCATAAGGACCGACGATATCTTCTGTTTTTTGAACAATTTCATTATCTTTAGCTGGTAAAAGTTCTGGTGAAACAGGAGTATTTAAAATATCCTGTAATGTATCATGAAGGGGTTTTCCAGCATACAAAGAAGAAACATAATCAACTAAATATCTAACAAGTGTTTTAGGAACAGAAACATTAACAGCATACATGCTCATATGGTCACCGTTATATGTAGACCATCCTAAAGCCACTTCTGATAAATCACCAGTTCCAATGACAATGCCACCCTCTTGATTGGCGATATCCATCAAAACTTGTGTACGTTCTCTTGCTTGACAGTTTTCATATGTCACATCATGAACATTTTCGTCATGATGAATATCTTTGAAATGCTGCTTAACAGCATCCCCAATATCCACTGTTAAGGAAGTGACATTTAATTCTTCCATCATTTTTAAAGCATTGTTTTTAGTACGAGATGTTGTTCCAAAACATGGCATTGTTACAGCAATAATATCCTGAGATGGATATCCTAATTTTTGATAAGCCATATTAGCAACAAGTAATGCAAGGGTAGAATCTAAACCACCTGAAATCCCAATGACGACTTTTTTGATATGTGCAGCTTTTAATCTTTGAATCAAACCATGAATTTGAATATCAAAAACTTCCTGACAACGCATTGCACGTTGATCCTTATTGCTTGGTACAAAAGGATGTGGATCATATGTGCGTGTCAGTTCAATATCTTCATCCTGTAATGAAAAAGGTATGATCTGATAATGATCCTGACGATTATCATAAGTTGTCATTTCCACACGTTCACTTACTATTTTTTCCATATCCATATCAGCAAAGATGATACCTTCACTATATTGTTGAGATTGAGCTAAAAGACTTCCATTTTCAGCAATCAAATGATGATTACTAAAAACAACATCAGTAGAAGACTCACCTAATCCAGCATTACAATAAGCATAGCCACAAATAAGTCTGGCACTATGAGAAGTGACCAATAGACGACGATAATCTGATTTTGATGTCAAATCATTGCTGGCAGAAGGATTCAAAATTAATGTTGCTCCATTTAAACAATGTAAGGTACTTGGTGGTAAAGGTGCCCATAAATCTTCACAGATTTCAATACCGATTTTTAATTCAGGATGACTCTGACATTCAAATAATAAACGTGAAGAAAATGGATAAGTCTGACCATTGATTGTAATGACTTCATCATTGTCTAAAGCACTGGCAAAATGACGTCCTTCATAAAACTCATGATATGTAGGGATATATGTTTTAGGAACAACACCTAATATATCTCCATGACATACTGTTATGGCACAGTTATAAAGTTTGTTTTTCAAAACCATTGGACAACCAAAAGTAAACAATATATCTAAATCTTTTGTCTGTTCACATATAGTAGTGATTTGTTTGTTGACTTCGTTTAAAACACGTTTTTGATAAAATAAATCTTCAATTGTATATCCAGTTAAACAAAGCTCTGGAAAAACAAGAATTTTGATATGTTTTTCATTGGCTTCTTTAACATAAGATATGATTTTTTGTGCATTGTGTTGAACTTGACCTAACGATACTTCAAAATTTGCACAACCTACTCTTATAAATCCATCTTTCATGAATATTCCTCCATTTAATTGATTATATAAAAAAGATATTTATATCTTAGCATTTATTGATCAAAAAGTCATCATGTGTAGGTATTGTATTTTTCATTGGATGGGTAGTCATGAAAGATATAATAAGATATAATAAAAATAAAGAGGTGGAAAAAATGAATAATAAAAAATGGGTGGATTGGGCTATTGAATTACAAAGTCTGGCACAAGCAGGATTAACTTATGGTCATGATGTTTACGATCAGGAAAGATATGAACGTATAAGAGAAATATCGGCTGAAATCATGGCGTATCAAAATGATATTCCTTTAGAAAAAGTGAAAGATTTATTTTGTAATGAAAGTGGATATCAGACACCTAAATTAGATACACGTGCAGCTATTTTTAAAGATAATCAAATTCTTTTGGTAAAAGAAAATAATGGAAAATGGTCACTTCCTGGTGGATGGGTAGATGTGAACTTATCAGTTAAACAGAATACAATAAAAGAAGTGAAAGAAGAAGCTGGTTTAGATGTGATCGCTGATAGAATTATCGCTGTGCAAGATCGTGCTCAACATAATGTTCCAATTTATGCTTATGGCGTTTGTAAAATTTTTGTGCTTTGTTATGAAATAGGTGGAAAGTTTGAGAAAAATGTAGAAACAGTAGAATCTAAATATTTTGATGAAGATCATTTACTTGAGCTTTCTACTGAGAAAAACAATGAAGAACAAATTCATATGTATTTTGAGGCCTATCGTCATCCTAATTGGAAAACTTTATTTGATTGATATAAGAGATAGTGAAAAGCTATCTTTTTTTGTGTGTGAATATTGACAAAAGAATTATACTGTGTTACTGTATTAGTGTATTAATACAGTAAGGTGGAATGGCTATGAATCATTTTCAAACAGATACGCCTATTTATTTACAGGTTGTTGAAGAAGTCAAATCAAAAATTCTTGGTGGGCAGTTGCAGCCAGGTGATAAATTAGAATCAGTCAGAGAGATGGCATCAAGATTGGAAGTCAATCCTAATACCATTCAAAGAGCTTTTTTGGAATTAGAACATCAGGGATTTATTGTGACACAAAGGGCAGTAGGAAGATTTGTTAGTGAAGACATTGATTTTATTGAATCATGTCGCCAAAACAAAATACAAGAAACGATTCAACAGTTTGTTAAAGAAATGGAGCGTTATGGCATTACAAAAGCAGATATTATTGCTTATTTAAAGGAGGAAAATCATGAGTGAACTTATAAAAATCCAAGATTTAAATAAAAAATATGGAAAGAAACAAGTTTTAAAAGATGTGAATTTAACTTTACATGGTGGACAGATTGTGGGTTTACTTGGACCTAATGGAAGCGGGAAAACAACACTGATTAAAGTTTTAAATGGTTTATTGAAAGAATATGATGGAGATGTTCAAATTGATCAGCAAGCTATAGGTATTCATTCTAAAAAAATCATTTCTTATTTACCAGATGAACCTTATTTTGAAAACTGGATGACAACCAGTGATGCATTGAATTTATTTGTTGATATGTATGATGATTTTGATTTGAATAAGGCATTATCTTTAATGGAAAGAATGGATATTGAAAAGAAAGTGAAGATTAAAGAATTATCAAAAGGAATGAAAGAGAAGTTTCAGTTGATATTGGTTATGTCTAGAAAAGCAAAGATTTATATTTTAGATGAACCATTAGGTGGTATTGATCCAGCTGCAAGAGAACTTATTTTAGATACTATTTTAAATAATTATGCTGAAGATGCACTTGTTTTATTATCAACACATTTGATTGCGGATATTGAAAAAATATTTGATGAAGTGATCTTTATTAAAAATGGTGAAATTATCTTACATGAAAATAGTGAGGACTTAAGAATGAAAAGACAAGCTTCTATTAATGATATTTTTAAGGAGGAATTCAAATGTTAAAATTAATGAAATATGAATTTATTCATTCTATGCGTTCCTTTTTCATCTCGTTTTGTGTTTTCTGGGGTGCATGTTTATTATTGCCATTTTTTACAGAAGGACTAATTCCAGATATTCCTATTTTAAGCTTTATGATGGCTTTTGGATTTACAGTTTTAGTTATGGGAATTAGTATTGCATTATTTGTCAGTATTTTTACACATTATTATCATTCTATGTTTAAAAGACCAGCTTATCTGACATTGACTTTACCTGTATCATCTTTGCAGTTAATTATTTCTAAGCTTATTGTTTCATTTGTATGGCTTATTCTTGGTGGAATTGCATTGATGTTTGGGGTTTTATTGATGGGAGTTATGATGTCATTGTTGACACATAATATGTCAATCATGCAGATTTTTCAGGGAATTCCAGAAGTGTTCAAAGGATTAGGACAGATGTTCATGAATCAGCCTGGTGAATCATTATTAAGTCTTATTTATATGATTGTAGAAACATATGCGCTTATTATATCTATTTATTTTGCTTTAACGTTAGCACATACAGCTTTATGTCGTCATCATCGTTTGGCTGTCGGGATTTGTATATGGATAGTTTTGGGAATTATTTTCATGGATACAATTTGTTTTATCAGGTATGAGTATCGCATCTTTTGAATGGTATGGAATTCCAATTACGTTTATGTTCATTGATCTATTTTTCAATGTGATTTTAACTTTCGTCACAGTCTATATTTTAGATTATCATATTGAAATTGAATAAAAGAATACCTCTTCATGAGTGAAGGGGTATTTTTTGTCTGAGAAAATTTTTTCTGTTTCTGTAAGAATCTTTTCTTTTCAAGTGTTTTGTAATAAGATAAACATAAAGTTGAGGAGGATGGTTATGTTAAAGGCAGTTATTTTTGATATGGATGGGCTTTTGATTGATAGTGAAGTCATTTCATATAAATGTTATAAACAGTTAATTGAAAGTTATGGGTATACTTTTACTATGGATGATTATGTCAAAGATTATCCAGGGAAGCAATTGAAAGTCTCTTTACAGTTTATTAAGGAACATTATCATCTGGATTATGATATTGAAGAAAAGTTTCAATATTTTCATCAGTTAGAAGTTCAATTATTACAAAAAGAAGGTGTTCAATTAAAAAAAGGAGCTAAAGAGCTATTAGATTATTTACATAAACATCATTATAAAATTGCTCTTGCTACATCTAGTCTGGCTTCTAGAGCAAATCAAATGCTTGAAACACATCATATGATAGATGATTTTGATGTTATGGTTTATGGTCCAGATGTCAAAAGAGGGAAACCATTTCCAGATATTTTCTTAAAAGCCTGTGAAAAACTTGGTGTATCCCCACAAGAAGCTATTGTCTTAGAAGATAGTGAAGCAGGTATCCAAGCAGCCTATGATGCACATATTCCAGTTTGTTGTATTCCGGATTTAAAATATCCTCATGAAGAATATATTCAAAAGGCTAGTGGTATTTTTTCTTCATTGTTAGATGTTATTGATTTATTAGAAAAAAGCAAAAACGAGTCAAAGAAATAATCCATTCACTATATCATTTGAATTTATGAAAAAGCATTCTCAATAAAAGGAATGCTTTTATAATAAATGAATTTGATTTTCTTGACATAATTTCATAGTTTCTTCATCCCATAAAGAAGCTTGAACTTCACCAATATGAGCTTTTCTTAAAAAGAACATACATAAACGACTTTGACCAATTCCACCACCAATACTTAATGGAAGAACATGATTGATTACATTTTGATGGAAAGGTAAAGATAAACGTTCTAAAGCATTTGCTTTTTCTAATTGTTCTTTTAAGGCTTTTTCATCCACACGAATACCCATACTTGAGATTTCTAATGCATCATCAAGTTGTGTATTATAGACAAGAATATCACCATTTAATTTCCAGTCATCATAATCTGGTGCTCGTCCATCATGTTTTTGACCAGATTTTAATAAATCACCAATTTGCATAATACAAACTGCTTTTTTAGTACGGACAATTTCTTTTTCTCTTTCTTTAGGTGTGAGTTGAGGATAGAGATCTTCTAACTCTTGAGAAGTGATAAAATAGATTTCATCAGGTAAAATAGATTCACCGAGTTGAGGATAATGTCTAATCATTAAAAATTCAACATCTAACAAAGCATTGTAAATCTTTGAAACAATAGCTTTAAAATAGTCTAAAGTACGATCAGCACGGGAAATGACCATTTCCCAATCCCATTGATCTACATACATGGAATGAATATTGTCTAATTCTTCATCTTTTCTAATTGCATTCATATCTGTATATAAACCTGTATGTTGTTCAAAACCATAACGATATAAAGCATCTCTTTTCCATTTGGCTAAAGAATGAATGATTTCTATTTCATCGTTATGATTAAGTTCAAAAGATGTAAATGATACTGGTTTTTCGATACCATTTAAATCATCATTTAAACCTGTATTTTTTAATAAAAACAGTGGTGCTGAAACACGTGTTAAACGAAGTTGTTCAGCAAGTCTTCTTTCAAATGTATCTTTAATCATTTTGATAGCTACTTCTGTTTCGATTAAATTAAGATGTGGCTTATAGTCTTTAGGTATGATTATATGGCTCATAGTTGCTTCCCCCTTTATAATAAAATTTATTATAGTATATTCAAGAGTATTAGTCAAAATGATATTTTTAAAACAATATAAATCTTCATTAATTTTAGGGAAATTATAAAATGGATGATAAATATGCTTAAATAGTCTAATAATATTGACTTGTATTTTAAAATTGTATACAATGAAACAAATATGAAAGCAGGTGTAAATCATGAGTGATAAAAAATATGTGAGTACAAGAGGAAAACAGCGACCAATAGATTTTTATGATGCTATTTTGCAGGGGATTGCCAGTGATGGAGGATTGCTTGTTCCAGATTTTACATTAGAACAAAAAGATTTAAAGGCTTTGCAGCATTTATCTTATGTAGATATGGCAACTGAAATTATAACATCTTTTGTTGGAAATAATGCAAAAGAGGAATTAAGAGAATTATGTCAGAAAGCTTATGGAAATGGCTTGTTTCCAAAAGAAGTTGTTCCTGTTAAACAGGCAGGAGATGTTTATATTGCTGAATTATTTCAAGGTCCAACAGCGGCTTTTAAAGATATGGCATTATCGTTATTACCTTATTTCATGACTTATTCACTCAAGAAAAAAGGTGAAGAAAGAAAAGTGATGATTTTAGCAGCAACTTCTGGAGATACGGGGAAGGCGGCTTTAGAAGGATTTAAAGATGTGGAAGGAACATATATTCAAGTTTTTTATCCTGAAGATGGTGTTTCGCCTATTCAAAAACAACAAATGATTACGCAGACTGGTCAAAATGTGGATGTTGTAGGTATAGATGGAAATTTTGATGATGCTCAAAAAGCAGTGAAACAGGCATTTCAATCTTTAGAATTAAAAGATTTATGTGATCAGCATCATGTTTTCTTATCTTCTGCAAATTCTATTAATATTGGCAGATTGATTCCTCAAGTGGTTTATTATTTTTATGCTTATATGACACTTGTGAATGAAAAGAAAATTCGTTTAAATGAAGCAGTGAATTTTACAATTCCTAGTGGTAATTTTGGCAATTGTCTAGCAGGAGTTATTGCTAAAAAGATGGGATTACCTATTCAAAAGTTTATTGTTGCATCTAATAAAAATAATATTTTAACTGATTTTTTCCGTACTGGAAAATATGATGCACGTCGTGAATTTTATAAAACAAATGCTCCGGCAATGGATATTCTGGTATCTAGTAATCTAGAAAGACTTGTGTATATGGTTTGTGAAGATAGTCAAAAAGTGAATAGTTATATGGAACAATTGAACCAAAATGGTGTTTATGAAATTTCTTCTGATTTATTAGAAAAAATGCAATGTCTTTTTAAAGCAGGATGGTTAGATGAACAAGGAGTTCTCAATACAATTCAAACATGTTTTGAAGAAACAGGATATTTATTAGACACACATACAGCTATTGGTTATGGTGTTTATAAAGAATATCAAAAAGCATTTAGAGATCAGACGAAAACGATCATTTTAGCTACAGCTTCACCATATAAATTTGCTGATTCTGTTTATCATGCTTTAACAAATCAAGACTTATCAGAATATGAAGCTATTGAAGCAGTTTATCAAAAAACAGGTGTTGAAATTCCTAAACCATTAGTAGCTTTAGACCAAAGAGAAGTTCTTCATCAAAAAGTGATAGATAAATCACAAATTATTCGTGAGATTTCTCAAAAGATTAAGGAGATATCTTTATGAAAGTCAAAGTGAAAGTTCCAGCAACAAGTGCTAATTTAGGACCGGGCTTTGACGTTGCCGGATTAGCAGTAACATTATATAATACTTTTGTTTTTGAATTGTTGGAAGATGGTTTAGAAATCACTGGTTGTCCACAGCAGTTTTGTAATCAAGACAATTTGACATATCGTGCCTTTGTAGAAGGAGCAAAAGCCTGTGGTTTACAATTTCAAGGATTACGCATTGAGTGTAGTGGGGACGTACCTTATACAAGAGGACTTGGAAGTTCTTCAACATGTATTGTTGCAGGGATTGTAGGAGCATATGCTTTTATGGATCGTAGTGAAGAACGTCAGGAGATATTAGAATTGGCAACACAGATTGAAGGGCATCCAGATAACGTCGCTCCTGCTATTTTTGGGGGATTGACAGTATCGGTCATGAATGATAACCATGTGACAACTTTAAATATTCCAGTTAAACACGATTATCGCTTTGTTGCTTTTATCCCTCCTTTTACTTTATCAACAGAAAAATCTCGTGCTGTTTTACCTCAACAGTTACCAAGACAAGACGCTATTGCGAATGTATCCCATCTGGCATTAATGGTCGCATCTTTGATTAATGGTTATGATGATGGTTTGAAGCTGGGATTTAAAGATCGTTTACATCAGCCTTATCGTGGGACTTTGATAAAAGGATATGATGAGATTATGGCAGCTTTAGAAAAAGATGAACATGTACTGGGCTGCTATTTATCGGGAGCTGGACCAACAATAATGGCTGTTATTCGAGAAAGTGATAAAAAAGGTGTCGTCAGAATGAAAGAGGAGTTAGGTCATTTATTAAATGACTGGCAAGTAGAAAAGTTAGAATTAGATATGCGTGGTTATACATGTGATTATGAGTAGGTATCTATGAAAGATGCCTCTTTTTATTGCGATAAGCGAAGTCAATGCGTTATAATAGAAGCCAAGGAGATGAATAGTAATGAAAAATTATCATACACATACGAAACGTTGTCATCACGCTATTGATAATGAAGAAGATTATATTCAGGCAGCCATTGCTTCAGGATATACTGAACTAGGGTTCAGTGATCATAGCCCGTGGATGTATCAATCTTCATTTCACCCAACAATGCGTATGGAAGCTTATGAAATAGGTGATTATGTATCGACTCTATTAAAATTAAAGGAGAAATATAAAAATCAGATTTCTATAAAAATTGGTTTAGAATGTGAATATTTTGAAAAATATATGGATGGTTTAAAAGAGATGTTAAAAACATATCCTATTGATTATATTATTTTAGGCAATCATTATGATGGTAGTGATGAAGATGGTATTTATTTTGGTTTTCCTTTGAAATCTTGGCAACTTACACAATATGTCAATAGCTGTATCGAAGCAATCGAAACAGGTTTATATAGCTATGTTGCTCATCCGGATTTAGCCAATTATCCAACTGATGATCCTTTTTATGCAGAGGAAATGCAAAGATTATGCTTAAAAGCTAAACAATATGATATACCATTAGAATTTAATTTATTAGGATATCGTACACATCGTCATTATCCTTGTGATGATTTTTTCAAGATTGCAAAAGATGTAGGAAATCGTGTCATTATTGGTACAGATGCCCATGAAGCCAATGCGTTATTGGATATGCAAACATATCAACAAGCCAAAAATCATTTAAAAGATTTAGGATTTGATATCACGGAAGATATTCGTTTTTTAAGATAACACAAGAAGCAGGATGACCTGCTTTTTATATGGAAAACAAATGATAAAAAAGAAAGAAATGTTTATAGAAAAGACATATAATCATGGTATAATGCTAGTAAGGAGATTAAAAATATGGAACATGTAACAGATATTGATAAAAAAGATTATATAGATGAGTGTAAGGAAATTGTGAGAACGACAATTGCTTTAGAAAAAATAGAGTTGAGTGATCATGAATTAACTTTATTGACTGAAGAAATTATGGATACTTCATTATCTATCGGTGGAGATTATTCAAGAGAGAATATACGTTATATTGCTGTGCAGTATGTACGTCGTCAATTTTTACCACGTTTTCAAAAAGCTCATAAAGGAGGATAAAATATGGCGTTTGATCAGGCAGTTATGCAAAAATTCATGGCTGATCATCAATCACAATATGTGGGAAAGTATCGATATCATAGTGGATATCGTACTGAAGAAAATACGTTTAAAGTTCATTATTATATGTTGGATCAAAATTTTCGCCAAATTGATATTTTTGTGGAAATTCATTGTCTAGATGAAATTACGTATACTTTTTCAGAAGATTTACATGAGCAGGAAAAGATTTATATTGTGAAAGATGCTTTAACACGTGTTTTAGCAAGACTGGGATATAAAAGAGTTTTGCATTATTCATTGTATGAAAATTTTATTAAAACAGTTTCAGATGAAGTGAACGTTTTGGCACCTATTGATTTTTGTGATATTTTAAGCTATATGAAATATCATCATGGTATTAATCAACAGACAATGGATGATTTTTATAAGATATTTTTACCTTGTTTAAAAAAACAGTTAAAACGTAAAAATTATAAAAATTTTATAGATTCTGTTAATCTTTTATTTGAGAGTGTTTTATATCAATATGAGTGGGATGGAACCAATTCAAAATACTTAGATACAGAATATCAGTTTCATCTTTATTATATTCGTAAGATTATTCGTATTGTTTGGCGTCATTTGGATAAATTTTATAAAAATGTACCAGAAGAATTATTTCAAGCTATTCGTACTTTATGTTTAAATTCACGTTTTACATTTGCAATCATGACGGATTTTGGTTCGCTTGTTTTATCACAATACAATGTGGCTAAAGCCATCATAGATCAATTTAAAGATGAGTTTACATTGATTGATAATGATTTTATGCTGGAAAATCGCAAACATTCTCGTAGTCAGGGAAACCTTATTTTTTCTTATATTTACTATATTTTCTATAGTGATTATGAACATTATTATGAAGTCTTGATTAATGTTTTAAGAAATATTATTCATTATATGTTAACTTTTGCAAATCATGATTTGGATTTAGCATTAGGAAATTCTATTATACAGACAGAAGGTTATCAGATATTATTGGATTTATTCCATCGAGATTACAATACTTTTGTGTTTACATGCTTTCCGATTGAATCATTTCCAGATAATATGAAACCAAAAGTGAGAGATGAACTGGTGACAGCTATTCAGTATTTTGCAGCAAGAATGGAAAATGAAAACTATCGTTTAAGTTCTTTTGAACAAGTGACAAACATTAATAGACTATTAATGGATAATTTTAAGGAGTGGTATAAATGAAAAAGAAACTTGCAGTTACAACTGCTTTAGCTTCAACTTTAACAGCGTCAACATTGACAGCCAGTTTAGCACTTGCAAATCAGTTTGCCAAAAAAGTTTTATATCGTGAACATTTGAATAAAGAGGATCAAGGTAACTGGTATGAAAAACTTCATGCTCAAAAGATTAAGATTCAAAATCATAAAGGTTTGTATCTTCAGGGTTATCTGATAGAAAAGCCTGAAGCAAAAAGAACGATTGTCTGTTTACATGAGTTGATGGCTTCTGCCAAGTCTTTGGAAAAAACAGTGGAGTATCTAAAAAGTATTTTTAAAGATGATCATATTTTAATGATTGATGCTCATGCTCATGGATTAAGTGATGGTTATATTCGAGGTTTTGGTTATCGTGATGTTTTTGACTTGATGTATTTTAATACGTATTTATTACAGAAATACGGAGAAAATCATCGTTTGATTATGTATGGTAAAGGAATGGGAGCCAATACGATTTTAAATGCTTCTGGATTAGGTAAACTTAAGAATGTAGACTTGATTATAAGTGAAGGAGCTTATGATCATGTTTACCACTATCTGACAAAGAAATGTCAAAGAGAGATGAAAGTACCACAATATTTGGCAGGTAGAGTGATTAGAAAAGTGATGAAAAATGAATTAAAAATAGATATTAAAAAAATGGATACAGTGGAATTGGTTAAGAAAAATCAGATTCCAACAGTTTATGTTCATTCTAAAAATGATAAGGATGTTCCATTTCAAATGGTTTTTCCATTGTATAATCATGATGCTTCCAACAAATTGTTATTTCCAATTAAAGAAGAACATCTCTATGATTTAAAAGATAAACAGGATTCCTATTCATTATCTCTAATTGAGTTTATGAATGAGAATATATAAAAAGAGGAGGGCTTATATGTATTTTGAAAAATCAAAAGGCTTCCCTAAAGATTTCTTATGGGGAAGTGCATCTGCTGCTTATCAAGTAGAAGGTGGATGGGACGCTGATGGTAAAGGTGTTTCCAACTGGGATAAGTTTGTAAGAATTCCCGGTAAAACTTTTAAGGCAACAACAGGTGATAAAGCTGTTGACCACTATCATCGTTACAAGGAAGATGTCAAATTAATGGCAGAAATGGGATTAAAAACGTATCGTTTCTCTATTGCCTGGACAAGAATCTATCCTAATGGAAATGGTGAAGTGAATGAAGCTGGGCTTCAATTCTATGATAATTTAATTAATGAATTATTAAAATATGGCATTGAACCTATGGTGACAGTTTATCATTGGGATATGCCTCAAGCTTTAGAAGATCAATATCATGGTTGGGAAAGTCGTCAGATTGTTGATGATTATGTGAACTATGCCAAGACACTTTTTGAAAGATATGGAGATCGTGTCAAATACTGGATTACAATGAACGAACAAAATATCTTTACATCATTTGGATGGTTAAAAGGAATGCATCCACCAGGAAAAGAAAACGATATGAAAACATTCTATCAGGTTAACCATCATGCCAATATGGCACATGCAAAGACAGTTTTGGCTTTAAAAGAAATGTATCCTGACGCCAAAGTTGGTGCTTCATTTGCTTACAGTCCATGTTATGCATATGATAGAAAACCTGAAAATGCGATGGCTAAAGCTGATTATGATGATTTACAAAATTATTGGTGGATGGATATCTATGCTTATGGTCGTTATCCAAGAAGTGCTTGGGCATATTTAGAAAGTCAAGGAGTCACTCCACAAATGGAAGATGGCGATGAAGACATTTTGAAAAAAGCTGCTGCATTAGTTGACTTTATGGGTGTGAATTATTATCAGACATGTGTGGCTGAATATAATGACATCAATGGTGTTGGTATGACAAATACAATGAACAACACAGGTGAAAAAGGAACAGCTCAAGTTCAAGGTGTACCAGGATTATATAAGAATCCGGCAAATGATTTCTTGCCAACAACTGACTGGGATTGGACAATAGATCCAATGGGAATCAGAATGTGCTGTCGTGATATTACTTCACGTTATGATTTACCTGTTGTGATTTCAGAAAATGGTTTAGGAGCTTTTGATAAAGTTGAAGATGGACAGGTTCATGATCCATATCGTATTGCTTATTTAAAAGCACATATTGAAGAATTAAAGAAAGCTATTGATGATGGATGTCGTGTTTTAGCTTATTGTACATGGTCATATACTGATTTATTAAGCTGGTTAAATGGATATCAGAAACGTTATGGATTTGTATATGTTGATAGAGAAGAAGATGAAAATTCTGGAACATTGAATAGAATTCCAAAGGATTCTTATTATTGGTATAAAAAAGTCATCGAAACAAACGGTGAAGAATTATAGGATGAAGAAGGTATATATCATTTCATGATACATACCTTTTTTTAACCACTTACTTCATCATATAGACCACTTAGGTGATAGCTATTTACTTTTCCTTTCATGATGTTTATATTAAAGATGTCGAAGGAGATTAATTATGAAAGTCAAAATAGAAATGGATGAAAGTTTAGAAGATATTGAAGTGGTTATCAAGACACCGGTTATGAATGAAAGAGTTCAGCAAGTCCAAGCAACATTATTTGATTTTTCTAAAAAACAGGCAGTTATTGTTTTTTATAAGGGTTCTGTTGAATATTATTTATCGTTGAATGATATATTGTTTTTTGAAACAGATGAAAAGAATGTTCGTGCGCATACCTGTGATGATCTATATCAAGTCAAATATAAATTATATGAACTTGAAGAAATATTACCTGGTCATTTCATGAGAGTTTCTAAATCCACGATTTTAAATCTTCAAAAGATTTATGCACTTCATAAAACAATATCAAGTCCATGTCTGATAGAATTTGCGAATACTTCCAAACAAGTCTATGTATCAAGACATTATTACAGACCACTTCGATCAAGATTAGAGGAAAAGAGGTTATAAAATGAAAAAGAATAGAATATTTTGGGGTGTATTATTCATCGCTTTAGCAATTTTTTTAATTGTTTCACAATTAGGTATTTTAGATATTCATATAAGTATTTGGACATTGATATTGACAATCTTCTTTGGTGTATCTGCTCTTTGGAGTTTGTTTCATAAAGAAGTCACTGGCTTTTTATTCTCCATTGCTTTTCTTATTATTATTTATGATAAGCCTTTAGGATTAGAAGCCATTACACCATGGACAGTTCTTTTAGCTGCATTATTAGCAAGTATAGGATGGCATTTCTTATTTCCCTCATCAAAGAAACATTCACGTCATTTTCAAAATATAAATCAAAAGACAATGCAGGAAACAAATATATCCATTGAAGAAAATATGAGTAGCTGTATTCGTTATATTGATTCTCAAGAGATTGAAAATGTAAGTATAACAAATCGTGCTGGGGTAGTTAAAGTTTATTTTCATCAAGCTGATATGAAGTATCAAAACATTGATTTTCATTTGTATGTGACTTGTGGAATGTTGGAATTATATATTCCCCGTACATGGAAAGTGATAGATGACACTGATAATTTATTTTCTCATGTTTCAATTGAAGAAATGAATAGTGATTTGATTGAACATTGTATCACATTAAAAGGGAAAGTTCATTTTTCAGAAATTAAGATCTCTTATTTATAGCTATAATTTTGGTACATACCTTTTTATCTTATGTTTTTGCATGGTTATTTTTAAAATTAAACACACCAACTTGGTTATTGGAATGAATCGAAAGTGAAAAACTTTGAAGAAAGACAGACAATAAGAGAAAGTATATTATCAAATATTCATTTTAAGAATACATTGAAACATAAATAGCTATATGTTAATATAACCAAAATAAGTATTTGGAGATAGTATGAAAATAAGGATGTTTGATGATGAAGAATAAATAGGAGAATATATGAAAAAAACATAAAGAATTTTATTTGTGAATTATGCAGTCGTTTTATTTATTCCTCAGTTTGCACAAGCAGGAATCAAAGATTTTCAAAATAAAGTTTATGCAGAAAATCAACTGGATCATGTCATGACAATTCAAATTGATCAAAATATTAAAACAAAAAATTCTCAAGATGTTTTAGACGATATTAAGGATGTTATGAATGAATATCATTCTAGCATCTTTTTTACTAAGAAAGATTATAACCATTATTATAAGTATATTTATACAAATGATAATGATTATTTTGATGTTTTGGGAATAAAAGAATATCAATCTGTTGAACTTTTACAATATCAATATCAATTAGATATCTATCCATTAGATCAAATAATAGAAAATGATTCATTTAATGGAGAAGCCAGAATTGTTTCTCATCAAGATAATACAAAGCAAATTAAAGAATCATTAGAGAAAGTTTTAGATATAGATATCAATACTGTAAGTCATGATAATAGTTCAATAGATTCTATGCCTTTTGTTATAATGGTTATCTTTGCATTTACGGTTTTATTATTACTTATCATTATTTATGATCAGTATCAAAAATATAAACTTTTTTCTATAAAAAAGCTTCATGGTTATTCCCATGGTGATATTTGATTAGATGAAATTAGTCATATTTTAATAGATTATAGTTGTATTCTCTTTCCCTGTTATACAATATTAAGTCTGATAATGACACAAAAATTCAATAGTGATGTTATTCATTTTATTTTATCTGGTTATCAAACAATTATTATTTCTATGGTTTTAATTTTTGTCTTTTCAACATTCGTTATTCTTGTTTTTAGTCGTGTCAAAGTTATCGATTATTTAAAAGGAAAACATATTTCTCATACATTTTTATATTTTAATCAGTTTATATTGTTTCTTTTAATCACAATAGGTATCTTTTTATCATTGAGTGCAACAAATTATGTAGAATCAATTCTTTCAAGAATGAATAATACAATACAATGGGAAACAACAAAGGATTATTATATTATACCAGCCATTCAACAAACCGAAGATGGAGATACTATTGCCCAGTCAACATGGCTTAAAAATACAAAGAAGGCATTTATAGAACTTAATCGTCATGAGGCAATATATGCCGATTTTAATGATTTTATCAATGATGGAAGCATTGAGGAAGGTTATTATTATCAAGGAGCAGTTGCCTATGTGAATAATGAGTATTTAAATGTCAATAACATTGTAGAGGCTCAAGAGAAGCTCATACAGATAGATGAAAAAGAAGAAAGACAGGTTTTATTAATTCCTGATAATCATATGTATGATGAAAAAAAGTTATCAGATGATGTGAAGAATATAGGTTATCAGAAAAATGATGATGTGATCTTTGTATATTATAAAAGTGGACAAGGCTTCTTTAGTTATAATTCTAAAGTCATTAATCAGCATACAAATACTTTAGAGAATATTGTATTATCAGTACGTACAGAAAATAATGGAGATGATATTGATTATGATCGCATCATGGGATATAAGGGAAATCCATTAAAAATAAAGGTATCACAAAAAAGGAACTCATGTCTTTACTCCAGAAATATGGGTTAGACAAGTATCCAGTACAAGTGATATCTGCCTATGATGATATGGCTGAGTTGAATCATAATGAGATGATGGCAGCTGTTTGTCTAATCGCAACGATTGGTTTGATTCTTATTTTTGTTGGTAAAGCTGTAGAACAAGGGCTTTATTGTTTTGTGCATAAAAATAAAAAATTGATTGCAGTGAAGAAATTACACGGATTTTCTTTGTTTAAGCAATATCATCAGTATTTTATATTCAATGTCATGATGTATGTTTTGATTGCAAGAATATTTATGGGATTACAATATCATATGGGTATGGTGATATTCCTTATCGGACTTATCGTCTTATTCTGGATTTTTATATTTATGAAAACAGTAATAAAATCAAAAAAATATTATATATCCTCAATTTTGAAAGGAGAATGATGATGATTGAAATAAAAAATATAACGAAAGCTTATGATGAAAATGTCATTTTTCAAAATTATAATCTAAAAATAAAAAAAGGAAGCATGAATGCAATTGTTGGAAAAAGTGGGAGTGGTAAGACGACGCTTTTGAATATCATGGGATTATTGGAAGATAGTGATCAGGGCGATGTTTATATTGCTGGAAAACCAGTAGCTTTTCAATCACAGGATGCTGTGTTCGCTTTACGTTATCAAATATCATATCTTTTTCAAAACTTTGCATTAATAGAATCTATGAATATTATAGATAATTTAATGATTGCTTTAGAATATAAAGATTTAAAAAAGAAAGAAAAGATTCAATGTATAAAAGAAGCATTAAAACAGGTAGGATTAGAAGGTATAGAAAAACGAAAAGTCTATACATTATCTGGTGGACAACAGCAACGTGTTGCACTCGCAAGAGTCATCATTAAAGATGCTCCTATCATATTATGTGATGAACCTACGGGTTCACTAGATAAAGACAATGCACAAGATATCATCAATATTTTAAAGGAAATGAAACAGCAAGATAAAACAGTCATTATTGTGACACATGATCAGTCTATAGCTCAACAATGTGATAGAGTGATTCAATTGTAATATAGTATTTGTATTTTTCATTTTAGAGTTTAGCTATTTATCCAGTATCAGGGAGCTAAGCTCTTTATTTTTCCATGTCTGTTTTAAAAATTGAGCAACGCCATCTTGATCATTGGAAGGGATGATTTGAGTAGCAATCGCTTTTAATTTTTCATGTGCATTATCTACTGCATAAGCTTCATTCGCTAATTGAAACATCTCAATATCATTTTCTCCATCTCCAAAAACAACAAGACGATCATAATGATAAATATGTTTTAATTGTTCAATAGCATGTGCTTTAGATGTTCCTTGAGGCATAATTTCAAGCCATTGTTGATTTGTATAAATATCTTTTTGGAATAAACAATGATATTGTTTTTGATAGTATGCATAAAACGGTTTGAGCTTATCTGTTTCATCAATCAATGTGACATAAAAAATTTGACCAACATAAAAGTCTTTGAGATGATGAATGATCCTGATGCGTGGATCACCTTTTCTAGACTCGATAAACTCAAGCATTCCAGGTGTGCACTTTTCTGGAATAAAAGAAAATTTTTCTTCACCGTCAATAAACGCATAGACAATCGGATAAAGATGATTGTTTAAAAAAGGATCTAAAAGCAGATGAATATCTTCCTGGAAACAATGTGATAATAAGATCTCACCTGATACATTATCTCGAATACAGGCACCATTATAAACAATTAAAGGAAAAGGCGCCTGTAATCCTTGTGTGACTTTCTTAGCTGTCTGATAAGATCTGGCTGTTGCATAAGAAAATAACATACCCTCATCAACAAGTTGATTAATCGTTTCAATCGTATAAGTTGATAGTGTTTGATTTGAGTTTAATAAAGTTCCATCTAAATCAGATACATAAAGTGTTGTCATGAAAAATCACCTCTATAAATAGTTTAATGAATATATTCATGATGAACAAGTATTTTTATAAAAATATGGTATAATGACAAAGTAAAGAGAGGTTTTATCATGAATGTAAAAATACGTACTATTTTGATGAATGCGATGCTTACCTGTATATATGCAGTGCTGACTTTCATATGTGCTCCTTTTTCTTATGGGGCTATCCAATTTCGCTTAGCAGAAATACTAATGTTTCTTGCTTTTTATAATCGACGTTTCATACCCGGATTAGTGATTGGTTGTCTTTTAGCTAATGCCTTTTCTCCAATGGGTATTTATGATGTTATATTTGGCACATCAGCAACTTTATTGACATGTTTATCCTTTACAAGGATATCACATTTATGGATGGGTGTTTGTTTAGGTGCATTGTTTAATGGTATAATTGTTGGAGCAGAACTGTATTTTCTTTTAGACCTACCATTTTTATTAAATGCAGGATATGTATTCATTGGTGAAGTTATTGTCTTAATGATAGGTGCAGGTGTTTTTAAAGTTCTAGAGAAAAATCAAGTTTTCATGAAAATATATATGAATTAGAGCCATAAAAAGTTCATAATCATAAGGTAAACTAAATCGTGAGGTGGTAATATTGAAGACATCAATAAAAATGCGTGATTTGACGCTAAAGAATATATTAATTATTTTGACTTATGGTGCGATTCTGGTTTTAGGTGTTATTTATTTTGAAGATGTTTTTTCTTATCTAGGGAACTTGATTGGGATTATTCAGCCATTTATCATAGGATTTGTTTTAGCTTTTATTTTCAATATCCCTATGAAATTTTTAGAAAAGAAATTACCTATATCAAATGAAAAAAGAAAGAAAACTATTTCAGCTATCCTAGCCATATTATTAATTATCCTTGTTTTGGTTATTGTGATGATTGTTGTTATTCCTCAAGTTGTTGAAAATATTAGAACTCTTATAGATAATTTACCAGATATTTTTGCTCAAGCAGAAGAATGGTTGAATTATCTATTTGAAGAAATTCGTTTATCACCAGAACTTCTTGAAAAAATTAATGATTTTCAAAAACATTTTACACAGACATTTCTCTCCACTCTAACAACTTGGGTGCCTAATATTGCTTTAGGTGTTTCACACATGACATCAAGTTTAATCAATGTGTTTATGGGATTTGTGATGGCTGTTTATATGTTGTTTTCTAAAGATAAATTGATTCGACAAGTCAAAAAGTTTGCCAGAGCGATTTTTAATGAAAAACATTATCAATATATCAAAGAAGTTGTTTCTTTGACAGGGACAACATTTGAAAACTTTTTAGCTGGGCAATTAACGGAGTCTGTTATTATCGGAGTTCTCTGCTATATTGGATGTATGATTTTGGGTATTCCTTATGCCTCTATTGCAGCTATTGTGATTGGTTTTACCAATATTATTCCTTATTTTGGACCAATTATTGGAGCTGTGATTTCTTCGGTATTAATTGTTTTTGTATCACCTGTCAAAGCTTTGATATTTCTTGTTTTTAGTACCCTATTACAACAGTTTGAATCTAACTTGATTTATCCTCATGTTGTTGGAAGTTCTGTAGGATTATCAGCTTTATGGGTGTTGTTTGCTGTCAGTGTTGGTGGAGGAATGTTTGGGATACCGGGTATGGTGTTTGGATTACCGACTTTCTCTGTAATTTATGAATTACTTAGAAGATGGACAAATGAACGTTTAAAAAGAAAGCAACAAATGAAGAAAAAGGCGGAACAAATATAAATATTTGTAGAGTAGAATTTTAATGGAGAAAACAAAATAATCTGTTTTCTCTTTTTATTTATAGTATAATAAAAATAGTAGAAATGGAGGTATAACAAATGGGATTTAGAAAAGATTTTTTATGGGGTGGTGCCATTGCTGCCCATCAAGCTGAAGGAGCATGGAATGAAGGTGGAAAAGGTGTCAGTGTGGCTGATGTCATGACAGCTGGTTCTAATGGTGTTGCTCGCCGTATTACAAATGGTGTCATTGAAGGAGAAGATTATCCAAATCATGTAGGTATTGATTTTTATCATCATTATAAAGAAGATTTGGCTTTAATGGCTGAAATGGGATTTAAAGCGTTTAGAACTTCTATTGCATGGACAAGAATTTTTCCAAATGGGGATGATGAACAACCAAATGAAGAAGGATTAAAATTCTATGATGACTTATTTGATGAAATGCATCGTTTAGGTATTGAACCAATTGTCACTTTATCACATTTTGAAATGCCATATCATTTGGCTGAAAAATATAATGGATTTATGGATCGTAGATGTATTGACTTCTTTGTGAAATATGCCAAAGTATGCTTTGAAAGATATAAAGGAAAAGTTAAATATTGGATGACTTTTAATGAAATCAATAATCAGGCTGAATGGCACGCTATGGGAGCACATCATCTTGTACAGGAAGGAGCTGTCTTAGTCAAAGAGGGTGACGATATTGAATATATGATGTATAAATCTGCTCATCATGAATTGGTTGCCAGTGCATTGGCTGTAAAAGCAGCTCATGAAATTGATCCAGACGCGAAAGTTGGGTGTATGATTGGTATGAATGGTGTTTATCCAGCAACATGTAATCCTGAGGATATTTTAAATGCTCAACAGGCTATGCATCAAAAATACTGGTATGTAGAAGTTCATGCCAGAGGACATTATCCTAAACATATCTTAAAGAAATTTGAAAGAAAAGGATATGAAAACTTTATTTTACCAGAAGATGAAGAAGCATTGGCTCAAGGAAAAGTAGATTATATTGGATTCTCTTATTACATGAGTTTTGCTACAAAATATACTGGAAGATATGGTCGTTCATTTGATTTTTCTGAAGAAGATTATGTAAGAAATACATATCTCAAAGCCAGTGACTGGGGATGGCAAATTGATCCCGTTGGTTTAAGATGGTGTCTAAACTGGTTTAATGATCGTTTTGAATTACCAATGATGATTGTTGAAAATGGTTTTGGTGCTTATGATAAATATATTGATGATAATGATCAATATGTTGTCGATGATCAGTATCGTATTGATTACTTGGCAGCACATATTGCAGCTATGAAAGAAGCCGTTGATTATGATGGTGTTGATTTATTAGGATATACAATGTGGGCACCTATTGATATCGTTTCAGCTTCTACAGGTGAATATGATAAACGTTATGGATTTATCTATGTCAACTACAATAATGCCCATGAAGGAGATTTCTCAAGAGCGAAAAAGAAATCATTCTATTGGTATAAACATGTCATTGAAACAAATGGGGAAGAATTATAAAAGTGTTGTTATGCAACACTTTTGTTTGTGAGGATCAAAATGGATTTTGAAATTGTAGAGGCAACAAAAGAAGATGCTAAAGAAATTTTAGAACTTACGAAAATATGTGGAAAAGAAACAAATTATTTAAGTTATGGCAGTGAAGGCATTGGACTTTCTCTTGAACAGGAAATGGCTTTTCTTGATAATGTTGCTCATTCTTTAAAAGATGTTTTCTATGTTGTTAAAATGAAAGATGAAATTGTTGGGATGGGTTCCTATATAACTTTTTCATCGCCAAGAATGTCCCATCGTGGGGAAATAGGTCTATGTATTCGTCAATCAGCATGGCATTTAGGTATTGGACATGCTTTGATGGATCGATTGCTTGACTTTGCTAAAAATCAGGCAAAAGCCGATCTTGTTTCTTTAGAAGTATGTCATGATAATAGACGTGCTATTTCTTTATACCAGCATTATGGTTTTCAAAAGATAGGGACTTTTGAGGGATTCTTTAAAATTGACAGCAAACTGATTGATTATGATATTATGTTATTAAAATTAGAAAAAAGTTCATGAAATCTCATGAACTTTTTAAATGGCTCTTGTATATTCTTTTAACCAATCTTTTTCTTCATCTGTAAGATAAGGAGATATTTTTTCATAAACTTCTTGATGATATTGATTGAGCCAGTTCTTTTCTTTTGGTGATAACAGACTCACTTCTACAGCGTCTAAATCAATAGGAACAAATGTTAATGGTTCGAAATGTAAGAACTGTCCATACTCATTTTCTGTTCCTTTCACACAAAGAAGTTCATTTTCAATACGAATTCCATATTGTCCTTCTAAATAAATACCTGGCTCATCTGTAATATTCATACCCGGTTCTAAGGTGATGTTTTCTGATAAACTACGTAATTTATAACGGAAGCCTTGAGGTCCTTCGTGAACATTTAATAAATGACCGACACCATGTCCTGTACCACATTGGTAATCAATATCTTCACTCCACATAGGGCTTCTTGCTAAAATGTCTAAACTTTGTCCTGTACACCCATGTAAGAAATGAGCATTTTGTAAAGTTAACATTCCTTGTAAAACCATTGTAAAGTGTTTCTTTTGCATGTCAGTAATATGTCCTAAAACAAATGTTCTTGTAATGTCTGTCGTTCCATCCATATATTGACCACCACTATCAATCAACAACATACCATCTTGATCGATTGTAGTATATTGATTTTCTGTTGGATGATAATGCATTAAAGCGGCGTTGTCTTTCCATGCACAAATAGTTGTAAAGCTTGGTTCAATAAATAAATCTTGTTGTTGTCTAAACTGTAAAACTTGATGAGAAATACTCATTTCATCCATTGGTATCTTGCCATAATTCTTTTTTAACCAATACATGAATTTTGTCATCGCAACACCATCTTTAATATGCGCATTTTTAGAATTTTCTATTTCAACATCATTTTTAATAGCTTTCATCATTTGTGATGGATTCATCTGATTAACAATTTCACAATCAAGACATTGATATAAAGCATAATTGATATGAGCCTGACTTAATAAGACACGTCCTTTTAATTGACGTGCATCTTGATAAATATCAAGATATTCTTTAATGATGACATTTTCTTTTTGGAATGCTTTGACCATTTCTAAATCATAACTTCCTTTTTGAAGATATAAATAAGACTGATCAAGAGTAATCAAAGCAAAGGCTAATACAGTTGGTGAACAAGGAATATCATTGCCACGAATATTGAATGTCCATGCTATATCATCAAGTGTTGTCATGATATGAGCATCACAGTGATGTTCTTTCATCACATCTACAATTTTTTCTATTTTTTGATGTGTTGATAAACCATGATATTGTATATCATATAAAAATGCTTTTTCACATGATCTTTGAGGACGATCTTTCCAATAATCTTCCATTAAATCAATACATTCAATATGATAAGGAACTTGAATTTCTTCTTCCATATCCAATACAAATTGACAAGTCATTGTTTGTCCATCAAAAGCAATTGTGTCTTGCTTTTGAACATGGTCTTTTAAAAACTCCAATAAAGTAGGGACACCTTTTTGTCCCATTTTCATTAGTGTAATACCTTCGTATAATTCCTTAGCTGCCTGAATGAAATAACGCCCATCAGTCCAAAGATAAGCTTCATTTTGCATAACAAGTAATGTTCCAGCACTACCAGTAAAGCCACTTAAATAAGCACGTGCCTGATAATAGTCACCTACAGTTTCAGACTGATGATCATCATCAGTAGGAACAATATAAAATTGAATATTTTTATCTTTTAATAATTGTTGAAAATCCTTTATCATTATGAACACCCCTATAATACTTTAGCACAATCTTTACATTTTGTAAGTAAAAATGTGTTAAAAAAGATAGTAATCCTTATTTGTGATTTCTCGTTGATAAAAAATGAGGCCAGTCATCTATAAAATGATTTTCCTTGGGCCTTTATAAAAGCATGAATAGAGAAAATTCATGACATGAAGAAAGTGAGTGACCTGTTTATGAGGAAATCTCATATAAAAAATCTAACCATAGAAAATCTGTTGGTTAGATTTGATTTTTTATATATTAAAAGCTAAATGTATACCTTTTATTTGAGTAATACAGGTTTTTCTTTGTTGAGAACAAATTCTAATGTGTAGAGAGGGTAATAGCACACATTTTGAGAATTTTCGCCAATATTTTTTTGAGAAAATTTAAAAGCGAATGAAGGTTTATACGTCTTAATAAAATTATGAAATGATGTTGATACAGTGTTACGTGATGATTTCACTTCAATAGGGGTAACATTGCCCTGATAATAAATGACAAAATCGATTTCCTGAGATTGAGATGGTTCAAAGTAATAGGAATCTTTCTTTTTGGAGTGAAGAATCTGTGCAATAACATTTTCATATAAAGCACCCTTGAAATGCTCTAAATTTCCACTGATGAATGCTTTGATGACAGCCTCATCAAATTGGGACACAAGAAGACCGGTATCAGCCATATAGACTTTAAATATATTCAGTTCCTTATTGATTTCTAATGGAATCTCTGGAGTTTTCAATCTATATGTTTTGATAATAAGTCCACTGTCTTTCAACCAATCAAGACTGGATTCATAATAGCGAGCATTTCCACCTTTTTTAATGAGCTTATATTGAAACTTTTTATTTTCTTTAGCTAACTGAAGTGGAATAGAATCATAACATTCTCTTGCTTTTATTCTTTCAGAACCATGAGCATATTTAAGCATATCGTTTCTATAATCATCGACGATTTGTCTTTGGATAAGTAGTGCTTCTCTGTATGATTTTGTTTGAAAATAGGTTTGAACAACTTCAGGCATGCCGCCAATAATCATATAGTCTTTAAAGAACTGATTAAATTTTTCATGAATGCTAATAGGAATAGGCTTGTTGTTTTCAATAGATTGATAAATTGTATCTATAATAGATGGATTAACTCCCATAGCATCTACAAATTCTAAAAAAGTCAGGGGATACATATCCCATGTTTCAACGTAACCAACTGGGAAAGACGAACTTGATGCTACTGCAACACCAAGCATACTTCCAGAACAAATAATATCACAAGGAAAATCTTCAGACAGGAATTTCAAAGCTGTGAAAGCATCTCCACATGCTTGAATTTCATCTAAGAACAGCAAAGTATCATTATCAAATTGAATATCCATATATGTTAATTCAAAGTATTGCAGTAAATCATGAGCAGTTTTTGTCTGTTTGAAAAGTTCTTGAAATTCATGATCTCTTTCAAAATTGATTTCAACCAGATTTTTGTAGTTGTTTTTGGCAAATTCTCTAATGATATAAGTCTTACCAACTTGACGAGCTCCTTTAATAATGAGCGGTTTTTTCACTTTTTTGTTTTTCCATTCTATTAAATCATTATAGATTATTCTTTTCATAACTATCACCATCCATATATAGTATATCATTTGAATAGAGAAAAATACATAAAACAGATATAAAAAGTTATAAAAAAATGCAAAATAACTTTTATTTTATATTAAAAAAATGCAAAATGCATAATTTATTATATTGAAAATATGCAATATTCATGCATTAGGTGTGGGTAAGCAGCAAATAAAATGAATCTATCATAGATTTATTAACTATAATAGAATCGGACAGATGATAATGCAAAGAATATCTCTTTGATGATTTGAGTATTTATTTTTTTAATCTATAAGATTTTGAAGCAATCTTTACATTCTTGTGAGTCAAAATATGTTAAAATAAAGTAGCAACCCTTATTTGCAACTTCTAGTTGACAAAAAACAACCCTAGGTTGGTGGTTAATAGAGCTGATTTTGACTATGCTTAAGACAAGAGGTGAGATATATGAGTTTTGGAGAAAAGTTACAACAATTAAGAAAAGAAAAAGGTTTATCTCAGGAAGATTTAGCCTATCAATTAAATGTATCAAGACAGGCAGTCAGTAAATGGGAATCACAAAATGGTTATCCAGAGATGGAAAAGATGATTTTAATAAGCGAATTGTTTCAAGTAAGTTTAGATTATTTATTAAAAGAAGATTATGATGATTCTTTTCAAAAAACAGATACTTCTTATTATTTAATGTCAAAACAAAAAATAGACGACTATATACAAATTAAAAAAAGTTTTGCATTAAAAATGGCATTATCTGTATCATTCATGATTTTGGGACTTCTCATTCCTATTTTATGTTCAAATACACCTTATGAAACATGGAGTGGTTTTGGTTTCTTAATCATTATTGGTATAAGTATTTTTGTCATCATGGTAGCTGCTCTTTCTAAAAATCCATATCAGAATATTGAAGATCAGGAAATAAAAATGAGTTTTAGTGATTTACAAGAGTTACAGGAACAATATCAACAATTTCACTCTCATTTGACTTTAGCTATTGCTGGTAGTGTTTTATTGATTATTGTTTCACTTGCATGTGTGGCGTTATTAACAGAAACACATTTTGCCAACTCACAATGGATACCGGCTCAATTTATGTTATGTGTTGCGATTGCTGTATTCTTCTTTATTTATTATGGAATTTTAGATGGTGTGTATAAATTCATTGTTCATAATAAAGAGTATGTTAAAGATAAACAAATTCAAAAGCAGCAAAGTAGTATTTTTGGAATCACAATGCCTCTAGCAGCTATGCTTTATTGTGTGATGGGATTGACATGGAACTGGTGGCATCCAGGATGGATTATTTTTCCAATCACTGCTTTTATTTCATTAGGTATTGATTATTTGATTCATCGTAAGTAAAGAAGATGTAAGTCCAATGTCATTCAGTCCTTAACTTAATGACATTGCTGAATGGCTCCTTCTCTTTTGATGATGCGGTGAGCTGGCAGAAAGGATGGGAAGAAAACGAGTAGCAATTGAAAACGAATTGCAATCCCCGGTTCCTCTTGATATAATAATGGTTAGATATTACTAACTCATTTGCATATAGGAGGATAGATAGCCATGTCCGAATTTGGTATAGTAGAAGATACAATGTTTATTCCTATGGTGGGAAGGATTTACGCCACCGAAAAGTTTCCGGGTATTTTATATGATAAAAAAGCACTTTCATTAAAAGAAAAGCTGCCATCCGCACTGTTGGAAACAGGAAATCAAAGTCAATACACGCTTCTGGCTTCTGCATCCCGTTCCGCTAATATGGATCGGCATATCCAGAACTTCCTGAAACGTAAACCGGATGGTGTTGTTATACAGTTGGGCTGCGGACTGGAGACAACGTATGATCGCAATGAAAATGGACAAACCCAATGGTATGCTGTAGACCTTCCGAATGTAATCGAATACCGGCGCAGTTTGCTCCCGGAACCTGAGAAGGAAACTTATCTTTCAGGGGATGCTTTTTCAGACGGATGGCTCAGGCAGATCCGCAGGAACATGCCTGATACGCCTCTTCTGGTTACTGCAGGAGGTCTGTTCCATTACTTTCAAGAGGAAAAAGTTCTTGGCCTTTTGCAGATGCTGAAAGGTTTCGGGAATATAGAGCTTGTGTTTGATACGGTAAATAAAAGCGGCATGAAAATGTTGCAGAAGAAATATATGAAGCAGATGGGGCATGAAAATGCCCGAATGTTTTTTTATGTGAATTCGGCTGAAGATCTGGTTACCACCTTGGGTGGCGGTGTCAAAGTACTGGCGGATGAACCGTATTACAAGTTTATCAAACGAGATGGATTAAAAATCATTACAAAAATCAGTATGGATGTCTCAGATCGATTTGGAATGCTCAAAATGCTCCACCTGGAGTGGAGGTGAAGTGAATATGACGGTCATGATAGAAAGTTTAATCGGAATCCTGTTATTCACAATCCTGATTGTTCCGCTGACACTGAAGAATCCCTTTGCCTCGGTAGGAGATTATCCTCCGGCCATAAGGGAGAAATGTATGGAATTAGGGTTGAGCGAAAAAAGAGAACAACGCTTCACCAGGGCGGATATCATTCGGAAAGGGATCGCCCTGCTTGCTTTTGTGTTCATCTTTGCTGTTGTCCTGAAACAGTTTAATGGAGCAGATACATTCTGGAAAGGGTTCCGGGATTCCTACCTGATCTGGCTGATCATTGATTGGTATGACGCTCTGGTGCTTGACTGCATCTGGTTTTGCCATTCGAAAAAAGTCAGGATACCAGGCACAGAGGATATGGAAGAATATAAGGATTACTGTTTTCATATTAAGCAGTCCTGTATTGGTATGCTTCTTGGCTTGCCCGCCTGTCTTGCAGTGGGAGTGATTACAGCAATCCTCTGATCAGCCATCAAATGATATAAAACAGAATATGATTCGCATTCAGTAGGAAATCTCTCGTTTATGAGTACGTTTGAGGAGGAATAGAATATGAAAAACACCATCTGTGAAAAACTGATGTGGTCAGCGATGACACCTGCTATTTTCAAATATATCGCAGCCAATTGCAAAAATACGGATACATTCAGGGTGAAGAAGAAATCGCGTAAAAACTTTAAAGATATGTTGGCGAGGACACCCGACATAGGCGGTTTTACGAAAAATCCTCTGCGAATCTGTCTTTCCGGCGGAATTGTCTGGATGGCAGTTTATAAGGCAATGGATGGGGCGATGAGCCATGAGCAGTTCGGGGAAATGGTGACAGCCACGATGCAGGCGTCGCTCATTAAAAAAGCTTTCGGGAGTAAAAATCCATTTGATATGGAATATCAAAAAAAGAAAGTCAAGAAGGACAGAATTGCAAATGCCATATCCGACAGCGAATTCAACTGGATGACGGAGACGATTCCCGGAAGGGATGCAGACGAATACACCATCAACTATCACAGGTGCGGCCTGTGTGCGCTTGGAAAACAGGAGCATTTGGAAGAACTGATACCTTATATGTGTGCCATGGATTTTATTTCTGCTGATCTCATGGGCGGCGTGTTATACAGGACAGGTACACTTGCAGAGGGCGCAGAAAAGTGTGATTTCTATGTTTGCAAAAAGGACTCTAAATGGGATAAAGAAAGAAAATACGGACAGCAATCCAAGCTGCAAAAACAGGGAGAGTTGGGAAAGTGGAATATGTGACGGTTGCACAGGAGGGCTTCTATGGACTTTATCATGTCCCTGTTAAGGATCATGATCCCAAAAAGGTCGTCATCGTAGTAGGCGGCAGCGAAGGGAATGAAAATATCCCGATGAATGTGGGCGCTATGTTTGCCAGGTGCGGCATCGCCGCGTTAGGCATTTGTTACTGGAACGTAGACGGGCTGCCGAAAGAATTGGTTCGGGTGCCTGTCGATCCGTTTGAAAAAGCAATCCTGTGGCTGAAAAACAAGGGACATGAGAAGATTATCATGTACGGCATTTCAAAAGGCGCTGAACTGGCGCTGCTTTGCGCTTCCCTTATGCCGGATATCTGCGGCGTTGTCGCACTCTCCCCGATCCACTGTATATGGGGAGGCATGTACGGGAATAAAAGCATGGCATCGAAAACTTTTTCATCTGCCTCCGAATTCACATACAGGGGAAAAGATTTTCCGTGTATGACAGCGCATCTGAAATATGGGCCGGCAATCCGGAACCTCATCCTCCATCAGCAGTTCGAGTTATCCTACATCTACGAAGAACCACTGAAACATTTTGATGAGGATACAGCCATTCATGTGGAGAACATTCAGGGAAACATTTTATTTATTTACGCAAAGGAAGATCTCATGTGGCCCAGCAAAGAGGCAGTGGCATATATGGTAAACCGCCTGGAAAAACACCGGTTTGCTTTCCGGGTGGATGTCTTGGAATATGAAAAAGCAAGCCACATTCTTGTTCCATTAAATCCATCTAAGCTGAAAATGTTTAAAATTGAGAGACAATATCCGGAAGATTGCAGGCGCAGCCGTGAAGACGCTTTCCATAAAACGATAAAATGGATATCGGAGGTAAAGTGAATATGGCGGTCATGATAGAAAGTCTGATTGGTATCTTATTATTCACAGTTCTGATTGTGTCACTGACGCTGAAAAATCCCCTTACCTCAGTGGGAGATTATCCCCCGGCCATACGGGAGAAATGTATGGAATTAGGATTGATCGAAAAAAGAGAACAACGCTTTACCAGGGCAGATATCCTCCGAAAGGGGATCGCCCTGCTTGCTTTTGTGTTCATCTTCGCTGTTGTCCTGAAACAGTTTAATGGAGCGGATATATTCTGGAAAGGGTTTCGGGATTCCTACCTGATCTGGCTGATCATTGATTGGTATGACGCTCTGATACTTGATTGCATCTGGTTTTGCCATTCGAAAAAAGTCAGGATACCAGGCACAGAGGATATGGAAGAATATAAGGACTATCGTTTTCATATCAGGCAGTCCTGTATTGGTATGCTTCTTGGCCTGCCCGCCTGTCTTGCAGTGGGAGCGATTACAGCAATCCTCTGATCAGCCATCAAATGATATAAAACAGAATATGTAAGCATTGTCATCATACACATGCATTTTTACTATCTGTCATTATTCCTTATAGTCAAATTCTATTTCATGACACTCTATCCATTATTCGCTCAAATTCTATGCAGGATTTGAATCAGCTTATGATTGAAAATCCAAATATAGATGAATCCAATATTTCCTACATAAAGAAACAGTATACGATGCATTGGAAACAAAGACTGCTATCTGAAAATATTCAATTAGATAGTTCTCTGGTTTTTCAGTGCTTTTTTCATTTCAAAAGACAGTTTATGCAGAGTATCTTCCCAAAGGAAAATGCCGATAAAGCCCTAAAATACAGGCTATACCGACATTTACCAGCTTATGAAAAGATAATCAGAAATTTAGTAAGTTTTTATAGAAAAAAAATATGAAAAAAGTATATAATGAATATAAATAAGGAGGTTATTATGGAGAAACGTTGGAATTTAGATCAATTATATTTATCTTTTCAAGATCAATCATTTTTAAATGATATTGAAACATTAAAACAAATGTTAGAAGATATGCAGGAATATTCTCAAAAGGAAAAAACAGAAGACAATTTAAAGTCATATTTAGAACAATCCAATCAATTTTCGGATCTGGTAGAAAAAATATATGCTTTTATATCATTAACAATGAGTAGTGATACAACGAATCAGGATGCTTTGAAATATTCATCTGTTATTGAAAATCTTTTAGCAGGTTTTGCAGATGCACAGGCAAAAATTGATCGTTGGATTGGTCAGTTTGATTTGGATCATATTCAAGATTCTTATATTCAAGAACATCTTTTTGTTTTAAAAGAAACACAAGAACATAATCGTTATTTATTAAGTGATGAGGGAGAAAAGATTCTAGCTCAAATGAAAACAACTGGCTCAAGTGCCTGGTTGAAATATAAAGATCAGTTAATTGCTTCTATGAAAGTATCTATGGATGGTAAGGAGTATCCTTTGACAGAAGTTTTAAATATGGCTTATTCAAAGGATAAAGAGGTGAGAAAGAAAGCATATGAAGCTGAGATAGCATCTTATTTACAAGTAGAACAAGGTGTTGCGAGTGCTTTGAATGCAATTAAAGGTGAAGCCATAACAAGTGCCAATCTTCGAGGTTATGATTCTGTTTTACAGCGTACTTTGATAGATTCCAGAATGTCACAAAAGACATTGGATGTTTTGATTTCTACGATGAAAAAAGCTTTACCTATGTTTGAAAGATATTTCCAATTAAAGGCTCAAGCGTTAGGTTATACGGATGGATTGCCTTGGTATGAATTATATGCTCCAATTGTAGAAAGTGATATGTCTTATCCTTTTGAAAAAGGTAGTCAATTTGTTGTAGAACAGTTTTATACTTTTTCAAAGCATTTAGGAGATTATGCCAAGAAGGCTATTGAAAATCAATGGATTGATGTTTATCCAAGAACGGGAAAAGTTGGAGGGGCTTTCTGTCATAATTTACATTGTATTCAGGAAAGTCGTTTCTTATTAAATTATGGAAATGAGTTTGGTGATACTATTACTTTAGGTCATGAACTTGGACATGGATTTCATGGTGTATGTTTAAATACACAAACAGCTTTAAATGCTGACTATCCAATGCCTATTGCTGAAACAGCTTCAACATTTTGCGAAACAATTATCAAAAAGGCAGCGCTCAAATCTGCTGATGCAAAAGACAAATTGTTTATTTTAGAAAATGAACTCTGTGATTGTGCACAGGTGATTGTGGATATTTATTCACGTTACTTGTTTGAAAGTCGATTGATTGAAAAGCGTCAAGAAGGACCATTAAGTGTTGAAGAAATCAAGGATTTAATGTTAGAAGCTCAAAAAGAAGCCTATGGTCATGGTTTGGATCATCGTTACCTACATCCTTATATGTGGACATGGAAACCACATTATTATGAAGCTGATTATGCGTTTTATAATTTTCCTTATGCATTTGGTTTATTACTTGCAAAAGGATTATATGGTTTATATCAAAAACAAGGTGCTACATTTGCTGATACGTATGAACATTTCTTATCATTAACAGGAAAAATGAGTTTAGAAGATGTGGGTAAGAGTGTTGGTATTGATTTACAGGATCCAGCATTCTGGCAAAATTCTATTGATATGATAAAAGATGATATTGATTTATTTGAAAAGTTATTAAAGCAATTGGTGTAACGAAATGTTACACCTTTTTTGTTGCAATTTTCATAAAATAAGAGTATATTGTTTAGTTGTAAACAATATACAAGTAAACTAATGAGGTGAGATATGAAAACGAACATTGAAACATTATTAGATTATTCAATACAGATTAGAAAGTATTATGCACGTGTTTTAAATGAGAGATTGAAAGATTTGAAATTATCGCCTAATGAAATGAATATCTTAATTTTATTATCAAATAATCCAAGTATTACAACAAGTACACAGTTAAATGTCTTTTTAGGAGTTTCTAAGGGACTCATTAGTCGTAGTGTAGAAAGCTTAGTGAAAAAAGAGCTGATTCGTATAGAAAGTGATGTCACTGATCGACGTATTCAACATATTTATTTAACAGCCGATGCAATTGAGGAGATAAAGATTTTAAAAAAAGAAATTCGAAAAATTAATGAAGATATTTTATTAGAAATTCCAAAAGAAGATATTCAAAAAATGGAAGAAACGCTAATAAAAATAAGAGATCACTTTAAAGAAAAAAATGAGGAGGTATGTTTATGAAATTAAAAATGTCACAAGAAGTGGACTTAGGAAAAGAACCCGTAGGACATTTATTGTTTATTTTGGCTGTACCAGCTATTACATCGCAGGTTGTCAATGCTTTATATAACATGGTCGATCGTATGTATATAGGACATATTCCAGAAGTTGGTTCTGCAGCTTTAACAGGGGTAGGAGTCTGTTTTCCTATTATCATGATTATTTCTGCTTTTGCATACTTATTTGGTATGGGAGGAGCACCACGAGCTAGTATCTTCATGGGGAAAAAAGACAATGATACGGCTGAAAAAATTTTAGGTAACTGTACAACATCACTCATGATTATTGCCGTTTTATTGACAGTTTTGGTTTTGATTTTTCAAGAACCATTATTATATCTTTTTGGAGCGAGTGAAAATACAATTGGTTATGCCATGGATTATATGACTATTTATGCGATTGGAACAATCTTTGTACAATTGACATTAGGGTTAAATGCCTTTATATCAGCACAAGGATTTTCAAAAATTAGTATGTTAACTGTTGTTATTGGAGCTGTCACAAATATTGTTTTAGACCCTATTTTCATTTTTGGATTGAATATGGGGGTACAAGGTGCAGCAGTTGCGACAGTCATGTCACAAGCTTTAAGTGCCATTTGGGCATTCTGGTTCTTATCAGGAAAAAATACGATTTTAAAATTAAAAAGAGAAAATTTAAAAATCAATTTTCATATTTTATTACCATGTATTGCTTTAGGTGTTGCTCCTTTTGCAATGCAGGCTACAGAAAGTGTTTTGGTATTGTGCTTTAACTCATCATTATTAAAATATGGTGGAGATTTAGCTGTTGGCGCTATGACAATCTTATCAAGTGTTATGCAATTTGCCATGTTACCATTACAAGGTTTAACACAAGGGGGACAACCTATTATCAGTTATAACTATGGTGCTAAACAAGGTGATCGTGTTCAAAAAGCATTTAAACTTCAAACCATTTCATGTTTTTCATATTCATCTATACTATGGTTATTGATTATGATTTTCCCAAGTTTATTTGTTGCGATTTTTACAAGTGATCCACAATTAACAGAAATCACAATTTGGGCATTAAGAATTTATATGGCTGGAGTTTTATTAATGGGTATACAAATTTCATGTCAACAGACATTTATTGCCTTTGGAAATTCAAAAAAGAGTGCATTTTTGGCAGTCTTTAGAAAAATCTTGGTTTTAATTCCTTTGATTTATATTTTACCTATGTTTATATCAGATCAAGTTTTTGCAGTCTTTTTAGCAGAACCTATTGCTGATACAATTGCTGTTTTAACAACCTCAACAATGTTCTATTTTGAAATGAAAAATAAGATGAAAGAAATGCAGACAAAACAATCATAAGAAAGGAAAGTTACATGATTATTGAACAGTTTAAAGATGCATTTATTGATGAAGTGATGAGCAATGAGTGGCAGGAAGAAATTCTGCCACTTAAACAAATGATGGCTTATTATCGTTGTGCCATCATGGAAGTAGAAACAAAATATTTAGAGTTTTAAATGAAGAACTTTCTCTTTGTTATGACCGTAATCCTATTGAATCTATTCACTCCCGCTTAAAATCTAATGCAAGTATTACAAAGAAGCTGAAGTTAAAAGGTTATCCGATTAATGTTGAAACAATGGAAAAATATCTTTATGATATTGCGGGATTACGAGTTGTCTGTTCATTTAAACAGGATATATATCATTTGGCTCAATGTTTATTACAACAAGATGATATTCGTTTAGTCAAGAAAAAAGACTATATTCAAAATCCTAAAGCCAATGGTTATCGCAGTTTGCATTTGATTGTTGAAGTTCCGATTTTTTTAGAGAATGAGAAAAAATGGGTGAAAGTCGAAGTTCAGTTCCGTACTTTAGCGATGGATTTTTGGGCCAGTCTAGAACATAAATTGAGATATAAAAAAGTCATTGATGACGATAAAGAAAGTTATATAGCTCATCAGTTATTGGAATGTGCACAGATGTGTAATGATTTAGATGATAAAATGAGTTCAATTAAAGAATATTTAGAATAAGAATCGCTTTTATAAGTGATTCTTTTATTATTATGCTTTATAAGCATGGTTGAATATGAAATATAAGTATTTGAAGAAAAGAAAGGGTTGATATAAAATAAAGATGAAAGTTGTGGTGGCACTATGCAAATAGAAAGATTTCAATGGAAAGAGACATCAAGAATTGTAGAAATGATCTGTCAAGTCTGGAAATTAGATCGCATATTTAAAAGTTTAAAAAATGGCATGATTTTCTCACAAGAATATTTTTATGATGTTTTATTGCATTCCACAGATTTATTTATAGCAACCAAACAACAGCGTATTGTTGGCTTTTTAGCATTATCTTTATCTAAAAAAGAGAAAATTCTGATTCCAAAAGAATATCAAAATCTTCTCTATCATCAACATGATGATTTTCATTTGATTTCTTCCTATCGTCAAATGATGCAAAACTATCATCAAAACTGTGAACAGTTATTACAAAAGATGCATCAAAACTATGATGGAGAGATTGTTTTATTTATGGTTGATGAGACATATCAGCATCAGGGATTAGGAACGAAGCTTTATGAGTATGCAGAATGTTTATTTAAAAAAGAAAACTGTTCCCATTATATTTTGTATACCGATACAAGCTGTTCTTATGAATTTTATGATCATCATCAAATGAAACGATTAGATCAATATCGAAGAGATGATGATTTTACAATTTATTTATATGCAAAGGAGTTGAAATCCATGGAATATAGACAATTACCACATGGAAATGAAAAAATTAGTGTGATTGGTTTAGGAACCAGTTCACTTGGAAGAATCAAGTGATGAAGAAATCATTGCGACGATTCAAGAAGCTATTGATCAAGGTGTGAATTATCTAGATTTAGCAAGTGGACATGCTAAAACATTTCAGGCAATTGGTCAGGCTATCAAAGGACAAAGAGAAAAAGTTTATTTACAGATTCATTTTGGAGCTAATTATGAAACAGGTGAATATGGATGGACGACAAATTTAGATAAGATCAAACAATCTATTCAATGGCAGTTAGAAATGTTGCAGACAGATTATATTGATTTTGGTTTTATTCATTGTATTGATGAAGAAGCAGATTTAAAAGCGATTGAAAAAGCGGGTGTTATTGATTATATTCAAGAATTAAAAAAACAGGGGATTGTCAAGCATGTTGGACTATCATCACATACTCCTGAAATTGTGCATAAAGTCTTAGATATGCATATATTAGATATGGTGATGTTTAGTATTAATCCCGCTTATGATTATAAACATGGTGAATATGCCATTGGACAGACTGATGAGAGAATGGCTTTATATCAGCGCTGTGAAAAAGAAGGAGTCGCTATTTCAGTTATGAAAGCCTTTAGTGCAGGACAGCTCTTGGATGCAAACAAATCACCTTTCCCGCAGGCTTTAACACGTATTCAATGTCTTCAATATGCATTAGATAAGCCAGGTGTTGTGACTGTCTTACCTGGTGTTAGAAATCGTGATGATTTAAAAGAAATTTTAAAATATACACAGGCCAGTGATGGAGATAAGGATTATACTGTTATTTCAACATTTGATGCTGTAGAACATCAAGGAAAATGTGTTTATTGTAAACATTGTCATCCTTGCCCTATGGGCTTAGATATTGCTTTGATGAATAAATATTATGATTTATCTTTATTAGGTGATGATTTAGCTAAAGATCACTATCATCATTTAGAAAAGAAAGCAAGTGACTGTGTGCAATGTGGACATTGTAATCATCGTTGTCCTTTCCATGTGGATCAAATGCAAAGAATGAAAGACATTGCCTTATATTTTGGAGAATAGGAGTGATGGAAATGAAAAAAATTTTAGTGTCTTATTTTTCAGCAAGTGGAGTCACTGCAAGAGTGGCTCAAAAACTATCTCAAGCTATTGATGGGGATTTACATGAGATCATACCAGCTCAACCTTATAGTCAAGCAGATTTAGACTGGACGAATCCACAAAGTCGCAGCAGTCAAGAAATGAAGGACAAAGCATATCGTCCAGCTATTCAAAATGAAGTTAAAAATATAGATGATTATGATGTGATTTTTATTGGTTTTCCAATCTGGTGGTATGTGGCACCAACGATTATCAATACATTTTTAGAACAATATGACTTATCAGGTAAAACAATTATTCCTTTTGCAACATCAGGAGGCAGTGGTATGGGAAATACCACTCAGGAATTAAAAGTTTCTTGTGGCAATGCCAAATTATGTCAAGGACGTCGCTTTGATAGTCAGGTTGATGTGGATACATTAAAAACATGGGCTGAATCATTTTTATAAGAGATATGAACAAAGCAGATTTGATTGAAAATTTGTAAGAGATTCGTATCTCTTTTTTTGTTTGGAATTGTATACATAACTCATTTTTTGTCTATTACATTTTAAAAATGACTTTTTTATAATGAAAATTGTAGAAAGAATAAATGAGGTGATAGTTCATGAAAGATTATATTTTTACATCTGAAAGTGTGACATTAGGACACCCAGATAAAATTTGTGATTTTATTGCAGATAGTATTTTAGATGAAGCCTTAAAACAGGATAAATATTCTAAAATGGCTGTTGAAGTGACAATTAAAAATGAAATTGTTTTTATTTATGGTGAAGCATCAACACGAGCTCAAATTGACTATGAACACATAGCAAGACAATGCTTGAGAAAAATTGGTTATAAAGAAGATTATCATATTATTTTAAAAATATCAGAACAATCACGAGAAATTCATGAGGCAGTATCAAAAGATCATGAAGTCTGTGCTGGAGATCAGGGAATCATGTTTGGATATGCCTGCAATGAAACAGAAGCCTATATGCCAGCGCCAATCTATTATGCCCATCGATTAGCTTTTGCATTAAGTCAGGCCCAAAAGAAACATGCTTTTTAGGACCGGATGGAAAGACACAGGTTTCTGTTGAATATAAAGATGGAAAGGTTGCACGTATTGATGCGATTGTCGTATCAACACAACATAAAGCATCCGCATCACAGGATCAAATCAGAGAAGTTGTGATGCAGGAAGTCATTCATCCTACAATACCTGATGACTTGCTGGATCAAGAAACAAAATATTATATCAATCCAAGTGGTAGCTTTGTGGTAGGTGGAAGTTTTGGTGATTCTGGCACAACAGGTCGAAAGATCATCTGTGATACTTATGGAGGTATGGGAAGAGTTGGAGGCGGATGCTTATCTTCTAAAGATCCAAGTAAAGTTGATAGAACTGGTGCTTATTATGCCAGATATGTTGCGAAAAATATTGTCGCTAATGGATTAGCTGATCGTTGTGAAATCCAGGTTTCTTATGCCATTGGACAAGCTCAACCTATTTCCTTGATGGTAGATACTTTTGGAACGGGTCATGTTTCAGATCAGCAAATCAAGGACATAGTGGAAATAAATTTTGATTTTCGAGTACAAAACATGATAGATGAACTTGATTTATATCAGCCTATTTATCATTTCACAAGCTGTTATGGTCATTTTGGTAAAGATATCTTTACTTGGGAAAGAGTGAAAAAATTAAAAGCTCAGACTGATTTTCAGCCACATCAATATCAAGATACACAATATGGACATGCGCATTAAAGAAAGAAGGATTGAAGAATATGGGAACAATAAAAGATAAAACAACATCAGTAGCATTAAAGAAAGTCATTCAATATATTGAAAAGAATCCAGGAGAGAATATCACAAAGATTTTAGACTGGTTAGATAAATTTGATACATCAGGTATGATTACCAAACAATTAACAGTCGTCAGAGATGTTTTAAGTGATCCCAATAATAACTGGACACAACTTGTAAATAGTTTATATACTGATATTGATGCCGATGTCAGAGTGAAATTATTTGAAAACTTTATCATTCATTCAGCCGTTTTAGGATTGAAACAAAGAGAAGATACTATGAATACTTATCACTGTAATGTGCCTTGGGCTATATTGTTAGATCCAACAAGTGCCTGCAACTTAAAATGTGTGGGGTGCTGGGCCAGTGAATATGGTCATCAGTTAAACTTAACTTATGATGAAATTGATAACATTATTGAACAAGGAAAGCAAATGGGTGTGTACATGTATATTTATACAGGTGGAGAACCTATGATGCGTAAAAAAGATTTAATCAAGCTTTGTGAAAAACATAATGATTGTGTCTTTTTAGCTTTTACAAATGCCACATTAATTGATGAAGCATTTATTCAGGAAATGTTGAGAGTGAAAAACTTTGTGCCATCTATCAGTATTGAAGGAAATGAATACACAACGGATTTACGTCGTGGACAAGGAACATATCAGAAAGTCTTAAAAGCCATGAAATTATTAAAAGACAATCGTTTGCCATTTGGTGTTTCATGTTGTTATACAAGTCAAAATGTTGAAGTATTAAGCAGTGAAGCATTTATGGATTCATTAATTGATTTTGGTGCGAAGTTTGCCTGGTTCTTCCATTATATGCCAGTGGGTAATGATGCAGTCACAGATCTGTTATGTACACCTGAACAGCGTGTTTTGATGTATCAACAAATTAGAAAATTCAGAAATGAAAAACCAATCTTTACTATTGACTTCCAAAATGATGGTGAATATGTAGGTGGATGTATTGCAGCAGGTAGAAATTATTTGCATATTAATCCTCATGGTGATATTGAACCATGTGTCTTCATTCATTATTCAGATTCTAATATTAGAGAAAAGAGTTTATTAGAAGCTTTATGTTCACCATTATTTATGGCATATAAAGAAGGTCAGCCATTTAATGACAATCATCTTCGCCCATGTCCAATGCTGGAAAATCCAGAAAAATTAAGAGAGATGGTTCATCGTACAAATGCTAAATCAACTGATTTACAATCTCATGAAAGTGTTGATCATTTGTGTGATAAGTGTCAATCATACGCTCACAATTGGCAGAGTGTTGCAGATGAGTTATGGCAGGAATATCATAAAAATTCATGAAAAAAATAAATTTAAATAGAAAGAAGAGAATAGTAGATCTCACAATTGAAAATCTAATTGTCATCATCCTGATTGGAATTGTGATGATCTACATCTTTTCTAAGATGGATATCATCACACATGCTCTTTCTATTTTCTTTCAGGCACTTGTCCCATTTTTATATGGGATTGTTTTTGCTTTTGTCATGAACATTCCCATGAATTATTTTCGACGACATTTACCCAAAAGAAAGGGACAGGAACGTAAAATTCTCTCTGCTATTTTGTCATTAAGCGTTGTTTTTATCGCTTTAGCAGCTGTTTTATTTCTCTTCATTCCCCAGCTGGTCCATTCTATTTCATCACTTATTATGAATATCTCAGAACTCTCAGAGGAACTGTCACAAATTGTAGAAAGTGTTCTGTTACGTTTTCATATGACTTCTTCGCAGATTACACAGGTTCAAATCAAACTGAGCGATTTTGTCAGTCAATTAATTTTAGCATTAGAAACACTTTTACCAGATGCAAAAAACCTGATTTCAACATTCGTATCAGGCATCTTAGATGTCATGATGGGATTTGTGATTAGTGTTTATCTTATTTTTTCTAAAGAAAAGCTTTTAAAGAAAGGAAAACATCTTTGTTATGTGTTTATTTCAGAAAAATGGTTAAATCGATTAATTAAACTTTATCGCTTAATCAATAAAGTCTTTAAAAACTTTATTAACAGCCAAATCATAGAAGCTGTGATTATTGGTGTCATGTGTTATGTAGGATGCTTAATTCTTCAAATTCCCTATGCTTCAACATGTGCTATCATTATTGGTTGTACCAATATTATCCCTTATTTTGGACCCTTTTTCGGAACAGCTTTTTGTGCTATACTTTTATTATGTGAATCATTATCAAAATCACTTTTATTTATTGTATTTGGAACAGTGATTCAACAAATTGAATCCAATTTGATTTATCCACATGTGGTAGGCAATTCAGTGGGATTATCACCACTACTTGTTTTATTTACAGTAATGGTAGGTGGACGTCTTTTTGGTATTGCTGGAATGATCTTTGGATTACCTGTGATGTCCATTATTTATGAACTCTTAAAAGATTATATTCATACACGCGAAGCTCAGCTTCGCACAAAAGAGAATTCTGCATAAGAAAGGAATATGTATATGATTGATATACGAGGAAAGAAATATGGAACTGATTAATGTTTTTATTATTTTAATTATTTTATCATTAGATTGTTTTGTTGTGGTTATGGAAAAGGGAGCTGTAATGCCTTTTCTTTCATGGAAGAAGATTAGCCAATATAGTGTTTTGTTTGGAATTGTATCGTTGATGATGCTTTTACTTGGTTTCTTTGTTGGAGGAATTTTTACATCTTACATTTTAAGAGAAATTAATCGTATGGTATTAGCAATGTTATTTATTTTAATGGGAAGTCGTTTTTTATATAATGCTTTTTCTAGAGGAAAATTTTTTGAAGGATTGGATGAAAATATTGATTTTAAACATATGAGTCGCTTGGCTTTTTCAACATCTATTGATTTATTTTTATTAGGTGTGGGTCTTCGTATTGTTGGAGTCGATATAATGACTATGGCCATATTAACAACCTTGGTGACATTTTTGTTTGTTTTGATAGGTTTAAAGATTGGTCAGATGTTTGGAGTTAAATATCAAAAACAGGTCTATTGTATTGCAGGAATCCTATTATATATGAGTTCCCTGGTTTTGGTATTTTAAGAGAACTGGATATTGGTGAATGCAATGAATTCTAAGAATAATACAAAAGATTTATTAGCGGATAGTTTAAGAGATTTGATGTTGAAAAAGCCATTTGAAAAAATTACGATTAAGCAGATCTGTGATGCCACAGGTGTGATACGTATTGTTTTTTATAATTATTTCTCTGATAAATATGCTGCTTTGGAATATATTGTTTATCGTGATCTTTATGAAACAGCATATCCTTATATTCAAAGTCGAGATAGACATGAAGCTTTTCGGGTTGTAATATTTGCTATTCAAAAAAATATTGAATTTTATCGAGTTGGTTACCAGATTGTTGGACAGAATAGTTTTGAAGAAGCTATCTATAAAGCTGTTCATCAAATTATTCATGATTTCGTTAGTCATATGGATGGTGAAATTCCAATGATGGATAAGTTTTCTACAGATACATTTACGAAGTTTCATGCAATTGTCATCAGTGCTGGAATCAAGGAATATGTGAAGACAAATAAAGAAGTTGAACCGAATGATTTAATTGAACTCTATGAATGGTTAATTTCTTCCAGTGAGAAAGTTTTAGAGAAAAAATAAACATTTTCGTCAAAATGTCTATATGTTTATAAGTCAATAAATCGTATACTAAGAGTAGGAAGGCTCTGTGTCAAGAGTGGAGGGGAAGTAACTTATTCAGTTACTTCCTTTGTTTATATAATGTCATACTTAAAACCAAGATGCAGAAGTATTCTTTTTCTTAGATTTTGAAAATATCTATAGCCATAGGCATTACGTTTGACTAGTTTCACCTTATTATTCATGCTTTCAATGAATCCATTATTGAAGCATGTTTTTATTCTTTTATTTTTTCTCTTGAAGTATGTTGTGTATGTCAGTGATCTTAATATTGGCATGAACCAGTTTTTCCTGAAGTTTTTAGCGGTACTCATATAATATTGATTTTCAGTCTTGAAAATATGATCAAGCCAATCATTTAATGCTTTCTTATAATCGTTGTGTGGTTCATTAAGTATTTTCAGGAAATTCTGATAAATGTCATAGTTGATTTTTAGTTCTTCACACGATTCAAGTTCAAGAATTGCTTCAACCAGCTGTTTATTTGTCATATGCTTTTTAAAATATGGATGATACCACGCTTTCTTTTCATTAAGTCTTTCTTTATATTGGTCAAAAAGATGAAGATTTCTTTTGATAAGTTTTGATAGAGAAGCATCTTTAAGATTCTTACAGCAGTTGATTCTTGCCTGCACCATATTTTCCCTTACAATTCTTGTATAATGAAATTTATCGGCAATGATCTGAGCATGAGGGAAAAGAGAATGCATGATTGAATGGAAAGCACCAGAGAGATCCATGACGATGATTTTGACTTTCTTTCGTTCATTGTAGGGAAATCTCATGAAATAGTTTTTGAGGTAGGAAGCACGTCTATCCGCAATAATATCAATAGTTTTACCAGTAATGGGATTGGTTATATGAAAAGCAAAAGCACCTTCATCAACTGTTGCCCTAAATTCATCAATGGAGATCGTAGAAGGAAGATGATAGAATCTTGGAGGGATGTCTATATGATGATAAAACAATCTATAGACAGTGCTTTTGGAACGACCATGAGATCTGGCAAGTACAGCCATTGCAGTATTTTCCCTAAAGCCAAAAAGACAGATTTGAGCAGCGATGGTAGTCAGCTTGGAATGAGGGAATCTAAAGGGGATGGTATCCTTGAAATATTTATGGCAATGCTTGCATTTGTATCTTCTGTAAGAAACCTCGAGTATGGTCTTTAAATGCCCGTTAGAAGTATGGGTAAGAAAAATTTTTCTGATGCCTTTAGAATCATGACGATCAACACATCCGCAATGCGGACAAGGCTTGCTCGTTGAAGAAGATACGATATTAACATATTTAATAGTGGAACCATCAGGTTTATGTTCATATCTGAAACAGGAATCAGAATCAGGATAAGGGATAGGAAAAAAAGTTCCATTCATTGAATTTAGTTCTAGCGATTTTAAGATATCATTGGTATAATTGAAATTGGACATAGAAAATAACTCCTTTCTTTTTTGTTTGTGGTGAACTAATTGTAAAACGAGTTATCGACTATGTCTATTATTTTATCTAAAAAACTGGAAGATGAAGTATTGAAAGATAACTTCCCCTCCAGTTTTAGTATAGAGCCAGTAGGAAAAGAATTTCTACTCTTTTTATAATCACAAGAATGGAGGGCTGAACATGATTATTTCGCATTATGAAGATAAAGATACACTTATTCAACAGTTAAACAGTGATGAAAATAAGGGGTTATCTTCTTTACAGGTAGAAGAGAATAGAAAGAAGTATGGGAATAATTCTTTAAAGGCGAAAAAGAAAAAGACTTTCTTTCAAAAATTCATGGAACAGTTTAAAGATGTTATGATTATTATCCTATTGATTGCAGCAGTCATTAGTTTTATCGTTGCTTTTTCTGAAGATGATATGGCAGCATTCTTTGAACCGATATTAATTGTTGCGATTGTTGTAGTGAATGCCCTGATGGGTGTTCTTCAGGAAAATAAGGCAGAAAAAACGATGGAAGCTTTGATGCAGTTATCTTCACCACATGCTAGAGTCATCAGAGATGGCAAACAACAGATGATAGATGCTAAGGATCTGGTTGTGGGTGATATCTTGATTTTACAAGATGGTGATTATGTTCCAGCTGATGCACGTTTGTTGGAAGAATCTAGCTTAAAGGTTGAAGAATCAGCGTTAACTGGAGAAAGTGTTCCGGTTGAAAAAGATGCCATTCAACCAGTAGATTTAGAAGCGCCATTGGCAGAACGCTTTAATATGGTCTTTTCCGGATGTAGTATTCTTTATGGAAGTGCCAAAGCCATTGTGACACAGACAGGTATGAATACTGAGATGGGAAAAATTGCCAAGCTGATAGACAATGAAGTTGAAATGAAAACACCGCTTCAAATGAAACTGGCCCAGTTAGGAAAGTATTTAGGTGTTTTAGCTTTAGTGATTTGTCTTGTCATCTTTGTGATGGGAATTATTGATGGCATGGATATCTTAGAAATCTTTATGACATCTGTTTCTTTAGCTGTTTCAGCAATTCCTGAAGGTTTACCAGTTATTGTGACTATTGTTTTATCTATTGGTGTCAGTCGTATGACACAGCATAAAGCCATTGTTAAAAAATTACCAGCTGTTGAAACTTTAGGAAGTACATCTATTATTTGTAGTGATAAAACAGGAACGTTAACACAAAATAAAATGACACTTGTCAAGATGTATACAGCTCAAGAAAAACAGTTGAAAGATATTGATCAAACGCAAAGTGATGCAGATATGAATTTATTAAAAGCGGCTGTTTTGTGTTGTGATGGCGATATTGAAGTCAAAGATGGTGAAGAAAAACCATTAGGAGATCCTACAGAAACATGTCTTGTAGCGGCATTGATGCATAAAGGTATCACTAAACAACAAGTGAATGATCAATATCCACGATTATTTGAATTGCCATTTGATTCTAATCGTAAATTAATGACAACAGTCAATCAGATTGGTAATAAAAGATATGCGATTGTCAAAGGGGCCTATGATGTTTTGGCATCACGTTGTTTAGATGAGAACATGGATGTTATTAATGACACAATGCTACAAATGAGTCAACAGGCCTTGCGTGTTATCGCAGTGGGTTATAAAGAAGTTAATGACAATGAAAGTGATTATGATAATGACTATTTGGAGAATGATTTACATTTTGCAGGTCTATTAGGTATGATTGATCCACCTCGACCAGAAGCGAAAAAAGCTGTTGCACAGTGTCAAAAAGCAGGCATTAAGCCAATTATGATTACCGGTGATCATGTCGTAACAGCAGGGGCTATCGCTAAAGAATTAGGTATTTTAAATGAAGGTGATATGGCGATTACTGGTGTGGAATTAGATAATATGTCTGATGAAGAATTTGATAACAAAGTTACACATATTTCCGTCTATGCCAGAGTATCACCAGAAAATAAGATTCGTGTTGTGAAAACATGGCAGAAAAAAGGTTATATTGTTTCAATGACAGGTGATGGCGTGAACGATGCGCCAGCATTAAAAGCTTCTGACATTGGCTGTGCAATGGGAATTACTGGAACTGATGTTGCTAAAGGGGCAGCAGACTTGACATTAATGGATGACAATTTCTCAACGATTGTGGCAGCGGTCAAGGAAGGACGAGGTATTTATAACAATATTCGTAAAACAGTTGGTTTCTTATTAGGAACAAATATTGGTGAAGTTGTCCTTGTCTTTTTATCAATGCTGTTTTGGAAACAGGCTCCATTATTATCTATGCAGTTACTATGGGTAAACTTAGTTACTGATAGTTTACCAGCCATTGCTTTAGGAACGGAACCTATTGAAGATGATGTTATGGATGAAAAACCTAGACATAAAGATGAAAGTTTATTTGCTCATGGTTTAGGTATACAGGTTATTTTACAAGGGTTTATGTTTGGTTGTTTAGCTTTAACAGCTTTTCGTTTAGGATGGCGTGAAACGGGTAATATTGAAGTAGGAAGAACAATGGCATTTATGGTATTGTCATTATCTCAAATTATTCATGCCTATAACATGCGTTCATCAAAGTCTTTATTTAAGATTGGTATCTTTAAAAATAAGAATTTAAATAAAGCTGCTTTGATTTCTATCTTCATGGTATTGATTGTTTTATTTGTTCCAGCTGTTAACCATATCTTTGGATTAGAAATATTATCTTTACATTTCTATATCAGTGCTTTGATTTTATCATTTGTACCTGTTTTGGTTTTAGAAATTGTCAAAGCTTTTCATCTTTTGAAATAAATGTTAACATAGATATGATAGCTATCTGGCTATCATATCTATATGTTTAAGGAGGATTTCAATATGCATAAACTCAAAGAGAAAAGCGAAGCAATCAAAGCGGAAATTCATGAACATAAAGCCTCTTTTACAGTCTATATATTATTAAGAGCCATTATTTTTATGGTCATGATTTTACAATTATGGAATCGTAATTATGAAAATGTGTTTTTATGTATTTTATCTTTGTTTTTGATGATTGTGCCAAGCTTTATTCAGGCAGAATTTAAAATAGAATTACCAAGTTTATTAGAAATCATTATCTTTTTATTTATTTTCAGTGCAGAAATTCTTGGTGAAATTTCATCATTTTATATTTATTTCCCTATGTGGGATACCATATTGCATACTTTAAATGGATTTTTATGTGCTGCTATTGGTTTTTCTTTAGTAGAAATTATGAATAATGATAAACGACTTAAGTTTACTTTATCACCTCTTTTTATGAGTGTTGTTGCTTTTTGTTTTTCCATGACCATTGGTTCTTTATGGGAATTATTTGAGTTTGGTATGGACCAGTTCTTTAATTTTGATATGCAAAAAGATACTGTGATACATGCTATTCACTCTGTTGTTTTGGATCCAACAAAAAGTAATATACCTATTACCATTGCCCCTATTAATGAAGTGTTGATTAATGGTCAGAACTTAGGTTTAGGTGGTTATCTGGATATTGGTCTGATTGACAGTATGCTGGATCTGGTTGTGAATTTTGTTGGAGCTTTTATTTTTTCAATATTTGGTTTCTTTTATAGTAAGAAGAAAGAAAAGAAGAATTTTATTCAACAGTTTATTCCTATAAAGAAGGAGTGAGAGGAAGAGATATGAAAACAAAACAGTCAAAACTATTATATTTTGTTAGTGGTATTTATATCGTGACGCTTTTATTTGCTTTTGTTTTAAATATACAAAAAGGAAATCTCAAAGATATCATGATGTGTTTTGTTGCCTGTATAACACCATGGCTTTTTCCAATTCTTATGCGTTTGTTTTATTTGAAAATGACAGATGAAATCAAAATCATTAATGTGATTTTTATATACTTTGCTTCACTGGTAGGAAGTTCATTAGCTGGATATACATTACCTTTCTATGATAAAATTGTCCATTTTTTCAGTGGAATTCTTGCCAGTATTATCGCAATGATTCTTTATTGCATGATTAAAAAACAACGCACTATTTATAATAAGCAGGATTATATTCTTTTTTTTATATTTATGATGACAGTTAATTTATCAATTGCTGTTATTTGGGAGTTTTATGAATATTTTATGCTTGTCTTTTTCAATAATGACTGTATTCTACATTACACAACAGGTGTCCATGATGCCATGACAGATATGCTTTGTGCACTTGGTGGTGGATGTGTAGTGCTATTGGAAATGATTGCTCATAGAAATCGTCAGGAGTCACCTTTCTTTATGCGTATTGTTGAAAAATTCTATGATTGTAATATGAATGATCAATCATAGATATATAATCAGGAAAAGAGGATGAAGATGTTAAAAAAACAAATAGGGATAAAATCACAGTATATTGTTGAAATTGTGAATGATGATATGATTAAGTGTCAACGTTATGATAATCAAACAGAATATACATACTTTGAAAGATTCGCTGCACCAAAGAATCTTAAAAAGGGTGATTTATTAGCGGATGGTGAATTTGGAAAATTGATTTTATTAAAAAATAAACAAAAAAGAAATTTCTTTAGTCACAAACATTAAGAAATAATGATACAATATAAAAAAAGAGGTGTCATTATGAAAAAATTAAAAACCATATGGTATAGCTGTTTAATCATTTATATTGTCACTTTGATATATGCTTTTTATGTCAATTGGCAAGGAAAGTATTTTGGAATGACTTTTGTTGCCTGTCTGACACCGTGGATTTTACCTGTACTCATGAAAATATTACATATCAAAGTTCCATTAGAATTTTATATCATTAATCTTGTTTTTGTTTATTTTGCCAGTCTTTGGGGAAGTTGCCTTGGAGGCTATTCAACGCCCTATTATGATAAATTTATACATTGTGCCAGTGGTGTTGTCATTTGTGAATTGATATATTTTATCTATAAATATTTTTTGAGAGAAGATCATCGTCAAAGTCTGATGTTTCTATTTTTGAATGCTGTTAATGCTTTAGTGGCTTTATTATGGGAGTTTTATGAATATGCTTTGTTAGTCTTTTTTAACTATGATGCTATTAATCATTGGACAAGTGGTGTCCATGATACATTGACAGATATGCTGGTTGCTGTGATTGGCGGGCTTGTTTTATCTTTCTATTTGATACATTTTGATCAAAGTCCCAAAGAACATTTCTTTGTGTCTTTGGAAAGAAAGATTTATCAGTTAAATCATAAAAAAGACTCATAACGATATGAAATGATACAGAGAATGAATGATCAATATTCATTCTTTTTTTATAAAACATATTTTCGCATATACGGAAGATTATATTCGTAATTATGAATATAAGAAATAAAATTTTATTTTTTCCTAAAATGATATTGACAAATCAGAGTATCGGGAGTTATAATCATAATTGTACAGAATAGCGAATATAATTCGCAAATACGGATAAGAGAGGAGAGAGAAATATGGGGTTATCCGAAGCTGCAACTGAGAAGTTGCTTGTGATTGCTGATAAGATTAGTAATCAAAAACACATGAGCTCAATTAAGAATGCTTTTACAACTTTGATGCCTGTCATTATTACAGGGGCATTCTGTACGCTTGTGACAAATGTAATTTGTTCTACAACAACTGATGGTATTTCTCTTGCTAAAGTGCCAGGTATGGCATGGCTGGAAGTACTTTCACCAATCTTTAGTGCTGCTAACTATGCAACATTAAACTTTTTTACAGTAGGGGCTGTTATTCTTATTGGTCTAGAATTAGGTAAAAAGAATGGTATTAATACTTATGCACCTGCTATTGTCGCATTATGTTCATTCGTCGCTTGTTGTCCAACATTTGTTAATTTTACTTTAGAAGATGGAAGCATTATACAAGTTGCCGATGTATTAGGAAAAGATTATACAGCTGCTAAGGGATTGTTCTTAGGTATGGTTATTGCCATGTTATCAGTAGAATTATTCTCTTGGATTGTTAAATCTGGTAAATTAAAAATTAATATGCCTGATACAGTACCACCAAATGTTTCAAATTCATTTAACGTATTATTCCCAGTTATGTTGACAATCATCGTATGTTCAGCAGTTAACTTTGGAATTAATCAATTAACTGGTATGACTTTATATGACATTATTTATACAATGTTACAAAAACCATTGGAAGCAGTTATGCAAGGTCTACCTGGATTATTAATCTTGATGTTAGTTGCACAATTATTCTGGGTTATTGGTATTCATGGTAATCAGATTATTAAACCAGTACGTGAACCATTATTAAATGCAGCTATTATAGCTAATACTGATATGGTTAACTCTGGAATCACTGATCGTAGTCAATTAAATATTATTAATATGTCTTATTGGGATACTTATATGTCTATGGGTGGTTCTGGTGTAACTATTGGTTTAATTGTAGCTATTTTCCTTTTCTGTAAACGTGAAGATTATAAATCAGTTGCAAAATTGTCATTAGCTCCTGGTATTTTCAATATCAATGAAACAATGACATTTGGTTTACCAATTATGTTAAACCCAATTTTAGCAATTCCATTTATTATTACACCATTAGTTACAGGAAGCATTGCTTATTTCTTGACTGTGATTGGATTTGCTGATGTATTGGTATATGCTATTCCTTGGACAACACCACCAATTTTAAGTGCTTGGTTAGCATCTGGTGGAAGTATTACATGTATTATTACACAGTTAATTTGTATTGCTGTTTCTATTCTTATTTATATTCCATTTGTTATTGCAGCAAACAAACAAGCAAAAGCTCAAGAACAATAAATGTTATAAAATACAACCACCCTTCAGGGTGGTTTGTATTCCATGTAAGCCTATGTTATGATTGTTATGAAGGGGTGATTTCATGAAACTCAATAGAACATTATTAAGAGCGATAGATATATTAGAATTATTATCTAAAAATAAAGATGGTTATACTTTAGCTCAAATTGCCAATATTTTGGATTCTCCAAAATCAAGTATTTTTGATATTCTTAAAACTTTATTGTATAAAAACATGATTTTAGAAGATACCCAGACAGGCATAACAAAATATAAGATAGGCCTACAATCCTTTTTGATAGGAAGTAGTTTTATCAATGATATGGATATTGTCAGTGTTGCTAAAAATGATTTAATAGATTTAGCCAATAAGATGCATGCCACAACATTTATGGCTGTTTTAGATGATTTTAAAGTCACTTATATTTATAAATATGAGTCTGTACATAGTGTCATTACAACAGCGAATATAGGAACACGAAATCCTTTGCATAGTACGGGTTTAGGAAAAGTTTTGTTAGCTTTTTCCGGTGAAGAAATGTTAAAAGATGCTTTGAAAACAATGACTTATGAACCGATTACACCTTATACAATTACTTCACCAGAAAAGTTCTTTGATGAATTAAAACAGGTCAGAATTAATGGATATGCAATTGATGATCGTGAAAATTCATTATATCAATATTGTGCTGCAGCACCTTTAAGAAATCATGATGGTGAAGTGATTGCAGCTATCAGTTGTGTAGGGTTGTATGAAGAATTTACGGATTTAAGTGGATTAGGAAATATAGTGAAAGAAACAGCACGTACAATATCAAAAAGATTAGGATATAAGGAGGAGTAAGACATGAAAATGACATTTCGCTGGTATGGCAATGATGATCCTGTGACTTTAGATAAAATTAAACAAATTCCTAATGTAACAGGGGTTGTCAGTGCCATCTATGATATACCAGTTGGTGAAGTCTGGCCAGTGGAAAGAATCCAGCAGCTTGTTAGTGCAGTTCATCAAAAAGGATTAGAACTGGAAGTTATTGAAAGTGTGCCAGTGCATGAAGATATTAAATTAAAGCGTGGCGATTATCAAAGATATATTGATAATTATAAACAAACAATAAGAAACTTATCACAATGTGGAATCAAATGTATTTGTTATAATTTTATGCCTGTGTTTGACTGGACACGTTCATCTATTGACCATGAATTAGAAGATGGTTCAACAGCACTTGTTTATTATAAAAATGAAATTGATCAGTTAGACCCAACAAAATTAACTTTGCCAGGATGGGATGCTTCTTATTCTCCAGATGAAGTCAGTGAACTCATTCAAGCTTATCAGCAATTAGGAGAAGAAGGATTGTGGAAAAATTTAGAATATTTTATTCAAGAGATTATGCCCGTGGCGATAGCTTGTGATGTCAATATGGCTATTCATCCAGATGATCCACCTTGGTCTATATTTGGGATTACCCGCATTATCACATGTGAAAAGAATTTGGATCGTTTCTTAGCACTCTATGATGATACACATCATGGGTTAACATTGTGTAGTGGATCACTAGGTTGTACAAAGAAGAATGATATTCCAGCTTTAATTAGAAAATATGGAAAAATGAAAAGAATTCATTTTGCTCATGTGAGAAATGTAAAGATTTTAGAAGATGGTTCATTTGAAGAAAGTGCCCACTATGCAAAATGTGGTTCATTGGATATGGTTGATATCATGAAAGCCTATCTGGAAACAGATTTTCAAGGTTATATTAGACCTGATCATGGACGTATGATTTGGGGAGAAAAGGGGAAACCAGGATATGGATTATATGATCGTGCATTAGGAGCAATGTATCTTGGTGGTATTATTGATGGATTGAAAGGAAAATAAGCTTATGATGAAGAAAGTAAAATTACCTGATGATTTTTTCTTGGGTGCTGCGGCTAGTGCATGGCAAACGGAAGGCTGGACAGGTAAAAAAGATCATCAGGATTCATATATTGATTTATGGTATAAAGAAAATAAAAATGTCTGGCATAATGGTTATGGTCCAGCGATAGCGACTGATTATTATCATCGTTATAAAGAAGATATTTCTTATATGAAAGAAATAGGAATGAATTGTTATCGTACATCTTTAAACTGGTCACGTTTTTTAATAGACTATGAAAATGTGATTGTGGATGAAGATTATGCGCGTTATTATGATCAAATGCTTGATGAAATGATAGCCCAAGGTATTGAACCTATGATTTGTTTAGAACATTATGAAATACCTGGAGAATTATTTAAGAAATATGATGGTTTTGCGAGTAAACATGTTGTTGATTTGTTTGTAGAATATGCAAAAAAAGCCTTTGAAAGATATGGACATAAAGTGAAATACTGGTTTGCATTTAATGAACCCGTTGTTGTGCAAACACGTATTCATCTTGATGCTTTACGTTATCCTTTTTATCAAGATAGTCAGGCTTGGATGCAATGGAATTATAATAAAGCTTTAGCGACAAACATGGTTATGAAAGCCTATAAAGAAGGTGGTTATCAAGGAAAGTTTGGAACAATCATTAATGTAGAAACAGTTTATCCTAGAGGAAATAGTCCTCGTGACTTAGAAGCTGCAAATATGTATGATTTATTTTATAATCGTATTTTCTTAGACCCTGCAATTAAAGGACATTATGAAGAAGGTTTCTTTGATTTATTAAAAAAACATAATATTTTAATGGACTATACTCAAGAAGAATTGGATATTATGCAAAATAATACATTGGATTGGGTAGGAATTAATCTTTATCATCCAAATCGTGTTAAAGGTCGTACAACAGCTATACATCCAGATGCACCTTTCCATCCCGATTTCTATTATGAAGATTTTAATATGCCTGGTAAAAAGATGAATCCTCATCGTGGTTGGGAAATTTATCCAAAGATTATGTATGATATGGCTTTACGTATGAAAAATGAATATAATAATTTTGAATGGTTTGTGGCTGAAAGTGGTATGGGTGTAGAAAATGAAAAACAATATAAAAAAGATGGAATGATTCAAGATGATTATCGTATAGAGTTTATCAAAATGCATTTAGATTGGCTTATTCGTGGTATTGAAGAAGGTTCAAACTGTAAAGGTTATATGTTATGGGCTTTTACTGATAATGTTTCACCAATGAATGCATTTAAAAATAGATATGGATTAGTTGAAATTGATTTAGAAGATCAACGTAATAGACATTTAAAGAAATCTGCTTATTTTTACAAAGATTTAATTCAAACAAGAGAGTTTGAAATTGATGATGATGAAGATGTCAAATAAATAATAATGAAAAGAGGGATGAACAAAATGTTAAAGAGTCAAAAGCTAAGAGAAATGGCACCTGAGTTAGATCCTCTACGTTTAGGAACAGGTTGGAAATTAGAAGATTTATCAAAACCGCAAATTATCATTGAAAGTACATTTGGCGATAGTCATCCAGGTAGTGGTCATTTACTTGAACTTGTAGAAGAAGCCAGAAAAGGGATTGATGAAGCTGGTGGATATGGTGCCAGATATTTTACAACAGATATTTGTGATGGGGAGGCACAAGGACATGATGGGATTAATTATTCATTAGCTTCACGTGATATGATTGCGAATATGATTGAAATTCATGCCAATGCAACACCTTTTGATGGAGGTGTCTTTATTGCCAGCTGTGATAAAGGTATGCCAGCTCATTTAATGGGACTTGGACGTGTGAATATTCCATCTATTGTAGTGACAGGTGGTGTGATGGATGCTGGACCAGATTTATTGACACTCGAACAAATTGGTATGTATTCTGCACAATATGAGCGTGGTGAAATATCAAAGGAAAAATTTGAATTTTATAAACATCATGCCTGTCCATCATGTGGCGCATGTTCATTTATGGGAACGGCTTCAACAATGCAAATTATGGCAGAAGCTTTAGGATTGACATTGCCAGGAAGTGCCTTGCTTCCTGCCACAAGCAAAGATTTACGTGAATTTGCTTATCGTGCTGGAAAACAGGCTGTCTGGTTAGCAAAACATGATTTAAAACCAAGAGATATTGTGACGATGAAATCTTTTGAAAATGCGATTATGGTTCATGCTGCCATTTCTGGTTCAACAAATTCATTATTACATTTACCAGCTATTGCTAAGGAATTTGGCATTGAAATTGACTCTGATACGTTTGATCGTTTACATCGAGGAGCTCATTATTTATTAGATATTCGACCAGCTGGACGTTGGCCGGCACAATTCTTCTATTATGCTGGTGGTGTACCAATGATTATGGAACAAATTAAAAGCATGTTACATCTTGATGTGATGACAGTAACTGGAAAAACATTAGGAGAAAATTTAGAAGAACTCAAACAAACAGGATATTATGAAAAATGCTTCAAGAATTTAGAAAAGTATGGTATTCAAAGAGAAGATGTCATTCGTTCTTTTGATAATGCATTTGGTACAGATGGAAGTATTGCGATATTGAGAGGAAACTTAGCGCCTGAAGGAGCTGTTGTGAAACATACTGTTGTGCCTAAAGAAATGTTTGAAGCGACTTTGATTGCTAGACCATTTGATTGTGAAGAAGATGCTATTGCGGCTGTTTTATCACATAAGATTCAACCGGGTGATGCTGTCTTTATTCGTTATGAAGGTCCTCAAGGCAGTGGTATGCCAGAAATGTTTTATACAACAGAAGCGATTGCTTCTGATGAAAAATTAGGCGCTTCTATTGCTTTGATTACTGATGGACGTTTTTCTGGTGCTTCTAAAGGACCTGCTATTGGACATGTTTCTCCAGAGGCAGCTCAGGGAGGACCAATTGCTTTGGTCGAAGAAGGAGATTTAATTGAAATTAATATTCCTCAACGTATTTTAAGAATTTGTGGCATTCATGGACAAAAGATGAGTGAAGAAGATATTCAAAAAGTATTAGAGGAAAGAAGAAAGCATTTAAAACCATTTGTTAGTAAATATCAAGATGGTGTATTGAAAATCTTCTCTGAACATGCAGTTTCAGCTATGAAGGGTGGATATATGAAGTAATGGCAACTAAGAAAGTAAAGAAGGATAAAATGGATGGTTTGACAGAACGTCAAAAAAATATTATTCGTTTACGTCAAAAACTCAATGCACCTGATCCAGATGCTGTGCATGTATTTACACCTTATAAAATATTGACTTATGTCTTTGTGATTCTTTTTCCACCTTATGCTTTATATCGTATCTGGAAAAAGAATTCACCATTCAATAAACAAGAAAAATGGGTACAGACAATGGTTTGTGTGATTTATATGTTTGTTGTGATTGTTAATTTATGGGAGGTATATGGTTGATGAAAAAGTCAGAAGTATTAATGAAGTTAAGACAATGTGGGGCAGTTGCAGTCATTCGTGGTGATAGCTATGATGAAGGGTTGAATATTTCTAAAGCTTGTATTCAAGGTGGTTTAAAAGCCATTGAAATGGCTTATACAAATAGTCATGCTTCACAGATTATTCAAGATTTAAAAGAAATGTATAAAGATGATTTGGATGTTTTTGTAGGAGCTGGAACAGTTTTGGACGCTCCAACAGCTAGAAGTGCAATTCTTGCTGGAGCACAATATATTGTGTCACCATCATTTGATTATGATACAGCGATTTTATGTAATCGTTATGGTGTTCCTTATATTCCGGGTTGTATGACAATCAAAGAAATAGTCACAGCTATGGAAGCAGGAAGTGAAATGATTAAACTATTTCCAGGTAGTGCCTTTGGTCCAGGTTATATTGGAGCTATTAAATCACCTTTACCTCAAACATCTATTATGGTTACTGGTGGTGTCAAATTGGATAATGTCCAACAATGGTTCAATGCTGGTGTTGATGCGATTGGAGTTGGAGGCGAATTAAATAAACTCGGTGCTCAAGGGCAATTTGATGAAGTGACAAAAATAGCCGCTCAATATGTACAGGCAGTGAAAGAGGCTAGATAATATGAATGTTTTATGTATGGGAGAAACCTTATTAAGGTATTCTACAAAAAAGGGACATCGTTTTTCAGAACTTGATTTTCAAGTCCATGTCGGGGGTAGTGAAACCAATATTGCAGTTAATTTAGCTCAATATGGTTTTCATACATCTTTATTGACCAAACTTCCTCGTCATGCTTTGGGGGAAGCTGTGATTTCTTTCTTAAAGAGTTTTGGTGTAGATACATCAAAGATTTTAAGAAATGATATGCGTATAGGAAGTTATTTTTTAGAAAATGGCAGTGGGAACCGTGCCAGTCAAGTGATTTATGATCGCTGTTATAGTGCGATGACATCTTTAACGTCAGGTGACATTGATTTGAAACAATTATTTCAAAATGTTGATGTTTTTGTTGTTTCTGGGATTACGGTTGCTTTAAATCAAACAATTCAAGATATTGTGGTAGAAATGGTCAAATATTGCCGAGGAAATCATATTCTTGTTGTTTATGATAGTAATTATCGTGCTAAACTTTGGAGCATAGAAGCAGCTGGGCAAGCATTAAAACGTATACTACCTTATGTTGATATTTTATCAGCAGGTTATCTGGATGCCCAAAATTTATTAGGTATTTTAAGTCAAGCAGATACATTTGAACAGCGATTAGAAGATGTTTATGGACAAATGAAAGCATTGTATCCCCAATTACAATATATTGTATCTACAAAACGTGATATTTTATCAACGAGTGTTAATGAATTAACAGGTTATTTGTATCATGGAACATTACATATATCTAAGACTTATCATATTGATGATATTGTTGATCGTGTTGGTGGAGGAGATGCGTTTATTTCAGGTGTTTTATATGGTTTATTGCAACATAAAGATTTGATGTATAGTCTGGAATTTGGATGTTGTGCATCTGTTTTAAAGCATACAATACATGGTGATGTGAATCGCTTTACAGTATCTGAAATTGAAGATTTTATGTCTTGTGGAACTTCAAAAATAAATAGATAGGAGGATGAAGAATGAGTTTTCCAAAAGATTTTTTATGGGGTGGTGCGATTGCTGCGAATCAGGCAGAAGGTGCTTATCTTGAAGATGGTAAAGGTTTAACAACAGTAGATATGATTCCTCATGGTGAAAAAAGAATGTATGTCAAATTAGGAGATATGTATCCTGTTGAATTTATCGAGGGAGAAAATTATCCAAGTCATGAGGCTATTGATTTCTATCATCACTATAAAGAAGATATTGCTATGTTTGCCAAGATGGGATTTAAATGTTTTAGAACATCAATTTCATGGGCAAGAATCTATCCTGATGGTGAAGGGAAAGTTAATGAAGCGGGAATTGCTTTTTATAAAAGTATGTTTGAAGAATGTCGTAAATATGGCATTGAACCTTTGGTCACACTTTGTCATTTTGATGTGCCAATGGCATTAGTCAATAAATATGGATCTTTTAGAAGTCGTCATATGATTGATTGCTTTACACAATATGCACGTACATGTTTTGAAGCGTTTGATGGTTTAGTTAAATACTGGTTGACATTTAATGAAATCAATATTTTATTACATTCTCCTTTCTCTGGAGCAGGGATTGCATTTCAACCGGGAGAAAATCGTGAACAGGTGAAATATCAGGCTGCTCATCATGAACTTGTAGCAAGTGCTTTAGCGACAAAGATTGCTCACGAAGTCAATCCAGAAAATAAAGTGGGATGTATGTTAGCAGGTGGTCAATTCTATCCATATAGCTGTAATCCGGAAGATGTCTGGTTGGCTATGAATAAAGATCGTGAAAATCTTATGTTTATTGATGTTCAGGCAAGAGGTTATTATCCTAGCTATTCAAAGCGTGTTTTTAAGGAAAAGGGTATTGTTTTGGATATTCAAGAAGGAGATTTAGATATTTTAAAACAATATCCTGTAGATTTTGTATCATTTAGTTATTATCAATCAAGATGTGCCAGCAGTGATCCTTCATTAACGGCGACAGATGGAAATGTTGTGAAATCCGTTAAAAATCCTTATTTAAAAACAAGTGACTGGGGATGGCAAATTGATCCTTTAGGTTTACGTATTACTTTAAATACGTTATACGATCGTTATCAAAAACCATTATTTATTGTAGAAAATGGTTTAGGTGCTAAAGATGTCATTGAAGAAAATGGAACAATTCAAGATGATTATCGTATTGATTATTTAAGAGAACATATTAAAGCTATGAGTGATGCGATTGATGATGGTGTTGATTTAATAGGTTACACAACTTGGGGATGTATTGATCTTGTTTCAGCAAGTACAGGTGAAATGAGTAAACGTTATGGATTTATTTATGTAGATAAAGATGATGAAGGTCATGGGACATTAAAACGTATGAAAAAGAAATCTTTTGATTGGTATAAGAAAGTCATTGCAACAAATGGAGAAGATTTAGATTAAGTTATATTGAATGAGTCAACAGAAATGTTGGCTTTTTTTATTTTCGTATGCAAAAGTGGCAGACGAATAGTATTTTAATCATGTTCGCATTTCTCCTTATAAGTTGGTTTTTCCTTGATTTTACAGGCTTTCCCGTATTTCCCCATTTTAGGGAAACTTGCATATTTTGGCATATGTCAGCAGGTTTTTCCTCTGAAAAGTTGTAAAATAGGTTGTAAAACTCCCTTCCTATTTTACTACTTTACAACTCACCTAACTACATATTTTTTTTCATCTCTTTTTGAATATCTTCAAATCCTACATGAGTATAGGTGTTCGGCGTCACGCCGATATCCGAGTGCCCCATAATCTTCTGCAACGTCTTTGGGTTCATGCCCGACTTTGCCATATTGGAGCAAAAGGTATGACGGCAGACATGGGGCGTCACCTTTTATAAATGCTACTATTAATATGTACAAAAATGATCATATAAAAATGTACAAAATCAATTCAACATAATATAATAATTCAGTTTTTATTGGAGGTTATATTATGATTATGAATTTAACAGTCAATTCAAGTATTGAGATTAATTGCTTGCTTGATTTACCAAAATTGAAAGTATTAGTAGAGGAGTTAAAATTGAAAATAAATAAATCACAGATTGCCAGAGAGCTTGGTGTCGATAGAAGATTGATAGATAAATATATGAATGGTTATACTAAGCCAAAGAAAAGAGAAAGAAAAAGTAAGTTAGATAAATTTTATCAAATAATATATGACTTACTGATCAATCAAAATACTCAAGTTTTCTTTTATAAAAGAGTTTTATGGCAGTATCTAAAAGATAATCATGGATTAGAATGCTCAGCTTCACATTTTAGAAAGTGGATCAGTCAACATGAGGAATTCGATAAATACTTTAATGGCAGAACAAACAGGACAGTGAATGGTAAAGTTAGAAACAGTACTACAAATCATCAGTCAATCAAAAGAGAGACGGGTATGGGAGTTGAAGCACAATTAGACTGGAAGGAAAATATGCATTATACCTTAAATACAGGTGAAGTTATTGAATTAAATATCTTTGCACTTGTTTATTCCTATTCAAGATATAAAGTTAATTTTATTTCGCTTACAAAAAAGCAAGGTGCTCTATTCCATTATCTTGATCAGGCATTTGAAGCAGCAGGTGGTGTGCCTGACATTTTAAAAACCGATAATATGAAAACGGTTATGGATGAGGCAAGAACAGAATATTCGAGTGGAAAGGTCAATGCGAAGTTTCAACAATTTGCAAATGATTATGGCTTTGTAGTGAAACCATGTATTGCCGGAAAACCATGGAGTAAAGGAAAAGTTGAAGCACCAATGAAATTATGGGATGAACTATATGCCTATAATGGAAAATTAAACTATGCACAACTGAATGAAAAAGTAACGGAAATTAATGAAAGGCATAATTGCCAGGTGCACAGTGAAATAGGAAAAATTCCGAAGCTTCATATTCAAAAAAGAAAAAGATTTCTTATCCCCCCTTACCACAAGAAAAGATAAGAAATCAATATAAAATCACCATTAAACCAGTAAAAGTAGATTCACAAAGCTTATTTTCCTATAAAGGAAATAAATATTCCGCACCACCAGAATATATTGGTAAAACAGTGAAACTACAAATATTTGATGATTATATACATGTGCATTTTAACACAAAACTCATAACAATTCATCAAATATCTCAGTCAAAATACAATTATCATGAAGAGCATTATCAAAAAATATACGAAGTAAGTTTTAAAGATAGTTCGGATGAAATTAAACAACTAGCTAAGGAAAATTTAAATTTGATAGGAGAAATATACAATGAGTAGTACATATATGCAATTAAGAAATAACCTGAATTATTTGAAACTAAGTCAAATGAATGAAAATTTAGATGAGATATTGGATTACATAACTAAGAACAATCTATCCCTTACTGAAGGATTGATTAAATTGACCCAAATAGAAATCGATCATAGAGAAAAGAATACGATCAAATCAATGGTTAAAGTAGGAGCTTTTCCTCACCATAAAGAATTAAGGGATTTTGATTTTGATTTTCAATCATCAATTAATAAACAACAGATATTGGATTTTGAGACACTCAGATTCATTGAGAATTGTGAAAATATCGTATTTCTAGGTAATAGTGGTGTAGGTAAAACACACTTGGCTGTAAGTATAGGCATCGCCGCAGCAAAGCGTAGAAATAGTACATATTTCATCAAATGTCATGACCTTATTCAACAATTGAAGAAAGCAAATAATGAGAACAGATTGGAAGATCGACTTCGCCATTTTACCAAATATAAAGTATTGATCATAGATGAACTTGGCTATCTTCCAATTAATAAAGATGATGCGAAATTATTCTTTCAACTGATAGATAGACGTTATGAAAAAAGAAGCACGATATTAACTACAAATATCAATTTTAGTGAGTGGGATGAAGTTTTCTGTGATGCGGTAATGGCAAATGCCATTTTAGATAGAGTCCTTCATCACGCGCATGTGGTAACTATAACGGGTAAATCCTATCGGTTAAAAGATCATATGAAGCCAAACGAAGAGGAATCCTAATATTAAGAAGTATTCCTAGTTATATTGAACAGGAACATAATTGTACATCATAAATGATCATTTTTGTACAAAATTATATTGACATTTATACCTTTGGTATATCATTTTTGTCCAGATACAGAAAGCCCACTTTCCCGTCTATCATGGGTTCTGTCTTTGGCTTTTTGCGGTTCTCAATGATTTTGCGAAAACACTTTTTCACCTCGTCTGTCATAGGCACAATTGTAAGCTCTCTTGCAAATATGCTCGGACCTGTTTTAGGTGGACTTCTGTTTTCCCTTTTAGGATTGAACGCAATATTGTATATCAGCGCTGTCTGCTTCTTCTTATCGGCTGTTCTGGAAATTTTTATCCATATTCCTTTCACAAAACAGATGTCAGACACAACAGGAGTAAGGGTTGTCTTTTCTGATTTACAGACCAGCTTTCATTTTATTGCAAAAGAACAGCCTACAATATGGAAGTTATCTGCTGTTTATGCGTTCTGCTGTCTGCTGTTGACGTAACTAATGAACATTTCCGTTCCTGTTATCATTACGCAGGGGCTTGATTTCCCGATAAATGTTGCTAATCGCCTGTACGGGTATGCAGAAGGAGTAATTGCTGTCGGCAGTATTGCGGACGGTTTACTGGCTGGTCTGCTGGCAAAGAAGCTCACCCCTAAAGCAATTCGATACCTTACTTTTGGCTGTGCGTTTCCCATGTTTGTATGCGGTCTGGCATTACAGTTTATCCATTCCGCTATCATTGTATATATTATTGACGGCTAGTTGTGGTATTCTGATGACTTTGTCCTCTCTTTTCCAAATACAAATGATGACATATGTCCAACTTTTGAAACCTAATCATCAGATTGGAAAAGTGATTTCATGTGTTAACTGTATATGTATGTGTGCAAACCCTGTCGGTTCATTTCTCTATGGTATTGTATTTGAGCATATAGGCACACAGACATTTTTACTATTCTATATTGCCTCCTGCGTCGTTTTTTCCGTAGTGGTTATCTTTGGAAATTTTTTGCCAGTTTAGAGCATACCATTACAAAGTGCTTAAAAGGATAATACTCAAATGATGGCTATAAGGGGCTATGCCTATGGAATTATCTTCTTTCAAAGAAGCAATCCAAATGCAGTTTAATGGGCTAATGATAAAAACGATAAAAAGGTACATTGAAGCAAAAAAGAAAACAGCTTTCACGTTACAGTAAACACGAAGTGCTTTTCTGTGAACTGGGAAAATTATTACTAAATGAACACAAGCAACAACTACTGACAATTAAGCTTCATATTTGACAGAATTTCAAATCCTACGTTTTTCTATCCTTGTGCATAACGAGAAAATCAGTACAGTCTTAAAAGAATTGTCAGAGCGACAAAGGTCGTTTATCTTGCTGTATTATGATATGAGCGACAGAGAAATTGCAACTCTATATCACATCTCCTGTTCTGCTGTTGGCTATACTAGAAATAAAGGTCTGGAACGACTGAAAGTATTATTGAATGAGGAGTTGAGCGAATGAAAAAAGACTATGGCTATCTGGCTTATGAGCTAATTTGCAAAGCCTCTGGCGGTGACAATACTGCCATTGAAGAAATTCTGAATTTTTATGACGCTTATATTTCCAAATTGTGTTTGCACTCATTCTATCACGAGAATGGAAAGGTAAGCATGAAGGTAGATGAGGAATGGAAAGGCGAGATACAGACCGCTATGGTAAAGGCTATGTTGAAATTTGAACTCAAGATTAAGAAGTAACCTAAATATTAAAAGGGAGATACATAATTGTGGTATCTCTCTTTTTACAATGGCTGTCTATGCTGTTTTATTGTGCGGCGAGATTAACAAAAAGTTTACCTAATCCCTTATTCGTTATATAATACGTATATAGATATTGTAAAAAACAACACACCGCAGGATTTAGAGAGGTTTAGTAAATGAAAAAAAGTACTCTGGGAATAAATGTTATTAAATACGGGGAATTTCACACCTATTATCCTTTAAAATTCGATACCGATTTGTCCTTTGAAAATCTATGTACTGCTATTGCAGAAAGTTCCTTTGTTTTTAAAGAGGAATATAGTGAAAAAATCCTTCATGCATTAGGCGTGTCGTTAGCTCAGACTGTAGAAGAATTCAATCAAAATTATTCTTCTAGCGACTCCGCATACCTTAAAATACAAGATTTTGAAAAGTACAAATCAACTACTTCCTCCCCTCTTGATATAAAAAATCAAGAATTACGAATTGAACTTGATGATACCGGAAATTCTTTAAAAATTGCAGTAATTAATACAGAACTTGAAGCATTAGAAAATCGTATTAGACGTATACAAGATGAATATGAACACTCTTCTCAATATTATGGGCAATATTTTGTGAATTCACATGAACGGTTTCTTTTACTTCCATTGAAGATCGAACTTAATAGCAAAGAAAATGTCTGGCTTTTTGCTATATTATATGTTTTCTCAAATAAAATGGGAGTACTAAAATTAGAACTTCCTTTAATAAATGTTGACTCTAAACCCTTAAAAAATAATGAGGTTAATCAGTTTATTTCAAAAACACATTGCACATGGAAAGATGATTTTAGTTCAGTTAATACTTTAGATGAAATTTCAAAGTTCTATATTAATGATCTTCACAAAAAACTTAAAATTAGCATTTGGCAATATAATGATACTATAAATCATATCATCTTAGCGGACTTTGATGGAGTTCCGTCACAAATAAATAATATTCCGGATATTCTTCAAGAAGACATATTTCGTATTATTTGCGCTCCTGTGCCCGAAATGTCTTGTACATCATATAAAAAGGATGCCAAGGAATATTTATGCGACCATTCTTGGGGAAATCACAATGTAAAATATGTTTTAAAATCTACTGGTGGTTGCCTCTCATTTGTTGATCAAGCACTATTAGACTATGTTTGCGAAAAATTTAAGGATACATATAGAACCACCGTGTTAACTGAGAGTGACTATTTTTATATTTGTAATCAAATATCACGTGATTTACAAAATAATGCAGAATTAGCTTTACTGATTATTATTCTTAAAAAAGCAAATAACCATAATACAATTATCCAAAAAATTAACGCTCCCCAAAAATTAACAAAAATTCAAAATGAATACTGGGAAAACATTAAATTTATTTGTCAATTACAAGAGGGCTGTTATGGAAGTGTAAGTGAACAAATTTCTATTTTTGAAAATATGATGCCTTATTACACTAAACAAAAAATTACAGATACAAAGCTTTCCGCAATAGATAATATATTAAACAATAAACGTCAAGAACAGAATAATAACTTTCAAAATTTTATTGCTATTGGAGGGCTACTATTAGCGATTTTTTGGGGGTTACCATCCATATATGACACCTTAAAATTATTAAGGGATTTTTTTGCTTTTATTCCTCAAAACATCCCATATATTTCAATAAATAATTGTAGCATTTTTTTATGGTTAGTATTAAATGTTGCTATCCTCGTTCGTATTTTCAAAAAATAATTTTGCATTAAAATATAATATGCGGTAGTATTTTACAAAATATTGCCGCATATTATACACTGCATAATATAAATAAAGTTGAGCTTTAAATACCTGTTTTACTCTATCAAAAATCATATCGAAACATCTTTCAAAAGTTGTAAACTCGTTGTAAAACTCTCTTCTACCATTCAGAAACACGCATAAAATAAGGAAATTTAGTAAAACGGTAATTCCTGCCGTGATACCTGTTTTGATATATATTAAGCAGTTGGTTTTTATCATTAATTTGTGTATAATAAAATAATGAGGTGAGGAGATATGGAAACTTTTTATAAACAGGAAGACTTAGAAGTTTTTAGAAAGTGGGTTTATTATCAAGTTGTTTCTGATCCTCGTTTGACTTTAGAAAAATATGATTCAAGAACATATAAAATATATTATAAAAAAAGAATTGCTAGATTTGTTATTTGGCCGATTGGTATTGTAGAAGAAGCTATTACTGAAGGAGAAGAACTACTTTTTTATTTACATTATCAGTTTTATAATTTCCATTATGCAACTAATCTCTTTCATCGTATGATGGATAAACTCATGGAAGATGATCAACAGAGTTATCATATTTTATTATGTTGTAGTGGTGGAATGACAACAGGGTATTTTGCTCAAAAATTAAATAAGTATTGTCAATTGAATCATTTACCATATCACATTGATGCAACAGCCATTTATGAATTAGAAAATGTATATCAAAAATATGATTTCATTTTTATTGCACCACAATTAAGATATAAACAACATGAATTGTCTATGGAATTAAAACCTGTTCCAGTTTATAATGTTGCTCCAAGTTTGTTTGCAACTTATGATTGTCAAGCAATGATTGAAGAAATAGAAAAGAATATAGAGGATGGAAAGAATGAGTGAAAAAGAAAAAATGATGGCTGGTCATTTATACCAGCCTTATGATCAGGAATTATATCATGAAAGAGAAATTTGTAAACGAATGCTTTATGAATATAATCGTTATACACCTGTGCAAAAAGAAGAAAAGGATATTCTTTTAAAGAAACTGATGAATTGTAAGGGTGAGTTATGTATTGAACCACCTTTTTATTGTCAATATGGTTATCATATTACAGTGGGACTTAATTTTTATAGTGATGTGAATTTAACAATTTTAGATCAGGGACTTGTAGAAATTGGTGATCATGTTGTTTTTGGACCACATGTACAAATCTATACTGCATCATATCCATTTCATGAAGGACAAAGAATGCAGGGATTAGAATATACACGTCCTGTCAAAATTTATGATCATGTCTGGATTGGTGGGAATGTCACTATTTTACCAGGTGTTAAAATTAATCAAGGAGCAATTATTGGTGCTGGCAGTGTTGTCACCCATGATATTCCTCCCTATGTTATAGCGACTGGTAATCCTTGTCGTGTTCTCCGTTCTATTACTAAAGAAGATTTACATAAACAATGGTAGATTACATAATTTGAAATATCTTTTTACCCATTTTTAACATTTCTTAAAAAAGGATTTGTTAAAATAGCAGGGGAAGGTGAAAGAATGGATTATTTAGGATTGATGGGTCCGGGATTGTTTTTAGCAGTATTAGGTGTATTGAATCAAATGGAAAAGAAATAAGACTTTGTATAAAGAAAAAAGATTACAAGTTTAACCTGTAATCTTTTTTCTGTTATTATTTTTTGAAAGGATTGTACTTATTATAAACGACTAACATCCATCTCTCCAAATAACTTCCACCTTGTTCTTCTTCCTCACCATATCCGTATCTCTACGGACAAAAATATTATAACATTGTCTTTGTCGATAAAGCAAGAGTTTTTGTCAAAATATTAATGTTTATGGTGCAAATGTGAGAAATTGATCAATTCAATATGGTTTTGTTGAATAAAATCTTTGAGTTCATTTGATGTCAAAAGTTCCAGTTCTTTCATACGAGGTAAGTTGTAGCTTGACATATCATAGAGTCTTTGATCAAGATAAGCAGGATGACACATAAACTCTAAAGAACCAGAATGTGACTGTAAAACTTTTGTGACATATTGATAGTTAACATCTTCATTATACATCTTATCGTAAACAGGAATATAAGGATATGTATCTATAATCTGTTCACGTTGACGAATTGGAAGATCATATTCTTTGGCTAATCTTTTTGTGACTTCAATATGCCAAGGTAAGAGATGCACATGATGATGTGAGTCAATATGTGTTGGTTTATGACCTGCCATTTCAATAAATTTTTCAATCTGTGCTTTCCACTCACGATATAATTCTTCACTATCGCCATGAGGTTTTCCATCAGGGTAATCTTTTGGTCTTATAAAGTTTCCATTGGCATCAGTGTAAGAATGGGCTCCTTCAATAAGAGGGCGACCTACAGTTAAGACTAGATGAACGCCAACACCTAAATGCGGATAGTTCTGTGCTTGTTTTAAGGCAAAATGAGCATAAGGCATATTCATCATACAAGTTGTTGAAGTCACAATGCCTTGACTATGAGCAACCAATATTCCTATCGTATTTGCTTGTGTCATACCAAAGTCATCGGCATTAACGATTAATTGTTTTATCATAAAATGTACCTCCTGTATTATTATACTTGAAATCAAAATATCATGTCCCTTTTTTTCATATTCTTAAAATAAATCTTTGAGTATATAAGCAAGTTGCTATATAATAGAAAAGAAATCGAGGTGAACTCTCATGAATACAATTACAGGTTATACAGGATTATATGGAATTGTTGCTAATCCTATTAAACATTCCTTTTCACCGATGATGCACAATACGGCTTTTCAATATTTAGGTATTGATGATGTCTATTTAGCTTTTGAAGTCAAAAAAGAAGACTTTCCACAATTTATCACAAGTGCCAGGATATTACCTATCAAAGGTTTTAATGTATCCATGCCTTATAAAGTTGATATTTTACCTTATTTAGATGAATTAACACCTGAAGCTAAGTTATGTCATGCAGTGAATACAGTCAAAAATATCAATGGGAAGTTGATTGGTCATATCAGTGATGGTATTGGTTTTGTAAAGGCTTGTCAAGAAAAAGGATGGCATCTTTTTCAACAAAAAGTTGTGATTCTAGGCGCAGGAGGAGCTTGTCGAGCGATTGTAGTGGCTTTGGCACAATATGTCAGTGAAATTGTTATTTATAATCGTAGTCAAAAAGATTGGGTTCAGGAACTGAATCAACAATTGACATGTCCAATCACTTTGAAATCTTTAAGTGATTTAGAAAGTTTAAAAAAAGATTTACAGGAAAGTTATTTATTGATTCAAACGACGAATGTTGGTATGGCACCTGATGAGGATGAATGTTTAATAAAAGATGATACTTATTTACCTGAACATTTAAAAGTGGCTGATATTATCTATCATCCACAACAAACAAAATTATTAAAAATGGCTCAAAAACGAGGTCTTGATTTTATGAATGGCGAAGGAATGATTCTTTATCAAGGGGCTGAGTCTTTTAAATTTTGGACGAATCAAGAAATGCCTATAGAACAAGTGAAAAAAAGTTTAAAAATGGAGTGATGAAAATGAAAGAAATTATTGTAGCTTCTACAAATGAAGGAAAAATAAAAGAAATAGAAGCAATGCTCAATGAAATTGGTATTGAAGTCAAATCATTAAAAGATGTTTTTCATGAAGATATTGAAATTGAAGAAAATGGAAAAACATTTCAAGAAAATGCTTTGATTAAAGCACAGACAATTTGTGATCGTATCCATAAGCCTGTCTTAGCTGATGATTCAGGATTAGAAGTGGATGCCTTAAATGGGGCACCGGGTATTTATTCAGCGCGTTTTATGGGACATGATACAAGTTATGATGTGAAAAATCAATATATTATTGATGCAGTCAAAGGTAAAGAAAGAGGAGCACGATTTGTCTGTGCAATGGCTTTATGTATTCCTGATAGAGAACCTATTCTTATTGAAGAATATTTCAATGGAGAAATCTATGACCATATCGCTGGTGAAAACGGTTTTGGCTATGATCCTATTTTTTATGTACCAGAATTACATAAAACATCAGCTGAGTTATCCATGGAAGAAAAGAATCAATATTCACATCGTGCCAAAGCATTAAAAAAATTATATGATATTTTAAAGAATGAGGGGAATGCATAATGAATCATATTGTCTTAGTTCATCCGGCTATTCCACAAAATACAGGGAATATCATGCGTACCTGTGTAGCGACACATTCTAAGCTTCATTTGATTAAACCCTTAGGTTTTTCTTTAGATGATAAGCATATGAAAAGAGCTGGATTAGATTATATTAAAGATTTAGAAATGGAAATTTATGAAAACTGGGAAGATTTTGCCAGCAAGAATCAAGGAGATTATCATTTCTTTACACGTTATTCAAAACTTTGTTATAGTGATCAAAGTTATGTTTCTGATAATGATCAATATATTATCTTTGGACATGAACATGATGGTATTCCCCATGATATTTTAAAGAAGTATCTTGATCAATGTGTACGTATACCAATGGATTCAGGTGCCAGAAGTTTAAATTTATCAAATTGTGTTGCGATTGGTATTTATGAAGTTTTACGTCAACAAAATTATCCGGGTTTATCAAAAGTTGAGGTACAAAAAGGTGCAGATTTTATCTATAAAGAATAGAAAAAGTGATATTTTTTTAGCTTTATTATTGACAGTTTTTATTATCAGTCTTGCGGTGGTTATAACGGTTTTTTTTAAGCCTTTGTATTATTTTGATATTGATTATTTGCATATCAGTGAAACAACGGGTTTATCTGTTGATGTCATTCGTCATAATTATGATGTTTTGATTCAATATCAGAGTCTTTTTTATCAAGGTACATTAAATCTTCCAGACTTTGTGATGTCTAATAGTGGACGTATTCATTTTGAAGAAGTCAAAAGAATTTTTGAAATCATTCAAATCACATGTTTTGTGAGTGGTTTATGGTCTTTGATTATGGTTTATCGTCGTTTGAAACAAAAAGAATATCGTTTTTTAAGATTAACATCTTTATTCGCGATAGGTATTCCAACAGTCATTGGTTTTTTAGCAGCTATTGATTTTAATAAAGCTTTTGTGATTTTCCATCAAATTGTCTTTAGAAATGATTATTGGATTTTTAATGAAGCTACAGATCCTGTTATTACTATTTTACCAGAAGCCTTCTTTATGCATTGTTTTATGATGATTGTTGGTATTGTTATGGCTATAAGTGCAGGATTGTATGCTTATTATTGTATACAAAAGAAAAGAATTTTACAGAATACATAAAAACCTGTGATTTTTATATCACAGGTTTATAAAATATGACGTTTTTCTAATTCAGTTCTTAAATCAGCCTGATAAGGAAGATAAAGACCATGAATATGCAATTCTTCAGCCATTTTTATATTGGAAAGCATATCATCAATGAAAAGTGATTCTTCAGCTTGTAAATGATATCTTTGTAAAAGGAGCTGATAAATCTTTTGGTCAGGTTTAACAAGTTGTTCGTTGGCAGAAATGATGCCTCCTTCAAATAATTGAAAGAAGTCGTATCTTTGAAACATTGTTTGAATGGCTTCTTTATGAAAGTTAGATAAAAGATATAAATGATAACCTTTTTCTTTTAATTCTTTTACAATTTCTACATTTTTTTCTAAAGGTGTCATCATATGAGTCCAATTTTCCATCACAAAGATAATTTCATCATGATAATGAGGATGTTTTAAAGTTAATGATTCAATAGCATCTTGAATCATCATTGTACCCATATCTAATTCTATCCATTCATCACTAGAAAAGATAATCATCATCAAATCCCCCATTACAGAGGCATTGAAATGTTTTTGTAAATACTTTTCGGGTTGAAAATCTAAGAGGACATTGCCTATATCAAAAATAATATTTTTCATAAATTATTCTCCGTTCATATCAAATTCATATAATTCAATCATCATGTTCTTATATATTCTAGCATAGGAGGTTGCATAGATGAAAGCATTTTTAGAAAAATATCAAAGCTTAAAATATCTGATATATTTTTTTATTGCTTATATGATTGGCTTTATGATTTTAGAAAATCAAGATTTTTCACATATGATTATTACAGATACATGGATAGATCAATATATTCCCTTTAATGAATATTTTGTTATTCCATATGTTTTATGGTTTGTATTTATGGTATTAGGTTTTGCTTATTTTGTCTTTATTGATCAATCTGGAGTCAAAAGAACCTACTTTTATTTGTTTCTAGGAATGAGTTCGTCTTTGCTTATTTATGCATTGATACCAACTGGACAAAATTTAAGAGTTCAGCTTTATAATGATAATATCTTTCAGTGTTTGGTGAGTTTTATTTATTCTGTTGATTCATCTACAAATGTCTGTCCAAGTATTCATGTTTATAATAGTGTCATGATGTGTGTATCTTTATTAAAAAGTCGCAAAATTAAACAACATACATGGTTATGTTTTTTGATTATTGTTTTAGCAATACTGATTTGTATGTCTACGGTTATGATTAAACAACATGCCTTTATGGATATTGTATGGGCATTAGTTTTAGCAATTGTGATTTATAGTATAGGAAAATGGAAATTTGATTATTAAGCAATCTATTATTATGGATTGCTTTTTTGTTGGTTATCGTATTATGAAAATAAATATAAGGTGACCAATATGCAAAAAGTGCAACTAACGTTTTATCTAATGGTGCCTTTATCATGACAGATTGGCAACCTAATAAACAGGCAACTTTTGAAAAAAATGAAGATTACTGGAATGCTGATGCAGTGAAAATTCAAAATTTGGTTATGAATTTAGTTCAGGATCCACAAACTGCTGCAACAAGTTTTGGTAGCGGTGAAACTGATTTTGCACCAATCAATTCTGAATTGGTTGATAAATATAAGAATGATGATTCTTATGTTTCATTTAATGAAGGTTATTTATTCTATCTTGAAATTAATGAAAAGAATACTGATTTAGCTAATAATAAAATTAGACAAGCTATTTCAATGGCTATAGATAGAGATGATTTGGCAAACAATATTTTAAAAGATGGTTCTAAAGCAGCAGCAGGATTTGTACCTAGAGAGTTATCAGTAAGTCCTTCTGGAAGTGATTTTAGAGATGATGCAGGTAATTACGATGTGACAACATATGATTTAGAAAAAGCACAACAATTATTTGCTGAAGGATTAAAAGAAATTGGTAAAGATTCAATTACTGTAAGATTGACTTATGGTACTGATGAATCACCAATGGATCAAATGGCTGAGTATTTACAAAACGCTCTTACAAAATTGGATGGATTCAACGTTGAAATGGTTGCAACAACAAAACAAGATAGAATCTATAACAAAATGGCTAATGGTGAATTTGACATTGCATGTACACGTTGGGGACCAGATTATGGTGATCCTACAACATATTTAAACTTATTATTAGATGGAAATGCTAATAACTATGGTAAATATTATAGTAAAGATTATGAAGATGTAATGGCAAAAGTTTCAACTGAAGCAGATGCTACAACACGTTGGCAATATATGATTGATGCTGAAAAGATTATTATGGAAGACTTACCAAATATTCCAGTCTTTGAAAAAGGAACTTCAGCATTAGAAAATCAAAAAGTTTCTGGTTTGGTTCATAGACCAGTTGGTGTCCCTTATACATTTACTTATGTAGAAAAGGCAGAATAAAACAATTCAAGTTATGAAAGCTGATAAACACAATATGGTTTTCTATATTGTGTTTATCTTTTAAAAGGAGGGATTTGATGAGTAAATCAACATTAAAATATATTGGCAAGAGATTACTCATATCTTTGGTTACATTATTTGTTATACTTGTTGTCTTATTTTTAATTGTTAAATTATTGCCTGGGTCACCAATCAATAATGAAAGGTTATCGGAAACACAAAGAGCAGCGATTGAGGCAAGATATGGATTGGATCAACCTATATTAACTCAATTTGTGAATTATGTTAAAAATATGCTGACAGGGGATTTTGGTGTTTCTTACAATATGTATAAAGATATGCCTGTTGCTTCACTTGTAGGTTCTGCAGCAAAAATTTCATTCATGTATGGATTGAGTGCAGTCATTATTGGTGGGGTATTAGGGACATTGTTAGGTGTATTTGCAGCATTGCATAAAAATACGATTTGGGATACTTTGGCTACAGTTATTTCCGTTATAGGTGTATCTGTTCCTTCGTTTGTATTTGCGATGATGATATTGATATTATTTGCATCAAAATTGCATATTTTTCCAACACAATATAGCTCAATGAATCCAATTGGTTCATCTATCATGCCAGTGATGGCATTGTCTGTTGGGGTTATTGCTAATGTTGCACGTTTTACAAGAACAGAAATGGTATCTGTTATGAATAGTGAATATATGACTTTGGCTAAAGCAAAGGGATTAGATAGCAAAACACTTATTTTTAAACATGCATTACGTAATGCATTAATTCCTGTTGTTACTATTTTAGGACCTATTTTAGTTAACTTGATGACAGGAACGATGGTTGTAGAAAAAATCTGTGGTGTTCCAGGATTGGGCAAGCTACTTATCAATAGTATTTTATCTAATGATGTGAATATTATTTTGGCTTGTTCATTCTTATATGCAGCTATGTATATTGTGATGATGCTAATTATTGATGTTTCTTATGGAATTATTGATCCAAGAATACGTTTAGGTAAGGAGGATTCATAATGGATGCAAATTTGAAAAATATTGAATTTTTACCTGATGATTTTGAATTCGTTGGGGATAAGCAGGATATTTCGATAGATGTTGTAGCTCCTGCTAAGCCAGCATGGAAAGAAGCAATTGGAATCTTTTCTCAAAATAAAGGGGCTGTTATTGGATTGATTATGATTATAATCATTGTTTTATTGGCTATTTTTGCACCAATACTTTCATCATGGGAATTTGATGATTTGAATACTTCTTTACAATCTATTTCTCCTAATTTAGAACACTGGTTTGGAACAGATACAAATGGTAGAGATTTATGGGTACGTTTATGGACTGGTGCGCGTATTTCATTGTTTATTGCTGTTTGTGCTGTCTTTATAGATGTGATTGTTGGAACAACTTATGGATTAATTTCAGGATATTTTGGTGGCATGGTTGATTCTGTTATGCAAAGAATTCAAGAAATTATTAACTCTATTCCAACATTAGTTGTTTTAACTTTATTATTAATGGTTATGAAATCAAGTTTAACGACGATTGTCTTTGCTTTATCTTTGACAGAGTGGATTGGAATGAGTCGTATAGTTAGAGCACAGGTTTTAAAAGTGAAAGAAGAAGAGTTTGTTTTGGCTTCACGTACTTTAGGAGCGAAGAGTTTCTTTATTATCTTTAAAGAAATATTACCAAATATTTATAGTCAAATGATTATCATGATAATGATGTCTATCCCAAATGCTATTTTCTATGAAGCTTATTTATCATTTGTTGGTTTAGGTTTACCTGTTCCAAATGCATCACTGGGAACATTGATTAACGATGGATTTGAAAGTTTCCTTGTTTACCCTTATATGATGTTAATACCTGCCGTTGTCTTATCTGTATTAATGTTAAGTTTCAACTTATTTGGGGATGGATTAAGAGATGCTTTAGATCCAACAATGAAGGAGATGTAGTCTATGGAAAGAGAAAGAATATTGAAAATTAGAGATTTGACTATATCTTTTAAAACAGGAAATGGTAAGGTTAATGCGATTAGAGGGGTTAATTTTGATTTATATAAAGGTGAAACTGTTGCTATTGTTGGTGAATCAGGGTCAGGGAAATCTGTGACAACAAAAGCAATTATGGGGATTTTAGCTAATAATGGAAGCATTGATTCAGGATCTATTGAATATACTTGGCATGATGAAAATACTGGGGAAGCCATTACAAAAGATATTGTACAGTTAAGTCAAAAAGAAATGCAAAAAGAAATTCGTGGTCGTAAGATAGCAATGGTTTTCCAAGATCCAATGACTTCTTTGAATCCAACAATGACGATTGGAAAACAAATCATGGAACCAATGATGTTTCATTATGGAAAATCAAAAGAAGAGGCTTATCAAAAATCGGTAGAACTCCTTAAAGAAGTTGGAATTGCAGATGCTGAAAAAAGAATGAAAAACTATCCCCATCAATTATCTGGTGGGATGCGTCAAAGAATTGTCATTGCTATAGCGTTATCATGTGATCCTTATGTATTGATTTGCGATGAACCAACAACAGCATTGGATGTGACGATTCAAGCGAAGATTTTGGAGTTGATTCAAGAAATTCAAAAGAAAAAAGACTTATCTGTTATTTATATTACCCATGATTTGGGTGTAGTTGCAAAAGTTGCTGACTTTGTGAATGTTATGTATGCAGGTAAAATTGTAGAAACAGGAACAATCAATGAAATTTTCTATGATCCTAAACATCCTTATACTTGGGGTTTATTATCATCTATGCCAGATTTAGATACAAATGATGATGAATTATATACTATACCAGGTACTCCACCTAATTTAACACAGGAAATTAAAGGAGATGCTTTTGCCCCAAGAAATCAATATGCTTTAAATATTGATTTAAGAATAGATTCTCCTATGTTTGACGTACCAGGTTCAAATACACATAAAGTAGCAAGTTGGTTAATGCATGAAAAAGCACCTAAAGTAGAAATGCCAGAATCTTTAAAGAAACGTATCGAGAAAATGAAAAAGGAGGGGTTAATAAATGATTAATCAAGAACCAATCCTTGTTGTAAAAGATTTAAAACAACATTTTAAAATCAATCGTAATTTTACCGTAAAAGCAGTTGATGGAATTTCTTTTGAAATTAATCCGGGAGAAACTTATGGACTTGTTGGAGAATCAGGTTCTGGAAAATCAACAACAGGGAGAAGTATTATCCGTTTATATAAACCAACTTCTGGAAGTATTGTTTTTAATGGAAAAGATATTTCAGGAAAAATGGATAAAGAAACATTATCTGATTTAAGAACAAATATGCAAATGATATTTCAAGATCCTATGGCATGTTTAAATCCACGTAGAAAAGTTTTAGATATAATAGCTGAAGGATTAGATATTCATCACGCATACCAGACAACGGAAGAAAGAAACGAAAAAGTTTATCAGATTTTAGAACTTGTTGGTTTGTCAAGAGAACATGCATCTCGATATCCTCATCAATTTTCTGGTGGACAAAGACAGCGTATTGGAATTGCTAGAGCATTAATTATGAATCCAAGTTTGATTATTGCTGATGAAGCAATTTCAGCTTTAGATGTATCTATTCAAGCACAAGTTGTTAATTTGATGAAGAAGATACAAAAACAGACAAACATTGCTTATTTGTTTATTGCACATGATTTGTCTATGGTTAAGTATATTAGCAATCGAATTGGTGTTCTTCATTTGGGGCATCTTGTGGAAACAGGAACCTCTGAAGAAATCTTTAATCATCCATTGCATCCGTATACAAAATCGTTGTTATCAGCAATCCCTCATCCAAATCCAGACGTTGAAAAAAATAGAGTTTCATTGACATATAATTATGAAGAAAGTGGACTTAACTATGAAGCTGGTAAACAACATAAGATTACGGATACACATTATGTTTTAGCAACAGATGAAGAATTGAAAGATTTCTTAAAACACCAAAATGATTTGTTCTAATATAAATAAATCTCTCATTTTTGAGAGATTTTATTATATATAAAAACCCAATCATGCAATGCATCATTGGGTTTCAATATTATCCTTTAAAGAAAGTATATGCTTCAAAATGAGCTTGTGGATGATCGCAAGCAGGACATCTTTCAGGAGCTTCAGTTCCTTCATAAATAAATCCACAGTTATTACATTTCCACATAACAGCTTCGTCTTTTTTGAAGACTGTTCCATTTTCTAAGTTTTCTAATAATTTTAAGTATCTAGCTTCATGCATTTTTTCAGCAACAGCAATGCTTCTACAAACATTAGCAATTTCAGGGAAGCCTTCTTCATCAGCAATTTTTGCAAATTCTGGATACATATCAGTCCATTCTTCATTTTCTCCAGCAGCGGCAGCTTTTAAACATTCGGCAGTTGTTCCAAGCATGATTGGGAAATCACCTTCAACATGTAAAGCTTCACCTTTTAATTCAGCATTTAATAGTTTCATTAATCTTTTTGCATGTTCTTTTTCTTGATTAGCTGTTTCTTCAAAAATATTAGCAATTTGTACATATCCTTCTTTTTTCGCAATTGAAGAATAATAAGTGTAGCGATTTCTTGCTTGAGATTCTCCAGCAAAAGCATGTAATAAGTTGTTAGCAGTTTTTGTTCCTTTTAATGTAGGCATCATGATGCCCTCCTTCCTATGATTTTTGTTTTAAACAATGTAAACATGTTCCATGAAAAAGAATTTGTGCACTCTCAACAACATGTTCAGATTGTTCATTGACCTTATTAATAAGTTCTTCAAGTATTGCTGGTTGACAAACAATATCTTGAATTGATCCACATTGTTTACAAATCATATGAAAATGTGAATCCATACGTGCATCAAAACGAATCACTCCATCACCAATATCTAAGCGTGTAATTCTATGATGATCGGCCAGTAAATTCAAATTACGATAAACTGTTCCTAAACTAATGTCTGGAAGTAATTGTTTGACTTTTGTATAAATATCATCAACACAGGGATGGGTACAATCATTTTTTAAAACATCATAAATTGTTTCCCTTTGTTTAGAATATCTTAATTTTGTTTCAGACATACGCTCAACCCCTTATTAATAATGGTTACTATTATTATAGCATACATCTTTATATTGTCAAATATTGTAAACCTAAACAAATAAAAAATGAACATACACCATGCAATAATCGTGATAAGACATATGATTTAAATGAATAAGGAATACCATCTAATATATTATCAACTTGCATTAAAACAGATAATCCCGAAAAAGATAAATAAAAACTGACAAATGGATAAACTAAAAAATGTTGATATTGTAAAAGTTGAATGGAACCAGAACTAAACTCTAAAAATCCTTTGATAATACTTAATAAAAATGGATCATGAATAATGGCTTGAAGACTATAACCAACAAACTGAAAGACAAGCATATAACCTAAAATAAAAATGAAAGCAGTTAAAGAAGTCGTGATGCTTTTTTTTAACGCTTCAACAAAGCGTATATGAGGATGGATAATAGGAGTTAAACTTTGTTGAAAAGACATCCATTGATAATCATGATGATAGAAAAGTGCTTTGATAATGCTAGGAAGAATATGACTGAAATAAATCATCAAAGCGATAGAAAAAGGAAGTTTTAAAGAAACAAAGATAAAACTTAATGATGAAAAAGAGGCAATGGAAAGAAGATGCTGAAGTTGAGAAATATTGATATATCCTAGTTCATAAGATTCCTTTAACATTTTCGCGTTGGTTGGATAACCACAAAAAAATGACATAAAATATAAAGAGGACATATGAGGTGTTAGGTGAAAGAGGGGAGAAAAGAGAAATTGGATAAAATAACTGATGAGTTGAAAGATTCCTAAGGATAAACATAAAGAAATGAGAATCATAAAGGGTAATAAAGAAGGTAATAAATTGGTGAGGACTATTTGAATGACTTGAGAAGATATTTTAACAATTTGAAACATATTAAAAAAAGAAAAAAGAGTTGTAAAAAGAACAAGGCAAAGTGTAAAATAATAATTAGCTTTTTTCATAAAGACTCCTTATTGAAAGTGGTGAATACATATGAAAGGAATATTAGTCGGTGTCAAATATCCTCAAATGACTTATGATTTTGAGGTTTCTATGCAGGAATTAGAACAGTTAGCTTTTGCTTGTGACATAGAAGTGAAGACAGTTGTTATTCAAAATTTAGAAGTGATTTCTCCTAAATATTATATTGGAAAAGGAAAAGTCATGGACATTGGGGAACTTTTAGAAACGGATGATATTGTTATCTTCAATGAAGAATTAACACCTTTACAAATGAAAAATCTAACAGATATCTGGCAGGTTGAAGTGACGGATCGCAGTGATTTGATATTACGTATATTTGCTTTAAGAGCTAAAACAAAAGAAGCCAAGTTACAGGTAGAAATGGCAAGGCTAGAATATACCTTACCAAGACTGGCAGGAATGAAACAGCACCTTTATTCACAACAGGGAGGAATGGGATTTCGTGGAGCTGGGGAAAAGCAGATTGAATTGGATCGTCGCCGTATTCACCGTCAATTGACACAAGCCAAAAAAGAATTGGAAGCTATTGAAAAACAACGTCAAACACAAAGACAGTTAAGAAAACATCATCAAGAAAAGGTTGTTTGCCTTGTTGGTTATACTAATAGTGGAAAATCGTCTTTATTAAATCATTTTACAAAGAAAAAAGTAGACGCTAAGGATATGCTTTTTGCTTCACTTCAAACAGCATCGAGACGAATTTATTTTAAAAAACATCATTTGATTATGAATGATACAGTAGGTTTTATACATCAATTGCCTCATTCTTTTGTACAGGCCTTTCGTTCTACATTAGAAGAAGTCAAAGATGCAGATTTACTTTTACATATCATTGATGTTTCTTCACCATATTATCATAATCAAATAGAAACAACCTTATCTGTATTAAAAGATATTGGTGCTCACCACATTCCTATGATTTATGTGTATAATAAAATAGATTTACTTCCTCAATTACCCATCTTTGAACAAGAAAACAGTATCGGAATATCAGTCAAAGAAAACTTATATTTCAACGAATTAGAAGATATGATTATTCATACTCTCTTTAAAGATTATGAATTAATACATGTATATATTCCCTATGAACAAGGAGATATTTTTAGTAATATTGAATATCAATATGAGATTGTTCAATTAGAATATTTAGACAACGGCATTGATGTGAGTTTCTATGTGAATCAGGCTCATAAATCACGTTATCTTCCTTTTATAAAAACTGACGGTTAATCCGTCAGTTTTCATCTTGAAACCAGAAATGATTATAAGTATATTTAAAGACACGATACCACCAAGTATCACCTGTTCCTTTGATTGTTTGTATGATATTGTTTTGATCGTCTAATTCCACTGTTTCAAAAGCACTGCCACTATCAATAATTTTATGATTTTCATGTTCCTGTACAGAACTCACATAACCAGAATAAGTGACAGGAATACTTTCAACTAATTCAAATGTTCTTTCATTTTCATCAATGAGATATTTATAGTAGTATGATTGTTTACCTTTATTCCCTTCTCCTGTATCATAATAATAAGGATCATTTTTATAGTCATAATCACGTGTCGTAGAAATCGTGTTATTATTGTTGTAGAAGTACAAATAATATTGTCCATCAGCAAGTTTGTCATCTTGTTGATAAGTCACACAATGTTGACCTGCATTTAAAGAAAAATCACCGATTTGTGTTAAAAGGAATTCATCATAGCCACTTTCCTGCCAAAAAAGAGGAGAACCAATCATATAGTCTACAGTGGGAGAATCATAAATAGAATTGATTTTAATGATTGTTGATGTTTCTCTTGAACTGATGATTAAACTGTCTTTATCGACCAGCTGCAGGGCATTAATATGCATCCAGTCCAGAGCTTTATCTTGTGATGAATCTAAATTCTGACGATAGTTGATAAAGAGTTCTTCAAGATCAATAACTTTTTTGATTTCATGTGTTTCTTTATCAATACTGATGATTTTATCTTCTTCAGTATCTGTATTGCTTTGTGTTGCAAGAACAAGAAAATCATTGTTTGAACCATTAATATAATCATGATGTAGACGATAATGCCCTGTATCATAGAACTGTGTGATTTGTCCCAGTCTGTTCATTCCAGCTACAAGTGAAGATGAAACACTATAATACATTGCATCATCATCAAAGAGTAAACGATGAGCACGATAGGAAATGATAGGAATTTCACTTCGAATGACACCATTATTGTCATATAAGAAGATATAATCAATATCATCATCGTTTTCACTTGTATCATTGCCTAGAACTGTATAAAGACCGTTGCTGAGTTGTTGTGTGCTGTTTCCTTTTTCAATAGAAACATAGGCATTTTCATTACCACTTAATAATGCAGGAGCATCATAAGTCCATTGATGACTGGCAATAATGTCACCATCTTGATTAGTGGCAGTGAGTGTTAATATATTTTTTTGATTAGGGACAATACCAATTAATTGATATTCATGTTCGGTTGTATAATCGCCATACAGTTCACGAGAAAAATCTTCTAATCCATCTACATGAACTTGATAAGAAATAACGGCTGGTTCTTTTGTATAAAAATAAACATATAGACTGGTTGTATTTGTTTGGAAAGGATTTTCTAATATTAAAGGATCATTGAGTGTATAACTCTTATTTTTCATAACATTAATATTGTCTTTGATTTGATTTTGATAGGTTGGGGTATAGACTTCTTGAACATGTGATAATAATTCACTGGAGTGTGTTTGTACATTATCTAATCTTTGATAAATCAAAAAGGATGTGATAAGAATACAAATAAGAATTATTGTACACATAATGAGTTTTTTTCTATTCATCATATTCTCTCCTTACAATAAAGAAAATGATGTATCCTAATAAGAAAATAAATATAAAAATAAGTGGTATTATCTTTTTCATAGTATCTCCTCCTTATTAAAAGTATAAGGATATAATAACGAAAAAGATTGGGATAAAATATGTAAATTGTGGAGAATAAAAAAATCCAAGTTTTATGATTGAACTTGGATATTTTTTTGAATTGTTTGAATAATAGCACGATAATTCTTTGTTGCAAAGAGTGTAGCATCAATACGATAAACAGGAATCTGATGTTTTGTGAATGCTAAAATATCAGGCTCTAAATGAGCAATTTGGGGAGCCAGATATAAAGCATCATAATCTTGGTAATGTTTATAGAGTTGATCTAAAGATAAGGATACAAGCTGAAAATGAATGTTTTCTAATTCACAGACTTGTTGCATTTCTTCGATAAAAACAGATGTTGATAATCCACCCGTACAACATAATGCAATTTTCCATTCTTTTTGCTGAGTATATTGAACCATCGTCTGATAAAATTCTTTAAATAAATGGGTACATTGGGCTAAATCTGTCATTGTAAAATGTAAGTAAAAAATGAGTTTATCATCACTTAAACGTGAAATTTCTTCTTCTATAATGTGATTATACCAGATTGTGATTTTCCCTTTGACTTTTACAGATTCAAAACAAATAATTTGATGTTTTTCATTGTCCGTTTCAACAAAACAGTGAATATAGTCTTTTTGATATTGTTTTTGATGTGAGAGAATCCATCGAAAGAAAAGTTGATTATAAACAGAAAGATAGAATTCATTGAACATGCTAATCACCTACTGCTTTTATCATATACTATTTTGATGAAGATGGCTAGTTTTTACCGAAATTGAAAAGAAACGTTGTAAACAAACAGAACAACTTTGAAAAGTGACATAAATTATAGAGAAAGGAGGGTGCTATATGGAATGTAGTCGAGTATATAATATTGCTCAAGTGGATACAGGTTGTCATATTAGTGTGAGTAATGGTGTAGAAACAGCTATTAAAAAACCACTTCAAATTACCAAAACAGTGGATAAAGAAAAGGCGTGTACAGGAGAAATTTTAACGTATACTATTTTTATTCAAAACACATCATTAGTGGAAGAAACACAAGTGGTCTTTAGTGATGAACTAGATGAAAATGTTGTTTATGTCAATGAGTCATTTACTGTCAATGGACAAGCACAAACACCAGCACTTGACAATCGTACACTTTATTATGTGATTTCAACTATTGAACCAATGTCCAGTGTTGAAATTGTTTTCCAAGTGCGTATTATTGAATAGAGGTTTAAGCCTCTATTTTACATAGAAATTATTTTGAATAGAGATTTTTTTTAAAATAAAGATGGGTTTAGTTTATAAAAAAATATAATTATGATAGAATGTAATGGGGTGATGATATATGGAAAAAAGAATATTTGTTATATCAGATCTTCATGGACAATTTGTATTACTTCAATTGTTGTTGGAACGTATTGGTTTTACAGAAAATGATGAACTTTATATATTAGGGGATATTATGGATCGTGGACCTAATAGTATTGATATTTATTATTTTGTGAAGGCTATGGATAATATTCATATGATTAAAGGAAATCATGAAATCATGATGCGTCAATCTATGTTGGCAGCTTTGAAATATAATGATTTAGATTCTGAACGTTCTAATCCTTATCGTTTATGGAAGCAAAATGGGGGACATAAAACAGTTGATAGTATTCGAGAATATTTACAAAAAGATTACATTCCCTATGAAGAATATTTTGATTTAAAACGTATGTTTATTAAAGAATTGATTTCGTTTATTGATTCATTACCAAGTTATTATGAATTAGATTTGAATGGAAAACATTATGTTTTAGTACATGCAGGTGTTGATCCGGAAATTCCTTTAGAAGAGAATGATGAAGAAATTTTAGCTTGGATTCGTGAATACTTCTATTTGAATGAAGCTAATCCGGATTATACGTATATCTTTGGGCATACACCTTGTTGTTTTATTAATGAAGATCATTCTTTTAATATTTGGTATGATCCAGATTATCATAATAAGATTGCAATAGATGGTGGCTTAGCTGTTGGTAATAAAGGACAATTAAATTGTTTATGTCTGACAACTGGAGAAGTCACAGTCTTAAAATATGATGAGGGGCAACCTCAATGAGAAGTGCTTTCTATAATCTCATCAATTTCATTAATATGACCAGTATTCATGATGTGTATTGGGGTGCTGCCAAAACGATTTTAAAGAATATTTATAAGATACCTGATAGTAGTATTACAGATGTCGCCAAAATGTGCTATGTTTCTACCGCAACGATTTCCAGACTTTGTCGTAAACTCAGTTATGAATCATTTACTGATTTTAAAAAAGATGTCACAATGAATTTGCATTATTTTAATCAAGATGCGAAAAGATTACTGTTTGATCATCAGTTACCTGCACCTGAAACAATTGATGAAGGTAAGGATATTTTTAAAAATCATTTTCAAAACGTGATTCATAATTTACAGGATACTTATGATAATCTACGTTATGAGGATTTAATCTATATTGTTGATAAAATTCATGAAGCGAAACATATCTGTTTTGCAGGTAATTTCTTTACCCAGTCTGTATCTATGCAATTACAGATTGAACTTTCCTATTTAGGAAAAGACTGTGTTGCTATGTATCCTTTAGAACAACAAAAAAATATCTATAAAACATTAAAAGACTATGATTTGATTATTGTTTCATCTATTGCTGGGGGATTCTTTAAAGATCATATTGAAACAATGCGAGAATTGGTGAAAACAGAAGCTTATATTATTGCGATTACACAATTAGATGAGTTTCCATATAGTGATAAGGTAGATATGATATTGAAAGTGGGTAATGATCATCATTCATTGATTGGAAAGTTTTCTGTAACATATATTTTTGAAGTTTTAGAAGCGTTATATCATTTAAAATATGGAATGAAAAATAATGAGAAAAGCAACGATGATTAAACATCGTTGCTTTTTGAGTAGAAAGAAACAAGAATCACTTGATTAGGACAGAAAACTTTATATGGGAATGATGAAGGACCACTGATTCCATTAGATACAATTAATGTAGCATTTTTTTCTTCATATGTTCCATGATTATATGTTTTTGCTCCTTCAATAGGGAACATACTGCCAAGATATGGGAAATACACAGAACCACCATAACTATGACCAGAGAGTTGTAAATCTACATAGTTTTTGGCTTGAATAAAAGTATCAGGTTGATGTGAAATGCCAACAACCAGTTTATCCTGTGTTTCTTTGAGTTTTGAGAAGTCGTATTCATCGTCATAGGCGACAAGTGTAAGTGATGTATCTTTGTAATATAATGGACGTGTTTCATTATTGAGTACTTCAAAACCACCATTGTTAAGCACTTGTGTGACTTCTAATGAAGATTTTTCATCTCGTTCACCAAGTATAGCAAGATTTCCATATTGACATTGAATACTTTTTAAAATTTGTGAAACCTCATCGGTTTTAAAGACCTGATCATCATATAAATCTCCACCAAAGATAACCATATCAAAAGGATAATTGTTTAATTCTTTAACAATTTCTTGAAAACGAGTTATACTTTCTTGGTTTGTTAAATTGATATCGGATAAAAAGGCAATCTTTAAACCATTGAGTTGTGAAGAAATTTGTGAATTGATATAATTTTGTTCATGAAATTCGTAATCTTTAGGTGAAATGGCATAGACATAATATCCCAGAAAACATAAACCAAAGACGATTAATAAAATCATTAATCGTCTGATGAGCTTTTTCATACTTTTTTATTCATAATGACAGGAATAATCATTGGATTTCTTTTTGTTTTTTGATAAAAATAAGGAGCCAATGTATCCCTGATTGTATTCTTGATTTCACCAAAAGTTGTCTTTCTCTTTAATAAATGAGAAAGTTCACGACTCACTAATAACTCTGCTTCACGAATCATTTCTTTACTATCCTGCATATAAACAAAACCACGTGACATAATAATAGGTTTATTTAATAAACATCCTGCACGAGAATCCATTGAAATAAGTACAGATACCATGCCATCTTCACTTAAAATCTGACGATCTCTTAATACAGCAGTTGATAAACCGGTAATATCATTACCATCAACATAAATATCATCAACATGAATACGTGGTCCTAAACGAGCTTCTCCATTATGCAATAAGATAGAATCACCATTTGATAAAACAAAAGCATTGCCTTTTGTCAGTCCCACTTCTTCAAATAATTTAGCATGAATCTTCAACATACGATATTCACCATGCACTGGGAAAAAATACTTAGGACGTGTCAACAACAACATTAATTTCTGTTCTTCCTGTGAAGCATGTCCAGAGGTATGCAAGTTATTAATAGCCTCATTTGTTAAAACTCTGGCACCCGCACGATAGAGTTTATTGATAACTCTGCTGACACTACTTGCATTACCGGGAATAGGGTTAGATGAAAAGACAACAGTATCACCCGGTTTAATAGATACTTGACGATGTGTTCCATTAGCAATTCGACTTAATGCAGCCAGTGCTTCTCCTTGACTTCCGGTACATAAAATAAGAATTTCATTATCGGGTAAATTCTTTGCTTCATCATTTTTGATAAAGAAACGGTCTGGACATTTGATGTAACCAAGTTTACGAGAAACTTGAATATTGTTTTCCATAGAACGTCCAAATACTAGAATCTTACGATTGAATTTCACAGCTGCATCAATAATCTGTTGAACACGATGGACGTTAGAAGCAAATGTCGCTACGATTAAACGACCCTCAGTTTTTCTAAATTCTTCCTGTACACTATAAGCCACTTGCTTTTCACTAATCGAAAAGTTAGGTACTTCAGCATTGGTAGAATCACTTAACAATAAAGTAACACCTGTTTCGCCAAGAAAAGACATCACTTGGAAATCAGCTGGATCACCAACCGGTGTTAAATCGAATTTAAAGTCACCTGTTGAAACAATGCGTCCATTAGGTGTATTAATAACGATTCCTAATGATTCAGGAATAGAATGATTTGTCTTAAAGAAACCAATATTAAAATATTTTGTTTTGACTTGAGATAAATTATTAATTTGAATTAATTTTGTTGCTTGTGTTAAACGTTTTTCTTCAAGCTTTCTTCGAATCATTGCACAAGCTAAAGGAGATGCATAGATAAAAGGAATATGAACAACCTGTAAAAGGAAAGGAATTCCTCCAATATGATCTTCATGACCATGTGTAATCAATAAAGCTTTGATTTTTTTCTGATTACGTTTTAAATATGTATAATCAGGAATAACATAATCGATACCAGGTAATCCATCTTCTGCAAATTTTACACCAGCATCAATAATGACTAATTCATCCTGATGTTCAATACAATACATATTTTTTCCAACTTCATTTAAACCTCCTAATGCAAATACCTTTGTATCAGAAGATAATGTTTCATTTTTCATTTGTCTGTTTTTATTATTATAGGGTGTTCTTCTTTGATAAGAACGTTTTTGAGGCCTATCCGCCATTCACTTTCACCTTTCTTTCATTATAATATATGTCTTTTTCATGATTTTTCAATAAAATAAAAGTATTGATATGTATTTATATTATACCATTTTTTATATATTTTTTCATTAAAGCATATGATTTTTATCTGTGATTAACAATAAAAATTTATGATTTATCATGTTGACATACTGTATCATAACTGAAAATAAAGTGAAATGCAAGAATTTAACAAAAAAGCTACTCGATGAGTAGCTGGGTTAAATCTTTTTACATGCAGCAATGGCTAAAGAATGAGGACCAATATGGCAGGCTACACTTAAAGAAAGTGGGTCACAGATAATGTCATGATTTGGGAAGGCTTCTTCGACTTCTTTTTTGAATTCTAAAGCCTGATCTCTATCATAAGTGTAGGCAATCATAATACGTGCATCAGACATATCTTCATGAGTTGGGTCAATACGTTCTTGGATGTCATGACGTAAAGCTTCAATCATGATTTTAGAGGCTTTTTGCATTGTACGTGTCTTTTGGAAAGAGTCTAGTTTTTCACCTTGAATTGTTAAAATTGGTTTGATTTTTAATAATCCTCCAAGTGTTGCAGCGGCAGGAGTAATACGTCCTCCTTTTTTTAAGTATTCTAGTGTATTCACTGTTATATAAATAGAAGCATTTAATTTGTTTTCCATTAAAATATCATAAATTTCTTGAGCGCTTTTGCCTTGTTTAGCCAAAGTCATAGCATCAAATACATCCCATTTTTGAGTGACAGAAATACGTTGAGAATCAACAACAAAAACTTTTCCTTTATAGGCTTCATCATCTGCCAACATCATAGCAGTCTGACAAGAACCACTTAATCCACTTGACATCGGAATATGCACAATCTGATCATAATCTTTTAAAATGCAGTCAAAGAAAGCTGTGACTTCTCCTGTGGCAGGTTGTGAAGTAAAGACTTCGGCACCATTCATTAACTTATCATAAAACTCATCCTGTGTGAGATTAATATCTTCTTTATATTCTTGACCATCTATTGTAAAAGGCATAGGTAAAACAAAGATTCCAAGTTCTTTTGCTTCACTTTGAGTGATACCACTATTACTGTCGGTCATGATTGCTACTTTCATGAAATAACCTCCTTATAACAATAATACCATTTTATCTCAATATAAAAATAATGCAACAATTTTTGTGAATTGAAGCTATAAATTCATAAAAAATTTAACTATATCAAATAAAATATGATAAAATAACGAAAAAAGAAAAGAGGAATAAAAATGGTAGAACAATTGATTCATAAATATGCAGATGCAGGTATAAATTTTTTAGAAGCAGCTATTCTTTTTGTTGTGGGATGGTATGTAGTGAAAATGATTTTACGTATTTTATCAAAAATGATGAAAAGAAGTCAGATTGATGCAATTATTGAAAACTTTGTGATATCTATATTAAACATTGGATTAAAGATTATTGTCATTATTACTGTGATTGCTAAATTAGGTGTTCCTACAACATCGTTAGTCGCTGTTTTAACAACAGCAGGAGCAGCAATCGCTTTAGGGTTGCAAGATTCTTTAAAAGGAATTGCTTCTGGTATCACAATTTTGTTTTCTAAGCCTTTTGTCAAAGGGGATATTATTGAAATTGATGGATATGTGGGAACAGTCCAAGAAATACAGCTCTTATATACGATTGTCATGACATTTGATAATAAGATGGTAGTGATTCCTAATAATGATTTAGTATCATCTAGCTTCGTCAATTATTCACATGAAGATGTACGTAGAGTGACAATGACTGTAGAACTTCATCCAGATAATGATATTCCCCAATTTAAAGCAGCACTTATGCAAGTCATTCAACAGCATCCCTATGCTTTAAAAGAACCAGCACCAGTCATTAAAATTGGTGAATATAAGGAAAGAAGTGTATCAATGCAAATATGGGTATGGGCAGAAAATGATCATTTTTATGAGTTAAATGATGACTTGTGGGTTGCTATTAGAAAGATATTTAAAGAACAAAATATCAAGATTCCAGCCCAACAAATTGATGTTCGTATCCAAAATTCTGATATAAAATAAGATGAAAATTGTATAAACTTTCGTACAATTTTTACATAATTGTATACATCATTAAAAAAACATATCATATATTTCTGCAAAGCAGAAATAACACATCGAATTGGTCGTATAATTATAAAAAAGAAAAAAATAATAAAAAAAACTATTCCCATATCAAAGAAGTTGTGATATATTAGTAGAAAATAACTGACGTGATTGGTTATTTTGGAGGAGGGAAATTAAATAATGAAAAAGAATTGGTTTGCAAAAGCTGCCGCTTCTGTAACATGCTTAGCTATGTTAGTTGGATGTGGTAGTGGTGGATCAACTGGTGCTAATGAGATCACTATCAATTTAGGAGCAGAACCACCTGAAATGGATTCTATTTTAACAACATCTGCAGGATCAATGAACGTTTTACGTCACTGTGTTGAAGGTTTAGTTAGCTTAGATGCCAATGATAAAGCTGTACCTGGTATGGCAGAAAGCTGGGATGTATCAGATGATCAAAAAACTTATACATTCCATTTAAGAAAAGGAGCAAAATGGAGTAACGGAGAAGAAGTTACTGCTGAAGACTTCGTATTTGCATGGAATCAACATTTCAATGCAAGAACTGGTGCACCTTATGCATCAACTTGGATGACTAAAATTGCAGGGGCTGAAGATATTTTCAATGCAACTGCTGAAAAAGTAGATCCAAAAGATGAAAAATCAGATTACAAGATGGCTGAGGCAGATATTCCTAAATATATGGAAGAACATGCTGGATGGAAAGCAGTAGATAAATATACATTCCAAGTAACATTTACTGGCCCATTCCAATACGCTGTTGTATTGATGGCATTCCCATCATTCTTCCCAGTAAATAAAAAGGCTTATGACGCAGCTGGTGGAAACAACAACTATGGTACTGATGCTGATAAATTAGCATATAATGGTCCATTTACAATTACTTCATGGGCTCATGAAGACAGTATTGTCTTAGAAAAAAATCCAGATTACTGGAATGCTGAAAATATTAAATTAGACAAAATCACTATGAGAATGATCAGTCAAGAAACAACTGCTATTAATGAATTTAATAATGGTTCTATTGATATGATTGGTTTAACTGGTGATAATATTAAACAATTTGAAAATGCTCAAGGATTTGATGATGGTGGAGCTTGGTATTTTGAATTCAATTCAAAAGTCAATCCATTTAACAATGCTAAAGTTCGTAAAGCTTTAACTTTAGGTGTAGATGCTCAAGCAATGATTGATACAATTGTAAAAAATGATTCCAAAGTAGCAACTACATTCACACCACCAGCAGTAGCTCAAGGTGAATTTACTGAATACTGTGGTGATCTTTTCAAACATATCACTAATAATGATTACAGTGAAGCAAAAGCATTATTAGAAGAAGGATTAAAAGAAGAAGGATTAACACTTGCAGAATTCTCACCAGAATTACTTTGTGATGATTCAAGTGCTGCAAAACAACAAGCAGAATTCCTTCAAGCACAATTAAAAGAACATTTAGGTGTGACTCTAAATATTAGACAAGTCACTTACAATGCAAGATTAGATGCAATGGATCAAGGTGATTTCGAAATCGTATTCGCTGGATGGTCACCAGATTACAATGACCCAATGACTTATCTTGATATGTGGGTAACTGGAAATGGTAATAATCATGGTAAATGGTCTAATGCTGAATATGATAAGATTATCAAAGAAGCTTCTCAAATTGCTGATAAAGAAGCATATTATGCTAAATTAAAAGAAGCTGAAGAAATCTTAGCTGAAGAATGTCCAATTGGATTCATTTATGATAGACAAACAAGTTATGTAACAAGCGATAGATTAAAAGGTGTTATTAGAACTGCATTCCAAGACATCAATTTAAACTATGCGTATGTTGAAGAATAGTCAAATGTAATACTGATATTTTTTGAAAAAAGATGGGCTATATAATATTGTCTATATAGCCTTTCTTTATTTTAATGTAGAGAAAAATGTCTAGAAAGGTGTGAATTTATGAAAAAGTATGTATTAAAAAGACTTATATATGCTCTAATCACTATTTTTGTCCTTCTAGCATTGACATTTGTAATGATGCATATGCTACCGGGTGACCCGTTCAATACTGGTAAAGCAATGAGTGAAAGTACAAAACAGGCTTTACGTGAGTTTTATGGGTTAGATAAACCTTTGGTAGAGCAATTTATTATGTATGTTAAAAATGCTTGTATAGGCGATTTAGGTGTATCTATTAAATATAATAGACCTGTTATGGATATTATCTTAGATACATTCCCAGTTTCATTCCAGTTAGGGATGTTCTCATTAATTTTTGCAGTTATTGCAGGAGTGGCTCTAGGGGCAATTGCAGCTATTCGTCGAGGAAAAGCTGCTGATACTATTGCTATGACTTTATCTGTTATTGGAGTTTCAATTCCTAGTTTTATTGTTGCAGCGTTACTTCAATATTTTATAGCATTAAAGTTGAATCAGCTGCTGGGAACCCAGATTTTTGCGATTACAGGATGGGGTAATTTGAATCAGATTATTTTACCTGCTTTGGCATTGAGTTTCAGTTCACTAGCAACAGTTTCACGTTTAATGCGTACAAGTATGCTGGATGTTTTAAGTTCTGATTATATCAAAACAGCGAAAGCAAAAGGATTGTCAGAACGTCAGATTTTATGGAAACATGCTTTAAGAAATGCAATTATGCCAGTTATTACGGTTTTAGGTCCAATTGCGGCTGCTGTATTAACAGGAGGATTTGTTGTTGAAAATATCTTTAATATTCCTGGTATGGGGAAATTCTTCGTATTGGCTATTAAAGAAAATGATTATACGTTAATTGCTGGAACAACATTGTTCTATGGCGCATTCTTAATTATCGCTGTATTAATTGTCGATTTATTATATGGTGTTATTGATCCTCGTATCAATCTAGCAAGTGAAAAGGAGTAGTGTAGAATGAAAAAGAAACAAACATTAAAACAAGAATTCGTTCCAGAAGAAGCATTATCTCCAGATTGTCATGTTGATGCAGCGGATTTTGAATGGGTTGGACAAGATAGTGAGAAAATGCAATCTATTACACGTCCAAGCATTAGTTTCTGGAAAGATGCATTTTCAAGAATTAGAAAAGATAAAGTAGCGATTACATTTTTGGCTATTTTAGCCGTGATGGTTATTTTAGCGATTATTATTCCAGCTGTTTACCCATACAAATTTGATATGACAGATGATCTTCATAAACATGTAGGTATGTTTTTCTCTGGTGATGGTCACTTCCATCTCTTTGGAACTGATTATTTAGGTAGAGATATGTTTGCCAGAATTTGGCGTGGAGCACGTATTTCATTATTTATTGCATTTGCTGCCGTTATTATCAACGTTATTATTGGTGTTATTTATGGTGGTATTGCAGGATACTTTGGTGGTATGGTTGATAATATTTTAATGCGTATCGCTGAAATTATTAATGGTATTCCATACTTATTGATCGTTATCTTATTAATGGTTATTATGACTGGTGGGGTATTTACAATTATCGTTGCTTACTCGCTTGTCGGTTGGGTAGGAACCGCCAGATTAGTACGTGGTGAAGTCATGCGTTTAAAGGAACAGGAGTTTGTTGTTTCTGCAAAAAGTATGGGTGCTTCTTCTGCACGTATTATTAGAAAACATTTAATTCCAAATATTTTATCTATCATTATTGTTAACTTAACATTAGCAATCCCTAATGCTATCTTTACTGAAGCATTCTTATCTTTCTTAGGTTTAGGGGTACCTTTACCAGAAGCTTCATGGGGAACTTTAGCAAATGATGGAATTCAATATTTCCAACAATATCCTATTGAATTGATTATTCCTGCTATTTTCATTAGTATTACAATGTTAAGCTTTAACTTATTGGGTGATAAGCTTAGAGATGCTTTTGATCCTAAATTAAGGAGGTAACGGATAATGGCAAAAGTATTAGACATCAAAGATTTATATGTTTCATTCGACACATATGCTGGAGAAGTACAGGCTGTAAGAGGTGTTTCTTATTCTGTGGATGAAGGACAAGTTCTTGCAGTTGTTGGTGAATCTGGTTGTGGTAAGAGTGTAACTGCTCAAACAATCATGAAATTAAATCCTATGCCTCCTGCACGTATCAAATATGGAACTTTAACTTTAGGTGATATTGATATTATTAATACACCAGAAGAAGACATGCAAAAAATTCGTGGAAAAGAAGTGAGTATGATTTTCCAAGATCCTATGACATGTTTAAATCCAACAATGAAAGTTGGTAAACAAATTGTTGAAGCAATTGTTCATCATCAACATTTATCTAAAGAAGAAGCACAAAAAAAAGCTATTGAAATGTTGAAATTAGTACAAATTCCCAATGCTGAAGAAAGAGCTAATCAATATCCTCATCAATTTTCTGGTGGGATGCGTCAACGTGCAATGATTGCAATGGCTCTATCATGTAATCCAAAATTATTGATTGCTGATGAACCAACAACAGCATTAGATGTAACAATTCAAGCACAGATTATTGATTTATTAGATGATATTAGAAAGAAAACAGGAACAGCAATTGTTTTAATTACTCATGACTTAGGAGTTGTTGCTTCTTTAGCAGATAAAATTGCAGTTATGTATGCAGGAAAAGTTGTTGAAACGGGAACTGCAAATGATATTTTCTATAATCCATCTCACCCATATACAAGTGCATTATTAAACAGTTTACCTAAACACGATACAAATAAATCTGATAAATTATCTTCAATTCCAGGAACACCACCTGATTTATTAGATCCACCAAAAGGTTGTGCTTTTGCATCACGTTGTGAAAAATGTATGAAGATTTGTCAAAAGAAACAACCACCTATTTTCAAATTAAATGATGGTCATGAAGCTTCTTGCTGGTTATTGCATAAAGATTGTCCATCATCTCAAGGAGGAAAATCATAATGGCTGATGAAAATATTTTATTAAAAATTGATAATGTTTCTAAACATTTTAGAGTCAGTGGAGGAATTTTAAAGGCTGTTAATGGTGTAAGTCTTGAAATTAAAAAAGGGGAAACTTTAGGTTTAGTTGGTGAATCTGGTTGTGGTAAATCAACATTAGGTCGTGTTGTTATGGGAATTTATGAACCTACAAAAGGTAAGATTGTTTATAATGGAAAAGAAGTTCATATTAATAATGCAAAAAATCGTTTAGCGTATGCAAAACATGCACAGATGATTTTCCAAGATCCATATGCGTCATTGAATCCACGTATGACAGTTGAATCAATTATTGCTGAAGGTATGGAAATTCATGGAATGTACACACCTGAAAAAAGAAAACAAAGAGTTCATGAATTACTTGAACTTGTTGGTTTAAATAAAGAACATGCAAACCGTTTCCCTCATGAGTTCTCAGGTGGTCAACGTCAACGTATTGGTATTGCAAGAGCACTGGCTATTGAACCAGAATTCTTAGTATGTGATGAACCAATCTCTGCTTTGGACGTTTCTATCCAATCACAGGTTATTAACTTATTAATTGATTTACAAAAGAAATTAGGATTAACATATTTATTCATTGCTCATGATTTGGATATTGTAAAATATATTTCTGATCGTATTGCAGTTATGTATTTAGGACATTTGGTTGAATTGGGTTCTAGTGAAGAAGTTTATTCTCACTCTTTACACCCATATTCAGAAGCTTTATTATCAGCTGTACCAATTCCTGATCCAAACTTAGAAAAAGAGAAAAAACGTATTATTCTTGAAGGAGATGTTCCAAGTCCAATTGACTTACCAGCTGGATGTCCATTTGCTGGTAGATGTCGTTATGCTACTGAAGAATGTAGAACAACAAAACCAGAACTTGTTGAAGCAAAACCAGGACATTTTGTGGCTTGTCATCATCCTGTGAAAAGATAAAAAAAGTTTATGAAAATTCATAAACTTTTTTTATGCATAAAATTGTGAAATGATTTGAATGTTTTCTTCTGTTAATGTAAATGAAGGGATAATGATTGTAACAGACTGATTATGTAAAAGTGTTAATGAAACAATTTCATCATCATAATACCCATATAATAATGATCCATCAATAACAGCATGATTTCCAGCATATAAACTTGGTAAATCTTTTATTTCAGTAAATCTTTGTTTGGCTTTTTCTGGAGATGGAAATTCAAATTCTTTGATATAAAGGGCTTCGTTTCCATCTTTTGCTTCTTCTAATGAAATGTATGTATGTGGGATAGTAAAACTTGAATAAGTTTGACTTGAGAAAGATGTTTCCTTATCAATTTGAAAATCACTTAATTGAATGACCTGATGCTCTTGTTGATGGAATGATTTTTGATTGAATACATCTTCAATTAATCCACCAAAGATAAGAATAATTGTTAGTAATGATAAAATGAAATAAACGATTCTCATTGACTTGAGTGTTTTTAAAGAAAAGTGAGGTATTCCATTTTTGAGTTGATGATGCATTGTACTCATTTGATGAAAACTAAAGTAATTTCTAAAAATGGAAGTTATAAAAAGGAGAAGGATACCAATATAGGCAAGTGTAATTCCATAACTCGTAAACTTATCAAAACTGGCATTATATAAATACTGAGAAAATAAGGTTAAAGCAACGAGAGATATAAAAAATCCAATAAATGAAAGAATTTTAAATGAACCAGTTGCTATATCTTTTTTATCTTCCCAAGAAAAAGGAAGGTCTTTTTGTTTTTTAGAAACAAAAACAAACATATGATGTTTTGCATAAATAGGTTGATATCCTTTTTGTTGATATTTTCTAGCAAAAGCATCTTTATCTTTTTGACGTTCTATTTTTGTAGAACCGATAGTTTTGTGAAAATCTATATGATAATAAACAGGATAATCAACTTTATTAAAGATTGTAACGAATGATAGTTCTTGAGTTATGTAACCCTGTTGACCAAGTTTATTAAGTTTGGTTTGTAATAATTCATATTCGTATGGTTTATAGTTCATAATCATAAATTTCATGGTTGTGTAACCTCCTTAATGGGCTTATTATATCAAAGAGATAATCACTTGTCTATGAAAGAAAAAAAGCTCATGATGAGCTTTTATAATTGAAGTAAGAATTGTGTATAAGCTAAGTAAGCTTCATAAACATCGACTTTTGATACAATTTCATGAGGAGCATGCATGTTTAAAACAGCAATTCCTGCATCAATAACATTCATATCATAATTTCCTAAGATGTAGGCAATAGTACCTCCACCACCTTGATCAACTTTACCAAGTTCAGCAGTTTGGAAATGAATACCGTTTTGATCCATAACATTTCTTATTTTAGCAAAGTATTCAGGATTAGCATCATTGCTACCACTCTTACCACGAGCACCTGTATATTTATTGAAAACAATACCATTTCCTAAATAAGCAGCATTTTTAGGATCATTCACTTCCTTATAAAGTGGATCAAAACCAGCACTGACATCACTTGATAACATCATAGAATGAGCTAAAGCTTTTCTAACAGATAAGAATGTATCATCACCACATAAGTGTAAGATTTGAGCAATTGTATTTTCAAAGAATAAAGATTGTGCACCAGTTGCACCAACACTACCAATTTCTTCTTTATCTACCAAAATACAACAAGATGTATATTGTGGGATTTCCTGAATATCTAAAATAGCTTTTAATGATGTATAAGCACATACACGGTCATCATGACCATATCCCATTACCATACTTCTATCTAATCCATAATCTCTGGCTTTTCCACTAGGAACAACTTCTATTTCAGCACTTAAGAAATCTTCTTCTTCAATATCATATTTTTCTTTAAGAAGTCTTAAAACATTCGCTTTCACAGCATCTTTTTCAGTATCTTTTAAAGGAATGCTTCCTAATGTTACATCTAAGTTTTCACCTTCAATGACTTTAGCAGCAGTTTTTTGTAATTGATCAGCAGATAAGTGAATCAATAAATCAGTGATACCCACAACTGGATCATGATCATCTTCACCAATCACAACATCTACCTTTGTTCCATCTTTTTTAATCACAACACCATATAAAGATAAAGGAATAGTCACCCATTGATATTTTTTAACTCCACCATAATAATGAGTATCTAATAAAGCAAAACCATCACTTTCATAAAGAGGATTTTGTTTTAAATCTAAACGTGGTGAATCAATATGAGCACCTAAAATTCTCATTCCATCAGTTAAAGGTTTTTCACCCATAATAAATAAAGCTAAATTTTTATCTTTATTGATAACATAAAATTTATCACCAGCTTTTAAGCTCTGTAAATCTTGAATATCTTGAAAACCAGCTTTTTGAGCTAATTCAACAGATTCTTTAACACAAGCTCTTTCTGTTTTACTTGAAGATAAAAATGCTTTGTATCCTTCATTAAAATCCATAACATCTTTATACTGATTATCTTTATATTTATTCCATGCATTTTTTGCGTACATTTACATTACCTCATTTCTTTCAATTATTTTTAATAGAACTTCTACTTGTTTTTTCATCATTGTGATAGATACATATTCAAAAGGTCCATGAAAATTATATCCACCAGTTCCTAGATTTGGACAAGGAAGTCCCATATATGTGAGATTAGCACCATCAGTTCCTCCACGAATGGGAACAGCATAAGGTTCAATACCACATTCTTTCATGGCTGCCATAGCGTTATCTACAATATACATATGTTGTTCAATATGTTCACGCATATTCAAATAGTCTTGTTGAATAGTGACTTTGATCATATCATACCCATATTTTTGATTGAGAAAACTAGCAATATTTTCAAAATCCTGACATTGTTTTTTCGCTAATGCAAGGTCATGATTTCTAATGATATACCCCATGATTGTTTTTTCACAATTACCTTGAATATCATGCAAATGATTAAAACCTTCATAACCTTCAGTATATTCTGGTCTGGCATGAACAGGTAACATCGCATCAAATTCTTGAGCAATATGAATAGAATTAATCATCGCATTTTTAGCACTTCCGGGATGAATGCTTTTTCCTGTAATTTCAACAACTGCACTAAAAGCATTAAAGTTTTCATATTCAATTTCAGCAATATTACCTCCATCAATTGTATAGGCATAATCTGCTTTAAAACCATCTATATCAAAATTTTCAGTTCCTCTACCCACTTCTTCATCAGGCGTAAAGGCAATTTTAATATCACTATGGTTGAATTCTGGATGATGATAAAGGTATTCAGCCATACTCATGATAATCGCAACACCTGCTTTATCATCTGCACCAAGTAACGTTGTTCCATCCGTTGTGATTAAATCATGATGAATGACATTCAACAATTCAGGGAACTCATGAGGATCAAGATATAAGTTTTTTTCTTGATTTAAACAGATTGTATCTCCCTGATAATCTCTAATGACCTGTGGTTTTACATTTTGTCCAGAAGCATCTGGTGATGTATCCATATGAGCTACAAATCCAATGGCTGGACCATGATGCTCTCCACGAGCTGGAATTGTTCCATAAACAATACCACTTTGATCTAAACGTGCATCTTCAATACCAATCTTTTTCATTTCTTCAACAAGATACTTTCCTAATTCTAATTGTTTCATAGAAGAAGGTGTTGTTGAAGATTGAGGATCAGATTGTGTATCAAAACTAATATATTTCAAAAATCTTTCTTCTATATTCATTCATCGTCCCTCGCTTTCTGTTTATTATTATACATGCATTTGTTTAAATAATCCATGATTATGATATAATTAAATAGGTATAGGAGGAAGAAAAAATGAACCAGATTATCAAAGAACTTATAGAAAGAAAATCTGTTCGTGCTTATCGTGATGAAAAGATAACTTTAGAAGAAAAGAATATGATTTTACAATCAGCTATTCAAGCTCCAACAGCTGGAAATATGGCACTCTATTCAATCATTGATGTTCAAGATCAACAACTTAAAGATCAATTGGCTAATACTTGTGATCATCAGCCTTTTATCAGTCAGGCACCACTTGTTTTATTGTTTTTAGCAGATTATCAAAAATGGTATGATATGTATTGTGCCTATCATGATGAAGACTTTAAACTTGAAGAAGCTGATATGATATTAGCTCTAGAAGATGCGATGATTGCAGCTCAAAACGCTGTTATGGGAGCATGGTCATTAGGTATTGGTTCTTGTTATATTGGGGATATATTGGAAAACTTTGAAATTCATCAAGAACTTTTTGATTTACCAAAATATGCTGTACCTGCGACACTTGTTGTTTTTGGAAAACCAACACCACAACAACAAAATCGTCAAAAACCACCACGTTTTGATATCAATGATATGGTGAGTGTAAATACTTATCATCATAAAAGTATGGATGAAACAAAACAAATGTTTATCAAACAAAGTGGAAGAAGTGAACAACAATTACAAAGCTATATTCAAGCTTTTGCAAAAAGAAAGTTTTTTGCTCAATATCATCAAGAAATGAATCGTTCTGTTCGAAAAATCATTGAATCATGGACAAAATAAAAAACAGACAATTTTGTCTGCTTTTTAATCAAATTTTTTAATCGTTTTATCCGTAATTTCAATATGGTTACGATATAAAGAAATATTAACAACACGACTTCCAACAGCATAAATTAAAGCCATGCTTGGTACAGCAATCAATAGTCCAAAGAAACCAAAGAGATTTCCAAAAATAACTAATGAAAGTAAGACATATAATCCAGAAATACCAACGGCTCCACCGACAACGCGAGGATAAATGATATTAGCTTCAAACTGTTGAATAATCACAAAACAGATTGTAAAGATGATTGCTTGAGTAGAATTGATAGCTAAGACAAGGATAAAGCCAACCGCAAAACCAAAATATCCTCCAAACATTGGAATTAAACTGGCAAGTCCAATAATAAAGGCAATCAATTCTGGAAAAGGAAGTCCTGTTATTTTAAAACCAACATACATTAAAAACATTAAAATACAGCTTTCTAACAACTGACCAGAAACAAAACCATTAAAATAATGATTAGCTTCGGCACCAATATCAAAGATGACTAAGGAACGATGATAACCAAAGAGAAAAGTAACAATTTTCTTTAATTGTCTAAGATGTGCTTCTTTATTGGCTAGTAAATAGATTGCCATAATAAAAGATGTAATTGTATTAATAAAAACACCAAAAATACCAATAGACTGGAAGATAATGTTAATACCAGCATTTCCTAACAGATTTCCACTTTGTGAAAGTAGATGATTCAAATCAAGATTTGTCAGTGCTTCTTGAATAGAATCATAGTTAATCGCATAATTAATGTTAAAATGAGCTAGTGTGTCATTAATCATTGTCACTAAACGATCAGCATAATTAAAAATATTTGTGATAATTAAAGCAATACTTTCACCAAGTCTAGGAATAATGAATGAGGAAAAGAGAATAATTAAGATAATAGCTAATAATAATGTTGTCGCAATACTTAAACCTCTTTTTAAACCATGACGTTTTATTTTCTTACCATACAAATGTTCGATATTACGCATAGGGATATTTAAAACAAATGCTATGATTATCGCAATATAAAATGGTGTTGCAAGAGATAATATATCACTTAGCATAGAAAATACTGTTTCATAGTTAAACACAACAAATGCTAATATAATAGCATAAGTTAAATAGAAAATTGTTTTGTTATTTTTAACGATTTGGGTTTTGTCAATCATAGATTCACCTTCTTTTATGTTTACTATCATAACACAATTATATATAAAAGTGTAGCTGATTGTTTATGATATCAAAACATGTTAAAATAGATAAAAAGTAAGGAGGAATTGAAAATGAAAGCTGCAGTTTTATTTAAAGATGGATTTGAAGAATTAGAAGCATTAAGTGTTGTAGATGTTTTAAGACGTGCAAATATGACATGTCAAATGATAGGGATGGATGCTTTGTCAGTGACAAGTTCTCATGGTATTGAGATAAAAGTTGATCAAATGTTTGATGAAAGTGTTTATGAAGCTGATATGGTTGTGTTGCCAGGAGGATTACCGGGAGCGACTTCACTTCGTGATGATGAAAGAGTTATTGATATTTTGAAGACATTTAATCAACAAAAGAAATGGATTGCTGCCATTTGTGCAGGACCTATTTCATTAGAAAAAGCAGATGTTGTTGCAGGAAAAAAATTTACATGTTATCCAGGATTTGAAAAAGAAATCCCTTCAGGGATTTATCAGGATGTATTAGTATGTTGTGATCAGAATATCATTACTGGACGTGGACCAGCTGCTGCTTTAGAATTTGCTTATACTATTTTAGAAAAACTTGGTCAACCTTCAAAAGATATTCGTGAAGGTATGCAGTATCATTATTTAGTGAAATAAAAAACGACTTCTTTCATAGAAAGTTGTTAGAAATGTGGAATCATCATTTCAATTTCATATTCAAAGAATTGTTCTTGGAAATAGACATAGTGTTCTATTTCTTTTTTTGTATAGGTTTTTGATGTAGGAGCAACAACCCATTTATCTTCATTATCATTGAAACGATGAATAATCGCAATGACTTCTCCTGTAAAATGAGATAAAGGTGTATCAATACCAATGACATAAGCATCTTGATACTCTCCATCACCACCCATGATTCCTTCGATGTATCCATAGTTAATAGGATAATATAGATTTTTATGTTGAGGGTGAAAACTACCCATAGGACGATCAATAGTCACGGTAACTTGCATAGTTATTCTATAAATGAGCGACTGATAATCGCAAATTCATCTTGACTGGCAAGATGTTTCTTTTCCATTTTTTCTAAGGAATCATCAAAATCTTTCGCAACTTGTGGATCAAATGCCATAGCAGGGCTTTCATAATAAGTCCATGAGTGATGATCTAAAACATGAGGCACTAAAGTTTTCACCAGCAAGGCAGTAGGATATTTTCCATTTTCCAGACTGACATGTAAATCTTTACAACTTTGAAATCCAAAACGAACATATGTTCGAGGATGTCCCATAATCACAATGGTATCATATCCAAGCTGATAGGCTTCTTTCATTGAATGTTCAATCAGTCTTTTTCCATAACCCTGTTTTTGATATTCAGGTAAAATGCAGACAGGACCAAAAGTGAGAACAACTTTTTCATTTTTATTTTCATCTATAAGCTTTGCTTTGGTATACATGATTTGACCAATAATTTTTCCATCTTTTTCTAAAACAAAGTCTAGTTCATGGATAAAATCTTCATGTTGACGTATAATATGGGCTAAATAATGTTCATAACATCCGGGCATATAAACATTATAAAAGGATTGTCTAATGATATTTTCTACGGTTGTGTAATCATCAGGTGTTTCATGACGGATTGTTATCACTTGTTTGTTTCCTCCCTCAGTTGATTTATTTTTTTAATAATAACATAGCTACAACAAATAATAATAGCCCCAATAAGAGCAATCCCACTATATATGGGCATCAGATAGGAGAGTACATATTCATCTCCACCTACAATAAGAAATGATAGAATATAAGATAAAAAATAAGAGTTCAAGATAAACAACCCTATAAAAGATCCAATTCCAATGATAATAACTTTTTCACTTTTTAACATAACAGTCCCCTTTACATATTTTTGACGAAGGCAAGAGTCCCTTCTTGATTATAATCTGGCTGATACGTAAAACCATCAATATTGAGTGTTTTCAATTCATCCAATGTTTTGATCTCATTTAAAATCATTTGATTTAACATTTGACCTCTGGCTTTTTTGATAATCATAGCGTTTCTTTTCGTTTTCCCATGATCGTTGATAATGAAATCTATAAAATAAATATGAGGATGTCTTAACATATTGGTAAATTCTTTAGAAGCTAAAGAAATAATGAAATCAACTTGTTCAAAATATTGATATAAAGGTGTATACCAATAATCATATAAGTTGATATGATCAGGTTTCATTGTCATATCTAAACGATAAGGCGTTATTAAAGTATTGTATTTTAAAACACCATAGTAAGCATCTAAAATACATAAGTGTTCAGATAAGTAGTCTTGATGATTCATATAAGATGCTAATTCAAGTTGTTTAAAAACTGTTCCTTGATAAAAAGCTAAAGCAGGATGAGCAGTCTGTTCATCATGAAAATACTGATAAACTTGAGTTGCCTGTTTATAAGATATTTTCATGAGCTGACATAACTGTTCATCATTATATTGTTTTAAAATGTTTGTAAGATATTGTGTTTCTTCTTGAAACAAAGGTTCACTACCAACAAAAGGAACCTTTTGATATTTCATTGTTTTACTTGGGGCAATGACAATTTTCATATTATTTCACCTCGAGATTATTATAAAGTATTTAATGTCTTCGATAAAGAAATATGTTATAATTTTGCAGGGTGATAATGTGAATACAATTGTAATCAATAAAATATTAATGCATATGCTGGATTTTGAACATCGTAAGATTTATCATTCTACTGATTTTGTAGACATGAATGAAACATCTATAGATTATTATCGTAAAAAAGTAGAGAAAGCCTTAAATTCTCCTTCTTTAAAAGAATTAACGGTTGGTTCTTTACATGAGATGATGTTAAGAAGTGAAAAAATGATTGAAAGTCAAGAAGAATTTATCAAACAGGCTCATGAAATGACGGACAAATTATTTGCTTTAGGCTCAGTGATTGAAGAAATGCCTAACAGTAATGTTTTATTTGTAGATTGTTATAAAAACGGGGAAAGATATGTCGGTGCTTTAAAACTGAATTATCGTTATATTCCCATGAGTGTGATTGATGAAAACAATATTCGTATTACTAAAAAACAGGTTTTACCAACAATGGGTTCACCGGTAGATGAAGCGATTATTGTGAATGTGGATGCGAAAAAGTTATTTTTAATTGAAAAGAAATATAACATTGATGGGAAATTGGATTTTTATTTAAATGCACAGTGGATTAAAGGTGAAGAAAAGCTAACAGATAAGCAGAAAATATCAACCATGAAAAAAGTTGTGAGAAAGATGGATGATATTTATAATGTTAATGATGGAAAAGCGTTGCCTTTAATGAAACATGAAATACAGGAAAAAATTGATACTAATCAACCTGTTAAACCTTTAGAAATTGTCAAAAAGGTATTAGAAAAAGATGGACAGGCACAAGAAGAAAGTGAAATTATGATGAAAGACTTAGGAATTGGTGAAGAAGATCAGATTGAAAGTTTATCATTAACAGCTATGGATAAATGTAAACTGGTATTAGATGATGAAATTGAGATTAGTTTACCAATTGAGGAATATCTATCTGGTGATAAGGTGGAAAAGGTTAAACAGGAAGATGGAACATATTCTATTTTATTAAAAGATGTTAGTGAAGTGATTGTAAAGTAATCTAAATGAGGGGAAAACATGAATCCAATTTTAGTATTAGATTGTGAAAAATGTATCCGTTGTAGTTGTTGCATTGACACATGCCCAATGGATGATGTGACAACAGATGATGAGGACTATCCTGCTTTTCAAAGAATATCTTGTATCTGTTGTTATATGAATGAAACAACATGTCCACAACAAACTATTATAATTCAAGATGAATGTTTTGATAGAAAGTATGATTTGAAATCATGCTTTTTATTATTGTCTTGATATTTCATAGTTACTTTTTTCAATATATTCATCATCTTAAGAAATGGGCATAATAGTATAAAGGTTGTGATACGATGATCAGTTATGCTCCATTATTTAAGACAATGAAAGACAAATCCATAACAACATATACTTTGATTCATGTCCATGGATTGAATTCAAGAACAATTCATAATATTAAACATGGCAAAGGAATTTCAACTTTTACTTTGGAAAAACTATGTGTGGCATTGGATTGTACACCTAATGATGTTATTGAATTTATTAAAGAAGATAATCAAAAAATATAAGAGTTTATGAATGTTATAAGGATTCGATAGTTAAATTTCGAATCTTTTTTTACAAACTTATATCAAAGTATATATTGATTTTTTTAATTGATAATGAAACAGTTATGATTATTTTAATAGTATACTCAATAGGCAACAAAAAAACTTTAAAATATGAGTTATTGTTTGTTATGAGAGGATAAAAGAAATATTAAGAATTTGCATATATATTCTTGTATTTCTTTTTTTGTTTATTCGCTATAAATAAAAAGAGTGATTTTTTAAGCGTTTTCATGTATAATAAAAACTATGAAAGGGGTTTGACTATGGCACAATTAGATAACTTTTTGATTCAGCTTTTCCATGAAGGAAACTGTTTAGAGATGTATAAAGTTTTTGGTGCACATTTTGAAGAAATGGATGGGCAAAAAGGTGTAAGATTTACTGTTTATGCTCCAAATGCTAGAAGTGTGCAGGTTGTAGGTGATTTCAACAAATGGAATGGTGAAAATCACTATATGGAAAAATATACAGATGGTGGTATATATACTTTATTTATTCCTAAAATCAAACAATATGATACATATAAATATCGTATTGAAATACCTAATGGTTCTTGGGTGGATCGTGCTGATCCTTATGCTTACTTTAGTGAATTAAGACCGGGAACAGCTTCTAAGGTTTATAAAATTGATGGTTTTAGATGGGCTGATAAACGTTGGTTAAATAAGCGCACAAAGAATTTTGATAAAGTTTTGAATATCTATGAAGCTAATATTGGTTCATGGAAAATGAAAAAAGATTTTACTGATGAAGAAGATGGTGAATATTGCAGCTATGAAGAAATGATTGATCAGATCATTCCTTATGTTGTAGAAAATGGGTTCTCACATATTGAATTAATGCCTTTAACTGAATTTCCTTTTGATGGGTCATGGGGATATCAGGCAACAGGATATTTTAGTGCAACAAGTCGTTACGGTAATCCAAAACAATTAATGGCATTTATCAATGCTTGTCATAAAAATAATATTGGCGTGATTATGGATTTTGTACCTGCTCATTTTGTAAAAGATGGACATGGATTGCATCAATTTGATGGGGGCTTTGTTTACGAATATCCAGATATCAATTTAAGATATACAGAATGGGATAGCTGTTATTTTGATTTGGGTAGAGAAGAAGTACGTAGTTTCTTGATGTCTTCTGTTCATTTCTGGGCGAATTACTTTCATGTGGATGGTATTCGTTTTGATGCGATTAGTAATTTGATTTATTGGAAAGGAAATAAAGAACGTGGTGTCAATGATGGTGCCATTGAATTCATGAAACGTATGAATTCGCATATGAATGGATTATTTCCTGGTGTCATGTTGATTGCGGAAGATTCAACTGATTATCCAAATGTCACAACAGCTCCACAATCTGGAGGACTTGGATTTGATTATAAATGGGATTTAGGTTGGATGAATGATACATTGGCTTATTTTAAAAAGGATCCAATTTATCGACAATACCCAGATGTTCACAATAAACTGACTTTTTCTATGATGTATTTCTATCGTGAAAATTATATTTTGCCTTTCTCACATGATGAAGTGGTTCATAGTAAAGGCACAATTCTAGATAAAATGTGGGGGAATAATGATCAGAAATTCGCTCAGTGTAAGTCTTTATACTTATATATGATGACACATCCAGGTAAGAAATTAAACTTTATGGGAAATGAGCTGGCTGAATATAAAGAATGGGATGAAAAGAAAGCATTAGGATGGGTATTATTAAAATATCCACAACATGATTCATTCCATAGATATTTTAGTGATTTAAATCATCTGATTTTAAAACATCCGGCTTTATATCAATATGATTACTATCCAGAAGGATTTGAATGGTTAGTTGTGGATGATATGAAACAAAGTGTCTTTGCTTATGCACGTTATGCACCGGATGGGGAAGTGCTTGTTTGTGTTATGAATTTTGTAGGAAATACACATCATGGTTATCGTATTCCTGTTCCTGTAGCAGGAACTTATAAGGAAATCATTAACACAGATACAGATTATTACACTGGTAGCAATTTTACGAATAAACGTGCTATTAAATCACAAAAAATACACGCTGTAAACAAAGAAAATTCGATTTTGGTTGACATTGCACCATTTTCGAGTATGATATTTGAATTGAAAAGAAAATAGTTGAGGGAGACGAGATATGTTTAAGACAAAAGAAGAATTTAAATATGAATTTTCAAGAAGAATTATCGAATCTTACGGACGTACAGTTGAGGAGTCACATATTACTGAAAAATTTATGACACTTGAAAGAATGGTTCGTGACTATGCTTCTGTCAATTGGGCTATGACAAAAATGGCAACAAGAACAAATTATCAAAAACAGGTTCATTATTTCTCTATGGAGTTTTTGATTGGACGTTTACTAGTCAACAACATGATGAATTTAGGAATTTATGAAATCGCTAAAGAAGGATTAGCTGATTATGGTATTAATATTCATGATTTGGAAGAATTGGAATCTGATGCAGGTCTTGGAAATGGTGGTTTAGGAAGATTGGCTGCTTGTTTCATGGATTCATTGGCTTCACTTTCTTATCCAGCTTTTGGAAATACAATTCGTTATGAATATGGTTTATTTAAACAGAAAATTGAAAATGGATATCAAGTTGAAGTTCCTGATCAATGGTTAAAATTAGGAAATATGTGGGAAGTGAGAAAACCTAAACATGCTGTTGATGTTAAATTCTGGGGACGTGTTGTATGGAATGAAGAAACTGGAAAATGGGATCATGTGGATGCTGAATGTGTCAAGGCTGTTCCTTATGATATGCCAATTGTTGGTAATGATACAACTGTCACAAATACACTCCGTTTATGGTCTTCAGAACCAAGTGATGAAATTCCATCTAATAAAGATTTTAGACAATATGCTCAAGAAGTCAGAGATATCTGTCAGACATTATATCCAGATGATTCAACACTTGCTGGACGTACATTACGTTTAAAACAACAATATTTCTTTGTATCAGCAGGATTACGTGCTATTATTAAAAATCATTTAAGAGTTTATCCATCATTATCTAATTTCCATGAAAAGAATGTTATTCAGTTAAATGATACACATCCAGTTTTGGTGATTCCTGAATTGATGAGAATCTTAATTGATGAATATGATATGGATTGGGATGAAGCATGGCATATTACAACACAAACATGTGCCTATACAAATCATACAATCTTATCAGAAGCCTTGGAAAAATGGCCAATTTCAACAATGCAGGCATTACTTCCAAGAGTTTATCAGATTATTGAAGAAATCAATAGAAGATTTATTGGTTATGTGAAACATATCAGTGATAACGATGAAGATTTATTAAATCGTGTGATGATTTTAAAAGATGGACAAGTGCATATGGCACACCTTGCGATTGTTGGAAGCTTTAGTGTCAATGGTGTTGCCAGACTTCATACACAAATTTTAATGGAACAGGAAATGAAAGACTTCTATTTCTTATATCCAAAGAAATTCAATAACAAAACAAATGGAATTACACATCGTAGATGGTTGGCTTACTCTAATCCAGAATTAACTTCATTATTAAATGAAACAATTGGTGATGATTGGATTAAACATCCAGAAGAATTAGAAAAACTCATGGATTATGTAGATGATTCCATTGTTCAAGGTAAATTCTACAATGTGAAACAACAAAGAAAACAAGTTTTAGCTGATTATATTTATAAACACAATGGTATCAAAGTAGATGTAAACAGTATTTTCGATATTCAAGTCAAAAGACTACATGCCTATAAACGTCAGTTATTAAATATTATGCATGTGATTTACTTATATCAACAAATGAAGATGAATCCTGAATTTAAGATTTATCCAAGAACATTTATCTTTGGTGCAAAAGCAGCTCCTGCTTACTATTTTGCAAAGAAAGTTATCAAATTAATCAACAGTGTTGCTGATGTTGTGAATAATGATCCAGATACAAATGCTTATTTAAAGGTTGTCTTTATTGAAAACTATGGTGTTACAATTGCTGAAAAGATTATGCCTGCTGCAGATGTTTCTGAACAGATTTCTACAGCTGGAAAAGAAGCAAGTGGAACAGGTAACATGAAGTTCATGATGAATGGTGCTGTCACTGTAGGGACACTTGATGGTGCAAATGTAGAAATTGCTGAACGTGTTGGCGATGACAATGTGATTATCTTTGGTTTAAAAGATAATGAAATCAATGAATTAAGATGGAATGGACAATATAATGCATGGGATTATTATAATAATGATCCTCGTATTAAAAATGTTGTTGATTCATTAGTTGATGGAACATTCCATGCTTCAAGAGAAGAATTTAGAATGATTTTTGATGAATTGATGAATCGTAATGATGAATACTTCTTATTTGCAGATTTTGAAGCTTACTTAAAAGCACAGGCAAAAGTTGATGAATTGTATCGTGATCGCGCAAAATGGTCTAAGATGTGTCTTGTCAATATTGCACAGTCTGGATATTTCTCATCAGATCGTACAATTGAAGAATATGTAAAAGATATCTGGAAATTAGATAGAGTGAAAAGATAAAAACAGAAAACCAATGAAGTAAGGTCACTTATTTTGTTGGTTTTTTATATTTCTAAAAAATTGAAAAGTCATGAAAAAATATAGCTAATATTATTGAAAATTTTAATTCTATAAACTATATTTACATTCATTGTGGAGGGTGAAGTCTGGAAAAGATAATACAGTTTAGTATAGTGCATTAAATAACTTATTAAAAAATGAAAGCTATCATATTCAAAAAAAGCTTATGGTTTATCTAATGAAAGACAAATAAAAGTCAAAAGGAAAATTATTTATATACTCATATATTTTATAATATTCTTTTAGAAAGGAATATTCAAAGCAGTTATTGTCCCTGCTTTGTTTTATGTACAAATAATCAACATTTATTGTCTAGAAATGTTAAAATTATGTTTACAATATATTAAGATTATGTTAAGTTTTATTTGTATGTAAATAGGAGGAACAGATGGAACTGACAAATATATTCTCAATGTTAGGTGGTTTGGCTTTATTCCTTTATGGGATGACAATGATGTCAAATGGTTTAGAGCTGGCTGCCGGGAATAAGATGAAGTCAATTTTGGAAAAATTGACAACAAATCGTTTTTTAGGAACAATAGTTGGTGCTTTAACGACAGCGATTATGCAATCATCTTCAGCAACAACAGTTATGGCAGTAGGATTTGTGAATGCTGGATTGATGCAGTTGAAAAATGCTGTATGGGTGATTATGGGAGCCAATATTGGAACAACCATTACAGGGCAGCTGATTGCCTTGGATATTACAGTATTAGCACCGATTATTGCTTTTGTTGGGGTTGTTTTGATAGCATTCTTTAAAAGCAAGAAACTTGATGCTTTTGGAGAAATCATTGCTGGTTTAGGTATTTTATTTATGGGAATGGAAATGATGTCAACGGCGATGATACCTTTACGTGATTCTCCAGAATTTGCGAGTCTTGTTGCAAACTTCCAGAACCCATTGATTGGTATTCTTGTGGGGGCAGTCTTTACAGCAATCATTCAATCATCTTCAGCATCAGTTGGTATTTTACAGGCTTTAGCGATGAGTGGCGTTGTCACACTCCCATCAGCAATCTATGTTTTATTTGGACAAAACATTGGAACATGTATCACGGCTGTATTGGCTTCAATTGGTGCTAATCGTAATGCGAAACGTACAACAATCATTCATTTATCATTTAATATCATTGGAACAATTATCTTTGTGATTGTTAGTATGTTGACACCATTTGCATCGTTTATGGCATCATTGACACCAACAAATGTTGTTGCTCAAATTGCTAATGTTCATACGGTCTTTAATGTTGTTACAACAATCATTTTATTACCTATTGGTGAAAAGCTGGTTGATTTATCATTTATTATCTTACCAGAAAAACCAGAACTGGAAGGAAAGATGCAGTTGAGATATCTGGATTTTGGTATCTTTACAAATGATTATCATATTGGGACAAGTGCAATAGCGAATACACAATTATTCAATGAAACACAAAACATGTTGAATGTAGCAATTGATAATGTCAGAAAATCATTTGAACTTTTGATAGAGTTCAAGGAAGACAAATATGAAAAGCTACAAAAGAATGAAGAATATATCAACTATCTCAATAAAAATATTGTAGACTTTACAACAAATGCGATTTCAACAGAATTTCCAATAGAAGGATCACAGGCTATTGGTTTATTCATGAAGATATCATCAGACATTGAAAGAATTGGAGATCATGCGGTGAACATAGCTCAAAGGGCCGAGCTGCTTCAAAGTGAAGACAGACGATTCTCACATGAAGCCATGGATGAGATAGGAATCATGAGCAGTCTTTGTGTCAATATACTAGATGAGCTGAGAATCATGAACTATGATGAGTTCAGTAGCATTGTAGACAAAGTTGATGTAATAGAAGAGAACATAGACAAGACACATCATCAGTTTACAGTGAATCAGCTTAAGAGGTTAAAAGATAAAAAATGTACAACAGAGAACAGTGTTGTCTATACAAAGATTCTTACAGATTTTGAAAGAATTGGAGATCATGGATTGAACATAGCCGAAGGTTTCTATAAAGCCAGAGAAGCAATGAAAGCTATGAAGATGATAGAACATCAATAAAAAGCAGATATACCTATTGAAAGGTATATTTGTTTTTTTATATGACAATTGATATAAAGTATCAAACCTAAACAAGAAAAGTAAAGGGGTTACATTCTTTGATAGTTTTTTAGATTTGTTTATGTTATACTTGGAATGGTTAATAGTCGTGTTAAAGAGAAAGGATGGTTATATGGAAGAAAGTGCAGTAAGGATGAAAGCTTATGCAGTTGCTTTTGATGAGATTAGAGTTTACTTATCTAAAGGATATTATAATGGCATTAGTAGCCAATTTTATATTAAAAATATTGAAAATGATGAATTGATACCACTGAATGGAGATTCGTTGAATAATAGTAGTCAGGACGGATTTCAGGAATATGTATTTCATACCAATTTTACAATGGGAAAAGTTTATAAGGTTGTTGATGCTTATGGATTAAGCTGTTTTCTTGACTTTTCAAGATTATCTCTTTGTGAGCAATTTGATGAATTATATTTTTATGATCGTGATGATTTAGGAAGCCAATATACAAAAGAAAAAACAACATTTAAAGTATGGGCACCACTTGCGACAGGTGTAATTTTAAAAATCATGAAGTGGAATGGGGAAACAGAATTGTTTCCAATGAAAAGACAAAAGAAAGGTGTATATTTTGTTGAAGTTCATGAAGATTTAGAGTTAGAACAATATGTTTATTTGATTCGTCATACAAATAGTTATGAAGTGACATTGGATCCCTATGCTTATTCTTCATCTTCTAATGGACATGCGAGTATCATTGTTGATTTAAATACCGTTCCATGTCGTCGTTTCCAGTTACCACCATTAGAAAAAATGACTGATATGATTATTTATGAAACAAGTGTCAGAGATTTTTCTATGTCATCAACAAGTGGAATGAAAAATAAAGGAAAATTTTTAGCTTTTACTGAACTCAATACATCAACAGATAGTGGTAATCCAACAGGATTAGATTATTTATCATGTCTGGGAATTACTCATTTACAGTTGATGCCAATTGCTGATTTTGCGACAGTGGATGAAAAGAATCCTATAGAACTTTATAATTGGGGATATGATCCTCTAGCGTACAATGTGACAGAGGGAAGTTATGTTACAGATCCAGATGATGGATATATGCGTATTACAGAAGCTCAGCGTATGATTGAAGCTTTACATTCACGTGGTATTCGTGTTGTCATGGATGTTGTGTTTAATCATATGCATGATGTCAATATCAATGCTTTAGAAAGAACGGTTCCACATTATTTCTTTAGAAGAAATCAAGATGGAACACTATCTAATGGCTCATGGTGTGGTAATGATTTAAATACAACAGCTTTAATGTGTCGTAAATATATTCTAGATATGTGTAAACGTTGGCAGGTTTTATATGGTATTGATGGTTTCCGTTTTGATTTAATGGGGATTATTGATCAAGAAACAATCAAACTTGTAGATGCTCAAGGGAAAGCTTTAGATCCATCCTTTGTTGTTTATGGAGAAGGGTGGAATATGGCAACAGCATTAGATGAATCCATGCGTACAACCATTCAAAATAATCATAAGACACCTTATATTGGTTTCTTCAATGATTTCTTTAGAGATACTTTAAGAGGAACAAACCAGATGGAAACAAAAGGATATTTTTCTGGTGATACGTATAAAACAAATGATGCAATGAAAGCTATATGTAATCTAGATATGTTTGCGAAAATTACGCAATCAATTAATTATGTAGAATGTCATGATAATGCAACATGTTATGATAAATTACAGATTTCTAATTATGATGAGTCTGAAAAAATGCGAAAAAGACGTGCTCGTCTAATGATGGCTGCTGTTATCTTATCACAGGGTGTTCCTTTCTTGCATAGTGGACAGGAGTTTTTTAGGACAAAAGGTGGTCTTTCCAATACATATAATGCGGGAGATCAAGTCAATGCTTTGGATTGGAACCGTAAGGATATGGAAATTGATACAACACAGTTTGTACAGTTTTTAATTCATTTAAGAAAAAATAATCCTTGTTTTAGATATGGAAGTTATGATATGATACGTAAAAATGTCAAAACAGAAAATATTGATCATCGTATGATTAAATATTCATTGCATCAAAATGATGGTGAGTATAAAGATTTTATCATTTATTTTAATGCTTCTTTAGAAACGATTTCTGTTGAGGTAGAAGATGGTTTTACACTTCTATATCATAGTGAAAAAGGTAAAATACTAGATCATCATCTAGATGTCAATGGTGTTTGTTGTGCGATATTAGTAAGATAGGAGTTGTTTATGAAATTAATTGTTGGATTAGGAAATCCGGGCAAAGAATATACATTGACAAGACATAATGTAGGATTTATGGTGATGGATGCTTTAGCAGATTATTGGCATGTATCAATCAACACAAAGAAATTTAAAGGTGAATATGTCAAAGTGAAGTATCAAGGTGAGGATGTCATATTATTAAAACCATTAACATATATGAATAATTCCGGTGAATCTGTGATTCAAGTCATGAATTATTTTAAAATAGATGTTGATGATTTAATTGTGATTTATGATGATATGGACATGCCAACTGGAAAATTACGTTTAAGACAAAGTGGCAGTGCTGGAGGGCATAATGGGATGAAAAGCATTATTGCTCATGTGGGGACACAGAATTTTAAACGTATTCGAGTGGGCATTGATAAACATGCTTATATACCTGTTGTTGATTATGTTTTGGGGCGTTTTACAAAGGAGCAGCAGCCAATGATTGAAAAAGGAATTCAAGATGCAAAAGAGGCTGTCATAACCATTCTTGATAAAGATTTTACTGCTGCTATGAATGCCTATAATTAGGAGATGATAAGATATGAAGAAGATTATTCAGATTTTGAAAAATAATCCAGCATATCTTGCAATGCTTAAAGGAAAAGGCGAGATTGTTGTATCTCACGCTAGTGATGAGGCGATTCTTATTGCTAGTGCTTTTTTCACTTGCCCAAAAATGATGCTGGTTATTAAAGATAGTTTATATCAGGCACAACTTTTATATCAGGAGCTTTACCCTTTGCTTCATCAAAAAGTTGTCTTTTTTCCATGTGATGAATCTTTGCGTGTTGAAGCTCTGGCTTCTTCTCAAGAACTTGTAGGAGAACGTATTCATGCATTGTCAAAGATTTCTTCACAACAGCCACTTGTTGTGATTTGTCATACCCAAAGTTATTTACGTTATTTACCACATCCTCAAATCTTTAAAAAACATACTCTGCATTTAGAAGTAGGAATGACGATTGATCCACTTTTTTTAAGAGAAAAGTTGATATATAGTGGTTATCAGATGATACAGAGGGTGGATGAACCTTTCTATTATTCTAAACGTGGTGGAGTTATTGATGTTTATTCTATTCAATATGATAATCCTATTCGTATAGAATTTTTTGATGATGAAATTGAAAGTTTACGTTTCTTTGACAAGAACACGCAACGCTCTTTAGAAAACGTGAAAGATGTTCTGATTTTACCAGCTACAGATATTCTTTATGATGATCAGGATATTGAAAATGTGATTTCACAGATAGAAATGATGAAAGAACAGACAGATTGTGAAGAGTATCAAGATGAACTGGATGAGGACATTTCTATTGATATAGAAGCGATTAAAAATCATCAAAGTACATCCCGTCTGTATCAATATATGGGATTGTTTCCAACATCTACGACGTTACGTTCTTATTTTGATGATGTTCTGATTTTAACATCTAGCCAAGAAAAAATAAAAACTGTCTATCATCAATATGTAGAAGAAACATTTTATTATTCTCATGAATTACAAAGTATGGGGAAAATGGTTAAAGGACTTTCTTTATATCATGAATTACCTTCACTATTAACGAAATCAGACATAGATTTTCTAGATTTTAGAGAAAATGAAAAACAAATTGTCTTTTTCACTAGAGAAGTTCAATTATCTTTATTAAATGAAGCACAACTGATTCAACAGATTAAAGATTATTTAGTTCAAAATACCATTTTAATGTGTCTGGAAAATAGTCATCAGATTCAAATGATGACGGATTTACTAGAACAACACCAACTGAGTTATACTTTGATTGGTCATGATGATCATATTTATCAAGGTATTAATATTTATATGGGGGAACTTTCAACAGGGATTGATTTTTGTGAAGAACATGTTGTCTTAATGACAGAAAAAGAATTATTTAAAGTCAATACTCAAAAGAAAAAAGGTTATATTAAATATAAAGATGCTAAAATTATTAATGATTATACGGAATTAAATATTGGTGACTATGTTGTTCATGATATTCATGGGATTGGACAATACATGGGAATTAAAACATTGGAAGTTAAAGGTTCTAAGAAAGATTATTTATATATTGCTTATAAAGGAAATGATACTTTATACATACCTGTAGAAAACTTTAAGCTAGTCAGAAAATACGCATCGAGAGATGGAAAAGTACCAAAGATTCATTCATTAAATAGTACTGAATGGCAAAAGGCGAAACAAAAAGTCAGAAAGAAAGTGGATGATCTGGCAGATCGTTTAATTGAAATTTATTCTCAAAGAATGAAACAGCCCGGTTTTGCTTTTCCAAAAGACGATGCTTTGCAGATACAGTTTGAAGAATGCTTTGGATATGAATTAACTCCAGATCAAAAAGAAGCTGTTAAAGAAATTAAGGCAGATATGGAAATGCCTCGTCCTATGGATAGATTATTGTGTGGAGATGTGGGATTTGGAAAAACTGAAGTTGCTTTACGTGCTTGTTTTAAAGCTATTTTAGGTGGTAAGCAAGTTGCTTTTCTATGTCCAACAACAATATTATCTTCACAGCATTATCATACGATGATCAAACGATTTGAAAATTTCCCTGTTCAAGTTGCTTTATTAAATCGTTTTACTTCTACCAAACAAAGAAAACAGATTTTAGAAGATGTGAAAGAGGGAAAAATTGATTTATTAGTAGGAACACATCGTATTTTATCTAATGATGTTGTATTTAAAGATTTAGGATTGTTATGTATTGATGAAGAACAACGCTTTGGTGTCAAACAAAAAGAAAAGATTAAAGAAATACGAAAAACAATTGATGTCTTGACCTTAACAGCGACACCCATACCGAGAACTTTGCAAATGTCTTTAATGGGGATTCGTGGTTTATCACAAATTGAAACACCTCCATTAAATCGTTTGCCAGTTCAGACTTATGTCATGGAAAAGAACCCACAATTAGTGAAACAAGTGATTGAAAGAGAGTTAGGAAGAAAAGGGCAAGTATTCTATTTACATAACCAGACTGCCAATATTGAAAGTGTTGCTAATGAAATTGCCAGATTAGTGCCACAGGCTCGTATTGGAATTGGACATGGAAGAATGAGTAAGGATGAACTTGAAAAAGTCATGCAGTCATTTGTTGATCATGAATATGATATTCTTGTGTGTACAACGATTATTGAAACGGGAATTGATATTCCTAATGCAAATACAATCATTATTGAAAATGCAGATCATTTTGGATTATCTCAATTGTATCAGATTAAAGGACGTGTGGGGCGTAGTGAACGTTTAGCCTATGCTTATCTATTATATGCGAAAAACAAACAAATGAATGAAGAAGCAACGAAACGTTTAAAAGCAATCAAAGAATTTGCTCAATTAGGTAGTGGTTATAAAATCGCTATGCGTGACTTATCGATTCGAGGATCAGGCGATATACTAGGAGGAGAACAGGCTGGTTTTATTGATACAGTTGGATTTGACATGTATATGAAGATTCTTCAGGAAGCCATTGATGAAAAAACGGGTGAGAAAAAAGAAGAACAGGAAGTACCAGTTCAAAATGTTCCAGTAGATGGTTATATACCAGAAAACTATGTAGAAAATGATATGGAAAAATTAAATCTGTATCAACGTATTTATAAAGCACAGCATTTAACACAGTTAAAGGCACTTGAAAGTGAGTTAAAGGATTTATATGGAACATTACCAAGAGAAGTTCAAAATATTGTATTCAAACGTCAATATGAAATCTTATGTACTGAACCATTTATTGATGAGGTCAAGGAAACGGGTAATGATGTTCAATTAATGCTGACACAGGAATTTTCTTCACATGTTGCAGGTGATCAGCTTTTTGAATTAGTCAATCGTTTATATGACAAACCACAATTAAAATATATTAAAAATGAAATTGTCATTGTCATTTCTACAACTGGAAAATGGTTACCACATACAATAGAATTATTGAATGAATTAAAGAAAATGAATGAACAATAATTTGATATTAAAAAATAGTCAACGATTAGGATAAGAGTTATATCTTTCAATATGATAACTTAAAAAACGGAATCAAAACAATGATTCCGTTTTTATATAACAAGTTTTATTGAATTTTTCTATCTTTTAGAAATCTTTTCAAAAAGAAAGCTAAAAAATAAGGGAAAGTATAGAAATGTCCATTGAATCCAATGTTTTTGTTTGCAAACTTGATTCCATAATGAATATCTGAATATTGATCATCTTTGATCATTTTATTAAGAGATATTGTTGCTTGATCATTTGCTTTCACTTCTATCGGAACTAAGGATTGACTATCTCTTATCATGAAATCCATTTCAATGGTACTTTTTTTATTTTTATAGAAATAGAGTTCATATCCCTGTTTGACAAGCATTTCAGCAACAACATTTTCATAGATTGAACCTTTATAAGTATTGAAATTCTTATTGACACGAAGATCTTCTTGAGCTTCTTCATCTAGCGAACCTATTAATAAACCGGTATCTCCAAAATATAACTTGTAGTTATGAGGATTATAATTCCCTTTCAATGGTAATTCAGGGACTTCCATACAATGACAAACATTAATGATTCCAGCATTTGATAGCCAATCAACAACACCGATATAGTCCCTATTTCTCGCATTTCCTTTTATTTTAGAAATTCTAAATTTCTTATTGTCACTTCCTAAAAACACAGGGATTTTTCTATAAACATCTAATATTCTTCCTTTGTCTAATCCTCCAGCATATTTTGTTATATCTTCTTCATAATCTAGTAAAAGTTGTTTTTGTAATTGAAGTGTACCACTATAATTCTTTTGATTGACAAAAGTAAAAACAACTCTTGGCATTCCACCTAATACCATGTATTCTCTAAAATTTTCAAAAAGAACATTGTATTCTACAGTTGATAATGCCTGAATATGAAGCATTTTCTGATAAAAACCTTCAATTTGCTCATCACTATATCCTTTAGCCCATAAATATTCTTCAAAATCTAAGGAATACATTTCATAATCCTGCTTATAACCAACACTATTAGATTCAATTTCTTGATAATTGATTCCCATGAGAGAGTTAGAATAAATAACATCATATCTCCCATCTATATGAAAGGATTTTAAACTTGTCGCACAGTTGATACAATCCTGTATTTCATCAAAGAAAAAGAGTGTTTCATTTTCAATAAACTGAAATTCAGGATTCATAAGGGAAATATTTTTTATGATTTTGTCAACATCAAAACTGTCATCAAATATAGTTTTGTATTGTTTTTGTAAAATAAAATTAATCTCTATAACAGATTTATAATGTTTTTTAGCAAAATGTTCTATGGCTTCTGTTTTACCTATTTGACGTGCTCCTTTTATAATTAAAGGATATTTTCCTTCTGATTTTTTCCAGTCCTCTAGAAACTCATCAACTTTTCTTCTCATCCTTTTCATAAATTCATTTCATCACAAAATTTAGGCTATTTTCAATGAGATACACACATTTTTCCAGCTATTTATATACCTTATATTCACATTTTTCCAACAATATTTTCTATTATTTATCACAATTTTCCAATTATAATCAGAAAACTGTTGAATTAATAGATTTCCATATGAAATAAAATAGATAGTCTAAGAAGTCACGGGGTTTCCCAAAACGAATAAGTTTTACGGGAAATCTCTTTTTTTGTTTTCTCTTATGCTGGTTTAAAATCACGGGAAATTCTATAATGGTATTATCAGGATATATCTTCTGAAATCTATAGAAAGAAAAAAAGATGAAACCCTCCCGACCAAAGTTGAGTCTCATCTTGTCCTAACGACAATATGATAATATTAAAAACCAGCAGAAAAATCAATACCATTAATCAAAAAAATTATTCCAATGTTATCTTTTCACTGGATTTGTCTCTTCTGTCATGTCCAAAATGCTCTCATAGAGGCTTGTCTGTTCATGGCTACTATAAAAGAAACTTCAAGGACAGCTCCATCAACATCCAGAGAGTCATATGCCCTCATTGCGGCAAAACTCATGCGCTGCTTCTTTTTCCCATGATTCCTTTCCTATCTGCTGTCTCCTTCGATGATATTGTTTCCATTCTTTCTGATTCAACAGATCATCTTATTATCGAACTGTCTCACATATACTATTTCATCGTTAAGCTTGGCAACTGCCCAATAGATGAACTGCTCATCTATAAGAAATTTTCCAGAAAACTGTATTTCTCTTTTCAAACCACATGACCTTTATGTCTTTCTGCTTCCATTTCCTCTATCATGAAGATGTAGAAAAAGAAAGGACGGGATGTTTTATGAAATTACAGATTCTATTGGCTTTGGATGGTGATGACGATGTGTGATAATACCACGACCATGTCCAGCTGCATCATTTCCCAGAATGATTTCCTTGTTTTCTTCAATATCGAGGACAAGGATATCGAAACATTCGATATCCATCATCAAAAGGATGGTATCTATATTGATGTGACACTGAAGAAGAAGCCCCACCAGTGTCCTGTCTGCCTCAACATGACAGACAGAGTCAAGGACTATAGTGTCAAGCATATCAACCATTCCATACTGACAAACAAGAAATGCATCATCAATTACAGAGCTCGCAGATATAGATGTCCAAAATGCCATAAGACATTTATGGAGTCCAATCCCTTTACCGTTGCTGGCTCAAGAATCTCTCTGGCGACTGTATATAATATCCTGGAGGATTTGAGAAAGCCAAACATGACATTCAGGGATGTGGCCGAACGATACCACATATCCCAGACAACAGCTGCACATGTATTTGACTCATTTGTCTCCATATCAAGAAGACCTCTGCCTGAGTATCTGCTGATAGATGAGGTCTATGCATTCAAGTCTGCTCACAGTAAGTACGTATGCGTTCTTGTCGACTTCGAAACACAAAATATTGTCGATGTCCTTCCGTCAAGAAGAAAGCAGACACTCATGGATTATTTCTTCTCCATTCCTCTTGAGGAAAGGAAGAATGTCAAAATTGTTTCCTTTGACATGTGGGAAACATACAGAATCGTATCGAAAATCGTGTTTCCAAATGCAATATGTGCAACCGACCATTTTCATGTGAAGCAGGAATTTGGAAGAAAAATTGACAGAGTGAGAATCGATGTCATGAATAAGTATTATTCCAGAAAAAAATATCTTGAGAAGAAAAAAGAAAAAACCAAGACTGAAAAGCTTGAGTTAAAGGAAGCATCCAAGCATTACTATGCATTAAAGAAATTCAACTGGATGCTCTTCTCCAATGACAATAGAATATTCGACCCTAACGAAAAGAAGATATACAATCATACCCTTGAGGGGTATTACAACTATTATGATATCCTTGAGTTCATGGTCAGACATGACCCTGTACTGGATCTAGCCTATGATCTTAAATATGAGCTGGATGAATTTTACAGCAGATCCAATGAAAAAAACGCATTGAAGAACATAGAAGAGCTGATCATATCCTTCAGGAATTCCCAGATCAAGGAAATGATGGATTTTGGGAATACACTGGTCAAATGGAAATATGAGATTGTGAATTCATTTGTGCCGGCAAATGGAAGACGCATATCAAACGGCCTGATTGAAAACAGAAACAAATCCATCAAGCTGCTGAAACACAGTTCAAACGGATACCTCAACTGGCATCGTTTCAAGACAAGAATCATGTACAGTCTCAATAAAGACTCAACATATCACCTGTATCCAATCAAAAACAAGGGGGATTTTACAGAATGGTGACAAGAAAAAAGATTTATACACTGATTGTGGACAATCATGATGTAAGCATTATCAGCAGACAACGTCTGCTGGAAGACATACTATACAGACTCAATATGATATACGAATATGCAGATGAACTGGATGACTTGACTCAGGAAATCAATCTGAAGTTAGATAAACTGATAGAAAAAGCAGAAAAAAAGAACCATGACCCATCATCAGATTATGATTCTCCTATACAGTTTTAAAATTGTGGGAAGAACAGCCTTCCCACAATTTCTTATAATCCAAAACCCCACAACCCCGTGTTATTTTAGATTACCATAAAATATAACATTTTAGTACAAAAAAAGAGCTTAAGGAAATAACTCATAAAAAGTTATTTCGTATCGCTCTAATCATTTTGATAATTATCAATGATTTCATCAATATCAATACCTAATTGAAAACCTAAAGTGAAGTAATCATCAATTGCATCTTGATAATCATCACTAGAATATTGATTTTGTACATTTAAAATAGATCGATGAATTTTAAAGAATAAAGAATAGATATCTAAATTTTCAGGAATTTCTGTATGATTTTTAATACTATCAATACGAAGTTCATAACCTATTGACATCAACATTGTTAAACCTTCAAGATATTTTTCTAATAGTTGTTGATGATTGATAGGTTCTTCTTTTTCCCAAAATAAATAGCAGCGAGATTCTAAAGAAACTTCTGATAAATCATGTAAAAAAGCAAGGATTTTCTGATTGATTCTTTTTGTATTCAGGATCTCATTTTTTGCTGTTTGAATTTCTCTGTTGACATAAACTTGATAGAGTTTAGCGACATCATTCATATTTTACCACCCCTTATTATTATCATACTCCAATATGAATAAAATTTGAATGATTAACCTAAAATATGAAGATGTTCCAATAAAATTTTTAATCCCATACAAATTAAAATGATACCACCAGCGATTTCAGCTTTGGCTTTATACTTCATACCAAAGACATGTCCAATTTTAACACCAGCCATTGAAATGATAAAAGTTGTTATAGCAATGATGGAAATCGCTATGAAAATATTAACATTTAAAAAAGCAAAAGTGACACCAACAGCTAAGGCATCAATAGATGTTGCAATAGCAAGGGGTATCATGATTTTAGGTGAAAATTCTGTATTACAGCTTTCTTCATTTTCAAATGATTCTTTAATCATGTTGATACCAATCAAAGCTAATAAAATAAAAGCAATCCAATGGTCAATGCTTTCAATTTTATCTTTAAACTGAATGCCTAGAAGATAACCAAGTAAAGGCATGAAACCTTGAAAAAAACCAAAATAGCCACCACAAATGAGAGCATGTTTTAATTGAAGTTTTCTGGTTGATAATCCTTTACATATGCTTACTGCGAAGGCATCCATTGATAAACCAATACCAATAATCAATATTTCTAAAAAACCCATATGTCCTCCTTGTAATAAAAAAGACAGGCTGTAAAAAACAGACAAGTCTTTTTTATTTTCATCACTTCCAAATTATAACAAGTATCTATATACGTGTCAAACGTCTTTTTTGATGTAATCAGTGCCGATTTTATGTGCTTCAAACTGATTATTTGTCAATTCTTGAATCTGTTTTAAAAAGTCTAAATCCCTGATATAACATTGATAACAGACTTGTTCTAAATATTGAATGTCAATACATTGTATATGTTGGACTTTTAATAAATGTTCAAATTTACGTGTATAAGTATAATCAATAGTAATTGTGTATAAATCAACAGGCTCTTTTTCAACGATTTTAGCTTCTTTTAATGCTTGAGAGACACTTTGACTGTAAGCACGTGTTAAGCCACCAGCACCTAATTTAATGCCACCAAAATATCTAGTGACAATAGCGATGATATTTGTTAAACCTTGCATTTTTAATACATTCAACATAGGCATCCCAGCAGTTCCAGAGGGTTCACCATCATCATATGCACGTTCGTGTGTTCCAATGATATATGCAACACAGTTATGTGTCGCTTGAGGATCACTGTATTTTTCAATGAGTTGTTTGGCTTGTTCAATTTGACTGCAAGGAATCAAATGACAAATAAATTCTGATTTTTTGATGACTAGAGTATGGGTAGTATAATTTTCTACGGATATCATATGGTCACACCTTTCTTTCTTTATTATATATGATTTCATTTTATTGTCAAAAGTGTTATAATAGTTAGAGAAAATTAACTGCGAGAAAGAGGGAGAGTAAAATGACTCGAATTGCAATATTAGCTGATAGTGGTTGCCAAATAGAATTAAAACAATATGAAAATCAAGGAATATATATTGTTCCTTTATGTATTACAATGAAAAATCATACATATTTAGATCAACAAGATATAACAAGTTTAGAAGTCTTTGAAACAATGGAAAAAGAAGATATTATGGTGATGACATCACAACCATCAACAGGTGAACTTGTGAATATTTTACAAAGAATCAAGGATGCAGGATATGATGAAGTGATTGGTTTACCTATTGCGACTGGCTTATCATCAACTTTAAATGGAATGAAAGTTGCTGCTGAGATGGTTGATATTCCAATCACATTAATTGATACAAAAGGGACAGCAGGGAATCAAAAATATCTGGTTTTTACTGCTGCCAAACTAGTTCAAGAAGGAAAAAGTATCAAAGAAATTCAAGTGATTCTTGAAGACATGATTCAACATTCTGGAACAATTATCATGGCTCCTAATTTAGAACATTTGAAAAAAGGTGGACGTATTACACCAGCTGTAGCATTACTTGCTGGTATGTTGAAAATTGTTCCAGTTATGGAACTCAATTATGATTTAGGTGGAAAGATAGATGTTCTTGGTAAAGTAAGAACCCTTTCTAAAGCAAAGGCAACACTTGTTAATCGTATGGTTGAATTAGGTGTTAATGCGAAAGAGTATAAAATTACAATTGAACATGTGTTATGTGAAAGTTCTGCTTTAGATGTTAAACAGATGATTTTAGATAAAATTGGTGAAGTAGAACTGGAATTAAGAGAACTTCCAGCAGTCGTAGGTGCTCATATGGGTGTTGGTGGTATCGGTGTTCAATATATTAAAAAATATATAGGATAGGAGGAAGAATGATGCCTTTATTTGATGATTTCACAAAGAAAGCAGCGAAGTTTACAGAAGAAGCAATTGATAAAACACAGGAACTGGCAGGGACTGCTAAGTTAAAATTAAAGATGAAAAACTTGGAATCAGATCGTGATGATGTTTTTCGTGAATTAGGAAAGTACTATTATCAACAAATTCATGATTCTGGTGTTATTGATGATGAGGTTATGGAAATGTATCGTCATATTGGTGAATACAATGATAAAATTGAAGAATTAAAAAGACAACTCAATGAAAGCTAGGATAAATCCTGGCTTTTCTTTTTTTTTTATCTTTGTGCTTTGTTATAATGTAAGAGAGGAGTGGTACATATGGATAAAAGATGGCATTATTTATTGGAATATATAGGAGCGCTTTTATGTGCCTTTTTAGCCAATATGGAATATTCATTTTCATATATGAATGGTATTCATCTCTTTTTATGGATTATTTATTTTTGTATGTTTTTATATTTTAGAGAGACTATCTTATATTGTTTTATTCATTTTTTCATGATATTTACTATTTTGATATCACGGATCATTGGTATAACAACAAATCCTCAGATTGTTCCTATGATTTTTGATGTCATCATGATGATTGTTTTACTTGTTTTGGTTGTTGTAATGTTGATAAAACGAAAACATCTCCATCAAAAACAAAATGATTTTTTAATCAATGAATTTAAAGATACTTTGTTGAGAGGAAATGGAACAGCCCAATATCCTTATATTTTAGATGAAAAGAAATTATCCTCATCATGGCAACAAATGGTTGATGAATATCATCATCAAGTCATTTATGCTTTAAATGGTGCCGGACAAGAATATAAAGATGAGCATTTTGGCTTTGCTGATTGTATTTTAGCTGGAAAAAAACATCAACAAGAATATCTAGGTGGTTACTGGATTTATCAAAGTGATAGACCAACTATTCAAAAGCAGGGAACATTATGGTTTCAAACCGTTATTTATGTGTCTTATGAGGATTGTCAAATCATATATGAGTTATTACAGGACCATCAAAAATGGCAAACTATTCAAAAATTGAGTTCATCTTTATCAAAAGCATCTTATCATCATGCAATGCAAATACTTAAAGAACATGAAATATCTAAAAAGCATAGCCAAGTTTTACTTAAAGTGATTGGCATACAGGATCATTTTTTAGATTCAGAGATTATTTTGAAACTTTTAAAGTATCATTTTCAATTAACTCATTATCAAGAAGCTGTAGAATATCAATGTGGAATGATGTATTGTATCTATTGTATGTCATATCAAGGACAATGGTTTCAATGGATTCTTGAGGAAAACTGGAATCTTTATCCAATCCTCTATGAACCATCTATTTATTATGGAAAAGGTATTTATCAGCCATTTCAAAAAGATTTTGTATAAAGCAAAATCTTTTTTTAATGAAAAAATCAAAAAAAGTGTTTTAACTCCGTTTTTTCGGTGTTAAAATGGGTATAAAGTCATCTTCAAAATCATAAAATGGGTATAATGAGAGTACAAGGAGATGACATATATGAAAAACAATTATCAAAAACAAGAAACGATTACTTTTATTCAAAAGAAAAATTATGTATTAAACATTATGAAAGATGAATCTATATTAGATTTATTTGCTGGGTGTTTACGTGAAAAAGAATTCAATCATTTGTTACATGATCAAAAAGTTTATCATCAACTTTTTATAGCTGCATTGAAGCATTTATATAGAGTTCAAAATTATCAGGATATGGAACATGATTTAATGATGATGAATAGTTTGTTTTCACATCAAGATTATTTAAAATTGAAAGAAGATATTTTTAAAAGAATAACCAAAAAAACGATCACATTGCAAGAATATTGTGTGATACGTTATTTAATTCCTTTTGAAAAGATGACTTTTTCTCAAGTGATTTCTATTCTTGAACATCAATATCATGTTGGAATATTAGATTGTGCAAAAATATGTCTATTAGAAGATGAATATCATTTGGCTTACCAATATTTATTACAATTAGATGACTGTCAAGATGATGTTGTTTTAGATTTACTTTGTAGTTACAGCATGAAAGATTATCTTTCATTAATACGTCATTATAACAGGAAGAAAAGTTATCAGCTTGTTATGAGTCATTAGGAGTCTATTATGGGAAAAAGAATGTTTTATGTGTTAAAGATTATTTTACAAACCCCCCACAAAGTGATTACAGCATTAGAAATACAAGAAAATTTAATGAAACAGGATATAAAAATTGAAATTAAGACTGTTTATTCTTGTATTAAACAAATCAATGATTTTTTTCGCAGCTGGTTGGATAGAGATTTGATTATCTCTTATCATAAATTAGGTTATAAGATAGATGAAGATATATTTGATGATGGTGAATTACAGTTTTTATTGGGTCAAATAGCATTTCATCAAGATTTGAACAGAGAAGATCAACAACATTTACAAAATAAGCTTCTTATGTTGTCTTCTTTTCACCAACAACAACGTTTAGTCAATTTTCAACCAAGCCAACGTCAACATTCTTTTTCTTTATTTGTGAATCTTTCTGTTATTATGAAAGCTATTGAACACCAAAAAGCCATATCTTTTCAATATATTGATTATAATATCCAGAATGAACAATTGATAGAAGTGGCTTCTCAAAGAGGAAATAAAGGTGACCAGTATATTGTTTCACCTTATTCATTCACTTCACAAAATAATCATTATTATATGATTGCCTATAATGAAAAACATCCTCAACAATTAACGAACTATCGTATTGATCGTATGCGTCAAATACAGACATTAAATAAAGGGTACATTGATATTCAAGAACAATTTGATATTCAAAATGAAATAGAAAAAATGATGAATATGTTCATTTCTCATCATCGTGATACATTAGTGATTGAATGTGATTATAAGCAGCTAAGAGAAATGGTATCACGTTTTGGTCAACAGATGAAAGTACAACGTTTATATCAAGACAGATTGTTGTTGACGATTGAAGATGTTTCAATATCAGAGGGACTGATCGGGTGGATTATGATGATGCAGACACAGATTAAAGTGATATCTCCTCAATATCTTCAAGATGAAATGAAGGCACGAATAAAAGCTATGCACAACCTTTATCAAGATGTGCTATAATACTAACAGGTGATCAAAATGCAAAAAATTATGATTGTAGAAGATGATGAAGTGATTGCTTCAGCAATTCAAAAACATTTAGAAACATGGAATTATGAAGTTTATGTCATTGATGATTTTGAACATGTTTTAGAAAAATATGTTCAAATACAACCAGAATTAATCTTATTAGATATTTCTTTACCTTTTTATAATGGTTATCACTGGTGTGAGCAGATTCGTAAGATTTCTTCTGTACCGATTATTTTCATTTCATCAGCCAGTGAAAATATGAATATTGTGATGGCTATTTCAATGGGGGCTGATGATTTTATTACGAAACCCTTTGATTTTTCTGTTTTAACGGCGAAAATACAGGCATTATTGCGTAGAACATATTCTTTTTCTAAATCTATGCAAGTATTAACTTATAAGGAACTTGTTTTAAATATTTTAGATGCAACAATTTCTTATCAAGAACAAACCATAGATTTAACAAAAAATGAATTAAAGATTTTACAGATTTTGTTTGAAAAATCTGAAACATTTGTATCTCGTGATGATTTAATGATGGCATTATGGCAAAGCAATGAATTTATAGATGATAATACTTTAAGTGTGAATATGAACAGATTAAGAAAGAAACTGGATGATTTTCATATTGAACATCTCATTCAAACAAAAAAAGGATTAGGATATAAGCTTTATTATGAATAAATTATTTCATTATTTCTATGATAAAAAAGCTTTTTATATTCTTTCTTTATCTTTTATTGTGATATTTTATATGATTCTTTATTTGTATGATGCTTTAATAGATGCTATTATCTATGCTACAATTTTATGTCTAGTTTTGTTGTTTGTTTATTTTTGTATTGATTTTATATTATATGTACGTCGATTACATAATTTAAATGCTAATCAACAACTTAAAGATTATTATACTTTGGATTTGCCTTCTTGTTCTTCATGGATTGAAAAAGAATATCAGTTGTTGTTATATCAAATAAATGACTTACTCAAAGAAACAAAAGAACTTGAAGAAAATAATCATCAAGAAATGCTAGAATATTTTACCATGTGGGTTCATCAAATCAAAACACCTATTTTTGCATTACGTTTATTGATTGATTCAAAGAATGCGTCGACGCATGATATGCTTTTACAAGTTTTAAAGATTGAACAATATGTAGATATGGCATTACATTATATGAAATTAGGGCAGATTTCATCAGATTTACATATTCAATATTATTCACTTCATGATATTCTTCAAGACGTTTTAAAAAAACAGGCAACATTCTTTATTCATAAGAAACTGACATTGCAGTTAGATGACATTGATCTAAAAGTTTTAACTGATGAAAAATGGTTATCTTTTGTTTTGGAACAGATTTTATCCAATGCGTTAAAATATACCAAGACAGGAGGTATTCATATTTATGTTGAAGATGAAGTTTTGTATATTGAAGATACGGGTATTGGCATCAAAGCAGAAGATTTACCAAGAATATTTGAAAAGGGATTTACAGGATATAATGGAAGAGTGGATAAGAAAGCCAGTGGATTAGGTTTGTATCTGTGTGCGAGAATTTTAAAATATCTCGGTCATCCTATATCAATGGAATCATCACAAGGGAAAGGGACAACTGTAAAGATTGATTTTCATGTTCAGGATTTACAGGTTGAATAAATCTTACAAAGATGTAAGGTCATAAGGAGAAAATGTAAGATAAATCAATGGTACATTTTTCTCTTTTTTTATAAACTATAAATGTACAAAGGAGGGATGACAGATGTCATTACTAGAAGTTAAAAATGTAAAGAAAATTTATACAACACGTTTTTCAAATCAACAAGTTCAAGCCTTATCCAATGTTACATTTAGTGTGGAAAAAGGAGAATATGTTGCGATTATGGGTGAATCTGGAAGTGGGAAAACAACTTTATTAAATATTCTGGCTTCATTAGATCAGCCAACAAGTGGTCAGGTTCTATTGAATGGAAAAGATATTACACATTTAAAAGAAAAAGAAATTTCACAGTTTAGAAGACAAAATCTTGGTTTTGTTTTTCAGGAATTTAATTTATTAGATACTTTTTCAGTGAAGGATAATATCTTTTTACCTCTTGTTTTATCAAAAGAATCTTATCCTGAAATGAATCAGAAATTAAAAACATTAGCACCTCAATTAGGAATTGAAAACTTATTAGAAAAATATCCTTATGAAATATCTGGTGGTCAAAAACAAAGAGTTGCAGTTGCAAGAGCATTGATTACACAGCCACAACTGGTTCTGGCAGATGAGCCAACGGGGGCCCTTGATTCTAAATCAACCGATCAGTTGTTAGAAATCTTTGATCGTGTAAATAAGAAAGGACAAACAATCTTGATGGTAACACATAGTACAAAAGCAGCCAGTTGGGCATCTCGAGTTTTATTTATTAGAGATGGTGAAGTCTTTCATCAAATCTATAGAGGAAATCAAACGTATCAACAAATGTATCAAAGTATTTCAGATACATTAACATTACTTGCTTCAGGAGGGAAATAAGATGAAATCATTCTTTTATCCTCGTCTGGCATTCACAAATTTAAAAAAGAATGCAAAACTTTATTTCCCGTATTTATTAACAAGTTCTTTTACTGTCATGATGTTTTATTTAATTAATTATCTTTCATCTCATGATGGGATTGATCAGATGTCTACAGGTTCAAGAACAATGCAGGTGATTTTAAATTTAGGAAAGATTGTCATTATTATATTTTCTGTGATTTTTCTCTTTTATATGAATAGTTTTTTAATGAAACGTCGTAAAAAAGAGATTGCTTTATATAATATCTTAGGATTAGAAAAGAAACATATTATGATTATGATGTTTTATGAAACATTTTTTACTACATTTGTTTCTTTGCTTGTAGGATTTCTTTTTGGGATTATATTTAGTCAACTGGTTTCTTTATTGTTGATACGTTTAATGGGTATAACAACATTATTGACTTTTCATATTTCATGGTCATCATTATTGATAACAGTGATTATATTTTTACCAATTTATTTTATGACTTATTTAATTCATGTGATTCAAATTCAATTAGCAAACCCTATTGAATTATTAAGAGGATCACAAAGTGGAGAAAAAGAACCAAAAACAAAATGGTTAATGACTCTTGTTGGTATTTTGTCTTTAGGTATAGGCTATTATATTGCTGTGACTATAGATGATCCTTTGACAGCTGTATATTTATTCTTTATCGCAGTTATATTGGTTATTATTGGAACATATTGTTTGTTTACAGCAGGTTCTATCACAATTTTAAAATTCTTAAAAAAGAATAAACATTTTTATTATCAGACAAAGCATTTTACTTCTGTTTCACAATTGATTTATCGTATGAAACAAAATGCTGTTGGACTAGCCAGTATATGTATTTTATGTACATGTATCTTAGTCATGTTATCGAGTACAGTGTCATTATATTTTGGAATAGAAGATACAATCTCATCTTATCAACAAGATAGTTATCAGTTAAAAGTCTATGGTTATGAAGATGGGACATTACCAACAGAAAAACAGTTTCAGACATTTTATGCAGATATACAAGATCAGTTAAAAAGAAATGGCATAGGAATTGACAGTTTTATTCACTTACAAAGATATAGTGTATCAGTTCGTTTCAAAGATAATCGACATATCATGACAGATAGAGAATCAGGCAATTTTACCGTAGGTTATTTAATCGGTGTGACGGAAGATGAATATAATCGAGCTTATCATCAAGATGTTCGTTTGCAAGATGATGAAGTTCTTGTAACAAGTAATTTCTTTGAATTTGGTAAGACTTTTGATATTGATAATACAAAATATCAAATCAAAGATGTTATTCATCAGCCATATTTATTACCTAATGAAAATTCAACTGCTGAAAAAAATATTATTGTTATTATGAAAGATGAAGCAGCAATTCAAAAGATGATGTCATCATTCTTTGGTGATGAAATCCAACCTACAGAAAATCTTTCAATTAAGTATAGTAACCAATCTCAGGAAAAAGAAGCAGAAGATATTTTGGAAAGATGTTTAGAGAAATTTACGATCAGTGCCAATGCTTCTGGACAGGAACATGGTGAAATCTCTTTCTATTATTCATCACAGTATACGGTTCGTTTAATGTTGATGGAATTATATGGTAGTTTATTCTTTTTAGGAATATTCTTAGGCATCTTATTTTTAATGGCTACAATATTAATTATGTATTATAAACAATTATCTGAAGGATATGAAGATCAAAAACGTTTTGAAATCATGCAAAAAGTTGGAATGAGTACAAAAGAAGTCAAACAGACGATTCGTTCACAAGTTTTAATTTTCTTCTTTTTACCACTCATTGTTTCTGTTATTCATATGGCATTTGCCTTCAATATGATTACAATGATGTTTAGCTTCCTTGTCACATCTGGTATTCAAATCTTTGTTATATGCACTGTTATTTCTGTAGTGACTGTAGCAATCATTTATGCTATTGTCTATGCATTTACTTCAAGAACGTATTATCGTATTGTGAAATATTAAAGAGAACTGTTGCCCCAGTTCTCTTTCTCATTTGAGTATTTTTACTTACTCAGATACTTCTCGTTTATAGTATACCACAAAAAAAGTAATGTAAATTGAAAAGATATTAAAAATGAGCAAAATAATAAAAACAAAAATCTGACTGGATAAAGATACTTTATTCAGTATATTTTTTTGTCGAATCATGATAAAATAAAAAAGCCCTCAATGGGCGGAGGTGAAATCATGCCTCAGTTTTATAGCACCGATAGCTTTAACATGGGAGAACGTGGCCGAGTATTTTTATTTATTCAAGATACTTTTTATGTATTCAGAAGTTTTAACATTAATTGTTATACTTTTGATAATCAAAGAATTACGTAAGTAATAGATAAAAAGAAAGGTCACGAAAAAAGAGAACTGGGCCAACAGTTCTCTTTCTCATTTGAGTATTTTTATCTACTCAGATACTTTTCATCTATAGTATACCACAAAAAAAAGTAATGTAAATTGAAAAGATGTTAAAATGTTAATAACTTTTTAAATCACATCTTATTTTTTTGACAATCTTATAACATTTAAGAATCAAATATAAATGAAGTTTCCATTAGTTCATCAAGTGTCCATCTTCTAATCAATTCTTATCATAGTAAGATAACGCTCTTTTTAGCGTAAAATTTTATCTAAACTCTTTCCTCTAGCAAGTTCATCAATGAGTTTATCAAGATAACGTATATTTTGCATCAGAGGGTCTTCAATCATCTCCAGCTTAACACCACAGATACTGCCTTTAATTAAAAATCTGCGTTCATTTAAAGCTGGAGCATTTTCAAAGAACTGTTGATAATTGATATCTGTTTCTAACATTTGGTGAATGTTATCAAAAGTATAACCCGTTAACCACTGAATCACTGTATCTACTTCTTCTTGCGTACGTCCTTTTTTCAAGGCTTTTTGAAGAAGTAGAGGATAAATCTTTGAATAGGGCATTTGAAAGACTTTTTGACTCATTATAACAAGCCCATTTCAATCATTTTTAATCCAATATCAATAGAGTTGTAAGCAGCACCTTTCATTAATTGATCAGCAACAATCCATAAACTTAAAGCATGATCATTATCTAAATCTTTTCTTACACGTCCTACATGGACAAGTTCATCACCAATAAATAAAGTTGCCATTGGATAAATCTGATTTTCAATATCATCATAGAGTTCAACACCATGAGAATTTGATAATAATTCAAAGACTTTATCTATATCAATAGGTTTTTTCGTTTCAATATAAACAGATTCACTATGACCTCTAAGTACAGGAACACGAACACAAGTCGCATTGACTTTAATATCTTTATTAAAGATTTTCTTTGTTTCATTGACCATTTTCATTTCTTCTTTTGTGAAATGATTGTCTAAATCAAATTTATCAACTTGTGGAATACAGTTGAAGGCAATTGGATAATGTTTTTTATCAGAAGCACAAGGCAAAGTTTTGGCTACTGGTTCTTTACCATCTAGCACTTCCTGTGATTGACGATATAGTTCTTCCATACCAGCAACACCAGCCCCTGAAACAGCCTGATAAGTAGAAACAATAATTCTTTCAATATCAAAATACTCATTTAAACGATTTAATGCACTGACCATTTGAATTGTTGTACAATTTGGATTAGCAATAATTCCTTTATGTTCCTTTAAAGCATAAGCATTGACTTCTGGAACAACTAATGGAACATCAGGATCCATTCTAAAATGTGATGTATTATCAATATTGGTACATCCGGCCTTTACAGCATAAGGCATATACTTTTCTGAAATACTTCCTCCAGCACTCCAGAAAGCCACTTCAATACCTTCAAAAGAATTTTCAGTTAATTCTTCCACAACAAATTCATGTCCTTCATATTCAATGACTTTTCCTGCGCTTCTCGCAGAAGCTAATAATTTTAAACTTTCAAAAGGGAAGTGAAACTGAAAAATACATCTCAACATTTCTCTCCCAACGGCACCAGTAGCACCTACAATTGTAACTTTATATTTCTTCATTTTGATAATCCTCCTAACCTAAGAATGCTTCATGTAATAAAACTTGAGCTTTTTTGACATCATCTCGATCAATATAACAAGATATATTAATTTCACTACAAGATGTCATTTCGACATTAATATCATGACTCATCAATGTATTATAAACTTTCTGGAACATGCCTTTATTATTTTTGATACCTACACCAATTACAGCGACTTTTCCAATATTTCCTCTGACAATTGTTTTCTTTGCCTGTAAAGTATCTTTTAAATCATTAATGACTTCAACGACAGCAGGAACATCCTTATCATTAATAATTAAAGAAATATCCATTCTTCCACCACCAACTAAAGCCTGATTAAAGACATTGACGTTAACATTGGCATCAGAAATTTTTTCAAAAAGTTCACCAGCACCATTGATTTTGGCATCTACACCTACAAGAGTAATACGGGCTTCATTTTGTGAACCTGTAATACCTGATATAATAAATTGATTTAAATGATCTTTCATAATTTTTTCATCTCCTAATACATATGTTCCCTGACTTTCATCGAATGAACTTCTGGCATGAATCACAATATCATGTTTAGCAGCCAGTTGTACACAACGATGATTTAAAACTTTTGCTCCATTGTTGGAAAGTTCCAGCATTTCGGCATAGCTGATATAGTTCAGTTTCTTCGCATCGGGAACAATACGGGGATCCGCTGTATAAATTCCATTGACATCACTATATATTTCTACTTCATTGGCATCAATGGCGACACCAATAGCGACGGCAGACAAGTCACTACCTCCACGTCCTAGAGTCGTAATCTTACCATTTTGAGAATATCCCTGAAATCCGGGACATATGACAATATCAGCATTTTTCAGTTTATCTAATATATGTTTTCCTTCAACCGTTGTAATGGTAGCATTTTGATGATGAGAATCTGTCAAAATACCAAGTTCAGCATTTGTGACAGTTTCTACAGTATAGCCTTTTTTAGCCAGTTCACTTTTAACAACGAGTGTAGAAATTGTTTCACCAATACTTGTTAAACGATCAATTTCTTCATCTGTCAATTGATCCGTATGCACAATGGATAAAAGGGTATCTGTCGCATAAGGGTCATCATAACGCCCCATCGCACTGACGACAGCGACCACTTTATTTCCTTTATCATGTTCACGAATAATATTTTTATACATATGTTCACGTGTTTCAATACTACGTGTTGAGGTTCCACCAAATTTTTGAACAATTATCTTCATGTTATATTAACCCCTTACCTTCAATAAATTATAAGATTCATTTTGAAGTTGATGTTTTAAATCATTCAGTTCAATAGGATTTGTAATGTAGATATGATCATGATCTTGAGAGTAATACATCTCATAATCAATATCTAATGGATGATCACATCTGATATAATATTTAGAATATGTAATTGGAAAAATATCTTCAACATATTGATATTGGTGCTGCCACATTGTTGGCTGATGTGTTTTCATAATATCGCTGACAACGGCACTGGCTGTGACATAACGTCCTGCACCTTTTCCATAAAAAATAACATTTTCTAAATAATTACAAGTGATTTCTACTACATTATATGCTTGATTGACATTAGCAACCATGTCTTTTATACCAATTAATGTTGGAGAAACATCAATACCATAACCATTTTCTAATTTTTTAGCTTGAGCAATTAATTTGATACGATATCCTAATTTTTTAGCATAATCGATATCTTTCTTTGTTACACCACGAATACCTGTACATTGAATCTTATGGAAATCAAAGAAAATTTCAAAAGCATTCATCGCCAGAATACAAATCTTATGAGCAGCATCCTTGCCATCTAAATCTAAACTGGCATCTGCTTCTACATATCCTAATCCATCAGCAATCGTTAAGGCTTCTTCAAAATCCAAATTATCTGTTTCCATTAACGTTAATATAAAATTTGTTGTTCCATTTAAAATACCTTCAATTTTTTCAATTTCATTAGCCACTAAATCTTCTTTGGCTGGAACAACAACGGGAATTCCACCACCTACAGCAGCTTCATAATAAATTTTTGATTGATATTTCATAGCCATTTCAAAGATTTCCTGTCCGTCATGAGCAATCAAAGCTTTATTAGCGGTCACCACATTCTTTCCTTTTTTTAAGGCTTCTAAAATAATTGTTTTCGCAATTGTTGTGCCACCGATTAATTCTACCACAACATCCACTTCATCATCATTTAAAACATCATGAAAATCTTGGGTATAGATGATACCATCTGGTAAAGTAACTTCATTTAAAGCACAACCATATTTAACGACAACTTCTTCTTGAATTAACTTTTCTAGTCTTTCCTTTTGTTGTGTTAAAATATCTACAACACCAAATCCAACTGTTCCTAAGCCAATGACACCTATTTTCATACGATACCCCTCTCTAAAGAAAAAATCTCATTCATCATGAGATATAGTTTTAAAAATCACCAAACATCCCCATATGATCTATAATTAAGACATGAAGATGTCTTTTTTTATTATTGCATTGATAATATCATTTTTGTATATGTTTGTCAATTTATGAATAAATAATTTTGAAATAAGCGAAATAATATAATTTCAATTTCTTAAAAATAAAAATTATTTCTCAATATCAAAAATACACTGAGCTAATGATGAAACCACTTTTTGAGCATGATTTTTGACTTCTTTTGGCGCATAATCAAAAGTATAACTATGCTTTATAACATCTAACATCGGTAAGTCATTATAATTATCACCAATACCATAAATACTATCAATGGATAATTGAAAATAATCTTGAATGATTTTAATACCATGTCCTTTAGAACATCCTTTCATGGCTAAATCTATATGTTGATTATTTTGATAGGCTTCAATCTGTTCACCATACTGATTGAGTATTTTTTGAGTCATTATTTGTGCCATATCTATTTCATTTTCCTGATAATGAAAAGAAAATGCCTGTACATAGGGATAGGAAAATTCATCAAAAGAATGAATTTCATGATCAAAAATAAAATCATCAAATTTTGAATTAAGATGATATGTGACATCATTATAAACAAGAGTTATGTTTTGTTTTTCTGTTAGTTCATAAATATCTTTCACTAATGATATAGGAATTTGACTCTCCAGAATAGGTTGAAAATCTTTGTTTAAAATCAAACCACCACTTAGTAAAATATAAAAATCATATTCAATACCATAAGGTTTTGAAGGACGTAAAATACCACTCAAACTTCTTCCAGTACATACACCAAAGAGATGTCCTTTCTTTTGAAATGATTGAATGGCTTCTACATCTTTTTTATTCATATGGTCTTGAAACCATAATGTATTATCAAAATCGCTCGCTAATAAATTCATATTTTCACCCCAAGTTTTATTATAGGGGAAATGATAAAGAAATACAAAGAGATTATCTTAAGTTTTGATAAAAAAGACTTGTTTATGACGTTACGTCATCAATTATAATAAAAACAGGAGGGATGGAAATGGATAAAGAATATATGACAATAGGACAATTAGCTAAAAAAATGAAAACAACAGTAAGAACTTTACAATTTTATGATCAAAAGGGATTATTAAAACCATCAATGCAAAGTGAAGGAGGGCGTCGACTTTATACCTATCAGGATATGGTACAGTTACATCAGATTCAATCATTAAAATCTTTAGGTTTTTCTTTAGACGAAATTAAAAATCAGTTAGAAGTATTAGATACACCCCAACAAGTCGCTCATGTTTTAAATCAACAAGCTTCATTAATTCAAGAAAAGATCAAACAATTGACAAAGGTTCTTCAAGATATAGAAAATCTAAAAGAAGAAGTGATACAGATGCAAAGTGTTGATTTTAAAAAATATGCAGATATTATTGTCAATTTACAGATGAATAATGACAATTATTGGGTGATAAAATATTTTGATGAAAAAACAATGGATCATATTCGTCAACATTTTAATCAAGAAAGTGGACAAGAATTTATTAATCGCTTTCAACAATTATCTCAAAAAATCTTAGACTTACAAGAGCAAGGGGTCGATCCTTTAGATAAACGTGTTCGAGCATTAGCTGAGCAGTTCTGGAAAATGGTTGAAGAATTTACTAAGGGTGATATGAGTTTGTTGCCACAGTTGATGCAATTTGAGCATTTGAATGATAATCATAATCTGGCAAAACAACAAAATAAAGTGAATGCCTATTTACAACCGGCATTAGGTTTATATTTTGAAAAAGCAGGAATTAAGTTTGGAGATGAGTAATGTGAAGACAGTTATAAAAGTATCCCATGTCAGTCAAAGTTATGGTTCTTATCAAGTCTTAAATGATATTTCTTTTGAGGTTTATAAAGGGGAAATACTAGGCTTGTTAGGAATGAATGGTGCAGGGAAAACCACAACATTAGAGTGTCTGGAAGGATTTTTAAAATATGAAGGTAATATTTCTATTGATGGTCAAATAGCTATTCAATCACAAAATGAATCACTTCCTGCTTATATGAAAGTATCAGAAGCTATCACTTTGTTTTCTAAGTGGAAAAAAGCATCTTTGGAACCCCAATTATTAAAAGCATTGGATCTTTTATCCATAATGAATAAACAATATCAACAACTTTCTACAGGACAAAAAAGACGTTTGCATTTGGCTTTGGCCTTAATTGGACAACCTGATATTTTAATATTAGATGAACCAACAGCTGGTTTAGATGTAGCAGGACGTTTTGCTTTACATCAAATCATTCGTCAACTACAAAAAAAGGGTGTTACTATTGTCATAGCAAGTCATGATATGAATGAAGTTGAAAGTTTATGTCAGCGTATTGGTATTTTAAAACAAGGAAAAATGGTGTTTTTAGGAACGCTTGAGGATTTCACTTTATACATGGGAAAATGTTACCGTATTAAGGTTATCACGCAAGAGGGAGAAAATCTGTATACAACGCAAGATGTTCGACAGACTTTATCCCAGATTTTAGATAGTTATCAAAAACAAAATCTGGAGATTTTAGATATGAATGTGAGTCGAGGAACATTGGAACAGCACTTTATATCTATGGCAGGAGGTATCGAAAAATGAAAGCATTTTGTTATGGGGTGTGGATTCAATTTTTAATGGATTTACGAAGTCGTTCATTATTCATCACTTGTTATCTTGTACCGTTATTATTCTTTTTCATGATGGGAAGTGTTTTTACATCCATCATGCCCGAATATCAAGACACACTGATTGCATCTATGACCATTATGAGTGTATCTATGGGTTCATTGTTAGGTTTATCATCATCTGTTGTTCAAATTTATGGAACAACTCTCCAAAAAACATATATGGCTAACTCTCTGCCTGTTTATTATGGACTCATGACTCTATTTGTGTCTGCATTTTTTCATCTCATGATTGTCAGTACACTGATTTTAATTTTATCACCCATTCTCTTTCATGCGACATTACCATCACATATAGGTATATATTATTTCCATCTTATTTTATTTATAATATCTTCCTTAGGTATTGCATCCGTACTTGGTTTATTCGTCAAAACACAAGGATTATTGACTATGATGAGTCAAATCATCTTTTTACCTTCTATCATTCTTTCTGGTATTATGTTTCCTGCTTCTATGTTGCCATCTTTTTTAGAAAATTTAGGAAAACTTTTTCCAGCAACATGGGGTTATTTATTATTAACACAATCACAGGGACAATATATTTTGATTTTGATCATGATTCTTGCTTTTTTGATTTGTTTTCAAAGAATGCGTTCTTTTTATTCTTTTATAAAATGATATAATGAATAAGGGTGATAAAAATGTTATTGAATGAAATTGATGATATAGATTTCATTGAACCCATGCGTTTATGTACAGTAGATATTTTATATCATGAAGATGATGGCATAGTTATGTTGGAGAAAGAAAGCCAATCAATGATGATTTCTATGAATGATATGAATAAATTAAAAACATTATTTTCTGTTTTGCATTTAGAAAACTATGATTTGTATAATGTCAAACAAAAAGAGATTGTTGATTTATTAATGAATGAATATCATAAAAAAGATTATTTTGCCTGTTATCAGGCAGTTTATCCTCATCAACAATTATTAGATCTGGCTATTCCTCAAGATGTTTCTATTCAACAGTTGAGCTTATCATATTTGGATGATGTTGATCAGATTTATCATCATATGGATGATAAAGATTATTTAAAAGAACGTATTGAACAAAAAGCCATGTGGGGTTTATTTGTTGATGATGAATTGGCAGGATTTATAGGGATGCATCGAGAAGGCAGCATGGGTATTTTAGAAATAAAGAAAGCTTATCAACGTCATGGCTATGGTTATTTATTAGAAGGATACCTCATCAATGAATTATTGAAACAAAAGAAAGTTCCTTATTGTCAAGTTGTAGAGGGTAATGAGGCATCATTAGCTTTACAAAGAAAACTGCATATGAAAATATCATCACGCTATTCTTACTGGGTGTTTGATGACTAAAAAAAGCTGTTGAAAAACAGCTTTTTAATCTCCTACACCAAAGTCAGTAGGTTCATATAAAAAATCATATCGTGGATCATCTTGTAAATAAGCATAGTTTTGCATAAACCATTGAACTAATTGATTATCCCTTTTAACAGGTGTTGAATTATTACGATAGATACTAATGGTTCCATAATCGAAATGATGTGTTAGAATATCCATATCTTTTTGAATCATTTCTTTTGTTTGTCCTTGAATACCAACCATTAAACATGGAGAATCAAAATACTGTTTGAGTTCTTCAATGGTTTGAAATGTTGCATTTTTATTCAAAACACGATTTCTAAAATCATCATCAAAAGTTTCAACACCAATTTTAATAATCATCTTGATCCCAAAGAAATCTCTAATGTCTTGAATGCGTTGATGATAAATCCAATGACTTTCTACAAATAATGTATGAATGTGCTTATCTTGAATGATTTGTTTGATTTGTTGTAATGTCTGTTGAGGCAATTCAAAAATACTGGCAGAATCAATGACTTCTAAAACACCGTATTGTCCAGTGACATGATTTAAGGCTTCAGTATTGATTTGAATCATTTCTTCTAGACATGTAGAATTGTCTTCGATATAATCGCAAAATGTACATTTTGACCAGGCACATGGTCTGGCTTTTAAAAGAACGATTTCTCTTTTGTACTTGTTTTCAATACGGCTGTATCTTTCCATGCTATCCCCCATTTCTCATAAAGATGTCCTCTTTCAATAATGGCTTTTGTCAGACAGACTGCAAAAAACTTATCCATGTAATCTGTAAAGACCTGTACAAGCAAAATACTTAAAATAAGTGGCATACCTAGATGATGAAACACAACGACAAAGGTACTACTGGCCCCACTTGTGATTCCATTAAATAAACCAGCTGTAATACAGGCACTTAATAAAGAAGTCGGTACGCCAACAAGGATTGAGCCAAGTGGTGTACGCCATCCTTTTAGCCACTTGCCATGATAAAGTATTCCTGCAAAAAATCCTGTCAATAACTGTACAGGAGCATAATAGAAAGAATACATATCAAACGTCATGCCACTTGTGATACTTCCTAAAACACCTGTCAGCATGGCATATTTAGGACCTAGAAGTCCTGCAACTAATATGGTTCCAATGGAATCCATATAAAATGGTATGGAGAATGTCATGGCTATAAAAGCTCCAAGTACGTTAAAAACAATACCCATGATAATCACCATTTGAATTTTTGTTTTCTTTTTCATATTCACTTTTCCTTTCTTCTAAAAAACAGTTAGAAGCCAGAAAAGAGATGGTGAGCCATCTCTTTTCCTTAGTTTTTTATACTGGGTTTGGCTCTCGAACCAGTGTATGTTTATTATAAAGAAAAAACAAAATGTCGTCAATAAGACATTTTGTTTGATGTTGGAACAAGACCAACAGCACGAATGATCTTTTGTCCATCTTCACTTTGAATATATTGAAATAATTTTTGAACTTCTTCATTTTGTTTTTCAATCGTATCCTTTGTCGCCATAACAAATGGTCTTTGTAAACTATATTGTCCATTTTGAATTGTTTCTTCACTTGCTTGAATGCCATCAATAGCTAATGGTTTAACTGTTTCATCAATCACATCTAATGATACATAACCAATCGCTCCATGAATAGATTGAACTTTCGCAATGATTGGTCCTGTTTCATTCACTTCATTAGCATATTGACATTGTTCTTCAATATGTAATATTTCTTCAAAAGCACTGCGTGTTCCGGAACCTGCTTCACGACCAACAACAACGATAGGTAAATCTTCACCTCCGACTTCTTTCCAGTTACGAATCTTTCCTGTATAAATATCTATTAACTGTTGAGTTGTTAAATTATTGACTTTATTTTGTGTATCTGTCACAATCACAATCGCATCAATAGCGACAATATTTTCAATTAAACCTTTTTCCTTTTCACTGTCTTTAAGATAACGAGAAGAATTTCCAATATCTGTTGTACCATTGCAAACTGCTTCAATTCCGGCACTAGAACCCGTAAATTGAGGTTCTATTAATAATTCAGGATATTTGTCTTCTAAGCCTTCTTTTAATGCATTGACCATCTTTTCCATAGATGTAGAACCATTTAAGCTGATTTTTTCTGTTTCTACATCAGCATTAGCATATGAACTCAAAAATGCGACACAGACAATAAAAACAACAACTAATATTCCAAACTTTTTCATCTTTATATCCATCCTTTGTTTTTTACACTCATACTTTAACAAATTTCTATCCCATATTCGTTAATATCTTGTATTAATTATGTTAAGTTTATGTAAAGTTTTAACATAAACTTAAAGAAATATTTACAAAAGAAAGTTTTTTGTAAAACTTAGAAAAAGTTTTGCCTTTTTTGAGTGTATCTTATATAATATTTTTGATTTAAAGAGGAGAGGGACTATGATTGGTGATATTGAAACACTATGTAAACTAGCAAATATTAAATTAAATTTGATGAAAACAGATCCTAAACGTTTCTTTGTGAGAGCTTTTATGGCAGGTGCTTATTTAGGATTGGCCGCGATTTTATCTTATACTTTAGGAGCTTTGTTAAGTGATCATAATGTTGTAGGGAAAATTGCTGTGGCAGGATCATTTGGAATTGGTCTGGTTGCGATTGTCTATTTAGGAGCCGAACTTTTTACAGGAAATTGTTTTGTGACAATTATGCCAGTATTAAGAGGGGATATCAAATTACGAGAAATCATCCCGATGTGGGTTGTCTGCTATATTGGAAATATGATTGGGATTGCATTGATTTGTTTTTTATTTATTAAAAGTGGAGCTCAAGAAACAATTATGCAACCTTATTTAAAAGGAGTTATGGAATCAAAGTTAAATTTTGATGTCATTGATTTATTAATTAAAGGTATATTGTGTAATTTCATTGTTTGTGTTGCTGCTTATTCTGGGGTGAAAATTAAAGATGAAACAGCTAGATTAATTGTGATTATGATTCTGGTCATGACATTTGTTTTACCAGGATTTGAACACTGTATCGCCAATGGTGGTATTTTCACAATGGGAATCACACAATTAGGTTCAGCGATTGATTGGACAATGTTACCATTGCATATGCTCATTTCCACACTGGGGAATATTATTGGTGGAAGTGTTTTATTGGCAGTACCTATCTATATTATGTTTAGAACACCTCAAACAAAAAAATAAGGACAAAGAAAGCTATAGTTGTGATATGATAACCTCCTAGTAGACAGTGTAAATAATTAAACACTGATACGGGAGGTTTTTATATTGGGAAGAAAAAGCAAATATTCTAAAGAACTAAAAATAGAAATATGTAAACGTTATTTGAATGGTGAAGGATCTACTTATTCATTAGCTGATGAAATTGGCACAAATAATATGGTTGTTTATAGATGGGTTAAAAAATACAATGCTTTTGGTGAATCAGCTTTTGATGATTTAAAATCAAATAATGCATATACTAAAACATTTAAACAGATGGTTGTAGATGCTTATTTAAACGGCGAAGGTTCATTAGATGATCTGGCAATAAAATATAATATTTCTTCTAATAGCACTATCATAAAGTGGATAAAAGATTATAATAGTCATATGGAATTGAAGGATTACATTCCTGGAGGAGAAGATATCTATATGGCGAAAAGCAGAAAAGTAAATAAAGAAGAACGTATTGAAATTGTAAAGTATTGTCTTGAACATGATTTGGACTATAAGACAACAGCTAAGGTATTTGAAACAACTTACGCTAATGTCTTTAATTGGGTCAAGAAGTATAAGGAAAAAGGCGAAGATGGTTTAGGTGATAGACGTGGACATCATAAAGCTGATGAAGAAGTTGATGAAATGACTTTATTAAAACGACAGCTCAAACAAAAGGAATATGAACTTGAAATGGCACTATTGGAGGTAAGAATGTTAAAAAAATTGGACGAGATAGAAAGAAGGCGATATACAGAGAAAGCAAATATGAAGAAGAATATGAAGCAATCAAAGAAATTAGCGAAGAAGAAGTAGATAAAGGAAACACACCAAATATATCACTTATGTGTAGAATACTTGATGTCAAACGTGCAAACTATTATAAATGGCTTCATCATGAAAAGAGTATTGTAGACAAGGAAAATGAAGAGATAGCTGAGCTGATCAAAGAATATCATAAAAAATATAACGGATTATTAGGTTATAGAATGATGGCTGATAGAATAAATAGAGATCATCATAGACATTATAGTGACAAACGTATCTATAAGATCATGAGGACATTAGGTATTCAAAGCATCATTCGACCTAAACGAAGAAGTTGTACAGTTAGAAAAAATAACAACACAGCTAAGAATAATCTTAATAGAGATTTCAATGCATCAAGACCAAATGAAAAATGGGTAACTGATGTCACAGAATTCAAATATGGCCCACATAATGAATATAAGCTTTATTTGAGTGCATTTCTTGATCTCTATGATAGAACAGTCGTCAGTTATGAAGTTGGTAATCACAATAATAATATTCTTGTTTTTAATACATTTGATAAAGCAATTCAAGCTAATAAAGATGCACATCCTTTATGTCATTCGGATGGAGGATATCAATACACAAGTCCAGCCTTTGTAAATATGCTTAAAGAGCAGGGAATGACACAAAGCATGTCAAGAGTTCACTGCTGCATAGATAATGGACCAATGGAAGGCTTTTGGGGAATCATGAAATGTGAGATGTATTATTATGGAAAACATTACAACACAAAGGACGAACTTATTAAGGCTATTGATGATTGGATTCATTATTACATGTATGAAAGATATCAAAGAAGATTTGGAGTAAAGACACCATATGAAGTGAGAAGAGAAGCACTATCATTACAAAGACCAAATCAATATCCAATATTAGAAAATAAAAGAATCATAAAATATAAACAAGAACATTATACAAGTAATACAACATTAGCTGCATAAAGAAAAATGAAGTTGTCTCCTCGGCAACTTCATCAAAAACATTTTTAATTATTTCACCTGTCTACTTGACAGGGGCGGTTCAGTTGTTATAGCTTTTTTGTTATGAAATTGCAGGATATTCAAAAAGCAACTGTGGAAAATGCATCTATTTTATGTGGATATTGCTGAAAATGATGGGAGTTCATCCACTTTGTTTATTGTTGATGAACATGGCATTAGACAAGTGACATTAGCAAGTGGAAAACAGGGAATATATAGAAAAGAAGATGGAATGATATTAGAGAAAAATGTCATTCGATTATCTTTAGATATTAATCATGAAATACATGATTTTAAGATTACAGTTATTGATCAATCAACTAATGAAACACCCAATATCATTTATCAAAATGTAGAAACGATTCGTAAAAAATAATATATTCAATTAACCATAAACAATGGAAAAATTGTTTGTGGTTTTTTTATGGGATTTTTTTAATGTTAATGTCTTAATAGGCGAAGGGAGGTTAACAAAAATGAAATAATTTTTGATATTGAAAATGATATGAGGTGATGAAAAATAGATTTAAATAATGAAATTAAAGCAGCAGTAGAAACATATTTGTCGTGTAACAAGTTATCAAAAGTTAAGAATGATATCAATCATTGTATCAAATTTATGGTCAGCATAAAGAAATAATCAAGGTCGATGGTTTGCTTCATTTACATACAATCCATTGCTAAAAATGCCAGATTATATGAAAAAGCATGAGAATGCAATTTTAAATGTTTACAGCTTGATCAACTAATTATCAATTATAGAAATTTTAGATGATTTAAAAGTAATAATCTTTGATTTACAAGCCTTAGGAAGAAACTTTCATGATTATTGCATGATTTATTATAGGGTGTATCTTCAATGGAAGAATCAATAAATTGATGAAAAGTGAGGAAATATCAATGAATGTTATAAAGAATATAATAATCATCAGTTTGATTATTTTTACAGCTAGAGAAGTTTATAAACGTTTGATGAAATAAACAAAAAAAGTGATGTTGATAGTTTTTTTAAGAAAGGAGGACAATGTTTTTATCAACATTCATGAAGAAAGGAGGCAACGTCTATGAAAAATAAAGAAAACCGGTAATCTATAGATTACCGCAGGTTTGATTATCTTCGTCAAATCAACAACACAATTCTAAAAGGAAAGGTGGTGAAAATAATGTGTCAAGCAAAGTATCAAGATTGTTTATTATCTGATAGTGATAAAGTCTGTCAATATTGTCAAAATTACAGATACAAAGATTATAATCATATTTGTATAAAAGACAGTAAAAAAATTAACCTTAATGGATATTGTTCATCATTTAAAGCATTATAATAATATTAAACATTAAAAATATATATCAGCTCCTCTATTGTAAAATGAATTTTGTTTAATATCAGTTATATATTCAAAATATGAACAATGATTGATGTCATAAAAAGGAGAATGTAGATTACTCAATCTGCTTCTCTTTTTTTGTCATACTATCATAATCATTGATATTGTTGTTGTATGAATTTTTGAATCATAAAAATGTTGCTGACTAAAGCAGCTATATGATGATAAATCAAAAAATAAAATATCAATGAATAATCATCATCATGTCAATCATAATATAAAATATAGATTTTATATATCAAATTTTATAATTTTGAAGAAATGTATGATTTATAGAAAAATAATATTGAAGAAATGTAAAAAGTTATGATCATGTATTTTAAAAGAAAAGCTTATGATAAATTAATAGAGTAGAAATTAAATTATGCTGTTTTGTTAGAAGGGGCAAGGCGTATAGGGAAAACAACAATTGCTAAATTATTTGCTGAAAATGAATACAAATTATATATTTTAATAGATTTTTCAATTGCTTCAACTGATATATTATCTTGTTTTGATGATATCAATCATTTGGATATGTTTTTTTTAAGATTACAGGCCATTAAACATTTGGTAAAAGACGGACAATATCATTACATTGAAACCTCTATTAAAAAGAACGTGAAAGATATCCTCATTCCTTCTGAAGAAATGAAAATAACAGTTTATTCTATGGATTATGAAGAATTCTGCAATGCAACAGGAAATAATTATCATTTAATCAAGCAATTGTTTGATATGAAAAAAGCTGTTGGTCAAGAAGTGAATAGAAAACTTATGAGAGATATGAGAATTTATATGGCAGTCGGAGGTATGCTTCAAGCTGTTGAAGCGTATGTAAATGGAAATAATTTTTCTACTATAGAGAATGTAAAACGTCAGATTATTTATCTTTATGAAGAAGATTTCAAAAAAATAGATCCTTCTGGAAAAATATCTGCACTTTATCATTCAATTCCCGCTCAGTTAGCGAAAGGTCAAAAAAATATCGTATGTCCTCTGTACTTAAAAAGAGAGAAAGAAGAATTATTATTATTTGATTTATTTGATTCTAAGACCGTATTACCATGCTATAATTCAACTGATCCTAAAGTGAGTCTATACTCATCAAAAGATTTCAATAGTTATAAACTCTATTTATCTGATACAGGATTATTTGTAACACTTATGTTTATAGATCGACCTATTATAGAAAATGAGGTATATGCTAAATGACTTTCTGATAAATTACCAGCTCATTTAGGTTATTTGTATGAAAACTCAATGGCACAGTTATTAGTTTCAAAGGATAGAGAATTATATTATCATACACAGGAAAAAGAAAATAGCACTCATTATTATGAGATAGATTTTTTAATTTCTGAAGGAAGTAAAATTTCAGCTATTGAGGTTAAATCCTCAGGATTAGGTAAACATGATTCTCTATGTGAATTTGCAAAAATATTCTAAACATATAAAAATTATTATATTTTTTCGCAAAAAGACTATAAACAGGAAAAGGGTAAACAATTTATGCCTATGTATTTAGCTCCATTTTTATAATCATTTATAACAGACAAGGTGTAAGTAACTTTTTCCTGTTCTTTATTTTTTATCAAAATTTAAAAAGTTGTTATAAGGGATATAGCTTTAAAAGTTATATCCCATTTTTATGTAAGGAAAGTTTTTAATGATAGAAAATGGGAATTATTCAATGTATTTGTCTTAATAGGTGAAGGGAGGAATTGAACATGAAAAGAATTCTCATAGATGAATATTGTTTATTGAGTATTTCTGAAAAAGATTTTAAAGAAAAAAGAAAAGAATATTATTATCTTTAAATATGGTGAGGTAATGAAAAAGATGAATGAAGTGAATTATGCAAAGGGGTTATTAGATCAGCTTATCTGTCTATTAACTCCTATATGCCATGAAGATACCATCAAAAGATTCCAATATTTAAAAGAAAATGTTTTGTTTTATCAAATTCATAACAATTTACATCAATCCTATATAACTGAGAGTGTCATGACGCATCAAATAAGAGAAGTCAATCCAATAATGAGAACGCATTATTGTCATTTTCCACCAGAAAAGATAAATGGCAAATATGAAGAACTGAAATCTATTATCTTTTTATCAAACATGGATTCTCCACAGATATCTCATGTGATTATTCATGAACTTGTTCATTTGTTGTCAAGTTGTCACTATCATATATATGGTGATTTATTAATAAGAAAAGTAGGAATCAATTCGTATATTTATGTCAATAATCAAGATCAATATAAAAAACATCATATTATTTATAATATAACTAATGAATTATTAACAGATTATATTGCGAATATTTTGAATCTTCAAATAACAGGTAAACAAATATCATCAGATCAAAGATGTTTTTTTGAACTATCTTTTGATGATTATATCAATAGACAACTTGAAAAAAAGCATTTCAATCAAGAAGATGTTATTCTAGCTTATTTTGAAAATGATATATCCTTTTTTGAAGATGTTTTCAATAATCATCTCAGTTATTTTGAAGGAAAATGTTATATTGCTTTTCGTCATCATCAACAACTTAATTAAAAATGGGATTTATGACTTGTTATTATCTTATAAAGTGAAAGGAGGTAAGAGTTATGTGTAAAGTTAAATGTCAAGACTGTGCATTATGGGCGAGTGATAAAGTTTGTCAATATTGCGATCATTATGCTTATTTTAGAGATGCTTATCGTTGTGATATTGATGATAAAAGAGTCAGTCCATACAATTATTGTTATCGTTTTAAAGGTTAAAGTAGAAAGAAAGATGACTGGAATTTTTAGTCATCTTTCGATTTTCATGAATTATTTTATTGTATAGTTGAAATTTTTATTTCATACTGATTTATAAATATTTATAATAAAGACAAGTCAGATAGTGTCTTGTATTTGAATAGGAAAGCTGGGATGTGATAGGAATGAATTTTTTGAAAAAAAGTCAAATGAAGTTAAGAAAACAGTTTTATGAAAATCAAATTGTTGATTATGATCGACAGGCAAATCTTTATAAACAGGAAATGAAATATTTTGAAGCATTGAAGCTGCACAAAAAGTGCTATGAAATGGCATGTGATTTATATGGGAGATATGCTATAGAAAGTCTTATTTGTTTGAATAATTTAGGAAGAACTTATGCAGATACAGGGGATTATTTTCATGCATTAGATGTAGCTTTAGAAGTTTATCATCATACACAAGATATTTTGAGTCATAGAAGTCAAGAATTTATTGTGATTTGTTATAATCTTGCTTTGTCCTATCATGATGTTTCTGATTATCAAAAAGCATTAGAAATGTATAAGCAGTGTTATGATTTATCACAAACAAATTATGGTTTAAAAAATAGAGATACATTATTGTATTTATATAGTCTTGGTATGGCTTATAATGATATTGGAGATAATCGAAAAGCTTATGATATGATTCAAGAAGCTTATTATATGCAAAAAAGTATTTTAGGTGAAACAGATATTGATACACTTAAAAGTATGAAAGAATTAGGCATAATAGCCAATCAATTAGGGTTCCATCAAGAAGCTGTCAATATTTTAGAAAATTGTTATGATATGTTCAAAAAATATTATGGAAAAGATCATAACGAAACAATATCGGTTTATTCTTGTTTAGGTAAACTTTATTTGAATTTGAAAGAATATGCAAAGGCTCAAGAAGTTTTATCAGATGTTTATCAAATACGTAAAGAACGATTAGGGCAAACACATGTTTATACTCTCATCACTTTGAGTGATTTAAGTACTGTTTATTATCAGATCGGTGAATATCAAAAAAGCTTAGAATTAGCTAAAAAAGCTTATATAACAATGAAGGAAACTTATGGAGAAAAATATAATCATTGTTTAGATATGTTACAAAATTATATTCGCTGTCTACAAAAAAATAATGATATAGAAAAATCTATAGATTTTCAAGATAAGCTATATCTTCTCAAAAAAGAGAAGTATGGATATAATAATCCAAAAACACTACAATCACTCCACGATTTAAGTTATTTATATTATGTGATGGGAAAAAATTTAAAAGCTACTGAATTAGAAGAAAAATGTTATGCTTTACAAAAAGAAGTCTTGGGTGAAACGCATAGAGATACATTAAATAGTTTAAATCAACTCATAGACATTTATATTGATTTGGATCAATATGAACAGGCATTATCCTATTGTTTAAAAGCTTATGAAATAGAAGAAAAGTTATTTGGTGAAAAAGATAAAACTTTTATTAATACTTTAAGTCAATTAGCACTGATATATTTTCAATTGGCTAACTATAAAGAAGCATTCAAAAAATATGAAAGATGTTACAATTTACAAAAAGAAGTCTTTGGTGAAAATAGTATTGAGGTTCTAGAGTCTTTAATCAATATGTATGTTGTTGATAGTTTAATAGACCACCTCATAACAACGCAAGAAAACAATCATCAATCTCCCATACTTTATGCCAAGATTGAAGAACATTTAAAGAATATGAATACAAGCCAATTTACACAAGTTTCACAGATGATGTTGCTATTTATATCTTCAATGTTACAAAATCATAAACAATCACCTCAAGCCATTGAGTTGTTGGAACAGTATTATCAACAATTAAAACTGGTCAAAGGACCATCACATTCTGAAACAATAAATGCTTTACATATTATGGCTCAAGCTTATGAATCTTTAGATTTAATAAAATCCAATCAATTATATCGAGATGCCTATGAATTATATCATAAAGTTTTAGGACCAAAACATATGACGACATTACTTTGTTTAGGGGAATTGGTTTTATCTTATCATAAACTTCATATTGATAATCTTTTTGAAATGTATGCGAAACGTTTTTTAGAAGATATGAAACAGCAGATTTATCAATATTATTTATTAAGCGAAGCTTCACATAAAAATTTTCTATTATCCTTGGTTGGTGTTATACAAATATATCAATCATATTATTTTCATCACCATAGAAATTTAACAGATTATCAATATCTTGTATCCTATAAAAATATCATTCAAGATATTGAAGTCTTACGCAGTCGTTTAAAACAAATTCCTCAATATACTCAAAAAATCAATCATATGAATCATATTGAAAAACAGATACATCAAACTGTAGATACACGCACTATTCTTCATCTTCAACAACAAAAAGAAAAGATACATGAAGAATTAAAACAAATGATGAAACAATATCAAGATCAGCTGATGTTGAATATGAATGATTCTATGATAGTCAGTCATTTACAGGACAATGATTTGTTATTGGATTATTATCAGTTAAATCAGCATCAATATGGTTTGGTTGTCATAGGCAAAGATTTATTTGAAAGCTATATTGTTGATGATTATGGAATAGATAAGATTCAAAAGCATCTAAACCATATTCAACATATTTATATATGTCCAGATGGTGATTTGTATCATGTATCTTTTGAACGATTCATTGATAAAGATATCAGTTATCTTTCTTCACCCAAAGGATTGTTTTATGAAGGGAATATTCATAATCATGATGATATTGTATCGTTTGTATCACCAGATTTTGATGATACATTAGCTGACGATGGTTTTGACGAAACAAGAGGTGAAGGGAAGAAATCATCACTTCCGGGAAGTCTTGTCGAAGGGCATTATATTCAAAGTGTTTTTCCTGAAGCTAAGATTTACAGTGGAAAGAAGGCCAATGTAACAGAATTTTTAGCTGTTCATAGTCCTTCCATATTACATGTATCAACGCATGGAGAATATTTGCAAGATGAACAAAACATAATGGAGAGAGGAAGATTATGTTTAGCTGGATATAATCAGACAAATCATAAGGAAGAATATCAAAAAGGTTATGTCTCTGCTAATGATATTCAAAAAGAAATGGATTTAAAAAATACAAATCTTTTAGTTTTATCAGCATGTCTAACCGCAAAAGGAGATGTATTGCCTGGAGAAGGTATTTATGGATTAAGGAGAGCATTTGAATTAGCAGGGGTGAAAACTATGATATTAACAGTTGAAGCTATTAATGATCATAATGCTGCTATTTTTATGAAAACATTTTATCGAAAATATTGTGAAAATAAAAATGTTTATCAATCCTTTTTAGAAACAAAAAAATATTTAAGAGATGATCGACAGGCTTTAAAAGAATTACAGATTTATGCCAATGAATTTCCAGAATATGTATCAAAAGTTTATCCAAAGTCATATCGTTTTATCAAACGACATTTAGAAAATTATTTACATTTATGTCAAAGTCAAGGTTATCTTTTAAGAAATGAAAATGATAAAGAAGACTGGAATGGATTTATTATTCAAGGAAAAATAAGATAAGGAGTGGAAAAAATGATTACAAATGTACGTATTAAAAAATTGAATAATGAAACAAGATTAAAATTTATTGCAAGTATTGTCTTTGATCATATTTTTGTAGTACATGATATCAAGGTGATTGAAGATGAAGAAAAAGCATTTATAGCGATGCCTTCTAAAAAAATAAAAGATGATCAATGGGCTGATATTTGTCATCCTATTTGTCAAGAATGTCGAGCAGTATTAGAAAATATCATTTTGTCATGTGCAAAGATGACAGATGAATCTCATCGTGATATTGCTGATTTTGTATCAAAATATGAAAATGTTCCTTTACTGGAACAGTTACCAGATGATTTTGAAATTGTAAATGAAGTGAAATAAAGAATCCCAAATAAAAATGGGATTTTTTATTTGTTGTTGCCTTAATAAGTGAAAGGAGGGAAAAAGTTATATGTAAAGTAAAATGTCAAGACTGTTCATTATGGGCAAGTGATAAAGTTTGTCAATATTGTCAACATTATGCATACTTTGGAGATGCTCATCGTTGTGATATTGATGATAAAAGAGTGAGTCCAAATCATTATTGTAAATACTTTAAAGGTTAAAAGAATGAGCATAAAACATGTAAACTTATAGTAAAAATGGGAATTCCTACATGTATTTATCTTAATAAGTGAAAGGAGCTAACTATATAAAATTCAAGTCATTTGATGAAAAAAGTTTGAAAATGTTAAATGATTTGATTATGGTAGCTCATCAATATGTAAGATCTTTGAAATGTGAATACGATTTGTGTTTTTGGGCATGACGAAAACAGCCTATGGAATAGACTTTTTTGAATACGGTTTCATTTTCTTTCTATCTCAGTAACGATGCATCAAACTGCTGATTTGTCGTTACCAGATGATAGATGACTCTCAACAGCTTCCTGATGCAATGTCCCTGCGCACAGCGATGACTTTTTCCCTGTGAGCGTTTAAGGTCGTAGTAATCCTTGAAGACCTTGTTGAACCTGATGACTGGCACAATGACCTGATATAACGTCTTTCTTAAATAGCTCGATCCCTGCTTGGTTATGGCACTATGCTTGGCTTCGTACTGACTTGATTCGTAGTGAAATGGGGCGACACCCGCTGCCTTTATTATCTTTGAAGGCTTAGAATAGTTGAAAATATCTCCATATTCTGCTAGAATTGATGTACCAGAGAAATGCGAAATTCCTGGTACGGAGATGATAGGAGAGTTTAAGTCAGTGGAAAACTCTTCTATTTTTTATCTATTTCTTTGAGCTGATCGTTAAGCAGTTCGATATGAGCTATCAAATGCTTGATCTGCATTTCATCTGCCAACGAAGAAATGCCAACAGATGTTTTTGCACTTTCCTTTAGCTTTTCAGCAGTCAGAGAAATGCGATTGCCTCTGCCGGTAATATCAAAGCATTTGCGTAAAGTTCTGATGTCAGCCTGTGCAATGGCCTTTGCACTGCCAAACTGTTTAAGAATAGACATATAGACTTTTCCATACTTGGATTTAAAAAGTGCGTTATATTCAGGGAAAACAAGATCTATGCATTTCTGCAGACGATTGGAAAGAACATTAATCTGTTCCTTGAGGGAATGATGCAACCTAGTCAGCTGCTTCTGTTCATAAAGGTCAAATTTCTTAGATGACGTCAAACGATAAGGTTTCTTGAGTTTGTTTGAGCTTAATATATCGCATATATTAAGAGTATCAAGTTTATCGTTTTTAGTGATGCCACCATCCATTCTACGATTGAGATCGGTAGTTTTAGGATTGATCAAAGCGACGCTGTAGTTCTTCTGTAAAAGAAAGCGCAATAAAGCGAAATGATAATGACCAGTATCTTCCATACCGATAAGAACGCTATCAACAGGATAGAGAGCGATCTGAGAGATAAGGAATTCAAAACCCTGAGCATTATTAGAGAAAGCGACAGGCTGAAGAATAATTTCACCAGTCAACTTGTCAACGATACTGACGAAATGCTTGTGCTTTCCAATATCAATACCAACTAATTTCATAAAAACCATCCTTTCAAATAAATTTCATGTGAAGTGGTACCCACAACACTTAGACCATAAAACCTGGTTCAAAATGCGAATTCAAAGACTCATCTAACTCATCGTTATTGAGGAATAAGTGAGTGGTCCAAACCTCCTTGAAGTAGTCAAAGCCACACGGAAAAATACAAATCCACAAACACATATTTCAATTTTACATATAAACCTAAACGTCATCAACTACGTATTAATAAAGTTGATAGAAAGGAAAAGGTATATTTTAATGACTGATAAATGAGTCAATTATAATATACCAGGGAAAAAGTTATGTGTAAAGTAAAATGTCAAGACTGTTCATTATGGGATAGTGATAAAGTTTGTCAATATTGTCGACATTATGCATATTTTAAAGATGCTCATCGCTGTGATATTGATGATAAAAGAGTCGGTCCAAATCATTATTGTTCTCGTTTTATACCAATTGATTAACATGAAAAGTCATGCATGATTATTTCATGAATGGCAAAAAGTATTTTATTCCTAAGTCTTTATAAAAAGACTTAGGAATACCTGACAAAATACAATTTTGAACAAATGGAGGTTAATGCAATGGATTTATACAACGCAATGAAACAAGCAAGAAAATATTATGCTGAAAAAAATTATGAAAATGCTTTAGAAATATTTCAACAATGTTTTGATTTTGCAAAACAAGAATATGAAAAAGGAGATAAAAGAGGATTGGATTTTCTTTTAAATGGAGATCCTTATGATAAAAAACTTGATTATGAAAAAGCTTTAAGAATCAATAGAGAGGCTTATTCTTTATGTCAAATGATATTAAGTTGTTTTAATGACATAAGACGACATTTGTGTTTTTATTACAGCCTTGATGGATGTGATTTGAGATTTTTAGAGAATCGTTACAATACATATTTCGAAAAAACAATAAAACAACAAGAAAAATCTGAACAAGAATTCAAATTCTTGCTTAAACGCAAAGACGAGGAGGATTAACTCTATGGAACAAGTGATCATAAATGAACAAGAACTTATTCAAGAATTAGTTGATGAATTAGTGAAAGAACAATCTATTTATTTAAGATATGTTGTTTTTAATGCAGTCTTCTTAATGCTCATTTGCGTATATGCCATTTTTTATTAAAGGAGATTTTAACGATGAATGAAGAAAGATATGAAGACATCAAACGTATGGTTATAAAAAATGAGACATTAGAACAAAATATCTTTATTCAATATTTATTAGAAAATATTGATGATTTCATAGGAAAACAGTTAATACAAGTCATATTGATATTGATTGAAATGATAGGATTCTTACTTATTGTTATTTGGAAATTATTGTCATAGATTTTGATATTATAGAGTGACATTATTTTTACACAATAGGTAGGAAAATGATGTCACTTTTTAGCTTATATGCTAGAATATTGATATAGTATATAAGGAGGTGACAGGCATTTATATATGTATAAATGTCATGAATTATGGAAAATGTAGATAATCAAACATCTTTACGACAAGCTATTGATTTATTTGATATAGAACCTTTATTGAAATTGAATATTGATGTCGATGAAATCGTTGTTCATCCTCAACATATTGAAGAAGATATTCAAAAAACAATCAATTATATGAATGAGGCTTTAGAAAATCAAAATATCAATTATTATGATGATCCATCTCATATGAAGGAATTTTTTGAAAATATCATACGTTTATTTTATTTAAGAAATGAACTTTCACCTTATCTTGTATGTCTTAACGATAAGGAATATAAAGAACTATTTAAACAAGGACAATGTTTTTGTACAACTTCAGAAGCTTTTAAGAAGTTTTTAGAAGATCATCATTTTAATCATGATTTAGATGATGAACATGATATTTTTATCAAAAAACAAGTGGAACTTAATAGAATTCTAAAAGAAGATGAGAAACAATTATTCCATCTTTTAAAAGCAATTGTTTTTGCTCATTTTCCACATGATATGAAAATGGAAGGAAAGATGACCTTTCAAGACTATTTAGACAAGATAGGATTAAAATCTATTGCTCATTTACAGGAAATGTTTGATGAAATGGTTACATATAAACCTCATCTGGAAATGAAGTATTATTCTCTAACAAAAGTCAAAGATGCAGGAGGATCATCAGGCAATCATATTTTTAAAAAAGATTTAGAATTCTTTGATGCAGTGAAGCCTTATATTACGAATTGCCCTGATTATACTTCTAAACGTGCAACGGATCGCTCAGCAAAATATCTTGTCTTTCAACCTTATAATCATTTAAGTGCGAAACAAGTTTACCAATATTTTTATCAGATTTATCGTTGGCTTTTTATGCTTCTCTATGTGAAAATAGATTTACAGTTGCGATATAAACAAGCATTTCAAAGCATTGATTTACCTGAAAATATGGTGGAGGAGATGGCAAATGGTTTTGGATATGATTTATATTTAATCTATGCTTCAAGACACTGGAAAAATGAAAGCAAAAAGATCGTGGAAAAATTCAATCATTCTTTAAGTGGATATATTTATGCATCTATTGTCAATAGAGTCAATTTTTCATCAACAAAAGAGAGTCATGATTGCCAAGAGAACGATGGTTTTCAAAAGGATGAAGATGGTATTTATAGATCAGCCAATAAAAAACCTCATGAACATACGCAAGAGGAATTATCAATGACTCAGATAGATACAGATATTCAGTTCCATAATGAAAAGACATATAATAATGATACCAATTATACTTTATCACAAGGAATACATGATGATGTAGAAGAATTTTGTAATCTTAAGGGGATTTGTTCGGATTATGCAATTGTTTTGACACGTGAGTGGACATCTTTTAGAAAAAAACATTCTTCATTGAAAGATTATCGTCATTTGGATCAAATAGAATTGACAGAAAAAATGATGCAGAACTTTGAAAATCATTATTTAAGAACATTCAGTTATATGAATATGTCAATTTTAAAAATACAAAACGTTAAATATGCACAGGCTTTGATATCATTTTTAGATTTCTATGTTTTTACATTAATGCGAGATTTTTATGAAGAACTCAATGATTTTCATTATGAATATCTTCATGTTCAAGATCAAAAACAAAAGGAAAAAGAAATTATTCGTATTTTAAAAGGTCAGTTATGGCATATGGGTTATCTTTTCTATCGTATTGATATTGTCATGATTGGTGAAACAAGTCAGAAAATGAATCAAAATGAAAGTGAAGGACAAATATTTAAAAAGGGTTTTGAAAATTATATACGTCAAAACAAAAAATTAAATAAAGATGAGATGATTAGAAAAATTCTTACAGATACTTTTCATTTATTGAAATATTATTATATACCGGCACTTGAAAGTCCTTATTTAGATTATGTTTTTGATGAACAACAAAAATCACAAATTAAAGATTATGTCAACTTATTAGAATATTATTGGGGTGAATTTTCAAAACATAAAGATATTTATAAAGTCGCATTTGGACATTCTAATGCTCCTAATAATATCAAATATTTCTTATATCATACATATCATCCAGAAAATGTTTATAAAGATATGCTGATGAGCAATCAATGGATTGAACTCATTCAAAATATAGAGAGGGAGGTGGCAGAATGAAACAGACACTTACACTTGAAGACATCGATGATTATGTTCAGGCTTTGACAGCTTTTTTACCAACACCCACACAAAGAAAAATGATTCAGGAATATCAGTCTGCAATTGAAAAAAATCCTCAATATCAAGTTTTGATTCAAAGAAAATTAGCTATCGCCAATATACCAACTACTTTTTTGCAAAAGCAGACTATTTCTATTCAAGAAATTATAGAAAATACTTTGCAGGAGCTAAAAGTAAAAGTGCAGGGTCAAATAGAAAAAACATTCTCTGTTTCTACTTATAGAATGTCATTTGCAAGAGGAGAAGATGTGGATATGAATCAGATTGGTATAGGCTATCAAGATCATGAATTAGATTTATATGTTCATCCAGAATTATTGAAAAATTATTCTTTTATACTTATGAAAGACGGACAGGAAATTTTACCTGATGAAATCATTGAAGAAGGTGGAGAAGGATATATTATATTTGATCATATTGATGAAGATGATGAATTTGAAATTATTATTAAAGAGAGTGCCTAAACTGACACTCTCTTTTGTGGTGATATTGCTTTTTGTCTTAATGTTCCTTGATATAATCCTTCTTCACATTCCCCCACAGCAATAAACCCATGTTTTTGATAGTATTGTGTTAATGGTTGATTACTTGTCATAGAATCTAACCTGATATAATGTTTATTCAGTTGTCTGGCATAATCTTCAATACGTTTCAAAAAATAAGAACCACCCTGTAAATGAGGACGACTGACTAAACGATGAATATAAAGAGCAGGTTGATGATCATGCCAATTACTGTCATAGTCATTGACAACCGCACTGGCAATAATATTGTGTTTGTTATCGGTAAGAACAAATAAGTTTCCCTTTTCTTGTTCCTGTTGATAGTAGGAAAGTGGGAAGATATCAAGATAATGTGTGTCTTGCCATTGAGTAATGCCTTTTTCTTTCATCCACTGATCTCTTTCTAATATCATTTCAAAGATAACAGGAACATCTTGTGGATGGGCTTTTTGTAATTGATATGACATGATGAGTACCTCCTAATGTTATTATAACATAAAATATAAATTTTAAAAAAAGACTTACATCTTTTTTTAATATGTTAAATTAAGTCCCGTTAAAAATTGCATATAGAAACAATGGTGATATTGGAAATGGTACATGTGCAATGATCATGATTATGAACAACACACATGTTTTTTGTGCGAAAAGAAGGAGGACAAAATGAATGGAATCAAAATGACATCACTTTTTATTTACTATAGCTATGGCTTTTGTCATGGCGTTTCATGAATTATGGATTATGTGGCCCATTGCGGTGATTATTGAATTATGTTTTGTAGAAAAATGGGCTGTCGCTTTAACAATGAAAAGATTCAGTTCACAGGAAACATCACCACAAATTTTTCAAATGACGATTTGTACAATGATTGTCTGTTTGATGTGTCCCATCATGAGTTTTATTGCAACTCTTTTATTTCAAAATGCTGGAAATCAAGTGATTGCTTTATGGTTACAGGCAATGTTTGTTAATTTTCCTATGACTTTAGGATGACAATTGTTTTTTAGAGGAACAGCAGTACGTAAATTAGAAAAGATATGTATTTATCAATCTTTTTGATTATAAAAATGAAAAGATAGAAATAGAGATATTTTCTATTTTTTCTTTTTTTAATCAAAGTATTTTTGGTTCTTTTTCATAAAGTGCTATTTTTCTTGAAATGTTAAAAAAATAGGAGTAAACTATGTGAGAATAAATGATTAAAGTGAGGAGGGATTATTTTGGACAAAATTATTGATGATATTGTTTCAATAGATTTGGAGTGTTCAAAAAGGGTTGAAGAAGCAAAAAAGAAAAAGCAAGATGTTCAAGCCAATATGAATGCAAAAAAGAAAGAAATCTATGATTCTTTTGTGAAAGAATATCAAGTCAAAATTGATGCTCATAAAAAAGAATTAGAAGCAAAGATTCAAGAAACTAGAGTCAAAAATGAACAAGAGTACAAAGAATCACTAAATCAGCTCTCTAGTCTTTACGAAAAGAATAAAGATGAATGGGTTTCTACCATTGTTAATCGTTGTAAAGAAATATAGAGAGAGGTGAGCGTATGAGTTCTTTTTCATCCAATGCAATTCTAGCAAAAGCACGTTCTATGTATTCACATAGATTAACTGAACAAAATTATGAGGAGCTTTTGAAAAGAAGAAGCATTAATGATTTAGTTGCTTATTTGAAAAGTGAAACAGCTTATAGTGATATATTAGCTGATTTAAAAGAAGTGAATGTTCATCGTGGTCAATTGGAAGCTTTATTAAATAAAGAAATCTTCTTAAGACTTGATCGTTTGATGCGTTTTGCTTCTAAAAAGGAATTAGAATTTTATCGCTTAGGTGTAATGGAACTGGAAATTCAATTAATTTTAACAAAAGCAAGATTAATTGTTTCAGATTACTATACGGGTTATGAAATTGAAATTCCTGATTATTTGAATAAATATGCGAGTTTTGATCTTTATGGTTTATTGGCAATTAATGATTATGATAGTTTGTTGTTTTTGTTGAAAGGTACAAAGTATTATGATGCATTACTTAAATATAAACCAGAAGAAGATGAAAGATTTGATTCAAACTTATTGGAATTAGAATTAAAGCATATTTATTATGCCGAGTATGTTGATGTCGTTAATAAGCTGTATAAAGGAAAGAAACGTAAAGATTTATTAACAATGATCAATACATCTATAGAGTTACAGAATATTACAAAGATATATCGTCTAAAGAAATATTTCAATGCATCGCCAGATCAAATTAGAGAAACATTATTTATGGAATATAGTCGTATTCCAAAGAGTGTTATGTTTGAACTCATTGAAACAAAGGATGCCAGTGAATTTTTAAAGAAATTATCTGAATCACCTTATAAATTATATGTTGATGATCAGGAATTTGTATATATTGAATATTATACAGAAAAGATCAGATATAATTTAGCAAGACGTTTCATGAGATTTTCAACAGATAGTGCATTGGTTTATATGACATATAAAATTGTATATCAAGTTGAAATTGATAATCTTAAACATATTATTGAAGGTTTAAGATATGGAGAGGCACCGAGTCAAATTGAAGCGATGCTCATCTATTAGGGGGACAAGATATGGCTATAGAAGAAATGATATTGTTAAATATGACTTTTGATCGTCGTGATTTAGATCAAGTCTTATTTACACTCAAAGATTCCAAGTACTTTTATCCTCAACCTGCTTCAAAGATTGTCAATAATGTAAAAGGTGTTCATGCATTATTTGAAGATAGTGCTTATACAAAATTATTGGATCGTTTGATTCAGGTTGCATCTGATATGAAGTTGGATTTGAATAAAGATTTAGCTCCTGATAAAACATTAAATTTTGATAAAACAAATCAATATTTAAGTGAATTGGAAGCTGAAATTAAAAAGATTAAAGATGTTCAAGATCAATTAATAACGGAAAAAGATGAAAATGAAAAAACATTGGAAATCTTAAAGAGAATGACTTTAAGTGAAGTCAATCTTGATCATTTATTAGATTGTCAATATGTGAAAGCCAGATTTGGACGTTTTCACAGACAACATCTTGATAAAATTAAATATTATGAGGGTCGACCATTTATTTTTAATAAATTAGGTGAAGATCGTCAGTATGTATATTGTTGTTATATTGTGACAAACAGTTTACTACTGGAAGTTGACAATATATTTAAAGCGTTAGGGTTTGAAGAAATTGTGATTCCTTCATTTGTACATGGTAAAGTTGATGATGCAAAAAAGGAATTAGAAGAAGAAGTTCATGCGATGGAAGAATATATCTTACGTATGGATCAGAAAATGACAATTTTAAGAGAAACACACAAAGTTGATTTGTTGAAGTTATATTCAACTGCTTTGTTCTTACAAAGAATTGAATCATTTAAGACTTTTGTAGTGGATTTCCAAAGCAAATGTGCGATTTATGGATTTATTCCAAAACGTATGATTGGTGAATTTAAGGATATGTTAAAACATATTCACGGTATGGAATATCAAGAATTACCTGCAGATATTTTAGATCATCAGGAAATCATTGCACCAACAGTTGTGCATAATGCGAAAATTGTCAGACCGTTTGAAATATTAAGTAAGGTGAAACAAACAGATATCATTGATACAACGATTGCTGTGGCAGCACTTTATTATATTATTTTCATTATCTTCTTGGGGGACTTAGGAGTTGGAGCTGTATTAGCACTGCTTGGACTTCTTATGAGAAAGAAAAAAATGGGAAGTTTACTTCTATCACTTGGTGTAGCGACACTGCTTGGAGGACTTATTTATGGAGATGTTTTCTATACAATTAGCCTCTATCCAGCAATAGCATTACCATTATCAACAGTTTATAAACTTGTTGATGGAATACTTCTTCTCATTGTTGGAACTTATACAATTGGTGCATTTAAGAAAATGTATTTAGAAAATTCAACAATGGAAAAAGTCCTTTCCATGAAGGGAATTTGTGGTTTGATTATTGTTTATGCAATTTTAGTGTATTTTGGTTGTGTATATGAAGCACATATCAATTTACCAATTATGCCATTTGCTATTGTGATTGTTGCTTGCCTTGTGTTTGTTTTAGCAAAATCAATTTTAAAGAAGAAAGCAGTATAAGGAAGGGAGAAATATATGGCAATAGCAAAATTAAAGCTTCTGGAAATTGAATTTCCAGCACAGCAATATGATGCTGTATTATTGAAGCTGATTAATCTTGACAATTTTCATCCTGAACCTGCTTCTAAATTTGCTGATTCAGTACAGGGATTATCAGTATTAAATCGTGAAAATCCTTATGCTGATTTAATCGCAAGAATGGAAGAAGCGAGGGATAAATATCGTCTTCAATTAAAAAGCACAGATGTTGATAATGTTCGTATGAATATTATTCAAGCTGATACATTCTTCTGTAATGTATTAGAAAAAGCTGCACAGATTGAAAAAGTCAAAGAAGATTTATTAACGATGATTCAAGAGAATGAAGCAACGATTGCTCAATTAGAGCATATGATTGATGCAAATATTGATTTTGATAGATTATTCTCTTGTAAATATTTACAGATTCGTTTTGGGCGTTTACCAACAATGAATTTAGATAAATTAAAATATTATGGAGAACAGAAATTCTTATTTAAAGTTTTACATAAAGGAACAAAGGAAACATATTGTAGTTATATTGCAACTGCAGATAATGCTCCTGAAATTGATAACATCTTTTCTTCATTGTATTTTGAACGTATTCATATTCCTGAATTCGTACATGGTAAACCTAGCGAAGCATTAGAAGTTTTAAAAGAAGAAGACGACACAGCTAAACAATATATTCAGGTTCTTGATTCAAGAATTGAAAAATTGTTTAGTGAAAATATTGAAGAAATGAATCATATTTATTCAGTTTCTAAAAAATTGAATGAAACATATGATGCTCAAAAATATGTTGTTGTCTTTGGTAAGAATGCCGCCGTTTATGGTTTTGCGGAAGACAAAGATGCTAAAAAAATCAAAGCTGATTTTGAGCAATTAGATGATGTCAAAGTTGAAATTGCCTCAGCGATGAGTGACTCTCGTTTGACACCACCAACAAAACTTAAAAATAACTGGTTCTCAAAACCATTTAGAATGTTTGTTGAAATGTATGGTGTACCATCATATACCGATTTTGATCCAACAAATTTAGTGGCAATCAGTTATACATTCCTTTTCGGGATGATGTTTGGTGACGTTGGACAAGGGATCGTTTTATCACTTGTTGGATACTTCTTCTATAAATGGAAAGGTATGCAACTTGGAGCAGTTGGAATGCGTTTAGGTATTTCAAGTACGATCTTTGGATTTGTCTTTGGTTCAATTTTTGGTAGTGAAGCATTGTTTGAACATTTTATGGAACCAATGTTTTTACCAATGGAATCAGAAAATACGATGACATTATTAATGGCAGCCATTGCGACAGGGGTTGTATTGATTATCATTTCTATCGCATTTAATATCTTCTTGAATATTAAGAAGAAAAACTGGGGAGAAATGTTGTTCTCACAAAATGGTGTCGCTGGACTTGTATTCTATGTATCAGTTCTATTATTAGTTGCCAATATGCTTGTGGGAATGAATTTACCTCTTGGTGGACCAGTCTATATTGTTTTATTGATTGCAATGCCAGTGGTGATGATTTTCCTAAAAGAACCATTATGTCATAAACTTGAAGGGGAAAAGATGTTCCCACATGGTTTTGGGGCTTTCTTTACAGAAGCGTTCTTTGAATTATTTGAAGTTATGCTGACATTCATTGCTAATACGATGTCATTCTTACGTGTAGGTGGATTCGTTTTATCACATGCCGGAATGATGATGGTTGTTTACACATTAGCTGAAATGGTTGCTGGAGGTCCAGGTATCATTAACTTTGGATATATTTTAGTAGCTATTATTGGTAATATCTTCGTTATGTGTTTGGAAGGTATGATTGTTGGTATTCAGGTTTTACGTTTAGAGTTCTATGAAATGTTCTCACGTTATTATGAAGGAAAAGGAAAACCTTTCCATTCAATTCAAGAAAAATAAAAAGAAATATTTGGAGGAAAAAAATTATGAATTTAATGATGTTTATTTTACCTGCTATTGCTGTTGTTTTATTATCTTTACCATTAGTCAAAATGTTTACTTCTAAAGTAAGCAAAGAAAGTGCAAAATGGCGTTTATTAACTCATGTTGGAGGATTCTTTGGAGCTGTTGCTTTAACTTTATGTTTATCAATGGGTTCAGCATTTGCCGCTGAAGGTGCTTCTATTGTTGGTACAGTTGCTCAAGGTATGGGATTTCTAGCTGCTGCATTAGCAACTGGATGTTCTGCATTAGGTGCAGGTATTGCCGTTGCTGCTGCTGCTCCTGCTGCTATTGGAGCTTTCTCTGAAAATGATAACAACTTCGGTAAAGCATTGATCTTCGTTGCCTTAGGTGAAGGGGTTGCTATCTACGGGTTATTAATTTCTATCTTAATTATCAACGCTTTATAATTTTATAAGAAAGGTCTGATTATATGAAATTTTTCTTAATCAGCGATAATATTGATACATTAATGGGACTAAGACTTGTAGGTATTGAAGGTGTCGTTGTGCATACAAGAAAAGATTTTCTGGAAATTTTACAGACAAAGATGAGAGATTCATCTATTGCGATTATCTTAGTGACTACAAAATTAGTTGATATGTGTCCAGATATTATATCAGAGATTAAATTAAAACAACAAAAACCACTCATTACAGAAATACCTGACCGTCATGGAAATTCTAAGATTGGTGAAACAATCGACGGTTATGTATCTGAAGCTATTGGAGTGAAATTATAGGAGAGATAGATTATGCAAAATATTGATCAAGTATTTCTCTATATGAAAGATGAAATTGAAAGACAGGCAAAAAGCGAAGAACAGGCAATTTTAAATGAAGTGAAAGCTCTTGAAGATGAAGCTTATGAATCTATGAAAGCTGAAGCCAAAAGAGATGCTGACTTAAAATTGAAACAGGAAGAAGAAGAAATGAGTTCTAATGCTTCTGCTGAAATTTCTGAAAGTCATATTGAAAGAACAAAAAAATTAATTGAAAAAAGAGATGAATATGTGAAAAACATCTTTGATCAGGCACGTGATGAATTAAAAGCTTTTGTCAAAAGTGATGAATATTTACCTTTTGTAGAAGCAAAAATAAAGAAAGTTGCTGCTGATTTTAAAGATTCTAAGTCTATCATGTATGTATCTCATGATGATTTCAAAAACAAAGATGCGTTTGTGAAAGCTTTTGGAACTGATATTGAAGTTCAAGCAAGTGATGATATTCAAATTGGTGGATTTATTCTTGAAAATAAAGCATCTTCTTTAGTTGTTGATGAAACTTTAGATTTTGCTTTAAATAATCAAAAAGATTGGTTTAATAAAAATTCTGGATTAATTATTAGATAGAAACGGGAGGTATGAGTGTGAATGAAAATGTAATTTATTCAATCAATGGTCCCGTTGTTACAGTCAAAGATACAGATGCCTTTTCTATGTTAGAAATGGTTTATGTTGGTAATGCGAGATTGATTGGAGAAGTTATCTCTATCAAAAAAGAATTAACAACAATTCAGGTTTATGAAACAACAACAGGATTAAAACCAGGAGAACCTGTGTATGGAACTGGACAACCTATTTCTGTTACTTTAGGTCCTGGTATCTTAAGAAATATTTTTGATGGTATTGAAAGACCACTAGAAGAAATTGCAAAAGAATCTGGTGCTTTCATTCCAACTGGTAGCCATGTTGATCCATTGGATAAAAATAAATTATGGGATGTCACAATGGTTGCAAAAGTCGGTGATGAAGTCAAAGGTGGAGATATTTATGCTACAATTCCTGAAACTGACTTAATCACTCATAAATGTATGGTATCACCATATACAAAAGGAAAAGTTATTGAAGTGGCTCCATCTGGACAATACAAAATTGATGATGTTGTCATGAAAATTGAAACGGCAGATGGTGAAATTGTGGAATGTACATTAACACAAAAATGGCCAATCAAACAGGCAAGACCGGTTACAAAACGTTTACCAATTTCAATGCCATTAGTGACAGGACAACGTGTTATTGATACATTGTTCCCAATTGCTAAAGGTGGAACAGCTGCTATTCCAGGAGGATTCGGTACTGGAAAAACAATGACTCAGCACCAATTAGCAAAATGGTGTGATGCCGATATTATCGTTTATGTAGGTTGTGGAGAACGTGGTAACGAAATGACTCAGGTTCTTGAAGAATTTAGAGAATTGATTGACCCTAAATCTAACAAACCTTTAACAGACAGAACAGTATTGATTGCTAATACTTCTAACATGCCAGTTGCGGCTCGTGAAGCTTCTATTTATACAGGGGTCACACTTGCTGAATATTATCGTGATATGGGATATCATGTTGCCATCATGGCAGATTCAACTTCTCGTTGGGCAGAAGCGTTACGTGAAATTTCTGGACGTTTGGAAGAAATGCCTGCTGAAGAAGGATTCCCAGCATACTTGCCATCACGTTTATCACAATTCTATGAACGTGCTGGATATATGAATAACTTAAATGGAACAAAAGGTTCAGTCACAATCATTGGTGCCGTATCACCACAAGGTTCTGACTTCTCTGAACCAGTCACTCAAAATACAAAACGTTTCGTACGTACTTTCTGGGCATTGGATAAAGCTTTAGCTTATGCACGTCACTATTTTGCGATTAACTGGAATCAAAGTTATAGTGAATATATTCCTGATCTTGAAAGATGGTTCAATAAAAATGTTGATCCAAAATTCTTAAGAGATCGTCAGGAATTATCAAGTATTTTAGCTGAAGAAACAAAATTAATGGAAATTGTCAAATTAATGGGTTCTGATGTTTTACCAGATGATCAGAAATTAGTGATTGAAGTTGCTAAATTAGTACGTGTTGGTTACTTACAACAAAATGCATTCCATCCAGATGATACTTATGTACCATTAGAAAAACAATTAAAGATGATGGAAGTCATCTTATACTTATATAAACGTGGTAAAGAAGTTGTCAGTGCTGGAAAACCAATTCGTTTGATTTTGGAAACAGGTATTTTTGATAGAGTTGTCAAAATGAAATATGATGTTCCTAACAATAATTTAGCTTTATTTGATGATTATTATAAAGAAATTGATGAAGCAGTTGCATCTATTGACTAAAGGAGGAAAATGTGATGAGTCTACAATATGTAGGGTTGAACGAAATTAATGGTTCATTAGTCGTATTAGATCATGTTAAAGATGCTTCATATGACGAAATGGTCGAATTACAATTAAAAGATGGTTCAACTCGTTTAGGACGTATCGTTCAAATTGAAGGAGAAAGAGTTGTTGTACAGGTTTTTGAAGGAACAAACTCTTTATCTCTTGCCAATACAAAAACAAGATTATTAGGTCATCCAATGGAACTTCCTGTATCTAAGGAAATCTTAGGACGTGTGTTCTCTGGAGCAGGAAAACCAATTGATGGTCTTGGAGAAATCTATGCAGAAAAATCTATGGATATTAACGGTCAACCATTAAATCCAGTTGCTCGTGTTTATCCAAGAAACTATATTAACACTGGTATTTCATCTATTGACTGTTTAACAACTTTGATTCGTGGACAGAAATTACCAATCTTCTCAGGTTCAGGTTTACCACACAATCAATTAGCTGTACAAATCGTTAAACAGGCCAAAGTTAAAGATGATGATGGTAGTGGATTTGCAGTTGTCTTTGCGGCAATGGGTGTTACAAATGACGTTGCTGAATACTTCAGACGTTCTTTTGAAGAAGCTGGGGTTATGCAAAGAGTTGTTATGTTCTTGAACTTGTCTAATGACCCAATCATTGAACGTACATTAACACCACGTTGTGCTTTAACAGCAGCTGAATATTTAGCTTATGAACATGATATGCATGTCTTGGTTATTTATACTGATGTCACTTCTTATTGTGAAGCTTTACGTGAATTCTCTTCAAGTAAGGGAGAAATTCCTGGACGTAAAGGATATCCAGGATACTTATATTCTGACTTAGCTTCATTATATGAAAGAGCTGGTATTTCTAAATCAGCAAAAGGATCAGTGACACAAATTCCAATTTTAACAATGCCTAACAATGACATTACTCACCCAGTACCTGACTTAACTGGATATATCACTGAAGGTCAGATTACACTTGATTCTGAATTGAATTCAATGGGTATTTATCCACCTGTCAGTGTGCTTCCATCACTTTCTCGTTTGATGAAAGATGGTATTGGTGAAGGATATACAAGAGCTGATCATTCAGATGTATCTAACCAGTTATTTGCAGCTTATGCACATGTTCAGGATGTTAAATCATTAACATCAGTTATTGGTGAAGATGAATTAACACCTGTTGATAGAAAATATATGGAATTTGGACGTTTATTTGAACAACATTTCCTTAACCAAGGTTTCAATACAAACAGATCTATTGAAGAAACATTAGATTTAGGATGGACTTTATTATCTGTTCTTCCTAAGAATGAATTAGATCGTATTGATAATGCGGTGTTAGAACAATTCTATGATCATGAAAAGGCAGTAGCTCAATTTGATCTTCAAGAAGATACAATGATTAAAGAGTTACAGCAGGCAGTAGATAATGGCTAATCAGGTCTTTCCAACAAAGGGGAATTTGATTGCTACCAAAAAGTCATTAGAACTCGCATATTTGGGTTATGACTTGATGGATAAAAAAAGAAATGTTCTCATCAAGGAAATGATGAATTTATTAGATGATGTCAAATTGATCAGAGATGATATTACAGATTCTTATCAAAAAGCTTATTATGCTCTTCAGGAAGCGAACATGTCACTTGGTATTATCAGTGATATTGTTGAAGCTGTTCCTATTGATGAAGGATTGAGTGTGACTTATCGAAGCGTTATGGGAGTCGAAATTCCAAAAGTAAGCTATGAAAAAACACCTCTTCGTCTAGGATATGGTTTTGAAAGAGCAAACTCTAAAGTGGATTATGCATATAGATGTTTCTATCATGTTAAAGAATTAACTGTGAAATTAGCAGAAATAGAAAACGCTGTTTATCGTTTAGCCAATGCTATTCGTAAAACACAAAAACGAGCTAATGCTTTGCAAAACATTTCTATTCCTGAATTTGAAAGAACAGTGAAATTCATTAGTGAATCTTTAGATGAAAAAGATAGAGAAGAATTCTCTCGTCAAAAAGTCATCAAAACGCAAAAAAATAAACAAGAAAGATTAAAGAAAGAACAAGGTCTTGAATGATCTTGTTTTTCTTTTATAGAATATTAAGAATTTATTAAGAAAGTTTTGCGTATAATCCACTATACTGTAAGTGGGTGATCAATATGAAAAGAAAAATACTTATGACAATCATTTTTATATTCAGTTTATCAACGATGTTTATGACCTGGTTTGGTGGATATAAGGGAGTGCAGGATGTATCAGGGTTTATTTTAATGAATAATCCCATTGCTGTTACATGCATGATGATTACGATATTTAGCATTTGGATGCATTGGGGATATACAAGTTATATACTATGCTGTATTGGACTAATAGGGATTATTGCAATGGAGATTTATGAGTTTTTGACATGGCATATTTTCCCATTTTCTGGGGTATTCAGTTTACGTTTAAGTTTAGAACTTTGTTATCCTCAATTTTATATTGCCCTTATGAGTACTATCGCAACTTTTCTCATTTACAAATATTATTTTTGGAAAAGAGATTTGACAAAGTGGCAGGATTATGTATCATAGTAGCTAAAGGGGATGGTCAGTGTGATGAAAAAATATGGATCTTTCATTAAGAATGTTTTACAGTTTACAATTATTTATAAGCTGATCATTCTTTTTTGTTTAAGTCCGATACTCAGACTTATTTTAAAGGAATATTTAAAGAAGGCATCAGTCAGTATTGCTTTTAATCAAAATATGATAGAAGTTTTTTTATCATTACCGGGAATCATTATATTTTTGATTTTAGTACTGACGATGATGCTTTTGATTTATTACAATCTGTATGTGATTATACAAATCATCACCTTAGAACATCAAAAACAATCTTATCAATTGAAAGAGATTGTTTTAAAAAGTATCATCAATTTAAAAACAATTCATAAACCAACTTTTGTATTAAGTGGTCTTTATATGTTGTTATTGTTACCTTTAGTTCATGTAGGGTATATTAATAATTATGTCCCTAGATGGGATATTCCATCTTTCATTTTAAATGAACTTCAATTAACCCTTCAAGGCCAAATTTTGATTGGTCTTATTTATTTATTTTATTATGGTTTATATATTATGATGATTTTTGTTCCACTTTATTTATTTTTAAAACAAATGTCTTTGATACAAGCTATAAAAAAAGGATGCCATTTACTAAAAACAATCACTTTTTTACAAAAAATAAGATTGTTGATGAGTATCATAGCGTGGGTGATCGTAGAAAATAGTATCATACATATCTTACCATACCCTCTTTTACATAATCGAGATTTTAATATTTATTTTGTAAAATATCTCATGCATTTTGCATCTTTTCGTTATAGTGTTATTCAATATATCATCATTTATCTTTTACAGATTATCGCAATGACTTTCTTTTTGAATTATCTTGTGTCATTATTTTGTCAGTATGAAAAAGAAATCATGACCATTCAACAACAGAATTTAGATACCATTCGTTTGCAACGATTGATCAGTCATTGCCAAAAAACAACAGGATACGCCTTATGTCAATTAAAACAATATTTTTCACAAATACAATGGATACGTACTTATCAAAAATATTTACGTATTATTTGTATCATTTGTATTTTTATTGTAGGGATTGTTTATTTTCATCAAGATTTAAGATTGCATAAGCCTTATGTAATAGGGCATCGTGGTTCAGGGTACGCTATTGAAAATACTTTTGAAGCTGTAGAAAAAGCTAATGATTATGGTAGTGATTTTGCAGAAATTGATATTCAGTTATCTAAAGATGGTATTCCAATTGTATATCATGATACAACAATGTCACGTCTATCCCATGTATCTACATCCGTTTCACAAATGACTGCCCAACAATTTGAAGATACAACATTACAATATGAAAATTATACAGCTCAACCTACGACATTAGAACATTTGATTCAAAAGATGCAAGATCATCATTTCAATATCAAATTATTAATAGAATTCAAAGCTGATCCTGAAAATTACCGTGAAATGGTCAATCAGGTGGTGAAAATTGTCAATCAATATCATATGGGTTCACAAACAATGTTTATGTCCCTGCATTATCCGACTGTATCTTATTTACATCATCTTTATCCTGAATGGTGGATTGGATACTGTATTTATGGAAGTATTGGAGATATTGATGCAAGTATATGGAATATGGATATTGACTTTTTAGCTATTGAAGAAAATCGAGCAAGTACTTCTTTAATTCAAAAAGCTATTTCACAAATGATTCCTATTTACATATGGACAGTAGATAATGAAAAGAAAATGAAACAGTATTTAGATATGGGAGTAAGTGGAATTATTACTAATGATCCCGATTTAGGAAGACAGGCTATTGATGCTTATCTACAAAAACATCCTCATTCATATTATGAAGATCAAATATAAAAAAGCAGGGTGACCTGCTTAAAATTCAAGTTGAATGTGATAAATTTTTCCCCATAAATAAATTTGATAGAAATAAGCCATGAGTTGGGGTCCCATCATAAGCTGTCCAAACCATGGAGCAGTTAGACTTTGACCATGAGATTGTATAAAACCATTAAGCTTTTGATAATCAAAAAATTGAAATAAAAGATTAGAAGGATCCTTTAAGGATTCTTTTAATTTGTTTTCGATAAGTTGAGCATAAAGTGGAGAATAGGTCTTAGGATAAGGATTCTTTTTACGATGTAAAATATCTTCTGGTAAAAAATCGTGAAAAGCCTGACGAAGAATACCTTTTTCTTCACCTTGAAAAAACATATAGTCCTCGGGCATATTATAAAGATATTGAAGTATTTTTGTAGAAGCAAAAGGGACACGGACTTCTAATGAAGCACGCATGGTTTGACTGTCAGCACGTGTTAAAAGTGTTTGCATAAACCATTGTGTATTGAGATAGATAAGCTGTTTTTTACGATTGTCAGTATGAATTTCTTGTAAGCTTTCTTGATAGCGTTGAATAATATAGTCTTTAAGGTTTAATTTTTGAACTTTTTCATTAAACATACTTAATCTCTGATCTAAATCACGCATCCAAGGGAAATAAGGCTGGTTATAGAGTTCTTCTTTATAAAACCAAGGATAACCACCAAAGATTTCATCAGCACATTCACCTGATAATGTGACTTTATGTTCTTTAGCAATTTCTTTAGAAAATAAAAGAAAACTTGCATCAATATCTGCCATACCTGGCATATCTCTGGCAATTAAGGCTTCTTTTAAAGCATCTATTAAATCTGTTTGCTTTAAAATAATATTGTGATGATGTGGTGTGTAACGTGTGACCATCTGATGAATATAGTCATCATCCATTGTTGTCTGGTAATCATAGGCATGAAAGTATTGCTCTTGATCTTCATAAGTGACGCTATAGGTAGAAAGTGGACACACATATTGTGAAGTAATGGCTGTAATAATGCTGGAATCTAAACCACCTGACAACATTGTTGATAAAGGAACATCGCTTAACAATTGATGTTGAACACTCTCTATAACAAGATGACGCACATGCTGAATCGTTTCTGGCAGATTTTCGTCATGAGATTGATCATGTAGCTTCCAATAACATTGAATGTGTAACTCTTTTTGAAAGTATAAATAATAGCCTGGTCTTAAGGAATAAATGTTTTTATAGACTGTTTGACCGGGTGTTAAACTTGGACCCAGTCCTAAGAGTTCTTTGACACCTTTTTCATCGACAATAGCCTGACCAAGATAGCTTAAAAGACTTTTGATTTCACTGGCAATAACCAATGTTCCTTCATGTAATGTATAATATAATGGTTTGACACCAAGAGGATCTCTTGCAGCGAATAATTTTTCACCATCATCAATTACAAATGCAAAAATACCTTCAAATAAATCAAGACAATGTTCCTGATATTCTATATAAGCAGCCAAAACAACTTCGCTATCACTCATTGTTTGAAATGTGTAACCTAACTCAATCAAATGATTTTTGATTTCAGTCATATTATAAATCTCACCGTTATATGTCATGCGATAAGTACGCTCATGATGCGTATATAAAAGAGGTTGTTGCCCATTCTTTAAATCAATAATAGCTAAACGTGTATGTCCCATAAGACAATGTGGTGTCATAAAATAACCCATATGATCAGGCCCACGCTTTTGTAAGAGCTTTGTCATTGTCATGATTTTTTCATCATAATCAAGTAAATGTTTTGAATAATTACAAATTGTGATAATTCCACACATAGATTTCACCCCATACAATGTATGAAATGTTTTTTGAAATATGAGAAAAAGATAAGACAAAGTTGAGATTTTAGAGGTGTTGATTTGTGGTATGATAGCTATGGGTGATGAAAAGTGGAATGTTCAAGATGTCATAATCAAAATATAGAGCGTTTATATGAGTTAAATGGAAGATATTATTGTCGTGAGTGCATCCAATTCCATCGTGTCTGGATTGATGAAACATGTCAACAGGAAAATCATCAATATCCTGCATGTCAAGTTCAATATCATCTTGATTTTGAACTATCTCCAACTCAAAAGGAAATATCCAGACAGCTTGTTAAAAATTATCAAAGTCATAAACATTCCGCCGTCTTGGCAGTCTGCGGTTCTGGAAAAACAGAAATCGTATTTGAGTTAATTCAGTATGCTTTACAGATTGGTCATCGTGTTTGTTTTTGCATTCCTCGAAAAGAATTAGTGAAAGAATTATATCAAAGGATTCAAGAAGCATTTGATCATCTGGATATTGGTTTGGTTTATGGTGGACATAACGAAAATATGGATGCACAGATGGTTATTTGTACGATGCATCAATTATATCGCTTTGAACAAAGTGGTTTTGATTTAATTATCGGGGATGAAGTAGATGCCTTTCCATTTTATGGGAACAAAGTTTTACAGGAAATTTTTATGAATTGTTGTAGAGGCCATTATGTCAAGTTGAGCGCAACATTCGTCAAAGAGGATATACATGGAGAAGAATTACTAATTATGAATCGCAGATACCATGGCTATGATCTTCCAGTACCTCAATTAATCATTTGTCCTCATTGGCTACAGATATGGCTCATTCGTTTACTCCTTTGGAAATGGAAGAAGAAAGTGATTATTTTTGTTCCCTATGTAAAAGATGTTGATAAACTTGTCCAAAAATTACATGGTCTTAAAGTTCAAGGTGTTTCTTCTATACATGAACATAATCAAGAAAAACTGGAGGCATTGAAAAAAGGCGACATTGATGTGATTGTTTCCACAACTTTACTGGAACGTGGAATTACTGTAGAAGATGTTCAGGTGATTATCTATCATGGTGAAAATGATTTGTTTGATCGTAGAACATTAATTCAAATAGCAGGGCGTGTAGGACGTAAAATCTCTCATCCTCAAGGGCATGTTTATATTTTATCCAATGAACATACCGCATCTATCAAGCAATGTATTCATACCATCAAAGACCTCAACAAAATGAATGCTTAATTTGTCACACACCGCTTCTGCAACAAATATCCTTAGCCCATCTTCTCTATACTCTGCCACTATGTCAGAAATGTTTATCTCAGTTTCATATTATAGATATTCAAACAACTTTTCATCACCATCCTTTAAGAATTTTATATGAATATGATGATTTCTTTAAATCACTTCTTTATCAATATAAGGGACTTTATGACTATGCTTTAAAAGATGCATTTTTATGTTCTTATCAGTCCTGTTTTCATATACAATATCAAGATTATATCATTGCAGTAGCTCCCAGTTCGTTCCAAGAAAATGAAAAACGTGGCTTTGCACCTATGGAAAGTATTGCTTATTCATTTTCATCACATGTTTTTACAGGACTTTATAAGAAAGAAATGTATAAACAAAGTGACTTGTCATTTGCTGAAAGAAAAAGGGTTAAAGACAAAATTGGTATTCAAAATGAAACAGTTCTTAAAGGAAAAAAGGTATTGATTTTTGATGATGTGATAACTTCATCATCAACCTTAACCACTTGTTTATCACTTATTGAAAAGTGTCATCCCCAAAAGATAGAACTGCTTGTTTTATCAACTAAGAGTTTTATGACATTATAAATGTACATTTCGCTTATGAAGTGTGCATTTTTTTATATTGATTCGTCAAAAAAAGATATATTTCCTAGGAAATAAAACAAAAAAAGAAATTGGCTCGACAGAAAATGCGTTCTTTCTTAATTAGCATCATCTATAATGGATACAACCATGAAGTAAAGGAGTTGTGATTATGCAGGGTAAAGTCAAATGGTTTAATGCTGAAAAAGGATTTGGATTCATTGATCGTGGTGAAGGAAAAGATGTTTTCGTTCATTATAGTCAAATTATACAAGATGGATATAAATCTTTAAATGAAGGTGAACTCGTAGAGTTTGAACTCTATTCGACAGAGCGTGGCTTACAAGCTAGACATGTCGTAAAGATTTGATGAAAGGGTGATATGCATTGGCATATCCTTTTTTTCGTTAGAATAATTTTACGTGATATTTACTTTGTTTTCTGTAGATTATATGCTATAATGTGAAATGTTTCAGTATGCATGAAAGGAGATTTATTCATGGCAAGTAAAAAACAAGAAATTAGAAAACAAATAAAAAAGAAAGAAGCCAAAGAATTGGAAGAACTTGGATTAAATCCGAATGCTGAAATTGTGGATTTAAATGATGATTTAGGTGAAGATGTTGTTGTTGAAACATTTGATGATGTTGTGAAAAAACCACAACAGCCTATTGAATTTAAAACAACACCACAAAAAGAGAAAAAAGGATTATTTGGTTCTATCAAAAAGGCTTTTTCACAGGATAATAAAATATTAAAGAAACTTGAAAAACAGGCTTTACAGATTATGGATCTGGAACCTCAATATCAGGCGATGAGTGACGAAGAATTGGCTCATCAAACAGAACTTTTTAAAGAACGCCTAAAAAACGGAGAAACATTGGATGATATCTTGGTTGAAGCCTTTGCAACAGTACGTGAAGCAGCATATAGACGTTTAGGTTTAAAAGCTTTTAAAGTGCAGCTGATGGGTGCCATTTCTTTACACAATGGTGATATTGCGGAAATGAAAACAGGTGAAGGTAAAACTTTAACATCTATTTTTCCGGTTTATTTAAATGCTTTAACTGGAGAAGGAGTTCACGTGGTGACTGTCAATGATTATCTGGCAGAACGTGATAAAACAGATAATGGAAAAGTTTATGAGTTTTTAGGTTTAACAGTAGGACTTAACAAACGTGAACTGACAAAAGATGAAAAAAGAGCTCAACATGCGTGTGATATTACGTATACAACAAATGCTGAACTTGGATTTGATTATTTAAGAGATAATATGGTCACACGTTTGGAAGATAAGGTTTTAAGACCATTGAATTTTGCGTTGGTCGATGAGGTTGACTCTATTTTGATTGATGAATCAAGAACTCCATTGATTATTTCTGGTGGTAAGAAAAATACAGCTGCTTTATATGTTCAAGCTGATAAATTTGTAAAATCTTTACGTGAAGAAAAAGATTATGAAGTTGATATTGAAAGTAAAACAGTCGCTTTAACAGCCGAAGGAATTAATAAGGCAGAAAAGGCATTTAAAATTCAAAATTTATATGATCCTGAACATACAGCTTTAGTTCATCATATCAATCAAGCATTGAAAGCTAACTATACAATGAGTTTAAATGTTGAATATATGATTGCGACAGAAGATGGAAGTCATGATATTCGTAATGCCAGTATTATGATTATTGATCAGTTTACAGGTCGTGTGATGCCAGGTCGTGCTTATAGTGATGGGTTGCATCAGGCACTTGAAGCTAAAGAAGGTGTTCCTATTAAAGAGGAAACTGTCACTCTAGCAACTATCACTTATCAAAACTTCTTCCGTTTATTCAATAAATTAGCAGGGATGACAGGAACTGCCAAAACAGAAGAAGAAGAATTTAGAACAATCTATAATATGCGTGTTGTAGAAATTCCAACGAATAAACCTGTGATTCGTGATGATAAACCAGATTTGGTTTTCGCAAAACAATCTGCTAAATATAAAGCAATTTGTGATGAGGTAGAAAGAAGACATAGCTATGGTCAACCTGTGTTATTAGGAACTGTTTCAGTAGAAACTTCTGAATTATTAAGTAAGATGTTAAATAAACGAGGAATTAAGCATAATGTCTTGAATGCAAAAAATCATGCGAAAGAAGCTTTGATTATTGAAAAAGCAGGTGTGATGGGTGCAGTCACTATTGCGACAAACATGGCTGGTCGTGGTACGGACATCAAATTAGGTGAAGGTGTACCGGAATTAGGTGGATTGATGGTTATTGGTAGTGAAAGACATGAATCAAGACGTATTGATAATCAGTTAAGAGGTCGTTCTGGTCGTCAAGGAGATCCTGGGTGTTCATTGTTCTTTGTTTCATTTGAAGATGAATTAATGCAAAGATTTGCGAATGAAAAGATGAAGGAAAGAATGGGTTCTTTCTTAGAAGATGAAGCTATTGAAAGTAAGATGGTAACAAAATCAATTGAAAATGCTCAAAAACGTGTTGAAGGACAGAACTTTGATATTCGTAAGCAATTATTACAATATGATGATGTGATGCGACAACAACGTGAAATCATGTATAAAGAACGTGATGATATTATGTCACAGACTGATTTAGGTCCAATTGTGAAAGGAATGTTTGAACAGGCGGTGGAAAATACTGTTCGTCAGTTTACAAAACATGATGGTAAAAAAGAACATGTTGATGTTGATGGTGCATTAAATTATATTTCTAAAAACTATATGTTATTAGCTACTTTAGTTGCTAAAAATAAAGATGTTGTAGAACAAGATGCTAAAAAATTAACAAATAGTTTATCTGAAATTGTTTATTTGCAGTATCAAAATAGATTTAATAAAGATTTACCAGCTGAAATTAAATTAGATTATGAAAGAAGAATTTTATTAGGTGTCATTGATCATACATGGATCAATCATATTGATGCTATGCAAAAATTAAGAAATGGAATTTACTTACGTGCTTATGCACAAAGAGATCCACTTCAAGAATATACTGAAGAAGCCTTTTATATGTTTGAAGAAATGACAAAATCAATTTCTCAAGATATTACAAGAAACATTGTTCATATGGGTATTGCTCCTGGTAGTGAACAGGAAAAACAGATTCCATCAGTGCAAATTGAATTGGAGTTTAAAGCAGATTAATGGAATTATATGAAATGAAGGATGGGCTTGAAAAAGCCCGTTCTTTACTCAAGGAACTTTTTGTTTCTATTGATATTGAAGGTTTGAAAAGAGAAATTGAAGGTTTGACAGTACAAACAATGGATGAGAATTTCTGGAATGATCAAGATCATGCCAGAAAGATATATGATCAATTAAATGAAATGAAAAAGAAAGTTGATACATATGAGTATTTGGTAAAAACTTTAGATGAGTTAGAAGAAACCTACCAGTATGTCAAAGAAAATGATGATGCTGATTTTAAGGCTGTTTTAGATGAAGATTATGGTGTTTTTGAAAAAGAAATGAATGATTTTGAAAAAACATTGTTATTTTCTGGTCAATATGATCATCATAACGCCTTGTTAGAAATTCATCCTGGTGCTGGGGGAACAGAGTCACAGGATTGGGCTGCCATGTTAATGCGTATGTATCAAAGATATGCAGATAAAAAAGGTTGGAAAATAGAAGTCTTAGATTATTTGGATGGTGAAGAAGCAGGATTAAAATCAGTAAGTTTACGTATGATAGGTTATAATGCTTATGGGCATCTTAAAGCTGAAAAAGGTGTTCATCGTCTGGTACGTATTTCACCATTTGATGCATCCAAACGCCGTCATACATCATTTGCTTCGGTTGATGTGATGCCAGAATTTGATAACGATATCGAAATTGAAATTGATCCACATGATATTCGTATTGATACTTATCGTGCTTCTGGGGCTGGAGGACAGCATATTAATAAAACAGATTCAGCGATTCGTATTACTCATCTTCCTACACATATTGTTGTGACATGTCAATCACAGCGTTCACAGATTCAAAACCGTGAACAGGCGATGATTATGTTGAAATCTAAATTATATCAGTTAATGTTAGAAAAACAGGCACAGGAGCTAAGTGAGATTAAAGGAGAACAAAAAGCGATTGAGTGGGGTAGTCAAATTCGTTCTTATGTTTTACATCCTTATTCGATGGTAAAAGATAATCGTAGTCAATATGAGTCAAATAATCCTAAAGCCATTTTAGATGGAGATTTAGATGACTGTATATATGCTTATTTAAAATCACAAGTAAAGGAGGATGACTAATGCATCAGGCAAAGCATCTTTTACGTGATACAATCATTGTCATTATTGGAAATTTGATACTTGCCTTTGGTGTTGCAGTTTTTGCAGTCCCTTCAGATTTAATTGTTGCTGGAGCAACTGGGATTGCTTTGATTGTCTGTGAATTTATTTCGGTCAATTATGCTACAGTTGTCTTTGTCATCAATATGGCGATGTTGTTACTTGGATTTATTGTTTTAGGTAAAAAATTTGCTGCAGGAACGATTTTAAGTTCGATTATATTTCCGTTTTTTCTGGCGATGTTTGAATCTATGCCACAATTACAGCACTTGACATCAGATATGTTATTATCGACAATTTATGCTGGATTATTTACCGGACTGGGATGTGGTATCGTTTTTAGAATTGGTTATAGTACTGGGGGAACAGATATACCACCCATTATTATTAATAAGAAATTTCATATTTCGTTAGGTGTCTGTGTTTACTTGTTTGATGTTGTTGTATTATTAGGACAAGCTTTCTTTACAAGCTTTGAAGGTATCTTATATGGAATTATTACCGTCTTTATTACAGCTATTGTCTTAGATAAGGTCACTATCTTTGGTGAAAAGAATTTACAGGTATTGGTGATTTCAGCACATCATGAAGAAATTGCAGAAGCTATTTTTAAGGAAATTGATAGGGGATGCACCTTTGTCAATGTGACAACAGGATATTTCCATGACCAACAAAAAGCTGTTCTTTGTGTTGTCAATAATCGTGAATATCCTGTGATTAATGATTTGGTCATGACTATTGATCCAACAGCATTTATTATTGGTAGTGAAATTCATAGTGTCAAAGGTAGAGGATTTACTTTACCTAATATTGATTTGGATAAACAAAAAAGAGATCATATTTTATAAAACAGCAATATTTTTATTGCTGTTTTTAAATCAAGTAAAAGTTAATAGGTCTATAACAAATAAGATAACGACTTATATCAGTTTTGATGAATATTTTTTAATAAATGAATGTGAATGATTTTGATAATATAATTTCAAACGAAGTTAATAGTGAGCATTGTAAAGGAGAAATGGTTTATATGAATACAGATATTATTGATAAAAAGGATGGTTTTGTTATACGTTTAGCTAAAGAGGATGATGCAATCAATTATTATGAACAAAATTATTGTCCATTAGATAAGGAAGTAGCACGATTGACAGGGTGTAAAGAAGAATTTACAAAAGAAGAAGTCATATCTTTTTTTCTAAAATCAATCAAAGCAGATGATAGATATTTCTTTTTAATTATAGCACCCAATGGAGCAATCATAGGTGAAAGTGTAATCAATGAAATTGATTGGAATTTGAGGTGTGCTAATTTTCGAATTGCTCTTTATCAACAGACAGAAAGAGGAAAAGGCATTGGTACATGGGCAACAGAAATCACTCGAGATTTTGCTTTTGAAAAATTGAAATTACATCGTTTAGAATTAGATGTGTATTCATTTAACCCTAGAGCAAAGAGAGTATACTTAAAGGCAGGATTTAAGCGAGATGGTGTTTTAAGAGATGCTATTATGGATGGTGATAGTTATGCGGATGATATTATAATGTCTATTTTAGAAGATGAGTGGAAAGCATTAAAGCAAGGAAAATAACAAAATTCTTATTCTTCATATAAAAACAATCTCAATGTTTATTCATCCATTGAGATTGTTCCATAATCATAAATAATTTCTTCCTCATAAGCAGGAAAACTTTCCATCATATTTTTATAATCTTGATAGTAGTGATATGTTGTCCATAATACATAAACAAGGCTTATAATTATGAGAGGAACGATGATAAAAGAACTGTATTTAATAATCTTTCGTGATTTCATATGTGTAATCACATAGTGGTCATCATAATGCTGATAAAAGAAAATAATAATATCTTCAGGAAGACCAAAACGTTCAATATAATCTTGATACGTGGCTTCTAAATGAGAGTTTTCATATTCGTGAAGTCTGATCTTTATTAATTTAAGAAATTCTTTTTCATGAAGATTATGTAGTGGGAAAGATTTATAAAGTTGGTGATAATATTTTTGGGTGATAGGATTTTTAAATTTCTGTTTTTTCATTTTGAAATAAAACCTCCATTTCTTGATGAATATGCTGATACTCTCTTTTTAATGTTGTATAACGCGAACAACCAGCTTCTTCGATATGATAGATGAGCTGCTGATGATAGCTATGAATAGAAATCATCTGTGTTTGACTGAGAAAGTACAATGAAGTTAAAAGTTCTCCTTCAATAACTGTAAAATGCTTTTTAAGAATATCATAGATCTGATCACTAGATAAATCTTGTTGTTTTAAAAGATGTAAAATAATAATCTCTAATTTTATAAATTGTGCGATATGCATATATTTTCTCCTTTTTGATGAATGAGTTGTATTAATGATTGAATAGAAGGGTTTAGAATTTCATTCTGTCTTGTAATCATTGTTAAATCTGTTTTTAAATTGTCATCTTCAATAATAACATTGATGAGTTGAGGATCATATAAAAATGATAAAATGCTTTGGGGAACAATCGCAATGCCTAGACCTGCTTTGGCCCATTGCAAGGAGGTTCTGGAGTCATCGCAGGTGACTTGAATATGAGGATGAAAATGCAAATTTAAACAATAATCAGTAATGAGTGAAAGATAACGCTGATGAATAATGAGTGGTTTATTTTGATAGTCAGACATATGTGTCATTTCTGGATTTAACAAGGTTGATTTCCCTATGGCTACCATTGGTTCTCTTAAAAAGGGCTGACAGTCAAGTTGACTTTGATCAAAAGGCGTACGTACAATCCCTAAATCAATATGATGTGATAATAATAAATCAATAATTTCATAGGTACTCCCTTCATAAATGCGAAAAGAAAGTTGAAAAAGAGAAGGATTCTGGGAAAGATATATAGGAAGAATGCTGGAGTTGGAAGAAGTAATGCCAACTCTTAGGACTTCATTTTGCATATCTTGAATTTCATGAAAGGTCATTTCATTTAAAGAAATCATTTGTAAGCTTCTTTTATAAAAAATCTTACCTGCCTGTGTTAATTCAACCTTACGATGTCCTCTTTTTAATAAGGTCACACCTAATTCATCTTCTAATTGTTTAAGCTGCATAGATAAAGGTGGTTGTGCCATATGTAAAGTTTGGGCAGCTTTGGAAATGGTACCTTCCTCAACAATTGTTTTAAAATAAATCATTTGTTTAATATCCATGTTATCACCATATTTTAAAAGTATAAAAATTATATTTTATATATATTATACATATAATACATTTTTCGCTATAATAAATCAAGAAAGGATGATCAAGATGTGGATGAAATATCTAAAACCTTATCGTAAACAGGCAATTATTGGTTTTTTATTTAAATTAATTGAGGCTTTTTTTGAATTGATTGTTCCTATTGTCGTTGCCGATATTATTGATTATGGGATTGCGGCTAAAGATCAACAATATATTTTACATAAAGGGATTCTATTATTTATTTTGGCTATTTCAGGATATAGTTGTGCTTTGGTATGTCAATATTTTGCTTCAAAGACTTCTCAAGGATTTGGGACATATTTAAGAAATGATATGTTTAAAGCAATTAATGCTTATGATTATGAAAATATAGATAAAATTGGAATTCCATCATTGATGACACGTATTACCAATGATACGAATCAATTACAATTAGCTGTTGCGATGACGATTCGTCTAGCTTCACGTTCACCATTTTTAATTATAGGTTCATTAATCATGGCTTTTCGTATTAATGTATCAATGTCATTGATTTTTATTTGTGCAGCGCCTTTGTTAGCTTTATCTATTTATCTTGTGATGTCACGTTCTTTACCTTTGTATTTAAAGATTCAAAAACAATTAGATCATGTTTCATTGATTTGTCGTGAAAATTTAGCAGGAATACGTGTGATTCGTGCATTTTCTAAACAAAATCAAGAAAAAGAACGTTTTCATCAAGCTACACAAAAACAAAAAGATATGCAGATGCGTGTAGGAAAATTATCAGCACTACTCAATCCTAGTACGAGTGTGATTGTGAATTGTGCGATTTTAATGATTTTGTATGTAGGAAGTTTAAAGGTCAATAGTGGAACACTTTTACAGGGAGAAGTCATTGCATTAATCAATTATATGAATCAGATTTTATTATCTATGTTTGCCTTTGCAAATGTTATTGTCATTTATAACAAAGCGACAGCTTGTTATAAACGTGTGAAAGAAGTATTGTCTATTCAACCCGTTATTCAAGATGGTTTGCAGAAAATGGATCATCATGAAGGAGCATTGGTGACTTTTGATCATGTCAGTTTTTCTTATCAGGGAAGCCATGCTTTAAGTGATTTATCATTTTCTATTGAAAAAGGGGAAACTGTTGGAATTATTGGGGGAACAGGGTCTGGAAAGTCAACATTGGTGAATTTAATTCCCCGTTTTTATGAAGCTTCACAGGGGCAGATTTATATTAAGGATAGGCCTATTCAAAATTATTCTTTACAATCTTTACGACAAATGATAGGTTTTGTACCACAACAGGCATTGCTTTTTACGGGAACAATTAAAGATAATATATGCTTTGGAAAAGAAGATGCCAGTGATGATGAAATCATTGAAGCCTTAAACTTGGCACAGGCATCATTTGTAAAAGAGTGGAAAGATGGTATTTATAGTCATATCACACAAGGTGGTCATAATTTATCTGGCGGGCAAAAGCAACGTTTAACAATTGCGAGAGCATTAGTGAGAAATCCTGAACTCTTGATTCTTGATGACAGTGCCAGTGCGTTGGATTTTGCGACAGATGCTGCTTTAAGAAAAGCCATTGCATCGTTACCACAAACAACAATTATTGTATCACAGCGTGTCAGTGCCATTATGTATGCAGATAAGATTCTTGTGTTAAGTCATGGAGAATTGGTAGGAATAGGAAAACATGATGAATTATTGGAAAACTGTGAAATTTATCAACAAATCGTTCATTCTCAGTTATCAAAGGAGGTGGCATCATGAATCGTCAAACCATAGGTCGTTTACTATCGTTTTGCCGACCTTATATGAAATATTTATATTTTGCGTTGATTTGTTCTTCAGGACAGATTATTTTTACATTGTTGATTCCTGTATTTATTGGTCAGGCTGTTGATCATATTATTGGAAAGGGGCTTGTTGAGTTTGATTTGCTTTTTCAAAAGATGTTATGGATTTTGATGAGTGTAATCATTGCTGAAATATTCGACTGGATGGTTGTCAGATTATCAAATCGTATGACCTATTCTATCACCAAAGATTTACGTGATCAGTTATTTCAAAAGTATTCAACATTACCTTTACGATATATTGATCAACATGCACATGGAGATTTATTAAGTCGTATGATTAATGATATTGATTTAATTGGCGATGGTTTATTACAAGGCTTTACTCATTTGTTTAATGGTATTGCGACAATTATTGGGACAATCTGTTTTATGTTATATATTCAAACAACAGTTGCTTTGATTGTTATTGTATTAACACCTTTATCGCTTGTTGTTGCTACAATTATTGCCAATAAAACATATAAGTTTTTTCAGGAACAACTAGCTTTAAGAGGAGAACTGGGTGCTTATGTAGAGGAAATGATAGGTGGAGTCAAGGTGATTAAAGCTTTTGGGTATGAACAAAAAAATCAGGAACGTTTTGAAGAAATTAATCAACGTGTTTATGTGAGTGGTGTCAAATCACAGTTTTTAGGGGCTTTAGCCAATCCAAGTACTAGAGTTGTGAATAATATTGTCTATGCCAGTGTTTGTATAGCGGGTTCTTTATACGTGATTGCAGGATATATGACAGTAGGAGCTTTATCAAGTTTTTTAAGTTATGCCAATCAGTATACCAAACCATTTAATGAAATTTCTAACGTGTTTACTGAACTTCAGACAGCTCTTGCCTGTGCCACACGTGTTTTTCATTTGCTTGATACACCATCAGAGCCTCAGCAGTCAAAAACACAGACTCTTGCTCATCGAGAAGGTCATGTTCAAATTCAAAATCTTGCTTTTTCCTATGATCCTAACAAACCATTGATTGAAAATTTAAATGTTGAAGCTAAACCTGGTCAAACGATTGCGATTGTTGGACCAACAGGTTGTGGAAAAACAACATTGATTAATTTGTTGATGCGTTTTTATGAACCCCAACAAGGTCAAATTCTGATTGATGGAATCAATATTCAAAATATGAGTCGTGAATATGTACGCAGTCTTTATGGGATGGTTTTACAAGACTCATGGCTGTTTCAAGGAACGATTAAAGAGAATATTGCCTATGGTCAAAAAGCCAGTGATGAAGAAATTATTGCAGCTGCTAAAAAAGCACATGCTCATAAATTCATCATTCAATTAAAAGATGGTTATGATACACTCATTAGTGAGGATGGAGGAAATCTTTCTCAGGGTCAAAGACAACTTCTTTGTATTGCCCGTATTATGCTTGTTAAACCACCTATGCTGATTTTAGATGAAGCCACAAGTTCTATTGATACCCGTACAGAAAGACAGATTCAAGAAGCCTTTGATTTGATGATGAAAGGAAGAACAACTTTTATTGTGGCTCATCGTTTGTCAACGATTCAAAAAGCAGATCAGATTTTAGTAATGAATCATGGTCAAATTATTGAACAAGGAAAACATGAAGAATTATTGGAACAACATGGTTTTTATCATCATTTATATTATAGTCAATTTGATATACAAAAATAAAAACACGAAAAATCGTGTTTTTATTATCGAGAAATCATTTTTCTTAATTTGGTTTTATTTATAAATCTTGTAGGAAAACTATAATCTTTTTGAGCATAGACAAAGGTTACTTTGTTGTTGTAGGTATAATTGACTTTTTTTAGTTTACGATAATCTATTAACATTCTTCCAACCATCAAGTTTTTACGTCCAACGAGGACAATCGTTGAAGCAAAGTAAGCATAAACAACAGAGATGAATGCAATAATATTTATACCATTATGGAAAAAACTCATATTAGAAGTTATTAAACCATAAATGATTAAAATGATTCCACCAACAGTTGCGATAAGATAAACAAGTGTGAGAATAGTATAAAAAATATATCCTCCCGTATTTAAACAAAGTTCTAAAGAATGATCTTGTTTACGACAACGGAAAAATGTAACAAGAATATTAACAATAGAATATGTAAACCATAAAAAAACAAGTCCTAAGATAAATGATAAGATTAATGAAACAACATCAAGCATAAATTCAAACTTCCTTTCATACCTCTCTATTATACATATAATTTTGCTTTTCGACTAGGAAAAAATGAAAATATGTGAAATCTTTATGAATTTTTATTATAATAGACACTAAGGAAGTGAAATTATGGATCAAAATTTAATAAGTACTGAAAAGAAAACAATAGAAATCAATGAAGTAGATGATATGGGAGAATACTTTTTTCATCATCTTTTGAATCTTTTTTCTCAGATTGCGACTGTGAATGCAATGAAAATTGGTGTCTGGAATCAAGCGATGATGTCCCAATATGGATGGGTGGTCGCCAAACAATATTTACATTTAGATGAACCTATTCGCTATCAGGATGAAATTGAATTATCAACAACAATTTCAAAAGGATCATTTGTATCTTTTCCAAGATATTATTATATAAAAAAGAATCAAAAAGTGATAGGAACATGTTCTTCTGTCTGGACATTATTAGACATTCAAAAAAGAAGAATGGTATCACCACAAAAGATTGGTATTATTTTTCCCGAAGTTTCTAAAGAACCATTATTAGATTTACCACCAATGATTCAAAAAAATCTGGAAATGACATATATCAAAGATCGTGAAGTTTTATATAGTGATGTTGATATCAATCAACATATGAACAATACACGTTATATTCAATGGGCATTGGATTTGATTGATTTTGATAAACATCACCAATGTTATATCCGTGATATCAATATCCAATATCGTAAAGAAATTAGACCTCGTGAAATGGTTAAACTTTTTATGGGGGAAGATGATCATCGTTATTTGATTGAAGGTAGAAATGAACAGGATGATGTTTATTTTACGATAGAAATTTATTTTTTTGATAGATAATTTTCATAATATGAAAACATTTTTCATTTATTTATGGTATGATAAGCATGTCCCAAATATCTATAATCGTATTCGTTTTCCCGTAAGAATACAAATAGAAAAGAAAAGTTGTCATTGTGACAACTTTTTTTCTACGATAAATCTTTATGTAGCCATTTTCCACGTTGTTGACGATAAAGTAATAAGAGTCCTCTCACACAAAGTTCAATACACATTGCTAACCAGACACCATATAACCCCATTGTTTGCACAAGAATAACGGATAAGGTTAAACGTACGCCCCAGATACTCAATAGATTGAGTAAACTTGGAATCAGTGTATCACCAGCTCCACGTAAAGCTCCAGAAGCGACAATGGATACACCATAAAGAGGTTCAGCTAATAATTCAATTCTTAAGACATTGGTCGCTAAAGTTTGGGTCTGCAAATCAGGAGTTAAGATTTGAAAAACAAAAGGAGCAATAAAGAACATAATAATCGCAATTATACCCATAATGATGGCACCAAATGCGATTGTGAAATTAGAAAAGGATTTAGCGAGTTCTTTTCTTTTCGCACCCATGCATTGACCAACTAATGTTGTGGCGGCTGCCTCAAGACCATAACCGGGCATATAACAAAGACTTTCGGCAGTGACAGCGAATGAATGGGCAGCTATTGCAATTGTTCCTAATGGGGCAATAATTTTTGTAGACATAATCATAGCTCCACAAATAGCAATATGTTCAAAAGCCAAAGGTGTGCCGATTGAAAAAGCATTTTGAAGGGTGTGTTTTTCTAAAAAGAAAGGTTCATTTTTCTTGAATTGTAATAGAGGAGAGCGAGATGTCGTATACCAGAAATTGATAATCGCAATGGTGAGTTGGGCAAAAGCTGTTCCTAAAGCGGCTCCAACGACGCCGAAGTAATGAATAAAAATCAAATTATAGATAACATCTAAACCACACATCGCAGCATTGAGAAAACTTGGTATTTTCATATTCCCACTACATTGTAACATGGATGAGCATAAACTGTTCATTTGGAGAATAGGCAGACTTAAAGTAAAAACAAGAAAGTAAGCTGAAGCATCATTAAAGATGATAGGATCACATCCTAACCATTTTAATAAGCTATGATTGACTAGAACTCCTAATCCTAAAAGAATAGAAGAAAAAATCAATGACGTTATAATTGCTAATCGAAAAGTCCTGCGTGCTTTTTGATTTTGATTAGCTCCAATGAGTTGAGCAACCTGCACTGCAAAGCTTGTTGCCATAGCAGAACATAATCCACTTAACAACCAGCTACTTGTGGAAACAATGCCAATCGAAGCTGAAGCATTAGGTCCCAGATGACCGACCATTGCAGCATCGATATATTGCATAAGAATAGATGATATTTGTGAGAGAATGGTAGGAATACTTAATTGAATGATGATATTTATTTTTTCTTTCTTTGTCAGAATTGTTTGATTTTTTATGACTTCAGTAAAATTTTTTGACATATAATTCCTCCCATCTTTTGAAAACTATTTTTATTATACAATATTTCATCGCTATGTTACAATGAATGGGGAGGAGAAATGATGGAAAAAGAACTTTCAATGATTCACATTTATGAAAACAATCAGCTTATTGGATATGGTGGCAATCAGGAATGGTTTGAAGATTCATGGGCACAAAAAGCAGGATGTGCCAGTGTTTTAGCAAGTCATCTTTATACTTATTACTTATCTTTGCATAGGCTTTCTAAAAAGGAATTTTTAAAAATCATGAATATTATGTATTCGTATTTTACACCGGGAAGACATGGATATCCATTTTTATATAAATTTGCGAGAACTTTTTGTCAAGTGATGCAAAAGCAACATATTGATTTAAAACCTGTATATTTAAAAAAACCTCAATCCTATCAACAGGCAATGAATTTTGTAAAAAAGAGTATTGATGATCATCATCCAGTATGTTTATTAATTTTATTTCATCAGGCTCCTGAATTAGAAGATGATAATTGGCATTGGGTCTGTATTACAGGTTATAAAGAAGATGATGATCAAGAAATGATTATTTTTTCTGATTGTGGTCAAAGACGTGAAATTGATGCTCATATTTTATTTGATATTAATGATGTGAATGTATTGAAAATGGTTACAATGAAAAAGGATCCTCAAAATTGAGGATCTATTTTTTGAATGATTTGTTTGATATCCAAACATGGAGGACATGTGAATAAAAGTTTTTTTTGTGTTATAGGATGAATCATTTCTATTTGATAAGCATGTAATGCCTGATGATTGATAAGTGATGAAGGATGACCATAGAGTCGATCGCCTAAAATAGGATGCCCAATAGAAGCCATGTGGACTCTAATTTGATGCTTTCTTCCACTTTCCAAAACACATTCAACGAGTGAAAGGTGATTTTGACAGCTTATAGCACGATAATGAGTTATAGCATCTTTACCATGAGGATGAACAATCATACGTTGTTGATGATGACGATCACGTCCAATGGCCTGATGAATCGTATGCCATTGATAATCTTTAAATTGACCTTCTACGATTGCCAGATAATGACGTTTAATTTTCTTGACTGAAAGTTGATAATCTAATAAAGGCTGAATAAAATGACATTTCACAAAAATCATCAGTCCACTTGTTTCATAATCAAGACGATGAATGAAACGGACAGGAAGATTGTAACCTTGTTGATGATAGTAACCACTGACACGATGTGCTAAAGAATTTATATCTTCTTGATGAGCAGGAAAAACCTGTAAAAAGGGAGGTTTATTGACAATCAACAAAAATTCGTCTTCAAAAATAATATCTAAATCTTGATAAACGGGAGCATACATGCCGTCATCTTTTGAAAAAGCTTCTAAGAAAGTTATCTGATCACCTTTAATGAGAACTGTAGATGGGGCAACATAGCGATTATTGACAAGATATAATTTATTTTGTTTCATTAGATGGATTGTTTTTTTGGATAAATGGAACTGTTGAAATAATTCTAGAATAGATATAGGTGAATCAATAAACAGAGTTAAATCAGAGTGGCGAATTTGATATTTCATAAAACTTGATAAACTGTAATACGAATATCTATTGTTGCATCAAATTCACCTAAAGTTTCTAAAACATGACGACGTTCTTTTTTGATATGATAGTAGTGTGGGGTCATTTGGAGAAGGTTTAAAGTATCTTCTCTATTTTTTAAATGAATTGTTTGTTGATAGTCATAGCTTTCTACAATTGAAAAGGGTAATCGAATATATTGATCAGATTTGATTTTGATTTCATCATAAATAAGTTTTTTAAATTCAACTAAATGATAAGGATTGGCAGTTACATGAATAATATATCCCTTTTCTTTTAAACAACGTTTTAATTCTTGAATGTTGACAACCGTAAATAATGCAGTAATGACATCTAATGAATGATCAAAGATAGGAATATTTTTTGAGTTTCCAACAATCCAATAGATATCTTTGGTATATTTTGTGGCCATTTGTATTCCTACTTTAGATATATCTAGACCATAGATTGTAGAATGATCATGAAGCATTTCTTTCATACGATATGTGTAATATCCTTCACCGCATCCTAAATCTAAAAGCTGACGAGGGGAATGAGTATATTTTTGAATGCAGCGAATCACCTCGTTTAAAATACCATCATAATATCCCTTATTAAGATGTTGTTGACGACAAAGTAGACTTTCTTTATTATCACCGGGATTATTCGTTGCTTTATCTGGATTTAATAAAAGATTGATATACTTTTGTTTGGCTATGTCATAACAATGGCCATTGTGACAACGATAACTTTTCCCATCAAGTGTAAGTGGTTCATGACATTTTGGACAAGCAAGATAATGCATAGACTTCCTCCTTTTTTTGTGCATTATAACATGTTTTTGATGAAATAAAAAGCTTTCAACAAGAGAATATGAGGATGTATGAATGAAAAAGAGATGATATAATAATAGAATAGGAGGGATACTATGGGACTGAGTGATCAATTAGAAAATGAAACATTATATACAAAAACAGAATTAGAAATTATTCTCTATATTAAAAATAATCCACAATCTATTATTCATATGACCATTGGTGAACTGGCACAGGCTACATACTCATCTAATGCTACTATTATAAGAACATGTAGAAAGTTAGGTTATCATGGTTTTAGAGATTTCAAGATAGATTTTATGAAACATATAGAATCATTAAAGTATGTTAAACAAGATATTGATTTTTCATTCCCATTTCAAAATGATGAACCGACATGGCAGATTATTAATAATATTGCTAATGTCTATAAAGAAAGTATTGATCTTATTAATAGTGAGCTTCATATTGATGAGTTAGAACAGATTGTTGATTTATTAGACAAAGCGCAAAGAGTTTTTATTTATGCGATTGGTGATTCAAAAATTACTGCTATGAGTTTTACAAATAAACTGATTAAAATTGGGAAGTTCTTTTATATTGCAACTGAAAATAGAGAAGAAATTTCTTTTTCAATGGCAGCAACTCCTCAAGATGTGGCATTGTTTATTACTTATTCTAAACAGGATGTTTATCGTGATTCATTAAGAACATTATTATATAATCATGTTCCCATCATTACGATTACATCTAACGCTGATGATATCTTGTTTCAATATAGCCGTTATCATATATTGATACCACATAAAGAAAATAATGAAAAAATAGCGACATTCTACTCCCAAATATCTTTTCAATATGTTTTGAGTATACTTTATTCTTTGTTGTATAAAAGACATCAAAAAAGAAAATAGACACAATATCTATTTTCTTTTAAAACGATTGATGTAAAATTTCTTTAATATCTTCCTCTTTTTCTATATCAAAGATATGTAATGTTAAAGAATTAAGTTGTTTCTTGTTGCTTCGTTTGATTTCTTTAATAGTATCTTTTGATAAATTTCCAAACTTCTGATTCAATTGTTTAATAAGTGTCGTCATGATTCCTTCATTACGTCCAATTCTTTTTCCTTCATTTCGTCCTTTTTTTCTAATTCCTAATACATAGTCACTCATATTCGTTGCCCCTTTCTTTTTTTCAATCAACTGATAAATACGTTCATCATGAATCAATGTCCCTAATAGACATGCTACTTCATGGCTGACTATAAACTTTTCTGGTACCTTCTTCTTTGCATAAAGAACCTTCAGTCCTGTAATCAGATCTTTATTGTCCTTGTTTTGAAATCTTGTTTCATCCAGCTTTACCATTTCTACCAGCGGATGAAATTCAACATTCATGTAACGTCTTAAGTGTCTGATACTTCGATTCATCATCTGCTTATAGCTTCTGGCATAGTTCCATTTCCTTTCGCCATAATAGATAGCCAAAGTCATGACACCATTGATTCTTTCATGAATGTTCTTTTCATAGATATGATACTGTCTAAGATAGCTGAGATAATCATATTCCATGATTCTTTGAAACATCCCTTTATCTGCATAGGACTGATGTTCCAGTCCTATGATGCATTGCTCTCCATTCAGGCTCACAAGAAGCAGATGATCTCTTGTACGCTTGATTGTTTGACCATTGGACAGGAAAACACCACTGCTGTTGGAATCAAGGATAATGATATCCTGAGTGTCAAGCATCGTTTGTCCATCAAAGAGAACAACATTCAAAAAATCAGCCAGACGTTCATGATTGAGAAAATAGTTGTAAATGCGTATGTCAAAAAGATTCTTGAAATCCGTCATAAAATAGCCCTCCTATTATATATATACGCATTTTTTTGACAGATTTCTTTTTTTACTTTCAATTTTTTTATCTTTATAAACATTATATCACATAAATTGCTTAAAGCATATATGATAATAAAAAATTTCTTTAAGAACAAAGATATGCTCTTAAAGAAAAATGATTTATTTTAAGTTTTGAACACCTGTTTCCAAGATTTTCATTTGTAAAAGTGTTTGTTCATGAGTAATGATTTGAGGTTGTCCATTGACGATACAATCATAAATTCCATCATAAACTCTGGCATAATCACCCGCCACTGTTGGGACTTTTTCTTCATGGTATTGACCATTATCATCAATATATGTGAGAACACCATAATGAATAGGCAAATCTTTTCCGAAATCTGCATGATCTGGCATATAGAATAATTTTAAATGTTCTTCTTGTCGATCTTTTGTTTGTTTGATAAACATTCCTTTTTTTCCATAAACAACAAAGCTTGGTCTTTCTTTAATTCTAAAATAACTTGATTTTACAGAAATTTTTAAAGTTCCATAGTAAAGGTCTAAATCAAAATAATCATTCATTCTTCCATCACCAAGTAATTGTCTGACATCATAATGAATATCATCAGGTTTTCCAAAATAAGAAATCACCTGATCTAAAGTATGGCAACCATGACCATATAAATAAGAATTTGCTGGGTCAAATTCATGTGCCTTTTCAGGAACTTCAGGTCTATAATAATCAAAATGCATTTCTAATTCTAATAAGTCACCAAGTTTTCCACTTTCAATCACTTTTTGAACTGTTAAAAAGTCACTGTCATAGCGTCTATTTTGATAGGCTGAACAATATAATCCTTTTTGCTTAGCCAAAGCAAAAATTTCCTGTGCCTGTTGGCTATTTTCCATAAATGGCTTTTCTACTAAACAATGCTTACCTGCTTCTAAAACCATTTTAGCATATTGATAATGAAAATGATGAGTTGTACATACAACAATCATATCAATGTCAGTATCATGAAGTAATTCATTCACATCTTCAGTATATTCTACACCATCAATGGCTTCCCATAAATCATGGTGAACATGAATATCAAATATTCTTTTGATGATAAACTTTTCTGGTCTTTGTAAAACAAAAGGAATATGGTAACGATTTGCACTTTTTCCATTTCCAACATAACCGAGTACTAATTTATTGTTGATCACTATCAAAAACAACTCCTTCCTGTTTTCTACCTTTTTCCATAACACTGGCTACATCTAAACTCAATTTTAACATGTTTTGAGCTTTATCAAAATCTTTTTCATCAATTATTCTTTGAAAAGCTTGGAATTCATAATAAAGACGATGTTCATCTTTAGAAAATTCATATTTTGTACTTAACCCATTATTATCAATAAGCGTATATTCAGTGAGCTGATTCATTGGAGTATTGATGACGATGACACCTAAATCACCTTGAATCGTAGAAGTGATAGGAGCTTTACAGTCTTTAGCACCAATCGAAATAGCTTGGAAATGAGGATATTCTAAAACCATAATGCCACTTGTATCAATACCCTTTTCAATATTAGCATAATAATGATTGTCTACAGGTTTTCCAAATAGTCCGATAATCGCGTGTAAGTTATAGACATTTAAATCCATTAAAGCACCTCCAGCTTTATGATAATCAAAAGCTGGTAAAATCTGTCCTTGCTTAAATGCATTATAGCGCGAAGAATATTGACTATAATTGAAATTTAAGATTTTTATTTGTCCTATTTTTGAAAGTGTTTTTTGAAGTGACTGATAAGCAGGTAAATAATGGATATTCATGGCTTCTAAGACAATCACATGATATTGTTGACTTAAAGTGATTAAGTCTTGTAATTCTTGTGTATTGGCACATATTGGTTTTTCAATAATCACATGTTTTTGATGTGTTATGGCCTTTTTAGCAAAACTGTAATGTAAATGATTAGGTAAAGCAATATAAATTGTATCTACATCACTTTTTAAAAGTTCATCATAATCATAAAATGTCTGATCAAGATGATACTTTTGACATAATTGTTCTGTTTCTTCTTTGGTTTCTAATGTTCCTAAAAGATATGTCTTTTCAATATGAAGTTTTTGATAAGTTGTCATTAAATCCTTAACAATCATACCTGTTCCTAAAATACCAAGTTTCATAAATCTTCCTTCTTTCTTTTTAATTCTTTTAAACAATCAACAATGATTTGATGATCTTGATCATGTTGTAATCCTGATACGATACAGCAACCTATGATTTCATCATTCACTATAAGAGGAAAACCACCACCACATATAGCCATTGAATCATCATCTAAATACTTATCATATTGATGGTTTGTTTCCTGACAAGTCCAGATATAATAGGAAGAATGTTCAAACATCTCAACTGTTTTTTGTTTACGATTTAACCATTCCTCACCATTTTTTCCATTCATCAAATACTGAAATACAATATCATGGTTTAAGACAATACGAATACGCAGGGGTTTTAAGTTTTGTGTATTGACTTTATCAACAAGCATTTGTCCTAAATGATAAGCATCTTCATGATCAAAAGATATAAAAGATAAATCTTTTTCTAATTGGAGTAGTTCTTCCATCTTTCATCACCTCAATAGAATTATGACATAAAAGCAATAAAAGATAAATAAACAAGACGATTTTGAAAATAAAGTTCATCAATCATGAATCAATGAGAAAAAATAATGAACTTTTTATAACAAATGATAAAGGAAAAGGATTTTCATTTTGAGTAAAATCAAGTAGAATAATGATAAGGAAGAAAGGAGTATATTATGGGATTATTTAAAAAGAAAAAAACAGTTATAGATTATGATGCTGTTTTTAAGGAACAATATAAATCTGTGAATCAGTTAACACAACAGGCTCATCAGGAAATGGACTATGTGATTAAAGAATCTTTATATGAAGTCATTGTTGAAAAATATCGTGAATTGATTGAATTGATTGATCAGGGTGCTCATTTTGATAAAGAACATTTTGAAGCATTAAAAGATAATGCAATAAAAGAACTGCAATCAATTCATCAGATCAATGAAATGAATACATAGATGAATATTCAAATTATTGAAAAAGTAATAGATGTCTTTAATCAGTATGGTGATACAATTAGATTTGATATTGAACGTTTTGAAGAAGTTTTAAATGATTTAGCTTTTAATATGATGGATGAGTGCTATCTTGTTGTCTTGGGAATGAAGCTGGGTGTTTTTGAAGCTATGATTTTTGATGAAGATTTTGAAATGTCCAGATATGTAGATTATTTATGTCAGTATGCTTCATTAAAGGAAGAAGAAGCTTTATTTATGGTGAGTGTCTATGCACACTTAATAGAAAGTATTGGTTATTATTTTGAGATTCCTGATATTGAAAACTTTTTAAGACAGGCTTATCAAGAACAAAATTTTTCTCATCTTTATGTTTTGGCAAGAACTTATTTTTTAGGATTTGGAGTCACACAGGATTATGAAAAGGCTTTTGAAATCTTTTCGTATTTGCATGACAATGGTATTTTAGAAAGCTGTTATTATCTGGGATATATGTATGAACATGGTGATGGAGTTGAACAAGATATCGCAAAGGCACTGGCTTATTATCGTGAACAATGTGATAGTCAATCATCATTAAGACTGGGCTTATTTTATATGTATGGGCAATATGTTGAACAAGATAGCAATCAGGCGATGCATTATTTTTTGAATAGTCATGAAAAGGAATCTTATTTGTATCAGGGGATTTTATTAGAAAGACAAAAAGACTATTCATCTGCTTTTCAAGCTTATTTAAAAGGAGCTAAATGTTTTCAAAAAGATTGTTTATATAAAACAGGTTTGTTGTTGAAACTGGGATTAGGTGTGGAATTGAATATGGAGGATGCTATTCATTATTTGACATATGGATATTATCTTTTACATGAAGAATGTGCTTATGAACTGGCTATGCTTTATTTTGATGGTGTGGCGTTGAAAAAAGATGTCAAAAAAGCCCTTCAATATTTACATCAGGCAGCAAGATTAAATAGTTATGAAGCCTGTTTATTGTTGAGTCAATTTTATGAACTGGGACGTTATGTCAAGAAGCATCATGGTTATGCACTCTCTTATTATCAACAAGCTCAAATGATTAAGGAGGGGAAAGAAAAAGCATATGAAATTATATAAAAAAGGAGATGAAACGTCTTATACTCTAGGTGTTTTTCCAACAATTGAATTATTAATACAAAAACCAGAGATGGTCAAAAGAGTTGTTGTTCATTCATCTATTGAACAAAATAAAGGCTATCCAGTTATTCAAGACTTATGTGAAAAGTATCATATTCAAATAGATGTTCATGATCGGACTATTGAAAAATTAAGTCCTAAAAATAATTGTTATGCGATAGGTGTTTTTCAAACTTATACATCTTTATTACACAATGGGAATCATGTTGTTTTAGAACATCCTATGGATATGGGAAATATGGGAACAATTATGCGTACAATGCTTGGCTTTGGATATAAAGATTTAGTCATTATTAAACCGGCAGTAGATATTTTTGATCCCAAAGTGATTCGTGCTTCAATGGGAGCTATTTTTCATTTGAATATTGCTTTTTATGATACATTTGAAGATTATCATACCCAATTTTCAAAACGAGAATTTTATCCTTTTATGTTGAAAGGAGCACAAAACATTCATCAAGTGAAGGCTGTCAAGCCTTATAGTCTTATTTTTGGTAATGAGAGTCATGGATTGGATGATCGTTATTTAAATTATGGTCAAAGTGTGTTTATTCCTCATAGTGAGGATATTGATTCATTAAATCTATCTATGGCTTTGACAATCGCATTATTTCATTTTTCAAAAGAACAATGGGAAGGAAAAGAGGTATTAAAAGAAAATGTATGATTTTGATAAAGTGATTGAAAGGAAAGGAACAAACAGTATTAAGTATGATCGTGAAAAAGCTCAAGATCCACGTATCATCCCAATGTGGGTAGCAGATATGGATTTTGAAACATTGCCTGAAGTCAAAGAGGCTTTAGTGCGTCGTGCCAGTCATGGTGTTTTTGGTTATGCTACGCCAACAGAAAGTTATTATCAGGCAGTCATTAACTGGATGGAAACACGCCATCAATTCCATGTTGAAAAAGATTGGATTGTGACAACATCTGGGGTTGTAGGTGCTTTAAAATTGGCAGTTAGAGCATTAACACAAAAAGATGATGCGATTTTGGTTATGAAACCTGTATATTATCCTTTTGATGCATCTATTCAGTTGAATGGACGACGTGTTATTGAATGTCCATTAATACTAAAGGAAAATCATTATGAATGTGATTTTGATATTTTTGAAAAACAGATTATTGATCATGATGTCAAAATGTTTATTTTATGTAATCCACATAATCCTATTGGAAAGGTATGGACAAAAGAAGAACTTTATCAAATAGGGAAAATATGTCAAAAACATCATGTCTATGTTGTCAGTGATGAAATTCATATGGATTTTATCTATTCAGGACATCAACATATTCCTTTTTATAATGTTGATCCTGCTTTTGGTGATTTTAGTATTATTTGCAGTGCACCATCTAAAACATTTAATTTAGCAGCTTTACAGACATCAAACATTATCATCAAAAATAAAGATATGCGTGAAAAGTTTCAAGATGAAAAAAATGCTTCTGGTATGAGTGATCCTAATATTTTTGGTTTAGAAGCATGTGAGGCTGCATATACTTTTGGAGCTAAATGGGTTGATGAATTATTAGTTTACTTAGCTGATAATATTCAATATATGAAAGATTTCTTTAAAGAAAGATTACCACAGTTAAAGGTGATCTCACCAGAAGGATTATATCTTGTCTGGGTAGATATGAGAAGTTTAGGATTGAATAAAGATGAATTGGAAACATTGATGTTAGAAAAGGCACACCTATGGTTAGATGAGGGTTATATTTTTGGAACTGGTGGAGATGGTTTTGAAAGATTTAATGTTGCCTGCCCTCGTTCAGTATTAAAACAAGCCCTGGAACAATTAGAAAAAGCTATAAAAGAATGATAAAAAAGAGAATTATTATGGAAATTTATTGAAAATCAGTGTATGATATATTTGTAAAAAAAATGTAAAGGAGATTTGAATTATGGGATTAGTTTCAGCTAAAGAAATGCTTGATAAAGCAAAAGCAGGTCACTATGCTGTTGGTCAATTTAACATCAACAACTTAGAATGGACAAAATCAATTTTATTAACTGCAGAAGAATTAAAAGCACCAGTTATTTTAGGAGTTTCTGAAGGAGCTGCAAAATATATGACTGGTTATAAAACAGTTGCAGCTATGGTGAAAGCAATGGTTGAATCTTTAAATATTACAGTACCAGTTGCTTTACACTTAGATCATGGTAGCTATGAAGGAGCTAAAGCAGCATTAGAAGCAGGTTTTTCTTCAATTATGTTTGATGGTTCTCATTATGGAATCGAAGAAAATATTGAAAAAACAAAAGAAATCGTTGCTTTATGTCATTCAAAAGGTGTATCAGTTGAAGCAGAAGTTGGTTCAATTGGTGGAGAAGAAGACGGAGTTATTGGTAAAGGTGAAGTTGCCGATCCTAAAGAATGTAAAATGATTGCTGATTTAGGAGTTGATTTCTTAGCAGCAGGTATTGGAAACATTCATGGTAAATATCCTGAAAATTGGGAAGGTTTAGATTTTGACGCATTAGATGCTATTCAACAAGAAACAGGAACTTTACCATTAGTACTACATGGTGGTACAGGAATTCCTGCAGATATGATTAAAAAAGCTATCACATTAGGAGTTTCAAAAATCAACGTTAATACTGAATGTCAATTATATTTCCAAGAAGCAACTCGTAAATATATTGAAGCAGGTAAAGACTTAGAAGGAAAAGGATTTGATCCACGTAAATTATTAGCTCCAGGTGCTGAAGCTATTAAAACTTGTGTTAAAGAAAAAATGGAATTATTTGGATGCATTGGTAAAGCTGAATAAAAGAAAATATATGAAAATGTATTCATAATAAAAAGATGGAACTCTTTAAGGTTTCCATCTTTTATTTTAGATTCAATTTTCGTTTCATCAGTTCTTGATTTGTTGCATAAAGTAAAACTGTTTCTTGTGTGATTTTTCCTTCTTTATAAAGATTCAGCAAACTATTATCCATGCTGATCATATGTGAACTGGCACTAGAAGCGATGATTCCGTCAATTTGATGAACTTTGTTTTCTCTAATGAGATTTCTGATGGCTGGTGTAGCAATCATGACTTCAAACACAGGAACAAGTTTATGATCTACAGTTGGAATGAGCTGTTGAGAAATGACGGTTTCTAGAGTCATAGATAACTGTAAGGCAATTTGGTGTTGTTGATTCGCAGGAAAAACATCAATAATACGATCAATCGTTGTGGCAGCTCCTAAAGTATGTAATGTTGAAATAACAGTGTGTCCTGTTTCTGCTGCTGTTAATGCAATATTAATTGTTTCATAGTCACGCATTTCACCCAATAAGATAACATCGGGGGCTTGTCTTAAAGCTGCTCTTAAGGCACTCACATAAGATTCACTGTCAATGGAAATCTCACGTTGTGAAACAATGCTTTGATGATGGGAATGAAGATGTTCAATAGGATCTTCCAATGTAATAATGTGTTTGGATTGGGTTTGATTGATATAATCAATCATACATGCTTGAGTGGTACTTTTTCCTGTTCCGGCAGGACCAGTGACTAAAATCAAACCTTTATTGATATTGGCAAGTTCAATGATATGAGAAGGAATGCCAATATCTTCGGGGTGTGGTAAATCAAATGAAATGACACGAATTACTGCGGCATAAGTACCACGTTGTTTATAAGTGCTGACACGAAATCTTGAAAGTCCTCGTAATGAAAAGGAAAAGTCATCATCGCCTTTGTTTTTTAAAATATCATCTTGTCGGTGATTTGCCAGTTCGTAGATTTGTTGAATTAATTCATAACTTGAATCAGGCATAATTTTCTGTTCATTTAAGGGAATTAATTGATTAAAGACTTTGATTGTTACAGGTTGTCCGGCAATAATGAAAATGTCAGCTGCATTTTGTTTGACAGCTTCTTGAAGTATATTTTGAATATTCATAGGCTCCTCCTTTATAATATGTCCATACTTTGATCCATATCCCATTCATTGGATGGAGTGATTTTCCATGTTTTGATTTGATAGAGTTGTGAACCGGGATAGAGAATTTCTATTTCAACATAAAGAGTGTTTTCTTGATCTTGTAATGTATATGTCAAAAGATGTTGATGAATAGAACTATCAGGAATGATCTGAGTTAAAGATTGGATATGGGTAAAATAATCATCACTATTTGTACTTGATTGATAATATTGATATAAATAATTATCAATAGTTTCTAATGTTTTTTCGCCTTGACTTGAAAGAAGATAATATTGTTTGGCATGATTAATACTGTTTTCAACAGATTGGGCATTTGATTTGGCACTGGATAAAGAAAGAATAGCAAAAGTCATTAAACATAAAATGACAAAAATAACTATAAAGGAAATAATCCCAATATTCATTGTAAGTTTTCTTTGTTTCATGAGGATGCCTCCCATCTTCGTTGATGATAATGGTAGTATTCAATCGTATAGATTTCATGATTTTGATAGCAAATAGAAATTTTGAATAAGTGATTTTGTTGATCTATTTTAGCAAGATATTGATGGTTTTCTTTGGAAGCAGGTAATCCTTGTTCATCAAAATATAAAAGAGAATCTATGTCATGATTTGCTTTTGCATTTTCAATAATAGAAGTCGCTATCAATTGAGCTTGACTTCTTTTGACACTTTCATCATTCATTGCTTTAGCTTTTACAAAGATTTGCACACAAAGCCCTACAGCCAGCGAAAAAAATAAAATACCAATAATAAATTCCATCAGAAAAAGACTTGTTTTACTATGTTTCATGATGAACCTCCTATTAAAGCCAGACTTGTCTGTCGTTTTTCTTGATTATTTTCAACAGTGATTGTTAAAATGTTTTGAGAAATATCAAAAGAAACAGCATCCACTTCCATAATTGTTTCACCACGATCTTTATCAAAAGACTGCTTATCATCAATTAAGAGTTCTTTTAATGCATTCTGGTCATGATAAATATATGTTGTATAAGGAACATCCTGATAGATTTCATGAATACATAAAACAGTTTGATGATCAAATGTCTGAATTTCAATTTGATTCACTGATAGATTTTGTCTGACTTTTTGCTGGATATAATCCAGAATGGTATATTGAGTATAATTTTGTTCGAGCGTATCTACAGTAGATGAATAGACACGACTTCCAATTGAAATCAATGCCAGTGAACCCATAACAAATAAACTAAAGAGTAAAAGAACAAAAACAAAATCAATGGAATGATGTCTTTTCATATAATCCCTCCTACTCCTTAACAATAATTGTTATTGAGGGCATCATATTACTGGCTACAACTTCATATTGCACATCAAAAAGATCTTGATTATATATAATATGATAATCAGATATGAGTTGTTCTAAAGATGCGGGGTATCTGCCCTCTAATGCATAACATTGCATGATTCCTCGCTTTAAGGCTTTTTCCAGACTTTCTTTTTGATTTTGAAATGTTTTTTGTGAAATCGACTGGAAACCACTGATCATAAGAATACAAATGAAAAATGATGAAAGAATAGATAACCAATATTGACGAATGAGTTTCATCTATAGACTTGACATGATGCCCATAAGTGGCAACATGACACTTAATAAAATAATACCAACAAAGAGGGATAAAACAATAACCAATGTTGGTTCAATAATACTAATCAGATGTTCTACTCTTTCATTTGTTTCTTCATTATAATGATCAGCGATATTTTTCATGATTGTATCTACATGTCCTGTTTGATGACCTAATTTTAATAATCTGGCATACATACCTGTTAAAACCTGACTTTTTACTAAAGCATTGACTAAATCTGTTTGATCTAACATGCTTTCAGCTTGATCAATACGCTTTTTTAAAGCTGGATGTTCAACCAATGCCTTAGACATCTGTAAACTCTGATCTATATCTAAACCACTGCTTAAGGCAATGGACATAGCACTTGTGAATTGAGATAAAGCCATTTTTAATGTGATATCACGTGCTCCATAAAAACGTGTTAAGAAATGATAAAGTCTTTTTTTGCCACGAGAACTTTTTAATAAATAGAAAACACATATAATTATCACAACAAGAATACCAATGAATACATACGAATAAGTGGAAAGTGTCATACCTAGCTGTAATACCATTTGTGAAAAACCAGTCATTGTACTTCCTAATTGAATAAAAACTTGATTAAAAATAGGAAGCACTTGAGTCATTAAGACAATAACCACAACAAACATCATCATAATCATAATAATCGGATAAGCAATAGCACTCTTAATATTCTGTTTTGTTTCATATAATCTTTGATAATGAATAGATAATGAGTGCATGACTTCTTCTAAACGACCAGCGATTTCTCCAATTTTTACCATATTTAATAAATAATCGGGAAAGACCTTTGATGTTTCAAGGGCTTCATAGAAAGGTTTACCTACACTTAATTCATCTTCAATTGTTGTGAGAATAACTTTCATTTTCTCATCATCTTGATCTTCATTCATGATCATGATACCTTCATAAGGTGATATACCAGCGTGAAGAATTAATTCTACTTGTGATGTAAAAACAGCAATTTCACGATTTGTCAATAGATTTTGTTGCATAAATAAGCCTCCTTAATACAGGTATTTTGTTGTATAATTTTTTTGATCTTTGATGAGAGATCTCACCTTAGAACTGTTGTGACCATCAGAAATCAATGTGGGATCCATCATAGACCAGTTTTTACCATCAAAATGAATTAAATCATCAATCCACCCAATATCATGAATATAGACGCTGATCCATGCATGATAAATGGTTTCATCTTCCATTGTGACATAACCCAGTTCCATGCGGGTAGGAATATTTTGCGTACGGAGCATGGTTGCCATAAGAGCAGCATAATCAAAACAGATTCCTGTTTTTGTCTGCAAAGTTTCATCCACATCTGGAAGATAACCAGCCATTTTCCCTTCTTTAGCAAGTGTTGCTTTTTCATCGTCGTAGCTGATATGTTCAATTACATAATCATAAACATAACTGACGGCTTCTAAATCATTGTTGGCACCAACAACAATCTCTTGAGCTAGGGAAATGGCTTGGGTGTTTTTGTCGAAAGAAACATATTGATTAGGGTAAAGATAAGATATATAATCATTTTGTATTTGGATATTTTCTTCTTTTAAAAAGAGTTGACTATATTTTGTACCTGAGATATTCTCATAAGCAATAAAAGTATAGCTGCCACTACCTCCAGTTAAAGGGAAAGTATTATATCCTTCATGAATATCATAAGTGTAAAATTCCTGTGAATCTGGATTTTGAATACGTACTTTAACTTTAGAATTATGACCATGATATTCAACCATTGTATAGCCATCTTCACTATGGGATAAATCAAAGGTGATTTTTGAATTGCCAATGGTTTTCTCACCAGAAGCCTGAGGCTGTAAAACGTACGGTGTATTATCACGCGTTCCTTTTTTTGAAGGAGGTTCTTTATGACTTGGGGAAGAACAGCCGGTGAGTAAAAAAGCAATGCTTAAGCATAGCATCAAACAACGTTTTGTTATGGGCATTTGGACTCACCTCATTTCGTTTTTATTATACAGTGAATTTGATAAAGAGAAAATATAAAATCAAAAAATAACCAAAAATAACAAGTATTTGGTTAAAAATGTAAACGCTTTATAAAATTGCGAGGGAATTGTACAAAGTTCTTGTGAAAAGTTTGAAAAAACATTAAAATAAAGATAAGACAAAAGTTTTTTGTCAGGAGGGGGTTTGACTTCAATGGGAGATTGCGTCATTATCACAATGTTTCATAAATTTTCATTTTCCTATCATGAACGTGAAATTGATAGTGAAACAATGAAATCTGAGAAACTTGTCAAATTGTTTGCCTATCTTTTATCACATTATCAAAGAACTGTTCCTTCCAGTGAACTGGTGGATGTCTTGTGGTATCTTGATGATGTCGATAATCCAATTGGAGCATTAAAAAATTTAATATACAGATTAAGAACTTTATTAAAGAAAGAATTTGGATTAACGGATTTTATTATCACGGGGAAAGGCTCTTATTCTATTAATCCAAATTATCATTTACAAATAGATACAGTTATATTTGAAAAATATGAAGCACTTTTGAAAACTTCACAAAAGCCAGAATATTATGAGCATTTACTTGAATCATATACTGGAAAGTATTTGATGGAAATTAAAGAGGATCACAGTGTTTTATCAAAACGTGTGTATTATCATTCGCTCTTTATGGATAAAACAATTGAATATGCTATGTTGTTAGAAGAACAGAAAGAATATGAAAAAATGGAAAGAATTGCTCGTCAAGCTATCGCTATTGATAATCTTGAAGAATGTATTTATGAAATTCTTATTCGTTCTCTATACTTCCAGAAACAATATAAAAAAGCAAAAGACACATATAAAACAACAACAGATTTACTTTATCAGACATTGGGTGTGAAACCTTCGCAGTCACTTTTAGAACTCTATGAAATGATTAAAAAGGAAACACATGATGATGAATTAGATATTATGGAAGTTCAACAGGAATTGGCAAATGATGAAACACAGGGGGCTTTTCTGTGTGAATATGGTACATTTAGAGAAATATATGCTATGCAGACAAGAACGATTGGAAGATTAGGTATTTGTTCACATTTATGTTTGGTATCGGTGATGGATCATTCTATGATTGAAGATGATTATTCAAAAAAAGCGGTAGAAAGAGTCATGAACAAAGTTCAGGAAGCCTTATTAAAAGGACTTCGTATTGGTGATGTTGTTTCTCGATTGAATGTGAATCAATTTGTTGTTTTATTACCATCATGTAATTATGAAAATGCCATTAGTGTTATGAACAGAGTTTTACGTAAAATAAGATATTCTTTAAATCATACAACCTTAAATATTGATTTGATGGTTGATGAAATCTTACCTAAACAATAGGTGATGAACATGTTGAAATATGCAAAAAGTATTCCTTTTAATATGATTCATGTATGTATTGATGAGTATAATCATTTTCAGATGAAAGGTTATGCATACAATAATACGATAGAATCACCTATTGAATTTTTTGATATCCATGAAATTATTTTACGTTTTGAAGAAGTTTTTAATAAAAATGGAAATCCCTTATCTTCTCATTTATCACGAAGCTTTATGAAACAAGAAGCAGTTGGGCGTTATCAAAATAAGCCAGAAGTTTTATGTGATTGGGAAACGATTGCAAAAAAAAGAGGGAAGATTATAGACTTTGATATTGTTGTTCAATCAAGGCGACAGGCAACATGGCAGGGTTCTTTATTCTTTGATGGACAGGAGATTGTTTTTCAGGATGTATTGGAAATGATTAAAATTATTGATAAAAAGATAAATGAGTTATTAAAAAAATCATAAATCTTAGTAAAAAAGCCCAGATATGACTATGGTGTGACTTTTATGGTGTATACTTAAAGCATATAGGTGGGTGAATGAGTATGAAACAATCAAAAAAAGATAAAAGTTTTATGATTGTCATCAAAGACACACAGAATGCTTCATGGCAGGGAACGATTGAGTGGCTGGACCAGAATAAGAAGCAGCATTTTCGTAGTGCCTTAGAAATGATCAAACTTATTGATTCAGCTGTGGAAAATGATTCTCAAACTTAGACTTACTGATAAAGTAAGTTTTTTTTATGATTAGAAAGGGTTCTTTTGAGATATAATAAGCATATGATGATGACAGGGGGTTATTATGTTATTGGTCAATTTTGTATATGATGATGAAGAATTATTGGAACCCTATGAATGGCAAGAAGATGATAATTTTGAAGAAATTGAAAATGTTCCTATTTACCATGTATCAACCAGTCAGCTTCATGACTTTTTATATGCGAAAGTTTATCAGCCTCTTTGGCAGGATGGTTATATGCTGGTAGGAGATGGACATTATTGCTTTGTGGTGGATATTCAAAAACATTGTCTTGTTAGACGTGGCACTTTGTCATGGCAGCAAAGTGATAAAATGAATGCTTTGATTCAAAGAGAACCAGTGACTTTTTTTCAATATCAAATGAAAGAAGAAGCTTATGATAAAGAATTTGGTTTAACACGACATGAACGATTAAAGAAAATGTGTCTGGAAGAAATGATTGATGAGATTTTTGTTGTTAAATATGATGTATTTGTAGAAATATGTAAACAATTGCATATTGAGGGAAACAATCCCAGTGAAAAATATTTAGCTTTAAAACATAAGATTGAAAAAGGATATACGTCTTTACATGAACTGTTATATAAAGAATTAGTACAAAAGGAATGAAAAAAGCAAACCGAAGTTTGCTTTTTATCTTTTTCTAATTGTAATACCAATTTTTCGTTCAACCTTTGCCAATTTCTTTCTGGCAATGATTCTGGCTTTTTGAGCGCCTTTTTCTAAGACATCATCTAAATAAGAACCACTCATGATTTCATGATAACGTGTCTGAATCTTTTCAAGTTCTTCACCTAAGACTTCAGCTAAATCATTTTTAAATTCGCCATAACCTTTTCCATCATACTGTTTTTCTAAATCAGCAATAGAACGATTTACAAGGATGGAATAGATTTCTAGTAAATTAGAAATACCAGGTTTATTTTCAGGATCATAGTGAATATGTCCATCACTGTCCGTTACAGCTGATTTGATTTTCTTTTTAGAAACTTGAATATCATCCAAGATATAAATTGTTCCCTTTCCAATCTCATCAGACTTTGACATCTTCTTTGTTGGATTTTGTAAATCCATGATACGTCCACCCACTTTTGTGACTAAAGGTTCAGGAATTTTAAATGTTTCACTATAACGTGAATTAAATCTTTCTGCAATATCACGACATAATTCTACATGTTGTTTTTGATCTTCACCAACAGGAACATAATCTGGATCATACATTAAAATATCTGCGTTCATTAATGAAGGATAGTTAAAAATACCTGCACCAATGACTTCGTTTTTTGCTTTTTTATCTTTGTATTGAGTCATACGAGAAAGTTCACCCATAGAAACCATACAACCTAAATACCATCCTAGTTGAGCATGTTCTAAAACATCGGATTGTAAAAATAAAGTCACTTTTTCTGGGTCTAATCCAGCAGCAATATATAATGCAATTAAATCTCTTGTATTTTGACGTAAGTCAGCTGGTTTTTGATAAATTGTCATTGAATGAAGATTCGCAATAAAAATATACATTTCATATTCATCCTGATAAGACACAAATGGTTTAATAGCACCAATATAATTGCCTAAAGTCACACGACCTGTTGGTTTAATTCCACTTAACATTCTTTTCATATATAAACCTTCCTTTCTCATAAAAAAAGCGTCCTTTAAAAAGGACGTTATAACGCGGTACCACCTTTATTCATATCTACCGATATGCACTCTTGTCTTAACGCAACAAACGAAAAATGACTGATGCCATTTTTAGCTCCAGAATCCCAATTCATTATCGTTCATGGACTGTTTTCATCAACCACAGACTTTCTAAAACATGAAGTGATAACTACTCCATTCCTTCATTGCTGTAAGGTTATTATAGAACGGTCAAGATGTAAAATCAATAGAATCATAAAAAATAATTTCATAATTGATAAAAATGATGTATAATGATGAAGCAAGGAGATGATGTAATGATTCGAATTTATACTGCACCAAGTTGTGCTTCATGTCGTAAGGTCAAAGCATGGTTAAAAGAACATCAGATTCCTTATGTAGAAAAGAATATTTTTTCTACATTACTACGTGAAACTGAGTTAAAAGAACTTCTAGAAAGAAGTGAAAATGGAACAGATGATATTATATCTAAAAGATCTAAGATTATTAAAGAAAATAAAATAGATATAGATGAGATGTCTATTAACGAATTGATTCATTTTATTCAAAAGAATCCATCTATACTGAAAAGACCTATTATCATTGATGAAAGACGTTTTCAAGTGGGTTATAATGCTGAAGAAATTCGTGCTTTTATTCCTCGTGAGTTGCGTCGTTTACAGGAATGCAGTAATAGTGATTTCTGTCCTCAATTTACGGATATTAAAGAACAGTATTATCAAGATCATCAATGTAAAGATGGTTGTGAATAGTTTGAAGTCGTTTCTATATAGAAACGATTTTTATTTTATAGTTTTTTTAAAAGTGGTATAATATGATGGAATATAAGCAAGGAGGACTAACAATGATGAAAGATGTATTTGAAAGAAGAATTAGAAAAATGATGATTGTTGTTTTTGTTATTGCTGTGAGTCTTCTTTGTGTATCCGTATCTTTACGTATTCATTTAAATAATATTGTAGAAGATAATAAAGTGCATCAAATCGAAGATGAGATTGATAAAGATATGAGTATTCTCCAACAACAAATTGATAATGATTTTCAGATTTTAGATTCATTTGCCAGTGTTTTAGAAATGGAAAACATTGTGGATAATCCACAATTTCCACAAGTTTTATCAGATGCTAATGAACAAAATGATTTTACAACCATGATGTATTTTGATGAATCAAAAGAAGGTGTTATTGCCAATTCAGATAATGAGGTTAAAGAACATCAATCATTATCTATGATTCAACAAGAAATTCAAGAGATTGTTGCGGATGGTTTTGTTGGAAAAAGAACGATTTCTGATATTTTTAAAAGTCGTATTTCACAAAAACATGTTTATGCTTATGGTATACCTATTTATCAAAAAGACCATGTTGTTGGGGTTTTACTGGCTACTAAAAATGTTGAAATATGGATGGATGCAGGAGCTGGTACTGGTGTTTTAGGTGGTGACACTTATGCTTATCTGGTGGATGAAGATGGTCAAATTCTTGTCAATTCTCAGTATGATTTATTTCATCAGACAACCCTTTTTGCATCACCTTTTTTCCAACAAAAAGATTATCATGAATTAGAAGATGCATTACAGATGCAGCATGATTTTACACATTCTTTTCAATATGATGGACAATCTTATCATGGTGTATTAAAGCCTTTAGGCATTAATAACTGGTATATTTATAGTGTTAATATGATTGATGATTCGCATTTATTTACAAATGAAAATATGCGTATTGTTGGTTTGATTTTTCTATTTATGGTGGGATTATTTGTTGCTTTATTGATTCTTGGTTATCGTTTCATGTTGAAAAATAATCGTGAATTGAAGCATTTTGCTTATTATGATTCTTTAACAGGAGTATATAACTATTCTTATTTTGTATCTTTAGGAAAGGAAATATTTAAAGAACAACCTTATTGTAGTGTAGCTGTATTGAATATTAGACAGTTTAAGTTTTTTAATGAAATTTTTGGTCATGAACAAGGAGATCAGTTATTGATTTATGAAAGAAATGTGATTCAAAAACATTTAAAAGAGGGAGAGTTTTTCTGTCGAGATAGGGCTGATCAGTTTTATATTTATTTAAAAGATACACAAAAGGATATCTTACAAAAAAGAATTGAAAATATCATGTCTGAAATTATTCAATATGTGGATTTGTTACATACAAATTATCAGTTAAAGATTCATTGTGGAGTGGCTATTTCCAGCTTGGAATTTATTGTGGATGATTCTTTTGATAGTTTAATGGTTCGTGTTATGTTTGCTTTAGCAAAGGCAAAAGAAAGCATTTTAACGAATATCTGGTTTTATGATATTGAATTGCATGAACAGGAAAAAATGGATAATTATGTTGAAAGTCATATGGATCAGGCTTTAAAAGATGGTGAATTTCAGCTTTATTTACAGCCTAAAATAGATTTAAAAGATGGAACGTTAAAAAGCAGTGAAGCACTGGTAAGATGGCAGACGCATGATGGAAGAATGTTGTTTCCAAATCAGTTTATTCCTATTTTTGAAAACAGTGGTTTTTGTAAGAAGCTGGATTTATTTATGTTTGAACAGGCATGTTTACAGCTGAGAAAATGGATGGATCAAGGCATAGCACCGATTGGTATTTCTGTTAATCAATCTAAATTATTGTTTTATGAAGCTGATTATGTGGATTGTTTAAAACAGATTGTCAATAAATATCAAGTATCACCACAATTATTAACATTAGAGATATTGGAAGATTTGGTTGCTGATAATGTGAATGAAGTCAATGATAAAATTCATTTATTACATCAGATTGGTTTTAGGGTTTCAATGGATGATTTTGGGAGTGGTTATTCTTCACTGAATATTTTAGGAAAACTTCATATTGATGAATTGAAAGTTGATAGAGGATTTTTACAGGAAATTTTTGATAGTGATAATCAAAAAGCAAAGATTATTCTTGAAGAAGTTATTAAACTAGCAAAAACATTAGCTATTTCTACGGTTGTTGAAGGTATTGAAACAAAGGAATATCATGATTTAATGAAATCATTTGGCTGTGATTTAGGACAAGGCTATTATTATAGTCGACCAATCAGTCAGGAAGATTTTGATAAGCGTTATATGGAAGAAAGGAAGGAAAAATAGAGATGTGGGGTATGATTGCGACATGGCGCATGGCTAAAGAAGGATTAGAAATAGCACAAGATATTTTGAGTCATCATGGAGATGCTGGAGATGCTATTGAAAAGGCTATACAGGCAGTAGAAGACTTTCCTTATTATAAATCTGTCGGTTATGGGGGATTGCCTAATGAGGAAATGGAAGTAGAATTAGATGCGGCTTATATGGATGGGAACACTTTAAGTGTCGGAGCTATTGGAGCTATCAAAGATTTTGCTAATCCTATTTCCATTGCCAGACGTTTATCTCATGAAAAAGTCAACTGTATTCTGGTGGGAGAAGGGGCAGAAAAATTTGCTCATAAAGAAGGTTTTGAACGTAAAAATATGTTGACAGACCGTGCGAGGATTCATTATCGTCGTCGTATCAAAGAGTCATCACAGCAACTTAAACCTTATACTGGACATGATACTGTAGGTATGGTTTGTTTGGATGAAACAGGAAAAATGACTGCAGCGACATCGACAAGTGGATTATTTATGAAGAAAAAGGGTAGAATTGGTGATTCTCCTATCATTGGTTCTGGTTTTTATGTTGATTCTGATATTGGTGGTGCCAGTGCAACAGGTTTAGGAGAAGATTTGATGAAAGGTTGTATTTCTTATGAAATTGTTCAACTCATGGCAAAAGGAATGCATCCTCAACAGGCATGTGAAAAAGCTGTTTTTGATTTAGAAGCAAAATTAAAACAACGACGTGGTGAGGCAGGAGATTTATCTGTTGTAGCGATGAATCATCGAGGAGAATTTGGAGTCGCTACTAACATTGATGTTTTTTCATTTGTTGTCTGTCTGCCTCAACAGTCACCTATTGTGTATTTAGTTGAACGTCAAGGAAATCAATGTGTTTATGCTCCTGCCAGTCAACAATGGATGGATGAGTATATGCATACACGTATGGTACCGTTGACAGAAAGTGAGGATGAATAATGAAACCGATTGTGGAAATTTGTTGTGGCAGCTACAGTGATGCTTTATCAGCTGCTCATGCAGGAGCAACACGTATTGAATTAAATAGCGCTTTATCTTTAGGTGGTCTGACACCATCACTGGCAACATTAATCAAGGTCAAACAGGACACATCTTTAAAAGTTATTGCGATGGTTCGACCAAGAGGAGCAGGATTTTGTTATAGTGATGAAGAATACGAAATCATGAAAGAAGATGCGAAGATCATGCTGGATCATGGTGTCGATGGTTTAGCTTTTGGCTTTTTAGATAAACAGGGAATGATAGATGAAAAACGTACTTTAGAATTTGTGCAGTTGATTCATCGTTATCATAAGGAAGCTGTATTCCATCGTGCTTTTGACTGTGTCAATGATCCTTTTCAAGCGATTGAAAAACTGATTGATTTGCAAGTGGATCGTGTTTTAACGAGTGGATTAAAACCTAAAGCCATTGAGGCAGTGGAACTTTTATCCAAACTTCAACAACAATATGGAAATCAAATAGAAATATTAGTGGGTAGTGGTGTGAATAAGGAGAATGTGCTAGAAATCTTAGATAAAACAAAAGTTCATCAGGTGCATAGTTCTTGTAAAGATTGGATTGAAGATGTTACAACATCTATGCATGATGTTTCTTTTGCTTATGCTCCATTTCCTCATGAAAATGATTATGAAATCGTCAGTGAAGAATTGGTGAAAACACTTCTTGATGTTATAAAAAGCAGTCATTTTTGATGACTGCTTTTAAGATACGCTTCAAAGGCACGTGTGACTTTACTTGGACAATTGTGAGTATATTGTAAATGATAAGGTTCAATGATTTTAAGAAATTGTTGATAACCTTTTTTTTCATGATGAACTTCAAATTCTAATTCATAATCATGTTGATGCAGATAAGTATTTTCATCTAATGATAGTGTTCCTTCTGGTAAAAGAATATCATAACGATGGGTTGTAAGAGAGAAAAGATGAGCCAATTCATGAAGGGGAATTCCTTCTTGTTCGAGGATATCCGTTATTTCATTTTTTAATTGAAATTGAAAAAATAAATCTTTTTCTTTCTTGGTAAGAGGAATATTTGTTTCTAATTGATGATTTTGATAAGGTCTTTTGAGTGTGAGTTCATATTGATTGTTTTTTGTACGAATGCGTAACATATATTTTTTTTGTGATAATAAGGGATGGGTAAAATAATCATTTGTCTGGATATAATCTTTTGTGATGGCATCATGATAATCTTCTAAAATTTGATTAAAAATTTGATGTGTTAATAAGATTTTGTATTCTATTTCTAATTGTTGCATAAAAAATCACCTCACCTTATTTTATCTTGTATTGCATTCCATTGCAATTTTTATATAATATAATGCATAGGTGGTGAAGTTATGAAAACATATGCAATTGTCTGTAAACAAGATCAGGAATCCATCATCTTGAGTGAAAAAATCAAATCAGAACTCAATACTTTTTTAACATATGAAGAAATCAGTCCAGATATGGTGATTAGTATTGGTGGAGATGGAACGATGTTATATAGTGTTCATAAATATATTCATATGCTAGAGCATGTTGCTTTTATTGGAATCCATACTGGAACATTGGGTTTTTTAACAGATTATCAGCGTGATGAATATCAGCAATTAATAGCGGATATCAAAAAAGGTGAATATCATATTTATGAACGACATTTACTGGAAGTGACTTCTTTGCAAGGAAAATTTCTAGCTTTAAATGAAGTACGTGTTGAAAATAATCGCCGTTCACAGGTGATTGATGTCTATATTAATGATGATTGCTTTGAAACATTTAGGGGGAATGGACTTTGTGTTTCTACAGCTTCAGGTTCAACAGCATATAATAAATCATTAGGTGGAGCAGTTATTAATTCGGGAGCAGAACTGATGCAGTTAAGCGAGATTGCAGGAATTCATCATAATGCTTATCGTTCGTTGGGTTCATCTTTAATTTTAGATAAATCTCATACTATTCGTTTTCAATCTCAAAGCTATCAAGGGGCTATTTTAGGTATTGATCATCTTGTGGTTGATTTACAGGAACATGATTGTATCAGTATTAAGATGGCATCCAAGACCGCTCGTTTTCTACAATATAAACAAGTCCCTTTTACAAAACGTTTAAAGCGAGCTTATTTACGTTCATGAAACGTCAATGGTATATTTTAGATGTTATCGGTGTTGGTGATTTTCTTTTATCTCAAGGAATCAGTCAAAAGGCCATCAAAGATATTAAGATGAAAGGGAAAATTCTGGTTAATGGAAAGCACCAGACAGTGCGTTATCTACTGCAGCCAGATGATGTTTTAACCATCTTTTATCCACCAGAAAATAATCAGTTGACACCCGTTGATATTCCATTAAAAATTATCTATGAAGATGATTACTTACTGGTTGTGGATAAACCAGCCGGGTTACCTTCCATTCCTACAAGAAGGCATCCTCTTAATACTTTAGCCAATGCTTTAACTTATTATTATCAGCAGATTCATTTATCTTCAACCATACATTTAGTGAATCGTTTAGATAAGGATACAAGTGGTTTAATGATTGTAGCTAAATATCGTTATATTCATGATCGTATGATGAAGGATTTAGGACATATTGATCGATATTATCAAGCTCATGTTCAAGGTATTATTGAAAATAATGGGACGATTCGTTTGCCGATTTATAAGGAACCATATATGATGAAACGTGTGATTGATTCACGAGGACAGGCGGCCTGTACACATTATTGGGTTCAAAATGTTCGTCATGACTGTACTTTTGTAAGGTTTAAGCTGGAAACTGGACGAACACATCAAATTCGGGTACATATGGCGTCCATTGGTCATCCTCTGGTTGGGGATTCACTTTATGGAGATGGTTTAGGCCATTTTGATTTAGATAGCTATAGACTGGGATTTATTCACCCTATTACAAAACAAATCATAACGATTACAAAAAACAGATCTATTGAATGACAGATCTGTTTTTCATAATATTATTTTGTGTATTAATATCAATAAATAATGCGATAGCAATCATATAGGAAAGTAAAGATGAACCACCATAAGAAATAAAAGGTAAAGTAATACCTGTGATTGGTAATAAACCTAAAATCATTCCCATATTCCATATCTGTTGAAATAACAACATGCCAATAATACCAATGGTCATAAACTTATCTTGGGCATTGGTAGAATCTAAACCGATTTTTAAAATAATAATATCTAAAGCAACAATAGCTGCGATTGTTATAAAACCTCCAACAAAACCATAGTTTGTTAAAATAACAGCAAAGATAAAATCAGTTTGAGCTTCTGGAAAGACTTTAATCACAGATTGGAAACCATGTCCAAACCATCCAGCACTTCCATAAGATAATAAAGAGTTAAAAAGCTGAAAGCCTTCTTTATTATAGGTTCCTTCTGGATCCAGCCAGCCATAAAAACGGTCGACTTGATGAGAACTTAAGAGTTTTTCAAAGATTTCTGGCTGATAGATAAAGAGATAAGCTCCAATAATAAGAATCACAGCAACTAAACTTAACCCAAAGATAAACCACTGATTTCTTAAACCACTAGAAAATATAACAAAGGCAGCACCGACTAGAATAATCAAAACCACTCCAGTGTCATTTTGTAATAATACTAATAAAGCGGGTGGTACAACAACTTTCATACATTTCCAGATATATTGAAGTTCAGATTCAGTCGTATGAATCAGATAGTAATCGTTATGTTCTTTAGTGACTCTCGCTAAGGCGATAACGATGGCAATTTTCATAAATTCTGATGGTTGTAAACTTAAAAATGGAAAGTTAAACCATGCGGTTGCACCCCCAGCCGTATTAACCAGAGGAATGATATGATGGCCTGGCCATAATCTTGTATAAATGAAATGTTCAATGGCTAAAATAATGAGAAGAACCATCAATATCCAATAGATAATCCATATTTTATCATAAATCTGATCTTTCCCTATTTTATATATAATAAAAACCATAACTGCAGAAATTATATAAAAAGCGCCTTGTTTTAACCATAATGTTTCAGGATTTCCAACTTTATTAGAAATCATAGGCGTAGCACTTAAAATAGCAAAACAGCTAATCACAGCAAGTACGCAAATGATACAAATCAAGGGCTGTTCATAACAGAGTTTTTTGATTCGCTCCATGACTTTGCTCCTTTCTTTTTTTATCTTCTTATAGTATACTATAAAAAAGAAATACTTCAATTAAAAAAGGATGTGAAAATATGGATGTTCAATATATTTTTGTTGTTATAGCGATTATCGTTGCTTTGATACTCCTTTATCTAGGGTTTATTCATTTAATTAAGAATAAGCGTTTGAATCAGGAATTTCAATCAACCCTTCCTATTCAGGAATTGATTGAAGCATTGGGTGGTCAAGGAAATATCAAAGAAGTACGTAGCAGTGCCTCTAAGGTCACAGTTGTTTTGGCTAATCAACAGCTTGTTGATATTGATAAAATTAAAGCTTTGGGCGCAAGTGGTATTGTAGAAGGTGCTTCAAGTCTGGCGATGATTTTTGGGCGACAGTCAGAAAATATTGCAGCTGATTTAAGGAGATATATAGGATAGTCTGTATATCTTTTTTTGTTAAGATTTGGTAAAAAAAGTGTTTTTTGAAGCATATAATTGGTAATTCAAAAAAGAATCTGTTATATTGAAGCTGTCAAGTTCCGGCGATTCATTTTATGGCAGAAAATTGCGAAAAAAAACAAGCTATTTTATTGTTTCAGTAGTCTATTAGTGCTATAATGAATGAGAAATAAACAAACAGGGGGTTTAGAAAATGACATTTAAAGAAAAATGGAATGATGCTTGGGATGGCTTCCAAGCAGGTAAATGGAACAAGGAAGTGAATTTAAGAGATTTCATTCAATTAAACTACACACCTTATGATGGTGATGATTCTTTCTTGGCTGGTCCTACTCAAAACACAAAAGATTTATGGGCACAAGTTATGGATTTAACTAAACAAGAAAGAGAAGCTGGTGGAGTTTTAGATATGGATACAAAAATTGTTTCTACTTTAACTTCACATGATGCAGGATACTTAGATAGATCTAAAGAAAAAATTGTTGGTGTTCAAACTGATAAACCATTCAAAAGATCTTTACAGCCATTTGGTGGTATCCGTATTGCAGAACAAGCTTGTGAAACAAATGGATATAAAGTAGATCCAGAAGTTTCTTATATTTTCAGAGAATATAGAAAAACACATAACCAAGGTGTATTTGATGTTTATACACCAGAAATCAGAGCTTGTCGTTCAGCACATATTATCACTGGTTTACCAGATGGATATGGTCGTGGACGTATTATTGGTGACTATCGTAGAGTTGCTTTATATGGTGTAGATAAATTAATTGAAGATAAGAAAAATCAATTTGCGACAACTCAAAAGAGAATGACTTCTAAAGTTATTCAATTACGTGAAGAATTAAGTGAACAAATTAGAGCTTTAGGTGAATTGAAAGAAATGGCTGCAAAATATGGTTTTGATATTTCTAAACCAGCAACAAACTGCCAAGAAGCTATTCAATGGTTATACTTTGGATATTTAGGTGCAGTTAAAGAACAAAATGGTGCAGCAATGTCTTTAGGACGTACTTCTACATTTATTGATATTTATGTAGAAAGAGATTTAAAGAAAGGATTATTCACTGAAGAACAAATCCAAGAATTTATTGATCATTTCATTATGAAATTAAGAATTGTTAAATTCGCAAGAACTCCAGAATATAACTCAATTTTCGCAGGAGATCCAACTTGGGTAACTGAATCAATCGGTGGTGTTGGTGTTGACGGACGTCATATGGTTACTAAGACTTCATTTAGATATTTACATACATTATCTAACTTAGGAACTGCACCAGAACCAAATATGACAGTTTTATGGTCAACTCGTTTACCAGAAAACTTCAAAGCATTCTGTGCAAAAACTTCTATTGAAACTTCATCAATTCAATATGAAAATGATGATTTAATGAGAGTGACTCATGGTGATGATTACGCTATTGCATGTTGTGTATCTTCAATGAGAGTTGGAAAAGAAATGCAATTCTTCGGTGCACGTGCTAACTTAGCTAAATGTTTATTATACGCTATCAATGGTGGTGTTGATGAAAAAACTAAGAAACAAGTTGGACCAAAATATAGACCAGTTGAAGGTGATTACTTAGATTACGAAGATGTTAAATCTAAATTTGTAGATATGATGTCTTGGTTAGCTGGTGTCTATGTTAATGCGTTAAATATCATTCATTATATGCATGATAAATATGCTTATGAAAGAATTCAAATGGCTTTACATGATAGAGAAGTAAGACGTTATTTTGCAACAGGTATTGCTGGTTTATCAGTTGTTGCTGACTCTTTATCAGCTATCAAATATGCTAAAGTAAAATGTATTAGAGATGAAGATGGTATTGTTGTTGATTACGAAGTAGAAGGAGATTTCCCTAAATATGGTAATGATGATGACAGAGTTGATGAAATTGCAACTTGGTTAGTTGAAACTTTCATGGATATGGTTCGTTCTCATCATACTTATAGAGATTCTTATCCAACAACTTCAATCTTAACAATTACTTCTAACGTTGTATATGGTAAAGCAACAGGTAATACTCCAGATGGAAGAAAAGCTGGTCAACCATTTGCTCCAGGTGCTAACCCAATGCATGGTAGAGATTCTCATGGTGCTATTTCTTCATTATCTTCAGTTGCTAAATTACCATTCAAAGATGCACAAGATGGTATTTCAAATACATTTACTGTCATTCCTGGTGCATTAGGTAAAGATGATCAAGTTTTCGCTGGTGACTTAGATATTGATTCAATCAAAGAAGGAAATCTTGATTAATAGAAAGAAGTGAAATGATGGCTACTCAAAAAGAAATTGATGATTTAGTCAAAATGTTAGATGGACGTATGAGTGCAGGGGCTGGACATATTAATTTGAAGGTCAATGAAGATGCTCATATTGAAATGGAAGAAGTGTCTGTTGTGTCAAAGATGGATTGTGATAGTGGTGATACTGCTTGTAAGATTCCTAATTTGCCAATGGATGACGATGACCAATATTAAAGGAGGAGAAATTTATGGCTGCAAGTGAACAACAAGTTGAAAATTTAGTTGGAATGTTAGATGCTTATGCTACAAAAGGAGGACATCATTTAAATGTTAATGTTTTAAACAGAGATACTTTAATTGATGCTCAAAAACATCCAGAAAAATATCCACAATTAACAATTCGTGTTTCTGGATATGCTGTTAACTTTGTTAAATTAACAAAAGAACAACAAGATGATGTTATTTCTCGTACATTCCATGAATCAATGTAATGAGGATTAAGGTGCTTAGGCACCTTTTCTTTTTGTAAAAAATAGTACATATAAAATGATATTTTATAGAAAATATGTTAAAATAATAAAGAAAGTTGGTGAGAATATGAAAGGGTATATTCATTCTTTAGAAAGTTGTGGAACTGTTGATGGTCCAGGAATTCGTTTTGTTGTTTTCTTTCAAGGGTGTCCTATGCGTTGTCAATACTGTCATAACCCTGATACTTGGAAACCACATACTGGAACACAGATGACAGTTGATGAAATTTTGAAAGAATATAATACGAAAAAAGAGTTTTATAAAAATGGAGGAATCACTTGTACTGGTGGAGAACCAATGATGCAAATTGATTTCTTGACAGAGTTATTTGAAAAATGTCGTGAGGAAAATATTCATACATGTTTAGATACTTCAGGTATAACTTTTAATGAAAATCCTGAATATCTAAAGAAAGTTGATCGTTTATTGGCTTCAACAAATTTGGTTATGCTGGATATTAAACATATTGATCCTGAAGAACATAAAAAATTAACAGCACAACCTAATGATATGATTTTAAAATTTGCGAAATATGTGGATGACAAAGGTATTGATATATGGATTCGTCATGTTGTTGTCCCAACAATTACACAAAATGATGAATATTTATATCGTCTAGGTCAATTTATCGCAACCTTGAAACATGTGAAAGCATTAGATGTTTTACCTTATCATACGATGGGCGTTGTGAAATATAAGAATTTAGGCATGGATTATCCTCTTGAAGGCATTCCACCTTTAGATAAAAAAGATGCCATTGCTGCCAGAGAAGTCGTATTAAAAGGAATGAAAGATGCATTAAATCATAAATAGACACTTTGTGTCTATTTATTTTTAAAAGGAGAAAATCATGACTATACAAGAACTACAAGAAAAACTAGATCAGTTCTATGCCCAAAATGCATTAGATGATGCCTATACTTTTTTAATGGAACAGGTTCGCATAGCAATGGAAAAACAGGACAATCCAGCTTTATTGTTTTTACTAAATGAAATGATAGGTTATTTTCGTGTTACATCAAAGTTTCAACTGGGAAATCAGATTGCTGTTCAAATATTGAATATTTTAAATATGTGTGGACTTGAAGATACAATTGATGGAGCTACCTCTTATATTAATATTGCGACCTTTTATAGAGCACAGGGAAAATATCAGGAAGCATTGGAACTTTATCAAAAAACAGAAAAAATTTATCATCATTATTTATCTCCAGATGATGAATTGTATAGTGCCTTTTATAATAATTTGAGTCTTTTGTATCAAGAAATGGGGTCTACGACTTTGGCTATAGAAACAGAGAAAAAAGCACTTGCGATAGTCCAAAGATTAGAAAACTATCGTGAAGAAGAAGCCATTACGTATACAAATTTGGCTCAAATGTATTTAACACTTCATCAAAATGAAGAAGCTAAACAATGTATTCATCAAGCAGTGACTTTATTTCAACAGTATGCCCCAGATGATCCTCATTATTTTGCAACTCTTGCTTCATTGGCTCAGTTAGAATACTTACAAAAAAACTTTTCTCAGGCTATTGCGATTTATGATCAAGTTTTAATACTTATTGAAAGTGTATATGGAAAAAATAAAGATTATCAAACAATTTTAAAAAATAAAGAAAAAGTTTTAAGTGAGATGAAAACAGTCAAAGGACTAGATTTATGTGAAGCTTTTTATAACCAATATGGTCGTGCTATGATTGAACAAGAATTTGCCTCTATTCGTCCTTATATGGCGATTGGACTTATGGGAATGGGTTCTGATTGTTTGGGGTATGATGATGAGATTTCTCATGATCATGATTTTGGACCGGGATTTTGTATTTGGGTACCTCGTGATATTTATCAACAATATGGTCAAAAAATACAGGAAAGTTATCAAAAACTCCCACAAGAATTTATGGGTGTTCAAAGATTAACTTCTTTACATGGTTCTGGGAGAGTTGGGGTTTTTGAAATTGAAAGCTTTTTTGAACAGTTTTTAAGAAAAATTCCCGAAACTTTAGATGAATGGCTTTACGTTGATGAAAATGCTTTATTAGCTTGTACAAATGGTCGTATATTTGAAGATGATTATGGAAAAGTCACACAGATCAGAGAATATCTCAAAACATATCCAGAAGATATTAGAATAAAGAAGATAGCCCGTGCTCTTGCGAAAATGGCACAATCTGGACAGTATAATTATGGAAGATGTATGCAAAGAGGCGATGAGGTGGCTGCTTCATTGGCACTTCATGAATTTATAGATCAGACATTATCTGTTGTTTATTTACTGAATAAAAAATATAAACCTTATTATAAATGGAGTTATTATGGATTAAAAGATTGCTTTTATTTACAACAAGTCCAAGATTTACTGTTGGAACTGGTACAACTGCCATCTCAATTGTTTCAATGGAAACATTTTCAAGGTGGTATCAATTTAGATGATGCGAAGGTTGTTGTGATTGAAAAGATATGTCAGATGGTGATTGGTGAATTGCAGCGACAGGAACTTTCTGATAGTCAAGATGATTTTTTAGATACACATGCACATCTTGTCATGAATCATATTCAAGATCAGCATATTCGTTTAAAACATGTGATGGAGGGATAAAAATGAGTGATGATATTGTACAGTTAGAATGGGAGTTTTTTCAGCATGTACAACATATTGATGGACGTGCAAGTTGTCAGGATGACTTTGAAACATTTTACTTACAAAGAAAGAGTCAATTTGATGCTTTTGATCAAGATGTTCAACAAGCCTGTCTACAAGATTTAAAAGTAGCCAAACAGATGGGAAGAAATCCAGTGATGGAAAAGTATGCCTATATGATGGAAAGTACAGATCCTGATTATTATCAGACGATTCAAGATCAATTGCCACAAGTGGATCCACAAAAAAGAGCGTTCATTCAGATTTTATGTGAAATTGAAGTATCTATGCGTGAAGATATGAATGAAAAATATCCATATCTTTTAGCACAGGCACGTTTAACTCATACTTTAGAGGATGAAAAAGACGATACATCTTTTGAAACTTACTTAAGAGGAGAGTTAATGACTTATAGTGATGAAACACTTTATCTATATGGACAGATGGTTTTAAGAATGGTCCAGAATCAAGAAAATCTGATTGAAAAGATTTTAACAAATACTGTTAAGGCTTATGGTTATTCTTCCTTAGAAGAAGCAAATAATTTTATGAAGGAAAGTCAAAAGCAATAGAAGTCGTTATAAAATTGTGATAAAATAGATGTAGGGAACTAAGAAGGAGGAATATAATCATGAAAATCTTATTATGTTGTTTAGCTGGTGTAACATCTACTTTGTTTTCTACAAAATTAAAAGATGCTGCTTCAAGAAAGAGAGTAGACGCTACTGTTTGGTCTGCATCTGAACATGCAGTAGAATATTCAAGTAATCTTGCTGATGTGATTCTTGTAGAACCTCAATTAAAAGGATCATATGAAAAAATCAAAGCAGATAACCCTGATAAACCAGTTATTTTAATTAGTGATGATGATTTTAAGAATTTCAATGCACAAAAGATTTTTGATATGGCTTATGAAGCTTATCAAAAATAATAGAAATGTGAAAGAATGAATAGCTTCGCTATCCATTCTTTTTAGGTCATTTATGAAAAAAATAATATATGGGATTATTTGTTGTCTTTGTTTGATGGGATGCCAGAAAAAAACTGTGTGCGATAAAGACAATTTAAAAATCATTGTTGCTAGTGACTTACATTATTTTTTAAAAGATTATTATCAAGACTGTGACTGGTTTGAAGAATCTATGTTATATGGTGATGGGAAAATGGTCACTTATGGTGATGAAATTGTAGATGCTTTTATATCAGCTGTTCTTCATGAAAAACCAGAGCTGGTCATTTTAACAGGTGATTTAAGTTTTAATGGTGAAAAGGGGAGTCATCAACAATTAGCTCAAAAACTAGAACAATTAAGAGAAAAGAATATTCAGGTTGCTGTTATACCGGGAAATCATGATATTGATAATATTTATACAAAGGGATATGGCAAAGATGATTATTTTGATGTAGAGAATATTGATGCTAAAACTTTTCAAGATATTTATCAAGATTTAGGTTATCATTTGGCAACTTCGAAACATGATGAATCTTTAAGTTATCGTATTGATTTGAATGAAGATTATAGTTTGTTGATGATGGATTCTAATGCACATGAACAAACAGAAATGATGCTAGGAGCAAGTGGTTTTTTTACAGAGTCAACAATGCAGTGGTTAGAGGAACAACTCCAAGATATACAAAAACAAAAGAAGATACCTCTTATTGCGATGCATCATAATTTAGCAATCCATAATGAATTGTTAAATAATGGATATACCATTAATGATCATGAGAAGATTGCAAAACTCTTTTCTCAATATCATGTTCCATTTGTATTAAGTGGACATATACATTGTCAAAATATCAAAACGATTCAGGGAATCTATGATATTGCATCTTCATCATTATTGGATGCTCCACTTCAATATGGTATTATTGAATTAAATCAGCAGCAAATGAACTATCATACAAAGTCATTATCAATTTCAGTCAATGCAGATGAGTATTTTGATACAGTTTCTGCAAATAAATTCGGTGAATCTTTGCAGGGGATATCAGATACTCAAAAAAGAGAGGCTATTCAAGATGTATTAGTGAAAGCCAATCGTTACTATTTTACTGGTAACATCAATCAATATGTAGATGAACTTCGCTCTAGCGATGGTTATCAATATTTACAAAATGAAGATTTAAGTTTTTATCAACAGTATTTAGAAAGTATGTTAAAAGAAACAGAGTCTTCACAGTCATTACAATTATCACTTACAATGAAGAAATAACTTTTGACTAGAAACAAGTTGTGATAAAATAAAAGAAGATAATAAGGAGGAGAAAAATGAGATTAGGTGCAATTGAAGCCGGTGGAACAAAGTTTGTTGTTGCGATTGGAGATGAAAATGGAAATGTTTTAGAAAGAGATGCTTTTCTAACAACAACACCACAAGAAACAGTTGAAAATATTTTTAAATTTTTTGATGGAAAGAACATTGAAGCTTTAGGATTAGGATGTTTTGGACCTATTGATCCTGATTTAAAGAGTCCAACATATGGATATATTACAACAACACCTAAACCAGGGTGGACAAACTATAATATTGTAGGAGCTTTACAGGAACATTACCCTGATTTGCCAATTGGTTTTGATACAGATGTGAATGGTGCGGCACTTGGTGAAGCATACTTTGGTGCAGCCAAAGGATTAGATAGTGCTTTATATTTAACAATTGGAACTGGAATTGGTGGAGGAGCCATTGTGGAAGGAAACCTTGTTCATGGTTTACTACATCCAGAAATGGGACACATGATTCTAGAACAAAGAGAAGACGATACTTATAAAGGAAAATGTCCATATCATGGAACATGTTTTGAAGGTTTGGCAGCAGGTCCAGCTATTGAAGAAAGATGGGGAATCAAAGGAAGCGAATTGCCTGAAGATCACCCTGCATGGGATTTAGAAGCATGGTATATTGCTCAAGCATTAGCTATTTATGTTTTAACTTTATCACCAAAGAAAATTATCTTAGGTGGTGGTGTTATGCATCAAAAACAATTATTCCCACTCATTCATAAATATCTTCAAGAAAGATTAAATGGTTATATTCAAAAAGATGAAATTACAACAGATGCCATTAAAGATTATGTTGTTTATCCAGGATTAGGTGATAATGCTGGTGTTTGTGGTGCTTTAGCACTAGCCAAAATGGCAAAAGAAAGATAAGGGATACTCAAATCCCTTTTTCTTATGAAGTCTATTGACAATCATATGCTTTAATCAATATAATCTAGGTAATGGAGGAATTTTAATGAGAAAAAGATTATATAGATCAAGACGTGATGTGATGATTGCAGGAGTTTGTGGAGGAATTGCAGAATATTTTGATGTTGATCCTACAATTGTAAGATTGATAGCTGTTGTTTTGATTTTAGGTTGGGGTTCAGGACTTCTTGCTTATTTAATAGCAGTGCTTATTATTCCTAAAAACCCTTATCAATAAAAGAAAGGTTGAAATCATTATAGATTCCAACCTTTTATCTTTATTTTATATAATATAAAAAGTAGAGCATAGCCCTACAAAAACCTTTATTTTTCTTCTTCGATATATTATATGCATTTTTTACATAAATCATAATATTTGATAAGTTCTACTTCTTTATTCATTATTTTATGACATGTTTTTGTGATAAATAAAACAGTTCTTAAAGAAAATTAAGAAATTTTAAAAGAAATCATAAAAAATCTTAAAACATTGAAAATTGATTCATGTTATTATCAATTTTGTAAACGGAATAAGGAGTGTTTTTATGGAGAGAAAAATATACTTTTTGACGAAAATATGTTTTTTTATTGTTGTTATATTTGTTTCAATATTTTTAAAGACAAATCAATTTTTGGGGTATATAGCCCCAATAGGAGCTTTCGACCAAACGAATACTATCCTTCAATTTAATGAATTTTCAAAGGTTCTTATAGTAAGCAGTTTATTATTACTTGTTCTATTTTTTATCTATTATAGAATGAGTGTTCTTTTATCTACTGTCACATTATTAGATATATTCATTTTACTTTATTATTTTATATATTTTATGATAACATTGACTACTCGATTCTCATTTTATGAATTTTCTGGTGAGTTAGCTCAGTTAACTCTTAGGTTATCTTCAATCACATTTTTGCAATCTTATTTTTTAAAAATAATACCTTTTGGAATCATACTTTATATTCCAATCATATATCTATTCTTTATTCAAAAACGTAATCAATAATATGATTTGAGAACCAAAATATAAAAATGAAGTATATATTTCAAAAATCATTTTTATGACAATCAAATAAATGAAAAAGCTATGTGTATTATTGTACTCATAGCTTCTCTTTATATTCTAGACTTTTAGGAATAATGACACATAAAGATTGTTTTTCAACCGTGACATGAATAGGGAAGGTTGTTCCTTTTTCACCATCAACATCATAGATAATATTTTTATCACATTCAATGATTAATTCTTTAGCTTGAATATAAGTGATAAAAGGACTTTTTTCATGACTGTTTAAAGTATAATCTTTGAATAGAGAAATTAAGTCAGTTGCTGAACACTTTTTGATAATCAATAAATCCAATTGACCATCTTGGATATTAGCATGAGGTGTGATATCTTTAAAGCCTCCCACTTGAGAAGTGTTAGTAATCATAAATAATTTTGCATCTTCTTCAAAATGTTGTCCATCAGCTTCCACTTTTAAATGTAATGATGTGTGTAATTGTGATGGTAATTGTCGAATGCCACTAATATAATAGGCTAAAGGACCAAATCTTTCTTTATCATTTTTAGATACTTGAAAACTGATGTCACTAAACATGCCACCAGCAATAACATTAGCAAAATATTGTTCATTGACTTTACCAATATCTACTTTCATTGTCTGGAAGTCTTGAATCATTTGAATGAAATCATCAGTATTATGAGGTAAATGTAAGTGATTTGCAAAATCATTAACAGTACCACCAGGTAATATCGCAAGAGGAGTCAGTAAGTGATTTTCAATAAAGCCATTAATGATTTCATTAACAGTTCCATCACCACCCACACTCACAACAAAATCATAATCTCCATCTTGAATCTTTAAACTACGCTTGTAGGCATCATCTTTCTTTTGAGTATAAAAGATGTCAACAGTATGAACAATTTGTTTTAAAATCAGTTGACCAATGAGCTGATCAAGATTTTTTTGAATGGTTTTTGTTCCTGAACTTGGATTAATAATAAATAAACATTTCATAGTGAACACTTCCTTATATTTATTTTACCATCCTTAAAAAAGAAGATAAACCTAAAATGGTATATCTTCATGAGCATAGACATTATTTCTCACTAATCTTAAAAGGAGTTCTACACCTTTTTTCATCATTGTAATAGAAACAAATTCATAAGGACCATGACAATAGAAACCACCTGTTCCTAGATTAGGACAGGGAAGACCATTAAAAGAAAGACGGGCACCATCTGTACCACCACGAATTGGCGTAATTTCTGGACGTAATCCAACATCTTCCATAGCAGTTTCAACTTGTTCAATGATATGAGGATGGTCTTTGATAATATCTTTCATATTAAGATATTGTTCATGCATGGTAATATCAATCGCTTCATAGCCATAGAAACTATTTAAATAAGATTGAATACGAGAAAAGTCATTGAGTTGTTGTTTCAGTTCTAAATAATCATGATTGCGGACAATATATTCTAAATGTGTTTTTTCACATGTTCCCTGCATATGAACAAGATGGTGAAAACCTTCATAACCTTCAGTCAATTGTGGTTTTTGTCCAGCAGGTAACATAGAATGGAATGTCATAGCGACTTCTTGAGAATTGACCATTTTATTTTTAGCACTTCCCGGATGAATACTTTGACCTATGATGTCTACAAGCACTTGGTAGGCATTAAAGTTTTCAAAATGGAATTGATTGATGTCACCACCATCAATTGTATACGCATAATCAGCTTGAAAAATATCTAAATCAAAATGTTCAGTTCCACGTCCTACTTCTTCATCTGGTGTAAAAGCAATCATAATATCATTATGTAAAAATTCAGGATGTTTATACATATATTCAGCCATACTCATAATGATTGCAATACCTGCTTTATCATCGCCACCAAGAAGCGTTGTGCCATCCGTTGTGATTAAATCATGTCCTATCACTTTTTGAAGATCAGGGAACTCTCTTGGTGATAATAAACGTTCTTCTTTTAATGAAATATCCTTACCATCATAATGACGAATAATTTGGGGATGAATATCTTGACCACTGGCATCGGGTGATGTATCTAAATGAGCAATCAACCCTATAACATCACCTTGATGTTGATTATTAGCAGGAATTTTTCCATAGACCACACCATATTCACTCATTTGTACATCTTTAAGACCTAAAATACGCATTTCTTCAACTAAAAATTGAGCAAATTCTTTTTGACCAGTTGTCGAAGGTGAAACAGTTGAATAAGGATTGGATTGTGTATTAAAGCTTATATATTTTAAAAAACGATTTTCAATTTTCATGATAATACCTTCTTTCACTCATGATTATACCATATCGCTTATATTTTTTACTAGCCAAATGTCATGTTTATGATTATAATAGGGAGCGGAGGTTAAAAAGATGGCAAAATATTATGCAGTGAAAAAAGGAAGAAAGATCGGTATTTTTTCAACTTGGGAAGAATGTGAATCGATGGTCAAAGGGTTTAAAGGAGCTTTGTATAAATCATTTTCATCTTTAGAAGATGCACAAAACTATTTGAATGAACAAATACCATCTTTTCATGAGCAGGGATTAATTGCTTATGTGGATGGCAGTTTTAATCAAAAGACGGGTGAATATGGTTATGGCTGTGTTTTGATTGATGGACAACAAGTCATTTTAAAAATCAATGGAAAAGGGAAACATCCTGATTATGTCAGTATGCGAAATGTAGCTGGTGAAATTGCCGGAGCTCATCAGGCAATCTGTTATGCGATAGAACATCAATATCCTATGATTTGTATTTATTATGATTATGAGGGAATTGAAAAATGGGCTAATCATACATGGATGGCACGTCGTCAAGGAACACAGGCTTATCAAACTTTTATTGATGAAAGTCGTCAAAAGATTGAGATACATTTTATGAAAGTTTTAGCACATAGTGGGGATTTGTATAATGAAATGGCTGATCTTCTGGCTAAAAAGGCGGTTGGAATAGCATGAGTGAAAAGATAACAGTTTTTGATATAGAAGTTTTAAATCAAGATCCTGCCAGTGTATGTGCGATTGGTATTGTACAAATTCAAGATTTACAAGTTGTATCAACCTATTATTCATTAATAAAACCCAAGAATTTAAGCTTTGATCCTTATCGTTTTAGAGTTCATCAGATTCGTCCTCAATCATTGTATAAAGAAAAAGCATTTCCAGAAGTGTGGAAAGACATTCATCATTATTTTGAAAATACGATTGTTGTATCACATGATATTCAAGGAGATATGATGAATTTAAGGGCTGCTTTAAAACAGTATCATATGACTTATCCACGCCTAATGATGTCATGTACCAATGTTTTAGCACATCTTGTTTATCCAAAACTTTCAAAATATAATTTAAAAGATTTATCCATTATGAATGGTTTTCAATTTCAGGCACATCATGCTTTAGAAGATGCCAAAGCTTGTGCTTATTTATTAATGCAAATGCTAGAACAAGAAGATGTTTCCAGTTTGTATGATTTACATCAAAAATTTCATTTAGAATTTGGTGAAATGAAAGAAAACTATTATCGTAATATCATTTCTGCTGAATCAGTTGTTCAACTATTAGAAATGAATCAAAGAGAAGATGCTTTATTGTATCATCAATCAGTCTGTTTTACAGGAAAACTCTATATGCCTCGAGAAGTCTTAGAAGAAAAGACAAAAGAGGCTTGTGCATTATCAACCAATCAAGTCAGTACGCATACAAATTATCTTGTGATTGGTGGTAGAGGTTATCATAAAGTACGTTTTGGTAAAGAGAATAAAAAAGTGAAGAAAGCTTTACATCTGATGAAACAGGGACAGGATTTAAGAATTATTCATGAAAAAGAATATTTAAAACTCTTGGAAGGGAGAAAAGAATGTCTATAAATATAAAAGTTGCTTCCATAGATGATGGAGCAGATATTTTAAATATATATGCACCTTATGTGCAATCTAGCAACATTACTTTTGAATATGATGTTCCTTCCTTAGAAGAAATGCAACAGCGTATTGCACAGACACTAAGCCAATATCCTTATCTTATCGCCAAAGACAATGACCGTGTTGTCGGTTATGCCTATGCTTCTGCATTTGCTTCAAGGGCTGCTTATCAGTGGGGCAGTGAGCTTTCTATTTATATTGATTCTCACTATCATGGTCAAGGCGTTGGAAGACAGCTTTATCAAAGTTTGTTGCATATCTTAAAAATTATGCACATACAACATGTCTATGCTTGTATTACTCATCCCAATATAAAAAGTGAAAAATTTCATGAAGCTTTTGGTTTTCAATATATTGGTTGTTTTCATCATGCAGGGTATAAGTTTCATCAATGGCATGATATTGTATGGATGGAAAAAACAATTGGTAATGAAGATGATGTTCAACCAATTATTCCTTTTTCATCCTTGACAAGAGAACAAATTGAATCATGTTTAGGTTTATGATATGATAAATAAAATGAGGTGAAAGAATGGATACATTAATTATTGGGAGTGGTTTTGCAGGAAGTGTTGTAGCGAGAGTTTTAGCTGAAAAAGGAGAAAAAGTCAAAATTATTGAAAAGAGAAATCATATTGGTGGAAACTGTTATGATGAATATGATGAATATGGTATATTGGTTCATAAGTATGGTCCTCATATTTTTCATACGAATAATAAGGAAGTTTTTGACTTTTTATCACGTTTTACAAAATGGTATGATTATCGTCATGAAGTAGCTGGAAATGTCTATGGAAAGATTATACCGATTCCTTTTAACTTAAATACTTTAATGATTGTTTTTGGAAAGGAAAAAGGAGAACGCTTAAAACAGGAATTGATTGCTGCATATGGCAAAAATGCCCGTGTTCCTATTTTAGAATTACAGAAGAATCCTTCTTTGGGTATACAGGAAGTCGCTCAATATGTGTATGAAAATATCTTTTTGAAATATACGATGAAACAATGGAATCAAAAACCTGAAGAAGTTGATCAAAGCGTCACTGCCAGAGTACCGGTTTTGATTTCTTATGATAATCGTTATTTTCAAGATATTTATCAAGGTATGCCATTAGAGGGTTATACAAAGTTATTTGAAAAGATGTTGGATCATGATCATATTGAAGTAGAATTGAACAAGGACGCAAAAGAGGATTTGACTTTTGATTTTGAAAAGAAACAAATCTTTTATCAAGGAAAACTATGGCAGGGCAAAGTTATTTTTACTGGAGCTATTGATACTTTCTTTGATCATTGTTTAGGAAGATTGCCTTATCGTTCATTACGCTTTGTTTATGAGCATTATCCTCAAGATCATTATCAAAGTCATGGTGTCATTAATTATACAGTCAGTGAAGATTATACACGTATTACAGAGTTTAAATATTTGACAGGACAGGACATTTCTGGAACAACGATTGTTAAAGAATATCCTGAGGTTTATCATGATGAAAGACAAGTCCCTTACTATGCGATTTTGTCACCAGAAAATTTAAAGATGTATCAAAAATATGTAGATTATGTCAAACCTTTTTCACAGTTTTATTTATTAGGTCGTCTGGCTCAATATAAATATTATAATATTGATGGAATTGTTGAAGAAGCCTTAAAACTGGCTGAAACATTATAGGAGGAAGTTATGAAATATTTAAGTATTGCAATCCCATGTTATAACTCACAGGAATATATGGATAAAGCCATTGAATCATGTCTGATTTTAAAAGATGATGTTGAAATTATTATTGTTGATGATGGTTCTTCAGATTTGACTGCCAAAAAAGGTGATGACTGGGCAGCTTTATATCCAGATACAATTAAATGTGTGCATCAAGAAAATGGTGGACATGGACAGGCTGTTAATACGGGGTTAAAAAATGCCACAGGACTCTATTTTAAGGTATTGGATAGTGATGATTGGTTTGATCGTTCATCTCTTGTAAAAGTGATTGAAACAATAAAAAAACTTCATGCAAAAGATGAAGATGTAGATATGTTTATTGCGAATTACGTTTATGAAAAACCAAGTGCTAATAAATCAAGTGTGATTAAATATACAAATGCTTTACCACAAAATAGAACGTTTAGATGGTATGATTTAAAACATTTTTATCCTCAACAAAACTTATTAATGCATAGTGTCATCTATCGTACTCAATTATTAAGAAACTGTAATCTAGAATTACCAAAACATACTTTCTATGTTGATAATTTATTTGTTTATCAACCTTTACCTTATGTGAATACACTTTATTATTTAAATGTAGATTTATATCGTTATTATATTGGTAGAGAAGATCAGTCAGTGAATGAAAAAATCATGATTTCACGTATTGATCAGCAGATTAAAGTGAATAAATTAATGATTGATTGTTGTGATGTGATGAAATTAAAAAGTCGTAAATTAAGAAATTATATGATTAAATATTTAACAATGATTACAACAGTATCTACTGTTTTAATGATTAAATCAGGAACTGCTGAAAATCTTCAAAAGAAAAATGAATTATGGGATTATTTGAAAAATAAAAATCCAGAGCTTTATAAAGCTGTCAAACATACACTATTAGGTTCAATGATGGAAATGGATGGACGTGTTGGTAAAAAGATTATTACAACAGGATATGCTATTTCTAGAAAGTTATTTGGATTTAATTAATGAAACGTTTCTTATATCGCTATCGTCATGCTTGGGTATTTACATATTTTATTATTTATTTACCTTGGTATTTTGGCTTACAGTTAAGAGAGATTTCATTTCATGATGTCTATATAGGGATAGATGCTATGACTCCATTTATATCATGGTTTATCTATCCTTATATCTACTGGTTTCTTTTTGTGGCTGGAACGATTGGTTATTTGTTTTTTACACATCGTCGTGATTTCTACAAATGTGTTGCTTTTTTGTTTATAGGTATGACAATCTGTTTAATTATTTTTACAGTTTATCCAACAAGTTTTGATCATCGACCAGTCATTGAAGGACAATCTTTATCAATGAATCTTGTTCAATTCATTTATCAAGCTGATAAAAGTCAAAATGTCTTTCCTAGTATTCATGTGTATAATTCTATTGGTTGTGCTATTGCACTTATGAAATGTCAAAATATCAGTCATCATCAAACAATCAAAATCTTTGCGATTGTTTCTGCTGTCATGATTACATTATCAACGATGTTTATTAAACAACATTCTTTTTTAGATGCTGTTGGAGCATCTTTACTGGCAGTGATTTTATATATTTTGATTTATAAAGCAGATATTTTTCAAATTGAAAAACGTGTATCTCAAGAATAGTGAAAAACTATTCTTTTTTTCTTAAATGGATAGGATATGTCATAATGAATAAAAGGAGGATTCATTATGCAATTAACATTAGAACATTTATCATTTTATTTCCATCAATGTGAAAATAAAAGACTTAGTCAACATACTTTAAAAGCTTATCGCATTGATTTGAAACAATTTTATGTATTTATGAAAAATAAAGAGATGAATAAACAGGAAATATCATCTTATATTCATTATTTGAATGAACATTTTAAACCAAAGACAGTCAAAAGAAAACTGGCATCACTTCATGCATTTTTTGAAGAACTGGTTTTTAATGAAATACTTCAAGATAATCCAATGCATAAAATCAGGTATAAGATTCAAGAAGAAAAAACATTACCCCGTATTATTCAATATCATCAATTACAAGACTTATTTAGATGTTTAAATCATGAACATCATGCTTTTATTCAAAGAGATAAAGCAGTCATTGAGTTATTGATTTCAACAGGAATTAGAGTTTCAGAACTGTGTGCCATTAAAAGAAAAGATATTGATTTAAAAGATCAGTATTTAATTATTTATGGAAAGAACGCTAAAGAAAGAGTCATTTATTTAACAGATGATGTTTGTAAGGCTCTTAAAAATTATGAATTAACTTTCTATGATTATATTCATCAACAAGATTATTTCTTTATGAATAATCAGTATCATCGCTTAACAGATCAATCTGTCCGTCATATTATTAATCATTATACACATGGCTATCATATTACGCCTCATATGTTTCGTCATACTTTTGCGACTATGTTGTTGGAACAGGATGTAGATATTACTTATATTCAAAAAATCTTAGGACATAGTTCTATTACGACAACGAGTATTTATGCATATGCTTCTCTACAAAGACAAAAAGAGATTATGATGCATAAAAATCCTCGTCATTTAATTAAATAAAGGTTTCTTTTTGTTGTGGCTTTATGTATGATAGAAATAAGGAGAAGATGATATGGATAAAAATATTTGGAAACAATTATATTCACTCATTAATGAGTGGATTCAGCTTAAAGCATGGAAGTTTATTGGAAGTAATGATTTTGTAGGATTAGAAATCAATGGAACAACTTATTATTGTACAATTATGGGACAATTAGGAGATTGTATTGGTTTTTCTATTTATGAAGGTGAACAAGGTTACAGAGATTTAAATAGTATTTCATTAGAATACGAGGAGGACCGTGTGATACAGTATATGATGTTTGATCAGACGTGTCTGACTTTCTACATGGGAGATCGTGAAGAAGTTCCTTCAAGTCAAAGACAGATGATGAAAACATTGGGCTTCAAATATCGTGGGAAGGGGAATTGGCCTTACTTTTTATCATTTCAATCAAGATTTTATCCTTATGAAATCAATGATTATCAAGCCAAAATCATGATTCAAGTCTTAGAACAATTGATTCCTTTAATGAAAGCTTATATAAATAAAGAAGTTGTTGTGGATTTTGATCAAGATGAGATGTTGTATACCCATGATGGGATTTATGAAGCGAGAGCCTTACCACCAGTGAAAGATAAATTTCCAACATTAACTATCACTGATAAGGGAAATCTTGAAACCATTCCTCAAAGCTTTCGTCAGTTTATCATTGATTTAGCCTATCTTAAAGGTGGTATCGTTGAAGCCGGTTATGATCGTCCTATCAGTGGACTTGTTTTGTTAGCGATGGAATTAGAATCACAAGAAATTGTTTACATGAATTTATTAAAGGTTGAAGAAGAACAATCTAAAGCCTGTCTGAATATGTTTCAAGAATTATTAGAAGATTATGGAAAACCTACAGAGATTATGATTAGAAATCCTAGAGTCTTTTGTGCCTTATCTTCTATTTGTGAGGTCTGTGGAACAAAGATATATATGACTGCCTTACCAATGATTGATAATATTTTGGATGAAATGGAATATTATATGTCAAAATAATGCCGTTTAATCATGGCATTATTTTGTTTGCAAAAATAGATCTTTCATGTATAATAGAGTGGATTTGTTAAAGGAGAATGAATATGATAGCAACGCAAAATGTATCTTTACGATATGGTGATCGTGCCTTATTTGAAAATGTTTCTATTAAGTTTACAGAAGGAAACTGTTATGGAATTATTGGTGCCAATGGGGCAGGAAAATCAACATTTTTAAAAATTTTAGCTGGTGAAATTGAACCGAATAAAGGTGAAGTGGTAATCACACCGGGACAAAGACTTTCAGTATTAAAGCAGGATCATTTTGCCTATGATGATCAGGAAGTTTTAAAGACTGTTTTAATGGGAAATAAACGTCTTTATGAAATTATGTTAAGAAAAGAAGAATTGTATAGTAAAGCTGATTTTAATGATGAAGATGGTATTGAGTTAGCTGAACTTGAAGGTGAATTCATGGAAATGGATGGATGGAATGCCGAAACGGATGCAGAAATCTTATTAAATGGATTACAGATTACAAGTGAATATCACCATTTATTGATGAAAGAACTGGGTGATCAACAAAAAGTCAAAGTTTTACTAGCTCAAGCTTTGTTTGGTAATCCCGATATTCTATTATTGGACGAGCCAACAAACCATTTAGATTTAAAAAGTGTCACTTGGTTAGAGAATTTCTTATTAAACTTCCCTAATACAGTCATTGTTGTATCCCATGATAGACATTTTTTAAATAAGGTTTGTACACATATTGCTGATATTGATTATAGTAAAATTCAATTATATGTTGGAAACTATGATTTCTGGTATGAATATTCACAGATGATGATAAAACAGGCGAAAGAAATCAATAAAAAAGCAGAAGCTAAGAAAAAGGAATTAGAGGAATTTATTGCTCGTTTTAGTGCCAATGCTTCTAAGGCAAAACAGGCAACATCACGTAAGAAATTATTAGATAATCTAGAAATGGTGGATATTAAACCATCACTGAGAAGATATCCTTTTATTGGTTTTACACCAGAAAGAGAAGTTGGAAATATTGTTTTAACAGTAGAAGATTTGGGTTACAAACAAAATGGTGAACAGATATTTGATCATGTATCTTTTTCATTGTCACCTAAAGATAAGGTTGCTTTTGTTTCTGATCATGAATTAGCCATTACATCTTTCTTTAAGATTATCATGGGAGAAATCACTGATTATACAGGTTCATTTCAATGGGGTGTAACAACTTCAAAATCTTATTTTCCAAAAGATAATAATGAATATTTTGATGATTGTGATTTATCTCTTGTAGAGTGGTTAAGACAATATGCTGGAGAAGATGCTTATGAACAAGATTTAAGAGGATGGCTTGGACGTGTTTTATTCTCTGGTGAAGAAGCATTGAAAAAAGCCAATGTTTTATCTGGTGGAGAAAAAGTGAGATGTATGTTAGCAAAAATGATGATGGCGAATGCCAATGTCTTGGTTTTAGATGAACCAACAAACCATTTGGATCTGGAATCTATTCAGGCATTAAATGAAGGGTTGATTCGTTTTAAAGAAAATGTGCTTTTTGCTTCTCATGACCACCAATTTGTACAGACGATTGCCAATAGAATTATTGAATTAAAAGAAGATGGATGTATTGATCGTTTATCAACTTATGATGAATATTTAGAATATAAAGAAAAAATGGAAGGTTAAGAGAAATCTTAATCTTTTTTTCATATGTTTTTCATATGAATGTGTTATAAATAAGATATATGAATATTGTTGAATGATATGAGAGGAGGATGCGATATGATTACAACAACATTATCAACTTATCCAGGAAAAAAAGTCGTGAAAGATTTAGGAATTGTTTTTGCTTATGATGATGCTGTGAGGCCGACCAGATTAGCGATGAATATGGAAAAATATCTGGAAACAGCACTCAAACGTTTAAGTGAAAAAGCTCAAGAAAAAGGGGCGAATGCTGTATTAGGTATATGTTTTGATTTAAGAGATACATTAAAACCTATGTTAATGGGAACAGCTGTGATTTTAGAAGATGAATCATCATGATTAGAATAGGAAAATGAGGATAAAATAATAAGGTGTTTATACCTTTAAAGTGTACCCTATGTCAAGGACAATTAAATAAAAAGGTATATTTTTAACGAATATTATCTTATATGATTGTGTCAAGGAGGAATGACACAGTCTTAAGCCACTGGTCAAGATCAGTGGCTTTGTGTTTAAGATGATTATGTATATTTTTAATGATTCTAAAAAGTTTAAACTTGTTTGTGTCAAGTATGACAACTGTATTGAATTTAAGGTCAACAGAAATGGTAATGTTATTGAAGGAATCCTTTCTAAAGGTGTCTATTATAACTGGATTGCTTTTCCTTCACTTAACACGTCCTGTCAACTCGCCGATTTCTCAGATTCCTTTTGGAACGAGGAACAGCTTTTCAATGTTTTCCACAATGATTTCGATGTGTCAACTGTGCTTATGACCATTAGTGAGCTTAAGGATCTTTTCAGTCAGGACTATCAGTCCTACACTGATGGTTATAAGTTCATGTCCACTCGCGAATATATCTTCTGGCTTGAAAATCAATGTGAAGTCTTATCCTATCAGATGATTGATATGCAGACCCGTTTTGAATCTCAGCTTAATATTGACCTTGAAGAAGAACTCTTGGATGAAAGAAACCAATATCATGATATGATGCGTTTTCAATATGATGATACTATTTTTGAATAGTATCATTTTTTTATATCTATTGGATATATATCTGACAGCCAGTACTGATAATATTCTGAAGGTGACAGTTTTGCCAGGTCCCACTGATACCTTTCGTTATTGTAGTAATCTATATAATCATCTATAACTGCTTTAAGGTCATTGAAAGTGTTGCACCTGCTTATATCTATTTCATCTTTCATATGACCAAAAAAGGATTCCTGTGGTGCATTATCCCAGCAGTTGCCCCTTCTTGACATTGATTGCCTCAATCCTTTGTCCTTGAGCAGCTTTTGAAAATCTATACTGGTGTAATGAATGCCCTGGTCGCTATGGCATATCGTCTTGTTTGTTTTGATTGTCGCTCCATGCTTTTCAAACAGTTGTTTTACAGTCATTAACACAAAGTCAATCTCCAATGATTCGCTGACAACATATGATAGTATCTCATTGGTAAATGCATCCTTCATGACCGATAGATATGCTTTTCTTTTTTCTTTCCCATAAAAGAGATATGTAATATCGGTTAATATGACTATTCTTGGCTCCTGTATGAAATCACGATTGACAACATTGGGGGCAATATTATTTGTTTTTATTGCTTTTGCCATTCTTCTATATGGATTGGCTTTTCTTATTTTGCAGAAAAGTCCATATTTTTTCATGAGCCTCCTTATTTTTTTGATATTCATCCTTACTCCCATGTGCAGCAGATGCATGTGAATGCTTCTTGCTCCTTTATCATATCCTCTGTACTGATATGCCTTCAATATGAGTTCAAAATCGTTCTTGTCCCGCTGTTCTTTCTGCTGACGCTTATTGCAGTTATTTTTCCAGTTGTAGAAGCCACTTCTGGAAACTTCTGCAATTTCACATAATCTGGTAATGTTGAGAAGATTGTCATCTCGAGAAATCATTTCTTCGATGATTTTGTATTTTTCTTCTGCAGTTTCCAATAGGCTTCCCTCTCCAGTGATCTTATTTTTTTTAGAAACTCTATTTCCTGTTTTTGATAGGCAATCTTATGTTCAAGATAAGCAATCTTTTCTTCGGGGGACATGTCTCTTGTTCTAGGGCGACCTGCATTGTGTTTTCTGGTATCTTCAAATCCTTCTAAGCGTTCTGCTTCCTTCTTTATTCGTTGAACAATATTACTTATGCGTTTTGGTCCAAGAATATGTGGATCAATATCAAAGGAAGAAAGTATGGAAGAAGGGGCTTCTCCTTGTGAATAGCGTGACCAGAACTCCATTTTAAACTTTTGGGAGTATTTAATGCTTTTGTAAGATATTTTTTCAATATATGGATTATCCTTGAGTATTTTAATTTGTTCATCAGTAAAATAGTTTACACCCATTCCAATCAATCCTTTCATCAAATCATATTATAAGCAAAATAAAAGACCCTGTAAAACAGAGTCGGTTAAATATTCAGCATCACATTTTAGAGTGATACCTTTTTATTTAACTGTCCATTTTACAGGGTACAGTTTATTTTGGTAAACACCTTTTATTTTTGCGATATAGATATGATGATAATCTTTATCTGGATACCATTTTTCATCAAGAGAAGTATCAATAAAGTTTTCAGCTTTCACAGAATCTTCATAAATTTTTTCTACAATAAAGACAAGCTTTGCTTCTTCAAAAGCAGGAACGCCATCAATAAAAGTAGGATGAAAATGAACATCTTCAATTTTACAAGTATCTCTACCAGAAACCGTTCCTAAGACGGATAATTCTTTTTTATAGCCATCAAAGAATGATAGCGAAAAACATGGTTGTTGATCAACAAATTGTTTTGTATAGCGTTGAGGACGAATATAGGCATGAACAACATTTTCACCCCAGAACACACCCATGCCACCCCATGAAGCTGTCATTGTATTGATTTTTTGTTGATCTCCCGCAGTTATCAACATCCAGTCTTGACCAATGGTCTGAAAAACATTCATATCTAAATCTTTAATATCTATTTTTTGAAAAGCCATCATTTTTCCTCCTTTTCATGATTATAACATAATATATGCACAAAATAAAAATATAAGAGGTGAATCCATGAAAATGAAAAAATTATTAAAAATTTCTCTATGTATCATTATTATCTGTATAATTTTTTTAACAGGAATCACTTTTTATGTTGGCAATTATTTGTATGATTATACATTAAATCCTGTATCTAACCATACACTTTTTGAAAATGTACCATCACCAAAGACATCTGATTCTACACAGTGGTTGGATACGCATAGTGTCAATGTATCTATTCAAAGTCATGATGATCTTTTTTTACATGCTAGTTATATTGAACAGGATACTTCTGTTTATGTGATTATGGTTCATGGTTATCGTGGGACAGGTGCAAGTATTATTTCACCCATTAAGCGTTTTTATAAGCAAGGATATAATCTTTTGATTCCAGATTTAAGAGGGCATGGACAAAGTGAGGGGGATTATATTGGAATGGGATGGGATGATCGTTATGATATCATGGGATGGATTGACTATATTATCGCTAAAGATAGTAAGGCTCAAATTATTTTATACGGTGTTTCAATGGGTGGGGCAACAGTTATGGATGTAGCTGGTGAAGTTTTGCCTCAACAAGTCAAGGCAGTTATTGAGGATTGTGGCTATACGAGTGTCTGGGATGTTTTTCAATATCATATTCCTATGGAAAAATGGCAAAGTGAAATTGCCCTGCATATGGCAAGTGTAGTCACACGTATACGTGCTGGATATGCTTTAGAAGACGTGAGTCCTTTAAAACAGGTCCAAAAGAGTCACGTTCCGATTTTATTTATTCATGGCAGTGAAGATGATTTTGTTCCATGTGAAATGGTGAATACACTTTATCAAAGTGCAACCTGTCCTAAAGAGAAACTGATTATTGAAGGAGCAGGACATGCTCAAAGCTGTTCAACAGATCCCAAGACTTATTATTCAACGATCTTTCAATTTATTGAACGTTATACAAAAAAATAGATGTTTGAAAACATCTATTAAGATTGTTGTGTACGCATTTCATTTTTTAATTCATATAAAGCATGACGTGTTTCTTCAATATCATCAATGACATCATAAATTGCTTTACGTTGTTGATCAGTCATGCTGTCATCCTTAGAAATTTCAAGAAGTTTTTCTAATGCATGATAAATCGCTTCATTGGCTTGATTTAAACGTTCCATATTCACCCTCCTATAAAAATAAATGTATACTTATCATTATCAATATCATTGAAACATAATGATAACTCGAAATGTGATGAAATACAAGTGAAAAGATAAAGACAAGACTCCAAAGACATAGTTGTAATCCAAGAAAATAATAGGGAATTGGTATGGCTAAAAGATACATCAAAAGAAGATGAATGATGGTATAAAAGCTAAGATAGAAAAACCATTGTTTGAAAAAGAAGAAACTACGTTGAAATAGTGATAAACGAAGTTTGATAAAAGTATCTAAACAGATATACTGGTAAACAATCTGATAAAAAAGAAGACTCCAGATAATTTGAATGAGAATAAAGATAAGATAACGAAAATCAAAGAAAGGATAATGAAAAAGAATATAGGGTGTGAGTGTGGTATAAAGGCGATTGATGATGAAGATTAGACAACTATAAAAAAGTGAAAACTTAATCCATTTCATCTAAATAAAGTTGTCCTTCTAAATGATAAATGTGGGTATAGTGAATATCTGGTAAGTAATCATGAGCTGCAATCATAATCGTATGACCTTGTTGATGTAATTGATTGATAATTTGACAAAAGATGTGAATAGATTCCTGATCTAGACCACGTGTCGGTTCATCTAATAAAATCAATTCTTGTTTTTCCATGATTGCTTGAATGATTCCAGCTTTTTGACGCATTCCTACCGAAAAGTTTTTCAATTTCATACGACTATGAAAATCTAAGTGAAACTGTTGACAGAGTTCTTCAATATATTGTTGATCATAATGATTGTTTAACGATGCAAGAAAGCGAAGATTATAGGCGAGTGTTTCATTTTCTAAAAATCCAGGATTCTCTATTAAAGCACCAATTTGTAAGTCTTTTTTCTTTTCTATAGTTCCTGATGTCGGTTTTAAGATATCACAAATCAGTTTAAATAATGTTGATTTACCTGAACCATTAATTCCATGTATATAAATCAATTCATTGCCTTCTAAATGTAAAGAAAGATGTTGTAAGACTGTGTGTTTATGAAAGTCTTTATTTAAATCTTTAATATCTAACATAATGCCTCCTTAAAATAGTTTTGTAAATACAAGATGAAATAAAAAATTAATAAATACGGGTAAAGCTAAATAAAGAAAGTTTTTCTTATGCCCAATCTGTAAATAAATAATTGTTGCTTCAATCAATGTGATCATCATATTAATAATCATAAAGGTAACTGTGATTCCTAAATCATTGACAGGAATACTACCAAAGAAGAAATAATAACTGATATAAATGGTTGATGTGTATAAAATAGAAATAAGTATTAAAAATAAATAGGCTGTGATATAGGTTGTTTGTTCATTCACTCTTATACGAACAGGTAATAATAATTGATTCATTCTGGCAATCCATTGATAAATCATTAATAAAAAAACATTATTCATATACACAGCAAGATAATGGGAATAAATTAAACAGATGGTATAAGTATTTTTACCACATAAGACAGGTGATGCGATGAGCATCGCCATTAATAAAATAACAACTCTTTGATCTAACAGAGAAAACCATTTTCTAATCATGAGATTCTCTCCTTTTTAATAAAACTTGAAAACAAAGATAACAGATTCCTGCATAAATCAAAAAACAGAGAATATAAAGCGACCAGTGGGATAATCCAAAAGGATTTTCTCTGACATGTTCTAAACCTAAGGCAACGAGATTATTGATTTGTATAATAAAAGCACTATCGGGATAAGGAAGATAGCCTTGTATTAAAGCTGGGAATAAAACAAGCAGAATACCAATAATCACACCACAACAACGATAAACATATTTGTTGGTTATATTGCTTTGTAAAGAAAAGAGCAGTCCTGAGATTAACGCATAACCAAGTGATGTCAAAAGTAAAAAGAAAATAAGATTCAAACATTCATTGGGACATAATAATTGCGTTGTGATGTAGTAACCTTCAGGATAGGTCATGCTTTGAAAATGGATGGGAGCTAACATCATATGACTGACTAGCAATAATCCAAGTTGCAAGCAAAGGACAACCAGAAAAGAAGAAATCATATTTTTGATGTAGACTTCTTGATAAAATCTTTGTCTTGTCAGACGGGTTTCAATAGGGTAGACAGCGTGATTTTGATGCATGTTTAAGAGATCATAGGACATAATATTAGGCAACACCAACATCATTAAAATAAAGATGAAGGGATTGGTTCCAATGCGAAATAGACTATAAAAGAATTCTAATCCGGCATTAGGATAAGCCTGTTGATAGCCCGGTGAGGAAAAAATGGATTGTTGAAAACTATAAAACATCGAAATCAACATCAATATAAATACAATCACAATTAAAAATATTTTTTCTTTATAAAGAAATGCTTTCCATAAGAAACGATGTTCTTTCATAAAATGCAATTCCTCCTTTCGTTTATTGCGGTATAACCTTAACAAATTTATGTAAAAATAAATCAAAATTGTGCTAAAAATGCACAAGTAGGAGTAAAAGTGGCATTTTTTCTTTCAAAATGGGTAGGTAAAATAATGCTAGGGAGTGATAGTTATGAAAGTTTTTATTTGTATTGATGATGAAGATTGTATTGAAAATTTAAGTGAATTATTATATCAGACAAAGATTGATGAAAATATGATGATTGATAGTTATACTCAGTATCCTCAGATTTTACGTTCACCATTAAAAGATAGTTATAATGTCGCTTTTATTAGTGATTATATTGATGGAAACAGTGGGTTTAAACTGGGACGTGAGCTACATTGTGTGAATCCAGAATGCTTAATTATTTATATTGGAAATGATTATTCTCATATGCATGAGAGTTTTCGAGCATTTGGTTTTGGAATGTTTTTGAAAAAAGAACTCTATGATTTATTTAATGGTGAGTTTCAAAGGATATGGACACATTATCAGCAGTTACATCACCAAGTTTTATTTTATTTAGATCAAGGGGGTTCACGACGTTTTTTACCAAGTGAAATTGTGTATATTGAGTGTGGACGTTTTCAAACTAAGGTGGTTACGGAAAGTCAATATTTTTATGGTCATTTTCATGATTTAAGTCGCGTAAAGAAAAAATTAATGAATTATTCTTTTTTTCAGATGCATCCTCATTATTTTGTTAATATGCATCATATTTTATTGATTCGAAATGGAGAACTGGAGATGTGTAATGGGGATTGTGTACCGACTTCAATTATGAATAAGGAAGTCATTAATGATGCGATTCAATCTTTTGTGAGTAGTCTTTAAAAATTGTGAATAAATGTTGAAAAAAAAGAGTAGAAATGATATTATTCATGTAGTTATACAACTGACGGAAGTGGAAAGGACCACATGGAAGTATAATGGGAAAGAGTCGACCGTCTGGGCAAATGACCGGATGTTTAGACTCTTTTTTTGGTTTTTCATAAATTGACAGCGATATCAATAGTCAAAAGGATGAATTTATGATATAAAGAAAGTGTCAAGAGGTCATAAAATCAAAACAGAAAGGGTGTTAATGATGTTAACAGATGTAGAAATTGCACAAAGTGCAGTAATGGAACCAATTCAAGAAATTGCGAAAAAAGTAGGATTGAATGAAGATGATTTAGAGCTTTATGGAAAATATAAAGCAAAAATTTCTTTAGAAGCTATTAATCAGCTTCAATCAAAAGATAATGGCAAATTAATTTTAGTTACAGCCATTAACCCAACTCCTGCCGGAGAAGGAAAAACAACGACAATGATTGGTTTATCTCAAGCTTTAAATAAGTTAGGGAAAAAATCAGTTGTCGCTATGCGTGAACCAAGTCTAGGACCATGTTTTGGTATTAAAGGTGGAGCTGCTGGTGGTGGCTATGCGCAAGTGGTGCCAATGGAAGACATTAATTTGCATTTTACAGGTGATATTCATGCGATTACCACAGCGAATAACTTGATTGCAGCTATGCTGGATAATTCAATTCAACAAGGCAATCCGTTAGATATTGATACACGTCAGATTGTCTGGAAACGTTGTGTCGATTTAAATGACCGTGCTTTAAGACATATCGTTGTAGGATTAGGTGGTAAAGTCAATGGTGTGCCTCGAGAAGATGGTTTTGATATTTCAGTGGCAAGTGAAGTCATGGCTATTTTATGTCTGGCAACATCTTTAGAAGATTTAAAACAACGTGCTGGACGTATGATTGTGGCTTATAATCATGCTGGTGAACCAGTGACTGTTGATGATATTCAAGCAACAGGAGCCGTCACATTATTATTGAAAGATGCGATTAAACCAAATCTTGTCCAGACATTAGATCATACACCGGTTTTTGTTCATGGAGGACCATTTGCCAATATCGCTCACGGATGTAACTCTGTCATGGCAACCACTTTAGCAATGAAATTAGGTGATTATGCGATTACTGAAGCAGGATTTGGAGCTGATTTAGGGGCTGAAAAGTTCTTAGATATTAAATGTCGTCAAGCAGGATTAAAACCTGATGCAGTTGTGATTGTGGCGACTGTACGTGCCTTAAAGATGCATGGTGGTGTTGCGAAAAAGGATTTAGGAGAAGAAAATTTAGAAGCTTTACGTAAAGGAATTGAAAACTTAGAAAAACATATTGAAAATATTCATAAATATCATTTACCTAGTGTTGTGGCTATTAATGCTTTTCCAACAGACACAGAAGCTGAACTTCAGTTGTTGAAGGATATTTGTTTACAAAAAGGTGTTGATGTCGCTATCAGTGAAGTTTGGGCAAAGGGAGCTGATGGGGGTATTGAATTAGCTGAAAAATTGTTGGATGTTTTAGATACACAGACAGCTGATTTTGAGCCTTTATATGATTTGGATTTATCTATTGAAGAAAAAATCAAAGTCATTGCAAGAGAAATCTATGGTGCTAATGATGTGACTTTCACAAAGAAAGTCATCAATAAAATGAAGAAATATGAAGCACAAGGATTAGGAAAGTTACCAATCTGTATTGCAAAAACACAATATTCACTTTCTGATGATCCAACTTTACTTGGTCGTCCAAGTGGATTTGTAGTTAAAATCAATGATTTGATTCCTAACACAGGAGCAGGTTTTTTAGTTGCGATTAGTGGTGATATTATGCGTATGCCGGGATTACCTAAACAACCTGCAGCAGTGAATATGGATATAGATGAAGATGGAAAAATTGTGGGATTATTTTAAGGAAAGGAATGAAACAATGAAAGTTGCAGTGATTATGGGTTCAACAAGTGATTTACCTAAAGTTGAACCAGCGATTCAGATTTTAAAAGATTATGGTGTCGATGTACAGGTGAGATGTTTATCTGCTCATCGTGCACATGCAGGATTAAGTGCCTTTATGGAAGAAGTGAATACCAATGGTACAGAAGTGATTATTACAGCGGCTGGAATGGCCGCAGCCCTTCCAGGTGTTGTCGCTTCTCAAACCGTATTACCTGTCATTGGTGTTCCATTAAGTGGGGCGACATTAGATGGTATGGATGCTTTATTATCAATTGTCCAGATGCCTTCTGGTATTCCCGTTGCGACAGTCGCTATTAATGGAAGTAAAAATGCAGCTTATTTAGCTTTACAGATGATGGCTGTTCATCATGAACAATTAAAGGCAAAATTATTAGCTTTCCGTCAGGACAATGAAAAACAGGCAATGAAAGCAAATCAGGAAATTATGGAAAAATATCAATAAATAAAGGAGAATCAAACAATGGCAAAATTATTATATGAAGGAAAAGCAAAACAAGTTTATGAAACAGAAAATCCAAATGAATACATTATTCATTATAAAGATGATGCAACAGCTGGTAACGGAGTGAAACATGATCAGTTTGAAGGAAAAGGTGTTTTAAACAATACAATTTCTTGTATTATCTTTGATATGTTAGAAGAAGCAGGAATCAAAACACATATGATTGAAAAAATCAATGAAAGAGATATTCGTGTGAAAAAAGTAGAAATCTTCCCATTGGAAGTTATTATTAGAAATATTACAACAGGATCATTCTGTAAAAGATTAGGGGCTAAAGAAGGTATTGTTTTAGATGAACCAATATTCGAATTAAGTTATAAAAATGATGATTATGGTGATCCATTGATTAATGATGATCATGCAGTCGCATTAGGACTAGCAACACGTGAAGAATTGAAATATATCCGTGAAACAACATTAAAGATTAATGAATTATTAAAAGCATTCTTCTTGAAGTTAAATTTAAAATTGGTTGATTTTAAAATTGAATTTGGAAAAACAGAAGATGGTCAAATCTTATTAGCTGATGAAATTTCACCTGATTCTTGTCGTTTATGGGATGTGGATACAAATCAAAAATATGATAAAGATGTCTTTAGACAAGATATTGGAGATTTAATTGAAACTTATAAAGCAGTACTAGCAAGAATGGAAAATAAATAAGGAGTATAAATATGGATTATAAAAAAGCGGGTGTAGATATTGAAGCTGGGTATCAATCAGTGGAATTGATGAAGGAACATGTCAAAGCGACAATGCGTCCAGAAGTGCTTGGAGGATTAGGTGGTTTTGCCGGTGCCTTTGATTTAAGTGCTATTAAAAATATGGAAGACCCTGTCTTGTTGTCAGGAACTGATGGTTGTGGAACAAAGGTCAAATTAGCTTTTATCTTAGATAAACATGATACGATTGGGATTGATGCAGTCGCTATGTGTGTTAATGATATTGCATGTAGTGGAGGAGAACCTTTATTTTTCCTGGATTATATTGCTTGTGGAAAGAACTATCCTGAAAAAATTGCGACGATTGTTAAAGGGGTGGCTGAAGGATGTATTCAGTCTGAGTGTGCATTAGTTGGTGGTGAAACAGCTGAACATCCGGGATTAATGCCAGAAAATGATTATGATTTAGCTGGTTTTGCAGTCGGTGTCGTGGATAAAAAAGATATTATTGATGGTTCAACAATTAAAGAAGGCGATGTTTTAATTGGTATTGCTTCAAGTGGTGTGCATAGTAATGGTTTTTCTCTTGTCAGAAAAGTTTTTGAGATGAGTGAAGCATCTTTAAATACATATTATGATGAATTAAAGGGAACATTGGGTGAAGTCTTATTAACACCAACAAGAATTTATGTCAAAGCTTTAAAGAATATCAAAAATGCAGGTGTGAAGATTAAAGGATGTTCTCATATTACTGGTGGTGGATTTTATGAAAATGTACCAAGAATGTTACCAGAAAATGCTTTGGCTGTGATTGAAAAGAACAGTTATCCAATTCCACCTATTTTTGATTTAATTCAAAAACAAGGACAGATTGAAGAACAGATGATGTATAATACTTTCAATATGGGTCTTGGTATGGTCATTGCAGTGAATAAAGAGGATGTTGATACAGTTTTAAAAGCCATTGAAGCTTCTGGTGATTATGGTTATGTTGTTGGACATATTGAAGCAGGACAAAAAGGAGTTCAATTATGTTAAAGATTGCTGTGATGATTTCTGGGGGAGGAACTGATTTACAGTCAATTATAGATGCCTGTCAGGCAGGAAAAATCAATGGACAGATTGAACTTGTTATTTCTAATCGTCAAAAGGCATATGGCTTAGAGCGTGCTCAAAAAGCAGGAATTGAAACAGCTGTTGTCAAAAAGAATGATGCATTGATTGTTTCCATGTTCAAGGAAAGACAGATTGATTTGGTTGTTTTAGCTGGTTATTTAGCCATTTTAACAGATGAACTGATTGATGCTTATCCAAATCAGATTATCAATATTCATCCTTCATTGATTCCTTCTTTTTGTGGAGCTGGGATGTACGGGATACATGTTCATGAGGCTGTGTTGAATAGAGGTGTCAAAGTCAGTGGAGCAACTGTTCATTTTGTCAGCCGTGAAATTGATGGTGGACCGATTATTAAACAGGTGGCTTGTGATATTTCTGATTTAGATAAAGCTGAGGATATTCAGGCAAGAGTCTTAGAGATTGAACATCAAATTTTACCTGAAGTTGTAGGATTATATTGTGATGGAAGAATACAAATTGAAAATGGAAGGGTAAAGGTGATTTAAATGAAAAGAGCTTTGATTTCTGTAACGAATAAAGATGGTATTGTGGATTTTGCGAAAGGTTTGGTTGAATTAGGATTTGAAATTGTTTCTACAGGTGGAACAATGAAAGTTTTAGAAGACAATGGTGTTCACTGTATTGCGATTGATGATGTGACTGGTTTTCCAGAAATGTTAGATGGGAGAGTGAAAACTTTACATCCTAAAGTTCATGGTGGATTGTTATTTAAAAGAGATAATCCTGAACATGTCAAAACAATTCAAGAACACAATATTCAACCGATTGACTTGGTTTGTGTGAATTTATATGAATTTGAAAAAGCTTTAAAAGCTGGTAAACCCATGGAAGATATGATTGAAAATATTGATATTGGTGGACCTTCTATGATTAGAAGTGCAGCTAAAAACTTTAAAGATGTTTTGATTGTCACTGATCCTCGTGATTATACAAAAGTTTTAGAAACGATTCAAAATCATCAAGATGATTATGATTTTAGATTACATTTAGCTTATAAAGCTTTTAGTACAACTGGAGCCTATGATGCGATGATTTCACGTTATTTTGCGGATGTATGCCATGATGAATTCCCAGATACTTTAAATATTTCTTTAAAGAAAGTGGAACATTTACGTTATGGGGAAAACTCTCAACAGGCTGCTAATAAATATGAAGACAGTTATGTTCAAAAATCATTATTGGATTATGAACAATTACATGGTAAAGAAATATCTTTTAATAATGTGAATGATTTATATGGAGCTGTGGCTTTAGTGAGAGAATTTGGTGATCAGATTGTCACAGCGGCTATTAAACATTCTACACCTTGTGGAGTGGCTGTTGGAAAAACAGGTTATGATTCTTATATGAAAGCTTATGAAGCTGATCCACAATCTATCTTTGGTGGTATTGTAGCTGTGAACTATAAAATTGATAAACAGACAGCTGAGCAGATGCATAAGATTTTCTTAGAAATTGTAGCTGCACCTGATTTTGACGTGGATGCTTTGGAAGTTTTAAAGAAAAAGAAAAATTTACGTATCTTAAAGTTAAAGAATTTAGATGCCAGAGATGCCAAATATGATATTAAATATCTTGAAGGAAAAGTTTTGGTTCAAGAATTAAATACAAAGATGATTGATGAAATGAAAGTTGTCACTGAAGCCAAACCAACACCAGAACAATTGACAGATATGGAATTTGGTATGAAAGTCGTTAAATATGTCAAATCAAATGCCATCTGTATTGTGAAAAATGGTGTCACATTAGCGATTGGTGGTGGACAAACTTCACGTGTCTGGGCATTGGAAAATGCGATTAGAAATAATCCAGATAAAGACTTTAAAGATTCTGTTCTTGCCAGTGATGCATTCTTCCCATTCAATGACTGTGTCGATGTCGCTGCTAAAGCTGGGGTAGGTGCCATTATCCAACCAGGTGGAAGTATCAGAGATCAGGATTCTATTGATTTATGTAATGAAAAGAATATTCCAATGGTCTTTAGTGGATATAGACATTTTAGACATTAATATCATCAGGCATATCTATTATGATATGCCTCCTATAAGTTTATAATGAAATCATCAAAGGAGATATATATGAAAGTATTAGTGATTGGGAGTGGTGGTCGTGAACATGCGATTGCCTATGCTTTATCAAAAAGTCCTCGTGTCAGTGAGATTCATGCGATACCCGGTAATCCAGGTATTGCTAAAATTGGAACTTGTCATTCAGGAAGTGTTGAAGATTTAGATGGTATTTTAAAGTTTGTTGAAGACTATGGAATTGATTTGACAGTGATTGGACCTGAAGTGCCTTTGTGTATGGGATTGGCTGATTTATTGGAAAGTCATGGTCATAAGGTTTTTGGTCCAACAAAGCAAGCAGCAACATTAGAAGGAAGTAAAGCTTTTTCCAAAGATTTTATGAAAAGACATCATATTCCTACAGCAGCGTATCAGGAAGTCAATTCTTATCAAGAAGCTATCCAAGCTTTAAATCAATTTGATTATCCGGTTGTTGTGAAAGCTGATGGTTTAGCGGCAGGGAAAGGTGTTATCATTTGTGAAGATGAAGCGACAGCCAAACAGGCCTTAAAAGAGATGATGGTTGATGGTGCTTTAGATGGTGCTGGGTCAAAGGTTGTCTTAGAAGAATTTTTAACAGGTTTTGAATGTTCATTACTTTGCTTTACAGATGGTGAAACTATTGTTCCAATGGTGAGTGCTAAAGATCATAAACAGATCTATGATGGAAATAAAGGCCCTAATACAGGAGGTATGGGAACTGTATCACCTAATCCTTTCTTACCAGAAGGTATGGATGAAGTTTTCCAGAAAGATATTTTAGAACCATTTATGGCTGGATTAAAAGCTGATCATATGGATTATCGTGGGGTTGTTTTTATTGGGTTAATGATTGAAAACAAACAACCAAAAGTGTTGGAATTTAATGTGCGTTTTGGTGATCCAGAAACACAATCCATCTTATTAAGATTAGATACAGATTTATTTGATATTATGTATGCTGTGAGTACAAAAACATTAAAAGATGTAAAAGTAAAATGGAAAGATGAACAGGTGGCTTGTCTTGTTCTAGCAAGTGCTGGATATCCTGGAAGTTATGAAAAAGGTAAAGTCATTACAGGTCTTGATCAGCTTGATGATGATATGATTGTCTTCCATGCAGGAACAGCTGTAAATGACAAGGGGGAACTTGTGACAAATGGTGGACGTGTATTAAATATTTGTGCTTTAGGTCAAACATTGGAAGAAACAAGACAAAAGGTTTATCAAGCTGCCACAATCATTGATTTTGATGGTAAATATTATCGTAAAGATATTGGATTAAATTGAGGTGAAAAGATGAGTAAAGTCTATCGTGTATATGTTGAAAAGAAAAAAGCTTATGGGGTGGAAGCTAATGAGCTATTAAATAATATTCAAACCCAATTAAAGATGTCAAATGTGACAGCTGCCAGTGTTGTTAATCGTTATGATTTACAAGGTGTGAGTGAAGATGTCTTGAAACAGGGAATTCCAACGATTTTAAGTGAACCAATGGTTGATGATGTTTATTTAGAAGATTATCCTGTTGATAGTGATGCAAAAGTATTTGCGATTGAATTTCTACCTGGTCAATATGATCAAAGAGCAGATGCCTGTGAACAATGTTTCCAAGTTTTAACAGGTGAGAAAAATGTGAAAGTCAAATGTGCAAAACTTATTGTTTTACAAGGAAACCTCACTGATCAGGATATTGAACGTATTCAAAAGTATTTAATTAATCCAGTGGATCAACGTCTAGCTTCATTGGATAAACCAGAACATTTGAATGATGAAGATGTGCATATTGATCCTGTACCTGTTATTGATGGATTTATAGATATGAGTGATGATGAGTTAAAGGCATTCATTCAAGACAATGGAATGGCGATGAATGAGGATGATTTGAAAGTCACTCAAGATTATTTTAAGAATGAAGAAAAACGTAATCCTACAGAAACAGAATTAAAAGTATTGGATACTTATTGGTCTGATCATTGTCGACATACAACGTTTGCGACTATTATTACAGATTTAGATATTGAAAATGGAGCTTTTAAAGAAATCTTAGAAAAAGATGTTGAAAATTATAAAACATCACGTCATTTGGTTTATGGTGTGAATACAGATCGTCCATTAACTTTAATGGATTTAGCAACCATTTCAATGAAAGAGTTAAGAAAAACAGGTTATTTAGATGATATGGAAGTATCAAAAGAAATCAATGCCTGTTCCGTAGAATTAACTGTTCATACCAGTGATGGTGATGAAGACTGGTTATTGATGTTTAAAAATGAAACACATAACCATCCTACAGAAATTGAACCATTTGGAGGAGCAGCGACTTGTTTAGGTGGAGCGATTCGTGATCCACTTTCAGGACGTGCCTATGTTTATCAGTCTATGCGTATTACAGGTGCTGGTGATCCAAGACAGCCATTGGATGAAACCATGAAAGGAAAACTGCCTCAACGTAAAATTTGTCAGGAAGCAGCTCATGGATTTTCAAGTTATGGAAATCAGATCGGTTTAACAACAGGTTTTGTTCATGAAGTCTATGATGATGGATTCCTTGCAAAACGTATGGAACTTGGCGCTGTGGTAGCCGCCGCTCCAAAAGATCAGGTCAAACGTTTAGAACCATTAAAAGGACATATTGTTTTATTAATTGGTGGTAGAACTGGTCGTGATGGAATTGGTGGAGCAACCGGTTCATCAAAATCTCATGAGCTCAAAACGACAACGACAGCTGGAGCAGAAGTTCAAAAAGGAAATCCTGTTGAAGAAAGAAAAATTCAAAGATTATTTAGAAATCCAGAAGTTTCAAAACGTATCGTACGTTGTAATGACTTTGGTGCTGGTGGTGTCTGTGTCGCTGTCGGAGAACTGGCTGATGGACTAGATATCAATTTAGATGCTGTTTTGAAAAAATATGAAGGTTTAACAGGAACAGAATTAGCCATTTCAGAATCACAGGAACGTATGGCTATTGTCATTGATCCAAGTGATGAAGCTTTTATCAAAGCAGCCTGTGATCAAGAAAATCTGGAAGTTGTCAAAGTCGCAACAGTGACTGATCAAAATCGTTTAGTCATGACATATATGAATCAGACAGTTGTTGATTTGAGTCGTGATTTCTTAGATAAAAATGGGGCTTCTCGTTATCAAAAAGTCCATGTTGATTTACCAGACTTTGTACATACACCATTTATGGTCAAACCACAACAATCTTTTGTGGAAACATCAAAAGAAGTGTTAAGTCGTTTATCTGTATGTAGTCAAAAAGGTTTGGTTGAAAGATTTGATTCATCAATTGGAAATGGAACTGTTTTATCACCATTTGGTGGAAAAACTTTAAGAACAGAAACAGAAGGTATGGCAGCCTTGATTCCTGTTTTAAATAAGGAAACAACAACATGTTCATTAATGAGTTATGGATATAATCCATTGATTTCTAAATGGTCACCATATCATGGAGCTGTTTATGCGATTGTAGAATCAATTGCGAAAATTGTCGCAATGGGTGGAAATTATCATACTATTCGTTTTTCATTCCAGGAATATTTTGAAAAACTATTAGATGTTCCAGCAAAATGGGGAAAACCATTTGCTGCATTATTGGGTGCTTATCGTGTGCAATCTGAAATGAAATTACCTTCAATTGGGGGAAAAGATTCTATGTCTGGTTCATTTGAAGATATTCATGTCCCACCAACACTTGTATCCTTTGCGATTACAGGTAGTGAAGTAGAAGATGTGATGACACCAGAATTAAAAGCTTCAGGACATACATTAGTCGAAGTGATGTTACCAAAAGATCAATATCATATTTATGATTTTGATGTTTTAAAAGCACAATATGATGGTATCATGCAATTGATGAAAGAGAAAAAAGTATATAGTGCCTATACAGTGAAAGATGGTGGTGTCATTGAAGCTGTTTATAAAATGGCATTTGGAAATGCTGTAGGGGTTCAATTTAATAATGATTTAGAATTAGATTCATTGATTCAAAAAGATTATGGACATATTATCTTAGAAGTTGAAAATGATGAAGTCGTGACATTACCACATACAAGAATCATTGGACATACAATAAAAGATTCTGTTATGATATATCATGATGAAACTTTATCATTAGATGAAGCTTATCAAGTCTATGAATCTGTTTTAGATGATGTTTATCCAACAACAGAAAAAGCACCAACTCAAGATATCATTGTGAAAGATTGTCATCAAAGAAGTGAATTAAAAGCCAAACAAACATATGATGAAGTCAAAGTTGTGATTCCTGTTTTTCCAGGTACAAACTGTGAATATGATTCAAAACGTGCTTTTGAACGTGCTGGAGCGACTGTTCAGCTTGTCTTAATGCGTAATAAGACAGCCAAAGAAATGAAAGATTCTGTAGATGAATTAGAAGCAGCTATCAGACAATCACAAATCATGATGTTGCCGGGTGGATTTAGTGCCGGGGATGAACCAGAAGGTTCTGGTAAGTTTATTGCAACGGTATTAAGAAGTCCACAGTTAAAAGAAGCGATTGATGATTTATTAGACAATCGTGATGGTTTGATGATTGGTATCTGTAATGGATTCCAGGCTTTAATTAAACTAGGATTATTGCCTTATGGTCATATTAAAGATATGGATGAAAATGATCCAACATTAACATTTAATACAATTGGTCGTCACTTATCTCAAATGGTAGATACAAGAATTGCTTCTGTGAAATCACCATGGCTTGCAGGTGTAAACGTTGGTGATATTCATACGGTTCCTATTTCTCATGGGGAAGGTCGCTTTGTGGCACCAAAAGCAGTGATTGAAGAACTCTTTGAAAATGGACAAGTCTTTAGTCAATATGTTGATTCTCATCATCAACCAACAATGGTTTCACCATATAATCCTAATGGTTCTATGATGGCTATTGAAGGTATTATTTCACGTGATGGACATGTTTTAGGTAAGATGGCACATAGTGAAGCGTCAAGGAGAAAATAGAAATAAGAATATTTATGGTGAAATGGATCAGAAATTATTTGAAGCTGGTGTAAATTATTTTAAAGGTGGTAAATAAATGGAAAGACAAGTTTTTGAAAGTATGACACTTTGTCCAATAGATGGACGTTATGCAGGGATTAAAGATGCTTTGGCTCCTTATTTTAGTGAATATGCTTTAGTCAAATATCGTGTATTTGTTGAAATTCAATGGTTGAAATTTTTAATTGAAAATATTGATAATGACATCTTAAAGAGATTTGATCAATCAAAGATGAATCAAATTGAAGCCATTGCCAATGATTTTGATGAAGCAGCTTTTGCGAAGATTAAAGAGATTGAAGCCACAACACGTCATGATGTCAAAGCTGTAGAATATTATATTGGTAATACTTTAAAAGAGATGGGATATGATTATTTAATCAGCTTTGTGCATATTGGATGTACTTCAGAAGATATTAACAATACATCTTATGCTTGTATGATCAAACATGGTTTAAAAGATGTCTGGTTAAAAAAAGCGAATGAAGTTGTAGATGCAATGAATAAATGGGCAAGTGAACATAGTGATGATGCTATGCTTGCGCATACACATGGTCAACCTGCCACACCAACAACAATTGGTAAGGAATTTAAAGTTTATGCTTATCGTTTTGCTTCTAGTATTGAAAACGTTGAAAATATTCAAATCAAAGCCAAATTCAATGGTGCAACAGGAAATTATAGTGCGATTTTAACAGCTTTCCCTAATATAGATTGGCCTTCTATGGCTAAAAGATTTGTTGAAGAATATTTAGGTTTAACTTTCAATCCATTCACAACACAAATTGAAAGTCATGATTATACATGTCATATTTTAGATGGTATTCGTCATTTTAATAATGTGTTAATGGATTTAGATGTGGATATGTGGTTATATATTTCTATGGAATACTTTAAACAGATTCCGGTTCAAGGAGAAGTTGGAAGTAGTACAATGCCTCATAAAGTCAATCCAATTCGTTTTGAAAATAGTGAGGCGAATGCGGATATGTCTAATCATATTTGTGTTGCATTGTCTAACAAATTACCTAAATCTCGTATGCAAAGAGATTTATCTGATTCTTCAAGTCAAAGAAATTTAGGATTAGCCTTTGGTTATTCTTTACAGGCTATGAATGAAACATTAAATGGACTTGCAAAATGTGTTGTTAATAAAGAAAAATTAGCAGCTGATCTCAATGAAAAATGGGAAGTTTTAGCTGAACCTATTCAAACAATGTTGAGAAAATATGGTGTCCCAGATGCTTATGATACTTTAAAAGCTCTAACAAGAGGAAAGAGTATTTCTAAAGAAGATATTTTGAAATTTGCGGAAAGTTTAGATGTTTTATCTGATGAAGATCGTGAAACTTTAGTGAATATGACACCTGCTTCTTATATTGGAAAAGCAAGTGAATTGGCAAAAATGAAATAGTTTAACAAGGGTAATGAATTGATTTTCATTATCCTTTTTAGAACTTGTCTATGAAATTTGTATAAGATGCCAAATACGGAAGTAAAACAATGCCAAACAGGGAAGTAAAATGAAGCCAAATACGGAAGTCATATTTATTTTATGAGATTTAAAATCAATAATTGTATTTATTTGTTTTTGAATATTGAAATAAAAAGGTTGTCTAATGTGTGTAGTGGAGTACAATAAAAGATAAGGAGATGGTTAAGATGTATCGTATTTATCATACAGGGTTACCTAAAGAACAGTTAAAGAAGATTAAAAATAGAGAATACACACATGATGAGATTGAATATTTATATCAATGGATTTATCGTCATTATCAGGCAAAGCAAAGAGCATGGATCATAGCTATAATTATGGTGAGTGTGATTTTGATTGTTGTGGGATTACTGGGGTTATTAAAAGTGGATGAAAAGATCATGCTCATCTATTTAGGAGCGATGCTGGTAACGACGCTTATGTGTGTTTTGATCTGTATTTATGTGAAAATCAATATGGTGAATAAGGATATCAAACAATTTCAAAAGGCTTTGAGTGTTGGTTATCCAGAGCTTTATGAGAGAATCATTTCATGATTTCATTGTCAAAAAATGTATATAAAATGTTAAGATTATGTTAAGAATGTTTACATTAAGTTAGGAATATGTTAAGTTTTTATTGTGTATAAGCGAGGAGGGACATGATGGAACTGACGAACATATTCTCTTTACTTGGGGGATTAGCTCTATTCCTTTATGGGATGACAATGATGTCAAATGGTTTAGAGCTGGCTGCCGGGAATAAGATGAAGTCAATTTTGGAAAAATTGACAACAAATCGTTTTTTAGGAGTTGGAGTAGGAGCTTTAATTACAGCGATTATTCAATCATCTTCAGCAACAACAGTCATGGTTGTAGGATTTGTGAATGCAGGATTGATGCAATTAACAAATGCTGTATGGGTGATTATGGGAGCTAATATTGGAACAACCATTACAGGGCAGCTGATTGCCTTAGATATTACAGCATTAGCACCGATTATTGCTTTTGTTGGGGTTGTTTTGATAGCATTCTTTAAAAGCAAGAAACTTGATGCTTTTGGAGAAATCATTGCTGGTTTAGGTATTTTATTTATGGGGATGGAAATGATGTCTACAGCAATGATTCCATTAAGAGAATCAACAGAATTTGCTAATATTGTTGCAAACTTCCAGAATCCATTGATTGGTATTCTTGTGGGGGCAGTCTTTACAGCAATCATTCAATCATCTTCAGCATCAGTTGGTATTTTACAGGCTTTAGCGATGAGTGGCGTTGTCACACTCCCATCAGCAATCTATGTTTTATTTGGACAAAACATTGGAACATGTATCACAGCTGTATTGGCTTCAATTGGTGCTAATCGTAATGCGAAACGTACAACAATCATTCATTTATCATTTAATATCATTGGAACAATTATTTTTGTGATTGTTAGTATGTTGACACCATTTGCATCGTTTATGGCATCATTGACACCTACCAATCCAGCGGCTCAAATTGCCAATGTACATACTTTATTCAATATTGTGACAACAATTATCTTGTTGCCAATTGGAACAAAATTAGTAGATTTATCATTTATTATCTTACCAGAGAAACCAGAACTGGAAGGAAAGATGCAGTTGAAATATCTGGATTTTGGTATCTTTACAAATGATTATCATATTGGGACAAGTGCAATAGCGAATACACAATTATTCAATGAAACACAAAACATGTTGGATGTAGCAATTGATAATGTCAGAAAATCATTTGAACTTTTGATAGAGTTCAAGGAAGATAAATATGAAAAGTTACAGAAAAATGAGGAATATATTAATTTTCTTAATAAGAATATTGTAGAATTTACAACCAGTGCGATTTCAACAGAATTTCCAATAGAAGGGTCACAGACAATAGGATTATTCTTAAAAATATCAGCAGATATTGAAAGAATTGGAGATCATGCGATGAACATTGCTCAAAGAGCAGAAAGATTATATAAGGAAAATAAGCATTTCTCACATGAAGCGATGGATGAAATTGGAATTATGAGTAGTTTGTGTGTGAATATACTTGATGAGTTAAAGATTATGAACTATGATGAGTTCAGTGGAATTGTAGATAAGGTTGATGTGATAGAAGAAAATATAGATAAGACACATCATCAGTTTTCAGTAAATCAGTTAAGCCGATTAAAGGATAAAAGATGTACAACAGAGAATAGTGTTGTGTATACAAAGATTTTAACAGACTTTGAAAGAATAGGGGATCATGGATTAAATATAGCCAAAGGTTTCTATAAGGCCAGAGAAGCCATGAAAGCGATGAAAATGGTAAAACCAGAAATGATTGAAGAAGTCAATAGTGAAAATGCTTAAGAACTTTATGTAAGAACATAAAGTTCTTTTTTTGATAATACTGAAAATGTATATGGGCATCACAACAATATTTGATATAAACAGTAGTTTATAAAATAAAAGTTTGGTATAATATTTTAATAAAAATAAGGAGGTTGTGATAATGAAAAAAGTTGTAGAAACAAAAAAAGCACCGGGTGCTATTGGACCATATAGTCAAGGAATTGATATTGGTAATCTCATTTTCTTTTCTGGACAAATTCCTTTGAATCCAGAAACAGGTGAAATGCCAGAAGGAATTGAAGCACAGACAAAACAAGCTTTAGAAAATGTCAAAGGACTGTTAGAAAGTCAAGGGTTAGATTTTTCTCATGTTGTGAAAACAACTGTCTTTTTAGACAATATGGATGATTTTAATACTGTCAATAGCATCTATGCTCAATATTTTGTAGAGCCATATCCTGCCAGAAGTGCTGTTGAAGTAGGACGTTTACCTAAAGGTGCACTTATAGAAGTAGAGATTATTGCTTGTAAATAAGATGGTGATCTTAGTAGAAAGATTCCAGCATTATATACGTGTTTATTATGATGATGGACATACTGAGGTCTTGTTTGAAGATATTCAAAGCTATCTTCAACAAAAAAGAATTAAAAAGGGATACAAGAATGCTATTGTATTACATGAAAACTGGTTATATCCAACAATGAATCAGAAGGATTTTTCTTGTCATTGGGTGAATTTAAAATATTTACATCATCAAAATAAGTATTGTCAGAATTTACTTCATGATAAGAGTTTATATCAAAAAGCCAGAATCATGTATATAAAACAAATCCAAAAAGAAATAAATATCGATTGTATTAAAGAATGAAAGAAAACTTTCATTCTTTTTTGGCGTTATAAGATTCATTTTGTTTGACGACAATAGAAAGTGTCGATATGATAGGAAATGAAAGACTTTATAAAGGTCTAAAATTCATATATAATGAAAGAAATAAAATGAAATGAGTGGACAGATATGAAAGATAAAATATTAATTGTTGATGATTCTCAAATGAATAGAGAATTTTTAAAAGAAATTTTATGTCATGATTATGATATTATTCTAGCAGAAAATGGAGTTGAAGCCATTTCTTTGATGAAAAACCATCTTTCATCATTATCTTTAATATTACTGGATTTAATAATGCCAGAAATGGATGGTTTTGAAGTCTTAACTTATATGAATAAGTATCAATGGATACATGATATACCTGTAATGATTATTTCATCAGAAAATTCTGGAAAATATATTGGACGTGTTTATGATTTAGGGGCAAGTGATTTTATCAGTCGACCTTTTAATGTGAATATTGTTCAAAAACGTGTATCTAATATTATATCTCTTTATTCTAAACAACGTCGTTTAAAGGATATTGTGACTGAACAGGTTTATGAAAAAGAAAGTCGTAGTAATCTCATGATTTCTGTATTAAGTCATATTGTTGAATTTAGAAATGGAGAAAGTGGATTACATATCATTCATATCAATATGATTACAGAAAAATTATTGTATGCTTTGTTAAGAAAAGATCCTACATGTTCATTGACATCACAAGATATTTCATTGATCACAATGGCATCTTCACTACATGATATTGGTAAGATATCTATTTCAGATAAGATTTTAAATAAACCAGGACGTTTAACACCGGAAGAATTTACAATTATGAAAACACATGCATCTATTGGTGGTGATATTATTCGAGGTTTACAATGGGATCAAAATGATCCATTACTTAAAGTGGCTTATGAAATATGTCGTTGGCACCATGAAAGATGGGATGGCAGGGGTTATCCTGATGGATTAAAGGGAGATGAGATTCCTTTATCAGCACAAGTTGTTTCTCTTGCTGATGTTTATGATGCTTTAACAAGTGACAGATGTTATAAGAAGGCTATTCCTCATAAAAAAGCGATACAGATGATTATGAATGGGGAATGTGGTCAATTTCAACCTATGTTATTAGAATGTTTGCTTGATATTGAAGATGAACTTCTAGATATTTCACTTGCATCTGATGAAATGATGGGAATGCCAAAAACATGGCAGACACAAAAAGTTGTTCAGGAATTAGGACAATATGATGATTTGACTGTGACTAGACAAGTTTTAGATCAGTTGGATATTGAAAAAATCAAATCTCAGTTTTTCTTTGATAAACAGGAACAATTAGCATTTATTTATAATGAAACACTAGACATTATGTATTTATCACATAATGCCGCTAAACGCTTAGAACTTCCCGAAACGATAATGAGTCCGATGGAAAGAGATGATCAAGATCGTTTAAAAATAAGATTAACAAAATTAAGCCATAAAGCAAAAGAAACATCTATAGAAAATCCATTTTTTGAATATGAATTTGTTTTTGATATAGATGGAAAAGCTTCTTTGTGTCATTTCCAATGTTGCGCTATCTGGTTAGGTGTTAAAGATTCACGCTTTATAGGTTTTATGGGATTTTTAGATAAGGAACAATTATTTGAGGATGAACATCCTCAAGAAATCTCTTGTTTTAAGAAAGTCCAATTTCAAACATTATTACGTGAACTTGATAAGATTTTTGATAAGATCATTCTTATTGATATCCTATTAGGAAAATCTGTGAAGATCACATCATCTATCATTGATCATATGTCGTTTTTACAACATGATACTTTGTGGAAACACCATGATATGTCAGTCGAAAGTGCTTGTGTACAGGCTTTTAGACATCGTTCTAAAATTGTTCATTTTGATTATCAGCCTCAGCGTATTTATTATGCAATCAGTCAATATGTAGAAGTAGAAGGACAGGGATATGTTCTAGAATATAAATTAAAAATGCATGATGATATTTTTAAAAATGATAAACAGTACCAAAATATGTTGAAAACATTGAATTATATGCAGGAAAGTATGTATTTAGATGGATTGACAGAAGTTTATAATCGTCGTTATTTGGAAGATGAAATGTTTCAAAAAGAAGATATAACGGCTTTAGCTATGGTTGATTTGGATCGTTTTAAAGAAGTGAATGATCAGTTTGGACATTTGGCAGGAGATAAAGTATTACAAAAAGTGGCACATATTTTAAAGAGAAATGTACGTGATAAGGATGAGGTGATTCGTTATGGTGGAGATGAATTTATTATTTTATTCCATCAAATGCCAGAAAGTATTCTTAATGAAAGATTGAATGATATTCGACATGAAGTAGAAAGTCTTGGTATTCAGGATTATCCTCATTTAAAAGTCACATGTACAATAGGATGTGCCTGTGGCACATATCAACAATCATTATTAAAACAGGCGGATAAGATGATGTATCAGGCGAAAATTCATCGTAACAGTGTTAAAATTCATTATGGAAAGGAAGAAAAATCATGACAATTCAAACATTTTATGAAGTTATTGGAGAAGATTATGAAGATGTTTTCAATCGTTTTATGATGGAAAGTCTGGTTGTGAAATTTGTGAAGAAGTTTATTGAAGATCCAACCTTTGATATGTTAGAGCAGTCATTGGAAAATCATGATGTTCAAGAAGCTATAAGAGCCAGTCATACTTTCAAGGGAATCTGTGATAATATGGGTTTTGTGAAATTAAAAAAACAAAGTGAAAAGATGACAGAATTATTAAAAGCAGGTGCTTTTCAAGAAGTTAAAAAGCTTTTACCAGCTTTCAAACAGGAATATCAATGGATTATTGAAAATGCTCAAAAATTGTTATAAAAGAGGTGGGAGTTTTGCGTAAAAATCAATCAACTCTATCGATTATCATGAGTTCTTTAACATTATTGATCGTCATAGCCATTATAACAATTTCAGTTTTTCTGGTGAGAAATAAGTTATTAAAAAATGCTCAAGATATGGGGATGGCACTTGTCCAAAGTTATGCTATGGAAGAAGAAACAACGATTACGATGTTTAAAGATTTTTTAGATATGGGATCACAATATGTTAATGAATTGAGTGAAAAGAAAAATAGTGAACAAACAATTCAATTGTGGATGAAAGATTATTTTAGTAAATTGACACATATTTTGGGAGAAAAGATTGTTGATCCTTATGCGGTTATTGATGAAAAAATCATTGCTCAAAAAGCATGGACAGGTGATCAGACTTATCGTTATCAAGATACGAGATGGTATCAACAGGCTCTTGAAAATCCGGGCCAAATTATGTTTACAGATGCTTATCAAGATGTCATTACAAATGAAACGATTATTACAGCAAGTATTGCTTTAGAAAATGAAGGTGATGTTCTGGCAATGGATATCTACCCTTCTAAAATTGTTGCTGATCAAAAGAAGATTCAAAGTGCTTATCAAAATAGTTTCTTTTATATGAGTGATTCTAAAGGACAACTGATTTATGCTTTGACACCTTATGAAATGGAGCAATCACAATTACAGGAGTATAATCATGATTTATTTACCAGCATTCAAAAAGGAGAATATGCACATTATGATGATTATTATGTCAATCAAGAAGGAAAGCAGATAGGTGTTTATTATTATCAGATGGATAATGGCTGGATAGCCATTATGACCATTCCTTTTCAAGATTTATTAATGGATGAAAGCAATTTCCTTATTTATATTTTAGTGGTGACAGGAATCATTTTTATTATCATTTTATTCATTATGATTATTAAAAATGTAAGACAATTAAGAAAGATTCGTCGTTTTGATCAAATCATTCAAATCTTATCAGAATCCTATTATGCTATGTATCGTATCCATATCCATAATGGAACATATGAAGTGATTAAAACATCACCAGCATATCAGCTTGATTTGCCAAAAACAGGACCTTATCAACAATTATTAAAAACCGTTCGGACTGTTGTAGAACAAGGAGCTTTTCAAGAGTTTTCAATGTGTTTTTCTTTAGAAAGTATTCGAGGACGTGTACAAGAAGGAATCAGTGATTATGGTGGGGATTTTAAAAGACGTTTTGAAGATGATTATCGTTGGGTGAATGTCAGAACATTATATAATCAAAAAATATCAAGGGATGAAGTGATTCTTTGTTTTAAGGATGTGGATGTGGAAAAACGTCAAGAATTAGGACATATGCTTTTATTACAAAGAACATTGGAAACAAATAAAAAGAATATTGAAGCCAAAACAGCTTTCTTTAATCATATGAGTCATGATATGAGAACACCTCTAAATGCCATTATTGGTTTTTCTAAATTGGCTTTAAAACATCTTGATGAATCAGATAAAATCAAAGATTATTTAAAGAAAATCAGTTATTCTGGAAATCAATTATTAGCATTGATCAATGATATATTAGAATTATCAAAGATGGAAGCAGGACAAAGACATTTAGATTATAAGACTTTTGATATAGAAAAAGCGATTCATGAAACATGGGGATTGTTTGAAGAACGTATGATTGAAGAAAAGAAAGTATTTCAATTACATATAGATATACAAAATACAATGGTTATAGGTGATGAATTTAAGGTTCATCAGATATTAAATAATTTATTATCGAATGCTGTGAAATATAGTGAAAGTGGTGATCAAATTACTTTAGATGTAAAAGAGATGATTTATCAAAATCATCATAAAATACAGTTTGTTGTTGAAGATACGGGAATAGGTATGTCACAACCATTTTTGGAACATCTTTTTGAACCTTATGCCAGAGAAACACATTTTAGTGTGAAGTCAACAATAGGAACAGGGTTAGGAATGCCGATTGTCAAAAGTCTGGTGGAACAGATGAGTGGTGAAATCACTGTAGAAAGTGAACTGGGGAAAGGAACAAAGTTTACAGTGATGATTCCTTTTGAGATTGTTCAAAAACAAGAGGACATTCCAGTTTCTAAAAGTGATGTATCCCTTCTTAAAGGGAAACGTGTTTTGCTGGTAGAAGATAATGATTTAAATATGGAGATTGCCAGTGAAATGTTGAAAATGAATGATATGGAAGTCATCACTGCCAAAAATGGGCAGGAAGCTCTCCATGTGTTTGAAACATCACCACTCTTTTCCATTGATATGATTTTAATGGATATGCAGATGCCTGTGATGGATGGCTGTCAGGCAACAGAAACGATTCGTCAGCTAGATCGTCCCGATGCAAAAACTGTCATGATTATTGCTTTAACGGCTAATGCTTTTTCAGAGGATGTTTCTAAGGCTTTAAGAGCAGGGATGAATGCGCATGTATCAAAACCTATTCGTATGAAAGTCTTAAATCAAGTGATGAGTGATTTATTATCGAAGTAAATAATATTGATGAATTATATATTTTATTAAAAAAGGGGCTGTAACGAAATAACTTTTTAAAGAGTTGATTTTGTTTCAGCTCTTTTCTTTTTCTGTTTTTAGGCAATAAAAAAACATCTTTTCTCTTCTTCTGATTTCAAGATGTAATATTTTTGTTGATTTTTCTTCTGTTTTCCCTGTTTTTGGGCGCAATATCCCTATATCGCTCAAAATTTGTTTTTTTCATGTGCATATCTTTTTAATTGAGAAGCAATTTTTCCTTTTCTTCTTTCTCCTTTTTCAGGCGATATTTATGATATTTCCTTAAATTATAGCCTAGACACACAATGAGAAATTCCATCTTTGCATTTTTCAGTCCTCTTCTCGTGAATCTTGTGAATTTCATGTCCTGCTTGATGACTCCAAATGCCCCTTCAACCTGTATGCTTCTCTGTTTCTTTAATTCTTTTCCAAATTCCGTTGACAGATTTTCATCTACAACTGCATAGAATTCATCTAGCACTGCATCTCTTGTCAGGATTTTCTGATGTTTCTTGTTTTTACAGCATTCATCAATGAATGGACAGCCTTCGCAACCTTCATCACTTGTCATTTTTTGTTTGATTTGCAGATATTCTCCTCTTTCATCATAAATATCTCCTATATTCTGATCAAATACATGACCGTTTGGACATATCCTATTTCCTTTTCCATCTTTTTCCCAGTTCAATGTGTTGAATTTTTTATTCCTGAATTCCTTTTCATTCTTTTTGGCATACATTGAATATTTCATGTAGAGATTCATTCCATTTGACAAACAATACATATAGTTGTCGTAACTTCCATAAGCTGCATCTGCCATTGGATAAAGTGGCAGCTCTCCTGTGAAATCCTTATATCTTTCCATGAATGGTATGAATGTCTTGGTATCTCCTGGTCGCTGGAATAGATCTGCATTTACTATAATGCCATCGCTGACACCAATCTGTGCATTATAGCATGGTCTGCTTAATCCCGTATTGCAGTAAAAATCTATCTTAGTTGCACACATCGTCGCATCATGATCTATCTTAGAACAGCTGTTTCTATCATTTCCTATGATAAAAAGCCAGAATTCATATTCATCCAGCTTTGTATAATATCCAAGAAACAGGTCATACCATCTTTGAATTTCTGTCTTTCTTTTCCCTCTGCCATATACCATTTTTATATCATCATTAATCATCGTTTCCATAAGATACTGTACTATATAGCCTATCTCCTGTGCACAGTAAAAATAATGATATGGAAAGTCAAATCCTCTTTCCATGTTCATCTGAATGATTGAATCTGTTATATTAGAAAACAGTTTCATTCTTGCATTGAGGATTCTTGCCTTATATACAAAAGAATATTTGTTTGCATTGGCTTCTATTTTGGTACCATCAATATATTGAATTGATTTGTCAACATTCATGAGATTACAGATATTGTTGACTATATCAAAAAAGATATGGTCAATATCATCAATAAGATAATTCTTCATGAGTCGTTCAAAAGTCATATGGCTAGGAGTTGCCTCCTGCATGATATACATAAATCTAATATCATGTTTGCATAAAGATTCTAGATTTCTTACATCACAGTCACTGACCATTCTTGCAAGGAGAACAGCCTTAAGAAGCAATACGTTATCATATCCCTTTCTACCACGACGCTCATCTCTTTTTAGATATTTCTTAAGATTCACTCCTTCCAGCGCCTTTAAGAAAGAAACAACCTCATCGTCAGGATTAATTTTTATACCCAAATCTAGTGGCAAAGATAACTGAATTGCGTTATAATTATCAGTGTAATTAGATTGCATAAAATTTAAAGATTCCATAATCTAATTATACCAAAAACGACAATGATAATCATTAAAGATAATCATTGTCGTTTTCTTTTTTAGGTGACCTTACGAATATTTATTTCGTTACAGCCCCTTTTTTAGGTAATAGATTTTTTGTAAAAATTATTAAAAAAATATTTCTATGTGACTTATGTGTGACAATCAAAGTTTATACTAGAGATAGAATAGTTTAATCTATGTTTAAATTGAAAGATAGGAGCTTGATAGAAATGAAAAAAGATAGAATAGTGAAATTATGCGTGGCGGTTATTTTTGTTTCCGTTTTAGTTGTTGGTGGGTCTATTGCATTTTTTAGAGCTGAAACAAATGCAACAAGTCCAATGAGCTCTACAAATTTAGGAATTGAATTGATGGAGGGAAAAACAGAAGAAGGAACACAGACATTAAGTGATGGAACAGTTGTTTTAGATAATGTGAGTCCGGGAGCGACTATTGATAAACAATTGTATGTAGAAAATGTCAAAGAGAGTCCTTCTTATATTAGAGTGACACTTACAAAATACTGGGAAGATGCTGATGGTGTAAAGTTACCAGAAAAAGCAGCTGAACAGATTATTGTAGATCCTTTGGATGAAACAAATTGGATTGTTCAAAGAGATGAGGCTAATGATGAAGTCATCTATATGTATTATAAAGCACCTATTGAAACTGGTGAAGTGACAACGAATTTCTTGAATCAAGTGAAGATTGCTCAAAGTGGTGCTGATTTAGATAACAGCTATACAAACTTAAAAGCTAAGGTTGATGTAGAAGTTGATGCAATTCAACAATATGCAGCTCAAGATGCAATTTTAGCTGAATGGGGATTAGAAGTGGCATTTGATCAAAATGGAATGATCACTCAAGTTGAGGAATAGAAGGGAGAGTAGAAAAAGATGAAGAAATTATCTGCATTATTAGTCATGTTTTCTTTGTTTATTCCGACTATTAATTCAGTTCATGCAGCTGGAAATTCAGTGATTACATTTGATGGAGAAGCTGAAAAATTCATTAATACAAATAATGAAGGAGAAGTTTTTAATCTTGAAGGAATGTATCCTGGTGAAACAAGAACAGAAACATTGACATTGGTAAATAATGATTATAGAGAAATGAATTTCTATATGAATTCTAAAATATTAGATGAATTTGGAAATGAAACATCTACTGGAAATATGGCTTATGATTTTAATTTTAAAATCAATGGTGAAGATTTATTTGATGGTTTAGTAGGTGGAGAAAATAATGTTGGTGAAGGAATGATGGAAGATAACATCCTTATCGCAACATTAGCTAAAGGAGAAAGTGCAACATTACAGATGAGTGTAACAGCTGATGGAGATACAATGGATAACACTTATCAAAATGCTACTGGTTTAGTTCAATATACATTTAGTGTTGAATATGATGATGAAGCTGCTGCACAAACACCTCAAAGAGTTGTGAATACTGTTGTACAGACTGTAACAAATAGAATTGAAAAAGCTGTCAAAACAGGAGATCCTGCAACACTAGGATTATTTGGTGTTTTATTAGGTGGTAGTGTTGTTGGTATTGTTTATTTAGTAGCAACAAGAAAGAAAAAGGAGGAAGATCAAAATGAGATTCACTAAGATATTATCTAAAATCATCTTGAGTCTAACTCTGATGTTTGCATTTTGTTTACCTTGTTTGAATAATGTAAAAGCTGCAACTTCATATGATGTGATTTTTAGAGCTGGAGCACATGGTTCATTCAATGGTGAATCAAAATATGTTGTTGAAAAAGAATATGGAACAGCTTTTCCAGATGATCCATATTATGAAAATGAATTAGCTGTTGATGATGGCTATATCTTTACAGGATGGAATGAAGAGATGCCAGAAACAGTGACAGGAAAAACTGTATTAGTCGCAAAATACACACCTTTAGTAGATGGTGTAGAATATAAAATCAGATACGTTGATCAAAATGATGTTGATATTGTGACACCTAGACTTGCCATTGGTAATGTCGGTTCATCAGTAACAGTCACAGCTAAAACAATTAATGACTGGCCAGTTGATCAAAGTACAAAAACTATTCAATTAACAGATGGTACAAACGAAATTAAGTTTGTTTATACAGTACCAGAAGATGAAGTTCAAACAGAATATGTCACTGAATATGTGACAAATACAGTTGATGAAGTAGTGACAGTACCTGCCACTGCAGGAACGGCTACAACAGTTGGTACAGGAACTGGTGTTGGTGGAGCTGCTGGAACAGCTGGAACAACAACTGGTGGAGATCAAGCTGTCGCTGGTGAAACAACTGATATTGAAGACAATGAAACACCACAAGCTGGTGCAGATGGAGAAACAACTATTGAAGATAACGAAACACCTCAAGCTGGAGCAAAAGACTCTGGTTCAAACAATGCAATCTATATTGCAGGTGGAGCAGGAGCTGTTATTCTTATTGCCATAGTTGCTTACCTATTAAGCAAAAGAAAAAAAGCTGAATAAAGATTAGAAATTTAGACATATCTTTTCTATTTGTGACTGTTATGTGACTTATAAGTTATATAATAGTCACATGGAAAGAGATATTATGTATAAATATATAAATAAAAGATAGGAGGATAAACTATGAAAATAGGAAAGTTTAAAAAGATAGCTGCTATTGGTTTGGCTTTGACTATGGCAATTGGACTACTATATACAGGTAGTACAGTTAATGCGACTGATGAGAACATAGATAAAACAGCTAATGTTGATAATGATAATATAGTTAGTTTTACAGATGTAGGTCCTTTTATGGATCCAGTCTTTATATCAAGTAATCAAAAAGTTAAAATGGCAAGAATGTCAAAGAATACTAATGGATATACAAGTACAACATCATATGCAGATGGTGGTTTAGTTCTTGACAAAAAAGCAAAATATGTGGATTCTGGTATCAATAAGGGTAAATATGAGATTACACTAGAAGCATATACGACTGGAACTGTAAAAACTGGCAATGTTGTACCGACAGACATTGTATTGGTCTTAGATGATTCAGGAAGTATGAATTATACTTTTGGTGATGCTTTAAAGTTATCTGAATTGGATAAAACAAAACCAGAAGGATATTATTGCTATGGTGAAAGGGATGATACTAGTACAAATCTTGAAGATTTAAAATACGTTGAAGGACTTGGATGGCAATATTACGATGCAGAATGGTCGTGGGATGAATTAGGTTACGTATATAGCTGGAAAACTGCACCAAATAATGGTGATTATTATGTTGTTAGAACTGAAATGTTACAAGACGTATGTAAGACATTTATCGATAGTGTAGAAGATTCATCAACAGATACTGCTCGTCATAGAGTTGCTATAGCAACGTATGCATCTAGTGGTTATAATAAAGATAATATGAGCATTGATTTTCAATATGTAGATAATCAAACTGGGAAAAATGGACTATATGATACTTTAGATAATTTAGAACATAATGGTGGTACTGATTCTTCTATAGGTTTAAATAAAGCATATAATTATTTTAAAAATGATACACTGACTGGTGAAAGAAATAGAGTTGTTATTATGTTTTCGGATGGTGAACAAGATAGCAGTACTGCAAGAAGAGATTCTTTAAACGCATCTTATAAATTAAAAGCTGGAACTGATGTAATTGTTGGAAATAGATATCCTGAATATGGTATGGGTAGTACTGTATATACAGTAGGTATTTTTTCAGGTGCTGATCCAAATGATAATATTTGGGATTCTACTGCAAATAGATTCATGCATTATGTTTCAAGTAATTATCCTACAGCAAAAAATATGATGGGTAGCTATGAAGGAGGTAATAATGGGTATTATTTATCTGCTTCTAATAGCGATGATTTAGCTGATATATTTGAGAAAATTGCTGATCAAATTCAACCATCTGCAAAATTAGGACCTGAAACTACTATAAAAGATTTTATGTCAGATTATTTTAAGGTAGATAAAAGCTCTGAAGTAAAAGTTTATACACAAGACTATATTGGAAGTAATAACTTTTCAGATGATAAAGATGATATTACAAATCAAATAGCAATTACATCAAATGATAATTATGTATATGTTAACGGATTTGATTTTACAGAAAATGCAGTAGTCGATGGAAGTGGGACAATTTCTACAAGTGGAAAAAAATTAGTGATTCAGTTCTATGTTGATAGAGTTGACGGATTTATTGGAGGAAATGCTGTTCCAACGAATTCAAGTAGATCTGGAATGTATGAAAATATTAATTCTTCTAACCCATTAGAAGTAGAATCTAGTGATGTTATTTTTGCACAACCAAAAGTTGATGTAGAAATTAAATATGATGCTACAATTAATAAAGCGGCAATGTTTGCTGGTGATAAATGGTCAGACTTTGATACATTTATTGAATCTATTAATAAGGATAATGGTGTATATTATAAAATCGATAATGTTGAATATAAATTAAATGGAGAAAATAATAACTTTGTTGATATTGTTTATACCATTAAAGATGGTGATAATGATGTTTATACTTATAAAATAAATGAAGGAAATAATGGTGTTGGAAGTGAAGTAGATAGCATATATTTGAATAGTCTTATGGATTCTAATAGTGATAAAGATTATGAAGTTGATGTTAAGGTTACTCCTAAATATGATGCTATAAATAATGATTATGATAATTTAGATATTAATAAATATACAAAATCAGAGAATACCAAATTATATTTATATATACCATATATTGATTCCCATGATAATCAAATTATGTTGGGTGATAGTGTAACATTTAATAATGAGATGATTAATTTAACTGAATGGAAATCATTAACTGATGAAGGAAAGGATGTAGTACCAACATATAATGGTATTAAAAATAATGCTCCTGAATTGAAATATTCTGTTTCCGGAGAAGATGTTAGTAATAATACATTTAAACCTTCTAAAGAAGGAAACTATAATTTCAAGTATACTGTAACAAATTCTCGATCTGATTATTTAATTACAGATGTATCTAAATATAAAGAAAATTGTGATAGTGTTGTTGGTGACACCGATACCAATTATGATGTTTCTAACAATAATGTTATAGTTCATGTCAAAGACGGAGAAATTATAATTGATAAAATTCTAAATACAGAATCTGGGAAATTACAAGTTGATGAGAGTGATGGTACACCAATTTTTACTTTCCAAATTGATAAAATGAATGGAGACGATGTTGAAAAATCATACTTTAAGACAATTAAATTAGTTAAAGATGATGGTGTATGGAAATTACCTGAGGAAGTTAAAATTACAGGATTAGAAAAAGGTACTTATAAAGTAACAGAATTACCTAGTATGAGATATAAATTTGCTAATGTTAAAGTAAATAGTGGTACTGGTAACGAACAAGATGGACAGACTGTTACATTAGACATCGATGCTCCTGAAGCAATTTACGTATATACAAATGAAGTTAAAGATACAAAGTATGATTCAGACAATGGTTATCTAGTAAATAAAGTTATCAAAAATGATGATGATTCTTATTCAATGGTTAAGGATCAAAGTAGTGAAGGATAGTAGGGAGGCGGATATATAATGAAAAATAAGATTATTAAAAATAAAAAATATATTGTTATATGTTCACTATTCTTCTGTCTTTGTGTAGGAGTAACTCTTGCTTTGACATCTATGGTTGGTAATGAATTAACAAATAGTTTTACATTAGGAAGTGTTGAAACTGAAATTGATGAAGATAAGCCTAACATTCATGGTGATCATATTGATAAAAAACCATATGTTAAAAATACTGGAACAAATTCTGCATTAGTTAGAATGAGAGTGACAATTAGTCCAGATGAATTAATAAACAAATATGGTATCAATTTAGTTTACAATGATAAATTATATAAATATAATGATAGCGAAGATAATTGGGATAATACAGACGATTATTGGGTTTATAGTGGTGGTTTTTGGTATTACACAGGTATTATTGAAGCAAATGAACGAACTGAGCCTTTATTTACAAAAGTAACAGGTAATAATATTATTGGAAACAATGGTCTTATTTCTGAATTGGAAGGTTTAGAAATTACTGTTTACTATGATTCAATACAAAGTGTTGCTCGTGGTGAAAATGATGTTGAAATTAAAGCAACAACTGGTGATATCAATGATGATACTACTCGACAATTATGGAGTATATTTGATCAACAGAAAAATTAAAGAAACTGACTCATCAGTTTCTTTTTTTATAAAAGATAGGAGTTTAAATGATGGTAAGTAAAGTATGTAATATATTGATGAGTATAATTATCATAATTTTAATGATTACTGCTGGATTATTTATTGTTCCACAGATTATTGGTTATAAGAGTTTTGCAGTAGTTAGTGGTAGTATGGAACCTAATATTCCAGTGGGCTCAATTGTTTATGCAAAAGAAATTGAATTTAATGAACTTCAAGAAGGAGATGTTATTACTTTTTATTCAGGTGATAACATTGTTACTCATAGAATTGTTGAGATTACTGATAATGACAAATCTTTTACGACAAAGGGTGATGCGAATAATGATAATGATGGAGGAAAAGTATTATATAGTGATATTATTGGAAAAGTTGTTTTTTCTCTTCCATTCTTAGGTTATATTAGCATGAATATTAAAACGCCTTTGGGTATTGCTATGATTTGTGCTGTTATATTTGTTATTTTATTGCTAAATTATATTCCAGAAATTTTTAATGAAGAAAAAGAATAAAATTATTGAAATTATATATTTATGTGACCGTTGTGTTACTAATTGATATTATAATAATAATATCAAAATAAGAAATGGGGTAGAAAATAATGAAAAAGAGTACAAAAAAATTAATTTTAAGTTTAGCTTTAGTTGGTACAGTAGGGGTAGGATCAACATTAGCTTATTTGGCTACTACTGGTAATACTGTAACAAATAATTTTGTTTCTGGTGATGGATATCCAGAAGGAATTAATTCAGTTTACATTGATGAATATGATATTGCTGCAAAAGATGGTAGTAGAACTAAAACTAGAAATGAGTATACTAATGTTTCTGAAGGTGGTACATTAACAAAAGACCCACAAGTTCATTTGGTTGCAGATTCAGTTAAAAGTTATATACTTGTTAAAATTGAAGGGTTAGATGCTAATGTAGATAAATTAACACCAAAAGTTACTAATAGTGAAGATGATGTTGATAGTAATGGAATTCATGATGCATGGACAAAAATTAGTACAGAGGAAGGATTAGATGGTATTTATAAATATAAAACAACTGTAAACGGTGGCACACATATTGAAGAAAAATTGTTTAATCAAATTTTAGTTGGTGATGACATTGATAGAAATCCACAAGGAGAAGCTTCTTTTACCGATATTACTTTGTCAGTTTGTGCAATGCAAGCAGTTACTTATAATGATGGTACAGAAGTAGAAGTGGCTTTTAATGCAGAAAATATACCTCCTGCTTTTGTTGATGGTTACACTATTGGTTGAGTAAAAATTGATTAATATTTAAAGAGGTGGATAACGATGAAAAATAAAAAATTAGTTAAAGCAGGAATATCTTTATTGCTTGTAGGAGTAGTTGGTGTTGGTGCAACTTTAGCTTATTTAACAGATAAAACTGATCCTGTTAAAAATACATTTACAATTGGTGAAGGATATGTAGATGATGATATGTCACAAGCCTTAGTACTTGATGAAAAGAATACTAGTACTGAAGAAGATGAAAAATGGTCAAACTTTGAAGGTAGAACAATAAGTGGTAATGCATATGAATTTATTCCAGGAGGAACATATGAAAAGGATCCTACTGTTCATTTAAGAGCAGATTCAGTTGATAGTTATCTCTTTGTAAAGATTACTGGATTGGATGATTTATTAGGAACTGGTTATTATTTAGATAAAGAAGAAGGTTATATTAATGAACATTGGAAAAAAATAAATAACACAGGAAAATATGATGGAATCTATACTTATGTTGCTTCTCAATCTGATGAAGAAGGATTAGTAATTAATAAAACAAATGTATCTTTAACAAATAAAGATAAACATCAAGTTGAATATTATAATTTAGAAGCAATTTTTGAAAAATTGTTACCAAATAACAATATAACTAAAATGCCTGCAAAAGGAACTCCAATTGGTGAAATTAAGGTTGAAGCATGTGCTGTTCAAGCAAAAAATAATTCTTATACGAATGCTGTAACACAAGCAGAAGGAATGTTTACTATTTAAATTATTAAAAAATGAGGTTTTACCTCATTTTTTAATATATATATAGAAGAATACAGATTATTGATATGATAAATCATATGATAATCTAGATAAAGGATGATGAATGTGAAGTTATCAAAAGTATTTAATATTTTAGCAAACATAATCATTGCACTTATCGTTGCATTATGTGCAGTGATTATGTTACCAAAGGTATTTGGTTATGAAGTTTATGGGATATTGAGTGGTAGTATGCTACCGAATTATCCTATTGGAAGTATTATATATGTACAACATGAAGAAGCAAATAACATTGAAGTAGGGGATGTTATTACTTTCAATATGGCGGCTGGATCAGATGTTGTCGCAACCCATAGAGTTGTAGAGATTAATAGTGAGGAAGAAACCTTTACTACAAAAGGTGATAATAATGATACTGTTGATTCATCACCAGTATCATTTGAAAGATTGATTGGTAAGGTTGTTTTATGTATACCAATGCTTGGTTATATTGCTGATTTTATTCAATCTACAAATGGTATTATTGCTGGTGTAGGAGCAATTGTTATGGTGTTTGCATTATGGTTTTTATCTGATTATTTTAAAAAGCATAATAAATAGTAAAATTTATTTGATATGTGACTACTGTGTGACTTAAAAATTGTATGATATATGTGTATTATAAATCACATTTTAAAGGAGGAAAAATAATGAATAAGAAAAAACTAGGAACTGGATTAGTTGCTTTAGCATTAGTTGGAGTTGTTGGAATTGGTGGATCATTAGCTTGGTTTACTGATACTGAAAGTAGAACAAATACTTTTAGTACTAAGCATATTGATATTACATTAACTGAACCTCGTTATGATGAATTACAAAATAATGGTAAAGAATATATGCCAGGAGATACTTTTGAAAAAGATCCTACTATTACTTTGTCTGGTGATAGTGCACCAGCATACGTGAGAATTAAAGATGTTGATGTAAAAATTACTAAACAAGATGGAACAACAGAAACTAGAGATTTAGAAAATTTCTTGCCTAAATTTGATAATGAAAATTGGGTTGCATCAGGAGATGGAAATTATTATTATCAAAAAGTATTAAATGCTGGTGAATCTACTACAGCACTATTTAGTGAAATTACTATTCCATCAAATTTGAACAATGACTATGTTAATGCTGATTTTGAAATAGTCATTGATGCTGAAGCTGTTCAAGCTGATAACTTTGAAAGTTCATTAGTAACTGACGGAGATGGAAATATTAATGGTTGGTTAATTGGTAATGATCAAATTCAAGAATATGTTGATTTAACAACTAATGAAGGAAATTAAAAAAATAGAATTATGGGGTTGTAAAACCCCATTTTTATATTTTATTAGATTGCATTATAAAAATTTTATATAACAGTGAACGAAAATGAATGCAGATTATATATTTGAAAAACTGAGTGTATTTGATATTTATTCTATAATCATACCTGGATTTATGATTTTATTAGGTGTATATTCGTTAGTTCCAAATATTATGATTGATTTTATAAGGAATGTTAATAATATATGGATTACAATCATCACTGTAATATGTGTTAGTTATTATATTGGTATTATTTTGTCAAAGATTATTTCATTAATTATGGTATTAAATTTTAATGATGTAATGAAGAAAATTTTTTTCTTATTACTTATTTTATTAATGATTTTGATAAATGTGGGAACTTATTTTTTATGTTGTTTTAATACTATTTTTAATTTTATTCTAGTATTTGATAGTGTCAGTATATTTTTAATTTTTTATTATTCAAAATATAGAAAAAAAGAAGAGGATTTGAAAAGCAATAGATCTAAAATTTTGTTAGATATTTGTTATAGGTATTTACAGAAAGCATTTCCAAATTTAAAAAGCATATATGGAGAAGAATTGTCAGAAAATATAGTATATGAAATATTAAATATAATGTATCCACTGATAGAACTTGATCATAAATATCAAACAACAATAAAAAAATATACTACTTTTCTTTCTTTGTATAAAAATATGATTATTGTTTGTTTGTTTTGGAGTGGTATTTTTAGTTATTATTTTATTTTCGGTGAAACGAATGTTAATTATTTGTATTTTATAGGCTTTATATTTAGTTTAAATGGATGTTTCGTTATGATAAAAAGTTATAATTCTTATCAAAGAATAGTGAATAGAATAAGTTTGATGTTTTTAATAGACTATATAGAAAATAATAAAAAGTAGAATTAGAATAAATGTCAAAATATGTGACAATTATGTGACCTGATTATTGTATTATAAATATGTAGTTATTTGACAATATTTGTAAATAGTAGATATGGTCAAGTATGCACTTTGACTTATGGGTTGAAGTGCTTTTTTTAAACTAGAATTGTAAGCGATTGCAACAAAAAGGAAGGATATGGTTATGGGGAATTTATTTGGGAAGTTCACTTTATATGACATTATTTCTATGACGATACCTGGTTTTTTAGTGATGCTAGGTGTTTGTTTAGTTATTCCGGGTACAGTTCATCAATTCGTGGTAAGTGTTGATAATTCATGGTTTATATTTGTGATAGGGATAAGTGTAAGTTATTCTGTGGGTTGGATTATATCGGAGATTTCTAAATGTATTATAAAGGTGAATTTAAAGTGTAAAAAAGGATTATGTGTAAGTTGGGGTATTGTTTTTTTAGTTGATTTTGGTATGTTTTATGCTTTGAGTCAAATGAATTTTCGTTCTTATTCTTGTTTTATTAAAATAATATTAGTTGGAATCATTGTTTTGAATTTCATTTTATTCATTATAAGTTGCTGTTATTGGAAGTCCTTGAAAGATAAAGAAAAAAATCAAAAGAAAAAGGATGAATATGATAAAGAATATAGTATTTTAATGGAAAAATGCTATGGATATTTAAATGAGGAATATCCTGGTTTTGATAAACAAATGGAAGGTGAAACTGATATTATTAAAAAGGTTGAAGTGATGGCAGAGTCAGCTGATTTATTAATTCAAACTGATGATAAATATCATAGATTACATAACTATAGTTCTTCTAAGTCTTTTTCTAAAAATATGGGGACTGTTTGTTTATTTTGGATAGGTATTCTATTATATCAATTGTTTTATAATTCAAAAGATATTTGTTTTGCTGTTGTTTATACTTTAGGTATTCTTTTTTTGTTATTTAGTTTTGTTGCAATGCAGAAAAGATATAAAAGATTTAAAAAGAAAATGGAAGTTTTAATTGTAACGTATTATTTAGATTTCTTAGAAAATAAGAAGAATAAAGATTCAAATTACAATACAAATCAATTTGATTTAAACTTAAATATCAATAATCATGATGGGAGGAAATCATAAAATGGATTATCATAAACATAATAGTGCTCATTTAGGAGCAAGAAAACTTGAAATTGAGAATGTTAAGTTAATGTTACCTTATATTGAAAATATTAGGGATTATATTGATAGTTTTAGAAATAGTGCCAAAAATTCCTATATGAATCATCAACATTTAAAAGAGTTATATTATGAAAAGTATGACAATTTTATTTCTATTTTAGGAGATAGGGGTTTAGGTAAAACTTCTATTATGTTGACAATTATTGATGAAATAAAGAGTAGACATTATTTTTGTGATAAGGGAGAAGCTCAAGATCAAGTTATTGATTTGATTGCTCCATTACTTGTTCCAGATGATATGAGTGATAATAGTGATATTTTAGGTTGGATTATTGTGACATTGGAGAATATGTTTTATCGTCAACTTAAAGTTTATAATACAACATCTTGTTTATTGAATAGGGATAGTGAAATTAATAAACATGAAGAGTTGGTTATGGATTGTTTACATAATCTGAAAAGAAATTATCATCATCGTAAGGAATCATATAAGACTATTGTTGATAAAACATATCGTAGTGATGTTGAATATATAGATGAAGCAACATTAATCCAACAACAAGATTTAGAAATTGTTGATTCTTTTAATCATTTAATTGATGCAATGATAAATTATAAAAAATATCTTAATCATTCATTATATAGATGTGATGATGAACCACTTATATTCTTTTTCTTTGATGATGTTGATGTCACAGCACAATATTGTGAAGGTATTTTTGAAACATTTTTAACGTTTTTATCTAATGCTCATATTGTGACTTTTATAAGTGGTGATTATGATTTGTTTTTACAATCAGTGACACTTAAATTGTTAGAAAAAGAAAAAATATATCATTATGGACTTGATAATATATATTTATTTGGTAAAACTGAAAAACAGTATCAAGCTATTGAATTAATCAAAAAAAGAGCTGAATCCTTTTTAAAGAAAGTATTGCCTCCAATGTATCGTTTTGAAATACGTTGGTTGGATAATGAAAAGAAAAGTCAAATAAAATATAGTAAGTATGAATCAAATACGAACAGAGAAAACTTATGGTTAGATAAACCCATTAAATATTTATTAAAAGAGGTAATTGATAAATTATCAGAAAAAGGTAAAGACAATGATTTTTTGGTATACAAACATATAGATATCTTTCCATATTATTCTGTTTTTAGTCGAAGTGTTAGAGGTTTTATAAATGTTTATTTATATTTAGTGGGACAAATTAATGCATTATCCAATATACAACAAGTTGATAATAAGAAGAAATTAAAATTTATGGAAGAATTTTTACAGGTTCTTTTGAATTCTAAAAATACGTATCGTAAGAATCTCAAAAATATTTCAAGATACTTATATATTAAAAAAGGTGAAAAGAATGATGAATATAAAAGATTGAGGATTGATTGTGAAGAACTTAAGGAAATTATTAAATTGAAAATAGAGGAAGCACAAAAAGAAAATCATCATCCATATATAACTGATGAAGTCAAAGACGAAATTCAAGCATTAATTATGTTACCATTATTTATGAATGAACTCCAGAACAAGTTATTTAATAAATATGAAAATCGTTATAAACGTATAAGAGATAAAGTGAAAAATATCATATTGTATGAGTTTGTTAATCATTTTAATAAAAATATAACTATGTTTTTACCTGGTCAATTAGACTTAGAAGAAATTTTATTGCTTTATTCTTTTATTACAACAAGAATGTCTATGGAAGCTATACATGCTATGAATGGTGATGTTAATCATACAAGAAAAGAAACAGCCCTTTATAATGAAAATAATGATAAAAAGTATCTTGTGCAAATTATGAAAGCAATAGTTAAAATATATGAAGGTGAAATATCTACAAATATATTTGATAAGCAAGGTGAAAAGGAATCAGAACAACTGTCTGTTCAATATGATAATGCTTTGTATGGTGATGTTTCTAACAGATTGACATGTGAAGAAAAGATTATGGGACTTTTAATTGAGAAGTATAAAGATAAAAGCTATGCATGGTTATTATATTTAAGAAATCTTATCATAAATAACTTATCTTTATCATCTCATCTCTATCCTTATACAAAATTTTATGAAAAAATAGAACCAATGTATGCTGTGCTTTATAGTATATATGATAAGAATGAAGATATTCAGTCTTTGCAAGATGTCATAGATTTTTGTGAGATGCTTAAAGATGTCTTTAATGATAAAAATTTAATTTCATATATTAATGAAGGCAACACAAAAGACATCAATCAATTTTATAAGGAAGTATTAAATTTTTATTGTAATAAGATTGAAAATATATCTTATGAAGAAAGTTCTACTGTTCCTCGCTTTGTTTATGATTTAGAAAATTGTAAACTCATAGCAGATATATATTATAATAATCCTTTACCGAAATTGAATATTGAAAAGTTTTCTGAATATAATTTTATAAATCAAAAAGAGGTTTATATTGAGCTTATCCAAGATAATTTAGAAAGTCATGCTTTTGAGAAGATATTTTTATCTACAAAGATGGTACTTGATTATTTAGAGTTAGAACTTAAAAAAGTCCTGACTGAATATTCAGAAAATAGATTGAATGAATTTTTTAATGAATTAATTAATAATGTTATGGTGATGATAGGAACAAGTATGAATAACTTTGATTTTGAAAAATGTGTTTATAATGAATTATTGCATACATCTTATGGAAGAAATATAAGCAATCATTTTATGGAAGAAATGCAAACGTACCTCTTACACTCTACAAATGATATGGATGTAATAGATGAAATTTGTAACTATGTATATGAGCAAGTTAATATATTTGCTGATGCTATAAAAGATGCAAATAACGTAAATAGAGATCTCATTTTAGCTCAGAGTCAATTTTATATGTATCTCATACCTATTTATATTGTGAGTACTTATTTGTATGATTTGAATTGTACAAATAATATTACTGAAAAGAAATTTTTCTTGAACTTATTAGGAGTTATTAATGAGGGACTAGAAAATGAATAATTATAATTTAATTATTAAGATAGCATTAATGACGTTGCCTTTTCGCCATTATCAGTTTATAAAAGAGGACTATTATTATCAGTATCGTATTAAAAATATAACATATAAAGATTTTATTTATGCAATGTTCAATATTATTAATACTGAGTTTTATATTAGAGATTCAGATGAATTTATATTGATTTTGGAGAGTATCTTTCCTAGAAGAGAAGATGACGAAATATATGTAGATGAGTATCATAGACATGACAGAAATGAAGATGAAGCATATAAGGTTTGGAAGTTCTATTTTGGATTATTGGAACAATTAGGAAAATCTTTATTATTGATAAAGGATTATAAAGTTTTTTTGAATCAGGAATATATAGATGTTAAAAATGATCTTTTTGCTTTATATAATGAAAATCAACGTATTTTAATTTGGTACTATTTATCAAGGTTTATGGATATGGGATTGGTTATTATCAATCATTTACAAAAATACATAGAATGTATTGATGCATTTGTAAGAAGCAAAAATGGAATACATGTTCATTTATTGAATCATTATCAATCACACATGTTTCAAGATGGTTTTTATGAAACACATGTTCATTTTGGTGGAGCTATAGGTTTTAATGTTCAATGGTGGTCAATTGTAGGAAAATTTCCATATAGTAAAACAACAAGAGATGTTTTAGATTCTTTAAGTAGTTTAAATGGCTTAAAAACTGATAGCTTTCAGTATGATGTCTATATGATGGCTTCGATTATTTATCGCTATGTTATGATGAAAATAATATACTTCTATAAAGAAGAAAAAGAGAGAAATCATAGTATAAACAACCGAGAGTATTTAGATTATATAAGTTATGAGCATAAAGAATTTATTTGTCAATATGCTGATGTAAACTTTTCACGAGAAAGTATTCGTCAATTAAACTATATGATCAATGAAATTGATAAAGAAATTAAGAGAAAAAATGCAGAATATGAAGATTATATAGGTGTATTTATTGGTGATGTAGAAAAAGAACAATATGAAAATGTATTTATTTTTCACTGTATACGTTTTTTAAGAGAATTGAAAGACACTGAGGAAAAAAATTTATTAACAAAAGCATTTTTTCAATATGTGCGTATAAAAAATAGTTTCTTTTCTTTAAAAGTTCAAACGTATTCTATTAAAGGTTTGTCCTATTTTAGAGAGTTTTATCATGCTTCAAATTCAAATAAATGTTTATCTGTTAAAGAAAAAGTGAGTGTAGTATTAAACCATTATCATCATTCTGAATTGATTAAGGGTGTAGAATTAAAAGTTTCTGCTTCTTCTTGTCAAAGTTTTTCTGGAATGATTGGAAGTTATAGTAAACAAATTCAAGATCTCATTAACTATTATTATAAATGGTGTGAGCAGTTGGATGATCATAGTATTATTACGAAGTTAGGTTATATTTTGATGTTTAAAAAAGAACAGGCTGATATGTCTCAAAAAATTTGTTTTGAAAAGTTTAAAAAAAATAATGATTATACCCATTTAAGTTATGGAAACTTACAAATACAAACATTAGCAACGATGATGGCTGTTCAACATTTAAGAAATAAAGTCGATGGCTTGGAAAAGATAATAATTGGTATAGATGTTGCTGGTAATGAATATTATTGTGAACCGTATGTATATGCACCTATTTATCGCTTTGTTACAAATCCATATCATGAAATTATGGAAGAGTCACAAAATCCTGCTTTAATGGAATTGTATAATCAATATACGATGTTTCCTATTAAAGATTTAGGGCTTACTTATCATGTAGGAGAAGTTTTTTCAAGCATTGTCAGTGGGTTAAGGCATATTGATGAAGTCATAACATATTTTAATTATGTAGAGGGAGATCGTATTGGACACGGATTAGCTTTAGCAATTGATTTAAAGAGGTATTTAAGAGATAAGAAAGTGACTCAAATCAAAAAGGGTGAGTACTTAAAAAATCTTATTTGGATTTATATGAAAATCTCTAGAGATGGACTTCAACTTAATGTTATTGAGAGTGAGTTGAGAAGTAAGATATTAAATGTTTTCCGATCAATATATTCTCAAAATAGTGATAGTACAGTTGATATTCATACTTTGATTGATTGGTATCTTTATAGTTTTACTTGTGTAGATAAAAAATATGTTAAAATGTTAGCTGATCAAGATGGTTGTTGTTTTAAACATATATGCAATGACAAAAATGTACAAGAGAAACAAAGAACGTGGTCTTTGCAAGAACTATTAGTTGCTGATAATTGTTGGTATTATGTTAGAAAAATGAATGAAACAGTTTTGATTCAAGAAAATATGTTTGACTATGATTTATATAATGTATTGCAACAAAACGTTAGGCAGAAAGTTTCAAATAAAGGTGTCATAGTAGAAATTAATCCTGTTTCTAATAGCTTGGTAGGCGATGTGGACGATGTCACGTTATTACCATATTTAAATATGGATACTATTGGATTTGATCAAGATGCCAGTAAAAATGTATTGATGACGATTAATACAGATGATCCTGCTATTTTTAATACTGATCTTGTTTTTCAGTTTTCTTTGCTAGAGGCACAATTCACTAATATGGGCTATTCTAAAAAAGAGATTAACGAATGGTTAAATTTTGTTAGAAGCAATAGTCACTATTCGACATTCCTATCTAATAAAGAAATTACTAAAGAAGATGCGATTTCTTTTTTGGGAAAATTGAGATTAAAACTGAAAGATATTTGATTTTATAGTTGAAGAACGGTTAAGCTTTAGCCTCAGTTATTCATAGTATTGCATAATCATGAATAACTGAGGTAATAATTCCTTTGATTCCTTTGCTACCACTCAAAATGATTCGTATTTGCATTATGGAAATTAATATGTTATAATATAACTGAAATTTTTTTGTTTAAGGAGTGGATTTGATATGTATGTGATGAATCGGGCAAAACAAGTAAAAAGTAAACCTTTTACAAGAAAAAAATATACTGTTAATATATCTAGACATCGTAAAGTACTAGATTATAATGCTGTACAAGAAAGAAAAGAAATGGTTGAAAATCGACTCGTGAGAAAAGTTTTTTAATAAATAATTTATTGTTTACAATACATGAATTGATATTTGATAGATGTGAGATTATGTCTTGTTTTTCTATTGTTAAAATTATATATGAGTTTATTTTGTCTTTGAAAGTGAGCATTTATATTAAATGGTTTTAATTTAGTAAGGAGAGCTCTCTTTTTTTATGCTTTCAATTGAAATAAAAAATTATTTTTTGAAACAATGTCATACAAAAAATAAACTTTGATATATATAGATTTATAGTGGAAAATCAAATAGGTATATTTGACTATGTGACTATAACTATTTTTTTTAATTAATCATAAATGGTAAAAGTGGTGCAGTTATTGGATTTAAGTAGAAAAGGATATAACCAAGACGTTATTTATAAAGATAATTGATCATGTGTCATTAATAATGTTTATCGTAGTGCTTTATTAGCGTTGGTTTTGAGAAAAAGGTTATTGCTATGAGATGTATAGAGTTTATTTATTATGAATGAATAAGGAAATACAAAAATAAAGAATGAATAAAGGTTGTTTGAAGCTGTATAAAGAAAGGAAGTATAGAAAAGATAAGAGAATGGATATGTTATTTGTAGAAAGTGCATAAGATGAGATAAAAGCTTACCAAAGGATGTATGAAGCATAATAGCAAAGATGATATAGCACAATATTTACAATAAGCAAATATTGTGCTATATTTGTCTTAGAAAAAGATTTTTTAACTTTTTTGTCTAAACAAGAAGTAAAATGAAGCATTTAATGCGTATATATATAATAGAGGGACATTTCTTGAACTGTTTTATCACTCCTTAAATATTGAAGTTGTTGTTAACTATAAAAATCAAAAAGGAGGAAGAAACAATGAATGAGAAATATCTAGAAGTTTTAAAAAAATTAAGACCTATTGATGATGCTTTTATGAGAATGGTATTCAAGGATTGTCAATGTGTTGAACTATTGATGAAACTCATATTTGGTGAACAGTTTTCACTCAAGAGATTTGAAACACAGGAGGATTATAAGCAAGTGGGTCATCGATCGGTGGCATTGGATATTGTTGTATATACGCATGAAGGAGTCATCATAGGCATAGAGGTAGAAAAAAGCAAGGACAATGCCTCACCTATAAGGGCAAGATATCATGCCAGTGTACTGGACTGTGACCAGTATAAAAGTCAAGATAATTTGACCAATTTGTTGCAATTAAGTGTTCTCAGTTTTTTTAGGATTTAATTTATCTTTGATTCGATAAGATGGACCTGTGATATTAAATAAATATGAATAATGAAGAATCCTGTCTAATATGGCTTTAGTTATCATTTCATCATTTCCTAATATCTGTGACCATTTATCAAATGAAATATTGCTTGTAAAAATAGTAGATCGTTTAGTATATCTTAAATCAATCAATTGAAAAAATAATTTAGCTTCCAGTGGTGTTATTTCATTAAATCCAACTTCATCAATGACTAGCAGCTTATACTTATAAAAGAGTCTTAGTTTTCTTTCTAATGTCCCCTCATTATATGCCTGTCTTAGTATATTGATTAATTTATTAAATTTAATAAAATATACACTATTTCTTCTTATAGCTACTGTATATGCAATTGCTATTGCCAAATGTGTTTTTCCAGTACCAGGGTTACCTACAAATACGATATTTGTAGCATTTTCATAAAAATCCGATTCAATAATAGATCTTATTTTTTCTTCTTTTATACCTGGCTGAAAATTAAAATCATAATCATCAACTTTTCTTAGAAAAGGAAATGCTGCTACTTTTACATTATAAAGTCTGTTATTCTCCTCTTTAGCTATCACTTCCTTATTCAGTATCTTATGCATTACATGCAGTTCTTCTTCAGCTATTTCATTATTCATTACTAATGAATTTAAATATGAATATGCTGATTTCAGTTTTAAATAATTCAATTGTTCCAGTACATCATTAGTCATTGTCATAAATTATATTCTCCAGTTCTTTTAATATTATTTGATTGCTTTCTTTAACTGCCTGCTTATCTGTTTTCTTATAATAAAGTTCATGTTCTTCTTTTATATTAAATTTATTATTAGTAATAGGATGTTTTTCAATAATTTTTCCGTTATAATATATAAGAAGTTCTTTGTTTTGGACCACTAGTCCGACACGTTTTCCAATATATTCTTGTGGTAGGGAATATTTATTGTATTTATACTGGAATAGTGATTCATTTGTAACATAGACTTCATTTAATTTAAGGTGATACCTGCTTCTGATTTCTTTGCTGGGTAACGGAAGCAGATCACCTTTTCTTTCTAAAAGAAAATTTCTAGGAAGCCTTGTTGCCTGTGAGGAACGTTCATTATCCTCGTTATTGATTATTTCCAGTTTGTCATGTATATCAGATAATCCGCTATAATAACCGTTATAATTTTTAAGCTGATCCACTATTTTATTTTGTGTCTCAGTTTTTCCTTTGGTTTGAGGTCTATATGGCATACATGGCATAGGTGTTATTCCATAATCTTTACAGAATTCTTCAAATTTACTGTTTAATAAAGCTTTATCATCAGCTGATTTACGAGGCTTTTCTACAAATGCTTTAAGATTGTCAATGACCAGTTCTTTAGGAACACCACCGATTTCTTCAAATGCCTGGGCTAAAAATATTAACAGGTTATCAGTTGTAGGTTTTAATATTACCTGCCTGTAATTATATCTTGACCATGATAAAGTCAGAGTAGGAATATATACTACTGTCTGCGTGCCATTTTTATCTGTAAGTTTAACTTTTTCTTTCATATCGAACTGAGCCTGTTGACCAGGATTGGTTTCAAAACGTTCGATAAAAGAATCGGTTCTGTTATTTTTAAATTTACTATTGAGCTCTTCGTTATCCTTAATGTATCTGAAAATGTCGAACGTGTACAGGTGATACCATGTTCACGTTTCATAAAATAATAAATATGATCGATATAATCAAAATTTCTCTGTTCATCACACAAATATTTGTATATAAGATCTTTATAATCATCTAAATATCTTTTTCTGTTTCTTGTTTTTTTAGGTGCGATACCGTTTAGCCTTCTGCTTAGTGTTTTTCGGCTACAGTTTAATTCTCTTGCAAGTTTAGAAACATTCAATTTAATTTCTCCTTCCTTATAGGCTCTGCTTAACATTAAAGCCTGATCCAAATTATTTATTTTAATGACTGCTGTATTCAATATAATTCACTCCTTTACAGGAAAGAATTATATCAAAAAAGATTACCCTGATTAATGCAAAGTGTAACCACTTATCTGCAACAATTTGGGTAATCTTATTTTAACTTTTATAACCAGTCCTATCCAGGAGAAAAATGGAGTCATTTTCCAGAGATGTATGTTGTCTTTATATGTGAGGAAGATGTATTAAAAAATGAGAAAATGTTTGATCACATACAAAGATATCGAGAAGATGGCAATGTGTTTAAAGACAAGCTACATATCATTTATTTAAATGCATCAATGCAGGATGATACACCATTAGGGAAGTTAATGCATGATATGCTGTGTAATGATCCTGATGACATGTATTATGAGGTTTTAAGAAAAAGAGTGAGTTATTTTAAAAGACAAGAAGGAGGAAAGAGGACTATGTGTGAAGCATTAGAAGAATTAATTAATGAAGCAAAAAATGAAGGTGAAGAACGTGGAGAAGAACGTGGAAAATTAATAGGTGAAAAACAGGGACGCATTTCTTCACTTATCGATATTTTAATGGATAAGTTTCCAGATATGGATTTGCAATGGGTATGGAAATGTAATGAAACACAGATTAGAAGAATTCAAAGTAATATACTGACAAATATTAATTATGATGATTTCTATAAATTAATTCATTCATAACGATCAAAGGAACATTGAGTTCCTTTGATATGATAAAGAATCGTTCCTTAATATTGAAGATGAAGTCAACTATAAAAATCAAAAAGGAGGAACGGTCAATGAATAAGAAATATCTAGAAGTTTTAAAAAAATTAAGACCTATTGATGATACTTTCATGAGAATGATATTCAGGGATCATCAATGTGTTGAACTGTTGATGAATATTATCTTTGGTGAACAGTTTTCACTCAAGAGATTTGAAACACAGGAGGACCATAAGCAAGTAGGTAGTCGATCGGGGGAATTGGATATTGTTGTCTATACGCATGAAGGAGCAGTCATAGGCATAGAGGTTGAAAAAAGCAAGGATAATGCCTCACCATTAAGGACAAGATATCATGCCAGTGTACTGGATTGTGACCAGTCCTATCCAAAAGAGAAATGGAGTCATTTTCCAGAGATATATGTTGTCTTTATATGTGAAGAAGATGTATTGAAAACAAAACGATTAGTGAGTCATATTGAACGCTATATTGACAAACAGGAACAGTTTAAAGATAAGTTACATATTATCTATTTAAATGCATCAATGCAAGATGAAACACCATTAGGGAAGTTAATGCATGATATGATGTGTAATGATCCTGATGACATGTATTATGAGGTTTTAAGAAAAAGAGTGAGTTATTTTAAAAGACAAGAAGGAGGAAAGAGGACGATGTGTGAAGCATTAGAAGAATTAATTACTGAAGCAAAAAATGAAGGAAGAAAAGAAGGAGAGGATATTGGTGAAAAACATGGACGAATTGCATCAGTTATTGATATTTTAAAGAATAAGTTTCCAGATATGGATTTACAGTGGGTATGGAAATGTAATGAAACACAGATTAGAAGAATTCAAAGTAATATACTGACAAATATTAATTATGATGATTTCTATAAATTAATTCATTCATAACGATCAAAGGGACTTGAAGTCCCTTTGATATGATAATCGTTCCTTAATATTGAAGATGAAATCAACTATAAAAATTATAAGAAGGGACGATATTAGTGAATGAAAGATATCTAGAAGTATTAAATAAATTAAGACCTATTGACGATACTTTCATGAGAATGATATTCAGGGATCATCAATGTGTTGAACTGTTGATGAATATTATCTTTGGTGAACAGTTTTCACTCAAGATATTCGAAACACAGGAGGACCATAAGCAAGTGGTTAGTCGATCGGTGGAATTGGATATTGTTGTCTATACGCATGAAGGAGCAGTGATAGGTATAGAGGTTGAAAAAAGCAAAGACAATGCTTCACCTATAAGGGCAAGATATCATGCCAGTATATTGGATTGTGATTTGTCCTATCCAGGAGAGAAATGGAGTCATTTTCCAGAAATGTATGTTGTATTTATATGTGAGGAAGATGTATTGAAAACAAAACGATTAGTGAGTCATATTGAACGCTATATTGACAAGCAGGAACAGTTTAAAGATAAGTTACATATTATCTATTTAAATGCATCAATGCAAGATGAAACACCATTAGGGAAGTTAATGCATGATATGCTGTGTAATGATCCTGATGACATGTATTATGAGGTTTTAAGAAAAAGAGTGAGTTATTTTAAAAGACAAGAAGGAGGAAAGAGGACGATGTGTGAAGCATTAGAAGAATTAATTAATGAAGCAAAAAAAGAGGGTGAAAATATTGGTGAAAAACGTGGAGAAGAACGTGGAAAATTAATAGGTGAAGAACGAGGAGAAATTAAAAAATTAATGAAATTGCTGTTAAAGAAATTTCCAAACAAAAACTTTGAATGGGTGAAGGAGTGTAGTAAAACGCAATTAGAAAAGATTGATGATTATATCTTTTTGAATATAAGCTACAATGATTTCTATAAGTTAATTCATTCATGACTATCAAAGGAACTTGAAGTTCCTTTGATATGATAAATAATCGTTCCTTAAATATTGAAGGTTTAATCAACTATAAAAATCAAAAAGGAGGAACGATCAATGAATGAAAGATATTTAGAAGTATTAAATAAATTAAGACCTATTGATGATACATTCATGAGAATGATATTCAGGGATCATCAATGTGTTGAACTGTTGATGAAGATTATCTTTGGTGAACAGTTTTCACTCAAGAGATTCGAAACACAGGAGGACCATAAGCAAGTAGGCAGTCGATCGGTGGAATTGGATATTGTTGTCTATACGCATGAAGGAGCAGTGATAGGTATAGAGGTTGAAACAAGCAAAGACAATGCCTCACCTATAAGGGCAAGATATCATGCCAGTATATTGGATTGTGATTTGTCTTATCCAAAAGAAGGATGGAAAGAGTTTCCAGAGATATATTGTTTTTATATGTGAAGAAGATGTGTTAAAAAATGGTAAAATGCTAGACCATATACAAAGATATCGGGAAGATGGTAATGTCTTTGGAGATAAGTTACATATCATTTATTTGAATGCATCAATGCAAGATGAAACACCATTAGGAAAGCTAATGCATGATATGCTGTGCAATGATCCTGATGAGATGTATTATGAAGTGTTAAGAAAAAGAGTCAGTTATTTTAAAAGACAAGAAGGAGGAAAGAGGACAATGTGTGAAGCATTAGAAGAACTAATTACTGAAGCAAAAAAAGAAGGAGAAGATATTGGTGAAAAACGTGGAAAATTAATAGGTGAAGAATACGGAGAAAAGCGAGGTAGAATTGCATCACTTATCGATATTTTAATGAATAAGTTTCCAGATATGGATTTACAGTGGGTATGGAAATGTAATGAAACACAAATTAAAAGAATTCAAAATAACATATTAGCAAATATGAATTATGAAGAATTTTATCAGCTTATTCATTCATAACTATCAAAGGAACTTTGAGTTCCTTTGATATAATAAATAATCGTTCCTTAATATTGAAGATGAAATCAACTATAAAAATCACATGAGGGGCGATATTAGTGAATGAAAGATATCTAGAAGTATTAAATAAATTAAGACCTATTGATGATATTTTTATGAGAATGATATTCAAAGATCATCAATGTGTTGAACTGTTGATGAAGATTATCTTTGGTGAACAGTTTTCACTCAAGAGATTCGAAACGCAGGAAGACCATAAGCAAGTGGTTTATCGATCGGTAGAATTGGATATTGTTGTCTATACGCATGAAGGAGCAGTGATAGGTATAGAGGTAGAAAAAAACAAAGACAATGCTTCACCTATAAGGGCAAGATATCATGCCAGTATATTGGATTGTGATTTGTCTTATCCAAAAGAAGGATGGAAAGAGTTTCCAGAGATATATGTTGTTTTTATATGTGAGGAAGATGTATTAAAAAATGGTAAAATGCTAGACCATATACAAAGATATCGAGAAGATGGCAATGTTTTTAAAGATAAGTTACATTATCATCTATTTAAATGCATCAATGCAGGATGAAACACCATTAGGAAAGCTAATGCATGATATGCTGTGCAATGATCCTGATGACATGTATTATGAGGTTTTAAGAAAAAGAGTGAGTTATTTTAAAAGACAAGAAGGAGGAAAGAGGACAATGTGTGAAGCACTAGAAGAATTAATTACTGAAGCAAAAAAAGAAGGAGAAGATATTGGTGAAAAACGTGGAAAATTAATAGGTGAAGAATACGGAGAAATTAAAAAATTAATGAAATTGTTGTTAAAGAAATTTCCAAATAAAAACTTTGAATGGGTGAAAGAGTGTAGTAAGACACAATTAGAAAAGATTGATGATTATATCTTTTTGAATATAAGCTACAGTGATTTCTATAAATTAGTTCATTCATGACTATCAAAGGGACTTTGAATCCCTTTAATAAGATAAATAATCGTTCCCTAAATATTGAAAGTTTAATCAACTATAAAAATCAAAAAGGAGGAACGATCAATGAATGAAAGATATTTAGAAGTATTAAATAAATTAAGACCTATTGATGATACTTTTATGAGAATGATATTCAGGGATTATCAATGTGTTGAACTGTTGATGAAGATTATCTTTGGTGACCAGTTTTCACTCAAGAGATTTGAAACACAGGAAGACCATAAGCAGGTGGGTTATCGATCGGTGGCATTGGATATTGTTTTGTATACGCATGAAGGAGTCATCATAGGTATAGAGGTTGAAAAAAGCAAGGATAATGCCTCACCATTAAGAGCAAGATATCATGCCAGTGTACTGGATTGTGATCAGTCCTATCCAGGAGAGAAATGGAGTCATTTTCCAGAGATGTATGTTGTCTTTATATGTGAGGAAGATGTATTGAAAACAAATCAATTAGTGAGTCATATTGAACGCTATATTGATAAACATGAACAGTTTAAAGACAAGCTACATATCATTTATTTAAATGCATCTTTGCAGGATGATACACCATTAGGGAAGCTAATGTATGATATGTTGTGCAATGATCCAGATGACATGTATTATGAGGTTTTAAGGAAAAGAGTGAGTTATTTTAAAAAACGCGAAGGAGGAAAGAAGATTATGTGTGAAGCATTAGAAGAATTAGTGAATGAAGCTAAAAAAGAAGGTGAAGAAATTGGAGAAGAACGTGGGAAATTAATAGGTGAAAAACGAGGCGAAGAACGTGGAAAATTAATAGGTGAGAAACAAGGAGAAATCAAGAAGTTGATGAAAATACTGTTGAAGAAATTTCCAAATAAAAACCTTGAATGGATTAAAGATTGCAGTCAGACACAATTAGAAAAGATTGATGATTATATCTTGTTAAATATAAGTTATAATGATTTTTATCAATTAATTCATTCATAACGTTCAAAGGGACTTTAAGTCCCTTTGATATGATCAATAATTATTCCTTAGTATTGAACAAATTATAAAAGATTTGGTGGTGATGATTTTATAAATATTTTTGTTTGTTGGATGTTTTATTGATAGAAATAGTGTAAAATGAGTTTAAGGAGAATTTAGGAATATGAATAAAGAAATTTTAAATGAAGTTGTAGAGTTTTCTCATGAATTATTGAAGACACCAACATGTTGTCAAGAATTAAAGGATGTTGCAAATGAATGGTTAAATGCTATTGGTAGTGAAAATGAAAAAGTAATGACTGAAAAGTATGTTGCTGAATTAAAGGAAGATATTATGCCTATCGAAAATTTAATTGCTTTTGCTGATTCTAAGGCTGGACAAGATTATTTTGGTGAAAAAACTGCAAAAGATATTGTAGTACATAGTAAGGAAATTCAAGCACAAGGGGCTCAATATTGTGATTGTCCAGCTTGTGCTATTGTTGAAAAGATTCTAAAGAAATGTGGAGAAATAAAATAAGCAAGTCGATTTGACTTGCTTATTTTGTAAGCATTTTTCTTGCTTGAATAATAATTGTTGGTAATAATGCAAAACCATAAATGATGAATAATTGTGTAAAAGAAATAGTATGAATCATGAATAATCCATGCATTGCAGGTACAAATAGGATGAAATGAAGTAATCCAAATCCAATAATAAAGGCTATAATACTTGAACGATTTGTAAAGAAACCAATTTTTGTAAGAGGTTGATGGCTACGACAATTAAAACCATGTAATAGACGTGCTAAACAAATTGTTGCAAAAGCCATTGTTGATGCTGTTAAAGGATCACCTTTTAATCCTGTTAAGTAAGCACACATTGTACATATAGCAATGACAATTCCTTCATAACTGATTTGTAAGAATGTCGCTTTATTTAAAATAGAATCATTTGCTTGACGAGGTTTTTCTCTTAAGACATCGTTACGACCAGCTTCCATTCCTATCGCAATAGCTGGTAGAGAATCAGTGATTAAGTTCATAAATAATAAATGTACTGGGAAAAATGGTGTTGGTAATAATAGTAAAGAAGCAATAAAGACACAAATAATTCCTGCAAAGTTACCAGATAATAAATAGTTAATAGCATTTTTGATATTTCTATAAACATTACGCCCTGTAATAACAGCTTTCACAATTGTTGAGAAATTATCATCTGTTAAAATCATATTGGCAGCATCTTTAGATACTTCTGTTCCTGTAATTCCCATTGCAACACCAATATCACTTTGTTTTAAAGCAGGGGCATCATTGACACCATCACCAGTCATTGCGACAATGTCACCACGTTTTTGCCATGCTTTGACAATACGAATTTTATGCTCAGGAGCAACACGGGCATAGACACTGATATGTGTTAATTTTTCATCCAGTTCTTCGTCACTCATTTGATTTAATTGTTGACCATCAATAGATAAATCGCCATCTTCATAGATACCAATCTTTTTAGCAATACTTCTTGCAGTCACAACATGGTCACCGGTAATCATAATCGGTTTAATACCAGCCATTTTACATTTTGCAACAGCATCAGCACTTTCAACTCTTGGTGGATCCATTAAAGAAACCAGACCGACAAATGTTAAGTTATTTTCATCATCTAAAGTGATTTCATCTTTTTGAAAATCTTTATATGCAAAACCTAATACACGTAAACCTTCATTGGCATAATTTTGATTTTGTTGTAGAATTTCATTTTTATAACGTTCAGTTAATGTTTCTTTATGTCCATTGATTAAAATAGTAGAACATCTTTGTAAGATAACATCTGGAGCTCCTTTTGTATAAAGATGGTGAAGTGATGAAACACTCATCAGTTTACGATCAGAATCAAAAGGTAATTCATTTTGACGAATTGCTGAATTTGTAAATTCAGAATTGTTTTGAGTATGCATATGCACTAAATCAATGAGAGCTAATTCTGTTGGATCACCAATTCTTTGATCACCATTGATAACTGCATTATTACATAATAAACAAGCTTTTAAAAGAACTTCATGATCATGTTGATGACTATCTAATTCATTGATTTCTAATAATTTTTGATTTAAATAAAGTGTTTGTGGTGTCATTTTGTTTTGTGTTAATGTTCCTGTTTTATCACTACAGATAACAGATACACAACCTAAACTTTCAACCGAATTTAAATTTTTAATAATTGCATTTTCTTTGACCATCTTTTGAGTACTCATTGATAATACAATCGTTACAATTGAACTTAAAGCTTCTGGAATCGCCGCAACGGCTAAAGCGACCGCAATCATTAAAGCATCTAATAATGATTCATGAGCTAGAAATAGATTTAATGCTAAAACGATGGCACAAATAATCATAATTGCAATAGATAATTTTCCACTAAAATCATCTAAACTCTTTTGTAAAGGTGTTTTACGATCTTTGGCTTCATTAAGCATAGATGCAATTTTTCCAATCTCTGTATCCATACCGATACTTGTGACAATATAACGACCTGTTCCATTTGTGACTAAACTTCCAGAAAAAGCCATGTTTTTTTGATCACCCACAATGACTTCTTCATGAATCGTATCAATCGTTTTGTCAACACTATCCACTTCACCTGTCAATGCACTTTCATTAATCTGTAAAGATGCTGATTCAATAATACGTCCATCGCCACTAACAACATCTCCCGCTTCAATCTGGACAATATCGCCAATTGTCAATTCATTAGAATTTAATTCACATAATTGTCCATCACGCAAAACTTTGACTTTAGGAATAGAAAGCTTCTTTAAACTTTCTAATGATTTTTCAGCTTTTAATGTCTGAACAGTTCCTAAAATCGCATTGACAATAATCACTGCCACAATAACAAAAGTACTTTCCAGCTGTCCACTTAAACCAGAAATAATCGCTGCAATAATTAAAATAATAACAAGTAAATCTTGAAACTGTTTTAAGAAAATCAAAAACGGACTTTCTTTTTTCTTTTCAGCAAGTTCATTTTTTCCATACTTAGCTTGTCGATGACTTGCTTCTTGTGAAGATAAGCCTTCCACAGTTGTATGGGTTTCTTTTAATGTTTCTTCAATACTTTTTTGATAATACATATTTTTTCCTCCATTCATCATCTTCAACAAACAAAAAAGACAAGTTCGCTAAAGATTGTATTCTTTAACGAGTCTTGTCTTTAAGATGCACCAGAATAATAAATTATTCGCGATTGTTGATTACATCACACATATTGTGAGACTACTCCCTCATTGCCATTATATTAACATACTCGTCAAAATATGTAAATAGAAAATCAAAAAACATCTTTTTTATTTGTGTTTAAGAGGATTCCTTAAACCAGAAAACAAGACCGTTTTCCTGATAATCGCCAGTGATAGGATTGATAGGTTTGACTTGAAGTGTGTCCGTTGGTTCATACCATAGATTTTCTTTTTGCAGCTCATTTGCCATTGTCTGGAAAATGACTTTAGGAATACGGGTATCTGAAGTCATATTCATTTCTCGGTTATCATCATATCCCACCCAGCTTAAAAGGGTATATTGAGGATTGTAACCGGCACATAAAGAATCGTAAGGTGTAGAACCAGTTTTGACAGCAAACTTTGTTTTAACAGGATAATTCATCATTGTGGGACTGGCATAGGATTGAAATGATTTTTCAAAGGGAGCAGTTAGTAATTGACTAATCATAAGACAAGTATCTTGTTGAAGTAATTGTTTGTTTTGAGGCTCATATTCATATAAGACATCTCCATTGTTATTGGTGATTTTGGTAATGGTGTGAACTTCATTATAAATGCCTTGATGAGCCAATGTTGTATAAATGGATGAAAAATCATAGATATTGGTATTAAGTGTCCCTAAGGCCAGTGAGGGATGAGGAGAGATATGCTGGTATCCAAATGATGTGAGTGTATTAACGAGTGCCTGTTCTCCTAAAAACATATGCGTTTTAACTGCATAAATATTATCACTAAGAGCGATTGCCTGTGCCATTGTAACATCACCATAGGCATATTTTTTGTTGAAATTGGTAGGAGTATATGTTTTTCCATTTTCTAATTGAAATGTTGTCGGTTCACTTTTGAATTTGGTTGTCGGTGTAAAGCCATTTTCTAAAGCAATATAGTAAAGTAAAGGTTTCATGGTTGAACCAACTTGACGAGAAGCCTGAGTTGCACGATTGAATTGTGATGTCGCATAATCTTTACCACCAACCAAAGCCAAAACACCTGATGTTTGGGTGTTAAGGATAATACTGGCGACTTCTAGTTCATCACGATCTTTCATTTGTTTTTCTACAACATCATTGAGTTGTTGTTGAATTTGAGTATCTAATGTTGTTTGAATATTCAATCCTTGATTGACATATTCATCAGTATAAAACCCCAGTGTTTTTAATTCATTAATTACACAATCTCGATAATAGGGATAGGGACATTGAATAGTAGAAGATGGGTGGGGATTCAATTGAAATGGTGTTGAATATGTTTGATTCGCAATTTGTTGCGTAATTTGATTTTCTTCTACTAAAGCATCTAAAACGATTTTTTGTCTTGCTTTGGCTGCTTTTAAATCTTTAAAAGGTGAATAATATTCTGGACCATTAATGACACCTGCTAACATACTGGCTTCATTTAAATCTAGGTCTATAGGTTTTTTATTAAAGTAATAAAGACTGGCATTTTGAATACCATAAATACCATGACCAAAATAAACAGTATTGATATAGCCTTGTAAAATAGTATCTTTATTATAATGGGTTTCTAAACGAACTGTTAAGAAGGCTTCTTGTATTTTTCTTGACCATGTTTTCTCATTGTTTAAAAACATTAATCGAGCATATTGCTGGGATAGTGTACTGGCTCCTTCGACATGACCTTTAGCACTGATATTGGCTTTTATGACACGTAAAATACCAACTGGATCAAAACCACGATGTTCATAAAAACGATGATCTTCAATGGCGACAATGCTTTTTAAAAAATAAGGTGATACATCTTTTAAGGCGACATCATTGCTTTGTTGTTGAGATTGATAAAATAATTTTTGATTTTGATCATACATTCTGATAATATGGCCACCATTTAAATCGGGGGCTTCAATGAAATAACTGATTGAATAAACACAGATCATAAAAACAAAACCTGCAATGACAATTCTTCTTAACCACTTGATTATTTTTTTCATGTCCATCACCTCATTCTTTCATTCTTGCCGAAAAAGATCATTCTATTCATTGGAGAAATAAAACGTGACTTTTCTTTTCAGATTTTGATATAATGGAGGCGGTGATAAAAATGAATCAAACAAAACAAGTTCATTATAAAGCTATTTTTAAACAAGGTGATGAAAAACAGACTATAGAATATAAAGTGGACGGATGGATTGATTATGGTCAAAAAACAAGACTATATTTTCAAACAGATCAGGGAAAGATTCAAATTTCTTTTGATGAGGTTGAAGTTCATCTACAAAATGGAGATTCACTGTTAAGATTTCATAAGGAAAAGAAGGTATGGAATCATTATCAATTACCTTATGGAACAGTGGAATTAAAAACAGAACTTCTGAAATTTAAAGCATCTTCACAGATGATTCAAATGAAATATGCCTTATATGATCATCAAGGAATGATTTCTATGGTTTATATCATGATTACACTTAAAGATTATCCCATAAAGGTGGATGCATGAAGTTTCTCAAGATTTTTTTAAATCGTATTTTTATTTTTAGTATATGTATCTTTCTACAGATGATTTGGATAATTTTTGCAGGCAGGGAATTATGGACACATTATTCATGGATTTATCCTTTGATGTATATTATCAGTTTTCTTGTGGTTTTAGGTTTAGTGAGTAAAGATGAAAATCCTTCATATAAAACAGTGTGGATTATTGTCATTTTATTGTTTCCTATGTTTGGAGGATTATTATATTTATGCATTGGAAATAAGAAACCATCGAGAAAGATTAGAAAAATGTTAGAACCTGTTATGGATGAAATGCGTCCTTATATGATTTTAGAAGATGATGTCTGTGATTGTTTAGATCCAGATAAAAAAGATGGTTTGCATTATTTATCTGATTTAGGATATGGAACATATTTACAGACACAATGTCGTTATTATTCTTTAGGAGATTATTGTTATAGGGATTTGTTGAAGGATATTAAAGAAGCGAAAAGATATATTTTTATGGAATATTTTATTGTTTCTCAAGGTTTGATGTTTCAACAGATTTTAGATTTACTGAAAAGAAAGGTTCAAGAGGGTGTTGAAGTTCGTTTGATATATGATGATGTAGGAAGTTTGACAACTTTGCCTTATCATTTTGAAAAAGAACTGGAAAAGATGGGTATACAATGTGTTGTCTTTAATCCTTTTGTTCCTTTTTTATCGGTTGCGATGAATCATCGTGATCATCGTAAAATATGTATTATTGATGGATATATTGGTTATAGTGGTGGTTTTAATCTGGCTGATGAGTATATCAATGTGAAAATGCGTTTTGGTCATTGGAAGGATACAGGAATGCGTTTAGAGGGAAAAGGTGTCTGGAATCTGACAACGATGTTTTTATCAACATGGAATGCTTATCGACATCAAGATCAAAATTATTTGCTTTATCTTCCAGAGATTTTACCACCCATCCAAAATGATGGTTATGTGGTTGTTTATGGTGATTCACCTGTGGATCATGAAGAAACGGGAGAACATATTTATTTAAATATGATTAATCAGGCACAAAATGAGATATGGATTATGACACCTTATTTTATTATTGATGATACGATGATGAAGGCTTTTTTATTGGCAAGAAAAAAAGGTGTTCGTGTTCATATTATTACACCGGGTATTCCTGATAAGAAAAATGTATATCACGTGACACGTTCTTTTTATTATTCTTTAATGAAAGCTGGTGTAGAATTCTATGAATATCAACCAGGTTTTTTACATGCGAAAATGGTTTTATGTGACCAGAGAATTGCCACTGTTGGAACGATTAATTTCGATTATCGTAGCCTTTATTTACATTTTGAATGTAACATCATGTTGACACAAAAGTCTGTCATTCAAGAGATTTCACGTGATTTTCAGGAAACCTTTGCCTTATCACAAAAAGTCACACTCAGTGAGAGTCGTCGTTTCAAAGGAATATATGAAGCTATTTTAAGATTATTTGCACCTTTAATGTAGAAAAAATGTTGACTATATCGTTAAATATGATATTGTATTAAAAGTATGGAAGAAGGAGGGTACCATGGCAATTAATAAAATAGAACTTTCATTAAAGAAGGTCATACAAAAAGCGGTTGTTGATTTAAAATTTGTGGAAGATTATCCACTTGAACAAATTGTAATAGAAATTCCTAAAGATAAAGCACATGGTGATTATTCGACAAATATTGCGATGCAACTTACAAAAGTGTTAAGAAGAAATCCTCGCGAGATTGCACAAGCTGTGATTGATGCATTAGATTTAGAAGCAGGACATATTGAACATGTAGAAATGGCAGGTCCGGGATTTATTAACTTGTTTTTAAGAAAAGATGCAATGACTTCAGTTATTCAGGAAGTTTTAACTGAACAGGATCATTTTGGTTGTTCTGATTATGGACAGGGTATTCGATATAATATTGAATTTGTATCAGCGAATCCTACTGGAGATCTTCATTTAGGACATGCGAAGGGGGCTGCTGTTGGTGATAGTATCTGTCGTATCATGAAAGCAGCTGGTTATGATGTCACAAGTGAGTATTATATTAATGATGCAGGAAATCAGATTACGAATTTAGCGTTGTCTTTATATGCCAGATATTTACAGGCTTTTGGTAAAGAAGCCAAGTTACCTGAAGATGGATATCATGGTGCAGATATTATACAGATTGCTGAAAACTTAAAGGAAGAATATGGTGATCGTTTTTTAAATGTTTCTCAAGAAGAAGCCATTGCTTATTTTAGAAAAATTGGAACAGAACATGAATTACAAAAAATTAAAGATATATTAAAAGAATTTAGAGTTGTTCATGATGTCTGGTTTAGTGAAACTTCATTATATGAAAATAATAAGATTGAACCAACCATTCAAAAATTAAAAGATCAAGGATATACTTATGAAAGTGATGGTGCTTTATGGTTTAAATCAACTGAATTTGGTGATGACAAAGATCGTGTCCTTATTAAAAGTGATGGAAGTTATACATATTTAACACCTGATATTGCATATCATTTAAATAAGTTAGATCGTGGTTATGAATATTTGGTGGATTTATTAGGTGCTGATCATCATGGTTATATTCAACGTATGAAAGCAGCTATTCAAGCTTTAGGATATAATGCTGATCAGTTAAACATTGATATTATGCAGATGGTTCGTATGGTTGAAAATGGAGAAGTTGTGAAAATGAGTAAGCGTACGGGAAATGCAGTGACAATTAAGGATTTAATTGAAGATATTGGTGTGGATGCTACACGTTATTTCTTTGTATCTAAAGCAGCAAGTTCACCATTTGATTTTGATTTATCACTTGCTAAGTCAAAATCCAATGATAATCCTGTCTATTATGCACAATATGCCCATGCTAGAATGTGCTCTATTGAAAGACAGGCAGCTCAGGCAGGAATTGAAATGGCTGATCATTATGAATTACTTGTCCATGAAAAAGAAATTGAACTTGTTAAACATATCAATGAATTTAGAAATGAAATTGTTGAAAGTGCAAAACAAAGAGCACCTCATAAAATCGCAAATTATATTCAAAAACTTGCACAATTATTCCATTCGTTCTATAATGATTGTTATGTTATTGATGAAAATCATTTAGATTTATCATCACAAAGATTAGCTTTAGTAAAAGCAACACAAATCACTTTAAAGAATGCATTAAATTTAATTGGTGTTGAAGCACCAGAAAAAATGTAGGAGGATATTATGGTTGATTATAAACAGAGTTCAATGGTAGATGTTGCCTATGATTTGATGACAAAAAAGAAAAAACCGGTAGATTTTTATAAATTATGGCAGGAAGTTTCTGAAATTAAAGGTTTTGGTCAAAATGATCAGGAAGAAAATGAATCATTGTTTTATACAAATATAACGTTAGATGGACGTTTTATTACAGTAGGAGAAAATCGCTGGGATTTAAGAAGTCGTCATAAGTTTGATGAAGTGCATATTGATATGAATGATATTTATGCAGATGATGAAGAAGATACATCAGATGATGATGGTGACGATGGTTTAATTGAAGATGATTATAATTAAACAAGCTCTTCTGAGCTTGTTTTTGTGTGCAATAAAATCTATATAGATGGTCTATAATCAAAAAAGATTGACTGTAGGGATTATGTGAAAACATCTTGTATAATAGAAATGCAGTCTGGAAACTAACATACAGTGGAATTATGTAAGCAAGTGAGTAAGAATGCTTGTCTGTATAAACATATTAACGAAGCTGATAAATATTTATTTTATACTTTCATTAATTTATATAAAAAGAACCTACATTATCATAGTATTTAAATAATGTGGTTCTTTATAAAATGAAAGTGATTTCTTATTGATGGTCCATTTTCCGTTTCGAGATGAACCCTCACGTTTGACTATCTTAGATGATTTCAATTTATTAAATAATCTTTTTACGGTTGCTTCAGAAATACATATTCTTTATAAGTCAATGTTGGATATTTATGAATAAGTTTTAATAGGTTCATTGATTGATAATCAAGGTCAACATTAAGGTCATTAAGGTCAGTATCATGAATTTGACTTCTATAAATATTAATTCTTAAGTCAATATCTCCACCGATAAACTCTGGTTCTTTTAACCCGGCGTTTAAAACTGTGTTAATAATAGAAAATATGCAGATGTTTTTTTTAAATTTTTAAAAGTATAAAAGTGGTTAAGTTAATGAAAAACATGACATAAAATGATAACAAATAAAGTATCAAAAATACCGAAACGAAAAGTTATATGTAGAGAAATGTCCGTGTTTTCTCAGTTTTTTCTATCTCATTTGACTTGTTTTAAAGAAAGTGTTTTACTCAACAAGAAAAAATGATTATAATGATAAAAGGTGAATAGAAATGAAAGATATTTATTATCAAATTAGTGGAGAAGGTTTTCCTATTGTATTCTTACATGGCAATGGGGAAGACCATCATATATTTGATCAGGCTGTTTTACAGTTATCAAAACAGTATCAATGTATTTGTATTGATTCACGTTATCATGGTCAAAGTATTCACGCTGGGGAATTATCCTATCAACAAATGGCTAAAGATGTAATGGGTGTTGTAGATGAATTAAAATTGGAAGCTTATGATATCATTGGATTTAGTGATGGAGCTATTATTGCTTTATTATTAGCTCAATGTGATTTACGTTTAAAACATGTTGTGAGTATTGGGGCGAATACCAAACCTTGCTATATCAAATCTTTTTATCGATTAACATTTTATTTACAAATGCTTTGTTTAGCTGTTTTTGCATTATATCAAAAGAAAGCTAGACTCACATTGAAGTTGTATCGATTGATGTTAACACAACCACAGATTGAATATCAACAATTACATCAAATTCGTATCCCTGTTCTTGTTTTGGCAGGTGAATTTGATATGATTAAAGAATATGATACAAAACAAATAGCAAAAGCATTGCCTTATGGTATTCAAAAAATAATAAAACATGGCAATCATTTTTTATTACGAGATTCTTTTTTAGAAACGATGAAAGAAATTTGTTTATTTTTAGATGCTTGTCATCAGGAGGAAAGTCATGAAAATATGTCAGGTACGCCAATTAACAATAGGTGAAGGAAAACCTAAAATTTGTGTTCCTGTTGTTGAAACAACAACAGAAAAGATCATCCAGCAAATACAAGAACTACAAAATTGTGATCTTATTGAATTAAGAATTGATTTTTATGAAAACATCCATGATTTGAAACAAGTTCATGAATTATTATTGCAGGTAAGACAACAGACGAATCTACCACTTTTATTGACGTATCGTTCTTTAAAAGAGGGTGGACACATTCAACTGAGTGATCAAGAATATTTATCACTGGTTCAAACAGCTTGTCAAAGTGGGTGTATTGATATTGTAGATATTGAACTGGAAAGTGGGAATATGTTAGTTTATCAGTTGGTTGAAATCGCTCATCAAAATCATGTGAAGGTGTTGATGTCTTACCATGATTTTGAAAAAACACCAGCTGTGATGGAAATGAAAGAGCGTCTGGAAAAGATGGAAATTATGGGAGCAGATATTTGTAAAATAGCTGTTATGCCTTTTTCTTATAAAGATGTGATTCAGTTACTGAATACAACAATGGAAATGTCACAAAGGCTCACAAGACCACTTGTGACAATGTCAATGGGAAAGATCGGAAAAATCACAAGAATTGTGGGAGAACTGGTTGGTTCATCTATTACTTTTGCCAGTGTAGGACAATCTTCAGCACCGGGACAACTCACTTTAGAAGATATGCAGACTTTATTGGAGGTTATTCATCATGATTGATTTTATTCAGGCTCAAAAAGCTTTTCAAAATTATATTAGCTCTTATGATATGACCATTCCTTCTATTCGTTTGAAAGTCGTGCATACATATAAAGTTGTAGAATGTTGTGAATATTTATGTCAACATTTACATTTGTCTAAAGAAGATACAGATTTAGCGATGTTGATTGCTTTATTGCATGATATTGGACGTTTTGAACAATGGATGCAATATCAAAGTTTTGCTGATCATAAAACCATTGATCATGCTTTATTTTCAAGTCAGTTATTATTTGGTAAAGGATTGATTCGTGAATTTATTTCTGACTCTCAATATGATGACATTATCAAAAATGCAATAGAACAGCATAATCGTTATCGTATAGAAGATGGTTTTGATGAGCGTACATTATTATTTATTCATTTAATAAGAGATGGAGATAAATTAGATAATTTTAGGGTCAAGGAAGAAGAAAGAATAGAGGATCTTTTATATGTCAGTTTAGAACAGGTCAATCAGGAATCTATTTCAGATAAGATTTATCAACAATTTTTACATGAACAATTGATATATGCTCCTGACCGACAGACACATATAGATATGTGGTTATCTTACATTGCCTTTATCTTTGATTTGTATTATCCATGTTCTGTTCAATATATTCAAGAATATCATTGGGTTGAGCGTTCTTTTGATCGTTTATCACCAGTCAATCCTCATGTTTATCAACAATATATGACATTAAAACAAATAGCTTTAGATTATATTCAAAAAAGGAGTAACAATGTAGTATGAATCATAAAAAAACAAGAAAAATGATCTATTTGGCTTTATTAAGTGCTATTGCGATTGTTTTACATACAGTGGAAGCGATGATTCCTGTTCCATTACCAGTAGGAGCAAAACTAGGACTGGCCAATATTATTTCATTGGTTGTTGTTCATCTTTATGGTGTCAAAGAAATGTTTATTGTTAATATTTTTAGAGTTTTTGTTTCTAGTTTATTAACTGGTATATTTATGCAAAATCCTTTCTTTATTAGTTGTGGTGGAGTCTTTTTAAGTAGTTTAGCTTTAGCAATTATTTATAAATTTATTCAATTACCAATGGTATCTACATCTATTGTTTCAGCTATTTTTCATAATATCGGACAAGTGGCCGTCGTATCTTTTATATTTTCTTTTGCAGGTATTATGATTTATGTTATACCCTTGTTGATAACATCCATCCCTACAGGGATTTTGACAGGATTAGTTGCCATTGAAATATTAAAACGTGTCAAAAAAGAACAAATTCAATGATGAAAATATTTTCATGGAATGAGCGATTGATGTAGAATCAGTCGTTTTTTATTATCAGATTTGATACAATAGATGTAGGAGGTTAGCTTATGGAAGAATATATTTTAGCAATTGATCAAGGTACAACGAGTACCAGAGCCATATTGTTTGATCAAAATGGACAATTATGTTATATGCAACAAAGAGAATTTAAACAATATTTTCCACATTCAGGATGGGTAGAACATGATGCTAAGGAAATATGGAATTCGGTTGTAGAAGTTGTGCAATCTTTATTTACAATCTATAATATTCGCTCGAGTCAAATTAAAGCCATTGGTATTACAAATCAAAGAGAAACAACGGTTGTATGGGATAAAACAACAGGTGAACCTGTCTATCATGCAATTGTATGGCAATCACGACAATCACAGGATATTTGTAATCAGCTGATTAAAGATGGCTATAGTCCAATGATTCAAGATAAAACAGGTTTGATCATTAATCCTTATTTTAGTGCCAGTAAAATAAGATGGATTTTAGATCATGTTGAAAATATGAATAAAGATCATCTTTTGTTTGGGACAATTGATACATGGCTGATTTGGAAATTAACGGGAGGAAAAGTCCATGCGACAGATTATACCAATGCATCAAGAACTTTGCTTTATAATATTTATGATTTAAAATGGGATGATGATTTATTGAAACTCTTTGATATTCCTAAAACAATGTTACCAGAAGTCAAAGAATCATCTTGTATTTATGGGTATAGTGATGAAACGTTATTAAGTGGTCTACATTTTAGAGCGCCTATCTGTGGGGTAGCAGGAGATCAACAGGCTTCTTTGTTTGGACATACATGTTTTCAATCAGGTGACATCAAAAATACTTATGGAACAGGATGTTTTATTTTAATGAATACAGGTGAAAAACCGGTCGTTTCACATCATGGTTTACTCACAACGATTGCTTGGGGAATGAATGGTCAAATGACTTATGCTTTAGAAGGTTCAGTTTTTATTGGTGGTAGTGTGATGCAATGGTTAAGAGATGGTTTACAGTTATTTGCTCATGTCAGTGAAACAGAAGCGATGGCCAAATCTCTAGATGATAATGAGGGTGTTTATCTAGTACCTGCGTTTGTTGGACTAGGAACACCATACTGGGATAATGATGTAAGAGGCACAATTTTTGGTTTAACACGAGGGACAACACGTCAGCATATTGTTCGTGCAGCATTGGAATCCATTGCTTATCAAAGTCGTGATGTGATAGAAGTCATGAAAAAAGAGGCACATCTGACATTAACACATTTATCTGTTGATGGTGGAGCAACTGACAATGAGTTTTTAATGCAGTATCAAAGTGATCTTTTAAATATTGATATTATGAAACCACAAGTCAAAGAAACAACAGCTTTAGGAGCAGCTTATCTGGCTGGATTAGCGATTGGTTTTTATGAAAGTCAAGAAGCTATTAAAAGTAGACATCTCATTTCAAAGACTTATCATTCGCAAATGGATTCTCAAAAAGCTTTACAATATTATCAACAATGGCAAAAAGCAATTGCGGCAACATGTTTATTTAAATAGGAGTATTTATGAAAAAAATTTTAATTGTATGTTTATTATGTTTAATGATTGTAGGATGTCAAGAAACACAAAAGTCATCTGTCTCTAAGTCAGAATCATCGCTACAATTAGTGGAAACAGATGATTCTTGGGGCATTGTTCTTAATGTTGACAATGTAACAGATACGGGTTTAACGTTGATTTGTAGTCAAAATGGTGGAGAAGTCACAGGAGATTTGCAAACGGGAGAGAAGTATTGGGTTGAAGAAAAGAGAGATGGAAAGTGGCAGGAACTTCCTACACCTCAAAAACCTGTCTGGTCAGATGTGAGTTACACTATTCAAAAACAGGATTTTACACATTGGGATATCCAATGGGAAGATCTCTATGGTTCTTTGTCAAATGGTGAATATCGTATTGGTAAGGAAATACAGGATTTTAGAGGTGGCAGTGATTATGATGAAAAAGCATATTATAGTGAATTTGTTATTCAATAAAGTTTACGCTCAGTCGTAAGCTTTTTTTATGATACAATAATGATACAACTTTTTGATATGATTTTATGTGAGGGGTGATGATATTGAAAATATTAATTGTAGAAGATGAAATGGCGATTAGAGATTTAATTGGAATGAATTTAACAAGAGCGGGTTATCAATGCGATTATGCTCAAAATGGAAAAGAAGGGTCTATACTGATTGATTATCACCACTATGATTTAATTTTATTAGATATTATGTTACCTTTTATTGATGGATACGAATTGATGCAGTATATTAAGCCACAAAATGTTCCCGTCATTTTTATCAGTGCTAAATCAACAGTGGAAGAAAGAGTAAAAGGATTAAAAATGGGAGCAGATGATTATTTGGTAAAACCATTTTCTATTGATGAGCTACTAGCAAGAGTGGAAAGTGTTTTAAGACGTTACCATAAAAGCTTAAATGAGATAAAAGTTTTAGATATTACAATTGACCTTAATCAAAGACTAGTGATACAAAACGGAAAGAGAATCTATCTAACACACATGGAATATGAATTATTACTTTTTTTAGTTCAAAATAAAAATATTGCATTATATAGAGATGTATTATATCAAAAAGTCTGGAATGATGATAAGGAAGAAACAAGAACTTTAGATTTACATATTCAAAGATTACGTAAAAAATTAAACTGGCAACATGCTATTAAAACAGTTTATCGTATAGGCTATATGTTGGAGGTACAACAATGAAGTTTTCTGAAAAAATTATATATAGCTGTCTGGTAATTTTAGCAATCATGTTTTCAATAGGAATGTTATTGATGATTTATCAAAATCATGTAACGCTTTTAAAAACAACACGTGATCAATATTTATCACACCATCAAATTGAGCTTTACACATTAGAATCAAGACTATTTCAGGATAGTATAAGTCTTCAAGGATATTATTCAAAAGATAACCAGCAAATTCAAAATAAGATGATTTATTATGTTCAACAGTTTCAAGATGTTGAAAAAAATGGATATTATGCTTTGATACATGATAATAATCAAATATTATATACAGATATGAATGAAAATTTGAAGCCTTATATTTCATCAGAACATAATCACACCTATTTTATGCAATCAATACAAAAGAATCAATATATGTTTGTGACTTCTTCTTTTACTGTAGGGACAGATATTTATTATCTTGAAACGTGCTATGATATGTCTTTTGTATATAAGGAAAGAGATAGACAATTACAAAGTTTTTTAATCATTGGATGTTTCTTGCTTATTGGGGCTTCCTTCATTTTAAAAGTTCTTTCTCATTATTTAACACGTTCTATTTTAAAATTGAATGAAGTATCAAAAAGAATAGCAAGTGGGCAATATAGTGAAAGAACATGTATTCAAAGTCAAGATGAGATTGGTGAGTTATCACAGAGTTTTGACTATATGGCACAAATGAATGAACAACGCATTCAACAATTACAAGATAATGTTGTTCAAAAAGAAGAATTTATGGCAAGTTTTTCTCATGAAATTAAAACACCAATGACAGCTATTTTAGGATTTGCAGATTTATTAAGGACTTGTGATTGTGATGAGGAAACAAGACAAAAAGCAGCTCAATATATTTATCATGAGGGAAGACGTCTAGAAAGCTTAGCATATACTTTAATGGATTTATTAGCTTTAAATAATCGAACGATTCAATGGCAATGTGTAAAAATAAAAGATGTGATAAAACAAATTAAAAACTATTATCTCGGTCAAAATAAACAAGAGCGTTTAATCATAGACTATGATGATGTTTGTGTATTATCACAAGAAGAGTTATTATTTGTATTGTTGAGAAACTTGATTGATAATGCATTGAAAGCAAGTCAAGATAATCAATATGTTAAGGTGAGTATTCACAAGTGTCAACAGCATGTTATTTTTTCTATTCGTGATCAGGGGATTGGTATGAGTCAAGAAGCGATAGAAAAGGCAACAGAACCATTCTATATGGCAGATAAATCTCGTTCTCGCTCTATGGGTGGTGCAGGATTAGGATTAACCATTGTCAAACGTATTCTAGAATTACATCATAGTTCCTTGCAAATTCAATCGCAGCTTAATAATGGAACAACGATGTCTTTTGCTTTGGAGGTCAATCATGAAAAAATATAAAATCAAAATCATATGTTTTCTTATTATATCATTATCACTGGCTATGCCTTATATTGTTGTCTATAGCATAGATTATTATGATTTTTCACATATTAAAACAATAGAAACAACAAATTTGAAAAAAATTATTGAAAATCACCCTATAGTGCAAGCTATCTATAATGATTATTATTCCAATGATCATAATGAGAATTCACCACAATACGTTGTGAAAAATAAAGAACTTTATAGTCAGTCTGCTCAAAAGAGAATCACAGAGTTACAAAATATTTTTTCAAGAGAAATTGAAAAATTAATGCAATACAAAGTGATTGATCAGGATATACTAGAAACAAGTCAAGATCGATATCCTATTACTTTTGGAACAATTTATGATCAAAAAGACCCTTATTTGGATCAGCTTTTAAGGATGGATAAAGATTATAAAAATATATCTTTTTCATGTGAAAAAGATACGGAAAAAATTGATAGTATTATGGTAGTAGATGCAAATGGGAAAAATTATACTGAAAAGCAATGTCAAAATATGGCTTGGCATATGATTGAGTATTTAGAGTTGGATGATATTGAAGATTGGTCATACAACCAATATGGTTATGAGTCACAGATTTTAAAAATAAGAGTTTATTGTCAAAATGATCAAGAACCAGAATCAATGCAGTTATCAATAGGTGTTCAATTATTGGGAACACCTGAAACTATTATAAATATTAAGTAAAGATATGAATTATGGAGTTCTTTTAAAACAACATTGAAAAGAACTCTTTTTTTACAATTTAGATACATCTTATTGTTATGATGAATGTGGGGTGAAAAAGTATGAAAAAGATATTAATGATTTTATGTTTTATATTGTTATGCGGATGTCAGCAAAATGAAATAGGAACTGACCATAAAACGAATATCCAAAAAGAAAATTTAACGATGAAAGATAGGCGATATACAACATATGGTGATGGAAATGACAAAGGTTTTTATCGTATTCATAATGATGGTGAAAATAGTCGATTAGCTTATTGTGATTATCAAACACATCAGGAAGTTTATTTATGTAAGCAATCAGGCTGTGAACACAAAGATGAAAACTGTACATCTTATCTTTCACCATTTGATTCTATGAGCTCTTTATTTGTGTATGGGAATCATTTATATATGATGAATAGTACCGGATCTATGGAAATAAATGCTTTAGGAGAAAGTCAACGAACAGGACCACAAATGGCCAAAATGGATTTAGATGGTCAAAATCGCCAAGTCTTATATCATTGTCAAGATGGTTATCATTTTGTGGATACAAATTGTGCTTTTGATTCTCAATATGTTTATGTCATTATGGGAAAGGAAAAAGAATATAAGATGAATGGAGATAATACTATTGTTACAGATGAAGCAAGAGGGTTGTATCGTATCCATTTAGAAAGTGGAAAGTGTGAAAAAGTATGTGATGCACCAGATATGATGATTGCAGGTGTTGATGGTAGAAAACTTATTTTAGAAGGCTTTGATTATCCTGAAAATATAACCGAATATCTAGAACAAGGGAATACTCAAAAATATGATGAAATATGTATGAATGCAAAGACTATTTTTACAAGTGTTGATGTTGATACAAAAGATATGTATAGAGTATCACAAAAATTTGATGATTATGATTTATGTGATGGTAAAAAAATATATTATCGTGATGGTGAAAAATTAAATATGTATGATATAAAAACACAGGAAATAAAAACATTGATGAGTTTACCACAAAATCATCAATATTATTTCTCTGATATAGTGGATGATTATATCGTATTGATGGAATATGATGATGAAAATGAAGTTTATTCACATATGTATGCCATTGATGTTCATTCACCCAAAATGATTGAATTACATCATTATACTAGAAAACCAACAGAAGCAGTAACGATTTTAGCTCAAATGCATGATAATCTATTAGTCCAATATGATCGTATTGGACATGATGAAAAGACATGGGCAGGAACAATGCAATTCGAGGTTGATAAGACATTTATTGGTTGTATTTCTAAAAAAGATTTTCTCAACGATCAAAATGAATATCAAACGATAAAGCAGATAGGTGATTAGTATGTTAGAAATGAAAAATGTATATAAAAATTATGGAACATATCAAGTTTTAAAACACGTTGATCTTTGTTTGGATGAAGGTATTTATGCATTATTGGGACCTAATGGCTCAGGGAAATCAACATTAATGAAACTTATATGCCGTCAGCTTAAACCAACAAAAGGACAAATTTTATGGAAACATAAGAAAATAGATGATTGGGGGCAACATTATTTTCTAGATATTGGCTATGCTCCACAGCAACAAGGACTTTATGAAGATATGACAGGATTACAATTTTTAACTTATATGGCTTTGTTGAAAGGGATAGAGAAAAAGAAATTAAAAAATGAAGTGAATAGAGTTGCTCAATTGGTGAATATGGACAAATTTCTCAAACAAAAATGTAAGACATATTCAGGTGGTATGAAGCAAAGAATATTAGTAGCTCAAGCACTTTTGAATAATCCATCACTTTTATTGCTTGACGAACCAACAACAGGACTTGATCCCAAAGAACGTGTATCACTACGAAATGTTTTATCTCATCTATCAAATGATCATATTGTTTTTATTGCAACTCATGTTGTTTCTGATGTAGAAAATCTTGCGAAAGAAATTGTTTTTTTAAAAGATGGTATCATTGTTGGAAAAGGAAAAAAAGAAGATTTGCTAAAACAATTTCAAGTTCATTGCTTAGAAGATGTTTATTTAAAGATTTTTGGTGATGATATATGATGCCTTTAATCAAGTATGAATTTATAAAAATGAGAGGACGTAAAAGCTTTATTGTTATTCTTATTTTGCTTTTGTTAAGTCAATTTTTTCTTTTTTCAGTAAGTTTAAATCAAAAGATTCCCTTATCTGCTTATCAAAAATTTCATCAGACTTTACTTTCCTTGCCTAATGAAAAACGTTATGAATTTACAAAAAAAGAGTATGAAAAATATCAGTCATTTATGATTTTGGAACAGTTAACGCAATTACGTCAAAATGAGCAAAAAAATGCTTCAATTATCGAAGAACTTTTACAAGAGAATCCTAATGTTGAAAATTATCAACAAGAGTATATCAGTAATCATCAGCCTCAATATACATCGTCTTTAGAACAAGATGCTCAATTTTTAGAAATGATGTTTGACGAAATGACACAATTAAAGACTTATTTTCAATATATTAAAGATATTCAACAACAGGCTCAACAACTTTCAGGAATTTCTATTTTTCAAAGTCATCAAAATCAAAATGAAATAGAAAGAAGTGCTAAAGATTTTCAAAAGTTAACCCATGTTGAAGTGACATATGATATCCAATATCCTCTAGAAATGGTGTTTTCATTTGATTTTACGAGTTTGTTTTTAGTGATTATTGTCTTGAGTTTATCCTATTATCTGATTATGGAAGAAAGAGAAAATGGATTGATGAATTTGTTGAAATTAAGTCAAAATGGATATATGAAAGTAATTATAGCAAAGTTCATTGTCATGTTTTTGATAACGAGTATAATCTGTTTTTTGGTATATGCAGGAAAATTAGGTTATATGGCATGGAACTGTGGATTGGGAGATTTGTCGCGTAGTATTCAGTCAATGGCTCATTATAGACAATGTCCTTTACAAATGAATGTCAAACAGTGGATTGGTCTGATGATAGGATTTAAAATATTGGTATTATCATTATTAGGTATAATAATGATGAATTTATGTTTGGTATTGAAAAATAGAATTTTATCTTGGATATCTATATTGGTATTTTTTGTAGTAGAAGTTTTCAGTTATTTGATGATTCATCCCTTAAGTTCACTTTATTTATTGAAGTATATCAATATGATTTCATTTCTACAAACAGATATTTATTTAAAAACATATCGATATATATCTGTTTTTGGATTGCCAACAACTCTTTATCATTTACATATTTTTATTATAATAGCTGGACTGATTTTTGGGAGTATAAGTTGTATATGTATCTATGTTTGTAAAAGAGATTTTTCTTTGAGAAATGCTCATTTTGTATTTAAACATTGTCTTCATTTGTCTTCTTTATGCAGTTTTGAATTTTATAAGATGATAAAAATACAAAAAGTTGGTTTTCTCATTATTTTAAGTTTATTTTTACAATATTATCAATATCATCATGTTTCTGTTTATATGGATAGTGAATCTTCTATTTATCAAAGTTATATGCAATATTTACAAGGACCTCTTACTGATGACAAAATAAAATGGATTGAACAACAGCAGGATTATTTTGATTCATTGCATCAACAAATAGAAAAAATTGAAAATAATATCAATCTCACATCACAAAAAAAGCAATCTCTTAAAGAAAATATTTCTATGAAGTTGATAGGAGAGAATGTTTTTAATGATGTCAAGGAACAATATGAGTGGATTCAAAAACATCCCCAAGCTGAATTTGTTTATGAACGCCCGTATGAGGAATATTTTTTATCTTCTTCATGGAGTTTAGCACCTAGTTTAATGCTGATGATTTTCTTGTCACTAAGTTTATATCAAGTTATTAATATTGAATATGAAAATCATGTTAATGAAGTTAGTCAAATAACAATTAATGGAAATCATAGAATCCTAGAATTAAAAATTATAGGATGTGTTATTATAATAGGAATAGGGATGAGCATTTTTTATGGAACACCTCTTATCTTTTTACATAGTGTCTATGGTTTTTCATCTTTAGGAGCATCTGTCATTTCTATACCAACTTTTCGATCTTTACCTTCTGTATTGACTTTAGGTCATTTGTTTCTTATAGATGGGTTGATTAAATTTATTATTTGCATGAGCTTAACGAGTTTTTTATTGATGATTAGTGTGAAAGCCAGACATACTATGACAACATTATTTATAAGTTTATGTCTGTTTGTTATTCCTTTATTTCTTATTTATAATCAGATAGATTGTTTCAAAGATATATCTTTTTATCCAATGTTAAATTGTATTCAATATTGTATAGAAAACCCTATATTATTAATTGTTCAAATAATGATTTCGATAATTGTGATGATTTTATCTTTAAAAAAAGTTTTTCAACAATATTTTCACGTTTTGTAAGTTCTCATTCTGTAATTGTTTCAATTTTAAATATAATAGAAATATATTATTGTTCATTTAAAGTGAATTTTATATAATAAATTTATAAGTATAAAGGAGGCGTAATATGGTTTTAAGTAAAGATTTTTTATGGGGTGGTGCTTTAGCTGCCCATCAATTTGAAGGTGGTGTTCTTGAAACATCTAAGGGTTTAAGTGTTGCTGATGTAATGACTGCTGGAGCACATGGTGTTCCTAGAGTGATTACTGATGGTGTGATTGAAGGTAACTATTATCCTAATCATGTTGGGATTGACTTCTATCATCACTACAAGGAAGATATTGCTATGTTTGCGGATATGGGCTTTAAATGTTTTAGAACATCTATCGCATGGACACGTATCTTTCCATTAGGTGATGAAGATGAACCCAATGAAGAAGGATTACAGTTCTATGATGATGTGTTTGATGAATTATTGAAATATGGTATTGAACCCGTTATTACATTATCTCATTTTGAAATGCCCTATCATTTAGCTAAAGAATATGGTGGATTCATGAACAGAAAGACTATTGATTTCTTTGTGAAGTTTGCAAAAGTCTGCTTTGAAAGATATAAAGATAAAGTCAAATACTGGATGACTTTCAATGAAATTAACAATCAGATGAATTACAAGAATGATATCTTTGGATGGACAAACAGTGGAGTTCATTTTGGAAATTATGATAATCCAGAAGAAGCGATGTATAAATGCGCTCATCATACTCTTATTGCCAGTGCACTAGCTGTCAAAGCAGGTAAAGAAATTAATCCTAATTTCAAGATTGGAAACATGATAGCAATGGTTCCTATTTATCCATATTCTTGTCGACCTGCTGATATGGTATTATCAACACAAATGATGCATGATCGCTGGTTCTTCTGTGATGTACAAGTGAGAGGACATTATCCAGCATATGCATTGAAGATGTTTGAAAGAAAAGGATTTGATATTGATATAACAGAAGAAGATAAAAAAATTCTAGCTGAAGGAACAGTGGATTATATTGGATTTAGTTATTATATGACAAATACTGTTGATTCTACAGCACATAAAGATGTTTCTACTGCAACTGATGGTTCAAGTGAATACAGTGTAGAAAACCCATATATCAAAGTATCTGACTGGGGATGGGCAATTGATCCAGAAGGGTTAAGATATGCTTTGAATATTTTCTATGAAAGATATGAAAAACCACTATTTATTGTAGAAAATGGATTTGGAGCGATTGATGTCAAAGAAGCTGATGGTTCATGTCATGATCCATATCGCATTGATTATTTAAGAGCGCATATTCAGGAAATGAAAAAAGCAGTCGAAGAAGATGGTGTTGATTTAATGGGCTATACACCATGGGGATGTATTGACTGTGTATCATTTACAACAGGAGAAATGAAGAAGCGTTATGGATTTATCTATGTCGATAGAGATAATGAAGGACATGGAACATTAGAAAGAAGCAAAAAAGATTCTTATGACTGGTATAAGAAAGTAATTGCTTCTAATGGTGAAGATTTAGATTAAAACATGAAGAAGGAATGAATTTCCTTCTTTTTTTGTTTTGATAAATTAAAAAAATTTGAAATAAAAAAAGAAAAATGAAGTCTTTTTTGCGTATATATAAATTAGGGAGGGAAATAAAAATTTACAAATATTTACTTATAGCAAATAAAATGATATAATTTTTATAGACCTTCCTAAGGGAGGAACATGAATAATGTCTGTTTTAAAGAAAGATCATGTTATGAGGGATTTTTTTGGACATCCGGGTCATTTTGCTGATTTTTTAAATGTTTTATTTTTTGATGGACAAAAGGTCGTTGATGCTTCATACCTGTTTCCATACCAAAATGATAAAACTTATGCAGATTATCATTTTTCAATCGAAAAAAGAAATGATATCACAATGAAATGGGATACAGGATTCTGGCAGGTTCTTATTAACATGGAAGCACAAAGTCAATCAGATTATACAATGACTTCGAGAATTTTATTGTATGATGCTCTTAATTATGCTTTGCAGGATAAGCATCAAAAAGGTTGTCGTTTCATGCTTGTTATAAGTTTAGTGTTGTATCATGGTGAAGGAAAATGGAAAGCTTTGACATCATTAATGGATCGTATTGAAGCACCAGAATATCTTAAAAGACTAGGTAATGATTGGAAAATAAAGGTTGTTGATCTTAAAGAATTGGATTATCATCTTTTTAGAAATCAGGAGAACAGGCAGCTGATCAAGGGGTTACAATTGATCTGGAAAAAGAATGTAGCAGGGCTTCAAAACATGGTTGTTACAAAGGAAGTTGCTAAGGTATTGGCAACTTTAACGGGGCAGGAAGAATTGGTTGAAATTATTGAAAAGGAAGGTGAAGAAAAAGTGGAAATGTATTCATTGTGGAAGGATGCCATTCATATAGGAATGGAAGATGGTAGAAAAAAAGGGAAAGAAGAAGGAATTAAAACAGGACGTGAAGCAGGAATTAAAGAAGGAATGAAAGAAGGAATTAAAACAGGGCGTAGAGAAGGACAACAGATGTTGATTCTTAATTTACTGCAAAATGTACTTGGACAGTTGACACCAGAAATCAAAAAACGTATTCAACAATGTGATGAACATATGTTGCAGGTTATAGGTATGCATATTCATCAAATACATAATGAACAAGATGTTTTAAAACTTTTGATGTGAGTTGTTGCATAGTGATTTTATCTGATATGGATAAAGGAAATGATGTTTAAGTATTCTTTACTTGCAAGAAGATGGGGTATTTTGGATAATGAGTTGTTAAAAGGAAGATGAAAAATGGAAATGTATTCATTATGGAAAGATGCCATTCATATAGGAATGGAAGATGGTAGAAAAAAGGGGAAAGAAGAAGGAATTAAAACAGGACGTAGAGAAGGACAACAGATGTTGATTCTTCATTTACTGCAAAATGTACTTGGACAGTTGACACCGGAAATCAAAAAACGTATTCAACAATGTGATGAACATATGTTACAGGTTATAGGTATGCATATTCATCAAATACATAATGAACAAGATGTCTTTAAGTTGCTTATAACATGCTATAAAAACAATAAAGAAAGGGTTTAAAAAATCCTTTCTTTATTGTTGCTGATTCTCTAACCAATTTTCTTTTTTTATACCATAAATAATGCCAATAGCATCAGCTAAGAACCAGCCAATAGGGATGGCCCACCAAATTGCCACCGTTCCCCATAATGGTGCAAAAGCATAAGCTAAAACAACACGTGTTCCTAAAGAAGCAATTGTCAAAACAACAGAAATACCTGGTTTTCCAATCCCACGATAATAACCATAAAGTAAAAATAAACATCCAATACCTAAATAACACATACCTTCAATTTGCAAATATTGTACACCTTGACGAATAATTTCTACTTCTTCTGGATGAATAAAAATAAGCATCAATGTTGGAGCGAATATATAGACAATCAATGAAATCAACAAACAAAAAATTCCTGAAATAATAACAGCGGATTTTAATCCTTTTTGAATACGTTGTTGTTGATGAGCACCTTGATTTTGAGCGATAAAAGTAGAAAAAGCATTACCAAAATCTTGTACAGGCATATATGCAAAAGAGTCAATTTTTACAGCTGCAGCAAAAGCAGACATAGTGATGACACCAAAACTATTGACTAATCCCTGAATCATTAAAATACCAAAATTCATAACAGATTGTTGAATACATGTGAGGAGAGAGTAATCTTTAATTTTCATAAAAATATCATAGTCAAAATAACAATGCTGACGTGCTGGTAAAAGATCTTTTTGTTTTATAAAAACATAAATCATAATACCAAAGCCACTGACACCTTGAGCAATAATGGTGGCTAGAGCTGCACCACCAACACCCATATGAAATGATACAATCAAATAAACATCTAAAAAGATATTAATTAAAGTTGCCACAGCAAGAAAATAAAGAGGAACTCTTGAATTACCTAAAGCTCTTAATAAAGATGCAAAATAGTTATAAAGAAAAGTAAAAAAGAAACCAATAAAAATAATAAAAAGATAATCATAGCTTTGTTGATAAATATCCTGAGGAATATTCATGAAATGAAGAATAGGGTGGATACAAAGTAGACAAAGTATTTCTAATAAAATAGAAAACACAGCAATACCAATAAAAGAAATAAAAAAAGATGTTTTCATTTTATCTATTTGTTGACCACCATAGTACATTGAAAATAAAATACCACTTCCCATACATAATCCTAAAATAATAGATGTTAAAAAAGTCATTAAAGTAAAAGAAGATCCAACTGCGGCTAAAGCATCAGAACCTAAAAATTGTCCTACAATAAATGTATCAGCAACATTATAGAACTGTTGTAATAAATTTCCTATAATCATAGGAATAGAAAATAAAATTAATGATTTTGTAATAGAACCCTGTGTTAATTGATTATTCATAAAAAAACTCCTACAAATTCTCTGTAATCAATGTAGACAATGTTTGTGCATACTCATCCATAGATTCAAAATTCCCTTTTTGCAGCCATTCCCTTAATAACATCATAAAGCCACCAATGAATATATGAAGTCTTCTTTTGGTTTCTGGAGAAAGAGAAAACTCCTGTTGTAATTCTTGAATCATTGCATCTCTCATTTCATTATAAAATTCAAATGTAAAATCCTGATTAGATAAAATACAGTATGTTTCATAGTCATTCTTTAAAATATCTAAAATTTTCATTAATAATGTATTGAGCTGTTCAACTAATGTCAGCTTATGATTTTTACGTGTAAAATATAAAATCTGTTCAATGAATTCACGTTGAAAACTCTCTAGTAAATCCTTTGTATCTAAATAATGGGCATAGAATGTCCCACGACTAATATTGGCTTCATGAACAATATCAGTGACTGTCACTTTGCTGGCAGGTTTTTCTTTTAAAAGATCAATAAAAGCTTTTTTTATTAATAATTTTGAACGTGTTGCGTTACGATATTCAGTTCTCATTCAAATCCCCTCCTTCAATATTGGACAGTTTGAACCAATGTGTCTAATATTGTATAAATCATGAATATGTGTACATTGTATACATATTTTAAATCTATTATAATATATTTAAATAAGAAAAGTATATAAGAATTTTGTAATATACGTCAAAAGGAGGAATGCTTATGATGAATTTTTATCGCTTGAACCATCGTCTACAACAGATGACTTTAAAGATTTTAAAGAATCTTTGTCATCGTCATGATATTGTGATTGAAGATGGTGATTTAAAGATTATTTTACATTTAATCAAAGATAATCCTCATACTGTCTTAAATGATGAGTATACTCCTATTTTGTTATCAGAGATTTCACAAAAAACAAGTCAAAAAACATGTTTAAGTTTTAAACCTCTGTTAGATCAAAGTTATTTACTTAAGGAGATTGAATAGCCACGTTTGGTGGCTTTTTTTGTTGTTTCATGAAAAAGAAAATGCTAAAATGTGCAATGGGTGAAGGAAATATGAAAACAATTGCAATTGTAGCAACAGGAGGAACAATTGCTGGTAGGGGACAGATAGGAAAAGCTGTTGCCTATCATGCAGGTGAAATGGATGTCAATGAAATTATTCAATCCATTCCCATGTTGAATCAAGTTGCACATATTAAAGAATATCAGTTAATGAATGTTGATAGTAATGAAATGACACCACAGCGATGGCTTGTTTTATCTCAAAAAATTAATGAACTTGTAAGACAAGATGATATTGATGGTATCGTTGTCACTCATGGAACAGATACTTTAGATGAAACGGCTTATTTTTTAACCTTAACTTTACATACATCTAAACCTGTTGTTGTTACAGGGGCGATGCGACCAGCTACAGCGACTAGTGCAGATGGACCTTATAATTTATATCAGGCTGTTTGTCTGGCTGCTCATGATGAAGCAAGAAATCAAGGTGTTATGGGACTTTTTTCAAGTACAATATTTTCTGGTAGAGATATCCAAAAGGTGAATAACTATAAAGTCGATGCTTTTGAACAAAAAGCTTTCGGATGTTTAGGCTATATGCAAGATCATGAGGTTCATTTCTTTTCTAAAACATTTAAAAAGCACACCATACATTCCTTATTCTCATCATTTGATTATCATGATTTACCAGCAGTAGGAATTGCTTACTTTTATGCGGGTGCAAGTCATGAAATTCTTTATTCTTTGGCTTTGAATCATCAGGGAATCATTTTAACGGGTTCAGGAAGTGGAAATTACAGTCAAGACTGGTTACATGCTATTGAGGACTTATCAAAGCGAGGTATTATATTTGTACGTTGTTCACGAGTTTCACAAGGAATTGTTTTTGATGATGAGGTTTTTGATCCCCATCACTGTTGTATTCCGGGTAATACATTAACACCACAAAAAGCGAGAGTTTTATTGATGTTAGCTCTCACATATACTCATGATTTAGACAAAATAAAGGAGTTATTTAATGAATACTAAACAAAAAGGAATCATTTTTACAATGATTGCGACGATTTTATTTGGCATCACACCAGCAGTTGGAAAATTAACTTATGCAATGGGGAATAATGGTGTTCAACTGGCTTTTTTAAGACATCTTTTTGTATTGCCACTCTTTTTTATTATTGTGGTTTATCAAGGGCAATCTTTTCGATTAAATAAATCACAATGGCTGGATGTTTTTAAAGTAGGTTTTTTTTGGTAATACATTAACAATTGTGATGTTATATTCTTCTTATGAATATATTGGTGTAGGAAGTGCTACGGTTTTACATTTTTTATATCCACTTTTTGTTGTTTGTATGAATTTTGTTTTGTATCATCAAAAATTAAATAAACAACAATTATGTTGTCTGGTCTTAGCTATTATTGGAATCTTTTGTTTTATGGACTCATCTTCATCATCCTTGATGGGCGCTTTATTAGCAATTTTATCCGGTGTCTTTTTTGCATACTATATGGTAGGAATGGACCATTCTTCGATTCGTTATATGAGTCCGTATGTTTTTAATTTTTATCTTGTTTTGATGAATTCCATTGTTATTTTTATTTTGGCTTTCTTACTTGGACGTATAACAATATTACCCATCCAAGCGTATATTCTTTCGGGAGTTGTGGCAGTTTTAACATCTTTAGTTGGTGTTGTTTTACTTCAAAAAGGTATTTATTGTTTAGGGGCTTCTTTGACAGCTATTTTATCGACATTAGAACCTATCACAAGCATTGTTGTGGGGGTTGTCTGGTTGAATGAAAGTTTAACATTATTAAAGATTATTGGTTGTATTCTTGTTTTATTCTCTACTTTTATATTAGTTAAAGCTCAAAATCAAAAGGAGGATATTTAATGACATTAGAAGAACTTATTCATGATTTATCTCAACAATCGTCATTTCTACTAGCTATTGATGGCATGAGTGGAAGTGGGAAAACAACTTTAGCTCATCATTTGGCACAGAAATTTCATGCGCAAGTTTTTCATATGGATGATTTCTTTTTGCCATTAGAAATGCGTACACCTGAAAGATTACAGCAATCGGGCGGAAATGTTCATTATGAGCGTTTTTTAGAAACTGTTTTAAAGCCTCTTTCTTGTCAGCAGGATGTTGATTATCAGCCCTTTGATTGTCAAGCGATGACTTTGAAAAAGAGTGAACATAAATCTTATTGCCCTTTTTGTATTGTTGAGGGTAGCTATGCTTTGCATCCCAGTCTGCAGTCTTATTATACTCATGCAGTTGTGTTAAAAATATCAGCCGATACACAAAAAGAACGTTTGTTAAAGCGAAATCCAGAAAAAATAGAGATGTTTATCAATAAGTGGATACCACTTGAAAATCAATATTTTCAAGCTTTTGATCTTTTTGGTCAGTATCCTGTTTTAGATGCAACACATATTTTTTAATTCCCTGCATAGTATGTAGGGGTGATAAAGTGATTTTAAATGAAGAAGAAGTACAAACAGGGTTATCGTTTGTTTTAAAAGATGTTTTTAAAAAATATGATATTGTGATGCAGGAAATGCATATCAAATTAGCTGATGAAAAACTATTGATGAATGCTGTTCTATTGTATAATCAATATCATGTAGATGTTGTTTGTGATTTTCAAATACAATATGAAAATCAAAGTTTTATTTTTAAAAATATTCATGGCAAAATAGAATACCTGTTTTTACAATTTCCAATTATAAGTTTTTTGAAATCATTCTTGAAAGATTCACATATAATCTTTCAAGACAATCAAATTCAATATCAAATAGCTTTACCTATTCAACAAATGCATATGGGAGAAGGATATTTATCTATTCTATTAAAAAACAATCAAAGTGAAACACTTTGATTGTTTTTTAAAACTTCATCAATCAAACCGTATTCTAAAGCATCATAAGCATTCATGAAATAATCACGATCAGTATCTTTTTTGATACGACGTAAGGATTGAGATGTCATTTGCGATAGCAGACGGTTTAATTTGTCTTTTTGTTTTAAGATATGACGTGTAGAAATTTCTATATCACTGGCTTGACCTTGTGCTCCACCTAGTGGTTGATGAATCATGATTTCACTATTTTCTAAAGCATAACGTTTTCCTTTTTTTCCAGCTGCTAATAAAAAAGCACCCATACTTGCTGCTAAACCAATACTAATTGTTGACACATCACATTTGATAAAGTTCATTGTATCAAAAATGGCTAATCCAGCTGATACACTACCACCTGGTGAATGAATATACATATCAATATCAGCCTGTTGATCAAGGGATTCTAAATATAACAGCTGACTAACAATAGAACTGGCCATTTCATCATTGATTTCACCGCAAAGCATAATAATACGATCTTCCAGCAATCTGGAAAAAATATCATAGGCATACTCCTTAGAATTCTTTTTTAATATCACTGTGGGTATAAAATGCATAAAGTTACCTCCATAATTCATTATAGAGAAATTTGTGTTGGATTATTCATAGAAAATTGATTTTTTCTTGTGTTAATACAGAGTTAAGCAAAGTTAAAAAACAAGAAAAGATTTTCGCTCTTGTGAAAAAATTTATATAAAGCGTACAACTTTTATTGATTTATTTGGGTTTGTGGACTATAATATAGACATAAATTATTAGTAAGGAGGATGTCATAAAAATGGCAGTAAAAGTAGCAATTAACGGTTTTGGACGTATTGGACGTCTAGCATTCAGACAAATGTTTGGAGCTGAAGGATATGAAGTAGTTGCAATCAACGACTTAACAGATCCTAAAATGTTAGCACATTTATTAAAATATGATTCAGCTCAAGGTAAATATGCTTTAGCTGATACAGTAGAAGCTAAAGAATCTTCAATCGTAGTAGATGGAAAAGAAATCGAAATCTACAAAGAAGCAGATGCTTCTAAATTACCTTGGGGAGAATTAGGAGTAGATGTAGTATTAGAATGTACAGGTTTCTATACTTCTAAAGCTAAATCTCAAGCTCATATTGATGCAGGAGCTAAAAAAGTTGTTATTTCTGCACCAGCTGGAAATGATTTACCAACTGTTGTATTTGGTGTAAACGAAGGAACATTAACTGCTGATGATACAATCATTTCAGCTGCATCTTGTACAACTAACTGTTTAGCACCTATGGCTAACGCATTAAACAAATTAGCACCAATCAAATCTGGTATCATGTTAACAGTACATGCTTATACTGGTGACCAAATGGTATTAGATGGACCTCATAGAAAAGGTGACTTAAGAAGAGCACGTGCTGCTGCAGTCAATATCGTGCCTAACTCAACTGGAGCTGCTAAAGCTATCGGTTTAGTTATCCCTGAATTAAATGGAAAATTAATCGGTTCTGCTCAACGTGTACCTGTTCCTACAGGATCTACAACTATCTTAACTTCAGTTGTTGAAGGTGAAGTTACTGTAGAACAAGTTAACGAAGCTATGAAAGCAGCTGTAACTCCATCATTTGGATACACTGAAGAACCATTAGTATCTTCAGATATTATTGGAATGACTTATGGTTCATTATTTGATGCAACTCAAACTATGGTTAAAGCATTAGATAACGGAACTACTGAAGTTCAAACTGTTGCTTGGTATGACAACGAAAATTCTTATACTTCTAACATGGTTAGAACTATTAAATATTTCGCTGAATTAACTAAATAATTTAGAAACTTCTTGGGAGTACATTGTATTCCCAAGATTTTTTTATGTCAAAAGATGATTTGAGTCTTTTAACAAATGTATGTCAGATATTTTTTATCATATATTTTGAAAGATAAAATGATATATAGTAAGATAATGCCTAAAGAAAAGAGGTGTTAAAACATGAATACATCTGTTTTGATTGGTATTATGATCCCATTTATTGGGACAACATTAGGTGCGGCCTGTGTTTTCTTTATGAAACAAAAAATGGATAATCGTGTTCAAAAAGTTCTGCTGGGATTTGCTTCTGGAGTGATGATTGCTGCTTCAGTCTGGTCACTTTTGATTCCAGCTTTAGATATGTCAGCAAGTTTAGGAAAATTATCTTTTATACCTGCGGCAGTTGGTTTTTTATTGGGAATTTTCTTTCTATTATTTTTAGATCGTACTATTCCACATATGCATTTGGATCATCAGGTAGAAGGAAAGAAATCTCACTTGCAACGTACAACAATGTTAATTTTAGCAGTCACAATGCATAATTTTCCTGAAGGGATGGCAGTTGGAGTTGTTTTTGCAGGAGCCTTGATGGGAAATAGTGATGTTTCTATTGCTGGAGCAATTGCCTTATCATTGGGTATTGCGATACAGAATTTTCCAGAAGGGGCTATTATTTCTATGCCGTTAAAAAGTGAAGGAGTGTCTAAAGGAAAAGCCTTTATGTATGGTACTTTATCAGGTATTGTTGAACCTATGGGCGCTATATTAACGATTGTCCTGTCACAGTTTTTTGTGCCGATCTTGCCTTATCTGTTATCTTTTTCCGCTGGCGCAATGGCATATGTCGTTGTAGAAGAGCTGATTCCTGAAGGTTCACAAGGTACACATTCAAATATTGCGACAATTGGCTTTGCGATTGGTTTTGTTATCATGATGATATTAGATGTAGCATTAGGCTGATGAGTTGTGCTATAATGATATAAATTGATATGAGGTGACAAAAATGGACTTGCATGAATCAGGTGAAATGTATTTAGAAACGATTTTAATTTTAAAGAAACAAAATGAATATGTCCGTTCTATTGATATTGCACATACCATGGATTTTTCTAAACCAAGCGTATCACGTGCAATCAAATTTTTAAAAGAATCTCAATTGATTGTTGTAGATGATAAGGGATATATTGATTTTACTGATGAAGGACGTCGTATTGCAGAAAAAGTATATAATCGTCATCAGATTTTAACGGCTTTTTTGATTTCTATTGGTGTAAGCGATAAACAAGCTGAAGATGATGCTTGTCGTATTGAACATATTATTAGTGATGAAACACAACAATGTATTCAAAATTTTTTAAAGAAGCAGTCTTAGGATTGCTTTTCTTTGTTTCAAGAAAATAGTGGCTTGTGAGTTAAAAAAATGATGAATCTATGGTAGAATAAGAAAATGAGGTGGAAATATGGATGATTTTCAGTTTGAGTATGATCAAAAAAAGAAAACAAGATTAAAAAAAGGACCTATATGTGTTCTTATGTGTATCATATGTTTAATGATAGGTGGAGTTGCTGGCTATTTTATACATGGCTTTCAAATGAGTTATCATCACGATGAGAGTGATATTTATAATGAAATTGCTCAAATTATTGAAAGTGATTTTTTGGATACCAGTGATTCCAAAATGAGTTTGCAGGAACGTATGCTAAGTGGTATGGTTTTAGCTTTAGGAGATCCTTATTCTTCTTATTTATCATTAGAACAATCACAATCTTTAAATGCATCTATTAATGGGACATTTGAAGGTATTGGTATTACTTTTACAATGGTTGATGATGGGGCTATTGTTTTAGATGTTTATCAAGATACACCTGCTAAAAAAGCAGGAATTTTAAGTGGTGATATCATCACTCATATTGAAGGAACATCTATTGCAGGATATAGTTCTGATAAAGTCAAAGAAATGATTCAAGGGGAAAAGCAGAGTCAAGTCAAGTTACGTTTGTTGAGAAATGGAAAAATTCATGAAGTGACAGCAGTTCGCCAAAATGTGGATACTTCTGTTGCTTCTTCCATTATGACAATCAATCATCAATCAGTTGGTTATTTGCGTATTGTGACTTTTGGTGAGAATATAAGTGAAAATATAGAAAAGATTTTGCAGGAGATGAAGGCACAGAATGTTGAAAAAATCATTATTGATTTAAGAGATAATAGTGGTGGTTATTTAAATGCGGCACAAGAAATTTTAGACTTGTTTATACCTAAAGGGCAGATTCTTTTCTCTTTGGAAGATAAGGATGGAGAGAGTAAAGAATATAAAGCGACAAGTCGGGAAAAATATGTTTTTGAACAGGGTTATATATTTGTCAATGATCAAACAGCAAGTGCTTCAGAAGTATTGAGTGCTGGATTAAAGGAAAACTTGGGTTATCTTCTGGTTGGGGAAACAACTTATGGAAAAGGGGTTGCGCAAACACAGGTGACTCTCTCTCAATCAGCAGTTTTAAAATATACTCATGAAAAATGGTTGACACCACATGGGACATGGATTAATGGAACAGGGTTAAAACCGGATTATGAGGTTAGTACAACAAGTATTCAAGATTTTCATTTTGGTGAAATGACAACATCTTATCAATATGATGATGTTGATGATAATATTCAATATATGCAAGAAATGTTGAAAGCATTAGGGTATCCTGTAGAACGGCAGGATGGATATTTTTCAAAACAAACAACAAAAGCCTTACAGGCATTTGAAAAAGATTATCATTTAACACAGGATGGTGTGTATTCTACCAATGACCGATTTATTTTATTGAGTGCTTTAACTTATCATTTATATCAAGAAAAAGAGGATGCTTATTTACAAAAAATGAATCAATTGATTCAATAGGAGGTGATAAGAATGGAAAAATTTAAATTGGTTTCGCAGTACTCTCCAATGGGAGATCAGCCTACAGCTATTAAGCAACTTGTCGAAGGTATACGAGCTGGTAAAAAAGAACAGGTTTTATTAGGGGGAACAGGAACGGGAAAAACTTTTACCGTTTCTAATGTGATTGCACAGGTGAATAAACCGACACTGGTTCTGGCTCATAATAAAACTTTGGCAGGGCAGCTGTATTCGGAATTGAAAGAGTTTTTTCCGGAAAATCGTGTAGAGTATTTTGTTTCTAATTTCGATTTTTATCAGCCAGAGGCTTATATTCCTAAAAGTGATACTTATATTGATAAAAATGCAAAGACAAATTATGAAATTGAAATGTTACGTTCCGCAGCAATGAATTCTTTGTTAGAAAGAAGGGATACCATTGTTGTGGCTTCAGTGGCTTCAATTTATGGATTGGGAAATCCAGAACAATATCGTGAAATGATTTTTTCTTTACGTGTAGGACAAGAGATTGATCGTCGTGAACTGTTGACTTATCTTGTTGATCGTCAATATCAAAGAAATGATATTGAACAGTCTAAAGGAACTTTCAGAGTACGTGGAGATGTTATTGAAATTGTACCCGGACATACAGAAAGCTGGTTGATTCGTATTGAACTGTTTGGGGATGAAGTAGAAGGAATCAGTGAGGTTGATCCTTTAACAGGAAAGGTTTTAGGACGTTATAAAACATATACGATTTATCCAGCATATGGTTATGTGACGAAAAAAGAACAGATGTTACGCGCCTGTGACACGATTTCAGAGGAATTAAAGGAGCGTCTACAATATTTTAAAGATGCGATGAAACCTTTGGAATATGAACGTCTTGATCAACGTACCAGACATGATATTGAGATGTTAAGAGAAGTAGGAATGTGTCCCGGTATTGAAAACTATTCTCGTCATATTGATGGACGTCTGGCAGGACAGCGACCTTATACACTGATTGATTATTTTCCAGATGATTTCTTGATGATTATTGATGAGAGTCATGTGATGTTACCACAGGTGAGAGGGATGTTTAATGGGGATCGCAGTCGAAAAGAAACGTTGGTTGAATATGGTTTTCGTTTACCAAGTGCTTTGGATAATCGACCATTGCGCTTTGAAGAATTTGAAGATATTATTCATCAAGTCATCTATGTTTCAGCAACACCGGGTGATTATGAATTAGAAAAAACTCATGGAGAATATGCTGAACAGATTATTCGACCAACAGGATTATTAGATCCAATTATTGATGTTCGTCCAACAAAAAATCAGATTGATGATTTGATTGATGAAATTCATGAACGTATTGAAAAAAATGAACGTGTGCTTATTACAACACTGACAAAACGTATGGCTGAGGATTTAAGTGCCTATTTAAAAGAAGTAGGGTTAAAGGTGGCTTATTTACATTCAGATACGAAGACTTTAGAAAGAACGGAAATTCTAAGAGATTTAAGACTTGGTAAATATGATGTTTTAGTAGGTATCAACTTATTAAGAGAAGGTTTAGATTTGCCAGAAGTTTCACTTGTCTGTATTTTGGATGCTGATAAAGAAGGTTTTTTAAGAAGTGAACGTTCTTTGATTCAGACGATTGGTCGTGCGGCTAGAAATGCGAATGGAAAGGTTATTATGTATGGAGATCATATAACAGAATCTATGCAAAAAGCAATTGATGAAACCAATCGTCGTCGTCAGATTCAAGAAGCTTATAATAAGGAACATCATATTATTCCACAAACAATTCATAAGGAAATTCATGATTTGATTCAAGGAAAGGAAACAATGGAGGAAGCTTCATCGTTGCTTCAAAAAGGTAAGAAAGCGACAAAACAGGCGAAAAAGAAATTGATTGATGATTTAGAAAAAGAAATGAAAGAAGCGGCGAAAGTTCTTGACTTTGAACGTGCAATGGAATTAAGAGATATTATTTTAGAACTTAAAGGTGAAAAATCATGAAAATAGATGTTCTCGCAAAAACTGTTTTTGATGATATTATAAGTCATGGTGGTCAAGTTTATATTGTAGGCGGATCAGTGCGTGATGATGTCCTGGGATGTCAGGATCTTCATGATATAGATGTAGAAGTTTATCATATTTCATATCAACAACTTTGTGATATTTTACAAAAATATGGGCAAGTCAATACTTTTGGTCAGTCTTTTGCGATTGTTCAATTGGATACTTTACCTCATTATGATTTTGCTTTACCACGTCAAGAAAAGAAAACAGGTGTCAAACATCAAGATTTTGAAACAATGATTGATCAAAATTTACCAATAGAAAAAGCCATTTTAAGACGTGATTTAACGATTAATGCTTTAATGTATGATTATCAACAAAAAAAGATTATTGATTTATGTCATGGTTTAGATGATATCAAACATCATATCATCCGTTGTGTTGATGCTTCACGTTTTATTGAAGATCCATTACGTGTTTTAAGAGTGGCTCGTTTTGTCGCAAAGCTACAATTTCAAGTCGATAGCCAAACTAAAGAGCTTTGTCGACAAATGGTTTCTCAACATATGTTAGATCATTTGTCTGTTGAAAGAATTTATCAAGAATATTGTCAAATCCTTATGACAGACATGCCTTCACTTGGATTTCAGTTTTTAAAAGAAATCGGGGCCTTACCACCTTATTTACAAGCCCTCACAACAACGCATCAACGCTTAGATTATCATCCTGAAGGTGATGTCTTTACGCATACCATGCTAGTCATTGATGTAGCTAGTCATGTCAAGCAAAAAACTGATCATCCTTTATGGTTTATGTGGGCATGTTTATTACATGATATTGGTAAGCCACTTGTCACAACAAGTGATGGTCATGCGCCATTACATAATGAAGCAGGTGTTCAAGTTTTTCATGGTGTGCCTTTGATTACTTCTAAAAAAGAAAGACAATATATTTCAACAATGATTATGTATCATATGCATTTAATGAATATGTCACGTCATCAAGCCAGAGATATATCTTATTTAAGGTTATTAAAGAAAATTGATGGGAAAGTTTCAATGAATGATTTGATTTATATCAGCTGTTGTGATAAGTTAGGTAGAGGAAAAGTTGCCCAAGAACAATATGATGCTTTTTGGACTTTTATTCAGGATAAACAACAGCGCTTAGGGTGCCAGGCGATACCTGCTTTGATAGATGGTCATGATTTGATTGAATATGGTTTCCATAATCATCAATGTTTTAAAGATATGCTGGAAGAAGCTTATAATTTACAGTTACAGGGTTATAGTAAGGAAAAGATATTAAGGAGTTTGAAAAAGTATGAACAAAGATAAAATTATTATCAAAGGTGCAAGAGTAAATAATTTAAAAAATATAAATGTTGAAATTCCACGTGATCAATTGGTAATTATGACGGGATTATCAGGGAGTGGAAAAACCTCTTTAGCCTTTGATACGATTTATGCCGAAGGACAAAGACGCTATGTAGAATCTTTAAGTGCCTATGCCAGACAATTTTTAGGTGGAATTGAAAAACCGGATGTCGATAGTATTGATGGTTTATCTCCTGCCATTGCGATTGATCAGAAAACAACTTCTAACAATCCACGTTCAACAGTTGGAACGGTGACAGAGATTTTTGATTATTTAAGACTCCTTTATGCCAGAGTTGGTCATGCTTATTGTCCAACTCATCATGTTTTGATTGAATCACAGACGATTAAGCAGATGGTAGATACCATTGATCAGTATGAAGATGGCACAAAATTACAAGTTTTGGCAAGAATGTGTCGTAATCAAAAAGGAACGCATAAGGATTTATTTGAACAGCTTGTTAAAGATGGATTTTTGCGTGTCAAAGTGGATGGAGAAATGCGTCTTTTAGATGAAGATATTGTTTTGGATAAAAATAAAAAACATAATATTGATGTTGTGGTGGATCGTATTATTAAAAAAGAAGGATATCGTTCACGTTTGGCTGATTCTTTAGAAACAGGATTAAAATTAACAGGGGGAGAAGTAATTGTTGAAAACTTGAATGAAAAAACAGAAAAGCTTTTTTCTCAACATTTGGCTTGTCCTTATTGTGGATTTAGTGTTCCTAAATTAGAACCACGTTTATTTTCTTTTAATAACCCTTTAGGTGCTTGTCCAGATTGTAAAGGAATTGGTGTGAAAAATGAAGTTGATAATGATTTATTGATTCCAGACTGGTCATTAAGTATTAATCAAGGTGGTATTCGTTATTTTAAGACATCAGTAGGAACTGATCGTATTGAATGGCAGAGATTTCTGGTTTTATGTCGAGAATATCATATTGATTTAGATAAACCACTTAAAGATTTTAGTAAGAAAGAATTAGATATTATTTTATATGGTTCTGATAAACCTATTACATATACATTACAATCAAGTTCAGGTAATGTTTCTAAAACAACCAAACCTATTGAAGGTGTGAAAACATTGATTCAAAGACGTTATGAAGAAACAACATCGTCATGGTCTAAAGAATGGTATGCGTCATTTATGGCTGAACATACTTGTCCGACATGTCAAGGTAAACGTTTAAATGAACAGGTTTTAAGTGTTCAGGTAGGTGGTTTAAACATCAGTGAATTTACAGATATGTCCATTGAAAAAGCTTTGGACTTTGTACAGAACTTAAAACTGAATGAAACGGAAACAAATATTGCCAGATTAATCATCAAAGAAATCAAAGATCGCTTGACTTTCTTAAATGATGTCGGTTTAGGATATTTGACTTTATCCAGACGAGCAGGTGGTTTGTCTGGAGGAGAAGCGCAACGTATTCGTTTAGCAACACAGATTGGTTCACGTTTAACAGGTGTTCTTTATGTTTTAGATGAACCATCAATTGGTTTACATCAGAGGGATAATGAAAAGTTAATTAAAACGCTTTGCAATATGCGTGATTTAGGTAACAGTGTGATTGTTGTTGAACATGATGAAGATACGATGCGTGCTTCTGATTATATTATTGATATTGGTCCGGGAGCAGGTGTTCATGGTGGAGAAGTTGTGGCTGCTGGAACCCCAGAAGAAGTGATGAAGAATCCCAATTCTATTACTGGAAAATATCTTTCTGGTGAATATAAGATTCCAGTTCCTAAAAAACGTCGTAAAGGAAATGGCTTATTTGTAGAAGTCAAAGGGGCTAAGGAAAATAATTTGAAGAATATCAATGTGAAATTTCCATTAGGAAAATTTGTTTGTGTGACAGGTGTTTCAGGAAGTGGAAAGTCAACATTGGTTAATGAGATTTTATGTAAAGCGATGCGTGCCAAATTGTATCATTCTAAAGAAAAGCCCGGTAAACATAGAGAAATATTAGGACTGGAAAATGTTGATAAAGTGATTGAAGTGTCACAAGATCCTATTGGACGTACACCACGTTCCAATCCAGTCACTTATACAGGGGTCTTTGATGATATTCGTGAATTATTTGCGAAGACACCGGAAGCCAAAATGCGTGGATATGATAAAGGACGTTTTTCTTTCAATGTGAAAGGTGGGCGTTGTGAAGCTTGTCAAGGTGACGGGGTCAAACGTATCAGTATGCACTTTTTACCAGATGTCTATGTTCCATGTGAGGAATGTGGTGGTAAGCGTTATAATGAAGAAACTTTACAAGTTACATATAAGGATAAAACAATCTACGATGTTTTGGAAATGACGATTGAGGATTCATTGTCTTTCTTTGATAATTTACCTCGTATTCGTTCTAAATTACAAACAATCTATGATGTAGGGTTAGGTTATATTAAATTAGGACAAAGTGCAACAACATTGTCCGGTGGTGAAGCACAGCGTGTCAAACTGGCTAGTGAATTACAAAAGAAAGCTACAGGAAAAACGGTCTATATTTTAGATGAACCAACGACTGGTTTACATAGTCATGATGTGGCACGTTTAATTGAAGTTTTAAATCGTATTGTTGATCAGGGCGATACTGTGATTGTGATTGAACATAATCTGGATGTGATTAAAGTTGCTGATCATATTATTGATTTAGGATTGGAAGGTGGCGATAATGGTGGTACAATTGTTGTATCAGGTACACCAGAAAAAGTTGCTGCCTGCCAAAAAAGTCATACAGGACGTTTTTTGAAAATGGTTCTGGAATAGGAGGAAAATCATGGGAAAGTCAGTCAAAATCAAAGATCTATTAAAACCGACTTTGTTTCATCAAGTATCAGGGGATGAAACAGCGTTGGAAAGAGAGGTTTTTGTGCCAGAAATGAATCGTCCTGGTTTTGAATTAGCAGGATTTTTCAAGCACACTGATTTTAGAAGAATTATATTATTTGGTGAAAAAGAGATTTCTTTCGTGAAAGAAATGAGTAAAGAATCACAGTTAGCTTGTTTTTCTAAACTGGCTAATGATGAAACACCTTGTATCATTATTGCGAAAGGGTATGAATGTCCAGAAATATTAAAAAATATAGCCATCAAAAGAAATTTTCCAATTTTTGAAACAACACAGGCGACAGGACGTGTTTCCATTGATTTAACAGGAACATTGGATGAAGCTTTAGCTGCTGAAACATTGATGCATGGTGTTTTCTTAAATATTTATGGAAAAGGTGTTGTGATTCGTGGTGATAGTGGTATTGGGAAATCAGAGATTGCATTAGAACTAATTAAGCGTGGACATTTTCTAATTGCAGATGATGCTGTAGAACTTTATCATATTGGTCAAGGTATTGTGGGACGTGCACCAGAAGTCTTACGAAACTTATTAGAAATACGTGGGATTGGTGTCATTGATGTTTCTAAGATGTTTGGGGTGGCATCTGTTTTACCAAAGGATAATGTTGATTTGATTATTCAGTTAGAACGCTGGTTACCTTCACGTGAATATACGAGAATTGGGATGGAAGAAGATGATGTGATGGAAGAAATCTTAGGAATACAAATTCCTAAAATTGTCGTGCCAGTCACTGGTGGAAGAAGTATGTCGGCCATTATTGAAGCTGCTGTGATGAATATGCAATTAAAAGATTCTGGATTTGATTCAAGTAAAGAATTTGTGAATCGTATTCTTGATAATATCAAAAATAAATCGTCATGACATTTTTTGAAGATTTTTCAACGTTTGTATCCATTGGACCGATTCACATTCAATGGTATGCGGTATGTATTCTCACAGGAGCCTGTATTGCCTATTTTCTAGGTCAATATCGCTTTAAGCAGTTAGGCTATGCTTCATCTATTCTATCTGATTATTTCTTTGCTTTATTGTTGATTGGTATTGCTGGAGCAAGAATCTGGTACGTTATTTTTACTTTTAATGAAATGTATGCCACTTCGCCTTTAGAGATTTTTGCGATATGGCATGGTGGTTTGGCTATTCAAGGAGGTATTATTGCCGGACTGATTTATAGTTATTATTTCTTTAAAAAGCATGATATTCCCTTTTTCATTGCCGGTGATGCAATTATGCCGGGCGTATTAATTGCACAGGCCTTTGGTAGATGGGGTAATTTTTTCAACCATGAAGCCTTTGGAGGAGAAGTCAGTTTACAATTTTTACAGTCCTTACATCTTCCTCAATTTATTATTGATCAAATGTATATTCAAGGAGCTTATCATCATCCAACCTTTCTGTATGAATCAATTGGTAATTTAATGGCTTTTGTTTTGATTGTTTTTGTCATTCGTCGTTTTCAAAAGCATGTTGGTATTCAATTCTTTAGTTATTTCTTATTTTATGGATTGGTTCGTTTTCCAGTGGAAGGATTACGTACTGATAGTTTGATGTTTGGACCGATTCGTATGGCACAGCTGATTTCGGTTGTTTTTGTGGTCGTTGGTATTGGTGGTATTCTTTATCTCCATTTCAAAGGAAAACCTATCAGTTATATTGATAAAAATGTGGAGTGATTCACATTTTTTTCTTTTTTCTATTGTTCATGAATATTTCATATAAAGAGCGTATAATCAAAATATGAGGTGATTTTATGCATAACTCTGCAAAGAAGATTATTAAACAATATCATGATAATCAGGAGGTTTATCGTTCTTTAAAACATGATATAGAAGATATTTTTACACGTATTATTGAAACGCATCATTTTCGTATTTCTAATATGGCTATTAGAATTAAAAGTGAAGATGCTTTGATGAAAAAGATTACTTACAAGAATAAATATCAGGATATTTCACAGATTACTGATGTTGTTGCATGTCGAATCATTACTTTGTTTGAAAATGATGTTGATCGTATTTATGAATGTGTTAAGGATAATTTTGATATTGTTGAATATAATGATAAAAGAAAAAAGAATTATGATGATCGTATTGATTTTGGATACAATTCTTTACATTTATTGATTAAATTTAATGATGAAAGATGTCAGCTCATAGAGTATTCAGCTTATCAGGATATTGTCTTTGAATTACAAATTCGTACAACATTACAACATTCATGGGCTGAAATTGAACATGGTTTAGGATATAAATCACAATATGAGATTCCTAAAGATATTCGTAGACGATTAACACGTCTTTCAGCATCATTAGAATTGTTAGATGAAGAATTTGTACAGATTGCAAAAGAAGTGGATGAATATAATAAAGGAATTGTACATATTGAAAAAGTTTTAAAGACGGATATTAATGCTAATTCTTTAGCTCAATATGTCAATACATCACCACGTATTAATAATATTTTAGAAAAATTGCATACAGAATTTCAATTTCAGTTTGAACGTGATTCTGAATTGATTTCACAATCTCGTATTGTTCAAAGATTTCATTATATGGGATATACCTATATTAATGAACTAGATGATTTTGTGGAAAATCATCTTAAAGAGATTGAATGGCTTTCTCGTGAACGAATTGAAAATTATAAAGAGCATCAAAAAATTAATATCTACAATGTTTTGATTTGGATTTCGTTGGTGATGCTGGCAAATGAGGGATCAGCTGATCCAGAGAACATTTTTACTCAGGAAAGTATTGAACGTTTACAAGTTTTAAAAGAATTGATTGAAGAAAAACAGATGAGTGTGTCATAAAATAAGTGAAAACATGTGAAAAAACGTTGACATGAATCATAAAACGGTATAGGATAAAAAAGAAAATAAAAGAATTAGAGGCAGCAATGCATCAGAGTACCATTGGGAGTTGGCAGACTGTGAACAATGGGAAAGGTAATCATTGCCGAAAGGTAGTTATTGGCAAATAATTATCTTGGGGTTATAGGAAAGACTTATAACACTCCTTCATCGAGGTGGAGAGGCGCTATTAATATGATCAATAGTCGTGTTAATAGCACGACTTTTATTTTTAAATAGAATAGAGGAGAGATAAAAATGAAAAAGATTGGAAAAACTTTAATAGCTATGGCGATGGTTTCATTGTTGTTTGGATGTGGTGGTCAACAACAGGAAACAGCTGAGAGTGAACAATTTGTGGTAGGAATGGAATGTTCCTATGCACCATTTAACTGGCAGACAAGTCAAGAAAGTGAAACAACTGTATCATTGGGGAATGCTGGTTATGCTGATGGTTATGATGTACAGATTGCTAAAAGAATTGCTGATGATTTAGGAAAAGAATTGGTGATTAAGAAAATTTCATGGGATGGATTATCAGTGGCTTTGGAATCTGGAGAAATTGATGCCATTATTGCAGGAATGACAGCGAATGAAACAAGAGAAGAAGGTATTGATTTTACAACACCATATTATGATAGTGAAGGTATGATTATGATTGTACGTAAAGATGGTGAAGAAGCTAAGTTTACAGATATTCAACAATTCAGTGGTAAAAATGTTGTTGGGCAAAAAGGAACAAATTATGATGATGTCATTGATCAGATCAAAGGTGTTCATCATGCTACAGCAAAAGCCACTTATCCTGAAATGGTTGTTGCTTTACAACAGGGAGATGTTGATGGAATCACTGCAGAAATGGCTGTTGCTGAAGGTGTTGTTTCAGCCAATAAAGATTTAACAATTGTACATTTTGATGAAGGAAAAGGTTTTGAATGTGATACAACAGTATCTATTGGTTTAAAAGAAGGAACAAGAGATAGTGAATTCTTTAAACAGGTACAGGCATCTTTAGATAAAATTACTCCAGAAGAAAGAAAACAATTAATGACTGAAGCTGTGAATAGACAGCCAGCAGGAGAATAATTTATGAGTATTGATTTTGTAAAAGCATGGGAAATATTTATTGAAAATATTCCTTTGTTTACTTATGGTATTCAAATTACTTTATTATATGCCATTGTTGGGACAGTTTGTGGTTTTCTTATAGGGTTAGTTGTAGGTGGTATTAGAGCTATTGAAATCAATGACTATGATTCTCCATTCAGTCAATTACTTAAACGTTTTGGAAAACTGATTACAGGTTTTTATATCTGGGTTTTTAGAGGAACACCAATGATGGTTCAAGCCATGTTCTTATATTATTTATTAAAGCCTGCTTTCAATTGGACTCCTTTAGTTGCTGGATTGTTTATTATTTCTATTAATACAGGAGCATATATGGCTGAAATCATTCGTGCCGGTATTCAATCTGTTGATGCAGGACAGAGTGAAGCTGCAAAGAGTTTAGGAATGACAACAAGTCAAACACTTATATCAGTGATTTTCCCACAAGCCATTAAAAATACATTTCCATCAATTGGGAATCAGTTAATTGTCAATATTAAAGACAGTTCTATGTTGAATGTTATTTCTGTAACAGAATTATATTTTCAAACAACATCTGTGGCAGGATCAAATATGAAATATATTGAATGTTTCTTGATTGCTGCAATAATCTATTTATTTTTAACAACAATCAGTACCTTTATTTTAAATTATATCGAAAAAAGATTGAATTCTGAAAAACAAAGCAAGGACTTTTGCAGTTAGGAGATATTATGGATGCAATTATTCAAGTACAACATTTAAAGAAAAGATTTAAACAATTAGAAGTTTTGCATGATATCAATTTTGATATACATAAAGGTGAAGTTGTGACAATTATTGGTTCAAGTGGAAGTGGAAAATCAACATTATTACGTTGTATTAACTTATTAGAACGATTAGATGATGGACATATTTTATATCATGGACAAGATATTTTAGGTCATCATTTTGATGTCAATGCCTATCGTTCTAAAGTTGGCATGGTGTTTCAGGGATTTAATTTATTCAACAATTTAACAGTATTAGAAAACTGTATGATTGGACAAATCAAGGTTTTAAAAAGAAATAAAGAAGAAGCGAAACAAATGGCTTTCAAATATTTAGAAAAAGTGGGTATGAGTGCTTTTGCAAATAAAAGCAGTGTACAATTATCAGGTGGGCAAAAACAAAGGGTTGCGATAGCGAGAGCGTTATGTATGAGTCCTGAAGTTTTGCTTTTTGATGAACCAACAAGTGCATTAGACCCAGAAATGGTTGGTGATGTTTTGAATATTATGAAAGAACTCGCTGATGAAGGTTTGACAATGATTGTTGTCACTCATGAAATGGAATTTGCAAAAGATGTATCAACACGTGTTGTTTTCATGGATCAGGGTGTGATTGCAGAAGAAGGAACACCTGAACAAATCTTCGAACATCCTCAAGAAGAACGTACACGAACATTTTTAAAACGTTATTTAAAAGCAAATGGATAAAGTATCAGAAATGATACTTTTTTTGTTGACATTGACCTAAGGGGATAGTTTATGATGAAAATGGGAGATGAAATGAGATATGAAAATACAGGAAGTTTGCAGTCAATGTCATGTGACAAAAAAAGCCATTTATTATTATGAAAAACAACAGTTACTTCATGTTTATAAAAATCAAAATGGATATCGTGAATTCAATGACGAAGATATTCAAAGATTAAAAGAAATTATGATGTATCGTAGCTGGTCTATCTCTATTGCAGATATCCGTTATTTACTAGATTTAGATATTGATAAGAAAAAAGAATATCTTCAACAGATTTATAAACAAAGACAAAAAGAACTTTCTTATCAACAAGAAAGTTTAAAACAATTACATTGTTTTATTGAAAGTGATAACATGGAAAATTCTTTTTCACTGGATGATATATATCAGATCATGTCCGATAATATTCCTCAACCATTCTTTGATATGTTTTATGAGCATTTTTTACCTTATCTCCATATTCGTATTCATACGCAAAAACAGCAGAAAGCTTATGATTGTATGATTGATTTTTGGGATCATTTCCATATCAAAATACCTTTCTCCTATCGTTTGTTGATGTTGATGTCTAGAATGAATCGTAAACAGTTGAAACAAGTATGGCATGATGTCAATGTATATAAAAATCAATTGTTAGACTCAGAAGATGCCTATGAATCCATTAAGCAAATGGTTATCAAAAACTATGAGTTACAACAAAAATGGTGGTATCGTATATTGAGTTATCCAAATCGTCAGATGAAAATAAGATTAAGAGATAGTGGTTATTATGATATTTTGATACCTGCCATGTGTGAATTATCTGATGAATATGATCGATACTATCATCGCCTTATGGAACTCAATCAAAGAGTTTGTCAAGAACTGCATCTTTATTATGATTCAATGTTTCGGCTTATAAAAAAATAAAGCCGAAGCTTTATTTTTTCATTAAACCATCAGCAAATGATAGTGGAAGTCCAAAAACGATACCAGTATTTGGATTGTCAATACCTCCAACTGAATCATCCACAGTTTTACGGACAAGATCAACTTGACTATCATCAACAATAAAGAAGATGGTTTTGCTTTCTGGACGTGGATTTTCAAGGAATAGACGTAATGATCCTAAAAGATAACTTTCATCAGAATCATCAATCGTTTTAATCATACCGGTTGATTCAATAATAGTTCCTCCACGTACACCTGCTCTTTTTAAGTTCGCAAGCAAATCATCTAAGCAATCAAGTTTATTTAAAACAACAACAATAACCTGCATATTTATCACCACCTAAGTCTATTATATCTCTTGTTTTGATAAATATCTAGTTATTCTCACGAATTTGGTTTATAATAAAACATATGGTAAGGGGGTTTTAATCATGAAATATCAATTTGCTCATCGTATGTTAAATGTTAAAGCATCAGCGATTAGAGAAATATTAAAAGCAACAGCGAATCCGGATGTGATAAGTTTTGCAGGTGGAAATCCTTCGACAGAAGCCTTTCCTGTAAAAGAAATTGAAAAAATATCAGCTGATTTATTAGCCAATCAGCCTATCAGTGTTTTACAGTATGGAATTACTGAAGGAGATCAGGAATTAATTAAACAGGCCACAGCATTTTTTAATCGTCATGAGCAAGTGACGAAAGATGGAGATCAGATGTTGATTACTTCAGGGTCACAACAAATCATGGAGTTTGCAGCAAAGATTTTATGCAATGAAGGAGATGTTGTTGTTTGTGAAAATCCTAGTTTTTTAGGTGCTTTAAATGCTTTTAAATCACTAGGAGCTATGTTGAGAGGGATTACATATCATAATGGACAGTTAGATTTAGAAAAACTTGAAGCAGCTTTATCAATGGAGCCTAGACCTAAATTTATGTACTTAATCCCTAATTTTCAAAATCCAACAGGTATGACTATGTCATTGGATGTCAGACGAGCAGTTTTAAAACTGGCCAAAAAATATGGTGTATTGATTTTAGAGGATAATCCTTATGGTGATTTAAGATTTGGAGGAGAAGCTGTTCCTTCTATGAAATCTTTAGATGAAGATGGTTTGGTGATTTATGCTGCCAGTCTTTCTAAGATTATTGCACCAGGTATGCGTGTAGCATGTTGTATTGCACCTCGTGACATCATTCAAAAAATGGTTGTCGCTAAACAGGCAAGTGATGTTCATTCTAATTTATGGGCACAAAAAGTTATGGCCCGTTATCTTCGTGATTATGATATGAATGAACATATTGATCGTATTTCAAAAATTTATAAAAAGAAATGTCATTTGATGCTGGATGAAATGAAAAGGCATTTTCATCCTGATGTTCAATATACAATACCAACAGGTGGAATGTTTATATGGGTGACATTGCCTGATCATGTTGATATGTTATCGTTTGTTCAAAAGGCATTAGAAAAAAATGTGGCTGTTGTACCGGGAAATGCTTTTTTAGATGATGATACAAAAGAATGCCATAGTTTTAGAATGAACTACTCTACACCAACTGATGAAAAAATTATTGAGGGAGTCAAAATATTAGGTCAAATAACATATGAAATGTTATAAAGTTCGTCATTATTTTTGAATGTTATCATATATAATTGATAAATGGGAGGGAAATTGTATGCCATTTATAACTTTTACAACAACAAAAACATTAACTTTAAATCAAGAAAAAGCACTCAAAGAAAGTGCAGGTCAACTTATTTCTATTTTACCTCATAAAAAAGAAGAAAACTTAATGATTCATATAGAAGATAACCAAGTGATGTATTTTAGAGGACAAGAAATGGAATGTATGAAAATATCTTGTCAATTGTTTCATACAACAGAATATGCACACAAAAAAGAATTTGCTGAAAAACTGTTGAAAGAAGTTGAACGTATTACCAAAATACCTGTAGAACAACAATATCTTTCTATTGAAGAATTTGAAAATTGGGGTAAAAATGGTGAATACTTATAGAAGTCATTTTGACTTCTATATTTTTTTATTGTATTTTGAAAAAAAGACTTGCATTCGATATATGGATATGCTATTATGTTTAAGCAACAAGAAATGCTTGAATAGCTCAGTTGGTAGAGCAATCGGCTGTTAACCGATCGGTCGTAGGTTCGAGTCCTACTTCAAGCGCCATTTTTGTGGCCTGTTGGAGAAACGGTTAACTCACATGCCTTTCACGCATGCATTCACGGGTTCGAATCCCGTACAGGTCACCATATGGAGGTTTAGCTCAGTTGGGAGAGCATCTGCCTTACAAGCAGAGGGTCAGCGGTTCGAGCCCGTTAACCTCCACCATTTTTTTATGCCGGCTTAGCTCAATTGGTAGAGCAACTGACTTGTAATCAGTAGGTTGAGGGTTCAAGTCCTTTAGCCGGCACCATGTTTTTGACCCGCTAGCTCAGTAGGTAGAGCATCTGACTTTTAATCAGAGGGTCAGGCGTTCGAGTCGCCTGCGGGTCACCATTTATATGCGGATGTGGTGAAACTGGCAGACACGCTAGACTTAGGATGTACTGCGCTAGTTACCTGTATATATGAAAAACTTAATAAATGCGAGTGTGGCGGAACTGGCAGACGCACTAGACTTAGGATCTAGCGCCATTGGCGTGCAGGTTCGATTCCTGTCACTCGCACCATTTGTTAATTGCTCTAAAGCCTTTATTTATAAGGGTTTTAGAGTTTTTTTTACTTTACATGAATAGTAAAGCGAACTAGTTTTTTGTCAATGATATGTCCAACACTATTTTTGTGATTAATTTTCATTGCTTTATTTTACTTTTTTCTACTGTTTCTTTTTACTTGATTTTTTGCTGAAATTCAAAAATGTCCAACATTTCTGCAGAGTTCGTGCAGAAAATGTCCAACACGAACCTCTTTTTTATGCTTAAAATACATGATTTTGAAAAATAGATTTAATTTTTTTAAATATTTTTGTTTATACCCTGTAATGTGTTCATCATGATTTTTGCAGAGTCAATTTTCCTACTGTAATCAAAATGAGTATAGATGTTAGCTGTTGTTGTAATCGTAGAGTGTCCTAGCCAATGCTGGATATCTTTGAGATCAACTCCGTTGTTGTACAGCAATGTAGCACAGCTGTGGCGCAAGTCATGGAAACGAATAACCTTGAGGTTATTTCTTTTCAATACTTTTTGGTATGTCTGAGTTACATATCCTGGCTTGATTCTTTCACCCATTTCATCAACATAGATATAATCCATATATTTTCTTGAATAGGAAGTTTTGAACATTTTCATGTTTTTGCTTCTCTGATCAAGAAGTTTCAGCAATAGTTTTTCGAATGGTTCTACTAATGGAAGTGTACGAACACTTGATTTATTCTTTGTTCTATCTTTTTCTTTTCGTTTCATCTCACCTTTGAGGGTGTATTCTGTCACAGTATGTTTGATACTGATAGTTTTGTTTTCAAAATCAATAGCATCCCATTTAAGTCCTACTATTTCTGATCTGCGTAATCCATAGAAAGCTGCAACCAAAACTGCGAATTCAATTTTTGAGTCTTTTACAATTTCAAACAGTTCTTCAAGCTCATCTTTTTTATAAGTGTTTCCTTCATATTTTACAATTTTGGGTAATGCTACAAAATCAGCTGGATTCTTTTGAATAAGTTCCATTTCATAGGCATATTGCAAAGCTTTTCTTATATTGGAGTGTCTTCTTTTGACAGTCGCTGCTTTAACAGGACTGTATTTTTTCTTTCCAATTTTATAACCTTCGAGACATCTTGAATAATAAGTCTGTATGTCAATAGATGAAAGCTCTCCTAAAGTGACAAGAGTATTTTCGAAATAAGGAATAATTCTACATATAATGTTAGTATAATATGTGGCATAAGTATTTTCTTCAATCATGTATTTTTCAACATTCTCTAGCCAGTAGTACAGATAACTGGAAAATAGCATATCCTTATGAAGTTCATTAGCTACTGGTTTCTTATGTTCTGATCTATACTTTGTGTTTTCATTCCCATTTAGTGGTTTTACTTCCTCGACGGTTTCGGTACCATTGATTTGCTTTTTGATGAGTAGTTTTATTTTCTTCTTTTCCATTTCTAAAGCTTCTTCAGTTTGAGGAATCTCAAAACTGTTTCTTGCCATATTTAAGATATTTTCAGCTTTTCTTTTGTTTCCTCGGGCTTTAAGTCCTGTAGAAAATGAAATGTTTTTTCTTTTTCCATCTGTTTGAGTGTAACTTAGAATTATATGAAAATAATCTCTTTTAGTTCTAAGACAGGCGGCTGCTAATTCTTTTTCTTCCATATTTCCTCCTTCTCTCTATTTATTTCACGATTACAGAATAACACTTAAAGAAAATAAAAACGAATGTGCAAAATATAATTTTACACATTCGACAAATTCGAATAATTATTCTTTATTTGATTCTGCTTCAATAAAATCAATGATATTAGATTTAGGTATGTAGTATCTTCTGCCTATCTTCATATGTTTGATTTTATTTTCCTTGAGAAGTTTAGTTGCTACCTGAGTACACATACCACCTAGCATTTCTCTCATCTGTGTGACGTTGACAACATCTGGATAGTCATTAAACATTTTTCTTTCCATATTTACCTCTTCTTTTTCTTTTTATTTTTTGATTGAGTCCTAAACTGATAACGATCTTTTTATTTATGTGATACATAACATGATTAGGCACTTTACCAATATATTTTTGTAAACGTGACTGATCGATTGATCTTATCTGTTCTAGCATGACAAGTGATTTAGTTTTCACACCCGTATTTTCTGAAATTATATAATGAGTTGGTAATTGAGCTTTTTCAACTAATTTAGCACTTATGCATGCAACTATAGTAGTAGGACTGTATTTGTTTCCTCTATTGTTTTGAATAATTAGTACCGGTCTTGTAGAACCTTGCTCTGAACCAATGCAAGGATCTAAGTCGGCAAGGTATATTTCACCACGTTTGATTTTTCGCATTCTATCATCTCCTTGTATTTTATGTAAGAACTAGATAGCCGAAGCTATCTAGTATGGATCAGTTAGTTATACATCGTGTTTTCTATTTATCCCTGATAACCCGAAAACGTGGGAGTCCTATTGGACAAGATGTGGCTAATATCTTTCACAGAAATTTCATCTTCGTGTGGTATCTCACACAACTGCAGTGCAGGAGTATCATGATCCCTCATCCTATGTCATGGCTGAATGATTGCCAGTCATTTTTACACTGAGATATTTGTTCGCTCGCTAAGGTAAGAATACTATAATAAATATCTTTACTGTTTGCTTTATAGTTATTCTTCCATATTGGTCATGGCGTATCCAATGAATAGCTCATAGGATGGGAACGTATCCAATAGGTGTTATTCGGTTTTCAAAGAGCTATATATTTAGGAGTAATTAATTACCCCCTCACTATATATGCGTTTTGAGAAGCCATTTTTCGCCACTTTTATAAAACTTTTTTAATTTTTTTTATTTTTTTATATATCTGATGGGTTGTCAGACCGGTTATTTGGGATATCTCTTTGATGGAATAACCTTGTATCTTCAGCATGATGATCTGCAATATCTCTTCTTCAGAATTCTTCAGATGCTCATATAATGCTTCATTTTCAATATCATCTAACAAATCTTTAAATGACGAATACTGTTTTTTATCATAGATAGGACGATTCATAAAAAAGTTATCATCAAAGAGAAGATGTCTTGTTTTATATCTTCTCTCTGCCTTGAACTGTTCATAATCATATTTTCTAAGTTCTTCGATAAGATGCTGAGGAACATTAAGCTCCTTTAACAGTTCTTCTTCCTTTTCTTTCCAGGCATACCATTTCTTGTATTCGTTTTTATAGTCATAACTCATGGTTATTTACCTAGAAATCTTATTGATTTCATCAATCAGTGTAAAAAGGGGAGATATCTCTACTAAAGCTACACCATAGTAGTTGCAGAAATATTCATAATCATTGCATATTGATATATCAGATGAAATAACATTTTTTGAAATGACCAATACCTGATCTATTGAACTAGTCCTAATTTTCTGAATGATACTTGTTTCTTTGAATGCGTTATAATTTAGCTCCTTTCCTATAAAACGATAGATACCACACATCGTTACATTGGATAAATCAATGCTCTGCATGATTTGTTCTTCCTGATAAAGAAGAACCTCCTTTGCGAATGGTGATGGATTTGCTTTAACAAGCACAAGTACTTTTGTTTTTGCCATATCTAGATGGTCTCCTTTCTGAGAATATCCTTCTCAATCGGAGATATTTCAGTTTTATGGCTTTAACAGAATGTTTTTAAGAAAAAGTAATATTTTTTTCTTTCTCCAGTTCAATGTTTGTTGAGTTATATTTAATTTTCTTGCGACTGATGATTCGGTTTCTCCCTTAAAATATATTGAATAAATGATAAAGTACTGTTCCTTGTCTAATTGTTTCATCGCTTCTAATAGACTATGTATTGATTCTTTTTTATCAATTTGTTCGATATGGTAGTGATCCATATCTAAAATATGCTTATCTTTATCTATCGTTCGGTCTTCTTCATAAGTGGTATGTGCATAATCTTCTTTTCGTTTGTAAGATCTATATGTTCTCAGGTAATCCGCTTTGTAGACTCTATATACTTCTTTCGGCACTTCTATATATTCATTTCCTATTCTTACAAAATATTTCTTTTTATTATTATCAGTTCTTATTTCTTTAAAATCTCTTCATTTATAATCAAATATATTCATTTTGTTTCTCCTCTCTTTGAATTTGAATTCAAAGAGAGGAGGGAGGCGGTCGAGCATAAAAAAAGAAGAAATTAATAGAATAGTACGAAAACAATCTATCAATTTCTTCATAGTTAAAAGAGATATATTTATATACGTTAAATGAGTATCCAATACAACAGCACTGAATTACATGTAGATATGGAATTATAATAATACAATGTCGGCGACTAACCCGATATGCATAGACGCAGATAGTGAGCATCTGAATTCCCCCTCAACTTTGTGCAGTAAAGAAATTCAGCTCATGTCCGATGTCAATAACAGTATTCCCTTCTACGTTAATGGCTTTGATCAGATAAAGTTGTAAATTAATATAAGCAAAATACATTATAACCAATACTTTTTAATAATAAAATGTACTTTTAGCCCCTAAAATGTTATTTTTTACAATTTTTTCCATTATTCGCATTAATCTATTTAGTGAATTTATTATAAATAGTACTTTTATTTTTTCTGATTAAAGAAAATTATTGACAACCTTGTGATTATCATCTATATTATAGATGTAAGGTAGTTAGTTACTCTACTAACAAACTATAAAGGAGTGATGTTGGTTGAATATAAATACTAATATAGAAAAACCTATATTCATTCAGATTGCAGAGCAGTTAGAGGATTCAATATTCACAGGAATATATCCAGAGGAAACGAAAATTCCATCAACAAATGAAATTTCTGCGTTGTTGAATATCAATCCACATACTGTTTTGAAAGGAATGAATTTACTTGTTGATGATGAAATCATTTATAAGAAAAGAGGTTTAGGAATGTTTGTAAAAGAAGGAGCAGTGGAAAAAATCCGACAAAAAAGACAGGGTCAATTTTACGATCAGTTCATAGCAACACTGATAGAAGAAGCGAACAAACTGAATATGTCTAAAGATGAAATAATTAAACTCATAGAAAGGGGTTATGACAATGAAAGCAATTCAAATTAAGAATGTTACAAAACAGTATAAAGATGTTATCGCACTCGATAATGTTTCCTTTTCATTTGAACACGGAAAAATCTACGGATTTTTAGGAAGAAATGGAGCTGGAAAATCTACACTAATCAATATTATTGCCAATCGTATCTTTGCTGATAGTGGAGAAGTTCTTATTGATGATATTCCAGCAAAAGAAAACATGAAAGTTCATGATAAGATCTTCTGCATGAGTGAAGCGGATTTGTATGAAACAAATTTAAAAATCAGAGATTTATTTAAATGGATCGATCGCTTTTATGATGATTTTGATAAGGAAAAGGCTATGGAAATAGCAAACAAATTTAATCTTAATATTAATAAGAAATTCAAGGCATTATCAAAAGGATATCAGTCTATCTTCAAATTAACAGTTGCTTTATCTTTGAATGTTCCTTATATTATTTTTGATGAACCGGTTCTTGGTTTGGATGCGAATCATAGAGAATTGTTTTATGACTTGTTATTAAAAGACTATGAAAATAGCGAGAGAACTATCATTATAGCGACACATCTTATTGAAGAAGTAGCTAATATCATTGAGGAAGTCGTATTAATTGATAAAGGAAAGGTACTTCTTCAAGATAATGTAAGTTCGTTATTGGAAACAGGATTTAGTGTATCAGGACTTGCACACGAAGTAGATGCTTATTGTGCTGATAAAAATGTTATCGGATACGATGAATTAGGTAACCTTAAAATTGCATATGTATTAGGTGAAAAAACTCCTCTTCCTAAAACAGGTAATTTATCACTATCTGTCATGAATTTACAAAAACTGTTTGTCAAATTGACCGAGAAAGGAGACCAATAATATGAAAACTCTTAAATCTATTATTCAATACGAATGTATGACATCATTTAAGTATATCTGGATCTTCTATGCTATACAGTATGCTATCGTTGGATTAATAACAATTACTATCGGATTGGTAATGGGAACTTTTGAAGATGTAGGCACTAATTGTTTAGAGTTAAATACATTGGTTTATATTAGTATATTAGGAGTTCTAGGATTTAAGGAAGACTTTAAAATGCTGATTCAAAATGGATTCACTCGTAAATATATATATATTGCAACTATTGCAATGTTCTGCTTTATATCTGGAACAATGGCATTCGTTGATACAGTAGTAGGAAATATGATGCATTTAATCAATAGTAATTATTCGTCATTATATGGAGGTTTGTATGGTTATGATAACCTGTTTATGAATTGGTTATGGCTATTTCTTCTTTATGTAGTACTTTGCAGTTTACTTTATCTGATTATTCTTGTAATCAACAGAGTGGGAAAGAATGTATCAATATATTTAGGTCTTGCTTTTGGTGGAGTGATCCTATTAATTATTGCATTATTCCGATATGTATTCTCTGCTGAATTGGTTAGGGATATTGTGGAATTTTTGATGCAAGCAATGGGCTTTATGACTGATGGAACAATTAATTATATATTCCCTGCTCTAACATTATTTGTAATTGTAGCAATATTAGGAATTGGTTCTTATGCAGTTATTCGTCGTACAGAATTAAAATAATTTAGAACATTATAATAATTCTATTGTATTTTATTGAAAACCTTGTTGATGATAAGGGGATAGTAACAATGAAAAAAGAATTAACAGTAGAAAAAAAGACTAGATACAGATATTTGGATCATAGCGTTGACAACATTAGCAGGATTTATCTTATATATGTCATTAAGTAAATATCTTAACGACTTTATTAATAACGATGAAATTCATATTTTACTTCGTACTATAGTAACTGGATTAATGCAGTTTTCAATTGCAGGTCTAGGGAGTTCAATCGTATGTATAATTCGTAAAGATACATTTGCAAAAATGGGACTCAGGAAAAAGGGCGCACTAAAAGCTATCATCGGATCTGTACTGTTCTTTATACCATATGTCATTTATCTACTTATTTCCAGACAGTTTGATGGATATATGCCACTTTCTGTTTTAATAACTTATAATATACTTGCAAGCAATATTGTTTGTAAAGCATTAGGATTAATTATGGTTGGAACTTTTTGGGGATTTTTTGAAGGATTTAATTATTATATTGTCAGTAGAGTAATCAATCAAAGATATCCTAGCACAATTAATCTTGGAGCGGTAATATGTGCATTTATCTGTATCTTATTTCATCCATTTAGTACATCATTCTTGGGGATACTTGAAATGATTGTAACTTTCATATTTATCTATGGTATGGTAAGTTGTGCAGATAAAAATAAAAATGCTTGGGGCTGTGTCTTCGCATTCATATTTCTATGGAACGCTTTTTAAGATAATATGGTTTAAAAATAAAATTAAAAGTCATGACTGTTGTACACAATTCATTTTGTGGAGTTCAGATCATGATTTTTTATTATAATATTAAAGATGAGTTGAATATAAGGCAACTATTCTAATTGTAGAAGATGATAAATATATAAATGAAGCAATTAGCGAGCATATGAGTGTTCTAGGACATGATATACTAACAGCTTTTGATGAAGGAAAAATGGTTAGAGGTATTTAGTAATTCTTTAAGCCTTACCTTGCAAAGGAAAAAATAGACGAGTTCAATGAGAATGAAGGTATCTCAATCGAATATATGAATTAAGAAAGGTGCACTTTGATGTGCATCTTTTTTAATACTTAGTGTTGTTAGAGAAATGTAATTTTTTAAATTTGTTTAAAAATACTTATTGACAAGTGTATATCGCAGTATTATACTGTACTTGTAGAGGTAATACAGTATAATACAAAAGGATGGTGATCGAATGGAAATATTAATAAATAATCATGCGAGTGTTCCTATCTATGAACAGATATCTTCACAAATAAAAGCACTGATCATTTGCGGAGATCTGAAAGCTGGCGAAGCACTTCCTTCTATTCGAGGACTTGCAAAATCATTGCATATTAGTGTTTTAACCGTACAGAAAGCATATGATTCTCTTCAAGCAGATGGTTTTATTGAAACAACCGCTGGAAAAGGATGTTTTGTATCTGCACAAAACCAGGATTTCTATTTAGAGGAGCAACAAAAAAGGATTGAAGAGCATTTCACAGAAGCTATAGAAATAGCAAAAGTCAGTGGAATAAAACTTGATAAACTACAGTCTTTATTATCTTTGTTATATGAGGAGGATTAAGATTATGGAGAAATTAGCGTTAAAACTTGATGGTGTTACAAAACATTATAAAGACTTTACTTTAGACAACATTTCTTTTAGCGTTCCTGAGGGGAGCATAGTAGGATTGATTGGTGAAAATGGAGCAGGAAAAAGTACAACCATTAATTCTATATTAGGTTTGACTAAAAAAGATAGTGGAACGATTACAATGCTAGGAAGTTCCAATATTGATGAAGTCTCTAAAGATGAAATCGGTGTTGTGTTTGACGGAAACAACTATCCGGATGTCCTCAATCCAAAACAGCTTGGAAAAGTGTTTGCAAATATCTATAGTACATGGGATATGAACACATATGAAAAAATGCTAACAAAATTCAAATTGCCAATGAACAAAAAGATCAAGAATTTCTCTAAAGGAATGAAGATGAAATATTCCATATCTGTTGCTTTTTCACATCATTCAAAACTATTGATCCTTGATGAAGCGACAAGTGGTTTAGATCCTATCATTAGAGATGAAATATTAGACATGCTATTAGACTTTATCCAGGATGAAGAACATTCTGTTTTGGTTTCATCTCATATCACAAGCGATTTAGAAAAAATAGCTGATTATATTGTATTCATTCATGAAGGTAAGATCATTTTCTCAAAACCAAAAGATGAACTGTTAGAAAAATATGGCATTATTAAATGCGGTGCAGCTCAATTTGATGCATTGGACAAGGAAGAAGTTATTGCCTATAGAAAACAGGATTATGAATGGCAGGTATTGGTAGCTGACAGACAGAAAGCAGAAAAGAAATATCCAAAAGCTATGGTCATACCTGCAAATATTGATGAAATCATGCTGATGTATGTAAAGGGGGCGAACTAGATGAAAGGTTTATTATTAAAAGATTATTACATTATCAAAAGCAGTTTGCTTATCTTAGCAGTCGTATTTGTTATTATTGGAGCAAGCTTATCTTATCTTTCAACACCATGGGTGTTAACCGTATTAGCAACAGTATTATTGGGAATGATCGTTGCAACTACGATTACTATGGATAAGACATCAGGCTGGATCAAAACAGTCCTAACGACTAAGATTTCCAGAGGAGCATATGCTGACAGTAAATACATTTCTTATTTAGGATTAAGTTTAATCGGATTAGTATTTGGAATCATCTTTGGATATATCGCTTCAACTGTTGTTGGCAAAAACAACGATGGAGCAATGGTATTTGTATGTGTCAGTGTCGCAATGGCATTGCTTGCAGGCGGAATCATTCTACCATTCTATTTCCTTGCTGATGAAACAAAAAGTATTCTAGGTTCAATTATTGCTTATCCTGTTTCTGCCGGTGTGTTCATTGGTTTGTTCTTTCTTTTAGGAAATCACTTATCAACATATGTGATCATTTTGGTTGTATCACTGGCTGCTTTCATTGTATCTTGGGTTCTTACTAAAAAGGTATTGTTAGTAAAAGATTTATAGGGAGGAAATCATATGAAACAGTATGAATATGTAGAATTAAAATATGAAGCTAAAGATGTATTATTTTTCATGACTTCTGATTATAAGAAAATCATCAATGAATATGCAGAAAAAGGATATTCCTATGTAGGATACATTCCAAAGCTAATTGATGCGAAAGGATGCTTAAGAAAAATTGATTTGATATTTGAAAAAGAGAATTAGGCATTATTTAACTGTACCTGGTAAAAAAGGTACAGTTTTTTCAATATTGGTTTCAAGTAGATATCGCATAATTTTAGCCGAAAATAAGATAATATAGCACATCCTTAATATGGGGTTATGCTTAATATAAACAATGATAATTTTGAAAAATGAACGCATTTTAATTTATGATTTTTTATGATGATTATCTATTGTATTATGATTGCCCTTGCCATATTCTATAAATATGGAGGAGATAAAAATGCAAACAAAAAAAGAAGATATAGAACAGAGGATTATCGAAGTAGCAACAGATGAATTCATGAAAAAAGGATACGAGAACACTTCAATGAGAGTCATTGCATATAAAGCAAATACTAGCCTCGGAAATATATATCATTATTTTAAAAACAAGGAACTCTTATTACAAACAATTATTATGCCAACATTAGAAAATATTGAATATATGATGGATCAGCATATAAACAATAGTAAAGATAATATGCTAACGAAAGATGAAGCAATGGCGTATGCAGATTATCTAGAAGAATTATTTGAACAAAGTGAGTTAAGGTGTTTTCTTGATAAAAAAGTCGTCATCATTTTGAATTTAGAAAGTTCTTCTTTGCTAGAGAGAAAAGAAAAACTATTAAAAAAATTACAAGAACATATACAGCTACATTTTCATATGCAAGAAAATGGGCATTATTCAAAATTGATAATAGATGTATTAGCAGATTGTTTAAGACATGTTCTAATAGAATATGAGGATATTGAACAAGCGAAGATAGAATTTATTAATGTATTCAAATTATTCAGTACAGGAATAATAGGTCAAATGAAGTGTCAGTAATCCAAAAGGAGCATAAGGTTATGGCAAAAAAGAGGATGCTAAAAATCAGCAGATACTATTTAATGTTTATGCTAGTTGCATGTACTGGTGCAAGTATATGGCAATTATATTTACCACAAATAGGAGAAGCATTTACAGATTGGGGCATGTCTGTTGGCTGGCAACGTGAAATTTCGTTATGGAATATAGCGATTATTGTTTCAATTGTAATTGCTTTAAGAAGCAATAATACAGAAATGATAAAAATATTAGTTATACAATCAGTAATACTCTGCTGGTTACTTGGAATCAATCATCTTATTTCGTTGTTAATGAATTTCACTTTTAAATATTTGATTCACATATTAGGAATATTTGAAGTAATGCTAGTAGGGGGTGTATGGGGAACATATATTTTGTTTAAATATTTCATTCAACAAAAAGGTATCTTAATTGAACATATGAATTAAAACTGTGCCTAGTAAAAGGTGCAGTTTTTTTGAAACATACTTGTTTATTTTTTTGCATATATCGTAGACTAAATAATGGGTTTAAATATCTATATTTCAATATAAATTTTAATTCATTGACATAAAATTTTTATTCAATTAAGATTGAAATTGAGGAAGATCTTGCTCGAAATAAACGAGGAGGAAAAATAAAATGTATCATGGAAAATTCAAAGGTAGTCACTATGATTGTGGTTTTCGTTGGGGAACTTTATTAAGAAAAAATAATAAAATTATTGCGAATCAGCATACATTTGTTATCAGTGAAGAAAGAAAGGTGTATACTCAAAAATGTATACCTATTTATGAAAAATATTATCCAGAAATTCTAGATGAAATAAAAGGGATTGCTGATGGACAGCAAACGTCATATGAAGATATGCTCACTTTTTTATTGAGTATGTACTGTTTTGAATTCAATAATAAATGTACGTGTATGGCAATCAGTGATAAAAATCAAATTATCTTAGGAAGAAACAGTGATTTTTTAGTTGAATTAGAGAAACTTTATATGAACTGTTTGTATAATTTAGATAATTGCTACTCATTTAATGGAAATACGACAGCGTTTGTTGAAATGGAAGATGGTATCAATGAATACGGCTTAGCAGTAGGAATGACTTTTATTTATCCACAGAATATCATGCTGGGAATGAATGCAGGAATGATTGTTCGTTATATTTTAGAAAAATGTCAAACATTACAGGAAGCTATTCAATTTATAAAGTCAGTTCCCATTGCTTCTAATCAAACAATAACAATAGCAGATGTTTTAGGAAATATTGCGATAGTAGAATGTAATAGTCAAAATGTTGAGGTCATTTATCCTTTGGATAATGAAAGTTTCGTTGCTACAGCTAATAACTTTAATTCTTTACCAATGAAAAAGTATAATGAACATAATATTGATGACTGGAATTCATCATTAAGAAATCAAATTGCTCATCAGTCATTAAAAAATAACGATTTATCAATGGAACTTATTTTTAATATATTATCTGGAAAGCATGGATTTATGTGTCAGTATGATAGAAGGAAAGGTGCAGATACTGTATGGTCCGTAGTCTATGATGTTAAAAATAAAAAAATATATAGAGTTGAAGGTAATCCGTCAAGAAAACCTTATAAGGAGGATCATCGCTTTAAATTTTCATATTAATGTCTGTTTTCAAGCAAATTATAAAAGGCACTGAAATAAAGTGCCTTTTATAATTGATCTTCTAGATTATCATTTCCTCTGATATCTACAATTGATTTCAGATTGATTTTTGATTTAACTATCTGTAAGACCTTTGTATCTAGATTAATCTTGATAACTCTTCCCTCTAGTTGAACGTATTGTCCCTTGTCATAGTAAATAACTGTAATTATCATGCCAGGACGAACGCAATGAATTTTTCGATCAAGAATATCAAGGTCATCTTCGCTTAATATTTTTTTTGGCACAACAATTCTTTCCTGTTCCCTTAATATTTCTCGAAATCCTTTAAGGGCATCGAACGATTGGAAGATATGAGCTCTTTTTATATTGTTTTTTTCATTATGCATTATGTCCACCAACCAGACCATTTCTTTTTCTTGCAGTAGCTTTCTCTAAGTAGTTCATACCTTTAAGAACTGAATTCTTACCGAATTTTGCTTTAATTTCTACAAGAGCTTCCTGTACTCTTTTCTCTTTTTCAATATCCTCTATATCTGTAAATAGATCGTATTGTTCATATGCTTCATTGATAACATTCCCAAAACTGATGACAATTTGTCTTATTGGATAATTGGGATTGACAACACGTTTATATAATCGTTTGAATTCTTCCAGTAGGAGTCTATATGAATTTGTTGTAACGGTGATTTTGCAACTTCCTCTTGAAGGTGAGATTACATTTTTTGAGTAACCAATAAATAGACTGATGTGATTAGTAACTAGGTGTTTTTCTGTTAGGGATAATACATTTGTTTCTACCATTTCTTTCATAATAAGGTAAGCGTCTTTATAATTATAATCTTCAAAAAGAATTTGACTATTGGATATTGAATTTGCTTTTGGCTTGTAAGCTTTGATGTCAGATATTTCTACTGGTTCTCTTCCCCAGGCATGATCAATCAAATATTCAGCGTTAACTCCAAAGAGTTTGTATAATATTTTTTCAGGATAATGAGCAATTCCATACATATCGTTAATTCCTAGCATTGCTAAACGATTTGAAGTTCCTGGACCAACCATCCAAAAATCCGTAAGTGGTGTATGATGCCATAGTAGTTGTTTATAAAGATCTTCGTCTAGATAACCCATATTATCTTTAGAGTGTTTTGCAGTGATATCCAATGCAATCTTGGCTAAAAATAAATTCGTTCCAATACCGCAGGTTGCAGTTATACCTGTTGTATTATAGATATCATCAATGATCATTTTTGCTATCTGTTTTGGATTCATGCAATATAACGATAAATAAGGTGTTATATCTAAAAATGATTCATCGATTGAATATACATGGATATCGTTACTTGAAATATACTTTAAAAATATTTTATAAATCTTAGCAGAATATTCCATATACAGTTTCATTCTTGGCGGGGCAATGATATATTCGATATTTTTTGGAATTTCAAATATTCTTCCACGGCTAGGTACTCCTAATCGTTTAATAGCAGGTGTAGCTGCTAAAGTAATAGCACCACCACCTCGAGTAGGATCAGCAACGACCAGATTAATTTTAAATGGATCTAAATCTCTCTCCACACATTCTACGGAGGCGTAGAAGGACTTAAGATCAATGCATAAATAAATTTTACTCATTTGTATCACTCCTTTGTGAGTTCATATTATATCTATTATGATTTCTAAAACAATATAGATTTGGGAATTTCTTATTTAATTTATCATTAAAGTTATCAAAATCCATTTATTTCTGATATTATTGTAATGTGGAGTGATGTATATGATTTTAAAAGAATTATTAGTTCAATATGAGATACAGAATAATTTAAGTCATGCAGAAGTAGCAGAAGAAGTAGGAGTGTCTTTATCTACATATTATCGTTGGATAAGTGGAGAAAGCACAAAATTAAAGAAAACAACAATTCAAAAATTATCTAAAGTCTTAGATTGTGATATTGAAGAAGTCATCGAAGAAACAAATCGAATCAAACCTATTTTAGGAAATGTAAAAGCGGGCTACGATCTTTGGGCTGAGCAGGATATTGAGGGATATATAGAGCTAGGGCAAGCTGATGCTCAAAAAGGAGATTATTTTTTGCGTGTAGTTGGTGATTCCATGGAAGGTGCACACATTTATGATGGAGATTTGGTTTATGTGCAAAGCTGCAGTACAGTTGAATCTGGAAGAATCGCAGTAGTGATGATTGGCGATGAAGCAACTATAAAAAAGGTTTATTTTAAAAATGAGCTTATGATTTTAGAAGCAGCTAATCCTAAATATGAATCAAAATTCTTCACAATGCAGGAAGTTGAAGAAATACCGGTTAAAGTAATAGGATTAGTTCGTTTTGTTAGAACTGATTTTGTTTAGAAGAAAAACATAAGCATGAATATAGTTAATTATTGTAAAACATTTTTTATAATGGGATAATAATTATATCAAGTACATGCTATTAAAGGAGGAAATGAAAATGAAATTAAAGAATCCAATGTTGGTAGTCACTGATATAGATAAATCAGTTGAGTTTTATAAAAAGGTCTTTGGACTTCATGTTATTATGGATTTTGGAGCAAATAAAACTTTAACTGGTGGTTTGGCTTTACAGACAGTTGAAACATATAAAGAATTTATCAGTAAAAGTGAAATTTCCTTTGGAGGTAATAATTTTGAAATTTATTTTGAAGAAGATAATTTTGATAAGTTTATTGATAAATTAAAGGAATGCGACATTGAATATGTACATCCTGTTACAGAACATTCATGGGGACAACGTGTAGTTCGATTCTATGATCCAGATAAGCATGTTATCGAAGTTGGAGAAAACCTAAAAGTTGTATGCAAGCGTTTCTTAAATAGTGGAATGACACCAGAACAAGTAGCAGAACGCATGAATGTACCTATGAAATTTGTAAATGCTTGTTTGAGATAAACGAAAATCAGAGGGAGTGAATTGTATGGAAATCAAAAAAATAGATCAAGCTCAAATGGATAATGCTATTGATCTTATTTGGACAACATTTTTACAGTTTGAAGCACCGGATTATTCTGATGAAGGTATTCAGTCATTTAAAGATTTTATTGAAAACAAAGAGATAATTAATACTTTGGAATTCTGGGGAGCATATGACAATCAGAAGTTAAAAGGAGTTATTGCCACAAATGAAAATCGAAAACATATTTGTTGTTTCTTTGTTGAGGCTCAATATCAAAGACAAGGTATTGGTAGAAAGTTGTGGGAATATCTTCTAGAAAATAGTCAAAAAGAAGTCATAACAGTTAACTCTTCCCCATATGCAGTTCCTGTTTATCATAAATTGGGATTTGTAGACACGAATACTGAGCAATTATCTGATGGTATGAGATATACACCTATGAAATATCAGCGTTAAATTGGAATTTGGAGTGAAACAGAATGATTATAATAATCGAAACCGTAATTTTATGTATCGCGTTTTTTCTAATATGTTTTTGGGGAACAGGTACAGATAACAAAAATTTAAAAAGCTATTCATCTTATCCAGATGAAGTGCAAAATCGAATAAAGAGTATTGCAGAATATCAAGGAAAATTTAAGGAAAGCAATAAAGTGGTTACATTTATATCCAATTTTCTGTTATTTCTGTTCGTACTATTTATATTAGGGTTGTTTATCAAAGAAAATGGCTTCACACATAATTTTCTTTGTTTATGTATTATAGGACAGGGATTGAATATCTTTGACTTATTTATTGTAGACCTTTTATGGTGGCGGAATACAAAGCGTGTTCGTTTAAGAAAAATACCAGAAAAGGAATTGTATCAAAATCCGAAAAAGCATATAGAAGCGTTTATCAGAGCCTTTATTATGTATTTGCTAATTGCTCTGATAGACGGATATATATTGACACTTTTATAGGAATAGATATAAGTAAATCCTAAGTTGTAGAGCAAAAAATGAAATTTGAAAGTGGGAAAATATTATGAAAAATAAAAAAGTTAATCAGCAAGAAATTAAAGATGAAACAAAAACATATATGTTAGAGGGAATGTCAATAGGAATGTGTATTGGAACATCATTAGGAGTGATTATAGGAGTGCTTACTGATAATATTCCTGTCTGTATATGTTTTGGAATAAGTATAGGCTTATGTATTGGTTTAGGAATAGGAGCTTTAATCAAAAAAAACAAATCTTAAGTTATTGTTTCAAGTAAGTTTAAGGAGAGGTGTGAAAATATTTGAAAAAGTTTTGGATTGATAATAAAGAAAAAATTATAACATCCATAATCTGTGGAACGATTTTTATAGGAATGCTATCAATTATTGCATTAGTAAGTGGTACTGTAATGAAGTTGTTTGGATTTCAATATGAGTCTATTGGTAGTATTATACTATTTTTCATAATAGCAACAATAATGTCGTTCCCGTTAAATTTGATAGCCGGTGCATTACCAAAAGCGCTATATGAACTTGAAAGAATAAGTAAGCTAGATGCACTTATCTTGTATTTAACTTTAGATACTATTGCAACCAGTTTCGGATTAAAAATAGTAGATTATTATATGTCATCTGTTTCAGCTACAACTCTTTCTATCGTTGTTATTTCGTTTTTATTAGCGTTACCAGGCAGAGATGATTTCAAGGATAAGTAAGATAAATCCTAAATGTGTAGTTATATATTATATAATCTTAAGGAGATTGCAGAAAATGAAAAGATATATAGCATTTTTAAGAGGAATTAATATAAGTGGAAAAAATAAAGTCCCAATGGTGGAGTTAAAAAATGGCTTTGAAAATCTTAAATTTATAGAAGTAAAAACATATCTTAATAGTGGCAATGTTATTTTTTCAAGTGCTGATGAGGATATAATGAAATTAACAAGCATGATTGAAAAAATGATAAAAGAACACTTTGATTTAGACATACCAGTTTTTGTTCTATTAAGAGAACAGCTAGAAGAAATATTAAACAATGCACCTGAATGGTGGGGGGATAAAAATAAAGAAATCTATGATAATCTAATCTTTATCATACCTCCAGCAAGATTTGCAGATGTATATGACGAGATTGGTGAACCTAACAAAGAATTAGAAAGGATACAGGAATATAAGAATGTGATATTCTGGTCTTTTAGTCGTAAAGATTATCAAAAAACAAATTGGTGGGCTAAGACAGCAAGTGCAGATATTAGTTCTAAGTTAACGATAAGAACAGCGAACACAGTTAAAAAAATAGTTAAGATGTAGTTAATTTTAAAATCTAAATTAATTGTGATGTTGTATATTAAGAATTAGAATTAAGGAGATGATAGCATGTTTAAATCTAACATTATATTAGTGATAATTGGATTGATTATAATTTTATTTGCCATATTTTCCCCATATATTATAACAAGTGTTCATAGTGTGACATGGAGAATTATAATCGGTTTATTGGGATGCTTTTCACTTATCTCTGGCATATATAAAATGGTTGTCAAAAGATAAATATATTAAATTCTATAATAGTATCTTGTTTAATATATTATAGTTTAATAACAAGTACGCTTTGGAGGTTGAAAATGAAAAAGATAATATTAGCTTGGGAGCCTTGGTTTTTTATCGCATTTGGTCTGTTTCATATGCATAGGATATGGGGATTAATTGATAGAAACTCCTATGCTTCTTTTTGGATAGGTATATTAGAAAATAAAGGATTGTTTTATTTTATATTATCAGGAATACTAATTATTCTTTGTATATTAGGAATAATTACATTCTTCCGTAATTTACATAATAACTACTGGTGGAGATGGATTTATTTATTTGGTGGTTCATATTTACTATTTGATTTATTTGCTATTGCAACTGGTTTAGAATTTTGGAATAAACTTCTATTATGGATGTTTGACGTGAATTCAATATATTGGAATTTTATATGGTCATTCTTTATTCTACTAGGAGCTTTTGTATTTGTGTTAGGTATTAACTTATTGATTCAAAGAAAAAAAGTTTAATGATTTTATAATAAACATCATTTTATTATAATTTAGGAATTTATTCTTTATCTAATCTAGACAACTATGTCGGATTGAAAAATATGACATTTTCTCACTTTATGTCGTGTAAATATACATACTGTTAGCTTAATCTGTTGATAGAGGAGGTATAGTGAATGGATCAGAAAAAAATAGGTCAGTTTTTGAAAACACTGCGTAAAGAAAAAAATATAACTCAGGAAGTGTTAGCAGAAACACTAAATGTATCTAGTAGAACAGTATCCAGATGGGAAACCGGTGTTTCCCAAACAAAAAGATATTAAGAAACAGCCCATGTTTACCTGCTTGCAAACAAAAGAATATTGCTACTAGACTAAGAGATACTACATAAGTGTGTTGGTATCTCTTTTTTGTTGCCGTGAAACAGCAGACTATTTCATTTCTGCTTGATTACCTTAAAACTTATTAGTCTATGGTTTGTCAAGGGCTTGTTGCGTGAGAAATGCTGAATATCACCCTTTACAAAACATAGGCTGATAAGTAACTTTTCAAAAGCAGAAAAGAAATGGCAATGCTTATAACAATATGATATAATGCAGATGAAGACAAAAAAGGAATTTGTCGAGCTGGTTAGTTCGAGATAATTTTGAGTTTGTTAAGATGTGGTGCACTTGATGGAATCACAGGTACGACATCATATTATGGAGGATGAAATAGATGATAGGTTTGATTGTTGCGAGGTCAAAGAATAATGTTATAGGCAAGAATGGTAATATACCATGGAAAATAAAGGGAGAACAAAAGCAATTTAGAGAGTTAACAACGGGTAATGTGGTTATTATGGGGCGAAAGTCTTATGAAGAAATCGGTCATCCGTTGCCTAATAGAATGAATATTGTTGTTTCCACCACAACAGAGTATCAAGGAGATAATTTAGTTTCAGTTAAATCATTAGAAGATGCATTATTATTGGCTAAAGGACGAGATGTATACATATCTGGTGGATATGGACTATTTAAGGAAGCTTTGCAAATAGTAGATAAAATGTATATCACAGAAGTAGATTTAAATATTGAAGATGGAGATACATTCTTTCCAGAATTTGATATCAATGATTTTGAAGTTTTGATAGGGGAAACACTTGGTGAGGAAGTGAAATATACGAGAACATTTTATGTAAGGAAAAAATGAATTGAGTAAATTTTGGATTTAGGGTGTTTTCATAAATATATTGCTTTTTATGCATATATAAATTGTTGTAAGACAAATTCCAGTTTGTATGGGGCGATAAAATCAGAATTTGAGAGAGGATTGAATATGAATAAGGAATGGTCTGAACTTAATAAAACAATGCAGGCACAAATAAAAAAGAAAGATACTTATAAGAGGGGTATTGATACTTTACTTACTTTACGAAGTCAGTTAATACAAACCTTAGTATCTTTCAAAGAAGAATTATGCAGAGAAGATTTTAACTCAATCCCCTTCATAAACGCTGATGGTTATCATAGTAAGACGATTGCTTATTCTATTTGGCATATTTTCCGCATTGAAGATATAGTTGTGCATACAGTGATAAATGAAGATGAACAAGTATTTTTTGCAGGCAATTATCAAGAGCGTATCAATTCACCTATCATTACAACAGGAAATGAACTCATGAAACAGCAGATTGCAGACTTTTCAAAACAGCTTAATCTGGAAGAATTATATTTATATATTTTCGAAGTATGGGAAAGCACTGAGAAAATGCTTGAACGGTTATCTTATGATGAATTGAAAAGAAAAATACCGAAAGAAAGAAAAGGATACTTAGAATCGTTGAATGTAGTAAACGACAATGAAAAAGCAATTTGGCTGATTGATTATTGGTGTAATAAAGATATTTGTGGACTAATTCAAATGCCATTTTCAAGACATTGGATTATGCACACAGAAGCCTGTTTGCGTATAAAGAACAAGATACATTCATAGGCAAAAATTTCAGTTTGTAGAACTAAGGAAATTGGAATTTAAGGAGGAATAAAGTATGGTTAGTGATTTTATAAGAGCAGCATTTCCATGGATTTTAATGGGTTTATTTGTAGCAATCAGTTGTTCCCTTATGAGTAAAAAAGAGAAATAAATTCCTGTTTGTATTTATAAAAGAGAAAAAATGAGAAAAGTAGTTTTATTTATTGCCATGAGCCTTGACGGATATATTGCGGACGGTAATGGTGGAGTAGCTTGGCTAAATGGTCATGGAAATGACAATGAAAACATCGACACTTATACAGAATTTACCAAAGATATAGATACTGTCTTAATGGGGTGGAATACTTCTCATCAGGTTGTTACTGAACTTTCTCCGCAAGAATGGGTATATAATAAATTTACAACTTATGTATTAACACATAAAGAGTGCAATTCTTCCCAACAAATTCATTTTACAAGTGAAAATCCTGTTTTATTATTGGAACGGCTAAAACAAGAAGCAGGAAAGGATATTTGGATTTGTGGCGGAGCAAATCTTGTTCAGCAGTTGGTAAGCAAAAATATGATTGATAAATATTACATTTCTGTTATTCCTACTCTGTTAGGAAATGGGGTTCGTCTTTTGGGCAACATAGACAGGGAAATAAAGTTAAGGCTTTGTAAAACACAGACTTATAACGGAATAACCGATTTGATTTATATGCGTAGATAACTAGAGAGAAACAGAAAAGCTGTTAAACCGACGGAGCGATCCGACCACGTTGGCGGGAAAATCCTTAAGATTTTTCCGCCATGCTTGCAAGGGGGCGGTTCGCTTCGGCGGTTCGGCGAGCTTGCGAGCCGTTCAAAGCCCCCGTTATCTAACAGGGGGGTACTATTACAAAAGACAAGAGCAAAAACAAATACAAAACTGCTGATATGCAACGATTTATAAGGTTATAAGAACTTATTTCACTTCACACCCTATTTTTTCTACCCGACAGGTCTAAAACAGCATATCAATAGAAAATAAATATAAGATACAAGGTGTATGCTCCTATGAGTATATGCCTTTTTTTGATTGGAGGAATAAAGCATGAATGATATAAAATTTATTGAAACATTAAAGCAAAAGAGAAATGCCTGTGATTACTCGCAATCACGACTGGCACAGGAACTACAAATCAGCAGGCAGAACTTAAATGAAATTGAAAACGGAAAAACAAAAGCCAGTAAAGAAATGAAACATATACTTTTGCATTATCTTGATTATTGTAATTGTACTCAGCTTTTCACTTTAACGATTGACTATCTGCGTGTTCGTTTTCCTACCACAGACGCATTGGAAATTATAAAAAATATACTGGCAATGAAGAGCGAATATTTTATCCATGAAGATTATGGAATGTATGGTTATGAAGAACAGTATGTCTATGGGGATATTAGTGTAAATGCTTCTAAAGATAGTTCTATGGGTGTTTTATTGGAATTAAGAGGTATGGGGTGTCGGAACTTGGAATATGTTTTACAGGCAAGAGGGATAGACTGGTATTGCTTTTTAAGCTGTTGTATAGATTATCAAGGTGTTTTTAAACGCATAGATTTGGCAGTCAATGATATGGGTGGATTGCTGGATATAGAAATTCTAAGAGAACGCTATTATGCCAACAAGGTATGGAAACGTTCAAGAACCCATGAAGCAGTAGACAGCGGAAAATTATCGGGTACAAATGGAGATACTGCAAAAACTTTTTATATCGGTTCAAAGAATAGTTCTATCTACTTTTGCCTATATGAAAAAGAAAAGGAACAAAAAAGCAAAGGCATAAAAACAGACATTAAGAACCGCTTTGAAATTCGTTTGAAAAATGAAAAAGCAGGACAAACGATAGAACAATTTGTTTTTTCAAGAAATCCCGAACAGACCATAGCGAACCTTATTCTCACACAGATAGATTTTCCCGATTATATTTTATGGGATATATTTTTAGATAATGTAATGACTTCACTTCCATTTGTTATGACACCTGTCGCAGTCAATATGGATAAAACAAAACGCTGGTTAGAAAGACAGGTAATGCCCTCTTTATTGATGATAAAAGAGATTGAAAAGAAAACAGGGGCAAATTATCTGGAAGAAATCGACAGACATACAAGACTAACAGAAAAGCAGGAATTAAAAATCAAACAAATGACAACAGACATAGCAGATATGATTGAGAAAGATACCGCTGTTCCACAAGGGAATGACGGTATTTTTTAATTTCTTCAAAAAATCTGCAACAAAACGGTTACTTGCGTACAGATATGGTGCAAGGAAAGGAAATCTGACTTTTTTTGAAAACAGGTCATTAAATCGGTGGTTGCTGTCCCTATATGATGTGAAAGAAGAAACGATTTTCAATTTCAACTTAACAATCCGTAGTTTCCGTTCCCTATATGGAGCAAAGAAAATCTTTCATTCCATAGTTGGTAGTAATAGTGTTGCATGGGTAGTTAGGGTGTGAAAAGAAAATCAGATTTTTTCATCACCAACTTAGCAGAATGACACTTTCTTTCCCTATATGGTGCAGGAAAAGAGAAAAGTTTTGAAGATTGGTTACGCTTCTGCTCTTTTCCAACGCGGTATATTAGGAAAGACGATTTTCTTCTTTCATGTTCTTTGACAACTGAATAAAGCAATTTAATACGTTTGACAGACAGCGAGCCGTTGAAACAGATACGCCATGACCTTTTCCCTGCTAAAGTGAGCGAGCCTTATCTGTGTTCCTGTAAGAAACTTGTCCTTTCCTACCGCCATGACCTGTCCTGTCTGATAATGATACTCCCGTACAGCCACAGCTTGAGCGTTCAGAGCGTCGCACGCAATGGGTACGGCTACATAAGAACTATGCAGAGGTGGAACTCCTGTGGGCTATGACAAAAGCCGTTGAATTGCTTAGAAAAGATTTTTACAGAAAGGGGGTATGTGTTATTGCTGATATTGTAAAAACAAGGCAGGAAAAGACAGATAATAAGCGTGGCATTGGCAACAGAGGAAAAACAAAGATTGTTGTAAAAGAGCATTTTTCCGAAAAGGGAAAGACAATGGAAGAACTTCTGACGGATGTTATGCTGGAAAAAGCAAAGCAGACAATCGCATAAAATCGGTGCAGTTGTAAGAAATAGATTGAATGACAAAAAGTACCCGTGTTATACTTTACTTGCAAGCAGGTATTGTAAACACGGGTTAGTTATAAAGGAGGATAACTGACAATGAAACAACAGATTTACAATACTGCACTTTATCTTAGGTTAAGCCGAGATGATGAATTACAGGGCGAAAGTTCCAGCATTACCACACAAAGAAGTATGTTGCGTCTATATGCAAAAGAACATCATTTGAATGTGATTGATGAGTATATTGATGACGGCTGGTCGGGAACAAATTTTGAAAGACCGAGTTTCCAGAGAATGATTGAAGATATAGAGATAAAGTCCGTATAATTGTGTAAAAGTAAAAAGGCCATATAACAGTCCTTTTACGGTACAATGTTTTTAACGACAAAAACATACCCAGGAGGACTTTTACATGACCCAAGTACATTTTACACTGAAAAGCGAAGAGATTCAAAGCATTATTGAATATTCTGTAAAGGATGACGTTTCTAAAAATATTTTAACAACGGTATTTAATCAACTAATGGAAAATCAACGAACAGAATATATTCAAGCAAAAGAATATGAACGAACAGAAAACCGACAAAGTCAACGAAATGGCTATTATGAGCGCAGCTTTACGACACGTGTAGGCACGCTAGAATTAAAAGTACCCAGAACACGTGATGGCCATTTTTCACCCACAGTGTTTGAACGTTATCAACGAAACGAAAAAGCCCTCATGGCTTCAATGTTGGAAATGTATGTATCAGGCGTTTCAACTCGTAAAGTATCAAAAATTGTGGAAGAACTTTGTGGTAAATCCGTCTCTAAGTCCTTCGTTTCTAGCTTAACAGAACAGCTAGAACCTATGGTTAACGAGTGGCAGAATCGTTTATTATCAGAAAAAAATTATCCTTACTTAATGACCGATGTACTCTATATAAAAGTACGAGAAGAAAATCGAGTACTCTCAAAAAGCTGTCATATAGCGATTGGAATAACCAAAGATGGCGACCGTGAAATTATCGGCTTCATGATTCAAAGTGGCGAAAGCGAAGAGACCTGGACAACATTTTTTGAATACCTAAAAGAACGCGGTTTACAAGGTACGGAACTCGTTATTTCTGATGCGCACAAAGGATTAGTCTCTGCCATTAGAAAATCCTTCACCAACGTAAGTTGGCAAAGATGCCAAGTTCACTTCCTAAGAAATATCTTTACCACCATTCCTAAAAAAAATTCAAAATCTTTCAGAGAAGCTGTTAAAGGAATTTTTAAGTTCACAGATATTAACTTAGCGCGTGAGGCTAAAAATCGATTGATTCATGATTATATCGATCAACCAAAATATTCAAAAGCTTGCGCATCATTGGATGATGGATTCGAAGACGCCTTTCAATATACCGTACAAGGAAATTCCCACAATCGACTAAAGAGTACCAATCTAATTGAACGACTGAATCAAGAAGTACGCAGAAGAGAAAAGATTATTCGCATCTTCCCCAATCAAACATCAGCCAATCGCTTAATTGGAGCCGTTCTTATGGACCTACATGATGAATGGATTTATTCTTCAAGAAAATACATCAATTTTGATAAGTAGAAATGGTAAAAACATTGTATAGCATTTTACACAGGAGTCTGGACTTGACTGAGTTTATGGAAGAAGTTTTAATTGATGATAATATGGTTTTTGATATTGATAATTTAAAAGGATTTCTTAATGATACCAGTTCATTTGGGTTTATAGCTAAAGAAAATAATAAAATTATAGGATTTGCATATTGCTATACACTTTTAAGACCTGATGGAAAAACAATGTTTTATTTACACTCAATAGGAATGTTACCTAACTATCAAGACAAAGGTTATGGTTCAAAATTATTATCTTTTATTAAGGAATATTCTAAAGAGATTGGTTGTTCTGAAATGTTTTTAATAACTGATAAAGGTAATCCTAGAGCTTGCCATGTATATGAAAAATTAGGTGGTAAAAATGATTATAAAGATGAAATAGTATATGTATATGATTATGAAAAAGGTGATAAATAAATGAATATAGTTGAAAATGAAATATGTATAAGAACTTTAATAGATGATGATTTTCCTTTGATGTTAAAATGGTTAACTGATGAAAGAGTATTAGAATTTTATGGTGGTAGAGATAAAAAATATACATTAGAATCATTAAAAAAACATTATACAGAGCCTTGGGAAGATGAAGTTTTTAGAGTAATTATTGAATATAACAATGTTCCTATTGGATATGGACAAATATATAAAATGTATGATGAGTTATATACTGATTATCATTATCCAAAAACTGATGAGATAGTCTATGGTATGGATCAATTTATAGGAGAGCCAAATTATTGGAGTAAAGGAATTGGTACAAGATATATTAAATTGATTTTTGAATTTTTGAAAAAAGAAAGAAATGCTAATGCAGTTATTTTAGACCCTCATAAAAATAATCCAAGAGCAATAAGGGCATACCAAAAATCTGGTTTTAGAATTATTGAAGATTTGCCAGAACATGAATTACACGAGGGCAAAAAAGAAGATTGTTATTTAATGGAATATAGATATGATGATAATGCCACAAATGTTAAGGCAATGAAATATTTAATTGAGCATTACTTTGATAATTTCAAAGTAGATAGTATTGAAATAATCGGTAGTGGTTATGATAGTGTGGCATATTTAGTTAATAATGAATACATTTTTAAAACAAAATTTAGTACTAATAAGAAAAAAGGTTATGCAAAAGAAAAAGCAATATATAATTTTTTAAATACAAATTTAGAAACTAATGTAAAAATTCCTAATATTGAATATTCGTATATTAGTGATGAATTATCTATACTAGGTTATAAAGAAATTAAAGGAACTTTTTTAACACCAGAAATTTATTCTACTATGTCAGAAGAAGAACAAAATTTGTTAAAACGAGATATTGCCAGTTTTTTAAGACAAATGCACGGTTTAGATTATACAGATATTAGTGAATGTACTATTGATAATAAACAAAATGTATTAGAAGAGTATATATTGTTGCGTGAAACTATTTATAATGATTTAACTGATATAGAAAAAGATTATATAGAAAGTTTTATGGAAAGACTAAATGCAACAACAGTTTTTGAGGGTAAAAAGTGTTTATGCCATAATGATTTTAGTTGTAATCATCTATTGTTAGATGGCAATAATAGATTAACTGGAATAATTGATTTTGGAGATTCTGGAATTATAGATGAATATTGTGATTTTATATACTTACTTGAAGATAGTGAAGAAGAAATAGGAACAAATTTTGGAGAAGATATATTAAGAATGTATGGAAATATAGATATTGAGAAAGCAAAAGAATATCAAGATATAGTTGAAGAATATTATCCTATTGAAACTATTGTTTATGGAATTAAAAATATTAAACAGGAATTTATCGAAAATGGTAGAAAAGAAATTTATAAAAGGACTTATAAAGATTGATTATATAATATATGAAAAGCTATTATAAAAGACATTAGTATTAAATAGTTTAAAAAAATGAAAAATAATAAAGGAAGTGAGTCAAGTCCAGACTCCTGTGTAAAATGCTATACAATGTTTTTACCATTTCTACTTATCAAAATTGATGTATTTTCTTGAAGAATAAATCCATTCATCATGTAGGTCCATAAGAACGGCTCCAATTAAGCGATTGGCTGATGTTTGATTGGGGAAGATGCGAATAATCTTTTCTCTTCTGCGTACTTCTTGATTCAGTCGTTCAATTAGATTGGTACTCTTTAGTCGATTGTGGGAATTTCCTTGTACGGTATATTGAAAGGCGTCTTCGAATCCATCATCCAATGATGCGCAAGCTTTTGAATATTTTGGTTGATCGATATAATCATGAATCAATCGATTTTTAGCCTCACGCGCTAAGTTAATATCTGTGAACTTAAAAATTCCTTTAACAGCTTCTCTGAAAGATTTTGAATTTTTTTTAGGAATGGTGGTAAAGATATTTCTTAGGAAGTGAACTTGGCATCTTTGCCAACTTACGTTGGTGAAGGATTTTCTAATGGCAGAGACTAATCCTTTGTGCGCATCAGAAATAACGAGTTCCGTACCTTGTAAACCGCGTTCTTTTAGGTATTCAAAAAATGTTGTCCAGGTCTCTTCGCTTTCGCCACTTTGAAACATGAAGCCGATAATTTCACGGTCGCCATCTTTGGTTATTCCAATCGCTATATGACAGCTTTTTGAGAGTACTCGATTTTCTTCTCGTACTTTTATATAGAGTACATCGGTCATTAAGTAAGGATAATTTTTTTCTGATAATAAACGATTCTGCCACTCGTTAACCATAGGTTCTAGCTGTTCTGTTAAGCTAGAAACGAAGGACTTAGAGACGGATTTACCACAAAGTTCTTCCACAATTTTTGATACTTTACGAGTTGAAACGCCTGATACATACATTTCCAACATTGAAGCCATGAGGGCTTTTTCGTTTCGTTGATAACGTTCAAACACTGTGGGTGAAAAATGGCCATCACGTGTTCTGGGTACTTTTAATTCTAGCGTGCCTACACGTGTCGTAAAGCTGCGCTCATAATAGCCATTTCGTTGACTTTGTCGGTTTTCTGTTCGTTCATATTCTTTTGCTTGAATATATTCTGTTCGTTGATTTTCCATTAGTTGATTAAATACCGTTGTTAAAATATTTTTAGAAACGTCATCCTTTACAGAATATTCAATAATGCTTTGAATCTCTTCGCTTTTCAGTGTAAAATGTACTTGGGTCATGTAAAAGTCCTCCTGGGTATGTTTTTGTCGTTAAAAACATTGTACCGTAAAAGGACTGTTATATGGCCTTTTTACTTTTACACAATTATACGGACTTTATCGATATAGAGGCAGGAAAAATCAACTGTGTTGTAACGAAAGACCTTTCCCGACTTGGCAGAAATTATATTATGACAGGACAATATACAGAATTGTATTTTCCCAGCCATAATGTCCGTTACATAGCGATTGACGACGGTGTAGACAGCGAAAAAGGCGAAAGTGAGATTGCACCATTTAAGAATATCATCAATGAATGGGTGGCAAGAGATACAAGCCGTAAAGTGAAATCTGCATTTAAGACAAAATTTGCAGAGGGTGCGTATTATGGGGCTTATGCTCCGTTAGGATATAAGAAACACCCCGACATCAAAGGAAAACTGCTGGTTGATGAGGAAACAAAATGGATTGTTGAAAAAATCTTCTCCCTAGCCTATCAAGGTTACGGTAGTGCCAAAATCACAAAGGTACTGCGAGAAGAAAAAGTTCCGACAGCGTCTTGGCTGAATTTTACAAGGTATGGTACTTTTGCACATATCTTTGAGGGAAAGCCCGACAGCAAGCGTTATGAATGGACGATTGCTCATGTTAAGGCAATTTTAAAAAGTGAAGTCTATATCGGCAACAGCGTTCATAATCGACAGTCAACTATTTCTTTCAAAAGCAAGAAGAAAGTACGAAAACCCGAAAGTGAATGGTTTCGAGTAGAAAACACGCATGAGCCGATTATTGACAAAGAAGTATTCTATCGTGTGCAGGAACAGATAAAATCAAGGCGTAGACAGACAAAGGAAAAAGCAACGCCGATATTTGCAGGGCTTGTCAAGTGTGCGGATTGTGGCTGGTCTATGCGGTTTGCGACAAATAAGGCAAATAAAACGCCTTACAGTTATTATGCTTGCAGTTACTACGGACAGTTTGGAAAAGGTACTTGTTCTATGCACTATATCCGTTATGATGTGTTGTATCAAGCAGTATTGGAACGATTGCAATATTGGACTAAGGCAGTACAGCAGGACGAAGAAAAGGTGGTGAATAAGATACAAAAGGCTGGCAATGCAGAGCGAATACGGGCAAAGAAGAAAAAGGCAAGTGCTTTGAAGAAAGCCGAGAACCGACAAAATGAGATTGACCGCTTGTTTGCGAAAATGTATGAAGATAGAGCCTGTGAGAAGATAACGGAACGAAACTTCATCATGCTGTCGGGGAAATATCAAAAGGAGCAGATAGAACTGGAACAGCAGATAACCAACCTAAGAGAAGAATTAAGTAAAATGGAACAGGATATGATAGGTGCTGAAAAGTGGATTGAGTTAATCAAGGAGTATTCCGTACCAAAGGAACTGACAGCACCGTTATTAAATGCAATGATAGAAAAAATCCTTATTCACGAAGCAACAACGAATGAGGACAATGAAAGAATACAGGAAATAGAGATATACTACCGATTTATTGGAAAAGTAGACTGATAAATAGGGTTCATATCTTTAACTAAGGGAAACTGGGAGTAATATGCCAGATATCAGTTTACTGGTTGAACTTTCTGAATTCTATCAAGTTAGTATACCTGAGATTATTGATGGAGAAAGGAAAAGTGAGAAAATGAATCAAGAAGCAAAAGACACTGCAATAAAAATGGCGGAGTATAGCAAGAATGAGGTTAATATGGCGAAGAAACAAATAACAGGGGTTCTGTTTATAGTGTTTGGTGCACTTATTATTATTTCTGCCTTGTCAATATTCCCAAATGAAAGTAGCTGGGGTAGTATTTGTGGTATTGTTGGTGGAATCATATTAACATTAGGAGTTTATTTAAGGGTTAAGTCTGTTCTACTAAAAAAGAGTTCACAAATATTGAGCATTATTGGTTGTGTTATCGTACTCTTTGGTATTTTCACTATTTCAGATTATATTGCTGTTACAGAATTCCACCAAGTTCCTAGATTTAGTTATGCAAAATCGTATGGTGAAGATTTAGTTGAACACAAAACATTATTTTATACGGTAATACAAAAAAATCCAGGTACTGAAAATGAAAGTGTAGAAATAGCAAAATAGTTTTGCAAACAGATAGTAAGAACTAACTATTTTTCATTCATATCTCCGAAAAAAGTAGGAAAGCATATAAACAGATTAGTCTGTATTTGTATGTTTCCTATTTTTTTACTAATAATATTTAATCCTAAATTTAGTATATTTCCCTTACTTTCTACTTTACCATATACTTTTGTAAGATTCTCAACTCTTAGAATTTCCATTTTATTGTCCTCCTTTTTCGAATACATTATATGACAACCGAAGTGACAAATAAGTGACAATGAAGAAATTAGTTTAAAGAAATTTGAATACTAATTACAATCTATTATTTTAAGCTGCTTAATATAAGTATAAAAATAGTTTCAGATAATTGAAAAAAATTGTATTTTTTTACAAACTGTCTCATTGCATTGAATATTTCATCTCTTTATAATTAAGATAGGAGGTGTTAAAGTATGGCTAATGAAGATAAAAAAGATTTTAACGCCATGTTACATGATAGCAAAGATATGCCTAAGTTTCAGATAATTACAGATCAAAGAAGTATTGAAAAATATGGTGGAAATAATATGTATTTTGCTCCACCGATTGATTACGACAAAGTAATGAAGAAAATACCTTATGGAAAGGTAATCACCATTGGAAAAATTCGAGAATTTTTCGCAAAAGAGAACGGAGCAGATTTTACTGAACCTATCACCGCAGGGATTTTTGTGTCCATTGCAGCATGGGCAAGTTTTCAGCGAACTGAAGATGAAACTCCATATTGGCGAACATTGAAAGCAAATGGAGAATTGAATCCTAAATATCCAGGAGGCATAGAGGCACAAAAAGAAAAGTTAGAATCCGAAGGACATACAATTATTGAAAAAGGACGCAAGAATATTAAATACTATGTAAAAGACTATGAAAATGCACTGTTTGACTTGAATAAGAAAAATTAAATGTACTTAATGAAATGAAGGTTAAGGAGGGATTAATTTGAAAAAGGCGATTATATATATTCATGGCAAGGGGGGTAATTATCTTGAAGCTGAGCAGTATAAGAAAAATTGTCCTGGCTTTGAAATCTATGGGATAGATTTCAATGACTATCTACCCTGGAGTGTACAAAATGAATTCATTGAATTTTATAATGATGTTCAAAAAAATTACGATAAAATTGTTATAATTGCAAATAGTATCGGCGCATATCTAGCAATGCATTCACTACAAAAATGTAAATTCGAGAAAGCGTTGTTTATTTCTCCAATATTAGATATGGAACAACTAATATTGGATATGATGAAATGGGCAAACATTTCAGAAAAAGAATTGGCTGCAAAAGGAGAAATACAAACTGATTTTGGAGAAGTATTATCTTGGGAGTATCTATGTTTTGTTAGAGAAAACCCAATTATATGGAATGTGAAAACTGAAATACTGTATGCAGAACATGATAAGTTAACTTCAAGAAAAACAATAGATGAGTTTGTAAATAGTCATGATGCACATCTTACTATAAAGAAGAATGGAGAACACTGGTTTCATACTGATGAGCAAATAGAATTTTTAAATCAATGGATGAAAAATGTACTAAATAAAAAATAGAAATATATCTATAGTATCAGAAAGGAATGATTATGATGGAAAAATCAGATATTTTTTGGCAAACATATCTAAATCTTGAGAAAGAAACCATTGAACTCTCAAAATATATTTTCTTTACAGATGTAAAGTTGATAAGCGGTAGCAGTGGCATAGTTACACAACCATGTAATTCTCAACTTGAAACATTCTCTCCTCATATTGCAGATTTATTAGTACGTTGTTGTGTACAAATTGAGGCTATATCAAAAGAATTATATTTTGATATCGGCGGAACTAAAAAAAGAGGAGACAAAAACCTTTTTTTTGATGAAGACTGTTTGAAATTGATTGATAAAAAATGGCAAACACACAAGAAAGTAGTGATGATTGTCGCCCCTTTCTTTAATTTTACTAAAAAGGAAAATTGTATTTTAAGGCCTTTAAAAGAAGCTCATAAAAGGCAAGGAACCTATTGGGAAAAAGCATATCAAGCAGTAAAACATGATAGATATTCTTCTTTACATAAAGGTAATATCAAGGCTTTTATCCACGCCTTAGCTGCTCTTTATTTGTTGAATATCTACTATCGTAATGAATCATGGATAACGAAATATAATGATATATCAAAAATTGATTATAGTATGGGATCTGCAATTTTTACAGTAAAATCTCCTGTTGCTAAGCAACTATGGTATGGTAACAATATAACCATAAGCGAGAGTCCATATGTTGTTTGCTATAAAGAAGATGATTATCAGCGTATTATGAAAATACAGGAAGATGAAAGACGGGCATTGAATGATTATTGGGTTAATCAGCCTGAGTTAAATGAACTCGAATTTCAAAATCAATTACAAGAAGCAATAGAGAGAGAAAAGAATAATCCAAAAGAAAGAGTAATGTACATTTGGGAATTGGCAAAATATCGCTTAAATAAAAAAATACCGGAAAACTTACCCTTTGAAGAAAGAAAAAAAATTCTACTCCGTAGTGAAGAGTGGAACGGCTGGATAAATCAAAATAATGATCATCTTTCAGCAGAAGAAATTACAGAAGATAATATTCAAAAAGAGATAGATGCGGTCGCTATTCGTTGGGGAATGGAATTAACGAAACGTTTCGAAAAGTTAGATTGGATACCAATTGCTATGGATAGTGAGATATGCAGAATTTATATTCCTTAGGAGATTATTATATTAAATGTCATTGTACGAATATTAACATAAGTATTGAACTATCTATTATGGACTGTGAATTAGTTTTTGTTTATAATAAAGTAAATATAGAGAATAAAGACAGAAACTGATTTTAGTAAATGATTGATACAATTCGTAATTTTCTAAATATAAAACATGATTGCGATTTTTGAAAATTATATTCAATATAATTTCTGTTTTAATGATATTCATATTGTGTTAAGGAGAATTAAAATTATGGATATATTAATTGTGGAAGATAATAATGACATAAATAATATGATTAAAGATTATTTAGTCAAAACCGGATATCGTTGTGAACAGGCGTTTTCTGGTACGGAAGCATTAATGTACTTTAAAATGAATAGGTATGATCTTATCATTCTAGATTTAATGTTACCAGGAATGAATGGTGAATCTCTTTTGAAAAATATACGACAGACCTCTCATTTGCCGATTATTGTTTTAACAGCTAAGGATACGTTAGATAGCAAGGTTGAAGTATTAGGTGCTGGAGCAGATGATTATCTTTGTAAACCATTTGAACTTGAAGAACTTTTGGCAAGAATACAGGTTCAATTAAGGAAAAGAAACAAAAACACTTATGAGAATATAGTATTTAAAGATTTGAGTCTTAATCAGTTACTTTATGATGGCGTTATTGACAATGAACCACTTCATCTTACAAAACACGAATATCTGATTCTAGAACTTTTGATGAAAAACATAAAAAGAGTTTTTACCAAACAGGAAATATATGAATATGTATGGAACGATGATTATTATGGAGATGATAAGACAATCAATGTTCATATAAGTAATATTAGAAAAAAAATCAAACAATATACCGACGATGAATACATAAAGACTGTGTGGGGCATCGGATTTAAAATGGCTGAATAAATAATATTCAGTTTTTTCTTTATACTTTCTTTATATTTGCTTGGTACTTTTTTAAACTTCGATTTCTATAATAATAACTGTATTAAGGAGGTAGCATGATATGGAAGAAAACGTATTGGAAATTTATGATTTATGTAAAACATATAAAGATACAAAAGCTGTATCACATCTTTATATGAACATAAAAAAAGGGGATATTTATGGGTTTATAGGGAAAAATGGTGCAGGAAAATCAACGACTTTAAAAATGATAACTGGCTTAATTTACCCTACATCTGGTGAAATCAAATTATTTGGAGAAAGCAGAAATTCATATACATCCAGAAGAATTGGGTCATTAATTGAAACCGCTGGATTATATCCTAACCTTCCAGCTTATGACAATATGGAATTAAAAGCTATTGCAATGGGAATCAACAATAAAAATAAAATCACTGAGTTATTAAATTTAGTGAGACTTGATCCAAAGAGTAAGAAGGTTGTCAAGAAATTCTCATTAGGTATGAAACAGCGTTTAGGAATAGCTTTAGCACTGTTAGGAAATCCGGACCTGCTGATATTAGATGAACCGATTAACGGATTAGATCCTGAAGGTATTAGAGAAGTAAGGGAGGTTATTCAATATTTGAATGATACGAAAAAAATGACAATCATCATTAGCAGTCATATATTAGGAGAGCTTAGCAAGATTGCCACGAAATATGGAATCATTCGAGATGGCCATATGGTAGAAGAAATAACTGCTAAGGAGTTGGATAAACGCTGTAGAAATTATCTGTCATTGAAAGTAGATCAGGCAGATAAAGCAATACCTTTGCTTGAAAAGAGTTTAAATATAAAAGACTATACCGTTCATGAAAATAATGAGATATGGATTTATGATGAAGTTAAGAGTTCTGATATTTCAATGCAGCTTGCACAAAATGGTGTAGAAGTCAATCAAATCTATTATCAAAAACAGGATTTAGAATCTTATTTTTTAGAGAAATGTGGAGGTGAAGAATAATGTTCAATATTATAAAATCTGAAATCAAAAGACTATTTAAAAGTAAAGGTTTCTGGTTTTCTTTAATCATATTCATTTTAATCTATATTGTATGTATTTTTATGCAAGTTTCTGCACAGGAAAGTGGTGTATTCACTTCAACCAATAGTGCTCCAGAACCAGGATTTTATATTTCAATCGACATCGTAGTTAAGTCATTAAATTCATATGCAACAATGTTTGGGCATTCTTTTGGAGCTTTAATTTTAGGAATTTATTTAGCTATATTTGTATGTAATGAATACAGTAGTGGATATATCAAGAATATTGCCACTTTATCTAATGGCAGACTTGCAGTCATCATCTCAAAAATTGTTGTAGCGGCATTTATTGACTTAATAATTATATTACTATGTTATGGAATTGGTTTTATTTTGGGAAATATTCTTATTGATGGATTTGTAATCGAGTCTATAGGTATAATACTTAAATCTTCAGCAGTCATGTTTGTTATGAGTTTGGCTTTGTTCAGTCTGGTTATTGCTATTACGACCGTATTTAGAAACAGAGTAGCAGGTATCATTTTGGTATTACTGATTTCATCAGGTATGTTACAGCCATTCTTCACATCATTATTTGATTTAGTCAACCTATCTTTTTTATCAGAGTATACACTATCTTCTCTTTTCTTAAATAGTGCCTTGGTGAAAGAAAATGAATTTGTAAAAGTAATTTTAACTTCTTTCCTTTACATTGTTATCTATAATGGAATCAGTATAGGTATTACACAAAAGAGAGATATATAGAAGAAAAGTAAAAAATAAATTTAAAACATGAGATTAGTAATTATAGTTAAGTCATCTATTTTATAGTATACTTATAATATATAAAATTACTATCTTTGGAGGTGTTAGGATATGATGGGATTATGCATTGTTTTTGGAATAATAACTGTCATTAGTCTGGCATCTTTTTTTCTTCTTTTAGATGATTTAAAAGAAATCACTAAACAGATAGATTATAAAAATAAGACCAATAGTCATTTTGATATCTCTGTTCAGAGTAGTGTTCCTTCTATAAAAAAACTACAGATAAAAATAAATGAACTTTATGAAACTGTGAATAAAGTTGAAGAAATTGCATCAAAAAAGGAAAAAGAAATGAGAACACTTATGTCTGGTATATCTCATGATATAAGAACACCTTTGACAAGCATCAAAGGTTATCTGAAACTGATAGAAGAATCAAATGACGATAAAGAAAGAAAAAAATATTATGATATCATTGAATATAGACTTGATACATTAGGTTCAATGCTGGAAGATTTATTTATACACTCAAAAATAAGTGATAGCGAATATGAATTAAAAAAAGAAAGTGTTGAGATATTTCCGATAATATGCAAAGTCATGGCTTCATTTTATTATGATTTTGAAAATAGAAACATAGAACCAATTATTCATTTTTCAAATAAGCACTTAAGGGTTATGGCAAATCAAGATATGTTGATAAGAATGTTCCATAACTTAGTCAGTAATGCTTTAAAGCATGGTTATGATTATTTTGAGATCAGAGAACAAGATAATAAGATTTATTTTATAAATAAAGTTCAAAATAGCGACCATATAGAAATAGAACGCTTGTTTGATAGATTTTATCTAGCTGATTCATCAAGACATCAAAATTCTGCTGGCTTAGGATTGTCAATTGTTAAGCAAATTGCAGAAATTCACGGATGGGGTATTGCTGCTAATATGGAAGATGATAAGATAAATATTATCCTAGATATTAAATAATATGAAAAAAATTAGGTTTATCTGGATTGGTTTGTAGATAGAAATAATATTGATAGATTAAGAATTGAGGTGGGTAAAGATGCAAAAAAAGCACTTAGGTATTCAAGAAATATCTAGCATTATTGTTCCCTTTCGTAAAGCAATAGTTAATGCATTGCTTAATAGAGAATTCAGCAGGAAAGATAGAATGTCTAATTTTCCATATGGATGTTGCGATGATTCTTGTGATCTTTTAGCGTATTATTTATATGATCGGTTTCAAATAAATACAAATCAGATCAATGGTGTGTATCGTGATAGTATTCCAGAGGAAATTACGAATCATGCATGGTTGCTCTTAGATGATATAATTATAGATATTACAGCTGATCAATTTTCATCTTTAATTGAAAATGATAATGGTGTTTATGTTGGAGTTGAAAATGAATTTTATCAACAATTAGAAGATAAACAAACTCTATTGAATTATGATATTAGTGAAAATCAACGTTTATGGAATGATTATCAAATAATATTACAGTATCTAGATTAATGTATATAAGAGCATAAAGTAAGTCTGGTTTAGGGGAAAGAAATATATAATAAAGGTACAAATAGGAAGATGAGGAGATACATAACTATGAATAAAATGATTGCATATTGTGGATTGGATTGCGAAAAATGTGATGCATATCTTGCAACAGTCAATGATGACCAGGAGTTGAGAAAGAAAACCGCAAAGCTATGGGCAGAATTAAATAATGCACCTATTCTTCCTGAACATATTAATTGTCAAGGATGTCGTGTTGAAGGAGTTAAAACTGTATTTTGTGACAGCATGTGTGGTATTCGCAAGTGTGCAATGAAAAAGGGTGTTAATACTTGTGGTGACTGTTCAGATTTAGAAAAATGTCCTATTGTTGCAACTATCTTAAAGAATGATCCGTCTGCTTTAAATAATTTGAAAGAATAGAATTAAATTTGAAAGGAAGTACAATAATGACAACTTCTAATATAAAAGCCTTGATTAATAGCGATATTCATAAAGTTTGGAAAGTTGTTTTAAATGTTGAAAAATATAAATCATGGCGTAGGGATCTAAGTAAAACAGAAATCATAAATGAAAAACAATTTATTGAGTACACTAATGGAGATTATGCAACTAGGTTTACTGTCACTGTTGTAGAACCATATAAACGTTGGGAATTTGATATGGAAAACAGCAACATGAAAGGTCATTGGATTGGTATTTTTACTCCTAAAGGTAATCAAACTGAAATTAATTTTACGGAGGATGTACAAGCTAAAAAATGGTTTATGAAGCCATTCGTTAAATCTTACTTAAAGAAACAACAGACACAATTTGTTGAAGATTTAATGAAATCTTTAAGTAAGTAAGCTAATGCAAAGACTATGAAGGATGTTACTGAGAAACTAATACCTGAAAGATATTGACATACATGCACCATGCATGATAATCTATACATGTAAGGTGCATGTATGGAGGTGATAATTTGCCACGTAATAAATATCCAGAAGAAACTGTTCAAAAAATACTAGATGCTTCATTAAAACTTTTTCTAGAAAAGGGTTATGAAGAAACTACAGTATTAGATATTATAAGGGAAATGGGAGGACTTACTAGAGGTGCTTTTTACCATCATTTTAAATCAAAAGAAGAGGTTTTCGATGCTTTGTGCGAAAAACTTTTCTATGAAACTAATCCTTTTGAAATGGCTAAAAGTCATAAGGAATTAAATGGATTGGAAAAATTAAAATTGGTATTAAAAACCTCATTTGATGAAACTGAACATCATCAATTAAGTATGGCTTCAATGCAACTTATGGAAAGTCCTGCTTTTTTAAAAAAATTGATTGAAAGCAATCAAGAACTAGCTCCTATGTATCAAGAATTGATAGAAGAAGGAATACAAGACGGCTCTATTATAACAGAACATGCAAAATTACTAGCAGAACTTTTTGTTCTTTTAACTAACTTCTGGTCGATACCTACTATATATCCAATGACGCAAGAGGAAACATGGGAAAAGTTTTTAATGATCAAAACAATCATGGACAAGTTAGGACTTCCAGTAATCGACGATGAATTCGTTGAACTATGCAAAGAAAATGCATAGAGAAATAAGATTGTCAAAAGGCAATTTTATTTTTAGATATATACATACATGCAACATGTATAATATATAAAGGAGGATACTATGAAATACTATATTAAACAAAATAAAATTTTATTTATTATAACTATTTTAGTGAGTGTGATTACTTCTTTAGGTTATGTGTTTATGGCTATACTCTTACAACAACTATTAGATATAGCCGTGGAAAAAGATATGCAGCTATTTATAAGAATGGTGTTGTTATCTATCTTTTATTTTGCTGTACTGGGGATTTTTCTATATCTTCAATCTCTACTCAGCAAAAAGGTTATATGTAAGATCATGCGTCAAATCCGTTCTGATGTATTCCAAGGAACAGTTAATCACAGTATAGAAGATTTTAACAAGATGAATACTGCTGATTATATTTCCATAATTACAAATGATGTAAAAATGATTGAAGATAACTTTTTGATTCCTCTTTTTGAAGTTATTCAATATGCAGTTATTTTTACCGCATCATTCTTGTTAATGATATATTTTGATATTATCGTTACTATTTGCGTTATTGTTGCAATTGTTATAATGTTTCTTATTCCTAGTTTTCTAGGAAATTCATTGGAAAAAAGACAAAAGAAATATTCTTCAAAACTAGCGGATTTTACAGTTAGCCTAAAAGATATACTGTCTGGATTTGAAATAATTAAGTCATATTCAATGAAACGATATGTAATTCAGCGATTCAGCAAAGAGAATGATGAAACAATCAACTCTAAATACAGCGTTGATAGACTGCTTGCATTAAATGAAGGTGTATCTTCTTTTCTCGCTCTTATGGTTCAAATAGTTGTATTATTTTTATCTGCGTATTTCATCATCACAGGACGTATAACAGTAGGTACATTGTTAGGAATGGTACAAGTAAGTAGTAATTTAGCCAATCCTCTTGTAATGATTTTTACTAATGTTCCTAAGATAAAAAGTATACATCCTATCGTTGAGAAATTGCAAAGTATCTCTAAATACTCATTTTCACATTCACCAAAAGAACATATCAGTTCATTTGATTTTTGTGTTTCCACAAAAGATTTAGTTTTTTCCTATGATAAGCAAAAAGAGGTTTTAAATGAAATAAATTGCACTATTGAAAAAGGAAAAAAATATGTTGTTGTTGGGAAAAGTGGTTGTGGGAAAAGTACCCTTATAAAATTATTAGCTGGGTATTATTCTGATTATGTAGGTACAATAAAATACGATAATACCGATTTGACTTTACTTGATAGAAATGATGTAGCACAATTATCTTCTATAATACATCAGAATATTTATATGTTTGATGAAACTATACATGACAATATATGCCTACACGAAGATTATCCACAGGAAATGATCAATCAAGTCGTAATGGAAAGTGGACTAGCTGAATTTATATCAGATCTTCCAGAGGGATTGTCGTATCAAGTAGGAGAAAACGGAGCTAATTTATCTGGTGGACAAAAGCAAAGAATTGCAGTTGCACGAGCTTTGATTAGAAATAAACCGATTTTGATATTAGATGAGGGCACATCTGCTGTTGACATGCAAACGGCATATGATATTGAAAGTAGATTACTAAAGATGGATAATTTAACCCTCATAACAGTTACTCATAATTTAAAAGCAGAATTATTAAATAAGTATGATAGAATTATTTATATGGAAAATGGAAGTATTAAAGAAAATGGAACTTTTGAAGAACTTATCAATGCTGGTTCTTACTTTTCTGAATATTATCAATAAAAGGAGTAAACAGAGATATGATAGGAGTTAAATACAGATATGAAAACTCTTCTAATAGCTGTAATCAATGTTCGAGGTCTTGATAATTTGCATATGTCCCTCAGCACGCACTTTGAATATCACGATATAAGTTTTTGATATGAACAAAGGTGATTTTTATATAAATGCAATATAAAATGCCCCTAGACTAAATTTGTGTCTAGGGGTAAAATTTATTTTAATATTTGATAAATCCAGATACACTAATATTTGAACCAGAAGCATTATTGATTGCTATCTTGTATACATCACTTTTTTTTGATTGAGTATGTATGTTCCCTACTTTTTTAGCAAAAATATTTAATCGTAAATTTAGTATATTTTTCTTTATGAGAATCAAAATTCAGTTTCTATTTTCATCTGATCTACTGTTATTGTAGAGAATGCTGGAAAGAGAATGGCGATATGCCAATAGAGAATGATGTTGATGACAGGTAAAAATCTGTAGTTTTGTTCATAATGCTATGGTACAATTACTGATAAATAATAAATCTGCAGAATGGAATGGTGGAAAATGAAATCTTTCTGCCTCCGTTCGTAAAATTCATGAAAAACAGTTTAAGATTGTATTTATGCGGTTTTTTATGAGATAAAAGAAGGGAGTATAACGTGAAAATAAATAGAATAATTCAAAAGAAAAAAATATTATTTACTATTGCCATAATAGCTATATTGCTAATGCTTTTTTTCTTTATAAAATGGTATACATCAAGAGATATTGCTAAAGAACCATATTATCCGTCAAATACAGCATCAATATATCTTTATGGTGAATATCATGGGAAAAAGAAATATTTAGATAAAGAATTCGAACTTTGGAAATATCACTATGAACAAAACGGAATGCGTGACCTATTTATAGAGACTGAATATTATACAGCGCAAATGTTAAATATTTGGCTACAAGAACCAGATGATGAAATTTTGAACGTAATATATAACAATAATGAGGGGACACTTGCACATACGCAGGCTCAACTTGATTTTTATAGAAAAATAAAGGAAGAGTGCCCTGAAACAGTTTTTCATGGTATTGACATCGGACACATTAGGGAAACCGGAGAATGGTATTTGAACTACCTTGAAGAGAATGGAATGAAAGACAGCCGGGAATATGAACTTACTAAGGAAAATATACTTCAGGGTGACAAATTTTATTCCAATGGCGAACTAGATAATTCCTATCGTGAAAACTGTATGGTAGAGAATTTTATTCGTGAATATGATATATTAAACAAGACACCGATAATGGGTATCTATGGAGATGGTCATGCAGACCCGTCAGATACAACCGTTGACGATAACACGCACCACATGGCATTCCAGTTGAAAGAATATTATGGAGATATTATTCAGTATGAGTCAATAGTGACTCTCACAAGATGAATGATTGAAAAACATCTAGAAGAAACAAAGATTAAATATACATTCTCATTTATTGAGAAGTTTACTAAAGCTTAGGCAATAATACACAACAAGCAAGAGCAGCTATTTTCTCTCAAGAATATGACTGCCTTTTTCTTTTGCTCAGAAATATTAGTAATCCTAAGATTTAATTTCTTGATGCACCTACCATAGGTCTTTACGTAAGAGCCAGAAGTGAGTTATGAGAAACAATGGAACAGCTAAAAGTTAACAAATAAGTATGTGGATTAATTTATCTTGTAAATACCTTTTTGACATGAGATAATTCAATTAGTAAAATTAAAGTTGGAGGATGAAAAATGAGGAAAATTTTTGCTATTTTTGGTCTTGTGTTATTTATCACATTACTAACAGCTTGTTCGCCAGAATTTAATGGAAGCAGTACAGGAAATGATACTCAGTTTATCATGGAATATAGTATCTTAAATAAGTCTGATTATAGAAATATGACTTTGAAATCAGGCGATATAATCAAAACATCAATTGTGAGTGATTCTGGAAGTGTAAGTATTGAAGTAGAAAACAGTAAAGGAGAAATTATTTATTCTGATGAAGATATTCCAACTTCTGATTTTGAAATTGCAATACCTCAAGATGATACTTATAAATTTACAGTTACAGGACATAATGCAAAAGGAAGTGTAAAATTTATACTAGAAAATGTTGATTAATTGGTATTGATAATTTAAGACAAATATTTTATCAAAGAAAGATACTTTGAGTATGTTTTAATTGATTCTTTTTTGCTTTTCATTTATAATTATACATACCAAGAGTATGTAAAGGAGTGATGATGATGGCAAGAAATAAACATCCTGAAATAACAGTCAACAAAATATTAGAAGTCTCTCAACGATTATTCTTAGAAAAAGGATATGACAACACAAAAATTCAAGATATAGCAGATGAATTAGGTATGACAAAAGGAGCCATATACCATCATTTTGAATCAAAAGAAGAAATCATGAATAAGCTAGGTGAAAGTATGTTTATTCATAATAATCCTTTTGAAACAGTAAAAAAACGTAAAGATCTCAATGGCCTAGAAAAAATGAAATTAGTCATTCAACTTCATCAGTCAGATGAACAAATGGTAGAATTGACCAATCAGGCATTACCACTTTTAGAAAACCCTCAAATACTAGCCAAAATGTTTGAATCTAATTATCAGAACTTGCTTCCTTATTGGCTTGAATTGATTAAAGAAGGACAAGAAGATGGTTCTATAAAAACAGATCAGCCAAAGGAATTAGCAGAACTCTTAATATTAACGGATTTATGGATGATTCCATCACTGTTTCCTGGAAATGCCGATGACATCAAGAATCGTTATAAGTTTGTTACTGTCATGTTAGGAAAGATGGGATTACCACTTTATGATGAAGAGATGATCGAAAAAATTAATCAATTACCATATTATAAATAAAAGAATCATTGCCTTTTGATAAGGCAATTTCAAATGGAAATATACATACTTGAGGTATGTATTTGGTAAGAAGGAGGGAGAAAAATGACAAAAGTATTTATTCATGGTTCAGGGCATAAATCTAGCAGCTGGAATGAAGTGGTTAAGAATATGCATTATAACGAAGATATATTATGTCCAGATTTATCATCAATTCTTAATGGGAAAGAAGCAAGCTATTCTAATCTATATTCTTCATTTATCGACTATTGTAATAAGATTGAAGGAGAAATTGATTTGTGTGGACTTTCATTAGGTGGAATATTAGCTTTGAACTACGCCATAGAATACCCTGGTAAAGTAAAGTCATTAGTCCTTATTGGAACACCGTATAAAGTACCAAAATTTATGTTTCGTATTCAAAATATTATTTTTAGATTATTTACCAAAATCAACATTTAAGGGAATGGCTTTCAATAAGAAAGATACATTTATTTTGGGAAATACTATGCAAGAATTAGACTTTAGTAATAATGTACAAGTTATCAACTGTCCAACATTAATCATTTGTGGAGAAAAGGATAAAGCTAATATGAAGTCAACTCATTTCTTATCAGAAAACATCAAAGGTTCAGAACTGAGAATAATTAAAGAAACTGGACATGTTGTAAATGAAGAAAACCCAAAAGAACTAGCAAGGATACTGGATGATTATTATGATGGGAACTAACTATGTAATTATTCCCTACCCTAAAACTTTTTTAGTCTAATAGTGTATGTTTACTTTAGAATATAATTATTAAGGACATCATGAAGATATATAATATTTGTGGAAATGCTTGAATTTAATGAATGTAAAATAAATTTTGCACGCATAAATAGGGATGTAAAACATCTTTGATAGAATGATTTCAACTCTTCATATAGGATATGAGTAGGAGGGATATTAAAGATGGAAGTTGGTAATCAAATTAAAAAGTACAGACAAAGTATTAAACTTACCCAGGAAGAACTGGCAGAAAAAATATATGTAACTCGACAGACAGTTTCGAATTGGGAACGTGGAAAAAACTACCCAGACTTGAATAGTTTAATTATGCTATGCGATCTATTTAATATCTCTTTGGATATTCTAGTAAAAGGAGATGTAATAGAAATGAAAAAACAAGTAGTACAAGATGATGTCAGAAAATTTAAACGAGACACGGTTATTTTTACAGTTCTGATGATAGTAACTTTTTTATCAGCTATACCTCTATTTCTTTATTTAGAGCTAGTAGGTATTGCTTTATGGGTTGTCATTGCAGGAGTTATGATATTCTATTCCATTCGTTTAAACAAACAAAAACGAAACAATAATATTCAAACATACCGTGAAATCTTAGCATATATGGAGAGAAAGCAAGATGAGTAGATTTCTATGTCATGAAATGCAGATTATAATTACAGTTTTAATTATTCTTGCAATGCTTTTCTATGTAGTAAAAATAGTTAGACTATATGGAATAACAGACAAAGTCAGTAAAGGTATGTTTATTGGATTGATATGTGGTTCATTGCTAGGTTATTTCTTCTTTAATCCAGTTATACTAGCTTTCCTTGGAATGATTCTAGGGACAACATATGTAAGAAAATGCTAAAATTGAAAATAAAAGTATAAGAGTTCCAGTTTGATTAGCTGGAACTCTTTGTTGGTACAGCAAATACAACACCTTTACATTTAATACGAAATTCATCTAATGAATAAGTTGCTGTATGCCAGTCATTCTTTGCGTCTACAAATGTATAGTGATTTTCAAAGTTATAGGGGTTATCATGATAATTCTGAAGCATCATGATACCATCTTTTCTAGTTTTAGCATATCCAATGAATTTGTATTTTGGGTATGCTGTTCCTTTTTCTTCATTAATTGTTGTACCAATCTTAATACGTACAACATAGGGTTTTGAACGATTACCTTTTATAAAGACAATACCGCCAAAACCTTTAGAAAGTCTTTCTATTTTTCTTTGAACCATAAATAATTTACCTCCGTATTTTCTCTAAAATAACCCAATTCTTCCCACACAAGTTTGTCTGGACAATAAAAGGAATAGTTTTTTGCTCCATCTTTTCGAAATGCGTAGCCAAAGTGCATAATTCCTTGCTTTAATGCTTCTCTAAGAAAACAAGGTGATTTTCCAGTAGCTTTAGCAATTTCTTCAATAGGTACATTTCTACCTGTAAACTTTGGAGTTTCTAGATAATTTTTTTGTTGTATAATTTCCGTCTTCTTCTAAATCTTAATTTAAATAATTTAAAATTTCTAATGTGCAAAATTGAATTTTATACACTTGCTTTTTTTTGTTGAATGCCAAGACTAATCATAATTTTTTTATCCAAAATATTCATAAATTTAGGAGATACACTTCCTATATATTTAATAATTCTTGATTTATCAATGACTCTTATTTGTTCCATCATTACAATTGAAGGATATTTTAATCCTATAGATTCTGGTATATAGTAATGTGTTGGTAAGTGATGCTTTGTATGTGCTTTACTTGTTATGCAGGCAATAATAATAGTAGGACTATATTTATTACCTCTGTTGTTTTGGACAACAAGAACAGGCCTAATTCCACCTTGTTCAGAGCCTTGTGCATCTTTTATATCTGCTAAATATACTTGACCACGTTTGATTTTCAAAATAAGGACCTCCTTATGTAAAACCAGACTGAAAAAGTCTGGTTTGTTATGTTTTTATATGAATCTTGGTTTTCTATTTATCCCTGATAACCCGAAAACTAAAGGGCATCCTATTGGACAAGATCTGGCTAATATCTTTCACAGAAATTTCATCTTCGTGTGGTATCTCACACAACTGCAGTGCAAGAGTATCATGATCTCTCATCTTATTTCATCGCTAAATGATTGCCAGTCATTTTTACATCGAGATATTTATCGCTCGCTAGGTTAAGAATACTATAATAAAAATCTTTATTGCTTTCCATATTGGTCATGGCGTATCCAATGAATAGCTCATAAGATGGGAACGTATCCAATAGATGTTATTCGGTTTTCAAAGAACTCAATATTGAGGAGTAATGAATTACCCCCTCACTATATATGCGTTTTGAGAACCTGTTTTTCACCACTTTTATAAAAACTTTTTTAATTTTTTTATTTTTTTGTATATTTGATGTGTTGTAAGACCAATTATCTTAGATATTTCTTTGATGGAATATCCTTGTATCTTTAGCATAATAATCTGCAGTATCACTTCATCAGTATTTTTTAGATGTTCATATAGAGCTTCATTTTCAATATCATCCAGCAAATCATTAAATGAAGAATACTGTTTTTTATTGTAGATAGGTCGATTCATGAAAAAGTTATCATCAAAAAGAAGATGGCGAGTTTTATATCTTCTTTCAGCCTTGAACTGTTCATAATCATATTCTCTAAGTTCTTTAATAATTTTCTCTGGTACATTTAATTCTTTTAATAGCTCTTCTTCTTTTTCTTTCCAGGTGAACCATTTCTTATATTCATTTTTGTAGTTATAGCTCATGATTATTTACCTCGTGATTTTATTAATTTCATCAATCAACTCAAATAGGGGAGATATTTCTACAAGTGATACATCATAATAATTGCAGAAATACTCGAAATCATTACATGCCGATTTATCAGATGAAATAACGTTTTTTGAAGTCACTAGTATCTGATCTATCGAACCAGCTCTGATTTTTTGAATAATGCATGATTCTTTAAATGAATTATAATTCAGCTCCTTTCCTATAAAACGATAAGTCCCACACAGGGTTACTTTGGATAAATCAATGCTTTCCCTGATCAATTCTTCTTGATACTGAAGAACCTCCTTTGCAAATGGTGATGGATTTGCTTTAACAAGCAATAATACTTTTGTTTTTGCCATGTTAGATGGCCTCCTTTCTGAGAATTGCCTTCTCACTAGGATTCGTTACTGTTTGACGAGTTTAACAAATGATTTTTTAAAAAAAGAAGAATTTTTTTCTTCTTCCAGTTCACTGCTTGTTGAGATATGTTTAATTTTTTAGCAACTGATGCTTCCGTTTCTTCTTTAAAATATATAGAATAAATGATAAAGTGCTGCTCTTTGTCTAAATGTTCGATAGCTTTAAATAGACTTTGTATAGATTCTGTTTTATCGATTTGATCGATATAGTATTTATCCATATCTAAAACATGCTTATCTTTATCTATAGTACGATTTTCTTCATAATTAATATGTAAATAATCTTCTTTTCGTTTTAATAATCTATATGTTCTCATGTAATCTGCTTTATATATTTTATAAACTTCTTTCGTCACTTCAATAAATGTTTTTCTGATTCTAATAAAATATTTTTTTCGTTATTGTCTATTTTTATTTCTTTAAAATCTCTTCCTTTATAATCAAATATATCCATTTTGTTTCTCCTTTCTTTGAATTGATTTCAAAGAAAGGGAGGTGGACGAACATAAAAAAAGAAGAAATTAACAGAATAGTATGAAAACAATCTATCAATTTCTTCATAGTTAAAAGAGATATAATTATATACATTAAATGAATATTCAATCCAATAACACTGAATTACCTGTAGATATGAAATTTTAATAAGATAATGTTGACAACTAAACCGACATGAATAGACGCAGATAGTGAGCATCTGAATTCCCCCTCAACTTTGTACAGTAAAGAAATTCAGCTCATGTCCGATGTCAATAACAGTATTCCCTTCTACGTTAATGGCTTTTATCAGATAAAGTTTTAGATTACTATAAGCAAGGCACATTATAACTGATACTTATTGATAATTAAATGTACTTTTAGCTCCTAAAGTGGTCCTTTTACTTCATATTTCTATTGTTTAATAGTTAGGGGAGGTAATTATTAACAAATTAATGAAGTTTTTTAGATATTATCTATATCATTGATATTCGATACAAAATTTTTTGAATGACATAAAAATCAGACTATGATATTAATGAAAATTTTGGTTTCTATTACGGTTGGTGATATACTTTTTACAGTAATTACAATAATAAAGGAAAGAAATTTTGAGTGAGATAATATAAAAGACGGTTGCCATTGATATATCCCTAGTCAAGTAGACAAAGGAAATATTTAAAAATCTCATCGATTAACAACCCATTCCATATTGGTTTGGGTTGTTTCTATTAGTGCACACATTTATATATCAATATCAAATTATAACAATGAAAAGGGAATCTGTGGTAATCATGGAAGAAAAAGTATAGATAAGTGATATTTTATTAAGTTTCACTTTTTTAATTCTTTTTATAATAATGGCAGTTAAACTTATTAACAATTATAGAAATTCTTTAAGATTAGAATGGATTTTATATAAGCATTCTAAGATATGAACAGTGAACTATTCTTATTTATGGAGAACAGAGATGAATAATATGAATGAAACAAATACTAAAACTGAATATTGATATAGAACGGAAAAAGGAAGTTTGGAAATAATCATAAAAGATAGTAATAAAAACTATTTTATTTTCTGAAGTTATTTCAAAAACTATATCATTTGATGTAGATGTTCCTAAAAATATTACAAAATTTATATCTGAAAAAGAGCAAGATGGTTGTTTTAATATTATCTATTAAAATTTCTAAGTTATTTTAATATGAAAATTCCTGGTTGCTGTAAAAATATCAAAGTTAGTTATTAATCGCTTGATTGAATGTATTTTTTAGTAATATGTTTGTATTATCAGTATTGATGTAAATATTAAGTAATATTCATTTAATCATGATACTCTAATTAAAGATATTAATGATGTAATAAGAAAAATATTATGTGTTGGGTAATTAAAAATAATACAAATGTATAAAAAGGGAAGTCATCTACAAAAAAACGTAGTATTTAAAATGTAATATTGAATAATTATATGGATTATATAAAGGTATAAATTATTTTGAAAATTTAAAACTTGATAAGTGTAGATATATTTAATTAGTTATTAATAAAAGAATTTATAACATTGCTAGCGTTTTTAAATATTCGATTATGGCTTTTTATAAAGTTCGATTATTCTAGTTAATTAAGAAATTGTTAAAAAACACAAATATTATTTAACAAAAATTAGTTTTTATTTTCTGTAATATAACTTAACGAATCATTTTTTATACGTTCATGACAATTTTGGTGCGTTTATGACAAAATAGTTAATTAGTAAAAAAAAAATATGTAAAATAAATAATTGGGATAGGGGAACCTAATAATCTTCTTTTTGCATAAACATAGTAGACCATATTACAATCTGTTTGTTTTGTGAAAATTATATTTTATATTGATAAATATTGTTATCCAATTATAAAACCATTATTATAAATATTAGTATTTGTGATATTAAAATATTAATGTAATTTACTGATGTATTTTTCATAATTATTATGATTGATTAGTGGTTATTACTTAATAGAATGTATTACATGCTTTAGCTGGTTATATGGACTGTGTCTTGCTTAATATTATTTTGGGTACCTATTTCGTCTATTGACTTGCCAATAGTGGATAAAAAAGCTATATCTGTTTGTAAAACACTTTGATTATATGATATGTTTATAGTTGATTTTAAGAGTATAAAAAAATAACTTTCTGGAATTATGAATATGGATTAATCTAAGCAGGTAACTCATTTGTTTATATGATTAATGTTTATTACGTTAATATAGGGTAGTTATTGTTAAAAACTCATCTAAAGGTAAGTTGTTTGTTTTACAATGTTTGATAGAAACATTGATTTCATTAGGAAAATATTCCTTACGTTTTTGCGAAATATTTAGAAAGGAGATAAAATATGAATGTATTGTTAAAGGTTATCATGCGATTAGCACTTAGTGCTACATTATATTCACATGATACAATGTCATTAATGGGAATGTATGAACCAAAAAAGCCAAAACTCAAAAAAGATGGATCAAGATAGTTTTTATCTTGATTTCTTTTTACTATTTATTAGAATATAGTGGGGAGTTGATGGGAAATTTATGAAAGTACTGATTATTGATGATGATAATTTTTTTATAAAACAATTTGTTCCACAAGTAGAGCTTCTTATGCAAACTACGTTTAAGGAATATACTGTTGATATTATCAATGAAAATTTCACTAGCATTAAATCACTTTCGGATTATGATATTATTTTTTTAGATATAGATTTAAGTAATAACTATGTTAATGGACTGAGAATTGCAACTAACATTAAAGAAAGAAATGAAAATGCTGTAGTAATTTTTGTATCTAATAGAGTAGGATTAGTTCATAGAGCATTGGCAGTTCAGCCAACTTATTTTATAAGAAAGAATAATTTATTAAAGGATATGGAAGTTTTAACCATTATTATAAAAAAAATTTTTAAAAGACGTCTTGAAACTATTATATTTGAATATAAGGGGCGAAAAACTTCTCTAAAGGTTAGTGAAATAATATATGCTGAGTCATTAGGACATAATGTTATATTACATACTATTAATAATACATATGAGTTTCGTTCCAATTTTCAATCATTGCTAAAAAAATTTGATCAAGTTAAATTCACACAAATTCATAAATCTTATGTTATCAATATTAATAAAGTATTAGAAATTAGAAAGAATGATATATGTTTAGAAGGAAATATAATTTTACCGATTGGTCGAAAATATAAGACAACAGTGTTAGATGAGTACAAGGAGAATTTATTATATGATATTTAATATTTTTATTAATTTTTTTGAAGATTTTGTCTTGAATTGTTTTTTAGCAAAATATTTTACTGTTAAAAATAAATCTATGTTTGTCATATTTGGAACTTCATTTTCTGGATTAGCCACAACACTACTTGATAAATCAAATTCAATTAGTGAATATATATTATTAGGAGTAATATTCTTGATTGAACTCATTCTATTAAGATTTTTCGAAGAAAGAATTACATTTAAACATATATTATGTGTATTGTTAGGAATTTTCTTAATTATTTTTTCAAATTTTATTGCACTAAGCATTAGTTCTTGCATTTTTTCTATTGAGATATTTAATATTGCTGATAATTATAATGTTTTTGTATATACCATTATTTTGTCAAAGGTGATATTAGTTCTAGTGTCATTTGTTGTTACAAGATGCTTACTAAAAGCTAATATTGAATTACAGTTAAAAGAATGGTGGCCATTGATATTGATTGAGATTATAGTAGTAATTTCCTTATTTACTTTGGGTTATGGAATGATTTATTCATTATCAACTACAATAATTATCATTATCATGATTTTATTAAGTGGAATTGCTTTCTTTTCAATGGAGTTATCATACAAAATTCATAAAGAAGAAAAGTTAAAATTAAACTATATGTTAGAATCTCAAAAAAATATTATTAATCAAGATACATATGAAAAATTGCAATTTTTGAAATATGAAGTAATAGATATGGAACATAAACTTATGTATATTTTACTTCAAATAAAAAATCAAACAATGGATAACAATATAAAGAAAATTGCCAATAATTATATTAAAAATTTATCTAAATATTCTGCTATATTTATTACTGATAATCCATATTTTGATACTGTTATATGTTCTAAACTTAATGAGTTATGGATGGAAGGTAGAAATTTTAAGATAAGTATATTTATTTCTAAAGATCCATTTTATGATCAGATGAATTTTGTGAAATTACTTTTAGAGTTAATTGATTTATTTCACCAAATTAGCATATATTCTTGTGATATTGAAATCTCAATTAACGAAAAAAATCAATTTGTTGTGATAAAATTAATAAGTCAACTGTGCAATACTAAAGAATTAGAATTATCGAAACAAGTATCAAATTATATCAGACAGTTAAATGGGAAAGTACGTTTAATAACGACAGCTAATTATTGTTCAATTATTATATCTATTGATCGAGAGGACCTAGAAAATCATGTATAAAGGAATTAAGGATGCTATTAATGATATAATAAATGATTCTGAGTATACAAAAGAAGCTTATATTTATGGATTTAAAGTCATCTTGTTAAATTTTATAACAATATTATCTGCATTACTAATATCACAAATATATTTAAATCATATATGGACAGGACTATTTTTCTTAGTGTTTTTTGTCCCCTTAAGAACATTAATAGGTGGTTATCATTGTAAAAATGCCTATACATGCATAATATCATTTTCAATCATATTTTTTATAACTATTTTATTCATTCATAAAATTAATATATATTTTATGCTTGACTATATGTGTATATTTTTTCTTGCATATATTTTAATAATTATATTTAAACAATCATTAAATAAAAAGTGTAGAATCATTTCATTATTTTATTTAATGATTGTCATATCTATATGGAATCAATTACTGCCTAATCTTCAAATTTTGATATTTTCGGCTACTTTTATAAATTTAGTGCTATTTTTAATAAAAGAATTTTCTATTAAATTGCATAATTAATGAATTGAAGTGATTCATCATCATAGATGAATCATTTTTTTATGACTAATTAGAGTCGTTTATGACATATTTGTAGTATTTTTTGTTATTAATATTAAAATCATAAATGTCTAGACGAAAAAAATCAATTGGAGGTTATGGTAATGAGAAGATGGTATTTTACATCAGAAAGTGTTACATTAGGACATCCTGATAAGATGTGTGATTTTATTTCTGATAGTATTTTAGATATGGCACTATCAAATGATGAAGATAGTAAAATGGCTGTTGAAACATCTATTAAGAATAATAAAATTTGGATTTTTGGAGAAGCTAAAACAAAAGCAAAATTAAATTATACTGAGATTGTAAATACAGCATTAAAAAAAATAGGATATGATGAAGAATTTATTATAAGTGTAGATGTTGATGAGCAATCACCAGAAATTAATAATGCGGTAACACATTCAGATGGTGAAATTGGTGCGGGCGATCAAGGAATTATGTTTGGATATGCTTGTAATGAAACCGATGAGTATATGCCTATGCCAATTTATTATGCAAATAAGTTGGCAAAACGTTTGAGTGATATACAACATAAGTATGATTTTTTAGGTGTAGATGGTAAAACACAGGTTACCATAGAGTATCATAATGATAAACCGATAAGGGTTGATACAATAGTGATTTCTACTCAGCACAGTAAAAATGTTGATGTTAAAGATTTTTCTGATTTATTATTGCATGAAGTAATTGAATCAGTAATTGATAAGAATTTAATCGATAAAAATACGAAAATATTATTTAATCCTAGTGGTTCATTTGTTTTAGGAGGACCATATGGAGATAGTGGTACAACAGGTCGAAAGATAATTTGTGATACATATGGTGGCTACGCTAGAATTGGTGGTGGATGTTTTTCATCTAAAGATCCTAGTAAGGTTGATCGTAGTGCAGCATATTATTGTAGATATGTAGCTAAGAATGTAGTTGCACACGGATTTGCGAGTAAGTGTGAAATACAAGTTTCATATGCTATTGGATTATCTGATCCACTATCGATTATGGTTGAAACATTTAATACTGAAAAAGTATCTTTGGATATAATTAACAATTATATTAAAGAAAACTTCTCTTTTAATGTTAGCAATATTATTAAGGAATTAGATCTAAAAAAGCCTATTTATGCTGAAACGGCTGGATATGGACATTTTGGTAATGATAGATTTCAATGGGAAAAAATTGTTTAGAGGTATAATTATGGATGAAAATAGAATAAGTATTATTTGGAATGTAACACGAGCTTGTTGTTGGAATTGTAAGTTTTGTTGTGTTGATGCAGTATATACAGGTAAGAAGCTTTTAAATGAAACTCATGAAAATGAGTTATGTCTAAAAGATAAAATTGGTATTATTGATAAGTTAGCTAAGCATAATGTACGAGTAGATTTTTCTGGCGGAGAATTATTTACTAATCCTGAAAATTTTATGTTAATTGAATATGCCTCAAGAAAGTTAGGACGCAATAATATAGGTGTAAGTATCTCAGGGGCATTTTTAGATGATGAGTTAATTAAAAGACTAGCTAAATTAGTACATGATGTAGAAATTACATTAGATTGCAGACCATATGAATTTTATGAATCGAGACCGAATGGTTACCATGAATATGCTGCACATGCATTAGCTGAATTGAGTAAATATGATGTTATTACAGGTGCACAAACTGTGATAACTAAGGAAAATATGAGTAAATTAATAATAGATGAATTATTTCACTGGTTAGAAAAAAATAATGTTAAAGAATGGAGTATTTTGCGTTTCTTCCCATCTGGTAGAGGAAGAAAATTTCAATCAATTACACCAACTCATTTAGAATATTGTGAAGTAGTAGATTATATAAAAAGAATTACAAGCAAATCATCTATTGATGTTCATTTTCAATATTTATTACCAAATCATGAAAAATATACATTAGAGTGTCGAGCTGTAAAAAAATCGATTGGTATTTTACCTGATGGTAATGTAATTAGTTGTTTTTGGGCATTAGGTGAAAAGGCTAAAATTGATAATGATAAGTTTAAACTAGGTAATATTGCTAAGCAGTCGTTAGAGGAAATTTTAAATTCTAAAAATGCACTATATTGGAAAAATTCTTGTAACACATGTATGATTTTTGATAAATGTAAGTTGGAGAAATAGCTTATGTTAGATATGATATTCTTTTACTTTCAAAGTTTTTTATCAGGGATTATCGAGTTTGGAATAGTTTACTATGCTTATAAAAATAATTTACCTATACCTGTTTTAATAGGTATAGGTTGTGCATATCAATTTGGAAATATTATAAGGAACTTTAATATAAAAAAATTAGGATTAATGGTAAATATTCTTGTACTTATTAGTATTTTTTTTATAGAAAGCTTAGCATTTAAGCTAATCACCTTAGCATTTATAATATCCTGGAATTTACAAATGACAAGAGATGTTTTTAAAAGTAGATCCAATACAACGTTAAAACGATGTTTTCGAATATTAGGCTTTGCAAATATATTTTTTATTAATTATAAGCTGATATTATTTATTTTTGTTTTCTCAATTATAATGCTTCTTATTAAATATGACGAAATTGCTATTGAAAACCAAATAAATTTAAAGATAAGTAATAGCGATTTGATAATGTTAACACATCAGTTACATTATTTTAGCTATTGCTATATTGTTTTTGTGTTATTATTAGATTTTAATATGCCTAAAATATTGGCAATATTGATTTTTGTATTAGGATGGATTACTTATACTTCTACACAAAAAATATTAAATAGTAATATGAATATAAATAATGCTATTATTGCACATTTTTTATTAGCACTAACATTAATACTATTAGGAATTTTTCATAATAGTTCATTTTGGGCAAGTGTATTTTGGATTATAACTGGTTTTTTTGGTGGTACTGTATATATTTTAAAAAACTATCTTAATGTTAATTGTTATATATCAAATAGTCATATTAATTATATTGAAGATTTAGGGCATATTATAGGTGCGCTAATTTCATTGATTGTATATTACTTTACGAATAGTTTAATATATCCAATTTTAATTGCAGCATTTTTTGCAGTAGCTACTTCATTACAGTTATTATGGAGAGGAGGCAAATATGAATAAAATAGTATTTGGAATTACTACTTATAATAGTCTCGATTTTCTTTATAAAAATTTGAAAGTATTACTTAATGAAATTTCTAAATTACATAAATATAATAAAAAAATAATAGTTTCAAGCAATGGAGAACAAAATTTTAAAAATATACCTATAATCATTGATCAATTAAAAGAGATTTTTGATACGATTGAAATTGAGTTATTAAATACAAAGGTAAAAGGTAAAAATAATGCATTAAATGCTATTCTAAAATGTTGTGATCAAGATGATATTTGCTATTTTATTGATGATGATATTGATATTTCTTACAGTACTATACAATCAAATATCGAATGTTTAATTCGATATAGAGTATTATACAATATTCCAGTTATTGTTGGACCGAATTTTAAAATGAAACAAAATAATTATAATTTATTTCAAAGGATAATATCTATTCCTTATTTAGAAAATGCTGCAAATTCACCTTTTGCCATGGGTGGAGCGTTGACTTTTTATAAAAAAGATTTTGAAAGTTATCCTGCAGATGAGAACGTTGCAGATGATGGATATATTGGTAATTATTTTCTAAAATATTTATATGATAACAATATCACAACATACTCAACAAATATTATTAAGGATGATTATGCATACTTTAAACCATGTAAAACTTATCATGAATGGAAGCAGCAGCAAATCAGAATTTTGATAGGTGTTGATAATTCTTATAAGTATTTTGGTTGTCAATATGAAGATTATTTTAAAAGTAAATGTAAATGGGAATTTAGTTTTTCAAAAGAATTACAAAAACCAATTAAAATGAATTTAAATATATTGATTTATCGCTTATTACAAAAAAGAGTGTTAAAACAGTTAAAAAAAATCAATACAAATCAAGTTGTGTGGGAAAATATCTCTTCCACAAAAAAAATTTAGATTGTTGAAATATGGAAAGAAAGGAATGTGAGAGTAATATGAAAAAGAAGATAATTTTTGTTTCAGATATTGATGGTACATTGATATCTGATGGTAATGAATTATCGAGAACTTCAAAAAAAATTTTGAAAGAATTATATAGTAAAGGAATTCAGATTTGTTTTGCAACAGGCCGTGATTATAAGAAGTTGAATGATGTTTTAGGAGATATTGAATTTAAATATAGTGCTATTTGTTGTAATGGTTCAGAGATATATGATGAAGAGAGTAACATACTAAATAAAAATTATTTGGATAATGAGAAATGTGAAAGGATTATACAATATTTAGAAAAAGTAGATGTTTTATATATGTTGTATACTGATAAAGGAAATATTGTTCGAGGTACAAAAGACAGAAATACTAGATTATTAAAATTAGGTGAAACAAAGCAGGGCTCTTTTGAAGATATAGTAGAAGAAGCAAAAATATACTATAAATTAATTTATGCAAATTCAAGAGAAATTTTTAATATTGATAGTTCTGGATTAAATATTTTAAAAATTGAAATTATAGATTCAGATGTTCATAAATTAATGGAAATGAAACAAGCTTTAGAAAATATCTGTGATATATCAATAACAACGTCGTTTAAATATAATTTAGAAATTCAACCTTTAAAAATAGATAAGGGTAGTGCATTGAAATATTTAATTGATGATGGATATATTATTATTGTTGCAGGTGATGGTGAGAATGACTTATCTTTGTTTAAAATGGCTGACTTCACAATAGTTCCACAAAAGAGAGATACTATTTTAGATCAGTATGACAATATAATTACATGTAACCCAGAAGAAATTTTAAGAACAGTAGAGGAGAAGGCAGAAGAATATGATTTCTAAATTAACTTCAGTTAAGAAAATGTATTTAGTTAATTTTTTTATAAGTATATCATTATATTTTCCTGTAGAAGTTGCTTATTTAAATAGCCTTGGTTTTTCTAGTATGCAAATTACAGTTATCAATTTATGTTTGCCATTATTTATAGGAATACTAGAAATTCCAACAGGACATCTTGGTGATCTAATTTCTAGAAAAAAAGTTATGTTGTATTCAATACTTACCTTTATTATTTCATTATTGATTTTAATTATATTTAGAAATTTTTACATGGTTTTAATTGCCTATTTTTTAGAAGGATTGGGATGGAGTCTTGCTTCCGGAAATAATGAGTCTTTACTTAAAGACATTGTAAATGCTGATGTTAGTAAATTTAATAAATCATTATCAAAATTTTACGAATTTTCTTTTCTAGCAACTTTGACATCAAGTATTCTGTTAGTTATAATAACAACTTTTTATGGAGAAAATTATACATTACTACTAATTGTTACTTTTGTTATTCGATTATTTGCTCTAGTAATGGGATTAATGATCAAAGAAACTTCAACTAATAGAAAAGAAAGTATGAGTAATACATTAACAATAGGCAATGCCCTTAAGGTTTTTTTGCAAAGTTCAGAGACAATTTCAATAGGTATATATGAAGGTATTGGACGATTCCAATTCTTTTTTCCAACAATATATCAAATTATCTTATTATTAAATGGGTTTCCCTTAAATTATATTGTCTATATTAATTTTGGATATGTAGTATTTCAATTTTTAGTTCAAAGATATAGCCAAAATATTATAAAATTTTTTAAACGACGTTATCTATTAGTTATACTGCCTATATTACAATCGTTGTTGATGCTATCATTATTTATTGAGAATATAATTATAATTGCAATTTCAATTATAATTATATATATGTGTATCCCATTAAAAACGCAGATTACAAATGAGTATAAGCATATATATATTGATGATGATAACCGAAGCACATATATCTCTATAGTATCATTTATATCTTTAGTATTTAGTACAGTAGTATTTTTCGTGATTGGATATATTTTTGATCATTCACATTTCATGGGAGAAATAAGTATGATTTTATCAATATCAATTATAAGTTTATTATGCGTAAAAAATATAACAAAATTAGATAGAAAGTTCGAGTAAAAAAATAGTATGAAAGTTATTCAAAAAAATGTGAAAGACGTTTATACAAAAAGTCAATTACCTGCTGCAGATATTGTAGTAAATCCGTATGTTGGATGTATGCATAAATGTATTTATTGTTATGCTTGTTTTATGAAACGTTTTATGAAAATAGAAGAAGCATGGGGAGAATATCTCGTAATAAAGGATTGGCAGACAAAAAATCTAAAAAAATTAGAAAATAAAACTGTTTTGTTTTCATCTATAACTGATCCATTTCAACCATTAAATTTAAAGTACAAAAAAACTCAAAAGGCATTAATGGAGATAAAAAACTCAAACATTGATACAAATGTAGAAATATTAACTAAATCAAAATTTATTTTGAAAGAATTAAAGCTAATTAAAAGCATAAGTAATATAAAAGTTGGTATTTCTTTAGCTACACTTAATGATAAGATTTCAAAAAGAATAGAGCCAGGTGCTAGTTTATCTAGTGAAAGAATTCAAACCATCAAAACATTAAACAATGAAAAGATTAAATGTTACGTGTTTATCTCTCCTATAATTCCCCATATAACAAATGTATTTCAGATAATAGATGAAGTATATGAATATGTGGATTATATATGTTTTGAAAATTTGAATTTGAGAAGTCCTTATAAATGTGAAGTGCTAAATTTTGCAAAAGAGGTTCTTCCTAAAGACAAATATCAAGATTTTGAGAGAATTTTTAATGACTCTAATTATGGTAAAATGTATTGGCAACAGTTGGAAAAAAGAATAGAAAAATATTGTCAAGCTAAGCATGTCACATATAAAATGTACTTTTATCATAATAAAATAAGAAAAGGTAAAAATAGCTGATAATAGAGATAAATAATTGTAAAATAGCGTAAAGTCTGAAAATAATATATTAACATTTGTTTCCTTGTAAATGACGAAATTTTATTTATTGTAGATAAAATACGAAAATTCTAAGAGAGTTTCAGTTCGATTAGCTGGAACTCTTTATTGGTATTGCAAAAATCACTCCTTTGCATTTAATACGAAATTGATCTAGTGAGTAGGTTGCAGTATGCCAGTCATTTTTTGCGTCTGCAAATGTATTAGTCACTCCATCTAGATTTCCTTCTTGAATTGTTATATTCTCTCCATCCCAGCCTATAACTATTCCTACATGATTTCTCCCAACGCAGGAGAATACTGCACCGACTGCAGGTTCATTAGATTTTACAAACTTATCTGGATGTGCCTGTAACAACTGATCAACACATTTCCAACCATCACCAATAAATCCGGGAGAATATCCATAGATTTCATGGAAACGTCCCCAAGCAAACCAAGTACATTGGCCATAAAGATTTGCTCTTGAATATGGATTGTTGCTGCCCCATGCATCCATATTATCAAAATTAGGCTGTTCTCTATAATTTCCAAATCCAAGAGAAACATATCGCATGACATGTTCAACATAATTTGGATCACCATAGACGTCAGTACCTAGTTCTGCTTTTTTCTGATCTGAAAATACTTTTGCGTTGGCTTTAGAATATCCTCCAAAGTTTTTAACTGCCCAATCTATATAACCATTACCATAGTTGTAGCCCTGTAAAGCTAAAAAGATATGTTCATTATCAAAGCTGTCCTTGACCTGAGCTGATTTAAAGCAGTCTGACAGATAGTGTATACCTACATCAATGGAGTACTCTGGTTCCTGTATGGCATTAGGCTTATTTGGATACTTTGTATTGTAGGGACATTCTGAACTTTGCATAGGATCAGTTCCTTTTCCACCAGATTCCTGCATCATTACTGCCTGTATGATTGGAACATAATCATCCATTTCATATTGCTTCGCATACTTTTCTATCGTATCAGTGTAAGCCAATACCTCTGTACTTAGTGGAGCATTTGTAGAGCTAACAGATGAATTGTCTGATAGAGCTGCAAAAATACCGATAAAAAGAAGGAGTACAAGTAATAATATGAGAGATATTCCAGCACCTACTAGATTGGAAACACTGAGTGCTGTTCTTCTGATGAATGCAAAAGATCCCTTTAGGGTTTTCATGGCTGATTGAGTGCCTTTTTTGATACGATTGCTATTCTTTGAAGAATCCTTGATTTGTTTATAATTTTTTAATTTAACAAAACGTCTTATCTTATGTTGATAAGTCTTTTGATTAGTTGTTTCTTTTTTGATAGCAATATTTTTATTTTTAATTGGCAGGGATTTTGAATCTTTTTTTATTTTTAAATCTTTTTGTATAGTTTTTCTTTTATTAAGAGTATTGTTTTCAGATACTGTTTTATCTGATTTATGTTGAGAAGAAGATGATGGGGTAGAAGTATAAACATTTTGATTCTGTCTTTCAATAATCTTATTTTCTTTTCTTTTAGCATATTGTTTTTTTGCATTTTTTATAGATTGTTCTTTGACATTGTTTATAGCTTTTTTACCTTTTTTAGATACATGATCAACAGCATATGTGTTCTGTGTCTCTTTTTCATCAGTATTACTATTTTCTTTTGAGTGTATAGTAATATTTTTAATATGCTTTCTTACATCCACAATTTTGTCTTTGCTTTTAATTTCCCTGTTTTCTGTTTTTTTCTTGATTTCATTCATGATGTTATCAACTCCTTTCTATAAAAAGATGAAAGGACTACCTTTTAAGCAGTCCCTGTTGAATAAGTTTTTCTTTTCTATCATTTGGATTGGTTGTATTAGTTTGATACATAAACGTATGTTTTGGTATTTTGTTGATGAATGGAACTAGATTTGGACCATGTTTGATAAGTCCTGAACCTGGTTGAGAATTGGTGATAAAACTCATCTGTTCATCGCTGATTTTTAATAATTTAGCAAGCTGTTCTCTATCTTTAGCTGCCTGATTCAGCATGACGATAAATTCAGTGTTGGAAAGGATAGAACGTGCTTCTTCATCTTTTAATAGATACTCCACATTTTGCGTGATTCCTGTTGGAAACGCATCTCTTTTACGGAACTGACGCCATGCAGAGTTAAAAAATGTTGCACTTTCAGGATTGCTGTAAACAACATGGAACTCATCTAAGAAAATGTGAGTTCTTTTCCCATTCTTCCAGTTTTCATTGACTCTGTTGATAATCTGATCGGTGATGACAAGAAGTCCCATTGTTTTCATATTCTTATCCAGTTTATGAATGTTGTAGGAAATAACACGACTTTTCGTATTGACGTTTGTATGATGTGCAAACAAATCCATGGAACCGATTGTGAATAATTCCATCTTCAATGCTAATGATTTTGCCTGTGGTTCTGGTTGTTCAATAAGCGATTCTCTTAATGTCTTTAAGGTTGGCATGATACCGGTTTGTTCATAATTTTGATAAACGATATTGATACATCTGTCTAGGATACTTCTTTCTTCTAATGAAACGGTACCTCGATTGGCACTTTCAATCAATGACAGAATAAATTGAGCCTTATCCTTGTATGGGTCTCCAGAGTCACCATAACCAAGTGTTATATCCATAGCATTGATATAATCCTTACCACCAGCATAGATTTCTATGATCTCACCACCAAATTCCTGCATGATGATATCATATTCTCCCTCTGGATCGCAGATAAGGATATCATCATCAGTTGAAGCCATAGCCAATTCAATTTCCTGTTTTACTAAGAAAGATTTTCCAGCACCTGGTACACCAAGAACGAAAGCATTAGGGTTTTTAAGATTTTCTTTGTTGCAGATGATCATATTGTTAGTGATTGCATTGTTACCGTACCAGATACCGCCTTTTTCCATAATCTCCTGCGCTCTAAAAGGCATAAAAGCTGCAACGCTTTCCGTCAAAAGAGTACGAACCATCGTATCAAGACGATTGATACCAATAGGAAGCGTTGTGACAAGTCCATCCAATTGCCTGCTTGCAAAGAATAGGGGAGTTAATTCACAGACATTGGAACGAGCAATAGATTTTAAGACTTCAGTATCAGCATCCAATTCTTCTAATGAATCTGCTAGATGAACGATTGTGATATTAACCAGCATCATTTTTTCATCCCTTACGGTCAGATCATCTAAAAATTCCTTAATTTCCTCCTGCTGCTTTTCCATATCATAGGGGATACTTCCTGCAAAGTTATTATTTGCAGCCTGTTTGCGGGAATAATTAGCAATATTGGTTGCAATGCCCAGTAGTCTGTTTTCTGTTTCTGTTACTGCTTCATCTGTAGGTATGGAGATGATGTCCATTGAATACATGAGATTCTTGTTGATAGAACATAAGTCAGCAACAATTTTGTCCTTTAAGAATTGTGGATATTTGGAAATGTATAATACTCGACCATATTTATCACCGAACTGGAAATACTTATTTTTAAATACAGGTGCTCTTGGACAGATGTCATCCTTGAATGAGCGACCAGTTTTCGCATTGTATGATAAATTAAAATCGAAATATTCTTCCTCACCATTTCTGTAAAAATCATGAAGTATCTTTAATCTTTCGTTCAGGTTCAGTTCAATCAGTGCTGAACCTAAACGTGAAAAATGAGTAGAAAGATCATTGAACAGTCTTGAAAAGAATATTCTGGCATCCGTTACATCTTTTTTATAACAGGTAACTGTAATGTATTTTTCCTGTATGATGTTTTCACATCTTGCCATATTTTCTAGAAGCATCTGGTTATATTCTCTTATAAATCGGTCATATCTTTCATCATTTTTGAGTTTCAATAATACATCATCCTTGAACTGGACAAGATCAATTTTATGGTTATTGATTGTAATCTTAACTGTAACCGTAGAATCAAATGAGTTTAGGATGTCTTTATAGTTCTTGATGATATTTTCCTTGCTTTCTTCTGATGCAATGGAGTAGTTGATGTCTATAAAACGATATGTCTTTGAATAACGTGTTCCCATGCGAAAGATACCATCTTCATAGACAGTATCAATTGGAATTGTATGTTGTGCACTTCTTGGGACGTGCATTTTCTCCTTATTTTGTTTTCTTATTTTTGCGTAGCTTTTTAACATTCTTTTTCACACCTTCCTTTTGTTTTCTATCAATATAGTCTTTCATGATTTCGTAATAGAGATTATATGGCTGATCAATAAGATTTGTGTATTGTAGAATCAACGAGCGAATGCTTGTTATGAAAATCTGTTCAGCGTTCATGCCCTGATAGTTAATAAATCCTAAAGCTGCAAATGGGGCAGCCCCCAGCATACAGCACCAGCTTGTCATTTCCATTCCTAGATGATCTATAAATAGAAAGTAGATTGCTACTGCAACGATACAGGCTAATACAGAAAAAAAGCATTGTCTAAGGTTGAGTCCGAAGGCAATGCTTTCTGTATAGTTTCTTATTTCTTTGTTTACTTTTATTTCCATTCAATCATTCCTTTCTTTAATAATTTTTTTAACTGTTTAAATTGAATTTTGAATACATAATAAGAAAAATCTTCAAGTTGCTTATCTGAATAGATACTAAGATTCATCTTTTTCATTTCTAAAAGAACACGATGTTTATGATAGGGCATATCTGAGATATATGAAACATTTATTCTAGACTGCATATCTGAAAAAATATCATTCATCTATATTCCTCCATTCAGTGAAATTAAAAAGGCAGTTAATCATAAAAACTAACTACCTCACTATTTTTTATTTTCTACTATATGACCTCTTGCTATATATGGACTCGTTTTACATGTGGTATGGTTTATAATGTCAGCGAAACATATGGGTAAGCTTGCTGATAAAAGAAAACTCTTTCCTTGCTGTATCTGAAAATGTATATGTGGTTCACTTGTGTTTCCACTATTACCGCAACAGGCTATCTGTTGTCCTCTTTGGACATGGTCACCTACTTTGACATAGAAGCTATCTTTTTTAATATGAGCTATTGTACTGTATTCATGTTCTGAATGTTTAATAACGATATAATTTCCTCGTATGTCTGAGGCACTGCATAGTGCTTCTGGTTCATCGGGGATGGGTGTATCATTGAAAAGATTCTTGATTTCAACAACTATTCCATCAGCAGGAGCTAAAATAGATTTTCCATAGCAGTAGTAATCTGTTACAGCCTTTCCGCTATTGCAGAAAGTTTTACCATTTATTTCAATATAAAAATCATAGGCATATCTCTGATTGCAGATATTCCATGAATGTGAGGTTTCTCTATCGACTCCTCCGTTTGCAACATTCCAGCTGTCTTGAAATGGTAGGCTGTATAAAATCTTTGGTTCATAGCTTTTTGCATCAGGAAGGCGAAATCCATTTCGTAAATAAATAATTGGTATGCCGATCAGCATGCCTAGATTTTGAAATAGAAATTTAATGTTGCTTACTGTTTCATTAGTATCTTCCATTCTAAGAACAATGATAATTGATAAAACAAAGTCGACTAATGCAAGCAAAAAGAATAGATAAAATAATTCTAGTGAAGGAATATCAAGAAATGAGCCTACAAAACCTAATAATCCAAGCCAATACAGTTTCTTAATAACTTTTATAAAGGTTTTCATTAGCACTCCTCCCTTGAATTTTCTTGTAAAAAATTATATTATACTTGCCGGATTTAATCAATCTTATTCATATTTTTGAATATAGAAAAGAGGTTGATCGAAATCAACCTCTTGTAAAAAGGAAATACTATACGTGATTACTTTACAAAAAATACACCATACAGAACGATAATAGCAAAGAAAATCAATACCATTGCTCCAAAAACAAAGAACGCACTGATAAATTTTTTGGCACTGTTCACATCATCATATATTGATGATAGTTTTTCGTTATTGATATTCTTGTTTCTTACTTCTTCTACATCAATATCCTTGACTAGCTCATCTAGTGTCAAACCAAAATAATCACTAAGAAGCACAAGGCGTTGAAAGTCTGGATATGATTGGCACGATTCCCATTTGGAAATTGTTTGACGGGATACATGCAGTTCTGCACCTAATTCTTCTTGTGATAAGCCTTTAGATTTTCTCAAATTAATTAGTTTTTCATTGAAATTCATATATTAATTCTCCTTTAAGTTAAATTCATTTGCGATCGCGAATTTAGTATTGCAGATATATAGATTTTCTTCAACCAACCATTATTGGAAATCTGTCAACTGTTGATAACATGGCTTATTTCCATGAAATCATGCAGAATTTCTAATATCTATTGGCATTGATTTTTATATAGAATCAGAGATATGATCTGTATCAGAACTATTTGTCTTATTTATCTTTTTTGTTAGTTTATTGATTAGTTTGGTTTTTTTCTTGATATACTGATATCGAATTTCTTTATAGGGTATCCAGATTTCAGCTTCAATAATTCTATCATAGATGGCGTCAACAACAATGTTGCATTGCTTACCATAAGGCATTTTATGCTTATTCATATAGTAATGTAATGTTTCTTCATACATCCAATTATATATTTTTTCTCTCTGTTTCGTCTTTAACTGAGAGAATCTTTTATCAGTTTGAAGTAGTTTTCCATTGACTATTTTATGATTTTTTCTTGACATGATGTAGCCTCCAGTAATAAAAAGATTTATATATAGTATAGCATATGAAAAAATATCAAGAATAGCAGAATGTTTAAATATCTCAGTAAATCATCTTTCCTTTTGAACTGTTTTATTGATTTCTTTTTTATCGACTTTTGTTTTCTTTATATCATTCAGTGCTTTCTTTACAGAAGTTTTTTTTGATGAGATTCTTGATGTTAATTCCTGTTCCTGCTTATCTATTTTCTTTATGTTTTCTTTTGTTTTTGCAGATAAATAAGTCATTTTTTCCATGATCTTGAAAAGTCCATTTTGTGTTAGACTGATAACTCCTTTATCATGATTCCTTTTTTTGAGTGCAATTGGATCTTTTCCAATAATGATACGACCGATATTCTTGAAATGATTATTGATTTGATGAATCTCATTCCCTAATCGTGTGAGTGTATCTATTGATTTATCAGCAGATTGCTGAATCTTGTCAAAGCAATGCTGACATTTTTGTAGCAATCCTTTAACATTTAAGGCTTTCATAGTTGAAACTAAAGCGTCTTTTCCTTTTGATTTGAATTCTTTGATACCATGTTCAATAGTGGTTTTGATGAATTCTTTAGTTTTGGTGATATTATCTTTAGCAAGATTGACTTTATCAGTCACGTTATCTACAGCACGAAGTGCAGTTGCTTTTAATGTCTTTTGTTGAATTGTTCCTAATTCCATTCTTACATTGTGAAGTTCATTAAGCACAGCATCTAGCTGTTTTTCAGTTGTATCGACATAATCGATAATGAATTCCAATTGCTTTTTTTCGTTATTCATTCCCTGGTATTCCAGCAGTTCGATAAATTCTTTGATACTTTCGTAATCTTTTAATGATTTCATTGTTGTTAGCTCCTTTCTTTCAATAGAAAAACCAGCCTTGTAAAAAAGACTGGTTAAAAAATATAATTATTTTGATTTTATATAATGAGTAGTTAAATTCTACAGTAAACTTGTCAACTTTCTAGATTACAGTCCCATCATATCTTTTACAACACGGTCAGACATCTTGACAGTGCCTACAAGCACGAGCATATTAAATATGATTTCACCTACATAGCTCCATACCATGCTTACAGCACTTGCTTCTGGATCAATCACTGGTGGACTTCCTGCAAACTTTGTAAATATGATACAGGACAGTATGATGATTGTGCCTTCTAGACAGACACCGGCATAAGATCTTAAAAATGAGTAACATACACTTTGTGTAGATTCTCCAGCAGCTGCAGACAAGGGAATAGGGGAGACAGCTGTATACATATATAATTTAAAGAAACGACTGTATACTGTTAATATCATAATGAAGGACAGTATAGTGATAAATATACTTCCTAGCAGGGTTACAGCCCATAGAGGTATGCTTTCTAAAAAACCTACATCCTCGATTGCTGTAATGATTGTATCTGGCAGTACAGTTTCAGTTGCGGTGCCAACACCTACAGTTGTCATGATTGTACTTGTAATTCCCTGTACTATGTCAAAGATAGCTAACATGAATTCCATGCCATATACCACAAGACCACGAGCTATGGCAAAACGAATGAATAATTTCGCAGCCTGTTCTGGTCTTTTGATGTCCTGAAAACTTGTACAGGTTTTAACCAAGCCAAATACAAAAAATAAGACAAGCAGAGCCAATCCAATGGCAATGAGTGCATTATGGATTGTTGTTATGGCTTGCCATATGCCACCACCTTTGAAATTTTGCGGTGACTGGGTGAGAAGCAGCCATATTTCAGCTAACTTCTCGTTCCATGTCTGAAGTGCATTTTGAAGATTATCTAAAATACCTCCCAATTGAATTCACCTCCATTTATTTCATTTCTTAACCTCCAACGATAAGATTCAAGATTTCTTTTGCAAAGGTAATGACGATACCACCGGCAACAGTTAAAAAGCCGTTGGCTCTCTGGCTGGGATCGTGGCTTTTTAATGAAAGACCAATTTGAACGACACCAAAGCCAAGCAGGATCATTCCAATCGCACGAATAAGACTGAAGATAAAATCGCTTAGATTATTGACTACAGCAATTGGATCTCCTGCTGCATGTACATGAAGTACATTGAAGTTCACTAAAAGTGCAAATACTGCATAGACTATTAATAATTTCTTTGTTTTTTTGTTTAATTTCATTTATAAAATCTCCTTTATTGTTTTTCTTGTTCCTTGAAATATTCTTCAAGGTCTTCTTCGCTTAAGAGTTCATATTCATTATCAGTAAGAACAATATTCTGCCAGTCATCAATTGTATGCCTAATCTCGTTATGATAGTAAGTAATACCACTTCCATCTTTGGTATATTTGACATTAGGATGCTTGAGAATATCGTATTTTTTATCCATAATAGGCAGTTCACCTCTTATGAATAGAAGGGCATAATCATTGTTGAGCAGACGGACTTCATCTGCTGTTAGAAGTTCACGACCTGCTTGCTGATAGTTGGTAGAGTAGCTTCCACTTTTTCCACTTGATTTACCATAGGTGTTTGTATCCAGTGTTTCTTTACCTAAATATTCACTCATGAATTTATGCGTCGACTGTTCGTTTCCACCTAGATAATAGAGTTCATCACAGTTTCCAACGATTGACTCCCATGCATCTTTATAGAGAGCCTTTATCTGTGCTAAGTTTTGTATAATGATAGATACAAAAATCTGTCGTGAACGCATGGTAGCAAGTAGTTTATCAAATTCATCTGGCAAAGCTACATTGGCAAACTCGTCCATAACAAAATGTACAGGAATTTGAAGTTCGCCATTATGGAGAATATCGGCACTGTAATACAACATTTGAAAAAGTTGAGTATAAAGCATTCCAATTAGAAAATTAAATGTTGAATCATTGTCGGGAATGACTGCAAACAATGCTGTTTTTCTTTCACCCATTTTTTCAAGCTCTAGTTCATCATGACAGGTTAGCGAAGCAATGCTTTCAAGATTAAAAGCTGCCAGACGTACACCAACAGAAATCAGAATTGACTTTGCAGTTTTTCCAGCAGCTTGTTTATAGATCTTATACTGTTTAACAGCTAGACTTTCTGGCTTAACTTTTTCTAAATCATAGAATAAATAATCGAGAGGACTCATATAATCTTCATCATCTTCCTTTGGATCAGCTGCAACAATCATTTCCATAATCATGGAAAAGTTTTGTTCATCTTCAGGAGCTTCATTAAGCAGATAAAGACATAAAGCTTCAAGAAGAGCAGTTTCCGATTTTTCCCAAAAGGGGTCAGTCGATTGGGAATTCTTAGGAGTTGTATTTCTAATAAGATTTGTTATCAGCTTAAGAACATCTTTATCATCTTTGATATAGGTAAATGGATTGTATCCATGCGATCTATTCATGTTGATGAGATCAATGACTCTGATAATATATCCTTCCTTTTCAAGCAGTGCTCCTGTATCACGAAGTATCTCGCCTTTAGGATCAAGAATTACATAGGATGTGTTGCACTGCATGATATTGGGCTTACCATAGAAACGTGTTTTCCCAGCTCCTGATCCACCGATGACAAGGGTATTGAGGTTCCTTCTATGTTTTTTTCCATTCAAACCGATGCAGACATTTTGACTAAGTATTTTATTTTGTGACATATCCTTATCTGCATATTTTTTATTGATGGTTTTGGGATTTGCCCACTTTGCAGAACCATATTCCTCCTGTCTGCGATAGTTTCTGCGAGTTGAATAATAAATACCAATTCCGATGACATAAATCAGCAAAAAGATGAATATGGTTTTGAATGTATCCTTGCACCAATGAAAAGAGAAGGGGTGATTGATGGCATTGCTTAAATAAGGCAATGCACCAATCAGACCTCTGTCCATGTAAGGTGCAATAAGAACTGCTAGCCAGATGATAGGAATAATAAAAAAGCCTATGAGAATATAGTCGGTTGTTCTATCGTTCTTCATAGGCTCGCTTCCTTTTTATTGGAACTGCATCACATGATTTAATGATAAGATCATCAATAAAGTCATAATTTTTATCTTCCTTGATTTGTTTTTCTTTTAGCAGGGTTAGTGCCTTGATGAGTATTCTTCGTTCCATATCAGTAACTTTTATTACATACTGTTCTTCCTTGCTCATCTTTCATGCTCTCCTGCTTCTTTTTGCTTTGTCTGTTCCTGTTGAGTATACAATCCATATTTGATATTTGTAGAAACGCTGTCAGTAACACGACTGATGTTTTCAAGTTCCTGCTTGATTTCTTTAGGGTTCATGGAAAAGAAATGTTCATTTGAAGATGAAATAAACATTGTGTTATAATCACCAATTCCATATCTTCTTGAAATCATATAGGCAGAACATTCAGCTTGAAAAGATGCTTCTTCTCTGGTTGCACCCATATCCATATATTCAATCATGCAGTATTCTCTGATAATGCCATTAATCATTGCTTTGGGATCTAATCCATCTTTGACAAGAATCTTTTGAGATTCAGGATCAAAATATACTCGCTCAAAACTCTTTGTATCCTGTTCGATGACCTCTGGCAGTATATCTTTTTTATAGATCAAGGCACTTAGTATTTCTTTTGTACTGTATTCTGGGGAATGAATATGATTATTTTTGCCTTGAAGTTGAGAAATATCAAATACAAACTTTGGATTGTAAGAGATTCCAGCACTTCCATCCTTACGGGTATATTCTCCAGGCTCTAAAATCTGGATACCTTTTTGTCCTTTTCGAATATATTTATTATCTTCTCGCCAATGACTGATGTCTTTTAGCTGTGTTGCATTGGGATTTTGTGCCATGACAAGTAATGTGTTAGTGACGGTATAATCAAGCTGAGATTTCAGATTAAGATAAGTTAAAAAGTTATCTGCACTTTCCACAGCTTTTTCAACCTGTTCATTTGCCATGTTGAATAATGATTGTCTTTTGTCATTCATCATCTTAGCAAATTCTTCTTTAGACCATTTATGTTGTTTCTGTTCGTTCATGATTTATCTCTCCTTTGTTTTTTTATTTTTTGATCTTGATTTGTTTCTTTGTTTTGACTGTGCTGGTTTTTTATGAGACATCTTGTATTCATTGAGTTTAGCTCGAACAGAAGGGCGTTCAGTATTTTCTTGCATTGAGATATGCTCGAACGGACTGTCTTTTGTTTTCTCTGTCCAAGCTTTCTTCGGGTTTATATCACTATTTTCCTTGCTGTTTTTCTGTTCCTTATTTTTTGTTGAAGCCATTAGTTTATGAACCAGATCATCATGTTCTTTGTCATTGAGAATAGGAACATCTTTCAATGGATTTTGTCTTTCATTGAGGATTGAATTTCGAATAGCGTTGGTATCGATTGTTGCTAATTCATACTTGTCAACAATTCTGCTTATCTTTGCAGCGTCTTCAGCACGAACCATGATATCGCAAATACCGTCAGTGTTGTTTTTTTCTTTTAGTACGGAATATAAAACACCATAACGTTTGGCTTCTTGACAGAACGTTTTTAAATCCTTATGTCTTATGGCAAAGACTTTGAGTTCTTTGCCAGACTTTAACATGGAATTAAGCCTGGCCTTTCCCTTGACCTTTTTTCTGTCTGTTAAAATAGCATAAAGCGTTGCTGCCAAAGATTTAGATGCCATACCACCAGCTTTGAGTGCAACATTGGCAGCAACTTCAATGCCCTGTAAAGTCATCCTTGTCATCTGGTCAGCTGTTTCTCCACCGTTTGTCATTGTTTTCACGCTCCTTTAATTTTGAATTGATTGGAGATATTTAGAAATGCAAAAAAGCGATGAATTGGATCATCGCTTTGAAACTGAATATTGAAAAATGAGAATAGAAAAAAGATATGATTCCGCATCAATCTGCACATCCAGCGACAAGATGCCAGAAAATCATATCTTAATGTACTTGCTATAGCCCTGCATCAATCTGCACATCCGATCTCAAGTGGTTAGAAAACTATAGCTTATAAAACATACTGTCAAACTGAATATAACATCTTTATAAGTGATGTCAATATTTTTCTATCTTGTGATAGAATCTTGTTCATGTTTCTTTTCCTGTTCAGTATAATACTTAATCTTGGATTTCATATCTTCTGAACGTTTTTTTATTCTCTCATAAAGCACCACCTCCTTTCGTAATGATTTGATTTGCTCTGTCATGGATTCAACATCTTGTTGAAGCAATGTTTTTGATTCTGCATTGCGACAGCGTTTAATTTTTCCATACACACATTTACGTTCATTCTCAAGCGAACGTTTTTGTGTATTTGTTTCCTCAAGGTTGGATTCTAATTCTTCTATGGTGTTGATATTCTTCTTTGAAAGAAATGTAACCTCCTCAGTAATCTGATCCAGTTTCAATAAATCTTGTTTAAGATAGTAATGTACTTTTGGAGCAGGTCTTTGATTAGGAATCACTCCAAGGATAAACATGTAATGTACATATAATGCTTTGAAGCCTGTCAGTTTTCTTGCTTTGGTTAGATTTCCTTTATAGTAGTATTTCTTTGGTGATGTATGGGCAGGTGATTCAAACTGTGCATAGCGACGTTCATATAAACGCTGTTCAATAATGCTCATATCATATCTTCCGTCTTTCGTTAACTTGTGCAGACGAAAGGCTCTTTCTCCACCTTGTGGCTTGAGTGAAATGTATTTTCCTTCACGAATGGAGTATCCCATATCCTTTAATGCGTTTAGGAATTGTTTTTTAGTAGTTGATTTAGAAATTGCATATTCAACATCCTCAACAACTAGACTTCGTTTCGTTGGTCGGTTTTCTTTTTCTGCTTTCCATTCTGCATAATGACGAGAGTGACTACTTTTATCTTCAATGACTGAAAGCTGATACTTTTCACAAAGTACATCGGATACCTCTCTCATTCTTTTATAGGTAGCTTTATTATCGTAATAACGTTTGCCATCACGGAAGGAAACAGAATTGATGACAAAATGATTATGATAGTGGTGCTTATCTATGTGCGTTGATACAAGAACTTCAAAACGATCTCCCCATAGAATATTGGCAAGTTCAATACCAATCTGATGTGCAGTTTCAGCATCAACTTCACCGGGCTTGAATGACTGATAGCCATGGAAGGCAAGAATGCCATCTTCTTTGCTGTATGTTTTTTTTGTTAGGACCATATCTTCAAAGGCAGTGGAAAGATGAGTGTTGATTCCAGTAACATATAACTGCTTTTCTGTTTTCATATCCTGAGTTGTATAATGGATACTTTGAGAAAGTCCATTGAACTGAAAGTCAATGTCATCAAGAGTGTCAGTCTTTTCTGGATTGCTGGTATAGTCAAGCACACGTTTAAGATGATTTTTTACTGGCCATATTTTAGTTGTTGCCATCATCAACAGCCTTTCTAGGGAGAAGAACATCAGTTCTGATTTGTACAATCTTTTTATTAAGGTCGTCGAGAGCATATCTTATTCTATGGTAGTCTATATTTCCAGTTTTGTTGGCTATAATGCACAATTGATTAAGATTGTTTCCAATCATTCGCAGTTGCTTGATCATATCATAAAAATCTTTCTTTGGTTTTGGTGGTGGTTCATAACCAGCAATGAGCAGACGGATATATCCTTCCCTTTTATAACCTGTCTGCTGTACTTTTTCATTGAGTGAATTCAATTCCTTGTCATTGAGATGAATGATCACTCGATGAGGTCTTTTTCTGTTTTCTGCCATTGGCAATTCTCCTTTCAGTAGTAGGGGTCTTAGGGTGAAACCCTAACAAGCGAATGAGGTGGGCAACCGAATTCAGTGCTTGCTAGTATACAGGACACTCTTGGAGTGTCATTCGTTATTAATTGTATTTTTAGGTTGATAAAAATCATTGATTGCAGTCTGAAGCTTATCCTGTTCATTTTTAAATGTGTATAATTTTTTCAAATCTGCATTTATTGAGGATAATTCATGTTCAATTTTTTCTTTTTCACTTAGCTTTTTTTTCTTTAATGCTTCCAATCTGTTTATTGATTTTTGTACTCTTGAATCCATTTTGTATTCACTTCCTTTCAATTTCCATAACAAAAAAGAGAGATAATAATGTACTTATCTCTCATTGTGATCCATTATTCTATTTATTTTTATGACATGAAAAATCAACATCTCACATATCTTTGCTGATAAAAATTTAACAATATTTCTATGGATTTTTGATATTTGGATTCCATAAAATATTGAAAAACAATTCACTTTTTAGAATTTTTGATAACTTTTATATCGTAATTTTAATATGGAGATATTATTTCCTAACAAAAAAGACTACTCATTTTTTAATGAATAGTCAAATATAATCAATGTTATTTTTGCATATACTATATATCCTATAAATAATAATTACAAGAGATATAGACAAACTGATTAAAGGATTATATAAAATCATATTCTTTAAAGTCATGTGAATAGTCAACATTTATTAAACCCATTGAAGTTAAGTTTTTAGATAATTCTCTTATTCTTTTTTCATATTCATCTGTGTTATATCTTTTTTTCCAGTTGATAATATAATTGAATAAAGAGTTTTCTGTAATAGTATTATTTTGTAAATTTAATTGATCATAAGAAAATAATATTGTTGTAATCAGCTCGGCTTGTTCAGTATCTTTTATTCTTTGAAACAATCTGAATGTTTTATTGACATTATCCTTATCCTCTGGCGAGTAATCATTTGGATTGATCTTAAAGTTATTATTTACTGTTAACAATATCATTTGACCATATTCTTTTTCGATAATTAAATTATGGTTCGAAAGAATTGTAATCATTTTTTTGATTTCAGAAGAGTAAGGACCATAAGTTCCTTTTACAAATTTCAATCCTAAATCTGTTCCATATCTTGATAGAACATAGCACATTTTTTGGAAAATGGTACGCCCAACTTTTATGCTGTACTTTGAATGAGAGAGATGTTTTACTAATTGTAAAACCAATAACCAGTTTTTGTTGATTGGCTCATTGATAATTCCTGTATCTTGAATTTGAATATCTTCATTCAATAAATATTTACTTGTCAGATATTCTTTTGATGTTCCAAAAGGTGCATATATGTCTATATCGATAGGTAATTTAGAAAGTTTTTGATACATTACGGGTCCAACTGTTTTCCAATCAAGCCCACCGTTTCCACAACCTAGGGGTGGAAATGCAATTGATTTGATCCCTAGTTCTTGATAATTTTGAACAAACCAATCTAGGCCATTGGTTATATATTCAAGTTTGGATGGTGATCGCCAGTGTTGCTTGGTAGGGAAATTGAGTATTCTCACTTTGCCATTTTCATAATATGGATAGGCTTTTCCTGGTGTAATTTCTTTTTTTATGCATAAATTTTTGTATTCTTCAAACATTTTTGGGAATTTTTCTTTATATGTTTTTGCAATACCTTTTCCCATGACACCAACACAGTTTACTGTATTAACAAGAACTTCCTTATCTGATTCGAATATATTACCTATCTTGATTTGAATCATAATAACTGCTCCTTTCTTTATTGAAAAAATATATCTTTATCTATTTCTATGGGCACATTTAATTGTAACTGTTCTACATTTTCTTTTGCCAGTTGTGTCGCAACTTTAATTTTAATTAAATAATTTACAGGAATTTTATCAAGAACCAAAACTTCTGCACACTTCTTGGCTTTTAATTCATTTTTAATATATGGTATAGGGTGGTTCCAAGATTTTGCAAATATACTATCAAAATCTAAAAATCTTAGGGCATTTTCAGGTTCGTCAAATTGAGCAAGTTCAGTAGCGGCATTGCGGTCTGTTATGACGACATTTTCTAGATCTAGAATTTTTTTATCTACACAAATAACGCAAAGTTCATTAATATTTTTATTGTTTATTTCAAAATACATCATTGGATTTCGAGCGTCAATATAAAGGTTAGCATAATCATGCAAGAATCCATGATTTGGAACTCGTATGTTATTTCGTCTTTCTTGTACATCAGGATTAGATAAATCTGTGTAATTTTTTATTCCTTTTTTTATTAATGAATTCTTTGATAGAATACCATATTCAAATATACTGATTAAGTTTTTTAAATCATTAATGTTATAGAGAAAATTTATTCTAGTAAAACTATCAGATATTGAGCTCACTGGTATATCTCCTTTCATACAAACATAGAAGTCCTATAACTAATTTCATTATATTATTTTTTAAAACTTCTTTCAATCATTTACTAAATGGGCAGTTATATCGCTATTATGTTTCCTTTAATAATTAATAATAAAATGTTATCTTATTTTAAGAATAGAATAGAAATCATAATTTATCTCTCATTATGATTCATTATTCTTGTTTCTTTTATGACATGAAAGTCTGTATCAATATAGTCATCTTCAGTTAGAATGATGTCTTCATTTTTGTATCTTTCTTTGATTTTTTGTTCAGCTTCTTCACGGGAATTAGCCGAAACGGTAATCTGTTTTTGCAAAGTTTCAGTAATTTCAACAAGATATTTCTTCATAGATATTCACTCCTTCTACATAATAAAACAGCCATTGTCTCATAGACGAATGGCTAAAAAATAGACTGATTCATTTTTGAACACACGAAAGGCCCATTAGTCATTGGATGATACGCTTATGAACTTTTTTTATTCTGTTCTTTACGATATTCATCTAATTCTTTTTTACTTATAATGCCATTATCAACAAGTGATTGAATGCATTCATCAGATTGCATTAATAAATCTATAGCATCATCACTTAATGAACAGATGAATTCAGGCATTTTTTTATTTTCAACATAGTAGTGTATAATTGTACCAGAAGCCAATACTCCACAGATATCGGGACAATCTGGAAGTTTCACTGGCTCATGGCACGGGCGAACTATTGAGATTTCATCATTGAGATATGCGTTTATCGCAAAGAGTGTATAGTCGTCAATCTTTGCAGGAAGTTTTTCAAAAATGTTCATCTTCAATGAAACGATACCAGCTAGTTTTGTATCAGATTCATTGGCAAGATAGTAATAATCAATAACATCATCTTTCTGTTCCTTTAGTATAATGGTCATTATTTTTATATTATCCATCAGTAAATCACCTCATCATTATTATGCAATATTTTTCTTTGAAAATGAATTGTACAAAATTAAAATTTGCATGTTTTTGGGGAAATCTTCTGCAATTGACTTATCTTTCCATGTCAGTATGAAATACTCTGGTCTGTAGTTCTTGATTAACATCTTTATATTTTTGTGGTGAGCAGTCAATGATTTTATACTGATTTTTTAAATGATATTGAATTTTTTTGACAGTGTCCTTTCCAGCTTTATCATTATCCATATGAAGAAATATGGAATTGATTTCATTGTTCTTTAAAAAATGATTAAGGGCTACAGGTATTTCAGTATCATGGATATTTTTCCCGATGAGAGTTGCTCCATCTATGGAAAGGTAATTATTGTTAAGATAATCTTTTTTATTTCCTTTTAGAATCGTCATATATGATAGCAAATCTATAGCTGATTCAAAGACATGCAGCTGATGACTATGCTCATTTTTAATGCAGAAACTGTATGCTTTATTACTTCCTGGAATGTTTTTTTTCATATCAGAATCTATTGAGCGTGTGCTTGCAAATTTAGGCATATGGCTTTCATCATATCCAACAAATACAACAGCATGATCATGTGCTGATTCATAGATGATTTTTTTCTTGATGCAATAATCTACTATGCTCTTATCGAGCTTTCGTTCATTGACAAGATAGCTGATAATCTTGTTGTCATTTTCGTAGCGATAGGGGAGGCGAAAATGATAACTAGATTTATTTGATTGAATAACTTTTGTTGGAGGTTGTTTATCAATCAGATCCTTTAGATATAATGCAGCATCTAAAAATTCCATACCTTCTACTTTAATGAGATATTGAAGTGCAGTTCGTCCTCCAATGTTCTGTGCCCACCAGCACCATAGACCATTGCTTATATGAAGCGAACCATGAGTGCGAGTCACATAATCATTTCTGCTCTTTTTAACAAGTTCCTGCGGTTCATAATTTTTGAGATAGGTTAGAAGGTCAAGCTCCTTGATTCTTGCTAGATCTTTTTTACTGATGAATCTTTTTGCCATTGTTAAGCTCCTTGCTATAACATTGATAGAGAAGATACAGAGCATCAATATAGTCCATTTCTTCAACGAAAACAAGATACTGGATGGCTGTTTTGCCATTAAGATGATGTGATTTCCATGCCCATCTATTCTTATAAATTATAAGACCATTATGCGTAATTGAATCATAATGGCTCTTATTTTTGATGATTGAATTTGGTTCGTATTGCTTTAAATATGACAGTAAATCAATTGTCTTGAGCTGTATGACATGTTCGATTGGTATCTTTTTTATAAGTTTTGTATTCATGTTCGGTTTCTCCTATATAAAACAACAACGAAAGATTTTTCGTTGCTGTTAAGATAATATTGATATTTGATTTAATAAAATAATAAATTTATATCCTAAAAAGGAAAACGTTACTGATGGCATTGAAATAAAAAAGAAGTAACGAAATTATTTATGTTACCTCTGTAGAGAATTCTGTATTGTTTATTCATATATCATTGTTCTAACAAGTTGCTGATATTATATCGTTTCATACAATATCATTAAAACGTTTAAATTTAAGTAACAAAGATACAGTATACACATTTTATGTCAATTTGAAAATTTATCTTTCATGATGACTGATAGTCTTATCTTGAATGACTTCTGATGATTTATCTAAAGGAACTATTTCTTTATCATTTTGATTTCCTATATCCAGCTCTTTGTTCAGTATAGCTAAACGAGATGACTTATCCTGCAGTTCCTGTTCTTTTTCAAATGGTCGAACAACTTCTTCCTTTGCATTATGAAATTGTTGTTCTACAGTTATCAGAAGGCTTCTTTCTGTCTCTAACTTTTTTGCAATTGAACTGATCTGATTATCGATTCTTGTAATGTTTCCGTAAACATCATTTCCTAGATCTATCATGTATGTTCCATTTTTCTTTAATGTCAATTGATGATAGGAATGGAACTGGTCATAGGAGAGGTGTAATTCAAAGCCACGATATTCACCGATTATTTTTTGATTCGATGATTTATCTTTCTCACATAAGATCAGTAATGCCTTTCCTGCAGTTTCCTTTTCCAAGTAAAAATGATTCTGTAATGTCATTCCACTAAATTCCTCAACAGGTGAAGTGCTGTCCAGATCTTTTTGATAGTCATTGATTTTTTCCTTGATAGAGGCAATTTTAGTTGGGTAATATTTAATAATTTTATCTTCTAAATCATATTTTTCGCTTAGATAATTAGCTTTTGCTAGTTTCAATCTATTGACCTGTATGTCGAGATCCATCTTTTCCTTTATCTTTGGATTTCCACTTGCGAGGGCTTTGATTTCAGCATAGCTTAACGTAACTTCATCTATATCTTCTGCTGAGCGGACAGGACTCTTTGATGTCTGTATCTGTGAAATAAACTTTTGCTTACTTTCTATAAGCTGGTATAAATAGCTATCAAATGTCTGTTCCGTTACATATCTATAGATTTCTACATCACTGTTTGTATTTCCCTGACGGATAATTCTTCCTGATCTTTGCTCCAGATCGCTTGGTCTCCAAGGACAATCGAGGTCATGAGAAGCTATCAGTAAATCTTGCACATTCGTACCAGCACCCATTTTAGCAGTAGATCCAAGCAGTATGCGGACACTTCCTTGCCTTACTTTTGAGAAGAGTTCTTTCTTTTTTGTATCTGTTGCAGCATCATGAATATAAGCAATCTCATTGGGTGGAATGCCATGTTCAATAAGTTTTTTGTAGATGTCATCATAAACATTTGTGTATGGAACTTGTTTATTTTGTTCCAGTTTCTCTAAAAATGCTTTAGAGGTTTTCTGTGGAGTAGACATGTCACAAAAAATAAGTTGAGTAGATTTTTTATCTTTGGTATCTTCATAGATGCGAATGACATTATCAATACACTCATTGACCTTGCTATGAGGGTTGTCATCAAGGGTTGGATCAATGAGTCTTTGATCGAGTGCAAGTTTTCTTCCATCATTGGTAATCTTTAGCATATTATCCACTGATGGATCGATATTTTCATTACGTATGGCTTCAGCTCTTTTTGCAAATTCAGCAACGATTTGTTTCTGTTCTTCACTTGGCTTGACTGCAATATTATGATAATGAGCAGTTGGAGTAGGGAGATTAAGCATATCTGCTGTTTTGATATCTGCTACTTCTTTGAACATGCTAATCAGTTCCGGCAGATTGAAGAATTTCGCAAATCTTGTCTTCATTCTGTAACCAGTTCCTTCTGGAGCCAATTCAATGGCTGTTACTGTTTCGCCAAATGTACTTGCCCAGCTATCAAAATGCTCCAGTCCATGTTCCTTTAATGTATTGTACTGGAGGTAACGCTGTATTGTGTACATTTCCGTCATGGAATTGGATATAGGAGTACCCGTTGCAAAGACAACACCTTTGCCACCTGTGATTTCATCTAGATATTGGCATTTCATGAACATATCGGAAGATTTTTGAGCATCTGTTTGGGTTAGACCTGCAACATTTCTCATTTTGGTATAAAGGAAAAGATTCTTATAGTTATGGCTTTCGTCAACAAATAATCTATCAATGCCAAGTTCCTCGAAGTAGATAACATCATCTTTTCTTTCATCACTGTTTAGTTTCTCTAGTCTTTTCTTTAAGCCTTTTTTAGTTCTTTCCAATTGTTTGACGGAGAATCTTTCACCACCATTTGCCTTGAGGTCCTGAATGCCGTTTGTTATGCTTTCGATTTGATCTTCAATGAGTTTACGTTGTCTTTCTACAGAGATAGGAATTTTTTCAAACTGTGAATGTCCAATGATAACTGCATCCCACTCACCAGTAGCAATACGTGAACAGAAGGTCTTTCGTTTGCTTTTTTCAAAATCCCTTTTTGTTGTTACAAGAATGTTTGCACTTGGATAGAGTCTTAGAAATTCAGAACCCCATTGTTCAATCAGATGGTTTGGTACAACGAACATCGCTTTTTGAGATAATCCAAGACGTTTTAATTCCATACACGCAGCAATCATTTCAAAAGATTTCCCTGCTCCAACTACGTGAGCAAGGAGTGTATTTCCACCGTAAAGTATGTGAGCAATCGCATCTTTCTGATGCTTTCTTAAACTGATTTCGTTGTTCATGTTTGGAAATTCCAGATGATCTCCGTTGTACTCACGAGGACGAATGGAATTGAACAGTTCATTATATCTTTTTACAAGATGTTCTCTGCGATCGTAATCTTTCCATATCCAGCTGATGAATGCTTCCTTGATAGCTTCTTGTTTTTGTTGAGCAATCATCGTTTCTTTTTTATTAAGAATAGCGACTTTCTTGCCTTCATCATCATATTCGTAATCGTAGATTTTTGTTGCCTTTAAATTTAAACAATCTTCAATGAGGCGATAGGCATTAGCTCTATGTGTCCCATACGTTTTTTCGGCTTTTGCATTGCCTCTATCCCAGTTCTTGTTCGATATATTCCAGTTTCCAGTAGCTTTTGAATAGGTAATATTGATTCTTGATTGAATAAAAGTAGAGGTCGATAGAAGTTCATGCATGAAATCTTCATAGATATTTTCAGGTATCCATGTTGCTCCAAGCCTTACTTCAATCTCTGAAGCGGACAGTTCATCAGGCATAGCCTGCTTTAATGCATCGATATTTTCCTGATAGATAGGATTGATGGATACTGCCATCTCTGCTACTTTCAATTTTTGGCGAATATTGCCACTCAAATATTCATCAGCAGTGATATAGACTTCGTTGTTATCATCAATGTCAGGAATTCGATAGATGACACCCTTTAAATCTTCTACCATTTTCTCTTTATTAAATCCTGTAAGCTGATTCATGTAATTAAAATCTATCTTTGCTTTTTCAGCTAGTGAAATCATAAGTGCTTCATTGGAAGTTTCAACACTTTCAACAGGAACATGTTTACGGATTGTACGTTTAGAAAACATGTCAGCTTTTGACTTAAGCGTACCATCTTCATTTAAGTTTTCCAGCGAACACAAAAGATAGTAGGAACTGTCATCACGGAAAGCTAAACTATTTCCACGGGAATTGATGAGTCCATATTTTTCTGTGAATGCATCATAAAGGATATTCAGTCTTTTCTGTTCGTTTTCAATAATCAGATCTTCAAAATCTTCTTTCTGATAGTCAATAACATTACGTACACAGTCACGAATTTCTATCATGCCAGTAATACGATTGCTTGCAGTTTCAGTCAGTTCCATTTTCGTCATGATGCTGTTTTCTCTGAAATAGATATCACCATCAATGAGCGTGTAGCTGAAGTTTTTTACTGTTGGATCTGCAGGTATCGTCACTATTTCTTCATTGGAATCTTCAATGACGTTATCATCGAAGATGATCTGATCCATCTTACCTTGGATATTTGAAACAGCTTTTTCAAGTGAATCCTTCAATGGAATATCATCAAAAGGAACAACGGTCAATTCATCACGTCCATACATTGACTTTGACATTTCAAAGTTTCCCAGTACCATGTCCGGATGGTTCTGGAAATAGGCATTATAGACAAAACCATTTGCATCCTCTTGTGTATATAGCCATGGTTCATCAACCACCATCGGTCTTTCACGTTTCTTCAAAAACACGATATCACTGACCGCTTTGGTGTTTGCACTTTCGCTGAATGTGGTATTAGGAAGTCTGATTGCACCTAACAGTTCAGCACGTTCATTAATATATTTTCTGACCGATGAATTAGCTTTGTCCATCGTGTATTTAGAAGTGACAAAGGCAATGATACCACCAGGTCTTACTTTATCCAGTGTCTTTGCAAAATAGTAATCATGGATATTGAAATTCAGTCTATCATATCTTTTATCAGATACCTTGAACTGTCCAAATGGAACATTACTGATGGCAACATCAAAGAAACTGTCCGGAAGATTTGTGTTTTCGTATCCATCTATCGTGATATTGGCTTTCTGATACAATTGTTTGGCAATTCTACCAGTAATCGAATCCAGTTCAATTCCATATAATTTGGAATCTTTCATATTTTCAGGCAATCTTCCTAAGAAGTTACCAGTCCCGCAGGCTGGCTCCAGTATATTTCCATACTTGAATCCAAGATTGTTCAAAGCAGAATAAATAGAATCGATCACGATAGGTGGGGTATAGAATGCAGTCAAAGTAGACTCTCTTGCCTGTGTATATTCTTCATCATTGAGAAGTGATTTCAGTTCTGTATATTCATTTGTCCAGTTTGATTTTGTCGAATCGAATACATCGCTTAAACCACCCCAGCCTACATATCGTGCAAGGATTTCCTGTTCTTCTGGTGTTGCGAGACGATTTTCTTTTTCTAAAGAAAAAAGCAGCATGATGGCTGCAATGTTGTTTCTATATCTTTCTTTAGGAGTCCCTGATCCAAGATGTTCATTATCAATGTGATAGTTGACTGGCTCTTCTTGAGATTTGTTCTGTTCAGCTTGATTGTTAAGCTTCTGAATAATGTCATTGCTATCAAATTCATGAGAATTTTTGATAGAATTGGTAAGATTATGTGCATTTGCATAATCTATGCGTTTGTCGTTAGGCATACTTGAATAAATGATTTCTCCATTATCATTATAATCCATATGATACGTGCCTATTTTTTCATCATTCATGTAAATTTGTTCAGATTCCAGATAATAATCTTTATCCTTAATATTTTGTATCCAGATCAAGGCATACTGAAGCATATCGTTCTGTAGGAATTCATTTGGATCATTATCAGTATCAAATTCAACATTGAGTAGAGGATTGCTGTAATAGATAGGGGTAATTGCCCTATCTGTGGAATCATAGAAAAACTTCATATGCGGTTCAGTTATCTCGATTCCATTAAGTTCATACCAGTGATACATTTCAATGATTTTCTCATCACTATTATAGAAAATAGTAAGAGGATGTTCTTCACTGTTTTTCGAATAAAATGTCATCATGTAGGACTGAACATCCAAAATATTAGGAACAAGACCATACAGTGCTTTATAAAGTTCTGATGTTTCTTGAACAGGTAATGTTGAAACATCATTATAGACCTTGTCGATAAGATGATCTATAACCTTTTCTCTGAAGACATCGTTGGTTGTATAAAGGTTGTAGATGTCTTCATCTGTCATGTTTATAGATGTCATGATGTCAATCATAGCTTCTCGAATCAGCAACTCTGCCTCATGTACATCTGTATCACGATTTCTTAATCGAGGGTAGTATTCACTTCGTTGAATCCTATCAATAAATACAGGAATATATTCATCAAGAAGCTGTTGTTCGCTAGTTTTATGATTATCTTCTTCGATTGCAACTAGTAATTTATCATTAAGTGGGTTTTCCTTTAAAAGAGATTTGAATTCTTCTCTTGATAGGTAATCAATAAATAAAGGAAATTCATCACTTTGGATAGCAATCTGATTTCCATCTTCGATGATGGTGTATTCATCAATTCCTTTATAAAAGGTATCTCCCACTTTCCAACGATAGTCTTTCTTGACATTTTCATCTGTACTGTTTTCTACGACAACACCTATTGGTTCATGATTTAACATTTTACGTTCGTATTCAAGCTGCTGCTCCATCTGCTTCTGAAGAAAAGCAGGGTATCCTTCCATTTCTTCCTCATTGAGATAACGATTTGTAGCAACAAGCTCACTGATTCTTTTAGCAATCTTCTTCCAGTTGAGTGTTATTGTTATTTCTTCTTTACCTATCTGTCGACTTCTGGAAAAGGTGATTCCTTTGTTGTCATGATTTATATTGATGAGACCTACTGCTGGTGCTGAGCCACCAGTTCCATATTCCTCTTTTAGAAATTTGGCATTTTCGCTTATTGATTGTTTTTTTTGCATTTGTTGATAGATTCTGTATTTTCCATCTACGAAGCCGCTGCCACGAACAAGGATACGATCAATCTCTTCTTGAGAAAAATAAATACCGTTTTTGAGCTGTTCCTCATTTTCATATATAGCTGTTTGCTGTTCTTCAACAGTTGGAATTTGAACACTAGGATCAAAATAACGCGATAGAATCATGCCATCTATTTCACTTTCTACAAGTGACCAACTGTAATCGCTAGATGCTTTCTGATTGTCATACGTTCCCATGTAGATATGCAGATGCTCATTCTCTTTCTTGAATCCAAGAATGACACCATCCACTTCCATTTCTACAATCTGGTCAGGATAAAAATCCTTTATAAACTGTATTCGTTTTTGTTGGTCTTGTTCATTGTTTAGAAATTCAATAATTTCAGTAGAGTTTTTTCTGAACTCATTTTTATATGAAAACAGATAATAGTCTACATTTCTATTCATTAATCCTTTTTCATAGGTCAATTGAATAGGAGTCATGCCTTTCTGTCTAGAATATAAATATTCGTCGTTCTCAATTAATTTTGCGACTTCCAATTGAAGCTGAAAGAAAGATAAATGAGATTTGGATTTTTTGTTTTGCCAGCTACCAGCCCATACATTAAGCCCGTTACCATCTTTCTTGTAACCAATATAAGAGAAGTCATTCTTTTCTGGATGTCTGAATGTTTCCACTAAGGTATCGTCATAGCACTCAGCAAGATAGTCGGCACGTTCCTTATCGTCTGTATGTGTTAAGAAAAATTGTCGAATCTCCTCACGAGTATGTTGCAGTTTCACATCTTCTCTTAATAATGCAGGTAAATCATGCAAATCAAAAGGTGGTAAAGCATTTTTTATTTCTTCACCACCTAATCCTAAATCTAATTGTAGATTATCTCTGCTAAGATTATTTCCTCGGCTTGTGCCTTCAGGTTGTTCATGTGCTGAACCCACTTCATCTGATGAGTTTCCTTGTCTGGAGCTGGCTGTTTCTTCAGCAATTCTTCCATCAGAACTTCCATTCTCTGTGTCGCTTCCTGGTCGACTGTTTTCAGATGCTCGTTCAGTTTGTTCTTTGCTCTCAATGTGAGAAGATGTGCCGGATAGTTTTCTTTGAGGTAATTGTATCTCATCCTTGCGAATCGGCTGTTTAAGATTGGTTCTTCTGCTTTCAGATTCGGCATCAGATAATCTCCCACTTGGTTGTATGTCAATTCTTTCATGTGTATCGCTCCTTTCGTTGGTTACACTTCTATTTTGTATCATTTGTTTGGACTGTTCAAATGTACGAATCATAATTTCTTTTGCTTTTGCAGAAATATCATTCATTCCTATTTCACATAGGTCACGACTTGCTGTTCCAAGCTGCATGATCATGTCAATGGAATTGAAATCTTTTATAGCATAGAAATCTTCAGCAGTAAAGTAATCATTAACATTCAATCCACTTCTATGAATGATCTCGAATGCTATGGAGTTTGCTAATAATGACTTAAATTCAGTCATGATTTCATGTTCTTCCATTTGCTCAAGTTCGCTGTCTTTTCGAAATTTGAATAGGGGAGAAAGGTAATCCTGTATATTATCTTCAGCAATGATAGATGACATTTCAATGATTGCATGTCCTAACTCTATAGAAGAATTCATATTTCCATACTTATTTTCAAGCATATGGATATATTCTAATTCATCTTTTATTTCTACTCTCCATAGATGGAGAGGCTTGAAGTTGGGACTTCGTGTATCCTTTATATCGAATACATATCTTAAGGTATTATCATCGTTTAAAAGAGCAATACCCTTAGAGCCTTTGCGTATCCATCGGCTATGTTTTTCATTCCATGTTTCAAAAGATGCACATGCAGTAGCATCAGGTCTTTGAGCATGGATTAGTAACTGATCCTGAAAAGGAAATTTGAACATGTGGGCTGATGTCTTTAAAAATGCCATCCAATTATAAGGGGACTTGGAAAGGTTTTCAGCTTGTTCAATCAAAAGTTCATGTATATATTCATATTTTGTTTTCAATGTTGAACCTCCTTTCGTTTGTATATAAAAAGAGATTCCTAGAAAAGTAGGAATCTCTTATATTATAAATTTATATTTTTGATTATAATATGTTATTCTTATTCTTCTTTATAAATTAAAATTATTTGCTAAATTTATATTTCTGAAGAACAGATAATTATAAATTTTTTTATAATCAAAGTATATCTACATAATATTTTCCGTTAATATTGGAAAATATTACTTTGGTAGGAAAAAGATTCATCCCGTTGGCTGCCATTTCAGCAACGACGCAAGCCCATTCACTTAGTTCATTTGGAAGTCGAAAGCACTTAGGTTCTCCATGTTGAAGAATAGTTACTGTTGGAGTGAGTTTGCAATCAACTCCTACAGATAATACTTCAAAAGTTTGAGAACCTTCATATAGTGGTAAAAGAGCTTGTTTTTTTGAATCGAAATATATCTTTGCACCTCTTTGATTTAAAAATGATTCTTCATCAAAGGGAATTATAGGATCGATTGATAATTTACATCTTCTTTGATTAAAATAATTTTCTAATTGTTTACAAGCAAATGCATTAAAATATTCACCTTGCATGTCTATATGAGCCTGAATTTTCTCAACAGATTCAAAATGATTCATGAAGTTGAGCAATGCAATAAATACAACCAAATCATCTGAATAAATACCAGAATATGATTTGTACCAGGCAGGCTGCCATTCACAAATAAGAAGGTATAGTTTTTTATAAAGCTCTAATTGAATTTCATTCAATTGAAACCAAGATTTATCCAAAATTTTTTTGTGGGTACCTTCATCAAGGGAATGGTATCGTAAAGAATCACATATACCTTTCAATAGTTTAGAAATAATTCCTGCCATCATATCTGCTATACGAAGACCTGAATAATCCATGGAATTGACCTCGCATGAATTATCCAGTCCAGCTTCATGAGCCGCTATTAAGGTTTTACTTTCTTGATCTACTTTACCTTCTTTATCAATTAACAATAAATAATTTTGTATATCTTTTTCTTGTAGATATTTTTTGAACCCATCAAAGGGCATATGATAATCCCAATCAAGCTTTGGACTATTTGAAATTCCATCTAATATGAATAAAATTTGTTGAAATGCAATCGTCTCAGTCTGCTTTAATTCTGGGTTAGTTTTGTTGTATTCAATTCTATTTTGAAAAAAATTTTTTAATTCCTCTAGAAAATTTTCTGGTGAATCATAGAGACACTTAATGATTTCTTTTGGACGATACACAACGAGAGCTTTTGTAATGGAATATTTCATTAAATCTACATCAATAAGATAACTGTTTCGATAATCTTGAAAAAGTTGTAATATAAGGTATTCTATCTTACTGGAAACAGAAAAGTAAATATGAATATTTTTGTCAAAAAGTGACAAAAAATCATATGCAAATTGTGCGTTTTGTTTGTTGAGGGATGCAAACCCATACTTGAATTGTTTTTGCTTAAACATAGTGCTTTTGATTTCACCATTGCGATCTTTTCTGTTTTCATATTTGGTTTCAAAAGCAGCATAACGTTGCAGAATATTATCTTCCTTAGTTGACCATCCTATAATCATTGTTACAAAATTATCATAATAATTAGAGGCACTTATCGTCTTGTAGTTAATTTTTCGGCTATGTTCAGATTCATCATAATAGAAATTATATTTGGACATTCTATATTACCACCTATACATAAATTATAATTTAGATACTTAGCAAACTGGAAAATGAGAATATTTTAAGTATATAGAAATTTTAATCTGCAAACTCTTTTAACTCGTCAAAAGGGTCTTTTGAAGTATCTATTCCCATATTATCTTTCAACCAATCTGCTTTATTATAACCAGTTCCTGTCAATTCAAATATTTCACCTTTATATCCTACAGCTTTAACCCAACCCCATTCTATAAGTCGGTCTAACGCCTCTATCCATCTTGCCGATTCTCTTCTTGAGTTATCAGCTGGAAACTGTTTACCCGATGTAATAATCTTAGTAGGTGAGCTAATTGTCTGCATCTTTATGATTTGTCCATCACCGTCAGCTGCATATACTAACAGAATAGCTGAATCTACAGGAATATTGCCAACATCATTTTGACCTATAACTGACTTGTTTCTTTTTGTATATCCAGAATTTAGTGTCTCATTTTCAATTTGAAAAAATTTATCGATATCTTCATTTGTTACTGTAGGAATTTCTTCCCATTTTACTTGATTATTCTCTAGATCAATGAGTCTACTACTAAATTGAGAAAGCATTTTTTTCATATCTTCTAATCCTTTTTGTTGATGTTCTACAAGTTCAGCATTAACTTTATTGCGCTCTTCTGCCTCTTCATTAATTACATCTACTATATCTCGATATCGAACCCATCCTGCATTATCATCAACATAATCAATGGCATTCTTAAATGTCGGTGATGCCACATATTTTAAACTGTTTAAGTCTGTGAAAAAATCAACAGTATTTCCATCGTTCATGACCTTTTCTCTGAACTCATCAAGTTTTTTCATTTTATCATATTTGTCGTCACCAGCATCCCTTTCATTTTCAGTAATAGCTGAAGGTTCCTTAATCAATACAAGTACTGGTAGTCCCTTAGTTTTTGCATAATTGTATTCTTTTTCTGTGTAACTTATACCAGTTGCTTCATCGATTGATCCGTACCGACCTCCAATAACAAGAAGGTAACAATCGCACTCATCAATCATCTTTGTTATAACATTCCATTGGTTTGTAGGAGCAGCATGAAATTGCTCCATTCCTACAGGTATAAAATTGTTCTCTAGTGCTACACCTACCAATGCTTGTCTTTCTTTTTTTAGATCTTCATAAGTAGAGCTTATAAAGATAGAAAACTTTCGTATATTCTTCATATCAATATTCTCCTCATATATTTGTTTTTATCATTTAATAGTATAATTGATTGTTCCAAAAGTCGTATTTTAACAACTTTAAAAATTCTAATTTAACTAGTTAAATTATCTCATGAGAAAAATTTATTTACAATATGAATTAACGAAAGTGATTAATTTTCACAATAGGATGTTTTTTAAGATAATCAAAAATCGAAATACTTTTAGAATCAGCAAATAATATATCTTTAGTCTCATCTACATTTCTATAACAATGATGTAATCCTATCTTCTTTGTAGTCAATATGGTTCCCCAGAAATTAACATGAATAGATTTTCCTATCATTGTAATTATTCCATCTTGATTATCATCGCACTGGCACTCATATTTGTATACTCCTTTTGGAAGAACTTTACTGTTAATTCGATAAGGTGTGAATAACGCATGCTTATTAAAAATTGTTATTTCCTGAAATCTTATATCTTCCAGTTTTATCTTTTGTGGGTTGGGTATATTATTGTTTTTACTATTGTTATAGAGTTGATATAGATTTCCTTTGACCAGTATGTCTGAAATCGAATGAATCTGATGTTCATTTATTGATGTACTTAGACATTTATCAAATCCTTCTTCATGATTAAGGTACTGAAATGCTCTAAATACGTCCATGATGTAATCATTTTTATCAACGATTTGAGCTAGATATTTTAAATTTTCGTTACTTTGATATGTGAACTTGAATCTTACATGAGTAAATTTAACATCATAAGGATAATATCCTAACTTGCGTAGAGAATTAGAAACATGATCATATCCTTTTGAAAGGTCGATATATACTTTCTTATCATCATTCTGTAATATCATCTTGAATGAATTTTCATCGCTCATATTTCTTTGTTCCTTTGATTGGCTTTGTTTTATTTCTTTCAAATTCAAGATGTTTGTTTAGAATGACTTGACATCGCTCTTTATAATCCTTGAAAGCATCTGTGTAACTTGAAAAATAATGACCAGCATAATATCCATATTTTCTGTTAGGTGTAGTATCCCATGTCACATAAGGTGATGGGGAGATAGAGCTATGTCCTAGAACAATCGCTCTGCTTCCAATACTTGTTTCAGCAATAATTTTATATGGTCCATTTGCTTCATGATAGAGATCAGAAATATCTATATGTTCTGAACTATATAATGAAATGACTTGTGAAGTGATTCCATTTTGTTGAGAGTAGTATAGATATTTTTGAAGACCATCCATATGAAAAATGTCGTCACGCCAGTTATCGATGGTATACCAGATGCCACAATGCTCATCTATTGTCATATATTCTATCTCAAACCCATTTTCAAGATCATCCAATAGATAGTCCTCAATGTTATAGTCCCAGCTGGGAACTTTCTGGTATTCTGTTTTTGCTTGAATATTTTCACGAATGCATCTGATTTCATCAGGATCATTTTGAGATACAGCTATTGCCTGAAATCCAATTGTTCCATCTTCATTTTTAAGTGACAGAACTTGACTGATAATCATATCAAATTCTTCTTTGTCCCTGAATATTTGATAGGTGTTATTGATGAAATCATTAACTTCTTTCTTCATTTTTTAATCCCCTATCTAGAATCTTATAGCCTAGTTCGTTTCTGATCTGATATATATCTATCATGTGATTATTGACTTCTATCATACTTTTTATAAGTTTTTTAGATGATTCAAGCGTAAATTTGCCTAGCAATTCATGAACAAAATCAGGAAATAGTGCGCCACTGTAATGGGAAAGAAGGGTAGAGGAAATCCCTGTTTCATGGCAGAATTCAAGATAGTCGATGGTTCCGTCACTAAAATATTCAATGTTGTCATAATAGGTATTTATGAATTCCCATACTGCAATATGAAAGGCGATGGATATATAAACAATCTTGTATCCTTTATTCAATTGCTGAAGCACGTATCCCTCAACACATTCATCAAACAACTCTCTATATTTTTGTTTGTCATAACGAATGTTTTGAAGAGGAATAGTTCTGGCTCTTGCCTTTGGTCGAAACAGATAGGCTTTGGATGGATCAGTTTTATCTGAAACTCCTGCAGTATAATAATATTTTCCATTGATTTCCTTGGCGAGAATAAAGTCTACATGTGGATATTCATACAACTTTGAATGATTTATTTCACTGAGAACATTTTCCAGATGTTCTATTCTATTTTTTAAAAGCATAGTTTTCATTCCTTTCCTTTATCTAAAAACAGGCAGCGATGATGCCACCTGTTTTTAATAATTAATTGTTATTATTATTGTTTTTGTTTCATTTCAATGAGTTTTTTTTTTTGTCTTTTGACTTTGACATATATCTTGATGCCTAAAACAGCTATCATGATTGATAATGTTACTGTTATAATCCATAGGCTACTGTTCATTCATGTCACCATCTTTCTTTTTTGATTTTCTTAATATCACTAGGGTTGCGATTCCTGCCATTGCCATGACTGCTAGATATAATCCTGTTTGAGAATCATCTCCTGTCTTGACAACAGTTGCCTTAGGTTGATCCTTCATAACAACTTTTTGAACTTCTCCAGTATCAGCAATAGTAAATTCCACATCACTGGCAACTTCATATCCTACTGGGGCAAGATCTTCATGTAGGATATAAATTTTTCCTACTTCCAGTCCTTCGATTCGATGTGGTTCTTTCTCTGAAGTCCATTGTTCAATCACTTCTCCTGTTTCCTTATCAGTCAAAGTGAGTTTGGCACCTTCGATTTCTTTTTCATTTGTTGCATCGACCTTTGAAATATCTACTTTTGTGATTTCATCTTTCATAGTCACTTTTGTTGGAGTTCCATCAGCATTGACTGTAAAAGTCACATCACTGGCTGTTGCATAACCAATAGGTGCCAAGTCTTCATGAAGTGTGTATTCTTCATTGACTAACAAGCCTCTGATGATATGTGGTTCATTTCCTGAAATCCATGTTTCTACAAGATTTCCTTCTTTATCAAATAATGATAACTGAGCTCCTGGCAGTTCTTTTTCATCAGTTGCACTGACTTTAGAAATTTCAGCTGTTGTTTTTTCATTTTCTATATTGATTTCTTTTGTATAGATAATTTTATCACTGTGATCATAGCTTAAATCAATATCATAAACAGTATCGTTTGGTACATATCCTTCAAGAGTCTGAACTTCTTTCAATTCATATTTTCCTAATGGAAGATTTCCAATATGGATTTCTCCAAGTTCATTGGTTACATATAATCCGTTTTCAGAAATATCTACGGATACTTTATCACCAGCTTTATACAGTAATGTATTTCTTCCATCTAATGAATAGATATCTTCCTTTGCTGTTAATTCAAATGTAATGCCACCTAATGGTTCTTTTGTATCCTTGTCAGTCTTAAATAAGTCAATCTGTCCATATGGAGCAATATTTGTTACATTGATTTCATGAGTATATTCCTTAGTTGTTGTATCTTCTGCTTTAAAGATAATGTCATGTACAGTTTCATCTAAAACATACCCTTCATTTGTCAATGTTTCTTTAAGTCGATATTCACCCATGAATAGATCGTCAATAATGATCTGTCCATTGACATCGGTTTTTCCTTTAGCAACAGCTTCGCCTTTTTTGAAAAGAATAGATCCATCTATTGCAGAAACAATATCATTTTTAGCAGTTAGCAGATATTCAACATCAGCCATGGCCTTACCAGTTTCTTTATCCGTTTTGTTGATGATGATCTTACCTTTTGGCTGAGCATTGGCTACTTTTACTGTAAGAATAGGTGCTTTATCATCGTCTACGTCATAATCATATTGATTAGTGATAGTAAAAGTAATCGGTTCTTTCAAATCTAAAAATCCTTCAGGAACTTTGATTTCTTCAATTGTATATGCTCCTGCATCCAATTCTAATGGTAAAGTCACTTCTCCTAGTTCACCAAAAGGAACAGCTATCTGATTCTTTGAATTTGTTGTAAAAGTATCAATTTTTTGTCCAGCGACTTTTTGAACAACATAGTTACCCTTACTGTCCTTGATTTTAAAGCTTGCACCATTTAAAGTGACTGTCTTTCCTGTTTCTTCATCAATTTTTACAAGTTTTAATTGTGAAGTGAATGGTCTATTGTTGATATTGATAATCTTGATTTGTTCAATATCTTCATATTCTGTGTAATCATCAGTCACTGAAATAGTAAAGTCTGGCGCAGTGATATAGTCCTTTGGAGTCTTTGTTTCTTTGACCAAATATTCTCCATGAGGAAGATATGGAGTCGTAGCACGACCATTTTCATCAGTAGTGATGATTGCATATGTTGTTGCATTATCCCATCCAACGTGATCAACTTCAGATTTCAATTTAAAGGTAAATTCTGCTCCTTGTAATCCTTTCACAATACCAGAAATTCCATCTTTTTCACCTGATTTGAACACCTGAATTTTTTGCATGTTGACACGATTTGATGTATCTGCTTTTTTGACAACTTTAGAAACTGTCTGATCTTGATACTCAAGAGAAACATTGATAATAGAAGTATTTAAAACCAATGAATCATTTGATGATATTTCCTTGATGTAATAATTACCTAGAGGAAGATTGTCCCAAGTGATTTTTCCATCTTTGTTTGTTTCCTTGGCTGATACTAAAGCATCTTTTTCATAATATGTTTTTGTACCAGCTTTATTCGTGATTCTTTCATTGGCATGCAATTCATAAGTATTGCCTTCCAATGTTGCATCACCGATTAAACCATTTGTTTTAGAAGAATCGATAGATTTTGTTAATTCTATCTTTCCAGTTGGTTCGTTATTAGTAAATTCAATAGAAGTTGTTTCATTGGCTTTGATTGTAAAAGTTTTCTCTGATACATTGATCAGATAACCGTTACCTGCTTTTGTTTCTACTGCTTTGTATTCACCAGGAACTAATCTATCTAATTTGATTTTTCCATTTTTATCAGTTGTGTGCGTTTCATCAAAACCATTAGGTCCAGTGATACGATAAGATGTTTCAGCAACTGTAGATGTTTTATCATCATTGTATTTTGTTAATTCTAATTTACCGAATTTATTAACTACAACATTTAATTTGACTTCCAAATTATTATCTACTTTGAAACTGGCAACACTTTGGCAATCTGGAGATGTATAAACAATGCTTGTACCAGTTTCATTAGCTGGAATATTTTTCTTTAAGGTGATAGTGACTTCATCAGACGCATCAGGTTTTCCATTGATGATCAGATTGTTATCTTGAATGGATACATCTAATCCGCCGTTATCTGTAATAACCATATCGTTTAATACACCATTTGAATCTGCTAATGTGATGCTTCTATCGGCATCAACTGTCTGTGTAGTATCTGTAAATGACGGTGTTACATAATATCTATCGACATCTGCTAAAATTTGATTCCATGCAGCTTGGGTGCTTGCAAAGTTTGGAGTTGTATTGGTACGAACATATTTAAGGCTATCATCTTCATGGATGACTCTCCAAATAAGTCCTTGGGTAATAGCATACCAGTCTCTATCAGTTCTTCCTGGTACCTTAGTCCCATAATAAGCAATAAGGCTTAGTTTTTTTGCTTTTTCTTCACTGATGCCTACATCAGCAAAAGTTCCCTGTGTAACTGTTTTTCCGCTTCTAAATGTTTCATGATAATTGACGCAGAAAACAGGTTCATTGTTAACCATTAGATATCCTTCTGTTCCCTCGGTTTGTTCAGTATCAGGATAAGCTAATTTCCATTCTGGATATCTTATTGAACTGGTTATTCCAGTTAATGCACTAGCATTAATTGTCATGCTTCCCATGATGGTTACAGTACTAGCAAGGCATAGTATTGTCTTTTTGAAATATTTCTTTATTCGGCTAATCATAGTTCTTCTCCTTTGTATTTTTATTCTTTATTTGCAATGTTTTAAATTAAAAGAATAAACATGGAGATCTTATTTTAATCTTCATATTTATATTTCCTTTCCAGCAAAAAAGACACCTCATATTTGAGATGTCTTTAATATTCTGCTTATTTAATTTTGATTTAATTGACATATGGTGCAATATTCTTTTCTATTTGTTCAACGTTATATTCTTTGCGTTTTTGCTTTTCTTCACTATCTGAAGTTAAATAAACAGCTAAACCGATGATAAATAATGCTATTAATATTTTCTTCATAACAATCACCTCTTGTTATGATTATAAATAACTCTATTTTTTATAACAAATGTATGAAATTATATAAGTATTTCTATATATAATTAGCTAGTTATAATATATAGTGAATTTAAGAGTTCAAAGGTGATTCCTTTCGGAATGTTAAGGGGGTTTTAGGGGGAAAAACAGTCACGACTGGCAACGAAAAAAGGCGTACTACCCCCATGAATACGCTGAAATTCAAAAATTCTGCAATTTTATCATTCACATGTGTGAATATAAATTATCTAGAATGTTCTCTTTCTCTTTTTTTATGCCATTCACCCAATAATTTGAGAATAATCTCCTTTTTTTGGTTAGGTGTATAGGATTTTGGAAAATATTTATTAATTTCTTCCATCTTGAGACTTATTTTTTCCTTTTGGTTTGGTTTGTCCGCCAGTAACATATCCATCATCATATCTTTAGATAACTCTTCACTTTGACTTTTACGTTTTAATTCCTGAGCCTGAGCAAGGCTAGGTGTAGCTAAAGTTTCCTTGATGACTTCAACGAGTTCGTTTTGTTCCTTGATTTGAAGAAATGATAGTTCATAGGCTGGGTTCAATGCGATAGTAAAGCCATCTTCATGAATACCATCGACCATATCTCTTAAGTCCTTAACCAAGTAGGTTAATCGAATGTAACGTTGTACCTGTTTAACACTATCTCCAGACTCTTCGGCAATTAAATGAACAGATTTCTTGCCTTTCATTGACTTGTGGTCAAGTTGGCCACAAGTTAAATCTGTTCTTTTTCCTTGTCTCTTCATTGCCTCTAATTTCATACGATAGGCAAATCCGCGTTCAGTTGGCAGAATGTTTTCACGTTGAATATTACTATCTACCATGATGATGGTAGCTTGGTTATCATCAAGCTCTCTAACGATAGCATCGATTTCTGTCATTCCATTTTGCTCTAACGCAAATTTTCTCCTGTGCCCTGATACCATCTCATATCCGCCATTTTTATCTGGCCTGACAAGAGCAGGCATTAAGACACCATTTTCTTTTACGCTGTCAATCAGTTTTACCATATCCTCGTCCATACGGACATGGAAAGGGTGCTGTTTGAAGTCATGAATTTCACTGATAGGAATTTTCATGACCTTTTCAAGTCTGGCTTCCTGTCTTTGTTCCTCAGTGGAGAAAAGAGTATCTTCAAATTTAGGAAGTCCTAAATCAAATTTGTTCATGATATTTCAACTCCTATCTTTCTGGTGTACCTTTATGTTTTGACCTTTCAATTTTTGTGATTTCCTTAGTTAAATCTTCATAAGCTTTAGCCACGTTACTGTCTTTTGCGTGCTGATATACACTCTTTCCAGATACACTGGCTTCAGCAGCTTTAACACCAATAGGAATAATCGAATTAAAGACTTTAATATGTTTTCCATAATTTTCTCTAATTGTGTCCACTGTACTTTTCCCCAGATTGGTCTGCATATTAGCAAGAGTGATGGCAACACCAAGTATATCGACCTTTGGATTGATTTGATGTTTTACCTTGCCGATTGTATTCAGTAGCTTAGTCATTCCTTTAGCTGGGAGATACTGAGCTTGTACAGGTATCAGAATATTGTCAGCAGCGGATAATGCATTGATTGTCAACATACCAAGAGAAGGGGGACAGTCAATTAAGATATAGTCATAATGTTGTTTGAGAGGATTAAGACACATATCAAGAACACGTTCACGATTCATGACACTCACTAACTTTAATTCAAAGTCAGCAAGTTCAATGTTGCTTGGGATTAAGTCAATCTGTTCCTCGTGATGAACGATCAAGCTATTGTAATCAACTTCCTTATCATAGATAATATCATTCATTGCCTTAGATATAGTGTTTTCCATATCATCAGTATTCTTTAATCCTAAACAAGCTGATAAATCTCCCTGTGGATCAAAGTCAACCATCAATACTTTTTTACCTTGATTGGCTAAACCTATGCCTACATTTTCAGTAGTAGTGGTTTTTCCTGTTCCACCTTTTTGGTTTGCAACTACTATTACATTGCATTTCTTTGTCATATAAATTTACCTCCTTTCCCATGACCAGTGCTAAGACTGGTTATGTAAAAAAAGATGAAACGAGTCCATCTTTCTAATGAATTTTCAAATAATATTTTTTTTGAGAATAGGAAAAAATCTCTTTCTATATTAATATATGGGTTCGTTTATTTATTAAACGCACTAGACTTAATTATTTTTTAGTCTAGTGTGCAAATTTTTATTGATTTTATATTTTGTTTTTGCTAATATAACTTTTGTAGAGAAAATATAGTTAAGTAATAAAAAACTAACTAAATGATTAGTTAGCTTTATGGAAATAAATAGAGTTGTTCTAAATGGACAACATATGTCCAACATTTGTTATTTTATTTAATATTTATATTATCTACATAAATTTAAGTTCATTTATGTTTATTTGGTGTCATTTATCCTTATAAATAGGGCATTTATGAATTTCTAGCTAATGTGATTTAATGCCACTAAATTAGTGTAAATGAAGATAGATGGATGATGTGACATTTTTCTTAGGATCTAGTGCTTCGGCGTGCAGGTTCAAGTCCTGTCATCCGCACCAGACAAGCGGGTGTAGTTCAATGGTAGAACTTCAGCCTTCCAAGCTGACTACGTGGGTTCGATTCCCATCACCCGCTCCATTTTATTAATAGAGTAAAAAAATGCAGAGTATATCAACTAAATATCTATTTTGGCAAACTCAATGACAGTGGTTCGGCTATAAGCTATGTTGTAATCAACATAGTTTTTTTGTGCCTAAATTCAAAAGGAGGATTGATATATGGATGTTTCAGTAAAAAAATTGAAGTTAAAAAGAAGCGATACTATTGAAATGTTAAAAAAGAATCTGAAAAGGTATATGTTATTAAAACAATTTCCATTAAATTATTTGGATAGACTTCAGTCTTATAGTAGTTCACTTATAAAAGTTTCTGATAATTCGTCTTATCATTCTAATTAAAACAACTTAAGATGTTAAGAGAACTCAAAAATGATGAAGAAGACAATCTGTTTATAGAAAAGTATGAAAATGATAATTTGAAACCATGAAACATTATTTTTCTCGCATATGAAATATTTATAGACAATCGTTAAAAAAACTATAAAATAAAAAGTGTTCAAGGAGAATAAAATCTTGTAAATATGAAAAAATATCATTTATGTATAGATTTAAAACAAAATAGATTTTTAATCAAGAGAAGGTGTAAGAAAAGATGATTACATTTAAATTACTTTTACAATTGATCAGTAATTTTCCTTTATATGTTACTTATGGCTTTAAAAAATATCCGCTGGGGTTAATATGTTTGATTGTAATCAGTCTGGGTATAGCTATTCTAAGTTATTGGAATATGAATATTGATTTAAAAAGCCTAAAAAGTGCTTCAAAAAAATATATTTTCTTATTGGTACTATTTTTCTTAGGACAATTTTTTGTTGTTTTATTACTAGGATTAACCGTTTTAGCAGGAGAATTTCTCGTTATTTCAAATTCCGATTTAACGAGTCCTTATTTTTATATTGAAATATGTATAATTGCTGTAGTTTATGAATTTCTTCAGTGGAGAAGAATAAAAAATGGTGATTTTTTGCCAGATGACAGTGATACAGATGAATACATATCTGAATTTACATTGCCTTTTAAAATGATTTTGTTAATCATTGTATCATTTATATTTTTAGTTACTGATTTAGAAAATGTTTTACCTCATTGGGGAATGACTCTATTTGGAAATACAATTGGGCAATGGATATATAATGTATTCTTTTCACTTGCGATAAGTTATATGGTTGAAGTGGTTGTAAGTATTGTTCAATATGTCATTGTGAAAACTTTTATACTTCCGTTTAAAATGATTCGTTCAAAACACTAGTGAAAATTTGAAGATTTAGCTTTAGTATTTTTCAATTATAAAAGAAGAGTGTAAGGAGAATATGTATATGAAAAAGATGATTTTATTAGTTATAATGTCAATGTGTATCTTAACAGGATGTAATAGTAGTGATAATAATGGAAGTGATGATATTATTGGTAAATGGCAAGGAAGCGATATAGAAAGTATTGAATTCAAAGAAGATGGAACTTTTACTATGAGTGATAAAGGTACTGATACGAAAGGTACATATAAAATTGAAGAAAATCAAGTTTCTTTATCTTCTTCAGAAAATGGTGTTATATTTAATCCATCTTATTATTTTGAAGTTGAAAATGATAAACTCTTGTTAAAGAGAACAGATCATGATTTTGAGTATCATTTCGCAAGAGAGAAGTAAATATAAAAAAGCGCAATGCTTATGAAAACAGTCCTCATATGGAAATTTTTAATAATGTGATAGATGGCAAATGACTGGCTGTTCAGTAACACATAATATGGACGAAACTCCTGATGAATTTATCGGGGGATAAAAGATATAAATAGAACGAGAAAATTGATTGCGTTTGATAACTTACGATTAACTATCGTAAGTTTTTTTATAGAATAGTGCAATGATTGACAACATATACAATCCAATATACAATGAAAATGAAGATGACATCAAAGAATTATCTACACTCAAAAATAATAAATAAGTGAGAAGGGAAAATATGAAATCAAAATTTATCATCATTATTATTTCATTATTGGTAATTATTTGTCTAACAGGTATAAGTTTTCAATTCAATAATGACCATCATTCGACTTTTTCTGTAAAAGGAAAAGTTATATTGATAAGTGAGAAATCAGTCAACCGTGAAATGATTAATAAGATTGATCAAAAATATGAACCTATAATAATAACTGTATTGCATCCATCAAAAGTCAATTCATATCACTTTGATGATGAAGATGTTGTGGCTGTGGATAAAGAATTACTTTCACATTTAGAAACAAAACAATTCATAATGGATTATATTCAAGAAAATTATATTTTATTTGTTGGAAATAATACTATTGAAAATCTTTCCAATGAATTAGATATTGTTTTTCAAAATAATCAGCCTATTTATTCATTAAATACAGGTGAACTGATTTCAGATGAGCTTGTTGAAATGCAAGGAAGTTTTTCAGTATTCAAATATTCAGAAAATATAGATTTAAAAGATGGAATTGAAACTGTATTTTTCAATGAAGATTCCCTTTCTATAGAAAGTTATTTAATTCCTTGTTTAGATGATCTGATTGATAAAAATCAATTTCATACTAAACCTCAAGGATCCAATATGAGTAGACATTATCTATTCAATTCTGATACGAAACTACCAACAAGCACATATTTATATACAGCACATGATTTGTATCAGGATACTGATGAAATTGATGATCAAAAGGATTATTATTTATTGAAGACAAAAGCCTGCTTTTCAAAAGATGGTCAATATTTTACGCTTTTGCATCATTGTTCTCCTGATGCAAAGGCAACAATTTTAGAGAGATATCCTACTCAGCGTGATAATGTAACATCATATTCTTCATATTCTGATAATGTTTCAGTTTCCTATTCAGGACCAAAAGTGAATGTCGCCTTAAAAAGTTTGGAAGATTGTTCTAGTATGTGGACAATCAAAAATCAGACATTTTTCAATAATGACAATTTTGATTTTGAAAATGTATTCGAATTTGCATCACTAGTTTCTGTTGAACAAGGAAGTCAGCTTGAGTGGACATATCAAGTCAAAGCGTTAGATCAAAAGGCAAATGAAACAGAATCAAATGATTTATATATATTTTGATATATTTTTATGAAAGAATTCAATTTAACAAGAGATGATTTTAATCTAAAGAAAATAACAGATATGTTTTTCTTAAAATGACCATAGAAAGTGAAGATAACGTCTATAATTTTGTAATCAATATGATAAAAATGGAGGGTTAACAATGAAAAAAGTATTTGAAAATATAATCGTTAAGATTATTTTCTCTATTTTTATAGTTTTTTTGTAGGTGTTCCATTAGCTCAATTTTTTGTAAGTCTAATGCTTGGAGACAACTATAATTTTGTATTGGCTTATATTTTGGCTATGCAAATTCTTATTATTTTTTTAATTATACTTTTTGATTTTATCACGATTAAAATAAATATGAATGAAATCATTAATGCATCTAAATAATACGAAAAAATGATACAAAATATTTTGTTCATTAAGTTTTATTCAGTAAAATGGGTATTTAAATAAAATAGAATGCAAAATATATATTGGAATCTTTTTATAATGGATCTTATTTTGCTTATAATGCTATTGGATAAAAAGATTGTTTGGAAAAGGGCGTAAAAATGATTCACTGATTAGTAGCACATTTATGAAAAGACGTTTCTTATTTTTGAACGATTCATAGTATTCAGCAATAAAGAAGTCAAGATATTAACAAGTCTCTATCTTTGACTTCTTTTATGTTTCATATTTATAGTTTTTTGAAAAATGAGATTCTTTATGAAGAATGGGAAACGAAATGAAGAAATAACATGATTTGTGTTATTGTTTGCTTTCTTTAGGGTAATTGATAATGATGATAAATATGAAAATGATACTAATGAGTTTTAAACCAACTGATAGACCTAATAGAAAACCATGAATAAAAGATGGTAAAGTAACAAAAGAAACAATCCAAGATATGATTTCTCCTATTATTAAACATATGAGCCCAGTTTTTAATTTTTTTAGCATAAAACTTCACTCCATTCTTAATATTTTATCTACTATGATACTAACAGAAAGAGAAGAATCAAATCTATCAAATTTATGTAAAGTTTTTATTGACAAAGAAGAATAATAGTAATATATTTATATATGAAGAAGTGTTCATATGTTCATTGAAAGGATGATGTTATGGGATTGAATCAAGAAAATTTAGAAGTTCATGAAGATATTGTCAAGCGAGTTCAAGATAAACAGCCAGATGATGAATATTTATATGAATTAGCTGATTTATTTAAAGTTTTTGGGGATACAACACGTATCAAGATTCTCTATGCATTGTTTGAAAGTGAATTATGTGTAGGAGATATCGCATTAGTTTTAGGAATGAGTCAATCAGCAGTGAGTCATCAGTTGAGAGTTCTCAAAGATAGTAAATTGATTAAATTCAGACGTGAAGGAAAGGTTATTTTTTACTCATTAGATGATGATCATGTTAGAACAATCATGTCTATGGGTATGGAACATGTTGAGGAATAAGAAAGGGGAAAAAGAAGATGAAAAAGACATATAAAGTTGATGTAGATTGTGCAAACTGTGCAGCTAAAATGGAAGAAGCTGTTAAAAAAACAGAAGGTGTGAAAGATGCGACTTTAAGCTTTATGACATTAAAGTTAAAAGTTGAATTTGAAGATGGAGTTAATATTGATGAAGTCATGCAAAAAGCTTATAAGAATTGTAAAGTTGTAGAAGATGACTGTGAAATTTATTTATAGAATAAATTCCCTTGAAAAGGGATATTTATTTGATTGATATATGAATAAATGAACATATATTAAAATGAATGGGAGTGTTATGATGAATAAAAAACAAAAGAAAGTTCTTTATAGAATTCTGTTATCTTTAGGATTCATGATTGGAATCATGATTTTAACTTCATATGTTTCTTTAAACTTGTATATTGAAGTGATTTTTTATTTGATACCTTATTTCATTATTGGGTATGATATTTTAAGAAAAGCTATCAAAGGTATATTGAAAAGACAAGTCTTTGATGAAAACTTTTTGATGGCTGTTGCGACTGTAGGCGCTATGTGTTTAGGTGAATTCCGTGAAGGTGTAGCAGTTATGTTGTTTTATCAGATTGGGGAATTGTTCCAAAGTGTTGCAGTCGGTAAAAGTCGTCGTAATATTGCCGCATTAATGGATATTCGTCCCGATTATGCTAATATGATGATAGATGGTAAGCTTCAAAAAGTTGATCCTGATGATGTTGAAATAGGTAGTGAAATCATTGTCAATCCTGGAGAAAAAGTACCTATTGATGGGATTATTGTGGAAGGAAATACAACATTTAATACGAGTGCTTTGACAGGGGAAAGTGTGCCAAGAGATGCACATTGCGGCGATGAAGTCATCAGTGGTTTTATTAATATGACTGGTGAAATTAAAGTGAAAACAACAAAGGAATTTGGTGAATCAACAGTTTCTAAAATTCTTGATTTGGTAGAAAATTCAAGTATGAAAAAGTCACGTTCAGAAAACTTTATTACTAAGTTTGCCAGATATTATACACCAGCAGTTTGTTATAGTGCATTGGCATTAGCGATAATTCCACCTGTTGTTTTGATGTTGATGGGGAAAGATGCCTCATGGGGTGATTGGGTTATTCGAGCTTTAACATTCCTCGTTATCAGTTGTCCATGTGCTTTGGTTATTTCTATACCACTCAGTTTCTTTGGTGGCATTGGTTGTGCTTCAACAAAAGGAATTTTGGTGAAGGGTTCAAATTATCTCGAAGCTCTTGCCAGTGCCAAATATATTGTTTTTGACAAAACTGGAACACTGACAAAAGGTGTGTTTGAAGTAACGCATATTGATCCAACTGACAATTATGATCAACAACAGTTATTGTATTATGCGGCTCATGTGGAAATGGCTTCAAGTCATCCAATCAGTTTAAGTTTACAAAAGGCTTATGGACAATCATTGGATAGAGATGCTGTGTGTAATATTGAAGAAATCGCTGGGCATGGTATTCGTGGAACTGTTCATGGACATGATGTTTATGCTGGTAATGAAAAACTGATGAATAAGATAGGTGTAGATATTACGGAAAAACATCCTGAAGGAACAGTTGTGTATATGGCAATAGATCATCAATATGCTGGATGTATTGTGATTTCTGATGTGATTAAAGAAACCTCAAAAGCAGCGATTCAGTCTTTAAAATCACAAGGAATCAAAGAAACGATTATGTTAACGGGAGATACAAAACAGACTGCGACAAAGGTTGCTGAAGAGATTGGTATTGATCGTGTTTATAGTGAACTTTTACCAGCTGATAAGGTTGAAAAGGTTGAAGAAATACTACAAAACAAAGGTGAAAAAGAAAAAGTGGCTTTTGTTGGTGATGGTATTAATGATGCGCCAGTTTTATCACGTGTCGATATTGGGATTGCGATGGGCGCTTTAGGTAGTGATGCAGCGATTGAAGCAGCTGATATTGTGTTGATGGATGATGATCCGGCTAAGATTTCATTGGCTATGAAAATTTCATTAAAAACATTAAGAATTGTCAAAGAAAATATTGTGTTTGCTTTAGCTGTTAAATTTATTTGTTTAATTTTAGGTGCTTTTGGTATTGCGAATATGTGGTTAGCCATTTTTGCAGATGTAGGTGTTATGGTTATTGCAGTTATTAATGCTACACGTGCTTTAAAAATAAGGTAACAAAACTGTTACCTTTTCTTTTGATTTTTAACGTGATATAATAGTGCCTTGTGAAGAAAGGGTGTATGTGATGAATTATAAATTCATAAGAAATATTATAGGAATTCTTATTGGAAATACGATATATGCTTTAGCTGTTTTATTATTTATTGTTCCTAATGGACTGATTACAGGTGGATCAACAGGATTATCCATTGGTGCACAGCATTTATTAGGAATTCCAATGACTTTATTTTTATCTATTTTTAATATTTTGATGTTTTTACTTGGGTTACTGATTTTAGGTAAAACCTTTGCCTTAACAACATTAATTAGTACTTTTTATTATCCATTGATTTTAAGTGTTTTTGAAAAAACAATAGGTTATACCCAAATGACAACTGATTCATTACTCGCTGCATTGCTTGGTGGAGTGATGATTGGTGTAGCAATTGGACTTGTTATTAAATGTAATGCTTCCACAGGGGGAATGGATATTCCACCATTGATTATTAATAAAAAGACAGGAATACCTGTATCTGTTTCTATGTATGCTTTTGATTTCTTGATTTTATTAATGCAGGTCTTTTATACCGATCGAGAAATGGTTCTTTATGGTATTGTTTTGGTGGCGACATATACCATTGTTTTAGACAAAGTTCTGGTGGTTGGAAAAGCACAGACAGAAGTGATGATTGTGTCTAAGGAATATGAACAAATTAATGATATGATTATTCATGAACTTGATCGTGGAACAACGATGTTAAAATCTATTTCAGGTTATATGAAAAATGAATATCCTGTTATTATGACAGTCATTTCTAACCGTGAATTACCGAAATTAAATTATCTGGTTTTAAATATTGATGAACATGCTTTTATGGTTGTCAGCAAGGTTAACGAGGTGAAAGGAAGAGGATTTACCTTTAAAAAGGAATATATTGAGTCATAATAGTGAAAAAGAAAGACAGATAGGTTATAATAGAAAAGAATGTGGAGGTTATATTATGAGTAGTCAAGACTGTAATCATGATTGTCAATCATGTCAGGAAGATTGTGAAGAAAGAAGTTTTTTAGCTCCAATGAATAAAAATTCGAAAATACATAAAGTGATTGGAGTTGTCAGTGGTAAAGGTGGTGTAGGAAAATCATCTATTACGTCTTTGTTGGCTGTTTTAAAACAGCGTGAAGGATATCGCTGTGCTGTATTAGACGGTGATATTACAGGACCATCAATTGCGAAAACATTTGGTGTTGAAGGTACACAGATTTATTCCAATGGAGAAGAAATTATTCCAGCCAAATCTTTAGAAGGTATTGAGATCATGTCAACGAATCTTTTATTAGAAAATGCAGAAGAACCTGTTGTATGGAGAGGACCTATTTTAGCAGGTATGATTAAACAATTCTGGAGTGATGTCAGATGGGGTGAAGTGGATTATATGTTCGTAGATATGCCTCCAGGAACTGGAGATGTCCCTTTGACAATCTTTCAGTCTTTACCTCTAGACGGTATTGTGATTGTCACAAGTCCACAGGAACTTGTCAGCATGATTGTTTCTAAAGCTGTCAATATGGCAAAGAAAATGAATGTTCCTATTTTAGGTATTGTGGAAAATATGAGTTATGTGCAATGTCCTGATTGTGGAAAGAAGATTTTTGTCTTTGGAAAAAGTCATCTTCAAGATGTAGCAGATAAATATGATTTAAAGATATTGGGGCAATTACCTTTAGATAGTGAATTAACACAACTTTCTGATATGGGAATGATTGAAAACTATTCATCTGATTGGTTAGATGAATTTGAAGAAAAAGTGAAAAACTTTTAAAAAAGGTCTATAACATGTCATAAACTGATTTTTGATGTTTATTGAGGTTATAGACCTCTTTTTGATAAAAAGAAGATGGAATAAAAGTCAGAGAATATGATGAATCATAGAATTTTAAAAAAGATTTTCAAGGATTCATTTTATTGATATAATAAAATTATCAAAATAAATGGAGATGAATAAGATGATACTTACAAAGAAACCTTTAAAAGTTTTATTAATTGGTGGAACAGGTACAATATCTCTGCCTATATGTGAAGCATTAAGTCAAAATCAGGATATTGAATTATACGTTATGAATCGTGGACATAAGTCTTTACCTGAACATGCTCATCAGATAATCTGTGATTTTCATGATACTGCAAAAATGGAAGAAATTTTAAAAGATTATTCTTTTGATATTGTTTGTAACTTCATTATCTATAAGCCAGAAGAAGCTATTAAACAAATTCAGTTATTTAAAGGAAAGATTCAACAATATATCTTTATATCTACAGTTGTGACTTATAATCATGAAACAGCTGTGATAATTCATGAATCACATGAACAAAATAATATCTATTCTGAATATGGAAGAGAGAAAACAAAATGTGAACAAATCTTTATGAAAGCTTATGAAGAATTTGGTTTTCCTATTACGATTGTTCGTCCTTCACAAACTTATGGATATGATCGTATTCCTTTAAGTGTCAAAGGAAAAAGCTGTTGGAGTGTGGTTGATCGTATTTTAAATGATAAGCCAGTCATTGTTCATGGTGATGGTAAGAGCACATGGCATTGTACTCATAATCAGGATTTTGCCTATAATTTTATTCAACTGATCAATAATGAAAAGACAATTGGTCAGGCTTATCATAATATTAATCCTGTTGTGGTGAACTGGGATATGATTTATCGTGATTTATATGCATTATTAAACAAAGAACCAAAAATCATTCATATTGCCAGTGATACATTAGCACTCTCTCAAACTTATGATATTGAATCATCAATTCTAGGAGATAAGCAATATTCATGTCTGTTTGATATGTCAAAAATTCAAAGAGATATTCCTGATTTTCAAAATCATATTATGATTCAGGAAGGGTTGAAGATGTATCTTGACTATATGGAACAGTATCCAGAAAAGAAAGTTAAAGATGAAACATTTGATCAATGGTGTGATCAGGTGATTGATTCTTATCAAAAATTTATTCAAGAAATCAAGGGTCATTTTTAGGGATTGACGCAATCCCTTTTTTATTTGGCAACTGAGATAGGTTTTTGGCTATGTGAGAGAGTATTTAACCATTTTTTCACACAATCATGTATAATCATAATTGAAAGAGGTGAGTAGGATGGGAATTGGTATCATAGCTTTAGGGCTCTGGTTGCTTCTAGGTATTTCGTTTTCAATCAATAGCATAGAACTTTTTCCGGATGCTTTATCAATGATGATTATTATGGCAGGAATTGTCATTGTTTTAAGGAAAATCAAATCAAGAGAGCTGTTGATATCTTTAGGATTATGGATAATAAGTTTTATCATGGAAATTTTTCAATTATATTTTTTCTATCAATGGATTTGGTTACTGGCATTAACATTTGTCTATATAGGGATTGATCATATAGCTGTTGAGTATCCTGCTTTAAAAAAATATCGATATGGCTATCGTATATATTTGACAGTTTATGTGATGATTTTATTGTTGGGTGAATTGATTTTGAAAACAAATGAAGCATCTTTCATGCTAATAGCTGCCTTTTTCATGATTGTCTTAGAAATACTTTTGATTATTGTTTTATATCATATGGTTAAAATCAATCATTTTTTAGAAGAAGATTATATCCAAATCCATGTTCAATCTTTATCCTATTCATTTCATCAAAAAGCAATCATTATTGTTCTTTCTTTAGCGAGTCTTTTAGGTATTGTCTATATGAAAGATGGTTTTTTAAAACAGATCCAACAGGAAGTTTTATATGAAGAATCATGCTATTTAAAAGTGATATAAAAGTTAAAATAAGATTACCCAAATTGTTGCAGATAAGTGGTTACACTTTGCATTAATCAGGGTAATCTTTTTTGATATAATTCTTTCCTGTAAAGGAGTGAATTATATTGAATACAGCAGTCATTAAAATAAATAATTTGGATCAGGCTTTAATGTTAAGCAGAGCCTATAAGGAAGGAGAAATTAAATTGAATGTTTCTAAACTTGCAAGAGAATTAAACTGTAGCCGAAAAACACTAAGCAGAAGGCTAAACGGTATCGCACCTAAAAAAACAAGAAACAGAAAAAGATATTTAGATGATTATAAAGATCTTATATACAAATATTTGTGTGATGAACAGAGAAATTTTGATTATATCGATCATATTTATTATTTTATGAAACGTGAACATGGTATCACCTGTACACGTTCGACATTTTCAGATACATTAAGGATAACGAAGAGCTCAATAGTAAATTTAAAAATAACAGAACCGATTCTTTTATCGAACGTTTTGAAACCAATCCTGGTCAACAGGCTCAGTTCGATATGAAAGAAAAAGTTAAACTTACAGATAAAAATGGCACGCAGACAGTAGTATATATTCCTACTCTGACTTTATCATGGTCAAGATATAATTACAGGCAGGTAATATTAAAACCTACAACTGATAACCTGTTAATATTTTTAGCCCAGGCATTTGAAGAAATCGGTGGTGTTCCTAAAGAACTGGTCATTGACAATCTTAAAGCATTTGTAGAAAAGCCTCGTAAATCAGCTGATGATAAAGCTTTATTAAACAGTAAATTTGAAGAATTCTGTAAAGATTATGGAATAACACCTATGCCATGTATGCCATATAGACCTCAAACCAAAGGAAAAACTGAGACACAAAATAAAATAGTGGATCAGCTTAAAAATTATAACGGTTATTATAGCGGATTATCTGATATACATGACAAACTGGAAATAATCAATAACGAGGATAATGAACGTTCCTCACAGGCAACAAGGCTTCCTAGAAATTTTCTTTTAGAAAAAGAAAAAGGTGATCTGCTTCCGTTACCCAGCAAAGAAATCAGAAGCAGGTATCACCTTAAATTAAATGAAGTCTATGTTACAAATGAATCACTATTCCAGTATAAATACAATAAATATTCCCTACCACAAGAATATATTGGAAAACGTGTCGGACTAGTGGTCCAAAACAAAGAACTTCTTATATATTATAACGGAAAAATTATTGAAAAACATCCTATTACTAATAATAAATTTAATATAAAAGAAGAACATGAACTTTATTATAAGAAAACAGATAAGCAGGCAGTTAAAGAAAGCAATCAAATAATATTAAAAGAACTGGAGAATATAATTTATGACAATGACTAATGATGTACTGGAACAATTGAATTATTTAAAACTGAAATCAGCATATTCATATTTAAATTCATTAGTAATGAATAATGAAATAGCTGAAGAAGAACTGCATGTAATGCATAAGATACTGAATAAGGAAGTGATAGCTAAAGAGGAGAATAACAGACTTTATAATGTAAAAGTAGCAGCATTTCCTTTTCTAAGAAAAGTTGATGATTATGATTTTAATTTTCAGCCAGGTATAAAAGAAGAAAAAATAAGATCTATTATTGAATCGGATTTTTATGAAAATGCTACAAATATCGTATTTGTAGGTAACCCTGGTACTGGAAAAACACATTTGGCAATAGCAATTGCATATACAGTAGCTATAAGAAGAAATAGTGTATATTTTATTAAATTTAATAAATTAATCAATATACTAAGACAGGCATATAATGAGGGGACATTAGAAAGAAAACTAAGACTCTTTTATAAGTATAAGCTGCTAGTCATTGATGAAGTTGGATTTAATGAAATAACACCACTGGAAGCTAAATTATTTTTTCAATTGATTGATTTAAGATATACTAAACGATCTACTATTTTTACAAGCAATATTTCATTTGATAAATGGTCACAGATATTAGGAAATGATGAAATGATAACTAAAGCCATATTAGACAGGATTCTTCATTATTCATATTTATTTAATATCACAGGTCCATCTTATCGAATCAAAGATAAATTAAATCCTAAAAAAACTGAGAACACTTAATTGCAACAAATTGGTCAAATTATCTTGACTTTTATAAGTGAACGAAGAAGATTATAAAATCTTGCCTTTTGGTTATCGAAAAGAACAACAGAGCACACTGTTTTTGGGAAGAGAAAGTGTATCCTATACACCGATTGAAATCTATATTCGTCAGGATTTATTCAAAGACTTAAGTCAAGTTGAATATCAGATTTTGAATTATGATCAGGTCATTGTCTCTTCATCAGGACCGTTTCAGACTGTTGAATATGAAGAAGGAGAAACGACACCATTTACAGGTTATGTAGGTGTTTATGTTCAAGATGATCGTTATAGTGAGATTCAAAATATTCAAGATTATACAGATGCCTTCAATTTTGTATTAAAGCTTTATAATCAAAATGGCGAGTGTTATTATCAGCAGATGTCGACTTTAGAACAAGTAACATCTCATGTGTATCGTTATGAGGATGAAAATATCTGTATGGAAAACCTGAAATACGATATGAATGTAATCACTAATCCACCACAAATAACATTAAAACAGAATCAAGATCAGATAACTAATATCTTGTTTTATACAGTCAATGAAAATAACGAAGAAAATTTGATTCTTAAATATGATAATTTCCTTGGTCAAGATCATTATAAACTTAATATAAGCCAACGTTTTATTCATCAGCCATTAGATCATTTATCAAAACTAAAAATAGAATATCGAGATGAAAATTATCAGGTTATTGATTCTTGCATCTGTGAATTGTAGGAAGTCCTATGAAAATCATATGTGCACCCGATCATCTTGATACTTTAAAATCTATGCTAAGAGAATATCAGCAGTTAGATATTGTCATTGTAGAAAAAGGTTTTGATTATGAAGGTATGTGTTATTACTTTTCTATGGAACATATAGAAGATCTAATTTTATACTTACAGAGTTTGCATCAAAAATATGTTCTCGGTTATGCTGATGAAAAACAATACAAACTTTTACCTCAACAGATTGATTTCATTGAAGGTTATTCACAGGAAGCTTTTGTTCATAGTGAACATCTTCAATATCAGATCTATCAGAAGCTTTATGAATTAGAGGAAAAACTGAAACCTTATGGTTTTGTCAGAATTAATAAATCAACTTTGGTCAATATTCATAAGATAGAGAGTATTATACCAGAGGTTCAAAGAAGATATATTCTGACCTTAAAAAGTCAAAAAAAGCTGTTATTGACACGTTATTATGTAAAGGATTTTATGGAAACGTTAAGGAGGGATACTTTATGAAAGAGAGAATAGGCATTCATTATGGCATCAGCTTTATTTATCTGGTTATTATAAGAAATCTCTTGGGACAGGGATATCTTTATACAAACTATTCGTCTGCTTTTCAAAAGAGTCTGATTTATTGTCTGGTTTTATCAGCCTGCTTAACGATTTTATTAGAAGCCTGGCAAATGTTTAAAGAAGTTTATATACATCGTTTCAAGATTCAAAAAGTCATGGCTTTTCTATGTCTTATTGCCATCATGTTAGTGGCTTATTTACAATCTTTATATTATAGTGCTATTATACTGTTTCTTCTCTTTTATATATGTCGAGATGGTTGGCGCTATTATCAAATGAATAAATCATTATAAGCATGTAGAATCTCCTTGAATCAGTTTTATTCTTGTATAAATTATATTCAAAATAGATAGGGAAGGTGTATAATGAATGTATGGAGGTAAGGCTATATGATTCAATGGGGAATATTGGGAATAGGAAATATTGCCAAACGTTTTATAAAAAGTTTAGAAAAGAGTACAAATGGTCAATTATATGCAGCTGCTTCTTATACAGAAAGCAAATGTGAGGAATTTTTAAAAGAACATCCGGATGTTAAGGTTTATCATGATTATGAAGATTTATTAAATGATGAAAATGTAGATGCTGTATATTTGGCAATGAGGCATATTGATCATTATCGTTGGGCTAAAAAAGCTTTACAACATCATAAAGCTGTTCTTTGTGAAAAACCAGCAACACTTTATAAATGGCAAATGGAAGATTTAAAACAGGAAGCAATCAAGAATCAAACATTTTTTATGGAAGCCATGAAAACACGTTTTATTCCTTTGATTCAAGATATTGAGGAGTGTTTAGAGAACAAAGAAATTGGTGAATTGTTAAGTGTTGAAACATGCTTTTGTTATGACAGGGATTATTTAGAAGGACATTATTTGTTTGATCAAGAACAAGGTGGTATTCTCAATGATGTTGGAAGTTATAATGTGGCCAGCACTTTAGATTATATTCATTCTCCAGTTGCCAGAATTGATTCTCAAGTGCAATTTCGTTATGGCGTTGATTGTCATGAAAAGGTAACAATCACTTTTGAAAGTGGACAAAAAGCTTTGATGGAAATGGCTTTTGATGAAAAGAAAGATTCTATCTTAGAAATAAAAGGAACCAAAGGAACAATTTTAGCACAGCCCTTTTATCGTCCTACACAAGCCACAATTATTGATGCTACAGGAACATCGCATCAGATTGAAAAACCTTATATCAATGATGATTTCTTTGGTGAAATTGAAGAAGTTCATCGCTGTTTACAAGCGAAGCTTATAGAAAGTCCACATATGAGTTTACAGGATTCTATTGACTGTATTGATATGATTGAAAAAATTCGACAAAGTTTTTAAAAAGATGATTAAAAAGTATGTTGTTTTGATAATGATGTTAAGATATCAAATAAAAGAATCTAGAAGAATGATGTTTATTCTTTTAGATTCTTTGTGTTTTTAAAGATAATGATATTCATGCTCCCATTGACTATGAATAAAGAATGAAGCAGATTGTTTCGCTTTATCTAAATCCATATAAGTATAATTGCCACATTCTTCTTTTTTAGCTCCAGGAATATCTTGATTCCAATTTGCAATTGTTTCAAACGTATCTCTCACAAGAGTTTTTACTGTATCAAAACTTAAATCTTTTGTAATTAGATAAAATCCTGTCATACATCCCATTGGACCAAAATAAATAATATGTTCTTTATATTTCCCATTTCTTAATAGGGTTGCCCCAATATGTTCAATCGTATGAGCAGCTTTAGGGTCTAAAGGTTTATCAATATTTGGTTCACACATTCTAATATCATATGTTGTTAGATGATTATCAATACGTGAAATATAAACTCCCTTTTTCAGTTGAGTATGATCAACACTAAAACTTGTAATTCTTTCCAATTTTATGCACCTCTCTTTGTCTTTCTTATTGTATAAATAGCTCTCTCTTTTTTCAAGAGGGGATGATTCATTTTATTTGTTTTTTTAAGTTTCGTTGACTATAATAAAAGAAAAGAAGGTGGCAAAGATGAAAGATATTTTGGATAATGTAGAAGTTGAAGTATTAAACGGTGAAATGTGTGAAGAAGAAATTAAAGAATACATTCAATATGTCAAACAAAAATTCCCTCAGGATACTTTAACAGCTTTAACATTAACAATTGATGGTGATTTTGTAGATATGCATTATCATTTACAGCCTCAACCTATGCAAAGAATTCGTCGTATTACAGGATATCTGGTGGGAACGTTGGATCGTTTTAATGATGCGAAAAGGACAGAGGAACATGATCGAGTGAAACATCAACTTTAAAATGGAAAATATTGTATAGAAAAGTTGCATAAATAAGATTGAATATGCAACTTTTCTTTTGTATAATAGCCATGTAAGGGTGGTGAGAATATGAATAAAGCATATTTATGCATTGATTTTAAGAGTTTTTATGCTTCTGTTGAATGTGTAGAAAGAGGGTTGAATCCCTATCAGGTCAATTTGGTTGTTGCTGATAGTTCACGAGGAAAAAGTACAATCTGTCTGGCTGTTTCACCACATTTGAAACAACTGGGTGTAAAAAACAGATGTCGTTTATTTGAAATTCCAAGACATCTTCATTATATTGTGGCTAAACCAAGAATGAAACTTTATATGGAATATTCTGCGAATATTTATGGTTTGTATTTAAAATATATAAGTGCTGATGATATTTATGTTTATTCGATAGATGAAGCTTTTTTTGATGTGACGCAATATTTACGTTTTTATAATAAGAATGCAAAAGAACTGGCACAAATGCTTATTGATGAGGTTTATCAAAAAACAGGTATTCCGGCAACAGCAGGAGTAGGAACAAATCTTTATCTTGCGAAAGTGGCTTTGGATATTACAGCCAAACACAATCAAAGTCATATTGCTTATCTGGATGAAGAATTATATCAGAAGACTTTATGGAATCATACCCAGCTTACTGATTTCTGGCAAATTGGAAAAGGGATAGAAAAAAGACTTCATAAACATGGACTGATGACGATGCAGGATGTTGCCATGTGTCCACAAGATATCTTATATAAGGAGTTTGGAGTGAATGCTCGTTTTTTAATTCAACATGCATGGGGCAAAGAACCTGCAACGCTCCAACAAATTAAAAGTTATCAACCACGCCATCGTTCTATTTCCAATGGTCAAGTTTTATTTGGTGATTATGATTTTCATGATGGATTGCTTGTTTTAAAAGAAATGGTGGAAGATAATGCTTTAGAACTGGTAGAACAAAGATTAGTCACAAATCACATTTCTTTACATGTCAGATATGTGGATGCTTCACTGCCTTCTACAGGTGGAAGTCGTACAATGGGTGTTGTGACAAACTCTTGTCGTTTACTTGTGAAAGAGTTTATTGAATTGTTTCAATCTACAACATTTAGAAATCAACTGATTAGAAAGATTTCAATCGCTTTTGGAGATGTAAAAGATGAAAGATATGAAGCATATGATTTATTTACAGACTATGAAGATATTCAAAAAGAAAGACAACTACAACAGGCTATTGTTCATATTAAGAATCAATATGGGAAGGATGCCGTTTTAAAAGCAATGAACATATTAGATAAAGCAACCGCAAGAAAGCGTCATCAGTTAATTGGAGGACACAATGCACAATAATCATGATCAATCCACTCAGTTTCAACCCTTTGATTCATTAAAGGGATTTAGAGAATATCTTCGTGAAAAAGAAAAAAAGCCTGTACAAAGAAAAGAATTGCTGGAAGATGAATGTGAAAGACTGAATTGTTTATTTCAACAGCTTCAAAAAGGTATGGTTGTGAATATTGTTTATTATCACCATCAACAATATCAAACAATTCAAGGAATGATTACTCAAATAGATATAGATTATCGTAAAGTTTTATTTATAGATAATCAAAGAATAGAATTTTATGATATCAGAGATATTGAGATTATGAAATAAAACAAGGAAGACAAATTGATCTTCCTTGTTTTATTTCAGGGTGCCAACAAAATGAATTTCATGTGTCTGATCTTGTGAAGAAGTTATGTCTATACCATATGTTAGATCATGTGATTCATTATTGGACATTTTTTCTAATTGTGATTCGAAATCTTTTAATTTGTTTTTATCTTGAATGAGAGTTTTATCAAGAGAATAATCAATATCTAAAGTTGAATGAATATCCCATTCTATAGGATCGAAAGACATATAAAGATTATCAGAAGTGTTTTTAAATAATTTAACAGTAACGGTATAATGTTGGAGATATTGTGAATTATCAACAACATAAAGACTTTCGGGAGAAATGGATAAAGATGTTATCAGATGATTGGAAGAATACTGAACAGGCTCTAATATGATGTCTTTTTCGTTAATGAGTTGTTTTGTTTTTTCTATAGGTTTGGTTGTTTCTTTGGAATCATAATGAATAAACGAGTAAATCCCCCCCACACAAATGATAAATCCTAATATAAATAATAATTTCTTTTTCATGATCATCACCTTCTTTGTATTTATTATAACAAAAAGAAGTGTATGTTTTGTGAATTTCTTTGTATTTATATTATTTTATGTCCACAATAAGAACAAAAAATACTATCATTTGAAAATGGTAGAAACCTTGCCCTATGATGACAATAAGGACATCTCCATAAAATAAAATGACAAATAAGTGATATAATCCATATGATACCTATAATAGCTACGAGTACAATGATAGGTAAGTTATAAAAATCTTGATCAATGGTATACATAGCACAGAGCATGATCATGAGGATAGATATGATTATAATCAAAATTTCAATAATCTTTTTATAAGTTGTTAATTTCATAAGTTATCAGCGCTCCTTATTCTTATTTAATATAACAAATTGTTGATAATCAAACATGATTATCATGTAAATTTTATGTAAAGAGAGGATAAAATGATATTTGAAAATATTTTTTTCTAAAAAATGAAAAAATATCTTTACAAATGATTGAAAATCTTATATACTTGTACTTGCCTAATTGAGATAAAACAATATGGCGGACGTGGCGAAGTGGTTAACGCACCGGATTGTGGCTCCGGCATTTCGTGGGTTCGATTCCCATCGTCCGCCCCAGAGTATGCGGGTGTAGTTCAATGGTAGAACTTCAGCCTTCCAAGCTGACTACGTGGGTTCGATTCCCATCACCCGCTCCATCGAAACGGTAAAGTCCTTATTTTAAGGGCTTTTTTTGTGTTTAAAATACTAATGATATTAAAGAATTATTAATAAAATATTAAAGTGTTTTTAAAACATATTTTTGATAAATATTGTAATTTTTATAATAGATAATTGACTTGAATAACTTAAAAGTGGGAGAGGTTAAAATGAAAAAGAGTAAGAAAGTCACAATCATATCGATTGTTGTTATTGCATTTGTGATGGGATTATTACAAATTTATCATTATTGTTTGAATTTATCAGTGGAATTGCCTCAAGAAGTTGATCAGGCTGTGACAGAATGTCTTGAAACAATGATAGAACCAGATGAATATTTAGCAACATTTATGCCTTTACATTATGATTTTGCTACATCCGCCTATCATGCTTTTGGATATACAGAAGATGATACATATATCAAAGTTTATGGATATTGTGTATTATTCGAATGTAATAATGAAACTCTCAAAGAAAACAAAGAGAGAAAAGAAAAACATATTGATATGTATTCCACTGATTTTAGTGAAGCTAACTATTTTGTTGCTTATTTAAAAAAAAGATGAACAACAAAAAGTGATTCCAGAAAAAATATGGATTTATCAGTATCCACAAACGACAATGGATATATTAAAACATATGCCTATAAGAACATGGCTTTATATATTTCTAGATGATCCTAAAGGATATATGGAAAAGCTATCTACAAAATGTGCAAAACAGATGTATGAATATATTGATAGTCATGATATTCCAGAAAGCAATGAAGAAAAGTGAGATGATAGTATTTGGAGGACAAAACAATGAGCAAAAAGAAAAAGATAGTTTTGATTATTTTAGGAATTATAGCCTCTTTAGGAGTATTACTGTTTTATTGGGATTATCAGGTTGTGACACCAACAAAAGAACTTGATGAAAGTTTAAGGTATGAATTGGCACATATGGACGATGAATATATTGAATATGATTTTGCAACAGTATCATATAGATTGTTTAAAATTAATGAATCCAAAAACAAAGTAGATGTTTATGGAATGTTTTATATAAAAGAATATAAAAAGAATGAAGAACATATGACAAGTGGTTATTTTGATTATATGAAAGTGACATTAAAGAAAGAAAATGATAAATATACATTGGACAAAATCTGGGTTCCAGAAGATGGTGATCAGTATCAAATATCATTATTAAAGAATTTTCCTATCAATACATGGAGTCGTATTTTATTGACTGGAGATAGATATAGACTAGAATTGATAGAGGAAAATAAACAACAATACAACAAATATATCACAAAGTATGAATAAGAATTATAAATTGTAAAAGTAGAGAGTAAAAAAATGTGAAGTTTATTTTTGATGCATGAACAAAACATGATTTGATAATGAAAATCAAAACATATATCAATGATATTCATACTAAAAAAGTATATCTGAGTATGTAAAATCATACTTTGATATACTTTTAAAATGGCTTGAATGCAGTGTTTTTATTACTGTTCTATTGAAATTGTTTTAAGGGCTTTTTGAAAATTATAGAGAAGCATCATAGTTTTTTAGTATTATTTACCTTGCTTTAAAATAATACCATATCGCAGCGTAATAAATAATCATACATAATAAAATGTATTTCATAAATATTTGATACATCATATAAACCGTATTTATATGATTCGTATACTCATAATAAGAGCCAATACTAAAATAAATAGCTAAAAACAACCACATAATCCCTAAACAAATATTATACTTTTTGACATTTTTTATTCTATGAGATGAAATTTTATGACCAGCCCAGAAATTCATAGGTTTTGAAGTGATGAAAGTATATATGGCAAGTCCATAAAAAGCGATAGCTACAATCCATACTCCTGAAAGATGTGATTCCATATATGATATTCTCCTTTTGATTGTATATTTTTACAACTTTATTATACAATACTTTGCTGATGGTTACGATAATAAAATGATGTTGTTTAAAAAATAAGCCTCTTTTTATAAAGATACAAGATGATTTTGTGTTATGATAGAAGAAAGGGAGGATTATCATATGAAAGTGATTATGAATGCTGATGATTTTGGATTTTCTAAAGGAGTGAATTTGGCTATATTAGAAGGATTTCAACATGGCATTTTGACTTCTACAAGTTTAATGGTTAATATGCCCGGATTTGAACATGCTGTTTCATTAATGAAACAATATCCAGATTTATTACATGTAGGTATTCATTTGGTGACAACAGTTCAATATTCTGTGGTTAAAGGGTTAAAAACTTTAACGGATGAAAATGATCATTTTTATCGTGATCCAGAAATCATTGAAAAAAGTGAACAAAGTGAATTAGATAAAGAATATCAGGCACAGATGGATAAGTTTTTAGCGACTGGACTTAGACCTGATCATATTGATTTTCATGTATGTATGACACCAAAACAGTTCAAAGCAGCTATGAAATTGGCTAAAAAATATCATTTACCTATGCGTGCTCAAAATCAACAGATAGAAAATATTTTAAAAGAACATGGTATTGCCTATGCACCATGCCATATTCCAGATTTTTATAATCATGGAACAGTTGAAACATTGTTGAAATTATTTGAAAAAGCTTTCGATGAAAAAAGAGAAATTATTGAATTGGCTTTACATCCTGCTTATGTTGATCAGACTTTATTAGATTTGAGCAGTTATCATGTTCAAAGAGCAAGAGAATTTGCTTCACTAATGGATTCAGAGGTATCTGCATTTATTCAACAACATGATATGGAACTGATTTCTTTTGTGGACTTATAAATACATATGATGAAAAAGTATATCATTTCAAAGATATACTTTTTCATTAGGACTGATTATTGAATAGCTGGGATATAAATCAATTGATCATTTTCTATACCAAACTGATAAACAGGTTGGTAATACCCTTTTGAATCTTCTCTATATACAAGTTTGATTGAACGAATAACGATTTCGTTACCTAAAGAGATCATCCAATCTTGATTGAATTGTCCTTCTTTAATATATTGGAAAGCCTGTTTTTCAGAAATGATAGGATAGGACTTATAAATATCAAAGGATTTTATTTGATAAGATAGAAAAGAAAGAGAATAATCTTGGTTGATTTGTACTGAAATATTGCCTTGAATATAATGTTGCCCTGTGTTTGAATTTATTGAAAATTCATAGGTTCCTGTATCTATTTGTGTAAAAATGGCCTGTTCTGGAATTGAAATACCTTCTTTTTCAATGACTTTTTTCACTTCCTGTTGAGATAAGTTTTGCGTGTTTGGTTGGAATTCTTCGGGATAGATAATATTCATTGAGCCTTCTTTTTTATCAATGAAGATGTTTATATCTTTGTTTTTTGATACAAAAGACATGTTTTCATTGTTTATTTCTGTTTGCTGGTCATCTATGATATCTTGATGCTTTTGAAAAATGGCCTTTGCGAGAGTGTTATAGTCTTTATCGGGATATGTTTTGATTTTATAAACAGGTTGTGAGGTCGCTTGATGTGATAAAGGAACATGACTTATGACTTCGATATGTGACATATCTGCTTTTTTATAATAAGCTTGTGCTAAATTACCTAATTCTTGATATGAGTAAGATACAAATATATAAGTAAAAGATAGGATTGCTAAAAATAGAGGAAACTGAGAAATAATGACAGGTCTTAATTTGATAGGTTTTTTCTTTGCTTTTTGGTATAGCGTATGACCTAAAATAAATAAACCAAAACCAATCATGCACCCTAAAGTATTATTCAAAATATCATCCATTTCAAAAATACCACGATGTGTGATCAGTTGTGTTGTTTCAATCAATATTGTAAATAATAGTCCTGAAAGATATGTCGGCCACCAATATCTCATTTTCTCAAATAAACATGGTAATAAGATGCCTAAAGGAACACCCATTATGATATTTAAAATGATATTACGCCATTCACGTAGTTGAAAATGATTGATAGCCATACGATAGGAACTGAATAGTTCAAAACTGAATTTTTGTTCATAAGAAAAACTGGACCTACTGGTCAGTGTTGCCAAAATCACAACAATCACATAGCCAATAAGCATACCACTTAAAATCAGTTTTTTGATGGAACAATGAATATTTTTGCCTTGCTTTTTTTGATAAAAAAGATAAAATCCATACATTCCTCCCAATATCAAAACAATCAAACCTGCCAAACCTACTGAAGGAATGGCTAATCTTAAAAACTCTGATAATCCCATTTACATTCTCCTTTTTTATAGTGATAGAATTATAACATACAATGATTTTAAGAGGAAGTTTAAATATTTATTGTCTTTTTTTGATAATTTATGTTTCTTAATCAAGAATATGTTACAATGGAGATAGGGAAGGTGGATATTTATGAAAAAAATATTAAAAGTTTTTACGTTATTATTAACTGTTTTTTTATTAACAGGATGCATGAAAATGAGAATGAATTTTGAAGTGGGTTCCGATAAAAGTGTACGTTCATCTATGGAGTTACTAATTGAAGAAAGTGCTTTACAAGCTTCTCAAATGACAAAGGAAGATTTTGTTCAACAGATGGAAGATGAAATTCTATCATCACCAGAAGGGCAGAATGCTAAAGTGACTGCTATTGATGAAATGATAGATGCATCTCAATGGGTTGGTGTGCGTATAGAAGGATTAACATCAACGGTTGATGAAATGGGGATCAATATTCAAGAAGAAACGATTGATGGGAAAGATTGTCTGGTTTTAAGATTACCATTAGAAAATCTAAGTCAACAAATGAATTCAGAGTTTTCACAGACAGCTGGTTATTCTGTAGATAAGATGAAGGCTTTAGGCTTAGAGATGGTGATGAATATTAAAATGCCGGGAGATGTGCAGTCCAATGTTGGAACTGTTGATGGTCAAAATGTGACAATTGATCTTCTGGAACTGGCAAGTCAGCCCCCTCAAGAGAATGAAATTGTTATTTCTTCTGCAAAAGAAGCAAGTATGGATATGACTTATGTTTTTGTCGGTATAGGCATTTTGGTTGTGATTGGTTTTATTGCTTTGATTCTTAAAAATAAAAAGAAAACAAAACAAAATATGATAGAAGAACATACAGATTCTAAGACTCAAGATAATACTTCAACAGAAACAATAACACAAGATCATAGTGATGAAAATAACGGCTAGGCCGTTATTTTTAATATGCAAAATGATAATAAAGAATCATAATAATTAAAGTAAGCAGGAAGATAGAGAGAATCTGGTTGATTTTTTTAAACATATATTTCATACTTTCACCTTGTTTTAATATATGCAATTCATTTAAAAGACTTTTCATTATATTAAAAAAATGTTAATATATTTCAAAAAGATGAGGTGAAAAACATTGAAATTTACAAAGATGGAAGGCATTGGAAATGATTATATTTATGTTGATGGTATTCATCAGGATATCATTATGACACCAGCATTTATATCACGTATCAGTGATCGCCATTTTGGAATTGGCAGTGATGGGATGATTGTGATTCTTCCTTCTCAAAATTATGATTTTTTGATGCGTATGTTTAATCGTGATGGCAGTGAAGGAAAGATGTGTGGTAATGGGATTCGCTGTTTTGCGAAATTTGTTTATGACCATCATTTAACTGAGAAGACTTATCTGGAAATTGAAACATTGGCTGGAGTTAAAAGAGTCTGGTTAAAGGTTGAAAATGGAACGGTGCAATCTGTCAGAGTAGATATGGGAAAACCATCATTGGATGTGAAAATGATTCCTTGTCTTTTTGAAAAAACGGAAATGATTAATGAACCATTGCAAATTAATCAAAATATTTATTATTGTACCGCTGTTTCAATGGGAAATCCCCATGTTGTGACTTATGTTGATCAACTTGATTTTGCGATTGAGGACATTGGTCCTTGTTTTGAAAAAAATCAGATGTTTCCCGAATCTGTTAATACAGAATTTGTACAGGTCGTAAGTCCAGAGCGTTTAAAAATGCGTGTCTGGGAAAGAGGTTCAGGAGAAACAATGGCATGTGGAACAGGTGCCTGTGCAGTGATGTATGCCAGTTATGTTAATGGCTTATGTGGAAGGCAGGTTGATGTGGAACTGTTAGGTGGAGTATTACATATTGATTATGAAGATGGTCATATTTTCATGGAAGGACCAGCAAGAACGGTATTTGAAGGAATCATAAATGAGGAGGATTTTAAAAATGTATAGTACAGCACAAGAAATCATTCAATATATCAGAGATGCAAAAAAACAAACACCAGTAAAAGTTTATGTCAATGGACATGACTTACCTTGTGATGAATCTATTCAAGTTTTTGGAACAGAAACAAGTCGTGTTTTAATTGGTGATTTAGAAAATGTTGAAAAATATTTAGAAACATATCAAGATCAGATTACAGATACTTATTTAGAACAGGATCGTCGTAATAGTGCGATTCCAATGTTGGATATGCGAAATATCAATGCACGTATTGAACCGGGTGCATTTATTCGTGAAAATGTGACAATTGAAGATAATGCGGTCATTATGATGGGGGCTGTGATTAATATTGGAGCGAAAATTGGTGAAGGTTCAATGATTGATATGGGCGCTGTTTTAGGTGGACGTGCTGAAGTTGGAAAACATTGTCATGTTGGTGCTGGAGCAGTTTTAGCAGGTGTTATTGAACCACCTAGTGCCAAACCAGTTGTATTGGAAGATGATGTTTTAATTGGTGCGAATGCAGTTGTTGTAGAAGGTGTTCGTATTGGTAAAGGGGCTGTTGTTGGTGCAGGAAGTATTGTATTAAATGATGTGCCAGCTGGAGCTGTTGTTGCAGGAAATCCAGCACGTATCATTAAAGAAGAAAAAACAGATGAAACAAAAGAAAAGACACAATTGATGGATGATTTAAGAAAAATTTAAGGTGAAATTATGGAAGATGTCAAACGTTGGAGGAGAGAGCTTCATCAGATTCCTGAACTGGGATTAAAAGAATATGAAACAGCAAAGTATTTACGTCATGAATTGGAAAAAATGGGATATCAATGGGAAAGTATTGTAGATACTGGAACGATTGTTTATATTGATAATGGATGTTTATCGACACTTGCTTTTCGCAGTGATATAGATGGTCTACCGATTGAAGAAAAAAATGAAGTCGATTATGTTTCTAAACATTCTGGATGTATGCATGCCTGTGGGCATGATGGACATATGAGTGCATTATTGGGATTTGCAAAACGTTTAAAAATTATAAAAGAACCATTGAATTATAATATTCTTTTGATTTTTCAACCTGCTGAAGAATCACCGGGAGCTGCTCGTTTTGTCGTTGAATCTGGTGTTTTTGAAAAATACAATGTCAAAGCGATTTTTGGTATGCATTTGATGCCATTGATTGAAGAAGGAATGATTGCCTGTAAAAAAGGACCATTGATGGCAATGTGTGGAGAACTGGATGTCACTATTCATGGAAAAGGTGCTCATGCAGGATTACCTCAAGATGGTGTTGATAGTATTATGATAGCCAATCAGGCCTATATGCAATATCAGACAATGGTTTCTCGTCAGATTTCTCCTTTTCAGCCAGTTGTTTTGAATATTGGCCAAATAGAAGGAGGAACAGCCCGTAATAGTGTAGCGACACAAACAGTGATGCATGGAACTTTGCGTTGTTATGATGAATCTCTTTTTCACCAAATGACAAAACATATTCAAGCGATTCATGAAAGCTTAATGCAAAGTTATCAATGTCAAATTGAGTGGAGTTGTCCACCAATGTATCCACCAGTCATTAATTCTTCATCGTTGTATTTACAATGGAAAAAATGTGTTGATTTAGATCGTTATATGGAATTAGATGAACCTTTGATGTTAGCGGAAGATTTTGCTTTTTATCAAAAGTCTGTTCCAGGTATTTTCTTCTTTCTTGGAACAAAGTGTGACCGTTATCAAAGTGGACTGCATACGGAAACATTTAACTTTCATGAAGATGTATTAATCAAGGCGATTGATTTATATGAAAGAATTGCCAAAAATATAAAGGGGGTTTAATGATGGAAGATTGGTATACAAGAGGGGAAGAAGCTTTTTTAAAAGCTTATGGACGTTATGATATTGTTTTAGAAAAAGGTGAAGGTGTTTATCTTTATGATACAAAAGGACGTCGTTATTTAGATTTTTATGCCGGGATTGGTGTCAATTCGTTAGGTTATCGTTATCCAGCCTATGTTGAAGCATTGCAAAAACAAATAGATACTTTAATGCATGTTTCTAATTATTTTTATACACCAGTTGCTGTGGAGGCGGCCGAAGCAGTCAAAAAAGCCACACAGTTAGATGCTGTCTTTTTCTGTAATTCTGGAACTGAAGCCACAGAAGGGGCATTAAAACTGGCAAGAAAGTATTATTATTTAAAACATGGAAAGGCAGATAGTGAAATCATTTCTTTCCATCATTCTTTTCATGGACGTTCTACAGGTTCGGTAAAGTTGACAGGAAATCCTGCCTATCAAAAAGCCTTTGGACCATTAATTGAAGGAGTTCGATATGCCACTTTGAATGATATTGAAAGTGTTAAGAATCTCATCAATGAACGTACTGCTGCTATTATTGTGGAACCTGTTCAAGGTGAAGGTGGCGTTTATCCTTGTGATCAGGTTTTTATGAAAGCTTTAAGAGCACTTTGTGATGAACATGATATTTGTCTGATTTTAGATGAAGTGCAATGTGGTATGGGACGTACTGGAACAATCATGACATATTTTCAATATGATATCATGCCTGATATTGTTTGTCTGGCTAAAGGTATTGGCTGTGGAATTCCAGTAGGTGCTTTTGTCGCTAATCAAAAATGGGCACAGGCTATGCAACCTGGTGATCATGGAAGTACTTATGGAGGAAATCCATTGGCTTGTATGGCTGTAAAAACTGTTTTTGAAATCCTGGAAAAAGAACATCTTTTAGACCATGTTCAGGAAATTTCACAATATCTGATTCAGCGTTTAGATGAAATTGTTGATGAATTTGATTGTGTGGTTGAACGTCGTGGTTTAGGCTTAATGCAGGGACTGGTATTGAATCAAGAAGCCAAACCGGTTGTTCATTCTTTATTGGATGATGGTGTGATTGTTGTGACAGCGGGGACAAATGTGATTCGTATGTTACCACCATTTATTATTCAGCGTGAACATGTTGATGCATTTATTGATATTTTGAAAAAAAATTTAAAAAAATTGTCATAAAAAGAAGAAAAACCTCTTACTTTTTGCGTATATAAAAGTAAGGGGGTTTTTCTATGTACAAATATCCAATAGAATTACAAGATGAAGAAAAAGCATGTGGTGCTTATTGTATTGCGATGATTTTAAAGTATTATCATTTTCATGATGAAATTAAAAACATTAAAAAGAAAGCCAGATTGAATCAAAATGGTATTTCAATCAAAGGAATGATTGAATGTTTAAAAAGCTATCAGATTGAAGCTAAAGCCTATGAAGCACATTTAGATGATGTGGAAAAAGAAGTAAAATGTCCTTGTATTTTATATATGATTGAAGCAGGACTAGGACATTTTGTTGTTTTGTATGAAATCAAAGATGATGAGTTTATCATAGGTGATCCAGCCAGAGGGTTAATCACTTTGTATCGTGAAGATGTAGAAGACATTTTTGGACGTTTTGTGATTGTGATTAAACATGTTGGTCGTGTTCCTGAACTATGTTATAAAAGTTATTTTCAGTTTTTAAAGGAAATGTTTTTGTCTTATCAAAAGTATCTGATATCTTTTTTATGGAAAGGTTTATGGATTGCGTTGATTGGTTATGGCAGCAGTTATTTTTTTCAAATTTTAATTGATTATATTGATTTGAAGACACCATTTTTCTATATGGCTGTGCTTTCTTTAGGTTATTGTTTTTTAGAAATGATGCGTACATATCTTTCTCAATTAAAAATGAAGGAAATGATTTATTTACAAAAAGCAATGGATGAAGATTATGTTTTTCAGTCTTTTATGAATATGTTGAAACAACCAGAAACTTTTTATCGTCAAGATGATGGTGTTATTCAAAGTCAATTATTAAGTTTATTTGAATTAACAGAAATGAGTTTAGAATGTTTTGAAAAGTTTTTTTTAGATGGAATGTTTTTTGTTGTCTTATGGATAGGAATGTGGTTTTTAAATATTTGGATGACATGTATTGTGAGCGTTGTTTTATTGATTATTGTTTTGATGAGTTATCGTCGTTTAAAGGATTTTCAGACTTTGAATAAAAATTATCTGGAAGCCCACTTTCATTTTGGGCATCATGTCTTGGAATTGATTGAAAACCATCGTTTGATTTGTTATTTTGATTTGTTTCAAAGACAAAGAGAAAGAAGTTATCATATTTATTTGGATGAAGCTTTATTAAAAGAAAAACAGGCATTATTCTTAAATCAATTTCATTCTCTTGTCCAATATATGATTGTTTTGTGTTATGGAATGATTTTATGTTTAGGATTTTATTTCTTTTCTCAAAAAACAATGACAATGGGGCAATTGATGATGTTTTATATGCTTGTATCTTATTGTATTCAACCAGTTTTAAATATCGTGACACTAGCAAGTCAGTATAAACAGGTCAGTTTGATTTATGAAAAATATAAGAATTTTGAAATTGATGAACAACCTTCTTTAGAAACCTTGAATCAGTCTATTACATCTATTCGTTATGATGATGTCAGTTATGCCTATGGGTATCAAATGCCAGTTTTAGAACATATTGATTTAGATATTCATCATCATCTTTGGATCAAAGGGGCAACCGGTAGTGGAAAATCTACACTTTTAAAACTGTTGATGGGACAGGATAATACATATCAGGGAGATATTTATATGAATGGACAGGAATTAAGACAGATTGATTTATCATCTTTACATCAGCATATTGGTTATTTAAATGAAACACCAACTTTTTTACATATGACTTTAAAAGATAATTTTTTATGTCCTGATGAAAAGAAAATTCAATTTTATTTAAAAACTTTCAATCAAGAACAGCTTATAGATATGTTTCATATCGTCTTAAATGAAGATGGAAGTCCTTTGTCTTTAGGGCAAAGACAGGTTGTTGCGTTGATTCGTATGTTGTGTCGTGAATGGGATGTTTTGATTATGGATGAAGCTTTTTCGCATTTAGATACCCGTCTGGCTAATAAGATTTTACGATATTTATTGAAAAATGATGAGGGAAAGATTTATATTATAGTGAACCATCAAACAAAGATAGTGAACAAGGATATGGAATGTGTTATAATTGAAAAAGGAAAAATAAAGAAATAAAGGGTGAGAAGATGAATATTGATTTTGTATATGAAGATGAAAAACATTTATGTCAAGAAAGTTATGAAGATGTTTTTAAACAAATTATTGAAACGACTTTAAAAACTTTACAGTTAGATGATGATGTTGAATTATCTTGTGTGATTGTTGATGATGGGCAGATTCATCAAATCAATCGTGATTATCGTCATATTGATCGTGCGACAGATGTGATTAGTTTTGCCTTAGAAGATAATGAACAATATTATGTAGAAGGAATGCCAAGAAGTTTAGGAGATATTTTTATTTCTTATGATCATGCTTGTGCTCAAGCCAAAGATTATGGACATTCTTTAAAGCGTGAAATGTGTTTTTTGATGACGCATGGTCTTTTGCATTTATTAGGATATGATCATATGAATGAAGATGAAGAAAAAGAAATGTTTAGTTTACAAAAAGAAATTTTAAATCAGTTAGGAATAGAAAGAGGTTAAATATGGATTATCAAAAACTTGTAGATGAAGCGTTTGAAGCTTCTAAGAATGCTTATGTTCCTTATTCACATTTTCGTGTGGGAGCGTGTCTGTTGTTAAAAAATGGACAGAGAATATACGGGACAAATATTGAAAATGCAGCTTATGGTTCAACTATGTGTGCAGAGCGTAATGCGATTTTTCAAGCTTATTGTCAAGGATATCGTCAAGATGATATCGAAGCTTTAGCGATTGTGGGAGATTGTACACCTTTAATCTCTCCATGTGGAGCCTGTCGACAGGTACTGGCAGAATTAATGAATCCTCTCACACCTATTATTTTAGGAAACAAAGATTATTATGAAGTGACAAATATGCAGACGTTATTACCACGTGCATTTACAGGAGAAAGTTTATGACATTTAAATCAGGATTTGTAAGTATTGTTGGTCGTCCCAATGTTGGAAAATCGACGTTATTAAATCATATATTAAAAACAAAATTGGCGATTACATCATCAACAGCTCAAACAACACGTAATACCATTCAAGGGATTTATACGGATGATGAGGCACAGATTATTTTTATGGATACACCGGGTATTCATAAACCACAGGATGGTTTAGGTTCATTTATGAATACGAATGCTTTAAATAGTATTTATGGTGTGGATATTGTTTTATTGATTGCGCCAGCTGATGAAAAGATTGGTAAGGGAGATCGTTTTATTGTCAATCGTTTAAAAGAAGCTGATGGACCAGTTTATCTGATTTTAAATAAAATAGATTTATTGTCTAAAGAACAACTGGTCCAAAGATTGGCACAATGGAAAGAAATGTTTGATTTTAAAGAAATCATTCCTATTAGTGCATTAAATGGGGATAATGTAGAACATTTATTAGAAATTATTAAAAGTGATCTTCATGAAGGTGTGATGTATTATCCTAAAGATCATATTACAGATCATCCAGAACGTTTTATTATGGCTGAATTTATTCGTGAAAAGATTCTTTATTTTACGCATGAAGAAGTTCCACATAGTGTTGCGATTGTGATTGAAAGTATGACAGAAGATGAACAGGGAGTGCATGTCATGGCAGCGATTGTCGTGGATCGCCCAAGTCAAAAAGCCATTCTTATTGGAAAACAAGGCAGCATGATAAAAAAAATCAGACAAAATGCTCGTCGTGAAATGAAACGCTTTTTACAGACACCAGTAACACTGGAATTATTTGTGAAAGTGGAAAAGAACTGGCGTAATAAACAAAAGTATTTAAGAGAGTTTGGTTATGATGAAAACGACTATTCATGAGGAAACAGTCGAAGCGATTATTTTAAAGAAAACACCCTATAAAGAAAATGATATGATTTTACATGTTTATACCCGTGAGTATGGAAAAATCAGTGTTCTGGCACGAGGCATTAGAAAGATGACAAGTAAAAATGCAAGAGGATGTCAGGAAATGATGTTAAGTGAGCTGACGATTCATCTTAAAAAGGGAATCAGTACATTGATGAAGGCTTCACCAGTGAATTATTTTCGACATATTGAAGAAAATCTTGAAAGTGAGATTGTTGGACAATATATTTTAGAATATTATTATCGTTATGTAGAAGAAAATCAGCCTTTAGAAAAAGAGTATGAAATCTTATATGAGGCTTTACATGCTTTAGATGTTGGTTATATGCCTTTATTGGTTTATCTTGTTTTTAATGTTTTTATCTTAGAACATAATGGTGTTTCTTTAGATGTTGATGGATGTGTCTTTTGTCGTTCTCCACAGGTGGTCTCTATTTCATTAGAAGATGGAGGATTTGTCTGTCGTGAACATCTGGGTCATCACCCATTATATTCTCATGAAGTTCTTAAGGCTTTTCGTCATATCCATAAAATTCCAATGAAAGCTATTGATCATATTCATGTATCTTCATCTGTTATTTCTGTATTGGTTCCTTTAATGGAAACACTGATAGAGGAATATACGGGAATTCAGTTGAAAACATCACGTTTTATTCATCAAATTGTGTAGAATTTCTACACAATTTTATTTTTCTTCAAAACAAATTGGTGTATAATAGGAACAAGTGAAGGGGAAATGATATGGGACAATTTTTACCAGTGACAAGAGAAGAAATGTTAGAAAGAGGTTGGCAACAGCCTGATTTTGTTTATATTAGTGGTGATGCTTATGTAGATCATCCATCCTTTGGTGCAGCGATTATTACACGAACTTTAGAAAGTCGTGGTTTTAAAGTGTGTATGTTAGCCCAGCCAGACTGGCGTCGTTTAGATGATTTTCAGCGTTTTGGTAAACCACGTCTGGGATTTTTGATTTCCAGTGGGAATATTGATTCTATGGTGAATCATTATAGTGTATCGAAAAAAAGAAGAAAGAAAGATAGTTATTCGAATAATGGTGAAATGGGACATCGTCCAGACCGTGCCGTGATTGTTTACAGCCAAAAAGTACGTCAGGCTTATCCCGATGCGACGATTTTAATTGGTGGAATTGAAGCCAGTTTAAGACGTCTGGCACACTATGATTATTGGGATGATAAAGTCAGAAAGTCTATTCTTGTAGATGCAGGGGCAGATTTATTAATGTATGGTATGGGAGAAAACAGCATTATAGAGATTGCAGAAGCATTGGATTCGGGATTAGAGGCACGTTATTTAACATATTTGGATGGAACGGTTTTTAAAGTGAAGGATTTATCTATGATTTCACAAGACTATGTCATGTTACCTTCTTATCATGATATTACTCATGATAAAAGAGAATATGCGAAATCTTTTGGTATTCAATATCGCCATACTGATCATTACAATGCGAAAACATTGGTAGAACCTTATGAAGGGTTTTACATTGTACAAAACCGTCCGAATCGACCATTAACACAGATGGAAATGGATGATACATATGCTTTGCCTTATCAAAGAACATATCATCCAAGTTATGATTATATACCCGCTATTGAAGAAGTTCGTTTTTCATTAATTAGTAATCGTGGTTGTTTTGGAGCCTGTAATTTTTGTGCATTGAATTTTCATCAGGGACGTATCATTCAGTCACGTTCACATGAATCTTTGATTGAAGAAGCGAAAAAGATGATTCAAGAGCCAGATTTCAAAGGATATATCCATGATGTCGGTGGACCAACAGCTAATTTTAGATTTCCTAGCTGTCAAAAACAAACCAGACATGGAGCTTGTCCAACTAGACAATGTCTATGGCCTCAGCCATGTCGTCAATTAAGAGTGGACCATCAGGATTATTTAAAACTGTTAAGAAAATTAAGAAGCTTAGATGGTGTCAAAAAGGTCTTTATACGTTCGGGAATTCGCTATGATTATCTGATGTATGATCAAGATGACAGCTTTTTTAAGGAACTTGTACAATATCATATCAGTGGACAATTAAAGGTGGCTCCAGAACATATTAGTAATCAAGTGTTAGACAAGATGGGAAAACCTCATCGTGAGTTATATGAAAAATTTGTTCAAAAATATACACAACTCAATAGAGAGATGAATAAGAACCAATATCTTGTACCTTATCTTATGTCTTCACATCCGGGCAGTGATTTAAACAGTGCTATCGAACTGGCAGAGTATTTAAGAGATATTCATCATCAGCCAGAACAGGTTCAAGATTTTTATCCAACTCCTGGTACATTATCAACAGCGATGTATTATACCGAATTAGATCCTCGTGATTTGAGTCCAGTCTATGTTGCGAAAACACCAAAAGAAAAAGCCATGCAAAGAGCTTTGATGCAGTATCGTCGTCCACAAAATTATCATCTTGTTTATGAAGCTTTAGTGTTGGCAAAAAGAACTGATTTAATAGGTTTTCAAAAGAAATGTTTAATTAAGCCTAAAGGACAAAAACGCCCACTTCAAAGGAGGTCATAATATGAAACGTCATGCAGTTTTCACATCATCCATGCATATCAGCATTCATTATTTTATTTATGAACCTCAAGTTGTTTTGCGTGTGAAAGGCATTGTTCAGATTCATCATGGTTTAGGTGAACATGCGGGTCGCTATGAACATTTTGCATCTTTTTTAGCTAGTCATGGCTATGTTGTTGTGGTGAGTGATTTTGCCGGTCATGGACGTTCTTTGATTGATTTTGAACAGGGCTATTTTGGTGAACATGATGGACCTATTCATTTGATTGAAGACATGCATCGTTTACAGATGATTATTAGAGAAAAATATCCAGATTCTCCTTATTTTATGCTAGGAACAGATTTGGGTTCTATTCTCATTCGCCAATATATGAGTGATTTTGGTGATTTTATTGAAGGAGCTTTATTATTAGGAACACTTTCTCATGTGGATTTCTTTTATTTCAAACGCATCTATTTGTGGTTATTAAAGTTTTGGAAAGGACCTGCTTATAAGGCACAGCAATATTCTCGTTATATACGTCATTATTTGAATAAAAGAGTTCATATGACAAATGATATGGATTGGTTAACAAGTGATGAAGATGAAAGAAAGAAGTTTTTAGATGATCCAATGGCTCATTTTGCTTATACTGTTCAGGGTTATCGTGATATGACTGAGATGATTAAAGATGTCAATAGTGATAAATCCATCATGAAGATTCCTGCTTATTTATCTATTTATATTGGTGTAGGTGAAAATGATCCTATGAATGCTCATATTCAAAAATTGATTCAAAAATATAAAAAAATACCAATTGAAGATTTAACTTTCCATATTTTCAAAGGGCAACGTCATGCATTGCTTTTTGAAAAAGAAAAAAAGAAAGTTTATCAAAGTATTTTAGATTGGCTTGACGAGAGAACGTATTTATAGGGTACACTCATCGTTGGTTGACAAATGACTACTATAAGGGTATAAATACGAAGTAAATATAAAAATAAAAAGACTTGGCTATTGCTAGGTCTTTCCTATTTTATATAGGTATAAAATGAGATAAAAGGGGTATAAATATGGCAAATAAAGATATGGATAAATTAATTGCTCATGCGAAAAATTCAGGTTTTGTCTATCAGGGATCAGAGATTTATGATGGACTTGCAAACACTTGGGATTATGGTCCTTTAGGTGTTGAAATGAAAAATAATATCAAAAAATTATGGTGGAAACGTTTTATTCAAGAGTCACCATATAACGTGGGATTGGATTCGGCTATTTTTATGAATCCACGTGTCTGGGAAGCCAGTGGTCATGTGGGTGGATTTAGTGATCCATTGATTGACTGTAAACAATGTAAAACAAGACATCGTGCTGATAAATTAATTGAAGATTATGATCCTGACATTCATAGTGATGGATGGTCACCAGAAAAAATGATGTCATTTATTAGAGAACATCATATTCAATGTCCAGATTGTGGAAGTGAAGATTTTACAGATATTCGTGAGTTTGAATTGATGTTTAAAACATATATGGGTGTTGTCAAGGATGCAAAAAGTGTTGTTTATTTGCGTCCAGAAACAGCTCAGGGAATTTTTGTCAATTTTAAAAATATTCAAAGAACTTCACGTAAAAAAGTGCCTTTTGGAATAGGGCAAATTGGAAAATCTTTTAGAAATGAAATTACACCAGGTAATTTCATCTTTAGAACAAGAGAATTTGAACAGATGGAATTAGAATTCTTTACAAAACCAGATACGGATTTAGAATGGTTTCATTATTGGAAAGAACAATGTATGCAATTTTTGTTGGATTTAGGTTTAAATAAGGATCATTTACGATTTAGAGATCATGAACAGGAAGAATTATCATTCTATTCTAAAGCAACAAGTGATATTGAATATTTATATCCATTTGGATGGGGTGAATTATGGGGAATTGCTGATCGTACAGATTATGATTTAGGAAGACATCAAGAATATTCTAAAAAGAATCTTGAATATTTAGATCCTGAAACGAATCAGAAATACTTACCATATGTTATTGAACCATCAGTAGGAGCAGATCGTTTATTCTTGTCTGTTTTAGCAGATGCCTATGAAGAAGAACAATTAGAAAAAGAAACACGTTTAGTTATGCATTTTCATCCAGCTGTGGCACCTGTGAAAGTGGCTGTTTTACCACTAACAAAAAAACAGAGTGCAAAAGCAACAGAAGTTTATCAGCTTTTAGCTAAAGAATTTAATGTGGAATATGATGTGGCTGGACAAATTGGAAAACGTTATCGTCGTCAAGATGCGATTGGAACACCTTATTGTGTAACTGTTGATTTTGATAGTGAAAATGATCAGTCTGTCACATTAAGAGATCGTGATACAATGGAACAGATTCGTTTACCAATTGATGAATTGGTTGACTATATTGCAAAAAAGATTCGTTTTTAATGAAGGAGGGCATATATGGCACGTCTATCACAAGAGAAAATTAATGAAATTAGACAAAGTGTTGATATTGTTGATGTGATTGGCGAATATCTTTCTTTACAAAAAAAGGGAAGAAACTATGTGGCATTATGCCCTTTTCATGACGATAAAAATCCTTCTATGTCAATTTCACCAGATAAACAGATTTTTATGTGTTTTGTTTGTGGAACAGGAGGTAATGTTTTTACTTTCTTACAGAAATATTTGAAAATATCATACATAGAAGCCGTGAAAAAAGTTGCCGAAATGGGTCATATTGATTTGAGTGATTATCATTTGGATGTCGAAGCAAGACCGATTTCTAAAGAAAATGCCACACTCTATCAAATGCACGAGGAGGCACAGAAAATTTATAGTTATTATTTGAATACAAAACTTGGGCTTGAAGCCAAAACATATTTAATGAAACGTCATTTCTCTGATGAATTAATAAAGGAGTTTCAAATTGGTTATGCTCCTTTACAGTCAACATTATATCAGGCTTTTGAAAAACTAGGTTTTCAAGAAATAGATATGGTTAAATCTGGTTTGATTGTAGAATCCTATCAGCATTTTGATCGTTTTCAAGATCGTATTATGTTTCCCCTCTATAATCAGCAAGGACAGGTGGTTGGCTTTAGTGGTCGTATTTATAAACCAACACAGACTGAAAGCAAATATATGAATTCGCCCGAATCAGATATCTTTATCAAAGGGCAGGTTTTATATCATTATCACCAATGTAAAGAAGCTGTTAAAGAAGCAGGGTTTATTTATTTGCTGGAAGGATTTATGGATGTTATTGCGATGTATAAAGCAGGTATTGAAAATACGGTGGCGATTATGGGAACGGCTCTTACCAAAGGGCATATTCAAGCTTTACGTCGTTTAACGCATCATGTTCGTCTTTGTCTGGATGGAGATCAGGCAGGACAGGCAGCAATGGGTAAAGCAGCCAGAGAACTGGAAGAAGCTGGATTTCAAGTTTCCATTGTTGTTTTACCAGATTCACATGATCCCGATGAAATTTATGAAGAACATGGCCAAGAGGGATTACATGAAGCACTTAAAAAGATTTTAAAACCAATAGAGTTTTTAATGGATTTTGAATATCAGAAAATTGATTCACAGAACTATGATGATCGTAAAAATTATTTAGAAAAAATGTGTTATGAAATTGCGAAAATTCATGATCCTATAGATCAAGATTATTATATTCATGTTTTATCGAAACAATCAGGTTTTTCTGTTGATTTGATTCATCAACAAATCAATGGTCTACAACCTCAATTTCATCATGAAGTCAATGTTCCTAAAAAAAAGGTAGTTCATTTAAAAGATAAATATCAACAAGCTGAACATGATTTGTTGTTTTATATGTTAAATCATAAAAGCGTAGCTTTAAAATATGAAGCAAAAGCTGGATTTATGTACAATGATCGATATCGTATCATTGCTTCTTATATTATTGACTATTATCGTCATCATAATCAATTAGAGATTGCTGATTTTATTAATAGTATACAAAAAGAAGAATTGATACAAACTGTGATAGAGATTTCTCAATCACCGTTACCTGCAAAATATGAGGAACAAGCTATAGATGACTATATTCAAATGATAGAACAGAATGCAAAAAGAATGAAAAAAGAACAGTTATTAGAACAATTTCGTTATATTTTGGATCCTCAACAAAAGGCTCAAATATTAAATGAAATTGTAAAATTAGGAGGTCACTAAAAAGGAATATGAAAAAAGATATGAAGAAGAAAGCAACACCTGTTACATTGGATGATTTAAAAAATTTAATCAAAGAAACAGCTGAAGCAATGGGTGGAAAGTTATCACAGGATGATTTGGATGCCTTTTTAACAAAATATGATTTAGATGATGAATCAGCAGAAGATTTACTTGCTTTCATTACAGATAATGATATTTTAATTGAAGATGGTTTTGATGCTTTAGATGATCTTGATGATGAACAGCTTATGAGTGGTATGACAAGTGATTTGGATGATCTGGAAGCTTTAGAAGGTTTAGATGATTTGGATAATTTAGATGATTTGGATTCTGATATTGATAATGATGTCAATGATTTAGATTTTGGTGGAGATTTTGATATGTTAACAGGGGATACTGTTAATATGTATAATAATGAGGAAGAAGATGACTCTAATCAATTAGGAAGCAATGTGAAAATTAATGATCCAGTCAAAATGTATTTAAAAGAAATTGGACGTGTGGAATTATTGAGTCATGATGAAGAAATTTCATTAGCAAAACGTATTTTAGATGGTGATGAAGATGCGAAAAAGAAATTGGCAGCAGCCAATTTACGTCTGGTTGTTTCTATTGCGAAAAGATATGTGGGTAGAGGAATGTTGTTCCTTGATTTGATTCAAGAAGGAAATATGGGGCTTATTAAAGCTGTTGAAAAATTTGATTATACGAAAGGATTTAAATTCTCTACTTATGCAACTTGGTGGATTCGTCAGGCTATTACACGTGCAATTGCTGATCAAGCCAGAACAATTCGTATTCCCGTACATATGGTAGAAACGATTAATAAACTGACAAGAGTTCAAAGACAGTTGATTCAAGAACTTGGTCGTGAACCTTCAGCTGAAGAAATTTCAGAAAAAATGGATGGCATGACACCTGAGAAAGTACGTGAAATTCAAAAGATATCATTAGAACCTGTATCTTTAGAAACACCTATTGGTGAAGAAGATGACTCTCATTTAGGTGATTTTATTGAAGATGAAGGGGCTATGTCACCAGATGATTATGCAGCCAATGAATTATTAAAAGATGAATTAAATGAAGTCTTATTAGAATTAACAGATCGTGAAGAAAAAGTATTACGTTTACGTTTTGGTCTTGATGATGGACGTACCAGAACATTAGAGGAAGTTGGAAAAGAATTTAATGTCACACGTGAACGTATTCGTCAGATTGAAGCGAAAGCTTTAAGAAAGTTAAAACATCCATCACGTTCAAAACGTTTAAAGGATTTCTTAGATCGTTAATATGAAACTATCAAAAAGATTACAAGCCATTGCGGACTTGATTATCAAATATAAACATGGACATATTTTAGGAGATATTGGAACAGATCATGCTTATTTACCTTGTTATTTGGTAAGTCAGCATGACTTTTCAAAGGCTTATGCCTGTGATATTGCAAAAGGACCGATACAGGCATCTATAGAAACGATTCAAAGTTATCATCTAGAAAATAAGGTTATTCCATTATTAGGAAGTGGAATACAGCCACTTCTTGATAAAAAAGTAGATATGATCAGTTTATGTGGTATGGGAGGTAAACTGATTGTTGATATTCTCAATGAATATCCTGATTATATAAAAGATCAGCGATTATTCATACAAGCAAATGTTGGCTTGGAAGTTTTACGTGAATATCTGTCTTTACATCATTTTGAAATTCTTGATGAAGATATTGTAAAAGATGCCCATCATATCTATGAAATTATTGTGTGTCAAAAGACAACAAAAACATTATCTTATAATGAAAATGATTTCTATTTTGGACCATGTTTAAGACAAAATAAAAATGCTTTATTTTATCAAAAATGGCAAAGACAATTAGAAATTCATCAAAATATATTGACTTCTTTGGAAGCAACACATCCTCGTTTTCAGGAAGTAACACATATGATTGAAATGATAGAAGGTGAAATCAATGAAAGCTAAACAGATTATAGAAATCATGGAAAAGCATTATCCTTTAGAATTACAGGAAGAATGGGATAAATGTGGATTGCAGATTGGTGATCAAGACACAGAAGTTTCAAAGTTAATGATTGCTTTAAATGCCGATTTACAGACAATCAATGAAGCCATTGAAAAAGGGTGTCAAATGTTAATCACACATCATCCATTTTTATTAGATCCTATTGTGAATATTGATCAGGATAATTTTATGGGTGCATTTATTTTTAAAGCGATTGAACATCATATTGTTGTGTATAGTTCACATACAGCTTTAGATAATGTATCTATGAATCAGTGGTTGATTGAAGCATTAGGGGTTCATGATATCCAACGTGGTGAAGATCAGATTACACGTATGGCCACATTGAATCAACCAATGACTATGGATGAATTCCTTGATCATGTCCAAGATACATATCATTTAGAGCATTTTCAATATGCTGGGCAGGTAGATCAAGTATCGCGCATAGCCATATGTGGTGGCAGTGGAGCTGATTTTATGCATCAGTTCTATGGAAATGTGGATGCTTATTTAACCGGAGATACAAAATATCGCCATGCGAAAAATGCGATAGATCATCATCTTTTACTCGTTGATATTCATCATCATGCTGAAAAAATAATGGTTAAAAAATTAAAAGAAGTTTTAGAAAAGGAAGTGAATGTAGAGATAATAGAGGGAAGTTCTCCTGATTATTATCACTACCGTTAAATGATTTTAACTACAATGTGCTATATCCAAAAAGGAAATCAGACATTAATGCTTCATCGCAATAAAAAAGAAAATGATATTAATGGTGGAAAATGGATAGGTGTTGGTGGTAAATTTGATGCTGGTGAAAGCGTGGAAGAATGTATGAAAAGAGAAATTTATGAAGAAACGGGTTTAACTGCGCTAAAGCTTCAGCTTCATGGCTTTGTTGTGTTTCCACAATTGTATCATGGACAAGATGAGGGCATGTTTGTTTATACATGTTCTGAATTTAGTGGCGAACTTCATGAGTGTGATGAAGGTGATCTTCAATGGGTTGATAATGAGAAAATTCCTCATTTACCAATGTGGGAAGGAGATTATCATTTCTTTGAGTGGATTCAAGATGGTCGTTTTCATAGTGCTAAAATTTATTATCAAAATGATCATGTTATAGAATATCAGGAAAGCTGTTATTAAGGTTTAAAGATGAAGAAAATAATGATTGGTTTGATTGCTGCTTTCTTTTTTATCATTGCTTATTTTTATTTGTCAAGTCAAAAAATTTTACCATTAGAAAAAGAAATAGCCACAGATATTTTTCGTGGAATTCAAGAATCAAAAGAACCATTAGAAGATATTTTCAATCAGAATATGACCGAAGAATCAGTGGATCAGGTTTGGTTAAGGATATCTGAGCTCTGTGATTATGGTTATGATTTAGACCAGTTAAATGGATATCAAAGGAATTTTTGGCTGGTGTTTCATTTTCTTGGAGAAACAGGGAATGGTGGTATTGAACAATTTTTTTATAATGGTTATGAATTTGTTGAATCTACACTTCATACTTTACAAACTTTAAAGTTGAATGATAGCTATCAATACTTAAAGAACGCACAGGAGATTTATCCTCATGAGATTGTAGAAATGTATAGTGACTCGAAAATGTCTGAGCAGTTAAATAAAATAGATGAGCATTACTATAATGATGTAGAAGAAGAATGTTATCATTTTCTTATTCAATATCTTCAAGAATATAAAGATGAATTTATCGAGAAATGAATTGATGAAATAACAATTTGAATTTTAACACTCTTAGGAGTGTTTTTTCTTTATAGTGTCGTTTGTCTTGAGTGTGGTCAAGGTTTCATCTATAATATTTATGGAGGTATGGAATATGAAAGATTTATATTTAATGAGGCATGGTGAAACATTATTTAATCAAAGAAGAAAGATACAGGGATGGTGTGATTCTCCATTAACTAAAAAGGGTATAGAACAAGCTAAAAAAGCAAGAGAATTATTAAAAGATATTCATTTTGATCATTGTTATAGCTCTACGGCTGAAAGATGTTGTGATACACTTGAACTTGTGACTCATCAACCTTATCAAAGATTGAAGGGAATTAAAGAAAGATATTTTGGTGTGTTTGAAGGTGAAAGTGAAGATTTAAATCCTCCTGTTGATAAATATGATGATTTCTTTCCTATTTATGGAGGAGAAACAAGATTACAGGTTATGGAAAGAATGCTGGAAACACTGCAAAATATTATGGAACAGGATGCATGTCAGACTGTTTTGGCTGTATCACATGCTGGAGCTTGTCGCTGTTTTTTATCACATTTAGGGCAACCTGAACAATTATTGAATGGTCAAAAATTAGGGAATTGTAGTATTTTACATTTTCATTATGATCAAGGTCAATTTACATTTGTTGAAATGCTGAATATTTAAGAAATGAAGCACTCTTAGAAGTGCTTTTTATAATGTCGAGATTTGTGTTGGTATTAAAATCATTATATAATGAAAATGGTGAGAGAAATGAAAAAAATATTTTATTTCATATTAACTTTAATAGGGTTGTCTTTGGTTGTAAAAGTTATTCAATATATTATGGTTTTGCCATATTCATTGTTAGAATTAACAGGATTAATAATCTTGTTGACTTTTTATTTATATGTGACTCAATTCATGCATGTCATTATTCATGAAACAGGACATTTTCTGTTTGGAAGATTAAGTGGTTATCAATTGATTTCTTTTCGTGTTTTTAGTTTGATGTGGTTAAAGAAAGATCATCATATTTCTTTAAAGAGATATCGTTTAAAGGGAACAGCAGGGCAATGTCTAATGGCTCCACCAGATATCCAAGATGATTCATTTCCTTTTGTTTTATATCATTTAGGTGGATGTTTGATGAATCTGATAATATCATTTCTTTTGGTCTTAATTATTGTTATATTTTCTATATCAAACTTATTTTTCATTGTATTTATTATTGTAGGACTATGGATGTCTTTTATCAATGCTATACCTATTTCTATGGATGGTTTTATTAATGATGGATATTATGTTGCTATATTAAAAAAATATCCTGAAACTTTAAAAGCTTTCTGGTTACCATTAAAAGTTTATGAAATGTATGGGTACAATAGACGATTAAAAGATATGCCTGAAGAATGGTTTTGTTATTCTTTTGATCAACATCTTGAAATATGTTTTGTTGTGGAAGCCATGATGTTATGTTATCAAAGGTTAATGGATCAACATCAGTTTAAACAAGCATATGCAATGATTAAATATTTAAATGAACAAAAATTAACACAACTACAGAAAAATATTTTATTATGTGATGCTTTTTATTGTGAAATGATTTTTGGTAATGATTCAAAAGCGATTCCATTATATCAATCATTAAGTATTGATTTTCAAAAAAATATACAGTCTTATTTAGTGGGATTACGCACTTTATCTATTTATGAAAGATGGATTGAACATCATGAAAAAGAAGCTTTAATGATTGATCAAAAATTAGAAGCACATCAATCATCTTATCCATATAGTGTTGAAATAGAAATGCAACAAGCTCTTATCCAAAATATAAATTCTTTAAGAACCATAGATTTTGTAGATTTATAGTATTGTAAAAATAAAAAACAGGAGTACAATAATTGATTGTATAGGGAAAGGGGAGAAAAGGATGGATCAGAGTCGAAAATCTACAGATTTAATTTATGGGAGTATAGCAAAATCTATATTCTGGTTTTCTATACCTTTGTTGATAGGAAATTTATTTCAACAATTATACAATACCGTTGATGCATATGTTGTAGGAAATTATGTTTCTAAACAGGCATTAGCTGCTGTGGGGGCATCTTCACCCATTACCAATATGTTAATTGGTTTCTTTATGGGTCTAGCAACAGGAGCAGGTGTTGTTATTGCACAATATTATGGTGCTAACGATAGAAAAAGATTAAAGCAGTCAATTCACAGTTCAGCAGCTTTAACCCTCGTGATGGCTATATTTTTAACGATATTAGGTGTACTTTTGACAAATCCACTTTTACATCTCATTGGTATACCTGCTGATGTTTTTCCAGAATCATCCACATATTTAACGATTTATTTTGGAGGTATAACTTTTGCATTGATTTATAATATGGGAGCTGGAGTCTTACGTGCAATCGGTGATTCCAAAAGACCACTTTATTTTTTAGTTGTTGCCTGTTTAACAAATATTGTTTTAGATTTATTATTTGTAAGAGTCTTTCATATGGGTGTTGCCGGAGCAGCCATTGCGACAGATATTTCTCAAGCATTAAGTGCATTGCTTGTTTGTATTGTTTTGATGAAAAGTGATGAAGTTTATGCTTTAAAAGTCAAAGATATACGTTTTCACTTACCTATTTTAAAACGTATTATCACTATTGGTTTACCAACCGCATTACAACAAAGTATTGTGTCTTTATCCAATGTTGTGGTTCAATCCTATGTCAATGCCTTTGGTTCAGATGTTGTCGCAGGATATTCAGCAACTATTCGTATTGATGGTTTTGTGAATTTACCTTTACAAAGTTTCAATATGGCGATTACAACATTTGTTGGACAAAATATTGGTGCTAAACGTTTTGATCGTGTCAAACGTGGTTCAAATATTGCATTGTGGATGACATTTGCAGTGGTTGGAGCGATGGCTATTTTCTTATTCTTCTTTGGTAAAAACGTTATTAGTATTTTTAATAGTGACCCAGCTGTTGTTGAGGCAGGATGGAAGATGTTATTTGCCTTTATCACTTGTTATATTGTTTTACCAATCGTTCAAATTTATAATGGTGTTTTAAGAGGAGCAGGAAAATCATCAATTCCAATGTATATTATGGTTTTTAACTTTGTGATATTACGTCAAATTTATTTAGCCATTATCACCTCTATAACAAATGATGTGTTTTTTGTTTTCTTCGGATGGCCAGTCACATGGATCAGTGCAGCTATCATGTTTATTATTTATTATCATAAAGTCAAATGGTTACCTGAACAATAAAAAAATGCATGTTTCCATGCATTTAATCAAGAATTTTTGTAAAATCAATAGGTTGCTTATAAAAGGTCTGAGAGTTCGATTCATCAAACTGTTTTAAAAAATCAATGACCTGATTAGTAAGATAGGTTGGTGTTGATGCTCCTGATGATACAGCAGCCTTTTTTTTGCCTTTTAACCATTCAATATTCAAATCATCCAGACATTCAATCATATGAACTTCTTTATTTTGACTGGCAATACTTGCCAGTTTTTGTGTGTTGTTAGAATGAGGATCACCAACAATAAAAACAATATCAATATCCTCATCCATATTCTTAATCGCTTCCTGTCTGATTTGTGTTGCTTTACAAGTTTCTTTTTCAATTTGGACATGAGGAAGAATGGTTTTGGCATATTCACATAAATCATAGACATCATATAATGACATTGTTGTCTGATTGGTTATGACATAGGAATGATTGGCAGGTATCTTCTGTAAATCTTCTTTCTTTGTGATAAGATGCACTTTTTTCTCATTAATAGAAATAGCTCCTTCGGCTTCAGGATGCCCTTTTTTTCCAATATATAAGATTTCATATCCTTCATCAAGTCTTGCTTTTATCAAATCATGCGTTTTAATGACATCTAAACATGATGCATCAATAATATTTAACCCTTTTTCTTTGGCTTTTTGAAAAACCTTTTCACTTGCTCCATGAGCGGTAATAATAACAGTACCTTCATGGACATGATCTAAAAGTTCTAGACGTGTCAAGTGAGGGATATCAATTGTTTGAATACCTCTTTTCTTTAGTGCATCAACAATATATTGGTTATGAACAATCATACCTAAAATATAGATAGGTTGTTTTTCATTTTGAGCATTTTTAGCCATTTGTATGGCACGAACAACGCCTTTGCAGTAACCTCTAGGCGTAATTGCTTTCACTTGCATGTTTTTCACCTCATCAACATTGTAACATAATTTCTTGTGATGATGAAGAAATCTTTATATAATGGAATGAGGTGATAAAAATGCATATACAACAAGTTTCTCAACAACTCAATTTATCTAAAAAAGCAATAATGCTTTATGAACAAAAAGGATTAATTCAGCCTTAAAAAGATCAATATGGTTATCGTGTTTATCAAGACAAAGATATTGAAAGATTAATACAGATTAAATGTTTAAGACAACTTGATTTTTCTATTTCTCAAATCAAAGATATCCTTTTTCATCATCAATATGATATCTTTGATTTGAAAAAAGAAGAATATGAAAAAAAGTTTTTTGAGATGGAAACATCTTTACAATATATTGATGAGGTCAAAGAGAATTTCATGCAAAAACAGTCATTAGAATATTTAAGTCATCACTTAGAACAAGTTAAGCAATTGAAAGAAATCAATTCTTCTACCCAAACAATTCTCCCCTTTGAAAAAATAGTGGTTGGGTTATCACTTTTGATTTATGCTTTATTTTTATTTGTTGATGATTCTTTTTTATCTCTTTTTGTTTCTTTCGCTATGCTTTTGATTTTAGCAATCCACTTTTCTTCTAGATTGAGATTGCTTTTATATGAAATCTATCAAAAGTATAAAAAGGAGTTGCTTTACCCTAAGGGCAGGGATATATAATTAAGATGAGGTGAAATGATATGTGGATTTTTTGGACAGTTGTTATTTTGATGATTTTAAGTGTTATGATTTTAAAAGGGTTATGGAATCTTTGGATGCATCAAAGATTATTGCATCTTTTCCGTTATCAGATGGCAAAAAATGATGTAGAGTGGAATCAAGAATATGCGAAAAAACTGAATCAATATGCTTTGACACAACAGGAAATTGATGATTTTCAGTTGTGCCAAGTTTTACAAAAATGTGATTATACTTATACGAATATTGGTAGAGAATATATGTATGGGCGTATGGTTTCAGGAAAATATGAATATCAACTTTTAGAAACTATGATTGAACGTTATAAAGATCAAAAAATTTTATCACATACTTTATATGAATTATATCAGTTAAGCAAAGAATATGATCGTTGTTTAGGATTGTTTGATCATCATGATGTTTTTACATTATGGGAAAAAAGATTGATTCAAGTTTTAAGTTTTGGTCCACTTTTATTTCTTTTAGCATTTTTTGTGTTTGGTCACAATATTTGGCTCCCTTTTTCTTTATATCTTGGGATAATGGTTGCTTTACATACTTATTTTAGTCAGCGTATACAAACAATAATGAGTGAAACCATGAGTTATTGTTGTATGGTTGAAACATTTTCACGTCTTATCAATCATCATGTTTTTCCAGAGTCTATCATTCAAGATGCCCTTTGTTTTATAAAAAAAGAAAAAAGATATACTTTTTTGACACGCATGATTTCTAAAGTTTCAAAAATTGATGTCTTTTATTTCACCCAAACTATCCAAAGTTTTCTTTTTATATCTTTACACCAGTACTTTACGCTTTTAAAACATCGCCAAGATATAGAAAAACATATGATGTTGATTTATGAGTATATTGGTATCGCTGATTTAGCTTTAAGTGTCTTGTTGTTACGTGAACATGAACAGACATGTTTACCAGTATTTGTTGATGAGAAAAAAATATCGTTTGTCGAAGCATATCATCCATTGATTAAAAATCCTGTGAAAAATAGTTTTACAACATCTCATTCATGCATGATTACAGGCTCAAATGCTTCGGGGAAATCAACGTTTTTAAAAGTGATAGGTGTCAACATGGTTATGGCAAAAACTTTACATACTTGTTTTGCTGATGAATGGATATGTTATGATTTTACGATTCATAGTGCTATCCATATGAAGGATGATTTAACATCAGGTGATAGTTATTATGTCAAAGAAATTAAAACATTAAAAACGATGATTGATGATGTGAAAGTGAAAGATTGTCTTATTTTTATTGATGAAATACTAAGGGGAACAAATGAAACAGAACGTGTCATGATTTCACAGGCTATTTTAAATTATTTATTTCAATCAACATCCATTGTTTTGGTAACAACCCATGATTTATCATTAGTTGAAAAATTTCAAGATATTGATCAATACTGTTTCCGTGATGCAATTATCAATCAACAGCTGTCTTGTGACTATAAAATTCATAAAGGACGTTGTACAGTAGGGAACGCTATCGCATTATTGGAAATTTATGGTTATCATCAAGATATATTGTGTCAATTAAAAAAGCCTAACTAGGCTTTTTTGTTGGATACATATTTTCAAATGGCTGTGTTTCCACATGTACATTTTTATCAATATCTTCATCTATATCATCAAATTGCATACTTTTCACAGCTTTGACAACACGAAAAGCTGTTTTGGCATTGTGTAAAACAGGCTGCAACTGATGAATGATTGGAATGAGTTGATTAGCTGTATATAATGTTTTTTGAGCAGTTTGAATTGTTGAAGCTAAATTCATTTGATGAAGTGAATATCGCATAGATTGTAAAAGAGATGGTTTTTGATACATCATAGGATAATATGGATAAAAATCATAGGGTGGATATTGTGGATACATAGTGAACACCTCCTATGTTAAGATATGCCAAAAGAAAAAAGATGATACTTGTGTCTTCATAAAGAAAATTATGATTTTTTATACCTTTAGTTTGTCAATTAAAAGATTGATACTACTGCCTAACATGATATAAATAATTCAATATACAAGACAAAAAAATGTTACAGAAATAATATTATCATTTTTACATGTTGATATCATTTGAAAAGAAAGCAGAAATATTGTATATAATCGAGTTGTCATGATTGATATCTTTTCTTTGATAGATTCGTTAAAGAAAAGATAAGATTGTATCAAAGTTTTTTGCATTTTTATTTATTTTAGTGTATAATCATATGGCTTAAAGGAGGCGATATTATATGAAATTATTTGAACAGTATCAATTTCAACCTTTTATCAAGGAAACATTACAAAAACTACAGTTTCAAGAACCAACAAAAATTCAAAAAGCTGTTATTCCTCTTGTGTATAAACATCGTGATGTCATTGGTATTTCGCAGACAGGAACAGGAAAAACACATGCTTTTTTAATACCTATCATGGATATGATTGAAACATCAATGGATTGTGTTCAAGCAGTTATTACTGCACCAACAAGAGAACTGGCACAACAAATCTATGAACAAGCCAAAATATTTATTGAGTTTAATAAAGATTTACGAGTTTCTTTAATTATTGGTGGGAAAGATAAACAAAAAACCATTTCAAAGTTAAATGTTCAACCTCATTTAGTTATTGGAACACCGGGTAGAATTAAAGACTTATCTTTAGATGAACAGGCTTTAAAGATTACAACAGCAGATATATTCGTTGTTGATGAAGCAGATATGACTTTAGAATATGGTTATTTAGAAGATATTGATGCAGTACTGGGAAAGATGAAAGACAATTTGCAGATGCTTGTCTTTTCAGCAACCATTCCTCAAATGTTAAGACCTTTCCTTAAAAAATATATGGATGCACCAAAAATCATTGAAATAGATGAACATCTTTCTACATCACGAAATATTTCCCACTATTTATTACCAACAAAACATCGTGATCGTTATGATGTGTTAAAGCGTCTTATTGATGTGATTGATCCTTATATTTGTATTATTTTCTGCAATAAACGTGAAGAAGTTGAGAAACTTAGTCATCAGTTACGTGAAGATGGTTATAAAGTTGGAGAAATTCATGGAAATCTGGAACCAAGAGAAAGACGTCAAATGATGCGACGTATTCAAAACATGGAATATCAATATATCGTGGCGACAGATATTGCCGCAAGAGGTATTGATATTGATGGAGTCAGTCATATTATCAATATGGAATTTCCAACTGAACTTGATTTTTATATTCATCGTAGTGGTCGTTGTGGTCGAGGAAAATATACAGGTGAATGTTATAATATGTATGATACATCTAATCAATCTATTGTTGAAGAATTGGAAAAGAAAGGGATTCATTTTGAAGTTAAGGAATTAAAGGGACAACAATTTGTTCAAACAAAAGAACGTCAAAAACGTAAAAATCGTGTGAAACATCAAACGGAACTGGAAAAGAAGATTTCAGCTATTGTAAGAAAGCCAGTGAAAGTCAAACCGGGATATAAGAAGAAACGTAAAAGACAAATTGAAGAAATGGTTCATAAAGAAAAAAGAGCTATTATTAAACAGGATATCAGAAGACAGAAAAAAGAACGTGCAAAACAGGCACAAAGAGAAAAAAGAGAAAGAGAGGCACAATAATGTTGAAAATTGGAAGTCATGTTTCCATGAGTGGAAAAGAGATGTTATTGGGCTCTGTTAAAGAAGCTGTATCTTATGGTGCAAATACTTTTATGTTTTATACTGGAGCACCACAAAATACTGCTCGTAAGCCTGTTAGTCAATTGCGTGTTGAAGAAGCAAAAGAATATATGAAAGAACATCATATATCAATTGATGATGTGGTTGTTCATGCACCTTATATTATTAATCTAGCTAATACTGTTAAACCTGAAACATATGAACTTGCCGTGCGCTTTTTAAAAGAAGAAATTGCCCGATGTGAAGAAATCGGTGTCAGTCGTCTTGTTTTGCATCCGGGTTCTCATGTCAAAGCTGGAGATGAAGCAGGATTAAAGCAGATTATTAAGGGATTAAATGAGGTTTTACGTGAAGATCAAAAAGTTCATATTGCTTTAGAAACAATGGCTGGTAAAGGCAGTGAAATGGGAAGAACGTTTGATCAGATTCAATATATGATTGAAAATACAAAGCATAGTTCATTATTAGGTGTTTGTCTGGATACATGTCATATTCATGATGCGGGTTATGATTTGACACATTTTGATGATATTTTAGAGGAATTTGATCAGAAGATAGGATTGGATCGTTTACTTGTTGTTCATGTGAATGATTCTAAAAATGAGCGTGGTGCTCATAAAGATCGTCATGAGAATATTGGTTATGGTTATATCGGATTTGAAACATTGAATCAAATTGTCCATCATCCTAAATTAAAAGATGTTCCAAAGATTCTTGAAACACCTTATATTGATGGAAAAGCACCTTATCGTGAAGAAATAGAGATGTTTATGCATCAGACATTTAATAGTGGTTTAAAATAACTATTGAGTAATACAAATATTTTTTGACAAGTGAATTCACTTGTCAATTTTTTTATATAGTTTTCTAGAATAAAATGATATTGTTCATGTGCTAAAGCATATTGATTGTTTTTAATCATATTGAGAATGCTTTGTTGTGTAGATTGGTCTAGTTCAATATCAAATTCTTTTAAAAGAACTTGAAAATCATTTAATTGTAGTCTTGATATATACTCATTATTTTGATTTCTCATGTTTGCCTCCTTAAATATATCCTATGTTGACTCAAGAAAAAAAGAACACTTTTTTGAAATAAGCTTGAAGTGATGATAAAAAATATGATAGAATATGGACGTTTTTAAAAGAAAGGATTTAGATTATGAGTAAAGTTAATCAATTAGGTAATTATAAAGGGATTGAAGTGACAATTTCTTCACGTCAAGTCAATCAAGAAGATGTAGAAAGAGAAATTCAACAGTTATTATCACAAAGAAGTCAACTTGTTGAAAAAGATGGAACAGTAGAAAACGGAGATGTCACAACGATTGATTTTAAAGGATTAAAAGATGGTGTAGCTTTTGATGGAGGAACAGCTGAAGGATATCAGTTAGAAATTGGTTCTGATTCTTTCATTCCTGGTTTTGAAGAACAAATGATTGGTATGGTCAAAGGAGAAACAAGAGATTTAAATCTGACTTTCCCAGAAAATTATGGGGCAAAAGATTTGGCTGGAGCAGATGTTGTTTTTCAAGTGACAGTTCATCATATTGCTTCAAAAGTCAAAGCACAGCTTGATGAGGAATTTGTAAAATCATTACAAATTCCAGATGTGGAAACAGTAGATGATTTGAAGATGAAAATTCGTGAAGGTTTAGAAAATCAAAATATTCAAGCTTTAAATGCTGAAAAAGAAAATAAAGTTTTAGGTGTATTAATTGAAAATAGTGATGTAGAAGTAGAAGATGAAGATATTCAAAGAGCTTTAGATCAACATGTTCAATATGTAACAAATGAATTAGCAAAACAAGGAATGGCTTTAGAACAATATCTTCAAATGATGTCAATGGATCAAGATGCTTTACATGCTCAATTAATGCCAGCTGCAAAACAACAAGCTATCTTTGAAGCAATTATTGATGAAATTGTTAAAGTTGAAAACTTGATGACAAGTGATGAAGATGTTGATCGTCAAGTTGATTTAATGGCACAACAATATCAAATGGATAAAAAAGATATTTTAGAAAAAATTGATTTAGAAGGATTAAGACGTGATTTAAATCGTATTCAAGCAAGTCAATTGATTTTAAACAGTGCAAAATTTATAGTAGAGTAAGATTGTCTAAGGGCAATCTTTTTTAATAAGAGTTTCATTTAAAAATGATATTTTCTGTGTATATCGTTTAATAGAATCTATTTCTCAAACAATTGGACTTCAAAAAAGTTAGACTGTTGATACATTAGCAGAAAAAAATGAAATCATCTGTATAAATTTGTAGAAAGATGAGATATTTTTATGAAATTCGTCAATATTTGACTACTTTAATATGACAGAAATTGGATGATTAAAAGTTTTGGGTGAATCAAGATTCTGTCATTTATGATTGTAATATATTCTCGTAAGCATAAACCATTCATTGAGTTTTAGCAAGATTCATGACATCTTACATGATATGATTACTTTGCAACAAAAGTTTGATATGTTTATTATTTTAAGATATTTAAATATCCACAAAAAATTCACTTTTTCTCCACAAAATATACAAATTTATTTGCATAATTATGAATGTGGAGAAATGATATATATGAAAAAATATTTTGTATTTTTAATGACTATTATCATTTTATGTGGATGTACACATAATAAACAATACGACAAGGATTTTCAGGTTGGATTTATTATAACAACTGAAAAGAAAAAAGATTCTGATATTGTTTATTTGGACAATGATCTTAATGAGATTTATAGATAAAATGAAAAATTGCCGACTTTAGGTGATTCTATGAATATTCCAATGATTAAAGATGGTAAAATGACTCTTGTTCCTAATGGATTGTATCTTGATAATAATGAACAAAAAGTTACATCGTTAGATTTTAAAACTGGGAAATTGGAAACGTATGACGTTCCAAAATTTAATATATTAAATGCAATAATTAAAAATGATTATATACATTAAATAATAGTAATGGTATAGAATATCTAACATTATCAGATAAAAAAGGTCATATAATAAAAGAAATAACGGATAAAGATTATATTATGACTGAAATTCTTGATTATAATGATAAAATATTAGTATTTAAGAGCATAAATAATGAAGAACATATTAAATCATATATATGTGTTTATGATTTGAATCTTCATTTGATAAAAGAAATCAATATTTCTGATTATGGTTATAGTCAATCAAAAGCAATAATACATAATCATAAATTATACTTTGTTAATTCTTCAGATAATAATCATTCAATTGGAATCCTTGATTTAGACAATGAGCAATTAGAAAAAATAGAACTAGATATGATTCCTAATGAAATAGCCATTTTTAAAAATAAATTATATGTATCTTCTGGCATTCACAGTCAACCGGGTAATAAAATTTGTATTATACAACTCGATGATAGAAAAATGAAAATCGTAGAGGTTAATACATTTATTGATAAAATGATTTCTAACCAAGATGGTATATATACAATGTATTCAGAAGATGGAAAAATAGATATTAGAAAATATGATTTGGATTCATGTAAAGAATTAAACAAAGCAACATTTCAATATGATAGCAATACTCCATATTATGCATCAATGTTATTTTCTAACCAATAAAATAAATTAAGCTGTATCAACGAAAATAAAGTATATTTTCGAAGGTACAGCTTTTTAATGACAATGAAAAAGGTGTATCAAATCATAATTAAATATCCATAGCAAACTAAGAAATTTTAAAAATAATAGTATCTATCTTTATTAAAATGAAAATATTTTGAAACAAAATATAGAACTTACACATTATTGTGCTAAAACTGTTTATAAAATAGCTAAAGCTTTGGATTTAACAGTAGAGTATTTAATAGAAGATACTTTAAGATGTGATTTTGAGTTATTTAAAAGTAATGTTTGTCATAAATTCAAGGAATAACAGATACAAACTTTGTTGTAGAGCTTTTAGAAAGTAATCAGATTAGAATTGATTATGAAAAAATGGTATCCTGAATTTTTTTATTTATTAGCGACTTTGGATTATATTTCTAGAATAAATAATATTCCTCTTTGCAAAGAATATAACGATATAAAACAGAATAAGCTTAAAGTCGTACTTTATCCAAGTAGTATTATTGCTATATTTTTAGAAATGCAAGATGAAAGTTTCAAAGAAAAAGCAATGATTTTTTTCATCATTGCTTCTCAACCATTTTTAATATTTCTTCTTTTAAAACTGAAACCATATCTTCTTGTTTTACTTTTTTAATAATTTCTCCTTTTTTAATAAGCAGTCCTTCTTTAACACCACCAGCAATACCAATATCTGCATGTTTGGCTTCACCTGGACCATTGACAGCACATCCCATAATCGCAACCGTAATATCGCTATGAATGTTATTTAAGAAATCTTCAATTTCATTAGCGACAGGAATGAGGTCGTATTGAATACGTCCGCATGTTGGGCATGATACCAGTGTAGGCACATGATCAATCAGTTCTAATTCTTTGAGTAATGTTTTGGCAACTTTGATTTCTTCAACGGGATCGGCACTTAAAGAAACACGAATTGTATTTCCAATTCCCTGATAAAGTAATGTTCCAATACCTAAGCTTGATTTAATCGTTCCGCCAAGCTTTGTTCCTGCTTCCGTAACTCCTATATGTAATGGACAATCGAAAGTTTGACTGGCAAGAGTATAAGCTTCTATTGTAAGTAAAGTGTTAGATGATTTTAATGAAATCGCATAATCATGAAAATTGAGTGACTCCAAAATATCAACGTGCTTTTGAGCACTTTCAATCATCCCTTGTGCAGTTGGTTTGCCATATTTTTCTAAAATATCTTTTTCCAAAGAACCACCATTGACACCAATGCGAATAGGAATATGATGTTTTTGACATGCTTCCACCACAGCTTTGATTTTATCCATAGAACCAATATTACCCGGATTAATACGAATTTTATCAATACCATTTTCAATAGCTAATAAAGCTAAACGATAATCAAAGTGAATATCGGCAATTAATGGGATATGAATTTGTTTTTTAATGTCTTGAATAGCATAAGCATCCTCTTGATCAAAGATAGCAACTCTTACCATTTCACAACCTGCTTTTTCTAATGCATGAATCTGTTGAACTGTTGCTTGAATATCTTTTGTTTTGGTATTGCACATAGACTGGATAATGACATGATTATTTCCACCCATTGTGATATGACCGACTTGAAATGATCTTGTTTGTGTTCTTAACATAATCTTACCTCGTTTCTTTTTTTATTATACACGAACTTCTTTAAAAAATAAATGAGTTGTAATGGAATCTTACTAAGTGCAGATTTTGACATCAAATTATCTAATAATGATTACGTTCAGTATTTTATGAATAAATATGATATAGTGTAAAAATAGGAGAGGATAATTGTGGTAGATTTAAAAGAAATATTGGATTTTAAAGATCAACATCTTGTGGATGAATTATATAAAAGATTAAAGGAAACAGAAGAATATGAGCATTTAGAAGAAGTTTATGTTGACATCACTCACAAAAATAAGACAAAAATGCAGATGTTTCAATATCAATATGCAAAGGTTATTCAAAGAGTATGGGATGTATTGAATATTATTGGGTGGATCTTTTTTGCATGTCTTTTTATTATATGTGGTGCATTTATTAGTGCTACTTTTGTGAGTTCTATTTTAACTACAAGTCATGTTTTTGATGGAATTTATCAGTTTTGTTTTGATTTAGGTGTTTCGTTACAAAAAACTGTTTTTCCTGCATTATCAAATCTTTTTAATTATACAGAACAATCAACATCATTTTTGTTTTGTGTTCTAGGTTTAACAATCCTTTTGATTTTGTTTTATACATCATTATATATATGGAGTCTTTTTAAAAAGAACGATCCTAAGAAAAAGAAAAGAGAACTAAGTTTAAAAGATAGCTATCATTATCTCAATTGTTGTGAAGATGATACATGGTTATATATCAAATCATTATTTGAAAAAAGGATTCATAAAAGACATCGTAAGGATTTTTTTGAATTTTATTATCAAGCTTATCTTTTGATTGCAAAACATCATGAAGATATGAAAGGAACAATCAAAGATTTAACAAAACATGAACAGATGATTTTATGTTTAAGAACATGCACCAATACGATCAAAAATATCTTAGGAAGTATGGCTATGCCAATGTATATTTCATTTGCCTTGCTGATCTTTTATCAGCAAAATTTTAATGCAGTCAGTAACTTGAAACTTAAAACAGTTTTAGAGATGATTCCATTCGGAAATATTTTCTATAGTTGTTTAGATATATGTTATCATATTATGTCATACTTTCCTGTTTCTAAGTATTTTGCAGCGATTGATTTAGAATTAGCAATGGTTATTTCTTTTTGTATATGTATGATTGTTGTTTGGAGTTTATATACAATTTTAAAGACTCGTCTTCAAGAAATCAAAAGACAATATTTACGACGTATTCAATTTTATTTGAAACAACATCAAGGTATTTATAAACCAAAACAGAAATATCCATCTGAATATTTATATGGGGTGCAGTTTACTTTCTTCTTGTTTTTTGTAGGAATAATGATAGGGATATCTCAGTTTTTTATTGCATCTCTACCTTATCCTTTAGAGGATATACGTATTATTATGGAACATTGACAAAACGTTTTAAGACAAATTCAACCCTATGTTGAAAAAGAAAAGCATATTTTAGGAAATTGGGATGAGTATTTTTCAGATACATATGCAACCATTGATTCACTGACAGATATACAAGTGACAGGTACACATAATCGACCATATTTAAAAATATATACTTATTATACACAAGAGGATGCGAAAAAAGCCTTTATGAATGAAGAAAATCAATATACACATCATGGGAAAGATCATGAAGTTCAATATGTTTATTCATCTAAAGGATTTATGATTTTAGATCATACATCACTTATGAAGATGAAAAATGATCAAGATCTTATTGGAAAAAGATTAAGTCAAAAAGAAATCAAAGCATTGATGAAACAAATGGGTTACGTTGTTGATGAATAAAAAAATATAGAAAGCATACAATACATTGGTGATTATTATGGCTGTTTTATTGTCTTTTTTAGAGTTTTTAGTAGGAACACTTTTACATTTTCTTTATGATTTTTTTCCTTATCCTTTTATAGCTATTTTTTCAGCAACGAATGAAAGTGTTTTTGAACATTTAAAACTATTTGTTTACCCAATGTTATTAGGTTATTTATGGATTTATATTTTCAAGGATATTGATATCAAAAAATATATGAAAGCTATGTTTTATGGCCTTTTGAGTGGTTTACTCTCTTTGTTATTCATTTATTATTTTGTTCGTTATGGTTTAGGGATAGAGAGTCTTGTTTTTGATATTTTATTGTTGTTGATTTCAATCATTGTAGGAAATAGTCTATCTTATTATGTCTATTTCCATGTTGATACATCATCATGGATTATTTATGTTGCCGCTTTTGTTTTATTGATGATTTTACTTGTTTTAGGGACTTTTTATCCTTTGAATATACCTCTATTTCAAGAAGAAAAAGCAGTGGAAACACTGCTTTAATTATTCATAGAAATAGTATAAAAAGAGCATATAATTCAACGAGAAAGCCTAAAAAACGTCCAATTTGAGTGCTCTTAAGATAGCCAAATTTTTGATAAGTTTCAGGTGTACAAAAGGGAAATAGAATCAGTGTCATACCTAGACATAACATACCACATCCTGTCGTTATGTTTTTTTGAAATGGTAAAAGAGATAAAGCACTTGTTAATAAAAGGAGAATAGATAAGATAATACCAAGATAAAACCATTTCAGTTGTTTTTGGATTTTGTTTAAAGCTTCAGTATGTGCCAATTGACATGTTTGTGAGCAATAGGCTTGAGTTTTTGTCTGGTCTAAAAAATATCGAGCTTCTTTTCCACAATAAGAACATTTGACATGCTGATTGATGATTGGTATGTGTGAATCTTTTGTATCTGTAAGTTCAGATAAACTGATTTGGAACAATTCAGCAAGTTCAATAAGATTTTTCATTGAGGGTTCACTTTGGTTTGTTTCCCATTTTGAAACAGCTTGTCTACTAACACCTAATCTTTCAGCAACATATTCTTGAGATAATTTCATTTGCTGTCTCTTCTTTTTTATATTTTGACCTAATGACATTTGATAAACCACCTTTCATTGTATAATCATTATATCAAATGATATTCAAAAGACCACCAACTCTTTGTCAACTATCAGTTGCTTTATAAAAAAAGCACTTTATTACAAAGTGCTTGACATATCTAGGATAATTTTTTCAAATTCATTTAAAATTGTTTCAAAATAATGGAAAGCATCATCGTATAATTGATCTTCTAAAGGATTGACTAAAGCATCTTTTAAAAGGTCAACAGGATCTTTGCTGCCACCTGATTTTAAGAAGTTGAGATAAGCTTCTTTTTGTTTTTCATCACCATTTAATAAACGTGAGACAATGGCTAAAGCAACAGTCATTCCTAAAGTATATTTATAAACATAATAATTATAATAGAAATGTGGAATATAATAACAAGAATAACCCACATATTCATCCATTGTGATTTCTGGTCCATAATACTCAGCATTCTTTTTGTCATACAAATCTGTTATCATTTGTGATGACATTGGTTTTCCTTCTTTGGCCCATGTGTGTAAAATATGTTCAAAATCAGCATACATAGGTTGTCTAAAAATTAAACCAACACAGTTTTCTAAAAGTTCATATAGGAAATAGGCTTTTTCTTGAGGTGATGAAGCATGTTCTAGCATATAGTTGATTAATAGTGTTTCATTCACTGTAGAAGCCACTTCCGCCACAAAGATACGATAATCACAATTGACAGGTGATTGATTGTGACATGATAAATAAGTATGTGCACTATGTCCTAATTCATGAATCATGGTAGAGAGTGAATTATAATCTCCAATAAAGTTCATTAGAATATAAGGATTTGTATCATAACATCCACTTGAATAAGCACCAATGCGTTTACCTGAGTGTGGATAATAATCTATCCATCTTTCTTCTTTGGCTTTTTTGATGATATTGACATAGTCTTCTCCAAAGATTTTAACAACATCTAAAATAATATCGAAACATTCATCAATTGTATATTTCTTTGTTTTGTATTGAACTAAAGGAATATTGAGATCGTAATTATACATTGTTTCTAATTTTAAAACTTTCTTTTTTAAAGCATTATAACGATGAAATAAAGGACGATATTGATTGTTTGCTTTATCTAAAATCTTAAAGAATAATGATGTTGGAACATTATCATCAAATAGACTGGCTTCTAATGGTCCATCGAATTTTTTCACATCTGCATAGAAAGCATCTTTTTTCATGACTCCAGAAAGTGTAGCAGCATAAACATTTTCAAATTTCTTATATTCTTTAAAGAAGTTATGATAAGCTTCTTTTCTGACTTCAGGGTTCTTATTTTTAAGAAATTCAGTTAAAGTTGCACTATTCAATGTTTTTTCTTGACCATCAATATGAACAGGGTCATAGTCTAGTCTTAAAGCATCAAAAACTTGTGATGATATATCTGCAATCGTAGATGTTTTTGATACCAATGTTTCTAATTCCTGTGATAAAACATGTTTCTTTTGACGTAAAATTTCTTGAATTGTATAACGATAATCACTTAATTGTTCGTCTTGTAAATACTGTGTCACTTTTTCACTGTTTTCAATCATCATGACAGTATAGAAATCTAATGACGAAGAAACTTGATCATAGAATGACAAAATTGCAGCATACATTGTCTGGTATTCTTGATTGTTTGGTTCAACATCACAATGAAGATGTGCAAAACAATGTAATTTCTGGATATAACGTGATAACATTGTTTCTTCTTGATGAAATTTTAAGAATTGATTCACATCTTTTAAGAATAAATCTTTTTGTTGTAGTAGTGAAGTGAGCAATTCTTTTGCTTTATCTAAATCTTTATAAAAATCTTGATGATGAGCATAAATAGGGGATAAATCCCATGTATATTGGATATCTATATTTTGACGTTCCATAATTTCCTCCTTTTCGATATACATCTATGATAAAATGAACGGATTGAAAAGTCAAACTGATAACTCAAAATAAAACATATCTTCAAATTTTTGATCTAAGGCAATACATAAAATTAAGGCAAGTTTTGCGGTAGGGTTGAATTGACCATTTTCAATGGAAGAAATGGTTTGTCTGGAAACACCAACGATCTGAGCTAATTCACTTTGGGAAAGTCCTTTTTCGTTTCTCATTTCTCTTAAACGATTTTTAAACACTAATTTTTGATTCATACTGTTCCTAATAAAAGGTGAATATACAGAAAACCATTCATCATGAGAATAATCAACCAAATGAAACTGATGATTAGATAAGTTTTTGATTTTTCAATATATCCCTTGACTCCATAAACAATAATGATTGCAGGAATTATAAGTATATATATTGTATAATAAACCGTTGGTATATCTTGAAATTGAAATGAAAGGAGCATGAAAAATATGCTTAAAATGATAATAGAAATAAGCCCTATCATAAATGCTTTCCCATGTAATTGTAATAAACGTTCATCTTTTTCATGACGATAAGAAGCTAATATTTTTTCTTTATTCATTGTTTTCACCTACCATATTATAAACCATAAAGAAATGAATGTAATGATGAGTAAAATTGTAAAAATACAACCTAAGATGAGATATAAGTAACGATGTAAGTAATAGAAACATGAAAGACTATAAAATGTAGAAAAGCTAAAAATGAGAGTTCCCGTTGTGTATAAAATATCTTTTTGATAAGGAGAGAAAAAAGATAGGATAATCATCACGCTACACAGACAAAGAAAAGTCAAAAGAATAAGGGGAACTGTTTTCGAATCTAAAAATTGAATATATTCTCTATGACTTTCTTGACGATGACTTTGTAAAATATCTTCTTTATTCATTCTATCACCTCTGACAAGTTTTCTTTACACTTTTATTTTAGAACATAAATGAAAGTGTGTCAAGAAAACTTGACATATTAAACAAATAAAAAACTCTATCTCATTAAGCGATAGAGTTTACTAATTTAGCTAATTTAGATTTTTGTCTACTAGCATAGTTTTTATGATGAATTCCTTTGCTGACAGAAGCATCTAATTTAGATGCAGCTACATTATATGCAGCAACTGCAGCTTCTTTATTTCCAGCTTCAACTTCAGCTCTTACATTTTTAATTGCTGTTTTTAAAGCACTTTTATAAGAATTGTTGATTAAACGTTTTTTGTTGTCGTTTTTATAACGTTTGATTTGTTGTTTCATGTTTGCCATTCTTTTTCACCTCGCTTTGACTTATGCTTTGTTATTCTATCAAAAATAGATGATAAATGCAATGTTTTATTGATAATTGATTAGATTTTTTTTATTTTGGTAATGCTTATTATGGTGAGAATATGAACAAATATTATACACGCAGTGATTTAGCGATTGAATCATTAGCCTATGCAACAAAAGATAAGGATTATAAACATAATCAAAAAAAGGATGGAAATGTCACAATTGAAATCTTTGAGATTTTACAGACAAGTTCACTTTATCCTCATGATATTGGAAAATATATCGAAATTAGTTTTCCAGACTATCAAGAATATGAAACAGTGTCTAAACATTTTCAAAAACAGTTATCACAACTTATTAAGGATAAAGTCAAGAAAATTGATCCACTGATTTTATGGATAGGATTAGGTAATCCAACATTAACGAGTGATGCGATTGGACCACGAACATTACATCAAATACGTGCCACACATCATTATCCTATTGAAGAAAGGCATCGTCATCAATATTATGATACTATGTGTATTGCACCCGGAGTGATGGCACACACAGGAATGGAAACAGCTAATATTTTACTTTCTTTGATTGAAGAATTTCAACCTGATCTTGTGATTGCGATTGACGCTTTATGTGCACAAAGTTATGAAAAAATCTGTCGTGTCATTCAAATGAATAATGTAGGTATATATCCAGGAAGTGGAATTGGCAATCATCGTAAAAATATAAGTGAAGCAACAATGGGTATACCAGTTCTTGCGATTGGTGTACCAACAGTTATTCATGTTTCAAGTCTTGTTAGTGATGTTTATAATTTATTGGAGGGCTATTTTAAAGAGTCTTTAGACCCGTCTACAGCTTTAAAGGTAGGAAAAAGAAAAAGGTATGAGGGACGACTTAATGAAGTGCAAAGGCGTTTAATTTTAGGTGAGATAGGACAACTGAGTGAACAAAAGCGAATACAATTATTAAATGAAGTTTTAAATCCTATTGAAGATCAGTTTATTATGAGTGATAAACAGATTGATTTTGATATTGAAATGTTAGCAAAACTATTATCAACAAGCATCAATGAGTTAACTTATTAGGAAATTCAAAATGAATTTCCTTTTTATGTACTAAAAAGAACTTTTTTTGCATATATTTCATTGTATAGTTAAAAGGAGGGAAGGATTCATGAATAAGAATATGAAAATTGTTTTAAAGCTGATTGTGGTGATTGTTATTTTATTGAATCTTCCTTTTCAAAATATTTATAGTGAGAGTGTCGAAAATGTTGTTTCATCGTTAACAACAACAAATGTCAAAAAACAGCTTAATGGAAAATCAATTTATATTTATAATACGCATCAAGGTGAGAAATATGCGACAAAGTCGGTTAAGGAAGGGAGTCGTTATTTAATGCAATTATTGGAAAACAAAGGATATGAGGTAGATTATGAAATAACGGATTTTGAGTTGTATAAAACTAAAAATCATATAGATTATGCAAAATCATATACAGTATCACAAAAATATTTATCACAGGCTGTCAAGGAACATGGTGAATACGATTTGGTTATTGACTTTCATAGAGATTCTATTAAAAAAAGTTTATCTACTATAACAGTAGATAATAAAAGTTATGCTAAACTCATGTTTGTAGTAGGAAAAGGAAGTTCTCATTATAGTGAAGTTAATAAGCGTTGTGAAAAACTGGCTGATATGTTGAATGAAAAAATTCCTAAAATATGTCGAGGTGTTTATCTTAAACAAAGTCATTATAATCAAGGTGTCACTGATAATATGATGTTAATAGAAGTGGGAGCAAATGAAAACACATATGAAGAAGTACAAAACTCATTAAATATTTTAGCAATGGTTTTAGATGAATATTTGAGTGCATGAAACAGTTTTGGATTGATTTATGTTGTGTCTTACTTCTGATATGTGTCATCAGTCTGTTTTTTGGTGATCATCAAGTTTCGCAGACATTGTTTGAAAGAGAAATTCAGCAGTTTGAAGAAGATGTCGCTTCACAAAAAGAAATTCAATCACCGATGACTTTACAAGATACAAGCGATAATCAAATTTCTTCTTTAATGAAAACAACAAGTCAGTTTTGTGTCAATGTGATTGAATTTTTTGCCAAAATATTTTCTGATTTTATAAGTTTGTTTTTATTGAAAATAATTTATATTCTTTAATGGTTATAGATGGAATCCTTTATTTTGAATGAAAGGATTCTTTTTTTTATAAGGATATTAAAAAGTGTTTATTCTTGAAAGATAGAATTGCCAATAAACTCAGCTAAAATGGATATTTGAGGAACATCAACTTTGGCAGCTATAAAATAATCTAAGAGTTTATAAAGACGATGTGCTTCTATATATTCTTTTTCCTTTGGTGATACTTGTAATAATAATTTTTGAACAATAGGTTTTAAGATGGCTAATTCATAGACCATAGATGTATTAAAAATAACATCTGCCTGTTCCTGATAAGGGTAAATGTACTGTTCTTCACCTTTTTGAACATTTTTCCAGCGACGGATTGTTTCTGTCGCATCAGCATTTCTAAACTGATAATCTCTTGCTATACGGCGAATGAGGCGATAATCTGATGTCGGGATACGATTATGATTATCATAATTGAGATGAGTTAAAGCATTAATATATATTTTCATTTTCATATTTTCGGGAATATAGTATGACGTACGAGGATTCAGTCCATGAATGCCTTCGATAATAAGAATTTGACGTGGAGATAATACAGTAGGCTGCTGGTTGTATTCTCTTAATCCTGTTTGAAAATGATAATGTGGTAAGTAAACGGGTTTATGATGTATCAGTTGAAGCATTGTTTCATTGAATAATTTTAAATCTATAGCTTCAATGTTTTCAAAATCATAACTACCATCTAGGAGGCGTGGAGTCTGTGTTCTGTTTAAATAAAAATCGTCCATAGAAATTGTGATAGGATCCATTCCTAAGATTTTTAAATGAATACCTAAACGTTTAGAAAATGTTGTTTTACCAGCAGAGCTGGGACCAGCAATTAAAATCATTTTTAAATGTTCTTTTTCTTTCGCAATATATGATGCCAGTTCAGATAACTTCTTTTCAATCATCGCTTCAGACATTAACATCAATTCATTGGTTTGACCATTCATAATCTTTTCATTCATTTTCGCAACATTAGCCACATCAATAAGTTTACCCCATTCTTCATATTCTTTCATGACTTGAAAGAGTTTATAATGTTGAAATGTAACATCATAACGTCCTAAGCGTAATCCTGGAGCAAAGAATTGAAGTGAAATATCGTGAAGATAAGAAGCATCTGGCAGCATGAAACCATAAAAATAGTCATAGATACCTTCCATTTCATAAATGCTGCATATATCTTTTGAACGATATTGTAATAAATCGGCTTTATCTTCTAAATGATTCTTTTTCAAAAAATCAATGGCTTGATTTTTTGGTAATATATGACGAGTTATTTTTGCTTTTTTATGAATGATTTCTAACATTTTTTGTTTGATCTTATTGACATCCTGTGGTGTCAAACTTTCATTTTTTTGAATAGAACAATATAATCCATCTTGAAATGTAAATTCAATATGTATATTTGCATTTTTAAAGAGGTGTTTGACTGCAACAATAAATACAAAAGTCAAAGTTCTTTCATAGATTTGTTTACCGATCATACTATCTTTTTTAACCCATTCAATGGATGCATTTTTTTCAATCCTATATGTGAGTTCACATAGTTTTCCATCAACAATTCCTGCATAAATTGACTGATTAGAATCATATGTTTTGATAATGTCTTCTAAACGCATGGGTTTTTCTATTTCAATCTGTTGATTTTGAATATTTAATAACATAGTTTCACTTCCTTATTCATATCTTAACATGTTTTGATATCTATTGACATCTTTCTTTTGATGGTTAATACGTTTATTTTCAATAGGGATGAATTATAGTTGATGATAAAATATATTTTCAATAAAACTATTTTTTTTGTATAATAGAATACGTTAGAAAAGAAGGAGGAAAAAAATATGTCAAAACCATTAATATTACAGACGGATTTTGGTTTAGTTGATGGAGCTGTCAGTGCTATGTATGGTGTTGCATTTAGTGTCGATGAGAATTTAAAGATATTTGATTTAACACATGATATACAACCTTATAATGTATGGGAAGCTTCTTATCGTTTGATTCAAACTGTGAATTATTGGAAAGAAGGGAGTGTTTTTGTTTCGGTTGTTGATCCTGGTGTTGGGTCTTCAAGAAGAAGCATTGCGGTTAAAACAAAAGGTGGACAATATGTGATTACACCTGATAATGGAACATTAACACATATTAAAAAAATAATTGGAATTGAAGAAGCAAGAGAAATTGATGAAACTAAAAATAGATTACCTCATTCAGGGGAAAGTTACACTTTTCATGGGAGAGATATTTATGCCTATACTTCTGCTAAGTTAGCAGCTGGTATTATTTCTTTTGAAGATATTGGTTCAAAAGTGGATGTGGCTTCTATTGTTGAGTTAATGACAATTCCAGCAACGATGGATCATGATATCATCAATGGAACGATTGATGTTTTAGATGTTCGTTTTGGTAGTCTATGGACAAATATTCCTAGAGAGATGTTTAAAAAGTTACATGTGTCTTTTGGTGAACGTGTTGAGATTTGTATTGAACATGAACATCGCATTGTTTATAAAAATATTTTAGTTTATGCAAAAAGCTTTGCTGATGTATCAACAGGAGAAACATTGTTATACACAAATAGTTTAGATCATATGGCAGTCGCTATTAATCAAGGAAGCTTTGCAAAAGCTTATAACATTGGGACGGGTATTCATTGGAAAATCAGCATTCGTCGTGCACCTAAAGTAATTTATGAATAACAATGAGGCTTGTTAGAGATAAATTTATTGACAAAAAAATGAGAAAGATTTACTATTTTGTTGTATTTTAAAAATAATTAAAAAGAGAGGGGCGTGTCTTATGAGTAAGAAGACAACTTTAGAAAAATTTATAGGTGTTTGGAATACAAAAACAATTGTAGGGGTTGCCATTGGGGCAGCATTATTTGGTGTATTGATGAATTTTGGTTCAATTAGAATCTTTACAAATACCAGTTTAACAACAGCTATGGTTGTTCCTGTTATTGTTGGGGGATTATTTGGACCACTTCCAGCTGCAGTTGCTGCGGGAGTAGGAAATGTAATTGCTGATTTAATCAGTGGTTCAGGTTTCTGGTTTGACTGGTCTATTGGAAATGCATTTTTAGGATTGTTTATTGGAGCACTTCCATTATATGGGGCATATATTGAAGATGGTATTTTTGAAGTCAAACATATGATTATTTATGCTATTCTTTGTGTGATTGGATGTGGTATTAGTTTTGGATTGGTGACACCATTCTTTACATATTTATGGTATGGTGGAGAATTAACAATTACTTTATATCAATCTGTTGTTGGGTCTATTTCTAATATTATTGTTTTATTGGTTATTGGTATTCCAGTTTTAAAAGTTTTAGCTAGTAGAAATTCTCGTGGTCGAAACTTAAAAGCTGAATAATGAAAAAACCTGTCATTGAATTTAAAGACTTTAGTTTTCGATATAAATCTCAAACTGAAGATACTTTAAAGCATATTAATCTAACGATTTATGAAGGAGAAAAAGTGTTGTTACTTGGACCAAGTGGTTGTGGGAAATCAACACTTGCTCATTGTATCAATGGATTAATTCCGTTTTCATATGATGGGGAATGTCAGGGATCTTGTAAAATTGCTAGTTTGGAAGTTGTTCAATCTAGCATTTTTCAGTTAAGTAGTCAAGTTGGAACAGTTTTACAGGATTCTGATGCTCAGTTCGTTGGATTGTCTGTTGGTGAAGATATTGCATATGCACTGGAAAATGAGAATATGCCACGAGAAGAAATGATTCCACGTGTATATCAATCAGCCAAAATGGTAGACATGCATGAATTCTTAAATCATGTTCCTTATGATTTAAGTGGTGGACAAAAACAGCGTGTTGCTTTAGCTGGTATCATGCATGATGATGTGAAAATATTACTGTTCGATGAACCTTTGGCGGCTTTAGACCCTATGATGGGAAATGATGCTATTGATTTGATTGACCGTATTTATAGAGAACAAAAGAAAACAGTTGTGATTATTGAGCATCGTTTAGAAGATGTTTTATATCGTCATGTTGATCGTGTCATTTTAATGCAGGAAGGAAAAATTATTGCTGATATGACACCTGATGAACTTTTATTAAGTCCATTGTTAAAAGAAAATGGTATTAGAGAACCTTTATATATTACAGCATTAAAAAATGCTGGATGTCAATTACAGCCTGGTCATATTAGTCATATCCAAGATATTGATCTTGAACCTTATCGCCAACAGCTTATTGATGACTTTCAACAATCCATACCATCAAAGCCTCAAGAGCCACAAGATGTGATTATTGAGGTAAAAGATTTATCTTTTGCATATCAGTCTGATCATCAGATTCTTGACAATGTTTCTTTTGAGATAAGAAAAGGTGAAAAAATCGCCATTGTTGGAAAAAATGGTGCTGGTAAAAGTACAATCGCTAAATTATTATGTGGTATTTTAAGACCAACAAAGGGACAGATTTTGCTGAAAGGTCAAGATTATATGCAATATTCCATTAAAGAAATAGGTGGAATGATTGGATATGTAATGCAAAATCCTAATCAGATGATTGTCAAAGATATGATTAAAGATGAAGTGGCTTTAGGTTTGACATTGCATGATTACTCAAAAGAAGATATTGAAAAAAATGTTGAAGAAGCGTTGAAAATGTGTAATCTCTATGCGATGAGAAATTGGCCTGTTTCTGCTTTGAGTTATGGACAGAAAAAGCGTGTCACAATTGCTTCTATTCTGGCTATGAAACCTGGTGTTATGATTTTAGATGAACCAACAGCGGGACAGGATTATCGTGTTTATACGGAAATTATGACGTTTTTGGACCATTTAAATAAAGAATATGGAATCACAATATTATTCATTACGCATGATATGCATTTAGCAATTGAATATACAGACAGAGCGATTGTCTTTAGTGAAGGAACTTGCATTGGTGATGATAGTGTCTTTAAAATATTAAGTGATGAGGATATTATTCAAAGAGCTCATTTGAAACAGACATCTTTATTTACTCTAGCAAAACGCATAGGTCTTCCTTGTGATGCATTTACACAACATTTTATTGAACATGAAAGGATGAACCGTCATGAATAATTTTATCATTAATCTGATTCCCGGTAAAACTTTTTTACATCAGTTGTCCGGAACAACAAAAGTTCGTTTATTCTTTGTTCTCATTGTATATTTAATTATGTCATTTGATTTAAGATTAATTCTACCGGTTTTTATTTTAGGTATTATTGGATTGATTTCATTAAGACCTAAGTTAAAATCAGTACGATATATTATTATCTTTGTTGTTGTGATGAATTTGGTGAATATTCTTTTATATTATTTAGCGAATCCTCATTTAGGTATGCTTTATTTTGGTCATGAAACTATCTGGTTTCAATTTAATGATTATTATATTGTGACTTATGAAGAAGTCTGGTTTTTATTATCACGCTTTTTAAAAATGATTGCGTCTTTCTTGATTTCTTTAGATTTTATTTTAGCGATTACACCAAGTGAATTTGCAGCTGGCCTTTACTCATGCAAAGTTCCATATAAAATTTGTACAATTGTAGAAATGGCTTTTCGTTATATTCCTGATATTGCCAGAGATTATCAGAATATTAAAGTTTCTATGCAGGCAAGAGGAGTCGAATTGGATCCAAAGAAAACAGGACTACTGAAACGTATTAAACAAAATATTTTGATTTTAATCCCTTTAGTCATCACTTCTTTTGATCGTATTGGTAATATTTCTAATGCAATGGATCTAAGAGGGTTCGGTAAAGGAAAGAAACGTAGTTATTATGCAGAACATGAAGAAACACCAAATGATAAAAAAGTTAAAATTGTTTATATTTTATTAGGATTATTTGTTGTAGGATATATTATTGGGAGAATATTTTTTAATGTATCTGAAGTCTGGTATCCATTTTAACAAGGAGGAAGAAAATGAAACCATGTATTGTATGGCAAACTGATTTTAGTTTGGATTGGCCTTTTGTTGCGACAATGAAAGGTGTCTGTAAACAAGTAGATGCTTCTTTAGAATGTGTTGATAGCACACATACAATTGAAAAATTTAATGTTTTAGAAGCAAGTCAACAATTAAACTATGTAGAGCCATTTTGGCCAAAAGGAACAGTTTTTGTATCTGTTGTTGATCCAGGTGTAGGAACACCTAGAAAAGCCAGTGTCGCTTTATTAAAGGATGGCAATTATGTCATTACACCAGATAATGGGACTTTAACACATGTTTATTATAATGTTGGAATTGAAGCTATCAGGGAAATTGATGAAACAAAGAACCGTTATCAGGGAACAGAGAATGTATCTGTTTTTCATGGAAGAGATTTATTTGCCTACACAGCCGCAAAACTTGCCAGTGGACAAATCACATTTGAAGAAGTGGGGGAAAGTTATTCTCTTGATGATATTGTTTTATTGGATTATGAATATTTAAAAGCTGATGTGAAAAATGAAGATATTCAAGGTATTGTTTCTAATGTTTCTGATCCATTTGGAAGTATTGTTTTTAATGTTTTGACTGAAGATTTTAATCGTGTTGGTTATCATGAAGGAGATTATATTCATGTTGTTTTAGAAAATGAACAAGGTATTTATTTTGATGAAACGGTTCCTTATGCGAAATCCTTTGGATTTGTTGATATAGGAAAACCAGTGATTTTCAATTCTTCATCAAATTATATCTCTTTGGGATTAAATCAAGGAAGTTTTAAAGATGCTTATCATGTCAAAGCTGGTCTTCAATGGAAAGTTCAATTTCATAAAGTTGATTAATAAAAATAAATTTTAAAGCTGCATTCTGAGATTTGTTGATAAAGGAATGCAGTTTTCTTATGTCTATGATTATTTGAATTTGTTGTTTCATCATAAGCTATTATGTATAATATGGTCTTGTCAAAATGTTTTGACAAGGTCAAAAACAGGATGTCAAAGAAATTAGATAGAATGAAAAGTCTCAATGGATTATTATGAAGTTGTCAAGGAGGGAATTGAATGCAAGTTGGAAATCAAATTAAAAAATATCGTGATCAATTACATTTATCACAGGAACAGTTAGCTGAGAAAATTTATGTAACGCGACAGACAATATCAAATTGGGAAACAAATAAAAGTTATCCAGATATTCATAGTTTGGTTTTATTAAGTCAGATTTTCAATGTCTCTATTGATCAATTAGTGAAAGGAGATTTAGAAATGATGAAATATCAAATTGAAAAAGAAGAAGTGAATAAGTTCAATAAAAATGCTGTTATTTATGGAGCTTTATTACTTATCGCTGTTTTATCACTTGTCCCATTATGGACTTATTTACAAGCTGCAGGTATCTTTATTTGGATACTGATTTATGGAGTTGCTATTTATTATGCATTTCAATTAGAAAAGCAAAAGAAGAAATATGATATTCATACCTATAAAGAAATCCTGGCATTTACGGAAGGAAAAACATTAGATGAAATTCAAAAAAATCAGGAAATAGGGAAAAGACATTATCAAACATTTCTGATTGTTATTGGAGTTGCAGTGGCATCATTCTTCATCACTTATATGATTGCATATCTTTTGCAAATTTAAAAAGACCAAAAGGTCTTTTTTGTTATAGGCTTTAATTTTCATGAATATAAATTTGACTAACAACACTATTAACTCTTTATTTTACTTTTCATTTCTTATAGATAATTATCATATCTATAAGAAATGAAAAATAGATTTCAAAAATCAAGAATTGGAGTATAATGTTCTTATGTGAATGAAAAAGGATGTGATAATCTTATGGTATTAATGAAAGGAAGACCGATAGATATAGAGAATAGATTAAAAAAAGAAATCAGGGTTTATGACTTATTAGATTCTCTTTCTATAGAATATATGCGTATTGATCATGAGAGTGCTATGACCATGGAAGACTGTGTGAAAATTGAAGAGGAATTAGATGCAGCAATATGCAAAAATTTATTTTTAGTCAATTCTAACAAGAGTCAATATTATTTGTTGATGTTATTAGGACATAAAAAGTTTAAAACAAAAGATATATCAAAACAGATTCATAGTTCAAGGTTAAGCTTTGCGAGTGATGATAAAATGCTTGAATATCTTGATATAACGCCTGGCTCAGTGAGTGTCATAGGATTAATCAATGATACGGATTGTCATGTACAGCTCATTGTAGATGAGGATATTCTCAAAGAGGAATATATTGGTTTCCATCCTTGTATCAATACAACAAGTATGAAAATAAAGACAAAAGATTTATTTGAGAAAGTCTTGCCTTCTATTAAGCATGATTATTATATCATTCAATGTTAAAAGATGTTGTGAAAAAATGAGGAAGATAGAGTTTTTATTTATCTTTCTCATTTTTTATTGATATAATATTACCTATGAATATGTGCTATATTTTAACAACAAATATGATATTCTTTTTATTTATTTCCTTGATTTTTATTGGCATATTTTCTTGAGTCTTTTTGTTAAAAAAAGGGCCACTGCCATTTTTATAAAATCGGGTATAATAAATGGGATGACACACCACTCTAGAACTGTAGAAATCTCAACAAGTCCAGATTGTTGAGTATAGATCATCATAAACCATGCTGTTCCAAATGCATAACATACAAAAAGACCAGCAATCATAGAAAGAATGAAAACGATTTGATTTCTTCCAAATATTGCTTCTATTCTCCACATAAGTATTGCTGAAAATAAAAAGCCTATAATATAACCATCCGTTGTGCCAAAAATAATACCAATACCACCGGAAAATCCTGAAAATACAGGAATACCAACTGCTCCTAAAAGAATATAAGTCAATACAGCTAAAGTTCCTTTTTGACCACCTAAAATACCAATCGCAGTAAAGATGCCCATCGTTTGTAAGGTAAATGGAACAGTTGCAGGAATAGTTATCCATGAACAAATTGATATCATCGCAGCGAATATACCTATATAGACAATATCACTTGTTTTGTTTTTTGAGATTACTTTTGTCATAATATATACCACCTGTTCTTAATGTTATAGCTATCATAACAGATGTTAATATAATTGTAAACTGTAATTTATATTTTGATTTACAATTATATGCTATATGATATGTTATATACCATTCATCAATGATAAAAATCATGTCTTATTGACAAATAATATGAGAAAATATTGAAAAATTATCATTTTATATAATAAAAAATATTGAAAAGTCATTGCTTTATAGATATAAAAATATTGAAAAGTCATAAAATAAGCTATATAATTTTATTGAAAAGTTTATTATCATGAAATTTATTTCTATTTAAAATATGGAGGAGAGATATGTTATATAGGAAAATAAGTCAAGTTATTGAAGAACATTTATTATCAGAGAATTCAAAGATATTACTCGTAGATGGAGCACGTCAAGTCGGGAAAACATATATTATTCGTTATGTAGGGAAAAAATTATTTAAAAATTTTATTGAAATTAATATGATTGAAGACTCAATAAGTAATAGATTATATGAAAATGTAAAATCTGTAGAAGATTTCTATTTACAAGTAAGTATGACAGATGGAAACAAAATGAGTCAAAAAGAAGAGACTCTTATATTTATTGACGAAATTCAAGCATATCCACATTTTTTAACATTATTAAAATTTCTGGCACAAGATAATAGATTTACATATATAGCCAGCGGATCATTACTTGGAGTTACTTTATCTCAAACAACTTCTATTCCTATGGGAAGTATTAAAAGAATTCATATGTATCCTTTAGATTTTGAGGAATTCTTATATGCCAATGGGATGAATCAATTTGTTATTGAATCAATGCAAAATAAATTTAAAAATTTAGAATCATTAGATGAATCAGTGCATCAAAAAATAATGGATTTATTTAAAAAATATTTGTTAGTTGGTGGCTTGCCAGATGCTGTAAATTCATATATAGAAAACAAAAATATTCAGGAGGTACGTCAAATACAAAATGAAATTCATGAATATTATGCAGCAGATGCTTCTAAATATGGCCAAGAAAACAAATTGAAAATACGACGTATATATGACATGATTCCATCAAATATGGAGAATAAAAAGAAACGTATGATTATAAAGAATATAGAGAATAAAAAAGGAAAAACATTTAATGACTATGTTGATGAATTTGAATATTTAATAAGTTCTGGTATTGCTTTAGCTGTACAGGCAATATCTAATCCATCTTTTCCGTTAATAGAATCGATGGGAAAGAATCTGCTCAAGCTTTATTTTAATGATGTTGGTATATTTACAAGTATTCTTTATGGACCTAATATAAGAGCAGTATTAGATAATGAAAAAAGTATAAACTTAGGATCAGTTTATGAAAATGTTGTTGCCAGTGAGCTTATTGCTCATGGTTCGAGATTATATTATTATGATAATCGTTCAAAAGGGGAAGTAGATTTCTTGTATGATGATTATGATAGCTTATCTGCTGTTCCTATTGAAGTGAAATCTGGAAAAGATTATACAGTTCATAGTGCTCTTAATAATTTATTGAAAAATGAAAGTTATCATATTCAAAAGGTATATGTTTTATCTAACGAAAGACAAATAAAGGTTAAAGGTAAAATTATTTATCTACCAATATATTTTATAATGTTCTTTTAGAATAAAATAGGGTCATTAGATTATTTATGATTTATTTAACAGATTTGATTCTGAATTATTGTTGAATATCAATTATTTATAAGGTTTTAAAAATTAAATTTAGGAGATGAATTAAATGAAGAAAAGTATGAAAATATTTGCAACAAAAGAAGATTTACAAAACATATTTTTAACTTTTCAACAAAATTTTACAGTATATTATGTTCCTACTTATTCTCAACAGAAAAATATTCGAATCAATAACATATTAAATATTTCTAGCTTTGGAATCAATACAACTGGAAGGAAAATAGGAAATAATCAGTTTTTGATATTCTATCAAGGATGTGTCTGTCACTGGAAAAAAATAAAAGTTAGCCATACAAATACAGAAAGATATTCTACATTAACTGAAGAAAATCTAGAAAATACTTTTATTGATTTGGGTGGACTATACAAGGATTCTATACTCTTTCCAACTGAAATTTCAACTATACATTATGAAAATGAATTATCTAATCAACTTTTTAATGACCTTAAAAAGATAGTTCGTAAAAACACCACAATAACAAAAAATGGTTATAGTATTTGCCATCATGCATATCAACAAAGAGAACAATATCGTTTTTGTACCATAAATGTTAAGTCTCCAAGAGAATATGATTTGATTATTGAATAATATGTATTTATTTTTTAGATGATGTCAAAGAATTTTTACATAAATTTTTCTTTTTGTAAAAGATGTTTGATAGAAAGATTTATATTATTTTGATAAACTCGTAAGTGAAGGAGGGTGGGGATAATGAGAATAGCCGATCAAATAAAAAGTGCTCGCATACAAAAAGAATATACACAAGAGCAATCAGCAGAAAATCTTATGGTTTCCAGACAGACTATTTCTAATTGGGAAACTGATATCCCGACTTTCTAAAGATTCCGATATCGGAATTCAAAGAGGCACAAATATGCCGGACATAAGTATTTTGATTAATTTGGCTGAGTTCTATAATGTGAGTATCCCTGAAATTATTGATGGAGGAAGGAAGAGCGAGAAAATGAATGAAGAAGTCAAAGAAACAGTATTAAAGTTATCGGATTATGCGGAAACAATAAATCAAAAAATAAAGATAAAATTATTTTGGTTAACGATTGCTGCTTTGTTAGGAATGATAGCGTTTTTAGTAATTGAAACATTAGGTTTGAATACACCAGACAGTTTATACGAATATATAGCAAGTGCAGGGCTGGGTTTGGACTTTGGTATGTTAATTGTGATTACAATGTACTTGTCGGGTGTTCTTGGAAAGATAAAAGCAAGACGAATGAAGCTTAAGAATATTCACTAGATATAAAAGTTTGATAATTAAGATGCGGATTCATTTTTTTATCTTGAATATAAATGTTTATTTGTATATTTTTTAGCTCATTTATGATGAAATTATTGGTAATCATATGTTTATGATTAAAAAAAGAACAAGAAATGAATTGTCATAAAGCAATGATTTCGTGTTCTAGTATTGTTATGAGAAAATTATTTTATTTTCAAATTATTTATAAAAATTGGGAATGTAAACTTGCTAAAATACCTTCTGTGATAGTAATAGTGATGATTTGTAATATTTCTTCTTTTGATGTTTGTGGGCTTTCTAGATGCCACCATTTTATAGCAACTAAGATGTTTGAAGCAATAATTTTTGAAAAATAATTAGCAATTTTGATTTGAGAATCACTAATGTGATAATGATAAATAAGTTCGTTTAATAAATAATGACTATAGATTGTCAGCATTTCATCAAAAATATTTATGGGTAAATCATTATTGTATAACACTATAAAAATATCTTTATGTTTATTAAAATAATCTAATAATGAACTAAAATATGGTTTAAAATCATTCTCTTTTTTTAAATGAAGAGTAATAAATTGGCAATGAATATTTTTTTTAAATTGCTTGATGAGTTCTTCAACTATTTTATAAATTAAATCGTATTTGTCTTCATAATTTCTATAAAAAGTAGAACGATTGATTTGACATTCATTAATTAATAGTTTAATGGTAATGTCTTGGAATTTATAGCGTTCTAATAAATTGATAAAATGTGATTCAATATTTTCTTTTGTTTTGATGTTTCTTAAATCTTTACTCATTTTTTCCTCTCTAATGCAACATTCATTATGAAAAAGTTGCATATGCAACTTTTTTAAGTGATTTATCGCTTGTTAATTATTTATCATAATTATATCATTATTTATAGAAATAATAAAGATATAAGGAGATAAAGTATGAAAAACAAATATTACCCTCATCTATTTGAAAAAGGAAAAATTGGAAACGTTGTTATCAAAAATAGAATTGTACGTAATTCTATGGGAACGTACTTAGGTAATCCAGATGGTACAGTCACTGATAGACAAATTAAAGCTTATGCACAAGCTGCTGATGGTGGTGCTGGACTTATTTTTATGGATAATGCTGTACCTGTTCCTATGACATCTTGTGGTTTAAGAGCGGACAAAGATGAATTTATTGCTGGATTAACTTTGTTGGCAGAAACAGTCAAAGAACATGGAGCAACTCCTGGTCTACAATTGGCACATCCTGGTAGAGATGCAGCATTTGTAGGAAGTGCTGATGTTATTGGAGCATCACCAATTACTTTTGAACCATGGTATGAAATGGGATTTAAAATGCCTAGAGCTTTAACTATTGAAGAAATTCATGATTTAGTAGAGAAATTTGGAGATGCTGCTTTAAGAGCAAAAAAAGCTGGGTTTGAAGTCCTTGAAATTCATGGGGCTGCTGGATGTATTCCTACAAATTTCTTATCACCTCATGATAACAAACGTACTGATATGTATGGTGGATCACTGCATAATCGTATGAGATTATTGATAGAGATTGTCAGAAATATGAAACAGAAATGTGGAGCTGATTTTCCTATTGGTGTTAAATTAAGTACTGAAGATTGGGAACCAGAAGGAATTCGTATAGAGGAAACAATTGAAGTTGCGAAAGCATTAGAAAAAGAAGGTGTATCTCATTTAAATATGATGGGTGGGACACATGCAACTGCATCTCGACAATTCTTATTGCCAAATGCTTTTAATGCTGAACATACAAGAATGATTAAAGATGCTGTTCATATTCCTGTATTTATTGGACACAATATTTTCTCTCCTGAAGAGGCAGAAAAAATGCTGGCTGAAGGAAATGGTGATTTTGTGGCTTTAGGACGTTCTCAATTGGCTGACCCAGCATGGGCTAAAAAAGCGAAAGAGGGGAAAGCAAGAGATATTAAACCATGTATCAATTGTATGATCGGTTGTATTGATAAAGGAATGTTAGGTCATACACCAATCCATTGTACAGTGAATCCAACTTTATACAGATTTGAATGCAAACCTATTGTTGAAGCTGAAGTTAAGAAAAATGTAGCAATTGTAGGTGCTGGTCCAGCAGGATGTGAAGCAGCATTGACGGCATCTTTACGAGGACATAAAGTCACTATTTTTGAAAAGAGAAGTTTTGGTGGTGCTATGATAGAAGCAAGTAAACCAGACAATAAGGCAAATATCAAACGTTTGATTAATTATTATGAAGACCATATTACTCATGATCCTAATATTACTTTAGTTAAAAAAGAAGCAAATTATGATATGCTTGTTCAAGGTGGCTATGATGCTGTTATTATTGCCATAGGAGGTAAAACAAGAATTTTAGATGTTCCAGGTAGTGATAAGTCATCAGTTGTTTATGCAAATGACTATTTAAATGGTTCTCGAGTTGTTGATGGAAAAAATGTCGTTATTATTGGTGGAGGTATTACAGGAGCTGAAACAGCACTAGAATTAGATAATGATGGAAAAAATGTAACCATTGTAGAAATGGCAGATACTTTCTTAGCTAATTCTGGTTCATCTTGTCAAGCTTATAATATTGCCATTGCTCAATCAAATATAAAAATTATGACTGGTAAACGTTTGGTTGCTGTAGAAGATAATGGGGTAGTTTTAATTGACAGATGGGGTAACGAAAATACTGTTGATGCTGATAATGTTGTTATTGCAGCAGGATTTACTCCTCAGTATGATCTTGCAAATCAATTAGAAGAAAATACAGAAATGGAAGTTTATAATATAGGGGATAGCAAGAAAGTTCGTCAAATTTACGATGCTATTCATGAAGGATTTATAGCAGCCAGACAAATCTAATATTTGCTCTGTTATATTATCATATTTTGTTGAATCTATTCTTTTTATCCTTCCCAAAATGAATAGATGATAAAAATGAATGTCATAAAAATGATGTTCATTTTTTATATGTGTGCCGGGCAGGGCATGAATTCAGTTGGAGATAAACCAACCACGGGTATTTACCGCCAAGTGTAGTGAACCACAAGCCGTTGACAGTGATGTCATGGGTGAAGGAAGTGGTGTAGCGATTCTTTCGAGCGTACGAACAGAAACCTGATATAAGGCTAAATGGTGGATAAGGTTGCATAACAAATCGAAGTCCAAAAGGTAAACGTAAAACCAAGACAGTAAATCAGGACGTTGTGAAAGAAAGAGGGTTCATGAATTACCCCGGGAGGTCTTATGGACGAGGAAGTCTAGTAAACTTTAAAATCAGTGATAGTACCCTCGGTCGAAAAAGGTTTGCCATAAGAAGTCAGATGAAGTCATAGTAGGTAGAGATACTGAAGGACTGAAACGTTTATAGAGTGCAAATCACTATAAGCAATGTCTGGACAGTCCGAATATGAGGATAGCCTAGAACTATGGAGCGCAACCATAGATGGTAAAGGTAATTGGGATGGTTCCGGATAGATTTACAAATAGAGGAGGAGCAGCAAATGAAATTAATGGAAAAGATTTTAAGTCAGGAGAACTTGAAGATAGCTATCAAAAAGGTCAAGAAGAACAAAGTGTTGAATGCCAAATTAAATAAAAAGAAAAATAAAGAAAATAGTCAAAATAAAAGAAAAAGTCTTATCAAAGTGAATGAATAAGAAATAATCACTTTAAATGATAAGACTATTTTAGTATGATAATAGTTGGAAAGAATGAAAAAGTAATCAAGGAATATATTCAAAATCAATTGCAGGAAGATAAGCTATATGATCAAATGAGTATGAGAGAATTCATAGACCCGTTCACGGGTGAGCCAGTAAAAGGAGGCAAAAAATAAAAGCCCTTAAAGGGCTAGCCAGAAAAGGCGTTGCGGCTGTCAGGCTTCAGAGTGTGAAACACAGCGCAACAGAATGCCCTTCTAGGGCGCGTACATACCACGTCTTTTAGGCGTGGTTATGATACGTTTAGCTTTTTTTGAATAAATAAATTATAAGCAAAAGGATTGATAGAAAAAGTGTTATGGTAGATATTTCACAGTACAGTTTATATTGGTTTATTTTCTTTTGAATGTTTGTTTGGTATATCTTAAAATCATATTCAAATAGTTTTCTTCCCACTTGAATGTCATTTTTATTATAATTTTGTGGTTCATATAACCCTTTTTCCTCATAAATGTTTTCTTTTGTTAATGGGAAAATTAAAGTAGAGTAAATTGTAAATGTATAAGAAGTATTATTTTGGTTTTTATTTGATTCAATATAACTGGTAAAATTGTAATTTCTTTTTGCTATGTTTTTATCTAAAGCATTTTCAAAATCTTGTTGCAGTTTTTCAAATTCATCTTGATTTTCTTGGGAATATTTTCCGCTAATTGAAAATTGTGCATAAGTGTTTGCATCATGCAATGAATAATGTAATGCAGATGTTTTTAAATAAATCGTGTCTTCATAATAAATATGAGGATATTGAAATATATCACAATCACGAAATAAAATAAGCAAATCTTTTTCATTATTTTGACTTCTTTGAAACTTAGCTTCATCTAATCCCCTGGCATATCCTTTTATTTGAGTGGAATGAAAAAAAGAATCATCATCTTTATTCTCAACGTATAAATCTAATCTCCAAGAACAAAACCAAAGAAACAGGAGACTTAATATTGATGATAGACCTAATAGAGAAATGATGATTTTTTTTAACATAAATACTCCTTTAATAATCTATAAGATTTTTTGATGTATTTTAGTTGTTTTAATATAAAAAAGCATGATGAATTTTGATAGTATTTTCCCGTTTCATAACACATTAATTCTTCATTGAGCATTGCGTGATTAAATGACATATATCCATCTTTCCTTTCTAAATATATTGCTTTCAAATATATCACTCCAGCGGTATACCACTATTACTAGTATTTTATCATGTTTATACATTTAAGACAAAATTTAAGAATAATAATTAAACTAGATTCTGTATTTACTGAGCAAAAGTTTTTTTATATAATTATGATGTTGAAAAGAGAGGGATAGAAATGGATAACAAATCAAAAATTAAATATCTAAAATTTGGAGTGGTTATAGGCTATGTTTGTGTAACAATATTTGTTATATATTTTTTATATAGTTTTATTGCTGGACGTGTCACTGCTCCTTTAGGCAGCAATGAGTGGTATGTTCAATTTGAAAAATCAAGCCAATTAAAGTCAAATCTTCCTATTGCTTTTATATTCATGGTTATTGGTTCAGCTTTAATATATTTTTGTCAAAGACCATATCAAAGATTAAAAAGTGGTATTCAAGGAGAGGCAAGAACACAGAATGTATTAGAAAACCTACCTTCAAACTATACTATTCTATCTAATATTCCTATTGAATATGAAGGTCAGAGAAGTGAGATAGACAATCTTATTTTAAGCAACAAAGGGATTGTTATTGTTGAAACGAAGAATTATAAAGGCAATATTCAAGGTAATGAAGATGATAGGGAATGGAAAATCACTAAAACATCAGGAAAAGGAAATCATTATCAAGATTCTATAAAAAACCCTATCAAACAGGTAAAAAGACAAACATATATACTGTCACAGATTTTAAAACAAAATCAGATTCATTGTTGGATTGATGGATATGTATTCATACATCAAGCAACATGTTTTGTAAATTCTGATGTTGTTTTTACTCATTCTGGTAATTTGATTCAGACAATTCTATCTTCAGGAAAAGAAAATACTTTAAGTGAAGAGGATATGGAAAGAATTAAGAAAGTATTAGGCCAATAAAAAATACCAACCGAAGAAGGGTTGGTGTTTTAATTATAATATTATAATATGAATCCAAAAAAATCTGTAAATGAAGTAAATATTTTAAAAATTTCTCGTTTTCCATACTATTCAATCAGAAGTTTTATTAAAAGTTCGATTTGTCTCATTTTTTAGGGATTTTTTTATGACGGTGAAAGTTATAACAATAACAACTATTTCATTATTTCTTTTCCCAAATCATAGTTTCTTTATCTTCTGATTCAAAACCACAAGTTTCCCAGAATTCATATGCATCTTTGTCTGAAGGATTTAAGTTAATTGAATTAAAATATTTGTTAATCAAATTGATTCCGTTTTGCTGAATATCTGAGATGATGGATTGTCCAATTCTTTGTCTTTGCTTAGACTTAACAACTTCAAATTCATAAATTGTAAGTGATTCTCCTTCTAATGCTAAAGAAATGAAAGCTATTGGAATATTGGGTTCAGATTCCCTATAATAATAAAGTGTATACGTATCGATTCCATACAAACATCCATATGGAAATTGACTAATCTCGCCACGTTTTTTATATTCTTTTAGAAGTTTATCGTCACATTGTTTATATTTGATATCCGTCTTCATACTTACTCCTCCTCTTTGTTATATAAATACAGTATTTTGAGATGGCTCCCATAGGTTATTTGGGTTATTATTCCCGAATAGGTAAAGCCTTTATATTGTTTTCTGATTTTATTATTACTATCATTCTTGAACATTGTCAACAATCTATCCCAATATCCTATACCAGCTATTATAGTAAAAATAAGAAAAAACAAACATCATCAATCTATGTCGAAATATCCAAAACAAATTTATGCATTTCACAAATTTTGCATTGAGAAAAGTTTGCGTTTATGGTATAATACATGTGTAATAAAAAATTATACATATCATATGAAATAGTCTTTTTTTACACTGCTATATGATTATTCTCATGTAAAAACACCGGAAGTCGAAGACATCTGCACCACCTCAATTGCATAAAGTGCAGTTAATTGCAAATAATCATTATAAGTAGTTAAAGAATATAATATCGATTTTGTATGATAAAAGTGTAGAAAACATAATACTGAAATAAAATGATATAGATATAAAATATATATTTGGGGTAAGGATATGTGAAAAGAGAAGATATCAGCAATCTTCATGGTAAGGAATATGATAAAGCTGTAAAAAGATTAAAAAGAAAGACGACTGTTAAGAAGATATTATCTGATATTGTAGGAGTTGTCTTATTTTTTGGAATTATTTTTGGTGGATATAAATTATGGTCTGATTATAAATCAGGAAATGCTTATAATGATGATTCATACAAAATAGAAACAAAAAGAGATAGTAGTTATAATGGTATATATAGTTTAACAAAACTAGATGAAAATGGTAATAACACTTGGGATGGACTTATGCTTTATGTTGAAAACGATAAAGTTGTAAGTTGTGCTAATTATGACTTTTATACTTTTGATGATTTAAGTGAAATGAACGGTGGAAAGAAAGTTGATGAGTCATATTTTGAAATGGGCGATCAAGATATATCTGAATTTGGTGATAAAGTTAATTCGATTAAAATTCCTAAATCTAAAAATTTTAGTTACATAAAGAATGGTTTTTCAGTATCTGGTGGAATTACTTATTTGGGTAATGGCGGAATTCCTGTTGTAAAAGGAGCTTTTCTATGTACAGATAAAATCGATTTTGATAAAGTTACAGATACAAGTACAGATTACGATTATATGAAATCATGTGATATTGTTTCTGGATATGATGAAGATAGTCAGGAAGTATGGTTAAGCAAATTATTGTCTAATGAGAAATCAATTTATCATGATGGTTATAAGTTAATTCATTATAGCGGATATGATGATTTAAATAAGAATTGTAAATTAGACAACGGAAGTTGTATTGAAGGATTAAATAAAGATTTAGGTACTAATTTATCTGAGTGGTAGGAGGTATAGAATGAAAAAAATATTTTATATAGTAGGATTAATAATGTGCATTGCTTTAGTAGGTTGTTCTAATAATTCGTCAGAAAATATAGATAATGAAACACAAAATAATACTGAAAGTGTAACATATGTTATGACAGAAGAGTCTGAAGATATTGATAGTGAAACAAATGAGTGGTTTGATATAACAAATAAATATCAATTAAGTATTATTTTTATTAATGATAGTGTACATGAAGTACAGATGAAATCAGAATATGATTATTCTAAAGCCTCAACGACTTATGTAAATGAATTGTATGAGGATAATAAAGCTACACTAGTAGATGAATATAATAAAAATTCAGGAGTTGAAATGAGTATTTCTAAAAATGATAAAAATATTATATTAGAATCAGCATACGAATTACAAGAAATTGATAATGCTACAATAAAAGATTATATTCATATTAATTGTGGATTAGACCCAGAAAAATATAATGATGACGGAACATATCCATTAAGCGATTTAGAAAAAGCTTTAGAGGAAAAAGGGTTTACTAAAGAATCTTAATACTTTGCAATAAAAGCCTAGATGAGAGTTGATAATTTTCAACTCTTTTTATTTTTGGAATTTTTTGTAATGAGTAAAATATCTTTATTTGAGGTATGGATACGATTAGAGAGTCTACACTTACAAATGCTTTATAAGCATGGCTCAATATGATTGATAAGTATTAGACATATGGTTGTTTGTTAGATAAGATGTAGTTAGAAAGGAAGTGGAAGGATATGAAAAAAATTAAATGCCTTTTATTCGTATTTTGTGTATGTCTATTAAGTGCATGTCAAAGCAATGACAATGTATCAAAGGTTAATGAACAACAGAGTGTTTCTGTACCTAACGAAACGATAAGTTCAGATGGAAAAATATTGATTGCTTATTTTACATGGGCAGATAATACACATGTGGATGATCCATCAAGTGTAGATGTTGATGCTTCGACATCAGCCAGTGTTTTAGCACCAGGTAATACAGAAAAAGTCGCACATTTTATTCAGGAGCAAGTAGGTGGAGATATGTTTTCTATTATTGTAGATGAACCTTATTCCAGTGACTATGATGAATGTTTAGATCGTGCTTCAGACGAACCTGCACAACAGGCAAGACCTATAATTGTAGATACAGTAGAAAATATGGATGAATATGATGTTATATTTTTAGGTTATCCGAATTGGTGGTCTTCATGTCCAATGGCCATTTTCTCATTTATCGAAAGTTATGATTTATCCAACAAAACAATAATTCCATTTTGTGCACATGGGACAGGTGGACTGGGAAGAAGTATTGAAGACTTACAGGATGCTTTACCTCATAGTACACTGCTAGATGCATTTGGTGTTTATCGCCCTGATACAGATAGCTGTCAAGATGATGTCAATCAATGGTTATCAGATATAGGAATGGTTGATTAGATGAAAAAGAATAAAATCATTTTAGATATCATCATGACAATATTATTGATTGTTGTGATGGGGTATCATCTATGGTCAAATTTTGTACATGAATGGCTTGGAGTCATCTTATGTCTGTTATTTATATGGCATCATATTTGGAATAGAAAATGGTATACAACATTGTTTAAAGGAAGATATACACCAGTAAGAATCTTTCAAACCATCATCAATACATGTTTATTCATTGCTATGATATGTACAGCTGTAAGTGGCTTTATGATTTCAAGAGATGTCCTAAGCTTTATAGATCTTGGAGGAACATCTTTAGGAAGAACAGTGCATCTGGTTTCTTCATCATGGCTATATATTGTGATGTCTATTCATATTGGATTCCATTTCAATGCGATGATAGCAAAATTGAAAAGAAGTTCGTTATATATAAGACATCATCAAATATTCCATATAGTTATGATAGCCGTTCTCGTTTGTGGTTTGTTTGTCTTTTATCAAAGAAGAATGTGGCAAGATATGTTCTTTATGACTGAATTTAAGTTCTTTGATTTTTCAGAATTGAAACTTCGTTTTTACTTGGATTATTTATTGATTATGGTGACATTTTCATTGATAGGAAACCAATTATTAAAACGAATAGCAGTTAAGTAAAATATGTAGAAATACTTATTGATAAGGTGGTGAAACAATGAATATCAATGAAATCAGTTTAGCATATAATGTTCCTGTTGACTGTATTCAGGATTTTGAAAATCAAGGTTTTTTTGATGAAGTCAAGCAAATAAATGGAAAAAAGATATATGAAGAAAAAGACATACAAAAGCTTAGTTTTCTTATGACTTTAAAAAATGTAGGAATGAGTATACAGGATATGAAAAAGTATATTCAATATATAAGTGAAGGTGATAGCACACTATCACAAAGAATAGATATGCTGACAAGATATCGACAGTCTTTATTGGAAAAAGCGCATACTTGTTATAAATCTATTGATATATTGGATTATTTTATTTATCTAATGAAAACTAAGCAATAAATATATCATATTGAAATTTATGTTGGATTTAAAGTTCTTATTAACAAATGAATGATATCATTCTGTTTTTAATTAAGATGATTTAAAGTTGAAATAAGGGAGGGTTAGTATGAAAAATATTATCAAAATAATATTATCCTTAGTGATGTGTTTTTCTTTATTAGGTTGTCAAAATCAGACAGAACCAAATCGTACGAGTACGACACAAACTCAGGATCATCAGGAAACTGTTGAACAAGATGTGACATCAAAAGAGTCTAAAAAAATCAGTGTCACTTCGAATGGACAAATCACTATTTTTGAATTAAACGATAGCCAAGCAGCAAACTCATTATATGAACAATTACCCCTTACTATTGAAGTAGAAAATTATAGTGATAATGAAAAAATATTTTATCCACCTGTTGATTTAACAATGACAGATGCAGTGAGTGCTGATGCTGTGACAGGAACATTAGCCTATTATGAACCATGGACAAATGTAGTCATGTTTTATGAAGATTTTGGCAGTGCCAGTGGCCTTTATGAACTAGGACAAGCTATTTCAGGAAGTGAATATATTGAAGATATGTCAGGGACAATAGAAATTGAAGCATATCTTGAATAAATATATCATGAAATGATTTTGGATGAAAATAATAGAATGATATGGAATGAAAAGTAAAAAGGAGCTGATAATTATGATGATTCAGATTGGTGAAAAAATTTTAAAGGCATCATTGGTTGATAATTCTTCTACAAAAGCATTAAAAGAAAAGCTTCAAAATGGTCCCATCACAATTGAAATGGAAGATTATGCAAGTATGGAAAAAGTAGGTGATTTGGGATTCCATTTACCAACCAATGATCAAAGCATAACAACTGAAGCTTGTGATTTGATTTTGTATTTAGGACATATGTTTGTCATTTATTATCGACCTAATACATGGAATTTTACTCAATTGGGTCAAATACAGGGAATTTCTAAAAGTGAATTGATGGAAATTCTTGGTCGAGGAAATGTCACTGTGACATTATCACTTGATGAAGAGAATTGATAGAAAGGATTAAATGATTTTTTAATCCTTTTCGTCTATATTTATATTTCATGAAAGATGTCATAGATTGATAGTAAAGAATAGAATAACAGTGCAACAGGATTTTAGAAAGAATTTAAGTAGACATTTTATAAAAAATGTCAATATATAGACTTTATAAAATCTTTGTAAATTGTTTTTTTATGTAAGAAAGAATAATATAATAGATGTCGAGATAGCCATGATATATATGAATATATCTATTTAACAGTTGTCTTATATAAATGAAGAATGAAAAGATTTTGATGACTGTAATTATGAATGGATGACACTATACATGGAAAGATAAAAACATTGCTTTGAAGGAGGTCAAATATATGAAATATACAATGTTAGGAAATAGTGATTTAAAAGTATCAAAAGTATGTTTGGGATGTATGGGATTTGGTGATGCAACAAAGGGAATGCATTCTTGGACTTTGCCAGAAGATAAATCTAGAGAAATTATAAAGTATGCGCTAGATAATGGTATTAACTTTTTTGATACAGCGATGGCTTATCAGGGAGGAACAAGTGAAGAATTTTTAGGTAGAGCAATCAAAGATTTTGCAAGAAGAGAAGATGTTGTGATTGCGACTAAATTTTCAGCAAGAACACCTGAAGAAATTGCAAATGGTATTTCTGGAAAGCAACATGTCAGAAATTGTTTAGAAGCCAGTTTAAAACGTTTGAACATGGATTATGTTGATTTATATATTTGTCATTCTTGGGATGATCATACACCTATTGAAGATATATTAGAAGGATTACATGAATTGATTCAAGAAGGAAAAGTAAGATATATCGGTATTTCAAACTGTTTTGCTTATCAGCTTGCGAAAGCGAATGCTATTGCTCGTGCGAAAGGTTATGAAGAATTTATTTCCATTCAAGGACATTATAATTTGATCTTTAGAGAAGAAGAACGTGAAATGGCTAAACTTTGTAAAGAAGATAACATTGCTATGACACCATATAGTGCTTTGGCATCAGGAAGATTAGCTAAACATCCAGGAGAACAATCAAAAAGAATGCAGGAAGATAGCTATGCCAAAGGCAAATATGATGCTACAGAAAAACAAGATAGAATCATTATTGATAGAGTTATGGAATTAGCTGAAAAACATAATGTGTCAATGACTGAAATTTCATTATCATGGTTAATGTCAAAAGTGGCTTCACCTATTGTTGGCGCAACAAAACTTCATCATATTGATGGAGCTGTGAAAGCAACTGAATTAGAACTAACAGATGAAGAAAAAGCCTATTTGGAAGAACCATATCAACCTCATCGTTTAGTAGGAATGATGGCTCAAAAATAATAGATTTAAGGTGACTATAAACAAGAAGTATAAGCTTCTTGTTTATTGTTTTTATAGAAGGAGGGATATCAACATGGAACTAAGAGTATTAAAATATTTTTTAATGGTTTCCAGGGAAGAAAATATAACAAAGGCTGCAGAATTGCTTCATATTACACAGCCCACTTTATCAAGACAATTAATTCAATTAGAAGATGAATTAGGCGTTCAGTTATTTGAAAGAAAACAACATAGCATTGAACTCACAAGTGAAGGCATGCTTTTTAGACAAAGAGCACAAGAGATGATACAAATTGAAGAAAAAATAAAAGAAGATTTTAATCATGATGCCCATCATATCACAGGTTTAATAACGATTGGCTGTGGAGAAGCTTTAGGAGTGAAATATTTATCTCAAATAGTAAGTCGTTTTTCAAAAGATAATCCTTTGGTTAAATTTGAAATTATTACAGCTAATTCTGATACGATTAAAAATAATCTTGATAAAGGCATTGTGGATTTAGGTTTATTAGTAGAACCAGTAGATATAACGAAATATAATTTTAAAAAAATGGCACAAAAAGAACAATGGGGAATTTTAACAAAAAGTGATTCTCCCCTCGCAAAGAAATCATTGATTAAACCTCAAGATTTAATCAATGAAAGATTATTAATGTCTAATCGTACAATGGTTATCAATGAAATAGAAAATTGGTTTGGAAAGTATTATCAAAATCTAAATATTGCAGCATATTATAATTTGGGTTATAACTTGGTTCATTTTATTAAAAATGATTTAGGAATTGCTTTTTGTTTAGAGAGTATTGATGAAATGCGTGATTTAACGTTTGTTCCATTAGAACCAAAACTTGAAAGTCACTCAGTTATGGTCTGGAAAAAAGATTTCATTTTATCACCGGCAATGAAAAAATTTATTCAATATATCAATGATCATCACATATAAAAGGTTTCTCATGAAAATTGATAGAAGATTTGTTATAATGATGTATATTAGGAAAGTGGAAGTTGGGAGGGAAAAATCAATTGAAAATAGTTCGAGTTGAAGAGCGCAACTCTGTATTGATTCAAGAGCTAGTTGATGTATGGGAAAGTTCTGTTCAAGCAACGCATTTATTTTTATCACCTGATGAAATTCATCATATTAAGCAGTATGTTCCACAAGCACTGACAGATGTTCCTATTTTGATGGTAGCAGAAAACAAAGAAGGCAAACCCATAGGTTTCATGGGTGTTGCTGATCAAACGCTTGAAATGTTATTTATTTCAAATGAATACAGAGGAAAAGGGTTAGGAAAACAATTCATACAATACGCTATTGAAAATTATGCAATTAACAAACTCACTGTCAATGAACAAAATCCGCTAGCGAAAGGATTTTATGAATATATGGGATTTGAAGTTTATAAACGAACAGCATTAGACGAACAGGGAAATCCATATCCCTTATTATATATGAAAAGAAGTCTTTTATGAGAATTGATGGAGGACATTATGAATAAGAAAGTCAAACAAGTGAATTATAAAGCTCTTTTGTTTGGAGCATTGATTGGTGGTATCCTTGGCTTGTATCTTTATAATATAAATTTGATATCATATATTTTTGTCTGTGAGAAATATATTCATAAAATTTGCATAAATGAGAGTTTGAAGGGAGTATCATGATGGGATTGTCTGAAAAAATAATGATAGGAACATTATTTCCTTTGTTGTTTTGTGGAATAGGTGATTTTCTTTTGAAAAAAAGCATCGTTTATTTTAAAACAAAAAAAGATAAGAAAAAGCGATGTTTATCATATACTTATGGAAAGATTGTCAGTATCAGTTCTATGAAAACAAATCATAGTAGAGCGTATTTCCCAACTTATGAGTATGTCGTTAATGATGAAATCATAAGAGTAGAAATGAATTGGGGGTACAACATATTGCCAGTATGAAAGAGGAGATCAAGTGAAGATTTGGTATGATTATCATGATCCCAAATATAGTTATATTGATGGTTATAAACAAGATAGCACTGCTGCTGTAGGTGGAATGGTTATGGGAAGTATGACTTTATTGAGTGGTTTACTCGTTTTATTCTTTGTATGGTTGGCTTAGATATAAGGCTAAAGACTTTTGACAGTCATTTTAGAGTGTGACAAAGGTCTTTGATTGATATATAGGATGACTTTAATTATGATGTGAATAGTATCTTGCTGTTAAGTGAAGTCTTTCAAATCTCACTTGATAAGTTCATCAAAGGAGATATAGAAAAATTGAGAAAAGACAGCTATAGAACTACAATATTGTTGTTAATTGTGATTGTTTTGATAATTCCTCTTGCAGTATTATTTCATTGGTATGGAATAGCAGTATCAGTATTCTTAGAGATTGTCACACTGTTTTATGCATTACGAGTAGCAAAATATGAACAGAAGTACAATATACAGACATTTAAAGAGATACTTGCTCTTTTAGAAAAAAATTAAATGAAATACATGATCAATAAATTCATATCCAACATGACACAAAGCGGTTAGTCTATTATGATTAACTGTTTTTTATTAAAAAAGAAGTTTCAATAAAAGGTATAGTAAAAGAAAGTCACATTATGAATTTGATTGAATGGCTGAATTGCGATTGTTATAATAAGAGTAGAGAAATGAAAATAAAATAAATGCTAAATCTATGTGAAGGAGGGGATATTTATGAAATTATTAGGCTTGTCGAGTGCATTTCATTTTAAAGCACAGCGTTTGGCTTTAAGATGGGCAAAAGAAAATTTACCAAAAGAAAAATATCAAGAAATTCATCGTTCATATCATACAATGAAAAAAAGAACAACCTTATTTATTCTTGTATGTTGCCTTCCAATCATAATGGGTTTTACATATTTGGCTATTGATGCACCTATTTCAAAAAGGGTAGAAGCCAAGAATACACCTCAAAATGCAACTGATTATGTCCTAACAAGAGTAGACTATGATGGAAACTTTTATTGGACTCAAGATTCTCAAAAATATGAACATCCCCTTGCAAATTATGGATTATCTCCTGATGAATATGAGTTTGGTGATGAATTGAAAGTGTATGTAGATAATGAGCAAAATGTTATACAAGTAACAAATGTTGAAGAAGGTTTGACTGTTAGAGAAATGGAAGTTCTGGTTGGTTTACTTGGGTCAATTTTGGTTCCTATTTTACTTCTTTTATGTGTTTATATGCCCATTGCATATCATACATTTGGAAAACCATGGAGAGAATTTTGCCGTGAATTTAATAGATTGTAATTGATGGAGGAAAATTTCTTATGGGATTTTGGATTTTTGTGTTGATAATGGTTTTACTTATTCCAAGTGTCATGATTGGTTTTGGAAGATATTTTATGAAAAAGGCACCAAATGAAATAAATGCCATGTTTGGATATCGTACATCTATGTCTATGAAAAATAAAGAAACATGGGACTTTGCTCATCAATATTGTGGTAAAATATGGTATATATGTGGATTAATTACATTACCAATCACTATTATACTTATGTTTTTGGTCATTGGAAAAAGCACAGATTATGTAGGAACTGTAGGAACTATTATAGTGTTTGTGCAACTTGTCCCTTTCATTGGTTGTATTTTTCCAACAGAATTGGCATTGAGAAAGAAGTTTGATAAAAATGGTAAAAGGCGATAAATGAGATTTTAAGATGGTATTGAATTATGGATAAACATATAAAAATAAAAGCCATGACAACAATAATTTGTTTGATATTAAGTATATTTGCTTTATATACTTTTGTTTTTGTTGCAGAAGTCTCTAAAGGTTGGAGAATGATTTTAGTTATAATTGCAATATTTTGGATAATTTCTGGAATATCCAACTTAGTAGAATATTTTGGAAAACGAAAATAATAAAATTCTAGTTTATATGGAAGGCTGTAAAGATATTATTTTAAAAAATAATTTTTACAGCTTTTTATATACAAGAAAAACTTTTGTATTTCTATAATAGTTCTGTTCTTTTATAAACAATATTATTGATTTATAGAAGAGATTAAAGCATTTTTAAGAATATATTAAAGTATTTTTAAAAAATTTATAGTTCATAAATTATATAATTTTTTTGTCAATAGCATTATTCATATGGATTATTTGATTTCATATCATGAGCAATGCATTTCAATAAATTATAAGAACTAAATGAGAAGTGAGAAGAGCAAAATGAAAAAGAGTAAAAAATAACTATCATATCAGTTGTTATTACAGTTCTTATGGGGTTAATACAGGCTTATTATTGTTTGAATTTGTCTGTGAACTTGCCTAAAGAAGTTGCTTGGACTGTTATGGAATGTATTGAAACAAGGTTAAAACCAGATGAGTATCAAGCAACGATAGGACCTTTACATTTTGATTTAACAACTTCAGCTTAACATGCATTTGGATACACAGAAGATAATACATATATAAAAGTTTATGGATATTGTGTTTTGCTTTAACTTACTAATGACACTTTTAGAGAAAATAAAGATAACCAGATTGATATGTATTCTTCTGAATATGGGAAGCTAATTATTTTGTCGCTTATTTAAAAAATAATCAACAAAGAGCTAATCCAGAAAAAACATGGATATATCAGTATCCTCAAACAACAATTGATATATTAAAGCACATGCCTATGAGAACATGGCCTTATATATCTTGATGATCCAAAAGGATATATGGAGAAATTATCTACATAATGTGCAAAAAAATGTATGAGTATCTAGATAGTCATGATATTTCAGGTCATAACTAAAAAAAATATATATGATTTAATGAATATATGCGGGAGGAAAAAATGAGTAAGAAGAAAAGAATAATTTTGGTAATTGTAGGAACTGTTATAGCATTAAGTGCTTTGCTATTTTATTGGGATCATCAGATTGTGACACCATCTCAAGAACTCGATAAAAGTTTAAGATATGAATTAGCACATATGGATAATGAATATTTTGAATATGATTTTGCAGTCGTATCTTATAGATTATTCAAAATCAATGAGTCAAAAGATGAAGCAGATATTTATGGAATGTTTTATATTGAACAATATAAAGAAGATAGTGATGTTTCAGTAAGTGGTTATTTGGATTATATGAAAGTAACAATGAAGATAAATGGTGATCAGTATAAATTAGAAGAAGTCTGGATACCTAAAGACGGAGATCAATATCTAACATCACTATTAAAAGAATTTCCTATTAATACGTGGAGTCGCATATTATTTACTGGAGATAAATATAGACTTAAATTGGTCGAAGAAGGTAGACAACAATATGAAGAATATATACTGGATAACAGTAAAAATAATTAAAATGAAAAAGTTCTGATTCAATTAAAATCAGAATTTTTTAAATCTAATATTTGTTTATGCTTATTTACTAGCATCTTCAATCGAATCGTCATCTTATTTTTTTTGTTAAAAAACTGCTAAATGAAAATAGTACCATTAGTCACCAACAGACAGGAGTTAAAGTAACTGATGAATACAAAAATATCAAGCTAAAGCTTTGAGTTTGGTAGAAAAAGACGATTTAGAAAGTTTAAAATTTTTAGAAGATAAAGTCAAATCATTAAATTTATTCTTGATAGATGGACGTGTAGATTGATGAAAATTATTATTTAGATATGATATCAAATGATAGTATATGTTATAATTAAGAATATAGATAAATTAGAATTTATATATTTAGGAGGTATATATGAAGTTCTGGACAGTTCAAACTAAAGATGTAATTGAAATTATTCAAGAAAAAGGAGTGTATCAACCGGATTTTAATAATAGTCGCTATTTACATATAAATAAGAATTTAAGTGATTTGTATTCTATAATATTAGACTCTTTCAATCAAATAAATAAAAAAGATTTACCTGGTGTTATTTTTGCTTTTGCAAAAAATGATAACAATAGAATATGTTCTATTAAGACTATTGAAGAGTTTAAAGAATTTATAAAAAGCAAACATGCAGTGATTGAGGGATTTTGGAAACAACTGGATAAAGATAATTCAATGATTATTGAGCTTAATTATGAGGATAATTTTAATCCTATATTTATTGACATGAATGATTTTCAATTTTTAATGCCACCAATTATGCTTTTACCTCCATATACATCAGAATCTATAAATAGAATATTGGAAGATATTACACAAGGTCAGATTTGCGTTTCTGAATTTCCAAGTTATGTTATTCAAGCTCATTTACCCTATATTGAAAAAAGAAATGTAATAAATATTTATCCAATGTTTGAATTAAATGAGTAAATAATACCAGTTTATCAAGGAGTTAAATAGACATATTCTCAGTTATCAAATTGGAGGTTAATGAGGTGAGGATAAATGGATAAAAAAAAGAGGAATTTTTATTTGGTGTTATATGGAATAGCTATTCCTGTTAGCTTATTTGCTTTATATACATTTATCTTTGTTTTTGATAATGATATTGGGTGGAAAATTGGACTAATTATTATAGGTTTTGGTTGGTTTATATCTGCTATCTCTGGGTTTATAGAAAATTTGAAGAAATAGAATATTTTAATTGAAGGAGATGTGTTGTCGTGATTAGAATTGAAAAAGTAAATGCGAAAAATATATGGGATATACTAAAACTACGTGTGAGTAAGGAACAGGAATCGTTTTTTGCACCCAATGATTTGAGTATCATAGAAGCATATATTGCAATAACAGGAAATGGACATGCCTTTCCATTTGGTATTTTTGAAGATGAAATTCCTGTTGGCTTCTTGATGATAGGATATGATGTAGATGACTCATTTGATAATCCACCACAGATTGCTTATGGTAATTATAGTATCTGGCGATTGATGATTGATGAAAAATATCAGGGTCATGGATATGGAAAAGAAGCAATTTGTTTAGCTTTAGAGTTTATTAGATCATTTCTATGCGGTAAAGCGGAATATTGTTATTTATCTTACGAACCTGAAAATGTAGGTGCGAAAAAACTTTATTCAAAGTTTGGCTTTATAGAAAATGGTGAAATGGATGGCGAAGAAATAGTAGCGGTTTTAAAATTATAATATTCTGATAATAAGAAAATGAGTAAAACTTGAAAACGAGATACACGATTGATTTCAATTCTAACTTTGAATGCTTATAAATGCGTTAAATTCTAATTTGTGGGGGCAACTATGAAAGAATATACTTATATTACTTTAAGGCAAAAACCAGAATTAAAAGAAAAAGTGGCTGCATGGTTTCATGACAAATGGAAAGTGTCACAAGAAGCTTATCTTGAATGTATGGAAGCCTATCTCAATTATGAAACCGAATATGGTTGGTATCTTTGCTTAGACGGCGAGTGTATTGTAGGCGGTCTTGGCGTGATTGAAAATGATTTTCATGACAGGAAAGACCTTACGCCAAATGTATGTGCAGTATATACAGAAAAGGAATATCGTTGTCAGGGCATTGCGGGACAACTGTTGGATATAGTTGTAAAAGATATGAAGTCTAAAGGAATTACTCCTATCTATTTGATTACAGATCATGTGAGTTTTTATGAAAGATACGGCTGGGAATTTTTGTGTATGGTTCAAGGGGACAATGAGCCTGATATGACAAGAATATATATCCATAGATAAATTTCAGTTTATAGATTAATAACATGATATAAAAGTCAAGATAATTTGACCAATTTGTTGCAATTAAGTGTTCTCAGTTTTTTTAGGATTTAATTTATCTTTGATTCGATAAGATGGACCTGTGATATTAAATAAATATGAATAATGAAGAATCCTGTCTAATATGGCTTTAGTTATCATTTCATCATTTCCTAATATCTGTGACCATTTATCAAATGAAATATTGCTTGTAAAAATAGTAGATCGTTTAGTATATCTTAAATCAATCAATTGAAAAAATAATTTAGCTTCCAGTGGTGTTATTTCATTAAATCCAACTTCATCAATGACTAGCAGCTTATACTTATAAAAGAGTCTTAGTTTTCTTTCTAATGTCCCCTCATTATATGCCTGTCTTAGTATATTGATTAATTTATTAAATTTAATAAAATATACACTATTTCTTCTTATAGCTACTGTATATGCAATTGCTATTGCCAAATGTGTTTTTCCAGTACCAGGGTTACCTACAAATACGATATTTGTAGCATTTTCATAAAAATCCGATTCAATAATAGATCTTATTTTTTCTTCTTTTATACCTGGCTGAAAATTAAAATCATAATCATCAACTTTTCTTAGAAAAGGAAATGCTGCTACTTTTACATTATAAAGTCTGTTATTCTCCTCTTTAGCTATCACTTCCTTATTCAGTATCTTATGCATTACATGCAGTTCTTCTTCAGCTATTTCATTATTCATTACTAATGAATTTAAATATGAATATGCTGATTTCAGTTTTAAATAATTCAATTGTTCCAGTACATCATTAGTCATTGTCATAAATTATATTCTCCAGTTCTTTTAATATTATTTGATTGCTTTCTTTAACTGCCTGCTTATCTGTTTTCTTATAATAAAGTTCATGTTCTTCTTTTATATTAAATTTATTATTAGTAATAGGATGTTTTTCAATAATTTTTCCGTTATAATATATAAGAAGTTCTTTGTTTTGGACCACTAGTCCGACACGTTTTCCAATATATTCTTGTGGTAGGGAATATTTATTGTATTTATACTGGAATAGTGATTCATTTGTAACATAGACTTCATTTAATTTAAGGTGATACCTGCTTCTGATTTCTTTGCTGGGTAACGGAAGCAGATCGCCTTTTCTTTTCTAAAAGAAAATTTCTAGGAAGCCTTGTTGCCTGTGAGGAACGTTCATTATCCTCGTTATTGATTATTTCCAGTTTGTCATGTATATCAGATAATCCGCTATAATAACCGTTATAATTTTTAAGCTGATCCACTATTTTATTTTGTGTCTCAGTTTTTCCTTTGGTTTGAGGTCTATATGGCATACATGGCATAGGTGTTATTCCATAATCTTTACAGAATTCTTCAAATTTACTGTTTAATAAAGCTTTATCATCAGCTGATTTACGAGGCTTTTCTACAAATGCTTTAAGATTGTCAATGACCAGTTCTTTAGGAACACCACCGATTTCTTCAAATGCCTGGGCTAAAAATATTAACAGGTTATCAGTTGTAGGTTTTAATATTACCTGCCTGTAATTATATCTTGACCATGATAAAGTCAGAGTAGGAATATATACTACTGTCTGCGTGCCATTTTTATCTGTAAGTTTAACTTTTTCTTTCATATCGAACTGAGCCTGTTGACCAGGATTGGTTTCAAAACGTTCGATAAAAGAATCGGTTCTGTTATTTTTAAATTTACTATTGAGCTCTTCGTTATCCTTAATGTATCTGAAAAATGTCGAACGTGTACAGGTGATACCATGTTCACGTTTCATAAAATAATAAATATGATCGATATAATCAAAATTTCTCTGTTCATCACACAAATATTTGTATATAAGATCTTTATAATCATCTAAATATCTTTTTCTGTTTCTTGTTTTTTTAGGTGCGATACCGTTTAGCCTTCTGCTTAGTGTTTTTCGGCTACAGTTTAATTCTCTTGCAAGTTTAGAAACATTCAATTTAATTTCTCCTTCCTTATAGGCTCTGCTTAACATTAAAGCCTGATCCAAATTATTTATTTTAATGACTGCTGTATTCAATATAATTCACTCCTTTACAGGAAAGAATTATATCAAAAAAGATTACCCTGATTAATGCAAAGTGTAACCACTTATCTGCAACAATTTGGGTAATCTTATTTTAACTTTTATACATGATAACAAGTTATTGTATAAAAAAGCTCTGATCATATCATGCGGTTAGAGGTGTTTTTTTGCTTTTAGGGTGTCGAAAAGGTGTCGAAAAGGTGTCAAAAAGTAAATTGCCCTAATTTGAAAAATAAAAATAATTTATACTGAAATAAAAAAAGTCCTGATAAAATCAAGACTTTTTAAAAATTATTTACAAGCTTCTTCGATAGCTACGGCAACAGCAACAGTTGCTCCAACCATTGGGTTATTACCCATACCAATTAATCCCATCATTTCTACGTGAGCAGGAACTGAAGAAGAACCAGCAAATTGAGCATCACTGTGCATACGTCCCATAGTATCAGTCATACCATAAGAAGCAGGACCAGCAGCCATATTATCAGGATGTAATGTACGTCCTGTTCCTCCACCAGAAGCTACTGAGAAATATTTTTTACCTTGTTCAACACATTCTTTTTTATAAGTACCAGCTACTGGATGTTGGAAACGAGTAGGGTTAGTAGAGTTACCAGTAATAGAAACGTCTACACCTTCTTTGTGCATAATTGCAACACCTTCACGAACATCATCAGCACCATAGCAGTTTACTTTTGCTCTTGGACCATCTGAGTAAGCTGTTCTTGATACTTCTTTGACTTCACCTGTAAAATAATCAAATTGAGTTTCTACATAAGTGAAACCATTGATTCTTGAAATGATTTTAGCAGCATCTTTTCCTAAACCGTTTAAGATAACTCTTAATGGTTTATTTCTAACTTTATTTGCTTTTTCAGCAATTTTGATAGCTCCTTCAGCAGCAGCAAATGATTCATGTCCAGCTAAGAAAGCAAAACATTCAGTTTTTTCATCTAATAACATTGATCCTAAGTTACCATGTCCTAAACCAACTTTACGATCATCAGCAACAGATCCTGGAATACAGAATGATTGTAACCCAATACCAATTGTTTTTGCAGCATCAACAGCTTTTGTATCCCCATTTTTAATTGCCATTGCAGCACCAACTATATAAGCCCAACAAGCATTTTCAAAACAGATTGGTTGAGTTGATTTTACAATGTTATAAACATCAATACCTTTTTCATCACAAATTGCTTTAGCTTCTTCAATTGATTTAATATCATATTTAGCTAATGCAGCGTTGATTTGATCAATTCTACGTTCATAATTTTCAAATAATGCCATTTTCGTACCTCCATTATTCCTTTCTTGGATCGATGTATTTTGCAGCACTATCAAATCTACCATAAGTACCAGTAGCTTCTTTTACTGCTTCATTAGCATCTTTTCCAGATTTAATCATATCCATCATTCTTCCAAGATTAATGAATTCATAACCGATGATTTCATTGTTTTCATCTAAAGCAAGTCTATTAATGTAACCTTCAGTTAATTCAAGGTATCTAGGTCCTTTTAATTTTGTAGAATAAGCAGTACCTAACATACTTCTTAAACCTTTACCTAAATCTTCAAGACCAGAACCAATTGTAAGTCCTCCTTCAGAGAAAGCTGATTGAGTACGACCATAAACAATTTGTAAGAATAATTCTCTCATTGCAGTGTTAATAGCGTCACAAACTAAGTCAGTATTTAAACCTTCTAATAAAGTTTTACCAACTAAAGCTTCACTTGCCATAGCAGCAGAATGAGTCATACCTGAACATCCAAGTGTTTCAATTAATGCTTCTTCGATAATTCCTTCTTTCACATTTAAAGTTAATTTACATGCACCTTGTTGAGGAGCACACCAACCAACACCATGTGTTAACCCAGAAATATCTTTGATTTCTCTTGAATATACCCATTTTCCTTCTTCAGGAATTGGAGCACATCCATGACTTGCACCACGTGCAACAGTACACATTTCTTCTACTTCTTTTGTATAAATCATTTTTTTACTCCTTTCATCTTCAAAATGATTAGCCAGACAAATCAGAAAATTGTGCTTCTTTTCTGATTGTGGTGAAGGAATTCACCTACTGTGATTATAAGTCAAATAGCCTCTAAAGTCAATGTAGAGCGTACTTTCATAGTGAAAAAATTATCAAAAAAAGAAAAATATTAAGATTTACTCATTGCAAATATCAAATAAATAAGATATAATGAAGTTGCTTTAAGTAAATATTGATTATAAAAAAAGAAATAGCAAAACTATTTCTTTAAATGATTCATCTTTTCAATAATATTCATAAGCGACTGAATACCTTCCAACAATATTTCACGTTCTTTAGGAGAAAGACTTCTCATATATTGAATGACTTTTTCTTCATCTTTACCTTGAATTAACAAATCAGGGTTGCCATGACTATTCAAATGCAAGAGATGATTCAAATCAATATCAAGAATCTGACAAATATCTTTAAGAATATCCAGACGTGGAAAGTTCGTATCTGTTACATATGCTGAAAAGGCACCGGGTGAAATATTTAATTTTTTAGCAATCTCTTTTTGTGTCATATTCTTTTCTTCTAATCTGGTTGCTAAAATTTTGCCAATTTTTAACATTTATCTCACCTCGTCTTTTACCATTATATCGGAGAGTTAGGAAAATCTGTGGAATATTCATGAATAATTGATTTATATTTGATATCCATTTAAACTGTTGTTATAATGAAAAAAATAATAGATAAAAAAGTAACTATATAAGGAGATGTTCCTATGTATATATATGATTTTTTTCATTCTCTAACCTTTTTACAACCATCTGATCAATTTTTTGATGAAGATTTCTTAGCTGATAAATATCATGTTCAAGTGATTCATCATAGTCAGCTCACTGAAAATGTTTCCTATCATCAAAAAGCAAACTTCTATCTTATTTATACAAAACAAGAACATTCAAAAAAATTTTATGCCTACAGTTTAGATAACTTATATCAATATATAAAGCAGTTATCTTTGATGAAAATTACAATTCCTGCTTCTCAGGCTATTTATTTAGAAGCTGGTATTCTTGAAGCCATTTATTTGTATGATTATCTTTTATCAAATTCTTTAATGAATTCTTATTCTCATCTATTATTACCATTATCTTATCTTGATAATCTTTTTTGTGGATGTCCCCAAAATAATAAAAATGATTATCCACAAACTTATCATATAGAATGTCTACAACAACTCTATATTCTTCGTTTTTATTATTTCATTATTCAATATTGTTATAATCGTTTTCAGTGTCAACAACATCTTGTCTTAACACACCCATATCATTTTGATATTCTTGTACAAAATAAGCTGACACAATATTTAAAAGTCAGACCGATAAAACATATTCAAGATTTGACTTTTTTAGATAATCCTATCCTTGATCAATATATACATTCACTTCAAAATGATTCTTAGGAATCATTTTTTTAACAAAAAATAAAAAAATATGCAATAATAGAACTAATCATCTCATTAGTATAGTGAAAGGGGGAAAAAATATGAATCAAAAAGAAATAGATGATCTCATTCTTCAGATTCCCCATATTGATAATGCTTTAGATCAATTATATGAAAAAACAAAGACAAGTGTTTTTGCCTATATCATGAGCATTATTAAAAACTACGATGATAGTAGTGATATTTTACAAGAAGTATATGTGAAAATTTATTTAGCGGCTAAAAATTATCAATCACAGAAAAAACCACTTGCATGGATTTATACAATCGCAAGAAATGAAAGTTATCTTCATTTACGAAGACAAAATGTAACACAGGAATATCAAGATCATTTGTATTGTCCTCCAGAAACAGACATGCATACTCAAATGATTTTAGAACATTTGTTTGAAAGTCTAAATGATCAGGAAAGAGAAGTCATTATTATGCATTCTTTATGGGGATTGAAACATCATGAAATAGCAAGTTTATTAAATATTCCTATAGCGACATCCTTATCAAGCTATCATCGTGGTATGAAGAAAATGAAAAAGATAGGAGAGAAGACTTATGAATGAAATCAAAAAGGCTTTTAAGAAAATAACACCTCATCGCTTAGATGAAATTAAAGAAGAATTAAAATATCGAGATGAAAATATTGTAGTAGAAACCAAAAAGAAAAAAAGACATTATCTCTTTGCAGTTCCAGTGGCTGCTGTATGTATGGCTATGGTATTAATGTTGTTGCCTTCAACACATGCTGTGGAAACAGTTGTCGGTTTAGATGTCAATCCTAGTGTGGAATTGAATCTAGATAACGATTATAAAATTGTTGATGTCAAGACAAACAATGAAGATGGTAAAAAAATTGTTGGTGATATGAATTTAAAAGGTAGTGATATTGAAGTTGGTGTCAATGCTTTGATTGGTGCTATGTTGAAAGAGGGTTATATTGATGAATTAAAAAATTCATTACTGATTTCTGTGACTGGTGATAATGAACAGGAAAATGAAAAGCTCAGAGAACAGCTTTCATTGAATATTGATGAATTATTGAAAGCCAGTGATATTAATGGTTCCATTGTTTCACAGACAATCAGTGATAAGGATATTGAAGCACTGGCTAAGCAATATCAGATTTCTGTAGGAAAAGCTGAAATTATTCAACAGCTTGTTTCTAAGAATTCATTATATACATTTGATTCATTGAAGAATCTGTCTATTCATGAATTGAATCTCTTATTACAAAGCAATCAGGTTGATCAGGTATCCATTACAGGCAATGCCAGTGAAAGTGGATATATCGGAAAAGAGAAAGCACAGCAGATTGCATTGACAGATGCTAATGTATCGAATCCAGAGATGGCAAAGGTAGAGATGGATTATGATGATGGTGTGATGATATATGAAGTTGAATTCTATAAGAATCAAGTAGAATATGATTATGAAATCAATGCAACAACAGGAGCGATTGTGAAAAAAGAAAAAGACAATGAACATTCTACACAATCATCAAGTCAATCAACTCAACAAAATCAGACAACATCTTCATCAAACAACCAGATTTCACAGGAACAGGCAAAATCAATTGCGAAAAATCATGCCGGAGTTAGCACAGTAAGTCAAGAAAAGATGGAAAAAGATTATGATGATGGTATTTATGAATATGAGTATGAATTTGTCAGTGGCAATTATAAATATGAATATAAGATTAATGGAACAACAGGTTCAATCTTAAAGCATGAAAAGGAATATGTTGGTCAAGTGAAAATCAATCACAATGATGCGAAACAAAAAGCATTCCAACATGCAGGTGTTTCATCATCAAATGTTTATGATGTCGATGTTGAATTAGATGATCATCACTATGAAGTTTCTTTTAAATCTGGACATTATGAATATGAATATGAAATCAGTGCTGAAAATGGATCTATTCTTTCACATGAAAAAGACTATGACGATTAGAAGAAGTGACAAGCTTCTTCTTTTTTCTTAATAAATTCTTAAAACATTCACATGAATAATGTAATATAATGATGAATGAGGTGAGAATATGAATATTTTAGTTGTTGATGATGAAAAAGAAATTGCTGATTTAGTAGAATTATATTTAAAAAATGAAAACTTTCATGTTTTTAAATTTTATAATGGTTGCGATGCTTTACGTTGTGTTGAAACAGAGGATATTGATTTGGCTGTATTGGATATTATGTTGCCTGATATTGATGGTTTAAAAATATGTTCTAAAATACGTGAAACGAAAATTTTCCCTATTATTATGTTGACTGCCAAAGAAACGGAAATAGATAAGATTACCGGTTTAACAATGGGGGCTGATGATTATGTCACAAAACCTTTTCGACCATTAGAACTGATGGCAAGAATTAAGGCACAATTACGTCGATATGCAATGATGTCACCTAAAAAAGATGAATCTGTTTTAACAATAGGGGCTTTAACTATTGATAAAGATAATCATCATTGTTATTTAGATAATCAATTATTGTCATTGACTCCAACTGAATTTTCTATTTTATGGTTGCTATGTTCCAATAAGGGAAAAGTTGTCAGTGTTGATCAGATTTTTCACGATTTATGGGGTGAGAAGTATTATACAAATTCTAGTAGTTCAATTATGGTTCATATTCGACATTTAAGAGAAAAAATGAATGATTCTGCTGAAAATCCACGTTATATTCAAACTGTATGGGGAGTAGGTTATAAAATTGAATAAAGATTATACAAAGAAATTTCAACATGAAATTATTAAAATACATATATTGATTACAGCAAGTTGTTTTGTTTTTATTCTTTGTCTTTATTTTTATATGGATTATTTTTATAATGGTGCTTTTATTAATTTTTTACAAGAGTTTTTTGGTTGGGATTTTGCCCATTTTGCATTAAGAAATCAAAGAACGATTATCTTTATGATTATTATGATGGTTATTTTATTAAATTCTATTATCGTAGAAATTTATGCCATTCAAAAAATATCTCGTGTTTTTTCACAGATTCAAATTCTTTTTCAAAAAGATGATCAAAGAATTGTTTTAGATGAATCTCTATATGAATTAGAAAATGATTTAAATGCCTTAAAAAGAGAAAGTATTGAAAATGAAAAAAAGGCTATTGATGAAGTTCAACATAAAGTAGATATGATTGCATATCTGGCTCATGATATTAAAACACCTTTAGCCTCAGTCATAGGTTATTTATGTCTGTTAGATGAAACGCCTCATTTACCAGAGGATTTACGTCATCAGTACACTCATATTACTTTAGAAAAAGCCTATCGTTTAGAACGCCTCATTAATGAATTTTTTGATATCGCAAAACTCAATCAGACATATTCTCCTTTACATCTAGAAAATATCCATCTTCTTTATCTTTTAGAACAAATGAAAGAAGAATTTTATCCATTAACTTCTCAAAAAGATCAAAAAATAGATATTCAAGTTCCAGAAAATTTGATTGTCTGTGTTGATGCTCAAAAAATGGCAAGAGTTTTTAATAATATTTTAAAAAATGCTTTTCATTATAGTTATGAACATACAATCATTCATATCCAAGCTTATCAAGATGAAAGCTATACACATGTGGTTTTTGAAAATCAGGGAGATACAATTCCACCCGATAAAATTCAAAATATTTTTAAGCAGTTTTATCGTTTAGATGAATCACGTAATTCATCAACAGGAGGCTCAGGGCTAGGATTATCTATCGCCAAAACAATTGTGGAACAACATCATGGTTTTATTAAAGTCAAGAGTGAAAATCAAAAAACATCCTTTGATGTGATGTTACCACGTCATGAACTTTAGAAAATCTTAAGTATTTATTAAAAAAATATATTTTTTATTCCTCTATAATGTTTTCATGGAGGAAGATGTTATGAGAAGAAAAATATTAGTATTTATAGCAGTATTGGTGATTCCTATCCTTATTTTACTAGCGGATCATTTTATTTTAAAAGAAGATATTCATTTATCTTATGATTATGATACATCTGCCAAATGGCATCAAATTGTTGATAACCCCAATGCTTATCCTCAAGAATTGATTGATCTGGCATTAAGAAATAAAGAAACCATTTCTTTTGTAGCCGATTATCCTGAAGATCATGAGAAAGACATTGCTATTAATATTCAACAAGAGATTCAAAGTGAAAGTATGCCTTTATTTATGCAATGGGATAAACGTTGGGGATATAAGATGTATGGGGATCAGATGATGGCTATTGATGGATGTGGACCGACATGTTTATCAATGGTTGTCAGTTATCTTACTCAAAATGGACGTTATCATCCTTATTATATGGCACAGTATAGTGAACAAAATGGTTATTATAGTGAAGCAGGAACAGCGTGGCCATTGATGGTGAGAGGGGCACAGGCATGTGGTATTGATGTTAAAGAAATTCCTTTGGATGAAAAAACAGTTGTTTCAAATCTGTTAGAAGGACATCCTATTATTTGTAGTGTTTCTAAAGGGACTTTTACATCTACAGGTCATTTTATTGTTTTATCTGAATATAAAAATCATCAAATAAAAGTGCTTGATCCTAACAGTCAAAAGAAAAGTGGATATTATTCTTTTGATGATCTATCTTACCAAATTAGAAATTTATGGGCATATAGCTAGAATAGTTTTTGACTATTCTTTTTTTGTGTTATAAAATAAACAAAAAATGGAGGTAACAATATGAAAATTTCTGAAATATTAAAAAAGAAAGCAACTATTTCTTTTGAAGTTTTTCCGCCTAAAAATAAAGAAGGAGATATTTCATCTATTTATTATACAATTGAAGAATTATCACATTTAAATCCAGATTTTATCAGTGTCACTTATGGGGCTGGTGGTTCAACAAAAGGAAAAACTGTTGAAATCGCATCTACGATTAAAAATCAATACCATATTGAAGCAGTTGCTCATTTGACATGTATTTCTTCAACACAACAAGAAATATTAGATATCTGTCAACAATTAAAAGACAACAATATAGAAAATATTCTCTCTTTACGTGGAGATTATCCTCAAGATGGTCTTCAACATGAACTGGCTTTTCATTATGCAAAAGATTTAAATCAATTTATTTCATCTCATTTTCCAGATGATTTTTGTTTATCTGGGGCCTGTTATCCTGAGGTGCATCAAGAAGCCAGTTGCTTAGAAGACGATTTAAAGGCTTTAAAAGAAAAGGTAGATGCCGGAGCTGAGTATCTGATTACACAGATTTTCTTTGATAATCATTATTACTATCGTTTGGTTAAAGAGGCTAGAAAAAGAGGTATTACAGTACCGATTCTAGCTGGAATTATGCCTGTCACACATTCTAAATCATTATTAAGAACAGCCAAATTATGTGGATGTTCAATTCCATATGAATTATCAACAATGATTGAATCTTACTATCATTATCCTCAAGCTATGAAAGAAATAGGAATTAATTATGCAACACATCAGATTATTGATTTAATCACAAATGGAGTTGATGGTATCCATATTTATACAATGAATAAACCTGAAATAGCGAAAGCTATTTTTCAAAATATTCCTACTGTATTAAAAGAGTTAAATCATGAATAAACAACTCATCAGACATTATCTTCAAGCTCAAACGGTCATGGACCAGACAACTGAACAATTCATAGATGAATGTATTCATGAAGTCCAGACGATTGCACAATTTAAAGCTGTCTATCAAATTTATCATTTATCCCATCATCCCTTGATGTTGAAAGAAGTGAATATTCCTTTGGTATCAGATGATTTAAAGTTTTATTTCAAAGATTGTCATGAATGTTGTATTATTGCCTGTACGCTCTCAACAATGATTGATCGTCAATTGAAGTATTATGAACATATTGATATGCATAAAGCTGTTGTATTTGATGCCGTGAGTAATGCGTATTTAGAGGAATGTTGTGATGATTTTGAAAAGACTTTAGATTTTAAAGAACGAACGTTTCGTTTGGCACCGGGTTATGGAGATATACCAATGCAGCTCAATAAAACATTCGCAACTTTGTTGCAGATTGATAAAAAATTAGGTGTCAGTATGAATAGTTCGGGCTTATTGATTCCAATGAAGTCGATGATTGGTCTTATAGGGATTGGAAAAAATATGAAAAAAACATGTTTATCGTGTATTCGCAAAGAAAGTTGTGAATTAAGGAAAGGGGGACAAAGATGTTACGTGAAAGATTAAAGAAAGAATTATTGATTTTTGATGGTGCTATGGGTTCAATGTTGCAAAAGTATGGAATGAAAGCAGGGGAGATACCAGAAGTTTATAATATAGAACACCCTGAGATGATTATTGATATTCATAAGCAATATCTTAAGGCTGGGGCTCATTTTATCACGACGAATACTTTTGGGTGTAATCCTTTAAAGATGCAGGAAAGTGGATATTGTTATTGTGATTTATTGAAAGCCGCTGTGAAAAATGCTAAAAAAGCAAGAGATGAAGTGAATCCAGATGCTTATATTGTTTTAGATATTGGACCTATAGGCCAGTTATTGGAACCACTAGGGACACTTCGCTTTGATGAAGCTTATGAAATGATTGCTTCACAGGTTTTAATGGTAAAAGATGATGTTGATGCTGTTTTATTAGAAACAATGACAGATTTATATGAAGTTAAAGCAGGTATTTTAGCTGTCAAAGAAAATAGTGATTTACCTGTGTTTGTGACAATGACATTTGAAGCTCATCAGCGTACTCTAACAGGAACAGATCCTCTCACATTTGTCAATGTAGTTGAAGGATTAAAGGTCGATGCTCTTGGTGTGAATTGTTCACTAGGACCAGTTGAACTATTACCGATTGTCAAAACGATTTTAAAATATGCTTCTGTGCCAGTCATTGTTCAACCAAACGCTGGATTACCTTGTTTAGAACATGGTCATACATGTTATCCAATGAAAAGTGATGAATTTGTAGAAGCTATGAAAGAATATGCACAGCTTGGTGTTAATATTATTGGTGGATGTTGTGGAACGACACCAGAATTTATTGCTGGTTTAAAAGAGCATTTGCCTTCATATAGTCAACCCCGAGAAGTCTTACCTTATACTGCTGTGTCCAGTGCTCATCAGACAGTTTTATTTGAAGGACAAGTGGTTGTTTGTGGTGAAAGACTTAATCCGACTGGGAAAAAGAAATTGAAAGCGGCTTTAAAAGAAGGAAACTATGAAGAATATGTGAAAGAAGCCATTCAACAACAAAGAGCTGGCGCAGATATATTGGATGTTAATGTGGGTTTACCTGGTATTGATGAAAAACAGGTGATGGTCACTGTTCTCAAAATGTTGCAGGAAGTGATTGATTTGCCTTTACAGATTGATTCTTCTTCGCCAGAAGTCATTGAAAAAGCATGTCGTTATTATAATGGAAAGCCATTAATTAATTCAGTGAATGCTAAAGAGGAAGTTATGGAAGCTATTTTTCCGATTGTTCAAAAATATGGTGGTGTTGTTATTGGATTAACATTACAAGATGGAATTCCTTTATATGCAGATGAAAGATTAACACTTGCCAAAAAAATTATACAAAAAGCAAAAACTTATCAAATACCATCAAAAGATATCATTATTGATTGTTTAACTTTAACAGCTTCAGCTCAACAAAAAGAAGTACAAGAAACATTAAAAGCTGTATCATTAGTTAAAAATGAATTATCTCTTTATACGACATTAGGTGTATCTAATGTATCCTTTGGTTTACCTCATCGTCCTTTGCTTAATCGTACCTTTTTAGCACTGGCATTACAGGCAGGATTAAATTTACCGATTATTAATCCTTTAGATCAACAATTAATGGATACGATTGATGCTTATCGTGTTCTCTCTTATCAAGATAAAGATGCAATTCAATACATTGAAAAACAATCCCAGCACACCGTGCAACCAGTCTTTCCTACAACGGATTTTACATTGCATGATATCATTATTCATGGTTTAAAAGATGAAGTGAAAGCCAAAACACAGGAACTCTTACAAACAAAACAAGCTTTAGAAATCATTGATCAAATCATTATTCCAGCACTGAATCAAGTGGGTGATGATTATGAAAAAAATCGTATCTTTTTACCACAACTGATTCAATCAGCAGAAACAACAAAACTTGCTTTTGAAGTCATTAAATCAACGTTTCATCAACAAGATGCTGCAAAAGCGACAGTTGTTATGTGTACTGTTGAAGGTGATGTTCATGATATTGGAAAGAATATTGTTAAAGTTATTTTGGAAAGTTACGGTTATCAAGTGATTGATTTAGGAAAAGATGTGAAAAAAGAACGTGTTGTGGAAGCCTATCAACAATATCACCCTCAGGCGATAGGTTTGAGTGCTTTAATGACAACAACAGTCGTCCATATGCAAAAAACGATTCAGGCATTAAAAGAAGCTCATTGTGATTGTCCTATCTGGGTAGGAGGAGCTGTACTCACAGCGGATATTGCTAGAGAAATAGGGGCTGATTATTATTGCCAAGATGCAATGGCAACAGTGACATTATTACAGGATATTTTATAGGAGGGTCTTATGGCATTAAAAGTCAAAATGAATTCAACTGATTTAGATGAACTTGAAACAGAGATTCCTTTGTTTGCAACACAAGAAGAAAGTGAAGATATTCAAGTTGATGAACAAATGACAATTAAAATTAAAGTCAAAGAAAAAGAAGAACAGTCTTAATGTGACTGTTCTTCTTTTTCTAATAGAATAAGCCAACGATTGCTTTTGATTTCAATATCTTCCTCTAATTGATTTCTTTGACAAGAAAGAGCTTGGATAGAAGCAAAATCACTGACATGATGAAGTTGTTCATCTAATTCATGAAGCTGTTGTTCTAGTAAAGGAAGTGTTTCTTCTAATGTTTGAAGTTCCTTTTTTTCATGATATGTTAATCTGACAGCACGTTCTTTTTGAGGTTTCACTGCCTTTTTGACTTTGCGTTGAACAGGTTGTGCATTCAACATATAATCACTATAGCCTCCATTATGAATTTCAATACGCTGATGATTAAACACCCAAAGCGTATCACAAAGACGATCTAAGAAATAACGATCATGGGATACAGTGATGATTATTCCTTGAAAGCTATCTAAATAGTCTTCTAAAATCTGTAATGTCGTAATATCTAAATCGTTAGTTGGTTCATCTAATAACAAGACATTAGGAGCACTCATTAAGACTTTTAATAAATATAAGCGTCTTTTTTCGCCACCAGATAAACGACCAATAGGCGTATATTGCATATCTTTATCAAATAGAAATTTTTCACACATTTGTTTAGCGGAAAACTCACCTTGACGTGTCTGGAGATAACGGGCTTCATCTTGAATATAGTCAATCACTTTTTGTTGAGAATCCATATCTTCGTGACCCTGTTTAAAGTAACCGATACGAATGGTTTCACCATATTCTACATATCCTTTTGTAGGCTGTAATTCTCTGGCTATAATATGGAGTAAAGTTGATTTGCCAGAACCATTGATACCAATAATACCAACACGTTCATTTCTTTTTAATAAATAATCAAAAGGTTCAAACAAAACGGAATCATAACCATGTGATACACCATGTAAAACAATGGTTTTATGACCTAAACGTGAAGCAATATCAATCATTTCTAAGTTTTGACGAACAGGAACATTCTCCTGTTGACTTAAAGTTTCAAATCTTTGAAGACGTCCTTTGTTTTTAGTTGTACGTGCCTGAACACCAGCACGAACCCATTCGAGTTCTTTTTTGAGAAATTGTTTTCTTTTGTGTTGTGTATTTTGTTGTGTTTCTTCTCGCAAAGCTTTTTGTTCTAAATAAAGTGAGTAGTTCGCATCATAGAAATAAAGTTGTCCATAGTCTAATTCCATCATACGCTTTGTAATACGTTCTAGAAAATAACGATCATGGGTAATCATAACTAAAGCTTTATTGAATTTGATAAGAAATTTTTCTAAATATTCAATCATTTCATGATCTAAATGATTGGTTGGTTCATCTAATAAGAGTAAATCACAAGGTTTGATGAGGGCGATTGCTAAAGCAACACGCTTTTTTTGACCACCTGATAATTGACCGACAGGTTGATGATGGTGAGTGATCTGAAAACGATTTAAAATGGAAAGGATTTCATATTCGGCAATATCATGACTAACTTCTTGGTAGACTTGTTGTAGAACGGTGTTTTCTGGCTGGAATTGTGGATGCTGAGAAAGATAGTTAATGCGGATATCTTTCTTTTTGATAATTTCTCCTTTATAATCTTCTTGACCAGCTAAAATTTTTAAAAGAGTTGATTTTCCAGCTCCATTAAGACCAATCAAACCTATTTTATCATGTTCATGAATAGAAAAAGAAATATCTTTTGCGATACATTTTAAATTGTTATATTTTTCAAGATGTGATACACTCATTAACATATTCATATTCTCCTTTATTGTTTTATTGTATCATGACTTTTTATTTTGTAAATATTTTCGTAGGAAGTGATGTTCATGAAAAAAGTCATCATTATTTTATTCATTTTCATATTCATGTGTCAACCTGTTTTTGCACGTGCTGGAGGAGGTAGCAGCAGTGGTGGAGGAAGTCGTGGACATAGCAGTCATACTTCATCACCACATACAAGCTCTCGTCGTCAAGGTGGTTCGCCAATTGCAGGTGTTTTAGGTGCAGGTGGCTGTCTGATGATGATGCTGTACTGGAAGCGTCATAAAGCCAAAAAAATGCATCAGGAGATTGTAGATGATATAAAAACAGCATATCAGCAGGATACATTCTGGGATGAAAAAGTCTTAAAGAAAAAAGTAGAAGAACAATATTTTAAAATCCAGAAGGCTTGGTCAAAACAGGATTTAACAACACTCAAGCTATGTTTAAGTGACGCTCTTTATGAAAGATGGCAATTAAAGATGGAATGGCAACAATATCAAAATCAACAGAATGTTTTAGATAATATTCAATTGTTTAAGGTGATTCTTGTTGATTTATATGATGATATAGATAATCATCAAGATTATTTCTGGGTATATATTGAAGGAAAGATGAATGATACGATGGTTCAAGATGAACAAGTCATAGAGAGTCATCATGATACTTTTGTAGAATATTGGAAATTTATACGTTATGGAGATGACATTTTATTGGATGAAATTAAACAACAAGATGAGGTAGAGTCATGAAGTGGATTTGGAAATTATTTCGATGGCTGATTCATTTGTTAGGACGTTTATGTGGTTCATTGTTAGGTTGGATATTTGGCTGGATTCCTCGTTTAAAAAAGCATATGACTGGCATTGAATTTGAACAATATGTTTATGAAATATTGAAACGACTAGGTTATAAACATTTGCGTTTAACACGTCAAAGTGGGGATTATGGGGTTGATATTCTAGCCAGTTATCGAGGTGTTAGATATGCTTTTCAATGTAAGTATTATAGTAAGCCAGTAGGTGTCAGTGCGATTCAACAGGCTTATAGTGGTTGTGAGTATTATGATTATGATGAAGCAGTCGTTGTTACTAATCAGACTTTTACAAGACAGGCTTATGCTCTAGCAAAAAATAATGGTGTCATTTTATGGGATGGAGAAAAATTGGCTTTAATGCGTCGTCGTGCGAATCGTCACGCTTTATTTTATCGTTTTCATCATTCTGATCATCATCCTTATGAAGATATTTTGCAGGTCATTATAAATGCGAATTATGCTTCTGAAGATTTGCTTTATCAACAGCTCCAAATTCCTCTTTCACGAATTGATTATATTTTAGATGATTTAGAATTTTATGATATTGTATCATGTGAAGATGAATATGGTTTAAGAGAAGTATATATTTCTTCAGTAGAGGAAGGCATAAAATTATTAGAAAAAAGTCCTATTTGATATCATTTATGATACAATAATAAAAACGGAGGTATAAAAATGTATAAAGAAGTTTCTCAACAGTTAATGTCTTTTATTCAACAAAGTCCAACAGCTTTCCATGCTGTAGATACAATGAAAAAAATGTTGAATGAAGCAGGATATCAAGAATTATCAGAAAGTCAAAAATGGTCTATGGCAAAAGGTGGAAAATATTATGTGACACGTAATCAGTCAAGTTTAATTGCTTTTCATATTGGTGAAAAATTAGATCATTATAATTTTCAGATTGTGGCATCACATAGTGATTCACCTACTTTTAAATTAAAAGAAAAGGCAGAGATGGAAGTGAAAAACCATTATCTGATGTTGAATACAGAAGGATATGGTGGAATGATTTGTTCATCATGGTTTGATCGACCATTATCGATTGCCGGTCGTGTGATGATTAAACAAAATAACACTTATCAGACACGTTTATTAAGTTTTGATCGTGATCTGGTTTTGATTCCCCATTTGGCTATACATATGAATCGTACAGTTAATGAAGGATATGCCTATAATAAACAAATTGATATGTTGCCTCTTTTTGCTGGAAAGCAAGGTCAAATAGGTGATTTGAAAAAAATGATTGCAAAAGAATTACAAGTAGATGAAGAAGCTATCTATGGCAGTGATCTTTACTTATATAATCGCACTGCACCATCTTTATGGGGTGCTCATGAAGAATTTATTTCTGCCCCTCGATTAGATGATTTACAATGTGCCTATACATCTTTACAAGGATTTTTACAAGGATCACATCCTCAATCTATTCAGGTTTTTGCTTGTTTTGATAACGAAGAAGTGGGTTCAGGAACAAAACAAGGTGCTGCCTCAACATTTTTGTATGATACTTTATATCGCATTCATCATCATCTTTTCCAAGACAGTGAAGATTTCTATCGTGCTTTAGCTAATAGTTTTATGTTAAGTGGAGATAATGCACATGCTGTACACCCTCATCATGTTGAAAAGACAGATCAAGATAATTGCGTGTATATGAATCAGGGAGTTGTCGTCAAATCTCATGCCGGACAAAAATATACAAGTGATGGTTTAAGTATTGCGGTGATCAAGGGATTATGTCAAAAAGCCAATGTTTCATTACAGTTCTTTGCGAATCGTTCTGATACTGTAGGTGGTAGTACTTTAGGAAATATTGCCATGTCACAAGTATCTATGAATTGTGTGGATATTGGTTTACCACAATTAGCGATGCACTCAGCTTATGAAACAGCAGGGGTTCAAGATTCTTATGATATGATTCAGTTAACAAAAGCATTTTTTAATAGTCATATTCAGGTATTAAGTGATGGAAATATTTTAATAGAAGGTGATTAAATAATGTTTAAGCGTATATTTAAATTTGGATTTTATTCTATTTTTTCATTTTTCATAGTGACATGTCTGGCTTCTATTTTACCATTAGAGAAACAACAAAAGATTTTACGTATGCCTTTTGAACAAAACAAAAAAGATCCTTACTCAAAAAAGTAAGGATTTTTTATTGAATAGATATTTTATGAGTGATGATTAAAGCTAAGGGTATAATGAATACGATATAAATAAAGATACATATCAGGCCTAAGATATTATCAAATGTCAGAGAAGATGAAGGTGAGAACAGAAAAATAATCTTTTGAATGATATGGAAATAAAGCCATGAAATGGCTAGGAAAAATATGATTTGTACAAATCTTTTTAAAAAAGTATTCATAAAATCCTCCTCCTATCTTTATACTAGCATACATCCATAAAATAAAAAAGGCTTTGCAGCCTTTTAATAATAACAAACAACAGGAATATTCACTTTCAGTTGACTATATAATGAAGCAGCAACATTCAATGGTAAGTTGATACAACCATGAGAACCATGTGTTTTATAACGGTCGCCACCAAAAGAAGATTGCCATGTTGCATCATGTAAACCTATTCCACCATTAAACGCCATCCAATAAGCGACAGGTGTTTCATATTCTGGTTTTCCATCAGCTTGAATCTGCCCTCTTAATACACGATTACGTTGCATAAAATAAACATAATAAGTTCCACCAGGAGTGATACGATCAGGTGTAGGTAATCCTGTAACACAGTCAGATTCTAAAACAACATTACCATTTTTGATAAACCACATATGTTGTTTTGTCATGTCAATTTCCACAAAAGTATTACCTAAACCACCATTACTATAAGAAGCCTGTACACCAGTTACAGAAGGACTTCTTGTTTCTTTTTTATGTGCTTTAATATCACTTAATAAACCAGTGACTTCTTTACTTTGATTTAATTTATAACCATAATTACCACCAGATACAGTTCTTGTGCCATTGGCTCCTTTAAATGTTTTTGATTTTCCAATAATATTAATTTTAGGAGCTAAAGTATCTTTTACAAAAGCTGTTGCCTGTTTCTTAAATTCATCCTCATCATAATAATAATTTCCTTTTTCATCAATAGATAACCATTGAATCAAATCATTACCATCTAACACAACATTACCAGAAACAGTTTTATAAGTAATTTTCGCATCACAATATTCTTTAGCAAGTTTCTCTAAATTTGTAATGATTTTATCTTGAGATGTCAGTTTTGGTTCTTTATAAATATGTTGTTCTTTTAAATGAATCGTATCTTGACGTGTCTGAAATGCCTTTTCTACAGCGTCAATCAATTGTTCATTTTGAATAGTTGTTCCAAAAACTTCAGGTGTAATCACAAATTGTTCATCTTTATACTCTACTTTTGCATCCACTGGTGCAATTTGTTCATCTTGTACATGTTTTAAAGATGTCACAGCTTTTTCTAATTGTTTTTGATCTGTGATTAATAAATCATTTAAATTGATATCTGTAGATTGAAAGAAATGTGTAAACCATAAAAAAGGATTCTGTTTATCCATTTCCTTTTGAATGCTGTTATTAGGATTAAAAGTGATACCACTTTGATCTTGTTTTAAAGTTTCTTTTTGATTATCAACAAAAGTCAATGATAATGTCTGATTTGTCAGTGCATCTTCAAGTGTATCACTGGCTTGTTTGTAAGTCATTCCTGAAACATCAATATCATTAATAGCTGTACGACTCATAAATTTGTCATGATAATAGAAACATCCAAAAAGATAAACAACAATAATGAGTGCCCCTAAAATAAGCAGTGCTTTCAAAACATGATCTTTTCTTATGCGAACCTTTTTTCTTGTCTGTTTTTCTTGCTTTTTTGTTTCCTCCATATAACATACCCCTCATTTTTAAACTTCATTTAGAAGTATAGGTATTTTTACCATAAAAGTCAAGTTATCCAACATTTTATATGCTTGAAATCAATTTTTTTATATGATTTTTCATAAATATATTGACCTTCGTGTGACTCTAAGGTTTACAATGTAAGCGAGGAAGGTGGAAAAGATGAAAATTAAGGAAGTAGAAAAGCAATTATCTATCAGTTCACATGCTTTACGTTATTATGAAAAAATGCATTTGATTCATCCTCATAGAGATGAAAATGGTTATCGTGATTACAATATGCAGGATATAGATAGACTGAAAAAAATCCGTTTTTTAAGAGAATTAGAAATTCCGATTGAGGATATTGCAGCTATTTTAGACCAATCAACAAATTTTCAGACAGTTTTAGAACATCATATTCAAAAGTTAGATACAAAAATTGCTTCTTTACAATATATCCAACAGATATGTCAAGAGTTTCAAGATAAAGGTATTCCTGTTTTAGATGTTTTAACACAGGAGCAGTTACAGGAACAGGAACATATTGATAAGACATTGGTCAAGCAAGGTCTAAAAAAATTAGGGGATTATTTACGTAGTCAACATACGACTGTCATAGGAACAAGAATCCAGATTGCTGATTATCTAACAGGTTTACTTATCATGATTGCTTTGTCTATAGGTTTAGGTTTTGTTTTTGGAGATGTTTTACCTCGCATGATTGGCTGGGTAAATTCACAATATCATCTGTCTTTATTGACAGGGTATTCACCTCATTTAAAGATGTTTGTGATGATGACTGTTATCAGTTTGATTTTGATACTTTCATTGTATCACATCGCTATAACAAAACAGGATTATATTGAATTGACGGATCAGGGAATACAAATTTGTTCTCGTCAATTTCAAAGTCGCTATTCCATTCTTATAGGATTTTTATTGAAACAAAGTGAACGTAGAAATCAACATTATCAATGGCAACAATTAAAAAATGTTTCTATTGATATCGTTATATCGACCATGACACAAAGATATGGTTTATCTAAGATCTATTTACCACGTTTTACCTTTACATTTGATGATGGACAAGTTTATACAATAAAATCAGGATTGGCATTTGATGAAAACAGCAAAATGGCTTATCAAATCATCAAAGCTAAACATATTCCCATCACTGGAGATGATTATACAATAGGTTTTTATAAGCAAGATGAAATGAGTGGGTTTGAATATTTTGAAAAACGTTATGCTTTGAATACACCTCGCAAAAAATGATTGTGCATATAATTTGAAATCTTTAGATTTTGGGGTATACTAGAGATGGAAGGTGATAAAAAATGGTTAATATGCAAAAAGTTGCTGTTATTGGATGTGGATTTGTTGGAGCTACATCTGCATTTAGTTTGATTCAGACAGGTTTATTTTCTGAAATGGTATTGATTGATGCAAATACGCAAAAAGCTGAAGGTGAAGCTATGGATTTGAGTCATGGAAGTGCTTATTTGACACCAATGAATATTTATGCTGGAACATATGATGATATTGTTGATGCGGGATTAATTGTCATTACCGCAGGAGCTAATCAAAAACCAGATGAAACAAGATTGGATTTAGTGAAAAAGAATGTTCAAATCTTTAAAAGTATTATTCCTGAAATTAAAGAAAGAAATTGTGAAGGAATTTTATTGATTGTTTCTAATCCTGTTGATATTTTAACTGAGGTGGCATTGAAATTATCAGGATTCCCTGCTCATCGTGTTATTGGTTCAGGAACAGTTCTTGATACAGCGAGATTGAAATATGTTTTAGGTAAACATTTACAAGTCGATCCTCGAGATATTCATGCTTATATTATTGGTGAGCATGGGGACAGTGAACTGGTTGTCTGGTCAGGGGCACAGGTTGCAGGTATTCACATTAATCATTTCTGTGAATTGCGTGGTCATTTTAATCATGAAGAATCTATGGAAAGACTGGCTCAAGAAGTTCGTGATAGTGCTTATGAAATTATTAAAAGAAAAGGTGCAACTTACTATGGTGTAGCAGTAGCTGTCAAACGTATTGCAACAGCAATTGTGAAAGATGAACATGCTGTTTTACCAATTTCAAGTTTAATGCAGGGAGAATTTGGATTAAATGATATTTGTCTAAGTATTCCAACTGTCATTGGACAAAATGGTGTTGAAAAAGTTGTAGATATTTACTTGAATAATGATGAAAATGAAAAATTACAAACAAGTGCTAAAGCTTTAAAAGATGTTTTAGATGGTTTGGATTTATAAATGAAAAACTCTGTAAGGTGGATTACTTTACAGAGTTTTTTGATATCTTCATAGCCGCCATATCATTCGCTTTTTGTAAGCTTTCTTCCCAGATAACGCCTTGAATACGATAAGCCATAATAGCACCCAAATGGGTATCACCAGCACCATTGGTATTAAAGACGGGAACTTTTTGAGTTGGAATATAAAAGTTTTGTGTTTGATTATAGAAATAACATCCCTCCTGACCAAGTGTAACAATTATTGGTTGTTGTGTCTTTGTATAAAGTATCTTACAGGCATTTTCTAAGTCATTTTGATGGGTATAGGTAAGGATTTCCTGCTTGTTGAGATGTAAAATGGGATGAAGGGAAAGAATGTTATGCATGGCTTGTTGAGGGATTTTGAAAAGACGAGGTCCGGGAGCAAAATATAAAGTATGATGAGGATATTGTTTTAAAAACTGATAAATCACTTGTTTGTGATCTTCTTCAATATCTAATCCACAAATATAAATAGCTTGATATAAAGACATATCTAATTGTGTGAACCACTCCTTATGAAAAACATATTCAGCACCATGTTCACAAAGAAAAGTACGTTCTCCCTGCTTATCTACCACACAATAACAACATCCATTCTTTTGTGATGTTTCAATCAAAACAGGAACATGATTTTTTTGAAACTGTGCTTTGACAAAATCACCATAGAATCCTTTGCCAATGGGTGAAAAAAGAGTATAAGGAAGTTGTAATTGTCTAAAAACTGCACTTACATTCCAGGCACATCCACCCATTGTCATTTCTTGTTTTATAATATTTTCATCGCCTGTGATTTGTGGAAATTGTTGAACATAGATATTGACATCACAGACACTTGAACCAATGATTAATGTCGACTTCATAATGTTTCTCCTTTTTCTTGATGATTTTTTATGATTATAACAGATGTTTGTATATTTAGAAAAGCATTAGTGCTAAAATAGTGAAGGGGGAGGAAAGTTTATGGAAGATACAAATACAATGATAGAGGGTTCAATAGCAAAGAAAATTATTTATTTTGCGATTCCTTTATTTTTAGGAAACTTATTTCAACAGTTATATAATACTGCAGATTCTTTAATCGTGGGTAATTTTTTAGGGTCAAGTGCCTTAGCAGCAGTCGCTTCTTCTGGTAATTTGATTTTTTTACTTGTTGGATTCTTTAATGGTCTTTCAGTAGGGGCAGGTGTTGTCATTGCACGTTTTTTTGGTGCGCATGATCATCGCCGTGTTCATCTATCCATTCATACGACTGTCGCCTTAGGAATTATCTGTGGACTTGTTTTGACTGGGGTAGGGGTGATTTTTGCACCTAAGATACTTGTTTTAATGGGAACACCACAAGATGTTTTACCTGATTCTATTATTTATTTTCGTATTTATTTTATGGGTTCACTAGCTTTTGTTTTATATAATGCTTTTACCGGTATTTTACAGGCACTGGGAGATAGTAAACATCCTTTATATTATTTGATTATTTCTTCAGTGATTAACGTTGTTTTGGATATTGTATTGATTACTGTTTTTCATATGGGTGTAGATGGAGCTGCGATAGCGACTGTTATATCACAAGTTGTCAGTGCTGTTTTATGCTTTTTATATCTTTTAAAACATCCATCTTATCCACTCGTAATCAAAGACATTCGTTTCGATATACCCATGTTGAAACAAGTTATTCAAAATGGATTACCAGCAGGAATTCAAAATTCCATTATTGCGTTAGCTAATGTGGTTGTTCAAAGCTATATTAACAGTTTTGGAAAAATGGCAGTGGCAGGATGTGGCGCATATTCTAAAATTGAAGGATTTGGTTTTTTACCAATTACATGCTTTGCCTTAGCCATGACGACCTTTGTATCACAGAATATGGGGGCCAAAAAATATGATCGTGTGAAAAAAGGAACACGCTTTGGGATTATATGTTCATTAATACTTGCTCAAATCATCGGGATTGTGATTTTTATAGCAGCACCATTTTTAATCAGTTTATTTGATTCTACGGTGGATGTTGTGGGATTTGGAACAGCGCAAGCTAGAACAGTGACATTATTTTATTTTTTATTAGCTTTTTCACATTGTATTGCTGGTATTTTACGAGGGGCAGGAAAGTCAATGGTACCGATGCTTGTCATGATGGTTTTCTGGTGTATTGTGCGTGTTTTATATATGAGCATTGCTTTATATTTTATTCATGATATTCATCTTGTCTTTTGGGCATATCCTATCACATGGACATGTAGTTCGATTGTTTTTCTATGGTTTTATCTTTTTTCTTCGTGGTTATCTGATCATCAGTCAAAACCTTTTTGATAATTTGTTAAAATATGGAAAATTAACGATAAGTGGCGAAAATAAGCCACTTTTTTATTATAAAAAATCAAAAAATAAATCATGTTTTTTCTATACATCATCTTCTAAATAGTATATAATGGTGGTATGAAGTGTTAAAAAATGTATAGAAATGTATAAAAGTGGGTGATTTTGAAGTGTTCATAGGTGAATATAGGCACAATATAGATGCAAAAGGACGTTTGAGTATTCCAGCCAAAATGCGTCTTGAATGTGGTGAAAAAGTCTATGTCACTCGTGGTAATGAAGGTTGTCTGGCTGTTTATACTGTTGAAGGGTGGCAAACATATTATCAATCACTCATGAAATTACCAAAAACAAAGAAAAAAAACAGAATATTTATTCGTTTGGTCACTTCCAGAGCAACGGAATGTGAATTTGACAAATTAGGACGTATTAATATTCCTCAGGTTTTAAGAAATGAAGGTCAGCTTCAAAAAGAATGCGTGATTGTAGGGGCAGGAGATCACATTGAATTATGGGATAGCCAAATGTGGGATTGCTTCTATGATGACAATATGGATCAGTTTGATGACATTTCAGAAAATATTGATGATTTAGATTAGGAGGACGTTATGTTTCATCATATCAGTGTATTACTTCAAGAAACAATTGATGGTTTAAATATCAAAGAAGATGGAATCTATGTAGACTGTACACTGGGTGGTGGTGGACATAGTCAGGAGATTCTCAAACGTTTAACGACAGGACATCTGTATTGTTTTGATCAAGACCAAACGGCTATAGCGGCGGCTCAAGAACGTCTGGCACAGATTTCTGATCGTTTTACTATTATTTATGCTAATTTTAAAAATTTAAAAGAGGAACTGGCAAAACGTGGTGTCAGCCACGTGGATGGATTTGTTTTTGATTTGGGTGTATCTTCGCCACAGTTTGATGATGGTGAACGTGGTTTTAGTTATAACTACGATGCTCGTTTAGATATGCGAATGGACCAAAATCAAAAAATCAGTGCCTATGAACTGGTCAACCAGGCACCAGTGTCAGATTTAATCACATGGTTATATAAATATTCTGATGAAAAGTTTGCTAAACAGATTGCCAGAGCCATTGCACGTCATCGTGAAGAAAAACCTATCGAAACGACTTTTGAGCTTGTCGATATTATTAAAGAAGCAATACCAGCTCCAGCCAGAAGAAAAGGGGGACATCCAGCCAAGCGAACTTTTCAGGCTTTAAGGATTGCAGTTAATGACGAACTAAATGTTTTTGAACAGGCTTTAAATGATGCTTTGACACTTTTAAATGTTCATGGGCGTATTGCAGTGATTACTTTTCATTCTTTGGAAGATAAGATTTGTAAATATACTTTTCAAGAAGTAACGAAACAACCGGAGTTACCAAGAGGAATGCCTGTTGTTCCAGAATATTTAAAACCTCAATTTAAAAAAATAACAAAGAAACCAATTGTAGCAAGCGATGAAGAATTATTAGAAAATCATCGCTCACATTCAGCAAAATTAAGAATTATAGAAAGGATATATGAAGATGAGAAATAAGAAAAGAGAACCAAGATTTTTAAGATTTTCAAAACGTTTATTAGTGATGAGTTTTATTGTTTTTGTTGTGGGAATTGTTGCTTTAAATTCTTATGAATCAACAATCAATGTTGCATGTAATAAATTAGAAAAAGACATTAAGACAATTGAATCAGATATTGACGGGTTAGATATGAAAAAATTAGAATTGGCATCTTTTTCTCGTCTGGAATCAGTTGCTCAAGCGAAGGGATATACATATAAACAAAATACTGCCACAGCTGCCGTTGTAGGAGTTCCTGAAGAATAATGGCAATGAAAAAAAATAATAATCAAAGTGCTAAAATTGTTTATTGCATTATTATGGTGGTTATTGTTTGTATGGTATGCAATGTCATTTATCTGGGAGCTACTGGTAAACATTTTGTCAGTGGAAATGATATTGAAGAATATGCTGAAAGTCGTGGTGAAAGTAAGACAGATATTTTATCTGCCAAACGTGGAACGATTTATTCAAGTGATAATGAAGTCATTGCGGGTGATATGAAAACATATAAGCTTTATGCTATTTTATCAAAAACCCACTTAACTTTGGATAAAAAGCCAGATTATGTTGTTGATCCTGAAGCAACGGCAAAAGCATTAGCACCAATTATTGGAATGGATGAAGAAGATATTTTGAAGCAATTAAAGAAAGACACTTATCAAGTTGAATTTGGAAGTTATGGAAATAATCTTTCTTCACTCGTTAAAGATCAAATTGATGCTTTAAAATTACCGGGTCTGGAGTTTGATGAAATTACAACAAGAAATTATCGTTATGGTGATTTTGCTTCTTATGAGGTTGGATATGCTCAAGCTGTTACAGATGAAATCAAAGGAAAAACAGTACAGACATTGGTAGGAAAAATGGGTATTGAACAAGCTTTTGATGATGAATTATCTGGGACAGATGGAGAAAGAACTTATCTCGCCGATAACAATAATAATGTTTTGCCTAATGGGATTTTAAGTGAAACTGCACCCGTTGCTGGAAATGATGTTTATTTAACGATTGATACAGATGTTCAAACAGAATTAGATATGCAGATGGAAAAGATGATTGAAGAATTAAAACCAGAAAAAGCAACATGTGGTATCATGGATGCCAAGACAGGGAAATTGTTGGCGATTTCTAATTATCCATCTTTTGATCCTAATGAACGTGATATTAAAAATTATGTGGATTTATTTTTAAATGAACCAGTAGAACCGGGATCAGTTTTTAAATCATTTGTTTATGGAAATGCGATTAATGATCAAAAATTAGATGTTGATGATACATATCAATCTGGAAAGTTTCATTATAAAGTCAATGGGAAAACGGTTGCTACAATTAATGACCATAATAGTGGTCGTGGTTGGGGAACAATAAGTTATAAAAAAGGATTTTATTATTCAAGTAATACAGGAATTTGTCATATCTTGAGTGAAAAAACAGATAAACAATCTTTACTTCAAGATTATGAAGATTTAGGATTCTTTAAAGAAAGCAGTATTGATGGCTTAACTTCAGCGGCTGGTTTTGCAGGATATAAGCGTGAAGGTGAAAGAACTCTAGAATATTTAACAACAGGATTTGGTCAAGGTTCTACATTTACTGCTTTACAATTGATTCGTGCTTATAGTGCTTTTGCGAATGATGGAAAAATGGTAGAGCCATATCTGGTTGAAAAAGTTGTCAATAGTGATAGTCAAGAAACACTTTATGAAGCCAAAACACAGTATTCTAAACAGATTTATTCAGTAGATACAGTCAAACAAGTTCGAGAATTGTTGAAAGGTGTTATTAATGAAGAAGGAAGTACCGGATACAATTATCGCATGGATGATGTGAGTTTGATTGGAAAAACGGGAACAGGGCAGGTAGCTTCTGAGTCAGGTGGATATCGTAGTGGTTATTATACACATAGTTTTGTAGGAATGGCACCTTATGATGATCCTCAAGTGATTTTAGTTATGTGGTATCAGGGAAGTTCATCAAGTACGACATCTGCCGCAAAGGTTGTACAGGGAGGTATTCGTGCAGCTTTGAATAAATTAAATACACAGCCATCACAAGTTGTGGAAACATCAACATTTGTTTTAGATAATTATATGAATCAAAGTGTTGATTACGCTAAAGAAGTTCTTTCTAATCATCAGCTTTCATCGCTTGTCATTGGAGATGGTGATATTGTCATGAGTCAATATCCAAAAGCTCAAACTGAAGTTTCATCGAAATCTCGTGTATTTTTACAGACGAATGGAACGAATATAACCATGCCTTCGATGACGGGCTGGTCACGAAAGGAAGCAGAAGCCTTTGGTACGATGGCTCATGTGGATATTGAGTTTAAAGGCGAAGGTACAATTTATAAACAGAGTGTAACGAAAGGAACAAAACTCAAATCAAATCAAAAAATTACAGTGACTGCAAAATAGGAACTTTTGAAGTTCCTATTTTCATATTTTATAAAAGAAATCATACAATATGATGGTGATAAAAATGATTTTTTCTCGTATGATCAAAAAGATTCAATGGGTTAATATTGTCATGACCATCATTATTTTATGCATTGTACTGCGTTTAGGATATAGTCAATTTTTTGCTTATCAGGAATTAAGCTTAAAAGCAACAGAATCATGGCAACGTAGCTTTCCATTAGAAGCATCACGTGGAAAAATCTATGATTCTCAACATGTCACTTTAGTTGATAATTTAACAACATCTTCGTTAATTGTTGTACCAAGCCAAATTCATGATCCAATTCATACAGCTTATGAATTATCACGTATTTTAAAATGTGATGAGCAGACATTACTGCAAAAAATTCAAAAAAAGGTTTCTGTAGAAAGAATTCAACCTGAAGGCAGACAGTTAGATGAAAATAAAGCTTATCAAATTGATCGTTTAAAATTACCGGGTGTATATCTTGTACAAGATACATTGCGTTATTATCCTTTTCAAAATTATCTGGCTCAAACATTGGGATTTGTTGGGATAGATAATCAAGGACTGGTAGGATTAGAACGACAATATGATCAATATCTTTCTGGAGTCAATGGCAGCATTCATTATTATATGAATGCTAAAGGACAAAATTTAAATATTTATCCAGCAAAATATGAATATCCTACTGCAGGAATGGATATAGAATTAACGATTGATACACGTGTTCAGGATGTTGTAGAAAGAGAATTGAATAATGCCTATGCAACTTATGATCCTGATTCTATTTTATGTCTGGCAATGGACCCTCGTAATGGAAAAATACTGGCTATATGTTCCAAACCAGATTTTGATCCTAATGACTATCAAAATGCTGATAGTGAAATCTATAATCGTAATTTACCCATATGGAAGTCATATGAACCAGGTTCAACCTTTAAAATTATCACTTTCAGTAGTGCCTTGAATGAAAATCTATTTGATATGGATAAGGATACTTACTATGATAAAGGGTATGAAATTGTTGGTGGAGCAAGAATTAAATCATGGAAAAAAGGAGGACATGGCTTACAGACTTTTCGTGAAGTATTACAAAATTCATCGAATCCCGGTTTTGTGGAGATTGGTCGCAGGTTAGGGAAAGAACGTTTATATCAGTATATACAAGATTTTGGTTTAACGAAGAAAACAGGTGTCGATATGATGGGAGAATCAAGTGGTATCATGTTTGCTTATGATAAGTTCAATGAAGTAGAACAGGCAACAGTGGCTTTTGGTCAAGGAATATCTGTCACACCGATTCAACTGGTAAGAGCTGTCTGTGCCTGTGTCAATGGAGGAAAGCTTTATCAGCCCTATATTGTCAATAAAATATATAATAGCAAAACACATGAAGTGATCAGTGAAACAAAACCAAAAATGATAAAACAGGTGATTACAGCACAAACATCTGCCAAAGTCAGAGATGCCTTAGAAGGTGTTGTGACAGATGGTGGGGGTAAAAATGCCTATATTGATGGTTATCGTATTGGTGGAAAAACGGGAACAGCTCAACGTGCCATCAATGGAACATATGCAGGGAATGGATATATTTTATCTTTTTTGGGTGTTGCTTCGATTGATAATCCTCAGATTGTTTTGTATCTCGCTATGGATAATCCCAAAAAATGTGTTCAATATGGTGGGACAACAGCTGCTCCTATTGCCAGAAAGATTTTTATGGATGTTTTACCTGCTTTAGAAATACCAAAAGTAACGAAACAGAGGGAAAAAGCCTATGTCTGGACAGATGTTCCTGCCTATGATGTAGAAAATTATATTGGTAAGAAAAAATCTGAAGTCCAAAATGAAAATTATGGTTTTGAGTTTTTGGGAGAAGGAGAATATGTGATTGATCAATTGCCACGTGTAGGTGAACAAATAGAACAAGGTCAAAAAGTCAAGATTATGTTAGGCAATAAACAGGATATACGATAAGAAGAAAACACGTCTGATGATAGCTTGTTGAAGAAGAATATGTTATAATAAAACATTGATTGGAGGAATCATAATGCTTATACAGGAAAGAGAAATCAGACGTGTTGTTAAGGATGAAAAGGAATATCGTTATGGACGTTTTATGGATATACGAGATGTCTTGGAAAGAATGACAATTTCTTTTGATGAAGGCAATCATTGTTATAGAATGAATGCTAGAATGTCAATTCGTGATGAGAAATTCATTGTTTCTATGAAAATATCTGAGGATGGGGAGATTATTCAATCACATTGTAGTTGTTCATTAAAAGGACAATGTCGTCATATTGCAGCTATTTTATTCTTTTTAAAGACATTGACGGTGACATCTTTTCCTTATTTTTATGAAAAAGATGATCAATGGAATAAACAACAACAATTAGCGAAAATAGAAAAACAAAGACAAGAACGAATATTACAAAAAAAGCAACAGGAATCAATGGATTTAATTCATTTATATAAAGAACAGTTATTAAGAGAATCTTTTGTTCCTTTGATTTCAAAACAATATCAAATTAAAGCTTTTGTACAACAAAAAAAAGATCATTTATGGATTGCTTTTAAGATTTTAGCACCTCATCAAAGCTATATTATTAAAAATATTGAATCTTTTTTAAAAGCCATTGATCATCATGAAAATGTCCAATATAGTAAAAATTTTGGTTTTATTCATAGTTTAGAAGCTTTTGATGAAGACTCAAGAGAAATTATCGCATTGATGAAAAAATGTTTTTTAAACAATCAATATCTCCAACAAGGAATCATTAAGACACTAATGTTAAATGATGAACTGGATGAATTTTATCAAATCATGAGTGTTTTACCATCTTCTTATTGTGATATCGCCTTTGATAAGAAAAATATACAGATTCCTCTGGAAATAAGCTTAAAAGAAGAAAGTTATGTCTTAGATTTTTCTGATTATCATCAATTTGAATATGTTTTGATGACTTCTCATTATATTTATCGTTTAGAAAACGATGTTTTATATCGTTATGATTTTCATGCACCCCAACAGGCACTCACTTTTATTCAAAAATGGATGGAAACCAAAGGTGGTTTCTATATCCCACAATCATCTTTGATGGATTTTTATAAATACGTACTTTATGATTTAAATGATGATATTCTTTTAGATACACATCTTTTTGATACTTATCATCAAGAAGATATGATTAATCTTTATGCAGATATGACCAAAGATGATCAAATCTGTATACAGCTGGAATATATATATGATGATCATATGAGTTATGGTTTTGATGAACACAATACTCATAAATCGAAACAAGCTGATTTAATCGAAGACTATTTACGTCCTTATATTGAAGATATTGATGACCACATGGTTTATTTACAATATGACCATGATTTTACTTATCAGTTTTTAAAGGAGAGTCTGCCTTATCTTTCCCATTATTGTCAGGTTTTTGTTAGTGATGCTTTAAATAGCTTTTCACAGGCTAAACCCGTTGATATACGTGTCGGTGTTCATCTGCAAAATGGTTTACTTTCGATTGATATTCAAAGTGTTCATGTCCAAAAAGAAGAACTGATGGATATATTAAAAGCTTATAAGAAAAAAAGAAAATTTTATAAATTAAAAAATGGACAGATTCTTTCATTGGATAATCAGGAATTACAGGATTTAGACCATCTAACAGACACATTATCATTACCAGTGCAGGATATTGTGCGTGGAGAGGTTCAAATCCCAACTTATCGTTTATTTGAAATTGATCAGATGATGCAAGATGATACATCTTTGCATTATCAAAGAAGTGAAGAATTAAAGAAATGGATAGAAGATTTTCAGACAAAGGAACATGAATTTGATGTGCCTGAACATTATCAACCGATTTTAAGGGATTATCAAAAGAAAGGATATCAATGGTTAAGGTTGATGGAACATTATCATTTTGGAGGTATTTTAGCGGATGATATGGGGTTAGGGAAAACTTTACAGATGATTACTTATTTTGATAGCTTAAAAGGACAGGGAACACATTTGGTTATTGCTCCAGCGAGTTTAATTTTAAACTGGCAGGATGAATTGATGAAGTTTTCAAATGATTTAAACGTTCTTTGTGTTTATGGAAATAAAGAAGAAAGAGAAGAACATTTAAAAAATCAAGGACAATATGATGTTTTGATTACATCTTATGATTATTTAAGAAGGGATATTGAATGGTATGAAAAATTGTCTTTTCATACAGTTGTGATTGATGAAGCCCAGAATATTAAAAACCCTAAAACGAGAAATGCGATATGTGTAAAGCGTTTAAAAGCTAAACAGCGTTTTGCTTTAACGGGAACACCGATTGAAAACTCATTAGCTGAATTATGGTCTATCTTTGATTTCTTGATGCCTTATTATCTTTATCATTACAGTTATTTCTTAGAACAATTTGAACGTCCTATTGTTAAAGAACATAATGAACAAAAACAAGAACGTTTAAAACAAATGATTACACCTTTTGTTTTAAGAAGAAATAAAAAAGATGTCTTATATGAGTTACCAGAAAAGATTGAACAAACTTTATATATGCATTTGAGTGAGGAAGAAGAAAAATTATATCTTGCTAATTTAGTTCAAGTGAATCAATCTCTCCAACAAAAGCTAGATGTTCAAAAATTAGGACATATTGATATTTTAGCTATGTTGACACGTTTAAGACAATTATGCCAAGATTCGCGTTTATTATATCCAGAGTTTCAAGGGCCTTCGTCAAAGCTGAAAGGATGTATGGAATTGATTCATTCATTAAAAGATAATCATAAGAAAATATTATTGTTTTCTTCATTTACATCTTTATTACATTTAATTGAAGAACAATGTCAAAAAGAACATGTGAGTTATTATCTTTTAGATGGTTCAACACCTAAGGAAAAGCGTAAAAAGATGGTCGATAAGTTTCAAAATGATGATACAACCTTGTTTTTGATTTCTTTAAAAGCGGGTGGTTCAGGTTTGAATCTGACCAGTGCACAGGCTGTTATACATTATGATCCATGGTGGAATATGTCAGCAAAGAATCAGGCAACAGATCGTGCTCATCGTATTGGACAACAGGAAACCGTACAAGTCTTTTCTTTGATTATGAAAAATACGATTGAAGAAAAAATCATGGAATTACAGATGCAAAAGAAAAACTTAGCCGATACTTTTGTAGAGGGCAATGAAGGAAGTATTACAAGCATGAGTCTAGAAGATATGAAATCTTTATTTGAGATCTCTTAGTGAGATCTATTTTTGTGCAAAAAATGCCCAATTTTGGGCAAAAAACGTGTAGAAATGTGTCGAATTTTGTAGAAAAATATACAATATTTAGGCAAATATGCATTTGATTTTGTCATAGAAGGTGAACATAACAGATTCATCTTGTGTTTTTTAAAGAAAATGCATTTCATATATTTATATGGGAGGGATGAAGGCATGAAGATTATCTATGATGAAAATGAACATATGAATCATCATGAATTAAAACTCGTGTATCATCCCAAAAATAAAAAATTGGCACAATTACTATTAAAACAATTTACAGAAAATTTAGGAGAAGTAGAACTCTATGATGAATATCATAATAAATACTATATCCCTCTTTTAGCTATTTATTATTTTGAGATGGTTGATCAGAAATTTTATGCTTATACTGAAAAAGATGTTTATCGTATTTCCTGTATGAAAATGGAACTTTTAAAAAAACGGGTGCAGGATTATGGATTTTATCAAATTAATGTCCGTACATTGGTAAATATAAAACATGTTAAAACATATAAAATACAAAGAGGGAGTCGGCGAAGAATTGTTTTAGATAATGACGATATTTTGATTTCCAGTCGACATTATAAACCAGAATTTGATCGACTCGCAGATCATTTAAAAATAGAAAAAATTCATATTTAAAAAGAACGAAAGAAAACTCCTTCGTTCTTTTTTGATGCATCATATATAAATACATATGTAAGAAGCCAAGTTCTTTTAGGCTAAGTCACAATATGATTTATATCTTCTATTCATTTCTATGAGTTGCTGATGAGAAAAATCCCTTTCTTTTATATTTTTGAGTTCATTTTCATATAGAAATGAATAGGTGTTCTTTAAAGACAAGTTCATTATAACGAATCTTTTAATAAAAAACGATGTTAAATGAAAAAAAGACAAGAAAAGAGTAATCATTTTACCGATTCGTCAAAAAATATAAATAAAAAAAATTACAGTTTTGTCAAACTGTAAGATTTCTTGTTATTATTGGTCTAAATCCTTAATACCATAAAATTCATCTTTCTTTTCTACGTTTTCACAAATATAATCTAAAGAAGCTTTATAAAAACGTGAAAAACGAATAAGCTTAGGAACTGAAGGTGTTCTTTGATCAGATTCATACTGAGAAACAATAGGTTTAGACATTTTTAATGCTTCCGCAACTTGTTTTTGTGATAATCCTGCTTCTTTTCTTAACGTTTTTAATCTTTGCCCAATACTCATGCTTTCACCACCTTACAAATATTATACACTATGAAGATTTGCTTTAGGGAAATTGATAAGAATTTACAATCTTTTCCAATCATTTGTTATTCGACATATTTCCAAAAATTGGCATAAAAGTGACCAAAAACGGGAGAAAAGTGGACTGATAACAAACTGCAAATTGACTACAATAAAAATATAATCATAATAAGATAAGGGAGAGGAAACTATGAATGTTGCAGTATGTGATGATCAACTTGATTATTTGAATTTAATTCAAAAGAAAATCATTGAATGTTTTCATGAACCAGAGATGGAATTGAATGTGTATACTTTTTCAACTATTCAAGATATGCTCAATAGTACAAGGTTTCGTTGTTATGAATTTGCTTTTATTGAAATGAAAGTGGAAAATGATCGAGGTATTGAAGCAGCTTATAGATTGAGAAAGCTGAATCGTGCCTGTCAGGTCGTATTTATTAGTGATCAGTATTATCATATTCATGAAGCATTTGCAGTAAAGGCAAGAGAATATTTATTGAAACCGATTGATACAAAACAATTTCAAAGTGTTTTTGATTATTTGATGGACTGGTATTTACATCAAAATGTAAAGTTTGTGATTCCGATTAGGGAATTAGGACGTAAACGTATTTTTAATGTAGATGAAATCAAATATTTTGAAACTTACTATAATGATTTGGAAATTGTGACTGTTGATGATCAGCATTTCATGGCTCATGTCAAGAATCGTTATAAGCTAAGACCAGTATTAAAATCAAGATGGTTTATGCAAGTTAATCAAAGTGTTCTGGTGAATATGAAATGTATTGATTTTTTAACGGATCGTAATGTTATTTTGAAATCAAGAGAAGTTTTTCCAACAAGTCGTAAAACATTATTTCAAAATCATCTTTTATTTGAGAAATTTTTAAAGGAACAAGAAGAAAAAGAATTATTAAAGAATGGGGAGAGTAAAAATTGAGAATTGCAGTTGTAGATGATGAAGAATTATATCTTCAGGATGTCTGTTTAAAGATAGAAAAATTGAAACAATCATATGATGAAATTGTTGATATTGAAGTAGATACATTTCATCAAGGAAAAGATTTTTTAAAGGCATTTCGTTTAAAGCCTTATGATCTTGTTTATTTAGATATTGAATTATCTGATATTAATGGTGTTCATTTAGCTCATCAGATTCACCTTCAAAGTCTTTCAACAATGATTATCTTTATGACGAGTCATATGAACTATTTCCATCAGTCCTATGTTGTAAATGCTTTTCAATATCTAACCAAACCATTAAAAGAACCATTGTTTTCATATGAATTAAAAAGAGCTATAAAACATTATAAATATATGAATAAAGCTTTTGTATTTCCAACTTCACAAGGAAAGATTGTCTTTCGTTTATCAGAAATTATTTATTTTGAAACAGCTTATAAAAGCTATAAAATACATACCACAAGAGGTGTATATTATGGTTCATTAAAAGCAGCCTATGGACTTAGAAAAGCATTACTAGATTATAACTTTGTGAAAATACAAAGAAGTTTTATTGTCAATATGGAACATATTGTAAAAGTAGAAAACATATTATTGTATATGTCAGATGGGAGTTTATTAATTGTTTCTAAGAAACGCTATAAAGAATTCAAAAGAATATTTTATAGATTTTTAGAGAATAAAAAATAAGACAAATTTCTGTCTTATTTTTTATTTCTGCAACATAATCCTTAAAATAACACAATCATCTTTAACATCATATTTCACATCACCATGATATTTCTTTGCAATTTCTTTGATACCTTTAACACCATATCCATGAGCAACACTATCCTTTTTACTTGTCTTATGAAAATAAGGGTGACTACCTCGAGGAATAGAGTTTGTGATATGAATAATAATATGAGTTTGTTTACTTTGTAGTTTTAAAGATATTTTTCTTTGATCCTTTACTTTTTCACAAGCTTCTCTTGCATTATCAAAAGCTAAACCTAATACTAAAGATAAATCATCTGGCACAATACTTCCTAAATGTAAAATCTTAGTAATATCTTCATCATATTCAATATTCTGTTCTTTCATTTGATATATTTGATGATTAATTGTACTATCAATCATAGTCATACCTGTATGTGTTAATGCTTGATATGCCTTGATATGAATATCTAAGTTTTTATCAATATATTCAAGTGCTTCTTTATATTCTCCTTGTTTTAAGTGAGATTGCAGGATAATGAGGATATGATTGAGATTATGATTTATTTTTCTAATTTCTAACTGTTGTTTTTCTAATTCTTGTACAAATTCTTCTTCTTTAGCCATATTTTGTATAATTGCTTCTTTAGTATGTTTATCTGTTTCATATTTTGTCTGCATTCTATCAAAACAGATTAACGCTACAATACTAATAACGACTGTAAAGATATAAGTACGGGCGATACTGACAGTACGAAATAAAATAGGATTATTTAGGATAAAACTAGTTGAAAGATATAAAATCAAAATAATAGAAATTATTTTAAAATATTTGAAATTTTTGCTTGATTGTTTCATATTTATAAACAAAATAGTATATATTAAATATAAACTAAGAGAATGTGTAATTAGAATATATGTCTTTGAAGTATGAAAATAAAAAGTAGATATTTTTATATTAAATAGCCATTCACAGAATAAAAATGCTAATAGGCAAGTTAACATTTTTATACTATAAAATGACATCAAATTTTTCGTACAATCCAATTTGTCAATTTTATAGGTGTAAAGTAAAAGACATAAAAGAAAAGTGATAAAAAATTGGATAAGAAAATAATCAATAATCTTATTAGCAAAAAGTATTAATATGAATGTTGTTATATAAAAAGGAATTTTTAATCTTTTAAATTGTCTTGCGTATACTTCTGGATAAATATTCTTTAAATAAAAATCAAGTAATAAAATATCTAAAATAGCGATCAATGCTTTGCATAATAAATTAATAATCATAATTACATCTCCTTTTCTACATAATTAAAATATTTTTCTCTAAACTCTTTACGAATACGTTTCGTTAATGGGAGCATGTCATCATTAGACATAACAACATAGTCAAAATAAAATGATTTGACATGCTTGAAGTTAATAATGATACTCCTGTTGAGTGGGAAGAAATGGTAATCTAATAATTGTTGTCTTGCTTTCTTGATTGTTTTGAGATTGCCATAATAATGATGGTTAGTTGTCTTGAGTTTGTATTTTCCATAGCTGGTTTCTAAATAGATGATTTCATTTGTTTTGATATGGATTTTTCCTTCTGTTGTGGAAAATGTCACTGTACGATTTAAACGTTTATAAACTTGAAAAGCATGTTCAAGCTCTCTATCGAGTAAATCATAGTCGATAGGTTTATCAATAAATAAATCTGCACCTAACCACATAGATTCTGGTAAATAATAATGATAAGCAGTAATGAAAACAAAGATACAGTTTGGTTTTATATCTAACATCATTTTCGCTAATTCAATACCATTTAATGCTTCACCAAGTTCAATATCCAAAAAGATAATATCGTAAGGTTCAATTAGAAAAGCATCTAATAATTGGGTGCCCTGTATAAAACCATCAATAATGGTGAGCTTCGTGTCATGAAACTCATACTTCTCAATCCTTTCCATAATATCTTCAACATAAAATAATTCGTTGTCACATATTGCAATACGCATATTTTCTACCTCCTTTTTGACAACTATTTACATTATATGACAAAGGATTATATATCAAAAAACTTCTTTCAATGTGCATTTTTAAAGCTTAAATATGCACAAATTCGTCATAAATGATAACTTTTTTGGTATATATGATAGAGTTTTTTTTGAAAGGAGGTGGAAAACATGACAATACAAAAAAAGATGACAGCCATTGCATTAAGTTTGCTTGTTTTAGGAGGTACAATGGTATCAACCTTTGCGTATACTTATGTTTCTGGAACGAAGTATCAGACAGTAACTCATAAAGATATTCCGGCATGGGGAGAGGAACATTTTGATACAAATTATGGCAGTAAAAAAACCATGACAAGTCAGATTGCAACCTTTAAAAAAACGCATGGTGATGCAGCATTAGGAAATTATGCAGGATTAATTACATCAACTAAATCACCGGTTTCTGGCATTGAAGGAATTCCGTTAAATTATGCAATTCTTGTTAGTGAATATGGATGTAAAAAAGGGACAGTTTATTTTACAGCAGTTGCTTCACATAGTTTTGAACCAAGTAATAGTTGTGATGTAACTTTAAAATTTAGTGCAGATGATTTATTGTAAAAAAAGCCTAGTTGATTCGTTTCAACTAGGTTTCTTTGTGATAATAACTTCCTTGATACGTCGATCTTGGATCTTGGTAATCTGGAAAGTAAGATTGTCAATATGAAGTGTTTTGGTTGTGCCATCTTTAGGGATGGAACGTAAATGACTGTATATATAACCACCAATGGTGTTGTAGTCTTCATCTTGTGGAAATGGGATATTGATGGCTTCAGAAAGTTCATCAAGATCAGCATTTCCGTTGACTCTCCATTGTGTTTCATTGATTTTTTGAATATCAGGTCTTTCACGTGAATCGTGTTCATCATAGATGTTTCCAAAGATTTCTTCAACTAAATCTTCTAGTGTAATAATACCACTGATTCCACCAAATTCATCTATAGCTATCGCAAAATGAATGTTTTTATTTTGCATATCCGCAAATAGAAGATCAGCTCTCATTGAATCTGGGATGAAATATGGTTTTGAAAGTATTTTTTCAAATGGTTTTTTCTTGGTTTGAAGATTTAATAGATAATCTCTAACGTGCAGAACACCAATAATATTGTTTTCTTCATCTTGATAAACAGGATAACGAGATAAACCAGAACTTTGAATTGTTTTGATAATTTCTTCTTGAGTTGCATCAGCAGAAATCATTGTGACATCAACAGATGGAGTCATGATTTCTGATATATCTGTGTCATTGAAATCAAAGATATTTTGTAGCCATTCACTCTCATCTTCGTTGAGAACACCACGTTTTTCACCGAGTTCAATCATTGTTAAGATTTCTTCTTCGGTAATGTTATCTTCTTCAGCTTCTGTTTTTAAGTGTAAGAGTTTTAAAACAGCATTGGTTGAAAAAGATAAAAATTTGACAACGGGGTTCATAATTTTTGCAATCATTAAAACTGTTCCACATGAGATTTTAGATACTTCATATGGTTTTTGCATTGCGATTCTTTTAGGAACTAATTCACCAAAGATTAAAGTAAAATAAGATAAAATAATCGTAATGATAATGACTGATAATGTATCAAGAACATTTAATGGAATACTTGTGATTCCTAAATCCTGTGATACCCATTGAACAAGATACTCTGAAAAGTTATCAGCCGCAAAGGCACTTCCTAAAAATCCAGCTAACGTAATTCCAATTTGAATGGTTGATAAGAATCCAGAAGGTTCTTGTAAAAGAATTAATAAACGTTTGGCTGTTTTTTCTCCACCTTCAGCTTTTTTCTCTAATTGTGTCTTGTTTAATGATAAGACAGCAATTTCTGTTGCTGCAAAGAATGCATTCAATAAAATTAAAATAATCTGCAATAATAATTGCGAGGGTATAGAGTCCATAACTTCACTCTCCTTTTATTTTTTGGCTCTATATGTTTGTGATATAAAAAAAGACAACTACCACAACACTGCAATAAAAGTCTCGTTATTTCATATATAAAACCGGCTAATAAACTTAGCGTGATGTCGATTATATAACATCATAACAATGATGCTAACTACTCCCTTTTATGTGTTCTATTTTATCATATTGCACGTAACTGTCAATATTGTTATGATAAGAGTATGTAAAAAAGGAGAAAAAGATGTATGTATTTACAGTTATTAGAATATGTAAGTTTTAATTTACCAGAGGGATTTACACCTTATTATATTTATGGAATTATGGTGGATGATAAGGAAGTTGGGAGAATCACTTTTAGAGAAGGGGCATTGCAGGAACATTATTTTGATGGACATATTGGTTATCATATTGAAGAAGTATATCGTGGACATCACTATGCTTATCAGGCGTGTTTGCTTTTACAAAAAGAACGTGGTTTTCATCAAGTAATTTTAACATGTGATCCATCTAATCAGGCATCACTTAAAACGATTCAAAAGCTTCATGCAAGGTATCTTGAAACAAAAACAATTCCTAAAAGTCAACGTCGTTTCTTTCACCAAGATGAAAAGGAAAAAATGATTTTTTTATGGGAAGTTTAAGTTCATTGTTTGTATTGATTTCGTTATAATAGAAAAAAGGAGGGTGTTTTGTGAAGTTTGTACATATTGGAGATTTACATTTAGGGAAAGTCATTCATCAGTGTTCCTTACTATCTATTCAACGTGAATTGTTGTTTGAATTATTAGATGAGATGGACCAAAGAAATATTCGTTTATTGGTTATTGCGGGAGATATTTATGATCGTTTGATTCCTAGTCAAGAAGCAGTGAATTTGTTGGATGAATTTTTAACGAAAGCCTTATTGACTTATCATATTGAAGTTTTGATGATTAGTGGAAATCATGATAGCTCTGACCGTTTACATTTTGCGAGTTCTTTATTGGTGAAAAATGGATTACATATTGAAACATATTTAAAAGAAAAGATGGTGTATGTTGAAAAAGAAAATGTCAGATTTTATCTGTTGCCTTTTGTGAAACCATCACAAGTAAGAATGTTATATCCTGATCAGGAAATTCATACTTATCAAGAAGCTTTGGCTTATTATCTCTCTAAGCAAAGTCTTGACCATGATTATCAAAATATTCTTGTCACACATCAATTTGTTGGACATTCAAGCATAACCAGTGAATCAGAAGTGCCATTAAGTGTGGGTGGTAGTGAAATTATTGATGCTTCTTTGTTTGATGATTTTGATTATGTGGCTTTAGGGCATCTTCATGCTCCTCAAAAGGTCAAACGTGAAACGATGCGTTATAGTGGTTCTTTGATGTGTTATTCTTTTGATGAAGTGAAACAAAAGAAGTCTGTTGTGGTCGTAGATACAGATACAATGGAAATCACAACCTTTTCATTGCATCCATCTCAGACTTTACAAAAATATCAGGGAACATTTGCTGAATTGATGGATGTCAATTTTATTGAAAAAAAGGACGATTATTTATCATTTGAACTGTTAGATCAAAAGATTATTCCTCATGCGATTGAACAGCTACGTATACTTTATCCTCATCTTTTACAATTGACTTATCAATATTTAATGCAAGATGCCAAACAATCCACTTTTCGTCCTATGCAGTCTATTGAACAAATGGATACATTATCTTTATTTCAACAGTTTTATCATGATGTGAAAAATCAGGAGTTGTCCAATTTAGCAAAGAATGTTGTGCAGGAGTTATTAGAAAAGGCAGGTGAAAAGAGTGAAGATTATTAAATTGACGATGAATGCTTTTATGGCTTATAAGAATTTAACAGTTGTTGATTTTGAAAATATGCAAGATCATGGCTTGTATTTAATTAGTGGACCCACAGGTTCAGGAAAAACAACACTTTTTGATGCGATGACTTTTGCATTGTATGGAGAAGCCAGTGGTTCTCATCGACAAGCTTCTTATTTTCGTAGTGATTTTGCTGATGCAAAAGAAGAAACATATGTGGAATTGACATTTGAATTGCATCAGCATCGTTATACAGTGAAACGTTCACCAACATATTATCGTGAAGGTTATAAAACGCCCAAAATGGCTCAAGCCTATTTTGATGATGGTCAACAGATTATTGAAGGAATTAAAGAAGTCAATGCAAAGATTAAAGAATTGTTGGGAGTGGATGTGCGTCAATTTAAACAAATTGTAATGATTGCTCAAGGAGAGTTTACAAAACTGATTTATGCCAGTAGCGAAGAAAGAGAACGTGTTTTACGTCATGTTTTTCATAGTGAACCACTTGTCGTCTTTGAAAATTTATTAAAAGACAAGGTGAAATATTATAAAGATGAATTTATGATGTCGAGTCAGGATTTATCTTCTCGTTTTTCCATGTTACAGTTATCATCTGATTTTATACAACAACATCAAGAATTTCACCCTTCTTATATTCAAGATGCCCAAATAGAAAATCAAAAAATTAATGAACAGCTTGATTTAGATAAACACAACTATCATAAAGCCAAAAATGAATATGATAAGTTTTCTCAACAATACTATCAAAAACAAGAACACAATCAACAATTATTAGAATTAGAAGAAGTGATGAAACAATATCATCAACTACAAGCTCAAAAAGAAAAAATGTTGTTGCTGGAAAAAGACTTTGAAAAAATAGAACATATCAAAAATCATCAGTCTTGTATTCATCAATACAAACAAAGTCAAACATCTTATCAACAAGCTTGTATCCAAAAACAGGAAATTGAACACAGACTTTCCTCTTTACAACAACAATTTTCTTTATTAAAAGAAGAATATCAAAAATTAGATGATGATAAACATCAAAAAGATCAATTATTCATAGATATAGACAATACCAAAAAAGCCTTAGAACAATATCAGTTGTACCAGAAACAACGAACAACCTATCAACAACAACAAAAACATTATCAAGCTTTAGAAAATGATTATCATGATTTACAGGTGCGATATGAAAAAATGGAAAATCGTATTGGACGTGATCAGGACAATGTCAATCGTTTACCACGCCTGGAACTGGAATTAGAACAGAATGAAAAAAATGTCAAAGAAATCAATCAAAAAAGAGTCATGATTCATGAATTAAGCCAGTTCTATGATGAATGGAAATCTTTACAAGATCATCACTATGATTTATCTGTTATCTATCAACAAAAACAAGCTGAATATGAAAAGATTTTACAGCGTTATCGTCATGAAGATGAACTGTTTCGTCGTCAACAGGCAGGGATTTTAGCCAGTCACCTTAAAGATAATGAGCCTTGTCCTGTCTGTGGTTCTACCCATCATCCTCATCTGGCAAAACTTGAAAAACAGGTGCTTTCTTCTCATGAGTTAGAACAACTTTCACAACAGGTTGAAGCGAAGAATATTGAACAGCAGGAAGCTTATCAGGAAGTTTATCAACAAAATGAACGTGTGACAACGATGCAGACACGTATTGAAATGTTGAAAAAACAGCTCAATATTCAAGAGGAATTATCAAAAGAGGTCTTTATTCATTTATTATCAGATATTGTGCAAGTTATTGAAGAACAGGAAAAAACATATCAGAAAAAGTATAATGATGTGATCTATTTAAAGAAGATTCAACGTAGTTTGGAACAGGATACACTTTTATTAAAGCAACAAAATCAATACTTACAGGATATGCAACAACAATTAATTGATAAAGAAAAAAGTATGTCTTTATTACAACAACAATATCTTCAATTGGAGAAAGACTATCATTTTGATCAACATCAAGATATTTCATCTGTTTTAACACAACAACAAAAAGACTTCAAACAATTAGAAAAACACATTGAAACAATAGAGAATCAATATCATCAATGCCAAGAAAATCTTTCTATTTATACACATCAGTTCACTCAAATCACACAACAGCTTCAATTATTAAAAGAAGAAAAAGACAAAGCTCAATTATTATATCAGCAGTTTATTCAAGATTGTTTTGAAGATGAAAAACAATATCTCTATTATCAAGAACATATAAAAGATATTGAAAGTCAAAAACAGGCATATCAAAATTATTTTATACAGTTAGAAGCTTTAGACAAACAAAAAACACTTTTAGAAGAAAAGACAAAAGATTATCAGTTGTGTGATCTGGTTCAAGAAAAACAACAATTAGATGATTTATTATTAAAACGTGATCAGGCTTATACAAAATATCATGAAACTTTATATGTTTTTCAACAAAATGAAAAAATCTTAAAACAACTCGAAAAAGATTATTTGAATAATCAGAGTATTTTTGAAAAGTATACACTCTACCAAGATTTATATGATCAGACAGTGGGAAAGAATCCTTTGCGTATGTCTTTTGAAAGATATGTATTATCGACTTATTTTGAACAGATATTAGAATATGCCAATATTGAGTTGATGAAGATGACACAGGGACGTTTTGCTTTGCATCGTAAAAAAGATGTTAAAGGTGTCAAACAGCAAGGGCTGGATTTGAGTGTTTTGGATTATGAAACAGGTGTGATGCGTGATATTCAGTCTTTATCAGGGGGAGAATCTTTTAAAGCGGCTTTATCATTGGCTTTAGGTTTATCTTCAATGATTCAAAATTATGCTGGAGGAATTGAATTAAACACTTTGTTTATTGATGAAGGATTTGGAACTTTAGATCATGAATCCATTGATCAGGCATTATCTGTTTTAATGGACTTAAAAAATGATCATAAGACAATAGGTATTATTTCACATGTTGATGAATTAAAAGAAAGAATTGAAACACAGATCATTGTGGAAAAAACAAATCAAGGAAGTACACTACATATAGAAAGAGGGTAGTTGAAAATATGTTTATATACAAATATCATCGTATGACAACAAAAGTGTCTGGAATAGGAATTACAGAATATCGTTTTGAGAATATGCGTGATGTTATAGATAAATATGCCAATGATGGATGGCGTTATGTTGGTTTTGTGCCTGTTTTACAAAGAGGAAACGGATATATTGAAGAAATAGAGCTGATTTTTGAAAAAGAAAAGTCATAATTGCTTTTTGGTAAAATTCTTGTATAATAGTAAGGTAAATATTAAAGAAGGGGTATAGAAAAATGGCAAATAAAGTAAAAAATGATGCGATTACATCAAGAGATGAAAACTTTGCACAGTGGTATACAGATGTATGTCGTAAAGCTGAATTAATGGATTATTCAAGTGTCAAAGGGTTTATCATTTATCGACCATATGGTTATGCTTTATGGGAAATGATTCAAGCCTATATGGACAAAAAATTTAAAGAAACAGGACACGAAAATGTTTATATGCCGATGTTGATCCCTGAATCTTTATTACAAAAAGAAGCAGATCATGTGGAAGGATTCGCTCCTGAATGTGCTGTTGTGACAAGAGGTGGGTTAGATGAACTGGAAGAAAAATTGGTGATTCGTCCAACATCTGAAACATTGTTTTGTGAACACTACGCTAAAATTGTGAATTCTTATCGTGATTTACCTAAGTTATATAATCAATGGTGTTCTGTTGTGCGTTGGGAAAAAACAACACGCCCATTTTTAAGAGGTTCAGAATTCTTATGGCAGGAAGGACATACAATTCATGCAACGGCTGATGAAGCTAAAGAAGAAACGATGCGTATGCTGGATATTTATGAAACAACAGCCAGAGAATTATTAGCCATACCAATGGTTACAGGTAAAAAGACAGAAAGAGAAAAGTTTGCAGGAGCCGAAGAAACATATACGATTGAAGCTTTAATGCATGATGGAAAAGCATTGCAATCTGGAACATCACATTATTTTGGTGATGGATTTGCGAAAGCTTTTGATATGAAGTTCCTGGATAAAGATAATCAGTTAAAATATGTTCATCAGACATCATGGGGAGTTTCTACAAGATTACTAGGAGCGATTATTATGGTTCATGGTGATGATAATGGACTTGTTTTACCACCAAGAGTGGCTCCAACACAAGTGATGATTATTCCAATCCAGCAACAAAAAGAAGGTATCTTAGATAAGGCTTATGAACTGCAAAATCAATTACAGGCACAAGGTATTCGTGTCAAAGTGGATGCCAGTGATAAATCACCGGGATGGAAATTCTCTGAAGCTGAAATGCGTGGAATTCCATTACGTTTAGAAATTGGTCCTAGAGATTTACAAAATGGTCAATGCGTTGTGGCTAAACGTGTTAATGGTGAAAAATTAACTTTAGCATTAGATGAAACTTTACCAGAAAAATTAGCTACATTATTAGATGAAGTACATGATGAAATGTATCAAAAAGCTTTGAAGTTTAGAGATGAACACATTACTGATGTTGAAACATATGAAGAATTTAAAGAAGTTTTAGATTCTAAAGGTGGATATGTGAAAATGGCATGGTGTGGAGATGAAGCTTGTGAAGTGAAAATCAAAGAAGATACAGCAGCAACATCTCGTTGTATTGATACACAAGCTCATGTTGATGCTGTTTGCCCAATTTGTGGAAAGAAAGCGAAACATATTGTTTATTTTGCAAGAGCATACTAAAAAATCCATGATAACATGGATTTTTTTAGTCTTTTATTTTAACATTTAATAAGTGAATAAGGTCAATGGCTTGAAAACTATTGATTATAGCACCACGAATATCTTCGGGAGAAGTTATGATTCCCTCAATCTGACATGATGATAAATCTGTTTTATATAATGGAGCATGAAGAAATTCACATTGAGTTAAATCACATTCCTGGAATGAGGTTTTATTCATTTTGGTTTCAATAAAACTGGCATTATGTAATGAACATTGATGAAATTGAACAGTTTTGTTGTTCATGAATGCAAAATTAGCAAAATGGCATAAACAGTCTTTGAAAGCTACATGATCAAAAAGAGATTCTGCAAAATCTGTTCCCATGAGTTTACAGTTTTGAAATTGAACATGGCGAAAAAGGGTTGTATTCATTTTGATGTTAGATAAATCACAATGAGAAAATGTGACATCTACAAAATAACTGTGTTCAAAAGAAATATCTTGAAAATCAATATGATCAAAATAACAGTTTTGAAAATCTTTATTAGTTAAATTTTCATCAAAAATAGCTTCATTATGATAGGATGCATCAAAGATTTTTTCCTCTAATAAATCTTCTTTTAATATCATGATTGGTCACTCCTTTATTTATTAAAAATATCATAACATAGAAAGATATCAATGGAAATAAGTTCTTTTTTATCAATGTTTGTGGTAAAATATGAAACAAAAGAGGTGTAAACATGCAAAAGAAGATAGCTTTAATTAATGATATGACAGGATTTGGGAGATGTGCCATTGCGGCTATGGCGCCCATTGTTTCAGCAATGAAAATACAGGCAGTCCCTATACCTACAGCCATTTTATCAACACATACACAATTTCCAGTTTTTTATTTTGATGATTATACATCAAGAATGAAAGATTATATTCAAACATATAAGGATTTACATTTGGAGTTTGATGCGATTGCGACAGGATTCTTAGGTTCTGAAAAACAGGTTGATATTGTGATTGATTTTATTCAGACATTTAAAAAAGATAATTCATTTATTCTAGTTGATCCGGTGATGGGAGATCATGGTCAATTGTATAAGACTTATACTCCTGAGATGTGTGAAAAAATGAAAGAACTGGTAAAATATGCAGATTTAATGACGCCTAATCTCACTGAATTAGTTACATTGGTTGATCGACCTTATCCAGTTTCATTACCTTCATTTGATGAGTTAAAAGAAATGTGTGAACAGCTTTCTAAACAGGGACCATCACATATTGTTGTGACGGGAATACCTTTTAATGATAAACAGATTTTGAATTTTATTTATAATCGACATGAAGATTATCAGATTGTGATGGTTGATCGTATCGGTAAGGATCGTTGTGGAACCGGTGATGTCATTGCGGCAGTGATTGCAGGAAGTTATTTGAATGGATTGAGTTTTTATGAAAGTGTGAAAAAAGCGACAAAGTTTGCTTCAAAGTGCATTCGTTATTGTGAAGAAACGCATGTTCCACATCATTATGGTTTATGTTTTGAGGAATATTTATATGAGTTAGGAGAAGAGTTATGATTTTATATACATTACATGGAAATGGTTATCAGGATATTGCTCAATTGTCATCTTGTCAAGGAGCAACTGTTTATGTTAATTTAACGAATCGTTGTCCTTGTGCCTGTACATTTTGTTTAAGACAGACAAAAGAAATGGAAGAAGGGCATAGTTTATGGTTAAAAAAAGAGCCAACAGTGGAAGAAGTAATTCAAGAATTTCAAAAATATGATTTGGATGATTTTAAAGAAGTGGTATTTTGTGGGTTTGGTGAACCTTTGGAAAGAGTGGAAGATGTGGTTCAAATTGCAGGGATTTTAAAGCATTTTCGTAGAGATTTACCGATTCGTATCAATACCAATGGTCTGGCTAATCTCATCCATCAGCGTGATGTGACACCAGAATTAAAAGGACGTATTGATACAGTTTCGATTAGTTTGAATGCGCCAGATGCTGGTGAATATGATGCTTTGACACGTAGTCGTTTTGGGAAAGAATCATTTCAGGCTATGTTAGATTTCGCTTCTCTATGTCGTCAATATGTACCCCATGTTGTGATGACTGTTGTCGATATTATTGGTGACGAAAAAATACAAAGATGTCAAGCGATTTGTGATGAGCTAGGTGTCAAATTACGTGTTCGTCCATTTGAAGAATAGGAGAGTGAAAAGATGTTATATATGACAAGAGAGCAACGCCAGATTTCATTAGAAAAAATGACAAATACGAGAGATTTAGGTGGTTATGAAACACAGAGTGGATTATATAGTCGAGCTCACAAATATGTCAGGGCAGCAGCTCCAACATATGCTTCATCAAAGGATATTCAAACCTTAAAAGATTATGGTGTTAAAGTGGTGGTTGATTTAAGGAGTGATTTTGAAAAAGAGTGTCAACCTAATCCTTTCGCAAATGACAAGGATATTGATTATTATGAAGTGAATTTATTTGATTCTTCAAAAGCAGTTCTTGTTCCAGACGAAGTGAAAACATATAAAGATTTAGGTGGTGTTTATATTTATATGTTGGAAGGAATGAAACATAAATTTAAGGAATTGTTTGATATTTTTATGAAATATCCTTATGAAACTGTTTTATTTCATTGTTCTGCTGGTAAGGATCGTACCGGTGTTACAGCAGCTTTATTATTGGATTTAATTGGTTGCCATGAATATGATATTGTTAAGGATTATAGTGAGTCTTATGAAAATAATAAGGAAATGAATGCTTCTTTGGCACAGATGATGAATGATGAAGAAGCCAAACAATATTTAAGATCTTCACCACGTTATATGATGGAATTATTGGATTATTTAAGAGAACATTATGGAAGTGCTAAGGAGTATTTATTGGAAATTGGTATGAAAAATGATGAAATTGAAGAATTAATTGAAAATTTTACAATTTAAAAAAGAAAAATGCCCTCAAAAATGCGTATATAAGTATTAGGAGGGTATTTTTATGGAAAAAAAGTTAACGTTAAAACAAAAGGATTATATTGTTAGAAAGATTTATAAAACATATCAAAAGGCACAATTGGATATATTATATTTAACACAACATTATAATTACTATCCACAAGTGGATATGTTTAAAGTGAAAGATTCTTCGACTGTTTATCATGGAGATGAAAAAATGGTACAACAAATAGAACGTAAACAGCGTTTAGAAAATTATGTTGAGATGATTCATCAGGTACATACACATTTATCTCATGAAACTTATGATTTTATTGAACATGAATATATTAATTATTATGAATCTTCATGGTGGATGACATTTTATTCACGTGCCAGTTATTATCGTTTAAAGCATAGAGCTTTAGATGAGTTTATGGATTGTATTTCTATTTTTTGGAGTGAAGAAGATATTTTATCTTTATTAGACGCATAGTTTTGTCAAAAACAATAGAAAAATATTTTTTTATCTTATACAATGAGTATAAGAGGTGATTCTATGTTTGATGGATTGTTGTTGATATTGGCATTCTTTGCGGGTATTTTAGGTACTTTTATAGGTGGAACACAAACTTTTATATGTACTGGTTTTATTGGTATTGTTGTAGCAATTGTACAGGCATGTGGTGGAGATATTTCTTTTTTAGAACCTTATATTTTAAATGGTTTGTTTTTACCATGTATTATTTTTAATGGGTCTGTTGTAGCAACGGCTGTAGCTTCACACTACAATGAGAAAATACGTGGGTTTGAAACAGGACGTTCATTGGCTTTTATTCAAGATATGAGAATTTTATTGGCTGGAGGGTTGGCTGGTGTTGCTGGATATTTGATTTATGCAGTGGCCTTGTATTATGATTTTCCTATTGATCAAGGGGCTTTATCAGTTGTTATTATTGGTGTGCTTGCACGTTTAGTTTTGAATCAGGAACAGTTTATGAATAAATCTTCTTTACTATTTTTAAAAACACGTTCTATTAATTACTGGGGTTATCAGCTTTTGTTTGCTTTAGCGATTTCATTTTGCATGGGAGTTATTGTCAAATATACAGGATTATATACGATTGGTTTTTCTATCAGTGCCTTTTCTTTGATTTTTGCATTGATTGATGGCTCTTTTCCAGCAACTCATCATATCACGCTCGTTGCTGGGTATGCCTACTGGCAGACACAAAGTATGGCTTTATGTTTGATTTTTGGTTTATTGGCTCATCTTATTGGGTTGTTGTTTAGTTATGTGTTTAATTTGGAATGTGGGACACATGTTGATCCACCAGCTGTAGCGATTGGTTCATTAAGTTTAGTGATTTTTACTTTGTTTTAGGAGGAAGTTTTTGTGAATGTAGAAATTATCAATGTAGGAACAGAATTGTTGTTGGGAGAAATTGTGAATACCAATGCCACACTTTTACAAAAGGTATGCAAAGATTTAGGATTTAATGTGTATTATCAAAGTGTTGTGGGTGATAATCCTCAAAGACTCTATGATTGCTTAAAAGTGGCTTTTGAGCGTGGTGCTGATTGTGTGATGACAACAGGAGGACTTGGACCAACAACAGATGATTTAACAAAAGAATTGTCAGCTCAATATCTTGGGTTGGAAATGGTTTATAATAAACAGGAAGCACAAAAGGTTGAGCAGAAGTGTCGTTATTGTACAGGCGTTGATCAGGTCCCTAACAATAATTTTAAGCAGGCTTATTATCCTCGAGATGCTTATATTTTAGAAAATGATATGGGGACAGCCAATGGCTGTGTCATGAGTGATGGTCAACATATGATTATTAATTTACCTGGACCACCAAAGGAATTAAAATATGTTGTTGAACATTCTTTAATTCCTTATTTGGAATCAATGAAACAAGATACCATCTATACTTATGAGTATTTAACGATGTTTATTGGAGAAAGTAAGATTGATGAAGTGTTAAGAGATCTGATTGAAGATCAAAATCAAGTTTCGATTGCACTGTATGCTGGAGAGGAAACAGTTCGTATTCGTTTGGCTGTTAAAACATCTTCTCAACAACAGGCAGATATGTTGATGAAGGATGTTCAATGTGAAATTGAAAAGCGTTTAGCTTCTTATATTATTCATGAAAAGAATTTAAAAGAAGCCATATTAAAAGAAAAACCATCACTTTGGATTTGTTATGAAAATGATTTTCGTTTTCAAGATGAGTGGTTATCGCCATTCATTCAAAAAGAAGGTGATATTCATATTGTTGTGAAAATAAGACAGGAAAAGCTAGGAGAAGTTGTTTGTATAACGATAAATGATGAATATTTTGAAGTTCCTACTTTTGTGAAGGCACATTATTCTTATGCGAAAGTAGAAGCCAGATTTGTTGGAAAGCTGTATCAATATATGATGACACATAAAAAGTAAAAATATGGTACTTTTGAAAACTATTCCTATGTTTGTGCGGTGCAATCGCTTACAATGGTAAAAAAATAAAAAAACATTGATAAAATCAACATATTTTTTATTTTTTACTTGCGAATATTTAAACTTTATATATAATAGGAGATGTCCTTAAGGACAACGTGTATATCATATCATAATATTCCTCGATATACATATGAAGCAAAAGTATTCATATAATTTACTCAAAGAGATCTCTGCTAGAGGCAGCAGACTAGCAGATAAATAGTGAACAGCAGCACTATGGATCATTATAAGAAAAGAGCGATATTTCAGGGTATATCGCTCTTTTCTTATTTAAGCAGTTCAATAAATTGAATGGCAGCTGGGGTTAAGGTTTTTCTTGATAACCAGGCATAGCCAATACTACGTTTGATGAGAGGTTGATCTAGCTTTATTTCATAGATTTCATGATTTTTGAGTTCTTGTGTTGAAAATTCTTTGATGACACATGCTTTTCCCAGACCATTTTTAACAGCTTCTAATAATAGATTATGTGAACCTAGTTCAATATCGGGATGTAATAAATGACCATGCAAGGCAAAGTGATCATCAACATATTGTCTTGAATTTGTATTCTTTTCTAACATGACCAAAGTTTCATGAGAAAGTTCACTTAATGAATAGATATGTGAATCTGGCATCTGACTGACAAAGATATCATGAATCTGTAAACATTCTTGAATTGTGATGGCTTCATCGTGCAGTGGCATATTGACAAATCCTAAATCAATATCGCCATTTTTTAATAAATCAATGATTTCAAGACTGGTGCGATTGACCATTTTGATTTTGACTTGAGGGTATTGCTGGTGGAATTTGACAAGATAAGGCATCAGGTAGTTTTCGCTAAGTGTATCACCAGCACCAATTAAGAGTTCGCCTACGCTTAATTTATGAAAGTGTGCCAGTTGGTTTTCAGCGCTCGTAATTAATGATAAGGCTTGAGCAATTTTTTGATGGAGCATCTGTCCTTCTTTAGTTAAAACAACGCCTTTGGACTGACGAATAAAAAGCTGCGTTTGTAATTCTTTTTCTAAAAGGTGGATAGCCTGACTGACAGCAGACTGTGAAATAAAAAGATTTCTGGCGGCTAAAGAAAATGATTGCGTAGAAGCCGCTTCATTAAAGATTTTGTATTGTTCGAGTTTTATATTCATATAAGTTCTCCTAATATCATATGTATTAAATATTAATTTTACTAATGTTTTGTTTTATTTTATAATAGATGTTGTGAAACGTCAATTATGATAAAATGTGATTGTATAAACGATGCATATTTTATATAATAGGAATGTATAAAAGAAAGGATGAATTTTATGGCTGGTGTAGTTGTTGTTGGAAGTATGTGGGGCGATGAAGGTAAAGGAAAAGTCACTGACTATCTTGCCCAAAAAGCAGATGTTGTGGTACGTTATGCAGGGGGAAACAATGCAGGACATACCATTGTATATGATGGAAGGAAATTTGCATTGAAATTAATACCTTCTGGTATTTTTAGTGGACATGAAGTCATTATGGGTAATGGGATGGTTGTCAATCCTAAAGCCTTTTTGGAAGAAGTGAAATATTTAAATGATGCAGGTATTGATACAAGTAAGATTCGTGTGAGTGATCGTTGTCATGTGATTTTACCTTATCATCTTGAAATTGATGCGATTCAGGAAGCAAGAAAAGGAGATCATAGTATTGGAACAACAAAACGTGGAATTGGTCCATGTTATATTGATAAGTATAGTCGTATTGGTATTCGTATGGGTGAGTTTATTGATGAAGAATTATTTTTAGAAAGATTAAAAGAAACTTTCCCAATGAAAGTGATGGAATATCCTGAATTAGAAGGACAATTCACTGTTGAAAGTATTTTTGAAGAATATAAAGAATATGCCAAAGTGATCAAACCACTTGTTTGTGATACAGGAATGTTATTAGATCAATATTTACGTGAAGATCGTAAAGTGTTATTTGAAGGTGCGCAAGGTGCTATGTTGGATATTGATTATGGAACTTATCCATATGTAACAAGCTCTCATCCAGGTGCTAATGGGGTGAGTGAAGGTACTGGTATTGGGCCTTTATATATTAAAGAAGCAATTGGGATTATCAAATCATATACAACACGTGTAGGAGCTGGACCTTTCCCAACAGAATTACATGATGAAGTTGGAGATTTCATTCGTGAAAGAGGACATGAATATGGAACAGTGACACAACGTGCAAGACGTACAGGATGGTTTGACGCTGTGGTTGTCAATCAATCACGTAGAATGTCTAGTTTAACAGGAATTGCTTTAATGTTATTGGATGTTTTAAGTGGTTTAGATACCATTAAAATCTGTACGGCCTATAAATATAAAGGTGAAGTGATTCATGGTTTACCTTCTACAATTAAAGGTATTGAAGAAGTGGAACCTATTTATGAAGAAATGCCTGGATGGAAAGAAGATATTACACATGTCAAATCTTTTGAAGAATTACCAGTCAATTGTCAAAATTATATCAGACGTATTGAAGAATTAATTCATTGTCCAATTGTCATGTTCTCAGTAGGACCAGATAGAGAACAGACAGTTGTTTTAAAAGATATTCAATTTTAAGGAGGGAAATGAGTGAAGAGAGAATTAGTCATTGTTTTAGACTTTGGTGGTCAGTATAATCAGTTAGTGGCTAGACGTGTTCGAGAATGTAATGTTTATTGTGAAATTTATTCATATAAAACAGATCTTGAAAAGATTAAAGAAATGAATCCTAAGGGAATTATTTTAACAGGTGGACCTAACAGCTGTTATGAAGCAGATTCACCTACATATTCAAAAGAATTGTTTGAACTTGGTATTCCTGTTTTAGGATTATGTTATGGGGCACAATTAATGCAACATGTTTTAGGTGGTAAAGTAGAACGTGCTGATGTCAGAGAATATGGAAAATCTCATTTAATTGTGAGTAAAGAAAATTCAGCTTTATTTACAGATGTGCCTAAAGAATCAACTTGCTGGATGAGTCATTTTGATTATATTTCTGAGATTGCTGATGGATTTGAAATTTCATCTTATACAAAAGATTGTCCAGTGGCTTCATGTGAAAATGAAGCAAAGAAATTGTATGCCATTCAATTCCATCCTGAAGTTTTACATACAGAATATGGAAAAACAATTTTATCTAACTTTGTCTTGAATGTTTGTGGATGTTCAGGAGATTGGCGTATGGATTCATTTGTTGAAGAACAAATCAAAGCGATTAGAGAAAAAAGTTGGAGATGGAAAAGTCTTATGTGCCTTATCTGGTGGAGTGGATTCATCAGTAGCAGCAGTTCTTCTTTCTAAAGCCATTGGAAATCAATTGACTTGTGTCTTTGTTGATCATGGATTACTTCGTAAAAACGAAGGGGATGAAGTAGAAGCTGTTTTTGGACCTGAAGGATCATATGAATTAAACTTCATTAGAGTGAATGCACAAGAAAGATATTATGAAAAATTAAAAGGTGTGACTGAACCTGAAGCCAAAAGAAAAATTATTGGTGAAGAGTTCATTCGTGTCTTTGAAGAAGAAGCAAAAAAGATTGGTGCTGTTGATTTCTTAGTTCAAGGAACAATTTATCCAGATGTTGTTGAAAGTGGATTGGGTGGAGAATCTGCGGTCATCAAGTCACATCATAACGTAGGTGGACTTCCTGATTATGTAGATTTTAGAGAAATCATTGAACCATTAAGAGATTTATTTAAAGATGAAGTTCGTAAAGTGGGATTGGAATTAGGTATTCCTGAATATTTAGTATTCAGACAACCATTCCCAGGACCAGGACTTGGTATTCGTATTATTGGTGAAGTGACTGCTGAAAAAGTCAGAATTGTACAAGATGCAGATGCTATTTATCGTGAAGAAATTGCCAATGCTGGATTAGATCGTACAATTGGTCAATACTTTGCAGCACTGACAAATATGCGTTCTGTTGGTGTCATGGGTGATGAAAGAACTTATGATTATGCGATAGCTTTACGTGCTGTCAATACAATTGACTTCATGACTGCAGAAGCTGCACAAATTCCTTATGAAGTCTTAAATAAAGTGATGTCAAGAATTATTAACGAGGTTCGTGGTGTCAATAGAGTATTCTATGATATTACATCGAAGCCTCCTGGGACTATAGAGTTCGAATAAAAAGGCAACTTAAAAATAGCCGATAAATAAAGCATATTTTGAATATTAAAAAGAAAATGACCTTAAATTGACCTTAAAAAGTCAAAGAAGGGGTCATTTTTTTGCTTAGATAAAAAGAATCGCCAAATTCGGCGATTAAAGCAGTACTCAATATGTACTTGCTAAAAGGTGTTTGAATGATATATAGTTTGTTTTATATTTCATCAAATTCATCATTTATGATTTTACGGTACTCATCATAATAGTTTTTTATTAAAATCAACAATTCATCTAAACTACTAATATCTTTTTGATATGATTTATATGAAGCTTTGATTTTTTCCATAATTTCAACTATTTCATCATCGTTAATATAACATAAATTTTCATTGATAGATTTGATAGTATCGTCATCAATTTTTTTAGTCTTTATTACATTATTTAATATTTGAAAGCATTCATCAATATAAGGATACTCAAATTCTACATTTGAACATCCAATTAAATCAACAAGTTGTACTCTTTCATAACTGTAGTTATTCTCATCATATAATGTTTCAACTTCGTCTATTAACTCTTGTGGAATGTTTCCTTTTGAAATATTATCTATATAACTCATGACTAAAGGAGGATCAAAATCTAAAGGTGGAATTTCTTCGATAAATTTCAAATAAGCTGATTGATCTATACAATTTCGTAAATATATTAACAATTCTTTAAATGAAATTCTTTCATTCAATTTTCCTTCGATTAATGAATTTTTTCTATATTTTCCTAAAAAAACTTTTTCAGCTTTTGATCCATTTCTAAGTTCGTAAGTATAGGTATTATTCTTTTTACTTCCTTCTATGATTAATTGATAATATTTGTTGGAAATACTTCCAATTACTCTTCCTAAAAACTCTTTAATATCATCAGTTAGTAGAATACAGCTATCAGTGACGCTTCTATGAATTTTATGAATATGTTTGTTAATATATGTATTGAACATATTTATTTCAACATTATTATTTCCATTAACATTGTATCTTTCATATCTAGCTGATTTATAAAAATGTTGAAGTAATGAGATTAAATCGTTTTCTCGAGAATTTAAATTAGAGTTTTTTGATCCTTTCGTACATTTTTTTATTTCATCTCTTAGATTAGTATGCTTGTGTGTAATTAAACTTTTTTCAAAATCTTCTTTGTTTTCTATTTTATCAAACTTCCATAAAACAAGTATGATTTTTTGAAGTCTTTCTATGCCAACAGAAATGGTATAAAGAGTAAAAAAAGTTGAAGCATTATCTCTAATGACATCCATTCCGTTTAATTCGGTGATACCATTATAAATAAATTCGCCAGCAATATCCAATTCTTTTACCATGTTAAAATTTTTATAAAACCAAGAATCATCCATTTATATCGCACCTCTCTAATTTAGTAATTCTTATTTAGGCTTCCATTCTTTTCTCGGTAATGGATTCGCATAATTGTAGAATATTTAGGATATTTCAAAATCCAATCAATAAATTGACCTATTTGTTCTTGCATCAGATAGAGATAGTCAAAAGCAATGTTCTTTGCCAATGTTTTTCCATTTGGCCGTTTGCTACAATACACTATCCTAATTTATGGAGAAATTTGTAATTTCATCTTTGGAAAATCCAATATATAGCAAACTCATATTTCTAATTAATTTATCAAGTAAAATAATCAAATACTGTATATTGAAATCATTTTTAAAATCATAATAATATTCATACCCATGTGTGATATTTCGTCTAATTTCTTTTATTTGATTACTGACCTTATCCGAAGATAGTTGAGAGTTTGATAGCAATTTAGGAAATTCGTTGAACATGTATTCCAATTCTTTTTTTAACGGAAACTTTGGGTTTTGAGCTCTTTTATGATCTAGTTTATCAAATAAATATTCAAAAGCCATAACTTGCTCAATAAATCGCTGAGGGGAAAACAATGAATCGGAATTTCTCAAATGTCCTAATGGTATACTCCTCGTGATTTTATTTCCTGAATCTAATGCTATGTTATTTAATATTTTCGGAATGTATTTCAAAACATCAAACTCACGAAACATCATATCGTAAAATGATACGGCTTCTTCTGAGACTAGGGGACAGTAAAACCACCCTTCTATCCAATCGCCTTTATATAGAGCTATTCGCTTAAATGGAACCTCTGCGTTGGATGTCATAAACATTGATAAACGGTACATAACTCTTGTAATATTGTAGCATTCTTGGATACTATCAGTATTGACTGGAATCAAAAGTTCTCCTTTTTTATCAAAGTCCTCCAATAAACCCAAGTGGTGGTTGTGTCCAATACGATATTTTAATTCATATTTGTTACCGTCCATAGTAAAAGGAACTTTATATACATCCTTGGGATTTATTGCAAGATTAATACCCTCTCTCACAATATCCAAGTAATTATATTTATATCTAAAAATATCATCAAGAGATGGTGATTGAATTCCAATAGTGTCGTATTCATCTTTTGTTGTAAGATTATAGATAATATAGCAGCATAAATAGCATGTGCTACCAATGGAGTGATCAATTAAAAACTTTGCTTTTTGAGCTTGGTATCCGTTATAAAAGTACTCACCTTGAAGAATATAATTCTTTTTAAAATTATTTTCTTTTGTAAAATCTTCTAATAAGTTATCATCTGAAAATAATTCCATACAGTAATCTTTGATAACAAATGGAATCTTGCCATCACGAAAAAAGATAAATCCCTTAACCATTTACTCACCTCCATATTATCAAATCTTATGACTTTAAATCTTAAAAAAAGTTATACTATATCCATAATGTGAAGTTAATAACTTTCAGATAAATTCAAATTTATTAATCAAAGATTGTTTAAAAGTACTGCATGATTAATTGTCATATACATTATAAACTATGTAGATTTTGTATACAACAAAATCTACAAGACTTGAAAAAATACAGAAATTCACAAGCTAATCTGAACTTGTGATAATTTTAGTTATGAAGAGGACTAATTTCACTTCTTTTTCTATAATGTAAAATATTTAAATTAGCAACAAAAACTAAATATAATAAATATGTTAAATTTTATAGATTAAATTAGTGTTGACATTTGATCTTGATGTAATATAATGTACATATACAACATGTACATTTATGTACAAAGGGAGGTGAAGTAATGCAAATATTAATCAGTAACAATACAACCACACCTATTTATGAGCAAATTATTATACAAATAAAAAGTGCTATTATGAGCGGAGAATTAAAATGCGGTGATTCACTTCCTTCTATGAGAGCTCTAGCAAAAGAGTTACATATTAGTGTGATTACAACTCAAAAGGCATATGAAGAGTTACAAAGAAGTGGATTTATTGAAAGTGCTGCCGGTAGAGGTACATTTGTCTCATCTCCTAATAAAGAGCTTATTTTAGAAGAACAGATGAGATTAGCTGAAGAAAAACTTCAAGAAGCTGCAAATATAGGACGTTCCAATGGAATACCGTTAGATAAGTTATGTGAATTATTGACAATGTTTTATGAAGACGATGAGTAGAAAGGGTGTTGTTATGAATGCGTTAGAAATAAAAAATATTTCAAAAACATATAAGAATTTTAAATTAGATGATGTATCATTTGTTTTACCATGTGGTCATATTATGGGATTGATTGGAGAAAATGGTGCAGGAAAATCAACAATCATTAATTGTATTTTAGATATCATTGAAAAGGATTCAGGAAGCATATTTGTTTTAGGACAAAAAAATGACAAAAACAATGTATCACTAAAAGAAAATATAGGAGTGGTATTAGATGCTAGTGATGTTTATGATAATTATACTGTAAAACAAGTTGAAAACATTATGAAGGATGTTTACAAGCAATGGAATCATGAAGTATATGATTATTATATTCAAAAGTTTGCACTACCATTAAATAAAATGATCAAAGATTTCAGTAGAGGAATGAAAATGAAGATGGCTATTACCATTGCTTTATCTCATCAACCTAAACTACTTATATTGGATGAAGCAACGAGTGGTTTAGATCCAATTATGAGAGATGAAATTTTAGATGTCTTTATGGAATTTGTACAAGATGAAAATCATGCGATTTTATTATCATCACATATATCTAGTGATTTAGAAAAAATTGCAGATTACATTACATTTATTCACGAAGGTAAACTTATTCTATCTACTTCTAAAGATGAGCTTATTTATGAATATGGTCTAATGAAATGTCGTAATGATGAATTCGATATGATTGATAAGGAAGATATTATACGCTATCGTATAAAAACTTATGAAGTAGAAATTTTGGTTAAAGACCGAGAAAAAATGGCAAGAAAGTATCCAAACTGTATAGTTGATCCAACAAAACTAGATGATATTATGATGTTGTATGTAAAAGGAGAACAAATATGATTGGACTTATAAAAAAAGATTTATATTATTTGATGACAAGTTGGAAAGTTATCGTTTTATCAATTGTTATTATTGCCTGGTTTGCTACTACTAAAAATATTGGTGCTATTATAATTACAGTTTTACCAACATTTTTTGGGTTAAGTATTCTGGGGTGTATCCAGCAAGATGCTCAAAAGAAATGGTATGAATATTATAAGATACTTCCTATAGTTCCTAATCAAATTGTTGCTTCTAGATATTTAGCTTATTTATGTTTTGTAGGTATTGGTTTTATATTTGCAGCTATATATGGTTATGGAGTTCAATTTAGTTTAGGAATTGAAAGTTTAGGTAAAAACTTTACGATGATGCAAGCTTTTCAGCTTGGAGGTACACTTGCGTTAGGTTTTGCTTCGTTTTTTATTCCTGCAACTTATTATAATAAAGGAGAAAAAATGGAAGTCTCAATGATAATAAGTAGTTTTTTCTCTTTTGGAGCGATATATCTGGCATCGAACCTACTCAAATTTATAGGAGTTAATTTAATGGATTATTCGCATATAATTATTCAAATACTTTTTGTTGTATCGATTATAGCATTTATAATTTCATGGCTTATTTCTAATTTAATATATAATAAGAAAAGATATAACTAATAATTATAAAATTATGCGATAAATTGAACAATGCAGAACTTGAGAGTGATAGAAATAGACTTTTTTATAAGTTAAATGATAATCTTTTTTTGTTATGATTGTGCAAGTGATTTACTAAGAAGTTTTATTGTATTTCAATTTTGCTAAGAAAAGAAAGTGACCTTAAAATGACCTTATTATATATTGAAATATATATTTTATAAGAAATTTGTAAACTAAGAGAAGTAAAACACATATCTTAATTTATAAAGGTTAGTAAAAATGTATGAATTCATGGAGTTCGAATAGTAGAGAATAAGCTATAAACTCCGTGTTTTATCGGAGTTTCTTTGTTTTTATAAGTGTAAATGATACTATTTTTGATACTACAGATTTTAAGATTGTACTATTCTTTTGATAATTCATTTATCAAAAGAATTTAGATAAGGTAGGCTGAGCAGGCATTGAAGCATTAGAATAAGAGAGAATCATCAACGAGTGACAGCTGATTACTCTGATTAAAATAGACTAAAAGGTTACTTAAAACAATTTGACTTACAATGTCAAAATTGAAATACTTAAGCAATCTTCTTGTATCAATGAAAGGAATCTAATTTAATGAAGACAGTAGATTGAGCTTTTTAAAAAATGAAAGAAGTAAAATACTGCCATCATCACAAGAAATGTTACTACTGTTAAAATTTATGTTGTTAAAATTGAAAATAGATTGTATCATATAAGTGCTCTTTGTATTATAGTTTGGTCACTTATATTATGCAGGAGCTTTTATTGTATATAAAAAACTATTCACTCATTAGGTGAATAGAAAAAGAATAAATAAAACCAAAAAAAGCCATGAAATAAGGGTATTTCATGATTATATTATAATCTCATGAATAATTGAGGTGTTATAATTTAATGCTATAAATAAAACATATAAGGAGATATTATGTATACATTTGAAAGAACTGAAAAAAATAGAGGAATAGCAGAAGAATATGAAACTAGAGCAATGCTTTATTTATTAAATGATAAAAGTGAATTAGATGTTTTTTTGATTGATACTTTTAATGACATAAGTGGTAGTAATTTAACCTTTGAATATATAGTAGATGTACAATCGAAAGGAATCAAAACTTTTCCACCAAGTAAAATAGGTATATCATTAATTACTTTATTTCAAAATCATCTATCTGATATTAAATTTAATAAATATGTTTTATACTGTAAATATATAGATTCTCGTTATATAGCAAAAAAATTATCAAAAAAATCTGTAAATTTATATAAAATAAATGATTTTACAGAAGAAAATAAAACTTCTATTATTGAGTCTTTAAAGAAAGAATATAATAAAATATATAAAAGTAATAAATATGATACAATTCCTAAAAATATAATTAAAGATTTTTATAAAAAATTAGTTTTTGTGGAAGATTTATCATTACAATCTGATTTAATCAGATTTAGCATAGATTTAAAGACAATAAAGTCAATTGATGATGAGAAGTTAAATAAGATATTTAAAGATATATCAACAATGCGTGAAAAATTAAAAAGAATAAATATTGAGGGATTAAAAATCCAAAAAGCTAAAGAATGCTTGCAATATAATAAATATTTGAAAAGAAAACAAATTGAGTCATTGATTTTATCGAGAGTGATTGGATATGATATTTTTAAAGATATTTCAAATGTACCTGTATCTTTCGTTGATGTTATAAAGGATTTGGATATTGAAGCTAAAAAGGATATAATAATTCGTGTCAATTCAGATATTAGCAAAGCATATTTTGATGTGAATAATCCAAAGCCGTTTTTTAACTGTATTGATTTTATTATTGATGAGTTAAAAAATACTACTGATATGGAAAAGATTTATAGAAAATATATTTTAAATGTTAAAGTAAAACCACAATTTCTTACTGAAAAGAGTACAAAATTTTTGATTTCAATGATAATTGATAATGTAGGAGGTTAATATGATTATAAGGAAAATTGCTGTAGGGAATGAAAAAGAAGCATATGTAGAAGATAGAATTAAATTAGGAGTCAATATTTTGTATAGTAATGATAATAATAAAGGGAAAACAGTTTTGATGCAATGTATAAGTTATGCATTAGGATATTCAGAAATGTTTCCAAATGACTTTAATGTTAATGATTATTATGTTTATTTAGAAATTGAAATTAATCAAGAAATAGTTAAGATTTTAAGGAGAAGAAGAAATATTTTTTTAATCATTAATGAAAAATTATATACTTTTGACAGTATTAGTGAATATAAGTATTTTTTTGATAAAGAAATATTTCAATTACCTCATTATATAAAAGATGATAGAGAAAAAATATGCGATTTTTCCGTTTATTATGAATTATCTTTTATACCTCAGGATAAAAGGAATGCTTCAAATATTATACATAGAGAAGGAAATAACAAAAATGATTTTTTGCAAATGATAGCATCAATGGGTGGATATCAATATGAGGATAAAATTGATATAGAGCAATTAAGTAAAGATATAAAACAAAAAGAAAGTAATCTAAATTCTTTAAAAAAGAAAATTAAAATTGCTAAACAAGATAAGAATATTTTTTCAGACATAAGTAGTACATTTGATCAAGAAAAATATGAAAAAATTAAAACACAAATTAAAGATATTCAAAATAAAATATCTATAGAAAAACGGAAAAGAACGTTAGAACAAAATAGAATTACACAGTTAGAAAATTTAATTTCTGAATTAAATTCATTGAATAGAAAAATTAATGAAGGATGCTTCGTTTGTAAATACTGTGGAAGTACAGAAATCGTATATCAAAAAGGAGATGTTGTTTTTGAAACAAGTAATACTGATGTACGTAATAATATATTAAATTCAATTAGAAGACAAATCAGTTTAAAAAATGAGATGATAGATGAATCTAAAGTAGAAATAGATAAACTTACTTTAAAAAACAGACAATTATTAGAGAGCATTCCTAATGATGCAAATGAATATTTCTTGTATTTGGAGGAAATAAAAAATCTAGAAGAAAATATAAAAAAAGCAGATGAATTATCTAGAGAAATAAGGGAACTTAAAAATCAAAAACGTAATATAAAAAACATAGATGATAATAAAAAGAAAGAATTTAATTCTTTTCTAGATAGAATTATAAAGAAGATGAATTTTTTTCAGCATCAAATTGATCCAAATACTAAAGTACGATATACAAATATTTTTACAACTGCTTCTAAAATGTTTTCAGGCAGTACTGAAACAGAATATTATTTTTGCAGAACAATGGCACTGTTATCAATATTGGAACATAATTTACCTATTGTAATTGATGCATTTAGAGATAAAGGATTGGCATCTTTTAAAGAAAATAATATGATAGAAATATTTAAGAAAATAGACAATCAAGTCATATTAACTGCAACTTTAAAAGATGAGGAATATTCAGGGATAAGTAAGTATGAGAAAATAGATGATATTAATGCATTAGATTTTGATATTATAGAAAATTCAAAACTTTTAAATGAAAAATATTGTATTGAATTTTTCGAACTTTTAAAATTGTTTGGCATCAAAATTGATAATTGAAAATAATAATACAAACTATTTTTAAATTTATAATTTGATACTACTAGTTTATCAAAAAAATAGAATGAATTAAAAAACATGAAGAAATTTGCTAATTTATATAAAAGCACTAACTTAAATACGTTAGATAATGTTTATGTTCAAGTGGGTTCGAATAAATAGAATAGTACCTGTGGATAACAAGTAACATATAAATGTAAATAAAATCTCTTTACTGAGAATAAAGGTAAAGGGATTTTTTATGATTATAGGGAAAGTCTTACATAGTTAAAATAAGTAAATTTAATAATGTTAAGAAAAATGATACAAATGATTATAAAAAAATATATAATAGTATAAAAGAAAAGGAGGAGGCTTACTGAATGGATAATAATTCAAAAATGATTATTTATACAACAGAAGATAGTTTGGTGAAAATAGAAACAACTTTTAATGATGAAACAGTTTGGTTATCGTTAGATCAAATGTCATCATTATTTCAGAGGGATAAATCCACTATATCTAGACATATTAAAAATATTTATAAAGAAGGAGAACTAGTTCGTGAGGCAACTGTTGCAAATTTTGCAACAGTTCAAAATGAAGGTAACAGGCAAGTAGAAAGAAATATAGAATATTATAATCTAGATGTAATTATCTCTGTTGGCTATCGTGTGAAATCAAAACGAGGAGTTCAATTTAGAATATGGGCAACTAATCTTATTAAGGAATATATGAAAAAAGGTTTTGTGCTTGATGATGATCGTTTAAAAGAATTAGGTGGTGGAGGATACTTTAAAGAGTTGCTTGAAAGAATTCGAGATATTCGTGCATCTGAAAAAGTATTTTATAGACAGATACTTGAAATATATGCTACAAGTATTGATTATGATCCAACAGCTGATGTTTCTATTCAATTCTTTAAAAAAGTACAAAATAAGATTCATTATGCTATTCATGGTGAGACCGCAGCAGAAGTTATTTATCATAGAGTAGATGCTGAAAAGGAATTTATGGGTTTAACTTCCTTTGCAGGTAATCAACCAACACTAAGAGAAGCAAAAATTGCAAAGAATTATCTCAATGAAAAAGAGTTAAAGGCAATGGGACAACTTGTGTCAGGATATCTTGATTTTGCAGAAAGACAAGCACAGCGTGAACAAGTGATGACAATGGAAGATTGGGTCAAACACCTAGATAATATTCTAACAGTTACTGGAGAACAATTATTAGTTGGTAATGGTTCGGTTTCTCACCAACAAGCTATGGAAAAAGCTGAAACAGAGTATAAAAAATATAAAGCAAGAACATTAAGTGATGTAGAAAGAGATTATTTAGATGCAATAAAGGAGTTAGAGAATTTGAAGTAACTTCATCTATTACTATGTTTGAAATTTAGTTTTATGTAAAAAAATCAATGATTTCTATTTAAAACTATCATGATAAGAATAGACATGAACTATGAATTAAAATAATCATTTTTTGTGATTGTTAATGAATTCCTTTTTGCTTTAAAGATAAATCATTTATTAATTTATTTCCAAAAATAATATTTTCATTTTTGAAAAATTTTATGGTTGATTTAGTATTGAAAATTATAGATTTTATTATTTAAATAAGTATAATATATATTAATAATGAGTTATTTAACCTCAAGACATCCTATGATGACGAGTGACGGTTCTGACTCGTCGGTAAAATAAAAAATGACCGAGAATTTGATGATGTGTGAGAGCAAAGACACATCGGTAAAATAAAAAATGGCTCAAGGATGCAAAATAGAGGAATCTATAACATCTTCTTTTAGGCTGTTGGCTTTTTGTTTGCCAACAGCCTGAATGCTATTTATTGTTTGATTTCTTAGTTTTAAAAAGATTTCATACATTAAAGAATTTTTATGATAACCAAATAAAAATAGAGTTATTAATTTATTAATTAACTTATAAAACAAATAAAGACATATTTTAGCTTTATTTTATCTAATTATAAGTATTATAATTGATTAAAGAAGATTTATATGTATTGATTTGTATAATTTCCATATGGTGGTTCTTTTAAAATATATTTTTTTCTAATATAATGATGATGAAGAAAGTAAGCATAAGGAGTAAAGAATATGAAACAAGGTAAAGTCATACTTTTTGATATTATTGTTGGTGTTGTTGCTTGTTTAATGTGTATCAGCTTTTCAGCAAAAGATATGATTGTTCAAACGGTTAATGAAGGAGCTATTGGTCACGCAGTAGCCATTCGTATTATGGATGTCGTTGATGAAGCTTTTCCTGATACACCTATTGATACATTGGTTGATATTCAAGAGGCTCTTGGAAATTCAGAAGCTCTTGATACAATTACAGGTAAGTATATTGATGCAATGAGTGATGCTATATCAAATAATCAAGTTCCTCAATATCCTGATATTTCTAATGATTTAGTCACATTAGCTAATGAAACGATTAATACAATAGAAAATCATTTAAATATTGAAATAAGTGAATCACAGCAACAAGTCATTCTTTCACAACTTCTTGAAAAAAGTCAGGATATTGAATCATCAATCCAAACGTATACTGATTCTCTTATAAATACAAGTTATTTACCTGATGTTCAATCAATGCTTATGAAGATATATCAGTTTATAACATCTTGGATCTTTAGGGTTATTCTTTTGATTGTTTTGATTATGAGTGTTTATTTGATTGTTTCTTGGAAACAATCACTAAATAAAATCATGATTCATTTAGGCATACCAGTGTTCATTGTGGGAATTGTTGTTGCATGGATCATTCCAAGTATTGCTCAAAGTATTGGATTTGAACTTACAAATCATTTCTTAGGGAGAGCAATGTACATCAATACAGGCATGATGCAGATTATAGGGATGATAGTGCTTGTTATAGGGATTGCTTTGATACTGGTATCAAAGATTATTCAACGCAAAAAACAAACAGTTTAAAATGTATATAAAATAAATATTTAAAAGTTTTATAATTTAGCTAGATGATAAATAATAGTATGGGGAATATAGATGTTTGATTAAAGTATATTTGTTGAATATGTTAATTCATAAAATATTGAAATGACATTTTAATATAATATTGCATAATCAATTATTCAAACTAATATTAGATGCAAAAATATTAATATTTGTTTAGAATAAATGGTCTGATTTGGAAAGTGAATTAAAATTTATTTAAATCATAAAATCAAAAAGCAGTATTAAAGAAATTAAAAAATCTATTAATCAATGAATATGTCATTATTCTAGTTAATAGGTAGAAAGAAGGGGAAATAATTGAAAAAATTATTTATAAGGTATTAATAGCAATATTATTTATTTTTCCATTCATAACAGGTTGTTCATCACATTCTGATGATCAAGAAGAACAAAATGTTATAGAATCTGGAATTCAAACTATTTTTGAAATAGAATGTGATGAAAATTGGTTTTTTAGTAAATATGATGTGGACATGTATATTGATGATGAATATGTAGGTTTTATTAATCATGGAGGAAATGAAACAATTGAAGAAAAATTGGAAAAAGGAAGTCACAAGATAAAGTTTACGAATACTGAAGATAGCGAAGTTACTGGAGAAGTAGAAATTAAAGTTGAAAAAGAAGAAACATATAAAATGAATTTGTCTTGTCATAGTAATGAAATTTCGGTTGAAGTTCTTGAAGCAACTCTAGTAGAAGATGAAGAATCAAATGTTGATGTTCCTGAACAAGAAGATACTAAGACAGAGGATAATAAAGCAATTGAAGAAAATCCAAAAGAAGAAGTTGAAGATGAGATATTTACTCCGGATAATTGTCCGGAATTAAAAGAATTACTTACATTAAAAGATGAATTTGATCCGAAAATTTCAGATTTTGCTTCTAAATACGCTGGAAATAAAATTGAATTTGATGCTAATATTGCTTCAATGTCTTATCATGAGAATTATAATACAAGATTTGACTTTTTGATTCTTGGCGGTGATTATAGCGAAACATCGGTTTCAGGTCCTTATTTTCAATTTAGTGATGTTAATGTATTTGATTTAAATTTAGTTGGAGATAATATTCCGGATTCTTTAGCAACTGGAATGAATATTCATATTATTGCAATCGTAGATGATTATGATTCAAATTCAGGATTGTTTCAACTTGTTCCAGTTGAAACAAGAATGCGATAATGATATTAATGAGTAAAGGAAAGAGGTAAAGATTAAATGGGTGTAATATTAAAAAATTTAAGTTCAGATGAAAAAGTGGCATATCTGTATAAACCTATATTAATAGTTTTACAAGAAGCTGGAGGCAAATTAGATAGATCAGAAATAAAAAGTAGAATATCTGACTTAGATGAGCAAATTGCAGAATTTGCAGAAGTAGTAAAAACATCTAAGTCTACTGGAAATACATATAAGGAATTTAATTTCAAATTTAACTTTGCGATTAAAGAATTATCATTTGTAAAGTATTTAAGTTATACTAAAGGAAATCCAAATATTACTTTAACAGATAAAGGTTTAAACGTAGATATAGATTCTTTAGATGTAAAAAAAGAGATTATGATTCCAGCTAAAAAATTTTGGAATGAATTAAGTAAAAAGAATGAAGAAAATAAAGCAATTGAAAATGATGTTGATGAATCAATGTCTGAAGATAGAATACTTAATGATTTTAAGGAAAGTTTACTTCAAGCTATTGCAAATATGAGTCCTAAAAAATTCGAAGCATTTTCTAGAGCATTATTAACTAAAATGGGAGTTGAATTTACAAATAAAGGTGTGCAAATTAGCAATGATGGTGGTATTGATGGCTATGGTTATCATAGAGATCAAGATGATTTTAGAACTACAAGGGTTGTTATACAGTGTAAAAGATACAATACTGGTCCTGTTACAGAACCAGATATTAATCAATTTTTAGGAGCAATGAATAAATTTCAAGCTGACTATGGTGTTTTTATTACAAATAGTCGTTTCACTAATAGTGCAAGAATTGCATCAAGAGAAGGGTCTCCAATTACATTGATAGATGGTAATGACTTGGTTGATCTTGTCATAAGATATCAATTGTATATTACACCTGTTACTACATATGTATTAGATGATTTCTATAATGAATAATATTGTATAGTTTATAGGAGGTTACTTTATGTCAAAGACATCATTTGAAAAAGCAATTGAAAAACAAATTAAGGAAAGTAAACAACAGGAACAAAGGCAAAAGCAGGAAAATAGAAGATTAGAAAGACAAAGAAAAAGAGAATCTGAAAAGAAAATTCAAATTCAACAACGAACTGATAATGCTTTATCAATTGTTAGGGCATCGACTAGAATTGGAGATATGACTATTATGAATGAAACATATGAAATAATGCTTAAAATTCTTTTAGATAAATATACAGGTAATATTGATGAACCTATTAATGAAAATATTAGTATTTTTCCTACAAACATCCAATCAGATATTGAATTGAATTTTGAAGTTTTAAAAGATTATGGAATGATTTTTAATTGGCGTTTGTATATAAACGGACACTTTACTCTTTATTTAAGTTATGATGCTATCAATTATTTTAATAATAAGAAAAAAGCAGAAGAAAATAAGCAAAAAAATTATATACAAATTGGGAATTTGAACGCTAATGGAAGCAACGTTGTATTAGGTGACTTGTTTAATTCATCTTTATCTATTGATAATTCAATACAATCAATAGAAAACGAAATTAGAGAAAAAGGTGGAGATGATAAAGAAGAATTACTTGCATTATTTGAAGAAGTAAAAGATTATGCAGAAAATATTCAAAATTGTCGTTCTGTTACTAAAAATAGAAATTTATTAAGCAAGTTAAAAGAACATGTTTTTAAAAATAGTTGGTTTTATGCTGAAGTTGTAGCATTTTTAGGAGAAGTAGTTTTAGAAACTATGGGTTAAATATCTATTAATGATATTTATAGTAAGGTATTTTGTTATGAAAGTTGAATCTACGAAATTGAATCTTTTTTGAGAAAATAAAATTATAAATAGAATATATGAGTGACTTATGGGTGAGAATGATTAATTTCTTCTATATTGCTTTACTTCATAGACTATCTAATGCATTTGATATGTATGAAGTATAATTTTTTTAAATATCTCAGATAATCTATTATATTATTTTATAATATCTTATTTTATAAGATTTGAATCATTTTAAAGTGACAAATTAAATAAATGCGTTAGATTTAGCAATATTTACATGATTAACAGGAATTAGTTAATTTATTTAAAAAGATTTGTAAAAAAATATAATTGATACTCAAAAACTATTTATAGTTATATTATGAAATATAAAGAATTGTATAATGAATGATTTTTATTATATATTCAATAAGTATGGATATTTATTTTGTTAAAAATACTTTCGATATTTGCAAAAAAACTTGTCAAATACAAAGAAAGTATTTTTTTGTTTACAAAAATATTTTATAATATTATTTAGCAGATATTTGTCAAGGAAGATAGAATATAGATGTTTGCTACAATAAGTTTTTTAAAATGTTGATAGATAAGTATTTAAAGAAAACAGAATTTGCTAAATAGTAGATATAAGTCAAAATACTTTAGCAAAACGTAAAAAAATGAAATTGTATCAATCGAAGTATTAGTTAAAATATGTATAGGTTTAAATTGTACAATTGACGATGTATTAGAAATTTTACTAACAAAAAGAGAGGATGATGATAGTGGCAAGTAATAATGCAAATATTGGATTTGAAAAACAAATATGGGATGCAGCTTGTGTTTTATGGGGACACATACCTGCTGCCGAATATAGAAAGGTTATAGTTGGATTAATATTCTTACGTTATATTTCAAGTGCCTTTGAGAAGAGGTACAATGATTTAGTTAAGGAAGGATATGGGTTTGAGGATGATAGAGATGCCTATATCGAAGAAAATGTTTTCTATGTTCCAGAAGAAGCAAGATGGGAACAAATATCGTCAGCTGCACATACCCTAGAAATAGGTAAAGTTATTGATAATGCTATGAGGGCAATTGAAAAAGAAAATAAAACTTTGAAAAATGTACTTCCCAAAAATTATGCAAGTCCTGATCTTGATAAAAGGGTATTAGGAGATGTTGTTGATTTATTTACTAATATGGATATGGGAGATACAGAAGAAAGTAAAGATTTATTAGGAAGAACATATGAATATTGTATACAACAATTTGCTGCATATGAAGGAGTAAAGGGTGGTGAATTCTATACACCGTCAAGTATTGTTAAAACGATTGTCGAAATTTTAAAGCCATTTGATAATTGTAGAGTATACGATCCGTGTTGTGGATCTGGGGGAATGTTTGTCCAAAGTGTTAAATTTTTACAGGCTCATAGTGGAAATAGAAATCATATTTCTGTTTATGGACAAGAGTCAAATGCTGATACTTGGAAAATGGCAAAAATGAATATGGCTATTAGAGGAATAGATGCAAATTTTGGGCCTTATCATGCAGATACATTTTTTGAAGATTTACATCCAACTTTAAAAGCAGACTTCATTATGGCAAACCCACCTTTCAATTTATCAAATTGGGGGCAGGATAAATTAAAAGATGATAAACGTTGGAAATTTGGTATTCCACCTGCTGGAAATGCTAACTTTGCTTGGATTCAACATATGATACATCATTTAGCGCCAAATGGGAAAATTGGTTTGGTTCTAGCTAATGGTGCATTATCATCACAGACGTCGGGTGAAGGAGAAATACGTAAAAATATTATTGAATCTGATCTTATAGAAGGCATAGTTGCTTTGCCTCCTCAATTATTCTATAGTGTGACAATTCCCGTTACCCTTTGGTTTATATCAAAAAATAAAAAACAAAAAGGAAAAACATTATTTATAGATGCTCGTAAAATGGGACATATGGTAGATAGAAAACATCGTGATTTTGACGATGAAAAAGACATAAAAAAACTTGCAAATATTTTTGAACTATTTCAAAATGGAACACTAGAAAATATAAAGGGTTTCTGTGCTGTTGTAGAAACAGAAGAAATTAGAAAACAAGATTATATTTTAACTCCTGGCAGATATGTAGGAATTGAGCAACAAGAGGATGATGGAGAACCATTTGATGTTAAAATGAAACGTTTAACTTCTGAATTATCTAATATGTTTGAAAAATCTCGTGAATTAGAGAAAGAAATACGTAAGAAGTTAGGAGCAATAGGTTATGAGGTATAAAACATATTTACTTAAAGAATTAGTAACGATAAAGTATGGAAAAAATCAAAAGAAAGTAATTTGTAAGAATGGTAAGATACCTATTTATGGTACAGGAGGATTAATTGGGTACGCAAATCAATTCCTTTATGATAAACCTTCTGTATTAATTGGTAGAAAAGGAACTATTAGTAAAGTTAAATATATTGAGCATCCATTTTGGACAGTTGATACATTATTTTATACTATTGTAAATACAGAATTAGTAATTCCCAAATATTTATATTATTTGATGTCACAAATTGATTTAAATATATATAATGAAGGAACTACGATACCTAGTTTGAGAATAGAAACATTATATAAGCTTGAATTTAATATTCCTAGCATTGCTGATCAAGAAAAAATATTGTCTTATTTAAATCCGTTAGATTCTAAAATTGAATTGAATAATAAGATAAACAATAATTTAGTAGCTTAAAGCTCGATGTTAGACACATCAATCTCACCAGACATCAGTTTTGGTAAAAGGGTATCACGCAAAGAAGAAAGGTATTGATTTTCTTTTTTAAGTTGCAAACGTTGCTCAAACATTGGCGCAATAATATCTTCAAAGTTCTTTACGATGGCCTCATCAAGCGGAAATTCTATCTCAAAAGAGTTTATATCACTTTGATTGAACCCTGATTGTGCGCTTCTTCCACCTTTATTGTTTATCCCTTCATAAAATGTGCGAGAGGATAAGTAGCATCGAAGAAACTCTCTGTAAAAGGTTTTCTTTGGAAAAACCTTAGCAAGAGCAACATTATAAGCTCCGTTAATTCCGAAGCAGATTCGCCCCAAAGATGCACCATATCGAGCAATCATTATATCGTGTTCTTCACAAAGCTTGTTTTTGGAAGAAAAAGGTATATATGTAATGTGACTGTCAGTATCGTAATCTCTAATTTGAACAAAACGAATGTAACCCTCTTGCGGGCTAAAAATGAATTCGGAAGCAGGTGGTTGGCTTCCACCGGCATAGTCCATTAAGTTCGACAATGAAATTCGTTTTGTAGCAAAATCTGCGGGTTTACAAAAAGTATTTTCAAACAAAGTCTGTGCTTGCTGCTCTAAATTATTGTTTATTTAAATATACGAAAGGAGATTACAGTGAGTTTTAAAGATGAAATAAAAGAAGAATTTAAATATTTCCCTAGCAAAATTAGACAAAAGTATCTTAATGAAATAGATGCTGAATTAAACGAAGCTTTTAATAATGGGAGACAAGTATGTTTGCTCAGAACGTTGGACCTATTAGTTGATTCAACATTGAAAGAAAAAGAGATTATAAGTTTATTACAAAAACATTTTGATCTACGGCTTAGCGAAGCTAAAAATCATATTCGAACTGCAAAAAACAGAAAAACAAGGGACAAAAGATAAAAATTAAAAGGCTTCTATCAACGGCAGAAGCAATGTAAAAGAACAGCCGTTGCTAGTCGTTCTGAACTAATTTAATAAAAGGAGAATGACTATGAAAGAAATTATTAAAAATGAAGTCTTACAAGGTATGATTCATCTATTAAGAGATGATCAATATGAAAAACTAAAAGAAGTGTTAGATGTGGTATTAGTAAATTATAAGATTGAGGAAGTCAAAAATGAACCGAATAACAAAGATAATCAACATTATGTTGAATCTTTCTTATCTTCTAAACGTTTAGAGGGTTGTTCAGAAAAGACCTTACATTATTATAAGTCAACCATTGAAATACTTCTTAATAAGCTAGAAAAGAATGTTAAACATATTACTACTGATGATCTGAGAAAATATCTAACTGATTATCAAAGTGATCATATGTCAAGTAGAGTAACAATTGATAATATCAGACGAATATTATCAAGTTTCTTCTCTTGGCTCGAAGATGAAGATTACATCGTTAAAAGTCCAGTTAGAAGAATACATAAAGTTAAATCAGCTACAACAATCAAAGAAACTTATACTGATGAATCGTTAGAATTAATGAGAGATAACTGTAATAATCTTAGAGATTTAGCTTTAATTGATATATTAGCTTCAACAGGAATGCGTGTTGGTGAACTTGTTTTATTAAATATTGATGATATTAATTTCAACGAAAGAGAATGTGTTGTTTTTGGTAAAGGTGATAAAGAAAGAATAGTATACTTTGATGCAAGAACCAAGATTCATCTTCAAAACTATATAAATAGTAGAAATGATGAAAATAAAGCGTTATTTGTTTCGATAAGAAGACCATATAATAGGTTAACAATTGGAGCTATTGAAACGATTATTAGAAATCTAGGTAAACAATTAGATATACCAAAAGCACATCCGCATAAATTTAGAAGAACGCTTGCTACTAAAGCGATAGATAAAGGAATGCCTATAGAACAACTTCAAAAGTTATTAGGACATCAAAAGATAGATACAACATTACAATATGCAATGGTTAAACAAAGCAATGTAAAAATCGCACATAAAAAATATATAGGATAGGAGTTTACATAATGAATTACGAAATAAAAACATTAAATGAGCTATCTTTAGACGGAAAAGGATCATACGGTATTGCAGCTTCGGCAGTTCCTTATTCTGATGAGTTATATACTTATTTAAGAATTACCGATATTAAAGATGACGGGAATTTGGATAAATCAAATTTAATGTCAGTGGCTGATAAAAAAGCGTATAACTATACTTTAAAAAAGAATGATATTGTATTTGCAAGAACAGGAGCAAGCACAGGAAGGAATTATTTTTATGATGAAACGGATGGAGAATTGGTTTATGCTGGTTTTTTGATTAAATTTAGTTTAGACGTTAAAAAAATCAATCCAAAATTTGTTAAGTATTATTGTCAATCTAAAGCCTATAAAGACTGGATTCATTCTTTTAATACTGGTAGCACACGTGGCAATATTAATGCAAAAACATACGGTACTTTACCTATCCCAGTGTTTCCGAGAAATTATCAAAATAAAGTTGTTAGTATATTAGATTCTATTGATTTGAAGATAAAAAATAATATAGACATAAACAATAATTTAGAGCAACAAGCATTTGCTATATTTAAGTCTTGGTTTGTTGATTTTGAACTTTGCAATGGAATTATGCCGTCTGATTGGAATTATGGCACCATAGAGGACTTGGCTTCAGAAATTGTATGTGGTAAAACTCCTTCTACAAAGAAAAAAGAATATTATGGAGATGATATTCCATTTATAACAATTCCTGATATGCATAATTCCGTATATACAGTAAAAACAGAACGCTCTTTATCATTACTTGGTGCTGATTCTCAATCTCAAAAAACACTTCCCAAAAACAGCGTATGTGTAAGTTGTATTGGCACAGCTGGTTTAGTAACATTAGTTTCAACACCAAGTCAGACAAATCAGCAGATTAATTCAATAATTCCTAAGGAAAATGTATCTCCTTATTTTGTTTATCTACTTATGAAAACAAAATCAGACGAAATAAATAAATACGGTCAAAGTGGTAGTACAATAGTAAATTTAAATAAAACTCAATTTTCAAAATTAGAATGTATTATACCTTCAACAAAATTTTTAATTAAATTTAACGATTTATTAGAACCAATTTTTAATAAGATTCTTGTAAATATGAGAGAAAATATAACACTTGCTGACCTACGAAATACACTGCTTTCAAAACTTATGTCTGGTGAAATCGATGTCTCTAACATTGAACTCTGAACCACTAAATTATTGTTTATGTATATAACTTTATAATAGATATGGAAGGAGATAGATCAATGGAAAATAAAGAGTCTAATTTGGATTATGGTATCGAAATCACTTCAGTTGGTTCATTTATTGATGTAATAAAAAAATTGAGAAGTGATGAAGATGGCTCATCTACGGAAATCTACTTTAGAGGACAAGAAGTAGATTTCTGGGGAATAGTACCTAGCGTTTTCAGAAATGATATGCTCAGTGTTGAACATAAGCTTATGAGAATTCCATTACAAAAAAATCCTTTTGATTTTAGAGATTTGAATGATACTTTTGATATTATGACAAAATATCAACATTATGGCATGTGTACTAGGCTACTTGACCTTACTACAAATCCATTGGTTGCTTTGTATTTTGCATGTAAACTTCATGGTAAAATTAGATATCAAGATGAGGAAAAAGAACCAAACGGAGTTGTGTATTTTGCTAAATATTATCCTTCGCAAGTAAATGATATTAATGTTAGAATTGTTACCACTTTAGCTAAATATAATTTAGATAGAGAAAATACAATTAAGGATGTTTTAGATAAATTAGTTAAAGAAAATATTATAAGTAATGATAACAGAAAAAAGTGGTTAGAAAAGGAGCATATAAAAGAATTTATTGATATTATCCAAAGTAATTACTTGATTATTCCAACTTATAGTAATGAAAGATTAAAAAAGCAGAGTGGAGTACTATTGTTAGTTAGTTCATTTACTGTTGAAATTAATGATGCGGTTGAGAAGGGAATTATCACAAAGAGTTCAAGAAATTTGAGAAGTGAATTTGATGATAACTACTTTTATGTGCTAGGTGAAAATAAAAACTTAATTCTTAAAGAACTTGATTTATTGGAAATAAATGAGTCAACCTTATTTCCAGAATTGGAACATCAATTAAGTTATATTAAATTTATCCATCAAGATCAAACACATCCTGTTAGTGATTTTCATCAATATGAAGAGAATTATAAAAATATCATTGACTATGAAAATGTTAATGAAGAAATATTAAATAAAGAGTTTATTACTGAAATAGAAAAGTTTTTATCTACTTGTTTAGATAAAAATGAGTGTGAAAGTATTTTAGAAATTGTTAAAGACAATTTAGTAGTTGATTGGTATAAAAGAGAAAATATACGAAGCAAGATTAGGAGAAGCATCAGTACCTATTGTTTATCAAGTATAAATCTGTTGAATGGAAAAAATCCTGAATTTTTAGTTGATAATATAATGAATATTATGAATGAGTTAATCAAAAAACATATGATTAACAATGAGAATGGAGAATAGTATGGAACAGTTATTTACGGAAGCTAGTTATGAAAATTCAATAATAGAATTATTTGAAAATATGGATTATGAACATATTTATGGTCCAAATATTGAAAGAGACTTTTATAGTCCATTTTATGAAGAAGAATTAGAAAATTCGTTACATAATATCAATAGAGGATTATCATATACTGCATTGCAGGAAGCGGTAAATAAGTTAAGAAATATTGAAAATGGTTCTTTAGTTCAAAAGAATATAGTATTTATGGATTATTTACAAAATGGAATAACTGTTAATTATTTTGACAATGGTGAAGAAAAGTCAGATATTGTTTATCTTGTTGATTATAAAAATATTGATAATAATTCATTTATTATTGCTAATCAGTGGACATTTATTGAAAATAGCACAAAAATACCTGATGTTATATTATTTTTAAATGGTATTCCCATTGTATTAATGGAATTAAAATCTCCTTCTCGAGAAGAAACTGATGTATCAGATGCATATAGGCAGCTAAGAAATTATATGAAAGAAATTCCTAGTATGTTTGTTTATAATGCTATATGTGTAATGAGTGATCAATTAAGCTCTAGGGCTGGAACTATTACTTCTGGGATTGACCGTTTCATGGAATGGAAAACAGTGGATGGTAATAAAGAGAATACACAACATGCTCAATTTGATACTTTTTTTGAAGGAATGTTCCAAAAAGAAAGATTATTAGATATTATTAAAAATTTTGTATGTTTTTCTAATGATGGTATAGACAAATTTAAAATTTTGGCAGGATATCACCAATATTTTGCGGTAAAGAAAGCAATTGAATCTACGAAAAATGCTATGGTTTCTGACGGTAAAGGTGGAGTTTTTTGGCATACTCAAGGTAGTGGTAAATCATTATCTATGGTATTTTATGCACATTTATTACAAGAGAAGTTAAATAGTCCAACGATAGTTGTTATTACAGATAGAAATGATTTGGATGATCAATTGTTTGGACAATTTTCAAAATGTAAAGATTTTTTAAGACAGACACCTATTCAGGCAGAAAATAGAGAACATTTAAGGTCTTTGTTAGAAGGTAGAAAAGCAAATGGAATTATCTTTACAACAATGCAAAAGTTTGAAAATTATGACAGTGCATTATCTCAAAGAAGAAATATTGTTGTGATGGCAGATGAAGCTCATCGAGGTCAATATGGATTAACTGAAAAAATAAAAATAACAAAAAATAAAGATGGTGAAGAAATAGCCACCAAAGTTATTGGTACCGCAAGAATGATACGTAATAGTTTACCAAATGCAACTTATATTGGTTTTACAGGAACTCCTATTTCGACAAAGGACAGAAGTACAAGAGAAGTTTTTGGAAATTATATTGATATTTATGATATGACACAAGCAGTTGAAGATGGTGCAACAAGACCTGTATACTATGAAAGTCGAGTTGTTAAATTAAAATTAGACCAAGAAACTTTGAAGTTGATTGATAATGAATATGAAATAATGGCTAATAATGCTGATGAAGAAGTCATTGAAAGAAGTAAAAAAGAATTAAGTCGTATGGATGCTATTTTAGGGGCTGATGATACTATTAATTCTTTAGTTGATGATATTTTATATCATTATGAAAATAATAGAGAACATTTATTAACTGGTAAAGCGATGATAGTTGCTTATTCAAGACCAATTGCTATGAAAATATATCAACATATTTTGGAACTGCGTCCAAATTGGACACAAAAAGTTGCAGTTGTCATGACCTCTGGAAATAATGATCCTGAGGAATGGCGAGATATTATAGGAAATAAAAAATATAAAAATGAATTAGCAAAAAAATTCAAAGATAATGATAGTGAATTAAAAATTGCTATTGTTGTCGATATGTGGCTTACTGGTTTTGATGTCCCATCCTTGGCAACTATGTACATATATAAGCCTATGGCTGGACATAATCTTATGCAAGCTATAGCACGTGTTAATCGCGTTTATAAAGATAAAGAAGGTGGACTCATTGTTGACTATGTTGGAATAGCAGGAGCTTTAAAACGTGCTATGAATGATTATACTTCTAGGGATAAAAAGAATTATGGCGATACTGATATTGCTAAAGTAGCATATCCTAAATTTTTAGAAAAATTATCTATATGTCAAGATTTATTTTATGAATATGATTATTCTAATTTTAAGGAAGGAACTGACTTAGAAAGAGCAAAAACAATTAGTGGAGCAGTCAACTTTATTGTTGATATATCCAGAGAAAAAGAAAAACAAGATTTTCTTAAAGAATCATTATTGCTGCATCAAGCATTATCATTATGTTCTTCTTTAGTAGAAGAAGAATTACGTTTTGAGGCTGCATTTTTTGAATCTGTCGTGTCTTGGTTTTGAGATTAAGTAATACAGGTGTAAATAAGAAAATTTCTTTAAAAGAAATGAATGAAAGAATAAATGAATTATTGAAATATAGTATAAAAAGTGATGGAGTTATCAATTTGTTTTCTGATGTAAAAGAAGAGTTCTCTATATTTGATTCTAAATTTTTAGAAGAAGTTTCAAAAATGAAAGAAAAAAATTTAGCAGTAGAATTATTAAAGAAATTAATTGCTGAACAGGTTAGCATTTACAAACGAACAAATGTAGTTAAGTCTGAAAAATTTAGCGAAAGAATTCAAAGAGCTCTAAATAGTTATTTAAATGGAATGTTAACTAATGAAGAAGTTATTCAGGAGTTATTAAATTTAGCAAAGCAGATTTCAGAATCACAAAAAGAAGGAAATAGGTTAGGGTTAACTAATGAAGAATTGGCTTTTTATGATGCTTTAACGAAACCACAAGCTATTAAAGATTTTTATGAGAATGATGAATTAATTGCATTAACTAAAGAATTGACAGAAACATTACAAAAAAATAAAACAGTTGATTGGCAACGCAAAGAATCTGCAAGAGCAAAAATGCGTATGTTAATTAAAAAACTATTAAAAAAACATAGATATCCACCAGAAGGAATGTCTGATGCTGTTCAAACTGTAATGATTCAATGTGAATTATGGGCAGATAATACTTACATTTAGAAAAATAAAAAATGAAATATTGAGGTATAAAATAATGGAAATTAAGGCATATGATATTGGAAAAGAATATAAAGAAATTGAATTATCTGATATCCAAATCAATAATATTAATCGAATATTTTTTGAAATTGTTGAGAATCAAAGAGAAAAAAGAAATAAATTAAGTGTAGTATGTTGTTTAAAACAAGAAAATAGAAATGTTCATAATGTAATTTATGATTATTATTTAAATCATACAGCTACTTTTGACTATTCTGTTTTTGCTTCTAAGCTAAGTGACGCAGAAAAAACAAAAGATGGTCGTTCAAGAAAACAGAGTATTCAAGAAGGTTTTTTATTTATAAAAAGTGAGAAAAATAATTTATATCTGATGAAATTAGAAAAAATTAAGGATGTTGATTCTACAACTTTTGAAATAAAAGGAGCTTTAGGAACAGATAATAATTATTATAAACTATGTATTTTTGAAGATGATTTTAACAAAATTTTGATAGTTGATAAAAACACAAGATTAGCATCTTATTGGTTTGATAAATTTTTGGGTTTAACTAGAGTTAGAGATGAACATCAAAATACTTCTATTTTAATTGATTTAATTAATGAAAAGAAATTGTTCAATAATCAGATATTTTCACAAAATAAAATTCCAGAAATATATAGTTATGCAGAAGACTTTCTTTTTAATAATGATAATTTTGAAAAAATGAAATTAATAGAGGATTTATATGTTAAGGGTTTATTAGAAGAAAATGTTAATGAAAGTGTTTATTCAGTTGAATCAGATAAAATAGATGCACAATTTATTATTTCAAAAAAAAGTATAAAGGAAAAATATAAAAAAAGTATCTCAATATCTCCAGATACAACTATTAAAACAGATAATTTTTTAAAACTAAAAAAGAGGCAAGGAATAAAGCTTGAGGGTAATGAACTAACTTTAATAGTGGACGATGAATTCTTAAGGGAAGTTAATAAGGTGTTGAGTTGATATGGATAATGATGAATTACGATGGAATAATACAGCTCTTGAATTAAAAAAAGACGATACTACTTATTTAAATATTACAAAGTTAAAGAATGAGTGTAATAATTTTAATATAGATATGCCAATGGAAGAAGAGCATGATAAAATAGTTATTTATAATAATAAAAATTTACTTTTTAAGGAAGAGGAATATTTGAAAGAAAAAACTTATTTTAAAGATGTGTTACATAAATTATCATTTAAAGATTATAGCCAAGATCTTTATTATGTACGAGATGATTTTTCAATATACTCTATAAAAAATAATGATTATCAAATTTACTCAAGTGTAATAGCTAATAATAATATTGATGGACTAACGAAGAAAGATCTTAATATTTCTATTGAAATACTTGAAAAATTTGAGAGAAATGAAATGAATATCAAAATAATGAATGTTTATATTATGATATTTTTGGCAGATAAAACATCTTTTAGAATTTTATCTCAAAACCAACAATTTGAATTTTACATATATGATGATAAATCAAACGTAGTTGTTGAAGAAAAGCTTATTTATGATGAAATAGATACTGATTTGTTATCTGTTTATAAATGGATTGTGTCTAATAGGGAGTTTGAGGCATCATATAAAGTAAAATTAGATATTGTTAGGAAAATAATTGTCGATAAAAAAACTTTTAAGTTAACTCAAGCTGATTTGTGTAGTTGTGAGAGTATATTTAGTAGAGTAGTAAAAAATGAGGTTAAAGAATATTTTGATCAAGTAAATTTGTTAAAAAAAGATTTCATAGATTTAGAAAAAGCAATAAATGATGTAAAACGTTCACTACATCTAAAAATATTAGCATGGCTTGGATCAATTGGTTTAGTTATTTTTGATTCAATCAAAGATTTTAAAGGAGATAATATATATTACATTATTTTTCATTCTCATTCAGAAAAAGTAAATATTATATTATTTATGTTGATTATTTCTTTTTTAGTAATTTCATTTGCTTTTTTTATAGAAATGAAGGAATTATTAAAAGAATATAAGAAACTTGAATATTTTTACACAAATAAATTGTTTTTTAAGAAAGAAGATTTTGAAAATTATGTATCTCCGCCTAGTATAAATTGTTTATATAAAATTGTTTTTTTTATTGTTATAATAGTTTGTGTAATTAGGTTATTTTCGCTAACGATTTAAAATAATAAGTGATTTTCATACTAATTAACAATTAAATATATCATATTCAATCAAAATAGTTTATAATAGGAAAGCATGTTATAAATGCAAATGATAGGGGAGAAGGTTTGATATGATAAAGTTTTTTAAAGCCAATATGGAGCCTAGAAAAGGGTTACGTATAGCAGAAGTTATTATTTCTATTTTATTATGTGTTGCTTCTATTGTATCTATTGGATATGGTATGTTTCAGGTGAATGCCAATGTCAATGATGCAAAGTTTATCCAAAGTATAGAAATGACTAGAGATAGAGAACTAGAAGATTATAGTGAGGATAATACAGTTTGTGATGTTACATATATAAGTGGGGATAAGCAATTAGTTGTTTCTTATTCATATGAAGATTACGTTCAATTAGAAGATGATAGCATTACAGCATACGAATATGAAACTGATAATGGAACGAAGCTCTATTTTGATCATCAAAATATAAATGCTCAGGAAATACAACATTCATATGGACAAGTCAAAGCGAATGAATTAGCACCTGTGTTTAACTTTGGAATTGCTTCATTTATTTTGATGATATCTGTGTTAATTATGACATTATTTGCAAAACAGTTTACAACATATGAAAAATCATGGTTTTTATCAATCATGGTATTGGCTACGATTATTTCAGTTATTTTTCCAGAAGAAAGTGCAAATGGTGTCAATGGAATTATCATCATGTTGCTTTATTTACTAGATACGTTCTTGAATATTCTTTGTGAGTTACTTATTTCTAAGCAATCAAGATACAATTTCCTTGTTTCTGTATTCGTAGAAATCGTAGAAATAGCAATGTGTGTTGTTTTAATGTATCGTTTTGCGACAATGGTCACAACATTATTGTTCTGGCTACCAATTGATATTATTAGTTATATTAACTGGTCAAGACATAAAGATGAAGAAGAAAGTGAATTGACAGTTGTTAGAAAACTTAAAGGATATCAAGAAGTTTTAGTCATTGTAGGTATTGTAGTTTGGACAATTGTTGTGGGATATTTTATTAGTGGTTTAGATATTTCAACAGATTTTTACAACAACCAATTATTAGAAACAGCCATTATATATATTGATGCCTGTGCATCAGCTGTAGGCATTGCCAATGGATTGTTTATTTTCTTTAGATTAAGGGAACAATGGATTGCATGGTATATTTGTGCATTCCTTGAAGCAGTCATTAATGTAATTTCTGGACAATATGTTTTATTAGTCCTTAAGTTAGGTTATTTTACAAATACAACATATGGATATATCAAGTGGAGTAAGTATATTCAGTCACATTCACAAGAAAAACAAAAACAAATCACTGCATGAGACTTGTAGATTGTTTATAAAATTGGTAAAATAAGCGTGAAGAAAAATCTTAAAAATATAAGGAGTGAAAAATATGGCTATATCAGCAGGAGATTTTAGAACAGGATTAACTTTAATCGTTGATGGTGATCCTTGTCAGGTTTTAGATTTTCAACATGTCAAACCTGGAAAAGGTGCAGCTATCTTAAAAACAAAAATGAGAAATTTAAAAACAAATGCAATTCAAGAAAGAAACTTTAATGCAAATACAAAATTTGATCAAGCTAATATTTCAAGAAAAACAGCACAATATTCATATAAAGATGGATCAACATTCTATTTCATGGATATGGAAACATATGAAACATATGAATTAGCTAATGATCAAGTTGGAGATACTCAATATTATATTATTGAAGGTTCAGAAGTTTCATTAATGTTCTTTGAAGGTGATTTATTATCAGTATCTGTACCAGAAAAAGTAGAATTAACAGTTGTGGAAACAGATCCAGCTATTAAAGGAGCACCATCTAACCAAACAAAAGATGCTGTAACTGATACAGGATTATCATTACGTGTTCCTCAATTCATTGAACCGGGAGAAAAAATTGTTGTTTTTACAGCAGATGGTAAGTATGCAGGAAGAGCTTAATCAAGCTCTTTTTTTCAAAGATGAATAAAGTTGTATTAATTACAGGTGGAGCACAAGGCATTGGAAAAGCCATTGCTTTAGAACTTGGAAAACAAGGTTATGATATTGTGATTAATTATCTCACATCCAAAAAAGAAGCTCATGCATTAAAAGATATGATTATAAACAATTATGGTGTACGATGTATGGCTATTCAATGTGATGTGTCTAAGGAAGATGAAGTTGATCAAATGATATCTTCTATTGAATCAGAACTGGGTGGTGTTGATATTTTAGTTAATAATGCTGCTGTTGATTTATCTAACCTTTTTCATTTGAAAAATGCTGAAGAATTTAGAAAGACTTTAGATGTCAATGTTGTAGGTGCATTTAATTGCAGTAAACGTGTTTATCGACATATGTTAGATCAGGAATATGGCAGAATTATTAATATTTCTTCAACTAATGGTATCAATACTTATTATCCTATGTGTATAGATTATGATGCTTCTAAAGCAGCATTAATTTCCATGACACATAATCTTGCTTTTGAGTTTGCTCCATATGTCAATGTCAATTGTATTGCTCCAGGTTTTATAGGAACAGAAAATGAGTTGGACGGATATGATGAAGAGTTTTTAAAAGAAGAAGTTGAAAAAATTATGGTCAATCGATATGGTGATCCTCAAGAAGTGGCTTATTTAGTGAAATTCTTAATAAGTGATGAAGCTAATTTTATTAATAATACTGTTATACGTATTGATGGTGGACAAAAGGGAAGTTGTTAATCCAACTTCCCTTTCATATTTGATAATGCAAGTAAAATAGATAATTTACCATATTCAAATGTTAATCCACCTTGTATGTAAAGTGTATAAGGTTCAATAACAGGAGCATCAGCACTTAATTCAATCGTGCTGCCTTGGGTAAAGCTTCCTGCAGCCATGACTTCATCAAAAGGATAGCCAGGCATTGGGGCAGGTAAAACTGTTACAAATGAGTCAATAGGACTTGTTTGTTGTATTCCTTGTGTAAAGTTCACTAAATTATCTTTTGTTTTTAATTCTAAAGTTTGAATAATATCTGTACGAGGTTCATCATAACGAGGAGATACGTTAGAATAACCTAATTTTTCTAACATATACGCAGAAAATACAGCTGTTTTTAAAGCATTTTTGACAGCATTAGGAGCCATAAATAATCCTTTAAAGAAAGCGTTGTTTAAGTTGAAATTAGCACCTAAGTCTTTTCCAATACCAGGAGCAGTCAAACGTTCAGCAACCATATGAATAAGTTCCTGATTTCCTGCTATATATCCACCAGTAGGTGCAATTCCTCCACCGAGGTTTTTCATTAAAGATCCGACAACTACATCAGCTCCAACATGACCAGGTTCTTTGTCTTCTACTAACTCACCATAACAGTTATCGACCATAATAATGACGTCTTTATTCACTTCACGAATTTTTGAAATTATACGTTCAATCTTTGAAATAGAAAGAGATTGACGATGTGAATACCCTCTAGATCTTTGGATTTCAACAAGTTTGACATTATTCTGTTTTAATCTCTCTACAATTTTCTCATCATCAAAATCATCATTGACTAATTCAATCTGTTCATATTTCACACCATTTGCCTTTAATGATTGTGTAGAATTTCCACTCAAACCAATCATTTCTTGTAAAGAATCATATGGTGCACCAGATAAAGAAATCATTGTATCGCCATGTTTTAATAAAGCAGAAAGCGTTAAATATAATGCATTTGTTCCACTCATAATCTGAGGGCGAACTAAGGCATCTTCACAACCAAGAACAGTCGCAAAGATTTTTTCTAATTTATCTCTTCCTTCATCATAATTTCCATATCCGTTAATATCTGCAAAATCAGAATAAGAAACTCTATTTTCTATAAATGCTGATAAAATACGATTAGAGTTTGTTAAAGCTATTTCATCTATTCTTTTATAAATATCACTTAAGATACTATCTGATTCTTTTGCTATTTCCAGTAAATCTGGATGAATTTGTTCTAATATCATGTTTATAATCCTCCCATCAAATGTCCATTGTCTATTATACACAAATTTTTATTTTTTTCATGGGATATTTTTAGAGTTTTAATTAAATATTAAATGACGTAAATTGAAATAATGACATATTTTTCTTCAAAGTTGTATAAATTGAGATTTAATGCATTGAAATTTAAAAAATTAAGATAGTGTAAGTTTCTACTTTGTTTAATAACAACTCAATATATTCAGCAGTGAAATAAAAATATTATTGGTTTATTTTATCACGAAAATAATCGAAACAAGATAAATAGATTAGAAAAATCTGTTATAATAATCATAGAATCAAAAAGGAGTTGATCAATATGCATTTAAATGATGAAGAAAAAAGGGCAATGTTAAGACAAATGCAAGATGGTTTTATTAGGTATCATCATAGAGATGCTCACTTTAAGCAAGTGATCAAAAGTTATTATGATACGTTTATAGATGCCAATCATAGCATTTATAAAATAAAGTAGAAATGTTATATATTTTGTAAAAAAGTAAAGGAGATAACAAATGATACCACAATATAATGAAATGTATAATGAAGTGTTACAAGTATTAAACAAACATCATCAGTTAAGAGTGCGTGATATGGTAGATGAAGTATCTGATGTATTACATTTAACTGAAGATGAAAGAAATCAAAAGATGGAAAACAGTCATAAAACAGTGATTTATCATCGTTTGGGATGGACAAAAACATATTTAACAAAAGCAGGATTGATTCGTTCTGTAGAAAGAGGTGTTTATCAAATTACACCTCAAGGGGAAAATATACTATCTTCTCATATTCATGTTGATGATGATTATTTAATGCAATATGAAGAAGTTAGACAGTTTGTAAATCGTCATAATGAACAACCTGAAAATCAAACGAAACCAAAAGAGTCTACGCCTTTAGAAAATATTGACCAATCTATTAAGATGATATCATCACGTGTCAGTGATGAACTATTAGATATGATTATATCTAAAGATCCGGCTTTCTTTGAAAAACTTGTTTTAGATTTGTTGGATAAAATGGGTTATGCTTATGATAAAGAATCTATCATTTCAACTGATTATAGTGGTGATGAAGGTATAGATGGAATTATCAATGAAGATCAGTTTGGATTTAATAGTATTTATATTCAAGCTAAGAAATGGAATAGAAGTAGTGTGGGAAGACCAGAAATTCAAAAGTTTTTAGGCGCAGTAGCTGGTCAAGGTGGTACAAAGGGATTATTTATTACCACATCTACTTTTACAAGAGAAGCCATTGATTATGCAAAAAAACAATTACAAGTTAAACTCATTTTAATTGATGGTAAAATGTTAACGGATTTAATGATAAAATATAATTTAGGTGTGAGTGTTGTGCAGACTTATGAAATCAAACAATTAGATTTAGATTATTTTGATAGTGAGCTTGTTTAATGTTGATATTTATAAATGATATATAGTGACAATCTCTCAATAAACCGAGATTGTTTTTTTATTGTCTATCTAAAATTAACATTGATATTTTTATAAGAAAGACGATTGTAAACAGAATAATCAAATAATTTAAATTTTATAATAACTCTTATTGAAAAAAATAAAATATAGCTTTATAATGGCAATGTCATGGATGACATCTTATTGTAGCCTTATAGGCTAGTGCTGCTCCATGATATAAGTTCCCTTATTGTTTTATGGTAGGCTTTTAGCTGAATCCACGTTTCAACAATGATAGGGAACTTTTATTGTATATGTATGCAACTGAAGTGATATATGCATGACAATCTAGAATCTTTTTAAATGAACGAAAATAATCTTGTTAAGTTTATACCATTATCTTGTTTATATAATTCTATGGAGTGAAAAATTTCTTTGATTTGAGATATGAACTTTTGAATATTAAAATGATGAAAACGATGGTTTATGTAATAAAAATGACAGCGTTGATGATGATATTCATAATCGCAAGTGACATAACCAATTCTTTGATTTTTTAATAAATGATATTGTTCGCTCATAAGACCATCACAATCTTTCATTGAACTGAAAAATTCACATAATAAAGCTTCTCTGTATTGATCAGGACAATGAATATAAAATAAACATATTTTATTGTCTTCATATTGATGAACTTTAAAGAAAACTTGACCTAAACATTCTTGAGAAGGATAAGATATCATTTCAAATGTTTTGATATGATCTTTTTCTTTTGTTGAAAAAGAAAATGGGTTTTGAAATATAAATTGACAGTAATCAAAATCAGATTGTTGAAAATATTGACTTGTTAAACAACAATATGAACCAAATTCTCGTAATAAGTCATAATCATCATCGATGATGATAAAGTAATCAATAAAATGTTTAGATAGATAATGATGAATACATCTTTTTTTATCATTATCTTCATTAATAATATCAATAATGAAATTATCTAAATCATAAAGTTTAAATAAAGCAATAATTTGTTTCGTTGTATTATGTCTTCCCCATGTAGAATGCAACACAATATAACTACCTGTTTCTTCTATTAATTCTTTAAGATAACCTAATGCTATATATGACCAGTCATAATACGCAGCTGCTAAATCATATTTATCAAATGTCAAATATATATCATCGCTATATTTATTGGCTAGATAATATTGTAACGCCTCCATATCATGATCAAATCTTCTTTCATAAGAGGGTGGCTGTATAACCCCATCAATATCTAAAAAGATAATATTTTTGTCTAAATGATTTTTAATTCTGATATCTTTTTCATAGGTCTTTATAGATTTGTTAATAAATTGTCTTGATTTATGCATATGTAATCTCCTTTTTGTATTTGCTATAAGCAATTATAACACATAATTTTAATTAGGAAAATAACAAGTGATACTGTTTAGAAAAATATTATGATATAATAATGAAGAATCAAGAGAGGAATAGAGAATGAAGGTTAAAGAATTAAGAGATTTATTAAAAGACAAAGATAAGAAATTAATCACTGATGCTTTTGTAGAAGTCTATAAAGCTTTACCAAAATCAAAAAAAGAAGAATTAGATGATGTAATTGAAAGTATTGTAAGTGGCGAGGGAAAGAAAAAAGCAACAAAACATGATGAAGTTTCATTAACTGATTTATTTGTTGAGATTCAGGATTTTTTACAAGATGCTTATCATGGGTATTATATTGCTCCTAACCGCATTGTTCCTAAAAAAGAAAGACCTAAGTGGCGCTTTAAAGTCAAAAGATACTTAAAAATTTTATTAGATGTTCCATCAGATCATCCTTATTTTTCACAAGTTGTCATATTGATTCGTGAAATTTATAAGATGTTAAGCTATGGTTGTGGTGTGTATATTTTTACAAGTGATGATCCTTTTGCATCTATAGGTATGGAACAAGAAAAATTATATGGGGAATATGTTGCTCGTCAGCTTCAACTGAATATTGATGAAGCATCAATTATGGAGATGATTAATGGAGCAACACATTGTTATTTAAGTCGTGAATGTTTGCATATTATGTTATTTGGTGTTTTAGATCATTATATTCAAAAACAGAAATATCGAGATATGGTTTTCAATTATTGTCAAAGATTTATGACATCACAAAGAAACTTTATAGCAACATTAAAGCGTCATGATGATCGTTTGTATGAAGCTAAAGAATTGCTTACCAATATGAATCAACTGGCTTTTATATTTCATAATGATACTTTTGAGAAAGCATTACAGTATTATTTTCAAAATGAAATTATAAAAAATCCAGAAATCAGTCTATATACGTTATTGATGGTAATAGACATTTTCTATTCCTACAAAGAATGGATTGAAGCTTATGAATATGGAGTTGAAATCAAACATATTCAGCCACGACAAAAACTTATGGATAAATATGAAAGATATAAAAATGAGGTGTAAATAATGTCAGAAAGAAAATATATAAGAAGTGCAACAATGGAAGTGATTACTAATCAAATTAAAGATCATTTAGTTGAAAAAACAACAGAGTTATATTAACAGATGTTAGATCAAGGAATGAGTGAAAAAAGATCTATTGAATTATTAGCGTTTTATTTAGAAATGTATATTAAAGATAATATACAAACTGATGATTTCAGTAATGAAAAATGGGAAGCATTTTTAGACGAAATCAATCCTATTTTTCATGTGCCTGGTGAATATGAATTTGATGTACAGGAAGAACGTCGTAACTTAAGACATATTCAAAAACAATATGGAAAACTGAAATCTGATGTAGGAGCATTAGAAGAAGAACTTTATAGTTTAGAAGCTCATTTTCTTGCGATACATACGCTTTATAAAATTGATAGCCGTGAAACGAAGAAGATTATACATATTGTGCTTAATCGTTTATTAGATTTTAAAAATCATTATACAAGTGATTATACAGACTATGCTCATGAAGATCTTTTATGTCTGGCAGATGGTTTAGAACAAATGTGCAATCCTTATGTGAATCCACAACTCTATGATTATTTATCAGAGTTTGTTGATTTAAAGGATGAATCACAGTTTGATTATATTTTTAAAAATGTTTTTCTATGTTTAACAAGAGTATTAGTAAGTATTGATACATTTGATAAAGAATTTGGTGTTAATGGATATTTCCGTTTTATTAGTCAGTTTTTGGATGTAAGGGCATGTATTGAAAATGGACCTGATTTCTTCTTTAATGACAAAACATTGGAGAAATAGGAGATAGAACTATGGAATATAAAGATTATATGAATCGGATTCAACAAAGATTAAAAGAAATGAGTGAAGAAGAAAAGAATCGTTGGATCTATCACTATACGAGAGTTCATAGAGTAATAAGAACGACATTATAGAGGTTACATTTTGTTACCATATGGATTTTGGCTAGGAGAGATTAAAAAAATGAAAAATCATTTTCTATTAAACCGTTAAAAACGGTTTTTTTGTTGTTGAATATGCTATAATGCAAAAGTAAGGAGAGTTCATACATGAAAACTGAGTTTAATTTATTAACATTATTTTCTAATCGCAATAATATATCTATCGCAAGAAGTTATGACCGTTATGATAATGTTTTAAGCATTGATATGAAACAAGAAGATACTTTGTATTATGTTCAAGCTATGGTGAAAGTCAGGGGAGAAGAATTTCTGTGTTCTTTTACATTTGATAGCGAATATCATTTACATGAATATCAGTGTGAGTGTACCTGGTGCACAGATGATAGCCCATGTGCTCATATTGGAGCTGTTTTGTTGAAGTTAAATCAACTGGAGATTCCTTCTTTTCCATATCATTATATTAACACTGAATTTGAAGAAGAAAAAAAGCGTCAGGAAAGACGTCATCAACAACAACTTCAACGTGCTTTGGCTATACGTGCTTTGGAAACGAATGATTTGATTAAACAGAATAAAGAATATTATCATAATCAAGTGAGCTCATCCATTTCACATGAAAAATATAATTTAACAGCTATCTTGAATGAAGATGATGATGTCTTATATCTTGATTATAAGATTGGTAATGCTAAAAAATATATTATTAAAGATGTTGATGAATTTTTAGAACATATAGAAAATAAAGATCAAATGAAGTATGGTAAATATTTACAGTTTGTACATACACGTGAATCTTTTACAGATGAAGCTTTAAAACAGATTGCATTTCTTGAACGTGCTAAAATTGCAATGAATAAAGTTAATCCTGAAAATTATTTCTTTAATTTTCGTAGTTTATTGAACTTTGGTAGATATGTCTATATTCGTAGTGAATTTCTTGATGATTTTTATGATGTCTATAAGGAATTAGGGTTAAACCACTGTCTTTTTAAAGATATCGACTATACAATAAAAGCGAGTTTGGTTAAAGAACAAGAATACTATGTACTTAAAATTATTGATGAAAATCAATTTTATTTTGGAAAACAGTATATTTATTTTATTTCTACTTTCAAACATCAGACAACAATTCAACGTATTCAAATGGATTTAAATGAGAAATCATTTGATATTTTACTTGATTTGTTTGAAAATCCAATGTTTATTAAAGAAGAAGACCTTCATGATTTTTATAAATATATATGGGCACCCATGCAAAATTATTTTGATTTAACATGTGATTTTGATTTTGAACAGTCATCATATACTTTCATTAAAATATATGGAGATATCAATGAAAATGAACAGATTTATTTTAAAGTTTACTATGAAGATGAAAATCAGAATCATATTCATGCATTCCAAAACGACACAATTACAACAATTGATCAGGATATCGTTGAAACATATTTACGTCAACAATGTCATCAAATTGACGAGAAAAATGGGTGTGTTTATTTTGATAGTTATGATGAAAAAACATATGAATTTATGCATGATGGGATTGAATTTCTCCAACAATATAGTGAAATATATATTTCTGAAGCATTAAAGAAGATGGGAAGACCAGTTCATTATCAGATTCAGGTAGGGGTTAAAGTTGATCATGATCTTTTATCTTTAAATATGGAAAGTGCTCAAATTCCGCAAATGGAAATTGCTGAGGTTTTGTCAAAATATCGTCGTAAAAAGAAATTTCATCGTTTGAAAAATGGAGAACTATTATATCTTGAATCACCTGATCTGGAGGAATTATCAAATTTGATGGATGAATATCATATTCATGCCAATGATATTAAAAATGGAAGTCTAAGTTTAAATAAAAATCGTGTGTTCGCATTGGATAATGATGCAACAGAATTACAACATATACAAATCGAAAGAGATGCGTCCTTTCAAAAACTCATTCAACAATTTCATCAACATACACAACATCTTTATCCTTTAACATCCTATTATAATCAACTATTGAGAGATTATCAAAAAGAAGGCTATCAGTGGTTACGAACACTTTATGAACTAGGATTTAACGGAATATTGGCTGATGATATGGGACTTGGTAAAACGTTACAGGTCATTGCTTTATTGGATCAATTAGAAACAAATAAACCAAGCTTAGTTGTGTGTCCTTCTTCGTTAATTTATAACTGGGAAGATGAAGTTCATAAATTTTCAAAAAGCTTACCTGTGACATGCATTGTATCAGATGCGAAAACAAGAGAAACAATGATACATGCTATTCATGGTAAACATCTTTATGTGACTTCTTATGATTATATGCGTCGTGATGTAGAGTTATATGATTCTATAGAATTTGAATATGTGATTTTGGATGAATCACAATATATTAAAAATCAAAAAACAAAGAATGCCATTTCTGTCAAGCAGCTTCATGCTTTACATAAACTGGCATTATCTGGAACTCCCATTGAAAATTCATTGGCTGAATTATGGTCAGTTTTTGATTTTCTAATGCCTCAATATTTATATAACTATCATTATTTTCAAAAAACATTTGAAACAGATATTGTGAAAAATCAAAATCAAAAGAAAATTCAACAACTTCAAAAAATGGTTTCACCATTTATTTTAAGAAGAAACAAAAAAGATGTCTTATTAGAATTACCTGATAAGATAGAAAAAACACAATTGATTCCTTTTACACAACAAGAAAGTGAATTGTATTTTGCTAATCTTGCTCAAATTAATACACAACTTCAAGAATTGTTTCAAATGGAAAAAGTTGATAAGATTGTCATTTTATCGATGCTGACAAAACTAAGGCAAATCTGCTGTGAACCAAGAATGATATATGATAATATTTATCAAAGTTCATCTAAGATGAAAGCTTGTATGGATTTGATTTGTAATTATAAAGCCAACCATCAACAAGTCTTATTATTTTCATCTTTTACAAAAGTCTTTGATTTGATGGAAGAAGAATTAAAGTTAAATGGAATTCGCTATTTTATTTTAACAGGTGAAACTTCAAAAGAAAAAAGACGAGAACTCGTCCGCCGTTTCCAAGAAGGAGAAGCTGATGTCTTTTTGATTTCTTTAAAAGCTGGAGGAACAGGATTGAATTTAACAGCTGCTCAGGCTGTCATTCATTTTGATCCATGGTGGAATCTTTCAGCACAAAATCAGGCAACAGACCGTGCTTATCGTATTGGACAGCATAACAATGTTATGGTTCATCAATTGATTATGAAAGAGAGTATTGAAGAAAAAATTCAAGTTTTACAGGCTAAGAAAAAAGAACTCGCAGATATGTTTGTAGAAAACAGTGAAGGAAATATTTCTTCATTGTCAACAGAGGATTTAAAAGAATTATTGGCTATGTAGGAGGAAGACTATGAGATATTATATCAAAGAATTATTAAATCACAGTTATGAAATAGCAGCTATGGATGGTTATGATGCCTATGTCAGCATATATAATCATGAAGATATCCATTTAACTTCTCAACAAAAAGAAGTTGTGTCATGCTCAGCTATTGATAACCAGTATTATTATGGTATTGGTCAAGAAGAATGTCATGACTACTATCAAATAGCTCAATATTTAGATATGGATCCATTACGATTTTTACAATTCTATCCTTCATCAAGTGATTATGGAAATTATAAAAGTTTTTCTCAATTTCAAGAAATTCATCATTGTATGGATTTTAGAAAAATTATAGAAGATGAAATCAAAGAGTTTGTCTTAAAAGATCAGTTGAATCCAGATTCATTATTGTATACTCTATTAAAAGCAAAAGGCTATGTTTATCAGTCATCTCATGAAAGCATACCTCAAGAATTGCTTCATACGCCTATTGAAAAGTTAGATTTAAGTGTACGTAGTTATAATTGCTTAAAAAGAGCAAATATTCATACTTTACGTGATTTAAGACAAGTCATGAAAAATGATGGACTCTATAAAATAAGAAATATGGCTCATAAGCTTGTTAAAGAAATTATTGATGCATATTGTCAGTTTCTGAATCAGAATTTTTCGTATCATTTAGAGTTGCATTTCATGCAAAAAAAGAGTCCTATCACATTTGTCTATGATAAACAAGGTTTTGGATTAAAAAGTATTGTATCTAGCATTTTTCTTGATTTTTTTCCAGACATGAATGAAAGCTTATTCAACAATCACGATGCCCTGTTTACATCAAAAATTACAAATATTCTTTTATGGATGGGTTACAGCACTATTAAAGATGTTGAACCTCATTTACCAGAATTCGATAATTATTTCTATAAACTTTCGCTCACATCAAAACCTAATGATCTACAAAAAAGATATGATGACTATCTTCATGCTCATATTATATATCATGAAATTCCATATTCTTTTTATCAAAAACTTATCCATCAAAAGGCTTCACAAAAAGATATACAAAATGCCTTGCAACAATATAATGCATATATTGATAGTGTTGTTGAACAAATTAATCGTAAAATATATTATGTTGAAAATGACAAGACAAAAGAGTTCTATGATGATGATGAAAACGATACTTTTGATATATATGATATGGGTTTCTATGAGTGTATTCAATACGATGATTTAAAAAAGATTATAGATTCATTAGAAGATATTTGTGTTGTCAAAAAGGTAATGAAAAAGATAAGATTATCTCATTCTTATCATATTCTTAAGAATCTTGATGAATATAAAGCACAAGTAGATATGATTGTTAAAAATCATTCTCAAATAGAAGCAAATAAACTTATAGAACAATTATTAGAAGAACCATTTTTATTAAAACATCAATACAAAGAATTACTTCAGTATATTCAAGAACAAGTGAAATAATGAATTTTATACTTGATGATTATGTAATAATTCTCGAGCAGCTTTGGGTTGATAATGTATATAAGGCATCATACAACCTACATTAATAGCGATACAATGATAATGGTATGTTTGATTCAATGTTTGAATAAATGATTGATAGATGGTTTCTTCCAGACTATTATGGACATGACCATACAAATGAATATTGATGGGAATATCATTGTTGAGATGGTGCTGGTGATTCCAGAACATGATAGGATAATGCTGTAAAATAAAGGAATACTTTAAACCATCAATGATTTCATGAACTTCTTTATAGGGTGTGATTTCAACAAATAATGAACGATATGCTTCATTTTTAAGTCGATCATGATTGCCAATAATGAGATGCTTTTTTCCTTTTAAAGAGGAAACAAACGCTATAGATTGTTCATTTTCTTTCCAGCAAAAATCACCTAAAATATAAACATCATCATTATCTGTAATATATTCATTCCATTGTTGTTGTATAAAATTCATCATTTCATCCATTGTTTCAAATGGACGCTGATCAAAGTTCTTTCCTTCTTTGCACACGTTTTTATGTAAAATATGTAAATCAGAAATATAGTAGTTCATATGATACATCTCCTTTGTTATAATGATGTAGAGGTGAGATTATGAAAACCACAAATATCAGTCGTTATATTGCTTTGCTTTTACGTCATCACCCAGAAAAAGCAGGACTTTGTTTGGATGAACATGGATGGGTAGAAGTAGAAGCATTGATTCAAGGCGTCAGACGACGTTATCCAGAATTTAATCGAGCAGTTCTAGATGAAATTGTTGCCCGTGACAGTAAACAAAGATATGCTTATAATCAGGATAAGACATGTATTCGTGCCAATCAAGGTCACTCTATCCCAGTTGATGTGGAATTAAAACAGGCTTTACCACCAACAATTCTCTATCACGGAACGGGTGAAAAATATGTAGAATCAATACAAAAAGTAGGATTGATCCCTAAATCAAGACTCTATGTTCATTTATCGACAGATATTCAAACAGCTATTCAAGTAGGAAAAAGGCATGGCCAGCCTGTTGTCTATCAAATTGATACTCAACAGATGATTCATGATGGCTTTATTTTCTATATTTCAGCAAATCATATCTGGCTAACTAAAGCTGTTCCAGTACAATATTTAAAAATCATTGAAACGAATCCAGTATAAAGATTCGTTTTTTTATAAAAATTGCTCTTTTAGAAAGTTTTGAAATCTTTCTATCTGTGATTGACCACCCACAATTTGAATAGCACCTCCAAATCCAATAATCCATGAATAAAAAGTATTATTAATAAAATGTTTAACCTGAATGCGATAGTGATTTTCATCAACATAACGTGGTTTGATACCTTTACCAAATTTATCAATCATATTCGCATAAACTGAAGGATGAAATTCTAATTCAATACTTTCTAGTTGTCCTTGACCATACATATAAGTTGTATTTTTAACTTTTTCATGAAAGGCCTCTAATTCCATTTGAGAAAATATAACTTGTGAATCTTCAATGATTTTGACGTCTTGAATATAATCAAGTCGATAAAGAATACAATCCATTGCATTTTTAGCACCTTGACAGAGAAGATAATACTCATTATTAGAAAAGAGTGTGTCAATTGGAGCTAAAGTTGTTTGTTTACTACAATGAGCTGCTAAGGTTGGTTTTTGATAAGTGAATTGTATTTTTTTATGGCTTTGAATTGCTTTGGTGATGACTTCTAATTCTTGGTAAAATGACTGTGAATTTTCATTTTTAGTTATATGAGGATTTAAATTTTTATGAAAATAACTTTGATAATGAAAGCTAAACATATCTTGAATACGTTTTTGATAATTTTTCTTTGTCTGTAAAGTAAAAAAATCAGAACTATAAACAAGATCAACGATGGCTTTAGCTTCCATCATATCTAAATGACGATCAGCAAAATAAAAATACAGATTTCTTCCTTTTTTATACATTTGGATGACATCATCCTCATAATATTCATTATAAAATTCAATATATTTTTTAATAGCACGATAATCAATTTGAAAATTCCTTTTTTGTTGATAAAACTTTTCTTTAATTTGATTCACTGTTAAAGGGTGATTTTCATCACTATTTTTCATAATAATATCAATAATCGCAATAAACTTAAGATATTGGTCTTTATCTTTGTTTCGTCTTTGCATTTTTCTCATCCCCTTAAAAATAGCATAACATAGATAATAAAAAATACAAACATATATAAGTCTGTATTTCAAAATAATCAATGTTATGCTTAAAGTAAGGAGGGACAATTTATGGAAATACTTATAACAATGACAGGCTTACAACATTATATTGAACCAGAAGAACTCAATCCCCATCAGGAAGTCATTTTAAAGAAAGAACCAGAAAATAAATATGATCAAGAAGCTATAGCTATTTATCTAAATGATACAATAAAGATAGGTTATGTAGCCAATTCTGTTCATACACAGGCTAAAGGAACTTATTCAGCAGGACGCTTATATGATAAGATACCAGAAATGACCAAAGCGAAGATTCTTGTAATCATGCTTCAATGTGCCATTGGTGTTGTATCGATTGAAAAATAATTGATGATATGATGGAAACTTTTAACAAAAGAGTTTAAAATAAAAATATACAACACAAAAAGGAGAGAAAGCTTATGGGAAAATTAGATGGAAAAGTGGCTATCATTACAGGGGCAGCTGCTGGTTTAGGTGAAGGAATTGCTGAAGCTTATGTGAAATATGGTGCCAAAATCTGTATGATTGATTTATCAAAAGATGTTGAACAGGTAGCCCAAAAATTGCGTGATCAATATCATGGTGATATCATCACATATGTGGGTAATGTTGCTGATAAGGGACAAATGAAAGATGCTGTAAAAAAAACAGTGGATACATTTGGTGAAGTTAATATTGCCTGCTGTAATGCAGGGGTTTGTCGCTTAGCGCCATTTGAACAAATGAGTGATGAAATCAGAGATTTTCATATTGATGTTAATATCAAAGGAGTCTGGAATACTTGTCAGGCAGTCATTCCTTATATGTTAAAACAAGGCAAAGGAAGTATTGTTATAGCGTCTTCGGTCACAGGAGATCTTGTCGCAGATGCCGGAGAAGCAGCCTATGCGATGACAAAAGCGGCTTTGGTTGGACTGACAAAATGTTTAGCTGTTGAATATGCCAGTCGCCATATTCGTGTCAACTGTTCACAACTTGGTTATGCCAGAACACCAATGGTAGAAAAGATGGCAGTAGAATCTAATCCGGATAATCCAGAAAGTGCAATCCAGGATATCGCTAAAGGTGTACCAATGGGACGATTAGCAAAACCTATTGAAGTTGGTGAATTATTTGCCTTTTTAGGTAGTGATGAGTCAAGTTATATTACTGGTTCACAATTTGTCATTGATGGTGGAAGTACTTTGCCAGAAACAATGAGTATAGGAACAAATGATTAGAGAGAACAGCGTTTCCCTTTTTTTGTAGAGTGATGTCAAGAATTGTGTTACAATATATATCAATATAAAGGGGATATGAATGATGCGTGGAATGGGTACAATTGTGAATGTATTGGCCATTATCATTGGTGGAAGTTTAGGACTTTTTTGTAAAAATTTATTAAAAGATCGTTATCAGGAAACAATAATGAAAGCTACAGGTATAGCGACAATGTTTTTAGCACTCTCAGGAACTTTATCAAAAATGTTTGTGATTCAACAAGTTGGGATTCAGACAACCGGTTCAATGAACGTGATTTTATCATTGGTGATAGGTGCATTAATAGGAGAAATGATTGATATTGATCATCTCTTTGAAAAGTTTGGAAACTGGTTAAAGCTGAAAACAAAGAGTCAAGGTGATCATCAGTTTGTCAATGCTTTTGTCACAGCGTCATTGACTGTCTGTATTGGGGCTATGGCTATTATGGGAGCAATTCAAGATGGGATTTATGCGAATCCTTCAATTTTGTTTGCTAAAGCTGTTTTGGATTTTGTAATTATTCTAGTGATGTCTTCATCAATGGGAAAAGGTTGCTCTTTTGCTTTTATTCCTGTTGCTTTTTTACAAGGGACATTAACAGCGTTATCAGTTGGTTTAGCACCGTTTATGACAACATCACTTTTGAATCATTTAGATATGGTGGGAAATATTTTGATTTTTTGTGTAGGCATCAACTTGATATGGCCTCGTACAATCAGAGTTGCGAATCTGTTACCAGCTTTAGTTGTTGCTGTAGTACTTTCATTTTTATGATAGACATTAAAAAAGGAGATGATATTTTTGACAAAGATTGATTTAATTACAGGTTTTTTAGGTTCGGGAAAAACCACCTTTATTAAACATTATGCTTCTTATTTAGTAGCACAGGGTTATAAGGTTGGTATTCTTGAAAATGATTTTGGTGCAGTCAATGTAGATATGATGCTTTTACAAGATGCATTAGGACATCAATGTGATTTAGAAATGATTACCGGTGGGGGAGATCAACAAACACATCAAAGACGTTTTAAGACAAAGCTCATATCAATGGGGATGTTGAAATATGATTATTTATTAGTTGAACCTTCTGGAATTTATGAAGTTGATGAATTCTTTGATGTTCTTCATGAAGAACCTTTAGAAAACTGGTATGAAATAGGTCATGTTTATACTATCGTTAATGCCAAATTGGAACAGAATCTATCAAAATCTTCACGTTATTTATTGGCTAGTCAGATGGCTCATGCCAGTTGTATTTTGTTAAGCCATTATGATGAAGCCTTACAAGAAGAAATACAACAAACAAAACAATTATTACAAAAATCTCTCCAGGAGATTCAATGTTCAAGAATTCTTCAGGATTATGATTTTTATACGCATTGGAATCATTGGAATGATGAAGACTTTCAATGGATGATGTCAAAACAGATAATCTTTTATGATTATGTGAAATACGATATGGATTATCAAAAGGCATATACATCTCTTTATTTTATGAATACTCATTTGAATCAGGAAAGTTTAAAGAGAACTGTCCAATATCTTTTCAATGATACAAGATGTGGAGATGTTTTTCGTATCAAGGGCTTTATTTGTGAAAATGATCAGTGGTTTGAAATGAATGCGACCAGACAATCTATGTCTTTAACACCTATTTCTATAGGACAGGATGTTATGATTGTGATTGGTGAGCATTTAAATAAAGAAGAAATTCAATCCTATTTTCATAAAAAAACATCATGATGATGTCCTCTTACGAATAGAAATTTCACCGGAACTGAGGTTTTTAATCCCTTGTTCACTTTGAATTTTTAAAGAAGCATCATCATTGATGTCTAAAACATAAGCTGGATAGGCTTTATTGTTTTCATAGACTGTAATGTCTTGATGTAAGATATAAGAATGTTGGCGATAGAAATCTAACCACGATAAAGTTGACAACATGAGATAATCCTGATAAAAGATATTGAAAAAATCAATCAATAACTGTTCTCTGGAAGCTTTTATAGAGCAGAAATCTTCAATACAGGCAGCTATATTTTGAAGATAATCAGGCATAGAATAAGAATGAACATTGATACCAATTCCGACAATCATCTGCTCAATTTGTGCTGTGTTCATCTCTAAACTGGCTTCACATAAAATACCAGCAATCTTGAAATCATGAATCATAATGTCATTAACCCATTTGATTTGAGGATGTACAGGATAATTCTTTTCGATAGCTTTAACGAGTGATACAGCCAGACATGCAGTGATTTTTAAGGAATCATAGATAGTTAAATCTGGTTTTAAAACAAAAGATACATAAATACCCTTTTGTTGAGGAGAATAAAAGCTTTTTCCATTTCTGCCTTTTCCTTTTGTTTGTGATTGCGCAATCACAATATCTCCCTGTTGATGAGAAGTTCTTTTTAAATAATCATTCGTTGAATCCATTTCATCAAAATATTTGATATTTTGAAAAAAATCAGGAATTGCTGATTTGATATTTTCAATAAGAATGATATCATTATCCTCCGTTAGACAATATCCTTTTTTTGTAGATGATATAATATGGTATCCTTTCTCTTTTAATTTTTTAATGCAAGATGATATTGTCATGCGAGAAACACTTAAACTTTCACTTATTTTTTGTCCAGAAATATATTCATTCTGGTTGTTCTTTAAAATTTTTAATATTTCTTTTTCCATATGTCTATTATAATCATCTTTATAGTAAAGATAAAGGGATAATTCTATACTTTTAAGCAAAAAGAGTATACAATAAAAAAGAGGAGGTTTGTTTATGCCGACGGTAGAAGATGTTTTAGATGATTTGACCTTTCAAGCAAGTGAAATCATTGCACGTCAAGATCAAAGTCACTTGGTGATAGATTTATACAATATCATTTGTCAAAAATGTGAAAATGGGGATTTAATAAATGAACTCAATGGTATTGAAAGAGTCTTCTATTTATGTCAAACTTTTGTCTTGAGAATGTGTGATGGAGGTATTGAATCTTATTATAGTGAAGCAGCTGGTAATTTTGCTAATGAAACAGTAGAAGCATTATTGGAAATGAAAGCAAAACGTACAGCATTGATTTTAGATCGAGGGAATGGCCTTTTTCAAGAAGGAATTGTACCAGAAGATCAACAACAAAGAGTTGAAGAATTAAAGAGTCTGGATTATAGTGAAGTTTCATGGTTATTTGATTTGTTGGATCATGAATTTCAAGAATTAAAAGAAGATTTAGAAGCCTTGAGTTTACAATATGTTCTTTGTCATAAAGAAGCGTTTATGTAAGAAAAGAGATTGTGTTTTGATAATGTTATGATTATAATGAAAATGAGGTGAATACAAAATGGATTATTTTGATAAAATCAAAGAAAGATTATCTTCTAAATTGAAAGATCAGACACTCACAAAAGAATCATCATTTAAAGATTTAGGTATTGATTCATTAGATCTTGTTGATCTTGTTTTTGAATTAGAAGAAGAACTGGGTGTGGAATTTCAAGATGATGAATTATTAAAAATTACGACAGTTCAAGATTTATTAGATTTAATTGATACTAAAAAATAGGGGAGAAAACCCTATTTTTTCATAGGAGGAAGATTATGATTTATCAGGTTGATCATCATAAAGTACAAGTGAATATTCAAGATATTCAAGAAAATCATCGTTATATTGGAATGATGAGTTTAGATGAATTAAAATCTTGTTATCAACAATTAGGTATTGAACAGACTTCTATTGAACGATTAGAAGATCCATCTTTGTTTCATCAAAATATGATTATTCCTGCCTATCATTATTACTATGGTTTAATACATTTAATTAATGCTCGTGACATTTTTGTAAAAAAGGATACCCTAGCCTTATTTATCTTTAAACATTTATTTTTAGTTGTCGTCATTGATGATGAAGATCAGCATATTCGTGAAGTCTTTCAATCATCAACAGATGATGTCTTACAAAGAGATGTTTCTATTACACGTCTTGTTTATTATTTTTTAAGTGATTTACTGGCAGCAGATTATCGCTATTTAGAAGAACTTCAAAATGAAATAGAAGAACTAGAATCACACGAAGAAGATGCTATGAGTTTTACCAATCAATTACGACAGTTGAATAAAGAACTTTTGCTTTTACAAAATTATTATGAAAACCTGATGACTATAGGAGAAGACTTAGAAATGAACCATCATCATATTTTTGAAGATGACGATTCACGTTATTTTGAAATTTTTACACGTCGCATTGAACGTTTATCTAAAAATGTAGAAATGTTAAGAGAAATCTTGAATCAGGCTCAAACAGCACATCAATCAAGAGAAGATTATAAATTGAATAAAACAATGCAGTTTTTTACAGTTGTCACAACTATTTTATGCCATTGACTTTGATTGCTGGATGGTATGGTATGAATTTTGAAAATATGCCAGAATTAAAAAGTGTTTATGGTTATCCAGCTATCATTGTTTTGAGTGGCATCATTGTGGTGGGATTGATTATTTTATTTAAGAAAAAGAAGTTTTTATAAACAATCTAAAAAGGTTTGATAAAATAATTCAAGGGCTTTTTTTAAATCCTGATGATCAATTCTAGCCAGACTTAAACGGATAGAATTTTGAAAATGTGAAGGATTATAAAAACATCTTTCGTTTCTGGCAATCTCTATATGATTTTTTCTTAGTTTTTGTTGGAGAACATCTAAGTTAATAGAAACAAGAAATTGAATTGTGAAATAATAACCTGAATAACTTGAAATCACTTTTAAAAGTTGAGAATCCCAGCTTTGAGTGATTTTTTTGATGACTTGATAATCTTTTTTGAGATGATTTTGAAGTTGTTGTGTCTGTTTGTCATAGAGGGAGCTTTTAATATAAGATTCTAATGTTGCCTGAGAAATAAGGGATGGCAACTGATAAGAATAATAGTAAGATTGATGAGTCATTTGGTCAAATGTTTCTTGAAAATCCTGATGAACGATTGCGACACCAATACGGATATAAGGAATGGTTTTTGAAAAACTAGTTAAATAAATACAGTTTTTGCCTTCCATATAATAAAATAAAGGCAGATAATGAGAAGTTGAACTGCAATGACCAAAATAATCATCTTCTATAATATAGACATTATATTTTAATGCGAGAGCTGCGATTTTTTGACGTAATTTGGTAGGATAGGTTGTTCCCAGTGGATTATGGTTACGTGCAATAGTGTAAAAGAATTTAATATCATAATGTTCAAAAAGAAATTGTAACTGTTGTAAATCAATGCCATTTTCATCACGAGAAATTGTTAAAACAGGTAAGGATAAAGATTGAAGAAAGCGTACATAATAACTATAAGTGGGTTCTTCGATTAAAATATATGAATGATGATTGGGAAAAGTCATAGAAGATAAAAAAGAAAGTGTCTGAGTAATGCCTTGAATCAGATAAATAGAGCTTTCTTTTGTATAAATACCCATTTGAAAAAAATAATCTGCTAGTGTTTGACGTAATGATTGAACTCCCTGTAAAGAAAGATTTAAAGACGATTCACGATATTCGTCGATTGCTAAAGATAGGCAATGTTTCGCATCTTCCAGTGAAGTTGCATGAATAGGTGGATTACCTGTTTCTAAGGAATAATGATGGGTAGAAGGCGATGGTAAAACAGGGCTACCTAAAACATAATAGCCACTTTGTGCTTTAGCATAAATCAAATGCTGATGCACTAACAACTGATAGGCTTTGATGACTGTTTCTTTACTGCAATGATATTGTTTAGATAGCATTTGAATCGAAGGAAGTTTTTCTCCACGTTTATATTTATGATTGATAATATCCTGTTCTAATAATTGAGCTAAGTATTCATATTTTGTCATATTAATCACCATTTTTATTATACCACATAAATAATTGTACCGGTATAGTTAATGATATGATGGATTGCATTTTTATATAACTATTTTATAATGAAGACGTCAAAAAGAAAGAGGTGTCAAATGATGAATAAAGATGGTGTAAAAATTGTAACAATTGGAGGAGGAAGCAGTTATACTCCAGAACTTGTAGAAGGGTTTATCAAAAGATATGCTCACTTACCAGTAAAAGAATTATGGTTGGTAGATATTGAAGCTGGACGTGAAAAGCTAGAAACGGTTGGTGCGCTGGCAAAGCGTATGGTCAAAAAAGCGGGAGTACCAATGGAGATTATTTTAAGTTATGATCGTCGTGAAGCTTTGAAAGATGCTGATTTTGTCACAACACAAATGCGTATTGGACGTTTACCAGCACGTGTTTTAGATGAAAGAATTCCATTAAGTCATGGCATGATTGGACAAGAAACCAATGGAGCAGGAGGAATGTTTAAGGCTTTTCGTACTATTCCCGTTATTTTAGATATTGTCAAAGATATTGAAGAATTATGTCCCGATGCATGGCTGATTAACTTTACTAATCCAGCAGGAATGGTCACAGAAGCTATTTTACGTTATACAAACTTTAAAAAAGCCATTGGACTTTGTAATGTTCCAGTGAATATGGTCGCTGGTTTTGCGAAGATGTTAAATGTGGATGAAAGTCAAGTGACAATGCAAATTCAAGGTGTTAATCATTTTATTTTTGCGACAGATGTTTTTGTTGATGGTGTTTCTCGTTTTGATGAATTATTAAATCAATATGCACATTTAAAACTAGAAGATACTATTCAAATGAAAAACTTTGTATCATTACCATATTCTCCATCCTTTATCAAAGGATTAAACGCTATTCCATGTCCATATCATAATTACTATTTCTTTACAAAAGAACAATTAGAAGAAGAATTAGAACAGTTCAAAACAGGAACAGTGCGTGGTGAAGTTGTCAGCAAGACTGAAGAAGAATTATTTGAATTATATAGTCATGAAGAACTTCAAGAAAAACCAGAACAGCTGGCAATGCGTGGTGGAGCAAAATATTCAGATGCTGCATGTAATTTAATTGCTTCTATTTATACAAATAAAGGTGATATTCAATACGTAGATGTACGCAATAATGGAGCCATTGCAGATTTACCAATGGATAGTGCTGTTGAAGTGGCTTGTCGTATCACTGCCAATGGTCCTCAACCAATCGCGACGGGAGCTTTAAAATTACCAATCAGTGGATATGTACAAATGATGAAAACATTTGAACGTTTAGTTATTGAAGCAGCGATTAAAGGGGATCGTGATTTAGCAGTCACTGCTTTAAATATGAATCCATTATGTCCAAGTGACGAAATCGCTAATACTGTTATTGATGAATTATTAGAAGCACATAAAGATTATTTACCACAATTTTTTAACAAGTAGGAGTTGATTTTTCAACTCTTTTTTTTTATATAAACTTTTTTCATTTTAGTATTGAAATCTTTAAAAAGGTATGTTATTATAGTTAGGCAACTGAAGGAGACATACTCAAGAGGCTGAAGAGGCGCCCCTGCTAAGGGTGTAGGTCGGGAAACTGGCGCGAGGGTTCAAATCCCTCTGTCTCCGCCATTGAAAAACTCTTGGCAGTGTATATATATTGGTCTGGTAGTTCAGTTGGTTAGAATGCCGCCCTGTCACGGCGGAGGTCGCGGGTTCGAGCCCCGTCCAGACCGCCAATATAAAAGTAAGGTTATCCATATGGATAACTTTTTTTGTCTTATAAAATAAAAAAAGTGGAAAACCACTTTTTAAAGATGAACTTGCTGATAAGCATACATAATCGCAATAACAGTTTTCGCATCAACAATTTCTCCATTTAAAACTTTTTGATAAGCTTCATCAATATCTAATTTCACAATATCAATAAATTCATCTTCATCACCCTCTAAAGCATCATCAACTTCTTCAAAATCAATCGCTTCATAAAGATATAACCATTCACTTGTATAACCGGGAGATGGTAAGACTTTCATAATAAACTTCATCCCACGTGCACGATTGTTTGTTTCTTCCTCTAATTCACGAAAAGCACAATCTTTGGGATTTTCATTTGCTTCTAGTTTACCAGCAGGAATTTCTAATGTTTCTATACGATTAGGATAACGAAACTGTTTTACAAGAAGAATCTGATGATTTTTGATAGCTAAAATGCAGACACCACCATGATGATAAACAACTTCTCGATAAGCATGTTCACCATTTTCTAATTCAACTTCTTCACGTGTTACCTGCATAATTTTCCCATCATAAATCACTGTTCTTTGAATTTCTTTTTCCATGATTTTCACCTCATGCCAATTATAACATAAAAAGAAAGTATGCGGGGGAGCATACTTTCTTTTATCTCTATTATTTTACACGTTAGGGTAATAATAGGGGGTATGTTTAAGTGAGAACCACTTAACATAGATAATTATAACAGAGATTTAAAAGTTGTAAAGGCTTTCAATTAAAAATGTATATTTTTTTCTATCAAACTTTGTTAAAATGAAAGAGGTGATGACATGAAAACTTTAAGAATAGATGAAAATTATGAAAATCAAAGAATTGATAAGTATTTAAAAAAATTACTTTCTCAAGCACCACCTCAAATGATTTATAAGATGTTAAGAAAAAAAGATGTGAAAGTGAATGGTGTCAGAGTAAAAGAAAACTATATTTTAAAAAAAGGAGATCTGGTTGAATTATTTTTGTATGAAGATCGTTTTTTAGAATTAACACAACCACAAAGTATTTTTGATTTACCCATCACTTTTGATGTTTTATATGAAGATGATAATGTTTTGATTGTTAATAAACCAGCCGGATTATTAGTTCATGAAGATATCCATGAAGATGTCAATACATTATCCAATCAAGTTTTAACATATTTATATCAAAAGGGAGAATATGACCCAAACCAAACTTTAGGTTTTACACCGGGTCCTGTTCATCGTTTGGATCGTAATACAAGTGGAATTGTCATTTTTGGAAAAACAATGAGAGCTTTACAGGATTTAAATGAAATGATGAAAAAACGTCATTGTATTGATAAAACCTATTTAACGATCTGTAAAGGCTATATGCCTAGTGGTGAGTTAATTGGATATATGAAAAAAGATAGTGATCGCTCTTTGGCGAGAATGGTATCACCTTCGACTGAAGGCGCATTAAAAATGCATACCATTGTTGAAAATATTCAATCAAATCAAAAATATTCATTATTAAAAGTGAAAATTATTACAGGAAGAACGCACCAGATACGTTTACATTTATCCAGTGCTGGACATCCTATCATTGGTGATAGTAAATATGGAGATTTTGAATTGAATCGTTATTTGAAAAAAACTTATCATTTTCAAAATCAGTTTTTGCATGCTTATTCTATTTGTTTTATTAAACCAATAGGTTCTTTAAAATATTTACAGGATCAGGTGATTACTTGTCCTTTACCACATCATTTAGAAGTTTTGAAAAATAAATTGTTTCATGAAAAGAAGCTATGAAAACGGTTTGTTTTATTGTATAATAAATATAAATGAAGGAAGGAGAACTAGAATGAAATATTATATTGGGATTGATTTAGGTGGAACAAATGTACGTACTCTTTTGGTTGACGAAAATGGACAGTCATACAGTGAAGTCAAAGATGCGACTGAAAGAGAAAATGGACCTGACTATGTTTGTTCAAAAATTATCAGACAAATTGAAAGTTTAGATTGTTCAGTTTGTGGTGGTATTCAAAATGTTCAAGGAATTGGAATTGGTGTTCCGGGACCAGTTGATACAGAACATGGTGTCATGATTATGGCAACAAACTTACCGGGATTTGAAAACTATCCTATCTGTGAAAAACTTTCAACTCGTTTTAATTTGCCTGTATTTATTGATAATGATGCCAATGTTGCTGGATTGGCAGAAGCTTTACTAGGAGCTGGAAAAGGAAAACCAACTTGTTATTATGTGACTATTTCTACAGGAATTGGTGGCGCATTTGTTGTAAATGGTCAACTTGTATCTGGAGGACGTGGTCATGCTGGTGAAGTAGGAAATATCATTGTTAAAAATAATGGATATAAATTTGGTGGTTTAAATCCGGGTGCAGTTGAAGGTGAAGCAAGTGGAACGGCGATTACACGTAAAGGGAAAGAAATTTTAGGTGAAGAACGTGTACATCATGCTGGAGATGTTTTTAGATTGGCTGATGAAGGAGATATGAAAGCCAAAGGTATTGTTGATGAATGTATTAGTGAACTGGCAACAATGTTAGCTGATATTGCGCATACTGTTGATCCACATTGCTTTGTATTAGGTGGCGGTGTCATGAAATCTAAAAAATATTTCTATGATCAATTGGTTGAGCAGTTTAATGCAAAAATCCATGTTGGTATGAGAGGACATATTCCTATTTTAGAAAGAGAATTAGAAGACTGTGGTGCTATCGGTGCTGCGATGCTTCCAATGTCTAAATTGAAATAATAATGAAAATCGATAAAGTTGTTTTACATCTTTATCGGTTTTTCTTTATAATTTGTAAAGAAAATGATAGAATAACCAAGAAGGAGGCGTCTATGAAACAAAGAGTTGTATTAGGTTTAAGTGGTGGTGTGGATAGTGCAGTTGCTGCTTATGTTTTAAAACAGCAAGGGTATGAAGTCATTGGTGTTTTTATGCGAAACTGGGATTCATCTTTAAATAATGATATTTTAGGAAATCCAACGAATAATGATGATATCTGCCCACAGGAAAAAGATTATAATGATGCCAAGAAAGTTGCAGAGCATCTAGGTATTGAGTTAAGACGTGTAGATTTTATTAAAGAATATTGGGATCATGTTTTTACTTATTTTTTAGAAGAATATGCCAAAGGAAGAACACCGAATCCAGATATTTTATGTAATAAACATATTAAATTTAAGGCATTTTTAGATTATGCCAGATCTATTGAGGCAGATTATATTGCGACAGGTCATTATGCACGTGTAGAACATCATGAAGGTGCAGATTCTGTTATGTTAAGAGGGGTTGATTCTAATAAAGATCAGACATACTTTTTATGTCAGTTAAATCAATCTCAACTACAATCTTCACTCTTTCCTATTGGTCATATGACAAAACCAGAAGTTAGAAAATTGGCAGAAGATTTAAAGCTTCCGGTTGCTCATAAAAAAGATAGTACAGGAATCTGTTTTATTGGAGAAAGAGATTTTAGAGAATTCTTGAAAAATTATATTCCTGCAAAAGCAGGAAAAATGGTGGATATTGAAACGAATCAGGTTGTTGGTCAACATCAGGGAATTATGTACTATACGATTGGGCAACGTAAAGGTTTAGGCATTGGCGGAGCTGGAGATGCGTGGTTTGTTGTTGGGAAGAAATATGATGAAAATATTTTATATGTGTGTCAAGGTGATCAAAATCAGTGGTTAATGAGTGAAGGTGCTTTGATTACGGATGTCAATTGGATCAGCAGCCAAAAACCACAAGGTGATTATGATTGTACAGCAAAATTTAGATATCGTCAAAAAGATAATGATGTGTCTGTCCGTTTTATTGATGAAAATACGCTTTTCGTTACTTTTAAGCAACCTGTTAAAGCCGTTACTCCAGGACAAGCAGCAGTTTTTTATGATGGTGATGTTTGCTTGGGTGGTGGCACAATTGAAAAGGTGTATAAAGATGATAAGGAGATTACATACTTATAATGTTGACATATACGGGAATTATAAAACGTATTAAATTTTATAGTGAAGATACTAAGTTTATTGTCTGTCTGATTGATAGTGAACAGGAAGATAAACCGATTTTAGCGACAGGTTATATGAGTTATGTCAATCTTCATGATAAATATCATTTTCAGGGAGAATATATTATTCATCCTAAATATGGTAAACAATTTCAAATTCAATCTTATGAGATTGTTTTAGCGAATGAAGAAAGTGAAATCATTCGCTATTTATCTAGTCCTTTATTTAAAGGTATTGGTGAAAAACAGGCAACAGCTATTGTAGAAGTTTTAGGAAAAGATGCATTAACCAAAATCAAAGAAGATAAACATGTTTTAGATCATGTTCGTGGTATGAATGAAACCAAGCGTGAAACCATAGCTAGTGTTTTGTCTTCACAGGATTTTGATCAGGAAGTTTTGATGTTTTTTATGGGACATGGCATTTCTACACGTCATCTGGCTTTAATTCAAGCTGTTTATCAAGAAAAAACATTGGATATTTTACAAAATAATCCTTATCAGCTTATTGATGATATTGATGGAATAGGATTTAAGACAGCGGACGATTTAGCTTTAAAGATAGGTGTTGATCAATATGATCATCATCGTATACAGGCAGCCATTGTCTATGCTTTAAAAGAAGCCTGTTTTCAAGATGGAAGTACTTATCATAACTATGAAACAATTGTCAAAAGATTTCATAGATATATACCTCAAATAGATGATGAGAGCTTTGAAGCAGCATTTACTGATGTTTTAGAACAAAACAAGATTATTCAAGAAGAAGATCGTTATTATCCTTATGAGTTATATCAAAGTGAAATCAACATATCACAAATCTTTAAAAGATGGCTACATACACCTCTTTATGATATTGATTCAAAAGACATAGACAAGATTTTAGAAGATTTAGAAAAAGAACTTTTTATTGAATATGATGATTTTCAAAAAGAAGCGATTAAACTTTTTATGGAACATTCAGCCATGATTATTACAGGAGGACCGGGAACAGGAAAAACAACAATTGTCAATGCGATGATTAAGATTTATCAACGTTTAAATCCTGATCAGCGATTAGCCATTGTTGCCCCAACTGGGAGAGCTGCAAAACGTTTAAGTGAAGTCACTGGTGTTGAGGCATGTACAATTCATCGTTTATTAAAATGGGATTTACATACCAATACTTTTGCGGTTAATGAAAAAAATCCTTTGGATGTTGATTTACTCATTATTGATGAGTTTTCAATGGTTGATTCGTTGTTATTTTCCCATCTTTTATTAGCGTGTCAAAAAGTTAGTCAGATTTTATTAATTGGTGATGATCAGCAATTACCATCTGTTGCACCAGGACATGTTTTAAAAGATTTAATAGAAAGTGAATGTATTCCTACCATTGCTTTGCATTACATCTATCGTCAATCTAAAGAAAGTGGTATTGTCCAACTGGCACATAGTATTCGTAATGATCAGTATGATGAAAACTTGTTTTTTCAATATTCAGATATACATTTTCAAACATGTACACCTTATGATGTTGTGAAGTATGTACGTGTTCTTGTATCCAAAGCATTAGAAGATGGCTATGATGGACAAGATATCCAAGTTTTAGCACCGATGTATAATGGAGTTGCTGGTATTGATGCTTTAAATGATTGTTTACAGGAATTGTTGAATCCATCGGATGGATTTAAAAATGAATTGCGTGTGGGCAAAAGAGTATTTAGAGAAGGAGATAAAATCTTACAGTTAAAAAATCGTGTTGAAGATAATGTTTTTAATGGTGATATAGGAACTTTAGTAGAGATTTGTTATAAGGATAATTTTGAATATTTAACAGATAAGATGATTGTAGATTTTGATGGAACGATTGTAGAATATACACCACAGGAGTTTTATACTTTAACTCATGCTTACTGTATGAGTGTTCATAAATCACAAGGGAATGAGTTTAAAATTGTGATTATGCCTGTGCTTAAAGACTATTATATTATGTTGAAGAAAAATCTAATTTATACTGGACTCACACGAGCAAAACAATCTTTATGGTTTTTGGGAAGTCATCAGGCTTTTGTTTATGGTATTACACATAAACAGGATGAAAGAAGAAAAACAACATTAATTGAAAGAATGAAAAAAACTCCAGAGATTTCTTTGTATGATTTTGAATAATGAGGACATACTAAGAATGTACTTTTAAAGGAGTGAATAATCATGTCAAAATTAGCTGTTGCTTTTTTCTCGGCAGGAATTGTTGCTGCGGCAATGATTATGATGAGTGATATGCCATGTGCAGATAGCATTGAACATAGTGTTCATAAAGCCAAAAAAGCGATTAAAGAACAACTTTAAGAAGTACAAAAGGACTGATGAACAGTCCTTTTCTTCTCGAGGAGGTTTTATGAAAAAAGAAAATATAGCAAAATCTCTTATTTTATTGAGTCTATGTGCGATTTTATTATACTATGTGTATACATTGTTTCGTATTGGAGCACTTATCAGCTATCTTTTACGATTGATATTTCCATTGTTAATAGCTTTGTTTTTTCATTTCTTAATTGATCCCATTATTGATTATTTTACAAATGATCGTTTATCAAGAAAAATCGTTGTTACACATCTTTATTTATCATTTTCATTATTATTTATTCTAAGTTGTTATTTTCTTATTCCTTATTTATTAGATCAATGTCTTTTATTTTATCATCGCATTTGTGATAGTCAAATCATGGTCAATCCCATTTTTTCAACATTTATTCGTTTTTTAGAAGACTATCAGATTATTGATTATTTTATTGATATTTTTAATGGTTGGACACAGACCGTTATATATTGGGCAGGTAATATATTAATTGCTTTAGGTATTTCTTTTTATTTATCTTATGATAATTTACATCTCATTGAAAAAGCGATTATCTACTTACCTTTTGAAAAACAAGGTATCTGTATGCAAACACTAAAAAAACTCAAATTAACAACTTATCAATTTATGAAATCTATGATTCTAGATTTTATCTTTTTCTTTATCATGTGTTTGATACCTTTTTTCTTTATCAATCAAAATTATGCAATCTGGATTGCTTTATTTTTAGCTTTGACAAATCTGATTCCTTATGTTGGACCTTATATTGGTGGTATTCCTGTGATTATTTATGAGTTTTTTATTGATCAACATTTAGGTTATGCTTCTTTTGTTGTGGTTATGGTTTTACAATATCTGGAATCTTCCTATTTACAGCCTTATCTTTTTTCTAGAGGCATTCAAATACACCCCATCTATCTTATTATAGCATTAACCTTCTTTGGTGATTTATTTGGTATTGTAGGTATGATCTTTTCACCATTATTATTATCCTATGTGATTTTTCTTGTAGAATTATTAAAGAATTTACATATTAGAGAAGATATTCAAAGAATAATACATCATGAAAATGAATAAGAATTTCTCAAATTTTCTTTTTATTATCATATATGATAATAAAGGGGTGTGAATTCATGACAGCAACACATTATTTGGGTTTATTAGGAGGACTGGCTTTATTTCTTTTGGGAATGAATATGTTGTCACAAGGATTGACATCAGGACTGGGAGAAAGACTGGAAATCATTCTTTTAAAATTAACCAATCATCGCATGAAAGCGATAGGAGTGGGTATACTTTTAACAGCTTTGATCCAAAGTTCTTCAGCTATGAGTGTGATATTGATTGGTTTTTTAAATGCTCATATTATGACTTTAAAAAGAGCAATATGGATTATGATGGGAGCCAACATTGGAACGACTATTACTGGACAGATGATAGCCTTAGATATCGGTGCTTTTGCGCCTGCATTATCATTTATAGGAGTTTTGTTTTATTTGATTAGTCAAGGTATCAAACAGCTTATAGGCCAAGTCATGATGGCTTTAGGTCTTTTGTTTATGGGATTAGAAATGATGTCACAATCCATGCTGCCATTACAACATTCCTCATGGATTATTGGTTTTTTTATACAACTTCAAAATCCTTTATTATGTGTTGGTATGGGTATGTTATTTACGGCACTCATTCAAAGTTCATCAGCATCCGTAGGCATTTTACAAATTTTAGCGATGCAACAGCTTGTTTCATTTCAACAGTCAGTTTATCTTTTATTAGGTTTTGACTTAGGAACCTGTATCACAGGTTTTTTAGCTTCTTTATCTGGTTGTCGTAATGGTAAACGTCTGGCTCTTTTTCATTTCCTTTTTAATCTTGTAGGAGCTATGAGCTTTCTTGTTTTATGTCAATGCCTACCTTTGATTGATATGATTAAAAATATATCACCCTTATCCCCAAACCATCAAATTGCCAATATGCATACTTTCTATAATATACTCACCACATTCATTGTTTTATTGTGTGAACCTTATTTAATGAAAGTCATTCAATGGATATATCCAAGTCACTATAAAAATCATGGAAAGTAGGAATCAATGATGCGTAAAGTTATTTTATATATTGCAATGAGTTTAGATGGATATATGGCTGATCAAGATGGTCGTATTGACTGGTTACATGGTGACAATACTTCATATCCACCAACTGAAAGTTACTATCATCTTTTAAAACATGTTGATTGTGTCATTATGAGTGAAAAAACTTTTCAAATGATGCAAAAGAAACTAGAGCAACAGATTCATCAGGGATTGAAAATTTATGTTTTATCATCAATAACACAATTATCTTTTGATAATATTGTCTTTACTTTGGAAGATATCTGCACTTTAGTTAAAAGACTAAAACAAGAAGCTGGAAAGGATATCTGGATTTGTGGAGGTCAACAATTTATTACTCCATTAATCCAAGCTAATATGATAGATGAGTATCATATTTCTATGATTCCTGCTTTAATTGGTAAAGGAGCACGTCTATTTGAAGACTTTGATCATGAAAAAAGATTATCTTTAATCAAGACATATGTTTATAATGGGATTGTTGATATTGAATATGAGAAGAAGTATTGATTTTTTATGATAAATTGGATATAATATCAAAGTCAAATCGTTGAAGAAGAAAAGTATTTATAAGTGAACTTATAGAGAGGAAATGGTTGGTGCAAATTTCTAGAAGCTTATAAAGAAAGCTACCTTCTAAGAGTGATGAAAACATCAACGTATGTCGGCGTTAACGATTAAAGAGCATAATGAATATTCATTATGAATGAGGATGGTACCGCGATAATAGTCGTTCCTTTTAGGAATGACTTTTTTTATTCAAAGGAGGAAAATTATGAAACAATTAACAGGAAATCAAGTGCGTCAGATGTTTTTGGATTTTTTTAAGTCTAAAGGACATATGATTGAACCAGGGGCATCATTGATTCCCCACAATGATCCTACTTTATTATGGATCAATGCTGGTGTTGCAGCATTAAAAAAATATTTTGATGGAACAGAAAAACCAGCTTGTAATCGTATTGCAAATGCACAAAAATCTATTCGTACAAATGATATTGAAAATGTAGGGAAAACTGCCAGACATCATACATTTTTTGAAATGTTAGGAAACTTCTCAATTGGAGATTATTTTAAAGAAGAAGCCATTCCTTTTGCTTGGGAGTTTTTAACAAGTCCAGAATGGATTGGGTTTGATAAAGACAAATTATATGTCAGTGTTTATACTGATGATGAAGATGCTTATCGTATCTGGACAGAAGTTTGTCATGTTGAGCCAAGTCATATTTTAAAAACATATGATAACTTCTGGGAAATTGGTGAAGGACCAGGTGGACCAGATTCTGAAATTTTCTATGATCGTGGAGAAAAATATGATCCAGAAGGATTAGGAGAAAAACTATTCTTTGATGAAATGGAAAATGATCGTTACATTGAAGTATGGAATGTTGTCTTTTCACAATATGACTGCAACCCTGCCATTGATCGTAAAGAATATAAAGAATTACCACAAAAAAATATTGATACAGGAATGGGTCTTGAAAGACTTGTCAGCATTATTCAAGAGGGAGAAACAAACTTTGATACTGATTTATTCTTACCAATTATCCATGCGACTGAAAAGCTTGCAAAGGTTCCATATCAAGATAACAAAATGGCTTATCGTGTGATTGCTGATCATATCCGTACTGTGACTTTTGCATTAAGCGATGGTGCGTTATTTGATAATGCTGGACGTGGTTATGTTTTAAGAAGAATTTTAAGACGTGCAGTACGTTATGGTAAAAAGATTGGTATTGATCATTCATTTATGTATGAACTAGTTGGTGTGGTTGCGGATATCATGAAAGATTTCTATGATTATCTACCATCAAAAGTAGACTATGTCAGTGGTTTGGTGAAAAAAGAAGAAGAAGCATTCCACAAAACATTATCTAATGGTGAAAGATTATTAAATCAGATGTTACAAAAGAGTGAGAATTATTTATTAAATGGTCAAGATGCTTTTAAATTATATGATACATATGGTTTCCCATTAGAATTAACTGTGGAAATTGCTCAAGAATCAGGCTTTGAAGTCGATGAAGAAGGATTTAAAGCAGAAATGAAAGCTCAACAGGAACGTGCCAGAAATGCACGTGGAGATATGGAATCAATGTGTTCACAAAAACCAGATTTAATGGCTTTTGATGAACCATCTGAATTTATCTATAATCCTGCACCAATTCAGGCAAAGGTCATTGCGACATTTGTTGATGGAGTCAAATGTGATGCGATTGATACAAAAGGTGAAATCATTTTAGATCAGACAACCTTCTATGCTGAAATGGGTGGTCAATGTGCTGATACAGGAACAATGAACAATGAAAGTACTGATGTTAATGTGACTTATGTTTGTAAAGCTCCACATCAACAACATTTGCATACTATTCATGTGACAAACGGAAGTGTTAAAATAGGTGATGTTCTTACACTTCATGTAGATATGAAAAAACGTGCTTTGATTACACATAATCATACAGCAACACATCTTTTACAAAAAGCGCTTAAAAATGTATTAGGAGATCATGTTTCACAGGCAGGTTCTTATGTTGATGATCAAAGATTGCGTTTTGACTTTACGCATCCTCAAAAAGTAACAGATGAAGAATTGAAACAAGTAGAAGATCAAGTCAATGAACAGATTTTTAATGGTTTAGATGTTTGTATTCAATCTATGAGTAAAGATGAAGCAATGAAATCTGGAGCAATGGCTTTATTTGATGAAAAATACGGTGATGTTGTACGTGTTGTCAGTGTCGGTGATTATTCTAAAGAATTATGTGGTGGATGCCATGTTTCTAATAGTATTGAAATTGGTATCTTTAAAATTGTTGGTGAAGAAAGCATTGGTTCTGGTGTTAGACGTATTGAAGCTGTCACATCTATTCAGGCTTACCGTGCTTTTAAAGAAAGTGAAGCTTTATTAAATCAGGTTCAAGATTTATTAAAAATTAAAAATAAGAATGAAACAATTGAAAAAGTAACACATTTTATCGAAGAAACAAATGAATTAAGAAAAGAAAGAAATCAATATTTAGATCAAATCAATGCCTTATCAGCAAAAGAACAGACAAAAAATATTGAAGATATTAATGGTATTCAATTCTTATTTGTAGAAGAAAGTAAAGATGTTGCTTCAGCAAAACAAATGACTTTTGATTTAAGAGATCAATTACAACATGGTTTTGTTGTGATGGTTAATACTTATGAAGGAAAAATCTCATATTTTGTGGCACTTACAAAATCTATGGTTAAAGATGGTTATAAGGCTGGAGATATGATAAAAACAATCAATCAAGTGACTAATGGTCGTGGTGGTGGAAAGCCAGACTTTGCTCAAGGTGGATGTCAAGACGCATCACAGATTAAGGAAGCTATTGCACAAATCAAAGCACAATTCTAAGTTTTACTAGCAATTTGCAATTATTTAGTGTAATATAGATTATATAGATGGGAGGTAGTACAAATGGGAAAAGATTTTACTCAAACACGTCTATTTAATTCAGAAGAAATTAAAAGAGAAGTTATCCATTCTCATTTAATGACAGTTGCTAATGCTTTAGATGAAAGAGGATATAATGCAGTTCATCAAATTGCTGGTTATTTGATTTCTAACGATCCTGCTTATATCTCAAGCCATAAAGGGGCACGTTCAATTATTCAACAGATTGATCGTGATGAGATTATTGAAGAACTTGTGAAGTTCTATCTGGAGTCTAAATAGTGGAAAAAATATTAGGTTTAGATTTAGGTTCAAGAACTTGTGGGATTGCGATGAGTGATGCTTTGGGAATGATTGCTCATGGTGTTGAAACTTATCGGTTTGAAGAAAATAATTATAAGAGTGCTGCCAGACATATTCAAAAAATTGTTGAAGAACATCATATTCATACAATTGTTCTTGGTTTACCTAAACATATGAATGGTGATTTAGGAGAAAGAGCACAAATTTCTATGGCTTTTAAAGAAAGACTGGAAAAGATGATGGATGTTGAAGTTGTTTTGATTGATGAAAGATTAACAACGGTGATGGCACAGAATCAACTGATTTTTGCAGATGTTTCTCGTAAAAAAAGAAAAAAAGTCATTGATAAGATGGCAGCTGTACAAATTTTACAAGGTTACTTAGATGGTCAAAGGAGATAATCATGGACGTTAATAAAATACAGGTCATTGATGATGACGGTAATGAATTAGAATTTGATGTACTTTTTACTTTTGATAGTGAAGATACTGGAAAAAAATATGTTTTATATTATGATGCAGATGATGAAGATGCACAAGTTTATTCATCTATCTATGATGATGAAGGGAACTTATATCCTATTGAAACACCTGATGAATGGGATATGATTGAAGAAGTCTTTAATAGCTTTATGGCTGAAGATGAAGAATAATAACATGGATTGGTATCACAGGGTAACTGATGTTACCCTTCTTTATTAAGGAGGAAAATATGGGATTATTTTTTAAAAAAAGAAAAGTCAAACCAATATTTGTAGGAAGTTATGGAAATGATCTAACAAGAGGAATCTATGTTTTTCATTTGGATATTGATAATGGGGAAATTTTAAAAAAGAAGTTTTATAAGTCATTAGCGAATCCTATTGCTATTTCTAAACGTGAACGTTTTATTTATGTATGTTATAAAAATAATACAGGTAGACCTACAGATGGTGGATTATGGCAATACGCATCAATGGATTTACAATTTGGTTTAGTTGCCAAATCAACAGATCATGGAAAAACATATGTCAATAGTTATGTGAATGAAGATCGTACTTATGCTTATGCTGTGGATTACTATAATAGTGAAGTTGTCGTTATTGCTATTTTAAAACAGAAACTTATTAGAGTTGTTCAAACAATTAAACATACGGGAAGTAGTATTGATCCAAAACGTCAGAGTGAAGCTCATCCATGCTTTATAGATATGACACCGGATCATAGAATGGTTGTCTGTGATTTGGGAACAGATGAGGTTGTTTTGTATGATATTGGTGAAAAAGGAAGACTTTATCGCAATGATGAACTGACTTTAAAATTAGAGGCGGGTTCTGGACCTAAGAAAATCATTTTCTCATCTGATGGACAATTTGCCTATGTTTTAAATGAATTATCAAGTCAAGTTTTTGTATATCGTTATCAGGATGGACAAATGTCTTTAGTGCAAAAAGTCATGACCTATCCAACAGATGAATATATAGGTCAAAATACAGCAACTGATATTTTAATGAATGAAAAAGGAGATTATCTTTTCGTTTCTAACAGTGGTCATGATTCTATTACAACTTTTGAAGTTGATACAACAACAGGTATGTTGAATACAGTAGATAATACCGATACAGATGAAAAACCTGTACAAATGATTCTCGTTATTGATAAATATGTTGTTGTAGCTTGCCAAAAAGGTGGAACGATTGAATCTTTTGAATTAAAACGTGGTGAATCTAAGGGCGTTTTATTTGAAACACATTTCAGTTATATGGTTGGTGAACCTGTTTGTTTGATTGAAGGAAGAGGATTATAAGAGCAGAAATGCTCTTTTTTGTTGAAATGGATAAAAAATGAGTGAAAGTTGATAATTCCTGCAAAATAACCTATAATAAATAAATGATGGAGGATGATTTATGAAGAATAAGAAATTAATAGGAATCATTGCAGGTGTTGTCATTGTTTTCATTATAGGTGTTATTATTTTTTATAATGTTGGTATTTCTTCAGTGTCATCAAAAGATGAAGATGTGATTGTGACAGTTGAACAGGGTTCAACATCTTCTTCAATTCTTGATGCATTGGATGAAGCTGGACTTGTTAAAAATAAATTATGTGGGCAAATTTTCTTGAAATTGAATCGTTATGATCATTTACAGGCAAATACATATATATTGAATAAAAATATGTCATTATCTGATATTTTTGCATTGATAGAAAACCCTGATATTGATCATATTGTTTTATCTAAATTGACAATTAAAGAAGGAACAACAATTCCGGAGGTTGCCAAAGAATTTGCACAGATTTTAAATATTTCTGATGATGAAGTGATTAAACAATGGGAAGATCAAGCATATTTAAAATCATTAATAGATGAATACTGGTTTATAGATGATAGTATTTTAAATTCAGAGATTCTTTATCCATTAGAAGGATATTTATATCCAGAAACTTACTATATTACTGAAAAAGAGCCGGATTTAAAAAGCATGACAAAATTAGCATTAGATATGATGGATGAACAATTATCCGTTTATCGTAAAGATATTGAAAAATTAGGATGGACTCCTCATCAGTTTTTAACATTTGCTTCTATTGTTGAAAGAGAATCGTTATATGATGAAGATCGTCCTATAATTGCTGGTGTTTTTATGAATCGTTTAAATCAAGATATGTTATTACAAAGTGACATTACTGTTAATTATGCATGGCAAAGAACAGGTGTTGATGTCAGTGTGGCTCATACACAAATTGATTCACGTTATAATACATATAAGTATACAGGATTACCTGTTGGACCAATCAGCACTATTTCTAAGGTGACTTTAGAGTCATGCATTCATTATAAACATCATGATTATCTCTATTTCTTTGCAAAAGAAGATGGAACTGTGATTTATAGTCGTACATATAAAGAACATAAACAAGTCGTAAAGGAGAATAAATGGTATTAATATGTTGTCATTAGAAGAATTAGAACAGGATGCTTTAAGACGTCATATTCCTGTTATGCAAAAAGAAGGCATCTTCTTTTTGATTGAACAGTTAAATAAAAAAGGAGCATCATCATGTTTAGAAATTGGTTCAGCCATTGGCTATTCAGCTATGATGATGGTCACGCATGTAGATGATTTAAAAGTAGAAACTATTGAATTGGATAACGATCGTTATTTAGAAGCTGTTTGTCATATTCGTGAGCATCATCTTGAACAAAGGATTACGATTCATCATCATGATGCTTTGACTTTTGATACACAATTATTACAACATGCTCCTTATGATTGTTTGTTTATTGATGCGGCTAAGGCTCAATATCAAAAGTTTTTTGAAAAATATGTTCCATTTGTCAAAGAGGATGGTATTATTGTTGTGGATAATTTGGACTTTCATGGGATGGTTTTTGATATTGATCATATTAAAAATAGAAATACAAGACAACTTGTTAAAAAAATCAAAAGATTTAAAGATTGGATTTTTCAACATGAGAATTATGATGTTGAATACTATGCTGTTGGAGATGGCATATGTGTTATTCAAAGAAAGGATCAAGAATGAAGTTAATATTATCATTAAATCGTAAAGAAAGACTATATGATTATGTATCTATGGGTATTGATACATTTATATTAGGGTGTGAATATTCTTTTTATGCTCCTTATTATTATTCATTAGAAGATATCAAGACAATTTGTCAACAATATCCTCAATGTCATTTTTATGTTGCGCTTAATGCTTTATATGATGAACATGATATAGAAACATTAAAAAATTATATAGATGAATTATCAAAACTTTCTATTTATGGTATTATTTTTGAAGATTTTGGTGTGTTACAAATTGTGAAAGATAAGCAATATTCATTTGATATGATGTATGCTCCGGAAACACTAAATACCAATGCGATGACATTAAATGTTTTAAAAGAACAGGGTGTAACCAGTGCGCAAATCGCACGTGTTATTCCATTAGAAGAACAATTATTAATCCAGCAACAAGTTAATATGCCTTTAATGTTGCAGGTTCATGGGGTAGAATATATTGCTGCCAGTAAAAGAGCATTATTAAGTAATTATCAAAAAGCTTCAGGACTTGAATTTGATAAAGAAAGTCAAACACGTTTAACGATTCAAGCAAGAAATTCTGATTATGCTTTTCATATTTATGAAGATCAAAAGGGTACACATATTTTTTCTTTCACACGTTTATATATGTTAGATTTATTGAATCAGATTCATCATTTTGATTATTTATATATTGAAACATTAATGATGAGCGAAGAAGAAGCTGTAGAAGTGGCTTCACTTTATAGTGATGCTTTAAAGAGTTTTGAAAATCATACATATGATCGTGATGTGAAAGCATATATGCGTTTGCTGTATCAATTAAAAACACCATTAGATCGTGGTTTTCTATTTGATCAGACAGTTTATAAATTAGAAGATGTAAGGAAGATGGATCATGAGAAAAATCAGTCAAATCATTGATGGGAAAAGAAAAATTATAAAAAAGCCAGAATTATTAGCTCCGGCTGGTAATCTTGAAAAGTTAAAAGTAGCGATTATGTATGGCGCCGATGCTGTTTTTGTAGGTGGAAAAGAGTTTTCATTACGTTCACAGGCTTCTAATTTTACTTTAGAAGATATCCGTGAAGGTGTTGAATTTGCGAAAAAATATGGAGCTCATATTCATGTCACATGCAATATTATTTTACATCAGGATAATCTAGAAGGACTGAAAAACTATTTAAAACAATTAGATGATATAGGTGTCACAGCCATTATTGTTGCTGATCCTTATATTATGAAAATAGCTAAAGACATGCATTTAAATCTTGAAGTTCATGTGTCTACACAACTTTCTACTTTGAATAGTCAAGCCATTGCATTTTATCAAAAGATGGGAATGGATCGTGTTGTTTTAGGACGAGAAGTGACTTATGAAGATTTAAAAGCAATTATGGATAAAGTGGATGTAGATATAGAATATTTTATTCATGGAGCAATGTGTATTCATTATTCTGGTAGATGTATGCTTTCTAACTATTTAAGTCGTCGTGATGCCAATCGTGGTGGTTGTTCACAATCTTGTCGCTGGTATTATGATTTATATCAGGATGGTGTTCTTGTCAATAAAGAAGATGATATGCCTTTTAGTATGTCAAGTAAAGATATGAGTCTTGTTCATCATATTGGTGAACTGATTGAATTAGGAGTTGATTCTTTTAAAATTGAAGGACGTATGAAATCGGTTCATTATATTGCGACAATTGTGTCTACTTATCGTAAATTGATTGATGCCTATTGTGAAGATCCTGATCATTTTCAACAAGATGATTTTTATGAAAAAGAATTACAAAAAGCAGCCAACCGAGCTTTATGTCATGGATTTTATTTTGATCATCCAGGTGTTGATGAGCAATTATTTAATATGCGTGATGAACATCCTACACAAGAATTTGTGATGCGTATTGTCGATTACAATCATCAAAATCATTTAGCTAAAATAGAACAAAGAAATTATTTTGAAATGGGTGATCAGATTGAAATTTTCTCTCCACATCATGATAATCTTTTCTTTACAGTTGAAAAACTTTATAATGAAGATATGGAAGAAGTCACAAAAGCAAATCATCCAATGGAAATACTCTATGTTGAAATACCTCATCGTGTATTAGCAAATGATATGGGAAGAAAGGTGAGAAAATGATGAAAAATCAAGCTGTCATTATTGGTATAGCTGGGGGAAGTGCCTCAGGGAAAACCTCAATCGCAAAACAGTTATATGATTATTTTAAAGGACATCATAAAGTGAAAATCTTAAAACAAGATGATTATTATAAAGATCAAAGTCATTTAAGTTTTGAAGAACGTGCTAAAACAAATTATGATCATCCTTTTGCATTTGATACAGATTTACTGGTAGAACATTTAAAGAAATTAAAGAAAAAAGAACGTATAGAAAAACCAACATATGATTATACTTTACATACACGTAGTTCTATAACTGAAGTCATTGAAAAAAGAGATGTGATTATTTTAGAAGGTATTTTTGTTTTGGCTGAACCTTCAATAAGAGAGTTATGTGATATTCTTGTCTATGTTGATACGGATAGTGATATCCGTTTTATCAGACGTTTAAAAAGAGATATCGAAGAAAGGGGAAGAAGTCTGCAATCTGTTTGTGAACAATATCTGACAACAGTTAGACCTATGCATGAACAGTTTATTGAACCTTCTAAAAAATATGCACATATCATTATTCCTGAGGGTGGAAGTAATCATGTGGCTGTTGATTTATTAACAACAAAAATCAAAAGTATCATTGATGAATAGAGAAAATTTAAGAGAGAATGCTAGTATTTTCAACATATTTATGTTATAGTATAGTCTGCGAGGTGGATAAATTATGGATCATGATGCAGTTTTATTAACCCAAAGTGGGGTTGAAAAACTAAAACAAGAAAAAGAACAGTTAATTAATGTCGAAAGACCAAAAGTTATTGAAGAATTGCAATTAGCACGTTCTCAAGGTGACTTATCAGAAAATGCGGATTATGATGCAGCTAGAGATAAACAGGCACATATTGAAGCAAGAATCAAAGAAATTGATCAAATGCTTTTACATGTGCAAATTATTGATGAATCACAATTAGATAGCACAGTTGCAAAACCAGGAGCAACTGTCACAATTTTAGATTTATCAGAAGCCAATGCTCAAGAAGAAACTTTTACAATCGTTGGAACATTTGAAACAGATCCATTGAATGGTAAAATTTCAAATGAATCTCCATTAGCGAAAGCTATTCTTGATCATGGTGTTAATGAAATTGTTTCAGTCGGTGTTGCTGAACCATATGAAGTTAAGATTTTAAAGATTGAATATCTTGCATAGATGATGTGAAAACATCATCTCAGACTGTTGACAAAGTGGTAGAATTTTTTATTAAATCTACCACTTCTTTTATTTTTTTATGAAAATTGATAAATTTGTATTGTTTTCCTTATATTTCCTTCTTTTTTATTGGGTGAAGGAATATTTATGAGTCCTTTCCTTTTCTTCATTCTCGCTAATTTGCCTAAATTATGGCAGCCAAAAATAATCAACGATTCCTGTTGATTTTTCTTTAGTCCTTTTAATCTTGTGAATCTTAGTCCATGCTTTTCTTTGCAATCTGCATAGACTCTTTCTATCGTCTCTTTTCTTAGTGGATAGATATCTTTCCATTCTGGTGTATATCTGTTCTCATCTGCTATTTCTCTATATTCCTCCCATACATGTCTTGTGATGACCTTCTGATGATTTTTGCTCTGTGTACATTTCTCTAAAAATGGACATCCTTCACAGTCCTTTGGATTTGATTTGTATTCCCTGTATCCTGATCTGTTTGTTGTAGTATATTTCAAATCCTTGTTATTGGGGCATATATAAATATCCAACTTTTCATCATAGACATATTCATATTTCTTGAAGTATCCTTTTTTGTCATGGGTCTTTTATATGGCATATATGCTCTGATTCCATCTTCTATGATTTCTCGACATATTGCTGGTGTCATGAATCCTGCATCTAAACTGATGTTATGTATTAAATCTCCATAGGTGTTCAACAGCTTTCTATATGCATCATGAAAAACAACACTATCGTGCTGATTGCCTGGTGCCACTGTATTATGCAGTACAAATCCGTGTCTATCACAGAATGTTAGATTTGTATATGCAAAGCATTTCTGTTTTTCTCCCTTATGAAAGCATCCGCTTTCCGGATCTGTCTTGCTTACCTTTATTGATTTTGTTCCTTTTCCTTCAATGAGTTCACCTGTTTCTTCGTCATATGCAAGTTCTATATCCTTTGTTTCCTTTATTGGCTTTTTCTCATGGGCTTTTCTATCCTTGTTGATTTCCTCCAAAAGTTCATCGTCATAGTATTTCTTTACTATTTCTACAACCTTATTTTCATGTTTTCTATTATTGGCATTGGCCTTTCGATGTGTTCCATCTCCAAATACCGTATCAAGATCCACAAAATCATATGCGATGGCTTCTTCAATAATTTTTTTGAAAATCTCATCGAAAACTTCAGAATCTCCATATCTTCTGATGTAGTTCTGTGACCATGTTGAGTAGTTTGGAACCTCATCATCAATGGACAACCCTAAAAACCATCTGTAGGCAAGGTTCACCTTTGTTTCTTCACATGTTCTTCTCATGGAATGAATACCAAATGCAAAGTTGATAAAAAGCATTTTAAAAAGTACCACCGGATCAATACTTGGTCTGCCAAAAGAACTATATAAAGGTCTAACGAGAGGATATATGAAATTCCAGTCAATAGCTTCTTCAAGCTCTCTTACCTTGTGATCCAATGGTACTAATTCATCTATAGTACTCAAAATCAAGCTGTCATTTTTTCGATTGTTTAAACATGTCATTGCCATAATATTTTACCTCCAAATATGCATTTACATTATACCATATTTTCATGATATAGTGGTAAAATAAAAAGTCGTGGAGCCTCAAAATTTGCATATTTGGAACGAAGTCATCCACGACAATAGATATAATACCATATATTTTTTTATTTGAAAACTAAAAGCTGTTGACTTTTTACTTTGTCAACAGCCTGAGATGATGTGAAAACATCATCTTTTTCAATAGGAGGTTATAACAAATGTGGATATGTCCTCGATGTGGTCGTGAATTCAAAAAAATCAATCAAAGTCATTATTGTGGTCAGGCACCAAAAACAGTGGATGAATATATTGAACTACAGCCACTAGAAACTCAAAGGCATTTAAGAAAAATGAGAAACATTTTATTAAAAAGTGTTCCTTGTTTAAAAGAACGTATTTTATGGAGTATGCCCTATTATGAAAAAGATGGTCAGTCTATTTCGTTTGCAGCTTGTCAAAAGCACATCAGTCTTTATGTAGGTGAAAAAGTGATTGAAAAGTTTGCTTCGCATTTAACAAAGTGGCAGACAAAGAAAAATGCTATCTATTTTCCTTATAACCAAACCTTACCTGATCAACTGATAGAAACTATTGCAAGATACTGTTTACAAACATCAGATTGATTGTTAATGGAGGTGATTCATTGTTATGTATAAAACAGAGTTAATTGAAGATATTACTGTAGAAAATGTGACAGAAAAAATAGATGAAAAAATAAAAGAAATGGAAAAGAAAAGTTATTGTCTTGTCACTATGTCTTTTTTAGGGACACAAAGAGCTGTACTGGTATTTAAAAAAGGACTAAAGGGAAGTTTGCTTTAAAAAATAGAAATGGATTTGTAAATGAAAAAGCTATAAATAAATCAAAAATTTATTTATAGCTTTTGACTATCTAATATTTGCAAAGCATTCAAAAAGACATTTTTACCATTCATTGTTCCATAATCACGCATAGATATATCCATGATAGGAATATTAGGTAAAGACTTCTGAATCTGCTTTCTCATATATTTTACTTGTGGAGCTAATAAAATAATATGGGCATCAGTGGCCTGATGACATATATCATGAACTCCTAAAGCCCTTATATCAATAGATATCCCTTGTTGATTCGCTTCTCTCTTGATTTTTTCAACTAATAAACTTGTAGACATAGCAGCTGCACAGCATAAAACCATATGTATCATCAATAAACCCCTCACTTTACTTGATATATTTATTATAGATGAAATAAAGAAAAAAATCTAATTGTTTTTTGTTGCTTAAAGAGAAATTTGTTATTTTTTTGAAAATAGTATATAATAAGAAAAGGAAAAAGTAGGTGGTGATCATATGCAAGAAAGTCGTCAATTTAATCGTGCTGTATTGAGTTTATGGATACTCTTTTTAATTATTGTTGTAGCTGTTAATACAATTTATGCTTTTATTCTTCCTATGAGTACATTGGAGCTTTATCTTGGTCCTTTGAATTTCTTTAATATAGCAGCAGCAACATTATTTGTTGGTGTTTTAGAAGATTCAATGGTCAATGATTTAAAGAAGAACACTGCTCTGGCATGTTTAGTACGTATTCCTTATGTTATTTTAATTGTTGTTGCAATATTTTTCTCATGTATGTTGCTATTTTAAAAAGACTTCTTATTGAAGTCTTTTTTTATGCAATCATACGACTTTTGAGTTCTTTAAAAAAACCAATGAATATAAAAATAAGTGGTTTAAAAATAAGATGTATATATTGAATATGATTAAGATGAAAGCATAAACTCATCAAAAAATAAAAGACAGCAAAGATGATACAATGTTTCATACGTTGATGTGGTAAATGGGAAGTGAGATATAATGCAGAAATGATTAAAATAAAATATGAGAATATTTGTATAATGATTTGTATGAAAAGGGTATTCATTTGCATGAAATAAGAAATAATGGAAAGAATAAATGAGATAAGTATAAAGGGAATCAGAAAGATTAAGCATGTATAAATATAGGTACGTAGTGTTTGTTTCATAGTTTCCTCCTGATATACTTTATGCAAAGGAGTTGACTTTTATGAGATATATGGAAATCTTTATTGAAAGTTTTGGAACATATCTTTTACTTGTTTTCATGATTAGATTTTTAGGAAAGAAAGAGATGAGTAAATTAAGTGTTTCAGATTTGATTGTTTTTTTGATTATTAGTGAATTAATGACAATGTCTATTGGAAATAAAGATGTTAATTTTTTACAGGCTGCATTAGCTGTTTTTGTGATTGTTATCATGGATAAGTTATTCACTGTCATCTCATTAAAAAATCCTTTTTTTAAAAAGATTGTAGAAGGACATCCTACTTTCATTATTTTTCAAGGAAAAGTGAATCAAAAGAAAATGGCATCTTTAAAATATAGTGTTGATGATCTTTGTCATCATTTAAGAGAACAGGGGATAGGTTCTATATCAGAGGTTGAATTTGCTGTTTTAGAAACTGATGGACAATTATCGGTTATTGAAACAAAGAAAAGTGAAGTGAAAGTCCCTGCGGCCATTATTAGTGATGGGGTCATTGATTATGAAATATTGAAACTGATGAATCATGATGAAGCATGGCTGATGAAACAACTGAAACAGGCAGGGATACAGGATTATCACGATGTTTTTTATTGCATTGTAGAAAAAGAACGCTTATTTATCATTAAAAAAAGGCTAGATCACTAGCCTAATAACATTCTATCATTGACAAATTCTTCTCCAATGGCTTCTTCAAATTTTTTAAGCAAATCGTTGACTGTTAATTGCTTTTTTGCTTCACCTTCCACATCATAAATGATATGACCATCATACATCATAATTAAACGATTTCCAATGTCAATAGCATCTTTCATATTGTGTGTGACCATCATAGCAGTTAAATGTTGTCTTGTGACAATTTCATTCGTTAAGGTCAAAACTTTGGTACTTGTGGCAGGGTCTAATGCAGCTGTATGTTCATCCAATAACAATAATTGAGGTTTATGGAGAGTTGCCATGAGGAGGGTTAATGCCTGACGCTGTCCTCCAGAGAGTAATCCAACTTTTGTTGTTAAACGATCTTCTAAACCTAACCCTAATGTTTTGACAGCTTCATAATATTGTTCTTTTTCTTTTTTTGTAACTCCCCAATGTAAACTACGTTTTTGTCCACGACGAGCAGCCATAGCTAAGTTTTCGATAATTTGCATATCCGCAGCCGTTCCCATCATAGGATCTTGAAAAACACGACCTATGAATTGAGCACGTTGATATTCTGGAGCTAAGGAAATATCTTGACCATTTAATGTGATGATACCACAGTCAATGGGATAAACCCCTGCAATCAAATTTAACAATGTACTTTTTCCAGCCCCATTACCACCAATGACTGTTACAAAATCTCCTTCTTTTAATTCTAAATTTAAGGATTTGATAACACATTTTTCATTAGGAGTTCCTATATGAAATGATTTAGAAACTTTTTCTAATTTAAGCATGATTTTGCAGTTCCTTTCCAGTTAATTTTTTATACATTGAAAGACGTTTTCTTTTATTGACAATGACAGGAACAGTTAAAGCTACAGCAACAATAAAAGCTGTCAACAGTTTTAAATCATCAGTATTTAATCCCATTTGTAAAACAATCGCAACAATCATACGATAAATAATAGAACCAATAATAATAGAAGTTAAACGTAATTTAAATCCAGCCTTTTTACCAAAAATAACTTCACCAATCACAATCGAAGCCAGTCCAATTACAATGGCTCCCGTTCCCATTTTTACATCTGCTACACTTTGTTGTTGTGTGACCAAAGCACCACTCATAGCAACGAGTCCATTGCTGAGCATTAAACCAAATAATTTCATAGTATCAGTATTCACACCATTGGCTCTGACCATATTTTCATTATTACCAGTTGCTCTTAAACATGAACCAAATTCTGTTCCTAAAAACCAGTAAATCCCAATCACTACAATTAAACTAAAGAAAATCCCAATACAGATTGTAATCCATTGTGAAGTGAGGGGAATAAGTTTGGCAAAATCTTTAAAAAGGGTTGATGACTGTAATAAAGGAATATTACTCTTTCCCATAATTCTAAGATTAATAGAATATAAAGCTAATTGAGTTAAGATACCAGCTAAAATGGCTGGCATTTTGCATTTTGTATGCAAAAAACCTGTTATAATTCCGGCTAAAAAACCAGATAAAGTCGCTAATAATATTGCGATAATAGGGTGGATACCTGCAATCAAAGCAACAGCACATACAGCACCACCAGTCGCAAAACTGCCATCTACTGATAAATCAGCAATATCTAGAATTCTAAATGTTAAATAGATACCAAGAGCCATGATGCCCCAAAGGATTCCTTGACCAATGGCTCCCTGTAAAGATAATAGGATAGACATCAATCTATCCTCCAATCATTGTTGCTTGAAGATCAGCAGGAACTTCAATACCTAACTGTGTAGCGACTTTTTGATTCACAAAATATTGACAGTCTTTAGCATCGACAAAAGTAACAGGTGTTTCTTGAACTTTTGATTCACCATTTAAAATTGCTAGAGCCTGTTTACCAGCATTTTGTCCAACAGTATAATAATCTAAGCTTAAAGTTGCTAGACCACCATTTTCACACATACTTTCTTCCCCAACGATAACTGGTAACTGATTTTCATTAGTGACTTGTGCTACTGTTGCCATGTTAGAAGCTAAAAGGTTATCAGTTGGAATATAAACAGCATCATATTGACCAATCATGGATTGAGCTACTTGTTGAATAGCACTTGAATCATTTGATACTGTTACAACTTTAGCTTCTAAACCTAAATCTTTAGCGGCTTCTAAGGCAATTTCACCTTGATAAATAGAATTGGCTTCATCACTACAATAGAATACTGCAATTTTTTTGGCATCAGGCACTAAAGTCTTTAATAGTTCCATTTGTTCTTTAACAGGATTTAAATCACTGGCACCAGTCACATTGGTTTCTGGTTTTTCATTAGATTTGACAACTCCTGCTGTTTCAAAATCAGTAACAGCTGCACCAACAATAGGAATATCTGTTGTTTTATTTGCCGCAGCCTGTAAAGCATCAGTTGCAATAGCATAAATTAAATCATCACCATCATTGACAAATTTTTCAGCAATCGTTTGACAATTGGATGGATCACCACTGGCATTTTGAAAATCAATGTTTTCTTCCTTAACACCAGCTTCTATTAAAGTATCCTTAAATCCCTCATAAGCCTTATCTAATGCTGGGTGTTGCGCAAACTGAATAGCACCAATTTTAACTTCCGATAAATCCTTAGGTTCACTACTATCACTGGCACAACCTGATAACAGCATCCCCATAGCTAATAATAATACAGATAGTTTTTTCATCATATCACATTCCTCTCTCTTTTTTTTATAAAACAAAAAGACCCGTCCCAAGAGGGCGAGTGAACGCGGTACCACCTCAATTTATTATAATTTCACAATTATAACCTTTGTAAGTTGAATAACTTTTCATAAATAACGTTATGACCCCGATTACCCCTTATCAAAGTAACAGCTCCGTGTTGAATTCAAAATTTCTTTACGTATGATTTGCACCAACCATCATATCTCTATTGTCACAGAAATATTTACTATGTCACATCATGGCTTTTTGTTTTATATATCTTTTATCATAATGAAATGAAAATTATTTGTCAATGCTTTTTCAAAAAATAAAATCAAAAGAATCAGTATTTTGCGAATTATTTTGAAATATTTTAGAAAAAACACGAATTTTAAATCAAGATAACATTATATCTAAAATCATCATAACCGTAAATCCAATCATACAGGATAAAGCACCGATATCTATTTGACGATGACAACAGGCTTCAGGAATCATATCTTCAACACAGACAAAAAGCATAGCTCCAGCAGCAAAACTCAATGCAAAAGGAAGTATATTTTGAATTAATGAAGCAAAAATATAGCCTAAAATAGCGGCAGGAATTTCAATGATTCCAGAAAACTGTCCATACATCATCGAAACAAAACGACTTTTTCCATATTGATGCATGGGTAATGCTATAGCAGTTCCTTCAGGAAAGTTTTGAATACCAATACCAATAGAAAGAATCAAGGCTGGAATAAATTGTTGATGAGCACTGGCAAAAGCTACACCGACAGCTAAACCTTCGGGAATATTGTGTAATGTCATGGCTAACATAAGGAGCTGATTTTTAGAAAAACGAGAATGAACGCCTTCAATTTCTCCGGAAATCATATGCTTGTGTGGTAAAAAATGATCACAGAGTGCTAAAAAGATAACACCACATAAAAAACCAAGTGGAATAATGAGTAAAAACCATTTAGGCATATTTTCTAATAAATTCATAGCTGGCAGGATTAAAGAAAAGAATGATGCAGCAATCATAATACCTGCACTGCTGCCCAGTGCTATGGAAACAATCTGTTGGTTTTCTTTATTGGTAAAATAGACTAACGAAGCCCCTAAAAATGTGGAAAGCCAGTTAAAAAGAATGGCTCCAATAAATATCAAAACAGGCATCTGTTGTAATAGAGTTAACACATTTTCACCTCATTATAGAGTATGAAAAAGATGATTTTATGTGACAAAAAAAGCTATGCATCACATAGCTTAGTATTGAATATCTTCATATAATGTTTTTAATAAAATAGCTTTTGAAGATGGTTTTTGTTTTTTGAAATCATAAGTTTTCATTAAACTATATTCAACTACATCATATTTTTCAACAACTTCATCATAAATATAATCAGATTGTCTAAAGAATAATGGATCATCATCTTCTAAATAAAGACTACCAAATTCTTTATCTTTGTTATAATATACAACTTTTGCTTCATAACGATCAATATATTCATCAAGATGTTCCATTAATTGATTATATAAACGATCATATAAAGAACTGCTATCCATATTCTGATATTGTTCTAAAATAGTGTTTTGTGAAATTTCTTTTTGATTTTCTGCTTTGATTTGATAAACAAAAGCATTGGCTAGATTGATGATTTCTTGATTTTGACCAGTTTTAACCATATCTAAAATCATTTCATAAGTTGATAATTCATCAAGATTATATCCAGATTTAAAGAATTTATAAATCAAATTTGTATAAGCTTCTTTAACTTTTCCAGTATGCATATATAAATCATAAAGAACCTGGAAAGAATCAACATGAGGAATTCTATTACCTAAAGCTAAGAATTCATTTTCTGCTTCTTCATATCTTTGTAAATGGACAAGTGAAGATGCACGATAATATTTCACCCAGTTAAGGTTGTTATAATGCCATTTGATAGGTTGTGTCAATGCTTTATTAGCATATTCTACACAGGCTTTATAATCTTCTAACTCATATGAGCATCTGACTTTTAAACGATACCATTTTTCTTTTTTAGATTCAAATTCTTTACCAGCATTGTTGATAAAAGGATCAATGCTTAATGTTTGAACATCAAGTTTATCTAAAAGAGTAGATAATTTTTGATAGTTCACAGGTTTCTGGTTCATGACATACTTCATTGCTTTATTGATTGTTGCTTCTAAAGGAGAATACTTTTCTTGTTTACATAAATTTGTGATTTCATCAACAATAGAGAAAAATAAATCTTCTTTTTCTTTGATTTTGTCTTCATCAATATTGATATATTTATTATAAAGTGCATAACCATAATGATTAATAAAACCACTTAAACCTTCACCAACTTGTAAGAAAGTCTTTCCTACTTCAATTGCATCATCAGTGCGTCCTTGATTTTTCAATTCCTTTACATAATCCATAGCTTGAAAATCATTAAATGAGCTTGGATCTTCTTCAAAACGTTTATCATAATTTGTTAAATCTTTTGGTTCACGTTTTTCCACGATTCATCACCTCGTTTACTATTATATCAATTTCATAACTTCTTGTGAAGAATAAAGATTAATTTTCATATGAAATACTTTTAACCAAAAGAAAAAACACTCGAAAGTGTTTTTATTCAACCGTCACTGATTTAGCCAGATTACGTGGTTTATCAACATCACAACCTTTAAGACAAGCTGTATAATAAGCTATAAGCTGTAAAGGAATGGCAACCAGAATTGCTTGTAATGTTGGTTCAACATCGGGTAAATAGTAAGTGTTTTGTACATTTTTAACTTCTTCATGATGTGTTGTCAGTAAAATGACACGGGCTCCTCTGGCAATCGTTTCCTGGATGTTACTGATTGTTTTTTGAGCAATATGAGGCTGGGTTGCGACAGCAATAACAACAGACCCATCTTCAATTAAGGCAATTGGACCATGTTTTAATTCACCAGCCACATAAGCATCGGCATGAACATAAGAAACTTCTTTGAGTTTTAAAGCTCCTTCAAGCACACTGGCATAATCTAAATTTCTTCCAATAAAATAAGCATCATGCATATCCTTTAACATATGTGCATATTGTGCAAACACAGGTTCATCTTTTAAAATATTGTCCACATATTGAGGAATAAGCTGTAATTGCTTAATGACATCATCGTGAACATCCTGATTTAAATTTTGTGCTATATAATAAGCTAATAAAATTAAAAGAACAAGCTGTGTTGTATAAGCTTTCGTTGATGCAACAGCAATTTCTGGACCAGCACATGTATACAATACATAATCTGCATCTCGAGAAATGGTGCTTCCTAAAACATTCGCAACAGCAAGAGTTGTGGCTTTCTTTTCTTTAGCTAAACGTAATGCTGCCAAAGTATCAGCGGTTTCTCCAGATTGTGATACAAAGATGGCTAATGTCTTTTCATCAATCAATGGATCATTATAACGAAATTCACTTGCGACTTCACTTAACACGGGAAGATGAGCAACTTTCTTTAAAACATGAGCCCCACATAATGAAGCATGATAGGCTGTCCCACAGGCTACAAAATAGACTTTGTTGAATTTTGAAAAATCAATGTCTTTTAATTCATCTAAGACAATATGTTGTTGATGAATACGTCCTCTTAATGTTTCTGCAATGACATGAGGCTGTTCATGTATTTCCTTCAACATAAAAGTATCATAACCATCTTTTTTAGCTGCCTCTAAGTCATAAGGAATTGTTGTTGAAGTTTTTTCAATCTTTTGTCCATCATGATTGTAAAAATCAATATGATCACAAGATAAAACAGCCATTTCATAATCATTTAAAAAATAGACATCTTTTGTATACTCTAATAAAGCAGGAATATCACTTGCGGCGACATAGGCATCATTTGTTTTTCCAATGATTAATGGGCTATCCTTTTTCGCCACAATGATATGATCTGGTTCAAGTGTTGAAAGAATACATAATGCATAACTTCCTTTGATTTGTTTTAATACTTTTTGTGTTGCTGCTAAAAGATCCCCTTCATAAAGACTATCCAAAAGCAAGACAACGACTTCACTATCAGTATCAGATTGAAACTGATATCCTTTTTTGATCAGTTCATCTTTTAATTCACGATAATTTTCGATGATACCATTATGCACTAATGCGATTGTTTCATCTTGATTGGTATGTGGATGTGAATTGAGATTAGATGGTATACCATGTGTTGCCCATCTTGTATGTCCAATACCTACATGTCCATGTAATTGATGACTTTTCAGTTTATTTTCTAAATTTTCCAGTCTTCCCTTACATTTGATAGTGACTAATTGATTATTTTCTAATGTTGTAATACCGGCACTATCATAACCACGATATTCCAATTTAGATAAACCTTGCATTAAAAAAGGCAAAGCTTCTCCTTTTCCACAATAAGCTGTAATTCCACACATAAAATCTTCCTCCATATATTCAATTGATTATATGATGAAGTGATGCCTGATGATATTTGTTTAATGATCACTCATTATTTTTGCTCATCGTTCAGGTAGCATCATACCTCCAGATCATCCGCCGAATCTTTCGATAAATCTGGTCCTCGTCAACTTTGAAAAAAGTCCAGGCGCTTCATTTTTAAAAAACTCCATCAACAATGCTATTATACATGAAAGATGAAACAATAGTTTTCATATTTTAAAAATCACTGCATCACATCTATAAAATAAAAAAAATAAAAAAATTTCGTTTAAAAAAAAGAAAAATGAGAAAAATATGCGTATATATATAATAGGAGGGTTATTATGAGTATACGTAATAATTTACTAGAAATGAATAAATCTTTAAAAAAATTAGAAGAATCAGGTGTTTATGATGTTGAAAAATATAGTTATGCCCTGTTGCATCAAACAAGTCAGCTGGAATATTTTTATTGTCATCTTGTTAAAGATGGAGATTGTAATCAGACTTTCTATCACGTACATAAAAGACCACATATCCATGAATTAGCCTATTTTAATATTGGACGAGGTTTTCCTAAAGAATTAATGGATGGACATTGGTGTTATGTTTTAAAAGATATGGGATATAAGATGCTTGTTGTTCCATGTACATCTATAAAGAAAGATTCGACACCTGTCAATCCACTGTTTGAAAAAGATATTAAAATAAAAACTGATACACATATAACATATTGTCGTATTCAATTGAGTGATATTCGCTCAGTAGATATTCAAAGATTAGATTTAAGAAAGTCTTTTTATCAAGTTTTAACATCAAGAGAAGAAATTATGACATTTATTGAAAAAAATTTATTTGATAAGTAATCTTGATTCATGTATCATATAGGGATATATGGAGGGGATTTGATGGAGGAATTTTTGAGTGGGTGTAGAAGATCTTTACCGATTGCTTTAGGATATTTTCCGGTTTCTTTTTCTTTTGGTGTTTTTGTGGCTTCAAGTGGCTTGCCGTTAGGACTGGCAACTTTGATTTCTATAACAAATTTAACATCATCAGGACAGTTTGCGGGTGTGTCCTTAATGCTTGTTCAGGCATCTTATATGGAAACCGCTTTGACACTCTTGATGATTAATGCACGTTATTTTTTAATGTCACTGTCTTTAAGCCAAAAGATTGATCAAAAGATGTCAACACTTGAAAGAATGGTGATTTCTTTTGGCATTACAGATGAAACATTTAGTCTGGCATCATTAGAACAGAAGACTCTCTCTTTTCCTTATATGTCAGGTTTTATACTGATACCGATTATTGGATGGACAAGTGGAACACTGGCAGGAGAAACATTAACCAATTTATTACCAGCCTCTTTACAAAATGCAATGGGACTCGCTTTATATGGTATGTTTTTAGCCATTATTATTCCTGCATCTTCAAAATCACGTGCTATTGGAGAAGTCGTTTTATTGGCAGCTATTCTTTCAACGTTAATGTATGTGACTCCTTTGTTTCAAGGATTATCGAGTGGATTTCAATTGATTATCGCAACGTTACTGGCAGCATTGTATGGCGCTTAGCGTTATCCAATTGAGGAAAAAGAATGATGACAAGTTATTTGCTGACGACTGTTTTAGTGATGGCTGTCATGACTTATTTACCTAGAATGTTGCCATTAACTTTTTTTAAAAAAGAAATTCATTCTCGCTTTATCCGCTCACTTTTATATTATGTTCCCTATGCTGTACTATCGGCTTTAACTTTTCCAAGTATTTTTTATGCAACTGGAAATATGGTCAGTGCTTTTATAGGAGGACTGGCAGGTATTTATTTTGCTTATCGACAAAAAGGGCTTGTTTTTGTAGCCTGTATGACAGTGATATGTAGTTTTATAGCCCAAATTGTGATCCCATTTTAAATGGGATTTTTTCATTATCAATTCAATTTCATGACAGGAGAAAACCTGTCTTTTTGTTTAGCATGAAAGGAGGTGATGTAGACAAGAAAGTTATGTTTAGCCACAAAAAGGAGGGAAAAGGATGAATAAACATAAACTATTTCATGGATTTAAAAAAGTTTTATTATCAATTTTATCTTGTTTATTTGCGTTAAACATAGGTCAAGTTCACGCAGCATCTTATGAGATGAACACCTACAATTATTTACCGGGTGTCACGACAAAAGATGGAGCCAAACTCAATGATGGTACAATCTTGGATGAAAGTGCCTATGATGAAGGTGTGACTGTCCTTTTAACAACAAATGGACAGTATTTTTATTGTCTTGAACATGGTAAAGCTGTTCATGATGGAACACAGTATACACCTACTGATACGATTGATTTGATTGAGGAAGCACAGAAAAATAAATACTTAAGTGCTTCACAAAAAGAAACATTGATTAGTAGAGTCTTAAGTCTTGCTCCTACTAAAATCAATGTAGAATACAATACGAGTGGCTCATTGAAAGCAGTTAAGGGTAATGCCTATCAATGGTATGCTGCTCAGATCATTGTATGGGAAATCATGGTAGGTGAAAGAAAGGCGGATGGCAGCTATCGAGGAGTCACAACGAGTGGGGCAACTTCTGTCTATAATGCATTGAACTGGGATAATGCAACAACCAAATCCAATGTCAAAAAATACTATGATTTCTATAGTGAAACATTGATCTCTTGGAGCAAAATTCCTAGTTTTGCTGCTAAGAGTGAAAGTTTAGCCAAGACTTATGAAATGACGGACTTTGATGACAGTCATTATTATATGGAGATGAACGATCAAAATGGTGTCTTGGATAGATATGATTTCAAATCTGATGGGCTATCATTTGATAAAATCGGAAATATTTTAAAAATAACAGCCAATGCTTCTTTTGAAGATACTAAAACTGTTTCAGCAACCAACAGTCTAGATTTAAACAAAAGACAGCTTATTTGTCTGGATAGTTCTGAAAGCTATCAAAAAGTTGCGATTGCTGGAAAATTGGATGAAGCTTTACCAAGTGCTTTCTTTAAAATCAAGATTGGAACGTCTGCTTTAAAGATAGTAAAGAAAGACAACAAAGGAAATTATATTTCAGATGTTCAGTTTAAAATCTCTTATAATGCCAATATGAATCCAAGTCTAGGCACATATACAACTGGTAAAGATGGGACAGTAACCATCAGTCAATTAAAACCAGCCACTGTCTATATACAGGAAGTTAAAGTGCCAGATCATCTTGTTTTGGATTCAACAGTTCATTCAGTCGAATTAAAAGCTGGGCAGACAGCTTCATTTACACAAACCAATAACTGGAAACAAGGTTATATTCAAGTTGTCAAGAAAGATAAGAAAACAGGTGAGATTGTCAAGAAAGCCGGAACGAAGTTTGAAGTATTAAGTGGCAATCAAGTTGTTTCAACAATCTCTACAAATAATGAAGGTATTGCCAAAACAGGTTTGCTTGATTATGGAACATATACGATTCGTGAAAAAGAAGCACCACAAAACTATGTCATTGTGACACTGGAAAAGAACCAAAGTGTGACTGAAAATGGCAAAACTTATGCCATTGAAATCTATAATGAACCTGTTTTAGGGAAAATTGAACTCGAAAAACAGGACAAAGAAACAGGTAATAGTGCACAGGGTGATGCCACTTTAAAAGAAGCAGAATATGTCTTGAAAGCCAATGACAATATTCTCAGTCCGGCTGATGGTACAGTGCTTTATACAAAAGATGAAGTCATTTCTCAAAAAACAGTTGGTAATGGCGTTTGGGGCGATACAGGAACAAAGAAAACAGACAACAATGCGAAGATTTCTTGGTCTAACTTACCAATGGGAGTATATCGTGTTGAAGAAACAAAACCAAGTGTTGGATATTTATTAGATTCACCACAGATTGTGTCATTGGCATCTTCCAATTCAACACAACAGGTTGTGACTCAAAATGTTGTTTCTAAAGAACAGGTCATCAAAGGAAAACTTGAAGTCGCTAAGATGGGTTCTGATGGATCAAGTGGTATTACACAAGGTTTGGCAGGTGTTGAATTTACAATCAAACTTTATTCAGATGTTCAAAAGAATGGATGGGAAAAAGCTAAAACGTATGATGTGCTCGTCACAGATCAAACAGGACGAGATACATCTGTTGATTTGCCTTATGGTATTTATCAAGTCAAGGAAACAAAGACACCAGAAAATTATTATGCCAGTGGTGATTTCTTTATCACCATTGATCAGGATCAGGAAATGGAATACAGAATGGTCAACAATGCTCCATTCAAGGCATGGCTAAAGATTGTTAAAACTGATGATCAAGGACAAAAGGTGACTTTATCTCATGCCACATTTAAGCTAAAAGATGAAGAAGGCAATTATATCAAACAAAAGGTTGGGCTTGTTTACAAGGATGAATGGACAACAGATGAAAAGGGATATGCTGTCTTGGATGATATGGTAGAATCGGGAACATATATTCTTGAGGAATTGAAAACACCTGAAGGATTCTTAATAGGTGATGACATCAAGGTTGAGATTTCTTCTGATCGTCAGGACATCATTTTTGATGAAGATCATCAGCCAGTCATTGAAGTAACATTTGTCAATGAAAAACCAACAGGTCATTTGATTTTGCACAAGACATTTGAGTTAGATAAAGACACAGCAGTTGGTGGAGCCCAGTTCAAAGTGACAGCTAACAGCGATATCGTTGATCCAACAACTGGAAAGCTCATCTACAAAAAAGGTGAACCTGTCAATATGGACACTGCAACTGATGGTATTTATATGATTGATGAAAGTGGAAAACTGGAATTAAAGGATTTACCACTTGGAACAGATGGAGCACAATATAAAGTTGAAGAAATCAAGACTGTTGATGGCTATGTACTTTTGGATGAACCTGTGATCTTTGTGTTTGAAATGAAAGACAATACAACGAAAGAATATGTAGTGGAAAAGACAGTCAATAACAAGCTAACAGAAACATATTTCTCTAAGCAGGATCTTAATGGAACAGAACTCAAAGGTGGAGAATACACTGTGATAGATGCTGAAACTGGAGAAATTGTAGAACAGTGGACAAGTGATGGACAAACGCACTTAATTAAAGGACTTGTCATGGGAAAAGATTATATCTATCGTGAAGATTTGACACCACTTGGATATACTTATGCCAAAGATGTGAAATTTACAATGTCCAAAAACAAACAAACGATTGTGATGAATGACACACAGGTAGATGTGACAAAATTAGGTGCAGATGAAAAACCTGTCAAAGGAGCAACATTACAGGTGGTTAGTACCAAAACAAAGGATATTGTTGATCAATGGGTTAGTGATGAATCCAAACATCTTGTAGAAGGATTGAAAGTTGGTGAAACTTATATTTTACGAGAAATCAAAACACCTGATGGATATGTGACAGCTAATGAAATACCATTTACCGTTAAAGAAGATGAAGATATGCACTTATCAATGATTGATACAAGAGTCAGTGTTCAAAAGAAAGATGATAATGGCAATGTTGTTAAGGATGCTATTTTACAGATAACTGACCAGCAAAATAACATCATTGATGAATGGACGACAGATGGTACATATCATGTTGTTAAAGGGTTAAAAGCAGGTGAAACTTATACACTTACTGAAATCAAAACACCAGAAGGATATAAGAAAGCATCATCAATTGTTTTTACTGTGGATCAGACACAGGATATGATATTGACAATGACGGATGATCGTATTTTAACGGATATTCAGGTCAATAAGATTGATAGTCAGACACATCAAAACATTGTTCATAATGATTTTGAATTTACAATATATTCAGATGAAAAGTGTCAGAATCCATTAAAGACAATCAAAGCCAATATCAATAAAGGAATAGTGACTTTTACGGATTTAGCATATGGTCAGACTGTTTATCTTAAAGAAACTAAAGCACCACAAGGATATCAGTTATCTAATGAAGTCGTGAAGATTGTGATTGATGATCAACTTGAAGGTATTGGCAACATTCATAGTTTACAGTATGAAAATACCAGAATACCAGTAATTGTGAAAACTGGGGACTCATCCAATATCATGAATATGGTGATATTAGCTGGAGGTAGTATTGGTTTGATGATCATGTTAAAGTATAGATCAAAAAAAGAAGGCAGTATGTAAAAAAAGATGCAGAGAGAAATCTCTGCATCTTTTTGATTATAAGTTTAATAAACGTTTTGTATCTCTAGCAATCACAAGTTCTTCATTTGTTGGAATGACATAAACTTTAATTTTTGATTCTGGTGCAGAAATTAATCGTTCTCCTTCACCATTTTCATTAGCATCATCATCAACAACAATACCTAAAGCTTCGCTTACTAATGATAAAATTTCTTTTCTTGCATAAGCAGAGTTTTCACCAATACCTGCTGTAAAGGCAATGGCATCACACCCACCTAATGCAATGAAATATCTTCCGATATAAGCAATAACTCGTCTAAAGAAAATATCAATCGCAAGTTTTGCTCTTTCATTTCCTTCATTAGCTGCATTTAAGACATCTCTAAAATCACTTGATACACCAGAAACACCTAATAAACCAGATTCTTTATTTAACATATGAATAACATCTTTCATATCCATACCAACTTGTTCAATTAAGTAGTCAATAATAGAAGGATCCAAATCACCACTACGAGTTCCCATCATAATTCCAGCTAATGGTGTAAATCCCATTGAAGTATTAATAGATTTTCCATCTTTAACAGCTGTAAGAGATCCTCCAGCTCCTAAGTGAGCAACAATGATTTTAGAATGTTCAGGATTTCCTAATTTTTCAATGACTTTTTGAGAAACATAATAATGTGAAGTTCCGTGTGCACCATATTTTCTCACTTTATAATCAGTATAGAATTTATATGGAATTGGGTAGATATAACATCTTGGTTCTAATGTTTGATGGAATGCTGTATCAAAAACAGCCACTGCTCCAGCATTTGGAATAGCTTCTTTAAAAGCATAGTATCCTGTTAAGTGAGCAGGATTATGTAAAGGAGCTAATGATTTTAATTCATCAATTTTACTTACAACATCATCATCAATAATGGCAGATTCTTTAAAATAAGAACCACCTTGAACAACCCTATGTCCGACACCTTTAATATCTTCAAGTGATGATACGATATTTTTTTCTAATAATGTATCTAATAATAAATGAACAGCTTCTTTATGTGTTGGAATAGGTAAAGTACGAACATCTTTTTGACCATTAAATTTAATTGTAAAAATAGAGTCTTCTAAACCAATTCTTTCAATCACTCCAGAAGTAATTACAGATTCATCATCCATTTCAAATAATTGGAATTTTAGTGATGAACTTCCTGCATTAACTGCAATAATTTTTGCCATTTTCTTATCCTCCCTTAATTCCCTTTTATTATAACATTTATTTATAAAAAAACTAGAAAAAAATGTTTTATCAAAAATATTTGTATTTTTTCTAAAAAGGATTATAATAGAAAAAGGCCGGGGGTGCATTTTGCTGAGAAAGGTGGAAACCTTATCCCTTATGATCTGAACTGGGTAATGCCAGCGTAGAGAGTGCAAATAATGAAATTGTGACTTTTTTACGTGGGTAGAAAAGTCTTTTTTTATTTGTTGGCTGAATGAAAGGAGAAAAAGATGATGAAAAATGTTATGCGAGTAGAATACTCAATTAGAAACATGTGTATGCTTGCGATGTTTATGGCGATTACACTTGTTTTAAGTTATGTCAATGAAGTGATTCCTTCACTGCCACAAGGTGGAACGATTTCAGTTGATGTTATTGCGATTATGTTATGTGGATATTTGATGGGAGCTGGTTATGGGGTGATCTGTGGTGTTGGTGTCGCTTTATTGCAATTTGTATTAGGAATTGCTCAATATTATGGACCTTGGTCAGTTTTACTTGACTATGTTTTACCGCTGGCAGTTTGTGGTTTAACACCATTAATCAAAACTCAAAAAATAGGTCATATTTCCATTTGCTGGGGTGTTGTTTTTGTTATGTGTTTAAAATATTTATCGCATTTTGCATCAGGGGCATTCTTGTTTGCCAGTTACGCTCCTGAAGGTATGAATCCTATTGTTTATTCATTAAGATATAATGCGATTTATGTTGCTCCAACGCTTATATTATGTATGATTGTTGTTCCATTATTATATTCACGTTTAAAAAATGCTTTTCACTAATCTCTCTTTATGAGAGATTTTTTAATACGTTAGAAAATAGTAAATTTACTTTAAAAAAGAGGTGAACTTGTGTATAATAATTCTGTTATAGAAAGAGGTTATTGATTATGAATAAGACATTTGTTGGTCAAAATATCCTTATTCATTGTTATAAACATGATGGAAGTATTCATCGCTGCTGGGATAAAGGGCTTGTTTTAGAGGAAACACCACATCATTTTATTGTTGTCAACAATAGAACGCTTGTAACAGAAGCTGATGGTCGTAAATGGTATACAAGGGAACCAGCCATATGTTATTTCCCTAAGCGAAAATGGTATAATGTGATTTGTATGATTCGTAAGACAGGGGTACATTTTTATTGTAATATCGCATCTCCAACGTTATATGATGGTGAAGCCTTGAAATATATTGATTATGATTTAGATTTAAAGGTTTTTCCTGATTATAAATATAAGATTTTAGATGAAGAAGAATATCAGCAGCATAAAGCTGCTATGAATTATAGTGATGAATTGGATGATATATTACATCTTCAGCTTTCACAATTGATTGATATGGCGATGAATATGTCAGGACCTTTTAGACCGGGTTTTGCACAACACTGGTATCATTATTATCAAAGTGGAAATTATAGAAAAAGGAGAGGTCATCATGGATTTTCAAAATGAGCAGGATATGATTGATTTTGGAGAAGAACTGGCAAAACATTTATTTCCTAATACTGTGATTACATTAGAAGGAGAATTGGGTGTTGGAAAAACAACTTTTACAAAAGGAATAGGAAAAGGATTAGGGGTGACAAAGATTATTAATTCACCTACTTTTACGATTGTTAAGGAATATCAAGGAAAAGTGCCATTCTATCATTTTGATGCTTATCGTTTAGAAGGAGAAAATGAAGAACTGGGATTTGAAGAAATGTTTGAAGATGGTGGTGTCTGTGTCATTGAGTGGCCAATGTATATTCAAGATATACTTCCAGACAATAGATTAGAAATTCATATGACAAAAAATAAAGATCAGACTCGTCATATGACTTTTATTGCACATGGTCAACAATATCAGCAATTATTAAAGGAGATGAACATATGTTGCAATTAATCATGGATACATCTAATCAATATTTAATGGTTGCTTTATATGAAGATGATCAATGTTTAGAAGCTATCCAAGAAATGGGATCGAAACGTCAATCAGAAAATGCTATTCCTTATTTGGAAAAACTGTTAAATAAATATCATAAAGAACTATTGGATGTTGATGAAATGGTTATTACCATTGGACCGGGTTCTTATACCGGTGAAAGAGTGGCTTTGACAATCGCAAAAACATTAAGTGTGATTTCATCTGTTCGTATTAAAGCCATTTCATCTTTAGCGGCTTATGCTGGTTTACAAAAATGTGTATCAGTGATTGATGCTCGTAGTCAAAAAGTCTTTGTTTGTGCCTATGATCAAGGAAAAGCGTTAATTTCTGAACAAATGATGGCAATTGCAGATTTTCCTCAATTTATGCAGAATTATCAAGATTTTCAAGTCGTAGGACAAAATGAAGTGGTAGGATATGAGCATGTAGAAGTGAATTTAGCTAGTCATTTACATGAATTAGCCAAAAATGAATCTGCTTGTGAAAATGTGGATGCTTTGGTTCCACGTTATCTTAAAGATGTTGAGGCTAAAAAGATATGCCTATAGAAAAATGTCGTGAAGATGATCTTGAGGCTATTGTTCTTTTAGAAAAAAATGTGATGCCTTCACCTTGGACGCAAGAAGATTTTGAATATGAATTATTTCATAATCCTTTTGCACATCTTTTTGTATTCAAAAAAGAAAAAAAAGTGATTGGTTACATTGATGTCTGGATCATGTATGAACAGGCACAAATTGCATCAATTGCTGTTGAAAAACGATATCAGTCACAAGGGTATGGAGCAAAACTTTTGCAGTATGCTTTAGATGTTATGAATGATGATGTAGAAACAATCAGTTTAGAAGTAAGAAAATCAAATCATAAAGCGATAGCTTTATATCAAAAATATGGATTTTTAGTTCAGGCAGTTCGTCCCGATTATTATCAGGATAATCATGAAGATGCCTATTTAATGACGAAAAGGAGGGAAAAATAATGAGTCTTATTTTAGCGATTGAATCAAGCTGTGATGAAATGGCCGTAGCCATTTTAAAAGATCAACGTGAATTATTATGTAATGTGGTCGCATCACAAATTGATACACATCGTTTATTTGGTGGTGTTGTTCCTGAAATTGCTAGTCGTATGCATGTAGAATGTGTGTCTACGGTTTTAAAGACAGCTCTCAATGAGGCAAAAATCAATATGCAGGATATTGATGCGATTGCTGTTACAAAAGGACCCGGTCTTGTTGGTTCATTGCATGTTGGGATGCAGGCAGCAAAGACATTGGCTTTAGCTTATCATAAACCTTTGATTGGAGTTCATCATATTGCTGGGCATATTTATGCTAATGAGCTTGTAGAGGATATCCAATATCCATGTCTGTGTTTAGTTGTCAGTGGGGGGCATAGTGAACTTGTTTATATGAAACATGAATTTTCATTTGAAGTCATTGGACAAACTTTAGACGATGCGATTGGTGAAGCTTATGATAAGGTAGGACGTGTATTGCATTTGCCTTATCCTGGTGGGCCAGTCATTGATCGCATGGCGAAAGAAGGAAAGCATAGCTATCAATTGCCACTTCCAATGAATGATGACAGCTATCATTTTTCTTTTAGTGGTTTAAAATCAGCTGTGATTAATCTTTGTCATAATGCTTCTCAAAGAGGAGAAGACATTGTTCCAGAAGATTTAGCATGTTCATTTCAAGAGGTGGCAGTAGATGTTCTTGTATCGAAAACACTGAAAGCAGCAAAGGATTATCAAGTCAAAGAAATTATTGTTGCTGGAGGTGTCAGTGCCAATCAGGGATTAAGAGAAGCACTGACAAAACGTAGTGATATTCCAGTATTATTTCCACCTATGCGTTATTGTACAGATAACGCTGCCATGATTGCTTCAGCAGCCCGTATTATGTATGAACATCAGCAATTTTCATCGCTTGATTTGATGGTGAAACCATCATATGATTTAGAAATGGAAAGTCTTGGTGAATAATCATGGAAAAAAAACAACATAAAATATCAAAAGCAACGATGTCCCGTTTCCCTGTTTATTTAAAAGCTTTACGCAATATGCAACATGAAGGAAAGAATAATTTTTTATCTAGTGAATTATCTGAAGCAACGGGAATTTTAGATACAACGATTCGTCGTGATTTCAGTTTTTTAACAAGTAAAGAAGCTTTAGGAAAACGCGGAATAGGTTATGATACAAAAGATATTATTAATATTTTAAATAATGTTTTAGGTTTAGGTTTGGATGAATCTATTATTTTAATTGGTGTGGGTAATTTAGGAAGTGCTATTTTAAAATATAACCGTTGGCAATATACAGTAGGAAAGATTGTCTGTGGTTATGATTTAGATCAAAATAAAGTTGGAGAACGTTTTGGTGTTAAACTTTATCATATTGATGATTTAGAAAAAACATTTCCTGATGGATGTAAAATTGCCATTTTAGCAATCAGTGAAAATGTTCAGGAAACAGTTGATCGTTTGATGGATTTAGGTATTAAAGGTATCGTTGATTTTACGCATACACATTTTACAGTCAGAGATGATGTTGTCGTACAAACAGTTGATGTTGTTGTGGCTATTCAGGAACTGGTTTTAAAAATGCATGTGAATGATGAATAAAGTGTTGAAATTTTATTGAAAAAATGTTAATAATAAATATACAGGTAATGATTTGAGAACATATCATTCATAAGTTTTAGAGCGACTTTTGGACGGTGAAAGCAAAAGAAATGGGAATGATATGGAACACTCAATGAACCGGATAGGAGAAATAAAAGTAGACTATCCCGCTTAGAGGCGTTATTTAAAAAGGGTGTATTTGTTAAGAATACAAATAAGGATGGTACCGCGATATAGTCGTTCCTTTTGAGGAACGACTTTTTTAATAAGAAGGAGGAGAGAGTTATGTTTGAATTTATGACAGTCAGAGAATTATATGAAATGATTTTATCTGGGGAAGAATTTGAAACGGAGAGTATCGAATATGTTGAATTAGATGGTTGGGTACGTACAAATCGTGATAATGGAAAAGTTGGTTTTATTGCTTTAAATGATGGAACTTACTTTAGAAACTGTCAAATTGTTTATTTACAGGACACTTTAACAAACTATGATGAAGTGAAACATATCAGTACAGGAAGTGCAATTCGTGTTTTAGGAAAATTAAAATTAACACCACAGGCTAAGCAGCCTTTTGAAATAGAAGCAACACAAGTTGTTGTAGAAGGGGCTTGTGATGATGATTTCCCTTTACAAAAGAAAAGACATTCTTTTGAATATATGCGTGAAATTCCACATCTTCGTCCACGAGCTAATACTTTTTATGCTATTTTTAGATTAAGAAGTGTTTTATCAATGGCAATTCATGAATTTTTCCAGTCACAGGGATTTGTCTATGTGCATACACCTATTATTACAAGTAATGATGGTGAAGGTGCTGGTGAAATGTTTAGAGCGACAACGATTGATGATACCGATTTTAGTAAAGATTTCTTTGGTAAAGAAGCCTTTTTAACAGTGACAGGACAATTACATGTGGAAGCTTTCTGTATGGCGTTTAGAGATGTTTATACATTTGGACCAGCATTTAGAGCAGAAAATTCAAATACATCACGCCATGCCAGTGAATTCTGGATGATTGAACCAGAAATTGCTTTTGCAGATTTGGAAGATGATATGGATTTAATTGAAGATATGGTAAAATACTGTATTGATTATGTTTTAGAAAATGCTCCAGAAGAAATGAAGTTCTTTGAACAAATGATTGATAAGGAATGTATTCAAAGAATTACACATGTGAGAAATAGTGAATTTAAACGTATGACTTATACTGAAGCGATTGATATTTTAAAGAAAGCTGATGTCAAATTTGAAAATAAAGTAGAATGGGGTATGGACCTCAATAGTGAACATGAACGCTATATTTGTGAACAAATTGTAGGTGGACCGGTATTCTTAACCGATTATCCAAAAGAAATCAAAGCCTTTTATATGCGTTTAAATGATGATGGAAAAACGGTTGCAGCCTGTGACTTGTTAGTACCAGGTATTGGAGAACTTGTTGGTGGAAGTCAGCGTGAAGAAAGATATGATGTTCTTGAAAAAATCATGGATGAAAAACAGATGTCAAAAGAAGGATTGCAGTGGTATATGGATTTAAGAAGATTTGGTGGATGTAAACATGCAGGATTCGGTCTTGGTTTTGATCGTTTCTTGATGTATTTGACAGGTATGCAAAATATTCGTGATGTGGAACCATTCCCAAGAACACCAAGAAATTTAAAATTCTAAAAAGATTTGACAGGAACATGGAAAAATATGAATTTCCATGTTTTTCTATTTTTATTTGTAGTATAATAAATCTACGAGGTGAAAAGAACAGTGAATGAAATCTTCTTTATCAATACCTTTTTTAATATTGTTTATCGTAATGAATTGGCATATATGCGTGATTTTCTCATGTCCTATGACTATCTTCAAAGTTTTATCCAATGGTTAAATCAACGTCATATTTCATGCCCTGTTTTAGAATCTATTACAAAGGATGAATATGCCTTATTATCTTATTTAATGAAAGTTGAAGATGTTGATCATATTTTACATATTCCTTTTTCAGTAGAAATGGAAACAATCGCACAAACTTATGAAAAAGCAATTCATATTGTATATGTTCCAGGATTTGATGAAAATGATTTGAAAATGATATCTTTTCCTACATATGAAAACATCTATTTTTATGCGATTTCTGGTCATTTTCAAAAAGACAATTTATCATTTTTTGATCCTTTTCCTGCTTTCTTCTGTGCTTTGAATCATGTGGATTCATGGCCGGGATGCTTGATTTTTCAAGAACAGAAGATGGTTTTCGTTCCTATCAAACGAATCGAAGATTTCACTCAACTCAAAAAGGCTATTGAACAGCAATTACCTTTGTTTGATATATATCAACACTATCAAAATGACGCTTATTTTATTCAGTTAAGTGATCTGCATTTAGGTAAAAATAAACGTCAAAAAGGATTGGCAAGACTCTATGCTTCATTAGATGAATTGATGCCAAGACTTCCTTCATTATGGCCTGTGAATATTTTAATTACAGGCGATTTAATGGAATCTCCTAATCGTAAAAATATGTATTTAGCCAATGATTTTATGAATAGTTTAAAGAAACGATATAAAGCGAATGTGACTTTTATATTGGGAAATCATGATGTGATTGTACATGGATTTAACTTTGCTAGAAATCAAAAAAGTAAAGTCATTGCTTATTTGTTAGGTGAAAATATTAAGGTTCTGGAAAAAGAAAAAATTATTATTATTAAAATGGATACAACCAGTGAAGGAAATCTTGCTAGAGGGAAAATAGGAAAAAGACAATTAATGGAAATTGATGATGAGTTATCAGCGATTGATCATTTGGAAGACTATACTTTATTGGTTTTGTTGCATCATCATGTTTATCCTATTGATAAGGCTCAATTTATTAAAACCAAATGGCATGAAAAAACATTTATTAATCGAATTGTAGAAACATCAAAGGTTTTAGTAGATGCCCCGTTATTGATAGAATGGCTACAGAAACGAAATATACATTATGTTTTTCATGGACATAAGCATTTACCCTTTTTTAGAGAGGTAGATGGCTGTTATTATATTGGTGCCGGTAGTGCTACAGGTGGTTTAAAAGAAAGTCGTAGTCGTTATATTTCCTATAATATTATGAAATATGATATTCAAGAGAAGAAAATGAAATTATGTATGATTTTTTATGATGATAAAGCGAAAGCGGAAAGACAGCGTGTCGAAGTTTATTTATTTGAGGGAGGAAATGAAGATGAAACTAGTAGATAGAATGAAAGATGAAGAATTAGGAACAGCGTTGCTGTATAATTTTACAAAAGGTTATGGAAAACCAGTACCATTGGAACTTTATGATGTTGTTTTGCCACTTCTTTATCATGATTTGGTCAGAGATCAGATTTTATTATATACATCACTTCAAGAATGTATTTATCAATGTGAACAACAGGAAAAACATTTTAAACAACATATTTTAGAAACAATTGATGATGATAAAACAATGACTTCTAAAGCGTTAGGAGTTGCGATGATTCAACATATTTTAAAATTTGAAATTGTGGATAATGCGATGTGTGGTGTGGCTTTATCTACAGACATCTTAGATTTAAATGAAGCTATTCATCTAGGAAAATTATTTCGAGATGTATCATTAGAAGATTTTATGACTTTACTTCGTCAGGAAGATGTTCATATTGTTGTTTTACAAAGTGCTTCTGTTGGCAAAGATGTCGATTTATCTAAGCTTTGTTCACTTGGGCAAGTGACAATGTATGAAGATACAAAACAATCTGAAATAAGAGGACGTATCTTAGGGGCTGATATTGTCATTACAAATAAAAATGTTATGAATCAAGATGTTTTAGAAGGATTAAAGCATTTGAAACTGATTTGTTTATTTGCCACAGGAACAAATAATGTTGATTTGAAATATTGTCATGATCATGGAATCAAGGTAGCAAATGTCAAAGATTATTCAACGACAACAGTCGCTCAACATACTTTAGCATTATTAATGCATCTTATTGAAAAGAATGTTGCCTATGATCATTTTGTGAAGTCTAAAGCATATTGTCATAGTGAACGTTTTAGTTATTTTGATGATGTTTTTCATGATGTGTCATCTATGACTTGGGGTATTGTTGGATTAGGACATATTGGCAGAGCTGTTGCTGGTATTGCTAAAGCAATGGGAGCAAAAGTTCAATATTATTCAACAAGTGGCAAAAATGCAACAAGTGATTACCAGCAAGTTGATTTTGAAACGTTATTAAAGACATCTGATATTATAACTATTCATGCGCCTTTAAATGAACAGACACATTATTTATTTGATGAAGAAGCTTTAAGAAAGATGAAAAAAACAGCTTATTTAATTAATGTTGGACGTGGTGGTATTATTGAAGAAAAGGCTTTGGTAAAAGTTTTAAATGAAGGACATCTGGCTGGGGTTGGTTTAGATGTTTTTGAACATGAACCATTATTAGAAGATGATGTAATTTTATTCTATACAGGATATGAATAAAGTGATTTTAACACCACATATTGCTTGGGGGTCTATTGAAGCTAGACAACGTTGTGTCAATGAAGTTTATGAAAATATACTTTCATTTTTAAAAGGTGAAGAAAGAAATATTGTCAATAATGAATAAATCATGTATGATATAAAAAATAAAAAAAGAAGGAGGAGTCTACGTTAGTAGCAAAGCATGTACGGTTATATAATCGGAATTAACGCCTGTGGACTAGAAATGAGGATGAAGCAGGAAAATTTGTTATATGTAGCATGATGTTATGGAACAAGTTGTAATTGCAATGATTATTATTGCACTAGGTTTTTATGTTTTTAAATTTTATCCTTTTGAAAAAGGAAATGTGATGAAATTAGTGATAGCCGCTATTTTCATTATTTTGACAGCTATTTGTAAAAGATTAGCGATTATGATTCCTTTATTTGGAACAGAGAGTTTAAAGATTGGATTTGAATATATTCCCTTGATGTTAGCAGGATATTTTTTATCTCCAAGCTATGCTTTTCTGGTTGGGCTATGTAGTGATGTGATAGGATTGATTATTGTCCCCACAGGATTTCCTTTCTTTGGATTTACACTAGGAACAATTTTAGTCAGTGTCATTCCTTCAATGGTTCATGTTCACTTTAAAAGAGTGAGTCCAACAAAAGTTTTAATGATTGTTATTGGTTTGATTGTTATATTAGGAGTAGGAGCTTCTTTATATATCAGTCAGTTAGATGTCGTTAGTATTTCAGATACGGCTTATTCATTAAAACTACAGGATAAAATAACATTAATTTCACTATGTCTTTTATTATCACTTCTTTTTGTTGTGATCATTCTCTTTTTAAAACGTAAGATTAATACACAAGAAGCCAAAACTTTTTCAACTTGGATTTTGTGTGTAGTACTGACAGAAATTGTTGTGACATTATGTTTAACACCATTATGGCTGGATATGATGTATCATATCCCATGGACGATTTCTTTATGTATTCGTGTAGTGAAAGAATGTGCTATATTGCCTATTGAAATATTTATTGGATATAGTTTAATCCCATTTTTAAGAAGAATATGGGTACACTTAGAAAAATAAACAACAAGGATTAAGATTCTTGTTGTTTTTTAATTTCATGTCCATCTTCATCAACTTCAACAACCTCAAAAAAATATTCAAAAAGACGAGTTAATATGTTTTTCATAGACAAATTTTTCATTCCTTTCAAAATAAGTGTATGTTGATATTGAAAAATTATGTTTGAAAAGCCAAAAAATGTAAACACTAAAAAAGAGGTGATGAAAATGGATCATAAAGAATATGATCAGTTAGCTGAAACATTAAAACCAGTTGGGCATAAAATGAAAAATGCTTTTTTTGCTTTTATCTATGGAGGGATTATTGGGATTCTGGCACAGGGTGTCTTAGAATTTTTTATGAATGTTTATGATATCAGTCAAAAAGAAGCAACACCCATGATGACGATTACATTAGTTTTCATCAGTTGTTTATTAACGGGATTAGGTATTTATGATAAATTAGCACAAAAAGCCGGAGCAGGAACTTTCATTCCTATTACCGGTTTTGCAAATAGTATGACCTCAAGTGCCATAGATAGTCAAAGTGAAGGACTGATTATGGGAATTGGCAGTAACATGTTTAAATTAGGAGGAACAGTTATTACCTATGGAATTGTCAGTTCTGCCCTGTTAGGAGTGATACGTTATGTCATTACACTTTTTGGGTAATTCAGTCACTTTAGAAAATGTCTTTATCGCATCTTCTGGTACTGTCTGTGGACCTTTAGAGTACTTAGGACCATTAGGCAGTGATTTTGATAAGAGTATTCAAGATTATCACTATGGTGAAAAATCATTTGAAAAAGCAGAAAGAAAAATGTTAAGAGATGCTTTGGATATCTGTTTAAAAAGAGAACGATTAAAATATCATGATGTAGATTTATATTTAGGAAGTGATTTATTGAATCAGATCACTTCTGTCAATTATTTAGCTAGAGAAATAATGAAACCATTTATTGGTGTTTATGGGGCTTGTTCAGGTTTTGCTTTATCATTAGCTTTAGGTTCTTTGCTTGTAGAAGCAGGATTTGTTGATAGAGTGATGACAATGGTATCAAGTCATAATGCTTCGGCAGAAAGGCAATATCGTTATCCTGTTGAATATGGTGTACAAAAGAAAGCAACAACAACCTTTACAGCAACCGGAGCAGTAGCAACTTTACTAACATCTCAAAAACAACATGTGAAAGTTGAAGCCATCACTTTAGGGCGTGTCATTGATTATGAACAGACAGATGCGAATGATATGGGACGTGCGATGGCTCCAGCAGCATTTGACACATTGATGAATCATTTTCAAGATTTAAAACGTAGTTTTCATGATTATGATTTGGTTGTGACGGGTGATTTATCCATGTATGGGCATCAGATTTTAAAAGAAATGTTACAGCGTCAAAAAATAGATGTTGTCCGTTATAATGATTGTGGTTGTATGCTTTATGATTTATCTCACCAACCAGTTTTTCAAGGAGGCAGTGGTTGTGCCTGCAGTGCTTTAGTTACAATGGGTTCTTTGTACCCACAACTTAAAGACAAAAAATTAAAAAGGATTCTCGTTGTTTCAACAGGGGCTTTGTTGTCACCAATGATGAGTGCTCAAAAAGAAAGCATTCCATGTATTGCTCATGCCATTAGTCTGGAGGCGGTAGAATGAATTATCTATTAGCGTTTTTATTCAGTGGTTTTGTTTGTCTGATTGCACAGCTTATCTATGATCATAGTCGTTTAACTCCGGGACATATTACGAGTTTATTTGTTGTCTTAGGTTCTTTTTTAGATCTTTTCCATATTTATGATCGTCTGGTTGATATTTTTCATGCCGGAGCTTTAATTCCCATTACCAGTTTTGGACATTCTTTAATGCATGGAGCTATGGCAGCTACGCAAGAATATGGTATTTTTGGTATTGCGATGGGAATGTTTGATTTAACAGCGGCAGGCATCAGTGCAGCTATTCTCTTTGCATTTTTGGCTGCGATAATATTTAAACCAAAATCATGAACGATTCTTATGATTTAAAACATCGTATTTTAAATTATAAAGGAAGACTTGTTCATCTTTACTTTTTAGCAAGTTTATCTAACGATGTTTTGATTTCTCGACTGGTAGAAGGGATTGAAAGCAAAGAAGGAAAAGATTTAGAGAATTGTATTCATATGGGAGATGTTGTGATTGTTTCTACGAATGATATTGATAAAATACAAAAAGCCCTGTTAGGTGGCAATAGTGCTTTATTTGATGGTGAAACGACTTATTTAATGGATACCAAAAACTATCCTAATCGGTCTATAGAAGAACCAGAAACAGAAAAGAGTGTACGAGGGGCTAAAGATGGTTTTAATGAATCTATTTTAAATAATACAGGACTGATTCGTCGACGTATCAAGACACCAGAATTATGTTTTCATTTGACCACAATGGGAACACAAAATCCAATTGATATAGCTGTAGCTTATTTAGAAGATAAAGTGAATAATGATGTTTTAAATCAATTATTACAGCGTATTTCTCAAGTTCAATCACAAGAATTTATAATGAGTGATCGTGCTATTGAAGAAGTTCTGCTACAGCAGGGATATAATCCATTTCCTTTGGTTAGATATAGTGAAAGACCAGATATTGTCGCAACGCATATTCAACATGGTTATATTGCGATTCTATGTGATACATCATCTTCCGTTGTCATGTTGCCAACAACTTTATTTGAAATTTTAGAACATGTCGAAGAACATCGTCAAACACCATTAATTGGGACATTTATCCGTTTGATTCGTATGGCTGCCGTTTTCTTATCTATTTATCTTGTGCCTATCTTTGCTTTATGTTCATCCTTTTTAAAATGGGATTATTCCTTTTTTATACAAATTCTGATTGTCGAACTTTCTATTGAGCTTTTACGTATAGCAACCGTTCATACACCCCAATCTTTATCGAATGCTATGGGATTGATTGCTGCTATTTTATTAGGAGAATTTGCGATTCAATTAGGTTTTTTCTCAGAAGATATTTTAATGTTTTGTGCTATCGGTACGGTGGGTGGTTTTGCAACACCAAATTATGAATTATCACTGACCAATAAATATATAAAAGTCATGATGATTTTTTGTATGATGTTTTTCAATGTTTATGGTTTTATTGTTTTTAATCTTATTTTGTGGATAGCTTTAGCTCGTATTAAGACTTTTGGAGTATCTTATTTATATCCCTTATATCCTTTTCATGGTCGAGAACTTTTACGTTTTTTCATTCGTCAACCCAAACAGAATCAAACAAATGCATAATCCTCTCTTTTCAGTTTTTGGAAATAATGGTAGAATAGAAAAGAATGGGAGAGAAGATTATGGAAGCAAAGAATTATCAACATTATATTCAAATTTTAAAGGAAGAATTAGTTCCTGCAATGGGATGTACTGAACCCATTGCATTAGCTTATTGTGCCAGTAAATGTCGTGATGTTTTAAATGATGAAATCATCAAAGTTCATGTGCAAGTTAGTGGAAATATTATTAAGAATGTTAAAAGTGTTGTTGTTCCTAATACGGGAGGACTGAAAGGAATTGCGTCAAGTATTGCAGCAGGGATTGTTGCCGGAAAAACAGAAAAAGTCTTAGAGGTGATTGCTGAAGTTAGTGAACAACAAAAACAAGAAATGCAAGAATGGTTACAACATATTCCTATAGATATTTCACCATTAGAGAGTGAATGTGCTTTAGATATATGTGTAGAACTGATTGGAAAAGAACATCAGGCAAAAGTACGCATTGCTGGTTTCCATACTAATATTGTTTTTATTGAAAGAGATCATGATGTTGTTTTTGAAATGGGAGTTGTTGCTTCAACAGACCAATCATTAACAGATCGCAGTTTATTAAATATTCATGATATTTATGAATTTGCGAATAATGTTGAACTCGATCAAGTCAAAGACCTTTTACAAAGACAGATTGATTATAATTTTGCAATAGCAACAGAAGGATTAAATCATCACTGGGGTGCCTGTGTTGGACAAACAATACTGAAAACATATGGTAATGATGTCAAATTTAAAGCAAAAGCTTATGCTGCGGCTGGTAGTGATGCCAGAATGAGTGGCTGTGAAATGCCAGTCATTATTAATTCAGGAAGTGGGAATCAAGGGATGACTGCATCTTTACCAGTCATTGTCTATGCCAGAGAATTCAAGAAAACAGAGGAAGAACTTTATCGTGCATTGATTGTATCCAATTTATGTACAATCCATCAAAAAACTGGGATTGGAAGACTATCTGCCTATTGTGGTGCTGTGAGTGCTGGTATTGGGGCTGGATGTGGCATTGCCTATTTGCTTGGTGGTGATTATGAAGACATCTGTCATACAATGGTTAATGGCTTAGCGATTGTATCAGGAATCATCTGTGATGGAGCTAAACCATCTTGTGCTGGGAAGATTGCTGCCAGTGTGGATGCAGGAATATTAGGATACTATATGTATAAAAATGGCTGTGAATTTAAAGATGGGGAAGGGCTTGTCTTAAAAGGTGTAGAAAATACAATTCGTAATATCGGTGAATTATCACGTGATGGAATGAAGGAAACAGATAAGGAAATTATTAAATTAATGTGTCGTTAAGTATGTAAAAAACTATCCTTTTTGAAAATGTAATTTCAATCAGGATAGTTTTTATATTATGATTCATCTTGAGATATTTTCAATATAGATGATATATGTGTAACTTTTAAAGCATGGAGTCTAAGTTTGAGAACAAGTATATATATAATCATAATACTTAATATCAATAATATCATGATGAAAGAAAAATCAATACCAAAGAGCGAAGCCAAAAGGCATTCTAAAACAGGAATCATGAAAAATATGAATAATATTTTGACTTGTTTAATCAAATACATATGCTTTAATAAAGATAAAGGAATCCCTAATGAATACATAATAGATAAATTTTTTTGATTCTTTTTCATGTTTTTAAAAACATCATAAAATAAGAAGCATAAGATCAAAAAGGCAATCAGAATTTCCACAATAATAAAGATATGATGATAGAAATGATTATCTTTTTGTTGGATAAGCCAATCTGTAAGGACACTATGATAAACTGAAAGAGTGCTTTGACTTGCATATTGTTCATATGCCTGTTCAATATCACCATCAATGATGATTTCATAAGATAAAGTTTCATCTGTTAATAAATCATATTGAGTAGGATATTTTAAAGAATAAGGTGTGTTTTTTAATGTATTGATTAAATAATCATACGAATAATATATTTGCATTTGATGAACATCTTTTTCTTCAATGATTTCTTTAATCATAAATGTGAGAGGATAGCTTTCTTCTTGTAGTTGATAAGATAATTCAATGGTTGAACCCACTTGTTGTTGCAGGGCATCAGCTAGTTGTTTATTGATAATGATTTCATTATCATGTATTCTAGAAGAATCTGGACAAGGATAAATATTAACTTTTTTGAGTTGATGATTGATTTCTATAGGTTGAAAAGGAATCAAGCGATGGTAATCATCTATATCTTGTAAAGAAGATCGATAATCTGTAATATAAAGACTTTGATAATTAAGAGCATCTTTACCATGTTCTGACATGAATAAAGAATGATCAATTTGCACACATACCATTTCTATTAAAACTAGACATGTGAGTATCAATGACATGATCATCATCTTTTTATGAAATATTTGATGAAAATAATGATGAATAGATTTTTGATGATATTGTAGTTGAGGTGGTATTGGAAGTTTATTGGTTGGTGATGATAAAAGACAATGCAGTTGATGGTCTTTGATTTCATAACAATAATCACAATAAGGTAACATCAGTTGTTGTTCATGAGAAGCCACAATCACGACACAGGTTGCTGATAGTTTTTTGAGTAAATCTAAAACGATTTTTTTATTTTCTATATCTAATGATTCCGTTGGTTCATCACAGATAATAACTTGTGGTTTTTGCATGAGGGCTCTTGCTATACCAACTCTTTGTTGTTGTCCTGCAGAAAGTTCGTGAGGGTAATGATCTTGAATTTCCTGCAAACCAAGTTGTGACATAATCGTATCCATAGACACATCTTCATGATAGATATCTTCTATCATTTTTAAGTTTTCATATACTGTCAGTTCGTCAATCAGTTCATAGGTCTGAAAAATACTCGTGATATGAATAGATGCATCTACAATTCTTTGACCACTCTCGATATCTTCATATCCAGCTAAAATATTTAATAAGGTTGATTTTCCACTTCCACTTTTTCCACATAAAAGATAAAATCCACAATTGGAAAAATCAAAAGAAAGATTTTGAAAAACAATATGATTTCCAAAAGATTTATTAATGTTTTGAAGTGCAAGTTGCATAAGCATTCATCCCTTCTATAAAAATAATGATAATAGCTGTGATCAAGAAAGTCAGGAGATAAGATACAAGGGGTGATGATGATACTAATGGATAACCTAATTGAACTGCAATGGTATTAAAGAAATGATAAAGAGTTGTAGAAAAGATTGTTTGTAATATAAAAACAATAAGTAAACTTAATGCAATGATGACACCATAAAGAATCAATGGTTGATAACCATAATGTTGATAAATAGAAGTTTCTTTTCGATAACGTTTTCTATCAAAGAATAATATTAAGATATAAATAGCTATCAAGACAATGAATCCACCACCAATAAGCCAATAGAAATATAGAGATTGATGATTTTCAACAGATGAATCATCAACTAAAATAGAATCTGTATAAACAACAAATTCGCTTTTTTGACTGTTTAATACTTGATTAATATTTTGAGCAATAGTTGTTTCATCTTCTTGAACATCACTAATAAAAGATATATAAAGATATTTCACTTTATCTTTATTGGTTATATGATGATGACTTAATAAGTTTTCCATTGTTCCTTCCTGTAAAAAAATCATATAATCATCTTGATTTTGGGCATAAGCAATACCTACAATTTGAAGTTCTTCAGATAGTCCTTTATTTAATTGTAAAACTTCATTCATACCAATCAGCTGTTCCATGCTTTCTAAATGTTTAGCTTTATAAAGTTCTAAGGCAAGATTTTGTGAAATCACAACCTCTTGATTATTTTCCATCATTCTTCCAGCTAATAAATTGATTTGACAATCTTTAAAGAGTTGATAATATTGCACATCAAATGAATAATCAGAAAAATTCACCGAATCAAGAACAGAAGAATCTTCTCCATCTTGAAATGTTTCAATATTTCGATAATCCATGTATAAAGGGATATCTTTAGGGAAAGATTGACCACTTTCCTTTTCATATGATTTGACATCATTTTCTAATATAGATAAACATGTTTGATAAAAATCTTTATTTTGATCTTCTGGTTTCATTGTTGATAAGGCTTCTTTGATATCATCAATATACATTTCTGGATAAAATACAGAATTAAAACTCACTTGTGCAGCCTGCCAGCCAAACTGATAACCAATAACGCCATTGACATTATTTCTAACAATTTGAATATCTTGGTCATCATATAAATCTCCAGTTTTTGAAGACATCTGATGATCACGGCTTTGAGTGATAATGAGATTATCACGTGTTTGCCATTTTCCATTTTGCTGAATCATCTGATCAAGAGAGGGGAATAAGGATATACCTACAAAAATAAAACATCCTATAAAAAAAGTAAATAATATTTTAACAAGTAAAGTCGCATATCTTGTTTGAATGATTTTGATAATAAGTGAAAAATGTTCTTTGATATGATGTAAAGAAATCTTCTTTTTCATGGTAATAGGCTCATCTTGAATCTCTTGATATTCTTCAATGACACCTTTTCCCATGCGAATAACATGCCCTACATATTCATCTATCAAAGCTAATTCATGAGTGACTATAATAACACTTTTCTTGTGTGAAATTTCTTGTAATAAATCCATCACAAGATGACTGTTTTGATAGTCCAGTGCTGATGTAGGCTCATCACAAATAAGATAATCACAATCAACTAATAGTGAACGTATGATTTGAATTCTTTTTTTCTGACCTACAGATAACTTTTTCACTTTGGAATGTATAAAATCATTTAATTCAAAATGTTCCAACATTTCCATGATTTTATTTTGATCATTGATAACCAATAACAAATTATCCAAGACACTCATATTTTCTATTAAATGAATATTTTGTTCAACACATTCTACAAGACCACTATTTTCGACTTGTCCATCATAATCCTTATCTTTACCAGATATGATATTCAATAATGTTGTTTTGCCACATCCACTAGGTCCTATGATATAAGTTAAACCTTGATTAGCAATTGTTAAGTTGATATCTTTTAAGGCATGAATATCATTGTTTTTATTATGATATACTTTATGAATATGTGATAGTTTCATTGATTTCACCACCTGTATATATTATTCTAAAACTTCTTTTCTTATTTATATCATATATTTTTTTTAAGGAATAGGCAATATAAGCATAATAAAATACACTTTTTTGCATGAAAGGAAAGATTAAAAATCTTTATTTAATGTTTTTAGTAAGATATTCTTGATAAAGTGTTTTTCAGACTTGATTTTTTATGCAGAGTTTATTGTTATTTCTTGTGGTTTAAGGTATGATGAAAGAAGATAATAGTGATTTAAAAAAATCATATTTTATAAAAGCATAAGAGAAAGACGAGCGTAAATTTCATTTTCTATTTATGAAGTAGAGAATGAAGATGGGAGTGTGGCTTTTTAATAATACAGGAGAGGATGGGGTTATATGAAAAGAGTGCTCAAAAAGGGAAAGTTATGGTTTTTTTGTCTTATAATGATTATCTTCATTTCTATAATATGGCTATTTTTTTCTTATCATAAACAGATCAATGTGGTAAAACATATTCCTGATTATTCATCTGTAAAAGTCGTAGGAGATTATTTAGATAATGCTGATCTTATCAAGGCACCTTATATTCTTGAAGGAACAGTTACAGATATAAGTCCTTCGTTTGAATATGAAGGCGTTTCCTTTGTTAAAATCACATTTCATATGACGGATATATTATATTCTCAATCTGAATTAAAAGACAGTATCACTATTTTAAGGGAACAAGACATGTTTACACCACTTGAAATCAATCACCAATATATACTTTATCTTTATGATTATAAAGGACCTGTTGCTTCTCAAGTGAAGATGATTTGTGGTGGAAATTTAGGTGCATATGAAATTGTAAAAGGAGAAGCTCATGATACAAGTCAAACATTAGAAGAGTAAAAACAAAATATAAAAGAAGCTTTAAAACAATAAAGACTAAAGAGTGATCAAGGAGAGATAAGTGTGAAAATAAAGAAAATAATACCGGTTATATTAGTAGGAATGATTGTTGTTATGATATTTGTTAATTTTATGGGTAGAAATGAAAAAATGAATGAAAAACCTCTTTCTATTGGAACAGAATATGGAGTTCAAGTCAATGATAAACAACTCTATACTTTGACTATTGATCATATATCAAAAGTACAAACTTATTTAAATCATGAGATCGTGATTATCGATTTGACCTATCAAAATAATCATATTGAAGAAAATTTTATAATTGATCATAAGAATTTTGATGTTATCGATGATGCGGACCAGACAATAGAATATATTGATTGTTCATTGATTCATAATAAACCTAAAGTCATAAAGAAAAATCAAACCTATTCAGCTCAAATTGCATATTCTATTCATAAAAATACAAAGGATCTTTTTTTAAAATTCCATACACCTTATACAGATGATATAGCATTATTTCAACTTCCAGTATATAGATGATGAAATTATAGATGCGAAGAATGTTTATAAATATGATTTGATTTAACTCTAGGATTATTGAGAAAATTATAGAAAAAGCTGAACGAATTCATATATCGTTACAGCTTTTTTGTAGAAATGAATGTGGATGGAAAGAGTTCATAAAAGATGGCTGAATGCATCTGTCCTTGTGGATCTTGCCAATAGTCATGTTGAATATCATAAATTTGAAAACCGAGTGTTTCATAAACATGTTGGGCACGTTTGTTAGAAAGATCAGTGCTTAAAATAATACGTTTATATCCTTTAGAAAATAAATATGATATAAGAAGTTTTAAAGCTTGTTTTCCTAAACCGTGATTTTGTAGATTCAAAACACAAATTTTAATACCAATTTCTACACAATGAGAACTATGAGAAAAATAGCACATTTCACCAATGGGTTGATGTTGATATTCAATGATGAGTCTTTTTTTATTATCAGTTATTAATTGTTGTATAACTTCTTCAACAGAAGTGTGAATACCATGAGGAAAACCAGCATGTGCCATGATTTTTCCATCATTCCACCAAGTTGTTAAAAGTGTGGCATCGTGTTGAGTTGCCCTGCGAATAAGAATATCTTTGTTGCTTATTTGCATTATTGATTGTCCTCAAAGCGTTTCATTAATTCTTGTGCCTGTGCGTATTGATGATAAGGAACATAAAAATGATAGTTTTCAAGATATGGTCCGACTTTTAATGATAAGCCACTTCCCATTTCCTGAATACATTCATAAACAATATGATGTTGTTCCAGTGTTTCTTTAATTGCTTCACACCAGATAGCTGATTGAGTGATTAAAAAACAATAATCATCATCATGAACTTCTCTCAAGGCAGTTGAGTAGCAATAAGGGCATTTTTCTTGATTGGTTAGATGATAACAATTTTCACAATAGTTCATAAATCTATATCTCCTTTTCATCATTATAACATACATATAGAAAATAAAAAAAATCATCTTTGCTAAAAAAGATGATCAATCCTATTTATTTTTTTCTTCTTCTATTTTTTCTTGATGATAAAAGTCCTTCTGTTTTTTCCCTATAATTCATAAAAGAACCTAAATCATAAACATCATAACCTTGTTTCATAAGTTTTCTACATGCTTTTTCACTAAAAACTTTATTGACAGCATAAAAATAATATTTCATGTTTTGATCTGGGTAAGTTTCTTTAAACTTATCTAATAAACGAAATGGAAAACATTGAGCATCAGCAATATGTAAATCATCATAATCTTTAATCTCATCTAAACATATAATTGTGATTTGTTCAGGATGTTTTAAATAACGACGATAACCTTCATTAATATCTAAACTTTTAATTATTTCTTTCTTTTTAAAACCAAACATTTTATTTCCTCCAATACTTATCTATAATATCACTATTTCTTTCTTTTTTCTATTGCTTTTCTATATTTTATGTGTTATTATAACCAAGCAGTAACAATTGGCCTGTTGGAGAAACGGTTAACTCACATGCCTTTCACGCATGCATTCACGGGTTCGAATCCCGTACAGGTCACCAAATAGGGGTGTGGTTCAATGGTAGAGCATCGGTCTCCAAAACCGTGGACGCGGGTTCGATTCCTGCCACCCCTGCCATTCAAAAGTGAGTCGAGGCATCGACTTTTTTTCTTTATATCGTTTGCAGGGGAACCTGCTTTTTTTATTTTATGATATATTTTTTCTTTAATTTCTTATCCAATACTATATAAACAATAGAAGATATTATTAAACCTATAATTAATGATAAAATCCATAAAGAAGTCCAATTTCTATAAAGACAATAAAACATAACTTCCATGAAAAAGAGAAGAACACAAAAGAAATAGTTTAAATTTTTTGTATCTTCTTTCCAATATTTTTCTTTATCAATTGGATTTAATGTTTCATAAAATTCATATCCATTATCCCATTCTCTTACTATTTGAAGATGTGAATTTTTGATTTTATTTGTGAAAAACCAAAAGATAAAATAGATTAGATGAACACTAATGATGACAAAAATAATATTTTCCATATTGATTCTCCTTTATAAAAATACAATAATGTATTATAGGCTACATTATTATATAATGAAGTCAGTTCCATAACAAGAATATGTCGTTTAAATAATCTAAGATAAAATGTGAGTTAATGATTTGAAGGAGGTAGTATTCCATGACGACTAAAGGATTTGGATATTGTGCTTTAGCTTGTGATTACTGTCAAGATAATCAGGAGTGCGTGGGCTGTAAACAAGGTGGGTGTCCAGAAAAGGAAACATGTAAGAATTATCAATGTTGTACAACTCAAAATTATCAATATTGTTTTGAATGCCCTGATTTTCCATGTGAGGATAGTCTTTTACATAAGTTAAGAATCAGAACATTCTGTCGTTATATTCAACAATATGGGGAAGATGAACTTGCAAGAAAACTAAAAGAAAATAGTGATAAAGGAATCCAATATCACTATAAAAATCAACATGTTGGTGATTATGATGCATTTGATACAGAAGAAGAAATTATTCAGTTTATTCAAAGTGGGATTAAATAATGAATAATTCCATATTATTTTTTGAAAAGTTTTTGAATAAGATTCCAACCTAGTGAATCTTTTTTCTTTGGTTCACTTTTTTGACAATAGCTTAAAAATGACTTGCGTGGATTATCAAGATGATATTGTTTTGCCCAATCTTTAAAATGAAGATTGATATAATTATTTAAAACAACGGAATCTCTTTTATCATGATAAAGTGTCACTAAGTGAAGGGGATCATTGATAAGAATATGGTTGTTCATAAAATAATCAAACATATCACAAACCAGATTATTATTAAGAATAGAAAATGAATAGGTTGTCTTTTGTTGTAAGAATATCTAAATCAATAAAATATTGAAAATACATACCAGCCATCCCAAATGCACCAGCACCTGCATGGAGAATGCCATTGGTACTATACATAGAAATTTGAATTTCTTTGATGTCTGATAATTCAATAAGAATTTCATTATATTGGATATATCCATCATTGCAATAGAGTGTATCATAGCCTTTCCATTGGTCAATATCTTGCTTATAAAAGGATACCTTGACTTCCCTTCTTTTCATATAGTCATGAATTCTTTGATTAAGTTCTTCCAACCTTTTTTGTGAATCATGGATAAAATCTTGTTTTTGTTGTAAAGCCTCTCTTATAGATAATTGATTGTTTAAAATCAGTTTGATTTCATCAATAGAGATTTCCATAGAACGCAATAATAAAATGAGTTTTATAATATCAATGTCTTTTTGTGTATAATCACGATAACGATTATTTAAACGTTGTGGGAGGATAAGTCCTTCTTTTTCATAATAAATGAGTGCCTGTTTTGTGACACCAAGCATATCTTCAACTTCATGTGTTTTCATGTTTCTTCTTCCTTTCTTAGCTATATCTTACACTATATGCTAAGAATACAGTCAAGCATTTTGTTATTCAACATTGAAATTTTTTAATAAATGAGTTATGACAGACTGGTTCTACTATACAATTCTTGATGAGTACACTTTGTTTCGTGTTTTTATTTTGTTTTGATCTATGTTAAGATGGAAGTGATATAAAAAACTATAGAAGACTTAACTTGATAAAGGAGGATTGTTTTATGGCATCCTTATTGCAGAATACATATAATACATGTTATCTATTATCACATGATATACCATTGATAAGAAGTGATGTTCCCATGAAAATGACAGAAGATGAAAAACAGTGGCTTATTCATCAAAATATCTATACCATTTTTGATTTGCGTAGTGAAAAGGAATATGCCATGTTGCCAAGTGCTTTTGAAGGAGATTCAAGATTTATGTTATATCACACACCTATAACAGGAGCCAATACGATTCCTAGTGCCCCAGAAGAAGTGAGTATTTCTTATGTATCTATGGTTGATTCTACAATGATCAATATTATTTATCAAATATGTCACGCTTCTTCAGGCGTTTTTTATTTTTGCTCAGCAGGAAAAGATCGTACAGGTGTGGTATCTGCTTTACTTTTGCTTTGTCTAGGTGTCAGTCATCAACCAATTATTGAAGATTATATGAAATCAAAAGAAAATCTGCAATTGTTATTGGAAGATTATGCTCGAAATTCAAATGTTTCTATTGATGTGATCATGCCAAGAGAAGAATATATGGAGTGCTTTTTAAATAGTCAGAAAATCAAAAATATAGTCAATAAATTTTTAAAATGAAAGTTATATTTTTTTAAATTTTCCATATCTTTATGTTATAATATAAATATAGGTAAAGGAGGAATCATATATGGCTCAAAATTTAAAATTTACGGTTACAGATCCAGTTGGACTTTATGCAACTCCTACGACAGAATTAGTAAATACTGTCAAACAGTTTTATTGTCATGTGACATTAAATTATGGAAATAAAAGTGTCAATTTGAAAAGTATGATGGGGGTTTTATCTTTAGGAATTCCAACCAAAGCTCAAGTAGAAATTGTGACTGAGGGAGAAGATGAAAAGAAAGCCATTGAAGTGATTAAAGATAAAATCAATGAATTAGGAATTTCTACAATTGAATAAGGTGATAAGGTATTCTATGAAGGATACCTTTTTTATTGGGGTAATCATACAAATAATTTGAGAATCATTGTTAGATATGAGATACTTATAAAAAGGAGGTTGTTTCATGATTCAATATATTAGAAAAAGAGATGGACGAATGGATCAATTCGATGTTAATAAAATTGCAGGAGCCATTTATAAGGCTTTTCAGGCTACAGAAGCAAAATATGGATTGGATGCAGCTATTGACTTGGCTCATGTTGTAGAACATAAATTAGAAGAACGTCATACTGAATTACCTACAGTGGAATTGGTACAAGATACGGTAGAAGAAACCTTAATTGAAAAAGGTTATGTACGCATTGCGAAAGCTTATATTTTGTATCGTGCTGAGCGTACACGTTCAAGAGATCGTAAATCACGCTTGATGAAAACATTAGAAGAAATTACTTTTCAAGATGCTAAGGATAGTGACTTAAAACGAGAAAATGCGAATGTGAATGCTGATGCTCCAATGGGGACAATGTTGAAATATGGTGCAGAAGCAGCTAAACAGTTTAATGAAATGTTTGTCCTGAATCCTTTACATAGTGCTGCTCATCGTTCTGGTGACATTCATATTCATGATATGGATTTTTTAACCCTAACAACAACATGTACACAAATTGATATTATAGATTTGTTTCATGGTGGTTTTTCAACGGGTCATGGTGTTTTACGTGAGCCTAATAGTATTACGACTTATTCAGCTTTGACATGTATTGCGATTCAATCGAATCAAAATGATCAACATGGTGGACAGGCGATTGTCAATTTTGATTATGGGATGGCTGAAGGTGTGAAAAAGTCTTATGTGAAATGGTATTTGAAAGCTATCAAAGGAGCTTTGAAATTATTGATTGATAATCAGGATGAACTTATACAAGAGTTACAATCTTTATCTGTTCAACCATCTTTAAGTGATGAAAGTTATTTTGAAGTTGAAAAAGATATTTTTTGTAAGCATGGAATCACTTTAGATGTTGTAGAACGTATACAAAAGTATGCCAGAGAACAGGCTTATCAAGATACGAATCAAGAAACTTATCAGGCAATGGAAGCCTTGATTCATAATTTAAATACAATGAATTCTCGAGCGGGAGCACAAGTGCCTTTTAGCTCATTGAATTATGGAATGGATACATCTGTTGAAGGGCGTATGGCTATTCGTAATGTTTTACTGGCAACGGAAGCAGGATTAGGTCATGGAGAAACACCAATCTTTCCGATTCAGATTTTTAGAGTCAAAGAAGGTATTAATTATCAAAAAGGGGAACCTAACTATGATTTATTCCAGTTAGCTTGTCGTGTTTCAGCCAAAAGACTCTTTCCTAATTTTTCATTTGTGGATGCTTCGTTTAATAAACAGTATTATAAAGGAACACCTGAAACAGAAATTGCCTATATGGGATGTCGTACGCGTGTAATGGGAAATGTCTATGATCCCACACGTGAAATCTCACCAAGACGAGGAAATTTGAGCTTTACTTCTATTAATTTACCACGACTTGCCATTAAGTCAAAAGGTGATATTGATGAATTTTTTATAAAACTTGATCAATTGATTGATTTGTGTATTGATCAGTTATTAGAAAGATTTGAAATACAATGTAAACGTAAAGTCATGAATTATCCATTTTTAATGGGACAGGGTGTCTGGCTGGATTCTGAAAAATTAAAACCAACCGATGAAGTCAGAGAAGTTTTAAAACATGGAACATTAACAATTGGTTTTATTGGTTTAGCTGAAACATTAAAATCACTGATTGGTTATCATCATGGAGAAAGTGAAAAAGCTCAAATTCTTGGTTTGCAGATTGTTGCCCATATGCGCCGTCGTGTAGATGAAGCAGCTCAAAAATATCATTTGAATTTTTCTTTAATTGCGACTCCAGCCGAAGGATTATCTGGACGTTTTGTCAAATTAGATAGAAAGATTTATGGGAAAATTGAAGGAGTGACGGATCGTGAATATTATACAAATAGTTTTCATGTTCCCGTATATTATCCTATCAGTGCTTTTGAAAAGATTAAGATTGAAGGACCTTATCATGCTTTAACAAATGGTGGACATATCAGCTATATTGAAATGGATGGAGATCCTACCAAAAATTTACCAGCTTTTGAAAAAATAGTCAGAGCGATGCATGATGCCAATATGGGTTATGGAGCTATAAATCATCCTGTTGATCGTGATCCGGTCTGTGGCTATAATGGAATTATTAATGATGTCTGTCCAAAATGTGGACGTCATGAAACACCATATGAAGGTTTTGAAAGAATTCGTCGTATTACGGGTTATTTAGTTGGAACATTGGAACGTTTTAATGACGCTAAAAAAGCTGAAGAAAAGGATCGTGTCAAACATGACATCAACAAAGATTAGATTATATGGTGTTGTGAATGATTCTATTGTAGATGGACCGGGATTACGCTATACTATCTTTACACAAGGATGTCCACATCATTGTCAAGGTTGCCATAATCCTGAAAGCTGGGATGAAAATGGAGGCTATTTAGAAGATATTGATCATATTATAGCGGATATCATGAAAAATCCACTTTTAGATGGGATCACTCTCTCTGGTGGAGAACCTTTTCTTCAATGTCAACCTTTAATTGCTTTATTAAATCAGATAAAAAAGCAGACACATTTACATATCATGATTTATAGTGGTTATACTTATGAAGAAATTTTTACATTAGGCAAAGAAGCTATTGAGCTCCTTTGTCTATGTGATACTTTAGTCGATGGACGTTTTGTTTTATCTTTAAGAAGTTTAGAATTAATTTATAAAGGTTCATCTAATCAAAGAATCATTGATGTTCAAAAGAGTTTACAATATCATTGTCTTTATGAACAGAAAGTGAATGAATATGGAGAGTTTGTTGATTAAACAAATTCTTTTCTTTATCTATAAGTTTATTTTCGATATAATATAAAAAGTAAAGGAGGGAAACGATGAAGCCTTTATTATGTTTTGATGTTGATGGAACATTAAGGGATAATGTCAACCATCAAGTGTGTTTATCTACCCAAAAAACACTGCAATTATTAAAGAAAAAAGGTTATCATATGATTATTTCTTCAGGACGTGGGTTAGATTCATTAACAAAAACAGGACTCATGGATATGTTTGAATGGGATGGTTTTGTCTGTAATAATGGACAGCGTGTTTTAGATGCCAACAAACATGAAATCTTTCATGCTTTGATGGACCCTCAGGCTGTTTTAGATGTTTTAGATATTGCTGAAAAATATCATTATGCAGTGACTTTAAAATCAACGCAACGTGTCATTACCAAAGAACCCGATGCTTATGTATTGCAGACACAACAATATTTTCAAAATCAGATTCCACCAGTAGGAACTTATCATGGACAGGATGTTGAAGCAATGATTGTTTATGGACCACTGGGATATGATTATGCCCCTTTTCAAAAAGTCAAAGGTGTTCATGTTTTACCGGGAGAATCAACTTATGCGGATATAACCATTGCCGGATTGTCTAAAGCCACTGGAATTCAAAAATTAATGCATTTATTGAATTTGGATGAATATATTGCTTTTGGAGATTCGTTAAATGATGTTGATATGTTTCAACACGCCAGTCAAAGTGTTGCGATGGGACAGGGTAATGAACAGTTGAAATCAATAGCAACATTCATTACAAAACCGATTGATGAAGATGGTATTTATTATGCTTGTCTTCAACTAGGATTGATTGAGGAAGGAGAATATGAATGACAAAAGAAGAAGCAATTCAAAAAGCTCATGCTATGAGTGCTTATATAGAAAGTGAACAGGCTGATGAAAAGACTCATGATTTTGATGATTTCTGGCAAAGTCTTTATGATATATGCCAACTGGCAACTTACGGGATTGTGGAATTAACACAGGAAGAAATTAATGAAGCAATCAACTGGCTTAAAGATACGCAAATGCTGACAAAGCAGTATCAGGAAACAGAAATTTATTTTTCATAAGGAGGACGTTATATGAAAGTTGTTGATATGCATTGTGATACTATTTCAGCTATCCATCTTCAACAAAAAGACGGACAGTCTATTTCTTTAAAGCATAATGATTTGCATCTGAGTCTAGAGAAAATGCAAAAAGGTAATTATTTATTACAGAATTTTGCGATGTTTACACCATTAAATATGAATGATGATGCCTGGCAATATGCTCATGATCTGATTGATACATTTTATCATGAAGTTAATCAATATCCAGATTTAATAGGTGTTGTGAAAAACTATCAGGATATTCAAGACAATATCCAAAAACAGCGTATGAGTGCTTTATTGACATTAGAAGAAGGAGCTGTTGTACGTAACCAGATTCAGCATCTCCAGCACTATTATGATTTAGGTGTGCGTATGATTACATTAACATGGAACTTTTCAAATGGAATAGGTTATCCTAATTTTTCTATGGATGATCCTAATCATGGATATCATACATGTGACGATGTTCATGGCTTGACAGAGTTTGGAAAAGCTTATGTTCAAGAATGTGAACGTTTAGGCATCATCATTGATGTTTCTCATTTGAGTGATGCAGGATTTGAAGATGTGTTCCGATACACAACCAAACCTTTTGTCGCTTCACATTCTAATGCCCGTCATGTTTGCCCACATGCGCGTAATTTAACGGATGAAATGATTTTAAAATTAGCCAGTCGTGGTGGGGTCATGGGAATTAATTATGCTGCCGACTTTTTACATGAAAACAATGAAGAACATGCTGTATCAAAGATTGAAGATATTGTCAAACATATCCTTTATATTAAAAATCTGGCAGGTATTGATTGTATTGGATTAGGAAGCGATTTTGATGGTATTCCACCTTATCTGGAATTGCAGGATGCTTCTTATTTGCCAATGTTAGAAAAAGCTTTAAAGGAAGCAGGATTATCAACAGAAGATATTGAAAAGATTTTTTATAAGAATGTCTTAAGAGTTTATCAAAATGTTTTATGATAAGAAAAAGCAGATGGGTGGGAGCCTCATCTGCTTTTTTTGATATCAGTTTGGGAAAGGATATCATGAAGTAGTCAAAATTTGAAGGGAAAACAAATTATTTCTGACTACATACATACTATAACAAATGATTTTGTTTAAAATTTCATGTAATTGTCAAAAAATATGTGATAGAAAAAAAGATGAAGAAATTGGTCTATATTTCCTTTAAGATTTTATGTTATAATCATATAAAGTCGAAAAATGGAGGGTGCATGGATGATGAAAAAGTGGGGATTAGCACTCATATGTGCATTATTGTTGATGGGATGTCATCCTCGTCAATCTGTTGTTGAAAATGAAATCACTTCATTTACAAAACAAGATGTTTATCAATATCAGGATTTGTTATTGTTTATTGATAAGAAAGCTTTTCAACAAGATGGTTTTTCTTTTCAAATTGAACTCAATGGTGTAGGAATAGGGGATTTTGCTGTTTTTACAGATCAGTCACATCATCAGGCAACATGTATCCTTTCATCACAAAAAGATTGTCAACTGACATTTACATTTGAGGAAGATTGTGTTATTGTCAAAGCAACAAAAGAAGATGATTTTTTAGGTGCTGATTTATCAGGACATTATGTATTACAGGAGGCGTTATTGTGAAGAATTTGTTCTATAGGCTGATTATTTTTTTGGATACTGCACAAGAAAACGATACAAATTATAATATTGCATGGTTTATGGCCAATAATTTTTATCGTATAGCGAATATGCGTATTAGTGAGCTGGCTGCTGAATGTTTTGTATCACCAGCGACCATCTCACGTTTTTGTCGTGCCTTAGGGTATGAAAACTTTGCTCATTTAAAACAGGAGTGTTATACTTTTCATTCGCATGATAAAAAATTCAACAATTTAATTAATATCCCTTTAGAAACAATGAAAGATCATCCTCAGTTGGCAACTCAGCAATATATTCAACAAGTGATTCAATATATTTCTGATTTACCTGAATTTCTTGATTGGAATGAAGTGGATGCGATTTTAAAATTGATTCATGATAGTGATTCTGTGGCTTTTTTTGGAACGCAGTTCTCACAAAGTGCAGCCTTGCATTTACAGACAGATTTATTAATGCTGGAAAAATTCACAATGGCTTATATGGATTCATCTCGCCAGTTAGAATGTGCCAAACAATTAACGCCAAATAGTGTCGCCATTATTATGACGGTCAATGGTTATTTTACCAACAGTCATTCTAAGCTTCTACAATATCTTAAAAAATCCGGTTGTCAGGTTGTTTTAATCACGTGCCATCCTCATCTGGATTTAAAAATACCTGTTCATCATCAACTGGTTTTAGGACGTTCTAAAAATCGAAAGACGGGAAAACATAGTTTATTGACAGCAGTTGAATTAATGTCATTAAGATATTATTGTTTATATTATCCATCACTTCAAGAATTAAAGGGACATCTTCTTTAATTCTTTTTTTCTTGTGATAGTTTTGAAAATTATATATAATAAACATAATCAAAAGAGGGTGGGAATCGTGAAAGAAATAAAACAAGAAGAAATTACACAGGCAGTTAAAGAATTATGTATTCAAGCCAATTATGAATTACCTGAAGATGTTCAACAGGCCTTGCGTTATGCCTGTCAAGAGGAAGACAGTGTGCTTGGAAAACAGACATTATCTATATTAGAAGATAATGCGATGATTGCAAAAACATCCCGTATGCCCATTTGTCAAGATACGGGAATGGCCTGTCTATTTGTTGAAATAGGCCAAGACGTGCATGTTCAAGGCTCTTTACTGGAAGCTTTACAGGAAGGTGTCAGACAGGGCTATCAAGAAGGCTATCTAAGAAAAAGTATTGTTGATGATCCGGTTTTTGAAAGACGCAATACACAAGATAATACACCGGCTTATATTCATTATGACATCGTGGAAGGAAATCAACTCAAAATTATTGTAGCACCAAAAGGATTTGGTAGTGAAAACATGAGTCAAGTTAAAATGTTAAAACCAAGTGATGGGGTTGAAGGAATCAAGGACTTTGTGTTGAAAGTGGTTGAAGAAGCTGGACCTAATGCCTGTCCACCAATGGTGATTGGTGTCGGAATTGGTGGAACGTTTGATTATGTCACATATCTTGCGAAAAAGGCAATGTTAAGAAAAATTGGGACACATCATTTAGATAAGCGATATCAACAATTGGAAGAAGAATTGTTAGAGAAAATCAATCAGACGGGTATTGGACCAGCTGGTTACGGTGGCAAAATCACAGCTTTATCTTTAAATATTGAAACTTATCCAACACATATTGCAGGAATGCCGGTGGCTGTATCTATTTGTTGCCATGTGGCTAGACATAAGGAGGTTATCTTATAATGAAACATATGACAACACCTTTGACATTAGAGCAAGTACAAGAACTCAAAGCGGGTGATCAGATTCTTTTATCGGGCGTTATTTATACAGCCAGAGATGCAGCTCATAAGCGTTTGGTTGCACTGATTGAACAAGGTCAAGATTTACCTTTTTGCTTGCAAGATCAAATCATTTATTATGTCGGTCCAACACCTGCAAAACCTCATCAGGTTTTTGGCAGTGGGGGTCCAACAACAGCTGGTAGAATGGATGCCTATGCTCCTACTTTGATGAAACTGGGATTACGTGGCATGATTGGAAAAGGATATCGTCAACAAGTCGTCAAAGATGCCATGCAAACATATCATTGTGTTTATTTTGGTGCCATTGGTGGAGCAGGAGCCTATATTTCTCGTTGTGTTGAATCAAGTGAAGTGATTGCTTTTGAAGATTTAGGACCAGAGGCTATTCGTCAACTGGTTGTCAAGGATTTTCCTTTGACAGTCATCATTGACAGTCAGGGAAATGATTTATATGAAATGGGAAGAAAACAATATATAAAGGAGCATAAACATGTCCATTCATGATTATAATGAAGTTGATATTTTATATACTTTGATGTCCTATGTGAATGTATCTTCCCCACAGGATATGTATTATTCGATTGCTCACACGATTTTAACACATATAGATCAAATCCCAAGTATCAGTATTAATGATTTGGCTGATTTATGTTATACTTCACCAGCAACTATTTCACGTTTTTGTAAAGATATGAATTGTAAGAGTTTTGTGAATTTTAAAAATGAAATTGCGATTGCTTTAGAAATTGCAAGAAATGAAATTCATTTATCACCTTCAGACAATCAAAATATTTTAGAAGATGCTGAATATTTGAAAAATAAAATGTATCAAGAAGCCATTGAATCTTTATCACTCGTTCAAAATTCCATTTCTATGAGTGATATTGATCGTATTTGTGCAATGATCTATGAAGCTAAAAAAGTTCATATGTTAGGTTATCAGTTCAATAAGATCATTTCTAATGATTTTCAGATGAAAATGCTGAAACATCGAAAATTTATCTATGCCTTTGTAGAACGTGGCGATGAAATTCAAAGATTAGATATGATTGATGAAAGCAGTTTAGTCATTATTATTACAGTTCGTGCCAGAGAACAGCTAATGAATGCTTTGATCAATAAAGTTAAAGAACATCATCCTAAAATATTTTTATTGACAATGAATCAGACTTATCAAAATGAAGATATTGACTGGATATATCGCATTGATGGAACAGAAAGTCAATATAGTGAATCTTCTTTACAGGGAACAATGAATTTTTTAAGTTTATTAAATTTAATATATGTACGATATGGATTGTTATATCGAGAATAGGAGAGAAAGATGTATAGTTTTTTAAATGATTATAGTGAAGGGGCTCATCCACGCGTTTTAGAAGCCTTAAATCAGACAAATCTTATTCAAACTGTTGGTTACGGAGAAGATGAATATTGTACGAAAGCAAAAGAAGTGATTCTTCAAAAAATAGGTCAACCTCATGCAGATGTTCATTTTCTTGTTGGTGGAACTCAGACAAATATGTTAATGATTTCCTATGCTCTTAAACATTATCAGGCTGTTATTGCCTGTGATGAGGGGCATATTCATGTACATGAAACAGGGGCTGTAGAAGGCGCTGGACACAAGATACTGGTTCGTCCACATGTGCATGGAAAAGTCACTTGTGATATGATTAAAAATATTTGTTTACAACACAAAGATGAGCATATGGTTCAGCCACGTATGGTTTATATTTCACAGACAACGGAGCTGGGAACTTATTATACACGTGAAGAATTACAGGATTTATATCAAACTACCCGTCAATATGGTTTATATCTTTTTATGGATGGAGCACGTTTGGGAAGTGCTTTAGCTTTACCAGATGCACCTACTTTAGAAGAAATTGCTAAAAATGTAGATGCTTTTTATATTGGTGGGACAAAGATGGGAGCTTTATTTGGTGAAGCACTTGTTATTATTCATGATGATTTAAAACCACAATTCCGTTACCATATGAAAAATAAAGGGGCTATGTTGGCTAAAGGTCGTCTTTTAGGTATTCAATTTTATGAATTATTGAAAGATCATCTTTATGAAGATATTGGTCGTTATGAAAATCAGATGGCTGATTTGATTCGTCAGGCATTGATTCAAAAAGGTTTTTCGATTTATGAACCTTCTCAAACGAATCAAATTTTTGTTGATTTACCACAAAAGGCTTTAGAAGCCATTGAAAAAGAGTTTATGGTCACACATATGGGGGCTGTTTCAGGTGGTGAACGTATTCGTATTGTCACATCATGGGCAACTTCTAAAGAGGCTGTCAATGCATTTGTTCAGTTGATTGAAAATCTTTAGAATAAATCCCACTGTACAAGACTTAAGAGTTGTATTATAATAGGGTCTAGGGAAGAACCCTAATATACATAGAAATGGAGATTATAGTATGAATAAAAATGAATTATTAGAAAAAGTTTCTTTAGCATCAGGATTAACAAAAAAAGAATCTGAAGCTGCTATTAATGCTTTTTTAGAAACTTTAACTGATGTTTTAAAAGCAGGAGATAAGATTTCTTTAAAAGGTTTTGGAACTTTTGAAGTTCGTACAAGAGAAGCCAGAACAGGACGTAATCCAAGAACTGGTGAAACAATGGAAATTCCTGCAAGTAAAGTTCCTGCTTTCAAAGCAAGTGCAGCTTTAAAAAATGTTGTTAATGAAAAATAAAGTATGAAAAAACCTACAGATTTTGATCTGCAGGTTTTCTTTTTTTTATTTAATAATTGTTCCTTCACAAGGAGCGCCAGCAGCATTTGATTCATCAGTATCAATATGCATAGCAAGAGCATAACTGTCACTTACACGGCAGATGACATCTCCAAAGATTAAAGAACGATCAGCAGATTTCACTTCTACACTGACAACATCTTTATCTTGTACACCAAATTCTTTAGCATCAGCAGGTGTCATATGAATATGACGTTTTGCAGCAATCACACCACAAGGAATTTCAACTTCACCAGCAGGACCTACCAATTTACAACCAGCAGTTCCTTCGATATCTCCAGATTCTCTAATAAGTGCTTTGACACCTAATGCTCTGGCATCAGTTAAAGACACTTCTACTTGTGTATTAGCACGTGTTGGACCTAAGATAGACATTTTTGTTTCTCCTTTTGGACCAACGACAGTGACTTTTTCCTGACAGGCAAATTGTCCAGGTTGTGATAAATCTTTTTTGTTAGTTAAAACATATCCTTCACCAAATAAAGTTTCTAAATCTGCTTGTGATAAATGAACATGTCTTGCAGAAGTTTCGACTAAAATTGTTTTTCCCATATAATATCCTCCTATAACATACATATCTTACAACTTTTTTGCCTATTTGCAAAGGAATTTGTTTCTTTTTTACTAAAAACATCTTATGTTCATTTTTAAAAAGTTAATTTTCAACAAATGAAAAAGGTAACGTTTTACTTTTGATAGAAAACTGATATAATAAAAAAGAAATGTAGGTGATAAAGATTGAATCTTAGTATTGTGATTAACTTTATAAGATCAGCAATAGATTTGATTGCAGTATGGTTTATTCTCTATTATTTGATTTCAATGTTTAAAACAAATATGAAAACCATGCAGCTTTTCAAAGGCGTTCTTTTTATTTTGATTGTTAAACTTTTAACCAGTTTATTAGGTTTAACAACATTAAATTATCTTGTAGATAGTATTATTAATTGGGGCGTTTTAGCCATTATTATCATTTTCCAACCAGAAATTCGTACTTTGCTTGAAAAAATGGGTCAAACCAAAATGAGTGTAAAAAAAGAAATCAGTAATGATGAAAAAGAAAGATTGATGGATGAACTGGTTGATGCTATATCAACACTGGCAAAGGAACAGACAGGAGCTTTGATTACGTTTGAAAGAACTCAATCCATGATTGATTATATTAATACTGGTACAAAGATTAACGCTGATATTCGTAGTGAGCTTTTTTTAACGATTTTCTGGGAAGGAACACCCTTACATGATGGGGCAACGATTATTCAAGGAGATCGTGTGGCTTGTGCAGCGGCTTTTTATCCACCAACGAATAAAGAATTAAGTCCTAAATATGGGGCACGTCATCGTGCAGCGATTGGGATTAGTGAAATCACGGATTCTTTAACCGTTGTTGTGAGTGAGGAAACTGGAACGATTTCTTTTGCGACAAATGGTGAATTAAGAAAGATTCCTATCAAAGAATTAAGAGCATCACTGGTTAATGAATTACAGTGGTTTAAATCTAGTGATGAAGGAGGTCAAGCTCATGAGTCCTAGAAATGCAAAAAATAATAAACCTTTAAAAGATACAACAACAGATTTCTTTTTAAAGATTGTAGAAAAAGAAAAGGCTCAATCGACAAAAGAATCTACAAGTAAAGACACAGTCAATGAAAAAAAAGTCAAAGCGATTGATACGGGTGCTCGTTTTTATAATTATATGAATCAAATATTAGATAAAATTCTTTCTAGTAAAGTATCAATTATGATTTTGTCTTTTATGATGGCTGGTATTTTATTTTATAGTGTATCTGGAAAAGATATTTTAACTAGCCCAACTTCTGGAGCAACATTAGAAAATGTTCCAGTACATGTAGAAAATCTTGATGATTCTCTGGAAGCTTCTGGTATTCCAGATAGTGTTTCGGTTGTGTTGGTTGGTCCCTCTTTAGATATATATAAAACAAATTTTTCTAAAGATTATGAAGTTTATTTAGATTTACAGGATTTAAATGCGGGGGATTATGTGTTAAATTTACGTACCCGTCATTTTCCAGAATCTTTGCAAGTTGTTTCAATACCGAGCTCTATTAAAGTGACACTTGCAAAAAAAGTGACACGTACTTTTGATTTGGGGTATCGCTTTATTAATGAAGATGAACTGGATAGTAAATATTCAGTAAGTGTCAGTCAAATGGATTTAGATACCGTAGAATTACGTGCCAGTGAAGATACGTTATCGAAAGTTGAAAAAGTTGAGGCTTGTATAGATGTTTCTAATCAAACAGAAGACTTTGAACAAAATGCAAAAATCAAAGCTTATGACAGTAATGGCGACGAATTAAAAGTAGAGGTGCGTCCTAGTGATGTTCATGTCACATGTCAAGTGTCTTCTTATAGTAAAACTGTTCCAATTCATGCCAATATTGTGGGAGATTTACCAACAGGATATCAGGTTTCTGAATATACTTTATCACAAAATGAAGTGACTATTTTTGGAGTAGAAGAACAGTTAAAGGGAGTCAACCAAGTTGAAGTTGATGTTGATGTCAGCGATTTAAAATCAAGTACAACGTTAAATGATTTGTCATTGAAGAAAATCACAGGAATTAATAAGTTTTCACAGGATACGGTAGATGTCAATGTAGAAATAGAAAAAGTCATTACAAAAAAATTCGATAACATTCCAATTAAGGTTTTGAATAATTCTCATGATTATAAGGTTTCTTTTGCGGGACAAGGTCAATATGCTTCTGTTTCCATAACAGGAACTGAGGATAAAATCAATGCTTTAAAGGTTGACAATATTCAGGCAACGATTGATATTGATGGTTTGAGTGTTGGCACACATCAAGTGAATGTTAAAATTGCAGGAGATGATGAAACATTAACAATGAAATTGTTATCATCTTCAAAAATAACAATTAATATAGAAAGGAATTAAGACAATGGGAAAATATTTTGGTACAGATGGATTTAGAGGAGAAGCAAATATTGATTTGACTGTGGAACATGCTTATCAAGTTGGAAGATATTTAGGATGGTATTTTTCACGTTCACATCGAGCAAGAATTGTGATTGGAAAAGATACAAGAAGAAGTTCTTATATGTTTGAATATGCTCTTGTGGCTGGATTAACTGCAAGTGGAGCAGATGCATATTTATTACATGTCACAACAACACCTTCAGTATCTTATGTTGTCAGAAGTGAAGAGTTTGATTGTGGAATCATGATTTCTGCTTCACACAATCCTTATTATGATAATGGGATTAAAATCATTAATGGAAAAGGTCATAAATTAGAAGCCACAATTGAAACATTGATTGAACAATATATTGATGGTTTAACTGATCCTATTCCATATGCAACAAAAGATAAGATTGGTAGAACAATTGATTATTCAATGGGTAGAAATCGTTATATTGGTTATTTAATGAGTATTCCAACACGTGCTTTTAAAGATATTAAAGTAGGATTGGATTGTGCCAATGGTTCTTCTAGTGCTATTGCCAAAAGTGTTTTTGATGCCTTAGGTGCTCAAACACATGTGATTAATAATCAGCCAGATGGTTTAAATATCAATACAAACTGTGGTTCAACACATATTGAAGTTTTACAGAAATATGTTGTTGAAAATGGATTGGATGTTGGATTTGCCTATGATGGTGATGCTGATCGTTGTATCGCTGTTGACGAATTTGGTCGTGTTGTCAATGGAGATTTAATTCTATATCTATGTGGTTTAGAAATGAAGCAAAAAGGTGAACTTTTAAATAACACAATTGTGACAACAGTGATGAGTAATTTTGGATTATATAAATCATTGGATAAAGTAGGTATTCAATATGAAAAAACAGCTGTAGGAGATAAATATGTTTATGAAAATATGGTGAAAAATGGTCATTGTATTGGTGGAGAACAATCAGGACATATTATTTTCTCTAAACATGCGACAACAGGAGATGGTATTTTAACATCTTTAAAGATTATGGAAACAATGGTAGAAAACAAAAAAACACTGGCTCAATTAACAGAGCAGGTAGAAATCTATCCACAGTTATTAATCAATGTCCGTGTGAGTGATAAGGCTTTAGCTCAAAATGATCCAGATGTTCAAAAAGCTGTTAAAGAAGTTGAAGAAGCTTTAGGAGATGAAGGACGTATTCTTGTGCGTGAAAGTGGAACAGAACCAGTGATTCGTGTGATGGTAGAAGCACAAAGCGATGAGATTTGTCATGAATATGTTTTAAAAGTTGTGAATAAAATTAAAGAAAAAGGATATGCTGTAGAAAAATAATATAATTTCACATATTATCACAAAATATTGCCATGAAATATGGCAATATTTTGTATATAATGAATAAGAGGTGATGGATTGTGAAATACCGTATTAATATTATTGATGATGAAAAAAATTTAAATGATCTTGTAAGAACTTATTTAGAAAAAGAAGGTTATATTGTTTATTCTTTTTATACGTATGAGGAAGCTTTTTTGCATAAAGATGATGATGTTCATTTATGGATTATTGATATTATGTTAGATAAAAATAGTGGTTTTGATTTACTTAATGAAATCAAAGCCTGTAAACCAGATATGCCGATTGTTTTTATGAGTGCCAGAGATCAGGAATTTGATCGTATTATTGGCTTAGAAAAAGGTTGTGATGAATATATTACAAAACCATTTAATATTAAAGAGTTGATTTTAAGAATACATAATGTTTTAAAGCGTGTTTATAAGGATGATCCAGCATTGATTAATATTGATGGTTATGCTGTGGATGAAGAAAAAAGAAAAGTTTTATATCAAAATCATGAAATAGAATTAACAACAAAAGAATATGATTTATTACTTTATTTTATCAAAAATAAAGGTCTGGCTATTTCACGTGATCAGGTTTTATCTAAAGTCTGGGATGAAAACTATTTTGGTAGTGATCGTGTTGTTGATGATACATTACGTCGTTTAAGAAAAAAGATGCCTGATTTAAATATTAAAACAATCTATGGCTTTGGATATCGATTAGATTAGTATGGAAAAAATAAAAGAACGTTTATCCTTTTTTAAAAAATTATCTCTTGTCCAGCAACTGATTGTTGTTTTGTGTGCGATGGCTATATTGATGGTTGCTGTGATGATGCCAGTTGTTGATTATAACTTATCTTCGATTGTCGATAAACAAATGTATGAACGTTTAACTATATCACAGACTTCAATTATTTATAGTAATATTATTCCTTATAAACAAGAAAAAGAAGTTTATCATATTATTTATGAAAGTGATGAAAATACATTTACAGAAACAAATATTAGTAGTCATCAAGTTGTTTATAATTTTTATTCTTATCTTTTTAAAGAAGATTTGTTTAAGGCTGTTCAAACCCATCAAAGCGTCATTAAAAATAAAGGACAATATAATGGTAATACGTATTATTATATGATTACGCATATTAATGATACATCTCAATATTTGATTTCATTAGTGGATAGCGAATATTCTTTATCATTAGTCACATCTTTACGTAATCAGATTATTTATATTCAATATGGTTTCTTTATTGTTTTAGCACTGGTTATGATTTTGTGGGTTTTATCATTGATTAGTCCACTTAAAAAGATTAAAAATTATATTGATAATATCAAAGATCATAAAGAGAGTGAATTGAATATTCAACGTGAAGATGAGATTGGTATTGTGTTTAAAGCATTGGTTGCGATGAAAGATGATCTGGATAAACAGGAAAGTATTAAAGAAGAAATGATACATAATATTTCTCATGATTTAAAAACACCGATTGCTTTGATTCAAACATATGCTCAAAGTATTAAAGATGATGTCTATCCTTATGGTGACAAAGATAGTTCGATTGATGTCATATTGGAAAATGCTGATCGTTTAGAACATAAAGTCAAATCATTTTTGTATCTCAATCGTTTAGATTACTTACAGGGTGAAGATAATCAACTGGAAACTTTTGCGATTAAAGAATTAATAGAAAAGATTGTTTTACAGATGGATTTATTAAAGCCGGAGATAAGACTGGAAACAGAACTGGAAGATGTGACTTTTGTTGGTGATGAGGAACATTGGCGTGTAGCCATTGAAAATATTATTGAGAATGCTTCACGTTATGCGAAAACATTGATTAAGATTACTTTAAAGGAAGATTATTTGGAAATCTATAACGATGGAGAAGCGATTGATGAAGCCACTTTACCTTATTTATTTGATCCTTATGTCAAAGGCGTGAAAGGACAGTTTGGTTTAGGATTGTCCATTGTCAGCAAGATTGCTTCGATGTTTGGTTATAATGTTTCAGCTGTGAATCAAGAAGTAGGAGTTTGTTTTATTTTTCAAAAGGCAAAATAAAAGCAGGTCGATTGACCTGCTTTTATTGCTTTTTAGGATCTTTTACAATTTCAGCAATTGATGTTACAGCTCCTGCCATTCCTTGTAAATCAGTTGGAATAATAATCTTTGTTGATTCACCTTTTGCTAAGTTTTCTAATGCTTTAAATCCTTCTAATGTAATATATGCCTGTTGAGGTTGAGAACTATTAATATATTCAATACCTTTTGCCTGTGCTTCATAAACAAGTCTTAAGGCTTCAGCTTCCCCTTCAGCACGTGCAATTTGTGCTTCTTTTTCAGCTGTTGCTTCAAGAATCATAGATTCCTTTTTACCTTCAGCAGTCAAGATAGCCGCTGTCTTTTTACCTTCAGCCTGTAAGATAGCTTCACGTCTTTCACGTTCAGCACGCATTTGTTTTTCCATAGCTTCTTGAATATCACGTGGTGGAATGATGTTTTTCACTTCAACACGATGAATTTTAATACCCCAAGGATCAGTCGCTTCATCTAAGATAGAACGCATTCTTGAATTAATGATATCTCTTGAAGTTAATGTTTCATCAAGTTCTAGATCACCAATAATATTACGTAAAGTTGTAGCAGTCAGTGTTTCAATAGCATTTAATGGTCTGACAACACCATAAGTAAATAGTTTAGGATCAGTAATTTGAAAATAGACAACAGTATCAATTTGCATTGTGACATTGTCTTTTGTAATAACAGGTTGTGGTGCAAAATCCAGAACCTGTTCTTTTAAAGACACTTTATTAGCAATACGATCTAATAATGGAATCATAATATGCAATCCTACTGTACAAGTACGATTATAAGCCCCAATTCTTTCTACAACGTAAGCATAAGATTGAGGTATGATACGAATTGTTTTGGCAATAATTACAACAATCAATATTAATAGTAAAATAATCCATAAATAATTAAAAATACTATCTAACATGAAATATCCTCTCCTTTATCTAATTTTTTCACAACGACATGAGAACCTTCAATAGACACAACTTCAGCATATTCACCTGCTGGAATTGTCACATTATTGAGGCTTGTAGCTGCCCAAAGATTTCCCATCACTTTGACTTCACCTTTTTGATCGGCCGTAATGACTTCTGTCACAAGACAGTGTTTTCCAATTATTCTATCCAAATTTGTTTTGACTGTGTTTCCTCTTAAATATTTTTTAGCCAGAGGTCTGGTAACGAGAATACAGATGATGGAAATAGCTGCAAATACAATGACCTGAACTACTTCATGAATGCCTAAAAAATCACAAATCAAAGCACCGATAGCCCCAATTCCAAACCAGATACTGACCAGATCAATTGTTATGGCTTCTACAATCACTGCAATGACAAGAACAATTGTCCAAATAAGTGTTGTTGACATGGTTCGCATTCTCCTTTCAATTATAATTGAATAATCATCATAGTATGAACAATATCATAAGTTGCCTTTAACTTATAACACTGTTGTTTTGAAAAATCTAAACCAAATTCTTCACTGAGGTCTAATACAAATGATTTGTTAGAAATTCTTCCATAACTTTTTCCAAGTGAAATACGATGCAATTGACTCTTTGGGTAAATATTTTCATCAATTTCCTGCTTTGTTACAGGTTTAATACCGATTTGCCTTGCTTCTCTATCAATCCCTAAAAGCACATAATTGACGTCTTCAAAATGAACACATGCTGCTTTATTTAAAGTTAAGTTTGTTTCATAAATGGTAACAGTCATAGTTGCTATATCATTTGTTGACCATTCAAAGTTCATTCATATCCTCCTCCTTAACATTATTATATTATTAAAATTATTTTTTTGCAACAAAATTAAAGAAAAGTTTTTATTCGATAGTATACAATCTTTAAGGAATAGTTTATAATACAAGATGAAGGAGAAAAGAATGAAAAAGAAAATATTATTTATATTATCAATGATGTTATTATGGGGATGTCAAAATGACAAAACATCCATTCAAAAAATAACATTATCTCAACCTGTCACAATGCTTTATTTTTATATTGAAACATGCTCAGAATGTCAATCATTTAAGGAAACAGCCATTCCTTATCTTGAAGAAACATTTGGTGATTCTTTGACAATTCAACAATATGATTTAGACGATGACACAACACAAGCTGTTTATGAAGATGTGATTAAGCAGTTATATCAATTTGACCAGTCCCTTTATGGGATGGGACCGATGTATGCAATAGAAGGATATTTTGCAAAAGTAGGATATACTTCAGGTGATGAAACATATATTGTTGAAGATATTCAAAAGGCTGTTGCAGGAGAGGCTTTAGGTGATGAGTTAAGTGGATTACGTTTTTCTTATTTAGATCATTAATGAAAAAGTTATTGCTTGTATTTTTTATTTTTCTAAGTGGCTGTCAAAGACATCCACAATATTATCTGTATGTTTATTATGCGAAAACATGTCCACATTGTCGTTCATTTATACAAGTTGTGATTCCTGAATTAGAAGCAGAATATGGAAATCAGATGGATATTATTCAAATGGATATTGATGAAGAATCTTCATTAGAAGCCTATGCGAAAACATGTCATTTATTAGAAGATTATGTTGTTAATGATCAGTCAGGAAGTGTTCCATTTATTGTTTTGGATGGTTATTTTGCTTTGGTTGGCTATCAGATGGGAGAAGATCAGATGTTTTTAACAATGGTTCAACAAGCTTTAGCAGGTGAAGAATTATCAGTTGGTAATCATGAAGTATATTTTTTTAAAGAAGGTCAGACATTTCACGAAGGAGGATGATTTTGATGTCAACACCACATAATCAAGCACAAAAAGGAGAAATTGCAAAAACAGTCTTAATGCCTGGAGATCCTTTACGTGCAAAATTTTTAGCAGAACATTATTTGGAAGATGTTCATCAATTTAATGCTGTGAGAAATATGTTTGGATATACAGGATATTATCATGGTAAACAAGTATCTATTATGGGTTCAGGAATGGGACAGCCATCTATCGGTATTTATTCACATGAACTTTTTACACAATATGATGTAGAAGCCATTATTCGTATTGGTTCATGTGGTTCTTTACAAAAAGATGTTCATTTAAGAGATATTATTATTGTACAGGGTTCTTGTACGGATAGTAATTTTGCTCATCAGTTTGAACTGCCTGGAACTTATTCAGCGATTAGTTCCTATGATTTATTAGAAAAAGCTGTTGAACAGGCTAAGTTGAAAAATGCGACATATCATGTTGGAAATGTGATTGCTTCAGATATTTTCTATCATGCTGATCAAGATTCTGGTAAGAAATGGGCATCTATGGGATGTCTAGGTGTCGAAATGGAATCTTATGCTTTATTTGCGACAGCAGCTTATTTAGGAAAAAAAGCTCTTACATTGTTGACTGTTTCTGATTCTTTAGTGACACAGGAAGAAACAACAGCTAAAGAAAGAGAACAAACTTTTACAACAATGATGGAAATCGCATTGGAGATTGCTTAATGCTGCAGCGTGTTGCTCTGTATGATTTTGATAATACGATTGCTTCTGGTGATTCGATTGTCCGTTTGTTAAAATATGATTTAAAAAAGCATCCCATTCATTGTTTTTGTTTCTTTAAGGTTGCTTTCTACTATGGATTATATTTACTTCATGTGGTCAGTTTTGAAAAAGCCAAATCAGCTCTATTATTTCCTTTAGATTATATGACGGATGCACAGCTCAAGACATTCTATCAACAGGAAGTTGTCCCTAGTTATTATTCACATATAGTTAAACAAATGGAGCAGGAAAAACATCAGGGATATGTTGTGATTATATGTACAGCTTCATGTGAAGCTTATATGCAATATCAGCAATTACCTTGTGATGTTTTGTTAGGCACAAAAACAAAACATGGTACAAGTCAGATAGTTGGTTTAAACTGTAAAGGTCAAGAAAAAGTTCCACGTATCCTCAATTATTTAAAATCAAAGAACATGGAAATAGATTTTGAACATTCTATTGCTTATTCTGATTCTACATCAGATTTACCGATGTTATCGTTAGTCAAAAATCGTAAAAAAATTGCTTTAAAAACTGGACAAGTGAGTGATTTTCAATAAAAAAGACTGAACGAATAAAAAGTCATAAGGCTATTTGTTCGTTACAGTCTTTTTTTACTGATCTAAATCAGTAAATAATAACATAATATTAATAATACCAGCAATACCAACAATCATATAAATAATGGCACTTAAAAGGGCATCGCCAAAAATAGCTTCCACTAAATTAAAATTAAAGAGGCCTATGAGTCCCCAGTTGATTGCACCAATAATGGTAAAAACTAAAGCAATTTTCTGTATCATATTCATTTATCTATCCTCCTAATGATATTATAACCAAGACTTTCAACTTTATTCATAAAAAAATAGTCACATCATAAAATGTGATGAGGAGGAAGAATTATGAATAAAAAAGTCATTTTAACAATCATCATTGTTGTTGCGGTGATTGTTGTAGGTACTGGGATATTTTTCTTTAAGTCATCATCACTTGATGATTTAATTAAAGAAGCCAGTAAGTGTCAAAGCTATCAATTGATTGGAAATATGGAAATGTTAGAAAATGATGAATTAAAATCATATCAAGTCACATCTACTTATGCACACATTGATGAAAAACATTATTATAAGGTTGAACTTTATGATAAATCCTTAAATCAGTCACAAGTCATTGTCAGAAATGATGAAGGTGTTTTTGTTTTAACACCCTCATTAAATCAAGCATTTCAATTTCAAAGTGAATGGCCTGATAATTCACCAAAGCCTTACATCTATCAGTCTTTAATTACATTTTTAAAAGACAATTCATCAGAAAAAGTGAAAGATGGTTATTTGGTGCAAGGGGCCATGACTTATGAAAATGATGAGCGTGTAAAAAGTCAGGAAGTTAAATTTGATAAAGATTTGAAACCTGTTTATATTAGTGTCTTTGATCAGGATGGGGTTGAAGTGATTAAGGTAGAAGTAACTTCATTTGAAATGAATCAAGAGATGAAAAAGGATGATTTTTTACAACAGAATATTATGAAAACGGCTAAAACACAATATCCTGATAGTGTGGCAGCTTCTTTACCACTTTATCCAGTTTCTTTGATGGGGTCTACACTGGAAAATGAAAAAGTTTCAACAATTGATGATGAAATCAATCACATCTTAAAATTTACAGGTGATAAATCTTTTACAATTATTGAAAAAACATCAAAAAATGATGATGATTTTCAAACTGAAACCATTGATGGACATATGATTGATATGATTGATGGTGTTGCTTTTGAAAATGATCAACAGATGACATACATTTCTTCGGGAGTTGTTTGTTCACTTTATTCCAATGATTTAACAACACAAGAAAAATTAGCTGTTTTATCAAGTATGCAGTCATCACAGGTGAAATAGGGGAAAACCCTATTTTTTCTTGAAAAAAAAGAGATGATGGATTATACTAAAGCATTGAAAAGGGGTGGAAATGTGACACATTATCGTGATACTTATGCCTGTATTCATTTAGATTATATACAAGATAATGTTGAAACATTATATCAAAAAGTTCATAAACCATTCATGGCTATCATTAAGGCTAATGCTTATGGACATGGTTATCAACAGGTTGCAAATGTTTTAAAAGATAATCCACATATTTCAATGTTTGGTGTAGCTACATTGAAAGAAGCTATTGATTTAAGAAATATTGGGATTCAACAAGATATCCTTGTTTTAGGAGCAATTCCTATTGAAGATTTGGATTTGGTTATTCGTTATGATATTACATTATCTTTGTTTTCAAAAGATTATATGGATGAAATTCAAAGATTATATCATCACCATCAACCAGTGAAAGTGCATATTAAGATTGATACGGGAATGAATCGTATAGGTATTAAATCAAAAAAGGAATTTGAAGATATTTTATCTCATTGTCAAAATTCTATTTTTCAGGTAGATGGTGTTTTTACACATTTTGCGACAGCTGATGATCCTTTACAAAAAGAAGCTTATCATCATCAAATTGAAATGTTCTATGATGTTATTGGAAGTCATAAATTTCGATATATTCATTGTCAAAATTCAGCTGCCATGATGTATCATCATGACGAACGCTCTAATTTAGGACGCATTGGTATTGCGATGTATGGGATTGATCCATCAGGTGAAGAATGTGACGAATTAAAACAGGTGATGTCTTTATATACTCGTGTAGCCATGATTAAAAAAGTCAAAAAAGGTGAACGTATTGGTTATGGACATACTTATACTGCTTTAGAAGATGAATATATTGCGACATTGCCAATTGGATACGCTGATGGATTGATTCGTGCGAATCAAGGTAGACAAGTCTATATTGCAGGGCATTATTATCCAATTGTTGGAAGAATCTGTATGGATCAGATGATGGTTAAAGTTGATGAAAATGTTCATTTGCATGATCGTGTGGAAATCTTTGGTGAACATATATCTTTAGCACGTATGGCTAAGGAATTATCAACGATTCCTTATGAAATCGTTTGTTTGGTCAGTGAACGTGTTGAAAGAATTTATCAAAAGTAAAAAAATCCCAAGTTGGGATTTTTTATTTGAAATTTTCTTTGATGAAATCATATAAAGAATAATATTGATTATAACCTTCTTTTTTAGCAGCTACCTTTCCATCTTTAATGACAAAAGTTGTAGGATAACTGACATTTGTATCAAATGTTTTTTCTACATAGTTATCAATATCTTTCATTTCAGATGTATCTAAATAATAGAAAGGTGTTGAACGATTTTTTGTTGTATAAGTTGTCATGATTTCCTGATAGCTCATCATTGTTGAGTCAGTAGAATCACCTAAAACAACAACAAAATCTTCTTGATCTTTCATCATTTGAGTTAATCGACTTTCAGATATGGTTTTATAATCTTTAAATGTTGCCTGACGGTATATAAAGAGTCCTAAGAATATCAACAGTACGAGTCCAAAGACACTGATTTCTTTAGCAAACTTTTTAATAAAATTCATATTTTGATGCCTCCTAATGCACATATTCTAACAAATTTCAAGTCATATGACAATAAGAATATTGTGTGAATGTTTGGGCTTGTTTAGATGAACTGTTTCTTTTATAATAAAAATAGAGGTGGAATACATGAATGAACACGATTCAACACGTTATTTGTTTGCACAAAGTATTAAAGATTTAATGGCGAAACAATCATTAGATAAAATGACAGTCACTGATATTGTGAAACATAGTGGCATGACAAGGCAGACTTTCTATCGTTATTTTAAAGATAAATATGATCTGGTTAACTGGTATTTTGAAAAACTGGCAGATAAGTCATTTCGTCAGATTGGTAATTCTTCAACTTTACGGGAAGGATTAATCAAGAAATTTACTTTTTTGTTGAATGATAAAATCTTTTTTATACAGGCTTTTCAATCAAAAGATTATAATAATATTGAAAATTATGATTATCAATGTATTTTAGAGTTTTATCAAAATATCATTCGTAAAAAAATAGGACCAATTCCTGATGACATCATGTTCTTATTAGAAATGTATTGTCATGGTTCTATTACAATGACAGTGCAATGGGCAGTATCTGGAATGAAGAAGACACCGGAAGACATGGCAGATTTATTAATTGCGGCTTTGCCACCTCAATTAGAACAACTTTTATCTGATCTTTAATGAGATATTGAAAAAAGCTCACATCAAACAGATTGTTTGGATGAGCTTTCTTTTTTATATGATTCCTATAACTTTTTTTCAAGCATTGTGCTGATAGTAATGAGTATAAAGGGCTGAATTGTGATGATTAGACCAGTTATAATGGCTGGAATGATGTAATCAAGACAAATAAATATAATGGTTGCGAAAGCTAATAATGTGGTATTAACCATATTTGTGATATTTCCTGTTTTTTCTTTGATCATGATATGACGTTCGTCCATGACATTGATTTTATAATCATTATCATTTTTCATCATCTTGTTGTGTAATATTTGAACATGAGAAACGCTAAAAATAACACTAAACAATACAGCGAGTCCAATGTCAACCATTTGAGGAAAATCCGTTAATAGAATAATAAGAATTAATAATATTGAAATGATATAACCAATGTACCAAATTTGATATTTATTTTTCATTTGTATCTTCCTTCCTTTTTATAAATATTTCTAGAATATTTATACTATTTAAAAGTGTTTATGGTAAAGCCATAGTCTTAGGATAAAATATATTTGACAAACAATAAAAAAACCAAGCAAGATAAAAAGGCTATTAAACTTATAATATGAAAGAAAGCAAGTAAAGTGATAGATATAGTATAAAGCCACATCATCAATTCGTAAGCTCTGGCTTTAGCTAAATGATCTAACCATATGTTTCTTTCGTCTTTTTTCTCTATTGTTATATTTTTGAGTTCATTTCTTTCTTCTTGAGATAACAGTTCTTCATATTTCATTTTGTTCCTCCTCATAGATAAAGATATCTTCAATATGCATGTTGAAATATCTTGCAATTTTAAAAGCTAAGAGAATAGAGGGGTTGTATCGTCCGTTTTCTAACGAGCCTATTGTCTGACGAGATACTTCTAGTGCCGCAGCTAAATCTTCTTGCTTGATACCTTTTTGTTTTCGTAATTCTTCTAATCTGTTTTTCAAAATATTCCTCTTTTCTATGGAAAGCTAACTTTCCATACTTTTATTATAGCAGAGTAATCTTGTATGTCAAGCTAACTTTCCATTTGCTTTTATGAATGATAAAATGAGAAAGATATAAAATGTGACAGATGGGGGAATTTGTCACTTGTTTTTATTTTCACAAGAATGCTAAAATAAAGACAGTTCAAAAAGGAGATGTAATAAAAATGGCAAACAGATTTGTATTAAATGAAACAAGTTATCATGGAAAAGGAGCAATCAATGAAATTGTTACTGAAGCAAAAGCACGTGGTTTTCAAAAAGCATTGGTTTGTTCTGATCCAGACTTAATTCAATTTGGAGTGACAAAAAAAGTAACGGATTTATTAGATGAAGCAGGATTAGTTTATGAAATCTATTCAGATATTAAAGCCAATCCAACAATTGAAAATGTACAACATGGTGTAGAAGCATTGCATAATGCAAAAGCTGATTATATTATTGCTATTGGTGGTGGATCATCAATGGATACAGCAAAAGCAATTGGTATTATTGATCGTAATCCAGAATTTTCAGATGTCAGAAGTTTGGAAGGTGTGGCTGATACGAAAAATCCTTGTACACCAATCTTTGCCGTTCCTACAACTGCTGGTACAGCTGCTGAAGTCACTATTAACTATGTTATTACTGATGCACAAAAAGATAGAAAAATGGTATGTGTCGATGTTCATGATATCCCAGTTGTTGCATTTGTTGATCCAGATATGATGGCTTCAATGCCTAAAGGTTTAACTGCTGCAACAGGTATGGATGCTTTAACTCATGCGATTGAAGGATATATCACTAAAGGGGCATGGGAAATGAGTGATATGTTCCATTTAAAAGCAATTGAAATCATTGCGAAAAACTTAAGAGGGGCTGTTGAAAATACACCAGAAGGTAGAGAAGGTATGGCTTTAGGTCAATATATTGCTGGTATGGGATTCTCTAATGTTGGTTTAGGTTTGGTTCACAGTATGGCTCATCCTCTAGGAGCATTATATGATACACCTCATGGTGTGGCTAATGCGATTATTTTACCTACAGTTATGGAATACAATGCACCATATACTGGAGAAAAATATAAAGATATTGCTCAGGCTATGGGTGTTGATACAACAGGTATGAATCAAGATGAATATCGTCAAGCTGCAATTGATGCAGTCAAACAATTATCTAAAGATGTTGGTATTCCAGCTGATTTAAAAGATATTGTGAAAGCTGAAGATTTGGATTTCTTAAGCGAAAGTGCATTGGCTGATGCATGTTGTCCAGGAAATCCTCGTGATACAAGTGTTGAAGAAATCAAAGCTTTATATCAATCATTATTATAATAAATTATTCAGTACATCTATCATAGGTGTACTTTTTTTGTTATAATAAGAAACGTGGAGTGTGAATGTGCATATGGAAATCATTAATCAGACATTGATTATGTCATTTTTAGGGATTATTGCAAGTAGTAGTATTGTTTTTCCTATTTTGTTTCTTGTGCAAAGAAAAAAACAACATCAAGAATGGATGAACTTCATGCAAAAGAAAAATAATAAAGATTGATAGGGACAAATGGGAAGTTTGACAATTTGATTATTTTATAGTAATATTTAGGAAATTTATGTGATAAAAAGGAGATATGTTAGAAAATGGACTCGAGTCAGATAGCTATGATTTTTGCTTTTATTGTGCTTATATCTTTATCTGCTCTTTTTTCAATGAGTGAAACAGCATTTATGTCTATTAATAAAATAAGAGTAAAAACATTGGCAGAAGAAAATAATAAGAAAGCCATTCTTATTCAATCATTATTAGAAAATCAGACACGTTTATTAAGTTCAGTACTGGTTGGAAATAATCTGGTTAATATTGCGGCTTCTTCATTGACAACGTCTTTTGTGATTAGTTTACTGGGAAATGATGGAACCGGTGTTGCTATAGCAACTGGGGTTGTCACATTGGTTATTTTGATTTTTGGTGAAATTACACCTAAATCTTTAGCAACGCAAAATGCAGAATCTATTGCATTTGGAGTATGTCGTTTTATTAAGTTGATTATTATTATTTTTACTCCTGTAGTCGCTGTTTTAAATGTTGTCTCTGGCTTTTTTGTTCGTTTGTTTGGGGGCGATGCCAATAAAGGTCCAACCATGACAGAAGAAGATTTAAAAACGATTGTGACAGTATCACATGAAGAAGGGGTATTGGAAGATGAAGAAAAAGAAATGATTCATAATGTTTTTGAATTTGGTGATACTGAAATTAAGGAAGTTATGACTCCAAGAATTCATGTGGAAAGTATTTCTTCAGATACAACTTATGATGAAGTGATTGCAGCATTCAGAGAATCACAATTTTCCAGATTACCAGTTCATAATGATTCATATGATGAAATTATAGGGGTTCTTTATATTAAAGATTTATTTTTATATGATATTAATCGCATTGATTTCGATGTAACAAAAATCATGCGTGATACATATTTTGTTTATGAATTTAATCAAATTTCAGATGTTTTTGAAGCTATGCGTAAAGATCATATTTCTCTGGCTGTTGTTTTAGATGAATATGGAGTGATGAGTGGTATTGTGACTTTAGAAGATATTGTAGAAGAAATTGTTGGAGAAATTGATGATGAATATGATGAGTTTGAACAGTCTATTGTAAATTTAGGTCATGGTGAATTTTTGATTGATGGAAGTTTAAATATTGATGAAGTTAATGATGTCTGTGAAACAAATTTTGATTCAGAAGATTTTGAATCAATAGGTGGACTGGTTTTGGGAGAATGTAATGGAAGTCCTGAAATGAATCAGACGATTATAATTGATAATGTTGAAATGACAATTAAAGAAATTGATAAAAATAGGATTGTATTGTTGCATTTAAAAAAGATTTTAGAAGATGAGGAAAAGAAAGGAGAGGAAAAGCAGGATTAATGTTTTTCCTTTCTTATTGGTGGAGGATCAAATGAGAGAATTCTATGAGCGCTGTACAATTATATATGATGACTATCGCACTGCTATACCACCATATGCTGCTGCCGCATTATCATTTTATTTATTGTTGTTGTTAATTCCGGCTTTTACATTAATTGCGATAGGAACATCACTTTTTAATATTGATATGACTGTACTCCAAAATATTATAGAGCAGTTTGTTGTTAAGGAATATGCACAGATGTTGATTGAAATATTGGAATCACGTTCTTTTAATACAGTTGCCTTAGTGACAATTCTGGTATCTATCTATACAGTTTCAAGAGGTATTGGCAATATTTATGAAATCAGTAAACGTATGTATCAACCTGAAACTGAAGAAAGTATCTTAGGGTTTTATGTTTATACGATTAAGATCACTATTTATTTATTATTGTTGTTGATTGGAGTTATTGCGATTACTGCGATTGGACCGTTAGCTTATATTTTTAACTTTTTATATTCCTATGCAGGAATCCGTCATATTTTGTTATATGTTTTAATCTGTTTTTGTTTAACTGGCATTTATATGATTGTACCCAGAATGAAAATTCATTATAGTGATGCTTTTCAAGGAGCTTTGATTGCTAGTGTTTTATTATTGATTTTGTACTATGCGTTAAGTTTTTATCTTCAGATTGCGGATTATCAATCTGTATATGGACCTTTAGCTTCCATTGTCATTGTTTTGTTTGTTTTTAACTGGACTGCCGAGTTTTTCTATGTTGGCATGTATATCACAAATATATTATATTTCAGGAGGATCTCTGATGAGAAAAGAAAGAGTAGAAATAAAGAAATTGGGAATTAATGGGGAAGGAATTGGATATATACATAAGAAAATATGTTTTATTCAAGATGCTTTGCCAGGTGAAATTGTTGATGTGGAGATTGTACAGGAAACACGTCAATTTTTAAAAGGCGTAGTTAAGAAATACATTGAAAAATCAAAGTATCGTCAACCATCCTTTTGTAAGGAATATAAAAATTGTCAAGGTTGTGCTTTAACAACATTAGACTATAGTCAACATTTGAATTTTAAAAAAGGTTTATTAAAAGATGCTTTAAAAAAATATACTCATTTTGATGTTGAGCACTTACCTATTCAAAAGACTATAAAAGCACCCTTGACACAACATTATCGTCAAGTTGTATCATTGCCTATGACTTACTTTAAAGGAAAGATTTATGCTGGTATTTTTCAACGTGAAACAAAGTATTTAACTTTAATGAATGAATGTGCCATGCAAGATCAGACAATCAATACAAGTATTCAACAAATTGAAGATATTTTACATCTTCATCAAGTGAGAGATTACAATGATAAAGTGAAAAAGGGATTGCGTTTTATGCGTATCCGTCATATTGATGGACAATTACAAGTTTTATTTGTGACGGGGCAGGATGGTTTGAAACCAGAAGTGATTGAAGCTGTCAGTCAAATACCTCAAGTCAAAAGTGTCTGGTATACAATCAATACAACACGTTATCAGCAATTTGAAATGCAGGGTTATAAAAAGGTTTATGGTCAATCTTATCTACCTTTTGAATGTTTTGGTCAAAAATATCTTTATTCTGTTAAATCTGAATTTCCAGTTTACCCAGAAATGGAGAAAAGAAAACTGGAGTTGATACGTTCCTTATTGGATGATGATTCAAAGATTTTATCTTTAAATTGTGGGATAGGTTTATTAGAACTTTCATTAAAACAGAATATTGTTGCTGTGGATGAAAAGAATTATCACATCAAAGATGCAAAAGATAATGCGAAGTTTTTAGGAAAGACACATGTTCAATGGATTTGTCAAGATGTTCATGAAGCTGTTATTCATCAATGTAAAAAACAACATTTTGATGAAGTCATTGTAAGAACTTCTCAATTAAGTGATGCGATGAAGCAAAGTTTTATATTATCGAAAGTTAAACATATTATCTATGTCAGCGATCATCCTTCTGCTTTAGCAAAAGATTTAGAGGAATTGGATAAATATTATCGAATTGACAAGATGATTCCATTAGATACATATCCATATTCTGCCAAATTTGATACAATTGTGAGTTTAGTTCGAAAATAGTTTCTCAAAAGAGGAACTTTTTTTGTGAACATTTTGTGAACATCAACGACAATTCTATTTTCAAACGTATAAAAAAATGCTATACTATATGAGTATTTTAAAGATATGGAGGGATATAATGTCTATTTTATCTGGAAAAGGAAAAGTCAAATTAGATGGACAAAAAGGCTTAACTAAAGATAAACCTATTTTGACTATCGATACACCTGACGTTATTTATGTTCCCCTTGTTTTAGGAGTTGCAACAGATTTTGATGTTCATGTCAAAGAAGGAGATCATGTCTGTATTGGAACAAAATTAGCGACACGTAAGAGTATGTATGTTCCAATTTATTCTCCAGTTTCTGGAACAGTGAAGGGAATAGAAAAACGTATGCATGCTTCAAAGCGTTTACAAAATCATATTGTGATTGAAAATGATCATAAAGATGAAAGAGTAAAAGCATATGAAGTTGCTGATCCTGATCATATGAGTCAGGAAGATGTGATTAAAGCCATTAAGGAATTGGGAATCGTTGGATTAGGTGGTTCAGGATTTCCAACATATATGAAATATGAAAATGTTCAGAATATTGAAACAATTTTGATTAATGGTGTAGAATGTGAACCATTCTTAACAAGTGACCATGTGGCGATGAAAAGAGATATTAAAGCTTTGTTTGATGGAGCACATTATATGATCAAAGCAGCTGGTGCTAAAAAAGCAATTATTGCGATTAAAGAACACAAACCTGATTTGATGGAATTGTTAGTTGAAGAAGCTAAGAATTATGATAACATCGAACCACGTGAAGTGCCTGATCGTTATCCAATGGGATGGGAAAGAGTTCTGGTACGTACTGTCTTTAAAAAAGAATATGATCGTTTACCAGCTGAAATTGGTGTCATTGTCAATAACTCATCAACAGCCATTGCTCTTTCTAAAGGAATTCGTAATGGTGAAGCGATTACTCGCCGTGTTGTGACATTTTCTGGTAATGGATTAAAGAATCCACAGAATGTAGATGTTGCGATTGGAACACCTGTCAATTATATTGTTGAAAAAATTGGTGGATATATTGATGATGACTGTGATGGTTTCTTAGTTGGTGGTGGACCAATGATGGGAAAATCAGTTATGAATGATACTTTTGTGATTTATTCTCATAACAATGCTATCACTGTTATGAAAAAAGAAAATATTCAACCATTACCATGTTTAAAATGTGGTGAATGTACATTACACTGCCCAATGCATTTACAGCCAGTACGTATTATGCAAGCAGAAAAGGCAGCAAATGTAGAATTGATTGAAAAATTAGATACTGGTCGTTGTGTAGAATGCGGTATGTGTACATACATCTGTCCAAGTAAGATTGAAGTGACAGATATGGTTGCTAAGGCAAAACGTCGTATGCAACTGGCACAAAGAAAAAAGAATGCGTAGGGGGAGGCTGAAAACGGATGAAGATTACTTTACAAAGAACATCACCAAATTATCGTCAAAAACTCTCTACACATCGTATTATGAGAGAATTAACGATTGCTTTATTGGTGCTTGTTGGTTATTCTTTATATTATTATTACTATAACTATACAACAAATGATCCATTAATTCATGTTGCTTTGATGTATGTTGTTTCTATTGTTGTTGCTTTAGCAACAGAAGTTGTCTGGGCATTGATTCATAAAGAAAATGCCTTAACATATTTGAAAAATAGTTTTGCATGGGTCACAGCAATTATCTTTACATTAACATTACCTGCTGGAACACCATTATATGTGACAGCTATTGGTTCATTTATTGCAATTTTCTTTGGAAAACTTGTATATGGTGGTTTTGGACACAATATCTTTAACCCTGCTTTAGTCGGACGTGTTGTTGTTCATTTGGCTTTTGGGGCACAGCTTGTTGCCAATATTCCTGATACTGTTAATGGAATTGATATGGCTACAAAAGCAACACCTATTACGATGTTATCTGGAACATCTTGGTTAGGGGGAGATACTTTCTCTTATACTTTGATGGATTTATTTACAGGAAATCATGCTGGAGCATTAGGTGAAACTTGTATTGTATTGATTTTAATTTTAGGTATTGTTCTTGCTGCCAGAAGGGTTTTCGATGCCAGAATTCCTGTAGCATATATGGGAACAATCTTAGTTTTAAGTGAAGTTTTTGCATTAGTAAATGGATTAGATCCAATCACTTATCCATTGATTCATTTCTGTTTAGGTGGAGCTATGTTTGGTGCTGTCTTTATGGCAACTGATCCGGTGACATCACCTTCGAGTCCACTTGGAAAAATTATTTATGGTATCTGTTTAGGATTTTTAACAATGATTATTCGTTTAAAAGCGAATTATCCTGAAGGTGTATTATTCTCAATCTTAATGATGAATATGTTAACACCATTAATTGATTCATTTGTTTTAGGTAGAACGGATCAAAATATTGGAAAACAATGGGCATCTATTGGTATTAGCTTAGTAGTTGCGATTGCATGTGTATTTGGTATTAGTACTGGTATCAAAAATGATGTTGCTGCAGCTGAGCAGGAAGCTATTGAAGCTCAAAAAGCAAAAGAGGAAGAAGAAAAGAAAAAGGCTGAAGAAGAAGCCAATAAAGTACAATGGACATATCTTGAAACAACTGATGATGGATATGTGATGCAGGTCAGTGGATTTGGTGGAGAAGCTAATCCAATGAAAGTCGCTGTTAAGATTGATGGAGAAACAGTTGAATCTGTAAAAGTGCTTGAATATCCTGGAGAAACAGCTGGATTTGGTAAAGACTTAATTGAATCTGGAAGTGGTGGAAGTTTAAATGACAAAGCGAAAACATTCTATGATCAAGTTTTAAATGGAAGTCTTTCTACAAGTGATGTAGATGGAATTGATACATCTACAGGAGCAACAATGACAACAAAAGGTATTGTCAATGCGATTAAAGGAGCAATTGAACAAGCTCAAAAAGCTCCAGTTGTAGATGGTGATACTTATACATATACTTTAACTGCAAAAGGATTTGGTGGAGATGCCAACCCAATGACTGTTAAGGTTTCTGTTGATAAAGCCAAACAAACTGTGACAAAGGTTGAAGTTGTTGAATATCCTGGAGAAACAGCTGGATTTGGTAAAGATTTAATTGAATCTGGAAGTGGTGGAAGCTTGAATGATAAAGCAAAAGCATTCCATGATGATGTTTTAAATGGTGAAACAAGCTGGGATGACGTGTCTGGAATTGATACATCTACTGGTGCGACAGTCACAACAACTGGAATTGTCAATGCGATTCAAGAAGCCATTGATCAAACAAAATAGGAGGGAAATAAGATGAAAAAGATTTTAAAATTAACTGTTTTCCTTGCAATTGTTGCTGGTTTAGCTGGAGGAGCTTTATCATTTGTCAATGGCATGACTGATCCCATTATTCAAGAACAGAAAATTGCCAGTGTAAAGGAAAATTTAGTAAAGATTTATACAAGTGGTGAAGAATTTAAGGCTTTAGATGTTTCATTATCTGATTATGATGCATTATCTGCTGTTTATGAAGCAGATAAAGGTGGAAGTCCTGTAGGATATATTTATGAAACTGCTGCTCAAGGATATGGTGGCGAAGTCAAAACTTTAATTGCATTAGATAAAGATGGAACTTATAAAGGATTACAGATTCTTGATTGTAGTAGTGAAACACCAGGTATTGGTGATCAGATTACTGGTGAATCATTTATTAATAGTGTTGTTGGAAAGAATATTGGTGATTCTATTGATACAATTTCTGGTGCAACTTTTTCTTCAACAGCTGTTATTGAAGGAATTGAACAGGCAACACAGCACTATAATGAAAATTTTAAATAAGGAGGGGACATAGATGAAAAAATTTGATGTATTTAAAAAAGGATTATTTGCTGAAAATCCAATCTTTGTTTTATTGTTAGGTCTATGTTCATCCCTAGCAATTACAACGTCATTAACAAATGCAATTGGTATGGGAATGGCTGTTATTTGTGTTTTGTTGATGAGTAACTTTATTATTTCATTACTGAGAAAAATCATTCCTAATGAAATTAGAATTCCTGTGTTTATTGTCATTATTGCAACACTTGTGAAATGTGTGCAAATGTTAATGAATGCTTATACACCTGCTTTATATGAATCATTGGGTGTTTTCATTCCTTTGATTGTTGTTAACTGTATTATTTTAGGGAGAGCAGAAAGCTTTGCTTCTAAAAATGGTGTTGTAGATTCTATTTTAGATGCTTTAGGAATGGGTCTAGGATATACATTTGCTGTATTGATTATTTCATTCTTTAGAGAATTGATTGGAACTGGTGGTTTATCTTTATATAATCCATTTGATGCAAGTCAGATTATTTTCCAGTTCAGTTTCTTTAGTGATTATGCAATTAGCTTGTTTACTCAACCTGCTGGAGCATTCATGACTTTAGGAACAATTCTTGCATTTATTCAATTCTTAAAAGTGAGAAAAGCAAATAAAGCAAAGAAAGCGGAGGTCAAATAGTTTATGGAATTAGTGAGTTTATTTATAGGATTAACGTTTGTTAATAACGTTGTATTAAGCAAATTTTATGCTATTTGTCCATTATTAGGAGTTTCTAAGAAACCTAAAAATGCGTTAAATATGGGATATGCTGTAACATTTGTTATCTTTTTAGCATCTATTATCACATATTTATTGTATTATCATGTATTAACTCCATTAGGAATTACTTATTTGGATTTGATTACATTTATCTTGGTTATTGCATCTTTAGTACAATTTGTTGAAATGTTCTTAAAGAAAACAAGTCCAGAAATTTATAAATCAATGGGTGTTTATTTACCATTAATTACAACAAACTGTGCTGTATTAGGGGTTGCATTAGATAATATCAGTGCCGGATATACATTGATTGAAGCAATGGTAGCTGGACTTGCTGTTCCTATTGGTTTTACAATTGTTATTTATGTTTTTGCAACAATTCGTGAAAGACTAGAAATCGCAAACGTTCCAGAAAGCTTTAAAGGAACACCAATTGCATTAATTACTGCTGGTATTATGGCATGTGCTATTGCCGGAATTGCAGGTCTTGTTTAATGACAATCTGGGCAATTTTATGGCTGGTTATTTTAATCGCCATCTTTATTGGAACATATTTATTAAATAAACATACTCCAAAACCGGAGGGATGTGAAGATATGAGTGAATGTGTAGGCTGCAATAATATTGCATGTTCTCATCATAGTGCTCATCATAAGGAGGAAGTTAAAAATGCAGATTAGTGCTATTTTAGCCTTGCTTGTCGTTGGTGCTGTACTTGGATGTGTCTTAGGTGTTGCTGATAAATACTTACGTGTAGAAGAAGACAATCGTATCAATGATGTAACAGAAATGTTACCGGGTGCTAATTGTGGTGGTTGTGGTTATCCTGGATGTTCTGGTTTTGCGACTGCTTTGGTTGAAGGAGACGCATCAAAAGTTTCTGCCTGTGTTGTCAGCAATCAGGAAACAAGAGAAAAAATCGCTCAATATTTGAATGAAACACCAGGACCAGATGGACAAACTGCTAAGGTGACAGTTTAAAAAATGATAATCTAAAAACAGGAGAAAAATTCTTCTGTTTTTTCTTCTTTTCTTTATCATTATCTCTTTACAATAAAAAAAATGTATATTATAATACAGTTCGTAACCGAACTATGGAGGTGATGAGGTGTTTAGGGATCCTTTGGGTTATCGCATTAAAACGTTAAGTAATTTAATGAAAAGGAATATGGATAAACATTTTGGTCCTCAACATGATCGAGCAACAATGATGCAGACATGGATTATTGGCTTTGTTCAATTAAGAGATAGTGAGGGAAAAGACACTTTTCAAAAGGATATTGAAGAAGAATTTTCTATTAATCGTTCAACGACTTCTGAAATGCTGACATTAATGAGTAAAAGAAAACTCATTAAGCGTGTTCCAGTGGATTATGATGGACGTTTAAAGAAGATTGTTCTGACACAAAAGAGTCTGGAAATTCATGAATGGATTAATCAGACAATGATACAGCTCCATGAAAAGCTAACAAATGGTTTATCATCTGAGGAAATAGAAATTTTTATGGATATTACGGATAAGATGATTCGCAATTTATCAACTGATGATTAAATATGGAATTGGTTACATAAATAATAGAAAAGGAGTGGTAAGATGGTTGTTAAAACATTGATGCAACAAATTAAACAATATAAAAAAGATTCTTTTTTAACGATGTTCTTTGTTGTAGTCGAAGTGATTTTAGAGATTTTGATTCCTTTATTAATGGCTAGAATTATTGATTTAGGAATTGAAGCGAGAGATATCAACGCAGTTTATAAATATGGATTTATTATGTTTATTATTGCGATTGGAACATTATCAACTGGGTTCTTAGCTGGAAAATATGCCGCTAAAGCATCAACAGGGTTTGCTGCCAATTTAAGAGATGGGATGTATACAAACATTCAGTCTTTCTCATTCTCTAATATTGATAAATATAGTACAGCTGGGCTTGTTACACGTTTAACTACAGATGTGACAAATGTTCAGATAGCTTACCAGATGATTATTCGTATGTGTATTCGTGCACCAATGAATCTGGTTTGTGCTTTAACAATGGCATTTATGATTAATCATGAATTAAGCTTAATCTTTGTTGGAGCAATGGGATTTTTGATTGTTGTTTTAGGTTTTATCATGGTCACAGCAACACGTTATTTTAATCAGGTATTCCCTAAATACGATGATTTAAATGAAAGTGTACAAGAAAATGTTGTCGCTATTCGTGTTGTTAAATCTTTTGTAAGAGAAAAATATGAAAATGAAAAATTTAAAAGAGCTGCACAAAATATTTATCGTTTATTTGTCAAAGCTGAATCTGTATTGGCTTTAAACAATCCAGCTATGATGACTGCTGTCTATGGATGTATTTTACTTTTATCATGGTTAGGAGCAAAAAGTGTTGTTGGAGGAACTTTAACAACAGGAGAATTAACAACATTATTTAGTTATATTATGAATATTTTAATGTCATTAATGATGTTGTCTATGGCATTTGTTATGATTACAATGTCATTTGCTTCTGGACGTCGTATTGCTGAAGTTTTAAATGAAAAATCTGACCTTGTTTCACCAGAACATGCTTTAAAAACAGTGAAAAGTGGTTCTGTAACATTTGATCATGTGACTTTCTCATACAAACATGGAACAGGAGAACCGGTTCTTAGAGATATTGATATTCATATTCATTCTGGGGAAACGATTGGTATTATTGGAGGAACTGGAAGTGCCAAAAGTACACTTGTCAGTCTAATCAGCCGTCTATATGATGTTGATAGAGGAAGTGTTATTGTTGGTGGTGAAGATGTCAGAAAATATGATCTGGAAGTTTTAAGAAATGAAGTTGCAGTTGTATTACAAAACAATGTCTTATTTAGTGGAACGATTCTTCAAAACTTAAGATGGGGTAATGAAAATGCGACTTTAGAAGAATGTCAGGAAGCATGTCGTCTGGCTTGTGCTGATGATTTTATTCAAGATTTTCCAGATAAATATAACACTTATATTGAACAAGGTGGAACAAACGTTTCTGGTGGACAAAAACAACGTTTATGTATTGCTAGGGCGTTGTTGAAAAAACCTAAGATTTTGATTTTGGATGATTCAACAAGTGCTGTTGATACAGCAACTGATGCAAGTATTCAAAAGTCATTTGAAGAACGTATTCCAGATACAACAAAAATTATTATTTCTCAACGTGTATCAAGTGTACAAAATGCAGACCGTATCATCGTTTTAAATGATGGTGTGATTGATGATTTTGATACACATGAAAATCTATTAAAGACAAGTGAAATTTATCGTACAATTTATGAAACACAGACAAAAGGAAAGGAGGAAGCATAGTATGAAAAAACAACATGTTTTAATTCGCCTTTTAAAGAAGGTTTTCAAACGTTATGGGTTGGCCATTGTGATTGTATTATTATGTATTGTTGGACAAGCTGTATGTACTGTACAAGGGCAATTATTCCAGCAAAGATTAATTGATGATTATATTATGCCTTTGATTGGACAACCGTCACCTGATTTTTCTGGTTTGCTTTCTGCCTTGACTGTTATGGCATGTTTCTTTTTAGCCGGAATTATCTTTGCCTATACTTTTAACCGTATTATGGTTTCAGTGACACAAGGTTTTTTAAGGGATTTACGTGATGAAATGTTTGAACATATGGAATCATTACCTATTCGTTATTTTGACAGAACAACACATGGGGATATCATGTCTGTTTATACAAACGATATTGATACTTTAAGACAGTTAATCAGTCAATCTATTCCACAGTTTACTTCAAGTGCAATCACAATTGTGACAGTACTTGTATCAATGTTAACATTAAATGTTACATTGACTGCAGTCAGTGTGGTCATGGTATGTGTCATCTTATTTATTTCTCGTTCTATTGGAAGTCGTTCAGCAAAATATTTCATTAAACAACAGGAAACATTAGGAAAAGTGAATGGATATATTGAAGAAATGATTTCTGGACAAAAAGTTGTCAAAGTTTTTAACCATGAAGAAAAAGCAATTGAAGGTTTTAGAAATATTAATGAAGAATTGCGTGAAAGTTCATATCAAGCCAATAAATTTGCTAACGTATTAATGCCTGTTACTATTCAAACAGGAAATATGTCATATATCTTATGTGCTGTGATTGGTGCGGTTTTGGCTTTATCTGGATTTGATTCATCATTAACAATTGGGACACTTGTTGCTTTTATGACTTTAAACAAAAGTTTTAATAATCCAATTGGACAAGTATCAATGCAAATTAATTCAATTGCTATGGCACAAGCGGGTGCAAAACGTATTTTTGAATTATTAGATCAGGAAAAAGAAGTGGACGAAGGTATTGTCACATTATGTCGTGTAGAATTTGTTGATGGAAAAATGGTAGAAACAGATAAACGTACAGGGCATTGGGCATGGCGTCATCCTCGACCAAATGGTGAAATTGAATTGGTTGAAATGAAAGGTGATTTAAAACTGGAAAATGTCAACTTTGGATATTTTGATGATCATATGGTTTTACATGATATTAGTGTCTTTGCTAATCCTGGTGAAAAGATTGCCTTTGTTGGTGCAACAGGTGCTGGAAAAACAACAATTACTAATCTGATCAATCGTTTCTATGATATTCAAAGTGGAACGATTACTTATGATGGTATTGATATTAAATTGATTAAAAAAGATGATTTACGTCGTTCTTTAGGTGTGGTTTTACAGGATACACATCTATTTACAGGAACAGTTATGGATAATATCCGTTATGGACGTTTGGATGCAACAGATGAAGAATGTATTGATGCAGCAAAATTAGCTAATGCTGATGCATTTATTAAACATTTACCAGATGGATATAATACAATGTTAACGGGTGATGGAGCAAATTTATCACAAGGACAACGTCAGTTAATTGCGATTGCACGTGCTGCGGTTGCTAATCCACCTGCACTTATCTTGGATGAAGCAACATCTTCTATTGATACTAGAACAGAAACACTTGTTCAAAAAGGTATGGATGGATTAATGGAAGGCAGAACAACCCTTGTTATTGCTCATAGATTATCAACAATTAAAAATAGTGATTGTATTATGGTTCTTGAACATGGTCATATTATTGAACGTGGTAATCATGAAACATTAATGCAACAAAAAGGAAAATATTATCAGTTATATACTGGTGCTATTGAAATGGATTAAGGTCGTTAGACCTTTTTCTTTTTCAAGCATATAATTTGTAAAAGTGAAAAACATATGTTAAACTCTGTATGTAATCAAAAAAAAACGATAATATAAAAGGAGGCGTTATGTATGTCACAAGTTTTACATGTTAATAGTCAAGAATTTCAAGATATTGTTGCTCATAATGATTTGGTGTTTGTGGATTTCTTTGCGAATTGGTGTGGACCTTGCAAAATGTTAGCTCCTAGTATTGATAAGTTAGCTCAAGAACATCCAGAAGCAAAAGTTTTAAAAGTCGATGTTGATCAAGAAGGTTCTCTTGCTATGCAATTTGGGGTGCAATCTATTCCAACATTGATTGTCTTTAAAAATGGACAAGCAGTGAATCGTCAATTAGGTTTTGTCCCTTATGAAGCTTTAGAAAATATGTTGAAATAAAAAATATCTCCTAGATTTCTGGGAGATATTTTTTTAATCTTTTTTGATTGGTATCAGACATAATCATGTCTGGTTCAGCAAAATATTGTGCCAATACATCAGCATCTTTTAAGATTTCACTATAGACATCATCCATTTTATCTTTTTCACTATGTTTGGCAATTGCTTGTTGAATTATCATTTTTTCATCATCTTGAAATTCATTTAAAATAGAACTTATCCATTCACTACATCTAGGGCCATGTTGAAACGAGGTGTGTTGAGTGAATTGAATATAATCGTGAAAAAGGCCCATGATACCAGCTAATTCAATATCCAAGTGTTGCTTTAAGGCTAATTTTTGACATAAAACAGACACTTGAATACTATGCAGCAAAGCTTTTTGTTTATACATGCCATGACAATGTTCGTCAATATGGACAAAGAAATAATCTTTTAATGTTTCATAACGATTCATCTTCTCAACCCCTTTGGATATAAGTTTTTAGCTAAACCTTGACTTTCTTTATAAAATGAAAGTGGATAGTCTTCAACAAAGATAACTCCATAACCTTTTTGATTTGTTCCAGCAATCGCTTCACCATGCAGATACTGTTTAACTTCCGGATCATTTTCATGAAAGCGATAAAACTGTTTCACATCTTTTTGAGTGAGTGTTAATGCTAATGCAAGACTAGGTTCAAATCTGTTTTTCTTACATTCACCTAAATAGAGGCCATTTCTTAAAACACGAATACCTTGCAAATCTGGAAATTGTGGAAGTAAAGCATAGATATGATTATGATTGTCATAAAGATAATGTGGTGTAGGAATCTGAAGATATTCTTGATAAAAGGTATTCACAAGTTTTTGGTTCTGCTTAGAAATCGAAGCTTTCATCGGTTTATATTTTTTCGTTGAAGATTGACCATTTTTTTGAATACATGCGATAAAATGGCCTTCTCCACGATAACGATGTGGGTATAAACGAATGGCTTCATCCATATGAATACCCGGAGCCATTCCATGACTTCTTCTTAAAGGAATGAGCTGACAATCATAATGTTTGAGTAAATAATTAATCTGTTCTTCATTTTCTTTGGTATTGTATGTACATGTAGAATACATCAATATACCACCTGGTTTTAATAATTTCATTGCTGCATCCATTAATTGTCTTTGAATATGAGCACATTCTTGTATTTTTTGTGGTGACCATGTTTCAATGGCTTGATTATCCTTTCTGAACATTCCTTCACCAGAACAAGGAGCATCTAAAATGATTTTATCAAAAAATTCTGGCAAAACTTTTGTCAATTGAATCGGATCACAGTTTGTCACAATAGTATTTTTTAAACCAAATCTTTCAATATTTTCAGAAAGAATTTTGGCTCTTAAAGTATTGATATCATTAGTAATCATTAAACCTTGATTTCCTAAACGACTGGCGATTGCACAACTCTTGCCACCTGGAGCACCACACATATCCAAAACATAATCATCTTCTTGTACATCTAAAAAATGAGCGACTAACATTGCGCTTGGTTCTTGAATATAATAAAGACCACATGAAAAAAATGGAGATTTTCCTAACGGATATTTTTCATAATCAAAATAATATCCTCCCTGTACCACGGGATGAGGTTGAATGTACTGCTGATTTAAATATTTGTTAGGGTCTTGTTTAAGTGGATTCAAATAAAAAGCTTTCACTGGCGGTAGCTGCAATGATCCCATAAAATCAAGGTATTCATCTTTTAAAATTGTTTTTATTTCTTTTTCAAATATTTCGTTCATTATTTTCACCATTTTTATTATACAAGTGAAAAATGTTTGTGTAAACTAAAATTCATATGTTAAAATAGTCAATGGTGAGAATATGAAAAGATGTCAATGGGCTTATAATGAAAGATTAATGAAATATCATGACGAAGTCTGGGGAAAACCGGAACATGATGAAAGACAATTGTATAAAATGTTAATTTTAGAAGGATTACAGGCAGGGTTAAGCTGGGATATTATTTTAAAAAAGGAAGGTTTATATGATCAGGCTTTAGATCATTTTGATTATCATTTGATTGCTTCATATGATGATGATAAATATCAGACATTAATGCAAACAGAAGGGTTAATTAAGAATAAATTAAAAATGAAAGCTATTATTAAAAATGCTAAGGCTTTTCTTGAAATTCAAAAACAGTATGGGAGTTTTGATACATTTATATGGTCATATGTAGATAATCAACCTATTCAACATCATTATCAATCATCAAAAGATGTTCCTTCATTTGATGATTTATCAGCACAAATTTCAAAAGATTTAAAAAAACATGGCTTTTCTTTTGTTGGACCAACAATCATATACAGTTATCTACAAGCTATAGGTATCTATAATGATCATGAAATTAATTGCGATTTTTATTGATTTTTAAAAAAATATATAGTATACTATGCGAGTAGTTTGATTTGCCTGAGTGGCGAAATTGGTATACGCACAGCACTCAAAATGCTGCGACCTATGTCATGTCGGTTCGAGTCCGACCTCAGGCACCAATTGAATAGAAGGCGATTTGAGATGATAAGCTCTTTTCGTAAGCATATATCCAGGCAAAGTATTTTGTCTGGTTTTTTATTAGATGAAAGTAAGGTAGCTGAAATTTGATAGAATACGACAAATAATAAAAGATATTGACAAAATTCATCAAGAAAAAAAAGACGAAAAAAAGAAAAAATAAGTGAAAAAAATCTAAAAGACTCGCCTTATTTGAAAAATACTGTAAAATAAAAACAGGAGGTGTAGAAATATGTTGATGGAACATGTTTTTCAATGTGTAGATGATATTTATGATGAGGTGGTGAATCATGGCTCTGATGAATTAAAAAGAACGATTTGTGATTTAGAAAAAATAGCTGGACATAATACGCCTTCAGTTATTAAAAAAGGAATTATGCTATCTATGACCATTTGTTTTAATCAAGTGCAGTTTCAAGATGAGTTATTTGAAGGATTATTACAAGAAAATCTGGAGTATATGATACGACATATTCCGGAAATGAAAAAAACGATTCAATTACGTGTTTCTTTAAGAGGACTAGAGAAAGAGATGAATCGTGAGATTGTTTTACCTTATTTTATAACGTTAGCTGATTTGGCTTATGCTGTTTTAGCTATTTTTCAAGCTGAAGGTCATCATTTGTTTAAAATTGAATCCAATTGCGGAAGATTTGGATGTGAACAATGCGATCAAGAGATGTTAGATGATTATGCAGCCAATGTCTTTTTAAGTGATCTTCATTTAGAAAAAGATCATCAATTCTCTTTATGGTATGATTTTGGAGAAGATTATGTATTTGATATAGAAGTTTTAAATATTCAGATACAGTCAGATTTGTTTGTCCTTGAGGATAGTCAAATTATAGCTGGTAAAGGTTATGGTATTTGGGAAGATGAACATGAATTACTGGAAATGTATTATAAAAATTATGATGAGTTTTTAATGAGAATTGAAGATTATGGATTGGATGAAGATGATTTTATTTTTAATGAGTTTGATCAAGATATCGCTAATGAGATGTTTATGGAAGATTTTGAGTTTTTAAGACATGTTTATGAAGATCAAGATGAAGATTTATGGTAGAAAAAAGAGAATTATTGTTTGAAGCTAAACATTGTTATCGAACAATTCGTATTTATTTACCACCGTCTTATCAGATAAGTCAAGAACGTTATCCAGTCATCTATATGTTTGATGGTCAATATTTATTTGATGATGTTAAAACATCTGAACATGTTATGTGTTTAGATAACTTTTTAGATAAATACGATCAATCATTTATTGTGATAGGTATAGATAGCCCTGATGAAAGTTCTTGTCGCTTAGCAGAATATTGTCCGTATGATGTTGAGAAGAGTCACTATCAAATGATTCATGGTTATGGTCAGGCATTGATGGAATTTATTGTTCATACAGTTAAACCTTATATAGATACTCATTATAGAACTTTGTCTTTACGTGAATATACAATGATTGGTGGATTTTCAATGGGTGGTTTAATGGCATTGTATGCAGTGATTTCATATCATACATATTTTTCTAAAGCAGCTTGTTTATCCAGTTCTATTGGTATTTGTTTAGAGGCATTGAAAGATGAAATTAACCAGCATGATTCATTAAAAGATACACGTCTTTTTTTGAGCTGGGGCAGTGAAGAATCAAGAAATAAACGCGCTTTAGCCTATGCTTCTATGAATCAGCTTGATATTTCACATTTATTGAATTTAAAAGGTGTACAGACATATCCGTATTTATTAGTGAATGGTCGTCATCATATGATTTCATGGCAAGTGCAAATACCACTCTTTATGGATTATTTATGGAAATCAAAATAAAAAATGTTTGACAATATCAAAGAAATTGCTATAATGTACTAGTGCAATAAATAATAGCAGCACATAGAGGGTTAGCCCATGCGTTTGTGACAATGGGATGTAGAGTATCTTGCTGCAAAGAGAAATACTTAATACAAACACAACCTAACTGATCTATGCATGTTATTGTTTTATGCCAAATAAAACAATAGGAGGAAAGAAAATGTCACGTTATACTGGACCACAATGGAAAAAATCTAGACGTTTAGGTTTTTCTACATTAGAAACTGGTAGAGAATTAGCAAGAAGACCATATGCACCTGGTCAACATGGTCAAAAAAGAAAAAAATTAACTGAATATGGATTACAGTTAGCTGAAAAACAAAAAGTAAGACATATGTATGGAGTTAATGAAAAACAATTCCATAACACATTCAAAAGAGCTGGAAAAATGGAAGGAGTTACTGGTTACAATTTCTTCTGTTTACTAGAATCTAGATTAGACAATGTTGTTTATAGATTAGGTTTTGCTACAACAAGAAGACAAGCAAGACAATTAGTTAATCATGGTCATATCTTATTAAATGGAGTTAAAACTGATATCGCTTCTTGTCAAGTTAAAGTTGGAGATGTGATTTCTGTTAAAGAACGTTCTCGTTCATTAGAAGTGATTAAAAACGCTTTAGCTTCTCAAACACATGTACCAGGATTTGTTGAAGTTGATGCTGATAAAATGGAAGGAAAATTATTAAGATTACCTGAAAGATCAGAATTAAATCAAGAAATCAACGAATCATTAATTGTAGAATACTACAACCGTTTAGGATAAGATGGACACAAAAAGTATTGGACTTATGTTCAATACTTTTTTTCTATGTAGTATTTTGGAAAAAGATGATGAAATAGCTTTCTATTTATGGTAGAATATAACTTAGGAAAAGAGAGGAATTTTAAGTTATGGATAATATCATGAGGTTTATAGAACAAATTGGATTACGTAATCTCATTTTTATAGGTATTGGTCTTGTTGTTATTGTGATGCTTTTGTTGTTTTATAGGGGAATGAGATTAAGAAAATATAGAAAATTAATTGTTGATGTAGAAAATCGTATGAATGGAATCAAATCATTACCTTTACAGTATCGTTTGGGGAGAGTTCATAGTATTTCTAAAAATATGCCTGAAGTTGCAGAACTGTATGAAGAATATGCAAAAGAATTTGAGCGTATTTCAGATTATCAGAAAAATGAACTCGGGGTTCTTGTCAATGAAGTTGATGAACAGCTTTTTTATGGTAAACTACGAAAGATTTCTACAAAGATGAAAGAACTGGAGAACATGTTAAAAGTTTATGAAGATGATTCACAGGCTTTATTAGAAAAGATTGAAAAGATTACTGAAATTGAAAATATTCAAAGAATTGAAATTATTCGTGTGAAAGAAAAATATCGTCAATTGATTGATCATTATGAAACCATTCGTTTTAAGGTTGAAGATTTTGTAAAAGGTATTAAAAATATTTTTAATAATTTAGATGATTCTTTTGTGAAATTGGAAGATATGATGAATAATCAAAGATTTGAAGATGCGAAGACTTTAACGCAGGATATTGATAAAAAAGTAGATTGGTTAACAGAACGTTTACAGGAATTACCTGATTATATTGCGATTGTCAGACAATATATTCCTAAAAAGATTCATCATTTAGATGCTTTACTTCAAGACATGTCACATGGCGAATTTGCATTGGATCAGCTACATGTTTCTGATCGTTATCAAGCCATTCAATCAACTTTAGAAACAACAACTCAACATATTCAACAGTTACAGCTGGAAAATGTTGGAGAAGTACTGCAAAAGCTTGTTGATGATATCGATGCTTTAATGAAAGATTTGGAAGTGGAAAAACAATCTTATGAAGTGTTTAAAAATAAGTGGGAAGATGCTTATACAAAGATTACTCAAATATATAATCAATTTAAACAGGCTTTAATTGATCAAAATCGTATTGAAAATTTATATTTGATTAATGAGGATTATGTTGATATCCAAGAAAAATATAAGGATTTTGACCAAATATTAAGAACTTCCTATGAATTAGAAGAAGAAATGAATGCGGGAAATTTCTCTTATTTACAAATGATTGATAAAGTTGAAAAAGTGAAGAATGATGCGTTAAGTCATCAAGATGATTTAGATGCTTTCTTTGCATTTAGAGATCATTTATACTTACAGGAACAACGTGCGATAGATGAATTAGAAAATATTAATATTGTTTTGCTGGAGATTAAATCTGAAATTAAAAATAAGCATTTACCAATGATTAATGAATCTTATAAAGATTATATTCAAGATTCTTATGATAAAGCAGCACAGATACAGGCTTATCGTATGCATCGTCCTGTTGAATTATCAGAACTTTCTAAGCGAGTAGACAGTGCCAGAGATATTATTTATAAATTATATGATAATGTTCATAATTTGATTGTAACTGCAGAAATGGTAGAAGAAGCGATTGTTTTTGGAAATCGTTATCGTTCTAGTTTCTTAGAGGTCAATACGGAACTGACAAAAGCTGAAGTTTTATTTAGAAATGGCGAATATACGAAAGCTTTATCTACAGCGGTTGATATTATTGAAAAGATTAAACCGGGTTCTTATGAAAATTTAATTCAAAAAACAAGTGAAAAGTCCTAATTTGGACTTTTTTAGTGGCTTTTTCTTAATAAAAATGGTATATATACATATAATGGACTATGGAGGAAAGATATGATTTATTTAGATTATGTATCAACAACACCATTAAATCAAGAAGTGAATCATATGTATCAATCACTTTTAAATGATTATTTTGCAAATGCTGATTCATTATATTCTTTAGGTTTAAAAACAAGTGCTTTAATGGAAAAATCAAGAGAATTAACTGCCCGAATGTTAGGTGTTTTACCCGAAGAAATTATTTTTACAAGTGGTGCCAGTGAATCAAACAGTACAGCGATTAAAGGATGTGCTTTTCAATATCAAAACAGAGGAAAACATATTATCACAACAGCTGTAGAGCATTCTAGTGTGTATCAGTCATGTCTACAGTTAAGAGATGTTTTTGGTTATGATGTTGATTTTATTTCAGTAAACGATAAGGGAGAATTGAACTTAGCGGAATTAGAAAATAAAATCAGAGAAGATACAATTCTTGTCACAATGATGTATGTCAATAATGAAGTGGGAATGGTTTTCCCTATTAGAGAAGTTTATCAAATCATTCAAAAGAAAAATCCTAAAGTTAAATTCCATGTTGATATGGTTCAGGCTTTAGGAAAACTTCCAATCGATTTGTCATATGTTGATTTAGCAAGTTTTTCTGCTCATAAGATATATGGTTTAAAAGGAAGCGGTGTTTTATATAAAAAATCTTCCACATCCATTGTTCCTTTAATTAATGGAGGTCAACAAGAACAACAGTTAAGAGGTGGCACATCGAATACAGCAACACATACGATGTTTGCTAAAACATTACGACTGGCTTTAGAAAATTTAGATGATCATTATCAGTATGTGATGATGTTGAATCAATATGTCAGAGAACAATTACAGCAGATTCCAGATATTGTTATGAATACACCACAAGATCACGTAACACCTTATATTTTAAACTTTTCATGTGTAGGATATAAGCCAGAAGTTATTTTGCATGCACTAGAAATGCATGAATGCTATGTATCAACGAAAAGTACATGTGCTTCACATAAGCATGATGTTTCAAGAACATTAGAAGCGATGGGAATTGATGAAAAAATAGCTAAAAGTGCTATTCGTATCAGTTTTTCTCATTATACAACTCGTGATGAAATAGATGAATTTTTATTTTATTTGAAACAAGTTTTAAAGACAATTAAGAAGCAGAGGTAATTATTATGGAATGTAATCATATTTTGGTGAGATTTGGAGAACTCACAACAAAAGGAAAAAATCGTAAACTTTTTATTCGAAAATTAACACAAAATACAAAAGAGATGTTGAAAGAATTTCAACATTTAAGATATGACATGTCATTTGACCGTTTGTATATTATTCTTAATGGTGAAAATCCAGAGGCTGTGTGTGAAAAATTACAGACAGTCTTTGGAATCCACTCTTTTTCTTTATGTTATCAAGTAGAAAGTGATTTGGAAAAGATTAAAGAAGTGTGTTTAGAAGTTATTGAAAAGAGTGAAGGAAAAACTTTTAAAATTCAGACAAAACGTAATGATAAAGATTATCCTATGCACTCACATGATATCAATACAGCGATTGCTGGTCATATTTTCCATCATACATCTAAAGATTTAAAAGTAGATGTTCATCATCCTGATATTTTGATTAAAGTAGAATTGCGTAAAGATGTCACATATGTTATGGATAATGTCATAAAAGGTGCGGGTGGATATCCTGTTGGTATTGGTGGTAAAGCTTTACTGATGCTTTCAGGTGGTATTGATTCACCAGTAGCGGGATATTTAACATTAAAAAGAGGAGTGGATATTGAATGCATTCATTATGCCTCTCCACCTTATACGAATGAATTAGCTAGGGAAAAAGTTTTGGATTTGGTGAATGTATTAAGACATTATACACATGGTAAAATGACAATTCATATCGTGCCATTTACAGATTTGCAGTTAGCTGTTTATGATCACTGTGATGAAAGTTATGCCATGACGATTATGCGTCGTATGATGTATCGTATCGCTGAAGGTGTAGCGAAAAAGAATCAATGTCTGGCATTAGTCAATGGTGAAAGCATTGGACAGGTTGCTTCACAAACTTTAGAAAGTATGTCTGTCATTAATGAAGTGATTTCTATGCCAGTGATTCGTCCAGTTGCTTGTATGGATAAACTAGAAATTATTGATGTTGCTCAAAAGATTGGTACATATGACATTTCTATTCGTCCTCATGAAGATTGTTGTACAATCTTCACACCAAAACAACCAGCAACAAAACCTAAAAGCTATAAAGCAGAAGCGTTGGAAGAAACGTGGGATTATCAGTCTATGGTGAATGCATGTATTGACCAATGTGAAACAATTATTGTTGATGATCATTATAAGGAGGTTGAAGATTTATTTTAATTTGAAAAAAATTGAAAAGAAATGAATAATTTTGTCATCCTGACACAAACTAATTGTGTCAGGAGGTGAAAGCAATGAACTCAAATAATTCAAGTAAAAATAGATTAGTTGTTCCTGGTGCTCAAAATGCTATTGATCAAATGAAATACGAAATCGCTAATGAATTTGGTGTTAATCTTGGACCGGATGCCACAGCTCGTGCTAATGGATCTGTTGGTGGTGAAATCACTAAGAGATTAGTTGAAATGGGTCAAAATCAGATGGCAGGTAAACAATCTCAAAATCGTTAAGCTCAAATAAAAAATCCTAATCATAATTCTAATTATGAGTAGGGTTTTTTTATGATTAAGAAAAAGTGTATTCGCTTTCAAGTTTTTGTTGAGTTTATGCCATAATTTATGTACAATAAATATATGTGATGTATTATAGGAGGAAAAAATTATGACAAAAATTATGGCAGTCAATGCTGGAAGTTCATCTTTAAAATTTCAATTATTTGAAATGCCAGAAGAAACAGTCATTACTTCTGGAATTGTTGAAAGAATTGGAATGGATGATGGTATTTTTACAATAAAATATAATGGGGAAAAGAAAACAACAACATGCCCAATCCCTGATCATCAAGTTGCTGTGGAAATGTTGTTAGAAGCTTTGATTGATGAAGGTGTTGTCAAAGAATTAAAAGAAATTGATGCTGTTGGACATCGTATTGTTCATGGTGGAGAATATTTTAGTGATAGTGCTGTTGTTGATGAAGATGTTGTTGCAAAGGTTGAAGAACTTTGCGAATTGGCACCATTACATAATCCGGCTCATTTAATTGGTTATCGTGCTTTCAAAGCTGAATTACCTGAAGTTCAACATGTCTTTACTTTTGATACAGCTTTCCATCAGACTTTAGATAAAGAACGTTATTTATATCCATTACCTTTAGAATATTATACAGACTTAAAAGTCAGACGTTATGGTGCACATGGAACAAGTCATAAATATGTTTCAGAACAAGTGATGAATATGTTAGGGAATCCTAAAGATTCACGTATTATTGTTTGTCACTTAGGAAATGGAGCAAGTATTTCAGCAGTATTAAATGGAGAATGTATTGATACTTCAATGGGATTTACACCTCTTGCTGGTGTGATGATGGGAACACGTTGTGGTGATGTTGATCCATCTATTATGCCTTATTTATGTAAAAAATTAAATAAAACACCTGATGAAGTTTTAGAAATCTACAATAAAAAATCAGGAATGTTAGGTATTTCTGGTATTTCTTCAGATTCACGTGATATTGAAAATGCTCTATTTAAAGATGGTGATGATCGTGCCTTGTTGACAAGTTTATTATATGCACGTATTGTTTCTAAATACATTGGTGCTTATTATGCTGAATTAGGTGGTTGTGATGCGATTGCTTTTACAGCTGGTGTAGGAGAAAATGCTGCATATTTAAGAAGATTAATTATTGATGATGTTTCAAAGGCATTTGGTGTTTTCCTTGATGAAAAACTGAATGCGATTAGAAGTGATGAAAACAGAGTCATTTCACATCAGTTCTCACAGATTAAAGTTATGGTTATTCCAACAAACGAAGAAGTTATGATTGCCAGAGATACAGTGAGATTACTTGGGTTATAAGAGTTGAAAGAATTCAACTCTTTTTATTGTCTAAAGAATATATTTTTTAAAAGTTCATATTTTTGTGATAATATGGTATTATGATAAACAAAGGTGATGAAAAATGGATAAGATATTAAAAATAAGAAAAGAATTTGATCAGATTATTATATATAGACATGTTAATCCTGATTTAGATGCATTTGGTTCTCAATTTGGGATGTATTGGACATTAAAAGCTTTATATCCTCAAAAAAATATTGTTTTAGCAGGACAAATGGAAAGTGATTTATTAAAATATTATCCTCCATTTGAATGTGGGGATGTACAAAAAGGATATACTTTAGGTATTGTTTTAGATACAGCCAATCGAGAACGTATAGATGGAGATATTACATGCTGTGATCAGATTTTAAAGATTGATCATCATATTGTTGTTGATTCTTATGGTGATATTAATATTGAAGATGAAGCAGCTTCTTCATGCAGTGAGATTGTGACACTATTATTTAAACAGGCAAAGGCACTGATTCCATTAGAAGCAGCCAATGCGTTGTATTTAGGTATTGTCGGTGACAGCAATCGCTTTTTGTATAGCTCTACTTCAAAGAAAACATTTGAGGCAGCATCCTATCTATTAGATATGGGTATTCATATTGAGGATTTGTATCAACGTTTATATATGCGTACCCAAAAAGATTTAGAAATTATCAAGTTTATTTATAATCATTATCACGAAGATGGTGGGGTTGCATGGTATTATTTAAGTGATGATGATTTACAGGCTTTACAGATGACGAGAGAACAAGGATCATCTTATGTTAATACTTTAGCGAACTTTGAGGAATTTCAAGTATGGTTAGCAGTGACTCAAAATAAAAAAGAGAATAACTATCGTGTCAGTATGCGTAGTCGTCAAATACCTATTAATGATATTGCAGCGTCGTTTCATGGTGGTGGACATGCTTATGCTTCTGGAGCGACATTGCAGTCTTTGGACGAATTGAATCAACTGATTGAAAAAATAAAGGAGAAAATCAATGGATAATTTATTTGAAAAATTTTTTACAAAAATGACGGAAAACAGACAACGTCAGTTTTTTCATCAATCGCATCCTCAAAAGGGTGGAACGCTTAAGGCTTTGTTGATTGTAATGGTTGTCTTTTTGGTTGTGGAATATTTTGTTTTAATTCCAATTAATTTAAGATCACCGGATTTTATATTCTTTTTAAGTATTGAATTAGTTATATTTATAGCATTAAGATTTTTATTTCTGGCTTCATTTGATAAAGCCAATAAAATCATGAGTGCCATTGTGGCTTTGTTGCTTGTTTATGTTTTTGCTGGACAATTGATAAGTTCACCAGTCTTTTTTGCATCAAGTTATCAAAAACAGTTAAATGTTGATAAAAATGCTGATTTTTATAAAGATAATCCAAAAGTAGATTTTCAGTCTATTCCTGTTGTTGATAAAGAAAGTGCTGAGCGTCTAGGAGATCGTAAGATGGGTGAAATTGTTGATTATGTTTCACAGTTTGAAGTTGATAATGATTATGTACAAATCAATTATCAAGATAAACCTTTTAGAGTAACAACAATTTCTTATAGTGATTTGATTAAATGGTTTACAAATCATCGTGAAGGTCTTCCGGCTTATATTCGTGTTGATATGGTGACACAGGAAAGTGAAGTGGTGCGTTTAGAAGAAGGAATGAAATATTCTCATTCAGATTTATTCTTTAGAAATATTGATCGTCATTTACGTATTCATTATCCAACAAAGATGTTTGAATCACCTTCTTTTGAAATTGATGATAATGGACATCCTTATTGGGTTGCACCAACATATACTTATAAAATTGGATTGTTTGGTGGAAAAGATATTACCGGAGCTGTGCTGGTAGATGCTGTGAGTGGGGAATGTCAATATTATGCTATTGAAGATGTGCCAACATGGATTGATCGTGTTTATCCTTCTGAATTATTGTTAGAACAGTTAAATAACTGGGGAAAATATACACATGGTTTCTTTAATACTATTTTTTCTCAAAAAGGGGTTTTAAAACCTACGGATGGATATAACTATATTGCTTTAAATGATGATGTTTATTTATATACAGGTTTAACATCTGTTTCTAATGATGCATCAAATGTTGGTTTTGCCTTAATTAATATGCGTACCAAAGAAGCCAAATATTATGCTATTAGTGGGGCTGAGGAATTTTCTGCTATGTCTTCAGCTGAAGGAAAGGTGACAGATTTAAAATATACGGCAACATTCCCAATTTTGATTAATGCTGGGGGTGAACCGACTTACTTTATGTCTTTAAAAGATAGTGCTGGTCTTGTTAAAAAATATGCTTTCGTCAGTGTTGAAAATTATCAGATTGTTTCAGTAGGGGACAGTGTTGCTGAAGCTGAAAAGGCATATTATGCATTGCTAAAAGATAATGGAAAAACACAGGTTGATTATGATAACAGTGAATTGAGTTCAGTGATTACTGAGATTCATGAAGTGGTTGTCAATGGCAATTCACAGTATTATTTTCAATTAAAGGATTCTCAAAAAATCTTTATTGCACCTGTTTCTTTAAATGCCCAATTACCATTTTTAAAAGCTGGTGATACTGTGACGATTGAATATATTGATGATGAATCGACTTCACAGACTGTTTCTGCAATCACCGTGAAATAGGAGGGGAGATTATGGAGGAAACATGGGAACGTTTGAAATTATATGAACCTCTTTTTGGTAAGTGGAAAGTTGATTTTGTAGCGATATCTTATGAGGATATGGCGTGGGTTTATTTAAAAGATGATTATGGTCAAGATGCTTTGATGAAAGTCAAAACTGTGTTTTGTTCGGAAGAAGAAGTTGAAAATGCTGTCTATGATTTAATGAATTTATATGATATTTCTCATTTTCCTGATTTGAGTCATTCTCCTTATTTACAGGAAGAACATTATTATATTGAAGATCATCAACAAGTCATAGGGGTAGATGTCTGTTTATTATCTGCATATCCTTTAGAAGAAGAAAATGAACAGTTGTTATCTGATGATGAATTATGTCGATTAGGATTGCAATATATGAATGGACAGGACAAAGTACAGGATGAATATCGTGCTTATCATCTGTTTGAAAAAGCAGCTTATCATTTTCATGCAAAAGCGATTTGTTCATTAGGTTATATGAATGAGATTGGTTTAGGAACACAAAAAAATCCACAACAGGCTCTTGTTTATTATAAACAGGCGGCAGATTTAGGAGATAGTTTATCAGCCTGTAACTATGCTTATTGTTGTCTGGAAGGAATTGGCTGTCAAGTTGATTTACAACAAGCATTTGAATATTTTGAAAAATCTGCACAAGATCAGTTTCCTCGTGCTTTATATTATTTAGGAGAATGTTATTGTTTTGGATATGGAACATTAAAAGATGAAGTCAAAGCCATGACATATTATAAACAGGCAGCGGATTTAGGTTATACACAAGCTAAATATGCGATTGGTTATTGTTATGAGTGTGGACTAGGCGTATCTCAAGATTTAACAAAAGCGGCTTCATGGTATTTAGATTGCGCCAAAGATGGATTGCCAGTTGCTCAACTTCAAATGGGTTATCTGTATGAAGTGGGGGAAGGTGTTGAACAGGATAGTGAACAGGCTGTTTACTGGTATCAACAGGCATCTAATCAAAATTATGCACCTGCTCACTGTTATTTGGGATATTGTTATGAAATGGGAATAGGTGTTCCTGTTGATCTTACTCGTGCCAAAGAACTCTATTTACAAAGTGCGAATATGGGTTATCCAAGAGCCATGATGGCTTATGGTCATATGATTGAACAAGAACAGCCACAGTTGTCAATGGATTATTTAAAACGTAGTGCTGATTTAGGATATGTTTATGCAATAAATAAATATGCCTACTATCTGGAAAATGGCATCTATGTTGATAAAGATGAAAAATTGGCTTTTGACTATGTCCAAAAAGGTGCATCTTTACATGATGCCCAATCACTATGTACACTAGGATATTACTATGAAATGGGTATTGGGGTAGATAAAAATGAAAAACAAGCCTTTGCTTATTATGAACAGGCTGCCAAGGCGGGTAGTCTACGAGGAATGACAAACTTAGGTTATTGTTTTGAAGCAGGAATTGGTACAGAACAGAATGCCTCAAAAGCTGTTGAGATTTATCAAGAAGCAGCTAAACAAGATTATGATGTGGCACTATGTAATCTTGGTTACTGCTATGAAATGGGTATTGGTGTAGAAAAGAATTTTGAAAAATCACGTGATTATTATCTACAGGCATCCAATCAAGGCAACTTAAGAGCTATGTGTAATCTGGCTTATTTATATGAACAGGGAATCAATGGTAAAGCCGATTACCAAGAAGCTGTCAAATGGTATGAAAAAGCAGCTTCCTATGAATATCCACGTGCTCTTTGCTGTCTGGGTTATATTTATGAAGAAGGACTTTTAGATGGACAGGTTGATTTGAAAAAAGCTTTTGATTATTATCAACAGGCCGCTTTGCTTCATGATGGAGCTGCCTTGTGTAATTTAGGCTATTATTATGAAACAGGAATGGGCTGTCAAAAAGATTTAACAAAAGCTATAGAATGTTATCGTCAATCTAGTGAATATGGCAATTTACGTGGATTAACAAATCTTGGGTGTTGTTATGAAATGGGAATTGGTGTAGATATTGATTTGAAGAAAGCTGTAGAGTGTTATCAAAAAGGTGCTGATGCTGGTTTTGATGTGGCGTTATGGCGACTAGGATACTGTTATGAAGATGGAATCTATGTTGAACAGGATTATCAACAGGCATTGCACTATTATGAACTGGCAGCCAAGCAGGGGAATGTCAGAGCTTTGTGTTCACTTGGATTAATGTATGAAGATGGACGTGGTGTTCCTGTTGATTTTACAAAGGCTGTAGATTATTATCAACAGGGAGCTAATCAAAATGATGATGTCTGTCAATGTAATTTGGCTTTCTGCTATGCTAATGGTATCGGAGTGGTACAGGATTACACACAGGCTAAGTATTATTATGAACTGTCTGCACAAAAGAACTATCCAAGAGCTTTATCTCAGCTAGGTATTCTTTATGAAGAAGGACTGGGTTGTTCAAAAGATGAAACAAAAGCTTTTCATTTGTATCAGGAAGCTGCTAAACAGAAATATGGACCAGCTCTTTGCAATGTGGCTTATTGTTATGAATATGGTGTAGGGACAAAAGCAGATATTCAAAAGGCACTGGAATACTATTTAATGGCTGCTCATGAAAATTGGGGACGTGGAATGTATCATGTCGGACGCTTTTATGAAGACGGATTAGCTGTCAGTCAAGACTTACAACAGGCTTTGCATTATTATGAACTTGCTGGTCAAAATGGTATAGCTGATGGTTATATCGAAATCGGAAGAATGTATGAAGATGGACTTTTGAAGCAATCTTATGCACAGGCACTGATGTATTATCAAAAAGCATTAGATATGGATTCTCCTCGTGCCAGTTACTTTTTAGGAAATATGTATAAAGCTGGAAAAGGTGTTGAACAGGATTTTCAAAAAGCCATTGCCTTTTTTAAACAGGGTGCCAATAGAAATCATCCTTCATCACTTTATAATCTGGCTGTATTATATGATTTTGAAGCAGGAGAGAAATGGCAGGATAAAGACAAGGCGATTCTTTATTATCAAAAAGCAGTTGATCAAGGACATCCCGGGGCGATGAATAATTTAGGTGTCTGTTACAAAGAAGGAGATGGGGTCGCTGTTGATCTTGAAAAGTCTTTTGAACTATTTTTAGAGGCTGCCAAGTTAGATAATGAAAATGCTTATTTGAATCTGGCAAGAGCTTATACTTATGGTCAGGGGACAAAGGTGTCTATAAAAGATGCCAAATACTGGTGCCAAAAGGCATTGGATGCTCAGGTTGATGGAGCCAAAGAATTAATGAAAGTGATTAAAAGAAAATCTTTTGTTCATCCTTTTAAGAACTCATAAAACAACACATTGGGTGTTGTTTTATTTTTGCAAATTCCTATATTCATCAACAATAAATATAGGAATTCCATGATAATTATGATATAATAACAAAATGAATTGAGGTGGAAAGATTATGAAATCAAAGATTTTAATTGTGGATGATGAGGAACATATTAGAGAGTTAATACGTTTTTATTTAGATAAAGAAGGATTTTCTGTTGTACAGGCAGCAAGTGGTCAAGAAGCATTGCAACTTTTAGAAAATGAATATATTGATTTGGCGATTGTTGATATTATGATGCCTGTGATGGATGGTTTTCAACTTGTTGAAGAAATGAAAGAAATGAAAGATATCCCTGTTATCATGTTAACAGCAAAATCACAGTCTGCTGATAAATTAAGAGGTTTTTCATTAGGAATTGATGATTATGTCACAAAGCCTTTTGATCCAGATGAATTATTGGCAAGAGTCAAAACAATCTTAAAAAGATATAGTATCAATAGTCAAAATATTGTGACTTTACATGATGTTGTTTTTGATGGTGATAAATATGAAATCCGTTATCATGATCAGACAATCCATTTACCATTAAAACAATTTGAATTGGCATTTGAACTGGCGAAAAATCCTAATCAGATTTTTACCCGAGAACAGCTTATTGAAAAAATATGGGGAATGGATTATGATGGGTTTGATCGTACAGTAGATGTTCATATTAAACGTATTCGTGAAAATCTGGGACATTTACCGGGTTTTAAAGTCGTAACAGTGAGAGGACTGGGGTATAAGATTGAGGTTGAACCATGAAATCCATTTATGGAAAATTGATTATTGGTTTTTTAGTCAGTATTTTATTTAGTTTTTCGATTGCTGGATATTTTTCATTACGTAAAAATGCGAATGAATTAGGATTGTTGGCTGTTGAAGAATTGCAAAATTCTACCGAATTAATAGAAGACTTTATGAATCTGATTGATTCAGATGATTTAGATAAAATCTTACAGGGGTATGCAGCCACTTCAGAAGTGAGTTTTTATATTGAATCCAATCAACAAAAATATATTTATGGAAACATGAAGGAACAGCATTTATCATTAAAGGATGTTGAGTTTTTAAAAGAAAATATTGGTCAAAGCATTGTTTTAAAAGATTCTTCTATTCGTATATTTGCAAAATCTATTCGTGTGAAGAATCAAGATTATATTGTTTATGTCCAAAAAGATATGAGTAAAAGAGAAATGATTTTTCTTGATTCTGCTTTGATTGCTGTATTTTGTATGTTGATTGCTGGAAGTATTACTTTTTTAGTGATTGCTGATATTATTGTCAAACCTATTTCTCGTTTAACAAAGGCTACCAATGAGTTATCTAAGGGGAATTATCGCGTGCGTGTCAATTATACAGGAAAAGATGAAATTGCTCGTTTAAATCGCAGTTTCAATCAAATGGCACAACAATTGGCTAAACAGGATGAAACACGTCAGCAATTTATTTCAGATGTTTCTCATGAATTTCAGACACCTCTTACAGCCATTCAAGGTTTTGCAACAATTTTAAAGAATGAACAGTTAAGTGATGAACAACGACAAAAATATGCTGATATTATCTTGTTTCATAGTAAACGTTTATCGACTTTATCTAAGAATATGTTACAGCTGACTTTATTAGAAGGTGAAGATGTGAAACTGGAAACAAGTGAATTTTCTTTGATTGAACAGTTAAATCGTGTGATTGAAACACAGGATAATTTTGCATTGAGTAAGAATATTGAAATTGAATTTGAAGTACCTAAAAATGATATCCGTATTGTTGGAGATGAATCACGTCTGGAACAGGTGTGGATTAATTTAATTAATAATGCGATTAAGTATACACAGGATGATGGTGTGGTTATGATTCATGTGAAAAAAACATCTAAAGAAGTAGAAGTGGCGATTGAAGATACGGGTGTAGGAATGAGTAAAGAAGCGATTTCACATATTTTTGAACGTTTTTATCGTCAAGATAAATCAAGAAGTGTAGAAGGAAATGGTTTGGGTTTATCAATTGTCAAAAGGATTGTTGATTTGCATCATGGACGTATTGATGTTGTTTCTCGTGAAGAAGGAGGCAGTCGTTTTACAGTTTATTTACCACAAAATAAAACATTTCATATTAGTGATAAGTTGATAAAAAAGGAAAATCATTCTTAGAAAGGAATTGATCTATGTATTTAAAAAGAATTGAATTACATGGTTTTAAATCATTTGCAGATAAATCAGTGATTGAATTTCAACCGGGTATTACAGGTATTGTAGGACCTAATGGTTGTGGAAAATCGAATATTAGTGATGCTGTAAGATGGGTTTTAGGTGAACAGTCAGTCAAATCACTGCGTGGGTCTAATATGTCCGATGTTATTTTTAATGGCAGTGAAGATCGTAAGGCTCAAAATGTTGCTGAAGTGACACTGGTTTTTGATAATGAAGATCGTTTCATGAATGTGGATTATAATGAAGTGGAGTTGACAAGACGTTTATATCGTCAAAATAATGAAGCAGAATATTTAATCAATAAAGAACCATGTCGTTTAAAGGATATAGTTGACTTGATTATGGATACGGGCTTAGGACGAGATTCACTTTCGATTATTTCACAGGGAAACATTTCAACTTTTGCTGATAGTAAGCCTGAAGAAAGACGTGGGATGTTTGAGGAAGCAGCGGGAGTTGCCAAGTATAAAAAAAGAAAATTGGAATCAATTAGAAAGCTGGAAAGAACAAAGGATAACTTAGATCGTGTTGAGGATATCTGCCTGGAGTTAGAAAAGCAGCTTTCACCTTTAAAACGTCAAAAGGAAAAAGCAGAAATTTATGTAGATTTAAAAAATCAGTTACAATCTGTTGAAGTCAGTGTACTGGTGAAGGGAATTGAAAGTTTATCAACGTCATTAAAAGATTTAAATCAGTCATTAGATTTATTAGATAAAGAGAAAGTAACGATTGAAGGGCAAATTTTAATCAATGAACAACAAAATGAGAGTTTAAAGAAAAAGATGTTTGATTTAGATCAGGAAGTGAATGCCTTGCAGGGTAAACTTTTAACGGCTATGAATAATGTAAATCAGCTGGAAACACAAAAAGTAGAAATTGATGCTAATCGTAAACATATTTTAGAAACAACGAATAAAGAAGATTTACAGGCACGTATAGAACAATTAAAAGCGATTTTACAGGATGCAATTAGTGAATACAATGATCGTGTTCATCGTTATAATGAAACCAAAGAAGAAAAGATGACATTGGAAGCAGCACAGGAAAAAAATCGTGCCCAAATGAATAATTTAAGACAGAGTATTGAAAATTTAAATCTTCAATTACATAATGATCGTCATCGTAAGGAACAGCTTGTGGATCAGATTGAAAATAAAACGGGTTATAGCTATGGGGTTCGTTCTATTATCAAAGCAAAAGATTCTATGCAGGGCATCGTCGGTGTTTTGGGTGATTTATTAGCAACAGATTCAAAATATGAAACAGCCTTATCTGTTGCCTTAGGGAGTGCTGTTCAATTTGTTGTCACTAAGCAAGATGAGGATGCCAGAAATGCGATTCGTTTTTTAAAGAATAATAAATCTGGTCGTGCCACTTTTCTTCCTATCACAACAATGAAAGAAAGACATTTGCGTGAAGAACATTTATTGGTTTGTCAAAATACAAAAGGTTTTTTAGGCGTTATGAGTGATTTTGTCAAATATCCTCAAGAGATTCAACGTATTGTTGATAATCAGTTAGGACATGTCATTGTGGCAGATACATTGGATCATGCTTCTCTGTTGTCAAAAGCAACATTTTCTAGATATAAAGTGGTGACTTTAGATGGCGAAGTGATTAATGTTGGTGGATCACTGACAGGAGGAAGTTTGAAACAGTCAACGTCTTTATTGACGAGTAAACGTGAACTGGAACTGTTAGTAGAAAAGATTCGTCAAAGTGAAAAAGATATGACTCAAAAGAAAGCCAAACTCAATGAATTAGATAATCTGGCAAGAGAAATCTCACATAATCTGCTTCAAAAACAAATGTCATTTGCAAAATTGGAACTTGTTGTCACAAACAAGAAAAGTGAACTGCAGATTGCAAAAAGTGAGTATGAAAGTTTAACTCATCAAAGTGTTGAATTGTCAGAGATGGAAAAAGGAACAGAAGATAATCATTTACTACAGGAATTAAATGAAGCAAAAAAGATACGAGATCGTTTAACGGAAAGTATTCAAGCTAAGCGTGAATTGCGTATGAGTTTTGTTAATGAAAATGATCAGCTGGAAGATGCTTTAAAGATGACACGTGCTCATTTAAGAGAAATACAGGCTGATATGACACAAAAGCAAGTGGATAAAGCCAAACAGGAAACAGAATTGAATAATCATTTACAACGTTTAAATGAAGAATATAAGATGACTTTTGAATTTGCTAAGGAAGAATATTCACAGGATGTTAATATGCAAAAAGCCAAAGAGGAAGTTCGTCTATTAAGACATCAGATTGAATCATTGGGACATGTGAATTTACAGGCAATAGAAGATTATCAGGAAGTTTCAACACGTTATGAAACATTAAATCATCAGCGTTTAGATTTGATTCACGCTCAAGATAGTATTTTAAAAGCTATTGATGAAATGGATGAGATTATGATTTCACGCTTCAGTGAAACTTTTGAAAAAATCAATCATGAATTTAATATTGTTTTTAGAAATTTATTTGGTGGTGGAAAAGCCAAGTTAAAATATAGTGATCCAGACAATATCTTAGAAACAGGGGTTGATATTGATGTTCAGCCACCGGGTAAAGCTGTTCAAAATATTACCTTGTTTTCAGGAGGAGAAAAGGCATTGATTGCAATTTCCTGTCTGTTTGCGATTTTACGTGTCAGACCGGTTCCAATGTGTATTTTAGATGAGGTGGAAGCTGCTTTGGATGTTGCAAACGTAGAACGTTTTGCAAAATATTTAAGAGAATTTTCGGGACAGACACAATTTATTGTTGTTACTCATCGTGAAGGAACAATGGAAGAATGTGATCTTTTATATGGGGCAACAATGCAACAAAAAGGTGTGACAAAATTAGTGAGTGTTAAATTAAAAGATGCAATTGATTTAGCACAAAATGCATCATAAAAATATTGACATATCATCAAGAAGTGTTATCTTAATGATATGTCAATCAACTTGAGGAGGATGTCTATGGGTTTTTTTAGTAAAATTAAAGAAACATTAGTGGGAAAGTCTGCCAAGCAAAATGATAAATATGTTGCTGGTTTAGATAAATCAAATACATCTTTTTCTTCAAAAATCAATGAATTAGCAGCACGTTATCGTGAAATTGATGATGATTATTTTGAAGAACTTGAAAATATTTTGATTATGAGTGATGTTGGTGTCAACATGGTGATGACAATTGTTGATGAAATCAAGAAGGAAGTACGTTTACAGAATATAAGGGATCCTAAGGAGATTAATGAAATTATTATTGATAAAATGTTTGTCATTTATGCTAATGATTCTTATATGACAACAAAGATTAATTATGACTCTGAGGATTTAACTGTGATTTTAATGATTGGTGTCAATGGGGCTGGAAAGACAACAACGATAGCAAAACTGGCTCATATGATGTTAAATGAAGGCAAAACGGTTATGGTTGCAGCTGGTGATACATTCAGAGCTGGAGCGATTGATCAGCTGGATGTCTGGGCCAAACGTTTAGGAATTGAATGTGTCAAAGGAAAAGAGGGTGGTGATCCATCTTCGGTTGTCTTTGATGCTTTAAAACGCGCTAAAGAAAAAAATATCGATGTTCTTATTTGTGATACAGCAGGACGTTTACAAAATAAAGTCAACTTAATGAATGAATTAGAAAAGATGAACCGTATCATTAAACGTGTTGTTCCTCAAGGACCACAGGAAACGTTATTGGTTATTGATGCCACAACAGGTCAAAATGGTGTTTCACAGGCACAGGAATTCTCTAAAATTACGAATATTACTGGTCTTGTTTTGACAAAGATGGATGGAACAGCCAAAGGAGGTATTGTTTTATCTATTAAAGATGCTTTGAATATTCCTGTTAAATTTGTTGGACTTGGAGAACAAATGGATGATTTACAGGAATTTGATCTTGAACAATATATTTATGGTTTATGTAAAGGATTATTGGAGAAATAAGATGACTGTGGATTTGGAAAAAACACAACGTGTGAATTTGTTGATGGATTGTTATGAAGATTTGTTGACAGATAAGCAAAGACAATATCTGTCTTTATATTATGAAGAAGATTTGTCTTTATCAGAAATCGCTGATGATTTTCATGTTTCTCGTAATGCTGTTTATGATCAATTGAAACGTGCAGTAAAAAGTTTAGAAGAATATGAAGCCAAACTTCATTTGATGGAGAAACATTTACAACGTATGGCTTTGATTGAAAAGATTGAAAATCAACAAATAGGTAGTGAGTTGCAGGATTATTTAGAAATGTTGAAGAAAATATAGGAGGATGAATTATGGCTTTTGAATCTCTTTCAGAAAGATTGCAGGAGAGCTTAAAAAAGATTAGAGGACAGGCGACTTTAACAGAAGAAAACATGGATGAAATGCTTCGAGAAATTCGTTTGGCATTACTTGAAGCAGATGTTAACTTTCAGGTTGTTAAAGAGTTTATTGCTAATACAAAAGAAAAGGCTTTAGGACAAGATGTACTGGGGTCATTAAAACCGGGACAGGTTGTTGTTAAAATTGTTCATGATGAACTGGTAGAATTATTAGGGACTACTGTTAGTGAATTGGATTTATCTTCTAAGCCTACTGTCATTATGATGGTTGGTTTACAAGGTTCAGGGAAAACAACAACATCTGGAAAAATCGCTAAATTACTGGCTCAAAAATATAGTAAAAATCCATTGCTGGTAGCTGCGGATATTTATCGTCCTGCAGCAGTAGATCAGTTAAAAACACTAGGAGAACAGCTAGATATTTCAGTGTTTGAAAAAGGAACTGATGTCAAAGCTGAACAAATCGTGAGTGAAGCTATGACATATGCTTCACAAAATCATCATGATGTGATTTTGATCGATACAGCAGGACGTTTACATATTGATGAACCTTTGATGAATGAATTACAAAATATTAAAGATATTGTTCATCCTAATGAAATTTTATTGGTTGTCGATGCTTTAACAGGACAGGATATTGTCAATGTTGCCCAATCATTCCATGATCATTTACAAATTACAGGGGCAGTTTTAACAAAATTAGATGGGGATTCTCGTGGTGGAGGTGCCTTATCTATTCGTCATATTACACATGTTCCTATTAAATTTATTGGGACAGGTGAAAAGTTAGATGCGATTGATTTGTTCTATCCTGATCGTATGGCTGATCGTATTTTGGGTATGGGGGATGTTGTTTCATTAGTTGAAAAAGTTCAAGATGTTTATGATGAAAAAGAAACAATGAAAACTTTTGAACGTATGAAACGTGGAACATTTGGCTTGGATGATATGCTTGAACAGATGCATCAAGTTCGTAAATTAGGACCTTTATCAGGTATTTTAAAGATGATTCCTGGAATGCCTAAAATGCCACAGATCAATGATGAAGATACTGATAAAAAGTTAAAAATGACAGAATCTATCATTTATTCGATGACGTTGGAAGAAAGACGTGATCCTTCTATTTTAAATGCCAAACGTAAAGAAAGAATTGCGAAAGGATGTGGAAGAAGCGTTGCAGATATCAATCGTCTTTTAAAGCAGTTTGAAGCTTCTAAACAGATGATGAAACAAATGGGTAATCTTGATCCAACAACAGGGTTACCTACGCAAAAGCCACAAAAACGTGCACCTATCAATCCTAATCGTAAAAAAGAAAGACATAAGAAGAAAAAGAAAAGATAGTCAAAAAGACTTATTGATGTTATAATCAATAAGTCTTTTATATAAATATGAATTTTGGAAATGGAGAATGTTTATCATGGAACAAAAGCGAGAATATGGTTTAACCCAGCAGGAGGTTTTCGAGCGTCAGCAAGCGGGTGCTGTTAATCAGCAACAAAAAACGATCAGTAAGAGTTATGCACAGATTTTTCGTGAAAATATATGTACATTATTTAATTTATTAAATGTTTTGATTGCGATTGCTTTAGCCCTTGTTGGAGCATGGTCAAATCTGGTTTTTATTGTTATTATTATTACGAATGTCTGTATTGGTATTATTCAGGAAATTCATGCTAAAAAACTGGTTGATGAATTATCGTTATTAATGATTCCTCATGTCAAAGTCTTAAGAGATCAAAAACAACAGACTATTGATGTCAACGAAATTGTTATGGATGATGTGATGGTTTTAGAGGCAGGAGATCAGATTTGTTGTGACAGTGTTGTGATTGATGGTGAGATTGAAGCCAATGAATCTTTATTGACAGGAGAATCTGATGCTATTCATAAAACAAAAGAAAGCAGTCTGCTTTCAGGAAGTAGTGTTATTAGTGGAAAATGTTATGCTCAAGTGATTCATGTTGGGGATGATAATTATACATCACGTTTAACAAATGAAGTCAAAAAGGCAAAGGAATTACAATCAGAGTTATTAAACTCAATGCGAAAAGTTACAAAAGTGACAAGCTTTATGATTGTCCCTTTAGGTATTATTTTGTTTTTAGAAGCTTATTTTTTAAGACATGATCTTTTATCAGAAGCCGTTATTAGTTCTTCAGCAGGATTGCTAGGAATGTTACCGAAAGGTCTTGTCTTATTAATGAGTGTTAGTTTAGCAGCTGGGGTTACTAAACTGGCAAAACAAAAAATATTGATTCAAGATATTTATTCTTTAGAAACATTGGCTCATGTCGATACTTTATGTTTGGATAAGACAGGGACAATTACTAATGGAAAAATGAAAGTTGAAAAAGTAGAGAATTTATCTACTCAACCTTCTCAACAATTTTTAGATTATTTTGGTTCTTATTTGCATTATAGTGATGATAATAATGCAACATATCAGGCGATATGTGAAGATTTCACATTGAATGACCATCATCTGCCAAGTCAGAAAGTTGCCTTTTCTTCACAGAGAAAATGGAGTGCTATGACTTTTGAGGGTTTTGGAAGCATTGTCATGGGAGCGCCAGAACGTTTGATGAAAGAATTACCTGCTTCTTTAATGCAGCAAATTGAATCTGGAAAACGTGTTATTATTATTGCTTATACTCAAAATATTGTTGATGCTAAAAAAACATTACCAGAAGTAACACCTATATTGGCGATTATTTTAACAGACATGATTCGTAAAGATGTAGAAAAAACATTAGCGTACTTTGATAGTCAAGGGGTTGATGTTAAAATCATTTCAGGAGATCATGTTTTGGCCGTTTCTAAAATTGCTCAAATGGCTGGGTTAAAAAATTATGATCGTTATATTGATATGAGTGAATATCAAAACGGACAAAGTCATATGGATGAATTGGTCAACCAATATTCTGTCTTTGGACGTGTGACACCTCAACAAAAGAAATGGCTGGTAGAAGCTTTAAAAAGACAGGGACATACTGTCGCAATGACAGGTGATGGTGTCAATGATATGTTGGCTTTAAAAGAAGCGGACTGTAGTATTGCGATTGCTGAAGGAAGTGAAGCAGTCAAACAGTTATCACAGATTGTTTTATTGAATTCAGAATTTTCATGTTTACCTCATGTTGTTTTAGAAGGACGTCGTGTTGTTAATAACTTAACAAGAGTTGCAAGTGTTTTCTTTATTAAAACCATATATTCTATTATTTTAACGATTGCCTGTGCTATCTGTAATATTCCATTTCCATTTATTCCTATTCAGATTACTTTGATTGACTTTGCTATTGAAGCTTATCCATCATTTTTAACATTATTAGAGCCTCAAACACACAAAATCAAAGGAAAATTTTTACCAACAGTTTTTAAAAATACAATTCCTCATGCTTCAGGTGTTTTATTGTGTTTCCTATTAATTTATACAGGACGTCCACTTTTCCATATTCCAATGGAACAAAGTGTAACAATGATGTATCTGGCACTGGCATGTATAAGTATGCAGGCAGTCATTGTCAGCAGTTTTCCAATGAATAAATTACGTCTGTTTGTCTGTGTGACAATGGTTTTAGGATTTATCTTGGCAATTATCTTGTTCCATCAGTTATTACATTTAACAATGTTGACATATGCTCAAATGATTTTAACAATCATCATTACATGTATTGGTCTATTATTTAAAGAAGTTGTAAGATATATCATTTCGCTAAAAACAAAAGATGTTAAGTAAAAATACTTGACAGATGATTTATATGTGTTATACTAGGAAAGCAAAATCAATAAATGGAGGAAAATTTAATGGCAGTAAAAATTAGATTAAAAAGAATGGGTGCAAAAAAATCACCATTTTATAGAATTGTAGCAGCTGATTCAAGAATGCCTAGAGATGGACGTTTCTTAGAACAATTAGGAACTTATGATCCTAGACAAAATCCAGCAGTTGTCACAATTAAAGAAGAAGAAACTTTAGCTTGGTTAAGCAAAGGTGCTCAACCATCTGATACTGTAAGAAACTTATTAAGCCAAAAAGGTATTATGAAAAAATTTGCTGATTTAAAAGCAAAAAAATAAGCTGGTGATAAAAAGTGGATTACGTCAAAACTTTACAGGATCTTGCAAGAGAACTTGTTGTTGAAAAAGATAAATTGGAAGTCAGACAGATGCCTTCATTAGATGAAGATACAATTGTATTATATGTCTATGCTTCAAAGAGTGATATTGCAAGACTTATTGGTAGAAAAGGTATGATGGCTAATTCTATACGTCAATTTATGTCAGTAAGTGGACGTTTAAATCATCAAAAATTAGACATCAAATTTGAATCTTATGGAGAATAGATGTGGTTGGCACATCTATTTTTTATATCAGGGAGGCTCATTATGGATCAAGTGATTGTGGGTAAAATTGTCAATACACATGGTATTAAAGGAGAATTAAAAGTGAAATCTTCAACGGATTTTGTGGCTGAAAGATTTGCGAGAGGAGCTCAGCTTTTTATTGATTATCAGGGACAAAAGATGGAAATGACTGTAGCTTCATATCGCATTCATAAAGGACATATTCTTGTGACTTTTGAAGGTTATCGTGACATTAATTTAGTTGAAAAGTATAAGGGATGTTTACTTTATGCGATGAAGGATGAAAGTCTGTTGGACGAAGATGAATATTATATTAGTGATATTATTGGATGCGAAGTCTATAATGATGGAAAATATATTGGGAAAGTTCAAGATGTTCAATTATATGATCATCATGATATTTTAGTTGTACAAGGTCAACAAAAAATCATGATTCCTTATGTGGATGCTTTTATAACAAATGAAGATATTGAACATCAACGTATCGATGTTCATTTGATTGAAGGTTTCTATGATGAAGATTGATATTCTTTCATTGTTTCCAGAGATGTTTGATGGCTTTTTAAAGACTTCTATTATCAAACGTGCTATTGATTCACAGGTTGTGGATGTTCATATTCATAATTTTCGTGAATTTGCTGATAATAAACATAAAAAAGTAGATGATTATCCTTATGGTGGAGGACAGGGGATGGTTTTGATGTGTCAACCTATTATTGATTGTTTAAAGACATTGACAACTCCTGACAGTCTTGTGATTTTAATGTCACCACAAGGTCAGACTCTCCATCAGCAGTTAAGTTATCAGTTGTCTTTGGAAAAACATCTTATCTTTATTTGTGGTCATTATGAAGGTTTCGATGAACGTATCCGTGATTATGTGGATATGGAGTTATCAATTGGTGATTATGTCTTAACGGGTGGAGAATTAGCCAGTATGGTATGCTGTGATGCGATTATTCGTTTATTAGATGGTGCTATTCGTGAAGCTTCACACGAAGATGATTCATTTAGTCAAGGGTTGTTAGAATATCCTCAATATACCCGTCCCTATGAATACGATGGCAATTGTGTTCCAGATGTTTTGATGAGTGGTCATCATGAAAATATTCGTCAATGGCGTTTAGAACAGTCTTTAAGAAAAACTTATCTCAAACGTCCAGATTTATTAAAAAATAGAGTGTTGAGTGATGAAGAATTGAAAATATTAGAGAAAATCACAAAAAAAGATTGATTTTCATGATGAAAAATGATAATATCTTTAAGTCTTTGGACGCAGAAGCTCCGCTGGTTACATAACGTATGAACTTCGTAGATAAATATTGTGAAGGAGGAAGTCATATCATGAATATGCAATTAGTACAAGAAATTACAAAAAAACAATTAAGAAATGACATTCCAGATTTTAAACCTGGAGATACTTTAAAAGTTTATGTTAAAATTCAAGAAGGTGACAAAACACGTACTCAGTTATTTGAAGGTGTTTGTATCGCTAGAAAAGGTGGAGGAATTTCTGAAACTTTTACAGTCAGAAAAATTTCTTACCAAGTTGGTGTAGAAAGAGTTTTCCCACTTCATTCACCAATTATTGATAGAATTGAAGTTGCTAAAATTGGTAAAGTACGTAGAGCTAAATTACATTACTTACGTGGATTATCTGGAAAAGCTGCAAGAATTAAAGAAATTCGCAAATAGGAAGTATGGGATTTTCCCATACTTTTTTTCTAGCCTTTTTGATTATTTAAAGTTATAATAAAAAGTGTTTGAATATGATACGAGGAGCGATAAGTGTGAATAAAAAGAAAATATATATTTCTCTTATTGAAATTATTGTTGTGATTGCACTGACAATTGGTATTTTTAAATTTGTCGTTATTCCTGTGAGAATAGAGGGCGTTTCAATGGAGAATACTCTCCATGATCACAGTATTGCTATGATTAATGCAACAGGTATTCAAGAAGATAATATTCAACGTTTTGATATCGTTGTTTTAAATAGTCAACAGTTGAATGAAAAAATCATTAAAAGAGTGATTGGTTTACCTAATGAAACAGTGAAGTTTATGAATGATGAATTGTATATTAATGGAAATCATATTGAACAAGATTTTTTAGATGATGATTTTGTTGAAAAAGCAAAAATGACTTATAATGTTGATCAATTTACTGATGATTTTGAAGTGACTTTAGCAGATGGTGAATATTTTGTAATGGGTGATAATCGTTTGCGTTCAACAGATTCAAGAGAATTAGGACCTTTTCGATTAGATGATATTGTTGGTATGAAAGGGTTAGTGATTTATCCTTTTTCTGATATTCAGTGGATTGATTAAGGAGGTGTCGTTATGGCTAATGAAAATACAAAAATGAATATTCATTGGTTTCCGGGTCATATGGCAAAAGCCAGAAGGGAAATCAGTGAAAAAATCAAAGTTGTTGATATTGTGATTGAACTGGTAGATGCACGTGCTCCGTATTCTTCTAAAAATCCAATGATTAATGAAATCATCAAAAATAAACCTCGTTTTATCATTTTAACAAAAAAAGATATGGCTGATGATCAATATACCAAACAATGGGTACAATATTATGAACAATGTGGTTATCAGGCTATGAGTGTGAACTTGAAAAATTTTAATGAATATCAAAAAATCATTGAAAAATGTCGTTATGTATTAAAGGATAAAATGGAAAAAGAAAAAGCCAGAGGTTTAAAACCACGTGCTATGAGAGCAATGGTGTTAGGAATACCTAATGTAGGTAAATCTACTTTTATTAATAGACTGGCTAATCGAAAGGCAACAGTCACGGGGAATAAACCGGGTGTGACAAAAGCACAACAAATCATTAGAGTTGCGAAAGATTTTGAATTGTTTGATACACCGGGTGTCTTGTGGCCTAAATTAGATGATGCACATGTTGCACAAAACATAGCTTTACTTGGTTCAATTAAACAAAGTATTTTACCTTTAGATGATTTATTTATTGCGGCCATGCGTTATTTATCTTTGCATTATCCTCAATTATTAAAAGACCGATATCAATTGGAAATTGATTTAGAAAATGAAAACTGGATTGTTGATGCATTTGATCATATTGCTAAAGTGAGAAAAATCAAACCTTTAAAAGGTGAAACGGATTATGATCGAGTTATGGTAGTTTTCTTCAGTGAAATTAATGATGGTAGTATTGGAAAAATCACTTGGGAGGATCTTTCATGTGTGAACGTTTAAAGTTTGAACAACAGGCTTATGATTTAGGAAAAAAATATATTGTAGGACTGGATGAAGCAGGACGTGGACCAATGGCAGGACCTTTAGTTGTAGGAGCAGTCATTTTCCCTCAAGGATATTATAATGATAAGATTAACGATTCTAAAAAACTTACTGAAAAAAAGCGTGAAGAACTCTATCAGATTATTATTCAAGAAGCATTGGCCTATCAGATTGAAATTATTGATGTTGCAGATGTAGATCGCCTTAATGTTTATCAAGCCAGTAAAAAAGGGATGATTGATGCGATTGATCATCTTTCTATTCGACCAGATTATGCTTTGACAGATGCTATGCCACTAGGTGATGTGATTGAACATCAGGCGATTGTCAAAGGGGATGCCAAGTCTTTGAGTATTGGTGCTGCCAGTATTTTAGCAAAAGTGACACGTGACCATATCATGAATGATTATGCCAAGATTTATCCCGAATATGGTTTTGAAAAACATAAAGGCTATCCCACAAAACAACATAAAGAAGCTTTAAAAGCATATGGAGTGACTCCTATTCATAGACGTTCTTTTCAGCCAGTTATTGAAATGTTAAATCAACAATTAAGTTTATTTGATGAATAATGGAAGAAAAAATATTTTTATTATTAAAGGAATTTAGTCAAAAAATAAAAACATTTTTAAACCATCAATATGTAGGAGTCTATTTGCACGGTTCTTTGGCACTTGGATGTTTTCATCCGCAAAAAAGTGATGTTGATGTATTACTGGTTGTAGAATATGCTTTATCTCGAAAGCAAAAAGAGAAACTTATGGAAGAAATTATTAAACTTCATAATCTTTTACCACATGGTTTAGAAATAAGTGTTGTTTTGAAACAGTATTGTCAAAATTTTGAGTATCCCACACCTTATGAATTGCATTTTTCCCCAATGCATTTATCAAAGTATCTTGATGATCCATTAGATTATATTTGTACAATGAATGGGATTGATCGAGATTTGGCAGCACATATGACGATTGTTTATCGTTTTGGAAAAGTTATTGGGGGACAAAATATTAAAGATGTTTTTTGTCCTGTTCCAGAAAAATATTATTTAGAGAGTTTATATTATGATATGGCAAGTTACATGCATGATGTGGAAAATCAACCTATGTATGTTATTCTTTCATTATGTCGTATTCTTGCTTACGTCAAGTCACATTTGTATTTGTCAAAGGAACAAGGGGCATTATACGCTTTAAAGTTTTTGCCTGAGAAAAATCATGCAATTATTTTACAGGCTTTATCATGTTATAGAGGAAATCAAACTATGCAAGTCAATGATGAAATAAGATTATTTGTTAAGAATGTTTCTTATATGATTCAAAACAACCAATAAAATGATGGTTGTTTTTAATTTTAAAAAAATTTTCATAGAAAAAAAGAAAAATACAAAATTTTTGCGTATATAAATAATAGGAGGGTAATTATATGGAAGAATTAGTATTGTATTTTTCTTTAAAGTATAATGGAGATTTTCAAAAAATCTATAATGCTTTAATGAATAAAGAAAGAGTGAATGAAAGATTAAAAGTGGAGTTAATAAAACAAATGAAATGTCAGTACATAACAATCTTTAGTGATGAGTATCCAGAGTTATTAAAACAGATTAACTGTCCACCATTTGTTTTATACTACTATGGTGATTTATCTTTGTTGAAAACAAAGACGATTGGTGTGGTAGGAATGCGTCAGATGAGTGATTATGGGAAACGTGCAACGCATCTTTTTGTGAAAGATTTGGTTCAAAATGGGTATACCATTGTCAGTGGAATGGCACGAGGTATTGATACAGTAGCTCATCAGAATGCGATTGCTTATGGTGGGAAAACAATTGCTGTTCTAGGAACTGGGATTGAATATTGCTATCCTAAGGAAAATGGATTGTTATATGAGGAACTGAAAGAACATCAATTGGTTTTAAGTGAGTATCCTTTTTATACGGCACCACAAAAGCGTCTATTTCCTTTTCGTAATCGTATTATTGCTGGCCTGTCCTATAGTTTATTGATTAGCGAAGCCAAACAGAAAAGTGGAACAATGATTACTGCAGGTTATGCTTTAGAACAGGGAAAGGAGATTTATTGTATTCCCGGACGTTTTGATGATTATGAAGGTTGTAATGAATTGATTAAACAGGGAGCCAGACTTGTTTCAAGTGCTCAGGATATTATGGAAGATGAAGATTATGGTTGACAAATTAGAAAAAAGACTTAATAATAGAAAACACGTAGGAGGTAATATGATGGGTAAGAATTTAGTGATTGTCGAATCACCTTCAAAATCAAAAACAATTCAAAAGTATTTGGGTGCTGATTTTGAAGTGACTTCATCAAAAGGACATATTAGGGACTTGGCAACCACTGGAAAAGGTGGTTTAGGAGTTGATGTGGAAAATGATTTTAAACCACATTATGTCATTAATAAGGATAAAAAAGATGTTGTTAAGGAATTGAAGAAATGTGTCAAAGAAGCAGATTATGTTTATTTGGCAACTGACCCTGACCGTGAAGGGGAAGCTATTTCATGGCATCTGGCTGAAGTTTTAGGCTTGGATGAAACTTTAACGAATCGTATCGTTTTTAATGAGATTACACATGATGCTGTTATTAATGCTTTAAAAAATCCTCGTACAATTGATCAGAATCTTGTGAAATCTCAGGAGACAAGAAGGGTTTTAGATCGTATTATTGGATTTAAACTTTCTAAATTATTACAAAAGAAGATTAAATCAAAATCAGCTGGACGTGTTCAATCAGTGGCATTGAGATTGATTTGTGAAAGAGAAAAAGAAATAGAAGCGTTTGTTCCAGAAGAATACTGGAAAGTCAAAGCTGTCTTTGAAAAAGATGATATCATGTTTGAAGCTGAATTGGCTAAACATAATCATCATAAGATTGAACTTCATAATGAAGAAGAAACAAATGCGGTATATGAATCTTTAAATAAAGAATTTATTGTTAGTGATGTTAAAAAATCACAAAAGAAACGTGCATCTAAACCACCGTTTATTACATCAACTTTACAACAGGAAGCTTCTTCTAAATTAAACTTTAAGGCAAAACGTACAATGATGATTGCTCAAAAGCTTTATGAAGGGGTAGATATTGGAAATGAAACAGTTGGTTTGATTACGTATATGAGAACGGATTCGATTCGTTTATCAGAAAGTTTTATTCATGAAACAAAGCAGTATATTAGTGAAAAATACGGAAAAGATTATGTAGGTAATGTCAAGGTTTCTAAGAAAAAAGAAAATGTCCAAGATGCCCATGAAGGAATTAGACCAACAAGTATTATGCGTACACCAGAAAGTGTGAAAGAATATTTAAGTCATGATGAATATAAATTATATGCTTTAATTTATGCTAGAGCGATGGCTTCTTTGATGGCACCGGCTAAGTTAAATGCAACAACACTTTCATTAGATAACAATGGCTATGAATTTAGAGCGAGTGGTTCGGTTATTCAATTTGATGGATATTTAAGAGTTTATGGAGCTTATGAAAAGCAAAATGATGAATTGCTTCCAGAAGTTGTGGTGGATGAAAAACTTTTAAGCCAAGATATTCAAAAGTCACAACACTTTACAAAACCACCAGCACGTTATAGTGAAGCAAAATTGATTAAAGAACTTGAAGATTTAGGAATTGGACGTCCAAGTACTTATGCAAGTATTATTGATACAATTGTGACAAGACAATATGTTGAAGTCATTGATAAGGCATTTAAACCTACTGAATCTGGTATTTTAACGAATGATAAACTGGTTGAATTTTTTGATAGTATTATTAATGTTGAATATACAGCACAAATGGAACAGGAGTTAGATGAAATTGCGGAAGGGCATGATGATTATGTACATGCTTTAACAACTTTTGAAGATAAGTTTGAACCATTACTTGCTAATGCTTATGAGAAAATGGAGCAGATTCAACCACAAAAAACAGGAGAAACGTGTCCAGAATGTGGTGGGGATTTAGTTATTCGTAAAGGAAAATATGGTTCATTTGTTGCTTGTTCAAATTATCCAACTTGTAAGTATATTAAAAAAGAGCCAGAAACGATTGAATATACAGGAGAAAACTGTCCAAAATGTGGTAGTCCAATGGTGTATAAGACAGGACGCTATGGCAAGTTTGAAGCTTGTTCTAATTATCCTGAATGTAAATATATTAAAAGTGAAAAGAAGAAAGCTGAACCAGTTATGACGGATGAAGTTTGTCCTAATTGTGGTAGTCCTATTGTCATTAAAAAAGGACGTTTTGGAGAATTTAAAGCTTGTTCAGCTTATCCAAAATGCAAAACAATTATTAAATAAAAGTCCCATATGGGACTTTTTAGAAAGGAAAAAATATGGAAAGAGTCAATATTATTGGTGGTGGATTAGCAGGAGTGGAAGCGGCACATCAGCTGATTTTACGTCAGATTCCTGTTCGCCTCTATGAAATGCGTCCACATCAGACAACGGGAGCTCATAAAACAGAATATTTTGCGGAACTGGTCTGTTCTAATTCATTAAGAGCGGATGGATTAAATAATGCAGTGGGTGTCTTAAAAAAAGAGATGGAAATGAATAACAGCCTCATTATCAAATTTGCAAGGGAACATCAAGTACCAGCTGGTGGTTCGCTGGCTGTTGACCGTGAGGGTTTTTCAAAAGCGATTACTGAATATATTGAATCTCAACCTCTTATTGAGATTGTAAGAGAAGAAGTTACTGAGATTCCAGCAGGACCGACAATCATTGCTTCAGGTCCGTTGACAAGTACTCATTTGTCACAAAAGATTCAAGATTTATTACAACAAGATTATTTCTATTTTTATGATGCGGCAGCTCCTATCATTGAAAAAGAAAGTATTGATTTTTCAAAAGCTTATATGAAATCTCGTTATGATAAAGGTGATGCCGAATATATTAATTGTCCAATGACCAAAGAAGAATTTGAAGCTTTTTATGATGCTTTAATCAATGCTGAAGTTGTCAAACCCAAAGATTTTGAAGAAAAGTTTTTTGAAGGTTGTATGCCTTTTGAAGAAATTGCCAGACGTGGTCAACAGACATTGCTTTTTGGACCAATGAAACCAGTAGGATTAGAAAAAGACGGACAAAGACCCTATGCGGTTGTTCAGTTAAGACAGGATAATGCAGTGGGTTCATTATACAACATCGTTGGTTTTCAGACACATTTAAAATGGGGAGAACAGGAACGTATTATTCATATGATTCCCGGTTTAGAAAATGCGAAAATTGTGCGTTATGGTGTGATGCATCGTAATTGCTTTATATGTTCGCCACGTTATCTTCGAGAAACTTATCAATTTATAAATCGTGATGATTTGTTTTTTGCTGGACAAATGACAGGAGTAGAAGGATATGTAGAGTCTGCGCAAAGTGGTATGGTTGCGGGAATGAATATGGCAAGATATTTACAAAAACAGCCACTGCTTATTTTCCCTCGTGAAACAGTGATGGGATCATTGGCTTATTATATTACACATGGGGATGAAAATAATTTTCAACCTATGAAAGCTAATTTTGGTATTTTGCCAGATCTTTTGACACGTGTGAAGAAAAAAGAACGTAAAGAAGCTTATGCAAATCGTGCAATAACAGTGATGGAGGATTTTTTAAGTCATGTCTGATTTTGCAAAAATGGCAAATGACTACTTGTCTTATTTACAATATGTCAAAAAGTATTCTGCTTTAACAGTTACGGGGTATCAAAGAGATATTTATGAATTTATTGACTATTGTCATCGTGAAGGTATAGAAAGCTTTGGGGCTGTTCAATATTCTTTTTTAAGAGGTTATCTGGCATATTTACATACTAAAAGTTTATCACCTAAAACGATTAATCATAAAATGAGCAGTTTAAGAGGATTATATCGTTATTTACAAAAAGAAGAATTGCTTGATGATAATCCATTCCTTTTGGTTGAGTCTTTAAAAGAACCACAGCGTCAACCAGACTTTCTTTATATGGATGAAATGCTGGATTTATTAGATAGTATTGATACACATACAGTTTTAGGGCGTCGTAATAAAGCTATGTTGGAATTGATGTATGCCTCAGGGCTACGTTGTCTGGAAGTCGTTGAAATGCAGTTGTCACAAATTGATTTTTCCAGACAGTTATTGTTTATTCATGGAAAAGGTGGGAAGGATCGTTATGTGCCTTTTCATGATTTGGCTGCCAAGTGGCTGAAAGATTATATTGAAAATGATCGTTATGAAATCATGATGAAAGCACATCAAGATCATAACTATGTATTTGTTAATAAATTAGGAAAACCACTTACAAATCGTGGTGTTGAAGATATTGTGGATCGGGTTGTAAAAAATTATGATCCAACTAAGAAGATTCATCCACATACGATTCGTCATTCTTTTGCGACTCATTTATTGGAACAGGGTCTTGATATTCGTGTTGTTCAAGAGTTGTTAGGACATGCCAATTTATCAACAACCCAAGTCTATACTCATATTACCAATCAGCATTTAAAAGAGGTTTATGATCATTCTCATCCAAGAAATCAATAAAGAAATGAGAATGTTTTAAAAAAATATTGACGATAAGATGATAAAATGATAATATACTCATGTTGTAGACCTCTAGCTACAACCGCACATGCAAGGTATTAAAGCATAGCTGCCTTGATTGGCGAGTCTGAGATTATTATAGAAAAGAAGGAGGTACATCATGTACGCAATTATTGAAACTGGTGGAAAACAATTAAAAGTTGAAGTTGGAGATACTATTTTTGTTGAAAAATTAGATGTTGCTGAAGGAGAAGAAGTTGTTTTAGATAAAGTTTTATTTATTGGAGATAAAACAAATAAAATTGGAAATCCTTATATTAAAGGAGCAACTGTAACAGCACAAGTTGAAAAACATGGAAAAGAAAAGAAAGTATTAATTTATAAATACAATCCTAAGAAACATTATCACAAAAAACAAGGACATAGACAACCTTATACAAAATTAGTGATCAAAGATATTAAAAAAACAGCTAGAAAAGCAAAACAAGAAGCTAGTGAAGCTGCTGAATAATGATTAAAGCAGTAATCAAAAAACATAATCAATCGATTGTGCAGGTGACTGTTTCAGGTCATGCACAAAGTGCTGAATATGGTAAGGATTTGGTATGTGCTGGTGTGAGTACAATTTGTGTTGGGATAGCGAACACTTTGGTTCAATATCAATTTTTATTACAGCATTTAGGAACAATAGATTTAAAAGAAGGATTGATTGATATAAAGGTTCATCAAGACAACGAACAGATTCAAGTGGTGCTAGGGACATTTGAAGTGATGCTGAAAACGGTTGAGGAATCTTATTCAAAATACATGAAAATTGAGAAGATGGAGGTATGAAACCATGATGTTTAAGTTAGATTTACAATTATTCGCTTCTAAAAAAGGGGTAGGATCAACAAAGAATGGTCGTGATTCTAAATCTAAAAGATTAGGAGCTAAATTATCTGATGGGCAATTCTGTACTGCTGGTTCTATCATTTACAGACAAAGAGGAACAAAAATTCATCCAGGTGTAAATGTTGGAAAAGGTGGAGATGACACTTTATTTGCAAAAGTAGATGGTGTTGTGAAATTTGAAAGAGATGGAAGATCAAGAAAGAAAGTTTCTGTTTACCCAGCTGCTTAATAGGAATCCCTTATAGAGGGGTTCTTTTTTTTGAAAAAAGAGAAAGAAGGTGAAAAGATGAAATTTATTGATAAGGTACATATATATGTTGAAGCTGGAAAAGGTGGCGATGGTGTTGTTGCTTTTCGTCGAGAAGCCTATGTTCCTAAAGGTGGTCCAGCCGGTGGTGATGGTGGAAAAGGTGGCAGTATCATTTTTGAAGCCACAACTTCTTTATCGACTTTATTGGATTTTAGATATCACCGTGAGTATAAAGCAAAAAATGGTGGTCAGGGAATGGCAAAAAAGATGCATGGAGCTGATGGGGCAGACATGATTTTAAAAGTTCCTGTAGGAACAGTTATTTATGATGAAGATAGTGGTCGTGTTCTGGCGGATTTAACACAAGATAAACAAAGAGCTGTTATCGCTAAAGGTGGACGTGGTGGACGTGGAAATGCCCGTTTTGCGACAAGCCGTAATCCAGCTCCAACTATTTGTGAACATGGAGAACCAGGTGAAAAATACAATTTAATCTGTGAGTTAAAATTACTTGCAGATGTGGGATTAGTAGGTTTTCCATCAGTTGGGAAATCAACGCTTCTATCAGTTGTAACACGTGCTAGACCAGAAATTGCTGATTATCATTTTACGACGATTGTACCTAATTTAGGTGTAGCACAGTCGAAAGATGGTCGTTCATTTGTCATGGCTGACTTACCGGGATTAATTGAAGGAGCCAGTCAAGGAAAAGGGTTAGGTCATCAATTTTTACGTCATATTGAAAGATGTCGTGTGATTGTTCATGTGATTGATATGGGTGGTAGTGAAGGTCGTGATCCTTATGAGGATTATCTGGCTATTAATAAAGAATTAGGTGAATATAAATATCGTTTATTGGAAAGACCTCAGATTATTGTGGCTAATAAGATGGATGAACCTGAAGCCGAAGAAAATTTAAAACGTTTTAAAGAGCAACTTGGTGAAGATATTCCTGTTTTTCCTGTGATTGCGTTGATTCAAGAAGGTGTAGACATGGTTTTATATGCGATTGCTGATTTATTGGACCGTACACCATCATTTGCTTCTCAAGACGAGGAAGTAGAAAATACTGTTTTATATACATATCAAAAACCAGATGAAATTGGATTTGAAATTCATAATATGGGTAATGGTCAATGGCACGTAACAGGTGAACGTGTTGAAAAAATTGTTCAGATGGCTTCACTGGGAAGTGATGACGGTATCAAACGCTTTGCTCAAAAGATGCGTCATATTGGTTTGGATGATGCTTTGCGTGTAGCTGGTGTTCAGGCAGGAGATACTGTATCTATTTTAGATTTTGAATTTGAATTTTATGAATAAAAATGAGAAAAAATGTTTCTCATTTTTTATTTGCCTTAAAAGTGTGCTATAATGATGAGGATATTATGAAATGGGAGTTTTAATATGTATAGTTATATAAAAGGTATTATTGTGGATATGCGTCAAGATCATATTGTTGTTGATAATCAAGGAATCGGATATTTGATTTATGTTTCCAATCCTTATCAGTTTCAGCGTGGTAAAGAAACATTGGTCTATGTTTATCAGCAGGTCAAAGAAGATGGCATTGCTCTTTTTGGCTTTTTGACACTGGAAGAAAAAGATTTATTTTTAAAGCTGATTCTTGTAAAAGGCATTGGTTGTAAAACAGCCATTGGTATTTTAGCAACTGGAGATGTTCAGGCCATTATATCAGCTATTGAATCTAAGAATATTAGTTATTTAAGAAAGATTCCGGGTATCGGACTAAAGGCAGCACAACAGATTGTTTTAGATTTACAAGGTAAATTTGATGTACAGATATCTCCAATGCTTATGACATCAGTAGAGTTTGATGAAGCAATTGAAGTTTTAATTGCACTGGGATATAAGAAACAGGATGTGGATCGTGTGATGAATACGCTTGTTCATGAAACGTTGGATACAAATGGTTATGTAAAAAAAGCATTAGGTTTATTAGTAAAATTATAGGAGGGTCGCTATGGATTTGAATGAACGTATTTTAGATACAAATGAACATATTGAAGATGAAGAAAATCAGTTAAGACCACAATCCTTTGATGAATATATTGGTCAGACTGATTTAAAAAAGAATCTCAAGGTTTTTGTTGGAGCAGCTAAATTAAGAAATGAAACTTTAGATCATGTGTTATTATATGGTCCACCCGGTTTAGGAAAAACAACGATGTCAATGATTATAGCTAATGAAATGGGGACACATTTGAAAGCCACAACGGGACCAAGTATTGAAAAGACTGGTGATCTGGTTGCTATTTTGACATCATTGGAACCGGGCGATGTTTTATTTATTGATGAAATTCATCGTTTAAATAAAGTTGTTGAAGAAATTCTATATCCAGCGATGGAAGATTTTTATGTCGATGTTGTGATTGGTAAAGAAGCTTCTACACGTTCCATTAGAATTGATTTACCTCCTTTTACATTGGTTGGAGCGACAACACGAGCTGGAGATTTGTCTGCTCCCTTAAGGGATCGTTTTGGTATTGTATCTAAACTTGAATATTATAATGAAAGTGAATTGACAGCGATCATTGATCGTACGAGCCAAGTTTATCATATGGATATGGATGAACAAGCCAAAAGAGAACTAGCCAGACGTTCACGTGGGACACCACGTATTGCTAATCGTTTGTTCCGTCGTGTCAGAGATTTTGCTCAATACAATGGGGATGATACGATTACGAAATCAAGAACAATTGAAGCGTTACAATCTTTAAAAGTTGATGAGCTGGGACTGGATGATGTGGATCATAAATATCTATTAGGAATTATTCAACGTTTTCGTGGTGGACCGGTTGGTTTAGAAGCTATTGCTGCCAGTATTGGCGAAGAACCACTAACATTGGAAGATGTCTATGAACCTTATCTCTTACAAAAAGGTTTAATTAAAAGAACACCAAGAGGGCGTGTTGTTACAGAATTGGCGTATCAGCATTTTCATATTTCAAAAGAATCTTAGGATTCTTTTTTTGTTTGGAGGAATAACATGAAAAAAATATATCAGATAATTGGACTTGTTGTTTTAATGATTTGTTCTATTGTTTATGATTTTCAAAAACCTGAGGTTGTAAAGGAAAATGTTGTGTCTTTATCTTATGTGATTTTAGAAGGAGAGTTTTTAAAAAATGGAAAATACGAATTTGAAGGAGAAAAAACTATCCAAGAACTTGTGGATGAAGTTGGAGTATCTCCAAAGGCTAATATGCAGTCTTTGGTTATGAATAAGAAAGTTGAAGATGAAAGTCGACTTTATCTACCACCCCTTCATGAGGGAGCTGTATCTTTAAATCATGCTTCACAGGAAGAACTCATGACTTTAGAAGGTGTAGGAGAAAAGACTGCTTTAAAAATCATCGATTATCGTCAGCAACAACCTTTTGAAACGATTGAAGATATTATGAATATTAATGGTATTGGTGAAAAAACTTATTTAAGATTGCGAGAACATCTATGCTTATAAGATATCATGTCATTTATTATGCAACGGCTTTATTATGCTTTGTTATAGCGGATATTGTCCATCCGCTTTTTTATTTATTCTTTATCTTATACTGTTATTTTCTATGTCGAAGATTGTCTATCATACATTTCATGATTGCAATACTACTTTGTTTGGCCCTATGGATACAACCTCATGAAATTCAACCATTATCTTCTTCTTTGCAGGGTGTTGTTGTTAAAACTGCTGAAAATAACTGTTATTTGAAAACAAATGCAGGGACTGTAAAGCTTTATCATGATTTATCCAATATTGAATATGGGGATTTATTAGAAGTAGAGATTGAGCCATTAGAACTCTATGAAAATACAAATGACAATGCTTTTTGTGAAAAGGATTATCTCTATGGACAAAAGATTTTTCATAAAGCTTATGTTAAAAAACTGATTTCCCAGCAAAAACAACCAACATTTTATCGCTGGTTAGAACAACGTTTTTCTTCACAACAGGATGTTCAAGATTATCAGAGATTATTTATTTTAGGTGAAAGAAGCTTGACTATTGGCGAAGACTATCAGTTATTAACAGATCTTTCACTTGTTCATATGTTTGCTTTATCAGGAATGCATATCCATATTTTATATGCAATAATTAAAAATGTACTAGCTTTATTTTTACCACGTCAACTAGCAAAGGTTTTAACGTTTATGATGATTGGCTTTTATATTTTTTCTATTCCTATGCTTGTGTCTTTGTATCGTGCTTTCTTTATTTTATTATTATATGAACTATTAAAAAAATGGTTTCATAAATTAGATATCTTTGCTTTCCTGATCATATTATCCTTATTTTATAATCCCTATATCATTTACAATATTTCCTTTGTATTTTCTTATTTTATTTATTTTATCGTTTTATTAACGCAGCGTTTACGCTTTTCATCATTTTGGATTTATCTTTCCTCATTACCCATCATTTTAACATTAAATGCCCAAATTCCCATTATTTCTTTTTTTGTCAGCGATATTTTAAATGTCTTTATTGAAATCTTTTATAGCTTATGTGCGCTTTCTATATTTTTCCCTGTTCTTGAAATTGTTTTAAAATATACCGTCATTCTTTTTCAAAATATGTTATCTTTTATGACGGTTATGAATACTTTCCTTATTTTTTCTAAGCCAACCTTAGCATGTCTGATTCTTTTTTATTTTTTCTATTTTCGTATCATTATCGCTAAAGAACTTCAGCAATCTTATCGAAAAGACGTTTGTGCCTTGTTTTCGTTAATGATTGTTTTTCATTTCTGGAGTCAACATAAAATCTATGGTGAGGTGACAATGATTGATGTAGGACAAGGTGATTGTACCCTCATACGTCTACCTATGAATCAAGGAAATATTTTGATTGATACGGGAGGAACACAGGATTATGACTTAGCAGCCCAGACGATTATACCTTATTTGAAATCGGTAGGTATTTCACATTTGGATTATGTGTATATTTCACATGATGATTTTGATCATTGTGGGGCACTTCCTTCTTTATTGGAACATTTTTCTATAGGGCAGGTCATTGATGAATTTGAAGCGACCAGACAGATTGGCTGTGCTCAAATTCAAATGTTTAAGAGTCATCAGGTTTATACTGATTCTAATGATCAGTCACTCGTTATGTATATTTCCTTACCGGCAATGAATATCTTGATGACAGGGGATATGTCCAGTCAAGTTGAAGCTGACCTTTTACCACAATTGCAGACATTGGATGTCGATGTTTTAAAGGTTTCACATCATGGCAGTGCCAGTGCCACTTCTGCGTTACTTTTATCAGTGATTCATCCTGATATTGCGATGATTGGAGTTAAAAAGAATAATATGTATAAGCACCCTTCACCTCAGGTTATTGAACGTTTACAAAGAAAAGGTATCACGATTTTAAGAACCGATCAGGATGGAATGTTTCATCTAAGATTTTATGGAAAAGAACGTTACATTTTGCGTTGATTCATGTATAATGATAAAGATAGAGGTGATACCATGAATTTTGTCATCTATGGTGAAGATAAATTGTTGATGGAACAAAGATTAAAGACACTCAAAAAGAAGTATCATATTTGTGAGGAAGATATGAATATGGTGACATATTGGTGTCAGGACAGCAGTATGTCAACGATTATTGAGGATGCTTTAACACCACCATTTTTAACGGAATATAAGATGATTGTTTTAAAAAATCCACTTTTTTTAACGGCTCAAAAACAAAAAACAATGAATGATGCAGATATTCAAAAGTTTATGGATTATCTCCCTTTAGATAATCCCACAACAATATTTGTGATTTATCATGATCAAAGAAATTTTGATGAAAGAAAAAAAGTAGTGAAAACATTACGCAAGTATGCTCATTTTTATGATATTGAAAAAATGGATGAGCGTCAGTTATATAAAGCGACGCATCAAGCGATTAAGAGTCGAGGTTGTGAAATAGATGAAGAAGCATTAAGACTATTTTTATCACGTATGCCTTCTCATCTTCTGGAAATTTCACAGGAAGTGAACAAATTATGCCTGTATACAAAACATATTACTGTAGAAACGATTGATTTATTGGTGACAAAGCAGGTTGAAGAAAATGTTTTTGAATTAAGTCAGGCGATTTTAAATAAAGAAACAGCGAGAAGTTTTCGAATTTATAAAGATTTGATTATGAATAATGAAGAACCTGTCAAATTAATTGTTTTGATTGGTAATGCCATGCGTTTATTATATCAAGTGAAATTATTAGATAGAAAAGGTTATAATGATAGAGAAATTGCTCAAATTTTATCTATGAATCCCTATCGTTTAAAATATATTAGACGTGATGGTAAGGATTTTGATTTGAAAGAATTATTGGCACATATTGATGAACTATCACAGCTGGATATTGCTGTGAAGACAGGGAAAATAGATAAATATAAAGGTTTAGAACTATTTTTAATGAGAATGGGAGGAAATGAATCATGGAATCAATGAGAGAATTATTTAAGGTCGGATTTGGACCTTCATCATCACATACAATGGGACCACAAAGAGCGGCTTTGAAAATTAAAGAAATGTACCCTGAAGCGACACGTTTTCATGTTGATTTACATGGTTCGTTAGCTTTAACTGGAAAAGGACATTTAACTGATTATATTATTGAAAAGACATTTGCACCAAAACCTGTAGACTTTTCTTTTAAAAGTGAAGAATTACCAGAACATCCTAATGGGATGATAGTCCATGTTTTTCAAGGTGATCAGGAAATGAAACAGATTGAAGTTTATTCAATTGGTGGGGGTTCTATTTTATTTAAAGGGGATCTGGCACAGGAACCTGTTCAAGTTTATAAACAAAATACGATGAAAGAAATCTTACATTATGTAGATGAACATGGAATATCTTTATATGATTATGTTTTAGAAAATGAAGGAGATGATTTTGATCATTTTCTTTCAGATATTTTAGGAGCCATGTTTGAAAGTGTTGAAAATGGCTTGAAAAAAGAAGGACTGATTCAAGGGAAATTAAAATTAAAAAGAGTAGCGAAATCAATGTTTCAACAGGCTCAAAATACACGTCGTGAAGCTGATCGAGAAAGATTATTTATTTCCAGCTATGCTTATGCTGTTTCAGAAGAAAATGCGGATGGCGGAAAGATTGTTACAGCACCAACTTGTGGTGCAAGTGGTATTATGCCAGCTGTATTGTATTATTGTTATAAGCAGTTGCATATTGAAAAGAAAGATTTGATTAAAGCTTTAGCCATTGGGGGACTTTTTGGGAATGTTGTGAAAACCAATGGAACGATTTCGGGAGCCGATGGAGGATGTCAGGCTGAGGTTGGAACAGCCTGTGCTATGGCAGCAGCAACAATGGCATGGATTTATGAATTGAATAATTCTTTGATTGAATATGCAGCTGAAATGGGACTGGAACATAATTTAGGTTTAACATGTGATCCAGTAGGAGGTTATGTTCAAATTCCTTGTATTGAACGTAATGGATATGGTTCATTACGTGCCTTAGATGCGGCCATGTTAGCAAAACAGTTAGGTTATTTAAGAAAAAATAAAGTATCTTTTGATACGATTGTCAAAGTCATGAAAGAAACTGGAAAAGATTTATCCAGTGATTATAAAGAAACATCATTAGGTGGACTGGCAAAGGAATTTGGTTTATCATGAGTGCTTTGTATGTTCATATTCCTTTTTGTCAACATATCTGTACATATTGTGATTTTTGTAAAGTTTTTTATAATGAAAAGTGGACATGGCAATATTTAGATGCTTTAGCATTTGAAATTCAGCAAAAACAGTTATCTCATGATTATAAAACAATTTATATTGGTGGAGGAACACCCACAGCACTGACTTATGAACAATTACAATATTTATTTGAACTCTTAAAACCTTATGCCCGTCATTGTCAGGAATGGAGTATGGAGATGAACCCAGAAACAATGAGTCATGAAAAATTAGAGTTATGTGTGCAAAATGGAGTGAATCGTTTGAGTATAGGTGTTCAGACATTTCATGATCATTTATTAAAAAAGATTGGACGTGTTCATACTTGTGAACAGGTGAAATCTTTTATTTTAGAGGCACAAAATAAAGGTGTTCAGGATATCAATATTGATTTAATGTATGGTTTGCCAGAACAGACGATTCAAGATGTTTGTGAAGATATTGATGAACTGGTAAAGTTAAAGGTTGGACATGTGTCTTATTATTCATTGATTTTGGAAGATCATACGATTTTAAAAAATGAACATTATCAGCCATTAGATGATGAAGAAGATGCCAAGATATATGCATTGATTAGAGAAAGATTACAACAGCATGGCTATCATCAATATGAAGTGAGTAATTTTTATGCATATAAACCTTCATTACATAATCTTGTGTATTGGCATTATGAAGATTATGATGGGATTGGGGTTTCGGCACATTCTTTAAAAAATGGACACAGATATGAAAATACCAAATCATTGACTCGTTATTTAGAACATCATTATTTGGAAAATGATATCACTTTAACAAAGAGTGATCAGTTATTTGAAAAAATAATGATGGGACTGCGTTTGAATGAAGGTATATCTATTTCACACATCAATCAATTATATGGAATTGATTTTCAAAAGCGATATCATCATGTAATTGAAAAATATCAAAAGATGAATTTATTAGAAATAGATAATGGGTATTTAAAAACAACATCATTAGGGATCAATTATTTAAATAGTATATTAGTAGATTTTTTGGAAGATGAACAGACTTAGTCTGTTTTTCTTTATTTATTAGCACAAAAGTGTTGACAGTGCTAAAAAGATGAGTATAATGTAATTAGCACAGAGGTAAAAGGAGTGCTAAAGGAGGTTGAGATATGCTGACAGCTAGACAGTTACTGATTCTAAAATGTATAGTTGAGGAGTTCGTAGAAACGGCTGAACCAGTAGGATCAAAAACCTTGATGACGAAGTATCAGCTTCCTTATTCAAGTGCGACAATTAGAAATGAAATGTCATTTCTTGAAGAACATGGTTATCTTGAAAAGACACATACATCTTCGGGGCGTGTTCCTTCAACCAAAGGATATCGTTTTTATGTCGATACATTGATGCAGCCTAGTGTAGATGATGAAGTCAAGAATCAAGTGTCCACACTTTTAGGAAATCGTCATCGTTCGTTAAATGAGATTATTAAAGAAAGCTGTCAAATTTTAAGTCAGCTTACCCATTTAACAACAGTGGCTTTGGGTCCTAATGCCATTTATGAACATTTGCAGAATATTACACTTGTTCCATTATCAGAACATACTGTCACAGCAATTATTGTGACAGATAAAGGACATGTTGAAAATCGTAATTTCAATATTAAAAATAATGCCTATATGGAAGATTTAACAAGTTGTGTGAATGTCATGAATGAGTTATTAGATGGAACACCTATTAATCAAGTGGCTTTTCGATTAGAAAGAGATGTCAAACCTATATTGAGTGCAAGAATTAAAGAACATGAAGTTTTGTTTAATGCTTTTTTAGAGGCGTTTATGAAATTTGCAAACAATAATGTTTATTTCTCTGGTAAAGAAAATTTATTGTATCAGCCTGAATATAATGATGTGAATAAATTACGTCGTTTAGTCAGTGCTTTTGAAAATTCTCAATCATGGAAAAGTCTGGAACCAATCGCATTGGAAGATGGTGTCACAGTGAGAATTGGAAGTGATTCACCAATTCAGGATTTAAATGATGTATCAGTTATATCAGCTTCATTTAAAACAGGGAATGAGTCTAAAGGATCTATTTCAGTCATTGGGCCTACACGTATGCCTTATGAAAAAGTCGTTTCTTTAGTTGAGTATATTTCAAAGAGCTTGGAAGAAGTTCTAAGTAATCAAGAAGATGATGAATAGAGGTGAAATAATGGCAAAAGAAAAGGAAACTACACAGGAAGAAGTTAAAGAAGAACAGGAAGTTGTAGAGGAAACTCAAGAAAAGGAAGAACAAAAAGAAGAAAGCTTAGAAAATCAGATGAAAAAGCTGGAAGAAGAAGTGAATACTTGGAAAACGGATTATTATAAAGTTTTTGCGGATATGGAAAATTTGAAAAGACGTTTAGAAAAGGAACATCAAAATTCTTTAAAATTTATGATGCAGTCATTTATCGAAGAATTGCTTCCAGTTGTTGATAATTTTGAGCGTTCTTTAAATGTTCAAAATCCTAGTGAAGAAGTTCAGACATTTTTAAAAGGATATCAAATGATCTTTGATCAATTGATGGCTATTTTAAAGAAAAATGGTGTAGAAGTGATTGAAGCTCAGGGTAAAGAATTTGACCCTAATCTACATCAGGCAGTGATGACAACACAGGATGATCAATATGGTCATAATATTGTTGTTGAGGAGCTTCAAAAAGGTTACAAATTGAAAGATCGCGTTATTCGTGCATCTTTAGTTAAAGTGAATGAATAAAAAATAGGAGGATGATCGTTATGGGTAATAAAATTATTGGTATTGATTTAGGAACAACAAATTCATGTGTCAGTGTAATGGAAAATGGAGAAGCAAAAGTTATTGCGAACCCTGAAGGTTCAAGAACAACTCCATCTGTTGTTGCCTTTAAAAATGGAGAAATTATTGTTGGTGAAGCTGCAAAACGTCAAGCTGTAACGAACAAAGAAACTGTTATGTCAATTAAAAGACATATGGGTACAAGTTACAAAGAACATGTCAATGGAAAAGACTATACACCTCAAGAAATTTCAGCTATGATTTTACAAAACTTAAAAGCAACTGCTGAAGCTTATTTAGGTGAACCAGTCAATCGTGCTGTTATCACAGTTCCAGCATATTTCAATGATGCACAACGTCAAGCAACAAAAGATGCAGGAAAAATTGCTGGTCTAGAAGTAGAACGTATTATTAATGAACCAACTGCTGCAGCTTTAGCATTTGGTGTTGACAAATTAGATAAAGAACAAAAAGTATTAGTATATGACTTAGGTGGAGGAACATTTGACGTTTCTATCCTTGATTTAGCAGATGGTATGTTTGAAGTTTTAGCTACTGCTGGAGATAACCATTTAGGTGGGGATGACTTTGACCAAGCTATCATGAACTGGATTGTTGCTGAATTTAAAAAAGAACAAGGTGTTGACTTAAGCGCTGATAAAATGGCTATGCAACGTGTTAAAGAAGCTGCTGAAAAAGCGAAAAAAGATGTATCTGGTATGATGCAGACTCAAATCTCATTACCATTTATTTCTGCTGGTCCAGCTGGTCCATTACATCTTGAATTAACATTAACAAGAGCTAAATTTGATGAATTAACACATGATTTGGTTATGCGTACAGAAGGACCTGTAAGACAGGCATTAAGTGATGCAGGTATGTCACCAAATGATATTGATCAAGTTTTATTAGTTGGTGGTTCTACTCGTATTGTTGCTGTACAAGAATCAGTAAAGAGATTACTTGGAAAAGAACCTAACAAATCAGTAAACCCTGATGAAGTTGTTTCTATGGGTGCTGCAATCCAAGGTGGAGTTATTGCTGGAGATGTTAAAGACATTGTCTTATTGGATGTTACACCATTATCATTAGGTATTGAAACAATGGGTGGAGTCATGACTGTCTTAATCGAAAGAAATACAACAATCCCAACAACAAAATCACAAATTTTCTCTACTGCTGCTGATAATCAGCCAGCTGTTGATATCAACGTATTACAAGGTGAAAGAACAATGGCTAAGGATAATAAACAATTAGGTTTATTTAAATTAGATGGTATTGAACCTGCACCTAGAGGAGTTCCTCAAATTGAAGTCACTTTCAGCATTGATGTTAATGGTATTGTTAATGTTAAAGCAAAAGATATGAAAACACAAAAAGAACAATCTATCACTATTCAAAACTCAACTGGTTTAAGTGATGAAGAAATTGATAGAATGGTTAAAGAAGCTGAAGCAAATAAAGCTGATGACGAAAAGAAACGTAAAGATATTGAAACAAGAAATAAAGCTGAACAAATGATTAATGAAATTGATAAAGCTTTAGCTGAACAAGGAGATAAGATCGATGCTAATCAAAAATCTCAGGCAACTGCTTTAAGAGATGAATTGAAGAAAGCATTAGATGATAATGATATGGCTACACTTGAATCAAAAATGAGTGAATTAGAACAAATGGCTCAACAAATGGCAGCATATCAATATCAACAACAATCACAAGGAGCTAACCCAACAGGTAATGCTTCAAATACAGCAACAAATGATGATGACGTTGTTGATGCAGACTTTACAGAAAAAAATTAACATAAAGCCAAGGCTTTGCCTTGGTTTTATCTAGTCAAGAGGTGAGATTATGGCTGAAAAGAGAGATTATTATGAAGTGCTTGGTGTGTCAAAAAATGCCAGTGCTGATGAAATCAAAAGAGCTTATCGAAAAATGGCTAAAAAATATCACCCTGATGTCAATAAGGAACCTGGAGCTGAAGAAAAATTTAAAGAAGTTCAGGAAGCCTATGATGTTTTGTCAGATGACAATAAAAAAGCTGCCTATGATCGTTATGGTCATGCTGCATTTGATCAAACTGGTGGATTCGGTGGTGGAGCCGGAGGTTTTGGTGGCTTTGGTGGCTTTGAAGATGTTGACTTAGGAGATATTTTTGGTTCATTCTTTGGTGGTGGAGGATCACGTCAAAGAAAGAGTGGTCCAATGCGTGGTGAAGATCGTTTTGTACAATTGGAAATCGACTTCATGGATGCGATTAAAGGAAAGAAAACAGAAATTAAGATCAATTATGATGAACAATGTTCACATTGTCATGGAACAGGTGCAAAAACACCAAATGATTATCAGACATGTTCACGCTGTGGAGGAACAGGAACAATCCGTACACAGCAACGTTCTCCATTTGGAACATTTGTTAATCAAACAACATGTCCAGACTGTCATGGAACAGGAAAAGTTGTTAAAGAAAAATGTCCACATTGTCATGGAAATGGATATGTCAATAAAAATATAACAGTTGAATTAAATATACCTGCTGGTATCAATACACATCAACAGTTACGTGTTCAAGGAAAAGGTCATCGTGGTACAAATGGAGGACCAAATGGTGACTTATATGTCGAAATTTATGTTAGACCACATCAACACTTCCAGCGTGATGGCAAAAACATTTATATTTCCATTCCAATTTCAGCAGTTGATGCAACGCTTGGTTGTGACGTAGATGTACCAACAGTTTATGGAGATGTGACATTAAAAGTCCCAGAAGGAACACAACCCGGAACAACATTACGTTTAAAAGGTAAAGGTGTTAAAGACTTACGTAGTGATAATTATGGAGATCAGTATGTTAAGATTGATGTAAAAATTCCTACAAAATTATCTCGTGAGGAAAAAGAACTTTATCATAAATTAAAAAAAGCCACAAAAAAAGAATCAATCTTTGATCAATTCAAAAAAGGCTTTAGAAGATAGTCCAAACTATCTTCTTTTTTTGTATAAAATAAGATTGAAAACATATGATTAAATATATAAAAAAAGCATCCCACTAGGATGCAATCTTTATCATTAAGCACTCTTTCTAAGACTTCTTAATTCTCTTGCTGAAATTTTTACTTTTTTTGGTTTACCATTGACTAAAATAGTAGCTTTTTGTAAGTTAACATTCCATTTTCTCTTAGTTGCATTTAATGCATGAGAACGAGAATTACCAGACATAGGTCCTTTTCCGCTCACTTCACATTTTCTAGCCATTATATTCACCATCCTTTACAAAGTGTCTTTCACATACCTAAGTATAATATCATTAATAAAAAGAAAATGCAAATACTTTTTCATATAAAAATAAAAAAATATTGTATTTGAACATTTTTATAATATCTGAAAAAGATGAATATTTCAATATTTTTTTAAATTTTATTTACAAGAGAATATAAGTGGGTTATAATGCGTATGCATTGCCATGAAATAATTGTCAATAATTTAAAAATGAGATATAATATAGGTAACTATTTATAAATTTATGATAAGAACGGAGGAATAGTTATGATAACGAAAACAACTGATTTAGGAGATATTCATCTTTCATTAGATGTTGTTGCAAGTATTACTGGGGGTGCTGCAACAGAATGTTATGGTGTTGTTGGAATGGCAAGCCAAAAGATTATGAAAGATGGTTTTTATGATCTTTTGGGTAAAGATAATTATGCTAAAGGGATTGTCGTAGAAGATGGGGAAACAGGAATCATTTTAAATGTTTATATTATCGTTGGATATGGAGTGAAAATTTCTGAAGTTGTTTATGAAGTACAAAAGAAAGTGAAATATGTATTAGAAACAACTTTAGATATTGATATTGAAGCAGTGAATGTGTTTGTACAAAGCATTCGTGTGACAGATTAGTGGAGGGTTAACATGAGAATCATTGATGGTAAACTGTTTAAAGAGATGGTTATAACTGGAGCAACTGTTTTGCATAATAACCATCCAGAGATTGATGCATTGAACGTCTTTCCTGTACCAGATGGAGATACAGGAACAAATATGTCTTTGACATTTAGTTCTGGTGCAAGTGAAATTGAAAAATTAGATTCTAACGATATATATGAAATTTCAAAGAAGTTATCTAAAGGTTTATTGATGGGAGCAAGAGGAAATTCTGGTGTTATTCTTTCACAAATCTTTAGAGGAATTTCTATGGCTTTTGAAGGGAAAAAACAAGTAGATGCTGTAGAATTAGCACAAGCTTTACAAAATGGAGCTAAAGTTGCTTATAAGGCTGTTATGCGTCCAGTTGAAGGGACAATTTTAACAGTTATTAGAGAATCAAGTGAAGCTGTTGTTCAATATGCGAAACCGGGAATGGAGATTGAAGATGTTTTTTCTTACTTTGTTAAAGAAGCTGAAGAATCACTGGAAAGAACACCAGAACTTTTACCTGTACTCAAAGAAGTTGGTGTAGTTGATAGTGGTGGAGCTGGACTATTGTTAATTATGACAGGATTTATGGCAGCTCTTGCAGGAGAAGAAATTGAACGAGTAGATATTAAAGGAGAAGCTGCAAAAGAAGCACTTGTTGATGTAGAATCAGATAGTGAAGAAGCTTATGGTTATTGTACAGAGTTCATCTTACGATTGGATCCAGCAAAAATCAAAGTCTTTAAAGAAGAAAATTTAAGAAATGAATTAGAAAGATTGCCTGGAAACAGTATTGTTGTGGTTCAGGATGAAGATATTGTTAAAGTTCATGTGCATACATTAAAACCGGGTAATGCTTTAAATACAGCTCAAAGATATGGTGAATTTGTTAAGTTAAAGATTGAAAATATGCAGGAACAGCATAATTCTATCTTAGAAGCTAATAATACACCTGCTGCCAATGCTAAAGCAACTTTGACTGCACCTAAAGAAGAACCAAAAGAAGTTTCTATTATTAGTGTGGCTGCTGGTAAAGGTATCAAAGATATGTTCTTAGAATTACATTGTGACTATGTTGTCAGTGGTGGACAGACAATGAATCCATCTGCCGAAGATATCGTTCAAGCGATTAGAGATGTCAACGCTAAACATGTGATTATTTTACCTAATAATTCAAATATTGTGATGACAGCACAACAGGCAGCGATTATATTAGAAGATGAAGTAGATGTCAAAGTTGTACCTTCTAAAACTATACCACAAGGATTATCAGCATGTATTATGTTTAATCCGGAAGTATCTTTAGAAGATAATCTTGCTGAAATGAATGATGCGATTGCTCATGTCAAAACAGGACAGGTCACATTTGCAATTAAAGATACAAATATTGATGGTGTTGATATTAAAGCTAATCAATATATGGCATTATGTGAAAAAGATATTGTTGCTTGTGTTCCTAATAAAGTGGATGCATTAAAGGAAACTTTAAACAATTTGGTTGATGATGATTCTGAAATTATTACATTAATCTATGGCGAAGATGTTACAGAAGATGAAGTTCAAGAAATTGAAGATTATGTAGAAGATCATTTTGAAGCTGAAATAGAATGTGTAGATGGTCAACAACCAGTATATTCATTTATCGTAGGTGTTGAATAAATAAAATTAAGAGCAAACGAATTAACGTTTTGTTCTTTTTTTTACAGTGATTTTTATGTGTATTCTAGATAATGAAAATGATATACGATTATTTATAACGATTTTATAGATAAATGAAATTTTATTAAAATATAAATGCATTTATAAAATCTTTTTTTGTTTTATTCGAATAAATCATGTTGTATTGCCTTTGGAAAAATTGTTTATTAGCTATTAATAATAAAGAATAATTTGAGATTATTTAAAAAGATATTGACATCTGTATATGATAGTATTATGTACTTGTAATAGTAATACAGTATAATACAAAAGGATGTGATTGAATGGAAATATTTATTAATAATCATGCAAGTGTTCCCATCTATGAGCAGATTTCATCACAAATAAAAGCTTTAATCATGAGTGGAGAGTTAAAAGCAGGTGAAGCACTTCCTTCTATTCGAGGATTAGCTAAATCATTGCATATTAGTGTTTTAACAGTGCAAAAAGCATACGATACACTTCAGTCAGATGGTTTTATTGAAACCACAGCTGGAAAAGGTTGCTTTGTGTCAGCTCAAAATCAAGATTTCTATTTAGAAGAACAACAAAAAAGAATTGAAGAACATTTGACTGAAGCGATAGAAATAGCAAAAGTTAGTGGAATCAAACTTGAACAACTACAGTCTTTATTATCTTTGTTATATGAGGAGGATTAAGATTATGGAGAAATTAGCATTAAAACTTGATGGTGTTACAAAACATTATAAGGACTTTACTTTAGATAATATTTCTTTTCATGTGCCTGAAGGAAGTATCGTAGGTTTAATTGGTGAAATGGGGCAGGAAAAAGTACAACGATTCATTCGATATTGGGTTTGACAAATATAGAAAGTGGAACAATCACAATGTTAGGAAGTTCTAACATTGATGAAGTTTCTAAAGATGAAATTGGTGTTGTTTTTGATGGTAATAATTATCCTGATGAACTCAATCCAAAGCAGTTAGGAAAAGTTTTTGCGAATATTTATAAAACATGGGATATGAACACATATGAAAAAATGTTAGTCAAATTTCAATTGCCAATGAATAAAAAAATCAAGAATTTTTCTAAAGGAATGAAGATGAAATATTCTATATCTGTAGCTTTTTCACATCATTCAAAATTACTGGTTCTTGATGAAGCCACAAGTGGTTTGGATCCAATTGTGAGAGATGAGATATTGGATATGTTATTAGACTTTATTCAAGATGAAGAACATTCTGTTTTGATTTCATCTCATATTACAAGTGATTTAGAAAAAGTAGCTGATTATATTGTATTTATTCATGAAGGTAAGATTATTTTTTCAAAACCTAAAGATGAACTGTTAGAAAAATATGGTATTATGAAATGTGGTGCGGCTCAATTTGATGCATTGGATAAGGAAGATATGATTGCATATAGAAAACAAGATTATGAATGGCAGGTATTGGTTGCTGATAGACAGAAAGCTGAAAAGAAATATCCAAAAGCAATGGTTATACCAGCCAATATTGATGAAATTATGTTGATGTATGTAAAGGGGGCTTGTTAAATGAAAGGCTTATTATTAAAAGATTATTACATTGTCAAAAATAGTTTATTGATTTTAACGGTTGTATTTATCATTATTGGAGCAAGTCTATCTCATCTTTCAACACCATGGGTATTAACGGTACTGGCAACAGTCTTATTAGGAATGATTGTAACAACGACAATTACTTTAGATAAAACATCTAGATGGATTAAAACAGTTCTTACAACAAGGATTTCTAGAAGAACTTATGTTGATAGTAAATATATTTCTTATTTAGGAATAAGTTTAATTGGATTGGTTTTTGGAATTGTTTTTGGATATATTGCTTCAACTGTCATTGGTTCAAACAATGATGGAGTGATGATATTTGTTTGTATTAGTGTTGCCATGGCTTTACTTGCTGGTGGAATCATTTTACCGTTCTATTTTCTTACTGATGAAACAAAAAGTATTCTAGGCTCAATTATTTCTTATCCTGTGTCTGCAGGTATATTCATTGGATTGTTCCTTCTTTTAGGAAATCATTTATCAACATATCTTATTGTTTTAACTGTATCCCTTGTTGTTTATATCATATCTTGGATTTTGACAAAAAAGGTATTGTTGATAAGAGATTTGTGATGTTGTTATTAATTTGATGAAAAAACTGTACTTTATAAAGGTACAGTTTTTTCATATATAAATAATGAGTTTCAATATCTATATTTTCATATGAATTTTAATTCATTGACATAAAATTTTTATTCAATTAAGATTGAAATTGAGGAAGATCTTGTTCAGAATCAAGATATGCTTAATGAACCAGTTTTAACAAGATTGGCATAAAAATAATGCTCATATTATTATTGGATGGATATTACAGGAAGGTAGATAAAATTATTACTTTATCTATCTTATTTTCATTATCAAAAGTTTAGTACTCTATTTTCACTTTTTTTGTCTTTCATGTTAAGATATAAATAGGGGTGACGTATTTTGGAACAGAATTTATTATTAGATTTTTCACATATATATCCTGCTAATATTGGAAATGATGTTAATCATCTTATACGAATAGATTTAAGTGATATTGAAGGGACTGATATGTATTGTAGTCATGAAGCTATGTTAGAAATTCAAAGACGTTTAAATAATTATGGACCTGAAGGTATTCATTTTTTGGATAATGGAAATTACCATTATATGACAAAGGTATTTGTTGATAAAATCAAAAAGCCATTTTCCCTTGTTTTGTTTGATCATCATACCGATATGCTTCAACCTATGATTCATGATTTAACAAGCTGTGGAAGTTGGGCAGGAGAATTATTGCATGAAAATGCCTATTTAAAACAGCTTATTCTTATTGGCCCTAGTCAACAAAATATAGAAAATAATGATGTAGCATCCAAAGTGATTTACATTAGTGTCAATGAACAGGAAGAAGATGTCGCTCACTTACAAATCAAAAAAGTAGATTTGACATTACCTGCTTATATTTCTATTGATAAAGATGTTCTTGATCGTTACTGGGCAAGAACGAATTGGGATCAAGGAAATATGTCTATTAAGACATTGGAAAAAATACTTCAAGATATTTTTAAACACCAAAATGTGATTGGGGTAGATATTTGTGGAGAATGTGATTTACATGAATCTTATTGGCAATTAAAAGAAGATGAAAAGATTAATCATATGACGAATGATATCTTATATCATTTTCTATCTCAATATATGTTATAAAAGGAATGATTAAGCATGTATAATCATCAATGAGATACTTTTATTAAAGTTGCTGATGCAGGAAGTTTCTCTAAAGTATTTGAACAATTGTATATTTCCACGAATGCCGTTATAAAGCAAATCAATTCATTAGAGGAACGTATTGGAATCTTGTTATTTCATCGTACATATAAAGGATTAACATTAACACCAACAGGTCAATCTTTATATTAAGATGCAAAATATATTATTTAGTATTCAAAAGTTTCTATCATAGGAGCATTGTAAAAAGCTTAAAAACATATTATGATATTCATTCAAAATACTAAGGAACTTTATAATTCAATCATTTTGTTCTACAAGACTATGATGGCTTTTGAAAACAAAGAAATAAAAAGATTTATAGATGAAATTGAAAAGTGATAATTTTAAGAGGAATAAGATATTTGGATTTGGTGATTCAATGGATAGATGATTTTTACATGAAAAATATCTACATATGAAATCTATGAGTTTACTAAAATGTAATTTTGATTAAAATATTCATTGTTTTTTATGTTTTTTGAAATTGATATGTTATAATTTTACAAAACATAATGAAATGGTGGTGAAACAATAAAAAATCATATTCTTTGATATTGATGGAACATTAATAGATATGACAAAAAAGAAAATATCTAAAAAGATATTAGAAACAATGAAAAGGTTAAAAAATAATGGAATCAAGCTTTGTGTTGCGACAGGACGCTAACCAATGCAAGTGCCTCAATTTCAAGACATAGAATTTGATGCTTATTTGACATATAATAGATCTTATTATTTTTCAAAAGAGAAAACAATATTTTCAAATCCACTAAAGAAATATGATGTTGATATCATTTTAAAAAATGCGAAGAAGATGAATAGACCTGTTTCATTTGCTACACAAAATAGATTGGCTGCCAATGGAACAGATCAGGATTTAAGTGAATATTATGGCTTTAGTGATATAGATGTTGTTATAAATGATGATGTTGTAAAAAATGATGACATTTTTTCAGATGATGATGGGGATTATTGAGAAGATTATGGTTATAAAATGAATTGCTGTCCAAGATCGTAATCAACATAATCAACCTGTCTATGCCTATAGCATTTGTAAAATCTTTGTTTTGTGTCATTTGTTAAGTGGTCAGTTTATAGATAATATTGAAACAACGGAAATACAATATTTTGATAGAGATGATTTACCATCATCTTTAAGCTCATGAAAAAACAACAAAAGAACAGATTGAAATGTGTTTTCAAGCATTTCATGATTCCAATTGGCAGACACAATTTGATTAATAAAGAAAGGACATAAAAATGGGTATTATAGAAGTTAAACAACGAGATGAAAGATTAACACAAGATTTATTGAAGGTATGGGAAAGTTCTGTAAGAGCAACACATTTATTTTTATCCAATGATGAGATTAATCAAATTAAACAATATGTCCCAGAAGCATTAAAAAATATTTCTATATTACTTGTATCTCAAAAAGAAGATAAAACACCAACAGGTTTTATGGGGATTGCTGATCATATGCTGGAAATGTTATTTATTGGTGATGAGTATAGAGGACAAGGAATGGGTAAAGAGTTACTACAATATGGGATTGATCATTATGCAGTTAATAAACTTGCAGTAAATGAGCAAAATCCACTAGCCAAAGGTTTTTATGAACATATGGGATTTGAAGTTTATAAACGTACAGAGTTAGATGAACAGGGAGAACCTTATCCTTTATTATATATGCAAAGAATTGAAAAAGAGATTTCTAAAACATAGTTTGTATGTTATAAAAGAAATCTCTTTTTCTAATCAATAAGTTATTCATTCATTTGAACATCTTGATATAAATTATTATGATATATTTCAGCATTGTCATCTAAAAAGGCATGACTAGCATAAATATCATCTTGTAATTGCCACATCAACCATGCTGTCACATATCCATCTGTTGAATATAACATTCCTCCATGATCAGTATCTTTTCTTCGCATCATCACTTTTGATGAAGGAACTTTATTATACATTTCTATCATGGCTTCTAAAGGAATGACAGCTTTGGTTTCAAAATCACCTTTTGTTCCTGCAATCATGAATAGGGGAATAGAAATTTGGGTGAGATCATAGGACCATCCAAAATCATGAGCCATTTTTTCATGGGTAGGTGATAAAGTAACGGCTGTTTTATAAATATTTTGATGTTTTGTATGAGATACAGCAGTTAATACACCTGCACCACCTTGAGAATGACCTGTTATGCCAATGTGTTTGAAATCAATATGATGGTAGAGAATATGATTTTGATCATCATTGATTTTTATTAAGTAGTCAATTGTTTCATCAGCTGATAAACCAAATCCGGTGCTTGGATCATCATTGCCAATGACAATAAATCCCCATGAGGCCAAATGCTGAAATAAAGCAGGATATTTTTTAGGTAAAATACCTGTCCCATTTAATATAACCACAACAGGATATTGTTTTTGTGTCTTTTCTAACTCTTGAGGATAATAGATATGAAAATATTTTGTAAGTTCAGTTCCTTTTTCTTTTTGATATGTGACATGATTGGGACCGAATTGAAGATATTTAGCTTCTATTAAGCCACCTGTTTTAATAATCCTTGTATAATGAGTTGGAACAGATGGAATTGTGGATATGAATAAAAGTAAGCCACCAACAAGCAATATCAAAATCAAAAGAATTATAGCTATTATTTTTATTATATTTTTCATCATTTATTTGTTGACTCCTTTACAGGCATATATTTTTCTAAATAGGCTTCTACTGTTTGCATATATTGATGATAGATTTTATTGTCATTTTGCAAGCCATGTCCAGAGTGTTCAGCTACAAAATATTGATAATCAACATGATGCTTTTGATAGGCTTTTAATAAACGTTGGGAACCTTTAAAGGGTTGAACTTTATCATATTTTCCATAAGCAACAATACTTGGCACAGTCTCATCGTTAATCCACATGAGAGCTGATATATGTTTGACTTTTTCAAGGTAGGTCTGATCTTGAATCATTTCAGATGTAATCTGTGTTCCAGACATAACACTGAATAACTCTGCTGCTCCTTGTCTGGCTTTATCTGTATTTTGATTAAAGCCATAATTATCCCAATCTTCAACATAAAAGCTAGATGGACCTACAGCACCAAAGAGTAACTGAACGGGTATAGGGGATGTTTTGGCATCACGATAGGCATAAATCATCGCAAGAGTATGTCCTGCTGATCCTCCGGCAATGGCCATTTTGTCAATAGAATAACCATATTGTTTGGCTTGTTCAATAATGTGAGGAATAGCGTCTTTGATTTCTAGAGATTGTGTATAGACATTGGCATCAGGATTGTCTTCATTAAAAAGTGTATAATTAATCCCAACAGCAACATATCCTTTGGAACAAAGCCATGATAATATATCTTTATCTCCTGATTTGTCTCCAGAGGTAAACCCTCCAGCATGGAGATAAACAACCAATCCATAATGTTTTTTTGTCTGATCATGAGGTAAATACATATCAAATCGGTTTGATTCTTTTTCGCCATAAGATAAATCAGTATACAATGTTCCAACTTCTGGTGTCATTTTCACTTCATAATTTTTGGCCCATGAAGGTTTTAACACAACTTTTGAACCTATTCCTAGTAAAAAACAAACGACAAATGTCATTATGCATATAAATATAAACATTTTGCGGCCTCCCTTTTTTAAACTCATAAAAAGTTTCCTCCAAATAATGTACCACCTAAAAGTAAGTTTAAAATAGTTCTCAATGCTAATCTTCCTAATACAAAAGCCATAATAGCAATAATCAAAAGAATCATTATACGTGTTTTTGTTAAAGTCATATGTTCTCCTTTCGTTTCTATCTTGACAAGATCGTTTGTATTTTGTTAAAATTCTGATGAAACATATGTATCATCGGATGAAACAAGTGTATCATGGTTGGTTGGCTTATTCAAGTTATTTAAAAAAATGATACGAAAAGGAGGATTGTGTTACATCATGGATAATGATGAAAGAAATCAATATGTCAAAGTGGCAATGACAAAAGCATTATTAGAACTTTTAAATACAAAAAATTTAAAGGATATAAAGATTAGTGAAATTACTGAAAAAGCTCAAGTTGGGAGAGTTTCTTTTTATCGTAACTATAAAGATAAAGAAGATATTTTAAAACAATATCTTGACAAAATTATCAAAGAATGGAAACTTCAAGATCAGATGCCCTTTGAATTGATTATGAAAACTTTATTTGAACATTTGGTAGCTTATAAAGATTTTTATATTTTACTTTATCAAAAAGATTTATTTTATTTATTTAGAAATACTTTAAAAAAATTAATGATTCAAGATAATCAATTATCTAATCCAGAAGCCTATGCAGTCGCTTATATGACTTATGGCATTTATGGCTGGATTAAAGAGTGGATTGCACGAGGCATGCAAGAAAGTCCGGATGATATTTATGCTTTTATGGAAGCACAAAAAACAGATAAATCTCATATATAAAAGGAAAGTTCTTATGTTATTTTCAACATTTGAACTTTCCTTTTATTCTTGCAAAGTTTCTTTATAATATGTTCCCCATTGTCCCATAATATCAATAATAGGACGAAGCGATTCACCTATTTCACTTAAACTATATTCAACTCTTGGTGGTACTTCAGGATAAGCCGTTCTAATGACGATACCATCTTCTACCATGGATTTAAGCGTAGCAGTTAAAACTTTTTGAGAAATTCCATCTAATGATCTCCTTAGTTCATTATAACGTTTTTTTTCAGTCATCAAATCTCTTAAAATGAGTAGTTTCCACTTACTTCCTATAAGTTGAACAGTTGTCGCAACAGGACATTCAGGTAAATTTTCTTTTTTGATCATTTCAAACACTCCTTATAGTCAATTTTTATGATATATGCCAAAAGTTATGTATATAAGAATTATATGATATAAGCATATCATGATGCAAATCATAAAATCAATTTTTTTTATAATTCCTACTTTTTGGTAACTATAGCACAAAAAAGTGCCTACTTACAAATTTATCAAATTTGGAGTATATTATGATAGAGGAGAGAAGAACAATGGAAAAACAAATGGATTTAAATAAAAAGTCTTTTATACCTGTTCATACAAATATTGAAAATGTAGAACTTGATGGTGAAAAAGTATTAAGAGTTATCAAAGTTGAAAAAATCATGGAATTTGATGAAAATACTTATGCAAAATTAAAAGATTTTTCATTTCACAATGGAACAATCGAAGTGAAAATGTTAAGTCGTCTATTACCTGATGCACCAGATTTCGCAAGAGGATTTATAGGTATTGCTTATCGTATTACAGATGATGACAAGCAATTTGAGTCATTTTATGTACGACCAACAAATGGTAAACAATGTCAAGATCCTATGAGAAAAACGCATGGATGTCAGTATTTTTCATATCCAAAATATACTTTTGAATATTTTAGAAATCATCAGATTACACAATATGAAGCACCTGCTGATATTGATTTGAATGAATGGATTCAATTAAAAGCAGTTATTGAAGATGAACATGCTTCATTTTATATCAATGATAAGCTGATTCTTGTTGTAGAAGATATGAAACATGGGAAAGATTTGAAAGGTTCAGTTGGATTTTTTGTAGATATTGGAACAGAAGCCTTCTTTAAAGATTTAAAAATTGATATCAAATAGTTATTTGAAAAGCTAACCCTGGGGTTAGCTTTTAAAGTTCATGAAATATAGGTTGCATCTTATCAAAAGTACAATAATGTTGAAATCCTAATTTTTTAAGTTCTTCTTTGGCTTCTTCAATATAAGCACCGAGATGATCGGGTTGATGTGAATCACTACCGATTGTAATGATTTGACCACCCAATTCCTTATAAAGTTTTAAAATATCTCGAGAAGGTGTCATATCTTTTAAGCCATAACGATGATATGAAGTATTGATTTCAATGCCTTTACCATCTTTGATAACAATCTCTAAAATGTCTTTGACAATATCTTGAATATAAGCAAAATCAATAACACCATTTAAATCATAACGTGTAATCAAATCCATGTGTCCTAAAACACTATAATCTTTATATGTTTTTACAACCTCAAGCATTTCCTGATAATAGCGCATATTATATTCAAGCTGTGTTTTGCCTTTTTGAAAATCCTGTGTCCAAAATTCTTGATCTTCTACCTGATGAATAGAAAGAATAATAAAATCAAAAGGATATTCATGAAATAATTTTTGATATTTTTCAATTGTATGTGTCTGAATACCAAATTCCAGTCCCATTTTCAATGTGATTTGATTTTTATATTTTTCTTTTAATTCAGCAATTTCTTTAGCGTATTCATGATAATTGACATTCGCAAAACACATACCATCTCTGGTTTGAAAAGCTCTGGGATCATCCCAATCATATTTAATTCCATAATCAACATGATCAGTAAAACATATTTCAGATAACCCTTTCTTTATCCCATCTTTAACAACATCTTCCATAAGATATGTACTATCATCACTATAATCAGTATGTACATGGTAATCACAAAGCATAATATTCCCCCCCCCTTTACATATAGTTTAACAAAAAAATATAAAGTTAAAAATGATTTTCTTTATATATTTGTAAATTTCATTTACAAATGGTGAAACAAACAAAGACATTTTTTTAAATGAACTTTGAAACTCTTCAACAGATATTTTTTCTTTTTATGATTTTTGTTAGAGTATGGTTGCAGGAGGGAAATCTATGGAAAGTATCAAAAGTATAAGACATGTCCGTTTATGGCAAATCTATCAAAATAGTTATTTAAGTTATTTTTTGATGTATAACTTTTATTATTTATCTTGGGCATTATTTAGTGCCTTAATTTCTGTTTATTTAATGAATATGGGATTTAGAGCGAGTGATGTTTCACTTGTTGTATCTGCTTCATTTTTAACTTCATTAATAACACAGCCTATAATTGGAAAATGGAATGATCAATATGATATGAAGGTTGTCAATACCATATTATTTGTGATTGCTATTATTGGAGCTATTCTTTTTCAAGTTATCGCTGGATATTTGATAGATTTTTATTCTTGTGATATATTTTATTTGATTTTAGTTTTATTATCTATCGCTGGAATGGTGATTTGTCTTTTCTATCGTATTCCAAGTGGTCGAGATCAGCGTTTATTTGATTAGGAGGATGTTTATGAAATTTCAAGATAAAGTTGTTGTTGTGACAGGTGGTGCAAAAGGCATTGGAAAATGTATTGGTGAAATGTTTCAAAAAGAAGGCGCTCATGTCTGTGTAATTGATGTTGAGGAAAATGATTACTTTCAAGGTGATCTAGCAAACCAGCATACTTTAGAACAGTTTCATCAAAAAGTTATTCAGGATTATGGACATATTGATTATATGATTCATAATGCGAAACCTCTTTTTAAAGGGGTTGATGAGTGTAGTTATGATGAATTTCAATATGCTATGTCAGTAGGTGTGACAGCTCCATTTTATTTAACACAGTTATTTAAAGATGATTTTAAAGAAGGAGGATGTATAGTAAATATTTCTTCTTCACGTGATCGTATGAGTCAGCCTCAAAGTGAAAGCTATAGTGCAGCTAAAGGAGGTATACGTGCTTTAACACATAGTTTGGCTATTTCTTTAGCAGGAAAAGTGAGAGTCAATTCTATTTCACCAGGTTGGATTCAAACTGAATCAGATCCAACGATTTATCAAGGAAGTGATATGACACAACATCCTGTCAAGCGTATTGGTAAAGTAGAAGATATAGGACATATGGTTTTGTTTTTATGTAGTGATGAAGCAAGTTTTATAACAGGTGAAAATATTTGTATTGATGGTGGTATGACAAAACTAATGATTTATCATGGTGAACATGGTTGGCAATATCATAAATAAAAAACAGGCTAGAAATCAGCCTGTTTTTAAAATTCATCTACTTTGATAATATCAATTGTAGAAAAACGTCCTTTTTCAATCATCTGTGAAACACGTTTTTTTCTTTGAATATTTTGATCATAATGAAGTGTAAAAATATAATAGGAAGAGCATTGTTCCAAATATTAATGATGACAAGAATAAAGCGGTTATGTAGATTAATATTTATGGCAGTATAAACTCACTTATCTTAAAAAGAAAAATAGTGATTTTTTAAATATACGACATATTATGTGCAAATTCCTGTATAACCAAAGCGTTGTTACTAATCATAAATCATAAATAGAAGATGTTTTGAGGATTGTTTGAGTAAATTATCAGCTTTACAAGGAATAACATATTCTCTATAGTGTCAAGGGTATTAAGATATATTGATTCGTTGTATAATGACGTGACAACCTTATCAAGCATGTCATATTATCCAATACATATTCAAATTACAGATTTATTTATAGCTTGTTACAGTGCAAAAGATGTATGGAAAAAAGTAAATTCATGTATTGGATGTGGACAATATGAAAGTGTTTGTCCACAACTATAGAATTTATTCTCTTATTAAAAAATAATTTTGATTGACTATCAGGCTCAGGGTGAAAAATACGATTCAGATAATTCCAAAATTTTGGATAATTTTTCTGAATCTATAGGAAATGATTTTGTAATGTATTTTGGAATCTTTTCCATTATATGTGTACCTGTATATCTATGATTGAAGCGCCACTCCTGTTCATGCAGAAAAAGTGGCAACGAACTTTTTGTAACACTCTGATATATCCCAGCAATATTATTCTTGATATTTCCCGCAATGATATTTAGCCATTTGAGTCTGTGTTCTGCTTCGCTGTATGCTATTTTCTCGGATCTTAATGTCAATTCCTTTGATGAATCAGAAATATTGTTTTTTTCATCTATATTCAATACCCTTTTAGATTATACTTTTGCTCTCATATGAAAGAACTTATGAATAAAGTTTTTATTGTCTACCGGAATGACTGAAAGCTTGATATATTTGGGATATTCATTTTCCTTGTCTGTTGATACTATCATGGATACTGACTGCTGTTCAGTAGCCATCCCTAGACTTTTCATTTGTTTTGGCACCAATATAAATGGTATTTGCTTCATAGTACATGCTATCCAGTATCTTTTCACTGTTTGATAATGTCATGAGAATACGACATTTTCTGCATAGCTTGAGTGCTGTCTTGTAGATGATATCCAATTGTGAAGTCATTTTTATTGCTGAATAGCCTTTGTTTGCAGAAAAGAATAAATATAAACCCAAGATGAGATTGAAAAGTGGCAGCTTGTTATCTTGAAAGATAGTCCCGGCAAAAAGATAATGCTGATGAACACACTTGACACATTCAAAAACATTTCTGTTTTCTAATATTGAAGTAATTGCTAACATAGCTTTAGGATTATGACTATATTTATTGATGATTTACATCATAGAATTTTTTGTTTACGTTTATTTACAGACATTATGATTACCTCATAAGCTATTATATTAAAGACGAGAAAACAAAGATGCAATGCAACCAAGATTTAACTACGTTTTTTTGTGCTAAAATCATTTTTAAAATTTTTAAATGATTTTATTAACTCTGCAACAAGTAGTCAAAAAGTAATAAAAAATAAGAATAAAACTTGATTTAAAGTTGACTTGAAGGTTTATAATATTCTTAGAAAGGGGGCTTACTTATGGCAAGTCAAAAACCAGTTCCAGGAACAAATGGAAATCATTATGTGGCTTATGGTGAACGTACAGGAAAGGAATCTATTGTTTATTTTACAAGAGATCTTTCAGCAGAAGGATTATCTAAAATTTATCAACGTATTCAAGGACATTTTAAAGAAAAGGTAGCTATTAAATTGCATACTGGAGAACAACATGGTCCTAATATTATTCCTCGACCATGGGTAGAAAAACTTGTGAAAGAACAATTACCAGAGGCAACGATTGTCGAAACAAATACTTATTATGAGGGAGATCGTTATACAACGGATCAGCATCTTAAAACTTTGGAAGTCAATGGTTGGACGTTTTGTCCAGTAGATATTATGGATGCCAATGGCACAATTGATTTACCAGTCAAAGATGGCAAATGGTTTGATCATATGACAATGGGAAAAACACTTGTTGATTATGATTCAATGCTTGTTTTGACACATTTCAAAGGTCATTCTAAGGGAGGATTCGGTGGTTCCAATAAAAATATAGGTATTGGTTGTGCTGATGGACGCATTGGGAAAAAGATGATTCATACAACACCAGGTTCTGATGATATGTGGGATATTTCTAATGAGGAATTTATGGAACGTATGACAGAGTCTGCTAAAGCAGTTGTGGATTATTTTGGGGAACATATTGTTTATATCAATGTGATGCGTAATATGTCTGTTTCTTGTGATTGTGAAGGAACAGCAGCTGCACCAGTTGTGACACCCAATATCGGTATTTTAGCTTCACTTGATATTTTAGCGATTGATCAGGCATCTGTTGATTTGGTTTATGCTTTAAAAGAAGATCAACATCATGATTTGGTAGAAAGAATAGAATCACGACATGGTTTACGTCAGTTATCTTATATGAAAGAATTGCATATGGGAAATGATTTGTATCAGCTTATAGATATTGATCATGATGATCAATGCATTTCTTTAGAAGAAGCTGTTAAAGATGTTGTTCCATTTACAAAATAAAGGTTCAAGGACATTCCTTGAGCCTTTTTACAAAAGTTGAAAATGTTTAAGACCATCTAAAATTCCATCTTCATTTACACTTTGACAAATATATCTGCCATGTTTTTTGACTTCTTCACTTCCATTGCCCATCACAATTGGATAACCAACAATATCTAGCATTTCTATATCGTTATGACCATCACCAAAAGCCATCATTTCTTCCTTTTGGAAACCTAAATAATGTTGTAAGGCTTGAATTGCTGCTGCTTTGCCTCCTTTTTGAGGAACAATGTCATAAGCATAATCATGCCATCTTGTGACTTTGATATGTTTTGTATTTTGTATGATCTCTTGGATTTCTTTTTCATCGACATATGGGTCAATTTGATAAATATTGTTGATATTGATATCTTGGCAAATAGGGGGAATCATTGTAGAAATGGATGCTTGAGCATCTTTGACTCTTTGATTGACATGATTGATATACATGCGATTATTTTCAATAAATAAACAAGGATAATGTTTTTCTTTAACAACTTTCACGATTTCCTGCACATCCTGTGCGTCTATTTTTTGGTCGTAGATAACTTGATCATGAACAAGGCAATATCCACCATTTAATAATAAATAACCATCAAATTCAAATTGTTGATTGATTTTTAATTCTTCCAGTTCGAGCATATGTCTACCAGAGGCAATAAAGAGCTGAATCCCTTGATTCCTTAATTGTTGTAATCCCTGAATCACGTTTTCTTGAACCAAAGGTTTTTGTTTGGAAATCAAAGTTCCATCTATATCAAAAAAGATTGCTTTTATCATTATATCTTCACTCCTTTTATAAAAAGCCTATAGATTAACGATAAGCATCTATAGGCAATATATTTACTCTAATGTGACATGTTTTTTTGTCTTTTCTTCTGGATGAATATTATTTCTTCTTTTCCCAATCATATCTAAGACTTTTAATCTAAAGACTGTTGTTGCTTTCATCATATTTGTATTGAATTGAAAATCTTCGTGATGATAATGTTTCATTAAAATCTTTAAAGCTTCATATTTATCATCTTCATCTACAAACTCAATTTCTCCATGTCCAATGACACTGGCATAACCCATTGTACAAGACATTCTTTCATCATAAAGAATGATATTGTGTTCACAATCCATTTCAAAAGTTGCCTTATTATTTTGTCTGATTAAATCTAGCTTTGTCCCTTGATTGGCACTATGAAAATAAAGATATAACTGTCCATCTTCAATATTCACACCAAAATTCAATGGAACAATATAAGGATATTCCTGATCAAAGAAAGCCAAACGACATGTATCACATTTATTCATAATATCCATAATATCATGAAAATCTGTAATTTCTCTATCTTTTCTTCTCATTGCATTAACCTCACTTTTCTTTTATCTCTAGTATACAGGATATAATTATATGATTCAATCGGGATATTATAATTCTTCACCATGAGAAGCAATCACTTTCTTATACCAGTCATAAGAATCTTTTTTGCTTCTTTCTAACGTTCCATGTCCTTCATTATCTCTATCGACATAGATAAATCCATAACGCTTCTTCATTTCTCCTGTTGTAAATGATACACAGTCAATACATCCCCATGGTGTATATCCCATTAAATCAACACCATCTTCTTCAACTGCTTTCTTCATCTCCTGAATATGGGCTCTTAAATAATCAATGCGATATGGATCATGACAGCTTCCATCCGCTTCTTTAACGTCGATTGCGCCAAATCCATTTTCTACAATAAATAATGGTTTTTCATATCTTTCATAGAAAATATTCAAAGCATATCTTAACCCTTCTGGATCAATTGCCCATCCCCAGTCAGATACTTTGATATATGGGTTTTCTACACTGTATTCACTTGAACCATCAGTTGCAGTAGAAACATCTTTATGTGCTGTAGAATCAACAGTATTTGTCATATAATAACTAAATCCAATATAATCCACTGTTCCTTCTGACAAGATTTTTTTATCTTCTTCTGTTATATCAATATCAAATCCTTTTCTTTCAAACATCTTCAATGCATATGCTGGATAATGTCCTCTCACTTGTACATCACAGAAGAACCAGCGATCATGCATCATTTGTGTTGATAATACCATATCAGCAGGACGACAAGAATATGGATAAATAGGAACCATTGCTATCATATTTCCAATATGAAAATCAGGATTAATGGCTTTACCAGCTTTGACAGCTAATGCACTGGCTACAAGAGTATGATGTCCACAGATATACATTGCTTCTTCTGGATTGTCATAATCCCCAAAATGAACTCCACTGTTTGTCCATCCAAAGATATCATTCTTGTAATTCATCTGATTATTGATTTCATTGAAAGTCATCCAGTATTTCACTTTGTCTTTATATCTTTCAAAGCAGACTTTTGCAAACTTCACAAAGAAATCAATAGTCTTTCTGTTCATGAATCCACCATATTCTTTAGCTAAATGATAGGGCATTTCAAAATGAGATAATGTAATAACTGGTTCAATACCATATTTTAATAATTCATCAAACACATCATCATAGAACTGTAATCCTTCTTCATTGGGTTCATCTTCATCACCTAATGGGAAGATTCGTGTCCAGGCAATAGATGTTCTAAAACATTTAAATCCCATTTCTTTAAACAATGCAATGTCTTCTTTATAACGATGATAAAAATCAATGGCTTCATGATTTGGATAAAATTCATTTTCATCAATGACAGGTGTAATCTTTCTTGGACTGGCATGGCTACCTACAGTCATAATATCTGATACATTGATACCTTTGCCACCATCACGCCATCCACCTTCAACTTGATGGGCGGCAACTGCACCGCCCCATAAAAAATCCTTTTTTAAAGTCATTTTGTTTCCTCCTATTTATATATGATTTTATAAGTTAAGATGATAGAAGCAAATACAAAGGTAATCGTATTAGCTCCAATTAAGTTATAATCCTGAATATTCCATCCATGAATAATCCATAGAAAAACACCAAACACAAACATCGTATACATGCCTAAAGAAATACTTGATGTATCTTTTGTTTTGATAACTTGATAAGCCTGTGGTAAAAATGATAATGTTGTAAGTATGGCAGCAATGGTTCCAATCATCAATTATCCCCCCTTTCTTGATAAGTCATCTTAAACTTTTAACATGATTATCATAGCGTATTTTTTGAGTATGACAAGGCTTTGAAAGTGTTATGCAATGTTGTTACAAAAATAATGTAAAAAAGCATATTTGTCAGTTGCATTGCAACAAAAAAGCAGTCAACGACTGCCATCTTTACGCTCATATAATGTTCCATAGAGTTGATCAAGTTCTTTTGCTTGTTGGAGGTTTTCTGAAATCATAATACTATAAATTAAATCAAAAATATATTTTAAAGAAATATAGAAAACCATATCTTTAAGATTTTCAAATTCATCATGAATGACACCGTATAATATTAGAGCTTGTTTTTTTGCTAGAGCATTCTCTTTGTGACTTGTAATAATAATCAAGGGGATTTTTCTTTTGATAAGAATATCAGAAATCTTTAAAAGATGTTGATCTTTTCCATTTTTACTAACCATAATAACAGTATGATTTATATCGACATTTAAACCTAACCATAATTGTTTATCTCTATTTTGATAAACAGTTGTGATTTTACCTATACTTAATAATAAATGACTTATATATTCACTAATACAGGCATTGGTATCATTGGCAATAATATCAATATAAGAATTTTGTAAAAGCAATGACATGACTTTTTGAAGATTTTCTATTGATATGAAATCTTTTGTCTGATTAATGATTCCTGTTTCAATTTGGGCTAATTTATCTTTAATGGATTGAAAATTTTCGTGGGAAAGAATTTCCATCTCTTTTAAATAATACTGGCTTAAAAATGATTCCAGATGAATTTTAAAATCATTATAGTTATCGAAACCAAGTTTTTTAATACATCTGATGACAGCTGTAGCACTTGTAAATGTTTTTTTAGCGAGTTGATGAGTAGATAAATGAATAACTTCATCACTATGATCAATGATGTATTGAATCAAGTAGAGATCATTATCATTGAGTTTATAATCGTGTGCTATACGCTCTATTATTGTCTTCATGAAAGTCACCTCTCATTTATTATACTTAATTATTATACTTAATTTTCTTCAATGCGTCACGATAAATTCTCAAAGGAATTTTTTCAAAAATGGGAAATGAATATATTTTTGAATGAAGATGTGTTATGATAAAGATAACTTTCGATAAGTCTTGACGAAAGTGTGAGAAAAGAGGGATAATTTGTCAAAGGCCAATGATTTGAAATTCATGAATACACAAAAAATCAGAAAATGTTTTTATCAAGGGAAAGTCTGGACCAAAACAGAACTTGCTAGTGTTACACAATTATCATTAGCTTCTATTACAAATATTTTACAGGAATTGCTGAAAAGTCAAGAAATCTTATTTATTGGCGAAAATGATTCAACAGGAGGAAGAAAATCAAAACAGTATGTTTTGAATAAGGATTATTGTCATCTTTTAAAGGTAATTTTAAAAAAACAAAAAGATCATGATGAAGTGATTTGTATAGATGTAGATTTGTTTAATCATATTATTTTAAAAAAACATGTATCTTTTTTATGTCTTAGACAAGATGAATTGAAAAATATTTTGATAGAGATAATCCAAAATGATCATTTCATAACAATGATGAGCTTGAGTGTACCTGGTGTTTGTCATGATGGAATAGTAGATGTTTGTGATTTTAAGGCATTTGAGAATATGGATTTGAAAGCATATATCCAGACTTTTTACTCACATCAGATTATCATTGAAAATGATGTGAATATTGCCAGTATTGGTTTTTCGGCTTTATATCCAAACTATCAACATATGGTTCTGGTTTATCAGCCATTAGTGGAATATATTGGATGTGGTATGATTATCAATGGAACATTGTATGATGGATTTACACATTTTGCTGGAGAATTACGCTACTTACCATTTTATACCTTACAACAACAAGATCAGTTATTAAAAACCAATCCTATGGAATTATTGGAAAAACAGTTGACAACCCTTTGTTGTGTTATGAATCCAGAGATCATTGGCATCTTTAGTGATGTGATTGATGATGTCAGTGATATACATCTTTCAGGTATTCCAGCTACACATCAGCCACAAATTGTTGATGTGGAAGATTTGTATCCATTGATTGAATCAGGACTTTATCGAATGAGTATGCAAAAAATAATGGAGGAAAAAGAAGATGAATAAGAGTCATATTGATTTACATATGCATAGTATGTATAGTGACGATGGGGAATATTCACCTGAACAACTTGTTAGAATGTGTCATGAATCAGGTGTTCGTATTATGGCTATTGCTGATCATAACTGGATCAAAGCGAATAAGGAAGCTAAAGAACAGGCACAGGCATTAGGCATAACATATATTCCAGCCATTGAAATTGACTGTACTTATCAAGGAGTTAATTTACATGTACTTGGTTATGGTATTGATGATGATCCATCATTAAATCAATTAGGGGAAAGTATTGAAAAGCAGGAATTAGCCTGTAGTATGAAAAAATTGGAACTGACTAATGCTTTAGGTTTTGATTTGAAAAAGGAACAGCTTGATGCTTTGTCTGATAACGGTGTTTATACAGGGGAAATGTTTGGTGAAGCATTATTGAAAGATCCAAGATATCAAGATCATGAATTGTTGAAATGTTATCGTGAAGGAGGTTCACGTAGTGATAATCCTTATGTGAACTTTTATTGGGATTATTATGCACAGGGAAAGCCATGCTATACAGAAATTTATTTTCCTACATTAGAAGATACAATTCAATTGATTCATCATCATGGTGGTATAGCTGTACTAGCACATCCGGGTAATAATTTGAAAGGGAAATATGAATTATTTGATGAAATGGTAGCTTTAGGTTTAGAGGGGGTAGAATGTTTTTCAAGTTATCATACACCAGAAACAAATGACTATTTTTATCAAAAAGCGAAAGCATTAAATATTTTATATACTTGTGGCAGTGATTTTCATGGCAAGACAAAACCTGCTATTCATTTAGGAGAAAATGGTTGTCCTCAACCTTATGAGATTGAACAACTTTTAAGAACATATCAATTGATAAAATAATGCCTGTTATGGGTATTATTTTTATTTTGATTGGCTTTTTATTTAAACGCTTACATAAAAGTGATAAAATAAAATTATGTAGGTAGGAGGAGAATTATGTTAAAGAATTATAATTTTGAACAAATTGAAATTGCGCCCGATATTGAAGAATGTTTAGAAAATGCAAAACTGGAGTTGTCTAAAAAACAGATGATATTAAAAGAAAAGAAATTACCTGTCATTGTGTTGTTTGAAGGATGGGGAGCATCTGGCATAGGGACAACACTTGGAAAAGTGATTCAAAATATGGACCCTCGTTTTTATAATGTTGAAACGATGAATAAGATCAGTGAAGATGAACAACGTCGTCCATTTTTATATCGCTATTTTTTGCGTATTCCGGAAAATGGTATGGCCACTTTTTATGATCATGGCTGGATGAACGATTTAACAAAACAATACATGCATCAGACCATTTCTAAAAAAACATATCATCAACGCATCAAAAGTATTCAAAAGTTTGAAAGAACATTAGTTGACAATGGTTATCTTGTGATTAAATTTTTTTTCCATATTTCCAGATATGAACAAACGCAGCGTATGCATAAATTGTTAAAAAATAAAAATACAAAATGGCGTATCAGTGATGAAGATTTGTATCAGAATAAACATTATGAAGAATATTTAGATGTTTATGATGATTATATGAATCTAACAAATGATTCTTATGCACCTTGGTATGTTATTGATGCGACAAATAAAAAATTAGCACAATTACAGGTTTTAGAAACATTAATGAGCTGTATTCAAGAACATCTTGATCATCCAAAACAGGATGCTCCTTTGATTGACAACGTTTTTGAAATGCGTGAAATGATTCATTTGGATGATTATGATTTAAGTGTGAGCATCAGTGATGAAACATATCGTAAAGAATTAAAAAAATGTCGTAAAAAATTAATGAAATTACATAATAAACTTTATCGTCGAAAGATTCCAGTGATTATTGCCTATGAAGGATGGGATGCAGCTGGAAAAGGTGGAAATATTAAAAGAGTGACTTCTGGACTTGATCCAAGAGGTTATACAGTTTATCCAATTGCTGCTCCTGATAAAAGTGAATTGAATAGACATTACTTATGGCGTTTTTATAAACGTCTGCCTAAAGATGGACATATTGCGATTTTTGATAGAACATGGTATGGTCGTGTCATGGTTGAAAGATTAGAGGGCTTCTGTAGTGAAAATGATTGGCAGAGAGCCTATAATGAAATGAATGAATTTGAAAAAGAACTTTATGACTGGGGTGCCATTGTTATTAAATTCTGGGTACAGATTGATAATCAGACGCAATTAGAACGTTTTACGGAACGTCAAAATACACCGGAAAAACAATGGAAGATTACAGAAGAAGATTGGCGTAATCGTGAAAAATGGGATTTGTATGAAAATGCTATTACAGAAATGTTGCAAAAGACTAATACAATTTTTGCACCTTGGTATATTCTTGAATCAGTTGATAAAAAATATGCCCGTATTAAGGCAATGAAAATTGTGATTCGTGAAATTGAAAAAAGATTAGAGAAAAAATAAGAATAGGGCAGAACCTTATTCTTATTTTTCTAATAAATGGTAATGTAAACAGGCTTTATAAATACCATCATGATCAACATCATCAGTGACATAGTCTACAACAGATTTGACTTCATCACTGGCATTATTCATAGCAACACTGATGGCTACATGTTGTAACATGGGGATATCATTTCCACCATCACCAAAAGCCATTGTTGAAGATAAATCTATATCATAATATTTTAAAAATTTATCAATACCATGTTGTTTAGAACCACCCATAGGTGAAATATCACAAAATGTTGGATACCATCTGGAAGCATGACAATGTGGCATGACTTTTAATAATTCTTTTTCTTCTTTTTCATCAACAAAGCACATGCACTGATAAATTTTTTTATGAACGACTTCACTACAGTCTTTGGCTGGATGATCATCATTATGAGTGATTTTGTGGATTTCATCAACCAGCTGATTACGCATATTAAAATATTTGGTATGTTCTTCAGTAAAACCGCAAGGAAAAGGTTTTTCTTTTAAATAATCTAATAAACTTTGAATGTCTAATGGATCAATTGTATTTTCATAGATAACTTTTTCATGAGTAAAACAATATTGTCCATTTAAAGTGATATAACCATCAAAAGGAAAACCTTCTAATATATCTAAACCATCTTTCCCTCTACCTGTCGCAATAAATAATTTGATACCTTGCTTTTTTAAAGCTTTTAAAGTTTGGAATGTTGAACGAGAAACTTGATGAGTCTGAAAACTGGCTAATGTTCCATCAATGTCAAAAAATATCGCTTGAATCATAATATCCTCCTGTTTTTCTTTGATATTTATTATATCAATCATTTTTTGATTTTACAATTTTTTTCATATTTTGCTTGTTTTTTCTTTTTATACTTAGACATGTTATAATGCATAGAGAAAGAAGGGGGTTATATGTTTGATGTTTTTATAACATCGTTTACTTTTGTACTTATTATCGTGATTGCTTATACATTGAAGAAATGGAAAGTTTTAAAAAAACAGGATGCCAATATTTTAGCAACCATTATTATGAATGTCACCTTGCCCTGTGCCTTGCTGACAAGTGCCAATGGGATTTCGTTAGATATCACCATTATTATTTTAATAATCATAGGTATTCTTTCTAATGTTTTGATGATTGTTGTGGGGTATGTCGCTTCAAGAAAAGAACGTCCTATTTTAAAAGGAACTTATATGATTAATGTTTCAGGTTATAATATCGGTAATTTCATTCTTCCTTTTATACAGGCATTTTATCCTGGAATGGGTGTTGTCTATTTATGCTCTTTTGATATTGGAAATGCTTTGATGGGACTGGGAATTACATATGCTTTGGCTGATCATGTGGCAAGTGGTGAAAATTCATTTTCTTTACAGGAAACATTGAAAAAGCTGTTTTCATCTATTCCATTTGATGTGTATCTATTGATTTTCTTGATGGCTATTTTTCAGTTACAGTTTCCATCGTTTGTGCTATCTATCGCAACGACTATTGGGGCAGGGAATAGCTTTTTAGCAATGATGATGATTGGATTAATGCTGGAAGTTAAAGTGGCTTCTCATGAAGCTTTGCACGTGATAAAAATTATCGTTTTAAGAATTGCTGGAAATTTGCTGCTGGCAGGAGTGGCTTTTATGATTTTACCATTACCTTTACTTGCTAAAGAAATTTTAATTATGGCTCTTTTAGCTCCGTTATCTTCAGTTTCAGCTGTCTTTTGTCAAAAGATTGGATATAGTGGGGATATGCCAGCGACGACAAATTCTTTAAGCATCATTATATCTATTATAAGTATGTTTATTCTGTTATTGATTTTTGTATAATCTAAGATATTCTTGAATAGAGAGTATCTTTTTTTTAAATTTATGATACAATAAACGACAGGTGGTGAGAAGATGACAGATATTCGCTTATTAAAAACAACAGAGAAACGTTTAGAACTTTTAAGACAAATGAATATTCATACATTAGAAGATTTGGTATCACAATATCCGTATCGTTATGAAATCATTGAAGAACAATATCCTACAGATGAAGATGATCATGTTGTTATTGAGGGGACAGTTATCTCACCCGTAAAGATTTTTTTTAAAGGCAGAATGTCAAGAATGACATTTGAAGTCGAGGATCGTTATTTACAACATTTTCAAGTCACTATTTTTAATCGTCATTTTTTAAGACAATATTTAAAAATAGATACAATTGTGACAATCATAGGAAAATGTCAAAACCATCGTATCACAGCCTCAGATTTAAAAGTCAAACCTCTACAGGAAATAAAAGGGATTTATCCGGTTTATTCATTAAAAGAAGGGTTAACTCAAAAATCTTTTAGACAATATATCAAAAAAGCATTACATCTTTTACATCAACAGATTGAAGACTTTATTCCTGAAAAATATTTGATTCAACATCATCTTATCCGTAAAGAAAATGCTTTGTATTGTATTCATTTTCCAGAAAATAAAAAAGATATTCAAGAAGCTTTAAAATATTTAAAATATGAAGAATTTTTAAAATTTCAATTAACGATGCAATTGATTAAACAACAGCGTACTCAAGAAATTGGGATGGCTAAAGATTTTGATGTGACTGTTTTTCAAAACTGGATTTTATCTTTACCTTTTCCACTCACAACAGATCAGCAGAAGGCTATTAAAGATATTGTGGAAGATTTAAAAAGTCCTCATATGATGTATCGTTTTTTGCAGGGAGATGTGGGAAGTGGAAAAACTGTTGTCAGTTTGGCAGCTTTATATGCTAATTATTTAGCAGGATTTCAAGGAGCGTTGATGGCTCCTACAGAAATTTTGGCAACACAGCATTATCAGACTTTAACTCATTTTTTAGAAGAAACACCTGTTCGTATTGAATTATTGACGGGATCTTTATCAGTAAAAGAAAAAGAAGTAAGTTATCAAAGAATAGCTCAAGGAGAAGCAGACATCATCGTTGGAACACATGCTTTATTTCAAGATAAAGTGGTTTATTCTAAACTGGGACTCGTTATTACTGATGAACAGCATCGTTTTGGTGTAATGCAAAGAAAGGCATTGAAAAATAAAGGACAACAGGTTGATTTTTTAATCATGAGTGCTACACCTATTCCCCGTACTTTAGCTATTTCTATGTATGGTGATATGGATGTGTCAACAATCAAAACAATGCCTCAAGGACGATTGCCTGTTATTACCAAGTATATTCATTCTGCTTCAATGAAACCTATTCTAAAAGATTTAAAGAATTATCTGGCACGTGGGGGTCAATGTTATGTGATTTGTCCTCTGGTAGAAGAAAGTGATCATCTGGAAGCTAAGAGTGCGATGCAGATTGCTGATGCGATGCAAAGATATTTTCAAAAACAGTATCATGTTGGATTATTACATGGACAAATGAAAGATGAAGATAAAGAAAAAGTTATGACAGGTTTTTTAAATAATACCATTCAAATTCTTGTTTCCACAACGGTTGTGGAAGTAGGGGTTGATGTGAAAAATGCCAATATGATGGTTATTTATAATGCTGAACGTTTTGGGTTAAGTCAATTACACCAATTACGTGGACGTATTGGACGTGGGAAGGAACAGGCTTATTGTTATTTGATGAGTGCTTCTTCGTCACCAGAAGCAAAAGAGCGTTTACAGTATCTAGAAAAGAGTCATGATGGTTTTGAAATTTCTTTGTATGATTTAAAATTAAGAGGACCCGGTGAAGTCTTGGGACAGCGTCAAAGTGGTTTGCCGACTTTTCTGGTGGCAGATGTGATGAAAGATTTTCCAATTTTATCAGTGGCTAGAAAAGATGCCCAAGAAATGATTCATGATTATGTTCAAAATCATGAGTATCAAGGGATCATGAGTCAGATTCAAGAGAAATTGAAAGTGAATAATGAATATGTTGATTAAATATGTTATACTTACAAACAAGGAGTGAATGGAACATGTATAAATTATCAATAGATGCAATGAGTGGAGATTTAGGAAGTGCAATTGTGGTGGAAGCTTGTGAGATGTTTATAAAAAGCCATCATGATGCAGAACTTTATGTAACTGGGAAAAAAGAAGAATTAGAAAAATTATCAAGTTATCCTCATATTCATATTGTCGATGCTAGAGATATTGTGAAAATGGATGATGGGATTATGTCAGTGCGTCGTAAAAAGGAATCAAGCATGGTAAAAGCTGTGATGATGGCTAGAGAAGGAATTGTCGATGGGGTTGTTTCTTGTGGCTCTACAGGGGCTTTTTATACGAGTGCAATGTTATTTTTAAAACGTATTGAAGGTGTTGAAAAATCATGTTTAATGGTTATGATGCCAACTTATAATGGTAAAGGTATGGCTATGCTAGATGTTGGTGCCAATGCGGAAAATACGGCAGAGCAGCTTTATGATTTTGCGATTATGGGACATATTTATGCGAAAAATATACGTGGTATTCAGCAACCTCGTGTCGCTTTATTGAATATTGGTACGGAATCAAAAAAGGGAGATGAAACACATCAAAAAGCTTACCAGTTATTACAACAAAGTGATCGTTTGCATTTTATTGGTAATGTGGAAGGACGTGACATCCTCAGTGGTGATTATGATGTTGTGGTCACTGATGGTTTTAGTGGGAATATTGCTTTAAAGACTTGTGAGGGTGTTGCTGGAACTTTAATGAAAATGATTAAAGAAAGTATGATGTCTTCTTTTAAGGGAAAACTAGGAGCATTACTAGCAAAATCATCATTATATAGTTTAAAAGAAAAATTTGATTATAAATCTGTCGGTGGCGCTTTGATGATGGGATTTGAAAAAGCTGTTGTCAAAGCTCATGGAGCCAGTGATGCAAAAGCATTTTCTAATGCGATGGATTTAGCTTATCAGATGGTTAAAATGGATGTTGTTGGACAAATGAAAGAAGGATTAAGCCAAAAATGAAAATATTAGATTTTTTACAAAAAGAAAAAATACCATTTCAAAATTTATCACTTTATAAAGAAGCTTTTACACATGCTTCTTATGCCAATGAATCTCATTATGTGCATAAAGATTATGAGCGTTTAGAATTTATGGGTGATGCTGTTTTGCAGTTATATGTATCAGAATTTATTTTTAAGCTCTTTCCCGATGCCCCAGAAGGAACATTGACAACGTTACGTAGTAAGCTAGTTAGAGAAGAATCACTGGCACGTTTTTCTAAAGAACTGGGACTTGGAGAACTCCTTTATCTAGGGGTTGGAGAAGAAAAAAGTGGTGGTCGTGAGCGCGAGAGTGTTTTAGCTAATATTTTTGAGTCTTTTGTAGGTGCACTCTATTTGGATTGTGGTAAAGATGAAGTTTTAAAAATTTTACATCAAACGATTTTTAGACATGTTAATGATTTAGATTATGATGATATTACAGATTATAAAACAACGCTTCAAGAACTGATTCAAGCCGATCAACGTCGTACCGTAACATATGAACTCTTAGAAACATCTGGACCATCTAATGCCCCAGAATTTAAAGTGGCCGTGATGATGGATGATATGTGTCTAGGAATAGGAAAAGGCACAAGCAAGAAAAAAGCTGAGCAACAGGCTGCAAAAGATGCTTTAAATAAAATGGCAACAAAATAAGTGAAAAGTGCCTAAACATGATTATCGAAAATACATATATTATCTTGGGAGTGATAATCATGTATAATCCATATATGTATGATGATGAAAGAATTGTCAATCCACGTGTAGGAGAGATTATCTTATATACAGTTCATAAGGGTGACAATGTTTATCGTATTGCGAAAACTTTGCATAGTGAGGTGGCATGGATTCAGGTGATGAATCAGTTGGATGATGATTTGATGATTCATCCTCAACAACAATTGCTCATCCCAATTGTTTTCCAAAAGATTCCACCAGTGCCACAGCCTTATCAAAGAGAAACCTATGATTTATATTTTTAAAAAAATGCATAAGATTGAAAATTAAGCAAAAACTATAAATAGGAGGTTGAAATGATGAAAAGAGTATTCATCCTATTTGTAGTTTTTTTGTTATGTGGATGTAGTCCACAGAAAAATGAAGAAACAAAGAAAAACCAATATAAAGATGGCACTTATACAACGACGGCAATGGGATATGGTGGAGAATTTGAAGTCGAAACAACATTTAAAGATGATCGTATTCAAGATATTGTCATTAAAGAACATAATGAAACACCTTCAATTGGTGGAGTTGCTTTAGAACAAATGATTACAGCTATGAAAGAAAAGAATCATTACGATGTGGATACGATTTCTGGAGCAACAAAATCTTCTCAGGCATTGAAAGAAGCTGTCATCAAAGCTTATGAAAAAGCTAAAAATGAATCGTGATTTTTTTATGGAAAGTAGTTACAAAAAAAGTGGCTACTTTTTTTGTAAGAAACGAATAAGACTTTATTTTTTTTTTGATTTGGTATATGATAATGAAAATGATAGGGGGTTCAATAATGGAAGAAAACTATGTTGGTCGTGAAAGAAATATTACTTTAATTATGGATTTTTATGAATTAACGATGTCATACAATTATTTTAAATTAGGAAAACAAGATGAAATTGTTTATTTTGATATGTTTTATCGTAAGAATCCTGATCAAGGTGGGTTTGTCATTTTTGCGGGTTTACAACAGCTCATTGAAGCTATTGAAAATATGCATTTTAGTGATGGAGATATTGAATATTTAAGATCTCTGAATGTTTTTGATGAAGACTTTTTTGCTTATTTAAAGGATTTTCATTTTACTGGAACAATTTATTCGGTTAAAGAAGGGACGCCTGTCTTTCCTTATGAACCATTAATTACAGTCAAAGCAAAATTGATTGAAGCGCAATTGATTGAAACCTTCTTACTTGTGACAATTAATCATCAGTCATTGATTGCGACAAAGGCAAGACGTATCGTTCAAGAAGCCAAAGGACGTCCAGTTATGGAGTTTGGTGCAAGACGTGCTCAAGGCTATGATGGGGCTCATTATGGAGCGAGAGCGGCCTATATTGGTGGTGTTGTAGGAAGTGCAACGGTATCGGCTGGAAAAGATTTTCATATGCCTGTGTTAGGGACAATGGCTCATTCTTTTGTGCAGTCATTTGATAGTGAGTATGAAGCGTTTAAAGCTTATGCGTTGACTTATCCGGATAATTGTGTTTTGTTGGTAGATACATATGATACTTTAAAAAGTGGTGTGCCTCACGCTATTAGAGTAGCTGAGGAAGTGCTGGCTCCAATGGGAAAAAGATTAAAAGGAATCCGTTTGGATAGTGGGGATATTGCTTATTTGACTAAAAAAGCGAGAATGATGTTAGATGTAGCAGGATTACACGATTGTCAAATTACAGTATCTAATTCATTAGATGAATATTTAATTCGCTCAGTATTGGAACAAGGAGCTCAAATTGATTCTTTTGGTGTAGGTGAAAATATGATTGTTTCAAAATCTTCACCTGTATTTGGTGGTGTTTATAAATTGGCTGCCATTGAAAAAGATGGACAAATTATTCCAAAAATAAAAATTTCTGAAAATACAGAAAAAATTACAAATCCTGGTTTTAAAAAAGTTTATCGTTTAATTGAAAAAGAAACTCAAAAAGCAATTGCAGATATTATTGCTTTCCATGATGAAGTTTTAGATGAAAATCAAGATTTAACAATCTATCATCAATTAGATTCATGGAAACATAAAACATTATATGCAGGAACATATGAAATTCATCCCCTGCAGACACTTGTTTTTGATGAGGGAAAAAATGTTTATCCACATTATTCATTAGATGAAATTAGGATTTATTCTCAACAACAAAAACAATTATTATGGGATGAAATCTTCCGTTTAGAATATCCTCATATGTATTATGTTGATTTAACAAAAAGATTATTAGATTATAAACTCAAAATGTTGGCGAAAGGAAAAAAAGGACATTAGTCCTTTCTTTTTTAAGGAAGAAGTTTATGAAAATTACAGTTGTTGGTTTAGGTGTTATTGGGGGAAGTTTTGTCAAAGCATTGAAAGGTCTGGGATATGAAGTTTATGGTGTGGATTGTGATTTAAAGACTTTGGAGATGGCAAAAGAGGAAGGTTGTATTCTCGAAGGTTATCAGGATGGACATGATATGATTGCTCAAAGTGATTTAACGATTATTTGCTTATATCCATCAAAAGTTCTGGATTTTATTGCGACACATCATTTTAAAAAAGGAAGTATTGTCACAGATGTTGTTGGTATTAAATCTTATTTCTTACAGCAGGCTCTTTCTATGATTGATAAAGATGTAGAATATATTAGTGGTCATCCTATGGCTGGACGTGAAAAAAAGGGGTATCTTTATGCCAGTAAGGAAGTTTTTGCGAAAGCAAATTATATTGTTATTCAACATCAACACAATCATCAAGAAAAAATAGAATGGATGTGCCAATTTGTTGGACAGTTGGGATTTAAAAGTGTAAAAATCATGAGTCCCTATGATCATGATGAAATTATTTCTTTTACTTCGCAGTTACCACATACTTTAGCTGTTGCATTAATGAATAGTGATGATGAAAAATATGAAACAGGTAAATATATTGGGGATTCTTTCCGTGATTTGACAAGGATTGCTAATATTAATGCGGATTTGTGGACAGAATTATTTTTTCATAATAAAGATTACTTGTTAGCTTCAATGGATCGTTTTGAAAAAGAATTTGATCAATTAAAACAGGCTATTATGAATGAGGATGAAAAGACATTGAAAGAGAAATTTTTACAATCTTCTAAGCGCCGTGAAAAATTAGAATCATAAGAGATATGTAATATGATATCTCTTTTTTTATGAGAAAATAATATTTTTTATAAAAAAATGGAATTTTTAGATTGAAAAAAATAATGGATTTAAGAAGAAAAAATCAAATAGGCAGCAATCAAAAAACAAATGGCTTTAAAAAAATGTAAAAAAGGTATTGCATAAATGTGGAAAATATTATATACTAGGTGAGCAACGAGTTAAGGAAGTTGGTTCCATAGCCAAGTTGGTAAGGCTACAGACTGCAACTCTGTCATCGTCGGTTCGAGTCCGGCTGGAACCTCCAACGTTGCCCAGGTGGCGAAATTGGTAGACGCACAGGACTTAAAATCCTGCGGACCTTAAAATCCGTGCCGGTTCGACTCCGGCCCTGGGCACCAGTTATAAAAAATCAGTTCGAAAAAAGAATTGAAAAAAATGAAAAAAAGTGTTGCAATTGAATAAGAAATGTGATATTATTGAATGGCACTGTTAAGAGGCGCTAGTAGCTCAACTGGATAGAGTGCTTGACTACGGATCAAGAGGTTGTGGGTTCGATTCCTGCCTAGCGCGCCAATCAAATAAGTCATCGGGAAGTAGCACAGCTTGGTAGTGCACCTGGTTTGGGACCAGGGGGTCGCAGGTTCGAATCCTGTCTTCCCGACCATGTAATGGGGCTTTAGCTCAGCTGGGAGAGCGCCTGCTTTGCACGCAGGAGGTCAGCGGTTCGATCCCGCTAAGCTCCACCATTATGTTGCGGAGGTTTACCCAAGTCCGGCTGAAGGGATCGGTCTTGAAAACCGACAGGGGATGAAAGTCCCGCGGGGGTTCGAATCCCTCAACCTCCGCCATTTAAATATCGCGGGATGGAGCAGTCTGGTAGCTCGTCGGGCTCATAACCCGAAGGTCGTTGGTTCAAATCCTTCTCCCGCAACCAAATGGTCTGGTAGTTCAGTTGGTTAGAATGCCGCCCTGTCACGGCGGAGGTCGCGGGTTCGAGCCCCGTCCAGACCGCCATTTGTTTTGGTTCCGTAGCTCAGTCGGTAGAGCAGAGGACTGAAAATCCTCGTGTCGCTGGTTCGATTCCGGCCGGAACCACCATTCTTTATAAAAACGATTCACTACATGGCGGGGTAGCTCAGTTGGCTAGAGCAATCGGTTCATACCCGGTGGGTCGGGGGTTCGAATCCCTTCCCCGCTACCATTAATGAATTTGGTGGTGAATACCACTTTTTATTTTACTTGGACCCTTAGCTCAGTTGGTTAGAGCTATCGGCTCATAACCGATCGGTCGAAGGTTCGAGTCCTTCAGGGTCCACCATATGTCGTCAACCTCATTTATTGAGGTTTTTTTATTTTTTATATGTTATTTTATGATATAATAATGATGTTGGTATTCATAGAGATTTCACAACAATTATGTATATTATAAAAAGCAGGTGATGAAATGGAAGATATCAAATTAATGGGATTAACACATCAACAAGTCAGTGAACGTATCAAACAAGGATTGGTTAATGTTTCTCATGATAATATTTCTAAAACGAAAAAACAGATTGTTTTAGAGCATACATTGACTTACTTTAATTGTTTAAATGTTTTCTTGGCAGCTATTATTATATCAACAGGAAGATGGACAAATCTGACATTCATGGTTGTTATTTTTGTTAATGCTTTTATTGGTATATATCAAGAATTTAAAGTTAAAAAGATTATTGATCAATTAACAGTTGTCACTGTTAAAAAAGTAAAAGTCATTCGTGATCAACAGGAGATGGTGATTCCTACTGAACAACTTGTCAAAGATGATATTATATTTCTGGAAACAGGAAATCAGATTGGAAGTGATTGTATTGTTTTAGAGTCACATGGTATTGAAGTGAATGAAGCTATGTTGACTGGAGAATCTGAACCTGTCAAAAAGAAGATGAATGATGAATTGCTATCTGGTAGTTTTGTTGTGGCTGGAAGTGCTTATGCAAAGGTGATCCGTGTTGGAAATGATAACTATTCAACAAGACTTGTTCATAAAGCTAAAAATAAAAATAATGCTTCTTCAGAGATGAAAGATTCTATTGAAAAAGTCATTAAAATATTAAGTGTTGTCATTATTCCTGTGGGGCTTGTTTTATTTTTTTCACAACGTAGTGCTTATCCAAATGATTTAGCGACAGCGATTGTAAAAACGGTGGCTGGTGTCGTCGGAATGATTCCAGAGGGACTTGTTTTATTAACGAGTTTGTCCTTTATTATCGGAGTTGGAAAATTGGCACGTAAAAAAGCATTAATTCAAGAAATGGAGGCTATTGAAGCTCTGGCTAGAGTAGATGTTCTTTGTCTTGATAAAACGGGAACAATTACAACAGGAGAATTAAAAGTTGAAAAATTGATTCCGTATCAGCCTTACGATTTACAGGATATTGAATTTGTGATGGGTGTGATGGCTCATGAGTGTGATGATGTGAATGCGACACAATTAGCTTTGCAAGATTATTTCTTTTATCCAGACCATCAAAAGATAGAGGATTATATTCCTTTTTCATCACAACGAAAAATGCGTGGTTTAACGATTGTAGGAAAAGGGCATTATGTTTTAGGTGCACCTGAATTTTTATTACCTGTCAATCATCCTGTGTTAAAAGATATTCAAACATATACCCAAAAAGGATATCGTGTTTTACTTTTAGGGCAGACAGATTCTATTGATGCCTCTACTTTACGTATTGGAAAAGTTGAAACAATGGCATTAATTATCATTTATGATTGCATTCGTCCAGAAGCGAAAGAAACATTACATTTTTTTGAAAATGCACATGTAGATATTCGTATTCTATCGGGGGATAATCCTGTCACGGTTGCCAGAGTTGCCCAATTGGCAGGGTTAAAAGACGGACATTTGTATATTGATGCTTCTACTTTGCCCGAAGATGAATTGGAAATGGAAAAGATTGTTTCTCATTACCATGTTTTTGGTCGTGTACAGCCAGAACAGAAACAACGTATTATGAAGGCTTTACAAGCCAGAGGACATGTTGTTGGGATGGTTGGTGATGGAGTGAATGATGTACTGGCTTTAAAAGATGCAGATTGTGGAATCGCAATGGCAGCTGGGAGTGACGCTGCAAAACAAGCTGCACATATTGTCTTGCTTGATTCTTCTTTTGCTTCTATGGTAGAAATTGTCAAAGAGGGGAGAGCTATCATTGCTGATATTGAAAGAGTGAGTTCACTCTATTTAACAAAAACAATTTATTCCACGATTCTTTGTCTTGTTTTTGCAGCTTTAAGAATGAGTTATCCTTTTACGCCTTTACAGTTGAGTTTAATTAGTGGTTTAGCTATTGGTTTACCAAGTTTTTTATTGACGTTAGAACGTTCTTCATCTCTATCATCACAAGGCTTTTTAAAACATGTGATTTCTACAGCAGTTCCTTGTGCTTTGACAATGATCACTTATATGCTTTTGATTACTTTTATAGGTTATCAACTGCATTTTGATGAACGTATGTTATCGACTTATTACTATCTTGTGGCTGGATTTATCAGTTTCCTTGTTGTTTTTGTTGTTTGTTTACCTTTAAATCGCCTTAGAGTGATGGTTACAAGTACAATTGCGATTATTTTCTATTTGATTTTAATGGTTATGCATGACTTCTTTGGAATCAATTCTTTATTTTCTATGTCAATGATTTTCATTATTCCAATCTGTTTGAGTACACCTTTTGTCTTATGGCTTTATAAAAAAGGAATAATCTATATCTATCAGTATTTAGAACAATATCAGCGTAAAAGTTTCAAATTATAAACCGAGATATGAGCTGTTTTTTTAGAAAGAATTTGTTGACATTGTTCCTTAGAAAGGTCAAAGAGTTTATAAGGATGAATGTTTACAGTAGATACATAAGCACCACATTTGATTTGAAATGAGCATGTTTGATGTAAATATTCAAATGTTTTATCTTGCAGATAATGATAGAGTTCAATAAAAGCAATTTCGATGAGATCTTCATTTGTATTGAACATGACCATAAAGAAGAAATTTGATCTTTCATAATAGAGATGAACATCTCCAAAATCAAAATAAGTTTTCATTTTCTCTACCAGATGTTTAGAAACATGAAAATAGAGTTGTGGATATTCTTCAATAAAATAAGGAAGAATACGATATTCAATATAAATGCCTGTTAAAAAGCGGACGGATTGTGGAATATGAAGTTGTTTGAAAAAAGGATAAAGATTTTTCTGATAATCAATATGTTGGTATGAAAAATCTGGATCTAAGATTGGAAATTGATATTGATTGTTTGTTATGTCATATATATACATTGTTTTTCACCATGAATATCGTATCATCTTTTTGATAAGAAAATTGTCGATTTATGTCGGTATGTGTATAAATAAGTCTTGATGGACTTATTTTTTTATTTGTGACATATATATCATTAGGTGAGTCTATGAATTATAAGAAATATTTTGTCATGGGATGTCGTTTGATTTGTTATATCATGCTCCTTAAATATATGTTTGCTTTGTTGTTTCCATTTCTATTGGCGATTCTATGTTTTTTTATCTTAAAGCCACTTATTGATAGAGTGCAACATAAAATTCCTCTCCAGACAAGTGCAATAGGTATTTCTTTGTTGTTGATGATTTACCTGTTTTTCGCATTTTTACTGGCCATTGGTTTTATGGCATTATTTTCTTTTGCAATCAAGTTTTTTCAAATGTTGCCAGTTTATTATGATTCCGTCTTTTTACCTTTTATAAATCAACTCACAGGAAGTTTTCAACAAGTTTTTTTATTCTTACCACAAGATATCATTGTTATATTTCAAAACTGGATTCATCAAAACATATTTCAAGCTATCTCTTTTGCATCACAATTTATCCAATCCATTCCTTCATTTCTCTTTTCTTTTTTTATCTTTATGATTTCCACCTTCTTTTTTATGTTAGACTATGAAGATATGAAAAGTTGTTTTTTAAGATTTATATCGCATCAGACATATATCAAACTTGTTCAACTTAAAAATCATGTTCTTAAAAGTTTATGGATTTATATCAAATGTCAATTCACTTTGATGTTTGTCACTTTTATGATTTTATGGATTGCTTTTATGATTTTGGATATAGAACCAGCACTATCTTATGCTTTTGCGATCAGTTTATTAGATGGTTTACCTTTTATAGGGGTTGGCATTATTTTAATTCCAATAATGCTTCTTTATGCTTTTCAAGGGATTTATATGAAATCACTGTATCTTTTTTGTTTATATATTCTGATCAATATGATTCATCAATTTTTAGAACCACATATCATGAATAAAGAAACAAAAATTCCGGCTTTTTTATTACTTGTTTCGATGGTCGTGCATATTCATTTTTTTGGCATTGTGGGAATTGTCCTATCACCATTGCATATGAGTTTTTTATATCAGTATTTTCATCAAAGTCAGGATTTGGTATAATAGAAAACAGGAGGAAAAGAGGATGCAAAAAAAATATTTTTTCTTTGATATTGATGGAACATTGGCAAATAAACAGACAGGTGAACTTGTTGCCAGTGCTAAAAAAACGATTCAAAAATTACAGGATAACGGACATTTTGTCTGTATTGCTACAGGGAGAGCTTATTATAAAACAAAAGATTTTGCAAAAAAGGCAGGATTTCATCATATTGTCAGCAATGGAGGGGCTGCTATTACTATTAATGATCAGGTCATTGAAAATCGACCACTTGATCGAGATAAAGCGATAGCTTTATGCTATGAAGCTCATCAAAAAGGCTTTGGTCTATTGATTACGCCTAATGATAGTATTGATGTTTTAATGAATGATGAATTATTTATTAAACAGGTAGGGTATCGTTTAGAACCAACACGTTATTTTTACGATCCATCTTTACGATACGAAGATATAAAAGACTATTATAAGATTTATATTGCGATAGATCAAAATCGTGAACATGAATTAACTTTATTAGATTCTTTAGGACATATCCGTTTTATGAAGGACTATTTAACTTATCAACATGATGAAAAGGATCAAGGTATTATGCGTATGTTAGAATATGTTGGTGGAACAAAAGAAGATGTTGTTGTTTTTGGGGATGATTATAATGATTTGATTATGTTTAAACCAGAATGGACATCTATTGCGATGGGAAATGCCTGTGAAGAATTGAAAAAGAAAGCTTCTTTTGTGACAAAAGCAAGTTATGATGATGGTATTGAATATGCCTGTCAATATTTTGGATGGATTTAACCCATAATAATTGTATACAATTATACAAAATAGTGTTATAATAGTACCAATATAGAAAAGGGGTGGAAATCATGAATGATCAAATTCAAGATTTTTTTCAAAAATCATTAATAGAAAATCAAATAGATAATGCTTTATATCAAACTTATTCTGTAAAAAAAGGATTACGTAATGAAGATGGAACAGGAGTTCTTGTTGGATTAACAAAAATTTCTGATGTTGTGGGATATAAAAAGATAGATGGACAGAAGAAAGATGATTATGGACGTCTTTATTATCGTGGAATCAATGTAGAAGACATGATTCGTTATCCTAAAGAGAATAAAAGATATTTGTTTGAAGAAGTCTGTTTTTTAATTCTTTTTGGATATTTACCAACATCAGAAGAATTTGAAAGATTTAAAAAAATCTTAAGTGAGCAATATGCTTTACCACCACATTATTTGGAAGCCAATATATTAGGTTTTCCTGCTAAAAATTTAATGAATAAATTACAACAGGAAGTTTTGATGCTGTATGGTTATGATGGTGATCCAGATAATACGGGTATATTGGAAACATTAAATAAGGGAATTAATTTATTGGCTAAAATACCAAGTATTGTCTGTTATACATATCAGACAAAGGTTCACTATTTTGATGAGAAAAGTCTGGTTATTCATCATGTTCAAAAAGATTTGAGTATCGCTGAAATGATTTTGTCTTTATTACGTCCAGATGGACAGTTTACACACAAGGAAGCAGAAATTTTAGATATTGCTTTGGCTTTACATGCTGATCATGGGGGAGGAAATAACTCTACTTTTACGAATGTTGTGATTTCCTCAACAGGAACGGATATTTATTCAGCTGTTGCTGGAGCAATAGGTTCATTGAAAGGTCCTCGACATGGGGGTGCCAATTTAGCTGTTAAAAGACAGATGGAAAAAGTTATTGGAGAGATTTCAATAGAGGCTTTGGACGAGGATATTGAAAGAATCATTAATCGTATTTTAGATAAGGATTTTAATGATGGCAGTGGATTGATTTATGGGATTGGACATGCGGTTTATACTTTAAGTGATCCACGTAGTGAAATCTTAAGTGAAAAATGTCAAGAACTGGCGATTGAAAAAGGACGTTATCAGGAATATAAGTTCTATAAACGTTTTGGGGAGATTGCTGTTGCGAAAATTTATGAACGTAAAGGAATACATGTCTGTACAAATGTTGATTTTTATAGTGGACTTGTTTATAGTATGTTGAATATTCCTGAAGACCTTTATACCTTATTGTTTGTTGTTGCCAGAACAGTAGGATGGATTGCTCATAATATTGAAAATAAACTTTATTCTAATCGTATTATTCGTCCAGCTACAAAATATGTAGGCGAATTAAAGGAATATCAACCTATAGAAAAACGTGAATCATAAAAAACGATTATCATTAAAGATAACCGTTTTTCTTTTATTTAATGACTTTTGTCCAATGATAAGGGTCTTCCAGTCTTCCCCATTGAATACCTGTTAATGTATCATAAAGTTTTTGTGTAAGTGGTCCAGTTTTAAAATCATGAATAGTGATTTTTTCACCCTTATAACAAAGTTCACCAATAGGTGAAATCACAGCAGCTGTTCCTGTTCCCCATGCTTCTTTTAATTGGCCAGTACGTCCAGCTTCCATCAGCTCATCAATGCTTAAATCACGTTCTTCAACTTTGTATCCCATATCTTTTAAAATATGGATAATAGAATCTCTTGTGACACCGGGTAATACAGAACCTTCAAGTGCAGCAGTTACAACCGTATCATTAATCAAGAACATGACATTCATTGTTCCAACTTCTTCAACATAACGACGATGCACACCATCTAGCCATAATACCTGTGTATAGCCATTTTGTTCGGCTTTCACTTGAGCAGCAATGCTGGCAGCATAGTTTCCACCACATTTTGTAAAACCTGTCCCACCTTTAACAGCTCTAACATATTCATCTTCAACCCAGATTTTGACAGGGTTGACACCTTCAGGATAATAGGCACCTACAGGTGATAAGATGATAATAAAGCGATAACTGTTGGCAGGATGAACACCGACACCAGGTTGAGAAGCATACATGAATGGACGAATATAAAGTGAAGTATCTGGAGCAGTTGGAATCCAGTCTTGTTCATATTTGACAAGTGCTTCGACAGCTTCTACAAACATGTCTTCAGGCAATTCTGCCATGCAAATACGTTTATTTGAATTAATCATACGTCGAGCATTCATTTCTGGTCTAAACAATAGAATCTGACCTTGAGGATTACGATAAGCTTTTAATCCTTCAAATGTTTCTTGAGCATAATGAAGCACCATTGTTGCTGGATCCATCGCAATAGGTCCATAAGGTACTATACGAGCATCATGCCATCCGACATCTTTATCCCAATCCATTATAAACATATGGTCAGTAAAATATTGACCGAATCCTAAATGGTTTTGATCTGGTTTTGTTTTTAGTGTTTTTGCTCTTTCGATTTTAATTTCCATAAAAATCCCCCTTTTTATAATTAAAGAAATTATACTCTTTTTTAGATAGGGTTACAATATCTTTTTTCTTTTCAATAAAAAAATAAAGACTATTTTTATATAAAATAGAAAAAAGATTACCAAAAATTGTTATATTAACATAAAGAAGTAGAAAAAACGAAAAGAGTTTTATATGTTTTCTTGCAAGAATCTTAAAAATCATATATAATGATTTTATCATTATTTGAAAGGGGAGTTTAGTTGTGGAGTATATCACACTGATTGGGATTGTCATCATCGTTGTAGGTTTTGCTTTTAAATTAGATGTTTTGGCAACTGTTATTATTTCAGGAATTGTCACAGGACTTGTTTCTGGAATGAATATCATAGAGATTTTAGAAATATTAGGAAGTTCTTTTGTTTCCAATCGTTTAATGTCCATCTTTTTAATTATTTTCCCAGTAATTGCGATTATCGAAAGATATGGATTAAAAGAAAGGGCAGCTTATTTGATTGGAAAAATTAAAAATGCCTCAGCTGGTAAAGTGTTGGCTATTTATTCCGTTATTCGTACTATAGCCTCAGCTTTAAATATCAGAATTGGAGGGGTTGTTCAATTCGTCAGACCATTAATTATGCCAATGGCACAGGCTGCTGGTGAAAAAGTCAAAGGAGAAGAATTGACAGAAGATGAAGAAGAATCATTAAAAGGATTATCATCTGCTGTTGAAAACTATGGAAATTTCTTTGCTCAAAACTGTTTCCCTGCTGCCAGTGGTGTTGTTTTGATGTATGGAACAATGGCTGAAGCTGGATTTACAGAAGTCACTTTAGCAAGTATTGCGGGAGCTTCTATTTATATTGCAGCGATTTCTATTGTTTTGGCTTTTATTCAAGTCTTTTTATATGATAGAAAAATCAAGAAGGGAGGAAATAAATAATGTTAGATTTTTTAACAATCTATTTTCCTGAATTCTTTTATGTTTTATGTTCTTTTGTAAGCTTTGATACAGCTTATCGTGCAACACGTAATAAAGAAGCAAAAATAGGAACAACTTTATTTTGGGCTCTATTAGGTGTTATCTTTATGTTAGGGAAAGTGTTACCTAATGTATTGATTGGGGCTATGCTTGTTGTTATGGGATGTTTAACAGTAACAAATCAAGTTAAAATGGGTGAATTTGAAGAATCAACACATGAATTCCGTCAACAATCTAGTGAAAAATTAGGAAATAAAATTTTTGTTCCTGCTGTTTCTATTGGTGTTATGGCATTGATTTTATCATTGATTCAATACAATAAAGATACAGCTCAAACATTCTTTTTAAAGTTAAGTAATTTCTTTTCATTCCAATTATTTTCATTTGGTAGCAGCAGTGGTGATCCAACAGCTTTAGATGGGGCTGTTATGACAGGAATTGCTTGTTTAGTTGCATTTGTTTTAGCAATTATTATTTGTAAACCAAAATTATCTGAAACACGTAGTGATACATCACGTTTATTAATGCAAGTTGGAGCATCATGTCTATTACCACAATTATTAGGTGCTTTAGGTAGTGTCTTTAATGAAGCTGGTGTAGGAGATGTGATTTCTAGTATTATTTCTAGTGTCGTGCCTTCTGGAAACATTGTCATTGGAGTGATTGTTTATGTATTAGGTATGGTCATCTTTACAATGATTATGGGAAATGCCTTTGCTGCTTTTACAGTTATTACTATTGGAATTGGTATTCCATTTGTTATTAATCAAGGAGGAGATCCTTCAATTGTAGCTGCATTAGGTATGACGGCAGGATATTGTGGAACTTTAATGACTCCAATGGCTGCAAACTTTAATATTGTTCCTTGTGCGGTTTTGGAAACAAAAGATCAAAAATGGGCAGTTATTAAGGCACAGGCTCCAATTGCTTTAATTATGATTGTGATTCATATTGTTTTAATGCTTGTTTTAGCATTCTAGGAGGTTGCAAATGAAAATTTTAGTTACAGGTTTTGATCCTTTTGGTGGTGATAAAATTAATCCTGCCATTGAATCAGTGAAAAAACTACCAGATGAAATTGCTGGTGCTCAAATTATCAAATTAGAAATTCCAACGGTTTGTCATCAATCTTTAAAAGTCATTGATGAAGCGATTGCTAAAGAAAATCCGGATGTTGTTCTATCAGTTGGACAGGCTGGAGGACGTACAGACATGACAGTCGAAAGAATTGGGATTAATATAGATGATTGTCGTATTCCAGATAATGCTGGACAACAAATTATTGATGAACCTGTTTTTGCTGATGGACCAGCAGCTTATTTCTCTAATTTACCAATTAAAGCGATGGTTGAAAATATTCGTCAAAAACAGATTCCTGCATCTGTATCCAATACTGCTGGAACATTTGTCTGCAACCATGTTTTATATGGTGTACGTCACATTATTGAAACGAAATATCCCGGTAAAAAAAGTGGATTCATTCATATTCCATTCTTACCAGAACAAGTGATTACAAGACCAAATACAGCAAGTATGAGTTTGGATACAATCGTTGAAGGTTTAATCGCAGCGATTGAAGCCATTGTGACAACAGAGAATGATATTAAAGTGACAGGTGGTGCAACACATTAATGGTACGTGTTTTTGTTTATGGAACATTGAGAAAAGGAATGTATAATCACGATATTTATTTAAGAGAACGTAGTGTTTATTGTGGTGATGGTTATATAAAAGGAAGTTTAATGACGATTGCTGGAGTCGTTTATCCTGCTTTTTTACCACAGGGGGATCATCTTGTTTTTGGTGAACTCTATGATGTGGATGAAGAAACAGCTCAATGTTTAGATGAACTGGAAAGTTATTTTGGTGAACACAATCAAGATAATGAGTATAATAAGATTTCTATGGATATTCTAGATCAAGATGGTCAAGTGAAAGATCAGGCATATGTTTATATTTATAATATGGATAATCCTCGAAATGTAGAATCTTTAGGTGATGATATTGAGGAATCTGATTATGTTTTGTATATGCAAAAACAAAAATTAAGAAATCAAAGTGTCTTTGATGATCAGGAAAATGTTCTTTAGATGATAAAGGGAGTTTTAGGCGTGATGTTTAAAACTCTTTTTTTGTATAAAAAAATGTCAAAAGATAATATTTTCATTGATAAAAAAATGCGTTATAATGGTTAGGTAATGAGGTGAGGGTATGACTTTAGATCAAATGAGTCCTCAGACATTAGTACAGATTGTTGCTGTGAATGGAAAGGGACTTTTAAGAAGACGTTTATTAGAAATGGGTTTAACACCCCATACATTAGTTAAAATTAGAAAAGTAGCACCTATGGGGGATCCAATAGAAGTCTATTTAAGAAGTTATGTTTTGACTTTGAGGAAAGAGGATGCTTCTTTAATTGAAGTAAAGGTGGTAGATCATGATTAAGAAGATTGCTTTGATTGGAAATCAAAATTGTGGAAAAACAACTTTATTTAATGCTTTAACTGGTTCTTCACAACATGTCGGTAATTTTCCAGGTGTCACAGTAGAACAAAAAACAGGGTTTATAAAAAAACATAAAGATGAACTTGAATTGATTGATTTACCGGGTATTTATTCTTTGTCACCTTATACTTCAGAAGAAATAGTTTCTATTCGTTATTTATTAGAGGAAAAACCATGTTTAATTATTAATATTATTGATGCGACAAACATGGAAAGAAATCTTTATTTAACAACTCAATTATTAGAATTAAATATTCCAATGATTCTTGTTTTAAATATGATGGATGAAGTTATTGTAAGTGGTAACAGTATTGATATTGATGGGCTAAAAGAACGTCTTGAAATGGATGTTGTACCTATTTCAGCAAGTAAAAATGAGGGTATTGAAGATGTTATTACTGCGATTGAAAAGAACTTAGATCAATCATCACATCATATTGATATTTGTCATGGCGTTGTTCATAAGGCCATTCACTCTATATCGCATATTGTTGAACAGAGTGCTCAATCTTTGCATTTACCTTTGCGTTATTGTGTTACAAAAATCATTGAAGGTGATGAAGATATGTTTGATAAGTTGCATATTGATCAAGGAGATCGTCATATTATTGAGCATATTCTAGAAAAAATGGAAGAAGAAGCAGGAACTGATCGTGAAGCAGCTTTGGTAGATATGCGTTATTCTTTTATTGAAGATGTTTGCCATCATACAGTTTTTATTGAAAGTGAAACCAAAGAACAGATTCGTTCAGAAAAAATCGATCGTTTATTAACACATAAATTTTTAGGTATCCCTATTTTTATTTTGATTATGTTATTTATTTTTTATTTGACATTCTCACTTATAGGTGCACCTTTGCAAGATCTTATGGATAGTCTTATAGGACAGTTTTCTAATTGGATTATTCATCTTTTGGAAGTTAATGATGTAGCCTATTGGTTGCGTTCTTTAGTTGGTGATGGTATTTTGGCAGGAGTAGGAAGTGTTTTGTCGTTTCTACCTGTAATTGTGATTTTATTTTTCTTTTTATCTATGCTGGAGGATAGTGGTTATATGGCCAGAGTAGCTTTCGTTATGGATAAGGCATTAAGAAAAATAGGACTCTCTGGACGCTCTTTTGTACCTATGTTGATTGGTTTTGGATGCAGTGTTCCGGCCATTATGGCAACACGTACTCTATCCAGTGATCGTGATCGTAAGATGACCATTATTTTAACACCTTTTATGTCATGTAGTGCCAAACTTCCTATTTATGGAATGATTATTGCTGCTTTCTTTCCACATAAAGCAGCTATTGTCATGTTGACAATTTATTGTATTGGTATACTGGTAGCGATTATTTCAGCAATACTTTTAAAAAATACCGTTTTTATAGGAGAGCCTGTTCCATTTGTTTTAGAACTCCCAGCTTATCGTATTCCAACTCTAAAAAATGTTTATTTAAATGTTTTGGATAAAGCTAAGGATTTTATTCATAAAGCATTTACAATTATTTTTATGGCTTCTATTGTTATCTGGTTTTTACAAAGTTTTAGCTTTACATTTGATTTTGTTTCTGATAGTTCACAAAGTATTCTGGCTGCCATTGGTTCATTTGTATCACCGATCTTTGCACCACTGGGATTCAATGACTGGCGTGCTTCTACAGCGTTAATGACAGGAATTACAGCAAAGGAATCTGTTGTTTCAACATTGACCGTTTTAACACAATCTTCTTCAACGGCTGCTTTTAATCAAGCTCTTGCTGGTATATTTACACCTTTATCAGCATTTGCTTTCTTAGTTTTTACTGTCTTATATATGCCTTGCGTTGCTGCCTTTGCAGCAACCAGACGTGAACTTCATTCCTGGATACAAGCTATTTTAACAGTTTTATTTCAGACGGGTATGGCATATCTTGTTGCATTCTTAATTTATCAGATAGGACACTTATTCATATAGGAGGATAAAAGATGGATGAAAATTATAAAACATTATTACACATAAAAGAAAATCAGCTTATCAAAGCTTTTGAAAGAAATAATATGAGTTGTATGATTGTTAAAGACGAGGAAGAACTTCATCATTATTTAAAAAATATTTTGACAGATCAAAAGAAAGTTGCTGTTGGTGGGAGTGTGACACTTACTCAATTGGGTGTGATAGATTTGATTAAGAAAAGTGATGTTCATTTCATTGATCGTTATGAAGAAGGACTATCTCAAGAACAGGTTGTAGAAAGATTACGTGAAGGTTTATTATCTGATATCTTTATAACAAGTACCAATGCTTTGACTATGGATGGGTGCTTATATAATGTTGATGGACGAGGAAATCGTGTATCAGCAATGATTTTTGGACCTAAAGATGTTTATGTTATTGCGGGATTAAATAAGATTTTCATCAATGAACAGGAAGCAATCAATCATATTCGTGAATATAGTGCACCAGCCAATGCTTTACGTCTGCATAAAAAAACACCATGTACACGTGTAGGAAAATGCCAAGATTGTTTGAATGAAGATCGTATTTGTTCAAGTTATGTCAAATTAGGTTATCAAGGACAAAAAAATCGCATACACGTCATTATTATTGAAGAAAATATTGGATATTAGGTGGAAACTATGAAAAAAACAGGAATACTTTTTCCTATTTCGGCTTTACCAAGCCAATATGGAGTAGGAGATTTTGGTAAAAGTGCATATCGATTTGTTGATAAGATTGCTCAAGCACATATTCATATATGGCAAATTCTGCCATTGAATCCTTTAGGATATGGGAATTCTCCTTATCAGCCATTATCAAGCCATGCTGGTGATGAAATCTATTTGGATATTGAAACATTAATTGAAGCAGGTTTATTGAAACAGAATGAAGTCAAAGAGGAAGTCAATCAGACTTTATATGTTGATTATACGAGTGTCAGAAAACAAAAAGAGAAATATTATCAATTGGCTTTTTCACGTTTCCATGCTGATGACAATTATCATGATTTTGTAGAAAAAAATCATTCTTGGTTATATCCTTACGCTATTTTTCGTGTTTTTAAAACGCATCATCAAGAAAAATCATGGATTGAATGGGAAGAAGAATATAAAAATTATCATCATGATTATACGTTTTCATTATTACCTTTTACTAAGGAAATAGATTACCAGATGTTTTTACAGTATTTCTTTTTCCAGCAATGGCAACAATTAAGAGATTATGCTCATCAAAATAACATTGAAATTATTGGGGATATGCCTATATATGTTGGCTTAGATTCTGCTGATGTCTGGCAAAATCGTGAAAGTTTCTTATTAGAAGAAGATGGAACACCTTCATTTGTAGCAGGAGTACCTCCAGATTATTTTAGTAAATTTGGACAAAGATGGGGAAATCCTCTTTATGACTGGGAATATTTGAAAAAACATCATTATGCCTTTTGGGTGGATCGTATGAAGGCTTCTCAACAGATGTATGATCGTGTCAGAATTGATCATTTTAGAGGGTTTGATACTTATTGGAAAATACCAGCCAGTGAACCAACAGCTGTCATTGGAAAGTGGATTGAAGGACCTGCATATGATTTGTTTGATGCCTTATATGCTCAAGTGGACCATTTATCTATTTTAGCTGAAGATTTAGGTGATTTAAGACCAGAAGTTTATGAGTTGAGAGATCATTATCATCTTAAAGGAATGTATGTTTTTCAGTTTCATTATGCTTCAGATTTTGATTTTTCAAAAGTTGTTGTATATAGTGGTACACATGACAACGATACTTTAAATGGGTGGTTAAAGACCATAAAAAAAGAAGAATATAAAACATTGGAACAACAATTAAAAAAATATTCAGAAAAACATTTGTATCAGAAAGTATTGCATTATTGTTTGGATTTGGAAGCTGAAGAAGTCATTATTCCAGTTTGGGATATTATGGGAAAACAGAGTGATTGTCGCTTTAATGTACCTGGTCAAATTGGTTCGCCTAACTGGGAATATCATTTGATAGATTTTCAAGAATTTGATGTCTACCTTGAACAATTCTCGCATATGATAGTAGAGAGTCAAAGGGGAGATTATGCATGAAAAAAGCGATTGTTCTTGCTGGAGGAGGAGCCAAGGGAGCCTATCAAGCAGGATTTATGAAAGCCATTGATGAATCAAAATGGGATTATCAGATTGTGACGGGAACATCTATTGGAGCTTTGAATGCTTGTTTATTAGCTCAAAAGGATATAGATGTTCTTTTGCATTTATGGGAAACTGTCGATGAAAAAGATATTTTTTCCAATGAATTGCCAACAATAGGTGGTGATTTAGAAACAATGTTGGATCAATCTCATCTTGCTATTTCATTTTTTAAAACTTATGTGAAAGAAAAAGGTGCAGATATTACACCCTTAAAACACTTGATTAGACGATTGTTAAAGGAAGATGTGCTGCTTCAATCATCCATTGATTTTGGTTTATGTACTGTTCATTATCCATCACTCAAGCCGCTCTATATCACAAAAGAAGAAATGCCACGTCAACATATTTATGATTATCTCTTGGCCAGTGCTTCATGTTTTCCTTTATTTCCCATCCATCATTTTGATAATCAGTCTTATATAGATGGTGGCTATTTTGATAATGTTCCAATAGATTTAGCACTTGCTATGGGAGCTGATGAAGTTCTTGTTATAGATTTGGCGTATCCAGTGAAACATTCTCATTATCTCCATCGTCCATCTATTCACTATACCCACCCACAAATAGAACTTCATGGCTTTATGGATTTTTCTCGATCTTCACTTGATCGATTGATTCGTTTGGGTTATCTTCAAGGTCAAAAAACAATGAAAAAATATGTTGGCAATTGTTATACGTTTTTACCTTTTCAAACGTCTTTGTTTGATATCATATATCATGAAGTTCTTTATACAGAAAGAAAGATAAGAGAATATACAAACAGCAGCAGTCAAGATCATTTGTATCAACGTTTTCTGGAAACACATTTTCAAGAACCTTTAATGATACAAGATTATTTATATGTTATTCTTGACTGGATTTGTGAACTGCTGGAAAGGGATATTAGTTATGCTTATCGTTTTGATATATTGACTGAAGATATATTGAAAGATTTTCAAGAATATTGCCAAAGTGATTTTTCAAAGGTTTTCTTAGGTGATTGGCATATTGTAGAACATTTGAATGGTCGAGGTCTGGTTGGGGTTATTCTTCATTTATTACTTTATCCAGAACATGATAAAATAGGTATAGAACGTCTTATGACATTATTTGATAAACAATATATGATGGCTCAATTGATAAAGTGGCTCTATATAAAAAAGCAAAGTTTATAAGCTTTGCTTTCTTTTGGTTTTATCATAAATAATTTTTAATCCTTTAAAAGTTAAATCTGCATCATAAATATCTATGAGGGCAGTTTCTTTTGCTATCATTCTTCCTAAACCACCTGTCGAAATGACTTTCATATCTTGCTGATATTCTTTTTTGATTTGTTGAATTAAATATTCAGTTTGACCAATATATCCAAAAAAGACACCTGATTGCATACTTTTAATTGTATTTTTAGCAATTACACATTCAGGTTTTTGAATTTCTATTTCAGGCAATTTAGCAGCCTGTGAAGAAAGAGCATTGGCACATATACCAATACCTGGAGCTGTTGCTCCACCTAAGAATTCGCCTTGATGGCTGACAACATCATAAGTTGTGGCTGTTCCAAAATCAATGACCAGACAGGGACCACCATATGTATAATAAGCACCTACGGCATCAACTAAACGATCGGCACCTAATGTAGAAGGGTTGTCAATACGGATATCAATACCTGTTTTGACACCAGGTCCAATAAAAATAGGTTCTTTAAATAAATATTTTTTGATAGAATTTGTAAATGAATAATTAATTTTAGGAACAACACTACTAATGATGATATCATCAATATCTTTAACAGTAATAGCTGAAGCATTTAAAAATGATAAAAGCATAAAACCATATTCATCAGATGTTCTTTGAAATTTTGTTGTTAAACGATAAGTTCCTATCAAGAGATCTTCATGATAGATTCCCATTGTAATATTTGTATTTCCAATATCAATAACAATTAACATTTTTGTTCCTCCCATTTTTTCATCTGATTTAAGATTTCAAAAGCGAGTTCATTTTTACTCATTATATCATAATGATGAATAGACTCACTTGTAAGAATGCTGACAACATTGGTATCACCTTGAAAACCAGCTCCTTTTGTTTTTAAATGATTAGCTACAATCATATCGCAATTTTTCTTCAGTAGTTTTTCTTTAGCATTTTCAATTAAATCCTGTGTTTCCATTGCAAAACCACAAATAATCTGATGTGGTTTTTTATGCTGACCCATTTCCAAAAGAATATCTTGATTTTTTTGTAACTGTAATGTCAAAGTATCTTCATGTTTTTTGATTTTTTCCTGAGCTATATTTTGACAACGATAATCTCCTACGGCTGCTGACATAATGATATAGTCAAAATCCTGAACACGATTGATAATTTCATCATGCATTTGTTGAGCCGTTATAATATCAATTGTTTTGACACCATAGGGTTTATTTAAGTGAGTTGGTCCACTGATTAATGTGACATCCCCACCCATTAAAAAGGCACTACGGGCTAAAGCATAACCCATCTTACCACTGGAATGATTGGTGATAAAACGAACAGGATCAATGCTTTCTTGAGTTGGACCGGCACTCACAAGAATTTTTTTATTTTTTAAAACTTTAGGTGTGAACATATAGTCAATCATTTCTAAAAGAATATCTTCATCAGCCAACTTTCCTTTACCGACATCCCCACATGCCAGTAACCCAGAAACAGGTTCAACAAATGTGACTCCAGCATCTTTTAGTATTTGCATATTTCTTTGTGTGATTGCATTTTCATACATATGAACATTCATTGCAGGGGCAATGAGTTTAGGACATGTTGCCGCAAGAAAAGCACTTGTCAGCATATTATCAGCCATTCCGTAAGCCAGTTTCGCAATGGTATGTGCACTGGCAGGAACGACCATAAATAAATCAGCATCTTTGACAATATCAACATGTGTAATGATGGCAGGATTTTCATCATCAAATGTATCGACATAGACTTTACGTTTGGTTAGTGATTGAATGCAGATAGGAGTTATAAAACGTGTAGCACTTTCACTCATCATCACTTCTATCTGATATCCTTTTTTGATCAGATCACTAATCAGTTGAACACTTTTAAATGCGGCAATACTGCCAGTTATTCCAATAATGATTTTTTTAGACATTTTTTCACCTTATTTCTTAAATTGAATGAGTATACGAGAAACAATAACTGCAATGATTGTTCCAACAGCCGCTTCCAATAATCCCGTTGTTGCGATAATTGTCAGTAGATAGGGAAGAAGCTTAGTCAATGACAATCCTATAGCTGTAGCATATTGATTGCCAAAAAAAAGATATATTCCTCCTAAAACAAGGATTGTATTAGTCATAGCACCCACCAGAGAACCTAAACACATGGCTGGTATGGGATGGCTTTTTCCTTTTTCATAAATCAGACCGGCAATATATCCAATACATACTCTTGGCATAATCGCAATAACAAGACTCCATAATGAGCCACTGATAAAAGGAGAAAAGACAAAAGATGTTATTGTTGGTTGAATGGTATTGATAATCAAGCTGGATAAACCAAATACCAGACCAATTTGCGCTCCTTGCTTTTTTCCTAAAACAATCCCAGCAATGATGACGGGAATATGCAATGTTGTTGCACGTAAGGGACCAATAGGAATAAATCCTAAAAAGGGAACCATGACCATGAGAATCTCAATAGCGATAAAAAGTGACATCAAAGCCAGATTCCTTGTTTTTTGTTGATTCATTTGTTACCTCCACTGTCATTTCATTTATGAATACGACGTTTCATTATTTTGATCAAAAAGAAAAGTTAGTGCTTAAAAAAGTCACTACTATAGCATTCTTTTTTTCATCTCACATTATACATGTTTATGCTTACAAAAGCAATCATAGAATGAATTTATAAATAATAATGATTACTATTATCAAAAAGTTCTTGCTTTCTTATTTTTTAGGTGTATAATGAAAGTAGATGAATAAGGAGGAAAAAATAATGACAAAATGGATTTGTAAAGTATGTGGATATGTTTATGAAGGAGAAAATGCTCCTGACCAATGTCCAGTTTGTAAGGCTCCAGCAAGTCAATTTGAAAAAGTAGAAGAAAAGAAATCAAAATATGCTGGAACAAAAACAGAAAAGAATTTAATGGAAGCTTTTGCAGGTGAATCTCAAGCCAGAAATAAATATACTTATTTTGCTGAAATGGCTAGAAAAGAAGGGCTGGAACAGATTGCTGCAATTTTTGAAGAAACAGCAAATCAAGAAAAACAACATGCGAAAATGTGGTTTGCTGAATTTCATGGCATTGGATCAACAGATGAAAATTTAGAAGTGGCAGCAGCAGGAGAAAACGAAGAATGGACTGATATGTACAAACGTATGGCTGAGGAAGCAAGAGAAGAAGGATTTGAAGAATTGGCTGTTAAGTTTGAAAATGTTGGAAAAGTTGAAAGATCTCATGAAGCCCGTTATTTAAGATTATTGAAAAACTATAAAGAAGGAAAAACGTTTAAAGGTGATGCTCCAAAAGGATGGAAATGCAGACAATGTGGTTTCATTTATGAAGGAGAAGAAGCACCTGAAAGATGTCCAACATGTGGTTATCCAAAAGCTTATTTTGAAAGAATGACAGAAAATTACTAAAAAAACTGATGATAACATCAGTTTTTTTCATATGATTCAACAAGGGGTCTTTTTGATAGACCGGTTTTGTTTTTAAGTGTAAAGAACATAATAAGAAAACCTAAGATTGTTAAAATACCAACAAAAATTAGCATACTGTTTAAGCCAAAAGTATCTTGTAAAATACCTCCAAAAATATTACCTATTGCTGCTCCTAAACCAGTAGACATCATCGCAATCATTGTTTGACCCATCATTTGATCATTTTCTGCTAAATGATCATTGACATAATAAGTGATGGTTGCGGTAAATAAACCATAAGAAAATCCTTGAAACATCATACCAATTAAAAGAATAGGAAGTGACGGAGCTAAACAGATCATAAAGTTTCTAATAAGATAGAATCCTGCACTGGCAAGGATGAGTGTTTCAGCACGATATTTTTTTAATAAACGGAAAGTCACAGACATCAAAGGCATTTCACTGGCTGCCATGCAAAACACAGCCACACCATATAAAGACGTGCTTCCACCTAAGTTTTTTACAATATTGATTAAATAAGTTGACAATGATGTTGAGGCAGCTATCATCAGAGAAAAAGCAACCAGAATCATAAAAAATGTACGATAATTTTGAATGATTGAAAAAGCTGTTGATTGTTTTTCTTTGGTATCTTGTTGATGTGTCTGATAATCGGGCATAGAAAAAAGCATATATAATAAGGCAATACTTGAAATAAGATGAGCAAAAATAATGATTGTTGGATTAAAGAGTTCAATCAACTGACTAATGACGATAGCTCCAGTTGCATAGGCAATTGAACCAAGTCCACGTGATAAACCAAAATTAATATATTGTCCATCTTTAAGATAATTCATACACAGCATGGATAAAAATGGAACAATGGAAACAACGGTACTTAATAAAAGAATATAAAATAACATAATCACCCAAATAGGTGTTGTGATAAAAAATAAACTGATAAACATACCAAACATCAGTAAGTATAAGATAAGAATCAAATTTTTAATATTTAAACGAGGGATTTTGGATAAAAGCGATGAGATGAATGGAGAAAAAAAGATAGAAAAGATGGCTCCACCACCACTGACAATACCAATGTCAGTATTGCTTAAACCTCGATATTGTAAAAATATAGCTATATATCCATAAATAGATAAATAGGATACCCAAAAAAGAATGTGTACAAAATTATATTTCATTTGTAAAGATTTCATGTTTTTATTTCCCTCCCACATAGCGATTTTATCATATCAAAAAATCTATTTATTATGATTTTTTTTCAGAATATGAAATTATTTTCTTTCATCACTGACAGGACTGGATAAAGGATGTCTAGAGTCATTTTTTTTATCATAACTGACCTTGTTTTGGATGTTTTGATCGTAATCTTTTTGAAAGATACATGAGAAAATGATGTTCAATAAATATTCAATAGAAATCTGAGAAGCAAATGGTGCAATCTTGGTAAAAATCTTTTCTCTTGAACCAATATTTAAAATATAGTTTGCATAATGTGATAAACGATTATTACCAATGGATGTTAAAATAATCATAGGAGTGCCTTTTTCCTTTAATGTTTGGGCAATCTGAATGTTTTCGTTTGTTTCACCAGAATATGAAATAATCATGGCAATATGATTTTCATTAGAGTTATATGATTGAAATATCTGTTCACCATGCAGGATTTTTAAATTGACATTTCTTGAAATACGCATCATCTTATGTTGAAAGCTCATGGCTGCCAGAAGTGAATTGCCTGAACCATAAATATCTATATGATCATGGGTATACAGTAAATCAACAATTTTTTCTAACATTGAAAAATCAATGAGTTTAATTGTATCAGCAATGACTTCTTGATATAAGGAAGACAGTTTATGACAAATCATTGGATAACTATCTTCTTTTGAAAAAGGAAAATTGACATCAATACGATCTGTATGATGTAAATCATATTGAAGTTCAGCTGAATATTTGATTTTAAAATCATTATAACCTTCTAACCCCATCTTTTTACAAAGTCGAACAATGGTCGCAGGAGAAGTATAAGTCTGTTTCGCTAAAGTTTTGACAGACATACTTAAAACATCTTCGCCATGATTTAAAATATATCGGGCAATTTGTTTTTCAGATTGAGAAAATTCTAGTTCAAATTCTAATTGTGTCATTATACTCATTGTTATCACCAAGTCTATTATAACATGAAACAAAGTTTCATAGTAGTTGATATTTTCATGTTTTGTATGAAACGATCATATGTTAAAATATGTAGGAGGAGGCGATGTTGATGGATTTAAAAGAAGCTATAGAAAAACGTCATAGTGTTCGTCAATATATAAAAAGACCTTTGTCTTTAGAAATCATTGAAGAATTAAAAGGAAAGATACAAGAATGTAATCAAAGAAGTGGTTTACATATTCAGCTCATAACTAATGAACCACAATCATTTCAAAGTCGTCTGGCACATTATGGTCAATTTGAAGGGGTTGAAAATTATATTGCATTGATTGGAAAAAGAAGTCAAGATTTAGAAGAAACATGTGGTTATTATGGTGAACATCTTGTTTTATTTGCACAACAATTAGGTTTAAATACATGCTGGGTGGCTTTGACTTATAAGAAAATGATTTCATGTATGCAAATGAATCCTGATGAAAAGCTGGTTGCGGTTATCGTAGTAGGGTATGGAAAAAATCAGGGAAAGTTGCATCGTAGTAAAACAATAAAGGATGTTGCTAAAGGAGATGAACCTTTTCCAAAATGGTTTCAAGAAGGAGTCAAATATGCATTATTAGCACCGACAGCTTTGAATCAACAAAGATTTCAACTGATTTATCATCATCATAAAGTATCAATCAAAGCAAAGCGAGGATTTTATACAAAGATTGATTTAGGTATTGTCAAATATCATTTTGAAATAGGTGCTGGAAAAGAAAATTTCCAGTGGGAATAATTATGAAACAATGTTTCATAATTTATATAGAATTTTATAAAATATGAAATTATTTTATAAAATAATGAAAAAATATTTACTCAAAGAAGAATATCTTTTACAATGCCTTTATAAACAAGAGGAGGATTTATAGATGATAAAATTACCAAAAGATTTTTTCTTTGGTGCAGCAATGTCTGGACCACAAACTGAAGGAAGTTATAATGTAGGAGGAAGACTACGTTCTTATTGGGATATGTATTCTGATATGGAAATTAATGCTTTTCACAATAATGTGGGATCATATGTCGGAAATGATATGTATCACAAATATGAATCAGATATTCAATTATTAAAGAGTATGAATTTTGAATCATTTAGAACATCAATGCAATGGACAAGATTACTGGATCAAGATGGCAATATTAATCCTGAAGGAGCAAAATGGTATCATCAGTTGATTGATTGTGCTCACGAAAATGGAATTGAAATATTTATGAATATGTATCATTTTGATATGCCTGAATATTTAGTTAAACGTGGTGGATGGCAAAATAGAGAAGTTGTGGAAGCGTATGCTAATTTTGTGAAAAAGGCAATGGAAGAATTTGGTCAGAAAATTAAATACTGGTTTACTTTTAATGAACCTATTGTAGAACCAGAACAACAATTTTTACATGGCACTTGGTATCCATATCAAAAAGATTTTAAACAATCAATCAATGTTCAATACAATATTACTTTAGCACATTGTTTAGCAGTCATGAATTTTAGAAAGCTTCAAAAAGAAGGAAAAATTCGTAAAGATGCAAAAATTGGGATGATTAACTGTTTTGCTCCACCATATACAAAAGATAATCCATCTGCTGAAGATTTAGAAGCCGTGAGAATAACAGATGGTTTACATAATCGCTGGTGGTTAGATGTTGTGGCACATGGACATTTACCTGAAGATGTTTTAGATACAGTGGAAAATGACTGGAAAGTTGAAATCAATCGCCGTGTTGGAGATGAAGCTATTTTAGCTCAAGGAAAAGTTGACTGGTTAGGATTTAATTATTATCAGCCAACACGTGTTCAGGCACCAGATTCAAAATTCGATGAAAATGGATTGCCATGTATTGCGAAACCATACATTTGGCCTGAAAGAAAAATGAATGTTCATCGTGGATGGGAAATTTATCCTAAAGGAATTTATGATTTTGGTATGAAAATCAAAAAAGAATGTCCTGATTTACCATTTTTTATTTCAGAAAATGGAATGGGTGTTGAAGGTGAAGAAAAATTTATGGATGAAAATGGTGTTATTCAAGATGACTATCGTATAGAGTTTGTTAGAGATCATTTAGAATGGATTGCAAAAGCCATTGAAGATGGAGCGAATTGTTTAGGTTATCATTACTGGGGTGCAATTGATAACTGGTCTTGGTGTAATGCGTTTAAAAATCGTTATGGATTTGTAAGAGTGTGTCTTGATGATGGTTATAAACGTAAAGAAAAGAAATCTGCCAGCTGGATGAGAGAAGTAGCTCGTACAAAAGAATTTGAATAAAGATTGTCTGCAATGACAATCTTTTTTTGAAACAGAGTTTCATATTTATATATAATATATTATCTTTTATGAAACTTCATTATAAAGTCAGTGAACTGCGTTTACTCTTGAAATAATTTATTATAAAATAATTGGTAGAGAATAAGGAGGAAGAAATTGTGGAAAAGAAAATGCCAAAAGGTTTTTACTGGGGTGGATCAGTATCTTCATTTCAAACAGAAGGAGCAAGAAATGAGGGAGGTAAAGGTGTCTGTGTTTATGATGTCAGACCAATGAATCCTGAATTTTCAGATTGGAATGTAGCAATTGATGAATATCATCGTTATGATGAAGATATTGCATTAATGAAAGAAATGGGATTTAATTTTTATCGTTTTTCTATTTGCTGGTCAAGAATTATTCCTAATGGAACATTAGATGAACCAGTGAATGAAGAAGGTGTCAAATTCTATAGTGATTTAATTGATAAGTTATTAGCTGCTGGAATTGAACCAATGATTACATTAGTTCATTTTGATATGCCTTATCATTTAGTGAAAAACTATAATGGTTTTGCATCTCGTTATGTTGTTGATTGTTTTGAAAGATATGCTAGAGTATGTATTGAAAGATTTGGAGATCGTGTCAAACATTGGATGAGTTTCAATGAACAGAATTTACATGGTATGATGTTAAGAGTTTCTAATGCAGAAGAAATTCCTGAAGGTGTCAGTGAAGCTAAACATTTATATCAAGTGAATCATAATGTTTTCATTGCTCACTGTAAAGCTGTTAAAGCATTAAGAGAATTACAACCAGATGCTAAATTCTGTGGTATGGCTGCTGTTACAAATATTTATCCATATACAAATACACCTAAAAATAATTTATTTGCATGGCAAGCTTATCAATATATGAATGGTTTCCATGTTGATGTCTTTGCGAAAGGAAAATACCCTGATTATATGGTTGCTTATCTTGAAAATAGAGGATGGATGCCTCATTTTGAAGAAGGTGACGAAGAATTATTGAAATATACTGTTGACTATATTGCATTCAGTTATTATCGTTCTAATACAATTACTGAAGGAGAATTTGATTTAGAAAGACCTTATCATGAAGTTGTCAATGAACATATTGTGAAAAATCCACATTGTGAAGCCAATGAATGGGGATGGGAAATCGATCCGATTGGATTTAGATGGACATTGAATGATTTACATGTACGTTCTGATTTACCTGTTTTCGTATTGGAAAATGGTGTAGGTTGGCGTGAAGATATGACTCAAGAAGAAGTTGATGCTATGCTTGCTGCTGGAAAAACAATTGAAGATGACTATCGTATCAATTATCATAGAGATCATATCAAAGAAATGGAAAATGCGATGTTTGAAGAAGGTGTTCCATGTCTAGGATATATTACATGGGGACCAATTGATATTTTAGCAAGTATGTGTAATATGGATAAACGTTATGGATTTGTTTATGTCAATAGAACAAATAAAGATATGCGAGATTTAAAACGTATTCCTAAAAAATCATTCTATTGGATTTCTAAAGTCTTTAAATCTAATGGTGAAGATTTAGATTAAAATGATGGAAAAGATTCACTTGTGATAGTGAGTCTTTTTTATTTTTGAAAAAAGATTTAAAGAAAAGAAGATGACTTTAGCACATTGGACTTGACAGTGCTAACGAGAAGGTGTAAGATACTATTAGCACAAAAATGGGTAGAGTGCTAATAAAGGAGATGTAATTATGGCAGAAAAGAAACAATTTAAAGCTGAATCACAAAGATTATTAGATTTAATGATTAATTCTATTTATACACATAAAGAAATCTTTTTAAGAGAATTAATTTCTAATGCAAGTGATGCTTCTGATAAATTATATTATAAAGCACTAACTGAAAATTTAAATGGTATTTCAAGAGAAGATTTATCTATTCAAATTGTGATCAATAAAGATCATCGTATGTTATCTATTATTGATCAAGGTATTGGTATGAATGCAAAAGAATTAGAAGAACATTTAGGAACGATTGCTAATAGTGGTTCTTTTGAATTTAAACAGGCATTAGAAAAAGGACAAGATGATGTTGATATTATTGGACAATTCGGGGTTGGATTCTATTCAGCATTTATGGTTGCTCATAAGGTTGAAGTGATTTCTAAAAAATTTGGAGAAGATCAGGCTTATATCTGGGAATCTGATACAAGTGATGGATATACTATTAATGAAACAGATTATCCAAATCATGGAACAAGAATCAATTTATACTTAAAAGATAATACTGATGATGAAAATTATGATCAATATTTAGATGAATATGAAATTCAAAGATTGGTTAAGAAGTATTCTGATTATGTTCATTATCCTATTAAAATGGATATGACAACTTCTAAGAAAAAAGAAGATAGTGATGAATATGAACAAGTGATTGAAAATAAGACATTGAACTCAATGGTTCCTTTATGGAAAAGACCTAAAAAAGAAATTACACAAGAAGATTATAATGAATTCTATAAAGATAAATTTAATGATTTCAGTGATCCATTATGTGTAATGCATAACAGTGTAGAGGGAACAATTTCATATGATTCATTATTATTTATTCCTTCTAAACCACCAATGAATTATTATTCACAAGATTATGAAAAAGGGTTGCAGCTTTATTCACGTGGTGTCTTTATTATGGATAAAGCGAGTGAACTTGTACCAGAACATTTTAGATTTGTTAAAGGTTTAGTTGATTCACAAGATTTATCATTAAATATTTCTCGTGAAATGTTACAACATGATCGTCAATTAAAGATTATTGCTGATAAAATTGAAAAACGCATTCAAAGTGAATTGGAAAAAATGTTAAAGAATGATCGTGAAAAATATGAAGAATTCTTTAAAAACTTTGGATTACAGTTAAAATTTGGTATTTATAACAGCTATGGTATGTTAAAAGATAAATTACAGGATTTATTGTTATATTATAGTGCCAATGAAAAGAAAATGATAACTTTTGCTGAATATGTTGAAAATATGAAAGAAGATCAAAAAGAAATCTATTTTGCCAGTGGTGAAAGTTATGAAAAGATTGATCATTTACCAACTGTAGAAATGGTGAAAGATAAAGGTTTTGATATTCTTTATATGATTGATAATGTGGATGAATTCTGTATTCAGATGTTAAGAGAATATAAAGAAAAACCATTTAAAAATATTAATCAAGGTGATTTAGATATTGATAGTGAAGAAGAAAAGAAAGAGTTAGAAAAAGTCAGTGAAGACAATAAAGATTTGATTTCAACACTTAAAGAAGCATTAAAAGACAAAGTTCAAGATGTGAAAGTTTCTGCTCGTTTAAAAACACATCCTGTTTGTTTAGTAAGTAGTGAAGGTGTGTCTTTTGAAATGGAAAAAGTTCTCAATCAAATGCCAGATGGACAAAACATCAAAGCAGGAAGAATTTTAGAGATTAATCCAAATCATGCTATATTTAATGCTTTACAGTCTTTATTTGAAAAAGATAAAGAAAAAATTAATGATTATGCTTCATTATTATATGATCAGGCTTTATTGATTGAAGGATTTAGTATTGATGATCCTGTTGAATTCTCTAATAAAGTTTGTCAGTTAATGGTAGATGCTAATAAATAATAGATGGAAAGAAACGATTTTGATTTTCGTTTCTTTTTTTATGCTATAATAAAAATAGGTGAGGCATATGAAAAAAAGAGGAATTATTTTATTGATGATATGTTTATGTCTAATAGGATGTCAAACAAAGGAAAAATCAAATATCACAGTCTATCGTTTAAGCAGATACTACGACTGGTTTTTAAATGCAGACTTTTATCAAAATATTATTCATTATGAAAAAGAAGATGATATATCTATTGATAGACAATATGGAGAAAACATATATATTAAAGATGATTATTTATTTATTGAAGCTGATGAAAAACAGGCTCAGGCATTTTTAGAGAAGAATCAGCAATTCATGACAGAGGTCATTCAACAATTCAATGATTTAGAAACATCCGTAAAAATAAATGAAGATTATTCTCAATTGACGATTACGATGAGTCAAGATTTTATGCGAGATATCTTTTCTAAAAAGAATTTTGATTATAGTGGTCATTTATTAGGACTTATAACAATGGTCAATACAGAGCGTATTTTTATAACGAAAGACAGTGATATTCCTATTGATGTACAAATTATTAATGGACAAAGTGATTATCAAGTATCAAAAGCTTTATTTCCTTATGAACCTCTTGAAATGACAACAGAAGATTGGCAAAAGAGTCAGAGTCAGAATGTAGAAACTTCTTCATCAAAGAAGGGATATAGCCGTATTTTGATGAAAGTTGTTGATAAAACTGAAAACCAGATTTTCTTTGAACCGTTAGACCATCAACTTTATCCAGATACAAAACTTTGTTTGTGTTTAGACAGTGTTTACAGTGAGGATGTCTATTTGCCTTATCAAATAAATGAACAAGATACGTTTTATCTAGAACTTGATGGAATGTATGCTTTGCATGAAGATGGTGATCATATTCAAGATATTGCACCATTATCAATCATTCCTTCACAATATCTCAGTGAAGAAACATTGCAAAAGGATTAAATCAAGATTATAATAAATAGGGGTGGTATTTATGGAATTACAGGAAGTATTAGAAAAAAGAAAAAGTGTGCGTAGACATTACCTTCAAAAGCCAGTAGAAAGAAAACTTATAAAACAGATGATTGAAGCAGCTATATTAGCACCTTCATGGAAAAATTCGCAGGTGACACGTTATTATATTGCTGAAAGTGAAGAAGCTAGACAGGCTATTAAGGCTGCTTTGCCAGAATTTAATCAAGAAAATGTAGGTGATGCTCCAATACTTATTGTTTCAACGATTGTTTTAAATCGTTCTGGTTATAATAAAGATGGAACTCCAACAAATGAATTAGGAAATGGCTGGGGTTATTATGATTGTGGTATGCATAATATGAATCTTATTTTAAAAGCAACAGAGTTAGGATTATCAACGTTAGTGATGGGGATTCGTGATGAAAAAGCTATTCAGGCATTTTTCTCTATTCCAGAAAATCAAGCTGTTGTGAGTGTGATTGCTGTGGGATATAGTGACGAAGAAGTCCAAAGACCTCCACGAAAAGAATTTGCAGATATTGTTGTCATGAAATGAGGATGATTATGATTATTATATATATTATTGGTGGATTGCTTTGTTTATTTTTGACAATTTATATTTTGGATTATAGAGAGAAGATGGCATCAAAAATAAAACAAATCAAGGAACAAAAAAATGAAATTCAAGAGTTAAATAATCAATTGGATGATTTACAATGTCAACTTGATTTAATGGAAGAACCGATTCAAAAGCTTCATGATGTTAGTGAACAAATTTTATTTTATATGAAAAAATAAAATAAAATTTATATATTTTATAAAATTAGTTCTGTTTTTATGTTTAAATAGAAAATAATAGATGAATATTGAGAAAAAGCAAAAAAAGTATTGACATGTTTAATCAAATGCATATAATAGAAGCATATCAAAAAATTCGATGAAAAAGAGAGTAGTTTAAACAAATATAAAGCGAACTGATGTTGGTGTGAGATCAGTATAGGCGTTTAAATGAACCGCACTTTGGAGAACGATACTTGAATGGAGTAGGGTATTGAGTGAATCTGCTTTAAGGATAGAGGTGGATATATCTTTGATATATCAAAAAGAGTGGTACCGCGATAATTTCGTCTCTTAGTTAAACTAAGAGGCGTTTTTTTATGAAAAGGGGGATTTCATGATGAGGTTGATCTTACGGTGACATTCACAAAAAAATGGATAAAAAATAAAAATAGAGGAAAGATGAGGGAAAGAAAATGAAAAAATTATTTAAAGGATTATTAGTAGCCGCTATGGCATTAACAGTAACAGCTTGTGGGGGAAATGAAAAAGAAACAACTGATACACAAGCAAGTTCAGGAAAAGAAGTAAAAGAAATTCATGTTGCAGTATCTCCAGACTATGCACCATATGAATCTTTAGATACTGATGGAAATATTGTAGGATTTGATCCAGATATGGTAGCTTTATTTCCAAGTTATTTAAACGATGATAAAACAGAATATAAATTTACATGGCATCAAATGTCATTTGAAAATATTGTTTCTCAAGTACAAAGTGGTCAAATGGATTTAGGTGTTTCTGGATTTACTTATGATGAAGACAGAAAAGTTGAATGGTCTAAACCATATACTGCCACAGCTCAAGTTGCTGTTGTGAATAAAGATTCTGATATTAAGACAGTTGCTGATCTTGAAGGAAAAGTCATTGCTGCACAAAGTGGAGCAACAGGTGAAGATGCTGCGAAGTCAATCAAAAATGCTAAAGTTGTTTCTGTTTCTAATGTGCAAGAAATTTTTAGTGCTTTAACAAGTCATCAATATGATGCCGTTGTTGTAGACTTGGCAGTTGCTCAAAATTATGTCAAAGAACAAGGCTTTGTAATGTTAGAAGAATCTTTGTTAGATGAAAAGAATTATATTATTGCTAAAGAAGGAAATGAAGATATGATTAATTTGGTTAACAAAGCTTTGGATCAGTTTTTAGCAAGTGATGATTATACACAATTATGTGAAAAATATGGTTTAAAACAATTAGAAGAATAGATGAGAAAGGGGATAGAATATGTTTACAGCTTTTTGGGACATACTCACTATAGACAATTTGATATATCTATTTAAGGGGGCAATGGTGTCATTAAGTATGGCAGCTCTATCCCTTTTTATTGGATTGATTTTTGGTATTCTAGGAGCTTCAGCAAAGATATCAAAGAATAGATTATTAAGAATATTAGGAAATATATATGTAGAAGTCATTCGTGGAACACCGATGCTTTTACAAATCATGCTGATTTTTAATGTTGTTCCTATTATTGTTACGCAGATTACAGGTGAAGTTTTTAGAATGAATTATTTTCTCATTGGAGTTGTTGCCATGAGTATTAATAGTGGGGCATATACAACAGAATTAATCAGAAGTGGTATCAATGGTATTGATAAAGGACAATGGGAAGCCTGTGAAACTTTAGGGTTATCAAGATGGCAAACAATGCGTCTTGTTATTTTACCACAGGCATTTAAAAGAATCGTGCCACCTTTGATTAGTGAATTTATTACCTTGATTAAGGATTCATCATTAGTCAGTATTATAGGTCTTGTTGAATTATTAAATTCTGCTAAAGTATTAGGAAATCAATATTATGAATTTATGTCACCTTATTGTTTGGCAGGAGTTTATTATCTTGTTATGACTTTGACTATTTCATATATAGCAAAGAAAATAGAAAGGAAGTTGGCAGTTAGTGATTAAAGTAGAGAATATTGTAAAACAATTTAATGATTTAAAGGCTGTTAATGATGTTTCCTTAGAAATTAAAAAAGGGGAAATCGTTTGCTTGATTGGTCCTTCTGGTTCTGGAAAAAGTACAGTGCTAAGATGTATTAATGGATTAGAAAAACCAGAAAGTGGTCATATCTATGTTAATGATCAATTACTTGATGAAAAAGATAGTGAAAATTATAAAAAATTAAGAGGATTAAAGGGATTTGTTTTTCAACATTTTAATCTTTTTCCTAATATGACAGTTTTAGAAAATTTGACTTTAGCCCCTATTCAAGTGATGAAAAAAAGCAAAGAAGAAGCAGAACAAATAGCTTGTCAATACTTGGAAAGAGTGGGTCTTCTTGATAAAAAAGATGAATATCCAAATAAATTATCAGGTGGACAAAAACAAAGAGTTGCAATAGCCAGAAGTTTATGCATGAGTCCAGAAATTATGTTGTTTGATGAACCAACAAGTGCTTTGGATCCAGAAATGGTTATTGAAGTTTTGGAGGTTATGCAGGAATTAGCCAATGAAGGAATGACAATGGTTGTTGTGACACATGAAATGGGATTTGCACGTACAGTTGCCAATCGTGTTATCTTTTTGGAAGATGGAAAAATTGTTGAAGAAAATAATGCTGAAGAATTCTTTAAGCATCCTAAAACACAAAGAGCACAAGATTTTTTAAATAAGGTTATGCACTAATGAAAATTAACGAATTTAAAGTAGAAACATGGATGACTGATCATGAAAATGACTGTCAATATAATTTGACAGAAACATGTGTGTCATCCTTAACTTTATCAGAACTTCAACAATTTGTATCAGAAAATATCAGTGATCATATCATGTCTATGAAAATGGATTATGGACCTATTGTAGGTTCTCAACGTTTAAAAAAAGCCATTTTATCGTTATATGAAACGGGTGATGAAAGTCATATCACTATTACTCATGGGGCCATTAATGCTAATGAATTGGTCATGATGAGTTTGCTGGAAGCAGGAGATCATGTAATCAGTTTGTTTCCTACATATCAGCAAATGTATGATTTTCCTTTATCATTAGGTTGTGAAGTTTCTTTGATTACCTTAAAAGAAGAAAACGAGTGGTTACCAACTATTGAGGATTTTCAATCATGCATACAAGATAACACCAAAATGATTTGTTTAAACTCACCTAACAATCCAACTGGAACAACAATTCCTTTGCCTTTAATGAAAGAAATCATTGATTTGGCTAAGGAACATCACTGTTATATTTTATGTGATGAAATTTATCGAGGGGTTGATACAAAAGCTTGTGGTTTGTATCCCTCATTCAGTGATTACTATGATCAGGCGATAGTCACACAAAGTTTGTCAAAAGTATTTTCTTTTGCCGGATTAAGACTAGGTTGGATTAAAGGCCCTCAAGAAGTGATTGATTTGATTAATTATCGTCGTGACTATCATATTATCAGTAGTGGACCTTTAGATGATTATTTGGCTTGTCTGATTTTAGAAAATAAAGATGAGATTTTAAAACGTAGTTTAAGCATTTGTCAGAAAAATAAAGATATTCTTCAACGATGGTTAGATCAAGAACCACTTGTTTCGTGTGTTATTCCACGTCATGGAACAGTTTGTTTTTTACATTACCATGTGGATATGCCTTCAACACTCTTTTGTGAAAAGTTGCAAAAAGAAACAGGTGTCTTCTTTGTTCCGGGAAGTGCCTTTGATGTGGAATATCATTTAAGATTTGGATTTACACAAGATGAACAAATCATGAAAGAAGGTTTAATGACTTTTTCACGTTGGTTAAGACAATTTGATCAAAAGCCTATTTCCATTGTGTTATAGGCTTTTTTTATGTTTATAAACAAATTGATAGACAAAATAAAATGAAAAAACAAGTGTTGAAAATAATCCTATTAACATGACGATAGCGACACTTGCAACATGAAAGCGAGGAATTAAAATAATTAGACAAACTAGTTCAATGAAAACTTCTAAAGTACTCATCATAAACATTTCTTTATTTTTATTGAGTGCCTGTAATGTGGCACTTAAGGGTGTCTGTAAATAAAAAATTGTAAAAGGAATACACATATACTGAAGATACTGATATCCTTTGGTTGTGTTGTACATGATTTGAAGACAGATATCACCATAAAAGTAAAAGATCAATGTAAAAGGAAGACTAATGAAAAAGCAAACGATAAGACTATAGAAAACATGTTTTTTAAGTGCATCGATGCGATTATAAGCAAGATCTTTATTTAAAATAGGAATTAACAGTCTTAAAATCACATTGTTGAAAAAAGTAGGTGTCACAAGTAATGAAATGACATAACCACTTATTATTGCATATTGAAGATGAATTTGGGTTTCTTCAATATGTAGTTTTGTCAAAATCGAAACAAGAAGAATGGGTTCTAAAAAATTGTAGCCAACATGCAGCAGTCTTGATCCTGTTAAGGGTAAAGCAATATTCATCATATCTTTGAATAGAAAGTGACTTTGAAAATAGGAAAGGGGATGATAATGCCAGTTGACTTTCCTTTTTAAACGTAACATTAAAAAAAGAATAGAAGTGATTTCCCCAATACTCATAGCAATAATAGCAATGCTGACTAAATAGGGCATGGGAAGATGATGAAATTTTTGGATGACAATATAAGTAAAAACAATACGAGAAACTTCTTCAAATAATTGAGCAAGTGAAAGATTCCAGACATCTTCTTTTCCTAAATAATAGTTTTTGATAATACCACTTATTCCTACCAGAGGAATAAAGGGAAGCATACATAAAAGTGGAAAATAAGCATCACTTTGTTTTAGAAAATAAACAGCTATTATTTTTGAAAAACACAAAAGTGTGCCCATAATACATAAACATGTTATAAAACATATACATAATGCTGAAATAATAATCTTTTTGTTGTTGTATTTGGGATGTGAAATCAAGCGAAAAACTGCAGATGGAACGGAAAACTGGGCTAAGGTAATGCATAAAGATAATGTTGGAATAACCAAAATATAAAGTGCCATTCCATTTTCATCTAAAAGTCGTGATAAAAGCATACGATTGAGTAATGAAAAGACTTTGGTGATGAGGGTACTGGCTGTTAAGATGAGAAATGAATTAATCAATTTTCTTTTCATAAAATACTTCCTTTATTGTCGAATTTCCTTTATAATAAATATGTTAATTATTTAAAAAATATGTTAGGAAGTGCAGTCAATGGAAATCAATATTAAGAATAACTTGCCACTAGATATTCTTTTTTTAATTCGTATAAAAGCTAATGAATTTAAAAATGAAGGGGTTCATGACATTAATAGTTATGATATAAAGGATTATCTTTATTCTATTAAATGGAAAGATGTAGAAACAAAAGCGATGTGTGATGTGATTGATGATATTATGTCTTTGCGTTTCTCTGAGGTTTTTGATTATTTAAAGATGAAAGTCATTAAAGAAGCATCAACGATGAAAATTGATGATTTTAGTGATTTTATTGCGAAATAGTGCCTCTAACTTCTGTGATGTTAGCAGGACTTTTTTATTTAAGAAATAAAATGAACAATGAAAAATGTCAATGATTTGAAATCACAAATCAACGTGTGTTATAATGCTTTTATATGTGAAGGAGATTGAAGTGAGTTATGAAATATAAGATCATAGAACCACAACATTATCAACAGATTCAGGCTCGATATCATATCAATTCTTTATTAGCAAAAGTCATTGAAAGTCGTCAATATGATGAAAAAACATTGAAAGAAATGATGAATCCACGTTTGATCTATCATGATTTTTCATTGTTTGAAGAAGCTGATATGACATTGGAAAGAATCCATGAAGCGATTGAACAGCATGAAAAAATCTGTATTTATGGAGATTATGATTGTGATGGTATTTTAGCAACAACGATTCTTGTGCAAGCTTTTTTAGAGCTGGGAGTGAAAGTAGGATATCATATTCCTCATCGCTTTGAAGATGGCTATGGCTTGAATGTTAGGCGTGTAGAACAGATGGCTGAAAAAGGTTATACTTTAATCATTACTGTGGATAATGGTGTGAAGGCTTTTGAAGCTGTTGAAAGAGCCAATGAACTGGGCATTGATGTCATTATTACAGATCATCATCAATTTGATCAAGATTTACCAGATGCCTGTACAATTATTCATACAAAGCTATCACCAGATTATCCTTTTAAAGAAATATCAGGAGGCTATGTTGCATATAAACTGGCAAGTGCATTGCTTGGACGACAAGATAAATATTTATTTTGTCTGGCAGCAATTACGACCATTTCAGATATGATGCCATTACTCAATGAAAATCGTTCACTGGTTAGACGTGCTTTGACTTTTATGAAAGAAGGAAAATATCTGTCATTAGAATTATTGTTAGGAAATCAGCAGACTTATTCAACTTATGGTATTGGATTTGTGATTGCACCTAAGATCAATTCTTTTGGTCGTTTACCAGAACTCTGTTCTCCTAATATTCTGGTCAAATATTTCTTAAAAAATGCGCCTCGTGATTTTATGGTTCAAGTGGCTCAAATGGCCACATCTTTGAATACCAAAAGACAGACAATGACCAACCAACAGTATGAACTTGCCAAGCAGCAGATGAATGATGATTTTCTTTGCTGGGCAAGTGATGAGATTCATGAAGGCATTATGGGGTTGATTGCTGGAAAATATACACGTGAATATGAAAGACCAAGTTTTGTGATGAATCATGATAAAGACAAAGGTTTGTATAAAGGCAGTGCCAGAAGTGTAGAAGGTTTTTCTTTGCATCAATTTTTTATGGAACATCAAGATCAGTTTGTTATTTGTGGAGGTCATTCTTTAGCTGGAGGATTTACGGTTGATGAGGCTCATTTTGATTCATTTTGTCAATGTGTTAAGGACTCTTTACAAGGTAGGCATTTTCAACCGACAACATCTGTTTTGCAGATTGATGAAAATGATATTGTACTTTCCAGTGTAGAATCTTTATCATTATTAGAACCTTTCGGTATGAAAAATGAAGAACCTTTATATATATTAAAGAATGTTCCTGTTTCTCGTGTTCAACAAATGGGGCAAGGAAAACATTTAAAGATGGAAAGTCAATTTCCACATGGTCAGATGTCTATGTTGTATTTTCAACATGGAGATTTATATGGTGAATTAAAAAATATAAAAACAATGAATGTCATTGGGACATTACAAATTAATGAATATCGTCATCAAAAAAGTATAAATTTTATTATTAAAGATATTGTATAATCTCTTTATAAAAAGCAGAGATTTTGATATAATAGAAAAATAAGGAGGGCTTTTAAGCTATGGATTTAAAAAAGTATATCGCAGATATTCCTGATTTTCCAGAACCGGGTGTTATCTTTAGAGATGTGACACCACTTTTAGCCAATAAGGATGCATATCAAGAATCTATTCGATTAATCAGTGAATTTGCAAAAGATAAAAAGGTTGATGTCATTGTGGGACCTGAAGCTAGAGGATTTTTATTTGGATGTCCTGTTGCTTTGGCATTACATTGTGGATTTGTTCCTGTTAGAAAACCGGGAAAACTTCCTCGAGAAGTGATTAGTCAATCTTATGATTTGGAATATGGTTCAAATGAAATTCAAATGCATAGTGATAGTATTCAAGCTGGACAAAATGTTTTGGTTGTTGATGATTTATTAGCAACTGGTGGAACAGTTGAGGCGGCTATAACTCTAATTGAAAAAATGGGTGGAAACGTTGTAGGAACTGCTTTTTTAATTGAACTTGAAGCATTAAAAGGAAGGGAACTTTTAAAAGATTATGACGTTTTTTCAGTCTTAAAGTATTAAAAGGGACGATGTCTCTTTTTTTGCATAGTAAAGGGGGAAGAATTTATGAAATATAAAGGAGCACATGATCAAGTGACATTTGATGATGTCTTGGAAAGTTGTTCAACTTACATTACCAAAAAAGAAAGTATTGATTTAATTCAAAAAGCTTATGATTTTATTATGGTAAAACATGAAGGACAAAAACGTAAAAGTGGTGAACCTTATACGATTCATTTGATCTGGGTAGCATACATTCTGACGACTTTACAGACCGGACCAACAACTATTGCGGCAGGACTTTTACATGATGTCATGGAAGATTGTGATGTCCCTCGTGAAGAAATGGTCGAACGTTTTGGAGAAGAAATTACCAGTCTTGTTGAAGGTGTAACGAAAATCAATAAAATGCCATTTAAAGATGAAGCTGATGTTTATGCTGAAAATCATCGTAAGATTTATATTGCGATGGCAAAAGATATACGCGTAATCTTGATTAAATTGGCAGATCGTTTGCATAATATGCGTACATTACAGTATATGCCTCCTGCTAAACAACAGCGCATTTCTAGGGAAACATTGGAAGTTTATGCACCAATTGCACATCGTTTAGGTATTAATGATATTCGTATTGAACTGGAAGACCTTTGTTTGCATTATTTAGATCCAAAAGCTTATCTTGAAATCTCTGAGCTCTTAGAACAAAAACGTAGTGAAAGAAAAGAATCTGTTGAAAAAATGATGAAATCCGTAGAAAAATTACTGGATGAAAATCATATTGATTATCGTATTAAAGGTAGAGCAAAACATATTTATAGTATTTATAAAAAAATGGTTATTAAACATAAACGTTTTGATGAACTTTATGATTTAAATGCTTTACGTATTATCTTAAAAGATAAAATGAAATGTTATGAAGTCTTAGGTATTATTCATGATCATTTTCGTCCTTTACCGGGTCGTTTTAAAGATTATATTGCTATGCCTAAGCCTAATATGTATCAATCTTTGCACACAGCTGTTATTGGTGAGGATGGACATATTTTTGAAATACAGATTCGTACTGAAGAAATGGACGAACTGGCAGAACGTGGAGTGGCTTCTCATTGGCGATATAAAGAAGGAAAAGATTATTCATCAAGACAGGAACAAAAAGATATTGTTGATAAATTACAATGGTTGGGCGATTTTATTACTTTAAGTGATGAAATTAAAGATGGTGACGCTAAAGAATATTATGACTCATTAAAACGTGATATCTTTGAAGCCAATGTCTATGTTATGACACCACAAGGAAAAATTGTAGAACTTCCTAATGGGGCAACGCCTATTGATTTTGCCTATCGTATTCATACCGAAGTCGGTCACCATGCGGTAGGGGCAATCGTTAATAATGTCATGGTCCCTATCAATACCAAACTGAAAACAGGTGATGTCTGTGAAATCAAAACGAATAAAAATTCTGGACCGAGTGAAGACTGGTTAAAATTTGTTAGAACGGCCGGAGCCAGAAATAAAATTAGACAATATATTTCTAAAAAAGATGCAGAAACACAAAAAGAAGCGATAGAAGAAGGAAAGAAGCTTTTAAAAGAAGAAATTCGTAAACGTAATTTAGATGAAAAGAAATTTCTTGATCCAGAAACTTATAAATCATATTTTGGCTCTTTTGGAGCTAGAAATTTTGATGATTTAATGTTAGTGATTGGGAAAAAACAGGCTACAGCTGCCACGCTCATAGATAAAGTCTTACCATCAAAAACTGGTTTCTTTGATAATCTTTCAAAGATTTTAAAGAAAAACAATAATGCTTTAAAGAATCAAAAGAAAAGCAGCAGTTTAGGTATTAGTGTCAAAGGTGTGGATGGATTAAAGGTTCAATTATCGAAATGTTGTAATCCTATTCCCGGTGATGAGATTATTGGGTATGTGTCAAAAGGACAAGGAATCAAAGTTCATCGTGCAGATTGTCCTAACCTAAAAGGTGTAGAAAAAGGACGTCTGATTGATGTTTATTGGGATTATACAAATATTATGCAAAAGCGTTTTGAAGTTGATATTGATATTAGAGGTTTAGATCGTCCTAATTTATTGAATGATATTATTACTGTATTAGGACAGGTTAAGGTTAATATTTTAAATATTAATGCCGGTGTCGTTGATACAGAAGCACAAATTCAATTAAAACTTTCTGTAGAGAATGCTGAACTTCTACAATTGACAATTGATAATTTAAATAAAATACAAGGTGTTTATAGTATTTCAAGAGTTATTCACTAACTTTTTCAATCATAAATAGATGTATCTATTTATGATTTTTTAAAATCAAAAAAGCAACGATAAAAAGAAGATAAATTGAAAATGATATTTTCATAATATGAAAATGAAAAGGCTTTCAATTTTATAAAAAATGTGTTATGATATAGACGAAGAAAAGGAAAGGAAATGAAAGGAGGTCTTAAAGATGAAAGAAACTAGAAAAATCAAAACTTTATATTTAGGACCTAGATTCATGGAAAATCTCCTTCTTCCAAAAGAGTATCGTTTAGAAAGAGATCTTCTACCCCCTAACATACGTTAGACCTGGTAATGATAGGTCTTCATCAAAAAAGTTCATGATATAATAAAGTGTCATCATAATGAGTGAATGAGAAAGTTGATTGTTTGTAAAAATAAGCAATAAGTAAAAAAGGCATTGTGATATGGCTTTATCGAAAATATGGAAACATTATTCATGAGATTATCTATATAGATATAGTTTTTGATTCATAGAAATATAGATAAGTTAATAGATAATAGAGTGTCATCGTTATTTATAAAAATGAATATAAATGAATCACATTGAAGATAATATTTCTTCTTTAAAAATAATGGATAGGAATCAAGAAGTGAAAATCTTGATTCCTATTTTTTATGCTCATATACTAAAAATAACACGAAATTTGTCAAATATGTCATTAAATTGATATGTAATGAAAAAATCAGTAGAATAGTTCATTAGGTGAGAGGGTATGTTGAAAATAGGAATTTTTGATGATCAAAAAGAACAATTAGACTATATTTTACAAATTTTATCCAATGCTTTAAAAAAATCACAAATTATTTTTGAAATAACATCATTCAATGATGAACATGATTTAGAGGCTCTTTTATATCAAGAGATGATGACATTTGATATTTTATTTTTGGATATTTGTACACAACAGGGAACAACTCTTGATTTTGCAAGAAAATTATATCAAAAACATCCAGAAATTCAAATTGTCTATATATCACAATATGATGATTATTATAAAGATATTTTTAATTCTTCTGTTTTTTACTATATTGAAAAGAAAGATTTTTCCCAAAAGATTGATCTTCTCGTTGAAAAAATATTAGATTATTATGCTTCTAGAAAATTGATGCTTCATACTAAAAATAAAAACCTTTATTTACAACAGACGCATATTTTATATTTAGAAAGAAAATTAAGAATTACTTATATTGAAGATCATCAAGGCCATATTTATACGAGTCATGAAAAATTGTCAGATTTAATGTTAAGGTTGAATCATCATTTTTTAAGAGTACATGAAAGCTATATTGTCAATGAAAAGTATATCTTGTCTATGAAAAGAACCTCTATTGAGTTAATCAATGGAAAAGAGATTCCTGTGAGTCGCAAGTATCATCATCTCTTGAAAGAAAGGATTTTTTTATGAAAAGAGTCATTTTATTTAAAAATAAAAAAATAAACAGATACTTTATCTTTATGTGTTTTGTTTGTTTTCTGGCTTTATCTATAAGTTATTTTTTTACATATATTTTAGACTACTCTTATCAAACTTATCATCCTAATTTTTATACTTTTATATTTTCTTTTATCAGTGTCTTTTTTGGTGTTGTTTTTTTAATGATTGTCTATTTATTGGGACAATACTATCAACAGTTATATCAACGCTTTTATTATCATATTCAACAAGAACTCTGGCAGGAAAAACAATTATCACATGCAACCATTCAAGACATAAAGATACACTATTATCAACAATTATCCCAACAGCTGAAAAATATCGATACAAAACAATCACATTCATTACATTTAGAAGGCTTAGAAGCAACCATTAATCAATACCAAAATGAATACTCACAAAATATGATAATGAATACCATATTATCCTATAAACTGAATTTACCAGAGAATCAAGATATTATAGTAGAAAGTGATATTCATGTTTCTTCAAAAACTTTTTTATCTGATATTGATTTATCTTCTTTAATGTTTAATTTGATTGATAATGCAATCAATGCGACAAAATTATGTCAACGACCTTTTATAAAGCTTCATATAAAAGAAAAATATCATTGTTTAAGAATTCAAATAGAAAATAGTTATGATCCAAAACAAATGATTGAAAAGAAGCAGGGACATGGATATGGTTTAAAAATTATTCGTGATATTGTGGCAGCATATCATGGAGATATCACATTAAAACAAGATAATGGATGGTTTGACGTGACAATTTTCTTATATGAAGGTGAAAGTCAATGATTATTGGTTATTCATGTGTGATGTGGTTTGTGTTTTCATTTTGCCTTGTCTATTATACAAAAAATCTTTTTACTCATCGTTATTCATTTTCTAAAATGTTTATTCTTTCGCTTCTTTTCCATTTACCATATACGATGATTTCATTTGTTGGAACATATATGAGTTATTATTATAGTGAAAAAGAACTCACGATTTCTCTTTTAGGGTTGATTGCTCTTTTATTGATTTATGGTCTGCGTCAGCTTTATATGCAACGATTGATGGATGCACATTTTAAAAGTGCTTTTATTTTTCAAATGCTTATTCTATTAACGGGTATTATTCGTATAGGATTTGAAGATATGTATTTATATCTAGCTTCTCTTTTCTTGGATGATCAACAATTATTTATCAGTTCATTGTTTTATAAAATCATCTCTTTAGCTTTGATTTATTATTTTTCTTGTCTTCTTTATCAAAAAATGAATGTGATATTTTTTGATAACAAGACAGTTGTATTCTTTTTTATTGAATATTTTTTATTGTCTATTTTAGGTAGTTTTGAAAGTTTTGTTTTGAATATAGTAATTTATGGCATGGTTATTTTTATTTTTTATCTGATTTTTCGTATGATTGATCAAGGTTTTGAACATCAGAAGTATCTCAAGACAGTAGAATATCAAAATCAAAAGATTGAATTGTTGATGCAGGAACAAAGAAAAAGAAATGATGTTTTATCAAAAATAAGACATGATCAAAGAAATCATATGTTGACTTTATCTTTACTTTATCAGCAGGATATTCAAAAAGCCAATGAATATTTACAACAATGGCAAAGTGATATTGAAACAAAGTTGAATGAAAATCAGGATTGAACTTGATTTTTCATGATGAATCTTTTATAATGATGTCAATCCGTTGAAGAAGATTAAATAGTGATAATCTGGTAGAGAGTCTGTGGGTGGTGAAAACAGATAGAGGAAGCTGTGGGACACTTTGGAGGAAGTTATGAAAATAACCGTCAGTCGCGTTAAGACAGAGAGGGCATACTTTTTGTATGAACTAAGGTGGTACCGCGTTATAACGTCCTTAGATGGGCGTTTTTTTATTTATAAGGAGGAATAAAAATGGCATATAAAGCACCAAGAGGAACAGTAGATATTTTACCTGCTCAATCTGGAAAGTGGCAGGAGTTGGAACAGTTATTAAGAACAATCTGTGCCAATTATAATGTAAAAGAGATGAGAACACCTATTTTTGAACATACGGAATTATTTAATCGTGCAGTGGGAGATACAACCGATGTTGTTTCTAAAGAGATGTATACATTTGAGGATAAAAAAGGACGTTCAATGACATTAAGACCTGAAGGAACAGCAGGAATTGTAAGAGCTTATGTTGAAAATAAATTATATGGATTACCAGAAAAATTACAGAAGATTTATTATATGGGTCCAATGTTTCGTTATGAAAGACCACAAAATGGTAGACAAAGACAATTCCATCAATTTGGTGTAGAAATGTTAGGGGTAGAATCACCTTATGTTGATGTGGAATGTATGTTGATGGCAGTGACTGTTGTTGAAGCATTAGGACTTAAAAATATTCAGTTACATATCAATTCTTTAGGTGATCAGGAATCACGTGATGCTTATCGTGAAGCTTTACAAAATCATTTTCAACCTGTTTTAAATGAGTTATGTCATGACTGTCAGGTGCGTTATGAAAAAAATCCATTACGTATTTTAGATTGCAAAGTGGATAAAGATCATCCAATGATGAAAACAGCACCTCAAACTATTGATTATTTAAGTGAGAGTGCCAAAGCACATTTTGATAAAGTTTGTGCTTTATTGGATGATTTGGAAATTGATTACGTTGTTGATCCTAACTTAGTGAGAGGATTAGATTATTATTCACATACTGTCTTTGAAATTATTTCTGATGATCCAAAATTAGGAGCTGGTTCGACAGTTGGCGGGGGTGGTCGCTATAATGGACTTGTTGAAGAATTAGGTGGACCACAGACACCTGGTGTAGGTTTTGCTTTTGGAATGGAAAGATTGATGATCGCATTGGGTGATGAACCACAGGAAGATGAAGGATTAGATGTCTATATTATGCCTTTAGGTAGTGAGGCTAAAGATTTAGCAATGCAGATTATCACAATGCTTCGTGCTAATGGATTTACTTGTGATATGGATCAATGTGATCGTGGTTTAAAAGGACAGTTTAAATCAGCTGATCGTTATCATGCTCATTTTTCTATGATTATTGGGGAAGAAGAAGTCAAAAAAGAAGTTGTGAATATGAAATGTAATCATTCTAAAGAACAAGTGGAAGTTCCACTGGAAAATATTGTTGAATTTATTGAAAATCATTTTGAAGGAGATCATGATCATGAATAGAACACATAATAATGGAGAATTAAGAATTGAACATATTGGGCAACATGTTGAATTAATTGGATGGGTTGCGAAAAAAAGAAATCTCGGAGCATTGGTTTTTATTGATTTAAGAGATCGTTATGGCATTACTCAAGTGATTTTTGATGAGTCTTTTGAAGAAAGACTAAAAGAAGTCAAAAATGAATATATTTTATCTGTTCAAGGAACAGTCATTGAAAGATCATCAAAAAATCCTAAAATTCCTACAGGTGATATTGAAATTCAAGTTTCTGATTTTTCAATTATCAATACAGCTAAATTAACGCCAATGATTATTGGGGATGAAACAGATGCTTTAGAAGAAACAAGAATGCAATACCGTTATTTGGATTTAAGACGTCCAGTCATGCAAAAAAATATCATGACAAGACATCAGATTACCAGAAGTATCCGTGAGTATTTAGATAACTTGGATTTTGTGGATATTGAAACACCTTATTTAAACCGTTCTACACCAGAAGGAGCCAGAGATTTCTTAGTTCCATCACGTGTTCATAAAGGATCATTCTATGCTTTACCACAATCACCTCAATTATTTAAACAATTATTGATGGTTGCTGGATTTGAAAGGTATTATCAGATTGCACGTTGTTTTAGAGATGAAGATTTACGTGCAGATCGTCAGATTGAATTTACTCAAGTTGACGTAGAAATGAGTTTTATGTCAACTGATCAGATTCTTGAAATTGGTGAAGGCATGATTAAGAAATTAATGAAAGATGTTAAAGGAATTGATATTGAATTGCCTTTAAGACGTTTGACTTGGCATGAAGCGATGGAAAGATATGGAATTGATAAACCAGATACACGTTTTGGATTGGAACTTGTGAATTTGAATGAAACTGTCAAAGATGTTGATTTTGCAGTGTTTAAAAATGCTTTAGATGTTGGAGGACATGTCAAAGGAATCAATGTTGTTGGTGAAGCTGATCATTTTTCACGTAAAAAGATTGATCAGTTAACAGAACTGGCAAAAACATATAAAGCAAAAGGTTTAGCGTGGCTTAAAGTCAATGATGAAGGCGTTCAAGGACCGATTGCGAAATTCTTTAATGAAGAACAATTAGAAAGATTATTAACAGCGATGAATGCTCATGCAGGTGATTTATTATTATTTGTAGGAGATGCAAAATATGAAGTTGTCTGTGATTCATTAGCGGCTATTCGTAACTATTTAGGAAAAGAATTGAAATTATATGATCCAAATACTTTTGATTTCTTATGGGTTGTTGATTTTCCAATGTTTGAATATGATGATGAAACACAAAGATATTATGCGAAACATCATCCATTTACCAAACCAAAAGATGAAGATTTGGATAAATTAGAAACAGATCCAGAACATTGTCTGGCAGATGCTTATGATATTGTTTTAAATGGTTATGAATTAGGTGGAGGATCACAAAGAATTTATGATCAAAATGTTCAAGAAAGAGCATTTAAAGCATTAGGATTTACACAAGAACAAATTGATGCTCAATTTGGATGGTTTGTGGAAGGATTACAATATGGAACACCACCACATGGAGGATTTGCTTTAGGATTAGATCGTATCGCCATGTTATTATGTGGATGTGATTCATTAAGAGATGTTATTGCTTTCCCTAAAAATACGAGTGCGACTTGCCCAATGTCAAAAGCACCAACACCTGTTGCTGATGCGCAATTAGAAGAATTAGGAATAGGAGTGAAAGAATATGAATCTGATAAGAGTGAATAATGTCTTAAAACAAATGGGAGAAAGAGGAATGGATCATCTGATTATCAGTGATCCTAGCTCTATCAATTATTTGATCGGTTATGACAATCATCCCGGAGAAAGAATGTATGCACTGGTTTTATCATTAGATGGACATCACACTTTATTTTTAAATCGTTTATTTTATTTAGATCAAGAACTGGATTTAAATATTATTTGGTATGATGATACAGAAGATGGTCCAGCAAAAATTGCTGAAGTCTTAAAAGAGGCTCATTGTGTAGGTATCGATAAAAACTGGGAAGCCAGATTCTTGATGAGAGTTATGGAGCTGGCAAATGAAGAATGTTGTTTTGAATTAGGCTCAATCTGTGTAGATTATGTTCGTATGCATAAAGATGAAGAAGAAATTGACTTGATGCGTCAATCAAGTTTACTCAATGATCAGGCAATTGATCAAGTCATTCAACTATGTGCTCAAGGAAATTTAACTGAAAAACAAGTTGCTAAGCAACTGGATGGTATTTTCCAGTCATTAGGATGCAGCGGTAATTCTTTTGAACCTATTGTTGGATATGGTGCCAATGGTGCTGATGGACATCATGGTTGTGATGATTCAACATTAAAACCAGGTGACAGCATTGTTATTGACATGGGTGGACTGTATCAAGGATATTGCAGTGATATGACAAGAACAGTCTTTTATAAAGAAGTTTCTGATAAACAAAGAGAAGTCTATGAATTAGTCAAAAAAGCAAATGAAGTAGCTGAAGCTATGATTAAACCGGGTGTCAGACTATGTGATATTGATAAGACGGCCAGAGATATCATTAGTGAAGCAGGTTATGGACCAAACTTTAATCATCGTTTAGGACATTTTATTGGTAGAGATGTTCATGAATATGGTGATGTTTCAGCATCATTTGATATGCCTGTAGAACCGGGAATGATTTTCTCAATTGAACCGGGTATTTATATTCAAGGTGAATTTGGTGTCAGAATTGAAGATTTGGTTTTAGTGACAGAAGATGGCTGTGAAGTTTTAAATCATTATCCAAAAGATTTAATGATTATTGGTTAGGGTGAAAGCTCTAACCTTTTTTGTTTGCTAAAAATGTTAAAAATAATGATAATTATGTAGTCCATATTGTTTGATAAGATATAAAAAGATAGAATAAATACAAGGGAGGGAAAACAATGAAGATCACAAAAATATTATTATGTATCTTATTTGCTGTAGTTATCACAGGTTGTCAATCTTCTTTACAAGATCACCCAAAAGAAACATCGACTTCTACAAAATATGAGGAAGTTATCAAAGAGGCAACAAACGAAAAAGAAGAAATTTTAGCACTCATAGACTATCTTAATCAAAATACGACATCAGTATTACGTTTGAGTACGGATACATCAGTAGATAATCATGAAATGGGAAAAGGTCAGACACAATTGTGGAAAAAAGAAAATCAAATTTATGCTTTTACACAATACAAAGGTATTGACGCTGATCAAAAGATATTATTGGGAGAAAAATATCAAGAAATTGGTATAGTCAATAAAGGTCAATTTGCTCATCAAGATACTTTTTATAGAACAACGGAAAATACGAACAAAAAATTTTTTACAGATGATTTTGATGATTTGACTGTTAGCAAACAAAGTAATAACGATAATAATGTTGTTTATCATTTGGAATCGTCGACAACCTATATGGCTAATATTGAGATGGTGGGCGTAGAAGAAAAACCGGGAGTTCTCGTTCAAGATATTACGGTTAATAGTGATGCTCAAATTGTTTCACAGGTTGTCATGATTTTGGATAAGGAAACAAATAAGCAACCAGATAACATTTATAAAACTGAATATACTTATTCTCAGTATAATGAAGATGTATCTATAGATGAAGAAAGTATTCATCAATCTATTACTAGTATTCAAGGGAAAAAATCTAATGAAGTCAAAGAATTTATTGAATTTTAAAAAGCTATTCAATGAGAATAGCTTTTTAATGTTATGTTGATTTGTAATGTTTGATTATGAGATTGAATATCCATCATACCGTGATATTTATTGAGAACTTGTTGGACGATTTGTAAACCTAATCCATGTTCTTGTTTATTCTTTTTAGTTGTTAGAAAATGTGATGATGATTGTTGATAATGATTAGATATTTGAATGATCAGATAGTCATTATAACAATGAGAATGAATTTCAATGAATCTTTTTTCTTTATCTAATAAGAGTGATGCTTCAATAGCGTTATCTAATAAATTGGTATATAAAGAAATGAGATCAATCGGTTCAATGGATAACTGTTGAGGAACATAAACGTGGATGTGGAAGGGAATATCATATTCTCTTGCAATAATAGATTTATTGTACAATATGGCATCAATGATTTGATTTTCACAATAATGATTTTGATAGAGATTAGTATGCTGGTGCATGAGTTTTTCAGCAAAACTTCTCATTTCTTTTGGAGGAATGGTTTCTAAGGATTGATTTTGGAGTTGTTGAAAAATATCTTGGGATATTTTTTTCATGAAACGGTGATTTTCTTTTTGGATGGATTCATGTTCACGTTGGATTTGAAATTGTTTTTCATAAAGGATTTTTTGAGCATCCATTAAAGCTGTTTCTTGGATATATGTATATATTTTAAGATAGATATAAAAGGAAACAACATTGAAAAAGATAATCATGATAAAAAGAAATACGGAATAGGTTGATTGTAAGAGTAAAGAAAGCATCATAATGATAATCAGACATTCATTAAAGATAAAGAAAGGAATAATGTATTTTTTATTTTTGTATATTTTCATATGAATCATCCTTTTTATAAAGCCTTTGATAAGTTTCAATATAATTGATAATATCATGGCGTAATCGCTGATATTCTAATTGTTGTTGATGTTTGGTTGTTTCAAAACATTGTTTTTGGTATTCATCTAAAAGGCTTTGAATGAGCCATTTATTTTTGAGTTCAATATATATCTTTTGAAGCTTGATGATAGATAGAACAAAAAGAATCAACATGATAATAAAAGAAATGAAAATAATCATATTAATTTGTGACAGCGCAAGAGAGATATATTTAATATAATGCATATTCATAAAAATACATGTAAAGACAGAAAATAAAATAAGTAAAGAAATAATCAGTAAGTATGAAAAATGCTCTGTTAAAAGATTGTGAATCTTTTTGTGATAAAAGATAAGAAATATTTTAATTTCAATAAAGAAAAATAAGTTTTGCATAGTAAAAGCGAGGGACCATGAGGACAATGAAAGATTGGAATCAATGAATATAGGAGCTATCAATGCTTCTCCAATGATGGATAAAATAAAGTTATAGATATAGATCATTAATAGACGTTTTAATGGTTTATGATATATGATATAACAAGTAGAAATAAAGATGATTAATGAAACAATGTTTTTATAAATGAAATTTAAATAGAATAGATTAGACGAAATCAAAGACCCAATAATTGTCATACAAATAATAAGCATGATATGCATAGAATTGAGTTTTTTAGGAAAAATATGATGAACAAGATAAAAATAAAGCAACCAGTTAAGAGCATAAGAACATGTACGAAGAATATCAAGTGAACTCATATTAAAGCTGTTGCATTAAAAAGAGATGAAATTGTTGTTTTAGATGTTCTTGATATGCTCGACTGATTGGAATGGATTGTTGATTTTGGAGAATAACATGTATTCTTTTTAATTCTTTGACATATTGAGCATTGATAATGTAGCTATTATGCGTACGAATAAAAGGGAGTGTCAATTGTTGTAATAGGTCTTTGATTTTCAATGATGTTTTGATGACTTCATAAGGTGTATGGATATAAGAATAACGCTGAATTCTTTCGATATAAAGAATATCTTTTAATAAAATACATGTTGTACCATCTTTTAAATCAATCACAAGCACACGTTTTTCATTTTGAATATTTTGCATAGCTTTTAAAATAGCCATTGGTAATCTTTGGGTAGCTTCTGGTTTATAAACAAAATAACAATGTTTTGTATCATAAACAAGGGTTGCTTTTTCAAGATAACTACTCACAAAAATAATTTGAAAATGGCGTTGTAATTGATTGAGCTGTTTCGCCAGTTCAATACCATCATTTTGTCCTAATAAAATATCCATGATGATAATGGCATCATCATCAAATTGCTGGATTTGTGATTGAAATGCTTGAATATTATGAAAAGTTTGAATACGAAAAGAATAGGACATATCTTGAATGATATTTTTTATGTATTGGATATGTTCATTCATATCATCTACAATAATTATACTTTGCATAGTGATCACTCCTCATGTTTTTATTATAACACAATCAAAAAGCTATGAAATCAAATTTCATAGCTTCTTACATTATTCTTGAGCATTTGAGTTTTCTTTGTATTTTTCACTCATTAAACCATCTTCACCACTATAACTGGCTTGTTGATTTTGGTTATATCCTTTGTAAGCATTGTGTTTTTGTCTGTTTTTAGATTTTTTGTGACTCATAATTTCTCCTTTCTTTCTATTGACATTATTAGTATGTGTTAAATTGGAAAAATTATAAAAAAATAAAAAGATAGAGAATACTTTTTTTAAAATTTATGCTAGAATAAAAGATGAGGTGAATAAGAGTATGTATTATTTTATTGGAATTAAAGGTTCTGGAATGGCTTCTCTTGCGACGATTTTATTTGATTTAGGATATGAAGTGGCAGGAAGTGATATTGATAAATATATTTTTATTGAAGAAGAATTGAGAAAAAGAGGAATTCCTATTTACTCTTTTAATAAAAATAATATTCATGATGGTTATGATGTGATTATTGGGAATGCTTTTGATGAAACAAATGAAGAAGTGAAAGCAGCGTTAAATAATCCCAATGTCAAAACACATACTTATTATGATTTTTTAGGACATTTAATGGATCAGTATATTTCTATTGGTATTGCTGGGACACATGGAAAAACCACCACAACAGGGATGGCTTATCATTTGTTTAAAGAATTTGATAAGACATCTGTATTAATTGGGGATGGAACTGGACATGCGGTTGAAGATAGCAAATATTTTATTGCTGAAACATGTGAATATCAGGATCATTTTTTACATTATTATCCAACTTATGCAATTATCAATAATATTGAAATGGATCATGTAGATTATTTTAAATCTATGGAACAGTATGAAAAATCATTTGAACAATATGCTAATCAGGTCAAAGATACAGTGATTATTTGGGGTGATGATCCACATTTACCACATCTCCATTATCAAAAACGTGTTTTAAAATTTGGAACAGGTGAAAAAAATGATGTAATCGCTAAAAATATTATTAATAATGATCATGGTTTATCTTTTGATGTTTATATTCATCAGGAACTCTTTGGACATTTTGCTTTACCATTTTATGGAATGCATATGTTATATGATTCTTTGGCTGTCATTACTTTAGGATATCTGGAAAATATGAGTGCTGATTATATTCAAGAACGTTTATCAACATTTGATGGTGTCAAACGTCGTTATACAGTTAAAACTTCTGGGAATAATATTTATGTGGATGATTATGCTCATCATCCAACAGCAATCCGTTATGTCATTGAAGCAACACGCTCACGTTATCCACATAAAAAGATTGTGGCAGTATTCCAGCCTGATCGTTTTTCAAGAGGATTGAGATTTGCTAAAGAATTTGCTGAAGCAATGGATTTAGCAGATTATCCTTTCTTTGTTCATTTTCCAGAAAACGCGAAGAAAGAACCTGGTATTGATATAGACATTTATGACATTGCCAAGTACAATCCACGTGCTCAAGTGATTCATGAAGATGAAGAAGCAGTCAAACTATTAAGTCAATATGATAATGTTGTTTACCTCTTTATGAGTAGTAAGGATATTTATAAATTAGAAGATCAAGTGATTGCTTACAAGGAATCTCATTAGGCTTATCTTTTCATCATATGTTATTTATGGTATAATATGGAAAATGCCGGAAAGGAGAATTTATGGATGCACAATTAATTTGTTATTGCATTTTGATTTTATCAGGGGCTTTTGCTCTTTTGAGTTTAGGTCTATTGTTCATCAGAATGTCTTTAGCTGTCAAGGAAACGACTGTTTTAATGACAATGTTGGAAACAACAATACAAAAAATTGATCATATTTTAGACGATGTCAATCATAAGATGGATATGTTAAATGCACCTGTAGAATTAGTCAGTGGTATCTTTTCTAGAGGTGGTATGAAGTCTGGGTTATTTGGTGTTTTGGGATTTTTAACTTCTTTGATAAGAAGAAAAAAATAGAAAAGAAAGGTGATAAAAATGAAATTTGGAAAGTTTTTAGTTGGTTTAGGGATTGGAGCTGTTGCAGGTTTATTGTTAGCTCCTAAAAAGGGGAGTGAATTAAGAGAAGATATTAAGCGTGAATCTTTAAAGGCATATGATAATTTAAAGAATATGACAAAAGAAGATCTTGAAGCATTGTTAGGTCAAACAATTGAAACAGTGAAAAAATTTGTAGATGAATTTGATATGGATACTTTTAAAGCAACGACAAAAGATAAATTAGGTGAATTGGAAGCAAAATTAGAAGAATTTGCGAATAAAGTGAAAGAAAGCGATCAGTATTTAACAATTCGTGAAGGTGTTGTTGATTTAACAAAAAAAGTGAATGATAAACTTGAGGAAGTGAAAACAAAGGTTTTAGATTCATCTGTAGATGATCAATATTTTGAAGCTTTTGAAGATGAAATCGAAGATGTTGAAGAAAAATTAGATGAAATGATTGAAGAAATTAAAGATTAATCATGGGTAAAAATGTCACAATTTATGATGTTGCTAGAGAAGCAGGAGTTTCTCTGGCAACAGTTTCACGTGTTATTAATGGCTCTAATGTTGTCAAACCGAAAACACGTGATAAAGTTCTTGAAGCTATTCAACGTTTAGATTTCAAACCGAATCAAATTGCCAGAGGTCTTGCAACAAGCAAGACAACAACAATAGCAATTGTTTTTCCTCAATCATTATTTGCTCATGTCAAGGATATGATTGGTGGAATTGGTGATACAAGTCGTCGCTTAGATTATAATGTCAGTATTTATACAACAGATGAGATAGGAGATGGAAATCCTATTGAAACAGTTATTGAAAAAGTTGTTAAATCACGTGCAGATGGCGTTATTTTGTTTAATAATGAAGAAATTGATAAAGAAATTACATTGGTTAATAAATATAAAATACCTGCTGTAGTCATTGGAACACGCGTGACAGGAAAATATATGGGTTCTATTTTTGCTGATGCGAAAAAAATGGCATATGAAGTTGTTGATCGTTATCTGGCAAAAGGGAAAAGTGATATTTTATTTGTTTCTCCAAAACAGAATTTAATTAATGTTGCAGAGATGATTGTAGGAATCCAAGAAGCTTATCAAAAATATCAATTGACTTTTGATTTGGAAAAACAGGTTGTTCATACATCATCGCATTATGAAAAAAGCTATCCACAATTTTTAGAATATTTTCAATCACATCGCCATGATTTGGTTTTTACAAGTTATGATAAAGAAGCTGTGGCTGTGGTGAATGCTGCAATTGATAATGGTATTCATATTCCAGAAGATATGGAAGTTATTGGTATGATGAATACAAGCTATGCTTTAATTTGTCGACCATCATTGACTTCTATTCATGTTCCTGTTTATGATATGGGAGCTTTGGCTGTTCGTTTATTGACAAAGATTTTAAATGAAGAAGAAATTGAAAATAAGGCAGTGGTTATTCAACATTTATTGATGCCACGTGCCACAACAAAGAAAGACTTCTAAGCTATTTAGAAGTTTTTTTCAAAGGGGAATAAATATGCATGTTAAACAATTTTTTATGGATTTAAAATTGAATATATGTTTTGTTTGTAAGTGGTTATGGATTGCGTTGATTTTAGGCGTTGTTTGTGGAGTTGTAGGGGCTTTGTTTCATATTGCGATTGATTATGCGACAGATTTTCGTATGAGTCATTCATGGATTGTCTGGGGATTACCATTAGGTGGATTAGCGATTGTCTATTTGTATCGTCTGGTTCATCTTGTTCATGAACCTGGAACCAATACCATCATTCAATCTGTCCGTCAACAAGATCATGTGCCAGTATTATTAGCTCCGGCAATCTTTTTAGCAACTGTTATTACACATCTATTTGGTGGCTCAAGTGGGAGAGAAGGAGCAGCTTTACAGATTGGTGGTTCTTTAGCGACAACTTTTGGAAAAATCATTCATGCTGATCAAAGAGAAATGTCGATGTTAATTATGTGTGGGATGAGTGCTGTCTTTTCTGCACTTTTTGGAACACCATTGACTGCGACACTTTTTTCAATGGAAGTTGTCAGTGTCGGTGTTTTCTATTATGCTGCTTTAGTCCCCTGTTTATGCAGCAGTTTAATTTCATTTGGTATTGCTCAATGTTTTGGCTGTCAACCAACGTTTTACTCATTGAATCTTCCTTTTCAGTTAACGCCGTTATTATGCCTTCAGCTTGTTATTTTTGCTTTATTGATTGCGACTTTTTCCATTCTTTTTGTTTTAATGATGCATTATAGTCACAAATGGTTTCATCAGTATTTTCATAATCCTTATATACGTGTTTTAGTAGGGGCAGTATTATTGATGATTCTTGTCGTCTTTTTTAAACAACGCTATCTAGGAGCAGGAATGGATGTTGTAGAAGCTGCTTTGTATCAAGAAGTTTTTCCTTATGATTTTTTCATGAAGGCATTATTTACAGCTATTACGATCGGTTGTGGTTTTAAAGGTGGAGAAATTGTTCCTACCTTTGTCATTGGTTCAACACTGGGCTATGTTTTAGGCTTGTTGTTGGGTATGAACCCACATTTAACAGCTGCTATTGGAATTGTTGGGATGTTTTGTTGTGTGATTAATTCACCATTGACAAGTCTGATGCTTGGAGCTGAAATGTTTGGTATTCAATATTTAACAGCGATGGCTATTGTTATTGCTTTTTGTTATGTGTTGTCTGGTTACTTTAGTTTATATCAGGCACAAAAAATTGTTTATTCTAAAACGTCTGTTGAATTTATTAATCAAAATGCAAAATAAAATTTTGAGTTGACTTCGATTTGAAAATCGCATATGATATACATAAGCGTTGAAGAAGACAAGTAGTTATAAATGGATGAAATAGAGAGTCTATGGCTGGTGGAAATAGACCATTGTTTATAATGAATACACTTTGGAGCAGCTAAATGAAAAGTTTAGCCGGTGGCAACATCGTTATCAATAAAGAGTGTATGCTAAGGCATAAATAAAGGTGGTACCGCGAGAATTCGTCCTTTGTGATGAATTCTTTTTTTTATGATAGGAGGATATGTATGAAAATTTATGATGAATTGGTATGGCGTGGTTTAATTAAAGATGTCAGTTCACCTGATATTGAAGAAAAATTGAATAATGGAGGAATGACTTTCTATATTGGAACAGATCCTACAGGTGATAGTTTACATATTGGTCATTTTTCATCTTTTTTGATTAGTAAAAGATTAAAAGATGCAGGGCATCATCCCATCTTGCTTGTTGGTGGAGCAACAGGATTGATTGGTGATCCTAAACCAGATACTGAACGACCAATGATTACAAAAGAAGAAGTGCAACATAATTTTGATTGTCTTAAAAAACAGGCACAGGATTTATTTGGTTTTGAAGTTGTCAATAATTATGATTGGTCTAAAGATTTAAATTTTATTGATTTTTTAAGAGAATACGGAAAATATTTCAATGTTAACTATATGTTAAATAAAGATATTGTCAAAAGAAGATTGGATTTAGGTATTACTTATACAGAATTTTCTTATATGATTATGCAGGCTATGGATTTTTACTGGTTATATGAAAATAAAGGGTGTCATATGCAAGTAGCTGGACAAGATCAATGGGGAAATATTACGGCTGGTATTGAATTGATTCGTAAGAAAACTGGAAAAGAAGCCTACGGTTTTACAATGCCATTGCTTACAAAATCTGATGGTACAAAATTTGGGAAGACAAATGGTCAGGCTATCTGGTTAGATCGTCGTAAAACATCACCATATGAAATGTATCAGTTCTTTATTAATTCAGAAGATGATAAGGTTATTGATTATTTAAAATTCTTAACTTTCTTATCTAAAGAAGAAATTGAAGCATTAGAAGAAAAAAACAAAACACAACCTCATTTAAGAGAAGCACACAAAGCTCTTGCGAAAGAAGTTATTACTTTTATTCATGGAGCAGATGCTTATCAAGAAGCTTTGGATATCAGTCAGATGTTATTTTCTGGAAAAATTCAAGATTTAACATTAGAACAGGTCAAATCTTGTTTTCATGGAGTTCCAAGCATTGATATGGAAGAAGATACGCAGATTTTAAATGCATTGGTTAAAGTTGGTGCAGCTTCATCTAATCGAGAAGCACGTCAGTTTGTGACTGGAGGATCAGTTCTTGTCAATGGAGAAAAAATAACGGATGTTGGTTTTGTTGTAAAAAAAGAAAATGCGTTTGGAAAACAGGCAACTGTGATTAGACGTGGTAAGAAAAACTATTATGTGATTAACCATAAATAGGAGGGCAGAATGAAAAAATTATTTTCAAGTTTATTTATTGTATCATTGTTAATGGGATGTTCATCACAAAATACAAAGACAACATCACAAGAAAAAGTGGCTCAAAATGGCGATTATGTAAATATTGATTTTGTTGGAAAATTAGATGGTGAAGTCTTTGATGGTGGCAGTGGTGAAGACTATGAATTAAAATTAGGTTCTGATACTATGATTGATGGTTTTGAAGATGGAATCGTTGGTATGAAATTGAATGAAGAAAAAACAATTACTGTCACTTTTCCAGAGGAATACGTTGCTGATTTAGCTGGTAAAGAAGCAACTTTTGATATTACATTAAATAAGATTTATCGTGAAATTCAATAACTGAGTCTTCAGACTCAGTTTTCTATCTTGTGATAAGGAGGAATGAAAATGGATGGAGTCTTACTGGTTCATAAACCAGCAGGAATGACCAGTCATGATGTGGTGAATCGTATCAGAAAGATTTTTCATACAAAAAAAGTGGGACATTGTGGAACTTTGGATCCAGAAGCTACAGGTGTACTGGTATTATGTATCGGCAAAGCAACGAAGGCCTTACAGTTTTTGATGAGTGAAACAAAGGAATATCAGGCAACACTGGTACTGGGACAGGCAACTGATACATATGATGCAAGTGGTCAAGTTGTTGCTCAAAAACCATTTCAAGGTGTTAGTCATGTCGATGCTGTTTTACAATCTTTTGTTGGTTCGCAAGAACAGTTACCACCGATGTATTCAGCAATTAAAGTGAACGGAAAAAAATTATATGAATATGCCAGAAATCATGAAAAAGTAGAAGTTCAGCCACGTTCTATTGTCATTCATCATATAGAATTATTAGATCAGCATGATCAGTTCATTACTTTTCGTGTTCAATGTTCTAAAGGTACTTATATTCGATCATTATGTGTAGATATTGGTAAAAAATTAGGTTATCCTGCACATATGCAAAAATTGATACGTTTAGCCTCAGGGCACTTTCGATTAGAAAATTGTTTTTCATTAGAAGATATTGAACAGGGATATTATCATATGTTAAGTTTAGAGGAAGCTTTTCAACATTTTGAACACTATGTTGTTGAGGATGCTCAAATTGTTTATCATGGTAAGAAAATAAAAAGTGAAATAGATCATCAGGTTGTTGTCTGTAATCAAGAAGGACAAGTTTTAGCTGTCTATGGTCCTGATGGAACAGGCTATTTAAAAAGTATAAGAGGGTTATTTTAATGGAAGTCATTTATTTAAAAGAAGGAGAACAATTTTATCAATCAAAGCCGATTGTTGGAGCTATTGGTTTTTTTGATGGTTTGCATCTTGGTCATATGGCATTGGTTCATGAGGTAGAACGTGTCGCTAAAGAAAAGAATTATTGTAAAGCATTGATTACCTTTGATCATTATCCATTATATGTTTTAGGAAAATGGAAAGAAGAAAAATGTCTGACATCTATTTTAGACCGTCAGCACATTTTAGAAAAAAGAGGTTTTGATTATTTGTTTGTGATTGAGTTTACAAAAACAGTGGCAGCCTTATCACCACAGGAATTCATGAAGCATTATTTAGTTAATTGTGGCATTCGTCATGTCGTTTGTGGATTTGATTTTCGTTTTGGCTGTCAAAATAAAGGAGATAGCCAGACATTAAAAAACAATCCTCATTTTGATGTCAGTGTCATTGACGAAGTGCTTTATAAAGGAGAAAAAATCTCATCAACACGTATTCGTCATCATCTTGAAAATGGACAGGTCCAAGATTTAAATGAATTATTAGGACGCTATTATTGTATTCATGGTAATGTCATTCATGGACGACATATTGGACATGATTTAGGTTTTCCAACAGCGAATATTGATTATGATTCTTACTTTTTGCCATGTGGTGGGGTTTATGTTGTAAAAGTTTATATTAATCAAGATGTTTATTTGGGTATGTGTAATATTGGTTATAATCCAACTTTCCATGCTTTAAAAAAAGCATCTCTGGAAGTTAATATTTTAGATTTTGATCAAGACATTTATGGGTATGATGTTTATGTTGAATTTCATGATTTGATTCGTAAGGAACAAGCTTTTTCATCTAAAGAAGCTTTAATTCAACAGTTAACCCATGATCAGCAATATGTACGAGATTATTTTAAAAAGAAGATTTAATCTTCTTTTTTTGTAATATGCGTATATAAAGCCCCAAGTAAATTGGCTTCGTTTTGATATTGACAGGCTTTAATGACAGGTTCATGATTATCTTCTTTATAGCGTTCTCTTAAAATGTGAAATTGTTCTTGAATTGTTTGAATAAATAAAGGCTGTTGACTGATTCCACCACCAATCGTCACAACGTCTAAATCTAAAAGATAATCGAGATTATAGATCATCATGGCTAATTGTTGACAATAGTTTTGAAAATGTTTCATTGCTTTTGAAGATTCAGGCAAATGTTGAAAAACAATCTTGCCATCATCTGGGCAATTTAAAATCTCACTGAGTTCATGAATCAGTTTGACAGCGTTATATTCCCTTCCAAAATTAGAAAATTGATAACCTTGAGGGACTAAAAAAGAACCAACTTCACCAGCTTTATGATGTTTTGTTTCAAAAATCTTACCATTTAAAAGACAAGTTCCACCAATGCCACTGCCTAAAACAAGCATAAAGCCATTATCCACATTTTTTAGACTTCCTTTCCACATCTCACCTAATGTAGCACATTTGGCATCATTTTGAATTGTGACTGGAAGATTACTGTAAGCTTTTAATTCTTCACAAAAGGCAGTCTGATTGAAAAAAGGTAAAAGTGTAATAGCATGAATATAGCCTTTATAACTGTCAATCAGCCCGGGCATACTGATACCAATCCCTTCGACATCTTTAATGATCATTTTTTGAATCCATTGATAAAAATCTTCTTTACTGGTTTTGATTGTTGGTATTTGATTTTTTTGTATACAGTTTCCACTTTTTTGATAATAGCCATATTTTATATAAGTTCCACCTATGTCAATGATTAAATACATTGTTTATCACCTCATTGTTATTATTTCATTGATTGAAAGAGAGTTCAATATTTTCATTTCATTTTTTATGAATTATGATATAATGTTTAGACATGAAAGGATGTGGAATGATGAACTTAGATCAATTATTAAATCCTAAACAAAAAGAGGCTGCTACTTATCTGGATTCACATTTACGTATTATTGCTGGAGCAGGAAGTGGGAAAACACGTGTTTTAACATATCGCATAGCTTATTTGATTGAAGAAGTGGGCATTGAACCACGTCATATACTAGCGATTACTTTTACAAATAAAGCAGCGAATGAAATGCGAGAAAGAGTAGTTAATCTTTTAGGTGAATATGCTTCCGGCGCTCTTTTATGTACGATTCATTCTTTATGCGTTAGAATTTTAAGACAGCATATACATGCTTTGAATTATCCACATCATTTTGTGATTATGGATGAAGAAGATCAAAAATCATTATTAAAGAAGATTTTTAAAGAAAAAAATATAGATAGCAAGGCGATGAGTGTCAAAAGCTGTATCCATTACATATCTGCTTGTAAAATGGCTGAAATTTCACCTCAAAAAGCCTATCAGTTAGCGGGGGATTTTGTAGGTGAGGCTAAAAAAGCTTTGGCATATCAGGCATATGAAAAATATAAAGAAGAACATTTTATGCTGGATTTTGATGATTTATTATTGAAGACTGTTGAACTTTTTGAAAAATTTCCAGAAATCTTACAGAAATGGCAACATAAATTTCAATATATTCATGTTGATGAGTTTCAAGATGTTGGAAATATTGATTATAAATTAATTTATATGTTATCAAAACAATCTTTATTATGTGTTGTAGGTGATCCAGATCAGACCATTTATTCATTTAGAGGTTCTGATGTGAATTATATTATGAATTTTGATAAGGATTATCCTCATGTTAAAACAGTTATTCTTGATCAGAACTATCGTTCTACTAAAACAATTCTTGATATTTCAAATAATTTAATTAGAAAAAATAAAAATCGTTTAGAAAAAGATTTATTTACTGAATTAGAAGATGGTGATAAGGTTGTTCATTATTCAGCGTTAGATGAGGAATCTGAAGCTGAATTTGTCTGTCAGACCATTGAAGATATTATTCATCATGTAGAAGGAGTCAATTATCACGATTTTGCGATTTTATATCGTGCCAACTATTTATCTCGTCCATTTGAACAGAAATTGATTCAACATCAGATTGATTATAAAATCTTTGGTGGATTAAAATTTTTTAATCGTAAGGAAATTAAAGATGCTTTAAGTTATTTGCGTTTAATGGTATCTATGGATGATTTGTCTTTTGAACGTATTATTAATGTACCAAGTCGTGGGATTGGGCAAAAAACAATTGAAAAAATACAATTAAAGGCTATTGAATATGGTATAAGCTGTTATGAAGCTGTTTGTTTATATAGTGATGAGATTGGTTTAAAAGGAAAAGCAAAAAAAGCTGTCAGTACCTTTGTACAAGCAATTGAAAAGGCCCGACAATCACGTGAACCATTAGGTGATGTTTTTGAACATCTTTTAAGAGATGTTGGATATTTCCAAATGTTAAGAAATGACGATGATGAAAATCGTATTCAAAATATTATGGAGTTAAAAAATTCCGTTGCTGGATATATGAAAACACATCCTGATAGTGCAACTTTTGAAAGTTATTTACAGGATATTGCCTTATATACTTCTCAAGATGATATGGGTCATGATGAATATGTTTCTTTGATGAGTATTCATATGGCTAAAGGTCTAGAATTTAATTATGTTTTTGTCGTTGGTTTATCACAGGATGTCTTTCCAAGTTTTAGAAGTGTTTCTGAAGAAGGGGAAGATGGCATGGAGGAAGAACGTCGTCTGGCTTATGTGGCTTTTACCCGTGCTAAAAAACGTTTGTATTTAACAGATAGTCAAGGTTTTAATTATATGACCAATTCGCCAAAGATGGCCTCACAGTTTATTGATGAGATTGGAACAGATCATGTGGAACATATTGGAAAACCTTCTCCTTTTAAGACAAAACAGTTTGTTCATCTGGGACCAACTGTTGATGAAATGATAGGGGATAATGAAATTTATGACTGGAAAAAAGGTGATCTGGTAGAACATGATGTATTTGGCAAAGGAGTTGTTGTGAAGGTGCAGGGAAATACTTTGGATATTGCTTTTTCAATGCCTTATGGTATCAAAACATTGATGTCACAGCATAAAGCATTAAGACGTTTATCGTCTTAAAAATCATGGGAAAATAAGGTTGAATTTGGGTGATGAATTTTGATGTTTTTATTTGATTCATCATCTTTTTTTGATATAATGAGCAAGTGAATGGAGTGTGCAAAAATGACATTAGAAAGATTGAATGAAATCAAGAAATTATTAAATGAATATAATTATCAATATTATGTTTTAGATAATCCAACTGTATCTGATCAAGAATATGATCGTTTAATGCAGGAACTACAAAGTATTGAAGCGAAACATCCAGAATGGATCACAGCGGATTCACCAAGTCAACGTGTTGGTGGTGAAGTCTTAGATGGTTTTCAAAAAGTGACGCATCAAAGAATGATGCTTTCACTTGGAAATATATTTAATGAAGATGAATTGAGAGAATTTGATGATCGTATTCGTGAAGTCTATCCTCAAGTTGAGTATGTCTGTGAGTTAAAAATAGATGGATTGGCAGTATCACTCGTTTATGCTCAAGGGCAATTAAGTTATGGAGCCACGCGTGGTGATGGAACAGTAGGAGAAGATATTACGCATAATGTAAAGACAATTAAATCCATTCCTCTTTCTATTGATTATCAGGGAGATTTTGAAGTGCGTGGAGAAATATATATGCCTAAAAAATCTTTTGAACAACTGAACCAACAAAGAAAAGAGGCGGGAGAACCTTTGTTTGCGAATCCTCGTAATGCAGCAGCAGGTAGTGTCAGACAGCTTGATTCTCGTATTGCTGCAAAACGTGGGTTAGATGCTTTCTTATATATGGTTCCAACAGCCAGTGAAGTAGGATGTCAGACACATAAAGAGGCGTTGGATTATATTAAACAGCTAGGATTTAAGACGAATCCAATGACACGTGTCTGTGCAAATATTCAAGAAGTCTGGCAATTTATTATGGAAATGACAGAAAAAAGACAATCACTACCTTATGAAATTGATGGAATTGTGATTAAAGTGAATCGTCTGGATTGGCAGGAACGTTTAGGCTATACTGCAAAAGTTCCTAAATGGGCAATTGCCTATAAATTTCCTGCTGAAGAAGTCATTACAAAATTAAAAGATATTGTTTTTACAATTGGTAGAACAGGACAGATTACACCCAATGCCGTATTAGAACCTGTACGTGTCGCAGGAAGTACGGTTCAACGTGCAACATTACACAATGAAGACAATGTTGTATCAAAAGATATTCGTGTTGGAGATTATGTGGTTATTCGTAAAGCAGGAGATGTCATTCCAGAAGTTGTACGTTCTTTAAAGGAAAGACGTGATGGTAGTGAAAAGAAGTTTCAGATGATTGATGTCTGTCCATATTGTGGTTCTCCTTTGGTTAGAAAGGATAACGAAGCCGCATATTATTGTTTGAATGAACATTGTGATTCTAAAAAGATTGAACGTATTATTCATTTTGCATCACGTGATGCAATGAATATTGAAGGTTTAGGTGAAAAAATTATTGAACAATTTTATAATTTAGGGTTTGTTCGTTCGATTGAAGATATTTATAGTTTATCTCGTCATGAACAGGAAATTATTGATATTGAAGGTTTTGGACGTAAATCAATGGATAATTTATTAGAAGCGATTGAAAAAAGTAAAGGTAATTCAATGGAAAAATTATTATTTGGTTTAGGAATTAAAGGTATTGGTGCCAAAATGGCTGACAATTTATCAAAAGAATTTAAAAGTATGGATGCTTTATTGAGTGCTTCTACAGCAAAATTACTTTCTATGCGAGATGTTGGTGAAACCCTTGTTCAATCTTTGAATCGTTTTAGAAGTCAACCTCAATCAATGACTTTATTAGAACATTTAAAAGCGATTGGGTTAAATATGACTTATTTAAAAGATACTTCATTACTGCAAGAAAGTATCTTTAATGGAAAAACGGTTTGTGTAACAGGAACTTTAGAATTAATGACACGTAAAGAAATTAAAGAATATCTTGCAAGATTAGGAGCGAATGTGACAGGGAGTGTATCGAAAAAAACAGATTATCTGATCTGTGGTCGTGATGCTGGAAGTAAACTGGAAAAAGCAAGAGAACTTGGAGTCACTGTTTTAAGTGAAGCTCAATTTCAAGAGGAGGTGAATCTATGAGAAAATGGATATGTCTTTGTTTAGCGTTATTGTTGTTGGTGGGATGTCAATCTTCACAAAATACAGTTGAAGAAGAAACAACGAATAATACGGCATCAATGGATTCTTTTGATGATACTTACTATAATATTGTTAAATTTGAAGATAGTCAGTTAAGAGAAGATTTTTATGTCGATTATGGTTCAACATCAGATTTTACTTCGATTGGTCGAGGTTTACAGATTCTTTCATCACAGTATTTTTCAACATCAGATTATTATATGAGTGAAGGTCAATACTTAAAACTGGCCTTAAAACAGGAAATGGTTGGAAGGGATGGGGACAATTCTTTACAGCCATCTTCTGGAACAACAATTGCAGATATTCCAGATCCAACAATGGTTCAAAGCATTATGGAACAGGATTTCTGGGAAAAATCTGGTGATAAGTATACCTTAGCTGGTGCTTCATTTGTGATTGTTCTTGATCCTCGTGATAAAAATAATGCACGTTTAGATACACCAATGGATAATCAGTCTATTTTAAATTATGGATATGATTGTAGTGAAAAATTATACAACATTATTCAATCTCATGAAGATTTTGAAAAGTTAAAAGATTTGCCTGTTTTGATTACAATTTATCAGGCAACGGATTTAACAGAAAGTACCGTAGATGGTCATTATATCTTAAAGAATTATTGTGATGATTCTTATGGTAAAAATGAACAGGTAAATTTTGAAACCGTCCTTTTTACAAGTGCTAGAGCCAAAGAATTGGATGCGACAACATCTAATGAATTTGATATTATTAAAAACAATTTAAAGGAAGCATCAACAGAAGCCGCTGGACTTGTTGGAACAGCAAGATATCAAGATAACAAGATTCAATCAATGGTGATTGAAGCTCATTTAAATGTGAAAACAGCAACTGAATTAATGTATTTATCTTCCATTATTGCTGATGGGATTGATACTCGTTTTTCATCTGAGTTTGACATTAAAGTGCTGGTCTATTCACAAGATGAACTGATGACTGTCATTGTTAAAGATGCTGGACAAGATGTCAAGAGTTCGTTTCTATACTAGAGGAACAGTTATGAATGAAGAAGAATTATTAAAACAATTAGCTAAAGATGTCAGACTGTCTGTTCCTGATGAAGATATGCCCTCTTTACTTCAAGTCTATCATACCTTTCTTGAACAGGTTGCATGTTTAGAAAAAATACAAACTGAAGGTGTAGAACCTTTAGTTTTTCCTTTTGATATAGAAATTCATGAATTAAGGGAAGATGAGGTTCAAGAAGTCTTTGATGTTCAAGATATATTGAAAAATGCAAAAAACACAAAAGAAAATCAGATATTGGTTTTTAAGGTGGTGGAATGATGAAAGTCTATAGTATTGAAGAATGGCATGATGGACTTGTTAATGGGACAATTGATGTTTCTCTTTATTATCAACAATTACAAAAAGAAACCTATTTTCAACAAAAACGTTTAAATGCTTTGACAACGATTTGTTTTCAAAATTCACCTCAAAATCTATCGTCTGATTCGTTTTTAACAGGAGTTCCCTATGTTTTAAAAGACAATATTTGTACATGTCAAATTCCAACAACAGCATCCAGTCGTATGTTAGAAGATTTTATTCCTGTTTATGATGCACATGTTGTGCAGCTTTTAAAACAAGAAAATGCTTGTCTGATTGGAAAAGCTTCAATGGATGAACTGTCAATGGGTTCAACCAATATGACTGCATTAACAGGTCCGGTATATAATCCGTGGGATACAAGACGAATTGCTGGTGGGTCTTCAGGTGGTTCAGCTTCCCTTGTTGCCAGTGGACTTGCGACTTTTGCATTAGGAACGGATACAGGAGATTCTATTCGTCGTCCAGCAGGATTTTGTGGAGTGGTCGGCATGAAACCAACATGGGGACTGATTTCACGTTATGGGATTATTCCTTACGCTGCCAGTTTAGATACGGTTGGTGTTTTAACGAGAAGTGTTCAAGATTTAAGTATTGTTTTAGAAAAAATTGCAGGTCATGATTTTCATGATATGACTTCTAGCCGTTTGCCAGTCCCACATTATAGATATAATTTATCTTTAGATATTTCCTATCTTAAAGTTGCTGTTATACAAAATGTTGTTGATAAACTCAAAGATCATAGAATTCAGACACTTTTTCAAAATTGTGTTTCACTTTTAAAAAATGCTGGAGCCTCAGTGCATGAGATTTCATTTTCCCAGACATATCTTGAAGCTATTTTCCCGGTTTATCAAATTATTGCGAATGGGGAAGCCACAAGCCATCATGCCTGTCTTGATGGCATTAAATATGGTTTTCAAAGTCAAGGACAAAACTTAGAAGAAATGGTTATTCGCACACGTTCACAAGGTTTTCATCAAAGTATCCAACAGCGTTTTATTTTAGGGGCATTGGCTTTAAAACAGGAAAATCAAAAAAGAATGTTTCAAAAAGCACAAAAAGTACGTAGATTAATTGTGGAAGAAATTCAAAACATATTACAGACATATGATATTGTGATGGTTCCCAGTGGTGAAGGGATTGCTCCATTGATTGAAGAAGCCCAGTCACAATCTCATACATTAGTGGATGATTACTTAATTATAGCCAATCTGGCAGGGCTCCCTAGTTTAACTTTGCCTTGTGGTTTTGTTGATGATATGCCAGTCGCTGTCAATTTAATGGGGCGTTGTTTTGATGAACAGACAGTTTTGAATTGTGCCTATGCTTTAGAAAGTATTATGCCTTATTGTCAACAATATGCTAAAGGAGAACGAGATGATGTTTGAAGCTGTGATTGGTATTGAAGTTCACTGTGAATTGAAAACAAAATCAAAGATGTTTTCTATGGCACCTGTGACATTTGGCAGTCCACCCAATACGCAAGTGCATGTTATTGATTTGGCTATGCCGGGTACTTTACCATCAGTCAATAAAAAGGCTGTAGAAATGGCTATTCGTGTTTGTCATGCATTACATATGGATATTGATAATCTGCTCCGTTTTGATCGAAAAAATTATTATTATGCTGATTTGCCTAAAGGTTTTCAAATCACGCAGTATGATCACCCAATCGGGAAAAATGGCTATCTTGACATTGAAGTTGAAGGAGAAACATTTAAAATTCCTATTGAGCGTGTTCATTTAGAGGAAGATACAGCCAAAATGACGCATAGTGAAAATAATACACTCATTGATTATAATCGTGCTGGTATTCCTTTAATAGAAATTGTCACAAAACCACACCTGCATACAAGTCAACAGGTTGTTGCCTATCTGGAAGCCTTACGATTGATTTTGATATATACAGGTGTCAGTGATGCGATTATGGCTCAAGGATCAATGCGCTGTGATATTAACATTTCTTTGCGTCAGCCTCATAGTTCAACACTGGGTGAAAAGGTGGAAATCAAAAATCTTAATTCTTTTGCAAATATTCAAAAAGCTATTGATTATGAAATTCAACGTCAATCTCATTTATTACAGCAACGTCTTCCTGTTGCCAGACAGACACGTCGTTTTGATGAAAAAACACAGACAACAGTGGTGATGCGTGAAAAACAATCGTTACTGGATTATCGTTATTATCCAGAACCTAATATTTTACCTGTTTGTCTGGATTGGCAATGGATTCAATCAATTATAGAACGATTACCTCAGTTACCCGATCAAAGAAAACAACGTTATCAAAAACAATATCAGTTGTCTTTTCAAGATACAATGATATTATTATCTGATCAGAACTTATCAGATTTCTACGATCAGGTCGTTAATATTTATCCTTATTATCAGACTATTTGTCATTGGTTAATTGGTGATGTTAGAGCTTATATGCATCAATATCAAAGGAATATATTTGAATTATTATCAGTACAGGATTTTGCTGAATTGATGCATATGTTAGAAAGGAAAGAGATTTCTTCAAAACAGACGAAACAAATTTTAGAATTCATGATGATTGAAAAGAAAAGTCCCCATGTTATTATGGAAGCTTATCATATTCAACAAGTCAGTGATGAACATCTTTTGATGCAATATATTGAAGAAGTCCTTCATGATTATCCTCAGCAGGTGGCTGAATATTATGCTGGAAAACATCAAATCTGTGGTTTTTTTGTAGGACAGGTCATGAAAAAGACAAAAGGACAAGCCAATCCTCAAAAAACTAATGAACTTTTGAAATGTTTACTGAAAAAAAGAAAAGCATAATGTTCTATACATTGGTCATGAATTTTGATACAATAGAAAAAAAGTAGGTGAATAATGATGGCAAAACAATTTCATTTTGATGATGAAGATGAATTGGAAGAAGATTATTCTTCATCATATCTAGATGAATTAGAAAACAAAAAAGAAGGTGCACCTTATATTTCAATAGATGAAGAAGATGACAAGGAAGATGAACCAATGAAAAAAAAGAAAAAAAGATTTGTAATGAAATGGTGGCACTATTTATTGATTTTATTTGGTGCTTTAGCAATTGCGTTTATTGTTTATATAGCAGTTTTATCATTGCATGATGGACCTGTCTATGGGAATCGCTGTGAAGGCATGGTAAGTATTTCTAAAGATGCCAGAGATGCAACTGTATCGACAATGGAAGAAAAATATGATGACATTGAATCCATGACTTTATCTACAGAATGTCGACAATTAAAAGTGGATATTGTTTTTAAGGACAATATGAGTGCCAAAAAAGCAGAAAATATTGCTGAAGAAACAGTTCAGACACTTGATGATATTGTGGGCAGAGAAAAAGAGGATGGCAAGACATATAGTGATCTGTTTGGAACGATTGATGGAGTCACTCAGTATGAAGTCAATGTTTTTATGACATCTGCTCAAAGTGATGATTTTCCAATTTATGGAACAAAGAATATTCAAAATGATGATTTTTCTTATACTTTAGCTTCTGTTAGAGATGAAGAAAGTGCAAAACGTGCTCAAGAAACTTTAACAGATGAATAAAACGAGCATAGCTCGTTTTTTTATGGGAGGATGTAAGATGCAAAAAAATGAATATATTAAAGCAAAGTGCGTTGATTATACACACGATGGTTTAGGGATTGTAAAACATGAAGGATTACCTGTGTTTGTAAAAAACATGTTGATAGATGAAGTAGGGAAAGTAAAAATTATTAAGGTTTTAAAAAGATATGCAGTAGGACGTTTGATTGAACTTGAACAGTCAAGTCCTTTTCGACAGGAAGCCAGATGTCCGCTTTTTAAGCAATGTGGAGGATGTCATTTACAGCATCTTAGCCCATTGGCACAACAACAGTTTAAAACCAAAAGAGTGCAAGATACCTTAGCTAAAATTGGACATTGCGATACTCAGGTAGAACCTTGTTTAATGATGCAAGAGGGGTGGTTTTATCGTAATAAGGTGCAAGTTCCTGTCGGAGAGCGTAATGGACATCTTATCACAGGGTTCTATAAACAACATAGTAATGATATTGTCGCAATGGACCAGTGTTTTATTCAAAATGAGCTGTCTAATCAGCTGATACCTTATACGAGAAAATTACTAGAAGAAGTGGGCGAAAAACCATTTGATAAGGTAACTCATCAAGGAAATATTAAGCATATTCTTGTGAAGTATGGCTATTATACAAATCAGGCGATGCTGGTTTTGATTACTTATCAACGTTCGCTTTGTCAAAAAGATTATCTGGTTCAACAATTGAAAAAACGTTTTCCTCAACTTCAAACGATTATTCAAAACTATAATCCACGTCATGATAATGTCATTTTAGGAGAAGAAGAAATGATTCTTGATGGAAAGGGTTATATTGAAGATCGTCTATTAGGGCATACATATCGCATTTCATTAAAATCTTTTTATCAGATTAACCCTCAACAAGTTGAAGTCCTTTATCAAAAAGCAATTGAATTTGCTCAATTGAAACCAACAGATATTGTTATTGATGCCTATTGTGGTATTGGTACTATTTCTTTATCACTGGCTCAATATGTTAAAAAAGTTTATGGTGTAGAAATTGTCGAACAGGCAATAGAGGATGCTAAAGATAATGCGAAAAGAAATGGTGTTGATAATATAGAATTTTATTGTCAAGATGCAGGGGAATTTATGGTTTCATTTGCAAAATCACATCAACATGTTGATGTTGTGGTAGTGGATCCTCCAAGAAAAGGATGTTCGACTTTATTTTTAAATCAGCTGTTAACTTTATCACCGGATAAAATTGTTTATATTTCTTGTGATGTTGCGACACAGGCAAGAGATATTGATATTTTACAGCAACATGATTATCATGTGAAAAAGTGTCAGCCTGTGGATATGTTCCCGCAAAGCTTTCATATTGAAAATATTGTTCTCCTGACAAAATAAGAGAAAAGACATTGTATATATTGACAAAAAAGTTAGGTGTGTTAAAATGGTTCTCGAATAAGTGGTGGAGTCTGTCATAAAGCAAATATGCTTTATTTATTCGATGTGTTTTATTTTATCCTTATAAAATAATCTATCGACAGATCTGAAAGGAGTTGTCTGCTAGAGAGATAGTGATATAATAGATGATAGAATCATCATTTTGTAAAAATATTATAAAACATGTGCGGAGGAAAAATATGGAAACGGTAGATTTTCATAAATCAAAGAAAAAGAAATCCTTTTCACCTATGCGACGTATTGCCTTTAGTTTTTTTATGGTGATATTGATAGGTTCACTTTTATTGGCATGTCCATTTTCTAATCAGGGAACAATTGCTCCTTATATTGATCATTTGTTTATAGCAACATCAGCAACTTGCGTGACTGGTCTTGTACCTGTTGTTGTGGCTGATCAATATACATTGATTGGACAATTAGTCATTATCTTATTGATTCAAATAGGTGGTTTAGGATTCCTGACATTATTGAATATGTTTATCTATGCTTTAAGAAAGCGATTAACATATACAAATAAGATTATTATGCAGGAAGCATTGAATCAAAATTCAATGGCAGCGATTGGTATTTATATCAAAAGAGTTATTAAATATACGGCTTTCTTTGAATTAATGGGGGCAGTATTATTAAGTTTTGTCTTTGTGCCAGAATTTGGTGTTGTTAAAGGATTATATTATGGATTATGGCATTCTATTTCAGCCTTTTGTAATGCTGGATTTGATGTAATTGGGCCTAATTCATTGATACCTTATCAAACCAATATTCTTGTCAATCTTACAATTGCTGGTTTAATTATTGCCGGTGGTCTTGGTTTTGTTGTATGGATTGATTTAAGAATGTCATGGCGCCATTATAAAGAAAATTTTAAATTCTTTAAGCTAAAAACATTCTTTTCTTCATTATCATTGCATACAAAAGTTGTTTTAACTGCAACTGTATCATTGTTATTGGGGGGAACACTTGTTATCTTGCTTTTGGAATATAATAATCCTGGTACGATTGGTTCACTATCATTTGGTGATAAAGTTCTTGCTAGTTTCTTCCAGTCAACAACGACAAGAACTGCAGGTTTTGCTTCAGTAGATATGGCAGCATTGCATGATTCAACAAAATTATTTATGTCAATATTGATGTTTATTGGTGGTTCTCCTGCTGGAACAGCTGGAGGGATTAAAACGGTGACATTAGTCATTTCATTGATGTATATTTTCTCATTGCAGAATGGTTATGAAACTGTATCTATGTTTAAACGTCGTGTTGATGATCAGGTTGTCAAACGTTCATTGACGATTGCTATATTGAGTTTCTTTATATGTACATTAGGATTATTTATTTTGTCAATGAATGAAGGTGCAGATTTTATTGATTTGATTTTTGAAGTCTTTTCAGCCTTTGGTACAGTTGGCTTATCGGCTTCATTAACACCAACATTGACAGTGTTGGGAAAAATTGTCATTATTATATTAATGTATATTGGACGTATTGGTCCATTGACAATGGTATTTGTTTTCGCAAAAAAATATAAACAAAAGAAAGGACAGGACATCATGTATCCAACAGCTGATGTTCTTATAGGATAGAAAAATGCAAAGTAAACAGATTGTTGTTTTAGGATTAGGTGTATTTGGTTCAACAATTACCAAAACATTATCTCAATATGGGTGTGAAGTTGTTGCTGTAGATAAATGCCCTGAATGTGTACAAAGAGTATCTGAATTTGCCACAAAGGCTGTCATTGGTGATATTACTGATAAACAGTTTTTGGTTGATTTAGGTCTTGAAGAATTTGATGTCGGAATTGTCGCTATTGGTAATCATTTGGAAGAAAGTCTTTTAGGTGTTTTAAATCTTAAAGAAATTGGTATTCCTTATATCATTGCAAAGGCTAAGAATAAAACATTTAAAGCCATTTTAGAGAAAATTGGAGCTGATCGTATTATTCGTCCAGAAAAGGAAATGGGTGAAAGAGTTGCTCGTACACTATTGAGAAAGAATATTACAGATTTAGTAGAACTTGATGAAAATTATAGTCTTGTGGAAATGAAAGTCCCTCAAGCATGGGTTGGTCATACATTATCTTCTTTGGACTTAAGAAAGAAATATGGTATTAATATTTTAGGTCAACGTGATATGGAAACACAAAAGATTGAATTATCTGTCAATCCGGAATATGTTTTACGTATGAATGATCATTTCTTAATGGTAGCTGAAACTGAGAAGATTGAAAGATTTGATTATTTGATTGTTTAAAATAGAGTTATTTTATGTCTATTGATGTCAAAAAGATATTGGCGAATGCCTTATTAAATCTTTGTCAGAAACAATCTTTGCAATCAATAACAGTTTCTCAGTTATTAAAAGAAACAGGTGTGAGCAGACAGACTTTTTATAATCATTTTAAAGATAAGAATGATTTGATCTGTTATATTTATGATACTTATATCGTTCCTAATTTTGATGAACACCATATGGATATTGATTTTTATGAATCATTATTACAGACTTTTCAAAATATCAAAAAATATCATAAATTTATGAAACAGGCTTGTCAAATAGAAGGACAAAACTGTTTAAAAGATTATATTGTGGAACATTGTCAGCAGTTTGATTTAAAGTGGCATCAAAATCTCTATGGTTCAGATCCTATGCCAGATGATTTAAAGTTTGCGACAATCTATCATGCTAATGCTTCAAGCAGTATGACATTGTCTTGGATTCTTTCTAATATGCCTGTGCCATGTGAAGAAATTGTTGATATGATTGTTCAAATGAGAGGTTTAGGTATGGACAAATTGTTTCATTCAAGTGAAAATTATTTAGGAAGTCCTTATCAGAAAATAGACAAAAAATAAAAAATGTCCATTTTTGGACAAAATGAAAAATTTATAAATGGGAATCTCCTATCTTTTAGGCTAAAATAAAAGCAGAAAAGAAAGGAGATTTTTTTATGAGAGAAATAGTTATTAATGATAAAGGACAAGCTGTTGCTCCACAAAGTCAACCAATTATAAAACAAGATTTTTTATCTGATCACAAAACAAGAATATATTGGTTAGGGGGAGCTGGAATCATGGTTCATAGTCATCAGACCAATATCATGATTGATCCAGTTTTAGAAGGTTTTGATATCCCTTTATTGTATCAAGTGCCGATTTTACCTCAAAATATAGAAAAATTAGATGGTATTTTGATTACCCATATCGATAATGATCATTTTTCAAGACCAACATGTCATCATTTAAAGGATGTCTGCTCACAATACTATGCTCCTAATTATGTCGCAGATGTGATGAATGAAGAAGGATTGAAAACAGAAAAACATGATATCAATGATTGTTTTCAACTTCATAATATATCTGTTCAATTGACACCGGCTTGGCATAATTGGCAAAATGGTTCATCAAAATGGCAATATCGTTATTGGGAAGAAAAAGATTACTGTGGTTATTGGATGGAAACACCGGATGGAACAATCTGGTTACCCGGTGATTCACGTCTATTAGATAAACATTTGCATATGCCTCAACCTGATGTCATCTTATTTGATTTTGCTGATAATGACTGGCATATCACTTTGAAAGGAGCCATTCAACTAGCAAATACTTATCCTCATGCTGATTTGATCTGCATTCATTGGGGTAGTGTTGATGCTCCTGACATGACACCATTTAATGGCAATCCCCAAGATTTATATCAGCATATCATTAATCCAGAAAGAATTTATGTCTTGGCACCAGGTGAAGCGTATCATTTAAAGGGGTGATATCAATGAAAACATTATATTTAGTAAGACATGGTGAAACACTGTTTAACGCTTTGCATAAAATACAGGGCTGGTGTGACTCACCATTAACAAAAAAAGGTATACAACAGGCAAAACAAGCTAAACAATGGTTTGAAAAACAACATATTTGTTTTGATCATGCCTATAGTTCAACAAGTGAAAGATGTTGTGATACTTTAGAAATTATAACATCACTTCCATATCAAAGATGTAAAGGATTAAAAGAGAATAATTATGGTTTATTAGAGGGTGAACATGATTATTTGGCTGAAAATGATCCACAAAAATGTGCGACTTATTACTTACAGTTTGGTGGTGAATCTAATGAAACATTAAAAGAAAGAATGGTTAAAACATTGACGGATATTATGGAAAAAGAAGATCATCATTCTGTTTTAGCAGTGAGTCATGGTGGGGCTTGTTTTAATTTTTTACGTGCCTGGCAAGATCCTACAGAAGAATTAAAGAAAGGGTTTGGTAATTGTTGTATTTTTATTTATGAGTATGAAAATCATTGTTTTTATCTCAAAGATATCATAAGACAGGAGGAATCATAGTGGAATATGTACAGTTAGGAACGAGTGATTTAAAGGTTTCAAAAGTATGTCTAGGATGTATGGGATTTGGTGATTCTCATAAGGGAATGCATTCATGGACATTGCCTTATGAACAATCAAAGAAAATCATTCATTATGCATTGGATCAAGGTATTAATTTTTTTGATACAGCAATGGCTTATCAAGGTGGAAGCAGTGAAGAATACTTAGGGAGAGCCATTCGTGAATATGGTTGTCGAGATAATGTTGTGATAGCGACAAAATTTCATGGTCGTACCCTAGAACAGATTCAACAAGGTATCAGTGCAAAAGATCATATTGAAAATTGTTTGAATCAGAGCTTAAAAAGATTACAGATGGATTATGTTGATCTTTATATATTACATGCATGGGATAATAATACGCCTATTGAAGAAACATTGGAAGCTCTTGATGCAATGATTCAACAGGGAAAAATTCGTTATATTGGTGTTTCTAACTGCTATGCATGGCAGATTGCAAAAGCGAATGAAATAGCCAAAGCCAGACATTTACATCCTTTTGTTTCCGTGCAAGGACACTACAATCTTATTTTTAGAGAAGAAGAAAGAGAAATGAAACCCTATTGTGATTTACATCATGTGGCTTTAACACCATACAGTGCTTTAGCTTCTGGCCGTTTAGCCAAACATCCGGGTGAACAGTCACAACGTTTAAAAGAAGACACTTATGCAAAAGGGAAATATGATCAAAGTTATAATCAAGATTTACCTATCATTTTAAGAGTTGAAGAATTAGCTCAAAAACATCATGTTTCAATGAGTGAAATTGCTTTATCGTGGCTTATGACTAAAGTCACTGCCCCAATTGTTGGAGCAACAAAATGTTCACATATTGATACAGCTATTCGTGCTGTTGACTTTCATTTGACACCAGATGAGTGTCAATATCTTGAAGCGTGTTATCAACCACATCATTTAGTCGGTGTCATGGCAGAAAAAAGATGATTTGACATGAATCAAATCATCTTTTTAGGATGAAAGAAAATATTGATATTGTGATATTTATCATAATATGTAAAGTAGGCAAAATTAATAATAAGAAGAATCAGTAAAAATAAGATAGCTTTGACAGCAAAAAACAAGTGAAGTATATAAGCTAAAGCTACACCTATATGAAAGCAAAGTAATGTTCCACCAAAGAAACATCCTTTTTTAAGTTTTTCATGTTTGATTTGTAAATCATCAACTAAAAAATATTCAGTTAAAGATACAACTGTCTGTTTGATATTGTTAGTAGAAAAAATTGTTGAACTGGTATAACCTAAAGCACCTTTAAAAACACACCATTGAAAAGCAGTGACAAAAAAACAAGGGTATAAACTTACAATGGGATTGCAATCTTCAGGAATCATTGCTAAAAGTATGACACAGACGATTTCCAGATAGAAAACCAGATATTGAAGCTTCCACTTTGTACGATATGTTAAAAATGTAGCTATGATCATTGCAAGAATATAAATGACGACAGCACCTATTCTAATAAGAGAATCTATATAATGACTTCCTAATAGGGCTTCAACCAGATCAATTAAATTAGCTGTCTGGGCAGAGCCAAAAACATTCATCCTCGTAAAAATAGCATAACCACCAAAAAATCCACCAACAATAGCCATCAGATAATGAATAATCACATCATGATAATCATTTTTCATTTTTATACAACTCCTTTAAATGCTTTTTCATTATAGCACTGTCAGTTATTTTCGCAATCTTTGTCTATAAAAAAATAAAAAAACAAGTTGATTTTTATTGTTGAAAGGGCTTTTATTTTATATAATAGAAGTATGAAAAGAGGCGAGATGGGTGTATTATATTTCGACGTATGCTTTGTATGAACTTGTAAAGCAGTTGTTTCATGATGTCAAGGATGTAGATGATATAACTTTATATGCTTACAAAGAAAACAAATGTTGGAAAATTGGTTTTTCTAATGAATATACAGATCAAATTCCTGATGATTCTATCAATCTTCACTATGAATTTAAAGATGGGTTTTTAAAAAATAGCCCTCGTCAGGCAACCGAAGAAATGATGAATAGAATTCGAAGTTACGAACAGGAAATGGTTTCTATATAAGCATGTCAAAGAGCTGGTTACATGTGTTGTAATCAGCTTTTTTATCCATTATAATAAAAAATGAATGAAAGGAAGAAAATGGTATGGAGATTAGGATTTTAAGATATTTTTTAACTGTTGCTAGAGAAGAAAATATTACCAAAGCAGCCAATGTTTTACATATTACACAACCGACATTGTCAAGACAATTAATGCAGCTGGAAGAAGAATTAAATACGCAATTATTAATCAGAGGTAAAAATAAAATTACTTTAACTGATGCAGGTATGTTATTAAGAAGACGTGCTGAAGAAATTATTGATTTAGCAGATAAAACAGAAAAAGAATTTTTAGAAGCCGATGAATTGATTGCTGGTGAAATATTTGTCGGTGCTGGAGAAATTAATGCTATGCATCTTTTAGGCGATTTTATGATTAAATTTCAACATCATTATCCTCAAATCAAATATCATTTATACAGTGGTAATGCCGATGATGTAAAACAAAAAGTTAATCAGGGATTATTAGATATAGGATTATTGACAGAACCTGTTGATGTCGAAAAATATGATTTTGTACGTTTGAATTATCAGGAAGCATGGGGCATTCTTGCTCCTAAAGATAGTGCTATAGCAAAAAAAGACTATGTCACACCACAAGATCTTCAAAAATTGCCATTATTAATAGGTCATCGTCAGATTGTTCAAAATGAATTAGCCCATTGGATGGGAATGAATGTTCAAGATTTAAATATTGTAGCAACTTATGATTTAATCTATAATGCTGCTATTTTAGTAGAAAAAGGATTAGGCTATGCTCTTTGTTTAGATAAGATTGTTTATATGTCTAATGATTCTCTTGTACGTTTTATTCCTTTAAAACCAGCCTATGAAACGGGGGCAGTTATTGTCTGGAAAAAGCATCAGGTTTTCTCATTAACAGCTACTCGTTTCATACAGGAACTTTATGATTATTTTCATTAATAATGAATTGATGGAATTAATATCCCATCAAAGATAAGAGTTTATTTCTTGGATTGACGATGCGAACGTTTCCATTGTTTGATTTGTTGAAGTCGCAAAGCGACTTTTTTTTCATGACCTTGTTCAGTAGGGTGATAGTATTCTTTATTTTGTAAAGCTTCTGGTAAACAAGTCATAGTTGTTAATTTGTCTTGGAAATCATGAGCATATTGATAGCCTTTACCATAATTTAAATCTTTCATTAAACGTGTAGGAGCATTACGTAAATGCAAAGGAACTGGTTCAGCAATGGTTTTTAAGGCATCTTTTTTGGCACTTTCATAGGCTATATACAATGCATTGGATTTTACAGAAAGAGATAAATATGTCACTGCGTGAGTCAAATGAACGCTGCATTCTGGCATACCAATGAAATGACATGCCTGATACACCGCAACAGCAATTTCTAAAGCACGGCTATCTGCCATACCGATATCTCCACTGGCAAATCGTACAAGCCTACGGGCAATATAGAGGGGATCTTCACCAGCCTCCAGCATTCTGGCTAACCAGTAGATAGCCCCGTCAACATCACTGTTACGCATCGATTTATGTAAAGCAGAAATTAAGTTATAATGTTCTTCTCCATTTTTATCATAAAGCAATGATTTTTGACTCGTCATCTGTTCAATGATTTCAGGACTAATCGTTAGTGTCTGATGATTTTCAGGAGCATTATAGACGGCCATTTCCAAGATGTTTAAAGCAACACGTGCATCACCATTAGCAAAATGGGCAATCATGGATAAAGTGGATGGTTCAACTTGAATGTTTAAATCACCAAAACCTCGCGGATCATGAATGGCATGATTTAAAAGCTCTAAAATATCATTGACATCTAAAGCATGTAAAACAAAGACTTTACAGCGTGATAATAAAGCGGAATTGATTTCAAATGATGGATTTTCAGTTGTCGCTCCTATAAGCGTTATACTTCCTTGTTCAACATAGGGTAAAAAAGCATCTTGCTGTGCTTTATTAAAGCGATGAATTTCATCAATAAAAACAATGGTTTTGATGCCTTGACGTTGTGTTTCCATCGCTTCTTGCATTACTTTTTTGATTTCTTTAATACCACTATTAACAGCACTGAAATCAATGAAGTGAGCATGAGTTGTTTTCGCAATGATTCTTGCCAGTGTGGTTTTACCAACACCGGGAGGACCCCAGAAAATCATCGAAGGAATCTGGTCGTTTTGAATAAAATGCCATAAAACTTTTCCTTGACCAACAAGATGTTTTTGACCAACATACTCTTCCAATGTTGAAGGCCTTAGACGATGAGCTAGAGGTTCTAAAGATGATTGAATCTTTTGCTTTTTCATAGTTTTCACCAACTTTCTTTTTATATTTTAGCATTTTTAAAGTAAAGTTTCTATAAGTTCATGTTTCGTTCATATGTTCATCATATACTATGCGTGATTTATTGAAATGGGGAGATTATCGTGTTTGGATATATAGTCATCAATAAACCAGAAATGAAATTTAAAGATTTTGATATTTATCAATCATATTACTGTGGTTTATGTCGAGCAATGCATGATTTATACGGTATTAAAGGACGCGTTGCTTTAAATTATGACATGACTTTTATAGCGTTGTTATTATCTGGTTTATATGAACCAGAACATCAAATAAATAGATGTCGATGTTTTTTACATCCAGTTAGAAAACATCTGGAAGTGCATAATCAATATATCGATTATGCAGCTAAAATGACAATTGCTTTAACATATTTAAAATGTGAAGATGACTGGCTGGATGATCAAAAAATGACAAAGCAGCTTTATAAAAAAATACTTGAACATAGTTATCAAAAAGTTAAAGAAGAATATCCACAAAAGATAAAAATAATTGAGGAACAACTTGTTTTGATTCACCAATATGAACAACAAAAGGGCGTTCATATTGATGATATTTCGGGATGTTTTGGAAAAGTTATGGCAGAAATATGTGCTGTTGAAGATGATATATGGACAGAGCATTTAAGGGAGTTTGGTTTTTTCTTAGGAAAATTTATATATATACTGGATGCTTATGATGATATTGAAAAAGATTTAAAGCATCATACTTTTAATCCTTTTATAGATCAGTTTCAACAAGTTGATTTTGAAGAAAAATGTTATCATTTATTAGAAATGATGATTTCAAGAGCAGCAGAAGCTTTTGAATATCTTCCGATTGAGGAAAATGTTGAAATTTTAAGAAATATCATATATAGTGGTGTTTGGAGTCAATATGAATTACGTAAAAAAAGAAGATTGGAGGATAAGAAATAAATGGATCCATATCAGATATTAGGCATTTCTCCAAATGCATCAGATGATGAAGTGAAACATGCCTATCGTACTTTAAGTAAAAAATATCATCCTGATGCTAATATTAACAGTGTGCATCAGGCAGAATATACAGAAAAATTTAAACAAGTTCAAAATGCCTATAAAACGATTATGGATAATCGTAAGAAAGGTTTTACAAATCAGACATATGGGCAACAGCATTCCCAGTCATCATATCAGTATCAAGGAAATGATCAGGCTGCTTTTCAAGATGTTGCAGCATATATTCAGGCAGGTCGTTATCAGGATGCTCTTTCGATTCTTGAACAGATTCGTACACGTTCATCGCTTTGGTTTTATTATAGTGCTTTAGCGATGAATGGAATTGGAAATAATGCTACAGCATTAGAGTATGCCCAAACAGCTGCACAAATGGAACCAGGTAATTTACAATATCTGTTTCTGGTTCAACAATTACAGGCAGGAAGTGGACAATATCGCCAGACACAGCAGACTTATACTTCACCTTATGCGAATATGGCGAATTGTTGTTATTCCTTGTTACTTTTTAATATTTTTATGAATTGTTGTTGTAGATGTTATTAAAGGAGAATGATTTATGAGTAAGATTATTGGTATTGATTTAGGAACAACAAATAGCTGTATGGCATTCATTGAAAATGGAAAAACGTCTATTATTCCTAATAGTGAAGGAGCAAAAACAACACCAAGTATTGTTGCTTTTGCAAATGATGGTCAAAGACTTGTAGGAGAGAGCGCAAAAAGACAGGCTATTACAAATCCGATGGGAACAATTGCATCTATTAAGCGTGAAATGGGAACAAATTATAAGAAAAAGATTGGTCATCGTGAATATACACCACAAGAAATTTCTGCGATGATTTTACAGAAGTTAAAACTTGATGCTGAAAATTATCTAGGAGAACCTGTTAAACAGGCGGTTATTACAGTTCCGGCTTATTTTAATGATGCACAACGCCAAGCTACAAAAGATGCTGGAAAAATTGCCGGATTAGAAGTTCTAAGAATTATTAATGAACCGACAGCAGCTGCTTTAGCTTATGGTTTAGAAAATAGCTATGGTCAAAAAATGATGGTTTTTGATTTAGGTGGTGGAACATTTGATGTTTCTATTATTGAAATAGGAAATGGTGTTATTGAAGTTCTTTCGACTTCAGGAGATAATCATCTTGGTGGTGATGATTTTAATGAAGCTTTAGCCCAATATATTTTAACCGAATTTGAAAAAAGTTCTGGTATTTCATTAAAAAATGATTTAATGGCTATGCAACGTGTCAAAGAAGCAGCCGAAAAAGCCAAAATTGAATTATCATCTATGGTTTCTACTGTTGTTTCATTGCCATTTATTACAACGACTGCATCAGGACCACAAAATTTAGAAATGACGATTACCAGAGAAACATTTAATCGTATTACAAAAGATTTGGTTGAAAGAACAATTTTACCAATGCAAAATGCTCTAAATGATGCTCGTTTATTACCGGCAGAATTAAATAAAATCATTCTTGTTGGGGGGTCTTCGCGTATTCCTGCTGTTCAAGATAAGATCAAAGAAGTAACAGGTATTACGCCTAGTAAATCTTTAAATCCTGATGAATGTGTTGCTATGGGAGCTGGAATTCAAGGTGGTAAGTTATCTGGTGATGTGACAGCAATGGGAAATTATAATGTTTTATTACTGGATGTTACACCATTAACATTATCGATTGAAACAGTTGGTGGGGTTGCGACACCATTGATTGACCGTAATACACCTATTCCAACAAGCCACAGTCAGATTTTTACAACATCTGCAAATTTTCAAACACAGGTTGAAATTAATGTCTTACAAGGTGAAAGACCTTTAGCTAAAGATAACAAGAGTCTTGGAAAATTTAAATTGAAGAAAATTAAACGTGCAATGCGTGGTGTTCCACAAATTGAGGTGACTTTTGATATTGATGTTAATGGTATTGTGAGTGTTTCTGCGAAAGATTTAGCAAGTGGAAATATGCAAAGTATTACGATTGAAAATAGTTCGCATATGTCAGATGCAGATATTGAAAGAGCTATTCATGAAGCACAGCAATTTGAACAACAGGATGCCAAAACAAAAGAAAGACTGGTATTTAAAAATGATTTAGAAACATTGATGTTACGTGTTGACAATACTCTGGCAAAACATCATAAAGAAATTGATAAAACAATCAAATCACAAATCAAAAATGATTTAAGTCAATTAAAGAAAATGACTAAAAAAGTTCAATTTGAAACTTGCCCAGATGCCCAATTCCAAGAAATTAAAGAGGCAAAGCAAAGACTTGAAGATAGTGCGGCTTTCTTATTGACAATGGGAGAATAAAGACATTGCTTGATCAATGTCTTTTTTAAGGAGAAAAATAATGATAGAAATACAATTAGCAAAAGAAGAAGATTTAAAACAACTGGCATATATTGAAGAAGTTTGTTTTCCTGTTAAAGAAGCAGCCACATTGGCTCAATTTCAAAAAAGATTCCAAGCTTTCCCAGAATGTTTTATGGTTGCAATAGTAGAGGGAAGTATTGTGGGCTTTGTTAATGGGGCTATGATTGCTAAACAGACATTATCAGATGAAATGTATGAAGACACATCTTATCATAATGTTTTTCACGCTTATCAAAGTGTTTATGGCTTAGCTGTTTTACCAGCTTTTAGACATATGGGAATTGCTAAAAAATTAATGCAATTTTTTATAGATTTATCAAAAAGTCGTCAAAAGAAAGGAATGGTATTGACTTGTAAAGAAACATTAATACCTTTTTATCAACAATGTGGTTATACTTGCCTTGGTGTTTCTCACTCCATTCATGGTGGAGCAAAATGGTATGATATGATTTTTGAGTTTGATTTACCATCTTCTCTTTTTATTCCCATGCAATTTTATCATTTAAAAGAAGCAGCAATCCTATTTCAACAATGTTTTGATAATGAACCATGGAATGAGCAATGGACATATCAACAGGCATATCAGCATTTAGAAGAAATGTTGTCTTCACCCTATACGTTAGCCTACGTATTATACCAAAATGGACAATTTATTGGAATGATTGTAGGCCATCAAATGACTTATATGGATAAGCAAGTATTATGCATTGATGAGCTTTGTGTATGCCCACAACTTCATGGACAGCATATAGGAAGTCAACTTCTTGATTATATCAAAGAAGAATGTCATAAAAGAAAAATACAAAAAATTGTCTTACAAACAATACGTAGTTATTTAAGTGATTATTTCTATAAGTGTCATGGTTTTTATGAACAAGACTATCTTGTCAGTATGACATGTGATATAAAAAATTCTCATGAAATATGAGAATATTTTTAAAAATAAGTTTTTGTATAAACAACTTTTCCTATAATACGTACAGGAAGTGTTGCGACTTCTTCATTAGAAAAATAGCGATTTTCTACAAGTGGATTCGTTGCTTCCAAAATAAGCATGTCAGGTTTTTTGATAATACGTTTAACAGTGACTTCTTCACCACCAATCATAACCACTGCAATATCACCTGTAGAAACATATGAACATTGTTTAATAAGAGCTAAATCACCATCCATAATACCAGAACCTGTCATTGAGTCACCTTGAATTTGTAGAAAATAATCTCCTTTATAAAAATCTTCTTCAGTGACTTCTTCTTCACCCATATAATTATTTTCACCATACATATCATATCCAGCTTTTGCATAACCTAAGATGGGACGTTTCAAATGAATAGAAGTTCCTTTGATGATAGGTTCCACATCATAACCTAAAAGATCGTTTAAACGTTTAAGTGTTTCATCTTGGATACGTTTGACATCACCAGAAATCCAGCGACTGACTGTTGATTTTGTTACACCAAGTTTTTGAGCAATTTCATCATTTGTTAACTGGAATCTATATTTATAATCTTTAATAATATCTTTCAGTTCCATAGTATTCCTCCTATATGCATATTATAATATAAAATACATCAAAAATAAATAAAAAACAAAAAAATATAAAAGAAGTTGCATAAAATAGTTGAAATATGCAACACCATCTATTATAATAAAAGCGAGGAGTGAGAGATATGTTAAAAACATTTGTGGGATATATAGACTTGAAAGATGTTATACATCAAATTGAAGAAAATAAAAAGAAAGAAATGAAAAAGAGATTACATCATCAAAATTTTGATTGTATTTGTGAAGATTATGTTTTCTATACAGAAAAAATAAAAAATGTTTTATTTGAATATTGCAATGATGTCTTTATCAAAAATGATAATGATCTTTACTTTGATATGACACATTCACAATTATTATTTGATGGGGATATGAATGAAGTCATGAAGTCTATTGCTTTTCAAATAGATAGCGAATATCATATTCATATAAATATAGCAATGAGCTTTCATCAAGATTTTGCAAAGTGGATTTATCATCACTGTCAAGACCAATACCGTATGCTTGATTATCATCAGGCTCAAAGAATATTTGGAAAAAATCTTTGCCAAAGCAAAATGCAGGAAATGCAGATATCAACAAGAGAAATTATGGCCCTTCCACAATTATTTGGTGAAAATGATCAGATAGCTTTTTCGTGCTATGATGATGCATGTTGCATTGGGGAAAGATTAACAAAAAAACTTGTTTCACAACTTAAAGAAAAAGATTATGGTATTCGTCATATCCAAATTCAGTACTACGATGACAATTTAAAAATTTATAAGGAAGAAAAACAGTTAAGGAATTATACAAATATTTACAACGAAATCTATTATACTGTTATGCAGCTTTTGGAAAATATCTCTTATCAGAAAACATATTTTGGATTGAAAATATTATTAAGTGATTTTGAAGATTATCAAGAAAAAACGGATATTTTCAATGTCAAAAAAACATCCTTCTTAGCAAAATGGATAAGCCTGAAACCTCATTATCATTTTTTACCAGAAAACAGATTCTTTAAAAATACAGTTGAGTTCTGATGTTATCTCGGTAAGGAGAGTAGAACTATGTGTGATATGGATCATGTTTTAAAAGATATATATACATCGGATACAATTCTCATTCAAGATGAAGAAATGATGCTTGAACAAGTACATATTCGTTATTTTGACTTTATGGATTATATACATGAACGTATGATTGAAGGAAAAGTCACTTTGACAGATGAAGAAATTGAAGATTTAGAAGATTGTGTCAATGATTTTGCATTCGAATATGGTTTTATTCAGTTTAAACGTGGTATTCATCTGGCCACAGCTATTGAACACGCATAATACGTAATAATAAAAAGCAGGAAATGAGCTTAAAGATTTTCATTTCCTGTTTTTGTATGTTTGTAAACTTTTTGATAAAGAATGAATGCTACACATGTTGCAATCAGTTCTGATAGTGGGAAAGTTAACCAGATACCATTTAAACCTATAAGGGGTAATAATATAAATGATAAAGGAATGATAATAATAAATTGTCTTGTGAGTGTAATCATTAATGAAACGGGTCCTTTTCCTAATGATTCAAAAACACCGGACATAACAATGGCGAATGTTGAAAAAATAAAACTTAAAGATAAAATACGTAAACCAGTTGTTCCAATAGTTAACATATCTTGATTCGCATTAAATAATTGTAATATTGGTGATGGGAAAATAAAGAATAGACATGTTCCTAACAATAAGATAAAACCAATAGTTAAAGTTGCCATTTTTAATGTTTGATCCATGCGGTCTTTTTGATTAGCACCATAATTATAACTCATGATTGGACGCATTCCCTGTACAACACCAGTGGTAGGCATATTGACAAAGGTTTGAAGTTTATAATAAACACCAAAAAATGCAACAGCTGTCTGTGATACAGAGGCAAGGATTCCATTGAGTGCTGAAACAAGCACTGATGGTAAACACATCATAACTCCAGATGGTATAGCAATCGAGTAAAGTTGCTTAAATGTTGCCCAATGGAGGTGAAAATGACGAAAAGAAATATGAATATGTGAGTTATAGCGTGAAAAAAGATAAATAGATAAGAAACAGGCACTGAATTGTCCAATCACGGTTGCCAGTGCGGCACCACTAACACCTAAGGCTGGAAAACCAAAATAACCAAAAATCATGATTGGATCTAAAATGATATTGATGATTGCACCAACCATTTGCATAATCATGGGAATAATCATGTTTCCACATGCCTGAAACATTTTTTCAATTGCTAAATGAATAAATGTTGAAAAAGTCAATGTAATGACAATCACACCATATTCCTGTCCATAACGAATGACCTCTGGATTTTGGGTAAAAAGCGTCATAAAAGGTTGAATGAAAAATAATCCTAATATAACAAATAATAAAGAATGAAGAAGTGTCATCACGATTCCTTGACTGGCAACAAAAGAGGCTTCTTGATGATTATGGGCACCTAAGTGTCTGGCAATCAAAGCATTCATTGCAATACCTACTCCACAAGAAAAAGCCAGTGATAAATTTTGCAGGGGATAAATCAGTGATACTGCGGTTAGAGCTGACTCTCCCAGTTGAGCAACAAAGATACTATCAATAATATTGTATAAAGATTGAATAAGCATTGAAATCATTGGCGGAAAGGCCATTGACATCAAAAGGGGAAATATGGGTTTATATCCCATAGGATTTCTTTTTTCCATAAATATAATTCTCCTTTCATAAAAAAAGCCATAGATTTTTCTATTTATAAATCAGAAATAGAGAAATCTATAGCTTTTCAGCATAAATTATTTTATAGAAAAAAAGAAAAATGTCAAATACTTTTGTTGGAAATTTATCCTTTTTATGGTAAAATAATGTCGAAATATGAAACAAAACCAACTATAAAAATATCTATGAAAGGGGAAATAAAGATGTTTTTATATGTCTGGTTTTTTATTTTAGGAACAATTGTTGGAAGTTTTTTTCAACTATGTATGGATCGTTTACCGTTAGGATTAGATGTGATAAAAGGACGAAGTTTTTGCTTTCGTTGTTTTCATCCTCTACAATGGAAAGATTTAATTCCCGTTATGAGTTTTATTTTATTAAAAGGAAGATGTCGTTATTGTCAACGTCGTATTTCTTTACGTTATCCTTTATTTGAAATATTAAGTGGGTTATTACTTGTATTCATGGTATATTATATCACGCCAATGGGGAAAGCTTTTCTTCTTTATTTATTAATAATGGATTTTATTACATTAACAGTTATTGATAAAAAATGGCAAATTATACCTGATTTTACGCTTTTATTAGAAGCTGTTCTTACCATTGGTCTAATATTTTATATTGATGTTCCGTTTTATGAAAGGATTATAGGAATGTTCATTATTAGTTTACCTATGTTTTTAATGAATCAATGGGTTATAGAAAGCTTCGGTGGTGGTGATATCAAACTGATGTTTATCAGTGGTTTTTTGTTGGGATATGTTCATATTCTATTAGCTTTTTGTATTGCAGTTATTGTTGGAGGGTTATATGCAGGGTACTTACTTATCCGTCAAAAAGCACATCGTCATAGCCATATTGCTTTTGGTGGTTTCTTATGTCTGGGAATCCTTGTTTCATTGTTTTATGGAGAATTGATTTTATCTTTTTGTTTTCTTTGATTTGTTTTATTTCAAAAATAATTTTTAATATTTATTTATTTGCTAAAATGATTGACATTATTTTAATCTTATGATATTTTATAAAAAAGAAACCGATGAGTGGGAGATAAAACTTAAAGATGTGCTTTTAGAGAGTCTAGGATGGTGAAAGCTAGATAGTGGCAGTTAGGTAAATGGACCCACGAGGGCAAAGGGGAAAGGCAACGAGTATCCTGCGACGTGAGCTCACGTTATCGAGCAAAAATGTGTTGGCATTTTAATGAGTGGGTTATTTTCATAACCAATAAAGGTGGTACCGCAGATGATAACATCTGTCCTTTGATGGACAGATGTTTTTTGTTTAGATGCCAATGAGAAAGGAGAATGGTTATGTTTTTGAAGCGATGGTGTCTTTCTTTAATGTAAAAATGAATACAATAAAGAAAGGTGAGGAAAATGATGAAGAAGATATATAAACAAATTTTATTAGCATTGAGTGTCTTATTGATGGTAGGATGTCAAAATACAAATACAAAAATGAAAAAAGTTGCTATTATACAATATATGGAACATGCATCTTTAGATACGATTAAAGCGTCTTTTGAGCAACAAATGGAAAATTTAGGATATAAAGATGGTGAAAATGTCGAATATATTTTTAAAAATGCACAAGGAGATAACAATATTGCAGCAAGTATTACCCAAACATTTCAGTCTGAAGATGCAGACGTTGTCGTAGCTATTGCAACACCTGTTGCTCAATCTGTGGCATCACTTTCAAAAACAACACCAATAGTTTTTGCAGCAGTCAGTGACCCAATTGGTGCAAAGTTGACAACTTCTTTAGAACATCCTGATAAAAATATAACAGGAACGAGTGATGAAATACAGGTCGATCTTATTCTTGATAGAGCTTTACAGTTACAGCCAGATTTAAAAACTTTAGGTGTTATTTACAATAAAGGGGAAGCCAATTCAGTAACGAATATTCAAAAGGCAAAAGATTATGCCAAGACACATCATTTAACAATCAAAGAAGCAACGATTACTAATGTGAATGAAGTGCAAAGTGCTATTGATGTGCTAGCAAATCAATGTGATGCTGTGTTTGCTCCTAATGATAATACTGTTGCCAGTGCAATGAATGTGGTGAGTCATGCCTGTATAGAAGCGAAAGTGCCTCTTTATGTAGGTGCTGATTCAATGGTTCAAGAGGGTGGTTTTTTAAGTGTTGGTATTAATTATGAAGATTTAGGAAAAGAAACAGCAAATATGGTTGATCAGGTTTTAAATGGAACACCGGTAAGTGATATTCCTGTAAAAGTTTTTAAAGATGATTTAAATGTTTATGTAAATGAAGATGTCGTGAATGAATTAGACATCACATTACCTGAAACACTTTTACAGGATAAAGCATTACAATTGATGTAGGGGTGAAAATGATGAATCAGGTTATTATTATTGGAGCATTAGAATTAGGTGGCATATTTTCGATAATGTCTTTAGGATTATATATTAGTTATAAAGTTTTAAACTTACCCGATTTAACGGTGGACGGAAGCTTTACATTAGGTTGTGCTGTCAGTGCAGTGATGACATTATCTGGTCATCCTGTCATTGGTTTGATTTTAGCGTTTATTTCTGGTTTATTAGCAGGGCTGGTGACAGGAATTTTAACAACCAAATTAAAGATAGCGTCTTTACTGGCAGGAATTTTGACAATGACTGGGCTTTATTCTGTGAATCTCAAAATTATGAATGATTCACCTAACATTTCTTTGTTTGATTGTTCAACCGTGTTTACACCCTTATCTGCTTTTGGAGAGTATGGCGTTCTTTTATTCGTTGGAGTTGTCGTTATTGTGGTGGTATTGTGTCTTCACTATTTTTTAAAAACCCAGTTTGGCTTAGCCTTACGTGCTTGTGGTGATAATGAAGATATGGTCAAAGCTTCTTCTATTGATGTCGATGTCATGAAAATGATTGGGCTTTCTCTCGCTAATGGACTAGTTTCTTTATCAGGAGCTATCTATGCCCAACATCAAGCTTTTAGTGATAGTCAAAGTGGAACAGGAATGATGGTTATTGGACTTGCCAGTATTATTATAGGGATGGCTTTTATTAAAAAAGATCAAATTGGTTATCAATTGTTAGCAGTTATTGTGGGATCTGTTATTTATCGTGGTATTTTAACAATCGCATTACAAATAGGGATTCCATCAACAGATTTAAAATTATTATCAGCTATACTTGTTGTAGTGGCTTTAATATTAACAAAAGTCAAGGTGAGGAGGAAAGAGGTATGTTAGAACTTCAAGATATATCAGTTGTTTTTCATCCTAAAACAATCAATGAAAAAGTTGCTTTATCACATATCAATTTTCGCATTGAAGATGGTGATTTTGTCACTATTATTGGGAGTAATGGAGCAGGGAAATCGACATTGTTCCAGACAATCAGTGGAGCCGTTACCCCTTATCACGGACATATCTTTCTTAATCAGCAGGACATCACTTCATTAAAGGAACATAAGCGTTCCCGTTTTATTGGTCGTCTTTTTCAAGACCCACTTAAAGGAACGGCTCCATCTATGACGATTGCAGAAAATCTGGCATTGGCTGGATGTCAAGGGCATTACTTTCATTTAAGACCCATTTTAGCTAAACAACGTCAACAGATGTACATGGCTTTAAAAGAATTAAATCTAGGATTAGAAGAACGTATGGACACAAAGGTCGGCGTTCTTTCTGGAGGACAGCGACAAGCTTTATCGTTGTTGATGGCAACTTATGCAAAACCACAACTTTTATTGCTTGATGAACATACAGCAGCTTTAGATCCCCAAACCGCTTCAAAGGTTTTAGAACTCACAGCCAAGATTGTTAAAAAATATCATATGACAACATTAATGGTGACCCATAATATGCAAGATGCTTTAACTTATGGACAAAAAATTATGATTATGAAAGAGGGCCAAATCATTGATGTGATTGATAGAGAACGTAAAAAAGACTTGACAGTTGAACAACTGATTCATCTCTATTCATCAAAAACACATGATTATAATGATCGTATATTGCTTTAAAGAAAAAAAGATATAGCTATCACAAGTTATATCTTTTTTCTTTAGAGATAATATTGTTGAAAATAATGTAAACGAATTAAATCACAAATAGTCATAATCTGATAATTAAAGTTAATACTATCAAATTTACCCGGAACATAAATAACCTTGCAATTAGGTGTTGTTTCTGTTTTCAGATATTTTTTATTTTGAGTAATTAAAATTTGTTGTGACTGGTCAATATGAACATCGGCTTTAGATTTCTTAAATCCTTCAAGATAACGACCTGTTGCACTAATTACAATAGCCACATCATGTTCGTCCATGACAATAGGATCATAATTATGATATTGAATAAATGGTTTACCAAAAGTAATCATATCTGTTTGCAGTTCTATCGCAATAGAAATAGGATATAAAGCTCCAAATACAACAATTCTTTTCGCGCGATAGAGTTTTTGACAAATATCACTGATAATTTTTTCCATTTCATCATCACTGCAATCTTTGTCCATTTTTTCAATGAACTCACGACTATCAACACCAATCATTCTGACACGAATCTGATTCAAACGTGTCTGATGATGGTTAACAAGTGTTTCTCTAAATTCTTCATATTCATGAAAACCAAGTAATGCAATAAATGCATAGAGTTCTTCTTTTTTAAAGCAACCTTTCTTTAAAAAATCTTCTTCACTCATATCTTCCATTTCCAGATAATGAAAAATAATAAATGTACAGATTTTATAATTATAGTCGTGGAATAATGTTCCATTTAAATAAGTAAGAATACGGCTTAGTAATATGTTCATAGAATACCTCCCTTATTCAACATTATAACATGTTTAAAAAGAAAAACATAAAGATTTTGCTTTTTTGAAAAAAATGATATAATCAAGAAAAATGCGAGGTGGTTAAAGAATGCGTATCAATAAAATAGATATTTCAAAGATTCATTTTCATTATCAAAAATATGATCCTTCACTCTATCAATCTATTTTAAGAATCGGTTTTTCTTTTCCTATAACTGTTAATCAAAATGGAGAAACCTATGAATGTATTGATGGACACAAACGTTTATCTGTTTTACAGGATATTTTACAAGATCATTTATCTTATTCAAGAGGCTCATTTGTCCCGGTTATTATTAAAAATCTAGGAAATGATCGTTCTAATGACTGTTGGAGAGGAAGAAACCATCATTAAAGATTTATATCTTGTCCTTATGAAAAATCAGCTAGGCAATGTAAAAGAATGTAAAAATCTGATAAGAAAAGGGCATGTAGAAGTGAATGGGCATTGTGAAAGAGATTTTCGTTATCGAGTGAAAAAAGAAGATTGTATTTTTGTTGATGGTCAAAGAATTAATGCAACACCTTTTGTGTATTATATGCTTTATAAACCCGCAGGTTATATATGTGCTAGTCGTGATGCTGTGTATCCTTGTGTCGTTGATTTGATTGGACGTCAAGACTGTTATTGTGTTGGTAGATTGGATATAGATACAACAGGTTTTGTTTTATTAACAAACGATGCTTCTTTATCTAAAAAACTTTTGCTTCCTGAAAATCATGTAGAAAAGGTTTATGAAGTATGGACACAATCCCCTATAACAAAACAGGATGTTATTGACTTTGAAAAAGGTATCATCATTGATCATCATGTCCAATGTTTACCATCTCGTTTAGAAATCATAGATGATTATCATTGTCTTGTGACATTAAAAGAGGGGAAATATCATCAAATTAAAAAAATGTTTCTTTCTATTTCTAATCAAGTTGTCGGCTTGAAAAGAATTGCTTTTGCTGGAATAACTTTAGATTCTCGTCTTGAACTGGGACAATATCGTCATTTCAATGATGAGGAAATGGCTTGTCTTCAGGCGGCATTAAGATAGACACAAGGGGAAGAACTTGTTATAATTGAAACAGAATTGGAGGATGAAATATGGCTATATTAGATACAAATCAACTTATATATCGTTATTTTGAAGAAATATCACAAATTCCACATGGTTCATGTCATGAACAGGACTTAGCGGATTATATCGTTGCTTTGGCTGAAAAGCATCATTTAAATTATCAAAGAGATGAAATGCACAATGTTATTGTTTTTAAAGAGGCAAGTCAAGGTTATGAAGATCATGAACCGGTGATGTTACAGGCTCATATCGACATGGTGAATGAAAAAAATAAAGAAAGTGATCATGATTTTGATCATGATCCTTTACAGCTTTATATTGAAGATGGTTTTTTACATGCTTATCAGACAACTTTAGGTGCTGATGATGGATGTGGAGTTTGTTATATGCTGGCATTATTAACTGATGAGCAATTATTACATCCAGCATTGGAATGTGTGTTTACAGTTCAAGAAGAAATAGGTCTTTGTGGGGCAATGGCACTTGATACAAGTTCATTAAAGGCCAGACGTCTTATTAATCTGGATAATGAAGCTGAAGGTGAAACTTGTGTGTCTTCATCTGGTGGAAATGATCTTCTCATTACAAAAGAAATCACAGGACAGGATAACGATTCTCCGGTTTATGTTATGGAAGTCAAAGGTCTTATAGGTGGGCATTCTGGTGGATGTATTCATCTAGGACGTGGAAATGCAAATAAGATTGCAGGACGTATTTTGTTTCATTTATTAAAACAGGGAATGGATATTCGTTTGATTGAAGTGAATGGTGGATTGAAAAATAATGCCATTCCTCGTGAGTGTACAGTTGCTTTTGCAAGCAATCAATCTTATGATGAATTGGCTTATCATATTGGACAAATGGAAGATATCGTTAAAAAAGAACTGGAAATGACAGACCCAGATTTTTATGTGGAATTACATCAGGATGAATGCGATGTCTGTATAACATCTAAAGATAGTGAAGCCATGATTTCTATCATGTATCTTTGTCAAAATGGAATGCTGGAAATGTCACCAGTTATCGATCATTTACCTGTTTTATCATTAAATATGGGTGTCATTCGTACTCATGATCATAGTTTAACTATTGATTATTCATTACGTTCGCCCGTTAAAAGTTTGCGTGATGAATTATGTCTGCAGTTAGAAACGATTGCATATCTTTATGGTGCTTCAGTTCAAGTATCCAATGAATATCCGGGGTGGGATTATGACCCTCATTCACGTTTAAGAGCACAATTTAAACAATTCTATCAACAATATGCCCATGAACCACTTAAGGAAGTCGCAACACATGGAGGCTTAGAAACAGGAGTATTGAAACAAAAAATACCAGATTTAGATATTATCACTTATGGTCCACATATGGAAAATGTGCATACACCGGATGAAAAACTTGATCTTGCATCTTATTTAAGATGTTATGAATGTCTTGTTGCATTTTTAGAAACATTATAGAGGTTGATATGGATTGCCCTATTAAGAAACAATGTGGTAGCTGTCAATATATAGGAATGGATTATTCTAAACAGCTATCCATCAAAAAAGAAAAATGTGAAAAATTATTTCCTCATCAACGTGTTCATGATGTTGCTGGAATGCAAAATCCATATTTTTATCGTAATAAAGTCATTGTTGCTTTTAATCAAAAATATGAATATGGTTTATATGAAGAAACCTCACATCGCATTGTTCCTATGAAAGCTTGTTTATTGCATGATGAACAAACACATCTAGTTTTAACACAACTTCAAAAGATGTTAAAAAAGTATCGTGTTTCTATTTATGATGAGAACAGAAATCGAGGATTTTTAAGACATGTATTGATTCGTCGTGCTGTGACAACGAATCAGACACTGGTTGTGCTTGTTGGAAGGGAAGCTGTTATGAAAGGGAGCAAAAACTTCTGTCAGGAACTTGTTAAAGCATGTCCATCGGTTCAATCAGTTGTTTTGAATATTAATAATCGACAGACGAGCATTGTTTTATCAAAACAAGAAAAGATTCTCTATGGAAAGGGCTTTATTGTAGATAAGTTATGTGGTTTAACCTTTAAAATTTCAGCACAATCTTTTTATCAGATCAATCATGAACAATGCACTTATCTTTATCATCAAGTTTTATCTTTATTAGACTTGCATAAAAATGATGTTATTTTAGATACTTATTGTGGTATTGGAACAATCGGAATGTTTTTAGCTCAATATGTTGATACTGTGATTGGTGTCGAATTAAATCACGAAGCTTATAAAGATGCGATAAATAATGCCAAGATGAATAAAATTCATAATATTCATTTTGTCCATGATGATGCGACTCATTTTATGGTTGAGTTAGCAAAGCAAAAACAAAAGATTGATTGTGTTATTATGGATCCACCACGTGCTGGGAGTACTCAGGCATTTATTGAATCTATAAAAGTCTTACAACCTCGTCAAGTGATTTATGTATCATGTGATCCTTCAACACAAGCTCGTGACTTGAAAATGTTTAACAAAATAGGTTACAAGAGTCGAGATGTTTATCCTGTTGATATGTTTCCACATACAAATCACGTTGAATGTGTGTGCTTGTTAAAACTGCGTTAAACCCTTATAAAATAAGGGAAAATCAACTATACATAGGGTGCTAAAAAAAGTCAAAAAAATAGTCAAAAATAGCAAAAATTTATAAAAAAACACTTCAAAAATATGGTAGGTTGTTTTAGTAGTATATGTTTCCACATACAAGGTCTAGTGGTATTGGTTGACTAATTCAACTACATAATTTAAACAATAATATTATTTAATAGTTAATGGAGGTGTCATTATGAAAAAGAGAAAAATAAAGATGGACGACTATGAATTAAAAATAATTATAAACGCCTTAAATGTTATGAGAACGAAATTAATAAATGAAAATAAAAATACTGAAGTTATAGATGAATTACTTTTAAAATATATTGATATATTAGAAAAATAATGTTTTTGAACTGATAATAAGTCAGTTCTTTTTTTATGCCAGAAATGGAGTACATAGCCATCATATTTATTTATGGTGGCTAAATTTATAGAAAGGAGGGAGAATAGATGTCACATTGCAAAGTAATTGCAATCGCTAATCAAAAAGGTGGAGTTGGGAAAACAACTACTGCTTTTAGTTTAGGAGTAGCATTAGCAAAGCAAGGTAAAAAAGTGTTGTTAGTTGACACAGATCCACAAGGCGATTTAACTACTTATGGTGGATGGTATGAACCAGAAAAGTTAAATATTACACTACCAGATTTAATGGAACAATCAATGAATGATGAGCCAATAAAAATAAAAGAGGCTATTTTACATCATAAAGAAAATGTTGATGTAATACCATCTAGTTTGGATTTATCTGCATTAGAAATGTCTTTAGTAAATGCAATGAGCAGAGAATATACTATGAGAAATTGTTTATCAGAAGTAAAAAAAGACTATGATTATATAATTTTAGATTGTATGCCTAGTTTAGGAATGATAACGATAAATGCGTTAGCAAGTGCAGATAGTGTAATAATACCAGTTCAAAGTCAATATTTTGCAGCGAGAGGTATGACACAGTTATTAAAAACTATTTCAAAAGTTAAAAGACAAATTAATCCAGAATTAAAAATTGATGGAGTTTTATTAACTTTGGTTGATAGGAGAACTAATCTATCTAAAGAAATAGAAAACCAATTAAAAGAAAACTATGGGAGTATGTTAAAGTTATATAATACAAAAATACCACTTGCTATAAAGACTGCTGAATCTACTTCACACGGTAAAAGTATTTTTACTTATGATAAAAGCAATAGAGTGGCAGAAGCATATTCTTCATTTGCAAAGGAGGTGTTGGAAGATGGTAAAGAACATATCAAAAATGCCACTGCCAAAGTTAGATGATTTATTTACAACAGAGGAAGATAGAGTTAATGCTAATTTAGAAAAAGTTATTGATATTAAAATTAGTGATATTGATGACTTCCCTAATCATCCATTTAAAGTTATTGAAAACGAAGAAATGTATAATATGCGTGATAGCATTAAAGAAAACGGAGTATTAGTTCCGGCATTAGTTAGACCAAAAGCAAATGGTAGATATGAAATGGTATCAGGACATAGAAGAAAATTTGCAAGTCAATTAGCGAATTATGATACTATTCCTTGTATTGTAAGAAATTTAACAGATGATGAAGCAATTATCATAATGGTAGATAGCAACTTACAAAGAGAAGAAATACTACCAAGTGAAAAAGCATTTGCTTATAAAATGAAATTGGAAGCAATGAAACATCAAGGGAAAACTATTGCATTTGAAACTTCCCACCAAGTTGGGGGGAAGTTAAACGAAAGTGCTTCGATTATTGGTAAAGAAAATGGAGATAGTTTAACTCAAGTTAGAAGATTTATAAGACTAACTGAATTAATACCAGAATTGTTAGAATTAGTTGATAAAAAGGAAATTGCATTAAGTCCGGCAGTAGAGTTATCTTTTTTAACTGATGAACAACAATATGCTGTACTAGATTGTATTGATTATAATGATTCTACACCATCACACGCTCAAACAATTAGAATGAAGAAAATGAGTCAAGAGGGAACACTTACTGTTGAAGTTATTGAAAGTATAATGTCAGAAGAAAAATCTAATCAAATTTCTAAAATAAAATTCAATGAAAATAGAATAAGAAGTGTACTCCCAAAAAATATTGAAGATAAAAAAATTGAAGATTTTGTTGTAAATGCAATTGAGTTTTATAACAAACATTTGCAAAGACAAAAATCTATGGATGCAAGATAATGGGAGTTTGTATTCCACAATTCCCTCCTTACAATCCACCCTAGTATATATTACTAACTGTTATTTACTAACTGAAAGAAAATTGTATAAATGCAAAATTAAAAAGTTTAGATTATAATATCACCAAAGGAGTGATAGATATGGGCAAGAAAATACTTTTTTCAGTCAGTATAATTCTTATTTTGAGTAGTGTTGGAATATTTTTTCTTTTCAACGATTTTATTGAAAAAGTAGAAAAGAAAGACATAGTAAATGATGTTGTAGTAGAAGAAAATCAGGAACTTGATGATGAAAAGAATGTTGAAAAAGAGCAAGAAACAGAAACAAGTGAAATCATTGATGAAATAGAGGAAAATACTGGTGAAAGTAATGAAACTATTCAAGAAAAGACACAAGAAAAAAATTCTAATATTCAAAAAAATGAAAGTAACCAACCTGTTAAAGCAGAACAAAATGATGAAAAAAATCAAGTTCAAGAAGAAAAACAAGAATCTACAACAATAGAGGTACCTAAAGAAGAACAACCTCCACTGATAGATGAAGAATTAGAAAAGTTAAAAAAACAAGTTGAATATGCTACTTATGAGGAATGTCAAAAAGCAGGTTTTGAAAAGGCATTTTCAGACACAGTTAATATTTTAGGATTTAGTTGTCAAGAGGTAATTTATAAAGGTAAAGTTTTAGGTTATAAGTTGCACATTGATTATACAAATCCAATGGAATAATTTATTTTAATAAAAGCAACCATAAAAGGTTGTTTTTTTAATTTTTAGAAAGGAAATGATAAGAATGAAAAAGAAAAAAATAGTATCAGTGTTATTGATTGCACTGACCTTATTTGAAGTATTCGCATTTGCTATTCCAACAATAGTTAATGCTGCTTCAAGTGGAACTTTATCACATCCGAAAGTTCCTGATGTATATTATACAAGACGAGGTGGTGGAAAACCTTATATGTCTGCACAATATGAAACCTATACGATGGATGGAAAAACTGTTTATTGTATAGAGCCAGGAGTTGATATAACTACTACCAGTTATTTAGGGTATGATGGTCTTCAAGCATCACCATATAGTGCTGAAATAAGTAAAAAAATTGAATTGATTGGTCATTATGGATACGATTATCCTGGTCATCAAACATTAAGATATAGAATGGCAGCACAAGCATTGATTTGGGAAACAACAGGAGGACAAATTGTAGAGTTTTGGACTGAAGCCTCTGGTTGGGGAGATTATATTAATATTGATGCAGAAAAAAATGAAATTATGAGATTAGTAAATACTCATTATAATAAGCCAAGTTTTAATGGAACTACACAAGATGCAATAATAGGAAAAGAAATTAAAATCACAGATTCAAACAATGTTTTAAGCGAATATGAAGTGTATAGTTCTGATAATTTATCAGTAAGAATAGAAGGTAATAATATTTATGTAACACCCTTAAAAGTAGGAGTTCAAACTTTGAATGTTGTAAGAAAACACTATGATAATTATACAACTATCGTATATACTGGTAATGGAGTTAATTCACAAAAAATGGGTTATTTTAGATTTTCAGATCCAGTAGTTGCTTCTGTTAAAATTGACACAAAAGGTGGAGATGTGACAGTAAATAAAAATGATAATGACACTCAAACAAATGATCCACAAGGTGTAGAGGCTACTTTAGAGGGAGCAGTATATGGAATTTATAATCTAAATGATGAGTTAGTTGAAAAGGTAACAACTAATAGTGAGGGAAAAGTTACCAGTCCAATTTTACCCGATATTGGAACTTTTTATTTGAAAGAAATTAGTCCAAGCACAGGGTATGAATTAGATATAAATAAATATTATTTTGAAATTACAGTTGATGATTTACACCCATCTATAAATGTCTATGAACAAATTATCAAAAGAGATGTAGAAATAAATAAATATTATGCAAGTGCAGAAACTGGAATTCTAAAACCAGAAGTTGGAATAGAGTTTGGTATTTATGATAGTAAGGGGAATCACGTTACAACTGTTAAGACTGATGAACAAGGATATTCAAAAATAAATCTTGTATATGGAACTTATACAGTAAAACAGTTGAACACAACAGAAGGTCACGAAAAAGTTAAGGATTTTAAAATAGTTGTTAATGGAAATTCACCACAAACCATAAGATATTCATTATCAAATGCCCCAATTACTGCAAAATTAAAATTAGTAAAGACAGATTCTGAATCTGGAAGAGTTATACCATTTCAAAATGTCACATTTAAAATTAAAAATGTTGATACAGATGAATATGTATGTCAAAAAGTAACATATCCAAACAAAGAGGAAATATGTGAATTTAAAACAGATGAAAATGGTGTATTTATCACTCCTTATCCTTTAATGAGTGGAACTTATAAAATTGAAGAATTAACAAGTCCTGATGGATATTTATTAAATCAAGATGGTGTTATTTTTAGAATTGATGAAAATAGTTCAATTATTGAAGATGATGAATATGGTAAATATATAGAAATAGAATTTGCTAATGATAAAATAATGGGTGAAGTTGTAATTGAAAAAACAGGAGAAGCATTTGCTATTGAAAATGGAAAATTCACTTACAAAGATGTTAAATTAAGTGGTGTAGAATTTTCAATTTACGCTAACGAAGATATTACAACATTAGATGGAGTAACCCATTATAAAAAAGGTGAATTTATTAAATCTATTGAAACAGGAGAAGATGGCATAGCAATATTTACAGATCTTTATCTTGGAAAGTATTTAATAAAAGAAACTAAAACATTAGATAATTATGTTATAGATACAACAGAACATTTTGTTGAATTAACTGAAATAGACAATAAAACTGCTATTATGTCAGAAACTTTACAATTAAAGAATGAATTAAAAAAAGGCGATTTAGAGTTTACAAAAACTGATTTAGTTAATGGAGAACCTATTCCAAACACAACTATTGAAGTTTATACAGAAGATACAAACGAACTAATTTTTACAGGAACAACTGATGAACAAGGTATGATAATTATTAAAAATTTAGTAGCAGGTAAAAAATATTATATTTTAGAGAAAGAAAGTGCGACAGGCTATTTAATTACAGATGAAAAAGTATCTTTTGAAATAAAAGAAAATGGTGAAGTAGTAAAAGCAGAAATGAAAAATAAGCCAATTACAGGAACTCTAGAATTTACGAAAATTGATTTATCTACAGGAACTCCTCTACCTAATACTTTAATTGAAATCTATAACGATAAAGATGAATTAGTATTTTCAGGAAGAACAAATGAACAAGGTATGATAATTGTTAAAGATATAAGATATGGTCGTTACTATATTTTAGAAAAGGAAGCCCCTGAAGGATATATTCTTAATGAAGAAAGAATGTATTTTGAAATAAGAGAAGATGGAGAAATCGTTAAAGCAACTATGGAAAATGAAAAAGTAGTAGTAGAAGTCCCTAATACAGGAATAAATGATTATCATATTATTGAACTAATTGGAGGAATTTTAATTATAAGTGGAATAGGAGTTGTTGCTTATTATGTTAAAAAGAAAAGAAAATAATAAGAACAAAGATAAAAAGAGTCAACTTTTAATAGTTGGCTCTTTACTTATCTTATTGGGTTTAGGTGTAATAATTGGAAAAATATATTTTGATATAAGGTCAGATAATTTAGAAAATATTGCATTAGTAGAATTTTATGAAGAACAAGAAGAAATAAACAATAATATATCTTCCGAAAAGGAAGAAGAAACAAATATTGAAAAAGAAGAAGTAAAAAGTACAACACCATTAGATTATATTGCTGTCTTAAAAATACCAAGTATTGGTTTAGAAAAAGGATTAGTTAGTAAAGATAGTTACTATAATAATGTTAATAAAAATATTAAGATACTTGATGAATCTGATATGCCAGATGAAGAAAATGGAAATGTAATATTAGCAGCACATAGTGGTAATGGAAAAAATGCTTTCTTTAAGAACTTAAATAAATTAAAAATAGATAATATAGTTAGTATTTTTTACAACGGCTATGAGTACAGATACAGAATGGTTAATACTTATGATGTAGAAAAAACAGGTACAGTAGAAATTTTAAGAAACGCTCAAAAGAATACTTTGACTCTTATTACTTGTCGTCACAATACTAATAAACAAATTGTAATCATTTGTGAATTAGTTGAAAAAATATAGGAGGTTATACAATGGAAACAAAAAATTATCTTAATCAAATAACTAAAACATTGGATAAATTATTTGGTGCAGGGTTTAATACTGAAAAAAAGATATTAGCAATGCAATTAGAAGATTTAGAAAAAATAAACAATCTTACTTCATCAGAGATGATGATAATAATAGAGTTTAAAAGGTCTATTAAAAATAAACAAATAATCGCTTTTTTAAGTGGTTATAAAGAGAAAGGAAATGATAAAAATGAAAAAATTTGAAATAGATGTAGATATAAATGGAACTATTACTTTTGAAGTGGAGGCAAAAAATAGAAAAGAAGCCCAAGCAAAAGTAGATGATATATTGAAAAATACTTCTGTAAAAGAGGCAATAGGACAATATAGAAATAATATAGTTTTAAATCAAAGAGTAAAACAAGATAAAGATATGGAAAGATAGGAGGAAAATGATATGGCTTATTCAAAAAGAATACCACCAATTAAAATAAAACTAAACATAAATGAGTTTAATAAACTTAATGAGATATTGGAAAATATAATAAATTCTGATAATGAACTTTATTCAAAAAAATCAGCAAAATTAAAAGAAAAATTATTAAGATATAGTGTTCCAATAAAAAATGAAAATGAGGAAACAAAAGTAGATATTAGACTTTATAACAATGAAATAGTAGATTTATTTTATATTTTATTTTATGGAATAGAGGATATGATTTCTGTTGAAACAAATTACTTTGATGTATTGTTGCAAGTAAGAGAAAAAATAAAAGAAGAAAAAATGGCAAATGAATAAATAGTCTAATTTAGAATAGGAGGTGTAATATGGCAAGTAAATTAAGACTAATTACAGACCTTTATGGAGAAACTTTAACTAAAATAAGCAGTTCTCCTGAAGATTGGATGTCTTTTTTGGAATGTGCTGCAATGAACTACAAATATCCTTTCAATGATCAAGTTTTAATTTATGCACAAAAACCTACGGCAATAGCCTGTGCGAAAATAGAGGCTTGGAATAAACAAGTTGGTAGATGGGTTAATCGTGGTGCAAAAGGAATTGCTCTTTTGTCTGAAGAAAATGGTTATACTAATTTAAGATATGTATTTGATATTGCAGATACCAATAGTAAACTTGGTAAAAGTTTTAGATTATGGTCAGTTTCAAAACCTTATGAATTAGATATTATTGAGTCATTAGAAAATAAGTACGGAGAACTTGCTGATAAAAGTTCTCTGGGACTTGCAATTAAGTCGGTATCAAAAATAATTGTTGAAGATAATATACAAGATTATTTAGATGATTTAATATTCTATAAAGAAAATAGTTCTCTTGAATCATTAGATAATGAAAATATAAAAGTATTATTTCAAAAGGCATTAGAAAATAGTATTGCATTTTCAATAATTAAAAGATGTGGATTAAATCCAAATGAATATTTTACAAGTAGCGATTTTAGTGATTTATTAAATTTTGATAGTTTTGATACAATAACGAGAATTGGTGTAGCGACGAGTGAAATATCTGAAATGGGACTTCGTGAAATATATAATACCATTAAAAATCTGCGAATTAATGAAATAAATAAAATTCGCACATTTGATATAGACAGTAATTTATCTTATGATATAAGTGAAAGCAGAAATACTGCCGAAAGGAGGAATAATAATGAATATAACTTACACACGTCAAGGGGATTACGAGATACCGGACTTAACAGTACCAGAAAACAAGATTCAAGTGGAGGGCAAATACGCAATGATGAGGTTAAGATACTTGAAAGAGAACAAGAAATCTCTATACACAACTCTACTAATGAGCAATCAACTTCCACAACATTTAATGCATATTCAACAAACAGCAATGGAGAGGATAGAACAAATAGTATCAGAGATGAAAGCCAAAGAGAATATAACAGAGAGTTTGAAACAACAAGACCAAATGAAGTGGGTACAACTGATGAACAATTTGAAGTTGTCAGCAGAGGAGATAGTAATGAACGAATTGATTTACGCTTAAATGTTTATAATGCAACAGAACATCATCCTTATGTTGTTGTAGAAGAAAAGATAAATCAAATATTAAGTACAACCCCACATATAAGAAAATCAAATAAAGAAATAAAAGATTATTTTGCTAATGAGAAAGATATTAGTAAAAGAGCAGAATTTCTTAAAGAGATATTTAATTCAGATTATACCGGAGTTATAGTTGATGACCAGATGTATGGTTATAAAACTTTTGACAACGGTATTTTATTTTGGAAAGGTAATTTTTTATCAAGAGATACAGAAACTTTAGTAAGTTGGGAAGATTTAACTTATCATTATGATTCAATGATATTGCTAAATCAGTTAAATGATAGAATTGAGCCTTTGCCAAGTATGACAGACCAATTAAGTTTTATTGATGACAATAGTGAAAAGATGGTATCAGATTTAGAATTTACTCAAGAGTTTATAGATAAATATTTAACTGAACAACATACCGAAACAAAGTACAGAACTTATGAGGTATTTCAAAAAAGTTTATCAGCAGAAGAAAATATAAATTATCTCAAAAATTCTTATGGTATGGGAGGAGCAACTCATACTGTAAAAGGATCTGGTATAGGTGTTAGTTATGATGCAAAAGGAATGCGTTTTAATCGTGGTTATTTTGATGCTAGTGCTAAAGAACAATTATTTAAGTGGAATTATATTGCCAATAGAATAAAAACGCTTATTCACGAAGATAGATACTTAAATAAAAAAGAATTAGAAGAATGTCCTAATTGGCTTGAAAAAGAAGTACAAGAAAGAGAGTTTATAGAGGCAAGCAAAAATCTTGCAGACAATATTGTATTAGAACAAACTGAAGAAGAATACGAGTATCAATATCATTTAGGGGATAAGGTTTATATTGGAGCAGATGAATATGAAATATTGAATATTGGAGATTTGAACATAGTTTTATATGATTATCAATACCCATTATTTAATCGTGAAATGTCAAAAGAAGAATTTGATAAAAAAGTTAAAGAAAATCCTGCTAATGACCATCTTAAAGTTAAGATAAGTAATATTCAAGAGAAAAAACACGAAGAAAATAATGCTGAAGAACATACGAAAAAGGAACAAAAAGAAACGTTTATTGAAGGAAACATAGAAAAAGAAGAAATAATTGTTCCAGAATTTGAAAAGAAAAAAAGTAATAAAATAAGAAGTTTTGATATACACCCAGAAATACCAACTGTCAATCGTAGTCAGTTTAGAATATCTGATGATAGATTAGGAGAAGGTAGTCCAAGAGAGAAATTTAATAACAATGTTGAAGCAATTAAGACTTTGAAAAAATGCGGAGAAGAAGATAGATTTGCAACTCCAGAAGAACAAGAAATACTGTCTAAATATGTTGGTTGGGGTGGTCTTTCACAAGTATTTGATAATATGGATTCTTCTTGGAGTAATGAATATCATATTTTAAAGAACTTACTTGATGAAACAGAGTATTCACAAGCACGAGAATCAACTTTAACAGCATTTTATACACCACCAATAGTAATTAGATCTATGTATAAAGCGTTAGAGAATATGGGACTTAAAACCGGCAATATATTAGAGCCTAGTTGTGGAATAGGAAACTTTATAGGAATGATTCCAGAATCATTAAAAGATTGTAAGTTATATGGTGTTGAACTTGATTCAATAAGTGGAAGAATAGCAAGACAACTATATCAAAAATCTTCTGTTGCAGTACAAGGATATGAAGATACTAATCTTCCTAATTCCTTTTTTGATGTTGCAATAGGAAATGTTCCATTTGGAGATTTTAAAGTATTAGATAAAAAATATGATAAAAACAATTTTTTAATCCACGATTATTTCTTTGCTAAAACACTTGATAAAGTAAGACCAGGTGGAGTTATTGCATTTATAACTTCTAAAGGCACACTTGATAAAGAAAATCCAAGTGTAAGAAGATATATTGCACAAAGAGCAGACCTGTTAGGAGCAATAAGACTACCTAATAACACTTTTAAAGCAAACGCAGGCACAGAAGTCACATCAGATATTATATTCTTACAAAAAAGGGATTCAATAACTGATATAGAGCCAGAATGGGTATATTTAGGAGAAAATGAAAATGGAATTAAAATGAATCAATATTTCGTTGATAATCCAGAAATGATAATGGGAAATATGGAAATGATTTCTACTAGGTTTGGTTATGATTCCGCTTGTGTATCTGATGGTTTAAATTTAGAAGAAAAACTTAATGAAGCAATTTCAAATATTCACGCTGAAGTAAAGGAATATGAACTAGATGATATAGGCGAAGAAGATAATTCTATTGAAGCAGATTTAACTGTTAGAAACTTCTCATATACCTTAATTGATGATAAAATTTATTTCAGAGAGAATAGTAGAATGTATCCACAAGAACTTGCTATGACAACTGAAAATAGAGTAAAAGGTCTTATTGAAATAAGGGATTGTGTGAGAACTCTTTTGGAGTATCAGACAGAAGACTATCCAGATGAAGATATAAAAAGAGAACAGGTTAAATTAAATCGTTTATATGATACTTTTACAAAGAAATATGGACTAATTAATAGCAGAGGAAATAACTCTGCTTTTTCTAATGATTCAAGTTATTATCTATTATGTTCTCTTGAGATTTTAGATGAAAATGGTAATCTTGCAAGAAAAGCAGATATGTTCACTAAAAGAACAATTAAACCTAGAACAGAAATAACATCAGTAGATAATGCTAACGACGCTTTAATTGTTTCACTTTCTGAAAAAGCAAGAGTTGATATAGAATTTATGCAACAACTTTGTAATAAAAATATGGATGAAATGCTTAAAGAATTAGAAGGTGAAATATTTAATGTTCCTGAATATGGAGAGTCTAATCATTGGGTGACAGCAGATGAGTATCTTTCTGGAAATGTAAGAGAAAAATTAAGAATAGCAGAAAAATTTGCAGAAACTGATGATAGATTTAATATTAATGTAAAGTATCTTAAAGAAGTTCAACCAAAAGATTTAAGTGCAAGTGAAATTAGTGTAAGGTTAGGCTCAACTTGGATACCACCAGAAGATATAAAAGTTTTTATAGAATATCTTTTAAATCCTAGTTATTATGCAAGTAGAAATATAAATGTCCATTATATGGAATCTACTTCTGAATGGTATATAGATGGGAAAAGTTATGATAGATACAATGTAAAAGCCACTAATACTTATGGAACAAGTAGAGCAAATGCTTATAAAATTATTGAAGATAGTTTGAACTTAAAAGATACTAGAATATATGATTATTATGAAGATGAAAACGGAAAAAAAGTTGCAGAATTAAACAAAAAAGAAACGGCGATTGCCCAAGCAAAACAAGAACAAATTAAACTTGCTTTTGAAGAATGGATATGGGAAGATCCAGAGCGTAGAGAACGATTAGTTAAATCATATAATGAAAGATTTAATTCTATTAGACCTCGTGAATATGATGGAAGTCATATAACCTTTGATGGTATGAATCCAGAAATAACTTTAAGAAAACATCAGGTAAATGCAATAGCAAGAATTCTTTATGGAGGAAATACTTTACTTGCTCACGAAGTTGGTGCAGGTAAAACATTTGAAATGGTGGCTGCTGCAATGGAATCAAAAAGATTAGGACTATGTAATAAATCTTTATTTGTTGTTCCTAATCATATTGTTGAACAATTTGGTCAAGAGTTTTTACAACTTTACCCTAGTGCAAATATTTTGGTTACAACAAAAAAAGATTTCCAGACTGCCAATCGTAAAAAGTTTTGTTCAAGAATTGCAACAGGAGATTATGACGCCATTATTATTTCACATTCTCAATTTGAAAAAATACCAATGTCAGTAGAACGACAAATTGCTATAATTCAAAAACAAATTGATGATATAACATTTGGAATACAAGATTTAAAAAATAGTAATGGCGAAAGATTTTCTATTAAGCAAATGGAGAAAACAAAAAAGAATTTAGAAACAAAACTTGCAAAATTAAATGATACTTCAAGAAAAGATGATGTTATTACTTTTGAAGAATTAGGTGTTGATAGAATATTTGTAGATGAAGCACATTATTATAAAAATCTTTTCTTATATACAAAGATGAGAAATGTTGGAGGTATTGCACAAACCGAAGCACAAAAGTCATCAGATTTATTTATGAAATGCAGATATTTAGATGAACTTACAGGTGGAAAAGGAGTAATTTTTGCTACTGGTACACCAGTTTCTAATTCAATGGTAGAGTTATATACTATGCAAAGATACTTGCAATTTGGTGAATTAGAAAAAAGACATTTGCAACAATTTGATGCTTGGGCTTCAACATTTGGCGAAACAGTTACTGCAATAGAATTAAGCCCAGAAGGTACAGGTTATAGAGCAAAAACTAGATTTGCAAAGTTTTTTAATTTACCAGAACTTATGGCAATGTTTAAGGAAGTTGCTGATATACAAACTTCTGATATGCTTAATCTTCCGGTACCAAAAGCAAACTATCATAATATAGTCATAGAGCCTAGTGAGATTCAAAAAGAACTTGTAAAAGAACTATCTGAAAGAGCAGAAAGAATAAGAAATAGAATGGTAGATTCTTCTATTGATAACATGTTAAAAATAACTAATGATGGAAGGAAATTAGCACTTGACCAAAGATTATCTAATGAAATGTTAGACGATTTTGATAAAAGTAAAGTTGCAACTTGTGCAGATAATATCTATGATATTTGGGATAAAACAAGTCCTAATAAATCTGCTCAACTTGTGTTTTGTGATTTATCAACTCCACATAATGATGGAAAGTTTAATGTATATGATGACTTAAAAAAGAAACTTATTGATAGAGGAATACCAGAGGAAGAAATTGCATTTATTCACGATGCAAATACAGATGCAAGAAAGCAAGAATTATTTAATAAAGTTAGGCGAGGACAAGTAAGAGTTTTGATGGGCAGCACTCAAAAAATGGGGGCAGGAACTAACTGTCAAGATAGATTAATTGCATTGCACGATTTAGACTGTCCGTGGCGACCAAGTGATTTAATTCAAAGGAGTGGAAGAATAATTAGACAGGGAAATAAAAATCCGGAAGTAGATATTTATAGATATGTAACGGAGGGAACTTTTGATGCATATTTATATCAGTTAGTAGAAAATAAACAAAGATTTATTTCTCAAATAATGACTTCAAAGACTCCTGTAAGATTTGCCGAAGATATTGATGAAACAGCATTATCTTATGCAGAAATTAAAGCACTTGCAGCAGGAAATCCAGATATAATTGAAAAGACAGAACTAGATACACAAGTCGTAAAATTAAAGTTATTAAAACAAACTCATTTAAGTGAAATATATGCATTAGAAGATAAAGTTATTAAATATTATCCTAATGAAATAAAAAGATTAGAAAATAGAATTGAAGATATGAAAGAAGATTTAGAGTATTTTAAATTTAATAATGCAGAAGATAATTCATTTCAGAAGATGACTATTAGAGGCGAAGACTTCATAGAAAGAAAAGAAGCAGGAGAAAAAATAATAGAAATATGTAAATCAATGACTAATCCAGAGCCAATAGAAATAGGAGAATATAAGGGGTTTAAAATGATGTTATCATTTGATACTTTTGATAGGAAATTTTATATGGGAATGAAAAATAATTTATCATATAAAGTAGAATTAGGAAGTGATCCAAGTGGAAATATAACCCGTATTGACAATGTATTAAATAGCATTGAAAATAAACTTTCTAATGCAGAAAGCAATCTTGAAGATACCAAAAAAAATTATGAAAATGCAAAATTAGAAATAAAAAAACCATTTCCACAAGAGGAAGAATTAAAAGCCAAATCTAAACGATTAGATGAACTTAATATTAAATTAAATCTTAATGAAAAAGATAAAGAAATTGTTGACGATGGTGGCGAAGAAATTAGTGATAATCATACACCTAATAAAGATTATGAAAGATAATTTTATTATTATATTAGAGCGATTTTAGATAAAAACTATTATCGCTCTTTTAAATTTTTAAGAAAGGAATTGATATTATGGAAGAAAAAATAAGACAAGAATTGTATGAAAAATTAGAACAAGAACTTACTTCTTATAAACAGGAATTATCTACTTTAACTACAAAGGAGATAATTGATAAATCTTATGAAACAACTGTTAAAGAAGAAGTCATTTATCTTTTTTATCCAGAGTCAAAACAATTTGAGATAGACGAACTTAAAGCATTAAAAAATGAAAAAAATTCATTAGAAACTCTGTATCAAGGATGGATGGATTCTGACTTAAATATAAATCAAATACTAGAAGATAGTGTTAGAGATACTGTGTCTGATTTAGCAGATGAATATAGAGAAAAGCAATCAAAGAAAAAAGATAAAGAAAGGTAGGTAATAGTATGGCATATTATCAACCAGAAGAAATACAAAGAGCAAAGGAAATGGATTTATATACTTATTTAAAAAACTATGAGCCAGAAGAATTAGTATATTTTAGTAGAGGAACTTATATGACTCGAACACACGATAGTTTAAAAATAAGTAATGGAATGTGGTATTGGTTTTCAAGAGGAATAGGAGGAAAAACTGCATTGGAATATTTAATTAAAGTTAGAGATTATACTTTTATACAAGCAGTAGAAACTATTTTAGGTTATTCTAATGTAAAACCACCAACTATGTATCAACAGCCCAAAAAAGTTCAAAATATTAGACTTATTTTACCAAAAAGGTCTAAATCAACTGATAAGATAATTAGTTATTTGTCTAGTCGTGGAATTGACAAAGACATAATAAATGAGTGTATAGATAATAGATTAATTTATGAAGATTTACCAAATCACAATGTTGTTTTTGTTGGATATGATAAAAATAATGTTCCAAGATATGCAGGAATTAGAGGTACAAATAGTAGTAGATATATGAAAGATGCTTATGGTAGTCATAAGGCATTTTCTTTTAAACTAGAATCAACAGAAAAAACAGATTCAGTTCATTTGTTTGAAAGTGCGATTGATTTATTATCGTATGCAACATTAAAGAAAATGGAAAATAAAGAGTGGTATAATGATAACCTTTTATCTCTTGCAGGAGTATATCAACCTGCAAAAAAAATTGATGAAAGTAAGATACCACTAGCATTAAATTATTATTTAAATCAGAATCAAGATATTGAAAAAATATATCTTCATTTTGATAATGATAGTGCAGGAAGAATAGCAACAATGGCACTCAAAACTATTCTTCCAAAAAAATATGAAGTCATTGATGATCCACCACTAATAGGAAAGGATTTCAATGACTTTTTGTGTGCTAAAAAAGGAATTAATTATAAAAAAAGATATGAAAAAGAAAGGTGAGATATTATGAAATTTGATTATTTAAAATTAGCAAATATTATTAAAACAAGGAGCTAACTATATAAAATTCAAGTCATTTGATGAAAAAAGTTTGAAAATGTTAAATGATTTGATTATGGTAGCTCATCAATATGTAAGATCTTTGAAATGTGAATACGATTTGTGTTTTTGGGCATGACGAAAACAGCCTATGGAATAGACTTTTTTGAATACGGTTTCATTTTCTTTCTATCTCAGTAACGATGCATCAAACTGCTGATTTGTCGTTACCAGATGATAGATGACTCTCAACAGCTTCCTGATGCAATGTCCCTGCGCACAGCGATGACTTTTTCCCTGTGAGCGTTTAAGGTCGTAGTAATCCTTGAAGACCTTGTTGAACCTGATGACTGGCACAATGACCTGATATAACGTCTTTCTTAAATAGCTCGATCCCTGCTTGGTTATGGCACTATGCTTGGCTTCGTACTGACTTGATTCGTAGTGAAATGGGGCGACACCCGCTGCCTTTATTATCTTTGAAGGCTTAGAATAGTTGAAAATATCTCCATATTCTGCTAGAATTGATGTACCAGAGAAATGCGAAATTCCTGGTACGGAGATGATAGGAGAGTTTAAGTCAGTGGAAAACTCTTCTATTTTTTATCTATTTCTTTGAGCTGATCATTAAGCAGTTCGATATGAGCTATCAAATGCTTGATCTGCATTTCATCTGCCAACGAAGAAATGCCAACAGATGTTTTTGCACTTTCCTTTAGCTTTTCAGCAGTCAGAGAAATGCGATTGCCTCTGCCGGTAATATCAAAGCATTTGCGTAAAGTTCTGATGTCAGCCTGTGCAATGGCCTTTGCACTGCCAAACTGTTTAAGAATAGACATATAGACTTTTCCATACTTGGATTTAAAAAGTGCGTTATATTCAGGGAAAACAAGATCTATGCATTTCTGCAGACGATTGGAAAGAACATTAATCTGTTCCTTGAGGGAATGATGCAACCTAGTCAGCTGCTTCTGTTCATAAAGGTCAAATTTCTTAGATGACGTCAAACGATAAGGTTTCTTGAGTTTGTTTGAGCTTAATATATCGCATATATTAAGAGTATCAAGTTTATCGTTTTTAGTGATGCCACCATCCATTCTACGATTGAGATCGGTAGTTTTAGGATCGATCAAAGCGACGCTGTAGTTCTTCTGTAAAAGAAAGCGCAATAAAGCGAAATGATAATGACCAGTATCTTCCATACCGATAAGAACGCTATCAACAGGATAGAGAGCGATCTGAGAGATAAGGAATTCAAAACCCTGAGCATTATTAGAGAAAGCGACAGGCTGAAGAATAATTTCACCAGTCAACTTGTCAACGATACTGACGAAATGCTTGTGCTTTCCAATATCAATACCAACTAATTTCATAAAAACCATCCTTTCAAATAAATTTCATGTGAAGTGGTACCCACAACACTTAGACCATAAAACCTGGTTCAAAATGCGAATTCAAAGACTCATCTAACTCATCGTTATTGAGGAATAAGTGAGTGGTCCAAACCTCCTTGAAGTAGTCAAAGCCACACGGAAAAATACAAATCCACAAACACATATTTCAATTTTACATATAAACCTAAACGTCATCAACTACGTATTAATAAAGTTGATAGAAAGGAAAAGGTATATTTTAATGACTGATAAATGAGTCAATTATAATATACCAGGAACGAAGTAGGTATTTCTACAAGAAAACTTGCCGAAAAAATAGGTGTAAGTCACGCAGAAATATCTAGATTTGAGAATGGATTAAAGCCTAGTTTTTATTTTATTCCATTCGTAAAAATGTGCAATGAATTAGGATTAGATGTTAATTTTTTATTAGAAACTGTTGGTCTTTTAGAAGAAGAACAAGAAAAAAAATATGAGGTTAAAATTAAAAATGTCAATGAAGATTATTTTGAAATAATGGCAAAAAATCCAAGAGAAGCAGCAATTATTGTTACAAAATTTGTGATAGAAAATGGAATTATTGAGTTAGATTCTAGCCAAGAAATTGTTGTAGATGTTGTAGAAATTTTTGATGAAGAAGAAGAAAATTCAGATGAAATAGAAGAAGAAATAGATGAAGAATCTTCTTCAGAATGTCCTTGTGAAAGTTGTATATATTATTGCCCTTATTGTGGCGAATGTACTTATGGGGAGTAAATTTATTGTCTAGCCAGCACTGAATTCATACTCCCGTACGAATTCGGTTGTGGGGAAATCCCCAATCCCCTTGCTAGAAAAACAATATTAAAAAGAAAGGAAGATGATTAATTATGAGTCAATTATTATTTTTTATTTTAGGTTTTATTATAGGAGGTCTTGGAATGACTACTTTGATGTGTTGCTTACAAATAAATCGTATAAATGAATTAGAAAGACAAATAGTTTTAAAAGATGAAATAGAAGAAGAACCGGAGGTAGTAAAATGCGAAGTCGTAGAATAAAAAAACAAATATGGCTTAGCGAAGAAGAAGATTATATAATGAAATGTAATTCAGAGGCAGTTGGAATGAATGCCTCTGATTATATTAGACATTTAATTGTAGGTTATAAGCCAAAAGAAAAACCACCAGAACAATTTTATGAAGATATGAAAGGTATTCGTAAAATAGGAAACAATATAAATCAAATTGCAAGAATGGCTAATGCAAAAAAAGTTATTGATGTTCCTCATCTAAAAAAAGAAATAGATAAATTAGATGAACTAATAGTTGATATGAAAAACAAATATCTCCGTCCAGATAAATAAAAATAATTTTTGTAGAACTATATAAAAAAATAAAATAAAATGATATAATAATCTTATAAAAATTACTTGAAAATTTAAGATGATAAATAGTAATTTACCAAAAAGATTGTCAGTAATGACAGTCTTTTTTGTACGACAGGCAGTTATACAAATAAATTAGTTCAGTGCAACTAATCTATTTTTTTATTATATATTGACTTTTAACGATAACTACTATAAAATATAGTAGTGTAGTTTATAGTAGAAAGGAGGACATTAAATATATGAAAAATTATGACAATTATTTTCTTCCTGTAGATAATATGGAAGAAGCAAAAAGATACTATGAGGAAATATTGGGGTTAAAAAAGAAATTTGATTTCTCTGATAAGGGAATGGTTGCTTATAATATTGGAAATGAAGAACCTGCAATAATTTTAAAAGACAAAAATAAATTTGAGAATTTAAAGCCTACAATATGGTTTGAAGTAGAAGATGTTGCAATCTTCTATAAAGAAATGTTGAATAATGATATAAAATTTTTGAGTGAGCCTTTTAAAATTGGAACTGGTAATGCAGTCGAGTTTGAAGATCCATTTGGAAATAGACTTGGCGTTACAGATTATATTAAGTAAGGAGTAGAGATTATGTCAAATATAGATTTGGTATTATTAGGACTTATTAAACAAAAATCACAAAGTGCTTATGATATTAAAAAAAATATAGAATATCGTAATATACCAAGATGGGTAAAAATTAGTGAACAGTCTATTTATAAGAAAGTATTACAATTAGAATCAAAAGAATATATTGTTAGCCATAAAGAGAAAGAGGGAAATATGCCAGATAAAGCAATATATACTATTACTAACAAAGGTAATGATTATTTTAATAAACTTATGAATGATATTTCAAATTCTGATGTTAGTCTATATTTGGATTTTAATGTTATTATCACGAATTTAGATTTAGTAGATGATGAACAAAAACAGATTCTTGTTTCTAATATAAAATCAAAGATATTAGAATTAAAAGAATTACTAAATGAAAGACGTTCTCATAGACAACATATTCCTAATGTTGGAAAACAAATGTTCAAACAACAATTAGCATTAGTAGAAACATTAGAAAAGTGGATAATTGATTTTGAGAATAGTTTAAAAGAACAAAATTAGCAAATATTGATTTTAAGTTAAAAGATAAATTTGTAGGGAGGGAAATTCCATGAAAATAATCAACATTGGTATTCTTGCTCATGTAGATGCAGGAAAGACGACCTTAACGGAAAGTCTGCTTTATACAAGTGGAGCAATTTTAGAATTAGGCAGTGTAGATAAGGGAACAACAAGGACAGATACTATGTTTTTAGAACGTCAGCGTGGAATCACAATTCAGGCAGCAGTTACTTCTTTTAATTGGAATGACTACAAAATCAATATTGTAGATACTCCTGGACATACAGATTTTATAACAGAAGTGTATCGTTCCTTATCTGTTCTTGATGGAGCAATTTTAGTAATTTCTGCTAAAGATGGTGTACAAGCACAAACCCGAATACTATTCCATGCACTTCAAAAAATGAATATACCAACAATTATTTTTATAAATAAAATAGATCAGGATGGAATTAACTTAAATAATATTTATCAAAATATCAAAGAAAAACTTTCAAATGATATTATTGTTATGCAAAATGTAACATTAACTCCAGAAATATCAATTAAAAATATCATTGATTTAGATGATTGGGATCCTGTAATTTCCAAAAATGATAAACTTTTAGAAAAATATATTGTAGGAGAAAAATTGACTATACAAGAATTAATGTATGAAGAATATAGGTGTGTTAAAAAAGGTTCGTTGTTTCCTATATACCATGGAAGTGCTAGAAATAATATAGGGACTCAACAACTTATCGAAGCTATTTCAAATCTTTTTTGTTCTGAAATGAATGAGAATGATTCAGAACTATGTGGAAGAGTTTTTAAAATTGAATATACAGACCATAAGCAAAGATTAGTTTATTTGCGTCTTTATAGTGGAACATTACACTTACGAGATACAATTATGTTGCCAGAAAAAAAGAAAATGAAACTTACAGAAATATATATTCCTTCAAATGGGGAAATGATACAGACAAAAATAGTTTGTTCTGGAGATATTTTTATTATACCTAACAATACATTAAGATTGAACGATATTATAGGAAATGAAAAGATTTTGCCATGCAATGTATGGAATGACAAGACTGTACCAATACTACGAACAAGAATTGAACCGATAAAAATAGAAGAGAGAGAAAAATTATTGGATGCTCTTACAGAAATTGCAGATACTGATCCTCTTTTACGTTATTATGTTGATACGATAACACATGAAATCATCATTTCTTTTTTAGGAACAGTGCAGTTAGAAGTTATCTGTTCTCTGTTGATTGAAAAATATCACATAAACATAAGAATCGAAGATCCAACCGTAATTTATTTGGAAAAGCCATTACAAAAGGCAGATTATACTATTCATATTGAAGTACCACCAAATCCATTTTGGGCATCAATTGGATTATCAATAACTCCACTTCCAATTGGCACTGGAATACAGTACGAAAGCAAAGTTTCACTCGGTTATTTAAATCAAAGTTTTCAAAATGCAGTAAGAGAAGGTATTAATTATGGACTGGAGCAAGGATTGTATGGTTGGAAAGTGACAGATTGTAAAATATGTTTTGAATATGGTGTTTATTATAGCCCTGTTAGTACTCCCTCGGATTTTCGCTTTCTTGCCCCAATTGTACTTGAACAAACATTGAAAAAAGCGGGAACGCAATTATTAGAGCCATATCTTTCGTTTATACTTTTTACACCAGAGGGATACTTTTCTCGTGCATATAAAGATGCACAAAAACATTGTGCAATAATTGAAACAAGTCAATCAAAAAATGATGAAGTTATTTTTACAGGACATATTCCTGTACGTTGTATTAATGAATATCGTAATACTTTAACTCTATATACAAATGGGCAAGCAGTTTTTTTGACAGAATTAAAAGATTATCAAATTGCTACTTGTGAACCAGTTATTCAATCACGTAGACCAAATAATCGAATAGATAAAGTACGCCATATGTTTAATAAAAAAGAAAATTAAGTTACTATTCACTAAAATTACAATTTAACGAGCAGATCTATAAAAGAACTTGCTTTTTTTGTGCTATAATAAATATGTAATGTTTTAGTTGCAAAAATAAAATGCAACTGAAAATAGATGGAGAATAAAATTATATAATATTAAACTTAATTTGTGAAAGGAGTTAGTCTAATGAAGTTTGGAGATAATTTAAGACAAATAAGAAAAAGTAAAAAAATGTCGCAAGAACAATTAGCAGAAAAAGTTAATGTAACAAGACAATCAGTTTCAAAATGGGAGAATGGGGGTTCACTTAGATAAAGATACCACATCAATCCCACGCTGACTTTTGCTCAACCGATACAGCCGGAGGGCTGGATAACAAGAAAAGGCGGTATGCGCCCCGTGGAGGGGTAGCGTACCGCCTTTTCTTGTGGGGGTTTCCAAAGGGGGCAACGCCCCCATTTGGCACACGACTTTGCGAAGCAAAGTGTAGTGTGTTATACGCTCTGTCGGCGTTGCCGTGAAAATGCCGTTGCCGCCGGGGAGGGCAAGGGCATTTGGAGCGGCAGGAAAACAGGGCTGTGCTTGCGTGGCGTAGAGCCGTAAGCACAGGTCTGGTTTCAACAGCAGACTGGGCGTATATGAAAGCCCCCGTCCCTCGTCCTACGCTCCGACTTGTGGACAAAGTGTCCCGAAGTTGTGGCTACACTCCCGGAAAAGTAACAGGACAGCGGGCAACCGTCAAGGCTGAAATGAACGGGTTTATACCCGGCCTTGACCGCCACCCGCCGTCCCGCTGAATGGGTGAACAAGGCGACCAATCCCTCAAAGTGCTTGGCCGCTCTCTTTCTGATTTTGGAGTGTTTCTTTTCTCATAATTGAAATGGGCGGGAAGCCATTTTAGGGCTTTCCCGCCTTGATTGCCCATCAGCAAAGCCAGACGGGACGGTCAACGGCGGCGCATGAAATGCGCCGTTCATCTTGACCGTTGACTGGCTTTGCTATTTCTCTGATAAATGAAATTTCGATTTTTAGAAATCGTTTAAGATAGCAATGCGGCTCCACTTGAAATTTTTTCTTTTACTGCAAAAACAGCCTCTTGGATAGAATAGGTTGTCGTTTCTATAACATTCGATTCATATATCCCCAAATTACAAAATTGCTCCCACATTGTTTCTACTAATTCAACATTTGTTTTTCTGTCTAATTTTGAACGTTCCACAGCTCGTTTCATAGTTTCTTCTTTACTGGCTCTTAAAACAATATAGTGTACTTCATAATCTTCTCGAACAAGGGCTCTCCATGGTTCTAAAAACCACGGCCCGACAATTCCATCTACAATTACATCATATCCGCCGCGGGCATAGCGCTTTGCAGCTTCTAAAAAGGCTTCAATGACAACTAAATTTTGTTCGTTGGACTCTGGTAAATGCGGCGGTATTGCTCCTTTGCTTAAATAATGAAAAAAGTCGTCTGTGTGCATATGCACAGATTTATCCATGTTCGATTCTTTTGCGACAATCGACGCAGTTGTTGTCTTTCCTGTTCCCGGCGAACCTGTAATCACAATAATTCTTCCTTGATTCATCTACATTCTCCCTCGCAATTCAGATTTACCGCTCTCTTTCTGATTTTGGAGCGTTTCTTCTCTCAAGATTGAAATGGGCGGGAAGCCATTTTAGGGCTTTCCCGCCTTGATTGCCCATCAGCAAAGACGGGCGGGACTGTCAACGGCGGCGCATTTATGCGCCGTTCATCTTGACCGTTGATTGGCCCCGCTAACTTTGCTACTCTGTTCTAAGTAATTCCTCAATTTGTTTTTTCATATATTCTACAAGTGCCATCGCTTCCTTTTCTACTGTCTCCCATTCATCAGACAAATTTCCCAAATAAGCTTCCTTTGCCGTTGTTAGCAGGGGGGGAAATCTCTCCGGCAATTTTAAAATTACCCATTTTGCGGCAACATCTTTTGTCGTGATTTCTTCTGTTACTAAAGTAAACCACATTCGTGATAAGGTTAATAACACATTTCTTTCATCACCCTTAAAGCTGGAAATCAAACCAGGTAAAGAAAACCGAATTGCTTTTTTAATTTCGTGAAATGGGATAGCGGGAATAAGCTCTTTGCTTTCCGCCCCCTTCAAAGTTATGCTATTTTTTCTTGCTTGCCATAATAAAATCATTATATCTGGGTCATTGCAGGCTTGCGGATATTCTCCTGCTTCCATCTCTCCCCTTAGCCATTCACCATACATATACTGACATTTTGGCGGAAATTGCAACGGAACAATATCAGATTGATTGATAATAGTTACCTCTAAAGGTCTTTTTTCAATACAGCCTACGGAGCCAGAAATTTTCAATAATTGCTTTGTTAGATCTGCTCTGATTGAATTACTCAATTCTTGTTTAGTAATTATCAGTATATCTATATCACTATCTGGACGCAGCCCATTCATTGTTGCTGAACCATATAAATATATCCCCAATATTTGACCTTGTAATATGGTTTCTGCTATTGAAATAACTTGATTTACTTGTTGTGGAAATTCATTTATATTCATTGTAACTCCTATATGTATTTATTTTTACTCCTCAACAACTGATAAAACAGCGTCTAAGGCTAATTCTAAGGCTATGGATATACTTGTTTTTCCCCATTCTCTTTCTTGGTATTTATGAGGGTCTGCAAGAGTATCGGCTGAAAAAAGCAGCATAGCCCATGTAACTTTTCTAAATTTTGCACACGCCGCCAATGCGGAACATTCCATTTCTACTACTTGACATCCCTCTTCTTTCCGATACTGAACCATTTCTACTGTTTCTCGATAAAAACCGTCTGTTGTCCATGTTTTAACTTCCCAATATGGTATATTCTTTTGGCTTAAAGCAGATTCAATCGCATTTATACCAGCCTTTGAAATCTCTACTTCTCGGGAGGGAGGAAGATAATGGTAAGATGTTCCCTCATCTCTCAATGCAGAAACAGGTATCAAAAATCTATTTTCCGGGATGTCTTCCAATACGCCGCAGGAGCCGACGGAAATAATCTTTGTTACACCCCCTGCAATTAAATATTCTAAAACTTGGACGGCAGCAGCACTTCCCACAGGAGCCGGACATAGACATATTTTCTCCTGATTATAAAGACATTCATAAATAGGATATCGTCTTGTTGCACTTTCAAATTCATCTATCTGTATTCCATCATGGGTATGTGCATAATTTTCAACCTCGTCTCCTAAAAAAGCAAACACTGCTTTTGCAGGAAAACATTTTTTCCCATTTCCCGGCTGAAAAACAGCTTTTGATGCGGTATCGTACTCTAAAACAGGGTAGTCATGCTTTACTAATGGCATATTATTATCTCGAATAACAGGCTATTATTCTATTCCTTTCATCATCTTTTTTGCCAACTGCTTGAACAGGTCGGCAGTTTCTTCATCCATCGGCGTAAGCTGTCCGATCTGTCCGGCAACCATCGCCGCTACATCGTCAATGGAAAGCGGGTTTTGCTTCTGTTCCGCCAATGCGTCCCGCATGGCTTGGAACATCGCGGCGGTCACAGCTTCTCCCGGCTGTTCCCCGTTGTCAATGTCTTTCTTAATATCCCGCAGGATAGCAAGGAACACATTTTTGATTTTCTCAATCTCCGCCTCATGTTCCCCCATCTTCTGGGCGTTCAAAAGCTGTAAATCCTGCTTTGCTTCCGCCCGGTGTTCCGGGTGTTCTTTCATCAGGTCGGACAGGGAAGCCGTTGCTATCTCGATAAGCTGGTTTCTTGCTGTTATGCCTTTTGCCGCTGTGTCCTGAAAATAAATCCATATCAAATCTATCAGCTTAGGGAAATTCCTGTGTTCCAACAGGCGGTTGAGGATTTGCACATCAACAGCACCCGTCACGAGCCCCCTCACGGCTCCCTCGGACAAGCCTAATTCAGAAATATCGTAGCTTTTACGGACGCTCACGGTGGATAAGCCCAGTATGTAGTCTGTCGATACCTTAAATTCCTTTGCCACGCCTATGAGAATATCACTGCTGACCGTTCTCGTTTCGCCGCTGACAATGCGGCTCAACTGGGAAGCGGAAACCCCTATCTTCTCCGCAAGCTCCTTTTGTGTGATGTGGTTCCCGTTGCATAAATCGGAAATCCGCTGTCCGGGTGTTCCGGGTAAAGCCATAGATACGCACCTCCTCCGCATACTTCCATTATACAGAATGATTGCAAAAATGCAATTTCCAAAGTGTAAACTTCATCAAAATGCAATTCTCGCAAAATTCCGGGGATTGCATTTTTTTCGTGTAGACTTAGGGTAGTTCATCGATGGACAGCACCTTGAAAACAGAATGACCGTCCGAAAAGGAATACCCCGGCTGGGGAAGCACCGCAAGGAACCGGACTTCGAGACAAAATGTCCCGAAGCTGCGGGGAGCGTGCCAACGCCGGAACACGCCGCAGGAATGGGGCAGGAAACCTTTTCGGGGAGAACGGCAACGGAAAGCAAAATGGAGGGAACGCATGAGAGATAACCCCTATAAAGACTTGCCGCCACTGGAACGCAGGCCGGACGGTTCCCTTTACCGCATGACACCGGCGCAGAGAAAACAGGCGGCCAGCCTGATACGCCGGGAGTGTTGTTGCTGTGAGGACGGCAACTGCATTGTCCTTGATGATGGGGACACCTGCACCTGCCCGCAGACGATTTCTTTCTCGGTCTGCTGTAAGTGGTTCCGCTGGGCGGTCTTGCCGCTGGACGGGACGCTGGAAGCGGAAATTTTCCGGGATAAGGACTTGAAACGCTGTGCGGTCTGCGGTGGCGTGTTCGTCCCCAAATCCAACCGGGCAAAATACTGCCCCGGCTGTGCCGCCAGAGTTCACAGGCGGCAGAAAACAGAAAGTGAACGGAAAAGGAGGTCTGCTGTGGACAGTTAGGAGCGAAAAAAGCCTTGATTTATCAGGCTTTGCAAGCCCCAAACCGGGGCAGGTGGTATAAAGTATCGCCCGCCCCGGAAAACGGGCTTCTAACCGTCCACAAAACGAACTATGACAAATACCATCTATATCCACCAGCCGGAAAAGGCGTTCAGCTTCACCCGGCTCCCGAATTTTCTCTTTGAAGCCCCCACATTCAAGCCCCTGTCCAACGAGGCAAAGGTTCTGTACGCCTTTATCCTGCGCCGGACAGAGTTATCCCGCAAGAATGGGTGGGCGGATGACTGCGGACGGATTTTCCTGTATTACCCTATCTGTGAAGTGGTCACACTGCTCCATTGTGGGCGGCAGAAAGCGGTGAATACCCTGCGGGAACTGCAATACGCCGGACTGGTGGAGATCCAGAAGCAGGGCTGTGGAAAACCCAACCGCATTTTCCCAAAATCCTATGAAGCGGTTCCAAACACCGACTTTAAGAAATCCCGTTCTGGTACACCGGAGGACTGAAAACCGTACCCATGAAGTACGGAAATCACTCCTGAGACGTACGAAAACCGGACGGTATATAGAAATACAAAGATAAAAAGATTGATTTATATTCTATCCATTCCAATCCTATCCGAGCTATTTTCTGCGGGATTTTCCCTGTGGAAAACCCCGGATAGGAAAGGAATGGGGAAAGGAGCAGAATGGCACAACACGCAATTTTACGGTTTGAGAAGCACAAGGGCAACCCGGCAAGGCCGCTGGAAGCCCATCACGAAAGACAGAAAGAACAGTATGCCAGCAATCCCGACATTGACACAAGCCGGAGCAAATACAACTTCCATATCGTCAAGCCGGAGGGACGCTATTACCACTTCATTCAGAGCCGGATTGAGCAGGCCGGGTGCCGAACCCGCAAGGACAGCACACGGTTTGTCGATACGCTGGTAACTGCCAGCCCGGAGTTTTTCAAGGGGAAATCCCCAAAGGAGATACAGGCGTTTTTCCAGAGGGCGGCGGACTTCCTCATTGGCCGGGTAGGACGGGAAAATATCGTGTCGGCGGTGGTACACATGGACGAGAAAACGCCCCACCTGCATTTGACCTTTGTTCCGCTGACAAAGGACAACCGCCTGTGTGCAAAGGAGATTATCGGCAACCGGGCAAACCTGACGAAGTGGCAGGACGATTTTCACGCCTATATGGTGGAGAAATATCCTGACTTGGAGCGTGGGGAGAGCGCCAGCAGGACAGGCCGGAAGCATATCCCCACCCGGCTTTTCAAACAGGCGGTTTCCCTCTCCCGGCAGGCAAGAGCCATTGAAGCCACACTGGACGGCATTAACCCGCTGAACGCCGGAAAGAAAAAAGAGGAAGCCCTCTCCATGCTGAAAAAGTGGTTCCCGCAGATGGAGAATTTCTCCGGGCAGTTGAAAAAGTACAAGGTCACAATCAATGACCTGCTGGCGGAGAATGAGAAGTTGGAAGCAAGGGCAAAGGCCAGCGAAAAAGGAAAGATGAAAGATACGATGGAACGGGCAAAGCTGAAAAGCGAACTGGACAATTTACAGCGGCTGGTTGACCGTATCCCGCCGGATATACTGGCGGAACTGAAACGTCAGCAGCGGCACACGGTAAAGGAAAGGTGATAGATATAAGCAGAAATTTTCGCCGCCTTTGTACGGCATTGTACCTTGAAAACTGAATATGGAGGACACTGGATGGCAAAAAGTGAAAGCGATATTTTTACACCCCGAACAGGGCAGGTTATACAAGCAGAGAACGGCACGCAGTATTTTGTATGTGGGAACAACCGTATAAAAATCTCCGAACACTTCGCCGCAGGCGGGAAGCCCCTCGGTGATCTGATTGTAGATGTGGTGCGGCATACCGCAGAAAAAGCCGCTTCAACCTGATAGCCCATCATTGATAACACGCCCACGCTTATGATATAATTGCCATAGAGCAAAAGTATTGTAAGCGTGGGTTGTTTCTTTAGAAGGAGGATTTTTACGGTGAAACAACCTTACAATACTACGATTTACAACACGGCGCTTTATATGAGATTGAGCCGGGACGATGAACTGCAAGGAGAAAGCGGGAGTATTCAGACACAACGCATGATGCTCCGGCAATATGCCGCCGAGCATGGCCTGAATGTCATAGATGAATATATCGACGATGGATGGTCTGGAACGAACTTTGACAGGCCGGATTTTCAGAGAATGATTGATGACATTGAGGACAGGAAAATCAACTGCGTTGTTACGAAGGATTTATCCCGCTTAGGCAGAAACTACATTCTGACCGGCCAGTACACGGAAATCTACTTTCCCAGCAAAGGCGTCCGCTATATCGCTGTCAATGACAATGTGGACACCATCAACGGAGAGAATGAGCTTGCCCCATTCCTCAACATTCTGAATGAAATGCACGCCCGCCAGACCAGCAAAAAGGTAAAGGCGGCCATGCGGACACGGTTCGCAAATGGCGCACACTATGGAGCCTATGCTCCGCTTGGCTATGTCAAAGACCCAGATAAGAAAGGCCATCTTCTGATTGACCCGGAAACAAGGTGGATTATCGAAAAGATTTTTGACCTTGCCGTTCATGGCCGGGGAGCCGCCAGCATTACACGGATTTTGGTCGAAGAAAAAGTACCTACTCCCGGCTGGCTGAATTTCCAGAGATACGGCACTTTCGCAAATATCTATGCCGGAGCGCCGGAGGAAAAAGCCTATGCGTGGACGATAGCGCAGGTGAAAAGTATTCTGAAAGAGGAAACCTATATCGGACACAGCGTCCACAATAAGCAGACCAATATTTCATTCAAAAACAAGAAGAAAGTACGCAAGCCAAAAGAGGAATGGTATCGTGTGGAGAACACCCACGAAGCGATTATTTCCGAAGATGTGTTCCGTCAAGTACAGGAGCAGATTTGCAACAGGCGCAGACGGCAGAAGAACGGCACAACACAGATATTTTCCGGGCTGGTAAAATGTGCGGACTGCGGCTGGTCGCTGGCCTATGGTATGAACAGCCAGAACAAAAATCCCTATGCCCACTACCATTGTAGCAAGTACGGGCAAGGATTGCACCAGTGTTCCATGCACTATATCCGCTATGATGTGCTTTACGCCTATGTCCTTTCCCGTCTGCAATACTGGTCTGTGCTGGCACAGCAGGATGGGGACAAACTTCTGAAACGGCTACTTAACGCCAGCGACAAGGAACGCAATACTGCAAGGAAGCGGCAGACAGCCGAACTGAAAAAGGCGGAAAAGCGCAAAGCAGAAGTAGACACCCTGTTTGCAAAAATGTATGAGGACTGGTCTGCCGGACGCATTACAGAATACAATTTCAATATGCTGTCCGAAAAGTATCAGGGCGAACAGCGAGAATTGGACGCAAAAATTGAACGGCTTCACGAAGCGATGGAGGCCGCCGCCCAGACAGCGGTTGACGCTGAAAAGTGGATAGGTCTGATGAAACAGTATGTCAATCCCACAGAATTGACGGCTGAACTTCTGAATACGCTGATTGAAAAAATCCTTGTCCATGAAGCGGTCAAAAGTGAGGACGGAAGCCGGGAACAGGAGGTAGAAATCTTCTACCGCTTTATCGGCAAAATCGAATGACACATCTTGAGATACCCAACAATATCTTTAACTAAGGGAAACCGGCGAATCATATCCTGAAATGAATAATATTTTAGAACTATGTAAAATATTTAACTGCAAATTGAATGATCTTGTCCATACTGATATGACAGATATTACTTCATTAGATGAAGAAATAGTTATGAATGTAGTTAAGTTTAATGAAAAGAAACAAAAAGAAGTTAAAACATTAAGCAATGTAATTAGCCTAATAGGAAAAATTGGTGCAATTGTTTTAAAAGTTGCAATACCATTTATTATATTAGGAATGATATTAGTTCCTTATATAGTTAATAATATTGAAATTAAGGACAATGAAATAGTATTTAAAACGGACAATATTAAAATTATTGGTGAAAACAAAATTGAAATTCATGATATTATTATTGGTGAGTTTGATATTCAAGATGAAGATTATGATGTTATTGAAATGTTTGAAGATAATTCTAATATTAAAATAATTACTTATATTGAAACAGGGTTGGTTTTTTTGTTAGTTGAACTATATATTATGATAATTATATTAGGATGTGTAGAAAAATTATTTAATAATATTAAAGATAAAACGACACCGTTTACTTTAGACAATGTAAAATATATTAAAAAGATTTCTTATTTAATAATTGCATTAATTTTAATTACACCAATATCTGATATTTTGTTTAGTATAATATTAGGTATATCTACTGGTGGAAGCAGTCCATTTGAATTAATGAGTATATTAGAAATTTTAATTATCTTTAGTATGTCATATATATTTGAATATGGATATGAAATGCAAAAGGATTCACAAGCAAGAATGTATAATGAAAAAAATAATAATATTTAAGTAATTAATATTAGCTAAAAATAATACAAATTACAATTTATTAAGCAGACAATTTATGGGCTTATCAGAAATGATAGGCTCTTTTTTTATGGGAGGTAAAATGAAAAAATTAAGAAAACTTTGGATTAATTTCTGGGGACACAGATATAGAGTTTTTGAAGAAGATAATAAAGTATGTGATATACTTATTTATCATAGAAAAATATATATAATAAAGGAGTGATTATGGCAACAACAGGTATATGGAAAATAGAAAAAAGATTAGATAATGTATTAGATTATACTACAAATGTAGAAAAGACAAAACATAATGAAAATAATAATTATTACGATTTACACAATGTGATTGAATATGTAGAATCAGATTATAAAACAGAGGAACAACTTTTTGTATCAGGAATTAATTGTAGTCCTAAAACAGCACTTGAAGAAATGAGTATTACAAAAGAACAATATGGAAAAACAGATGGAATACTTGGATTTCACGCATTTCAATCTTTTGCAGAGGGAGAAGTTACACCAGAACAATGTCACGCTATTGGAGTAAGACTTGCTGAAGAAATGTGGGGAGATAGATTTGAAGTTGTTGTTAGTACACATATTAATACAAATCATTATCATAATCACTTTGTTATAAATTCTGTATCGTTTAAAGATGGAAAAAGATATTATGATAAAAGAGAAACTTATGCAGAATTAAGAAGATTATCTGATTCGTTGTGTGAAGAATATGGATTATCAGTTATACAAGAAAAGCCCTGTAGAAATAGTAAAATAAATTTTGCTAATTATCAAAAAGATTTAAATAATAAAGTTAATTATTATTCTATTGCAAAAGAAGATTTAGATAGAGCAATAGGTATGGCTACTTCTTATTATGACTTTGAAGATCTAATGAAAGCAATGGATTATGAACTTATTTATAGAGCCAATAAATTAAGTATAAAAAGAAGTCCATATAAAAAAAATATTCGTATTGAAAGATATTTTGGTAGTGAATATTCTATTGAAAGGATTACGCAAAGAATTGAAGAACACATTAAGAAAGTTCCATTTGTTGAAGAATATGGAATTAATAAAAAGATTAATGCTAATTATTATAAAAAGCGAAAACCAAAGGGATTTTATGCTTTATATATTCATTATTGTTATCTCTTAAAAGTTTTTCCAAAAAAATATCCTTATCAAAAATTATCTCCTGCTATTCGTGCTGATGTTAGGAAGATGGAAGATATATCAAATGAAACTAAACTGCTTGTCAGAAATAATTTAAAAACTGATGAGCAGTTTTTTTTGTTTAAAGAAGAAAAGGAAAAACAACTTAATGATTTGATGGATCAAAGAAGTAAACTTTGGTACAAACATAAAAAATCAAAATCTAAACAAGAAAAAGATGAAATAAGGGAACAAATTAATGAATTAAATAAAGAAATTACTCCATTACGAAAGGAGGTGGTGCTATGTAAAGATATATTAGAAAGAAGTAAGAAGATAGAAAAAAATCTTCAAGAATTATCTGATGAAAATATAAAAGTAAAGGAGGTAGAAAAAAATGAACACATCAGGTGACGCTGCTGAATCTATTGTAAGAATGAGTTTGCAAGGATTTGAAGTAGCAGTAAGATTAAGTGGAAGTGGTGCAAAAAATATTGCAGCATTATTAGTGGCAATATTAAAAGACAAACAACAAACAAAGGGAAAAACAAGACTTACTAATATGCTTAAATCTGGGAAAGAACTTAAAGTATTTACTGTAAAAGAAGAAGATTTAAAAAAGTTTACTGAAGAAGCCAAAAGATATGGAGTATTATTCTGTGCTTTAAAGAGTAAAGGTAAAAGTGTAGATGGTATGGTAGATATTATGGTACGTGCAGAAGATGCAAGTAAAATAAATCGTATTGTTGATAGATTTAATCTTTCTACTTATGATAAGGCTTCTATTAAAAGTGAAATTCAAAAGACAAAAGATAGCAAAGACAAGGGAGTTGTTATAAAAAGTGTAGAAGAAAGACTTGTAGATGACATTTTATCTAAACCAATTAATAAGGAGGAAAATGAAATGTCAAACCCCCAATTGGCAAAAACGGAAAAAAACCCTCCGTTAGAGCCTACCTTAAACAACAAAAACAAGTTAGACAAGGGTACTAAATCTGATAAACCTTCTGTTAGAGAAGAAATAAAATCAATTAAAGAAGAACAGAAGAAAGAAAGAGATTTAGATAAGTCTGAACTTAAAAATGAAAAAACTGAAAAAAATAAGACAACTAAACATAAACAACCAAAATCAAAAAAGAAAAAATCAAAAGAAAGAGGGTAATAAAATATGAATGATTTGGATGAAATAATGGCAAAAGCCAATGGTAGTAAAACTACTCAAAATAAAAAGCCATTTGATAAAAATGCTTGGATAGAAAAAAAACAACAAGAAAGACAAGAAGTATACGATTTAATGGATAAAATGGCAAATGAAATTAAATCAGATGTTAATAAATATAAACAGTATTTAGATGTTCAAGGCAGATTAGATAAATACTCTGTTGGCAATGCACTCGTAATTACTGCAACACTTCCTACTGCAACACAATTAAAAGAATTTAATGATTGGAAAGAAGCAGGTGCTTTTATAAAAAAAGGCGAAAATGGAATTAAAATATTAGAGCCAGGAGATTCTTTTACAAGAGCAGATGGTACTTCTGGAATTTCCTATAATGTTAAAAAGATGTTTGATATTTCTCAAACAACTTCTAATCAAAAACCAAAATTAATTAATTATGATGACAAAGTTAAATTAACTGCATTATTAAGAGATTGTCCTGTTGATATAAAAGCAGTAGATGATATTCAAAATGGTAATAACAGTGTTGTAGAATGGAATAAAAGTGATAATGCATTGTATGTTCAAAGAGGTGGAGAAACACCAGAAATATTTAAACAATTAGCCAGAGAATTAACAAGAGTAGGACTTGAAGAAAGTGGTAGTTTAGAATTAGATAACTTTAAGTGTAATTCTACAGCCTATATGCTTTGTAAAAAATATGGAATTGATGTATCCAATATAAACATTTCAATTCCAGATTCATTTAAAAATATGAGTTCTAGTGAAGTAAGAAATGAATTGACTTCTATGCGTAGTGTTATGGAAGATATAAATACAAGAATGAGTGCTTATTTTGAAACAATTTCTAAAACTCAAAAAAATAAGGAACACGAAAGATAGGAGGAATTTATGAAAGAGGAAATTAAAGTTTTAGAACTTGATAAATATGAACTAGGTATTCTTATCAATGCTTTAAATGCATTTAGAAATAAATTGATTCAAGAGGGCAAAGATACAGAATATGTAGATGAAGTTTTATTAAGAGCAATAGATGCCCCAGTTAAAAAAAAAGTTCTCACAAGGTGTTTGAGGAGAGATGAATACAGATTCTAACTATCCAAAGTGGGTTTATTGTATTGGATTGATACCTACGATATGGTTAGGAATTTTGATAGCACCATCAGTAAATGGAGGATTACCACAAATAATAAAGGATTTTTCCAATATTATAGGTAATCCTTTTCATTTTACTTGGTGTGATGATTCTTTAAAAGTCATTCTAGTGTTTATTGTTGTTTATGCAATGGCAATTACACTATATATATCTACTAAAAAAAATTATCGTAGGAGAGAAGAACACGGCTCTGCAAAATGGGGTAATGCAACCGAAATAAATAAAAAATACAAGCAAACCCCAATAGAAAATAATAAAATATTAACACAAAATGTAGTAATAGGATTAAATGGTAAAAAACATAGAAGAAATCTAAATGTTTTAGTCTGTGGAGGTAGTGGTGCAGGGAAAACAAGATTTTATTGTAAGCCAAATGTTATGCAATGTAATACTTCTATGGTTATTCTTGATCCAAAAGGAGAGATAGCAAGAGATGTTGGTTCATTATTAAAGAAAAAAGGATATGAAGTAAAATTTTTAGATTTAATAAATATGGAAAAAAGCCATTGCTATAATCCTTTTGTCTATTTAAAAGATGATAACGATGTTCAAAAATTAGTAACGAATCTTTTTAAATCAACAACACCGAAAGGAAGCCAGAGCAACGATCCTTTTTGGGATACTGCTGCAAGTATGTTGTTATTAGCATTGGTATTTTATTTGAAATATGAAGCACCAGAAGAAGAACAAAATTTCCCTATGGTTATGGAATTGTTAAGAGCAGGAGAAGTACACGAAGATGATGATAGTTATGTTAGTCCTCTTGATGTATTATTTAATAGATTAGAAGAAAGAGAGCCAGAGCATATAGCAGTTAAATATTATAGAGATTATCATAGTGGCTCTGCAAAAACGCTTAAATCTATTCAGATTACACTTGCAGCAAGATTAGAGAAATTTAATCTTGAAAGTCTTGCTTCATTAACTGCAACAGATGAATTAGATTTACCATCTTTAGGAGAAAAGAAAACTGCATTATTTGCTTTGATTCCTGATAATGATACAAGTTTTAATTTTTTAGTTAGTATTTTATACACACAACTGTTTCAGCAGTTGTTTTTTTTAGCAGACCACAAATATGGAGGTAGTCTTCCAGTACACGTCCATTTTGTTATGGATGAGTTTGCTAATGTAAGTTTGCCAGATGACTTTGATAAAATTTTATCAGTTATGCGTTCAAGAGAAGTATCAGTATCAATTATTTTACAAAATTTAGCACAATTAAAAGCATTATTTGAAAAGCAATGGGAAAGTATAGTTGGAAATTGTGATGAATTTTTGTATCTTGGTGGAAATGAACAATCAACGCACAAATATGTATCAGAGTTATTAGGTAAAGAAACTATTGATACCAATACTTATGGCAAAAGTAGTGGTAGAGGTGGAAATTACTCAACTAATTATCAGATTAGTGGTAGAGAATTACTTACTCCTGATGAAGTAAGGTTACTTGATAATAAGTATGCAATTTTATTTATTAGAGGCGAAAGACCGATTATGGATTTTAAATACGATATTTTAAAACATCCAAATGTTGCATTTACTACTGATGGAAAAGAAAAACCTTATTTACACGGAGGAACTGAAAATGCTATTGCTTCAATTATTATTGATGATAATTTAGATAATTATACTTTTGATGAAACTGAAGAAATAACAGAACAATATGAATTAATTACTTCTGAAGAAATAGAAGATTTTTTTAAAAGAAAAGGAGATTAGAAATAATGAAAAAGAAAAAAGAAAGTTTAAAAATGAGTAATAAAGTTAAAAAAATATTTAAAGCCTATGTTTTAGGTGTATGTATATTTGCTCTAACTATTGGAACAAGTATGAATGTTTTAGCAGCCGATGATCCAATGTCAGTTGTTAATAATTTATCTGATTTTATTTTTGGATTAATTAGAGCGATAGGAATGATTTTGCTTGGGTTTGGTATAGTTCAAGTAGGATTATCTTTAAAGAGTCACGATCCAAGTCAAAGAGCAAATGGATTTTTGACTGTTGCAGGTGGAATAATAATCACATTTGCAAAAGAAATATTAAATATGATTGCAGGATAACAATTATCAAAGGGCGAGTATTATTACTTGCCCTCATCTTATTTATACAAGGAGGTGTTGTTATTGAGTGATAATTGGGTAGTGCAAAATTTACAAAATGCACTAGATACTTGGAATTCAAAATTAAGTGAAATATGGCAATTAGTGACACAAACTCCGGAAACTTTTAAAGGTGGGACTATATGGCAAGTAATTCTGAATATTCACGGAGCATTACAAGCGATTGGTCTTGCGTTATTAGTATTGTTTTTTGTAGTAGGTGTTATGAAGACTTGTGGCTCGTTTGCAGAAGTAAAAAAGCCAGAACACGCATTAAAACTATTTATTAGATTTGCAATAGCAAAAATAGTTGTAACTTATGGACTTGATTTAATGCTTTCATTATTCAAAATAGTTCAAGGTGTAATTTCAACTATAATTACTGCTTCTGGTTTAGGAGGAACTACAAGCACAACATTGCCACAAACAATAATAACAGCAGTTGAAGATTGTGGCTTTTTTGAGTCTATTCCATTATGGGCAGTAACACTGATAGGTGGTCTATTTATAACAGTATTATCTTTCATAATGATATTAACAGTATATGGTAGATTCTTTAAATTATATTTATATACTGCGATAGCACCAATACCATTATCAACATTTGCAGGTGAGTCTACACAAAGCGTTGGTAAAAGTTTTATTAAGTCTTACTGTGCTGTTTGTTTAGAGGGAGCAATTATTGTTCTTTCTTGTATTATATTTTCACTGTTTGCAAGTTCGCCACCAGTGGTTGACGCAAATGCAGCAGCAGTTACTCAAGTATGGAAATATATTGGAGAGTTAGTCTTTAATATGTTAGTGCTTGTAGGAACAATAAAATTATCAGATAGAGTCGTTCGTGAAATGATGGGATTATAGGAGGTGTCAAATGGACGAAAGAATACAAAAAATAAAAGAAAATATTGAAACTTTTTTAATGGAATCAATGGAACATCAAAATAAGAAAATTGATTATATATTAATTGATTCAGAAAAAAAAGAAACTTATATATTAGCAAGTGATGGTGTAGATGAAGCAATAGAATTTACGCCATATTCAAAAGAATATACAGGTGGATATGTAAATGTTCCAGAATGGGATTACAACTTTGATAATTATATTTATAATTATTTAGAAGAAGGTAAAAAAATTATTTATATGACAGACAATGTTCATTATAGTATTTGGAATTCTATCAATGAATTATATCCAAATGATATTGAATATAAAGATGGAGTTCAAAAATATTTGCAATATTGTGCAGATAATGGAATAACAAAGGAATATTTGGATAATAAAACAGGATTTGATACACCTGATGTTATGAAATATTTTGAAGGAATACCATTATATAAAACTATGGAATATAAAGGATATGTCATAGAGGCAGATGATAAAAATCTTGATAATGACAACGAGAATTTGGTGCATATTTACGAAAATCAACAAGATTATATTAACGGAGAAGAAATAGAAACTGTATCTTTAAAAACAATAGGATTAAAACAAAATGTAAGAGATTATATTGATGAATTTTATGTTGATAAATCAGTTGTAGAAAGTGAGAAATCCTATTTTACTTTTGTTTTAGGTTATGATTTATTAAACGATATGCTTTCAAAATCATCAACACCAGAAAATGATATAAGTTATGATTTTTGTAGTATGGTTGCAGGAGAGTTCTTAAAAAGTGAACAATATAGGAATGAAAAGTATTCAGCCTATGAAATGCTTGAAGAATGGGTAATTGAAAATAAAGACAAAATTAAAGAAGAATATGCAAAGTTTACGGGAGTTAGTATGGATTCTAAAAAAACAAGAGAATTAGAAAATGCTATTGTTCTTGATGTTGGTTATAGAAGAAATGAGCCTGTTGCTTTAGTTGAAAGAAAAAGTGAGGATAATAAAGAATATGTAATCGCTTTTTATTATAAAATTACAGACAATAAAATAGATTGGGCTTATGGCTATTACTATGATAATGATTTAAAAAAAGCAAAAGAAGATTTTAAAGAAGTAATATCTGGTGGAAATCTTGCAGACACATTTATACAAAATAAAAAAGATAAAGAAAGGTAGGTAATAGTATGGAAGTTAAAATAAATAGAGAAATACGAAATTACACAGAAAGTATATTTTTCGGACTGTCATTAAGACAGTTCGTTTTTTCTATACTTGCTTGTGGAGTAGCAGTATTACTTTATTTTTTGTTAAAAAATAATTTTGGTATAGAAACTTTATCTTGGGTATGTATTTTAGGAGCAAGTCCGTTCGCTGCAATAGGTTTTATTACTTATAATGGAATGCCGGCAGAGAAGTTCATATATGCATATATAAAATCAGAATTTTTAATACCAAAAAAATTAACTTTTAAACCAGTTAATTTTTATTATGAATTATTAAAAGATAAGTTAGAAAAGGAGGATTTAAAGAATGAAGACATTAAAAACACTATTTAAGCAAGACAAGGAAGCATTTATAGTTCCAAAAGGTGTGCAAGATGTTATTCCAATTACAAGAATATGGCAAGATGGTATATTTCAAGTAGGAAAAAATAAATATTCAAAATGTTATCGTTTTACAGATATAAATTATGCAGTGGCAAGTAGAAGTGACAAAGAGGGTATGTTTTTAGAATATTCAGAATTGCTTAATTCATTTGATACAGGAGCCACTACAAAAATAACTATATTAAATAGAAGATTAAATAAAGTTGATTTTGAAAAAAATATATTACTTCCATTAGTAGAAGATAAATTAGATGAATATAGAAAAGAATATAACAGGATGCTTTTAGATAAAGCAACAGGAGCAAATGGAATTACCCAAGAAAAGTTTTTAACAATATCTGTTAATAAAAAAAGTGTAGAAGAAGCAAGAAACTATTTTACAAGAATTAGTGCTGATTTGATAAATCATTTTTCACAATTAGGTTCAAAATGTATTGAATTAGAAGCACAAGATAGACTTCGTTTGATACACGATTTTTATAGACAAGGCGAGGAAAATTCTTTTACTTTTGATATGATACAAAATATGAGAAAAGGACATAGTTTTAAAGATTTTATATGTCCAGATAATTTTGAATTTGAAAAAGATTATTTTAAGATGGGAAACAAATATGGCAGAGTTATATTCTTAAAAGAATATGCAAGTTATATTAAAGACAATATGGTAGCAGAACTAACTGACTTAAATAGAAATATGATGATGAGTATTGATGTAATCCCTGTTCCTATGGATGAAGCCGTAAGAGAGGTAGAAAATAGAAGATTAGGAGTAGAAACAAATATTACTAATTGGCAACGAAGACAAAATTCTAATAACAATTTTAGTGCTGTTATACCATACGATATGGAACAACAACGAATAGAATCAAAAGAATTTTTAGATGATTTGACTACTCGTGACCAAAGAATGTTTATATGTGTTTTAACTATGGTGCATACTGCTGATAGTAAAGAACAATTAGATAATGATACAGAAAGTTTATTAACTACTGCAAGGAAACACTTATGTCAATTCTCTATATTAAAATATCAACAAATGGACGGATTAAATACTGCAATGCCTTTTGGAGTAAGAAAAATTGATACTTTAAGAACTCTTACTACCGAATCGCTTGCAGTATTTATGCCTTTTCGAGTTCAAGAAATAAATCACGAAAATGGTATTTATTATGGACAAAATGTTATAAGTAAAAATATGATTATTGCTGATAGAAGACAATTACTAAATGGTAATTCATTTATACTTGGAGTTTCTGGTAGTGGTAAATCTTTTACAGGGAAAAATGAAATAGTATCTGTAATTTTACGTGATCCAAATGCAGATGTCATAATCATTGATCCAGAAAGAGAATATTCACAATTAATAAATGCTTTAGGTGGAGAAGTAATCCATATATCAGCAACAAGTAATAATCACATTAATGCAATGGATTTGAATAGTGAGTATGGAGATGGTGCAAATCCTGTAATATTAAAATCAGAGTTTATATTGTCTTTATGTGAGCAACTTATTGGAGGAAGTAATTTAGGTCCAAAACAGAAATCTATTATAGACAGATGTACGGCTTCTGTTTATAGACATTTTCAACAAGGAAATTATCAAGGAACACCTCCGACATTACAGGATTTTAGAGAAGAACTTTTAAAACAAAATGAGCCAGAAGCAAAAGAAATTGCACTTGCTATTGAATTGTTCACTGATGGAAGTTTAAATACTTTTGCTAAAAATACAAATGTAGATACAAATAATAGATTACTATGTTATGATATTTTGGATTTAGGAAAGCAATTACTTCCTATTGGTATGTTAGTAGTTCTTGATAGTATTTTAAATAGAATAACTATGAACAGAAGTAAAGGTAGAAATACCTTTATTTTTATTGATGAAATATATTTGTTATTCCAACACGAATACTCTGCTAATTTCTTATTTACTTTATGGAAAAGAGTTCGTAAATATGGTGCATATTGTACCGGAATTACACAAAATGTAGATGATTTACTACAAAGTCATACTGCTAGAACAATGTTAGCAAATTCAGAGTTTATAGTTATGCTTAATCAAGCAAGTACAGATAGATTGGAACTTGCTAAATTATTAAATATATCTGATTTACAGATGGGATATATAACAAATGTAGGTGCAGGGCAAGGATTATTAAAAGTAGGTAGTTCACTTGTTCCATTTATAAATAAATTTCCTACGAATACTAAATTGTATAAATTAATGACAACTAAACCTGGAGAAGGTAATTAGAGAATAGGAGGTGTTTATCTTGGCAAATATTAAAGTCAAAGATGTAGCCCAAAAAGGTATAAAAACACTAAACAAAGCAGCAATTCAAACAGAAAGATTTAAAGATGCCATTGTAAGAACAAAAGAAAAAGCCGAAGAAAGTGTAAGTGATGATATTAATAGTGTAGAATATGCTAGTAATAAAATTAAGTTTGCAACTAATAGAACGGTTGATGAGGGTATTCATCAACTTAATAAGCAAGGGCAAAAGTCCTTGATGAAAACAAAAGAAAATTATCAAAAGGCAAAAGTAAAGATTAAAGCCTTTAAAGAGAAAATGAAAAAAGGCAATGTTAAATCTACTATTAAAAATACTAAAAATACAATAAAAACAAGTAAACAAGTTGCAAAAAACACAAAGAAAACAGCACAAGAAGCATTAAAAAATAGTCAAAGAGCAGTAAAATTAGCGAGAGAATCTGCAAGAAAGACTGCTCAAGGTATTAGAATTGCAACAAAAGCAACTATTTCAGCAATAAAGGCAATAATTGCAGGAACAAAGGCTTTAATTACTGCATTAATTGCAGGAGGGTGGGTTGCAATAATAATAATAGTAGTTATTTGTTTGGTTGGATTATTAGTTAATTCTATATTTGGAATATTTTTTTCTAATCAGAAAACAAGTGCTAATGCAGTAACTATGAATGAAGTAGTTGCAGAGTGTAATCAAGAGTTTGCAGATAAAATCCAATCAATCCAAGATACAAATCCACACGAAGATTATGTTTTAGATGGTAGTATGGCTTCTTGGAAAGATATATTACTTATTTATACGGTTAAACAATCAAATGGACTAAATGCAACTGATGTTGTCACAATGGACAATAACAAAAAAAGTATTCTTAAAAAAATATTTTGGGATATGAATAGTCTATCTTCTGAGGTAAAAGTTGAAAAAGTAATAGAACAAGGTGTAAATGTTAATGAAGAGCCGAAAGAGGTACAAAAGAAAGTTTTGCACATAAAAATAACTTCTAAAACAGTAGAAGATATGAAATTACAATACAATTTTAATGCAGCACAAAATAAACAATTAGCAGAATTATCAAGTGATAAATATGCTAATTTGTGGAGTGGAGTAATTTATGGAGTAAATAATTCTGGGGAATATGTTAATTGGAGGCAAACAGATCCTAGTTGGGCTAATATAAAAATAGGTAACACTAATAGTACAATAGGTAAGATAGGGTGCTTGGTTACTTCAATAGCAATTCTTATTGAAAAGTCAGGTGCTAATACTACAATAAGCCCGTTTAATCCTGGCACATTTGTAGAAGCATTAAATAAAAATAATGGATTTGATAGTGGAGGTAATCTTCAATATGTAGCAGTCAATAAGGCAGTTCCAGGATTTAGTTATGTTGGAAATGTCAATTTAAGAGGAAAAACACGAAGTGAAAAATTAGCCTTAATAACACAATATTTTAATCAAGGATATTTTATTACGACAGAAGTAAAGGGAGCAACTCCCGGTAATCAGCATTGGGTTGCAGTAACTGGAGTTGATTCAATAAATGTAATGATAGTTGATCCGGCTTCTAGTCAAACTATAATGTGGAATGCTTATGAAGTTAGCAAGACTTCATAATTTAATTATTTTAAGGCAGAGTAATGGTATTAGGTTTGATTAAATTATTTTTAGGGTTTGTATTATTATTAATAAAAACAAAAAAGGTTATTTCTAAAATTAAGAAGTAACCTTTATACATATTTATATATTTTTTATAAAAGATAGAAATTTTTAAATAAAAATGGTATAATTATTTATATAAAAAATGACTAACAAATAGTAATTTGTAGGGCGACTCCAATAAAAAATGCAACAGAAAATTAAAAGTTTTCAAAAAAGGGTTGCATTTTTTTAGTTTTTGCATATAATAGTATATAGACAGTTATCAATATACTGAAATTGAAAGGAAGTGTAAAAATGGAGAAACAAAAATATGTAGAAAAAGCTGAAATATTTAAAGTATTATCAGATTCTAATAGATTACAAATAATAGATATGCTTTCTTGTGGAGAAATGTGTGTATGCAAAATATTGGAAAAATTTAATATAACACAGCCAACATTATCACATCATTTAAAAGTATTATCAGATAGTGGAATAGTAACATCAAGAAAAGAAGCAAATTGGATGTATTATAAATTAAATGATAAAAAAATGAAAGAAATAATCGAATTTTTACAATTCATTTCAAATGATAAAAAAGATTGTATTTGCAAAAAATAAGATATACACCTTATTAAAGGTGTTATATTTTAAAATAGTATATTGACACTTGTCTATATAGATATTTATAGGAAAGGAGTTTTTGTATGCAGTATGTATCACAATTTTTTAGCATTTTGAATGATGTTTTTCTAAAAATGACTTGGCTTTCTGATTTAATTGCTTGGATTGTTAATAATATTTTTAGATTACCAATCAATGATACAGATATATGGGGAAAAATTGGAGGTAGTTTACAATTCTTTATATATGATTCAATAAAAATCATAGCATTGCTATCAGTTCTAATTTTCATATTTTCCTACATTGAAAGCAAATTTACACCAGAAAAAACAAAAAGACTATTAAGTAAATTAAAAGGCATAAAGGGTGCAACATTAGGAGCATTACTTGGAACGGTAACACCATTTTGTAGTTGTTCTAGTATTCCAATATTTATTAGTTTTGTAAAAGCAGGACTTCCAATGGAAGTAACAGTTAGTTTTTTAATATCATCTCCATTCGTTGATTTGGCATCTACTGTACTTTTAGTATCTATGTTTGGTTGGAAAGTAGCAATAGTATATGTAGTTGTAGGAGTTTTACTTGCTATAATAGGTGGAATGTTAATAGGAAAACTAAAATTAGAAAAATACATACAAGACTATGTATTTGATATGAAAGTTGGAGAAACGCAAGAGGTTGAGCCTACAAAAAAAGAAAGAATACAATATGCTAAAGAACAAGTAAAAAATATCTTTGTAAAGGTATGGAAATATGTATTATTAGGTGTAGGAATTGGAGCATTTATCCATAACTGGATTCCACAAACAATGGTTGAAACCATTTTAGGAAATGGAAATATATTTGCACCAATTTTAGCAGCGATAGTAGGAATACCAATGTATGCAGATATATTTGGAACAATGCCAATAGCTGAAGCATTAGTGCTAAAGGGAACAGGGATAGGAACTGTGCTTACATTTATGATGGGTGTTACAGCCTTATCAATTCCATCAATAGTAATGTTAAAGCAAGTAATGAAAAATAAACTATTGGGAATATTTGTTGGAATAATATCAGTAGGAATTATTTTGATAGGATATGTATTTAATATATTTGGATTTTTAATTATTTAAAATAGAAAGTGAGGAATTTATAATGAATATTAAAATATTAGGAATGGGTTGTTGTAATTGTGGAAAATTATATGAAGCAACACAAGAAAGTGTAAAAGAATTAGGAATCGAGGCTACTATTGAAAAAATAGAAGATATGGCAAAAATTATGGAATATGGAGTTATGAGAACACCAGCATTAGTTATTGATGAGCAAGTAGTTGTTCAAGGAAGAATACCAAAAAAAGATGAAATAAAGAAATTGTTACAAAAATAATCATAATAAATTTTAGCAAGTAGTTTTATAATTACTTGCTTTTATGTTATAATCATCTCGAGAAATTACAATTTAATTTAGTAAGAAATATAGTAATTGAAAGTGAGTTGATAGTATGGCTAATGAAAACAAAAAGGATTTTAATGCTATGATGAAAAACAATAAAGATATGCCTAAAATTCAAATTGTAGAAGATGAAAAGACTATTAAAAAATATGGTGGAACTAAAATGTTTTTTGCACCACCACTTTATTATGATACACTTATGAAAAAAGTTTCAAAAGGAAAATTAGTTACAGTAAGTCAAATGAGAGATTATCTCGCAAAACAAAATAATGCAGATTTTACTGATCCAATGACAGCAGGAATATTTGTAAATATAGTTGCTTGGGCTAGTTATCAAAGAGATACTGATATTACACCTTATTGGCGAACATTAAAATCAGATGGAGAGTTAAATGTAAAATATCCTGAAGCAATAGAACTACAAAAAAGATTACTTGAAGAAGAAGGACATACTATCATTTCAAAAGGAACAAAAAATATAAAATACTATGTTAAAGATTTTGAAAATAGTTTAATAGAATTATAATTCAAATTTAATGGAGGAATTATGAAATACAGTAATAAATTAGAATTGGTAGAATCAATTAAAAATAATGCTGATTTGTTTATTAAAGAATATTCGGATATAGAAGAATCATCTATAAATATAGTTGATGATGAAATTGGATATACTCCTTTTCAAATGTTATCATTTTGCATAGGTTGGATGGATTTAGTTTTAGCTTGGGAAAATGAAGAACAAAAAGGCATTCAAAAAACACCACTTGCTACCGAGTGGAAATGGAATAATTTAGACTGGTTATATCAAAGTTTTTATGATAAATATAATGACTATTCTTTAAAAGAGTTAATTAATACTTTTAATCAAAATGTTGATAATATTATCCAACTAGTAAATAACTTATCTGATGTAGAATTATTAGAAACTGGAAAAAGAAATTGGGCGAAAACAAATGGTAAAGAATTTAGTGTATGTAGATTAATACATCTAAATACTATTGCTAATTTCAAAAATTTTAGAGGTAGAATTAGAAAATGGAAAAAGAATAATAAATAAAAACAAATTACAATTTATTTATTAAAATATATAAAGAAGACTATTCATACATTGAATAGTCTCAGACTGTTGACAAAGTGGTAGAATTTTTTATTAAATCTACCACTTCTTTTATTTTTTTATGAAAATTGATAAATTTGTATTGTTTTCCTTATATTTCCTTCTTTTTTATTGGGTGAAGGAATATTTATGAGTCCTTTCCTTTTCTTCATTCTCGCTAATTTGCCTAAATTATGGCAGCCAAAAATAATCAACGATTCCTGTTGATTTTTCTTTAGTCCTTTTAATCTTGTGAATCTTAGTCCATGCTTTTCTTTGCAATCTGCATAGACTCTTTCTATCGTCTCTTTTCTTAGTGGATAGATATCTTTCCATTCTGGTGTATATCTGTTCTCATCTGCTATTTCTCTATATTCCTCCCATACATGTCTTGTGATGACCTTCTGATGATTTTTGCTCTGTGTACATTTCTCTAAAAATGGACATCCTTCACAGTCCTTTGGATTTGATTTGTATTCCCTGTATCCTGATCTGTTTGTTGTAGTATATTTCAAATCCTTGTTATTGGGGCATATATAAATATCCAACTTTTCATCATAGACATATTCATATTTCTTGAAGTATCCTTTTTTTGTCATGGGTCTTTTATATGGCATATATGCTCTGATTCCATCTTCTATGATTTCTCGACATATTGCTGGTGTCATGAATCCTGCATCTAAACTGATGTTATGTATTAAATCTCCATAGGTGTTCAACAGCTTTCTATATGCATCATGAAAAACAACACTATCGTGCTGATTGCCTGGTGCCACTGTATTATGCAGTACAAATCCGTGTCTATCACAGAATGTTAGATTTGTATATGCAAAGCATTTCTGTTTTTCTCCCTTATGAAAGCATCCGCTTTCCGGATCTGTCTTGCTTACCTTTATTGATTTTGTTCCTTTTCCTTCAATGAGTTCACCTGTTTCTTCGTCATATGCAAGTTCTATATCCTTTGTTTCCTTTATTGGCTTTTTCTCATGGGCTTTTCTATCCTTGTTGATTTCCTCCAGAAGTTCATCGTCATAGTATTTCTTTACTATTTCTACAGCCTTATTTTCATGTTTTCTATTATTGGCATTGGCCTTTCGATGTGTTCCATCTCCAAATACCGTATCAAGATCCACAAAATCATATGCGATGGCTTCTTCAATAATTTTTTTGAAAATCTCATCGAAAACTTCAGAATCTCCATATCTTCTGATGTAGTTCTGTGACCATGTTGAGTAGTTTGGAACCTCATCATCAATGGACAACCCTAAAAACCATCTGTAGGCAAGGTTCACCTTTGTTTCTTCACATGTTCTTCTCATGGAATGAATACCAAATGCAAAGTTGATAAAAAGCATTTTAAAAAGTACCACCGGGTCAATACTTGGTCTGCCAAAAGAACTATATAAAGGTCTAACGAGAGGATATATGAAATTCCAGTCAATAGCTTCTTCAAGCTCTCTTACCTTGTGATCCAATGGTACTAATTCATCTATAGTACTCAAAATCAAGCTGTCATTTTTTCGATTGTTTAAACATGTCATTGCCATAATATTTTACCTCCAAATATGCATTTACATTATACCATATTTTCATGATATAGTGGTAAAATAAAAAGTCGTGGAGCCTCAAAATTTGCATATTTGGAACGAAGTCATCCACGACAATAGATATAATACCATATATTTTTCTATTTGAAAACTAAAAGCTGTTGACTTTTTACTTTGTCAACAGCCTGAGACTATTCATACATTGAATAGTCTTTTAATCTTCTAAATTATCAAAAAGGTCGCTATTAAAAAAATCATATAATTTAATTTTTAATGTTTTGCATATTTGATAAATAACATAAGCATTTGGTTTATTAACTTTTAATGCTAACATATCTTGTAAAGTAGATGGTGCGACAGCAGATAATTCAGCCAATTTGTTAGGAGTATAGTTGTAAGTATTACATAATTCATATATTCTTTTACTTACTGCTTCTTTGAATAACATATCACACACCTCATTTCTTCAGTAATATTTTAACGGAAAACCGGCGAAATTATTCACGGATAGCCGTTGACTTTTAAAAAATAAGGTGCTATAATATAAACACAATGAAGGCAGTACATTATTTATTAGGTGTACTGTGTTTTTTTAACCAATTACTTGGGAAAATAGAATAATATAGAGGAGTGACATTGTGACAATAACGGACGGAAAAGAAAGTTTTATAATTGATAAGAAAGATGTGACTAATAAAAAAGACGGCTACATAATTGGAATTGATGAAAATATATGGTGTATAGAATTATTTATAAAAAAGGAAAAAAATAATTGTTTTAAGGCAATAATAAAAAGACTCCCTTCTAGTTCAAAAGATGGAGGAGATGAATTAAAAAGTTATAACATACTTGATAATCCTAATTTTAATGAATTTTTACTTTCAAGTTCAGATTATAAAGAAATTAAAAGATTATATGAAAATATGCAATTAGTAAAGAAAAATAGAAAGCAAAGTATAGTAGAAGCATTTGCATCACTTTTTGCTTATGAATGCTATGAAAATTATTATTTACAAGAACTTTGGGAAGTTAAAGATAAAGATTTGTTTGATTCTATTACATCTGGATCTGATTATCAATACGAATGTTTATGTCTAAAAAGTGAAATATATAAAAAAACAAAAGAAATTTTAAAAGAAAAATATAAAGTAAATTTAAATAAATTTATAGGAGCTAACTATATAAAATTCAAGTCATTTGATGAAAAAAGTTTGAAAATGTTAAATGATTTGATTATGGTAGCTCATCAATATGTAAGATCTTTGAAATGTGAATACGATTTGTGTTTTTGGGCATGACGAAAACAGCCTATGGAATAGACTTTTTTGAATACGGTTTCATTTTCTTTCTATCTCAGTAACGATGCATCAAACTGCTGATTTGTCGTTACCAGATGATAGATGACTCTCAACAGCTTCCTGATGCAATGTCCCTGCGCACAGCGATGACTTTTTCCCTGTGAGCGTTTAAGGTCGTAGTAATCCTTGAAGACCTTGTTGAACCTGATGACTGGCACAATGACCTGATATAACGTCTTTCTTAAATAGCTCGATCCCTGCTTGGTTATGGCACTATGCTTGGCTTCGTACTGACTTGATTCGTAGTGAAATGGGGCGACACCCGCTGCCTTTATTATCTTTGAAGGCTTAGAATAGTTGAAAATATCTCCATATTCTGCTAGAATTGATGTACCAGAGAAATGCGAAATTCCTGGTACGGAGATGATAGGAGAGTTTAAGTCAGTGGAAAACTCTTCTATTTTTTTATCTATTTCTTTGAGCTGATCATTAAGCAGTTCGATATGAGCTATCAAATGCTTGATCTGCATTTCATCTGCCAACGAAGAAATGCCAACAGATGTTTTTGCACTTTCCTTTAGCTTTTCAGCAGTCAGAGAAATGCGATTGCCTCTGCCGGTAATATCAAAGCATTTGCGTAAAGTTCTGATGTCAGCCTGTGCAATGGCCTTTGCACTGCCAAACTGTTTAAGAATAGACATATAGACTTTTCCATACTTGGATTTAAAAAGTGCGTTATATTCAGGGAAAACAAGATCTATGCATTTCTGCAGACGATTGGAAAGAACATTAATCTGTTCCTTGAGGGAATGATGCAACCTAGTCAGCTGCTTCTGTTCATAAAGGTCAAATTTCTTAGATGACGTCAAACGATAAGGTTTCTTGAGTTTGTTTGAGCTTAATATATCGCATATATTAAGAGTATCAAGTTTATCGTTTTTAGTGATGCCACCATCCATTCTACGATTGAGATCGGTAGTTTTAGGATTGATCAAAGCGACGCTGTAGTTCTTCTGTAAAAGAAAGCGCAATAAAGCGAAATGATAATGACCAGTATCTTCCATACCGATAAGAACGCTATCAACAGGATAGAGAGCGATCTGAGAGATAAGGAATTCAAAACCCTGAGCATTATTAGAGAAAGCGACAGGCTGAAGAATAATTTCACCAGTCAACTTGTCAACGATACTGACGAAATGCTTGTGCTTTCCAATATCAATACCAACTAATTTCATAAAAACCATCCTTTCAAATAAATTTCATGTGAAGTGGTACCCACAACACTTAGACCATAAAACCTGGTTCAAAATGCGAATTCAAAGACTCATCTAACTCATCGTTATTGAGGAATAAGTGAGTGGTCCAAACCTCCTTGAAGTAGTCAAAGCCACACGGAAAAATACAAATCCACAAACACATATTTCAATTTTACATATAAACCTAAACGTCATCAACTACGTATTAATAAAGTTGATAGAAAGGAAAAGGTATATTTTAATGACTGATAAATGAGTCAATTATAATATACCAGGTAAAATTAGATGAGCGAGGAAAAATTTATATTAGTATTTTTAATTGTATTATTTTTAATTTATTTAATATATGAATTACACAATTATGTAAAAAATAAAGATAATGAAGAAGATAATAATACAAAACAAAAAAACACTTTTTTTGATACCCTAGATATAGAAATTGAAAAAAGCGGATATGAAGTTGGTGAGTGGGAAAAAGAAGTTAGAAAAGATTTTATTCCGATTATTAAAGTAAAAACAAAATATAAACCAAATAAAGAAATAAATGTTCTTGTTGGTGATTATAGTAAAAGTTCTATATCAAACACCATATACATTTTAGAAAGTATGGGAATAAAAACAACGATTGCTAAAAGTGGTATAGAAATTATAAAAAGAATTAAAGATGGAGAAAAATATGATTTAATTATTACAAATAATATTTATGATAGAGGACATTGTGACGGTCCAAATACTTTATACCATCTAAAAGAAATAGAAGGATTTAATATTCCCGTTATAGTATTAACAGTTTCAGAAAATGAAAGAGATACATTTGTAGGGTATTATGGATTTGATGAGTATATTACAAAACTGTTAACGCAAGAAAAAGTTAAAGAAACATTCCCTAAAATAATCAACGATTTAAAATTTATAAAAATAGAAAAACAAAAAAGCAATAAATCTTAATAGGACTTATTGCTTTTTTCTACCTAATAATTCATCAATTGAAAAGGAAGAATAAATAAGTGTTAGGTTATATAAAAATGTAGTAGGAATTAAATTGATAGCATTTTCATAATGAGCATAAGAGGCTTGAGTGGTATTTATTTTTTTAGCAACATCTGCTTGAGTAAGATTATGTTTTTTTCTTAATAATTTTAAATTTTTGGCAATTAAATCAAGGTTAATAGTTAATGGAAGATAGTTTGTATCATTAGTTCTAGTCAAACCGAATAAATAATCTAAACTATAATTAAAATAATTTGCATATTCTATCAATCTTTTTAATGGTATAGTATCTTTTCCAGTTTCCCAACCAGATACTGTTGTAAAATTAACTTTCATCAATTTTGCTATATCTTTTTGTTTTTTATCAATTAATTCTCTACTTTCTCGTAAATTTTTAATTATCATATAACTTCACCCATTATAATTATTCCATTAACTTGGGTAAATATTATTTTTCTAGGGGAAATAGATTATATTTTTTGCTTATACATATCTATTTGCGAATTTAACATAAAAATAATTGTTTTTCTTGCGAATATTTATTTTATTTTTCTTCAAATGCTTTCCAAATAAAAGAATATATGATATAATTTTATTGTTAATTTAACGGGTGAAAAAGGAGGAAATATGGAGGATTATAGTGCAAAACTAACAGGGGTGAATATTCCGGTGTAACAGAGCCATGCTGACCGCTGTTGAGAGCCACCCTGTCCGTTTTTCGGAGCCACCTATTTCGCTATGAGAGCCATTTTGATAATAAAATTAAACAATCGAAAACACCTTCTATAAGTTGTAATATTAATTTGTAGATATTTTTATCTACCTTGCAAACTTATAGGAGGTGTTTTTTATGCTAGAAATCAAAAGAATTCTAGAAAGGAGATTTAAGGGCGAAAACCAGAGGTCGATTGCTTCCTCATTACATTTATCACGTAATATTGTTAGTAAAGTGTTTAAAGCTGCTGATCAGACTGGATTGAGCTGGGTTCAGTTTCAAACGATGGATGATAGCTCTCTCGATGAACTTCTGTTTCCTGAAAAAAAAGTATGTTCCTGTTCAGCAGGTCCCAGATTTTGAATATGTCCATAAGGAACTTTTAAAGCCTAGTACAACTCTGAAAGGATTATGGGAAGAATACGTTATGTCATGTACCGATGCAAAACTTCCCTATTATCATCGCACTCAATTCAATAAGCTGTACAATGATTATGTCAAGAAGCATAAATTGACCATGCATATCAATCACAAACCTGGTGATAGAGTCATGGTGGACTGGTGTGGCAGTACCATGAATGTGTATGATCGATTAACAGGTGAAGTCTGATTATTATGGCGTAGCTGATCAAGTATTCTGATTTAAGTTGATCATCCATTCTGATAAAACTGACCAATCATTCCGATTAGGTTGACCAATCATATAATATATACTCCTTTTGGTGTAATATTGAATTGTAGATAGGCATCGAATCTACAAAAATATTATAGCGAAAGGAGTTTTTTGTTTTAAAAGAATATGAAGAAAAGTATAAGCAGATTTTTAGATATATATCATTAGGAATGTCTCAAAATGAGATATCTAAACTATTATCTACATCTCGCAATACTATCAGAAAAATCAAGGCTGTAACCGACAGTATCAGATTATCCTGGGAAGATGCTTCAAAAATGACAAACGAAGAATTTGTTCATACCATCTTCCCAAAAAACAAAAATGACAATGAAGAATTACAGCCAAGACCAGATTGTGAAATAATCACATACTTGATAGAATAGTATCGTCTTCATATACTATTCATATAAAGGGTGACAAATCAAGGAGAATACAAAAAAGAATTAATAAAAAGATGCCACTATGGTCAAATCTATAGTGACATTTTATCATCACACTAGTGTGATGACGTCATCAAATGAGTGAAACGGTGTCATCTTTTTAGTGAAATACTCAATATTAGATCGAATCATCAATAGTTCTTATAAAATATTATTGGAAGGTACTTCCATGAGAGAAGAATATTCAAAACTCAAATAGCTAAGAAGCCAGTCTGTATGGACTGGCTCTCTTATCGGACGATGTGGCTCTAACTAGCGGTTTGGTGGTGGCTCTCATATAGCGAACAGAGCGGCTCTCGCCACCCGTCATATACAAGGGGAACCTTTTTTATATAATGAAACAAAAATTATAGGGCGTTATTTACTAGACGGGGAGAATGAACAAGAACTAAAAAAAAGGAATATTGAAGAAAACTTGATTAAACATAAAAAAACAGGAAGCATACAAAGAGTTAATTCCCCAATATTTAGAAGATTAAAAGTTATGGACAAAGAAATGTTAGAGGAATTTGTTTGTTCAGACATTGAAACAAGTAAGTATATTTTATTATATGCAATAATGAAAACTGATAAATTAGTCAGAGATTTTGTAATAGAAGTGTATAAAGATAAACTTTATATGAGAAAAGAATACATTGAAAAATTTGATATTGATAATTGGTATGAAGAAAAATGTATATTAAGTAAGACATTAAGAGAAAGAACAGAATCTACATCAGCAAAATTAAAACAAGTGATAATGAAAATATTACAAGATTCTGGATTAGTAATAAAAGAAAAAGACAGATTTAAAATTGTAAGACCTTTATTAAAAGAAAAATATATAAGTATTCTTGATAAAAACGGAGATATTGAATATGCCAAAGCAATAGGAGGGCTAGTATGAAAAGTATAAATACAAGATTACAAGAAATGACAAATAAGTTGAGCAGTAAAGATTTATTTGAATCTAATGGACTTGGTAATGAGATAAACTTTCACGTTTTTGACTATGATCCTGAAGATGAATATATTGTTAGAGAATATCTAGAAAATTATTTATTAAAGAAAACAAAATTAAATATAAAGGTATTTGATATTTACGATATTATTATTGAAATATTAAAAGAAAAAGGATTTTTAGAAAAATGTTTTGATTATGAGAAGAAAAAAGGTGCTAAATATTTAAATACTATTATTTCAAAAACAATAGGAATAGGCTCTGGAAACGATTTGATAATGAAGAAAATAAAAAGTGAAGTAGAACCTAATCAGATTATTATAATAACAGGAATAGGAAAATGTTATGGTATAGTAAGAGGACATACAATATTGAATAATTTGCACAGTGTAATAACAAATAATCCATTGATAATGTTTTATCCAGGAAGTTATAACGGACAAAGTTTTAAATTATTTAATAAATTAGAAAATGATAATTATTATAGAGCATTTCAATTTGTAGGGAGAAAGTAGGAGGAGTAAAAATGAAAAAATTAAAAGTGTTATATGCAAAGGATATTGAAAGAGAAATACAAGGAGTAATTAAAGTAGATGATGATAGTTATGTTAGTCAAGAACTTGAAGAATATGTCGTAACTGAGGAATTGCTAAAACATTTTAATAGTTTTTTTGAAGCATATAATACAGGAATAAATGGAAATACAGAAAAAATGGGAGTTTGGATTTCTGGTTTCTTTGGTAGTGGTAAATCTCACTTTTTAAAAATAGTATCATATTTATTAGAAAATAAAGTTGTTAATGGAAAAAATGCAGTAGATTATTTTGATGATAAAATAGATGATAAAATGCTACTTGCTGATATAAAAAGAGCAGGGAGTATTCCTACTGATGTAATTCTTTTTAACATTGATTCTAAAACAGAAAACAGCAATGGAACAAAAGATAGAATATTAGATGTTTTTGAAAAAGTATTTAACGAAAAAATGGGACTTTCAATAACTCCATTTGTTGCAGAAATTGAAAGATATATTATAAGTCAAGGAAAATACGAAGAATTCAAAAAAGCATTTGAAAGTGAAGCAAATAGTTCTTGGGAAGAAATGAGAGATGGTATTCAATTTGTAGAAGATGAATTTGCTAATGCTTATGCAAAAACATTAAATAAGTCAGTGGAAGAAGCAAGAAGTGTAGTAGAAAGAACAGAAAAGAATTATACATTATCAGTTGAAAAATTTGCTGAAAGAGTTAGAGATTACATTAAATCTAAAGGACTAAATCATCACGTTGTATTTTTAGTTGATGAGATAGGTCAATATATTGGAGATGACAGAGGATTAATGTTAAATCTTCAAACAATAGTAGAAGATTTAGGACTAGAATGTGGTGGAAAGGCTTGGGTGCTGCCCCCTGTTCTCTATATACATAATAGAGCGTGGCGTAAGGTCTACCAGTTGGGCAAGATATTCCTGTGTCCACCCTTTTGCTTCCCGAGCTTTTTTTATCGCTATACCTAACGGCTTAAAATCAAGTTTTCTTTCATCTTGGTACATTTTAATATCATCCTATATCATTGTACATTTCGGGTGATGATATTTGAACGAAGTATGATTTTATGTTTAGTAGTGTATAATTTCGTATTAGTGGAGAGAAACTTGCTATTATTCGTCATTCCGTATATAATAATTATATACTCTTTGCGAAAGGAAGTTGATATTATGAATTACATTTCTGTGAAAGCCGCTTCTGAAAAATGGGGCATATCGGAAAGACGGATACAAAAATTATGTGAGGAAAATCGCATTGACGGAACTGAAAAATTTGGTCGTGCATGGATGATACCAAAAGATGCAGAAAAACCCGTTGATGGACGTATGAAAACAAGGAACAAACAGGAGGAGAATCATGGAATTTAATGAAAAGCTACAACAGCTTAGGACTGGAAAGAACTTAACGCAGGAACAACTTGCGGAGCAATTATATGTATCAAGAACAGCCATTTCAAAATGGGAAAGCGGCAAGGGTTACCCTAACATTGAGTCGCTCAAGTGTATTTCTAAATTCTTTTCTGTGACCATAGATGAACTGCTATCGGGCGAAGAACTGATTACACTTGCCGAAACTGAAAATCGTTCCAACTTGAAAAAAATTTACAGTTTCATTTATGGAATATTAGATATGATGGCGGTTACTTTTATACTTTTGCCGTTGTATGGTAACCTTGTTGACGGATATATTTATTCTGTCAATCTACTTTCATTTACAGACACTACCCCAATATATCTTGCAATCTATTGGATTGTTTTTATTGTTTTGATTGCACTTGGGATAGCGAAACTGATGTGTGTTTGTTTTGAAAAGGAATCATGGAGCAACATAATCACAAAATGCTCTCTCGTGCTGAGTACGCTTTTTATCTGCTTCTTCGCTGCGGCAAGACAACCCTATGTAACCGCCCTTATGTTTCTGCTATTTGTTGCTAAAATATTTGTCTGGATAAAGCAAACCCAAACAAAGTAAAATGCCATAAACCCTTTAAAATAGGCTCTGACACGATAAGTGTCGGAGCTTTTTTCGTGCTGACATCTATTGTGTCGGCATTGTGACGGTAGATTTCTTGGCTTCTATGCAATACTCGTGGATAATAAGATTGTGGTCAGCGAAAACAAGAACAGCAACCCACGGAAAGGAGAATCAAATATGGATTATATCATTGAAACAGAAAATCTTACGAAGCGATACGGAACAGCCACCGTTGTCGATAAGGTAAATCTTCATGTGCCAAAGGGCAAAATTTATGGTTTGCTCGGCAGAAACGGAGCAGGCAAAACCACAGCAATGAAAATGATGTTGCAGCTTGCTTTCCCAACGGAGGGAACGGTACGCTTGTTTGGCACAAACTATAAGGAAAATATCCATACCCTTTATAGCAAAGTAGGCTCTATTATCGAAACACCGGGATTTTACAGTAATTTAACAGGGTATGAGAATTTGCAAATTCTCGCTAAACTGCGAGGGGGAGTATCTAAAAGTGGAGTAGAAAAAGCTCTTGAAGTTGTGGGGCTGCATAAGGAGAAAAGAAAAGTCTTTTCCGATTATTCCCTCGGAATGAAGCAACGGCTTGGTATTGCCGCCGCCATTATGCACGAGCCGGAGCTTTTAATACTTGACGAACCGATTAACGGACTTGACCCCATTGGAATAGTTGAAATACGCTCATTTTTATCTGAACTTAGTCACAATCATGGCATTACCATTTTTATCTCAAGCCATGTTTTAAGCGAGATTGAACAGATAGCAGATATTATCGGCGTTATGCACGAGGGGCATTTAGTAGAGGAAGTGAATATATCCGAGCTTCACAAAAGGAATCGAAAATACATTCAATTTGATTTATCTGACAGTGAGATAGCCGGAAAGATTTTAGAAAACCACTACCACATGACGGATTTTACAGTGCAGGACGGTACGGTGAGAATTTATGACTTTAGCCAAAGTGTTGGAGAAATCAATCGAGAATTTGCACGAAATGGACTGCTCGTGACAAGGATAAATGATAGTGAGGAAAACTTAGAGGACTACTTTTCTAAACTGATTGGAGGTGGCGGTATTGCTTAATCTTATTTCTTGTGAATTATTAAAACTAAAGCGTTCAAAAATGGTGCTAATTAGTGTGGCAGGGGTATTATCTACCCCACTTTTGATGTTAATAGAAGCCTTGCAAACACATTTTGATAAGCCGGAGATTATCTTTACCTTGTCTGACATATACAGCGACAGTGTACTGTATATCATGCTGCTGGTAAACATTATGATATATGTGGCAATTGCAGCTTACTTGTTTAGCAGAGAGTACACAGAAAGCACCCTCAAAACCATATTGCCCATACCCATTTCAAGGACAAAACTATTAATTGGAAAATTTTGCACCCTGCTTCTTTGGATTGTTATGCTAACCCTTGTAACATGGGCAGGTATATTTATCGTTTGTGGGCTATATGACGCTGTCTTTACATTGGAGGGATATAGCTTACTAGTGGCAATAGTATGGCTCCCCAAGTTTTTGTTTGGCAGTATCCTGATGTTTTTAACAGTTTCTCCTTTTGTGTTTGTTGCTATGAAAACAAAAGGATTTGTCGCCCCGATGATTGGCTCTGCCGTGATTGTCATGGGAAGTGCCGCACTTTCAAATCAAGAATGGGGAGCGTTGTATCCGTGGACAGCCACCTATTTCTTGGTGCAGGGTAAACTTCAGAGTACCGGCTATCCTACACTGCTGTCTGTATCTATTATTATTCTTGTATCAGCAGTTGGTTTTCTTATGACCTTTCATCATTTTAAAAAGGAGGATTTGAAATAATGGTACTTGATTTTATAGAAATTTTAAAAGTTATTTTTCTTGGAATTGTTGAGGGTATTACTGAGTGGCTACCTATCAGCAGCACAGGACATATGATTCTTGTGGACGAATTTATCACACTTAATATGAGCGAAGCATTTAAAGAAATGTTTTTTGTTGTTATTCAACTTGGAGCTATACTCGCAGTGGTTGTAATGTTTTGGAACAAGATGTTTCCCTTTCAATTTAAGAACAAAGCACAGTCAATTGTTAAAAAGGATACTTTCTCGTTGTGGTTCAAGGTTGCGGTAGCTTGTGTACCGTCAGCTATTATGGGGATTCTATTTGATGATTATTTGGATGCTTACCTCCAAACCCCCATTGTGATTTCAATCATGTTAATCTTTTATGGTTTGTTATTCATTCTCATAGAAAATTGGAATAAAAAGCGTACTCCTACTACTATGGCACTTTCTGACATCAGCTATAAAACAGCAATCTTGATAGGGGCATTTCAAGTGTTATCACTTATACCCGGCACATCACGGTCGGGAGCAACGATTATAGGTGCTTTACTCATAGGAGTTTCACGAGTGGCAGCAGCAGAGTTTACTTTTTTCCTCGCAGTACCTACTATGCTTGGAGCAAGTGCTTTTAAGCTGTTAAAATTCGGGTTTGAATTTACAAGTGCAGAACTGCTCGCTCTTGTTCTCGGTATGGCTGTGGCATTTGCGGTATCTGTCTTAGTAATTAAATTCCTAATGAACTTTATCAAAAAACATGATTTTAAGGTGTTTGGTTGGTATCGAATTGTGCTTGGTATACTTGTTGTACTTATAAAATCTTAATAATGCGTTTTCTTTGTGCGCGAATAAAAATGCCAGTTGGTCCTTAAGATCAGCTGGCATTTTTGTTTCTGGGGATGGAAAACAACCCAGAGATTCTCGTTGTCGATCTCCTCCTGATTTTAGTTTGCATGGTGAATTTTGCAAATTGAATCTACAGGAGGTTAATAATGGGATTTAATTATGGATATGAGAAAAAGAAGTTTGATAGTAGATGGAAGCGTTTAGAAGTTGAGTATTGTGATGCAGGGATGAGCGAAGAACAGATTGCTGCCATGAAAGAATATGACTGGGCATGGTTTTGCAGTCAAAGGGTTTTTCAAAACCATACGCAACCAATACCTTGTGAACAATATGATGAAGTATGTGGTCAATCACAGCTGTTCCGAAAGTTTGCATCGTTATCTTATCAATGGGATGTTGATAAGATTGATCAAACGCGATATGGATGGTTGGCTTCGGTGGAAAACGAACAACTACTGTTGAGATTGAAGAAGCTGTCGAAGAAAGATTTGGAGCTATTGACATTACTTTTTGTGGATGGTTATCGTCAAATTGATGTAGCACGTCTTTGGCATTGTTCCAGAAGTGCTGTTGCACAAAGATTTAAAAAAATAAAAAAATTTTTGAATAACACTTAACAAATGAAGCGTATCAGTGCCTACCCATTGAGGGAAGAACATTCTCCCAATGTGGAGCTTGACAATTTCATAGACGGCATTTCCGGTACATAACCTATGTACGAGCGAATCAGGCACGCCGCGAAGATGGACAGCCCCAGGAGGTGATGAATAGGACTGTTCCGAGCGATCCACGTCAGCCTGATACCCGAAAGTGGCATTTCAGGGCGCGATGACTGCATAGGGGTTAAAGATACTTCCTCACGGCCTCCTAAAGACTTGGGGGGGAACTCTGCGGCGCACGAGTAAAACGACGCTGTGGAGTTATGACAGCCGCGCCAGCGGAGACCGGAATGTCCCCATCGCCAGGGGTGCGTGGCAAATGTGGCGAGTAAATTTTTCAAAGTCAGATACCATGCGCTGGCAGCTTCGGTTGCCAGCGCATTCATGTGATTTTGAAAGCAACAACCACATCTTTGACAGAAAGGGGGACCACCTATGGAAAAATTGATTTCGCGGAAAGAGGCTGCCAAATTACTGGGGATTAGCATTGCCACTTTGGATGCAGCTCGAAACAGTGGGCTAATTTCCTATGTTCAGTATGTGCAAAATGGTTGCGTGTACTTTACAGATGCTGGCCTTCAGGAGTATATCGCAAAATGCACCCATCGTGCAAAGCCAGTGGAAAAAAGCGCTACATACCGCAAGCTGCGAAGTGTCCGAGCTTGAGCTGTTCCGTATCCTTGCTGGAACCTAATATGTCTGATAAAACAAAGGTACAGCGCTGGACATTATTCTTAGGAGGTGACGGAATTGGCAAAAAGAAAAAGGGCAATTCCTCAATATGGTACGGTCGTGCTTAACGGCATTGAATATTATAGAACCAGAGTCGAAGATTCGGATGGAAACAGAGTGGCGCTTTATGCAAAGACGCCCGAAAAGCTTTATGACAAGGAACTGGAGGCGTTAGAGCAGATTGACAGTACTACGTTTCGTCGAAGATCGCCTACGGTTGCTGAGTACTGTGAGAAGTGGCTGCTGATGCAGTCCGTCCATGTTCGGGCCACCACCTTGACAGATTATACCTCTAAGGTGCGGCGGCACATTATTGGAGGGCTGGGAGACAAGAGAATGGCTGATGTATCCCTGGATGACATCCAACTTGCCCTCGTACCTGTTTCCAAGAAGTCGGCTTCGGTTTATAAGTCTGTGGTGATTCTCTGCAAGTCCATTTTCCGGGCGGCCAAGGAGAGCCATGTGATTGACGAGGACCCGACCATATACCTGGATGCAAAGGGAGGAGTTCCCCAGGAAGAAAGACAGGCATTGACGGATGAACAGGTTGAGCGGCTTTTGGACACGATCCGGGATTTGCCGCCCTATGTATTTGTGATGATCGGTTTATATGCCGGTCTGCGCCGGGAAGAAATCCTGGCGCTGCAATGGGATTCTGTGTATCTGGATGCAGAGGCTCCGTACTTAACGGTACGGCGGGCATGGCACACAGAACATAACAGGCCGGTCATTCTTACCGAGCTAAAGACCAAAGCGGCACAAAGAAACATTCCTCTCCCGGTCTGTCTGGTTGAATGTCTGAAAGATGCAAAGAAAAAATCCACTTCGGATTATGTGATTGCCAATCGGGACGGTGATCCGCTATCCTATACACAGTTTAAGCGGCTGTGGCAGTATATTGTGATGCGGACTGCAAAGCCGAGAATGGCCAGAAAACTTGTGGACGGAAAGTATGTAAAATATATGCTTTACCCGAAACTTGGAGAAAAAGCCAGGAATAACGGCCATGTGGTATATAGCCTGGATTTTGAAGTGACACCGCATCAGCTGCGGCACACCTACATCACCAATCTGATTCATTCTTCGGTGGACCCCAAAACGGTACAATATTTGGCGGGCCATGAAAGCAGCAAAATCACGATGGACATTTACGCAAAGGTCAAATACAACAGGCCGGATGATCTTGTCAAAGCAATGGGCTGTGCCTTTGACTTATGGGACGCTGTGTAAGTTCCGAACAATTCAGAAAATGAAGTAAGAGCGAGACAAGGATGTCTCGCTCTTAGTTTTTCCTTGGCCGTATCTTTGATTCAATTTGAAATCTCTGATAAAAAGGAGGTGTAGATACATCACCACGCGAGAAAGGAAATTAATTATGGCAAAGAAGAAAAAAAACATACCTCAATATGGAACCGTCACACGAAAGGGTGTCCTGTATTACAGAACCCGGATTCTGGACGCAGACGGCAAGCAGGTGAGCTTGTATGGGACTACCTGCGAGGAACTGTACGATAAAGAGCAGGAGGCGAGACGCCAGGTAGCGGAGATCATCTTCCACCGGGAGCATCCTACTGTGGCCGAGTATTGTGAGAAGTGGCTGTTGATGCAATCCGCAAAAGTGTCGCCGGCTACACTGAAGGGCTACGCCTCCAATATGAAGAACTACATTATCAAGCCTTTGGGAGATATGTATATGGAGGAAGTAACAGCGGATGATATTCGTCTGGCGCTGATCCCATTGTCCAATAAGTCCGAGAGCCTGCACAATACGGTGAATATGCTCCTCAAGTGCATTTTTTACTCGGCAGAGCGGAGCCAGTTGCTGGAATACAATCCGTGTGAGGGGATTTCGGCAAAAGGAGGGAAACCGACCCAAAAGAAAGATTCGCTGACAGACCAGCAGGTGGAAGTGCTGCTGGAAACCGTCAAAGGACTTCCGCCGTATCTGTTTACCATGATCGGCTTATATGCCGGTCTGCGCCGAGAAGAAGCTCTCGCCTTGCAATGGGATTGTGTGTTCCTCGATGCACCCACTCCATATATCTCTGTGCGGCGCGCATGGCGATCAGAGCATAACAGACCGGTTATCTCTACAACGCTTAAGACGAAAGCAGCAAGAAGGGATATTCCCATTCCCAAATGCCTTGTGAATTGTCTGCGGGAAGCCAAGGCTGCCTCCAAATCGGAATATGTGATTGCCGATAGTGAGGGACAGCCCTTGTCATATTCGCAGTTCAAACGTGTCTGGCAGTACATCGTTGTTCGGTCTACCAAGGAGCGTACCTATTATAAGTATGTGAACGGACAGAGCATCAAGTACACTGTTCAGCCGAGTCTGGGAGGACATCAGAAAAACAATCCCAACATTGTGTATAGCCTGGACTTCGATGTGACACCGCACCTGCTGCGGCATACCTACATCACCAATCTTCTGTATGCAGGTGTTGACCCCAAGACGGTCCAGTACCTTGCCGGACATGAGAACAGCAAGACAACTATGGACATCTATGCAAGAGTAAAGTATAATAAACCAGAACAGCTATTCGATGTAGTAAATTCTGCATTTCATCAAGCTGTCCCCTCGTAAAAGTGGCCTGTTTTTTGGTTAAGGAATAGGACAACCGAGGGGCCGAGGCTCAAAAAAGCCCGGAATATCAAGGAAAATCATCGCTCAGACGATTGAAGAATGGATTTAAAGCACTTGTCTATATGCATAGATATAATGAAAATTTAATACCAAAAGTAAGACTTGACTACTTACACAGAATGCAGACGACTTATGAAAAATTATTAGCAGATGTAAATGATAAACTTACATCAGAATTATCTATGACAGATAAAAAAGAAGCACAAAAAAGACAAGCAGATTTAAATGCTAAATTACAGGAAATAAAAGAATATGATGAAAAAATAGCACATATTGCAAATCAAAGAATAAGTATTGATTTAGATGATGGAGTAAAAGTAAATTACGATAAGTTTAAAGATATACTTGCTAAAATAAAATAGGAGGATAGAATATGTTTGACGAAGTATTAGAATTATTAAAAGATACTTTAAAAGGTGCTTTTTCTAGAGATACTGAAAGAAAAAGAATAAGAAAAATAATATTTTGGTATGATTCTAAACAAGAATATGAAGATTTCATAAATGAACTTGAATTAGAAGATACAGAAATTATTAAGTACGACAATAATAGTTTTTGGATTAGATATCATATAGAAAAAGCAGAACTTAATAAAAATATTATTATCTATCTTCCTTTTGAAAGAAAAAAGGGTATAGATAATGATTTATTGGATTTAGAAACTGCTAATAGTGATTTATTATTTAATCCAGATTCAACAACTATGAGATTAAAGAACTTGGGATTAACAGAAGATTGTAGAAAAATCATAAATAAATACGCCAAGTTCTTTGGCAATAAAAAAAGAGAAGCAGAATTTAAAAATTTTGATATTGAAGAAAAAAACAATGATAATATTGATTTGATTATTACTGCAATTATGCTTAATATAAAATCAATAAATGAAGATGATATATTAAAAGAAATAATTAGATATTATTTTGAAGATGAAAAGAAATATGAAGAATTATTCAAATTTGGTAATGAAGAATTTATATTAAGTTTATTTAATGATACTTTTGGCTCTAATGCAAATTCTTATGACGATTTACTTGATGTATATAAATCTTTAGTATTTACATATTTTGCTACAAGTTTAAAAGATATTAAAAAAGCAAGTAGATATAGTAAATATTTATTAACTAAAAAAACAACTAACGTTTATGTATTTATAAATAATTTGATGAGAGATAAGACTACAAGAGAATATTTTGAAAAACTATCAAGGAATATAGAAACAGAATTTGGAATTACTGACTTGCTTAATGGAATGGATATTGAAGATTATTGTTTGAGTGATGCTTTTATAAGTATTGATAAAAATATAATCAAATATATAATAGATAAATTATTCAATAGTATTGGTGAGTATGAAGTATATAAACATTATATAGATATAAGAGAAAATAAATACTGGTACGAAAAATTAGAAAATGAATATAACTTGTTAAAAAATTCAATAGCATTTTTTGAAAAAATAAATAGTATTGAAAATGCAATAAAAATAGTTGATATTGATAGATTTGCAAAAGATTATACTGATAATTTCTATGAAGTAGATACTTTATACAGAAAAATATATTTTTATTATGATAGTATTGAAGATAAAGATATATTCATTAATTTAAAAAATAAAATTGAAAATATATATGTAAATGATTTTATGAGCGAATTATCAATTAAATGGAGTGATATGATAGAGAATATGCCAAAATATGATTCTAATCGTATGACTTTGCAGAAAGATTTTTATAAAAATTATATTAAGCCATTTAATGATAAAAAAGATAGAATAATTGTTATTATATCTGATGCATTTAGATATGAATGTGCAAAAGAACTTAATAGCAAATTGAAAAACTTTGCAAGTAAATCAGATATTGGATATATGCAAGGAATTGTTCCATCATATACAAAATTAGGAATGGCTTCATTATTACCTAATAAAGAATTGTCAAGAGTAAAAGATAGTGATGATATTTTAGTAGATGGACAAGTTTCTTCAAGTTTAAAAGATAGAGAATTATTACTTCAAAAAGAAAATATAGATTCTATTGCAGTGAAATATGATGATTTATATGAAATGACAAAACTAGAATGGAAAAAACTATTTTCTGGTAAAAAAGTGGTATATATTTATCACGATACAATAGATAATGCAGGAGAACATAATGAAAATACTATATTTACTGCCTGTGATAAAGCAATAAATGAATTAGAAAAATTAGTTAGAGATTTGCATACGACATTTAGTGGAATAAATGCTTTTATAACTGCTGATCACGGATTCTTCTATAAAAGAGGTAAGATAGAAAGTTATGAAAAAACAAGTAAGATAGTAAATGCTACAAAACAAAAAACAAGATATTCTTATTCAGATAGTATATCTAATGAAGAAGGTATTTTATCAATAAATTTAGATTATGTGTTTGGAAAAGATAGTGGCTATGTAAATATTCCTAAAGGAAATATTATATTTGCAAGACAAGGTAGTGGCATAAATTATGTTCACGGTGGAATACTTCCTCAAGAAATAATAATACCTGTTATTGATTTTAAATCAACAAGAACAACAGAACAAAGTAAAAAAGTCGGAATTACCTACAGTGGATTATCAACAAAAATAACAAATGCTATTACTTATCTAGAATTTTTACAAGATAGTAATGTTGATGATAATAATAAACCTTGTAGATACTTATTACATTTTGAAGATGAAGAAGGAAATAGAATATCTGATGAATGTACAATTATTGCAAATTATGAAAATACTGAAGTTAAAGATAGATTCTTTAGAGAAAAGTTTGTATTTAAAAATATTACTTATGATAGAAATAAACCTTATTATTTAGTAATTATTGATGAAGAAACGGGAATAGAATCTACTCGTATAAAATTCTATATTGATATTGCTATTGTAAATAATTTTGATTTCTAGGAGGTGTAATAGTGGAAGAATTAAATGAAAAGTTAAATAAATACTTTGCAGGTAAAGTTGTAAGAAAAGATTTAACAAAGAAAATAAAAGAGGGGGCTAATGTTCCTGTTTATGTACTTGAATATTTACTTGGAATGTATTGTGCAACTAATGATGAAAATGCTATTGCAGATGGAGTAGAAACAGTAAAAAAGATATTAGCAGATAACTTTGTTAGACCAGATGAAGCCGAAAAAATTAAATCAAAAATAAAAGAAAAAGGAATATACACAATCATTGATAAGGTAACAGTTAAATTAAACGAGAAATTAGATATATATCAGGCAGAGTTTTCTAATTTAGGAATAAAAGATGCTTTAATTGATAGTGGAATTGTTAGTAAATATGAAAAACTTTTAGTTGGTGGTATATGGTGTATTATAAAAGTAAGTTATAGTTTTGATGACCAAGATAAACATAGAATGCCTTTTGTAGTAGTAGGGCTTGATCCTATACAACTTCCAAATATGGACTTAAATCAACTATTTGAGGGAAGAAAGCACTTTACAAAGGAAGAATGGATAGATGTTTTAATCCGTTCAATGGGAATAGAGCCATCACATTTAACTGAAATACAAAAATGGCATTTCATAGAAAGAGCAGTACCTTTAGTAGAAAATAATTATAATTTGTGTGAATTAGGTCCAAGAGGAACAGGAAAATCACACATATATAAAGAAATATCTCCTAATAGCATATTAGTATCTGGTGGACAAACTACAGTTGCCAACTTGTTCTATAATATGGGACAAAAGAAAATAGGTTTAGTTGGTATGTGGGATTGTGTGGCATTTGATGAGGTTGCCGGAATAACTTTCAAAGACAAAGACGGAATTCAAATAATGAAAGATTATATGGCTTCTGGCTCATTTGCAAGAGGTAAAGAAGAAAAGAATGCTAATGCCTCAATGGTGTTTGTTGGAAATATTAATCAAAGTGTTGAAGTATTATTAAAAACTTCTCATTTGTTTGAGCCTTTTCCAAAAGAAATGGCAAACGATTCAGCATTTTTTGATAGAATGCATTATTATTTACCTGGATGGGAAATACCTAAAATGCGACCAGAATTAATAACAGATGAATATGGATTTATTACTGATTACTTATCAGAATATTTTAGAGAAATGAGAAAAAGAACATTTTCTGATTCTTTTGATAAATACTTTAAATTAGGTAATAATCTAAATCAAAGAGATGTTATCGCAGTAAGAAAGACAGTATCTGGTTTAGTAAAATTATTATACCCAGATGGGGAATATAGTAAAGAAGAACTTGAAGAAATACTTTCTTATGCTTTAGTTGGAAGAAGACGTGTTAAGGAACAATTAAAGAAAATTGGTGGTATGGAATTCTATGATGTGCATTTTTCTTATATTGATTTAGATACTATGGAAGAAAAGTTTATTTCTGTACCAGAGAGTGGGGGAGGAAAACTTATTCCAGAGGGAATGTTAAAATCAGGACATACTTATTTTATAGGTAGGGGTAATTCTGGAATGATAGGAACATTTAAAATAGAAGTTGAATCACCAAGTGGACACGGAAAATTTGCAACATCTGGTATAGGAACTGATAGAGAAACAAAAGAAGCATTGAATACAGCATTTAATTATTTCAAAGCAAATAAAAAAAGTATAAGTGCAAGTATTCAAGTTGATAATGTAGATTATTTATTACACATAGAAGATTTACAAGGAGTAGGTGCTTCAAAAGATATTTCTCTTGCATCTTTTGTTGCAATGTGTAGTAGTGCCTTAAAAAAGCCAATGCAGGGCAGTTTAGTTATACTAGGAAGTATGAGCATTGGTGGAACAATAAGTAAAGTGGAAGAATTAGCAAATACTCTCCAAGTATGTTTTGATTCTGGAGCAAAGAAAATATTGCTTCCTATGTCTTCAGCAAGTGATATATCAAATGTACCAAGCGATTTATTTTCCAAATTTAATATATCATTTTATAACAATCCAGAAGATGCAGTTTATAAAGCATTAGGAATTGAATAATAATTAACTAAAATAGTTTATAGAAAGGTGTTTATATTGAAATATAACATCTTTTTTTTATGCTTTTAGACAAAAAAATAAACGTTTAGGCAAAAATAACATACTTTCGGCATATTTCGACAACTTTTTTAGGAAAAATATGGTATTATAGCAACTAAATAATTTTTAGTGATTATTTTATTGTTTTTTAGCAATGCCACAAATCTGTGATATTGTGAGAAAAGGGGTATATAAATTTAAAAGAATAGAAAATAATAAAAATGATTAGGCAGTACTTTTTTATTGAATATTTCAGTGTCATGTACGCACTGTGTTAATCAAAATGACGACAAATATTTATTCCAATTCCTTCATTGATTTAGATACTAGATTTATAAATTTTTTATATTTTGTCGAAATTGATAAAGCAATTTCACCAAAACAAATCATTAAATTTATAAATCTTCTAAATCAATGAATTTTCTCGGCATAAAATAATGTGTCGTCAATTTCACTGAGACATTGTCGTCACTTCATTAACATGGTGTCGTCAGCAAGCTGAAATATTCATTTATTATTGGATAATAATATTACTGGTTAATTATATAAGAGATAATAAAAAAACGAATTGTACAAATGAAAAAATACTCGTTAACTCTTATATGAGGCATTGCTCGGGGGAGTACTGCCATTATGAGAGTGTATTATATTAAGTTTAGAAAATTTCAAGATTATTATTATAAACAAAATTTCTATTCTATTTTATGCTCTCAAAAAGCATTAAATTCATATTTTGAAGTTCTTATTGACGCCGATTATAAGGCTCGACCATCGAGTTTTATAATCGGTTTTTTTTGTTATAAAAAAATAATTATAAGATGTAGATCTCCACCTTCAATCAATTCAAAAAAACGAATTGATTGGAGGAAAATGGAATGGTTAATAGACCAAAAAGAAGGAAAAGTAATGATAATCCTTATATGTTAAAAGTAATTAATAATACTTACTTTATAATATTTAAAGATATTAATAATAAAAATAATGAAGTGCAAGTTAGCAAAGAAATATATGAAGCAATGGATAGATTTGAACTAGATGATTTAAAAGAACTTAATGAATATGATAGGCATATAGAACATTCGGAACTAACTGACAATAAATTAAATACAAGAATAATGAACAAACCTTTAAGTGTTGAGGATTCTGTTATAAGAAAATCGTCTTATGAAAATTTAATGATTGCAATTAATTTACTTCCTGAAATACAAAAAAGAAGAATAAAAAAGTACTATTTTGATGAAAAAACACTGAAAGAAATCGCAAAAGAAGAACATTGTACACATAGAGCAGTAAAGTTCAGTTTAGATATTGCAATCAAAAAATTAAAAGAAATTTTAAAAAATTAACAAATTAGACTACAAATTTTACGTTTTAGTGAGGAAACAGTTGAGAGGGTAATAAATCATCCTTTCACTGTTTCCTTTTTTGTTGGAAACAGGAGATCTTTGACAATTGTATATACATTCATCAAATACGTTCCTACTATTATAAGCACTTTAACAAATACGCTTGACGATAATTGTTTGGTTATAAAATTAGTTAGCAACTAATATGCGAAGATTAATAGTAGTATTAAAGATACTCCTGTCTAGCCACAGCCTAAAGCAATGGGGGCAGCCCGGAGAGATCCTCGGGGAGGTGGAATTCCTGTGAGATTAAATTAGCAATTTAATCGTTTGATGATTTCCCAAAGACTGAGGGGTTCGAGGAAAAATATCAGTTACTTAAACAATAAAAATAAATTTAGCACGAGATTTTACTATCTCGTGCTTTTACATATAAGGAGCTAACTATATAAAATTCAAGTCATTTGATGAAAAAAGTTTGAAAATGTTAAATGATTTGATTATGGTAGCTCATCAATATGTAAGATCTTTGAAATGTGAATACGATTTGTGTTTTTGGGCATGACGAAAACAGCCTATGGAATAGACTTTTTTGAATACGGTTTCATTTTCTTTCTATCTCAGTAACGATGCATCAAACTGCTGATTTGTCGTTACCAGATGATAGATGACTCTCAACAGCTTCCTGATGCAATGTCCCTGCGCACAGCGATGACTTTTTCCCTGTGAGCGTTTAAGGTCGTAGTAATCCTTGAAGACCTTGTTGAACCTGATGACTGGCACAATGACCTGATATAACGTCTTTCTTAAATAGCTCGATCCCTGCTTGGTTATGGCACTATGCTTGGCTTCGTACTGACTTGATTCGTAGTGAAATGGGGCGACACCCGCTGCCTTTATTATCTTTGAAGGCTTAGAATAGTTGAAAATATCTCCATATTCTGCTAGAATTGATGTACCAGAGAAATGCGAAATTCCTGGTACGGAGATGATAGGAGAGTTTAAGTCAGTGGAAAACTCTTCTATTTTTTATCTATTTCTTTGAGCTGATCATTAAGCAGTTCGATATGAGCTATCAAATGCTTGATCTGCATTTCATCTGCCAACGAAGAAATGCCAACAGATGTTTTTGCACTTTCCTTTAGCTTTTCAGCAGTCAGAGAAATGCGATTGCCTCTGCCGGTAATATCAAAGCATTTGCGTAAAGTTCTGATGTCAGCCTGTGCAATGGCCTTTGCACTGCCAAACTGTTTAAGAATAGACATATAGACTTTTCCATACTTGGATTTAAAAAGTGCGTTATATTCAGGGAAAACAAGATCTATGCATTTCTGCAGACGATTGGAAAGAACATTAATCTGTTCCTTGAGGGAATGATGCAACCTAGTCAGCTGCTTCTGTTCATAAAGGTCAAATTTCTTAGATGACGTCAAACGATAAGGTTTCTTGAGTTTGTTTGAGCTTAATATATCGCATATATTAAGAGTATCAAGTTTATCGTTTTTAGTGATGCCACCATCCATTCTACGATTGAGATCGGTAGTTTTAGGATCGATCAAAGCGACGCTGTAGTTCTTCTGTAAAAGAAAGCGCAATAAAGCGAAATGATAATGACCAGTATCTTCCATACCGATAAGAACGCTATCAACAGGATAGAGAGCGATCTGAGAGATAAGGAATTCAAAACCCTGAGCATTATTAGAGAAAGCGACAGGCTGAAGAATAATTTCACCAGTCAACTTGTCAACGATACTGACGAAATGCTTGTGCTTTCCAATATCAATACCAACTAATTTCATAAAAACCATCCTTTCAAATAAATTTCATGTGAAGTGGTACCCACAACACTTAGACCATAAAACCTGGTTCAAAATGCGAATTCAAAGACTCATCTAACTCATCGTTATTGAGGAATAAGTGAGTGGTCCAAACCTCCTTGAAGTAGTCAAAGCCACACGGAAAAATACAAATCCACAAACACATATTTCAATTTTACATATAAACCTAAACGTCATCAACTACGTATTAATAAAGTTGATAGAAAGGAAAAGGTATATTTTAATGACTGATAAATGAGTCAATTATAATATACCAGGAAAAATTTTTAATATGAAGAAAAGTAAAAGATACAGAGTAACTGTAAAATTAGAATATATTATAACAATGGATCATACGCAAACAAGTATGGAAAGAGCAAAAGCAGATGTTAAAGGGCTAGTAGATAACTATTTAAGAAAAAATAACAATTTAGATATTAGAAATCTAATTAATAATGAAACACCACATACTATTTATAAAGTTGAGATTAATAAAAATGAACGAAGATAGGGTAATAAAAAAAGGAGATATTTATTATGCTAATTTAGATCCTATTATAGGAAGTGAACAAAACGGTACAAGACCAGTGGTGGTTGTTCAAAATAACTTAGGTAATAAATATAGCCCAACTGTATTAATTGCTCCTTTAACAAGTAAATCAAAAAAGAAAAATTATCTACCTACACATATAGAAATAAAATCAAATGAAAAAATAACACACGATTCACTTATTCTATTGGAACAAGTAAGAGTTTTAGATAAAACAAGATTAATATCATTTTTATGTAGTTTGAATGAAGAAGAAATCAACTTAGTCAATAAATCATTAAAGGATACTTTTGATATAAAATGATAAAAAAAATAATTGTTAATAAAACTTCTTCATTTAATAAAGATTTTGTTGATTATCTTGAACAGTTACGAATTCTAAATCTTGTAAAAAATAAGAAAATAATTGATGAGATAACTTATAAAAAGTCAATTGTGCAATTAAATAAATCGCACAATTGTAATTAATTGATTATTCTTATAAAATGGCATTGTTCGAACAAGAAAGGAAATGTTTATGGATATAAAAATAATTAAAAAGAAAGATGGTAGAGTAGATAGAAATACTGGTTTATTAATAACTGAAAGATTAAGGGTTACTGCTTATGCAAGAGTTAGTACTGGAAATGAAGAACAACTAAATAGTTATGAGTCTCAAAAAAAATATTATAAAGAAAAAATATCTTCAAATGATGAATGGCAATATATCGATATGTATGCGGATGAAGCAATTTCAGGAACTTTGGATTATAAAAGAAACGATTTTATGAAAATGATTCACGATGGAATAAATGGTAAATTTGATATGATTATTACTAAATCTATATCCAGATTTGCGAGAAATACTGTAGATACTTTGAAATATGTGAGAAAACTAAAAGAAAATAATGTTGCAGTTTTTTTTGAAGAAGAAAATATTAATACATTGGAAATGTCAGGAGAATTATTATTAACAATATTAAGTTCTGTAGCCCAACAAGAAAGCGAAACTATTTCATCTCACGTTAAACTAGGGTTGAAAATGAAAAAAGAACGTGGAGAATTAATAGGATTTAATAATTGTTACGGCTATGTATATGATTCAGATAATAATAAAATGATAATTAAAGAAAATGAAGCAGATATTGTTAAAATGATGTTTAGAATGTATTTAGATGGTAGGGGTGCTGATTATATTGCAAAACAATTAACTAAAATGGGAATAAAAAGTCCAAAAGGAAAAGATGTATGGGGAGCAACAACGGTAAGAGGAATATTAACAAATGAAAAATACAAAGGAGATGTACTTCAAGGAAAAACCTTTACTCAAGATCCAATATCTCACAGGAGATTAGTTAATTATGGAGAAGAAGATAAATATTATATATCAAATCATCACGAAGCAATTATTTCAGTTGAAGATTTTGATAAAGTTCAAGAAATTTTAAAAGCAAAGTGTGGAGCAAGAGCAACAGGAAGAAGATTGGGAAATGTTGGAGGTAAATATACAATGAGTTCGAGACTTCGCTGTGGATTTTGTGGCGAAACATTGGGCAGAAGGACAATGTTTGTAAATCAATCTAAAAAAGTTGCTGCTTGGCAATGTATTGAGTCTTCAAAAAATGGAAAGTATAATTGTCCTGATGGAAAAATTGTAAAAGAAGAAATAATAGAAAATGCTTTTATTGATATTTATCAGTTATTAGCAAATAATAGAAATAACATAATTGATAATATTTCTAACATTGTTAAAAATTCAATGAGAAATGGAACAACTAAAGAAAAATTAGATAAATTAAAAGAAGATAAAATAGAATATGAAAACAAAATTTCAAAATTGGTAGATTTAATGGTAGATGGTACTATTGATTCTGAAATATTTAAAAGCAAAAAAGCAACATTATTGAATAAAATAGAGAAAATGGATAAAGAAATAGAACAACTACAATTAGTAAAAGAAGATGATGATGAAATTGAGAGAGGAATTATTAAACTTAAAGAAATGTTAAATAGTGATAAAATTTTTAATATAGAGAAGTTTGATGAACAAATATTTGATGCACTAATAGATTATGTAATTATTGGTGGATATAATGAGAAAGATGAAAAAGATTCTTATTTAATAAGATTTATATGCAAAAAATCATTCAATTTTACACCTAAAAAAGATATTACAAAAGAAATGATTAAGAAAAATAATAATTTGAACAATACAGATAATTATATTACAATACTAGATGTTATAAGTAATCAAAGATTTAATATTTTTGAAAAAGATAAAAATGGAAGTAGAGTAAGAAAAACAATAGAAAATATTCGAGTTAGATTGGAATTAGAAAGGTAATGTGATATAATTACACTGAAAAGACTTGTCACTAACATACAGAGAACATAGTTTGTTGTAGCATAGTTAATATATTATAAAAAGGCATACGACATTAACTATACATTGCAGTTATAATCAGATGACACATATTGAATCACTTATTTCTTTATCTCGTGTTTCATGATTCATTTCTATACAAAATTTCATAAATTTTAACAAAAAGCATATACAAATGTGAAGAATTCATATATAGTAATACAGGTATAGTGAATCAATCAGGAGGGTGAGTAATGATTGAAATTTTAAAAGCGATATTGTTTGGTATTGTTGAAGGAATCACAGAATGGTTACCAATCAGTAGTACTGGACATATGATTTTATTAGATGAATTTATTCAATTAGATGTCAGTCCCGAATTTTATAGCATGTTTCAGGTCGTTATTCAATTAGGGGCAATTATGGCTGTTGTTATTTTGTTTTGGAATGATTTCTTTCCATTTGGGAAAAAGGATAACCCATATCCTTTAGCCAAAGAAGGAATTTTATCTTATGTAAAAGTAGATAAAGTTGTATTATGGATTAAGATACTTGTTGCTTGTATTCCGGCAGCTGTGGTAGGTGTCCTTTTTGATGAACAGTTGGAAGCTATATTCTATAATTATCAGACTGTATCCATTGCCTTGATTGTTTTTGGGATTGCTTTTATTCTCATTGAAAATCGTAATGCCCATCAACGTAGTCGTATACATTCTTTACGTAATATTACAATACAGACTGCTTTATTAATTGGAGTGTTTCAGTTGATTGCAGCTATTTTCCCAGGAACATCTCGTTCTGGAGCAACAATTGTTGGTGCCTTGTTATTAGGGGTGTCAAGAACAGTGGCAGCTGAATTTACATTCTTTTTAGCTATTCCTGTTATGTTTGGAGCATCTTTATTAAAAATTGTGAAATTTGGTTTTGCCTTTACAATGTATGAAGCTATTATTTTGGTTGTTGGCATGATTGTTGCTTTTGTTGTTTCTGTTTTTGTGATTAAGTTTTTAATGGATTATATTAAAAAACATGATTTTAAAGTTTTTGGATGGTATCGTATTGTTTTAGGTATTGTTGTTTTATTATATTTCATATTTTTAGGATAACACGATATAAATCGTGTTTTTTCTTTTTAGGGGGGATTCATTTTATGCATTATCAGTTTATCAATCAATGTGATGAAGAACTTTATCATTTTTATCAACGTCAAAAATCTTATTTCTCACTTTTTCATCAAGACATTACTTATCAATTTATTCAAGAAGATATGCAAGGACCAGAAGGATTTTGTGAAGATGATCACTATCATTGTAAAATATATGAAAATCATCAAATGATTGCATATCTTGATTATATGATTGGCTATCGTTTTTCTATGAAACATGATTCTCATTATTTATGGATTGGTCTTTTTATGGTTGAAGAAAGTTTATGGCATCGTCATTATGGAAAACAAATCATTACACATCTTTGTAAGCAATATCCAACGCATACATTGCAATTGGCTTGTTTAGTACAAAATAAAAATGGGTTATCTTTTTGGAAAGCGATGGGATTTCAAGAAATAGCATGTTCATATTGGGGTCATGAAGAAGTTGTAATATTGGAAAAACAAGCAAAGGAGGAATTATGAGTTTTATAGATTTTCAAACAAAATATGATATAACACATAAAAAAAGTATGCATATACATCACTGTTGTAATATTTTATCATTGATTCGGTTTTTATTGTTTATTTTGGTTATTGTTTTTTTATTACTAGGATATTTTTGGCAAAATGTATGTTATGGATTAGCAGGAGTTGCTTTGATCGCTTTTTTGATTGTTGTCAAGGTGCATCATCATTATAAAAAGCAGGATGTTTATATCGATGCTCTCCAACAGGTTTATTTAAAACATCTTCAGCGTCAAAAAGGAAAATGGAAAGATTTTGAAGAATGTGGTAATACATTTCTAGATGAACATGATTACAAGAGTTTTGATTTAGATATATTAGGAAAAAATTCTTTATATCAGATGATATGTCTTGCTTTTACATCGCAAGGGAAAAAACAACTTGCTAGTGACCTGATAAATGATCATTGTTATGAAGATATGAAAGAACGTCAAGAGGCAGTAAAGGAATTAGCTAATCATCCAGAATTTGTGATTCAGCTAGAAACACTGGGATCATTGATTCCACGTCAAAAAAAGGATAGTATCGAAAATTGGTTGTACAGTATTCAAAATCAGTCGGTTCGTTCTATATCACCTTTTTTATTCCTTTTTCCATTGATTGTCTGTCTAAGTTTGCTTTGTGTCTGTTTTCACTGGTTCATGCCTTATAGTCAGATTATTTTAGAAGCAGGTGTTGTTTTACAATTATGTATTGCTTTTTTCTTTTACTTTAGGCATCAGGCATTATTTGAACCCATTGCATACTTATCCACAGGTTTAGAAAGTTATGCACAATGTTATGCACAAATTGTGAATAACTTATTCACATCAGGTTATTTACAAAAACTACAAAAACAGTTAACTGAACAGGAAGATGTTGTTTTTGCAATTCACCAGCTTTCAAGTATTAGTCAAAAAGTCATATATCGTCATAATATTTTTGCTTTTATCATCTTGAATGGATTAGGTTTATTTGATTTCTACATTCATTATCAATATGCACAATGGCTTAAACAATATCAACACGCTATTCCGGTATGGTTTGAGGTACTAGCAAAATTTGAATCTTTAATGAGTTTATCAGTTTTAAAAATAGATCAATTTGATGTTGTCTTGCCAGAAATACAAAAAGAAAAAACACTCGTTTTTACCCATTTATGTCATCCTTTGATTGATCCTCAACAAGTTGTTGGCAATGATTTTGAAATGAGTGATTCCTTATGTGTCATTACTGGTTCTAATATGTCTGGTAAAACAACATTTATGCGTAGCATCGGCTTAAATCTTGTATTGGCTTATGCAGGTGGCTTTGTTTTTGGAAAGTCGTTAAGCTGTTCACCTATGCATATGATGACATCTATGCGTGTGAAAGATAATGTAGAAGAAGGAATTTCCACATTTTATGGAGAACTTTTGCGTATTAAGGAAATGATTGAATATGCTAAAAAACAACAGCCTATGATTTGTTTTATTGATGAGATTTTCAAAGGAACGAATTCTTTGGATCGTATAGCCGGAGCAAAAGCAACAATTGAAAAATTGTCCTTACCTTATGCCTATACCTTTTTAACAACGCATGATTTAGAACTGGGACAACTGAAAAAACAAAACTATCATTTTGATGAATATTATCAAGATGAACACATATGTTTTGACTATAAAATCAAAAAAGGGGTATCTCAGTCTAGTAATGGACAATTTTTATTAAAACAGGTAGGTATTCTTGATAAATAGGGGAGTGTGATTGCAATGAAAGAAAAAACGATGAAAGATATGTTTAAACTGACTTTTGGAGAAGAAGTAGGAAATGCTGTCAGTCATGGGGTTATGGCTTTGTTATGTCTATTTGTTTTACCATTTGTATCAGTTTATTCCTATTTAAGAGGTGGTGTCGTTCGTAGTGTTGGTGTTTCTATTTTTATCATTTGTTTATTTTTAATGTTTTTAATTTCAACCATTTATCATAGTATGGCATATGATTCTCAGCAAAAATATATTTTTAGAAAGCTTGATCACATATGTATCTATCTTGCCATTGCTGGTAGCTATACACCTGTTGCTTTATGTGTCGTGAAAGGATGGGTTGGTATCTTGATTCTTGTCATTCAATGGTCAGCTGTTCTAGCAGGTATTTTGTTGAAGGCTATTTCCAAAAGGGCTTTTCCTATTCTATCAACAGCTATTTATCTTGTGATGGGATGGATTGCAGTTATTTTTATTCCTTTTTTAATTCATTCCTCATTCTGGTTTCTCTTTTTCATTGTACTGGGAGGCGTTATGTATTCAATTGGTGTCTTCTTTTATGCAAAACATAAAAAGTTTTTCCATTTTGTATGGCATCTCTTTATTAACTGTGCCAGTATTTTACATTTTATCGCAATTGTCTTTTTGATGTAAAAAACCAAAGGTAAGTTCACCTTTGGTTCAGGCTGTTGACAAAGTAAAAAGTCAACAGCTTTTAGTTTTCAAATAAAAAAATATATGGTATTATATCTATTGTCGTGGATGACTTCGTTCCAAATATGCAAATTTTGAGGCTCCACGACTTTTTATTTTACCACTATATCATGAAAATATGGTATAATGTAAATGCATATTTGGAGGTAAAATATTATGGCAATGACATGTTTAAACAATCGAAAAAATGACAGCTTGATTTTGAGTACTATAGATGAATTAGTACCATTGGATCACAAGGTAAGAGAGCTTGAAGAAGCTATTGACTGGAATTTCATATATCCTCTCGTTAGACCTTTATATAGTTCTTTTGGCAGACCAAGTATTGACCCGGTGGTACTTTTTAAAATGCTTTTTATCAACTTTGCATTTGGTATTCATTCCATGAGAAGAACATGTGAAGAAACAAAGGTGAACCTTGCCTACAGATGGTTTTTAGGGTTGTCCATTGATGATGAGGTTCCAAACTACTCAACATGGTCACAGAACTATATCAGAAGATATGGAGATTCAGAAGTTTTCGATGAGATTTTCAAAAAAATTATTGAAGAAGCCATCGCATATGATTTTGTGGATCTTGATACGGTATTTGGAGATGGAACACATCGAAAGGCCAATGCCAATAATAGAAAACATGAAAATAAGGTTGTAGAAATAGTAAAGAAATACTATGATGATGAACTTCTGGAGGAAATCAACAAGGATAGAAAAGCCCATGAGAAAAAGCCAATAAAGGAAACAAAGGATATAGAACTTGCATATGACGAAGAAACAGGTGAACTCATTGAAGGAAAAGGAACAAAATCAATAAAGGTAAGCAAGACAGATCCGGAAAGCGGATGCTTTCATAAGGGAGAAAAACAGAAATGCTTTGCATATACAAATCTAACATTCTGTGATAGACACGGATTTGTACTGCATAATACAGTGGCACCAGGCAATCAGCACGATAGTGTTGTTTTTCATGATGCGTATAGAAAGCTGTTGAATACCTATGGAGATTTAATACATAACATCAGTCTGGATACAGGATTCATGACACCAGCAATATGTCGAGAAATCATAGAAGATGGAATCAGAGCATATATGCCATATAAAAGACCCATGACAAAAAAAGGATACTTCAAGAAATATGAATATGTCTATGATGAAAAGTTGGATATTTATATATGCCCCAATAACAAGGATTTGAAATATACTACAACAAACAGATCAGGATACAGGGAATACAAATCAAATCCAAAGGACTGTGAAGGATGTCCATTTTTAGAGAAATGTACACAGAGCAAAAATCATCAGAAGGTCATCACAAGACATGTATGGGAGGAATATAGAGAAATAGCAGATGAGAATAGATATACACCAGAATGGAAAGATATCTATCCACTAAGAAAAGAGACGATAGAAAGAGTCTATGCAGATTGCAAAGAAAAGCATGGACTAAGATTCACAAGATTAAAAGGACTGAAGAAAAATCAACAGGAATCGTTGATTATTTTTGGCTGCCATAATTTAGGCAAATTAGCGAGAATGAAGAAAAGGAAAGGACTCATAAATATTCCCTCACCCAATAAAAAAGAAGGAAATATAAGGAAAACAATACAAATTTATCAATTTTCATAAAAAATAAAAGAAGTGGTAGATTTAATAAAAAATTCTACCACTTTGTCAACAGTCTGAACCAAAGGTAAGTTCACCTTTGGTTTTATTTTTCTTCATCATCATTATAAAATGTATCTAACATTTTTTCAGCAATCATTTTATATTGATTGCTTAAAGAACAAATCAATAATAATAAGACAACCATATGATGGGAATCATCTAAATTCATCTGATGCTGTTCAATAAGTTTTTCTGTGGATGTTGTGACATCATGAAAGAGTTCTTTAGTGATGTTAAGATAATCATTATATATAGGTTCAATTTCTTCCATATGATCATGAAATGGCTGTAATACTTTTTTTATTTCTTGAATAGAAATAGTATTTTTTAAAGAATAAATCAATAACATCTGTAAAATATGATTCTTTGAATATTTCTTTCCTTTGATTGGTTTTAATAATCCTTCTTTAGAATAGTTATTAATCATTGTCTTGGTTAGAAGTTTATCATCTTCATGTCGTTTGTTATCAGCGAGATTGACATCAAATAAAGTCATAATCTGATCCATATATAGATCTAAAGAAGGAATGTCCTCTGATTTTAAATGACTCATATGTTCAATTTGATTTAAAATTTCATTAAGTTTTTCGTTATTCATCAAATCACCTCATAAATACTATACATGAATTTATAGAAAATAACAATATCTCGTTGACAAATGAACAAAATAAAATATAATAAATATATAAAGTAGTATTAAATACTATATTAAAAGGAGTTGATATTATGAATAAGTTGTTTCAAAAAGCTATGGATCCCATTAGTAGTGAAACACATTTTATTGGTGCATGTCTTTCTTTGGTTGGATTATTAGTCATGATTGTGATTGGTATTCAAAAAGAAACGTCACCAGCTATATTATGGGCAGCAATTATTTTTGGATTATCTTTAATAGCGTTATATAGCGCAAGTTCCATTTATCATTTTTTTAGTGGTCATCAAAAAATCAAGACGATTTTAAGAAAATTAGATCATTCTATGATTTATGTTTTAATTGTTGGCACATATACACCTGTTGTCATGGCTTGTATGCCACAACCCCATGCTTATTATTTTTTAGCTGTTTTGTGGAGTGTTGCGATTATTGGAATTATTTTAAAAATCTGCTGGTTGAATGCTCCAAGAGCTATCGCAACAGCTATTTATTTAATACTTGGATGGTCTATTCTTTTTGATTTTCAGTCATTTCAAGGTATTTCTTTGCCTTGTCTGATTTTGATTGCTTGTGGTGGTATTGCTTATTCTATAGGAGCATTTATTTATATTTTTAAAAAGCCTAATTTAACGATTCATTTTGGTTTTCATGAACTTTTTCATATCTTTGTGATTATGGGGTCTTTATTCCATTATCTGGCAATTGTTATTTTTATTCTTTAAAAAGCATATCTATGCTTTTTTTCTTTGCTTTATGAATGAATTTTGCTTATAATAGTTGTTGGTGATAAAGAATGAAAAAAATGAAATTAACATATCAGACTCTCATATTGTATCTTGTTGCATTTTTAGTGATTGTCATAGGTGATCAGGTGACAAAGATTATTGTCGATCATACATTATCTTTAGGTGGTAGTTATGCGATTATTGATAATTTCTTCTATTTTACATATGCTCATAATACAGGAGCAGCATGGGGAATGTTAGCAGGAAAAATCAGTTTATTTTTAATTGTGTCAGTGGTTGCTGCCATAGGTATTATTTATTATTTTATGAAATCTGAATCTTATCAAAAATTAACACGTTTTGGATTGGTTCTGGTATTTGGCGGATTGATTGGTAATTTGATTGATCGTCTGGCTTTTGGCTATGTCAGAGATTTTATTGATTTTATTATTTTTGGATATAACTTTCCTATTTTTAATGTTGCAGATATGGCAATTACAATAGGAATGGCACTGGTTATTTTAGAAATAGGTATAGAGGAGTATAAAGCATGGAAATTATCAAAATCACAGTAGATGAAACCAATCAGGGACAAAGAATTGATAAATTATTGATGTTGTATTTAAAAGATATGTCAAGAACTCAAATTCAACAGCTTATTCGTCAAAACCATGTTCGTGTCAATGATTGTGTTATCAAAGCAAGTTATAAAGTTGAAACAGGTGATCAATGCCTCATTGAAATTCCTGAACCAGAGAATATGGATGTTTTACCAGAAAATATTCCATTAGATATTGTTTATGAAGATCAGGACGTTATCGTTGTGAATAAACCAAGTGGTATGATTGTTCATCCTTCACCAGGCATTTATTCAGGAACACTGGTCAATGCTTTGTTGTACCATTGTCAAGATTTATCTGGTATTAATGGTGTTATGCGTCCCGGTATTGTTCATCGCATTGATAAGGAAACAAGTGGCTTATTGATGGTTGCTAAAAATGACATGGCTCATCAGAGTTTAAGTGAACAATTACAGGAACATACGGTTATCAGACGTTATCAGGCATTGGTACATGGTTTCATTCCACATGAATTTGGACGTATTGAAGCCCCTATTGGACGTGATCCTCATGATCGTCAAAAAATGACATGTACTGATAAAAATGCGAAGGAAGCCATTACGAATTTTCAGGTTATTGAGCGTTTTCGTGATATGTGTTTAGTTGAATGTCGTCTGGAAACAGGACGTACACATCAGATTCGTGTTCATATGCAATACATTGGACATCCTGTTTATGGTGATCCTCAATATGGTTTAAAACGTGATGATACATCACATGGGCAATATCTTCACGCTAAAATTTTAGGTTTTATTCATCCGAGAACACAAAAAGAAATGTATTTTGAAAGTGATCTTCCAGATTATTTTGTAGAAAAATTAGAACAGTTACGTCAAGAAATGGAGGGATAATGAATGTCAACAGTCATCAGCTGGGATCAGTATTTTATGGGAATTGCAAAACTATCTGCTTATCGTTCTAAAGATCCTAATACGCAAGTCGGTGCATGTATTGTGAATGCTGAAAATAAAATTGTCGGTGTCGGTTATAATGGATTGCCTTGGGGATGTGAAGATACGCAGTTTCCCTGGGGCAACAGAGAAGGGGATATGTATGATACCAAATATCCATACGTTGTTCATGCTGAATTAAATGCTATTTTAAATAGTATTCAGAATTTAAAAGGTTGTCGTATTTATGTATCCTTATTTCCATGCCATGAATGTGTCAAAGCTATTATTCAAAGTGGTATTCAAAAAATCATCTATGAAGATGATAAATATAATGATACGCCAAGTGACCGTGCAGCTAAACGTATGTTGGATGCAGCAGGAGTTGTTTATCAAAAGATGACTCCATTTGATATTGAAATCAAATAAGTAAAAAAGCTATTTGTGTGTTTATATCAACAAATAGCTTTTTCTTATATCTTTTTAGTTTTTGACTATAATAAAAAAGAATGGTCACCCATTCTTACTGTTCTTTCAACAACGCTTTGACACGTTTTGTATTTGTAAAATTAAGCTTGACGACTTTTGTTAAAATATTTTGACCATATTTTGCTGCAATTTTTGCAGCCACTAGATCGACTTGAGAACTCGTACCACGAACTAAGTTCATCTTTAAACTTTTTGACATATTGGCAAAATATTGTAAATAAGCATATCGTGATAAAATTTCAGCTGCCAACACTGCCATGTATTTCTTTTCAGCCTCAGTCACAAACATTAAGTCTTTAACAACAATCACTTCATTTTTTAAATAATTAAAATATGTTTTTGGGGAAACAAACTGATTGATGACTTTTACTTTTACATTCTGTTTCACTTTTTGCATGACATTGACAGTTGCCTGATTGTAGAGTTTAGATTTAATATTAGCCTGATTAAAACCATCATTAATCATTTTATTATAATGAGAATTATCTAAAATCAATAAACTATAGATGAGCTGGTCTTTAATAAGTTTTGCACATTGAATGATTTCTCGATTACTTAAAGTTGTTATATCATCTATTTTTAATTCTTTTAATAGGGCAATATCTTTTTCTTGAACATAACATGATACAACACATATAGGACCTAAATAATCTGTTGAGCCGGTTTCTGCACATCCAATATGATGGTATGGAAAGACATCATCAGTATCTGTGGTTATAGTGGCTAATTTTTTTGCAATCTTCTTAGACCAGTGTTTGGCCTCCTGAATAGCATTAGAACCTAAAAACTCAACCGTCTGATTATTTTTGGCAATAATATCACAACCAATAGCGTGGGCTTTAAATACAAGGTCTGTGTCATCAACTGGAACCATTTGACTATCATAATATTTTTTCATTTTTTCCAATGTACTTTGTTCAACTTTTAGTATAATTGGCTCCACGTTAATCACCTCATTATTATTTTAACATAATTTTGTTAATTTTGACAGAACATTTTTCAAATGTTATAATATCGGCGTTTATAAGGAGGGTTTTTCTTGGATTTTTCTTTTATTGATATACTTTGTGTCGCCTTTTTACTGATATGTGCGATTTTTGGCTATAGAAAAGGTTTTATTGTACAGCTCTATGATATTATCAGTTTTTTATTAGTTTTGTTTCTGGTTTATTTATTAAGTGAACCATTGGCTTCCATATGGACCATCTATTCTTGTGATCAAAGTGATTTTATTGCGTCCATGATAGGTAATATGATTAATCGTCTGATTGTTGGATTTATTCTTTTTATTGCATTGATGATCATCAAAAAAGTGATTGGTGTCTTTGTTAAACCAGCACTCAAAGGAATCATGCATTCTTTAGCCTTGACATCTTTACTTGATCGTTTGCTTGGCCTTATCAGCCATGTTTTAGAAGGGATTATCACACTTTATCTGGTTCTTATTTTTCTTGTTGTTCCTTTTTATCCACAGGGACGAACAATGATCGAACAATCTTTTTTGGCTCAAAAGATTGTAGACATGGTTCCAAGTGTCAGTCAGACTGTTTTAGATATGACTGATCTATTACAAGAAAATCAAAATATGGAAACCTACTCACAAGATATTCTAGCAAGGCTTACATTACAGGCTTTAACTTTTGATATAATTGATGAACAGGAGGCTTTAAAGATTTTTGAAAAACATATTTTTCAATCCAATGGACAATCTATTGAGCTTAATGCATCGCAGTTTGAACAACTCAAAAATTTATTAGAAAATGCCCATTATTCACCTCAGCAAATTCAAGATTTTTTATCTCAGATAAGGATGTGACAATATGAAAACAATCTATGAAACATTAGAAATGAACAAAATTCAAGAACAATTGCTTCATTACTGTGCTTCAACACTTGGAAAAGATAAAATACAATCTTTACAAATGTTTGATGATGAAGAAGAACTTCAAGAAGCATTGGATAAAGTTGAAGAAGCAATGCAGTTTGTTGAACGACTTGGTCGATTGCCATTAGGTGGTCTTACTGATATGACTTCAAGTTTAAAAAAAGCCAATCGTGATGGAACATTGACAGGTGAAGAACTTTTATTGGTTCAAGCTCATCTTGAATGCGTCATGCATGTCCAGAATTATTTTCAAAATAGTGAAATAACCGTGCGATTTTTAAAAGATCTTTATGAAGGTTTGGTTGATCAACCGCATCTTCGTGATGAAATCACAAGATGCATCGCTTTAGATGGAACAATCAATGATCATGCCAGTGTGCAACTTTTACATATTCGACGTCAGATTAAAAATTTACAAAGTCAAATGCGTTCACGCATGGAACATCTCGTAAAAGAAAGTCGTGATTATTTATCCATTGATCAGATGACAACACGTAATAATCGTCTGGTCTTGCCGGTGCAGTCAAACCATAAAAATCAGATACAGGGTCTTATTCATGCTCAAAGTGCTACTGGTCAGACGGTTTATATTGAACCGGCTGAAGTCGTTGGAATGAATAATCAAATCAGTTTATATGAAGCTCAGGAAAAAGAAGAAATCAGACGTATTCTTTATCAGCTTTCACAGCTTGTTAAAAATCATTATTATCATTTTCATTTTAATTTAGAATTATTGAGTGAACTTGATTTTATTTTTGCGAAAGCTCAATTTGGCGTGCTCTATCATTGTGTTCGTCCTGTTATTCAAAAAGATGGAAACGAACTTTCTCTTTTAGAAGCCCGACATCCTTGTATTGATCAGGATAAAGTTGTAGCCAATGATATTATTTTAAAAAATCATCGTGTCTTATTAATTACCGGAAGTAACACAGGTGGGAAGACGGTGACCTTAAAAACAGCGGGGTTACTCTCTTTTATGGCTATTTGTGGTTTACCTGTTCCGGCTCGTGAAGCAACAATTCCATTGTTTGATCAAATTTATGTCGACTTGGGTGATGAACAATCTATTGAACAGTCGCTTTCCACTTTTTCTAGTCATATGATGAAGATGATTGATATTCTTCATAAGGCGACATCTTCAAGTTTAGTCATTTTAGATGAAATTGGTTCAGGAACAGATCCACAGGAAGGGGAGAGTTTAGCTCAAGCTATTTTATCACGTTTTATAGATATACATTCTTTTGTTTTGACGTCAACCCATTATGGACGTTTAAAGACTTTTGCCAGTGAACATTCTGAAATTTTAATGGCAGCGGTTGATTTTGATTTACAGGCCATGAAACCCACATATCATCTTCAATTAGAGAGTATTGGACAATCTTATGCAATTGAGATTGCTGAACTATTAGGGTTAGATCATGAAATCATCCAAAAAGCTCGAGAAATTAAAAATGAGGCGATGAGTGAACATGAAAAACTGATGGAAGTATTGCAGTCAAAAGAAGCTCTTTTAAAACAAAAAGATCAAGATTTACAAAAGAGTATGCAAGAAGCAATGCAGCTAAAAAAACAATATGAACATGCTTTGCATCAATGGGAACATCAAAAAGATCAGATGTTGCAAAAGGCAAAAGATGAGGCCAATGATATTGTTGAAAAAGCCAAAACAGATGTTCAAGATATTTTGGATACAATGAAGCAATCGACAATGAAACAACATGAAATCATTCAAACAAAACATGATTTAGATCAGTTAAAATATGTTCAACAAGATGTTGTTTATAAGCAGCAACATGCCTTACATGTTGGTGATCATGTACGTGTTTTGAAAATGAATAGAGAAGGGGATATTGTTGAAATCTTAAAGAACCATATGATTATGGTTTCTCTATCTGGGTTGAATGTGAAATTACATGAAGATGAGGTACTTTATTTACATCCTCAAACAAAGGTTAAAAAAGTCGAAAAGGCTAAAGTAAAAAAATCAACAGTATCGAAAACAGGAGCTTATGAATTGAATATTATTGGAAAAAGATATGAGGAAGCGATGAGTCTGGTTGATAAGTTTTTAGATGATGCTCTTGTTTTAGGGTATCCACATGTACGTATTATTCATGGTATGGGAACAGGAACATTACGTAAAGGGGTGCGTCGCTTATTGGATAAAAACAAGCATGTCGTTTCATATCGTGATGGGGGTCCTAATGAAGGCGGATTAGGAGCTACGTTGGTGTATTTTGAATAATGAATGATTTAATTAAAAATAAACTCTCTTTATTACCATCTTCGCCTGGATGTTATCTTATGAAAAATAAAGAGGGGACAGTTATTTATGTTGGTAAAGCTAAAAAATTAAAAAATCGTGTCCATTCTTATTTTGTAGGTGTACATAATTATAAAACAACAAAACTTGTGAGTGAAATTGTAGATTTTGATTATATTGTGACGGATAGTGAAAAAGAAGCTCTATTATTGGAAATTAATTTAATTAAAGACTATTCACCACAATACAATATTATGTTCATGGATAATACTTATTATCCATATATTCAAATGACAAATGAAACTCATCCAAGATTAAGAATTGTACGTAATGCTAAAGAAAGAAAAGCCAAACATTTTGGACCTTTTCCAGATGCGACAGCAGCCAGAGAAACATATAAATTACTCAATCGTCTTTATCCATTACGTAAATGTAATCACATTCCTAAGAAGCCTTGTCTTTATTATTCGTTAGGACAATGTCTGGCTCCCTGTATTCAGGAGGTAGATGTTGAAATTTATAATGATATCAAAAAATCAATTACCAAATTGTTAAATGGAGATATCAAAGAAAAAGTCAATGAATTGACAGAAAAAATGAATCAAGCCAGTGAACAATTGAATTTTGAACAGGCTAAAGAGTATCGTGACCTCATTTCTCATATTCGTTATGTAACAGCCAAACAGCATGTTCAATTTAATGATCAGGTTGATCGAGATATTCTTGGTTATTATGTAGATCATGGCTATTTGAGTATACAGTTATTTTTCATGCGTCATGGAAAACTGTTATCACGAGATTTAAATCTGATTCCTATTGAAGACCATGTTCAAGAAAGTTTACAACAGTTTATAGTATCTTTTTATCAAAATAACACACTTCCAAAAGAAATTTTAGTGCCTTTGGATATGGATATTGATTTATTGTCACAAATTATTGAATGTAAAATTTTAAAACCTCAAAAAGGAAATAAAGCTTCATTAGTTCAGATGGCTATTGAAAATGCAAAAGAATCATTAGAAAAAAAATTTCAGCTTATGGAAAAAAATGAAGCCGCAACTTTAGGAGCTATTCAACAATTAGGAGAGTTATTACAAATGCCTCATCCTCCTCATATCATTGAACTCTTTGATAACTCAAATATTCAAGGAGCTTATGCTGTGGCAGGAATGGTTTGTTTTAAAGATGGTGTACCTTCTAAAAAAGATTATCGTAAGTTTAAAATTAAAACAGTAGAAGGTCCAGATGATTATGGCAGTATGCGTGAGGTAATCTATCGACGTTATTATCGTGTGCTTATGGAAAATCTGACACCACCGGACATGATTATTGTTGATGGGGGACTGGGACAGATTCATGCAGCTAAAGAAGTGATAGATGCTTTAGGTATGTCTATTCCTGTTTATGGTTTGGCTAAAGATGATAAGCATTCAACAGCAATGTTATTAGATACAGAAGGACATCCTATTTCTATTCATCCTAAAAGTGAATTATTCTTTTTATTAACACGTATGCAAGATGAGGTGCATCGTTATGCTATTAGCTTCCATAAAAATGTACGTTCTAAATCATTGTTTGCATCAACTTTAGATCAAATAGAAGGTATTGGTCCTAAACGTAAACAACAATTATTGCATCATTTTAAAAGTGTAAAACGTATGAAAGAAGCTTCTTTAGAACAGCTTAAAGAAGTTTTACCTGATAAGGTGGCTCAAGAACTTTTTCAATCTTTACACCCAGATGAGCACAGCTCATAGCCCTTTGACATATATTATTGTGGGAGGGATATAATGCATTCCTTATTAACAAAACGTGAAAAAGAAATTTTTACACTCTTGATACAATCTTATACGACAAAGGATATTGCTGAAAAACTATATATTAGTGAAAAGACAGTTCGTAATCATATTTCAAATGTTATTCAAAAGTTGGGAGTAGAATCACGTATACAAGCGGTTTTAGAATTGATGAAAATGAAAGAAATTGATTTTTAGAAATCAATTTCTTTTCTTTCCTTTAAAAATAAAACAATATGTATTATAATAGTCCAGAAAGGGTGATGGCATGAAATTAAAAACATGGCACTTATTTCTTGTAATTATTATTTTATTTAGCTGTTCTTTTTATGTAGTCAATCTTCATTTTGACAAATTTTATCGTGTCAATGGAGTTAATAATGACAATCGTGTTTTAATAGAAAAATATTTAAGTGAAGATGAACAGGAATATTTAATAGATAATCAAATATCTATTGATTTGTTTATTCAATATATAGAGTATGATGATTTTCAACTTGTCAATTATCAATATTATAATTTATTAAAAGGGGCAAATCGTTATGATAATACTGAAGATATTTTAGAAACAGGAAACTCTCTTGCAACACGTTTAGAATATCTCTATCATCAACAAGCCTATGATCAGGCTAAAATACTTGTACATAATGCATTAGAAGAAGCTTTTTTAAATACAGATAATTTTCATTTTGATTATATTGATATTTATACTTCTGTAAAAACATTATATCAACAAAATGATTACTCTTTTGTCCAAGATAGTGAAGAATATATTCTCTATCTACAAAGCAAAGGTTATGAAGATTTACAGCAGATCAGTCAAATCATGAAGATGTTGACACAAGCTTATAATCAACAGACATTAATGAACTTATTGACAACAACTTTGCCATCTGATGTGCATATTGTTTTTAATCCTTATGAACTGGATACTTTAGTGAATAAACAAAATTATATTGGTCAATATGAACCTAAAGAATTGATTCTGGTACAAGATATTCCAAGAATCAATTATACAATGTATCTACAAAAAGATGCCTATAATGCACTTTTAAAACTTTATAATGACTTAAGTAAAGAATACAAAGGTTTCTTATTACGTGGTGCCTATCAATCACCACAAACATTGAAAGATGATGAAATGGGATATTGTGAGGCGCAACTTGGTTTAACAATTGAAGTGACTCAATCACAATTGCCTTATCAGGAATTTGCTCAAACAGAAATGGCACAGTGGTTAGAAGAACATGCTTATGAGTATGGATTTATATTAAGATATCCTCAACGTAAAGCATCCATTACTAACCATGCCTATGACGCCCATATTTATCGATATGTTGGCAAATCGTTAGCCAAATCACTACATGATTCCCAATTAACTTTAGAAGAATATCAATTACAAAATGAAGGAGAATAAATATGGATAATCCAATCGGTGTTTTTGATTCAGGAGTTGGAGGACTCACAGTTTTAGACTATATGCTACACCAATTTCCACAGGAAAATATGATTTATATTGGTGATAATGCACATTGTCCTTATGGTGACAAAACAAAGGCACAGCTTTTAGAATATACGAAGCGTATTTGTGATTATTTTGTCAGTCAAAATGTCAAAATGATTATTCTGGCATGTAATACAACAAGTGCCAATGTCTTAGAAGAATTACAAAATTTATATAAAGGTATTCCTATTGTGGGTGTTATTCATTCAACTGTTCATGAATTTTTGGCTCGTCATCATCAACGTGTTTTGGTAATTGCGACTCAAGCAACGATTCACTCTCATAAATATCGTCAGATGATTTTACAATACAATCCCGATACTGTTGTTTATGAATTAGCAACCCCTCAATTGGTTCCAGTCATTGAATCTGGACAATATAAAGCAGGTGTCCATGATTTATTGAATCAGTACTTATCTGCTTATAAAAAACAAGTTGATGCGATTATTTTAGGATGTACTCATTATCCTGTTTTACTTAATCAGATTCAAGAAGTGTTTCCAAATGTTGATTATATTTCCAGTAGTGCCTCTATTTGCCAAGAAGTGGCATCTTATTTGAAAAATCATCAATTAGAAAATCAATCATCATGTACTGGAAATATTCAAATATATACAACAGGAGATCCTCAAAAGTTTTTTCAATCTTCGTATGGCTTTTTTGATTTTCAAAATTTTATAGTCAAACATCTTGATTTATAAAAGGTTCTTTCGAGAATCTTTTTTTATCATATTTTTAAAGGCTTCATCATATTCTGTTTTGAGGTGGAAACATGGATAAGAAGGTTGTTGTCGTAGCTCTTTTGATTGTTTGTTTAAGTACATTTTCATGGTTTTATTTAAATCAAGATCAAAAACAGGAAGCGAATGAAACTTATATACAAACTGTTATTTTCCAAGATCAGGATCATGATTTGATACCAGTCAGTATTAATCTGCATAATCAAATGGAGATGGAAACAGATATACGAAATAAGATAGATCTGATGCAATCTTCCCAATTACAGACCTATGGATTATATCCGGTTCTTGATGCACAGTTGGAAATTCAATCTATCGAACTCAATAATCATATTTTAACTGTCAGTTTTAATGATTTTTTATATACCCAGCATAATGATTTCAACGTTATTGAAGCATTGACTTATGTTTTGACTGATTATGATCAAGTTGAGCAGTTATATCTACAGATTGATGGTCAAGATATTTCTCATTTACCTAATAGTACAATTCCTTTAAATCATTTAACCAAAGATTTAGGATTGAATAATTTTGAAGATGCATCTACTTTTTTACATGAAAGTATTCCTGTCATGGTTTATCAAGAAAAGACTGTAGGTGATTATCTTTATTATGTTCCTAAAATATTAAGAATTCATGAACAAGCTGATTTGTTTCTTCAAGTGAAAACAATTTTAAATCATATTAATAGTAAGATTCATCTGTTAGATGCAACATTAAAAGATCATATTTTAACACTCGAATTGGATTCACACATTTTATTAGATAATGAAACGATTGATCGTACTTTAGAAGAATTAATGATTTTGTCATTAAAATCATTAAACGATGTTGAAGATGTGCAAATTTATATTAATGGAGAAAATGTCAGAAGTCAGGAAACATCACAAATTCATTCTAATTATATTAAAATGTGAAATTTTTTGGTATAATAAAGTCTAGGTGATGAAAATGAAAAAAATTGTAATTATGTCAGATAATCATGGTGATCAATCAATGATAGACTATGTGAAAGAACAGGAACAGGGGGCTGATTATTTCGTTCACTGTGGCGATAGTGAGGCATATGATATCAGAGTCCTTGAGGGTTTTATTTGTGTTAAAGGAAATAATGACTGGTCTTTAGATTTGCCAAAAGAAGCGCGTTTAAATGTAGAAGGAGTTCCTATTTTTATTACACATGGGCAGTATTTTGGATATTTTAACAGGGAACTGGTAATGAATGATCTTCTAACCAGACATCATTGTCGTGTATTGATATCAGGACATACACATATGCCTATGTTTGAAAAGGATGGAGATTTTTACTACATTAATCCCGGTTCAACAACATTACCACGTGGTGGTAGTGATAGAAGTTATGGTGTTTTATTGATTGATAATGGAAAACTTGATTTTCGTCTAAAAAAGATACAAAAATAAAGTGATTTTCATTGAGGTATAAAAACATCTCAATGAAATGTATGGGAGGAATCATGATGTCAGATGAAAAATTAGCTTTTGATATAGATCAAAAATTAGTTGTCAATGGTCAATTATATTTAAAAGATCAATTGCCACCTCAAATAAGTTTTGCTATATACGCTTATGGAAGTCCAGATATCTTGAATGTTGTTGCTTTTATAGATGCCAGTCAGGAACAGGATGGCAGTCAGGGAATGATAATCACACCAGAAGCACTTTATTTTCAGTTAGGACAAACTGGACATATTCACTTTGATGAGATTAAAAGTTTACAGTTGGAAAAACATCATCAAAATCCTAGTGTGAAAGCAATTGTGAAAACTGCACAAGGAGGTTTTGCTTTTAGACGTCAAACCATTGATCCAGAAGTTTTTCTAGATATCCTTTCGCAAGTGACAGGCTTACATATTGATTTAAAGATGACCGTTCATGAAAAAGTAGCTTATTATATTTCGATTGTTCTTAATGATCTTGCAGGAGATGTTTATGAGGATCTAGAATTGAATCAAGAAGAAAAAACTTTCATGAATGAATTGAGCCAAGAACTCCAAATCATTGAAGGATTGGATGAAGAAAATTATTGTTATGAATTGGAACATCTTTGTTCAAGAGCATGGGAATTTTTTGATGAGCTGGGATTAGATAGTGAAGAAGTTGATGAATTATACAAGATTCACGAAGAATTTGAACGTCTTCATCAAATTGATGATCAAAAAATAAATGATGCTCAAGCATTTTATGACGAGATGGTTAATCAATATCAGCAAGGAAATACACAAATGTATGATCAAGTGAAAGATGCAATGGCTCAATTGGGTATTGATGAAAGAGAACTGGCAGGGAAATCAATGGAAGACATAAAAGATTATTTTTGTCATCGATTAGGTATTTCTCGTAATGTTATGGATCATCTCATTCAGAAAATGACACATAAAAACTAAGTTTTGATAAATCAGTTTTCCTATCATGGAGATACTGATTTTTTTATATGAATTTTTTTATAAAAAAGTAAAAAAACTCTTGCATGTTCTAAAATGTTATGCTAATATATATGAGCAGTCGAAAAACAGATGTCTACGTAGCTCAGCTGGATAGAGCACACGCCTTCTAAGCGTGCGGTCGCGGGTTCGAATCCCTCCGTGGACGCCATTTGTAAATTGCCTTGATTTATCAAGGTTTATAGAATCAACTTTCTTCAATGAGTTGATTCTTTTTTTATGTTTTATAAGAATCATTAAATAAGATATATTATTAAAATAGAAAGCAGATGATATATGTTATCATAAATGATTTTATAAAGTTCATCCAATTTGAAAGTTTTTTATTGTAAAACAACTAGAGCCTATTGTCTTTCTATGCTATAATTTGAAAAGATGATAATATCAAAAAAATTGTTTTTGTAGAAGGAGGAAAGTATCAAGTTCATAAACTTGATATAAATATTATGCATAAAGATCCATTTTATAAAAGTTTAGGTTATGCTATTTCAGGAATTATACATTGTATTCAAAAAGAAAGAAATATCAAGATTCATATTCTCTTTATGTTGTTTGTTGTGATATGTGGTTTCATATTTCATTTATCTGTTATGGAATGGTTTATCTGTATTCTTTTGTTTGCTTTAGTTATTTCTTTAGAATTAGTGAACACTGCTATTGAAGCAGTTGTGAATTTATGTACACATGAAATTCATCCACTTGCCAAAACAGCAAAAGACACAGCGGCAGGGGCTGTGCTGGTAAGTGCGATGGCTTCTGTTATTATTGGTTTAATGATTTTTATTCCAAAATTGTTTAACTGAGTAAGTCATATGACTTACTTTTTTCATTTGTCGATCAATGGCATAAAGATATAAACAGATAAAAAAGACATATAATATTTCTATCATGCCAGTAATAGCTCCACTGACAAGAAACAAAAGAACAAGAACCTGTAGACCGACATGAAAAATCCAATGTGTCTGTAAATAGATATCTGGAAATTGAAGTGAGAGTTCATGGGTATAGATTTGTAAGAGAATGATAAAAAGAATGGAGGCTGACATAGAAGCATATACATGGACAGATGATAACCATGTTGGCGTATCCGTATAAGGACAAAAACTTCCAATACACATAGATAGTGTTGCGAATACAATAAGAAAAGGAATATACAAAGGATAATGATATAAATAATGAAAATGGCGATATGTCTGATAAGCAAAAAATATAGCACAGATGATGGTATAAACCATCACAACAAAGTGATATTCGGGAATGGTTGAAACACCAGTAATGTTGTTGTAGATAATATCTTTTCTTGTTGCAATAAAAAAAGTAAAAAGAAAAATGAAAAAATAAGACATAATGACACCTCTTGAAAAAATTATATACTTTTTTCAAAAATAAAAAGAAAAATCCATAAAAAATGTATATATAAATAGTAGGAGGATAAAAAAATGAAAGTTAATTTAAAAGAAATGAATATTTTAATGAATGATATGGAAGTTTTTGGAAAGAAGATTCATATGACATGCCATCTTTTACCAACAGAATCTCAAACAATAAAGGATGTTATTGTGGAAGCCAAAGTAGGGGTTCATGAAGATACATACAACTATCTTATGGTTGTCCATTATCAGCTTGAAATAACAGATGAAATCAAGGATGAAAAGGAATTAGTATGGAAAGCATCTGATTATATTTTGCCACATTTATCTATGTTTATGCAAATATTAGATGAACAGATTGAAAATCAAAAAAATATTTTTTGTTCATAAAACTATCACCAAATTCAAAAGAATTCATATTTTAAAATGAGGTGACTAGGAATGCTTGTTTTTGTTAATCATGATGATTTACGTGGACAGGAATTAATGGAAGAATTGATTCGTCAAGGTTATTATGTCACAGATGAGTGGAGTGATTTGCGTTTTTGTCAGATGATTTACTTAGGAATGAAGGGTGTTGATTGCAAAAATCATCTTTTCTTGCATCATGAAACGATTGTGGTAGAAGACAGTATATGGAAACAATTGCAACCACATACAAAAATCTTTACAATCGTGCATAATCGTTATTTGGAGGAATTAGGTAAACAATATCATTTTGAATATGAAGCATTTTTGGATGATGAATATTTCATCAATCAAAATAGTCTATTAACAGCTGAAGGTATGCTTGCTTATTTGATTTCACATCGTCGTTTTCCATTATATCAAAGTCAAGTTCATGTTTTAGGTTATGGTCATTGTGGCAAAGCAATTGTCAAAGCACTAGTGGCTTTACAGGCTTGTGTTCATGTCGGTGTAAGAAATAATCAGTTATTTGACGATATTAAAAAAGCTCATGCAAAGCCGTATTGTCTTCAAGATATGGATTTATCGTCTTGTGAAATTTTGATTAATACCGTTCCATCACAAATTGTCACTCCTAAGCATTTGGATCAGGCACATTCTCATATGATGATTCTAGATATAGCTTCCTATCCTTATGGGGTCGATCATCATTATGCCTTAACTAAAGGTTTCAACAGTATTATTTTACCATCTATTCCCAGTAAATATGCCTATGGTTATGCTGGAAAAATGATGGCAGATCAAATAGAAAGGGAAATCAATCATGAATAAAATTGGATTTGCTGTAACGGGTTCATTTTGTAGTATGGATGATATGCTTGATGTATTAAAACAACTTTGTCAAAACTATGAGGTAGAGGTATTTGTAACACCGCATGTTTATAAGATGGATACACGTTTTTATTCACATTCTGAGTTAATATCACATATTCAGAATATAACAGGTAAAAAAGTGCATACGACAATTCAAGAAGCCGAAATTTATGGTCCTCATCCTCAACTTGATGCTGTTGTTGTCTATCCTTGTGATGCCACAACATTGAATAAGATAGATTTGGGGATTAATGATAATTGTGTAACGATGCTTGTCAAATCTTGTGTTCGTAATCAGATTCCTATTGTTTTAGGTGTTTATTCAAATGACATTCTTTCTAGTAGTGGTGTTCATCTTTTATCTCTGTTTAATAAGAAAAATTATTATTTTGTTCCGATGTTTCAAGATCATTATCAAAAGAAACCACAGAGTATGATTGCTGATAAGAATAAAGTCGTCAATACATTAAAAGCTGCTTTCTTACATCAACAATATCAGCCTTTTATCTTGGGATATAAAAAAGTTTAATGAATGATATTATATATCAAAATAAGAGCATTATTGTGAGAAATCGTTATTTTAAAGTGAAAATGAAACCTGCTTATTGAAAAATATCAGAAAATGATTTGAAGCATCAAAGAGAATATGTTATGATATTCATACTTTTTGAAAAAATCTATACACAAATGCAAAACAAATGTATAATGATATTAAAGAGTCAATATGAAATGAAAGGGTGAAAGAATGAAAAATGATGTCATAAAATTGATACCTATGGGCGGACAAGCCGAAATGGGCAAAAGTATGTATTGTTTTGAAATTAATAATAAGATTTTTATCATCGATTCAGGTTTTCGTTTTCCTGATTCTGATAAACTAGGTGTTGATGTCATCATTCCTAGTTTTACATATTTAGAAGAAAGAGCTGGTCAGGTCGCTGCCATTATTATTACACATGGTCATGATGATGCTATGGCGGCATTACCTTATTTATTGCAGATCATTCATGCTCCAGTTTATGCAACACGTTTAACGGCACTTCTTATCAAACAAATGATTGAACGTTTTCAACGTCATAATCGTGTCAAAATTGATTTGGATTTACAACCTGTTCATCGTAATGCATCGATTGATATTCAAGGTGTTCCTGTTGAATTTTTTCCAGTGACACATTCTATTCCGGGAAGTGTTGGTGTTGCTTTATGGACAAGTCATGGCTATCTTGTCTATAGTGGTGAATTTATTATTGATTTTGGAGCTCCTAAGGAATTTCAATGTGATATTCAAAAAATGATGGAAATAGGGAAGAAAGGGGTTCTGGCTTTATTAGTAGAATCTTCTGGCGCAAAACATGATGGCTATACTTCACCAAATCACAAATTAACAAATAAAATTGATCGTATTTTTGAAGATAGTTATGAAAGAATTATTATTTCAAGTTATGCTCAAAATGTTTTTAGAACACAGGAAATCATTGAGCTGACAAAAAAATACAAACGCCAGATTGTCTTTTATGGTCGTGATAAATATGATAATACGAATACTTTATTGAGAATTGCTCAAAGATCTAAAAAACCTGTTTTGAATGTTGAAGATCATTTATTGGGAGATAAAGATAAGATTGGACAGCCTCAATATGATAGTAACTATGTTATTTTGTTAAGCGGAAGTCCTAGACGTATTTATCATGATATTTGTGATATTATTGATGGTGGCGATGATTTATTAAAATTAAGAAAAGGGGATACATTTATTGTCGCTTCTCCAGTTTTACCAGGAACTGAAAAGATTGCCAATAAAGCACATAATGGTTTATATAAAACAGATGCTCATGTGCATTTATTGAAAAATAAAGATTTATTTTCAATGCATGCTTCTAAAGAAGATATTAAAGTTATTATTCAGATTTTTAAACCAAAATACTATATTCCAATGAAAGGTGAATATCAGCATTTTATCTTTAATCAGCAAATAGCCAAAGATATGGATATTCCAGATGAACGTATTATCATTATGGATAATGGTGAACGTATCACATTTGAAGATGGACGTTTATTAGATACACGAGATGTCTTTGAAATAGATGATGTGATGATTGATGGTATTGGTATTGGAGATGTTGGAGAAAAGGTCATTGATGATCGTATTCAACTTGCTAATGATGGTGTTGTCGTTGTTGGTTTAACAATATCAAGAGAAACAAAGGATATTGTTGCTCAAACAGATTGTCAGACAAGAGGATTTGTTTATCTTAAAGATTCAGAATATGTGATTAAACATGTGATTGAAATATGTGAGAAAGTTGTAGGACAATTAAAAGATAATCCAGACATGGAAATTGCTGAAATTAGAAGTATGATGAAAGAACAATCAATGAAATATATTATGAAAGAAACTGGCAAGAAACCTGTTTTTATTGGTGTTGTTGTTGAAATATAAGCGAGAGAAATCTTGCTTTTTCTTTTCATTAATGGGAGATTTTGTTATAATGAAAAATTGAAAGAAGGTGAGCATGATGGCAAAATCAAAACGTTCTAAAAAATCTAAAAATCAGATTTTAGAGGAAAAACTACGTTTAAGAATTATTGTATTATTTGGTATATTTGCTATTGTTGTATCAGCTTTACGTTTAGGCTTTATTGGACAGGGAATGCATAATTGTTTTGCTTTTTTAACAGGTCATTTATATGGTGTTGTTTATCTGGCATTGCTTATCCTTTGCTTTTATATTTTATGGAAAGCACAGATTCCACGTTTCAATGGACCAGAAGCAATTGGTATTTATGCTGTATTTGCTAGTGTTTTGACGATGGCTTCTATTCCGGGACAATCCAAGGTCAGTGGACTAGGGATCATTTCTACATATATTCAAAGTCAGCAAATGAACAAAGGTGGCTTGATTGGAACATGTTTTTATGGTGTGTTGAGTGCCTTGTTTGAAAGTTTAGGTGCTTTGATTTTTTCTGTTATTATTTTGATAATTGGGTTGGCTTTGATTTTTAGTAAGCTTTATTTTCAGCATCAAAAAGATAAAAAGAAACAAAAAAAGAAGGAACCACAGGAACCTCCTGTACAGACTATTGTTTTAAAGAAAAAATCACACTTTTTTGACTTTATGTCTAAAGATGAAGAAATTCCTCTTTTCCCTGATTCTGCTTTTGAAGATCAACATGAAGAAAAAATAGATCCAGAAATAACGAGTGCTTTTGAGTTTGATCAAGATCAGATGAAAATAGATATTAAAGAGAAAAAAACTCTCCAAAAGAAAGAAAAAAAATTAGAAGAACCTGTTGAGGAAACACCTGTTCAAACAGATTTATCCCATTATCAGTTGCCACCTTTATCATTATTGTCAACAAAATCAACACACAATGCCAATAAAGAAAGAAGTGCAGCTCAAAAGAATGCGACAAGATTAACAACTGTACTTAAACAATTTGGTGTGAATGCTACAATTGAAAATGCCTTTATTGGTCCAACCATTACAAAATATGAACTCAAGCTGGAAATCGGCACAAGAGTCAATAAAATTTTACAGTTACAAGATGATATTAAATTAGCCCTTGCAACTGCGGATATCAGAATTGAAGCCCCTATACCGGGTAAACCTTATGTTGGTATTGAAGTGCCTAATCAAAGTGGGGCAGTTGTTGGATTTAAAGATGTTTTGAAAAATTTATTATCTCAATCCAAATTTCAACATAATCCTCTTGTTGTTGCATTAGGGAAAGATGTGTCAGGTCAACCAGTTTTTGCCCAATTAGATAAAATGCCCCACCTTTTAATCGCTGGAGCAACAGGTTCTGGAAAATCTGTTTGTGTCAATACGATTATATCATCATTATTAATGCGTGCCAGACCGGATGAAGTTAAACTGATTCTGGTTGATCCTAAAAAGGTTGAATTATCTGTATATAATGGTATTCCACATTTATTGGCACCGGTTGTGACTGATCCTAAAAAGGCAGCAGCTGTTTTACGTGAAGTTGTTGCTGAAATGGAAAGACGTTATGATTTATTCGCCAGTGTAAATGCCAGAAACATTCAAGGATATAACGAACTTGCTAAAAAATATAATCATGAACATGAAGACGATCAAAAAGAAATATTGCCATATCATGTGATTATTCTTGATGAGGTTGCTGATTTGATGATGGTGGCCAGTAAAGATGTTGAGGATTGTATCATGCGTATTTCACAAATGGCACGTGCGGCTGGTATTCATTTGATTGTCGCAACACAAAGACCTTCAACTGATATTATTACGGGTGTCATTAAGGCGAATATCCCTTCACGTATCGCTTTTGCTGTTTCTTCAAGCATTGATTCACGTACTATTCTTGATACATCTGGAGCTGAAAAACTATTAGGAAAAGGTGATATGCTTTTTTCACCAATGGGATCATCATCTCCGACAAGGGTACAGGGATGTTTTGTCACTGATGAAGAAGTTGCAGCTATTGTCCATTATGTATCTTCGCAACAGGAAGCTGTCTATGAAGATAAATATGTTAATGTCAAATCGTTGTCTTCATCACAAAGTCATGATAGTTTTGATGAAGAAGATGAAGAATATGAAATGTGTCGAGAATTTGTGATACAGGCTCAAAAAGCATCAACTTCTTTATTGCAAAGAAAATTTAGAATTGGTTATAATAAAGCGGCACGTATTATCGATCGTTTAGAAGAAGATGGTGTCATTGGACCACAACTTGGCAGTAAACCACGAGAAGTTTATATTCGACAATACCATGAAGAAGATCTATAAAACATTGATTTTATCAATATAATTTTATTTTATCATTAAGAGAAAATGACTGATTACAAAGATATTTGTCGTTTTCTCTTTTTATTTTGTGAAAATGATGTTAAAATAAGGGTAGAATGTTAAAGGAGGAAAAAGTATGAAGAAAATGTTTGCGTCTTTATTGGCATTATCTATGGTGCTGGTAGGATGTGGTAGTGGTGGAGGAGATTCAGAAGACAAAACTCCAGAAATCGCACTTGTTACTGATCAGGGAACAATCTCTGACAAATCATTTAATCAATCTGCATGGGAAGCGGTTGAGGAATATGGTGATAAAAATAAGGTGGGTACAAAATATTATAAACCATCAAGTTTTGATACAGCAGGTTATACTCAACAAATTGAAAATGCAATTGAAAATGGAGCAAAAATTGTTGTTTGTCCTGGTTACAAATTTAATCAGACAATTGCAAATATTCAAAATGAATATCCAGATGTAAGCTTTATCTTAATTGATGGAACACCTGCTGAAGCAGAAGAAACACCTGCTGAACCAGCTAAAAATGTTTACTGTGCAAAATATGAAGAAGCACAACCGGGATATTTAGCAGGATATGCTGCTGTTAAAGAAGGTTATACAAAATTAGGTTTCATGGGTGGTATTAGTTTACCTGCTGTTATTAACTATGGTTATGGTTATTTACAAGGTGCAAATGATGCTGCTAAAGAATTAGGAATTCAAGTAGAAGTGAAATATACATATACAGGTTCATTTAATGAATCTCCAGATATTCAGTCAAAAGCTGCTGGATGGTATAACACAGGAACTGAAATTATTTTCTCTTGTGGTGGACAAATCTGTAACTCAATCTTTGCTGCTGCTGAACAAACAAATAAAATGACTATTGGTGTTGATAGTGATCAAAAAGATGCAAGTCAGACTGTATTAACTTCAGCTATGAAAGGTGTTAAGAAAACTGTTGCTGATGAAATAGCTGCTGTTTATGCAGGAACTTTTGAAGGTGGATTACATATTTTAAATGCTGAAGGTGACTATGTAGGATTATCTGATGATTTTTCAAGATTTAAAAAATTCACACAAACTGATTATGAAAAAGTTTTTGAAACTGTAAAAAATGAAACAGTTAAAATCATTACAAATGATGATGTTGAAAAGGATGCTCAAGGAGATCCAAATACAAAAACTTTAAAAGATGTTTTAACAAATGTAACTGTATCTTATGAAAAATAGTGGAAAGGGGTAGGTTTGTGCCTACTCTTTTTTAAAAAATATTGTAAATATAAAAGAGGTGAGAGTTTTGGATTATGCAATAGAAATGTTAAATATTACAAAAGAATTTCCCGGTATTAAGGCCAATGATCATATTAATCTACAAGTCAAACAAGGTGAAATTCATGCATTATTAGGGGAAAATGGTGCTGGAAAATCAACCTTGATGAGTATTTTATTTGGTCTGTATCAACCCGATGAAGGGATAATTAAAATTAATGGTCAAGAAGTGAAAATTCATAATCCTAATGATGCAAATAAATATGCTATAGGAATGGTTCATCAGCATTTTAAACTTGTTCATAACTTTACTGTTTTAGAGAATATTATCTTAGGCGTAGAGGATGCTCAATTTGGTTTCCTGAAAACTGCTGATGCTCGTAAAAAAGTCATGGAACTATCACAGAAGTATCATCTCAATGTTGATCCTGATGCTTATATTGAAGATATTACAGTTGGTATGCAGCAACGTGTTGAAATTTTAAAAATGTTATTTAGAGATAATGATATTTTAATTTTTGATGAACCAACAGCTGTTTTAACACCACAGGAAATTGATGAGCTAATGCATATTATGAAGGGACTTATCAAAGAGGGAAAATCTATTATTTTTATTACTCATAAACTAAACGAAATTAAAGCTGTGGCAGATCGTTGTACAATTTTACGTAAGGGGAAATACATTGATACTGTAAATGTCAGTGAGGTTTCTAAGGAAGAACTATCTGAAAAAATGGTTGGAAGAAAAGTCAATTTTAATGTAGAAAAAGCCGAACCTCAATTAGGAGATGAAGTTTTAAGAGTAGAAAATCTGACTTATCACCCAAAGACAGCACATAAAGATTTACTTAAGAATATATCCTTCCATGTTCAACGAGGAGAGATTGTCTGTATTGCCGGTATTGATGGCAATGGTCAAAGTGAACTTGTTTATGCTTTAACAGGAATGGTTCCTATTCAAAAAGGGCATATTTTCTTGAAGGGTGAAGATATCACAAAGGCTTCTATTCGTAAACGTAGTGATATGGGAATGGCACATATTCCAGAAGATAGACATAAACATGGACTTGTGCTTGATTATTCTTTAGCTGAAAATATGATTTTAAGAAATTATGATAAACCAGAATTTCAAAAACATGGCTTTATTCGTTTTGATAAAATGAAGGCCTATGCTGATAAACTGATTCAAAAATTTGATGTGCGTTCTGGTGAAGGTGGAAAATCTATTGCTAGAGGCATGTCTGGAGGAAATCAGCAAAAGGCCATTATTGCTAGAGAAATTGATAGCCAGTCTGATTTATTGATTGCTGTTCAGCCAACAAGAGGTTTGGATGTAGGAGCAATTGAATTTATTCATTCACAATTAGTGAAACATCGTGATGATGGAAAAGCTGTTTTATTAGTGTCTTTGGAATTAGATGAAGTCATGAATATCAGTGATCGTATCTTGGTTATGTATGAAGGTGAAATTGTAGCTGATTTAAATCCAAAAGATATTGATGTGAAAGAATTAGGACTTTATATGGCTGGATCAAAGAGAGGTGAAGGATATGAAAAATAAAATTTCATTATTATTGAAAAAAGAAGGTTCAAAATCTTTTGCTTCATCTTTGATTGCTATTGCTTTAGGACTTCTTTTTGGATTTGTTATTATTTTAATTGCCAATCCACAAGATGCTCTTGAAGGATTGAAATTACTTTTAACAGGTGGCTTTTATCGTGGTGCAAAAAGTTTAGGACAAGTTTTCTATTTGGCTGTGCCCATTATGATGACTGGACTTTCTGTAGCCTTTGCTTTTAAATGTGGTGAATTTAATATTGGAACTCCGGGACAATATATTGTTGGTGCTTTTACTGCTGTTTTCATTGCATTAAAATGTACTTTTATTCCACAGTCTATTTTATGGCTTGTTTGTATTATTGCTGCAGGAATTGCTGGGGCTTTATGGGCTGTTATTCCTGGTGTCTTGAAAGCTTATCGTAATGTCAATGTCGTTATTTCATGTATTATGTGTAATTATATTGGTATGTTACTTGTTATTGAAGGTATTAAAGCAACAATTTATAATCCTGCTGGTGCTGAATCTTATTCTGTCCCTGCCGATAAAGCGATTCCTGCTTTTGGTCTTGATAAAATATTCCCTGATTCTAATATTAACTTTGGAATTATCATTGCCATTTTATTGTGTGTTGTTGCTTATATTATCATGAATAAGACAACTTTTGGTTATGAATTAAAAGCTTGTGGTTATAATCCAAATGCCGCTAAATATGCTGGTATGAATGAGAAAAAATGTATTATTATGTCAATGGCCATTGCTGGTTTTTTCTCTGGTGTTGGAGGAGCTATTGCTTATTTATCTGGGACAGGAAAAACTTTAGCTATTTCCGAAGCATTACCAGCTGAAGGTTTTAATGGGATTCCAGTTGCTTTATTAGGATTTAATAATCCAATAGGATGTATTTTTGCAGCTTTATTTATTGGATATATTAATGTTGGTGGAAACTACATGCAATCATTAAATATTGCTATTGAAGTCATTGATATTATTGTAGCTTCTATTATTTACTTCAGTTCGTTTACTTTATTTATTAAAATGATTTTTAGTAAGTTAAAAAATAAAAAAGAAAAAATAACAGAAGGAGGGCATGAATCATGAGTATTGTTTATTTCTTATTTGCCCAAACTTTATTGTTTGCTATTCCGTTATTAGTTGTTGCTTTGGGTGGTATGTTTTCAGAACGCAGTGGGGTTATTAATATTGCTCTGGAAGGAATTATGATTCTTGGTGGTTTCTTTGGTGTTTTCTTTATGAATTATATGCAGACACATCAAATCATGAGTGGTCAGGCATTATTGTTAGTCGCTTTACTTATTTCAGGTATTGTAGGAGCACTCTTTTCACTTCTTCATGCTTTTGCTTCTATTCATCTTAAAGCAGATCAGACAATTAGTGGGACAGCTTTAAACTTGTTTGCTCCTGCATTTGGTTTATTTATTGCAAAGACAATTCAAGATGGTGTTCAAAGTGTCATGTTTGAAAATCAATTTAGAATTGTAGAAGTTCCTATTTTATCACAAATTCCAATTCTTGGAGATTTATTCTTTAAAAATTGTTATTTAACAACTTTTATTGGTTTACTGATTTTAGTGATTTCTTATGTTTTCTTAATGAAAACAAAGACTGGTTTACGACTGAGATCATGTGGAGAAAATCCACAGGCTTCTGATGCGGCTGGTATTAGTGTATATAAAATGCGTTATTTAGGTGTTGTGATTTCTGGTTTTCTAGCTGGAGTTGGGGGATTAATTTATATCTTACCAATTAGTACCGAATTTAACTGTAATGTGGCTGGATATGGTTTCTTGGCATTAGCTGTGTTGATTTTTGGGAATTGGAAGCCTTGGCGTATTGCAGGTGCTGCTTTCTTCTTTGGAGCAACAAAAACGATTGCATATACATATACATCTATTCCTTTTTTAGCAACACTTTCACTACCAGCAACAGCTTATAAATTAATACCATATGTAGCGACGCTTATTTTATTAGCCTTTACTTCTAAACATTCTGCAGCACCTCGTGCTGAGGGAGAACCGTTTGATAAAGGAAAACGTTAAGATCAAGAGAATCTCTTGGTCTTTTTTATTTTAATTTGTAGAAATTTGAGTATAATATATGTGTATAAGAATTGGAGGTTATTTATGGAAAACGTCTATCAAATGGCGGGATATACTTTACATCTTATCCCAACAAAAAAATTTAAAACAATGACCATTTCATTAAGATTACAAAGTCCATTATTGAAAGAAACAACAACAATAAGAACACTATTGACATTTGTCTTAATGGCAGCCACTCAAGATTATCCATCGACACAGTCTTTAGCGACTTATTTAGATGAAAATTATGGGGCAAGTTTATCAACACATATTACAACGAAAGGGCAATCACATATTATCAATGTTGCGACAAGTTTTGTTAATGATGCTTATTTACCATCACCAGAACATCTTCTGGAAAAACAGTTACAATTAATCAGTGACCTATTTTATCACCCTTATCTTGACAATGATGGTTTTCATCCATCTATTGTGCAATTAAAGAAAAAAGAACTTCAAGAAAAACTACAGGCTAACAAGGATGATAAATTTTCTTATTCATTAGACAAATTATTTGAATACATGGGTAGAGGACAAGTGCTAGGTATTCCAAGTACAGGATATGAAGAAGAAATTCAAAACATTACATCTCAACAACTTTATCAATATCTTCAAAAATGTATTAAAGAAGATGAAAAACATGTCTATGTGGTAGGAGGTTTACCTGATGACATTGTCAATGTTTTTGAACGTATTTTAAAGTTTCCTTCTCATTGTCATGATTATCCTTCAGCTTATATTTTTGAAAGTCCCCGTCAAGATTTACTTGAAGTCATTGAAAAACAGGATATTACACAATCAAAATTAAATCTAGGTTATCAGATTCAATGTGATTTTACATCACCATTTCATTATGCCTTTACAGTATTTAATGCTATTTTTGGTGGTTTTTCACAATCACGCCTTTTTAAGGTTGTAAGGGAGAAACATAGTTTATGTTATTATGTGTCTTCAAGCTATGACGCATTTAATGGAATGATGATTGTTAATGCAGGTATTGAAGCCAATGATTATCGTAAAACATTACATCTTATTGGAGAGCAATTAGCCGATATCCAAGCTGGTCATGTTAATAATGATGAGCTGTATCTGGCTAAAATAATGCTTGTCAATGCCTTGAAAAAAACAAATGATGAAGCAGGAAGCATGATTGCTTTAGCTTATAATCGTGATATTACACATATTCGTGAAACAAGTGAAGAATATATTGAAAAATTAATGAATGTAACTTTAGAAGAAATTGTAGATGTTGCTAAAAAGGTGAAATTAGATACAATTTACTTCCTTACAGGAAAGGAGTTCCATGAAAGTCATTAAATATCCAACACTTAAAGAAACACTTTATTTTGAAGAAATGCCTAATGGCTTAAAAGTTTATCTCTTACCTAAAGTAGGTTTTTCCAAAACTTATGGTTTATTTTCAACACGCTTTGGCTCTGTAGATACGACTTTTGTTCCTTTGCATGAACAAGACATGATAAAGGTTCCAGATGGTATTGCCCATTTTCTGGAACATAAGATGTTCGAGATGGAAGATGGTGATGCCAGTGAAGCATTTGCTAAACTTGGGGCAAGTACGAATGCCTTCACATCATCATCACGTACAGCGTATTTATTTAGTACAACTAGTCATGAAAAAGAATGTATTGAATTATTACTTGATTTTGTACAAGACATTTATTTGACAGATGAGAATGTAGAAAAAGAAAAAGGAATTATTAACCAAGAAATTGGAATGTATGATGATGATCCAGATTGGCGTTGTTATTTTGGAAGTATTCAAAATTTATATCAGCATCATCCTGTTAAAATTGACATTGCAGGAACTGTGGAAACAGTTGCTTCTATTGATAAAGCAACATTAGAAAAATGTTATCATACGTTCTATCATCCTAGTCAAATGATGTTATTTGTGGTTGGTCATATTAACCCTGATGAAATCATGAAGCTGATTCAAGACAATCAACAACAAAAACATTTTTCTAAGGAAAATCCAATCCAAAGAGCTGTTGTGAACGAACCTTTAGATGTTGCTCAAAAAGAGGCTGTTTTACATATAGATGTAACAATGCCAAAAATCATTGTGTCCATGAAAATCAACACGATTTTAACAAAGCCTCAAGAACGTTTAAAAAGAGAACTGGCTATGAATTTATTCCTTGATATTTTCTTTGCAAAAAGTTCATCTTTATATGATGAATGGTTAAATGAAGAATTAATTAATGATAGTTTTAGTGCTCAATTTACCCAGGAAAGAGATTATTGTTTTTTACAAATTGGGGGAGATACACTTTACCCAGAACAATTAAAAGAGAAGATTCTTTATTTTATAGAACATATTCATGAATATGATATTCGTCAAGAAGATTTTTTACGTTTAAAGAAAAAAACAATGGGTATCATGATATCTTTATTTAATAGTCCTGAAAGTATTGCGAATATGTTTAGTCGTTATTATTTTGAAGGAATTATGATTTTTGATCTTATTGATTGTTTAAATGCTTTAACAATGGATGATTTAATGTCTTTAAGGGATTTATTTGATGAACATTATGCGACTTCATTTACTATTTTGCCACAAATTCAATAAAGAAATAAAAGACATTTCATAGAATGAAAGATTTCACTATTTACACAATCAAATTTTATGTTATAATGTGATTGACCTAAGAGATATATGTATTTCCTACACGATAGATAAGGGAATCTGACTGTTGTCTAATGGTGTTGAAAACCTGTCACGAATAGGGATCCTAAAATTGGACACAAGATACCCACCTGCATATACCAGGGATTAATCTAAAAAACTCTTAGGTTTTTCTTTTTGAGGAGGAAAGCATGGAAAAAATAACTGATGAAATGATTCATGAAATTAATGAACTTGCCAGAAAAAGCAAAACAGTTGGTCTTAGCGAAAAAGAGAAAAAAAGACAGCAGGAATTACGCCAGGAATATTTGCGTTTGTTTAGAAAAGGTTTTCAACAACAACTTCAAAATGTTAAAGTTGTCGATCCTCAAGGACATGATGTCACACCTTCTCTACGTCAAAAAACAAAGAAATGTTAGAATATGTCAAAACTTGTTTGATATTCATATGTTTTTGTGTATAATGTTAGTGTGTTATAAGGAGGAAAAATGAGATAATGAATCAATCTGAACTATCAATTGCAGCAATTAGGTCACTTGGGATAGATATGATTAATAAAGCAAATTCTGGGCATCCGGGAATGGTGCTGGGATCTGCTCCTGCTTTATATTCTTTATTTACAAAAGAATTAAAAGTCTTTCCATTACATTCTCAATGGCTTAATCGTGATCGTTTTGTTTTAGCAAGTGGACATGCATCTTCATTATTATATAGTTTATTACATCTATCTGGTTTCCAGTTAACAATGGATGATTTAAAACAGTTTAGACAATGGGGAAGCTGTACACCAGGACATCCAGAAGTGGAATTAACAGATGGTGTGGATGCTTCTAGTGGGCCTTTAGGACAAGGTATTCCTATGGCAGTAGGAATGGCAATGGCTGAAGCTTTTTTAGCATCTCGATACAATCGAAAAGATTATGATGTGATTGATCATCATACCTATGTTTTATGTGGTGATGGTGATATGCAAGAAGGTGTAACTTATGAAGCATCTTCTTTAGCAGGACATCTTTCTTTAGGTAAACTGATTGTTCTTTATGATGCTAATAATGTGACTTTAGATGGACCTTTGAATTACTCTTTTAGCGAGGATGTCAAAAAACGTTATGAAGCGATGAACTGGCAAGTCATTAAGGTAGAAGACGGTAATGATTATGAAGCCATCGCAAAAGCAATTAAAAAAGCTAAAAAAGAAATTTATAAACCATCTTTAATTATTGTGAATACGATTATTGGTTTTGGTTCTCAAAATCAAGGAACAAGTAAAGTTCATGGAGCACCTCTTGGTGAAGAAGATGGACAATTTGCAAAGAAGCAGTATGGTTATGAATATGACCCATTCTTCATACCAGATGAAGTTTATAAAGATTTTCAAAAGAATGTTTTCAATCGTGGAAAACGTGCTTACAATAAATGGAATAAAATGATGGATTCATATAAAGAAGCATATCCAGATTTGTATCATGAATTATTTCAAAATATCAATGATGAATATGCTTTTGATGAAGAAGCGTTTATGCAAGAATATCAGGATGGAATAAGTGAAGCAACACGTGTCACAAGTGAAAAGCTCATTAATGCTATTGCGGCACAGAACCCAACATTTTTATCTGGAACAGCTGATTTAGCTTCTTCAACAAAAACAATTATAAAAAATGCTGAACGTTTCAGCTGTGAAAATTATGGTGGACGTAATTTATTCTTTGGTATTCGTGAATTTGCAATGGTTGCTATTATGAATGGAATGGCATTGCATAAAGGAATAAAAGTAGCCGCTGGTGGATTTATGGTTTTCAGTGATTACTTTAAAGCTGCATTAAGGATGTCTTCCTTGATGAAATTACCAATTATTTTACCACTTTCACATGATTCAATTGCTGTAGGAGAAGATGGACCTACTCATCAACCTGTAGAGCAATTAGCAATGTTACGTTCAATTCCAAATATTCAAGTGATCAGATCAGCAGATGCTTATGAAATGTGTGCAGCATGGAAAAAAGCAATAGAAACAAATGATCGACCAACAGCACTCATTTTAACAAGACAAAATGTAACAAACTTTACTCATGCAACATATGATGATGTCTGTCATGGCGCTTACATTGTTTCTAAAGAAAAGGGACAATTAGATGGTATTTTGATTGCAACAGGAAGTGAACTGGAATTAGCAATGAAAGCTCAGGAAGCTTTATATCAACAAGGTCATGATGTTCGTGTGGTTTCTATGCCTTCAATGGAACTTTTTGATGCGCAGGATGAAGCCTATAAAGAAATGATTTTACCATCAAATATCAGAAAACGTGTAGTTATTGAAATGGCATGTGATTTTGGATGGCATAAATATGCTGGTTTAGATGGAAAAGTGATTTCTGTTAATCAGTTTGGAGCAAGTGCTCCAGCAGCTGTGGTCATTGAAAAATATGGATTTACTGTTGATCATCTTGTAGAAACTTATTTATCGCTTTAAGAACCTGATACAGGTTCTTTTTTTGACAGGATTTGCTATGGATATGAGTTATAATTGATATGGTGATGAAAATGAAATATAAAATTGTATGTATTAAAGAACAATATATTGATTTAGCTCAAAAATATCCTTCTTTTTTAATGGCAATCTATCAAAATCAGGATAATATGTATAAAACAAAACAAGTGGAACTTATTTTTTCTAATATGTCTGATGAAAAAGAAAAAATTCTTCACGCTATTCAATCACGCGAAGATTATTCTTATTATCATGGAATACATCAGCTCACAAATCCTATTACAGGTGAAAAAATGTTGATGACTATGAATGAATTTGATTTAAATATTGAAGAAAAAGGAGAACGTCATGATTTATTTAATATCATATCGTCTTTTTCAAAAAACTTTTATATGATATATTGAAATCATTTTGCAAAAAGCATAAAATTATGCTATAATATTTTGGTAGTTGAATGGAGGATAGAAAGATGTTATATGGCGTTTTAGGACTTTTAATAGGTCTTGTTATAGGATTCTTTGCTGCCCGTTATTTCTTCAAGAAGAACTTAAGAAAGAATCCACCAATTAATGAAAAAATGATTCGTGCTATGTTCATGGAAATGGGACGTAAACCAAATGAAACACAAATCAAACGAATTATGAAAAGCATTAATGATCAGTATAAATAAGGGGATTCCCTTATTTTTTCGTATATGAAGATATATATCACACGTCATTCTAAAACAGTCTGGAATGAAGAAAAAAGACTGCAGGGGCGTTTAGATTCTCCACTGACTCAAGATGGAGTAGAAAATGCTCTGGCTTTAAAAAATTATCTTCAAGAACATTCGTTTCAATTTGATTATGTGTATTCAAGTCCTATTCCTCGTGCTTATCAGACAGCTTGTCTACTCTTTGATAAGCAGAATATTACCATGGATGAACGTTTAATGGAAATGAATTTTGGTGATTTTGAAGGACAGAAAATCGTTGATTTATTAACTTATCACCATAAACTCTATGATCAGTTATGGAATCATCCAGAACAGTTTGATCGCATTCCTCATGGTGAAAGCTATCAAGAAGTCATAGAAAGAGTTAAAAGTTTTTTACAAGATTTAAAACAATTACCTCAAGACAGTCAAGTTATGATTGTAACGCATGGAATGTGCTTTGTTATTTTTATGTCTGTTTTTTTAGGCTTAACACAAAAAGAACTGGTTTCCATTAATCAACAAATTGTTGAAGGATGCTCTCTTACATGTGTTGAAGAAAATCATGGTTCATACCAGATTCTTTCATACAATGAACACCAGTTCTTACCCCATGTCATGAATGCCAGTTTTGCAAAATAAAAACCTGAGTGTTTTAACATTCAGGTTTTTACATCCATGTAATTTTATTTTCTGTACCATTTCTTAATCTTTGAATATTGCTGCGATGTTTATAAACAAGCAAGGCAACAATGCATATATTTGTAATTATACCAATCATGCTATAACCAATAAATGGAGAGATTACAGCAATAGAAATAGCTGCTAAAATCGAAGCCAATGAAACATATTTAGAAATCTTTAATGTCACCATAAAGATAATTAAAGCTACAACAAAAGCATAGATATTTGTCATTAAAGCATATCCAATTGCTACAGATACAGCTTTTCCACCTCTAAATCCAGCAAATAGAGGATAACAATGACCAATCACACAAGCTAAAGCACATGGATAAATAATATTCATATCAAGTTTCATGTATTTAGCAACTGTTCCAGCAATCAGTATAGAAATACAGCATTTAGAAGCATCTAAAATAATGACTGATAATCCTGCTTTTTTTCCAAGCACTCGTCCAGCATTCGTGCCACCTAAATTTCCTGAACCACTATTTCTTACATCTGTATGATAAAATAATTTTCCAATCACTAATGCAAAAGGAATAGATCCATATAAATAACCCATTACTATTAATAAGCAATATATCAATATATCCATTTTTTCACTTCCCCGTCACCTATTATACATAAAAAAGAAGAAAAATCAATTTTTTTAAAAGATTTGCGAAAATTCAAGAAATTTGGTATGATATGAATTCTCTAGCAATATATCAATGTTTTTGATATAATTATAAAATTGGAAAAGGAGGAAATCAGATATGAAAGCAAATCATTATGATGAGTCTAATATACAAATTCTAGAAGGACTGGAAGCCGTAAGAAAGCGTCCGGGTATGTATATTGGTTCAACAGATTCAAGAGGTTTACATCATCTTGTCTGGGAAATTGTTGATAATTCTATTGATGAAGCATTGGCTGGATTCGGTAAAAAAATCACAGTAACAATTGGAAAAGATAATAGTATTCGTGTAGCAGATGAAGGACGTGGAATGCCAACGGGTATTCATGCTTCTGGTAAACCTACGACTGAAGTCATTTTAACAATATTACATGCTGGTGGAAAGTTTAGTGAAGATGGTGGTTATAAAACATCTGGTGGGTTACATGGTGTCGGTTCATCTGTTGTAAATGCTTTAAGTGAATGGCTGGAGGTCACTGTTTATCGTGATGGAGTGATTCATCAACAACGTTTTGAAGACGGAGCGAAAATCATTTCTCCATTAAAAAAGATCGGTAAGACTTCAAAAACTGGAACAACGATTCATTTTAAACCTAATCAAAATATCTTTTCTACAACAGAATTTAATTATTCTACTATCTGTGAAAGATTAAGAGAAAGTGCCTTTTTATTAAAAGGTATTGAAATGAATATTATAGATGAAAGAACAGGAAAACATGAATCTTTCCAATATGATAATGGTTTAGAAGCCTTTATTGAATATCTGAATTATGATAAAAAGACATTACATACAACTGTTTCCTTTGATGATGTATCTCATCCTATTGAAGTTGAAGTGGCTTTTCAGATGACTGATGGCTATCAAGAAAATTTGATTTCCTTTGTCAATTTAGTGAGAACTGGAGATGGGGGAACTCATGAAACTGGTTTTCGTTCGGGATTCACAAAAGTTTTTAATGAATATGCCAGAAAATATGGTTTACTAAAACAAAAAGATAAAAATCTGGAAGGTAGCGATGTAAGAGAAGGTTTAACAGCTATTATTTCTGTCAAAATACCTGAGTCATTACTACAATTTGAAGGACAGACAAAATCAAAATTAGGAACGCCTGAAGCAAGAAATATTGTTGAAAATGTTGTTTATGAACAAGTGAATTATTTTCTAGAAGAAAATAAAGAAACAGCAAATGAATTAGTTAAAAAGATGATTAAAGCTTCACAAGCCAGAAATGCTGCTCGAAAAGCACGTGAAGAAGCACGAAAAGGAAAAGGACAAAAAGTTGAAAAAATATTAAGTGGAAAACTAGCACCGGCACAATCCAAAGATAAAAAGAGAAAAGAACTTTATCTTGTCGAAGGAGATTCGGCTGGAGGAAGTGCAAAGCAAGGTAGAGATCGTAAATATCAGGCTATTTTACCTTTGCGAGGGAAAGTCATCAATACTGAAAAGGCTGCCATGTCTGATATATTAAAAAATGAAGAAATTAGCACAATTATTAATACAGTCGGTGCAGGAGTAGGGGCGGATTTTAATGCGGATGACTCCCATTACGCAAAAGTGATTATCATGACCGATGCTGATACGGATGGTGCTCATATTCAAGTTCTTCTTTTAACTTTCTTTTATCGTTATATGCGTGGATTGATTCAAGCTGGAAAAGTCTATATTGCTTTACCACCTTTATATAAAGTATCTAAAAAGAATGGAAAACATGAGGAAGTTATTTATGCTTGGGATGATGATGAATTAGAAAAAGCTAAAAAACAGATAGGTCGTGGTTATGCTGTACAACGTTATAAAGGTTTAGGAGAAATGAATGCGGATCAGTTATGGGAAACAACCATGAATCCAGAAACACGTACACTCATTCAAGTATCCATTGAAGATGCTGCTTTAGTAGAACGTAGAGTATCTGTTTTAATGGGAGATAAAGTAGAACCTAGACGTGAATGGATTGAAGATAATGTGCAATTTTCTTTGGAAGATTCATTCTTTATTAATCAGTAAGGAGGTCTATCATGAAAGAAAAAATCATAACACAATCATTAGATGATATTATGGGTGATCGTTTTGGAAAATACTCTAAGTATATTATTCAAGATCGTGCATTACCCGATGTTAGAGATGGATTGAAACCAGTGCAACGTCGTATTCTTTATGCTATGTACAAAGATGGGAATACACATTTAAAACCTTATCGTAAATCAGCAAAAACAGTAGGGAATGTCATTGGTAATTATCATCCTCACGGAGATATTTCTGTCTATGAAGCAATGGTCCGTTTATCCCAAGAATGGAAAATGCGTATGCCATTGATTGATATGCAGGGAAATAATGGTTCGATTGATAATGATCCGGCTGCAGCCATGCGTTATACTGAAGCAAGGTTATCACCTATTGCATCTGAATTATTAAAAGATATTGATAAAGAAACGGTTCAAATGGCATTGAACTTTGATGATACGGAATATGAACCAACTGTTTTACCTGCAAAGTATCCTAATTTATTAGTCAACGGAGCAACGGGTATATCATCTGGATATGCGACTGATATTCCTCCACATAATTTAGAAGAAGTGATTGATGCTACGATTTATCGTATTTTACATCCTCATTGTTCTTTGGATGACTTGATGAAATTTATCAAAGGTCCGGATTTTCCAACAGGAGCTATTGTTGAAGGAATCAATGGTATAAGAAAAGCTTTTGAAACAGGAAAAGGAAAAGTTGTTGTTCGTTCTCAAACGAAAATCGTTGAAGAAAAAAACATGAATAAAATTGTGGTGACAGAGATTCCTTATGAAGTCAATAAAGCAGAATTGGTAAGAAAATTAGATGAAATACGTTTTCAAAAAAATATTGATGGCATTATAGAAGTCCGTGATGAGTCAGATCGTAATGGATTAAGTATTGTTATTGATTTGAAAAAGGATGTTGATGTACAAAATACATTAAATTATTTTTATAAGAATACAGATCTTCAAAAGAACTATAATTACAATATGGTTGCTATTAAAAACAAAAGACCTGTATGTATGGGAATTGTTGAAATTTTAGATGGTTATATTGATCATCAAATTGATGTTGTTACCAAACGTTCGTTGTTTGATTTAAAAAAAGCACAAGAACGTAAACATATTGTTGATGGATTAATCAAAGCCATTTCTATTTTAGATGATGTTGTCCATACCATTCGACATTCTCATGATAAACAAGATGCTAAAAAGAATCTTCAATTACAATATCATTTTACAGAAAAACAGGCTGAAGCCATTGTCATGTTACAGTTATATCGTTTAACGAATACCGATATTGTTTCTTTAGAAAAGGAAAAGCAGGAATTAGAAACATTGATTCAAACATTGAATGATATTTTAAATAGTGATCAAGTTTTAAGAAAAGTCATTGTTGATGAATTAAAACAGATTAAAAAGCAATATCCATCACCTCGTTTAACACAAATTAAACATGAAGTTCAAGAAATTGTCATTGATGAAGAAGCAATGATTCTTCCAGAAGACATTTATGTATCAATCACTAGAGATGGCTATGTCAAAAGAATTTCTCAAAGATCTTATAAAGCCAGTGAAAATATTGCTTTTGGAAAGAAAGATGATGATGTGCTTTTGGACTTACATTTTGCAAGCACTTTAGATAAATTGCTGATTTTTACTGATAAAGGGAATTATTTATTCATTCCAATTCATAAATTAGAAGAATTTAAATGGAAAGAACTTGGAAAGCATATCAGTTATTTCATTAAAGTTTCTCCAGAAGAAAAAATGATTGGTTCCATTCTTGTGAAGTCTTTTGTTTTACCATTGTACGTTCTTCTAACAACACGTTTAGGACAAATCAAACGTGTTCCATTAAAAGAATTTGAAGTTGCCCGTTATACAAAACCTTTAAAATGTATGAATTTGAAAAAAGATGATCAGTTACTTCAGGTTGCTTTAACTGATACCAATCAGGCGATTGTTCTGACATCATCTTTGGGATATGTTTCATTATATAGTGAAGATGAGATTTCTATTTTGGGATTAAAAGCTGCAGGAATCAAAGCCATGAATTTAAAAGATGATTATCTTGTAGCAATGAATACATTTGATCCACTTCATTCTTATTCTTATGTTTTAATTAGTGATCAACCGGGTATCAAACGTATGCGTATTTCGGATATACCAAGCTGTAATCGTGCGACAAAAGGAACATCTATTTTTAAATCTCCTAAAACGAATCCAATTCATGCTTTAGATGCTTTTGTATTAGATACTCAAGATCAATTGATTATTGAAAGTGAACAGAAAAAAGAAAATTTATACATCAAAGATTATTCTTTATCACAAATTGGACAAAAGCCAAGTGTAATTCAATCAATGAAAAATGAAACGATTATGCATGTTTATGATCGTCATTCTTTATCGACGGATTTATATATTTCTAATCAAGATGAAAAGGTTGAAAAATCTCAACCTTTAGAAACAACATCACAACAGGATAAACATTTTGAACCTATTTCTTTCGATGACTTATTTAAAGAAGATTTCTAAACTTATTGTGTATGCATATAGGCTTTTAAAAGTTTAATTAAAGCACGTTTTTCTAAACGTGATACATAGGAACGAGAAATATTCATATGTCTGGCAATTTCTTTTTGCGTATAAATACGGTGATGATTAAGACCATAGCGATAGATGAGTATTTCTTGTTCACGTGGTGTTAGTAAAGAAAAGTAATCTTGAAGCTGCTGGAGCTGATCATTGGTTTGAATCTGATCAATCATATCTTTTTCTTTTGATGGAATAATATCCAGTAGCGTCATTTCTCCTCCATCTTTATCAACACCTAAAACTTCATTTAACGAAACATCTAAAGCTGTTTTTTTATGTTGACGCAAATGCATTAAGATTTCATTTTCTATACACTTTGCAGCATAAGTTCCCAGTTTTGTGGATTTTGTCGCATTATAGCTATCTACTGCTTTGATAAGTCCAATTGTGCCAATGCTGATGAGATCTTCCTGTAAGTCTTTTGCACTTTCGTATTTTTTAGCAATATGCGCAACAAGTCTTAGATTATGTTCGATGAGCTTATTTCTGGCATTCTGATCACCTTGAAAATATTTTTCTAATAATTCTTTTTCCTGTTGTTTTGTAAGAGCGGGTTTAAAAGCCTGTGTTTTAATAAAAGATACAAATAAAAATTGTTGTAATAATGCAAAAATAGCTGTAAACATAAGTCACCTCAAAATATTATATGAAATTTGTCGATGTTTATGTTTATCTCTTTTCATCAAAATAGAAATAGTATACAATAGTCAAGAAGGAAGGTATATATGAAAGAAATAAAAAGATGTTATGGATGTGGAGCCATTATTCAAAGTGAAAATGAAAAACATATTGGTTATGTTCCAAAAGATGCCACTACAAAAGATCATATTTTATGTAGACGTTGTTTTCAACTAAAAAACTATCATAAATTACAAACAACATCACTCACAAAAGATGATTTTTTAAATCTTTTAGATCATATTGGTGAAAAAAATTGTCTTGTCGTTTATATGATTGATCTATTTGATTTTGAAGGAAGTCGTATTCAAGGATTATTACGTCATATCGGTTATAATGATGTTCTGGTTCTTGCGAATAAGCGTGATTTATTGCCAAAATCCGTTAAAGAGCGTAAGCTGGAACATTGGGTCAGAAGACGATTAAAAGAAGAAGGAATGAAGCCTGTAGATGTTATAGTAACGAGTGGTAAGAAAAATATGAACATGGATAAGATCTATGATGCCATGATGACTTATCGTAAGCAGCGTGATATTTATGTTGTAGGAGCAACGAATGTTGGCAAATCAACATTTATTAATGCTTTATTGAAACATTACGCTCAAGTAGAAGAACAAAATTTGATTACTGTTTCTGAATTTCCGGGAACAACGCTTGATTTTATAGAAATACCTTTGGATGAACAGACTTATCTTTATGATACACCCGGTATTGTAAATGAAAGTCAGATGACTCATTTTGTAGATCCAAAAATTTTAAAAAAGATAATTCCACAAAGTGAATTAAGACCTATTGGATTCCAATTACAAGAAAAACAGACGATTTATTTTGATGGATTAGGAAGAATTGATTATATCAGTGGGGGGCAGTCAAGTTTTATAACGTATTTTTCTCGTCAACTTAAGATTCATCGTACCAAAACAGTTAATGCAGATGCCTTATATGATCGTCATAAAACTTTTCAGTTTGAAATTGATGGAATGCAATCGATTCATGACATGAAAACATACGACTTTACTTTAAAGTCGGGAAAATGTGATATTGTCATTTCTGGTTTAGGATTTATAACCATTTCTTCTAAAGGCGGAAAAATAAAGGTTCATGTTCCACCACAGATTTCTGTCACAATAAGAGAAGCCATTATATAGGAGGGAAAATAATGCTAACAGGTAAACAAAAAAGATATTTAAGAGGAGAAGCTCATCACTTAAAGGCTATTTTTCAAGTCGGAAAAGATGGGGTTTCTGCAAATCAAATCAAAGGTATTCTTGAAGCATTAGAAGCTCAAGAACTCATAAAAGTAAAAATTTTAGATAATTGTCCAGAGGATGTACATCATGTGGCATTAGATTTAAGTATGCATACAAAGGCAGAAGTTGTTCAAATCATTGGCCGTACAATTGTTTTGTATAAACAAAGTGATGAAAGAATTTATCGTCTACCATGAAAAGAATAGGTCTATTCGGTGGGAGTTTTGATCCCATTCATCAAGCACATGTAGATGTTGCTTTGTGTGCCATTGAACAGCTTCATTTGGATGAAGTACAATTTATTCCAACACGCCATAATCCTTGGAAAAATAAAAATCTTGCTAGTGCTAAAGAAAGAGTCGAGATGATTCGTATTGCTATCAAAAATCATCCTTTACTTTCTATAAATACCATTGAAATTGATAGTGAAGATGAGCAAAAAAATTATACCATTCATACAATTGAAAAATTAATTCAACAAAATCCTCAAGTACATTATTACTATATTATGGGAATGGATCAAGCTAATGCTTTTGATCAATGGAAAAAAGCAAAAAAAATATCTCAACTTGTTCAATTAATTGCTTTTCAAAGAGGTGGATATAAGCCCCATTATTCTATATTAGATACATATCATTTCCAATTATTAAATAATCAGCCTGTTTATGCCTCAAGCAGTGATGTGAGAAATGGTCATATAGAAATGTTGGATCAAGACGTTTTAAGATATATATCATCTCAGGGATTATATTTAGATACAATGGTACGTTCAAGAATGAAAGAAAAACGCTGGAAACATACTTGCAGTGTTGCTAAACTGGCTAAAAAGATAGCCAAAGCAAATCAATTAAATCAAAAACAAGCTTATATTGCAGGAATAATGCATGATGTCGCCAAAGAGATGGATCAAAAAGAAGCTCAAAAAATAATGGAAAGCTATTTTCCAGAATATTTATCTAAACCTTATCCTATCTGGCACCAATGGCTATCACGTTATGTCAGTGAACATGAGTTTTTAATTGATGATCCTGTGGTATTAAAAGCCATTGAGGATCATACAACTGCTTCAGTTGGTATTTCACCAATTGGAAAATGTTTATATGTTGCTGATAAGCTCGATCCTTTAAGGGGATATGATTCTTCGCAACAAATTGAAACATGTCAAAAAGATATTCATCAAGGATTTAGAAATTCTTTAATTGATTTTTATGAATTTTCAAAGAGAAAAAATCGTGAAATAGATGATTGCTTTTATGAAATTTATGATTATTATGTCGTGAAAGGAGAAAAATAGATGACAAAATTAGAATGTGTGGTTAAAGCAATGGATGATAAACTTGCAACGCATATTACCGCAATTGATATGCGTGATGTCAGCCCAATGTTTGATACATTTGTTTTATGTACAGCCAGCAATGAAAGACTCATGCAGGCCATTACAGAAAATATTAAGGAAGAATGTGCAAAACATAACTTTGAGGTGAAAAGCATTGAAGGTTTAAGAAATTCTAAGTGGATTTTAATTGACTTAGGAGATATTGTTTGCCATATTTTTGAAGGTTCTGAAAGAGAAAGTTATAATTTAGAAAAACTATGGGGAGATATGCCACGTATCAATGTGGAAGGAATGTTAGCAAAATGAGTTATGAAAATTTTGCCTATTACTATGATAGTTTAATGGATGAGCAGTTTTATGAAGATTACTACCAGTTCATTTTGCAACATTGTCAATTTGATGAAGTTTTTGAATTAGGCTGTGGGACTGGCGAAATGGCTATTCGTTTGGCTAAAAGCAATAAAACGGTTTACGCTTCAGATATTTCCAGTGATATGTTAGAAGTTGCTAAACAAAAAGCAATAGAACAACAAGTCAACCTTGTTTTACAAAGAGTGGATATGTGTGATTTCACTTTATCTCGTCCTGTGGATTTAGTTTTATGTTTATGTGATTCTTTGAATTATTTGACTGATCCTCAACAGATGACTCAAACATTTTTGAATGTTTTTCAATCATTAGGGGATGGAGGAACATTTATTTTTGATGTCGATAGTCTTTATAAAATGGATGTTATTTTAAAAGATTATCATGAAAAGGAAGAAGATGAAGAATTTATTTTTGATTGGTCAGTTGAAAATATTTCAGAGGGTTATATTCATCATCATGTCTATATTGAAGATAAAAAAGAACATGATATTGTGGACGAAGATCATTATCAAAAGACTTATCCTGTATCACAATATCTTTATTGGCTTCATGAAGCCGGTTTTCAAAACATTGAATATTATAGTGATTTTACAACATATCATGATGATTGTGAAAGAATTATTTTTGTATGTCGAAAGGAGGAAGTTTCATGATTGGGATTATTGGTGCTATGGAAGAAGAAGTTGAAGCAATCTTAGCTTTGATGGAGATCAATAAAAAAGAAATGAATCATGGTTATACTTTCTATGAAGGAACAATGGCAAAAAAAGACATTGTGCTTGTTCAAGGGGGTATTGGTAAAGTCAATGCATCTATTTCAACAACTTTATTATTAACACAATATCCTATTGATTTCGTGATTAATATTGGTTCGGCTGGAGGGCTTTCATTAAATCAAAATGTTGGTGATGTTGTCATTTCAACGGGTGTTTTACATCATGATGTTGATGTTACTGCTTTTGGACGTCAACGTGGAGAAGTGCCCGGTATGCCATGTGTTTTTCAGCCAGATGCAGTAGCTTTAAAACAAGTTGAAGATATTTTAAAAGATTCAAAACAACCTTATCATCTTGGTTTGATTGTTTCTGGAGATCAGTTTATATGTCGTGAAGATCAGGTCTTACAAATTTTAGATTTTTTTCCAGACGCTGTCTGTGCTGAGATGGAAGCAGCTTCGATTGCTCAGGTCTGCCATGTTTTTGATATTCCTTTCATTATCACAAGATCTTTAAGTGATATTTATAGAAAAGGAGAAAATCATATTCAGTTTGATGAATATCTTAAACATGCAAGTCAATCTTCTGCGAAGATGTGTTATCGTCTTGTTTCTACATTATCGCAATAACAAACGTTATTGCTTTTTTATTGGAGGATCATTATGAAAAAAATTGAATTATTAGCTCCCGCTGGAGATCGAGAATCATTTATTGCTGCCTTGCAAAATGGAGCAGATGCGATTTACTTAGGTGGAACATTATTTAGTGCCAGAGCCAATGCAAAAAATTTTAATGATGAAGATTTGCAATGGGCTGTTTCATATGCTCATTTATATGGAGTTAAAGTTTATGTCACAATAAATACATTATATAAAGATAAAGAAATGAATGCTTTGACATCTTATGTGACAAAATTATATGAACTGCAAGTTGATGCTTTAATTGTTCAAGATATTGGTTTATTTGATTTGATTCGCACATTGTATCCAGATTTTGAAATTCATATCAGTACTCAAGCATCTGTGATGAATAGCTATGGAACACGTTATTTTGAAGAAAATGGCGCTCATCGTGTTGTTCTAGCACGTGAAAACACTTTAGAAGAAATACAAAACATATGTCGTCAGACAAACTTAGAAATCGAAGTCTTTGTACATGGAGCAATGTGTGTCTGTTATTCTGGACAATGTTTAATGAGTAGTATGATTGGTAAACGTAGTGGAAACAGAGGTCAATGTGCTCAGCCATGTCGTTTACAATATCAATTACTTAAAGATGGTCAATCCTTACCAGAAAAACATCCATATTTATTATCACCTAAAGATATCATGACCATTGAATATTTAGGTGAACTCATTGAAGCAGGAGTATCTTCTTTAAAAATAGAAGGGCGAATGAAAAGACCAGAGTATGTCGCAAGTGTAACAAGAGCTTATCGAGAGGCTATAGATGCCTATTATCAAAATAAAAAAATAGATTTTCAACCTTATATTCAAGATATGTCAGCTATGTTTAATCGTAATTATACATCTGGATATTTACATCATGATTTAAAAATTGTTGATGGAGATTATCCCGGTCATAAAGGTTATATTATTGGAGAAGTTGTATATTATCATAAAAAACAAAAGAGAGTTGGTATTCGTTTAACACAACCACTTTTACAGGGTGATAGTATTGTTTTTGAAGATATTGATAAAGGACGCCCAGTCAATAAGATTTATCATAAGCATAAACTGGTCAAAACAGGTCAGCCTCAAGATATCATAGAGATAGAATTTGATTATTATGTGGATCGTGGCTTAGTAAGAAAAACATTGGATAAACAAGTTGTTGAGAGAATGCAAAAAACATATCAGATATCAACAAGAAAAATTGAAATTGATATGTCTTTTGAAGCAAAAATAGGAAAAAAAGCAAAATTAAAAATTCAAAAAGAAGATCATAGTGTGATTGTCGAATCTAGTCAAGATGTTGAAATAGCACATCAAACACCACTAGATGATAATCGTATAGCACAGCAATTATCAAAACTAGGATCGACACCATTTATCATCAACAATCTGTATATTGACAGTGATGAAAAAATATCTATGCCTATCAAAGACATTAATGAAATGCGAAGAAAAGCCTGTAATCAATTCATAGAGATACTTTCTCATCAAAAGATTCATCATCAGATAATACATGATATTCCACAACTTACAATTCATCAATCATTATTTCACTCTCAACTCTATGTTTGTGTGCATTCCCTTCAACAATTAGAAGCTGTTCTTCAATATCCTGTTGAAGTTATTATTTATCCTTATCAAAAGGATATTGAAATGGCTTATCAGATGTGTTTGAAATATCATAAAAAGATGGTGATGATGACATCACCAGTTATCAAAGATGATGAAATAAAAGATATTCTTCATTCTAAAATCTATAATGATATACAAACAATTTTAGTTAATGATTATGGAACTTATAGAGCCTTTCAAAAGAAAGAGTTAATCATTGGTCATGGTTTAAATATTCATAATTCCTATGCTGCTCATCATTATCATGAATTATTTTTAACATCTTTAGAAATGTCTGCTCAAGAAATCAAAAACTTAAAAACTGATTTATCAAAATGTATTGTTCAAGTCTTTGGAAAAACAACAAATATGATTAGTGATTATTGTCCAATTTCACAGTATTATTTTGGTTATCAAAATAAACATTGTCAAATGTGTCAACAAGGACATTTTGCATTAAAAGATCGTAAAAAAGAAGTGTTTGACATTATGGTTGATGAACATTGTCGTATGCATCTATTAAATGCTCATACATTGTTTTATGATCAATGGAAGCAATTACCAGTAGGAGGCTATTTGATTAACTTGACTCATGAAGATTTACAAAAGGTTCAAATTATCATGGAACATTTTATCTTTCAGTCATCTCCAGACAAGATTCGACAAATAGCAAAATTAACTTCAGGTTATTTTAAAGAATAATGTTTAAATATTGATATTTATGTCTTTCACAAAAATATTTTTTTCATACTCTAAATTGCTATCGTTATTTATTCATGATATAATAAAATTATGGAGGTGAATTTATGGCAATAGATATGGATTTGGCAAAAAGATTGAAAGTCTATCGTAATTTTAAACACCTGACTCAAAAAGAAGTGGCTTCACATTTAAATGTTCCACATTCCGCTATTTCAGATATAGAAAATGGAAAAAGAGATGTCACTGTTAGTGAATTGAAAATACTTTCTCATCTTTATGGACGAAGTGTTGAAGAAATTATGAGTGGTAAAAAATACGATTATTATAATATTGCAAATATTGCCCGTTTACTCACTGAACTACCAGATGAAGACTTAAAAGAGGTTATGTTTATTATTGAGTATAAGCGTAAAAGAGTAGAAGAAAAAAATAAAAATCATCAATAAAAAGAAATTAGCTTTTGACTAATTTCTTTTTATTTCAATAATTGTTTAAATTCTTCTAATAATTCCATACCTTCATCCAGAATATCTTGTTGACATAATGCATCCGTGATACAATGATGGAATTCTACATGGATATCCTTACCATTGACATCAATCAAAGCATATGTTCCATATCCATAGCTTCCTCGATTCATCATTAAGCTTCCGGGATTGACAAATGTAATATCCTGATGTTTTTGAATCGTTGGTACATGAGTATGTCCATGAAGACATAAATAACAGTTTTCTTCTTGACAAAGGTGAATTAACTGCTCATATCCATAATATACCCCATAATAATGTCCGTGAGTGACACATATATGCTGGAATGTCTGATAAATAGGGAAGGGTGCATCATCATGATTGCCTTTGACAACGACATCAAATTTTTGAATATATGAATCATTGAGAGGCAGTGAAGAATCACCACAATGAATCATATAATCGACTTTTGTCATGTAATGATTAACAACTCTTTGCAAATGGTCAGCATACAAATGACTGTCACTAACAACTAATAATTTCACTTCGATCATCTCTTTCTTTATGATTATTTTAGCATATTCTTTTTATAAATACATATTTATATTGATAAAATCAAGCGATTTTCTGAAATAGAAATTTTTTGCTCGTAAGTGTTTACAATTCGCATAAAAATTGTTACAATATATATTGTAATAATAAGAAAGGGAGTAAGAAATATGAAAACTATTTTATTAGTATGTTCTGCAGGAATGTCTACAAGTTTATTAGTTACAAAAATGGAAGCTGCTGCTAAAGATGCTGGTGTAGAATGCAAAATCTTTGCATTACCATTCTCTGATGCACCAAGAGTATTAGAAGAAGTTGACTGCATCTTACTTGGGCCTCAAGTTAGATTCCAAAAAGCTGCTATTGAAAAATTAGCTGCTGGAAGAAAAGCTGGACCTATCCCTGTAGATGTCATCGATATGAGAGATTATGGAACAATGAACGGTAAAGCCGTATTTGAAAAAGCTTTATCTTTATTAAAATAATCCCTTAAAGGAGCATAGGCTCCTTTTTTTCTTTCTTTTTTATGGAGAGTTTGCTATAATGTTTAAAATTAGGAGGATGAAAAATGGAAAAAGCAATTATAACAGTTGTGGGAAAAGATCAAGTGGGGATTATTGCTCAAGTTTGCCAGTCTTTGGCACAAACAAATATCAATATTTTAGATATTTCACAAACAATATTAGATGGTTATTTTAATATGATGATGATTGTAGATATGTCTTCTTCAAAAGAACCCTTTGCAAATGTTAGTGAACAATTAGAAAAATTAGGAGAGAATATTGGGGTTTATATTAAATTACAGCATGAAGATATTTTTAATAAGATGCATAGAATTTAAGGAGGCATAAGATGATTAATTTATTTGAAGTAAATGAAACAAATAAGATGATTGAACAAGAAAATTTAGATGTTCGTACCATTACAATTGGAATCAGTCTTATTGATTGCATAGATGCCAATATAGATGTTTTATGTCACAATATTTATCAAAAAATTACAAGTGTTGCTGCTGATTTGGTAAAAACAGGGGAGGATATTGAAAAAAAATATGGTATTCCCATTGTGAATAAAAGAATTTCTGTAACACCAATTGGACTCATTGGTGCTGCAGCATGTCAGACAACAGATGATTTTGTAAAAATCGCTAAGACTTTAGATCAATGTGCTCGTCAAGTCGGTGTGAATTTCATAGGGGGATATAGTGCTATTGTTTCTAAAGGAATGACAAAAGCTGAAAAGCTACTCATTCAATCTATTCCTCAAGCCATGAAAGAAACAGAACTTGTATGTAGTTCTGTTAATGTAGGTTCTACTAAGACAGGAATCAATATGGATGCTGTGAAATTAATTGGTGAGATTATTAAGGAAACTGCTTCATTAACAAAAGAACAGGATTCTATAGGTTGTGCTAAATTTGTTGTCTTCTGTAATGCTCCTGATGATAATCCGTTTATGGCTGGAGCTTTTCATGGTGTCAGTGAAACAGATGCTATTATTAATGTTGGAGTCAGTGGACCTGGTGTTGTTAGAAAAGCTATTCAAAGTGCAAAAGGAAAAGATTTTGGAGAATTATGTGAAATTGTGAAAAAAACAGCTTTTAAAATTACAAGAGTAGGTCAACTTGTTGCCAGAGAAGCATCTGCTTCTTTAAATATTCCTTTTGGGATTATTGATTTATCTTTAGCACCTACTCCTGCCATTGGAGATAGTATTGCGGATTGCTTAACAGAAATGGGCTTAGAAAGAGTAGGAGCACCCGGAACAACTGCAGCATTAGCTATTTTAAATGATCAAGTTAAAAAAGGTGGAGTCATGGCATCTTCTTACGTTGGTGGACTTTCTGGGGCTTTTATACCCGTCAGTGAGGATCAGGGAATGATTGATGCTGTAGAAGCCGGAGCATTAACATTAGAAAAATTAGAAGCTATGACTTGTGTATGCTCTGTAGGCTTAGATATGATTGCTATTCCCGGTAAAACTTCTGCCAAGACTATTGCTGGTATTATCGCAGATGAAATGGCTATTGGAATGATCAACCAAAAAACAACAGCTGTTCGTATTATTCCTGTGATTGGAAAAGATGTTGGAGAAAAAGTTGAGTTTGGTGGTTTGCTAGGATATGCACCTATTATGCCTGTCAATCCATTTTCTTGTGATGAATTTATTGATAGAGGTGGACGCATTCCTGCACCTATTCATAGTTTTAAAAATTAACAAAAAGACGATAATTTCGTCTTTTTTTACAAGGAGGATTAATAATGCAAATAGATCAATTGATTATTTATAAAAATATTTCACAGGATGTTGATGTTTTAAAATGCTTATCTTTTGTAGAAGATGAATCACTTATTAATGAATCTGAATTTATATCTCAACTTTTGATCCTTGCTGAAAAGTATGAATTACATGGACAATTATTTCAAAGTTTATTAACATATTTATTGGCTTATCATGAAAATACATTTACTTTAGCATTAGAAAGAAAAAAAGAGATACCCGATTCATTAAAAAAAGTCGTTTGTCATGATTTTGAATATCTTTTCCGTATTTTTCATTATGATTTTTCACATATAGATTCATTATATAAAGATTTATTTTTTCATTTTATAAATAGTTCTCATATTATCAATCAAGAAATCTTTGATTTGTTATCTCATCTTCAGACACAGCTTTCACAAAGCACATCAGTGGAAGAATTTTACCAGATATTATATAATCATTATTATCAATATGGTGTTGGAAAATATGGTTTAAATAAAGCCTTTCGTTATTTAAATAATCAAATTATACCAATTGATCATATTGGCAATAATACTTTAGAACAGTTAATTGGCTATGAAAGTCAAAAAGAACGTTTAACAGCAAATACAGAAGCATTTTTAAAAGGACATAAAGCCAATAATGTTTTATTGTATGGTGATAGTGGAACTGGGAAATCAAGCAGTATTAAAGCTCTTTTAAATCGTTATTATAAAGATGGTTTAAGAATGGTTGAAGTTTATAAACATCAGTTTATATCTTTACCTCAAATTATTAATGAATTACAAAACAGACATTATCGTTTTATTATTTTTATGGATGATTTGTCTTTTGAAGAATTTGAAGTTGAGTATAAATATTTAAAAGCTGTTATTGAAGGGGGATTGGAGAAGAAGCCAGATAATATCCTCATCTATGCAACCAGCAATCGTAGACATCTTATTAAAGAAACATGGAATGACCGTCAACATGATCAGGAAATCAACAACAATGATGCTATGCAGGAAAAATTATCGTTAGTTTCTCGATTCGGTGTTCAAATTATGTATATTCACCCAGACAAACAGCATTATTTAGATATTATAGATGCTTTAGCTCAAGCATATCATTTAAACATGCCTGTTGACCAGTTACATGAATTAGCATTACAATGGGAAATAAGAAACGGAGGTTTTTCAGGAAGAACAGCAAAACAATTTATTCATATGCTACTTTCTCAACAATCATGAAACAATTAACATTAGAAGATTATGCAATTATTCAACCTTATTTAGATAAAGCCAATTATGAAGGTTATAACTCTAATTTTGTAACGATGATGATGTGGAATCACGAATATCATATTCAATATGAAATCCATGAGCATTTTTTAGTCATGCTGCATCATTATAAAGATACTTATTTTTGGGCTATGCCTTTTACGACCCCTGAATATTATCAGGAAGCTTTGGAATATATGAAACAATATAGTCATGATCATGGTTTTCCTTTGATGATTGACTGTGCTATAGAAAGTTTTGTTTCAACCATTCAAAACAGTGATTTTTCTTTACAATATTTATTTGAAAGAACACCCTATAATGATGATTACATTTATGATAAAGAAATGCTTCAAACTTTATCTGGTAAGAAAATGCAAAAAAGACGTAATCATTATAATGCTTTCCTCAAAAATTATCCTGATTATGAATACCGTGATTTAGATATGACGAATGATTTTGATACTATTTTATCATGTTTGAATAGATGGGAAGGGGAAAAAGAAGGAATCAGTGAATCAATGACAAGTGAAGTCAGAGGAATTATGTCATTACTTTCATCTAAACATCTTTTACCAATACATATTGGTGGCATTTTTATTAATCATCAACTAGAAGCATTTATTATTGCTTCTCGATTAAATCATTCAACAATACAAATTCATGTTGAAAAAGCCAATAAAGATATAAGAGGTTTATATCCAGCCATATTAAAAGAGCTTCTTGAACATCATTATCATGAAGAAAAATGGGTAAATAGGGAAGAAGATATGGGATTAGAAAATTTAAGACGTTCTAAGCAATCACTTCATCCTGTAAAAATGGTGAAAAAATATCGAATATATGAAAGAAATATAACAATTCAGAAAGCCAAAGAAGAAGATCAGCAACAAATTATAGACTTATGGAAAACATGTTTTTTAGATGAAACAGAAAAATCTACATATTTCTATTTTCAGTATTTATATAACGAAAATCATACTTATATTTTAAAAAACAATTCACAAATTATATCAGCTTTACAGATTGTTCCTATGCCAATTATGAAAAACAATACGCCAAAGAATTGTTATTTTATATTAGGAGTCTGTACACATCCTGCATACCAAAAACAAGGAATGATGAAGCAGTTAATGCAATATGTTTTAAAGGAATATGATAATCAAGATATCTACTTACAAGCTTATCATCCAGAAATTTATCGTCCATTTGGCTTTAATGCATCGCATTATCATCAGATTATCACTATTGATCAAGACATTTTACAAGATCAAGAAAAATGGAATATCAGCCATGATTACCATTTATTAGAAGACTATTACAGACAGTTTACCAAACATTTTGATGAATATCGTATTCGTGATGAATCATACTGGAATCTTTTTATCAAAAGATGTGAAAGTTTTGAAGATCATGTGATTATATTTAAAGATTTAGGATATTTAATATATCATAAGAGTGAAGAAACCATTTATATCAGTGAAGCTATTTATCTTCATCAAAAAGCATTAATTCAAATGTTATCATATTTTAAAGGATCATCACAAAATATAGAATTAGAATGTGATTTAACTGTTGATTTACCATGTAAATCTCGTTATATCATAACAATGATGAATAATCATTTGAATCAAGATAGACAAGACTCACATTATTATATTAACGAAGTATACTAATGAAGAAGCAAAAAAATGCTTCTTTTTTTTTATGTAAAGTCTACTTATTTAGGGGAGTTATTTGGAACATAATAAAAAAAAGTCTTTGTTAAGACTTTTTAAAATATATATAACTTCGCATAATATATATTATGTGATTTTTATAGACATTTCATAATGAAAGCATATGTCGTTATTATTGTTATAATAATGATAAGTAAAACAATATATATAAAGATATAGCTATGATTCTTTTGATATTGACGATATGCAGCTAAAAAAGAACAGATATATAACAATAAAGCAATAATATATTGTATTGTTATAAAGAACAGATTATTCAATGATAATCCAAAAATAAAAAGTAATGTTCCTATTAAAGTGCCACCAAGAGTTATCATGATGGCACGTCTGATTTCCTTTATATTCATTTTTTAATCCTCTAAATAATTCGATCTAGAAGTGAATCACCAATTCCAGGATTTTCAACTTGGAAATTATCAGCAATCGTTGCACCTATCACAGCATAGCTTTTGAGCAATCCTAAGTGTTTTGGCATTTGTAATGATTTGCTATATATAATGAGTGGTACATTTTCACGTGTATGATCAGTTCCTTTATAAGTTGGATCATTACCATGATCTGCTGTAATCATAAGTAAATCATCACTATCCAAATGATATAACAACTGTTCTAATTGATGATCAAATTCTACAATAGCTTGTCCATATCCTTCAGGATTTCTACGATGTCCATAAACCGCATCGAAATCAACTAAATTCAAGAAAGCTAACCCTGTAAAATCTTCTTTAGCAATTTCTATTGCCTTTTCCATACCATCATGATTAGAAACAGTTTTGACTTTACGTGTAATTCCCTGATCCACAAAAATATCTGGTATTTTTCCTATTCCGATGACTTCAATCTGATTTTCCTTTAAGCTATCTAAAACAGTCTTCCCAAAAGGTTTTAAAGCTAAATCATGGCGATTTGCCGTTCTCACAAATTCGCCTTTCTTTTTTCCTACATAAGGTCTAGCAATGATACGTCCTACTTTCCATCTTTCATCCATTGCAATTTCCCTTGCAATTTCACAGGCACGATAAAGTTCATCTAATGGAATAATATCTTCATTAGCAGCGATTTGAAAAACAGAATCTGCAGATGTATAAACAATCCAGTCCCCTGTTTGAATCTGATGTTCACCCCAGTCATCTAAAATTTTTGTTCCACTTTCTGCATAATTTCCAACACATTTACGTCCGGTCTTTTCTTCAAATAATTCAATGAATTCTTTAGGAAAACCTGTTTCTGTAAATGTTTTAAATGGTTTTGTAATATGTAATCCCATCATTTCCCAGTGACCTGTCATTGTATCCTTCCCATTAGATACTTCTTCAAGACGGGCTGTATAGGCAAGTTGATTCTTTAAAGCATGAATTCCTTTAAAGTTTCCAATATTTCCTAATCCCATACCTTCTAAACAGGGAACATCCAATCCCCCTACTTTTTCACAAATATGACCAAGTGTATTGGCTCCTAAATCATCAAATTGTTGGGCATCATGTGCATCACCAATACCTAATGAATCTAACACAATTAAAAATACACGTTTATATTTTTTCATTTTTCTTATTCCTTTCTTGCATTCTTGGATGTAATTGTCGATAGTCTTCGATAGTTTTTCTTTGAGAAACATGTGTATATATCGTTGTTGTTGAAATATCACTATGTCCAAGCATTTCTTGAATAGAACGTAAATCTGCATCATGTTCAAGCAAATGTGTCGCAAAAGTATGTCGTAATGTATGAGGACTAATATGTTTTGATAAAGGACTTTTTTGTACAATTCTTTGCAGGATATGATAAAAATCATCTCTTGTCATTGGTTTTCCTTTTTGAGTTAGAAACAGATAAGGACTTGAACCATATAAACATAATGTATCACGATAATTTTCAATGTATTCTTTTAAAAGAACACAACATTGATTATTCATTGGCACAATTCTTTCTTTATTTCCTTTCCCTATACATCTGACAAAGCCTTTTTGAATATTGACATTTTGCAATGTTAAATGGCACATTTCACTCACACGCAAACCACAGGCATATAAAATTTCTACCATACAGCGATTTCGAGATGAAGTAGCATCTTTAACTTCTATTGAATCTAATAAAGCCATGACTTCCTTTTCACTTAAAACTTGTGGTAGATATTTCTTACGTTTAGGCATATCAAAAGCACTCATCATATTTTTAGAAATTATTTTTTCTTTCATCAAAAATTGATAAAATTGTCTTAATGAAATCATATGTCGATCAATCGTCGTATCACTGTGTTTTTGATGAAGTCGTTTCAAATAGGCATAAACATGATCTTGAGTGACATCTTCAATAGACTGAATTTGATAGGTCTGATAAACAAAATCAAGAAAATGGCTGATATCTCTTTGATAGGCAGCTACAGTATGTTGGCTATAATTTTTTTCAACAATCATATATTCATGATATTCTCTCAGGGCATCCTTGCATTTCAAAATACATCACCATTCATATTATAACAATTTTTGTCATAAAAAACCACTAAAGATACCTTTAAAATAGAGGAACAACATATAATCGAAAAGCTAGTGAAAGCGTTAAAAGAATAAGTGTTGCTATTATAAAATTAAGTCTATAATTTAAAATACTTTGAATATGAAAATTCTGTTCGATATAAAAATTCACCAAAGTAACATAACTAGAAATATATAATCCAATATAAGTAATGACATATACTATCATCAATTCTAAAATCATTTCACATAACATCAATAAAACAATCATAAACTGGATTTGAACATTCATAACAACATATTGCATTGAAAAAGAAATCTGAAGTCCTTTTAGAAAACAAATAAATAATAAACCTATTTGACCCATATAACTTGTACTTAAATATGTACATATAAAAATCATTATACCACTTTGAATAAGATATAATTGATAATGATTTTGATAATTTTCTATATTAAAATAAAAGAAAGAATGAAAGAATTGTTGAATCATAGGCTGTGTATGTTTATATTGATAAAAACCAAATAAAAATCCCATTATGATAGTTGTCGTTATCACTATAAGGAAATACTTCTTATCTTGAATAAAACGTTGTAAAAAAACACTCATGTTATCACCTCTATAAAACATATGAGCGTTCTTTAAAGTTATTCATTATTTTTAAGATATTTTTTTTGAATATCTTGATTTTTAATAAGTGAAGAAGCTTTCATGACTTTTGTATCAGAAAGATTTTCATTCAATTGTGAAATCAGTTGATCAGTTGGAGTTTCTTTTTGTATTTGACTTTGTGTGGAGTGAAATAAAGATAATTGGATATTAATATCCTGAAGATGCACAACATTGTTCAAACTGACACCTACAAGTCTTAAATTTTCACCATGATAAATACTTTCAAACAACAACAAAGCCGTTGCATAAATAATATCAAAATCATTTGTATATTGATCGATAACTGTCTGTTTTGTTTTAGATTTTTCACGTGTATATTTTAATGTAATCGAAATAGAGTTGGATACAAGATCTCTTTTTTTAGCTCTGGCAGAAACTTCTTTTGATAAAGAATGAAAAACAGATTTAATAAATTCCTCATCATGACTATCATTTTCAAAGGTAGTCGAATTACCTACTGACTTTAATTCATTTTTTTCATAATTAATTTTTGAAAAATCTTTGCCATTAGCCCTTTGATATATAATAAAAGTATTTTTTTGAAAAACTGTTCTTATTTTCTCATAGTTTTCATATTTTGCTAAATCACCAATAGTATAAATACCATGCTGTTCTAGCTTAGGAACTGTTTTCTTTCCAATACCATGCATCTGACCGACCGGAAGATGCCAGAGTTTTTCTTTAAAATTGCGTTTTGTTAATATCGTAATCCCCATTGGTTTTTTCATATCACTTGCCATTTTGGCTAAAAATTTATTAGGAGCAATACCTATAGAACATTGTAAATTTAATGTATTATAAACCTTTTTTTGAATATTTTGAGCAACCTGATAAGGCTGTAAATGATGTTCTTGAATATATTCAGTCATATCAACATAACATTCATCAATACTGGCAACTTCAAGTTTTTTAGAAAAAGTAGAAATGATTTGAAAAAATTCTTGAGATAATGTTTTATATAAAGCAAAATGTGGGGGTACAGTGATAAGCTGTGGACAGAGTTTTTTGGCTTGAAATAAAGGCATAGCAGAATGAATACCATATTTTCGAGCCTCATAGGAAGCTGTTGTAATAATACTACGTCGAGATTCACGACAAACGACAATAGGTTTGCCAACAAGTTGAGGATTTTGAGAAATCTCTGCACTGGCAAAAAAAGCATTTAAATCAATATGAAATATAATCTGCAAAGATATCACCTCAACTTTCCACCCCTATTTTAACATATAATTTTTATAGTTATAAAGACTTTCTTTCTTGACATGGTCAGTTTTATGAGCAAGTCTTAATTTATCAGCAATCATTGCAATAAATTCTGAATTGGTAGGCTTTGCTTTAACAGCCGAAACAGTATAGCCAAAGATATCATCAATAGCATCTGTATTGCCTCTGTTCCATGCCACTTCAATAGCATGACGAATCGCCCTTTCCACACGAGATGAAGTCGTATTATACATTCTTGCTATGTCGGGATATAAAACCTTAGTGACCTGTCCTAAAATTTCAATGTTATAGTAAGTCGTTAAAATGGCTGTTCTTAAATACATATAACCTTTAATATGAGCAGGAATTCCCACTTCATGTAAGATTTCTGTAATCTCATTTTCTATTTTTACTTTTTTATATTTTTCAGATTCATCCTGATCCATTAAATCGGGTTTTTGAAGTTCTGAAGCTGCAATATATAAAGTAGATTGAACAAAATGATGTATATCAAAAGGATATTTAAAGCAATAAGTCACCCCTAATTCTTCTAACATATTACAAATTGTCTGATTTGTAAATTGTGTAATACAGATGACTTTTTGAAAAGTCTGTTTGTTCATTTCTTTTAATCTTTTTAAGACACCAAGTCCATCAATTTCTGATAACATCAAGTCCAATATAAGTAAATCGCAACTCTTTTGATTAAAGAAATTCAAACATTCTGTTCCATTGCTTGTTGAACCAACAATTGTAAATTTATTTGATTTTTCTAAATTGAATTTTATATTTTCCAATAAATCTGGTTGATCAATCGCAATAAATGTTTTCATCATTTCCAATATTTCCTTTTGATTTATTCTCATCAGCAAATTTATTATATATGTGTCAAAACGATATTCCTAGTCTTTCTACAAAAAATAAATTTGAAAAAATGAATTTACACCTATTCGTCAAATTTCTCACTGTCTTTTTCGACAGAAAGTTTATTAAAAAGTCTAATTGTGTTGAAATAAGAAAAAGAGAATCAAGAAGGATTCTCTTTCTATTTGTCGTTTTTGAGCATCCAATCAATATATAAGCCATAACCTTGATGAACATTGTTCATATCCACATGGGTTACACACCCAATCAGTTTGTTGTTTTGAATGATTGGTGAACCACTCATTCCTTGAACAATCCCATTTGTTAATGATAGAACTTCGTTGTCGGTTATTTCAAATGTTATTCCTTTAATATCAGGTTCACTTTGTTTCTTAAGATGAGTAATACGAATAGAGCAGCGACTCATTGTATGTCCATCGAGAACTGTTAAAAAATAAGCATCTCCTAGTTCTACTTCATCAATGGAAGCAGTAGAAATTGTCTGATTTTTCCCAGAAAGATTTGTATATTGACCATATATTCCATAATTATTATTATCGAATAATGTTCCTATTTCAATGGAACCAATATCAGCTATTTTTTCACCCGGATTTCCATTCTGTGAAGGTTTAATATTTTTCACATAAGAATGATAGATAGTTCCATTTTTAACACTTATATCACTTGATAATGAAGTGTCACACATCATATGTCCTAATGCTCCAAAATGATGATTTTGAGGATTATAATAAGTCATTGTTCCAATACCCGTTAAACCGTCTTGAACATATAAACCCGTTGTAAATTGATGATCTTTGGTTTGAAATTTGAGTTCTTTTTCAAAGGTTTGTTTTTGACGTTGAAGTGTTAAAATAATCTCTTGTTTCTTTTCAACACAGGCTTTGATTTCATCCATTAATTCCTGAATAGATTCAACATCCTGATGATTAACCTTTGTAATCAAATCACCTGACATAAAACCATCACTGGCTGGATCATAAGGGTGATTGTCAATAGAAATTTCATAAGTACCGGTAATCATTACACCCTCATAATCAAGTTCAATACCAATGGATTGACCACCAAGAATAACATCTGCTGCAAAAACTTGAAAGGATGGACATAATAAAGAAACGACAGTGATGAGTGATATACTCAACTTTTTCAAAAGCAAAGCATATACACCTCCCTGTAATCTAAATGATTACATTTTATTTTGGCATATATGCTTGATTTTATACGTTCAATAATTTCTTAGCATTAGCAATAGCTTCTTCTGTCATGACTTCTCCCGATAACATTTTAGCAATTTCCATCACTCTTTGCTTTGTATCTAAATGGCGAATAGAAGTGACTGTATCATCATTGAGCGATTGTTTTTCAATGCTATAATGATGATCAGCCAATGCTGCAACCTGTGGTAAATGTGTAATACAGATGACTTGTTTTTTCAAAGCTGTTTTTTTCATTTTTTCACCAATCTTAGTTGCGACTTTACCACTGACACCTGTATCAATTTCATCAAAAATAACAGTATCAATATGATTATATTCTAATATTGTTGTTTTTATTACAAGCATCAAACGTGAAATTTCACCACCACTGGCTGTTTCATTCAACAGGCTTAAATCTTGTCCTTGATTCATTGCGACCTTAAATTTCACATCACTACATCCCAATGGCTGAAGTGATGTTTCATTGATTTCAACTTTAAATATAGCTTTGTCTAAATAGACATCTTTTAATTCTTTTTGAATTTCACTTTCAAATCGATGAGCATACTGTATACGTACTTTGTGCATTTTCAAAGCCAGTTCTTTTGCTTTCCTTTCTTGTTGCGTTAATTGTTGTTGTAACTGTAAAATATGTTCTTCTCGATTTTCAATGGCATTGATTTTTTGCAGCAGTTCTTCACGGTAATCTTGAATACTGGCCATTGTAAAACCATATTTTCTTTTTAGACGATTAGCTTGAAATAAAAGGTCCTGCAATTCATTAAAACGATATTCATCAAATTGAAAAGAACGATAAACATCTAAAATACTTTCAACTTCATCTAACAGGTTATAATAGATATTATGAATTTGTTCAATATGTTTTTCAAATTCATTATAAGAAGATAATGACTGTAATTCAAAAGTCGCTTCTTTTAATTTTGGCAAAACGCCTTGATGATTATTCATTAATTGTTCAAAATTTTGAATATGTTCATTCATTTTTTCATAATTTTGTAAAATTTTTAATTCTTCTTCATATCCATCAATTTCTTCATCAGTATAAGGACATTCATCAATTTCTTCTAACTGACTTTTTAAAAATTCTAATTGTTCATCAGACATATCTTCTTGAATAGTCTGTTGGAGTTGATTTTGAATATGTTTATATTCTTGATATTCTTTTTGATAATCATCTAAAAGGAATTGCAAATCTTCTTTGGCATATTCATCTAAAAGATGAATGTGATTCTTTTCAGCAAAAAGTTTTTGTGTTTCAAACTGAGAATGAATATCAATGAAAAAAGGCATTAATAATTTTAAAGCATTATGTGTGGCAGATTGATAATTAATCTTCACTTGGCTTTTTCCATTGCTTTGAATATGTTTTGTAATAATAAATTCATTTTCAGCATCAATATGTAGTTGTTGACAGACTTCTTCTAATTGAGAGGTCACTTCCACATCAAAGACTCCTTCGATAATGGCTTCTTGACATCCTTTTTTGACAAATGAAGCAGAAGAACGCTGACCACATAATTGGCCAATAGCGTCAATAATAATGGATTTCCCGGCTCCTGTTTCTCCTGTCAAAACACTCATACCCTCAGAAAAATCTACTTTGATTTTATCAATAATAACAAATGATGAAACATATAAACTTTTTAACATCTATTTCACCTACCTTTGAAAATGACTATGTGCTTCATTGACAACAGCTTCAATATCAATATCCAAATCTGCCTTGTCCTCATAAAGGAAGCAACCTAAAAATTCAATATTTCCTTCCCCACCCGTAATCGGTGAATAAGTTAATCCCTGTAAAGAAAAACCATGTTCATGAGCATATTTAATGACTTCTTGTATTACACGTTGATGAATTTCTGGTTGAGATACAATCCCGTGTTTTCCCACATCATCTCTCCCTGCTTCAAACTGTGGTTTGATTAAAGCAACACAGTAAGCCCCTTTTTTAAGAATTTTTGATAATGCTGGAAAAATATGTTTTAACGAAATAAAGGATACATCAATACTGGCAAATTCAGGTTGTCCATATTGAAACAATTCCAATGAAGCATAACGAAAGTTAGTTTGTTCTAAAACATGAACACGTGGATCATTCCTTAACTTCCAGACAAGCTGATTTGTGCCCACATCCAATGCATAAACTTCTCTAGCTCCATGTTGCAAAGCACAATCTGTAAAACCTCCTGTCGAAGAACCAATATCCAGCATCAAGAGATGATCTAATTGCAAATGAAAAACCTGTAATGCTTTTTCTAATTTTAATCCACCTCGTGATACATAACGTAACTTTTCACCCTTTATATATAAATGTGAATCAATCGGTATTTTGGTTCCGGGTTTATCAATATAATCATAATCATCACGTACAATGCCAGCCATAATCGCTCTTTTGGCTTTTTCGCGTGAATCAAATAAACCCTGTTCCACGCAAAGAACATCAACTCTTTCTTTTTTCATGAAGTATCTCCTTTACTTTTTGCTTTAAATCATCAATATGAATATGTTCTAATTTTAATAATTCATCTAATTGTCCCTGTGGCGTATAATGATCATCAATACCCATATAATCAATGGTTATAGGCATATGTTTTTGAGAATAATAATAAGCAATTAAACTTCCTAATGATCCAGTCATCAGATCTGTTTCATATATGAGTAAATGCTGATGTAAATCAAAAAGTTCATCTAACATTTTTTCATCCAGAGGTTTGATAAATCTGGCATTAATCAGATTCACTGGCAATTTTTCCTGTATCAAAAATTGAGAAACCTGATACACTTTAGCATCATAAGTTAAAATAGTTAAAGGATTATTATCATTGAAAATGATTTTTTCCCATGTTCCTATATCAATTTCCTTATCCAAATCTACATTCATATCTTCCGTTGATCCTTTAGGAAATCTTAAAATATAAGGAGAATCAAAATGATGAAAAACTGTATTGATCATCTTTTTTAACTCTTGAGCATCTTTGGGTGACATAATTACAAGATGAGGAATGGCTGATAAAAAACTTATATCAAAAACACCATGATGCGTTTCACCATCAGCCCCAACCAAGCCACTACGATCAACACCAATCAGACATGGTAAATTCATTCTTGCAATATCATGATTAATCTGATCATAACAGCGTTGTAAAAATGATGAATAAATAGTAATAAATGGTTTTTTTTGTGCATTCGATAAACCTGCAGCAAATGTCATCGCATGTTCTTCTGCGATACCGACATCAAAAGAACGATCAGGAAAGGTTTCAAAAATCGAACGTAAACAACTTCCAGAAATCATGGCTGGTGTGATTGTCACAATATCTTCATCTTTATGCATCCATTTTTCAATGTGACGGGCTACAACTTCACTCCAGCTGATTGTAGAACTTTCTTGATGACGAATCCCTTCACGATAGTCAAAAGGAGGCACACCATGATAAACACCATAGTAATCATTTTCAGCAAGTGGATAACCTTTTCCTTTGACTGTATGTACATGAATAACAACACTATGATCCATTTCAGAGGCCAGAGCCAAAGCACTCAAAAGATCATGAAAATCATGTCCATTAATCGGACCAATATAATCTAAACCAAATTCTCCAAAAATATGATCATTAATCACATTATTTTTTATTTGATCTTTGATTTTCTTAGTCATTTTATAAACTTTTTTTCCTAAATTTGATTTACTTAAAAAAGAAATATAATTATTACGAGCATTTTTATATTGAGTAGACATTCTCACATCAGAAAAGAAATTACTTAAACCACCTACATTTTTAGAAATAGACATATTATTATCATTCAAGATAATAATCACCTTAGAAGATATGGATCCTAAATAATTCAATGCTTCAAAAGACTCACCACTCATTAAAGCGGCATCTCCTACAACACAAATGATTTCTCCTTTTTCATGATTTAAATCTCTAGCAACAGCCATTCCAGCTGAAGCTGATAAAGCCGTTGAAGAATGTCCTGCTTCCCATGCATCATGAATACTTTCTTTACGCTTTTGAAAACCACTTAATCCATGAAACTGTCTTAATGTCGAAAATTGTCCGGCACGACCAGTTAAAATTTTATGAACATATGATTGATGTCCAACATCAAAAATAATTTTATCTGTTGGTGAATTAAAAATATAATGTAAAGCTATCGTTAGTTCAACGACCCCCAAATTACTGGAAAAATGTCCCCCTGTTTGAGAAACATTTTGAATTATAAATGTTCTGATATCTTGAGCTAATTCTTCCAATTCCTCAATATTCATTTGTTTTAAAAATTGAGGATCTTTGATTTGTTCTAGCTTCATTTAACTCACCCTTTTCAAAATTTTTACCAATAATTCTAAAATTAAGCCATGATTAATCTGCATAGCATATATTCTTTCATAACATTTTTTAAACAATTCATCCACTTTCTTTTGTGAAGCTTCAATTCCCAGCAATGACACATAAGTAGATTTATGATTTTCAATATCACTTCCTACCATTTTTCCTAACTGCTCAGTTGTCGATGTGATATCCAAAATATCATCTTGAATTTGAAAAGCCAATCCTAAATCATATCCTAGCTGTTTCCAATGTTCCAAATCATCTTTTTTTGCTATACAGGCAGCCATTTGAAGACTGACGGAAATCAAATCTCCTGTTTTATGATAATGAATATCTTGGAGTTCTTCTAAAGAGGCTTGATGATTTTCAAAATATAAATCTTGTTGTTGACCATAAATCATACCATTGACACCACTTGCCTGATAAAGCAAATTCGTCAGTTGAACTTTCAATGAATCATTCAATGTTGTCTGTAAAATCACATTAACACCTAAATTTAATAAAGCATCTCCTGCAAGAATAGCTGTTGCTTCATCAAATTGCTTATGACAAGTTTTTCTACCCCTTCTTAAATCATCATTATCCATTCCTGGTAAATCATCATGAATCAATGAATATGTATGAATCATTTCAATGGCACATGCCACATCCATATAAGAACGATAATCTAACTGATAAGATTTTAAAACGGTTAAAAATAGCATTGGTCTTAAACGTTTACCCGGTGCCAATAAAGAGTAAATCATAGCATCTTTGACTTTTCCCTCTTTAAGAGGCTGACATAATTCCAGTAAGCGTTGATTAATTTCCTCTTTCATTTCTTTCATATTAAGATTCTCCCTCTTTAAAATCCTTTAACTGTCCATCTTCATAGATTTGTGCAACCTTTTCTTGAATGTTCTTTAATTTATTATCACAATATTGACAAAGTGTCACTCCTTCTTGAAATAAAGCAATACTATCTTCCAATGGTATTTCATTATTTTCAAGACTATTCACTATTTCCTCCAAACGCAAAATTGCCTGTTCATATGTCATTTTTTCCATTTTTCTCACCTACTTTATTTGTGCTTTTCTTACTCCATCATAAAATTGTATATCAACAATATCATCTGTTTGAACATCATTTTTTGATTTCATTAGTTTTTGATCCTTTTTGATCAGAGTATAACCTCTTTGCATGACTTTTAAAGGACTGAATGCATCAAGTTGAACAATCAGTTGTTGTGTTTTATAGTTTTGTTGTTGAATTTTCTGATCCATCTTTTGTTTTAAAAGTTTTTGATATTCTAACAACTGTTGATAAACTTTCAAATCAAGAACCTTAAAATGATAAAACAGTTGATCTTTCAAATGCGTTAAACGTAATATTTCTTGAGAATACAGAGCTTCTGGCGTGTTTAAGAAATAAGAATTTTTCAGTCGATCCAATTTTTGTTGATGAATATGTAAATATTGTTTCATACGATATGTCAGCTGTTGCTGTAATTCATAAAGATGTTTCTTTAATTCTTTTTGATCAGGTGTCGCAAACATGGCTGCTTCAGAAGGTGTCGCACAACGAACATCACTAACAAAATCACAAATAGTAAAATCCATTTCATGTCCAACAGCACTTATAATGGGCGTTTGACAAGCATAAATTTGTCGAGCCAAAGCTTCCTCGTTAAAATTCCATAAATCCTCAATAGTTCCACCACCACGTGTTATCACAATGAAATCAAAGCCCAGTGAATCAACTTGAGATAACGTCTGGATAATCTTCAAATATGCATTTTTTCCCTGTACTGGAATAGGAAATAAAACAATTCTCGTAAAAGGAAAACGATCATGTGAAATTTTAATAAAATCTTGCACAGCATCTCCATTCTTAGCTGATAAAACAGCTATTGCTTTAGGAAATGGAGGAATTGATTTTTTATGCTGGGCATCAAATAATCCTTCTTGTGATAACTTCTTCTTTAAATTTTCAAATTCAACATATAGCTTTCCTAAACCATCCTGTTCCATTGATTGTACATATAACTGATAATCCCCAGAAGGTTCATAGACAGAAACATATGCACGAATATAGACTTTCATTCCATTTTCAACCTGAAACGAAAGTTTTCTTGCATTTGAATAAAACATGATGGCTGAAACTCTTGCATGATCATCTTTTAAAGTGAAATAAAGATGACCACTAGGATGTGGTCTGAAGTTTGAAATCTCACCTGTAATATAGACATTTCTTAACGAAGCATCCTGATCAAATTTGGCTTTTATATATTTGTTTAAAGTTTGAACACTAATGTATTTTTGTATATCCATTATCCAACATTTCCTAAAATACCATTAATAAATTTATAGGAATCATCATCACAGAACTTTTTCGCATTCACTACAGCTTCATTCACAACGATTGTCTTAGGTAAATCAGATTCCAGCAGTTCACATGTTGCGATAAAGAGGATTGCTCTTTCCATGACACTTAAACGTTCAAATGTCCAACCTTTCTTCAAATATCTCTCTAATAATTGCTGATAAGATGCTTTATTTTGTAAAGTAGTTTCTACCAGCCATAATGTAAATTTCAAAGAATCTTCACTTGATGAAAGTTCTTTATTTTCTGATATATAAGTATGCATATCATCAAGAGATGCTCCAACTAATAAATTTTGATAAATACATATTGTCGCAATTTCTCTTGCTATTTTACGATGTGTTTTTTCCATATTAATAAGTTGCCTCCACAATTTTCAAATATATTACATTCTACCACAATTAGTGCTAAAAATAAACAAAAGAAAAGTAAGAAAATCATTTCTTACTTGTTTAATCAAATTCAATATTATCAACTTCAATATTAATGTGTTGAACATCAACATCTGTCATCTGTTTAATAGCTACAGCTATTTTTTCCTGAATTTCTTTTGTAATTGATGAAATATTGACACCATATTTAATACGTACATGGATACAAATATAAACCTCATTATCCTTAATTGTACAATTCACAACTTTCTTTGTACCCGGAATTTGAATCCCCTTAGATGTATCTAAAGAAACATTTCTCATTTCATTAACAGTTCTTTTTGTAATTTCATCAAACACTTGAACATTCATAAGAATTTTTCCATTAACGCGTCCTTGTGTATAAGTATAATATTCATTATGTGCCATAACATTACCTCTTTTCTATCTACTATTGTATATAAAAAGTGACAAAAATACAAGTTTTATTCTTCAATAAATTTAACTTCCACCTGATAAGAATCACCAACTAAATTCAATACTTCTTTGATAACCTTTGAGGCATCCGTTTGAGTTGCATCTTTTTTTAAAATTGTTATTTTAATTGTCTGCTGATCAATTTCAACATAACTTTCCGCATAGCCCATTTCTTTAAGTTTTGATACAATTGATTTTTCTTTTTCAGTTACATTCTTCGTTTCACTGATTGTTTCTAAAGCCTCATTAATAGATTCAGATGTACTTGATTCTTTTGCAATAATTTCATTGTTCTTTGTAATAATATCTTCTCTTTTTTGATCTAATTGATTCTGTAATTGTTCAATGGTAGATATATCATTTTGTACAACCTCATTTTCAGATGTCGGTGGCAACATAATATAATAGATGGATAACACAAGAATAAGACTAAATAATGTTAAAAATGTAAAAGCCTGTTTATTCATATTCATTCTCCTTTTTTCTATATACTATATGAACAAACAGACTTAATTATGAAAAAAAAGAGCTTACGCTCTTCCTTGATATTTCCCATCTACAGTATTGACAAGAACCATTTCACCTTCATTAATAAATAAAGGCACTTTGATTTGATATCCTGTTTCAATTGTTGCATTTTTTGTTGCCCCTGTTGCTGTATCACCTTTCACTGCTGGTTCTGTTTCAGTTATCTGGAAAGCCACATTGACTGGTAATTGGACACCCAAAACTTCACTTTGATAACTTGTAACTTCAACTTCATCAGATGGTTTTAAAAAGTTCTTTTCCCATTCCAGACGACTACCAGGAATTTCAATTTGTTCAAAAGTTTCATTATCCATGAAAACAAGCATATCTCCTGAATCATAAAGATATTGCATTTTTCTTTTTTCAATCATCGCTAAATCAACTTTGGCAGTAGGATTATAAGAAACTTCTGTAATTGCACTTGTTCTCAAGTTTTTTCTTTTTACCATATATTTTCCTGATAAACGTCCTTGTTTATTCTGTTCATTAGAAATACATAAAAATAAATCATTATTTTCTGTATATGCATTTCCTGCTTTTAATTCTTTGATATTAACAGCCATAATTTTCTCTCCTTTGCTATTATTCTTTAGAATTATAGCAAATTTCTATCATGTTGTAAATAAATCATATGGGAATATCATCTTTTAACAGAATAAGACAATCATAAAATCAAAAGCCAATAGACAATAAACAAGTATTTTCAGCTTTTGTTTCTTATGATCATCAATAGGTGCTTTTTCACGATAACAGGTTAATAAAAAGCATAAAATCAATAAACCAAAAACAATATAATAAATCATATGTAACCTCCCTCAATATATTCAAAATTCAAGACAGTGCCTGTTTCTACTTCAATTTCTGTTAAAAATTGATACTGATAATCTATTGTTTCAATAGTGGTAACCACTTCATAATGATCACCCAAATCATCTACCGTTGTTTCAATTTGATAATTTTGAAAAGAATAATCATCACTTAATAAAATATCATTTTGAACACTGTCACTATAATATTTCACAAGAAATATTTCTAGATTTTTTTGTTTCATAAGTGTATCAATAGATTTCAAATTACGACCTGATTGCAAAATAGAAAATGCTGTTATAGATAATGCGAATGTCAACATCATGAAAACAATTAAAACAATCTGCAAAACAGATCCACTATGATTCTGGAATAATCTCTGATATATTTTCATCTGTTTCCTCTGCTTCTTGATGCATATTGGCATATGTTAGTAAAAATGTGTAATTTTGATGATCTCTTGTCATATGTATATAAACGAAATCATTTTCTACAGAAAAAGAAACATCATCAATATCAAACAATAATATTTCAAATCCAGGTTTTTTAACCAGTCTTTTTTGATCCAACTGTAAAGATGTTTCTTCTTCTTCAAAATTCATATAACGAAAAGTATCACCAGCTTCTAAATATGCACACCCTAGTGTATATTGACTACATTGTTTTGCAGCTATGTAAATATCTTCATTATTTTGCGTATGATGTGTATAGGCATATCGTATAAGCTGAAAAAGACTTGTTAATGATAAAAGAATAATAAGCGTAATAGACAGTGATAATAATACCTCTACTAACGTAAAACCATTTCTATGATGCTGATGTAATCTTGAGAATATGTGTACTCACTCTCCTTTTCTAAAATCGTTTGATAATTGTCTTGAATATGCCTTTCTTTTTGATATAAAACAGAAAATAATCCTACAAAAACGATAATAACAGTAATAAAAATTTCAAACGCCAGTAAACTCTCAATTAATGTTGCTCCATGATTATCGGACATAAAAAGTTCCACTTCCAATCTGATAAACAAATTCATAACGCTGACTTCCACAGTAGTAAATCAATGTTTTTGCACCTTGAATATTTCCATTTTCATTAAAACTCAATTGATGTGATTCAAATGAATCATTATCATCAAGCTGTAATGTTTCTTTTGACTGATTCCATCTATAAACAATATTTTGCTTTGAAAATAAAACATCAACCTGTGTTTTTTGCGTCATGGCTGTGAGTTTTGCCTGATAAAGAAATTGAATCATTTCATTGATTTTGATAGTATCACTTTTTTGTGGAACATGAATACGCATTGAAATACAAAACATCATACAGATAATAACAAGTACAAAAAGTGTTTCAATCATTGTAAAACCACCTTTATTTAACATAGGCTTGACCATTTTTAATAGCGATTTTTTTGCCATTTGGACAGACACCTTGTTTTTCTGTCAGATAGGGTTGACTGCCACTTGTTAAATCAGAGATGTTTCTAGGTAATTTACCATTTTCAATTTCATAAAGTAAAATTTGTGAATTGACAACTTCAATTTGAGCATCACATCCTTTATTTTTGACAACTGTATTTTTAGATGTCACATTAGGAATAACAAGTAATAAAATAATAAGTATAACACTAATACAAAAAAGAATTTGTGCATTGTATTTTGATAGCAATACGATATTAATATATTTCCCTATTCTACTTGATATACATAGCTTTTGTAATGCTATGGTATCTTGGTATAAATATGATATAAATATAATTTGTTAACAAATTGATGACAAAAAAACGTTTGTGATGACAAAAAAGTTCTAGCACTAGCTAGAACTCTAATACTGATTGAACTTCATCATCTAAACACATTAGACGATCTGCAAAGTAGTCTAAGACAATTTGAATATCTTCTACTTCTACATCATCTTTTACATTGCAAATTAAGTTTAAAATAGAATTATGTAATTGTAACTCATTGCTTATCTTCTGAAGTTCCTGAACATATATATTCATAGTAGTCTACACCTCCCCTCTACTATTTATATACGCAAAAATTTTTCATTTTTCTTTTTTTATTTGCAAAAAAGTTTAAAAATTTTTAAAAACACAAAAAAACACCTCTAACCACAATGGCTAGAGGCTTTTTTCTATATATTTCTTGTCGAATTCGTAGGTATAAAATGCGGAATTATTGTATCTAACAATGACAGTATCTGGTGTCTCTTTGATAACATACAATGGACGAGAGTATAACCATAATTCCATATGATCTCCATCCACTGTTGGAGCTAGATATTCTATCTTTACAAAAATGTATTTTACCATATCTTAAGCCTTTTTGAGTTTGCCAGATTTCGCAAGTGATTTAAGTTTTTCGTTCTGTGATGCAGTACCAGTGTAATTAGAAATACCGTTGGCTTTCGCCACTGGTCTACGTTTTTCCCAGCTGCCATAATAACTGCTTGGAACACCAATAGCTTTAAAAATGGCATTTAATGAATTGCTGCTGCCTGTGTATTTCTTGTAGTAAGAAGATGATCCATTACTACTAGAGCTAGAAGAGCCTACTTTTTTAAGCTTTCCAGTCTTAGCTAAGGATTTTAATTTTTCATTTTGGCTTGCAGTACCAGAATAATTACTAATTCCATTAGCTTTTGCTAAAGGTTTTCTCTTTTCCCAATTACCATAGTATGTACTTGGTACTCCAATATCTTTAAGAATAGTATCCAATGATGTACTGTTTCCAGTATATTTTTTGTAATATGAAGTAGAAGATGAGCTAGTACTTGATGATGATCCAGAAGTAATTAATGAGTCATTAACCCATCCTGTACCACCATTAATCAAGTAAGGATATTTAGCTCCTGATACAATTCTTGTAATCTTACCTTTCTTTACTGCAATATTAGTTGTATGAGAGCTTGCAGTAGATGAAGTGGCAAGTCCTTTGAATGATACAGTTTCACCCACCTTATGTTTTAATCCTGATGCAGAAGTAGATGGCTTGCTTGTATTGACTACATTCCCACCACCATACATTTCATTGTATCTGTTTTGTACTAATGTTCTATATTCAGATTCACTAACTCCTTGAGAAATTAATCTGTGAGGGCAGTTCTTTCCACTCCAATGTTTATGATAGAAAACACGAGTTACTGGAATACCTTCATCATGACAGATCTTAGCAATAACTGTTAATGCATTATCACACGCCTTGACATATCTGTCTCCACCTGATTTTGAGTAGCAAGTTTCTACTCCGATAGATGTTCTATTACCACCAGTAGCTTTAGAACCATCTCCAGCATGCCAACCATTTCTATTAAATGGCAACCCCTGAACAGCTCTGTAATCATCTACAGCAACGTGATAAGAAACTTCAAGACTATTACCAATCATGTATGAAATTTCTGACATTGCAGATGCATCATTGGCAGTATCATGACGTGTTACTGCACTAGGATTCATCGAGTAAGGACATTTAATATCATATTTTGAACTTGGTACAAGCATTTTAGTCCATGTAATAGTTTTAGCCATTATTGATCATCTCCTTTACCAACTTCATCATCCCAAGCTGAGAAGTCATTTTCCTGCATGTTCTGATGATAAAGTTCTTCATCAAATTCAACTTCTTCTTCAATAAATTCGTAATTTTCTGCCATACAATTTCCTCCTAATTTTTCTAATTTAAAAGAGTAGTCAAATCGACTACTCTTGTTCCTGATTAACAACTTTATCAGCAACTTCTAACCCTTTAACTAATACTGTTGGGACATTGTATCCTGCCTCAACAAAGTTTTCTAGAATACTTCTCAATTCATTAACCAACAGAGAAGCAAGAACAAAGTAACCTAATAATGTTGTAACGCCTAGGTCCATTCCTAAAGTGTTACCAATCTCGATAAAGACTGCACTTGCTGCAAAGGCAACAAGGATCATCAACCAGTATCCTAGCTTCTTTAATACTCCTTGCCACCCTTTCATGCTATTTTCTTTTCCAGCCATTCTGGATTTCATCCATCCTGTTATCCAGTCAGCGATATTAAACAACAAGAAAATAGCGAACAAAATCCAATGTTCGCCAAACACAAAGCTTAGAACTGCTACAATACCACCAACAATGGCATTGTATGTATCCATGTAATTCATTTTCTTCATATACCTCACCTTCTTATTTTTATATATAAAAAGCACTCTATTAAAAATAAAGTGCATGAGAACTAATTATTTCTTTTCTAACCAGATAATAGTAAAAGCAATAATACTTCCATCTTATTTCGATGTAGCTTATGACTTAAGAGGATAGATGAAAGTGACAATCTCTCCATAAGTTAAAACTTTTGGAATCCATGCATATACTTTTCCCGAACTCTTTATCATTGTATTCATTATTTTATTAACATCTGATTCGGATGATTGAATGCTCACAAATCCATATGCATTTCCATACGGATAATATCGACTATCATTTATAAGTTGAGATTCTTTTTCACTAGAACTATCACCACTACGAATCATTAAAGTTATATACACAATTCCATTTGAACAATATGCATTATGCACATCATACCAATCATTAAGATTTAATTTATCTTTTATGTCGATTAACTTTTCATCTTCTTCCGTCATGATTTTAAGTTCAGTGCCATCTTTCTTATATACATTCTCCATAAGAACTTTAGATTGTTTTGTGATTGTTTATATTTTTCTAATAGATGTCCATTTCAAATTATTTCTAAAACCAATATATAGATTTTTTAGTGGATCAACAGCCAATAAAACCATATCGTTTGATGCTCCATTGTTTATTAAAACACCTCTACTAAATACAGGAATTGTAACTGATTCAATAGTTATATCCTTTCCAACATAAAAGAAAAGACTTGAATCATTATAATTTAGAGGCAATTCGCTTATCGTTACTGCATTTTTACCAAGCTTTAAATCTACCTCTTCTTTCTCTACAATTTGCTTTAATGTTCCATCTTTACCATATACTTCTAACATAACCAATCACGTGCCAAATCTAAAGATTGACACCACCTTTCAAGGAAACTACATCTGTAGCCTCCCTTCGTAAGGATTTTGTAATAGAGAGGTACTTTTGTACCCCCCCGCACATTTTCTTGTTAAACATTTTTATTCTCCTTTCCATTTATTCGGAAAGAATACAAAATCCAGTTTTTTGTGCTTGTATCAACTTAATCTACATACAAGATTTATATATGCCCTGTCTTGCGTTCCTAATTCGTTTCTATCACTTACAATAATAGAATTTGAACTAACAAATGTATAGCCAATAGAATTGACATTCCAGTTTGTTGCATTACCTAATCCACAGTAACTAGTGCCTAATATAAAATTATTATCTGCGTATGCAACATAGTCATCTTCTACAGTAAAAACTCCATTATTCTTTTTTATACCTGCAATAATAAACGCTAATTCATCTGTTGCATAACTATAATTATACAATAATTCATATCCAGGATTAGGAGTTATAACTATATCTTTCATGCCTTGTATTAGATTTATTTCATTTCCATTTTTATTGAAAACTCTCATTTTTTACGCTTTAAAGCAATAAAAGAAAGTAGGTTATTTCCATCGTCCGATTGCTATTACAGATCCATTTCTTTCTAACCTGAATCCTTCAGTTTCATCCTTTAAGTAAACATTAACACTTACATTCGTTGCTGCTCCAGTCGTTGCAAAACCATACGCCTGATGTGCATACTCATGGAAAGCAAAACATTCAGGTGCACTTATAAATGGTTCTGGGAAAGAACATTTCTTTAATTCTGTTCCAGCTTCTAAATATACATGAAACCAACATATCATTGTTCCATCTGGAAATTTGATATAGTTATTTCCACTTTGTATATCGTCATCCTCCAACAACTCTTTTTTGTTGCCTAATTTATCAAAAACATTTATCATATTTTCTCTATTAAATAGAGAGATTATTTCCAACGACCTATGGCAATCCATTTGAAATCTATAGACTTTGTATTTACATCTATTGCTTTACTGGCATATAAATCAAATCCATTTGTATTAATACCAGCAATGCTATATATAATTTCCGAATTATAAGAGAAAATATTCTGTATTGATACAGAGTATCCAGAATCTATAAAATTTTTTGGAAAATTTATATGTATCGATGCTTCACCTGTATTCTCAATTTTTCCAACACCATATAAAATCATTGTTCCATCTGGATATTGTACATAACCTCTATCGCCTTTAATATCACTATCCTGCAACAAATTAACAGTGTTTCCATTCTTTTCACAGACCGTTTTCAATAATCATCACGGTGCTCTCTATCTAATAGAACACCTACTTTCTTTATAAGGGTAATTGCTAAAAAGCAACCCCCCCCCGCGTAAAATTTAATATTTTGTTTTTTCAAATTTTTCGATTGCTTGGCTATGGTTTTAATAAATGACAATTATCTTTTGAATAAGCAGAGAATTATCATTTATGCTATTACTAACATATTTTAAAACATTATTATATGATAATTCTAAATTAATTAGAGAATCACTATGATTTAAAACATATCCTCCTGTAAAACCACCAATAACACCTTTAAATATCTCGTTTGATGATAACTTTCCAAATACAAATATGATTTTATTTTGGTTATTTTCTGGAATGCCATAATTTCTTAAATCAATGGATTCACCTTTTGACAAATCTGTTTCAATTAATTTTATATTTGCAATAGCACTTAAATTTCCGTTTTTATCATATACAGTTTGACTCATAGCCAATCATCTCTTTCTAAGAAAGAAGAGAAGATTAAGCAATCTTCCCTCCTTTCTTTTGGGAGAATACAAGCACTAGAATTTCTACTAGATTTTGTACCCCCCCGATGAATTTTTTGATGTTAAGTTTCATTGTTTATTACTCCTCTCTGTTAGGATTTAAATCATCTAAAAGACTGTCTGCATCATTTTGCAAGAAGAAAGGCATTCTTTCCTGTAATGCAATCAATGCATCATTCGTCTCCTTCTGCGACTGAATATATTTGAATTTCTTGTTTATCGAAGTGATGTTGATTCCTTCGATATTGACAGCATACAAAGGAAGTTCATTCACTGTCGCACCTGTGAATGTATCTCCTGTTGTATAATCAGGTTCTCCAGCATCATTTGTTCCTCTTATGACACGAATGTCAAATGTTTCAGTTATTCCATCCGTTTCAAAATGCGCAACAATAAGATCTGTACGATTCACACCAGTAAGACCGTTTTCTATTGCAATTTCTTCATAGCTTCCTGGAACAATTCGCATGAAGCGCCCCTGATTTATTAGCAATCCATCTTTAATTTTAATAAGATTGTTGGTTACGATTTCCGCATCTAATTGATTGCCATATTTAAACACTCCATCGTATCCCCATGTAAGATGATGCAGATAAGCATCTATCTCCGCACTGACGTTGCTGCCATCCAATGTAATAGCTTCTAGCATTTAATCACCTACCTTGTACTCTATTTTCACAGACTGAATATTATCATTCAGCGTTGCTCTTAATATCTTCTTTGTAATTTGTTCCTTGAATGAAATACCAGTTATTTCTTCTTTTGCACCAACGATATCAAACAATTCAGCATCGTCGGATGTGAAATTGATAGAAACACTATCTGTACCATTTTCTTCAGCGACTTTCTTTATTGCACTGTTAGTCAATTCAGTAGCATTTTCCTGGTTTGTATCTTCATATTTGTAGGTGTTTAGATTCAGGCCAGTATATGCTGCTTCAGATTCTGTAGTAGTCCATGTACCATCAGATTTTAGATAAAGATTAATTCTAAGTCTTTCTGTCATTTCACCTTTTCCAAGACACAAAATATGATTGTATGATCTTTTAGGTGTTTCAACCGTCATTGATAGACCGTAGCTGTCATCAACCTGAAGCAATTCAGAAAGGTCAATGATAGGCAATGCCTGAAGATGTACCTTTCCGTCATAAAACTTAATATCCAGCCTCGAAGGAATGTTAGCTCTATACAGCATAGTTTCAAGTGCCTCAAGCAAATTATAATCCCTTATTTGATAGTTCACGGTTATGTCACTTAGACCAACATTGTCAACAACATAGAGATCATCAAATCTCCCACTTATAAGTTCCTGGATAGCAGTATTCGCTTCCTTGTTAAGTACCAGATAGGATTGCCCATTTGGTGGCTGGATATATTCCTTTTCCAGAAGTCCTCTAAATGTAGGCCCCTTTAATACAACTTCATTGTTCGATGTTTCAATTTTGAATGAATCAACTATACCACCATATTCTGATTCATTGCCAAAGAATATAGATCCTTTATTAAATTGATTATCCCAATTTAACTTGTTCAGTGTAATCTCGAAATCATTGCTTGCCACTTCATATTTACCGTTTTCGATATCAATAGATCCCTTCGATATATAGCCGAGTTCAGTGTAGTTTCTATCTGTATAAGTAAATTCTATAGCCATTTCGGTTTGCTCCTTTTCTCGATGAATATAAGTTCACCAGTATCAATTCCATCCCATGTCACCTGTACTGTTCCCGGAGGAATCTTAGAGAAGAAATCAGAACGTTCCTTGGATCTATACATGAAAGCATTCGTTACAGTTCCAAATGAAGAAACTTTTGTAATCTTCTTGGTTTCAGTATTTATTTCAAAATACTCGCTGTTGCTGATTGATGACATAATTTGATAGATGATATCTCCAATCTTCACGAACGGATTGACTGCAGGGCCGAACATACGGATGATGACATCAGAAGATATTGCAACATCATTATTAATGCTGAGCGAACTTCTATTGTTGCTATAGATATATGGATATTTGTATTCATACATCTTGATGCCTGTATTCTTTTCATCAATCTGCTGTTGATTCAATGTATAGCTTAGTTCTCTTCTCCATAGTGGAAAATCAGTGGTAACCGTAAGCTTAACTTTCAGTCTCTTTCTATTCAGATTTACATCATTGTTAGCAACAGCAATAATATTGCAAAAGAGGAAGTATTCCCCAATATAGAATCTTCCTCTCTCATTTGCATAGACATCATAATCAAACACATCACTTGCTTCATCGAATTTGTTTACATCAATATCTCCCTCGAGAGTATAATTTGTTATCGCGGTCTTGAAGGAAGTAATGCTGTCATCAGTGGTAACATTCGTAAATGTATTGCTGAACATATCATCAATATTCGTAAGTGGAAGGTCCTCGATGAAGTCAACCTTCTGATTGGCAGTATTGATATAGTAAATATTGCTCATTCTATTGCACCTCCTTGACGACTCTTCCAAATTCTCTCTGGTTCAACGAAACAGTTATTCCGGCCTTACTGAATGCATTGACCATTTCATTTCCTAGCCTTGTGTAATCTATTGGATCATTTCCAGGTGTACCTAGACCAGGGTTATATGGACCATTGCCCTGATTTCTATTCACGCTAGTATTAACTTCGTTTTTGAAGTTGTCTACCATTCTTCTAGTATTAGAAACCATTTCATTTTCTGTGTTAGGCATTTCTGCTTCAAATCCAACTGCAATACCTTTAGGAAGATATTTACCGACCTCATCGGCCATAAGCTTAGATGGAGAATGGATTCCAAAGAAGCTCTTGATTCCATCAAGGACTCCTTTTCCAAACGACTTGATCTTGTTACCAATCCATCCAACCATATCATTGATCCCGTTCCATAGACCTTTGACAAGGTCAGACCCGATAGATGCCATCTTTGATGGAATAGACTTGACACCATTAACAACAGCATTCAATAATTTTGTAGCTGCAGCCTTTCCTTTGCTTGCAAGGCTAGAACCCCAAGAAACAACCTTAGAAGCTGCACTTGTTAGCCATGTGGCAATTTTACCAGGTAGCTGCTTGATATAGTTGATAATGCCATTTATGAAATTTGAGGCAATGCTTTTTGCCTTATTCAGCATATTGCTTCCCCAAGTTGTCACTCTTGTGTATGTATTAGATAACCATGTAGCGACTTTTCCTGGGAGCTGACTAAACCAACTAATAATAGAATTTACAGTTTGCGAAATCCACTGCACCGCTGAGTTATACATATCAGTCAGCCATTTTGTTACAGTGGCAATCATAATATCTACTGTTTCCTTTATTTTGTCTGGAAGCTGTGCAAACCATTCAGCCACCATGCTTATAAAGTTTGGTATATCAACAGTAGCAAAATTATAAAGATCTATACCCCATTGAATGATCTGTCCTAATGCAAGACCGATTACATAACCGATCATGTATGGAAGTTGATTGAAGAAATTAATAATTCCATTTAGGAAATTAGACCCTATTTCTATGGCTTTTGCTAATAAATTCTGGCCCCATAAAACTATGTTGCTCCATGTGTTTGTCAACCACGTTCCGATTACACCAGGAAGCTGAGAAAACCACGTGACTACAGAATTAAACGCATTTGGAATTGTCTGTGTGAAAAAAGAGGCTATACTGTTTCCAAATGATTTTAGCAATTCCACGAATGAGTAAAATGCACTTGGAATGGTTTCTGTAAAGAATCCTGCAATTGCCGTAGCAGCAGAACCCAACGCAGATAGTATCGAATTCCAGCAGCTGATAACAAAGTTTCTGAAGTCTTCTGAAGTATTCCAGAAATAAATGATTGCTGCAACTATAGCTGTAATAGCTGCAATGGCTATCATGACAGGACCACCTGCCATTGATACAAGTGCAGATCCTAATCCTTTTAATCCGCCACCCGCACTTATTGCGTTTGCAGCAAGAGTTGCGAATATTCCTTTTCCTTTTTCCAATATTCCTAAAAATGAAGTAATATTAGAAAATCCAAGACTTCTTAAACCACTGAATGTATTGTATAAGGTTTTGACATTCTTTATAGCACCCTTGACGGCCAGAGCCGACTTGAATGCAATAAAACCAGATGTCAGACCAGCTAAAATTCCAATTATTCTGTTGATGGTTGGATACCATTCTTCGATATTGACAATGAAATCATTAATAACCGGTAAGACATTATTAGTAATATAATTTACGAATTCTGTTAATGCTGGAGCTACCTTTTCGTAGATGCTTATTGCGATTGTTTCTAATCCACCACCAAGCTGTTCCATTGCCGATGAAAGATTCTGCTGCATGACTGCCGCTGTTTCCTTTGCAACACCATTACAGTTATCCATGCTTTCTGCAATTGCATCGTACTCATCTTGCGAAAGGTTGAGCAATGCAAGAAGTCCTGACATTCCTTCCTGCCCAGCAAGAATTGCTCCATAATATGTTTTCTGTTCATCAGTCAATCCACTGAATGATTTACGCATTTCCTTTACAATCTGATCAAGAGATTTGAATGATCCATCTTGATTAGTAAGGCTTATGCCAAGATCATTCATTGCGACTGAAACAGATTCCGTCGGCTTAACCATTCTCGTTAGAACTGTTCTTAATGATGTACCTGCTTGTGACCCTTTGATACCTGCCATTGACATAGCAGATACAGCGGTTGTGACATCCTCGATTGATAGACCCATCGTTCTGGCAACAGGAGCTATATATTTGAATGTTTCGCCTAGATCAGCAATATCAATGGTTCCTGCATTTGCTGCTTGAGTAAGCAAGTCAGCTACTCTTGTAGAGTCTTTAGCTGCTAGACCAAAACCAGTTATTGCATCGGCAACGATAGTTGATGTTGTAGCGAGTCCCTCACCACTTGCAGCTGCAGCATCAAGGACACCTTCCATACCTTCAAGTATCTGCTGAGTGTTCCATCCTGCCTTTGCCATTTCTTCCATGGCTGCAGCAACTTCTGGAGCACTATATTTTGTGCTAGCTCCAAGCTCCTTGGCCTTTTCAGTCAAGGCTTCCAGATCCTTACCAGTAGCACCACTGATAGCCTGCACTCTTGACATTGCTGCTTCGAATTCTGCACCAACGTTATAAATGTATCCCGCTGCCTGCTTAGCCATTGCTCCGATTCCAATAGCTAATAAGGTCTTTTTAACTTTAGAAGCGAAGCTTGAAGTTTTACCCTCAACTTGCGCTAATCTTTTTTCAAACTCATCTTGTCTCAACTGAAGGTCTATATAAATATAACCATCAGCCGTATTACTAGGCATGTATCCACCTGCCTTTCTACTCTTTTAGTTTTGCAAGCAGTTCAGCTTCAATCTCCTTTTGCGTTCTTTTTGGAGGCTGATTCTTCCTGATTGCATAGAGTTCCTTAAGATGTCGAGCCTCTTTTCTCTGTTCCTTTGGAAGTTTATTGATATCGGTTGTTCGATATCCGACAATCTTGACAAACTGTGTCTCTCTAGTAAGACCATCAAAAAGCGATTTGTACTCAAACCAGTGCAGTCGCGCACGTCTTAGGTTTATGCCATACTGCTGCATGAACGCAGCACAGATAAGGTCGTAATCTTCATCATAGTCATAGGCAATATCGGTATTGGTTTTCTTGGTTTCAGTCGATTTATCATCGTTTTTGAAAAGTCTCCAAAAAGAAAGGATGCCAGACATTATGGCATCCATTGGTTCATCAAATATATTTTCATTTCCAAAGAACAAATCAAGATTATTCGACATAACATATATCTTAAAATTTGGAGGAATGTTATCATCCATGAGAATTCTCTCAACGTCAATCCATGTACGAAAATCAGTCCTCAATTTATAACTATTTCTTTTTATTCTTATACTTCTGGGAAGATTTCTTATTGCGGACATAATTTCTCATACCTCTATTCTTATTTCCATATTTGTTGTCAGCGTATTTGGCCATGTCAGCAATCTTGGTCATGGAGTTAATGATTTCCTTTAGTCTCTCCATTTCTTCTTTGTTTCTTGCTTCGGCTGCTTCACGCTCTTCTTTCATGAAATTATCCAAATAGATTTTGGCCAACTCATTAACAAGAAGATACATCTTCATGTCAGGACCTTTGAAAAGCTTACTGCAAGTTCCCTCACCAAGAACAGTATCAATGACATCTGCACAGTCATCCAGTAATCCGTCAACATCAGTTTCGATATTGGCAGGATGATCATTGTGATTCTCCTTGAATTCCAATAATGCCTTGAACACATCTGGATCATCTAGATCCATTTCAAATCTAATACCATCAATAACGATGGTCTTAACATTCTTGCTAAGTGATAAAGTGATAGTTTCATCAATTTTCTGATTTTCAACTTGATTCATCTCTTGAGTATTCTCTTTCATTTCATATTCCTCCTACTGTTTCTTTAAATTTTATAATTCATCCTGTTGTTCACTATCAGCAGTAAATGTTTTTGTGCTGATGTCAAAAACTCCAGGAACAACTGAGCCCTGTTGAGCAAAAGTTCCTTCGATTGCAAGTTTTGCTCCACCTTCTCCTGATCCTGGGTTATCAGGCTGCACTTCATAGATGTGCTTATAAGCCTTATATTTGCCTGTTTCAGTGCTGTTCCATGTTTCAATCTCAATTTCTTCAAACTGAGCACCGACAATTTCGTTTTTACCGATTAAATAGATCCAATAGTTGAATGGATCAGACGGATATGCAATCCCAGAGTAAGATACTGATCCAGCATATCCCAGCATGTTTGAATGCTGAGTCTTTTCATGGATGTATTGTCCGTCTTCTGTATTTGGATTAGATGACTGTGTCCAGTCAGTCAATCCATCTCCGGCCAATACATAGGATTCAAATGTTACACCAGTAATTTCAGTCAAAGGCTTTACATAATGAAGATTTTCTTCTGTTTTCAATTCTCTTTTTGGTAATGTAACTGCCATTTATTCAAAATCTCCTTTCTTTCTATAAGTAAATCTATAAGACGCTACAAATGTAGCTCTATTATTTTCAACACCAGTTGCATCACTTGGAGTGGCTGTCATCTCCAATGATACTGGCTCTATCTTTTCATTTGTTATTTTTAGATTAGGAAAACCATTGTCGGTTTCCTCATTAAACAAATCCGCAAGCATATTCAATGGCTGAACAATGTTAAGCGTCGCCTTCGTATCCTTTACCTCGTCACGATAGTAAACAACAAAAGGTATTTCCGCTTCATATCCTCCCTTAATGTTTGCGTTCAATTTTTCAACAGTTGCTGATTCCTTCTTAAAAGCAATGCATGGAATTTCATTTGCTTCCAGATATTCGTTATGCCACTTTGCTTTTGTACCAACATCTAGCTTTCTCACATAATTGTAAAGGTCAATTCCCAGCTGAGTGAGTTCAGCTGAATCAACAAATTTCTTTTCGCCCATTTCTTTCACCTACTTGAACAGTTTTTTTGCAATATCTATCCATTTATTCAGATTCTTTTTCTTCGATTTTTCAAACCACTCTGGGCCACCATATGAATATGTCAGATTTCGATTGATTGTTTCCTTTGTTTCGCCTTTTTTGGCCCAGGAACGACGTGTTGTAATACCTACCATGACCTTTCCGTAATATAGAAATTTTGCATATACTTTTCGATATACAATCTGCATCTTTTTCGTTCCTGTACTGCTTAATACAGATTTTTTCAAGCCACCATCACGCATTGGAACATATGGATCTGTATCCTTGATGATTTCATTTTTCAAAGTTGTCAAAGCCAGGTTGCCTTTGTTTCTGTATCTTTTTGTTACAGCACCGGCAGAAAAGTCAATATCAATTTTTACATTATTGTCCTTAGCCATTGCAGTTAACCTCAATAAACTCTGGTCTATTTCCAAAAGGCTTTATTTCCTTAACAGATGTCACGACATATTCAATTCCGTCAAATACAATCGTATCACCAACAAAGATAGAAAACTTTCCATCTTCAGGAACGTATTTATTTGAATTGATATATCTGCATTTTAGGCCATTTTTCTTAGCATATAGATCATTGCAATCAATAACCAATAATGAAGTAGCGGTATCTTCTTTTCCTTGATCAGACTGATTCAAGGACTTGTCATTTTCAAATTTGACATATTTCAATGTCGTTTCTTCATAAACAGGTTCAAAATTATCGTTTTCACCAAGCTTATGTCTAACGATTACAGAATGTGGTCTTAAAAATCTTGGACTTCTAGGCATATACCCACCTATTTAGATATCCTTTCTTTCTAAGCTCTTTGTTGATCAACATCTTGGCCATAGGTGAAACTGGTATTCCGTTAAAGAATGTAATCTTCTCATTGCCTCCTGATCCATAGGAAAAGGAAAACCCAGAAGTTGAAACCTGTGTAACATCCATGTCTGATTGTCCTGAATAGATAGCATCGCCACCGTTCTCGAACGAAAAATGAATCTGCTGCATGATTGCATCATCGATATTCAATCCATAGTCCTCGAAATTATCCTTCAGCTTGAATTGAAATATGAATTCTTCACAATAGCTTTGCAGAAAAGTCGTGGCATTCAATAAAAGGGAGTCAAACTCCCCTTTATCAATGTCATCATCAAAAGTTTCTGTATATTGATCATATTTAATCATGGCTACTCACCTTCATTGAATGTGATTCCAGTCATGTACACTTCAGTCATGGCACCATCTTCCTTCACAAGATGAAGGATAGCTTTTTCTGCAGTGGCTTTATCAGCCCCTAGGAATGCAACATTGACTGTTGGAGCCTTATCTACTGTTGCCTGCTTTTCAGCAGTCTTGACATACATTTTCAAGTTGTCTGTTCCATCATAAAGGAATGGCAAATAGTATCCAGACTGTTCTTCTACGACAGATGAGTTAAATCCTGTATATCCAGTAACCTTGTTTAAAGTTCCTGAAAGGATTTTACCATCAAATGTAACAGTACCTAGTTCTGATGCTTGCTTCCCGTAGCAGTCAGTTTCTGCATCAACAGCTGATAGATTAGAAGCAATTCCTGCATTGTCTTTCATTTCACCCTCAGTTAGCTGTTTTTTTTTACAATAACACGAGCGGCATTTGATACACGGAACCCATCATTGAATTCAACCTGTGCTAATGATCCAACAAATCTTTCTGAATCAATTACACGAATTTCTTCCAAGTTGTCAACTTTATGGAACGCTTTCCAGTCGTACATAATGAAATCTACTTTTGTTAGATCTTCAGTTTGCTTAGTACCTGCGTGATCATAATAAGTAGCTTCAGTTGTTTCCATTGCGTTAGCTTCTTTCCATAACATACCTAACCAGTAACCAACCTGCCCAGTTCTAACAGTTTCATCATTGTACACTGGAGTGAATTGATCACCTGCAGCTTCGAGCATTGCAGAAAATACATCAACGCTTGCTAATACTACGTTTGGTGAAGCTTTTCCTTTTCTTGCTTTCACACGCGCTTTCAAGATCATTGATTTCACGTTTTTAGAAGTGATTGAAGTTGTATCTCCTAAATCAGTTCCTTCATGTGTTAAACAGGCTAATCCAGCTGCCATTTCTCCCTGTTGACAGTCCTTGATAGCAGTAGATAGCGTTTGATCACCTAGCTGATATGAAACTGCATTGGCTGTTACTTTATAGATTTTTTTAGATTTTCTGAATGCATTGTTCAAGCGTAAATCTAATAAAGAGTTTTTAGTATCCTCATCAGTAAAATCACCAGCTGGTGTACCAGCACCAACCGCACCATCTGATTCTTCTTTATAGATTTTTACTAATCCAGAATTAGCATCACCTTGATATGTATCGTTATAAGTGATTCCTGGTTCAAAGATGTTATCAAAATATAAGTTTGGTTCAACGATTGAACTATATCTTTCATCAACATTAGTATTTCCGTAATTCATAATTACCTCCTAGTTTTTATTGAAATATTTATTTTTACCATATTTTCTTTGAAGATATGCTTCTTCATCAGTCATTTCATGCGATACTTGACTACTACCTTTGACTGATTGAATAGTTACCTGCTTTTTGTTCTTAAATTCAGGAACGGTATTCAATTTTGCTTCAAGTTCCTTTTTCATTTCTTCTTTGATAATAGCTCCTTTGTCATCAGTGAATTTGCTTCTGTCACATAATGCAATAAGCGTTTCAACTCGATCATCACGCACACCAAGTTCTTTGGCAATCTTTGAAGCTTCATCATTAACTTGCTTAGCAATCTCAGCTTCCTTATAGCGTTGGTTTTCTGCAAGAATATCATCAATTCTCTTTTGCTCTTCTTTTGCTTTGTTTGCCTGATTTTGCTTATATTGCTTAACGGCTTCATCGACCTCTTCTTTAGTTAGCCCCTGTTCCTTCAGCATACCTTTTAGAACAGCTGTTTCATGAGAAGCATTTCTCTTTGCAATTGCTTCGGCTAATTTGTCATAGTCAAAATTCAATTGAGATGGATTTGTATCAACAACAGTTGGATTAGTTCCATCCCCTCCGTCTCCGCCATCATTGCTAGGATTTGCAAACAACTGAATATTCAATGGGTATTTCAAAAAGTCTTGTGTCATAAATAAATTCCTCCTGTTTTACGTGTGTCACACGATAATATTTCAAGTTTTGAGTGTAGCTCACTATATTCCTGTTTTAGGTGTGTCTCACCATGTTCTTCAGGACAGTTTCATGTCGTAACTGCGATTGGACAAAATAAAAAGCAACCTTAATTTCGGTTGCTATGTTTTCTTCTATTTTTGCATAGGACTTTATCTTTATTTTTTTCTTTTCTTGGAGGTGGCTTATACTCATATCTTTCATGATATTCTTTGCCACAGATCATGCATCTAAAAGTCACATGCTTTATCATGCAATTCTTATATCTATCAAAATATCGTTTGATATCATAAAGGTAATATTGATGATAATGTGGTTTCAACCCTTCAGACAATAGTCTCACCTCCTGTTTTTTGGCATAATAAAAGCGAGTATTTCTACTCGCTGGATATCATTTCACTTCCATAGTTTATTCTTTATTACTTTTAGCATCTAACTCTTTTTTATACTTTTCAAATAGGCTTTCCTTGTTTGAAGGTATATCAATGTCTTCATCATCATTCTCATATGAATCATCACCATCATACTCTATAAATGCATATGGATGTTTTCTTTTCATTTTAATATAATCATCAAAATTTTTTATAGCCATATTCCCATCCTCTTTTCTTGCATATTTCAATCCATGCCATATGTCTAATTTCTTTAGTAGGTAATTCAGGATTATCATTTTTTATTGATAAACGTACTAAATTTACATATCTTGCAAACACTTTTTCCTGTCTTTCATTACTTAATGGTATTCTATCACCTTTACCTTGTGAAAAAAAGAATACTTCTGCATCTTTTGTAATAACTATTGATTCCTTGAATGAATCTGTAGTTAGTTGAGTAATGATATCACCTACAGAGAATGTTCCACCTTTGGGATGATTATGTACTGTTGTTATGCTATTTTTTAGAGCACTTTCAATATACTGCATAGCTTTTTTTGAAGGTTGTACATAGTTTTCGCTTCCTGATGAAAATAAATTGAACAATTGTTTTCCGGTTTGTGCATCATTTAATGAAAGATGTTCTTTTTTATCGCTCAGATATGCTTTATCAATAGCAATATAAGTATTTATCATATTTTCTTCTTTTTTCTCTGAAAATTTAAAAGTATCAGGAATTATATCCTGAAAGAATACTTTATTTGATTTGAAAGACTCTTGATTGAATGTTCTTGATTTTGAATTGACGTTGATACGTTCTCTGCCATAATTTCTCTTAAGTCTTGAATCTGATGCGATAAGTTCCTGATTCCTCTTGGTCCACTCTCGAACCTTTGCTTTTTCCTTTGTGACATCAACTCCAGCAGCTTCACCGACTTTCTGACGTCTTTTCCATTCACGGATATGACGTTCATTGTATCGCTGTTCCTGCTGCTTTTCATAAAGCTCGTTGTTTTCTCTGGAATCAACTTTTTCAAACGACGGTGTACTTATTCCCTCGATATAGGGATAGAAGCTATGTCTACAGTTTACTCCACATAATCCTCCAGCTGTTCCATACCCAGTTGCATCATAGAAGTTTGAATAATCCTTATATGGCTTGTTTCGATAGAATATCTGACCTTGCCATTCGGCATGACTTGGTCTGGCACCAGCGTGAGCGCTTGTTTCTACAAGATTGCATTCCAAATCATCCAGGTTCTTTTCCTGACATTTTGCAGCAGTCTGATTAATTGAAGTTCTTACTGCCATTCTTACAACAGTATCTAATCTTCTATGAACTCCTGTGTCATAATCAACCCATTCCAGACCCTCTCGCGAGAGTTTCGATACAACCCTATCAACAATCACATCACTCCCAAATGCTCCGCTCTGCGCCATCATGTAGGCAGAATTGAGTGATTCGTATAGCTTTTCCTGAGCAGTCTGGGCAGTCGTATTGCATAGATTGGTTATATCATTAACAGTTAAAGCTATTCCTTCATTAATAATGCCTTTAAAGCTTTCTTTGTCATAACTGAAATGATCAATTAATCCCTTTTCATAGGCTTCTTCAAACAGCTTATTATCATTTTCAACGGACATATATGAAGAATCTTCAATCAATCTTGAAGCCTCTTCGGTTGTGATATCCAATGCTTCAGAAAGATATGTATTAAGTCTATCAATTGTGACCCCCATGTTTTGAGCAATGGCTATTTCATGATTGGCAGTAGAAGTCAACTTATTTTCATTGAGCTTGATTCTTTCAGCAATATCGCAAAGTATCTGCGTTTCAAGATTGTACCAGTAATTTTCTAGATCATGAGTACAGTCCTTCAAATAATCTGGATCAAGCATTATTCTTCACCGACATCATCCCTCATGAAGGCAGATGTTATTCCAGGTCGAGATGAATTCATTTCTGCAATCTTTGCCTTTGCTGTTTCTTCATCTTCACCATACCATTTCATGCGATATTCGTACTTGTTCAATACACCAGTATTGATATCCTGGATATCCTGTTGCTTTTCCTTAGCGGCATCGATGATAATTGAATCATCCCATGTAAATGCAACGTTGATTTCACCACCATCAAAGAGTCCATTAGCAATGCAAAGATCATCTATAGAATTGATCAATCCCCTAAGCGCATTCTCCAATGAACCCTGTATATCACTGATCAGTTGATATGAACGCTGTTTAGATGTTTTGATTTCCTCTGCAGTCTTATCAACCTGTTGTGGATCACTAAGAGTTCCATATGCTAACCCGCACTTGAATTCTATCTGCTGAAGATATTTATTCAAACCATTGATAAATGACTGATCACGAATTTCGGGACTGAAATGTTCAAATAACTTTTCTTTATCAAAACCATCTTGTGATTGATATGTTCTGAACATTCTCTCCTTTCCTTTTGGAAGAAATGTCTGTCCGTAAATATCTTGCTGCAGATAGCTTTCATCCAGTTCAATAGCAGTTTCCTTGCTCTCGAATTCCCAGTCGAGTCGTGACATTTGAATGTCGGCCTTTTTGATATCTTTCAATGCCCTTGCATAAACAGATACACCAAGAGGTGATTTTCTATCAGTGTTGTTTGCCAGAGGGACCCTGAAGTAAGAATAAAACGGATGTTCTGTACCATTAACCTGTATCTTAGGCTCTATATTCTGCCATTCTTCAACATCCGTCAAAGATATTTCATGTCCTGGGTCACCAACAAACAGATCTGTAATATCCTTTTCCTTGGATACAAATGCACGATTTTCAATAATATATTTATCTTTTTGGAAGTCATGAATTTCAAGTTTTGTATAGCGCTTATTGTTCTTGAATAGAAACGTTGGAAATATGACTCCTGTTACATTTCCTTTTCCATCAAATCTGAAAGGAATAGCTTCATCCTGGTAAACAAAATCAATAAGAACTTCATCTCCATCAAAGAATGGCTTGAAATACATCCCACCAATTGAGCAGGCTGTTTCGATAATGTTCTTTTTATTGCTTGTATACTGTTCCAAGCAAGAACTAATATAGTCAGCTTTTGCTGATCCAGATAGATTGACTTCGCTTTCCACTGTCACAAGACGAGCAACTTCGCTTGCGATAGAGGACGGAAGCTCAAGACTTGGAATTTTCTCACTGACCCATTCTGATTCATTTATATAAGCTTTTTTCCATTTTCTCAGGGCTTCCATCATTTTTGATGAAACAGCCATTTGGATTCCTGTTCTTTCCTTTAGATAGTCTTTTTTAGTACTGTCTTTTATATTCACCTATTTATCACCCCTTTCCGTGTATGGAAGCAGCATCTTAAGATATTTCCACATACCCATGATGTAATATCTAAGTGCATCACAGCAGTGGTCATTCTGCTTGATGACTTCTTCCTTGCCTTTATCCAGCAAATCCTTGTTATATTTGTACAGGTCCATCTCATCAATAAGATGCTCCTGAGTCCTGTTTAAAAAGAGCTTAAAAAAAGAAAACATCTTTTGTGTTCTCTCGATTCCCAAAGCAACTCTATTGTCTGCTGGAACAATTCTTGCTTCAGGAAGTATTCTTTTTATTTCTTCAGCAAGTCCTCTTGCTGATGGATCTATGAATACTGCCTCTATCTTCTTTCTCTGGCCACCAGTCTTTCCACCATTCATGAGATCTTCAATATATTTATAGAATGATACAAAATCTTTGGCATATTCACTTGGTGGCTTCTGTGTTCCACTTTCACGACCACTGTGATAGTATTCATCCATGCCTTCAATTTTCATTGTTGATTGATTTAATCCGAATGCCTGGTATGTTGTTGCATTCAGCTGACCATAGTCAATAGAAATTCCAACATGAATGAGATCTTCAAAACTCTTTGAATTGATGATCATCTCTTTTTTAAACATGTAATATACTGTTTCAGCTGATCCAGAACACAATCCCAACCAAATCCACTCGTAAAGTGTCTGATTAGCTTTCTTCATTGCTTCAGCAGCTGCAATCAGCTTTTTACCAAGCCATTCAATCGGAACATCTCTATAATCGCTGTGAATGTGAATGCAGTCTTCACGCTTTTCCATTCTCTTGACCCATCTCATGATAGGTGCATTGGCATTTTTTGGCGGATTGAAAAGATAATACATGTCAAAATGCTCATCATTACCACGAACGAATGTAGCTTCTATATTAGATAATTCATCTTCTCCCTCACCACTGTCGAAGAATTCTGTAAGCTCATCCAAGCAAACCATACGAATGACTCTTTCTTCATCAATCATACCTTTGGTGTCATCAATAGAATCGGAACCAGTAAAGTAGATTGTGTTGCCATTCTTTTTGTAAGTAATTTCCATCGGGCTTTTCTTGATGATGAACATTTTCTTGCTCAATCCAAGACGCTTGATTGCACGAATGACTTCCTTATAGACTGTTTTTCTCAACTTGTTGTGATGCTTACGCATGAAGATAACAGCTGTCTGTGGCGTTGAAACAATCATCCATACGGCAAGAATGGCAATGAAAGAAGATTTTGTACCTGCACGTCCTGAATCAATGATTTTGTGCATGTGCTCCTTATCATTTACAAGTGGCTGATACTTGGGAATGATAATGTCAGATAATCTTACTGTTTTTTTACTACCATTAGATGTCATTGATAATAATCACTCCATCATCTTCTGGATCATCACCTGATGAATCACGATTGAGCTTCTCAGTTTGTGCTTTAATCAGTTCAATCTTGGCTCTCTGTTCGTCATTGGCCATATCCAGGTGCTTGGTTAACCAATCCAATGCTTTCATCCTGTCAGCAAACTTTATTGAAATACCATCACGACCCTGTTTCACTTCCTGGATGATTGTTCCATCAACTTTAGAACTATCTTTAAGCCTTACTTTGTTTCCATCAAAAGTTGCGTAATCAGTAGCATCATAGAATGCAATATCTATGTATTTTTGAACAATGTCGTGCGGATCAAGAAGTGCTTCCGTGAACATTTCCTTTTTAAGCCTCCTGATTTCCTTTTGAACTGCTTCTTCCTTCATAAGTCTGTTGGCTATGACGCATGCTGATTCATATTTATAATCCGGTCGAATCTTAAGCAGAGCTTTTACCTGGTTGAAATATTTCAGATAGTAAATGCAAAAGAGCTGGCGTTCTTCATCCAGCTCTCCATTTTCATAAACCATGTTTTCGGCTATCTTTTCAGCCTGTTTCTTTGCAACTTTTTTTGGTTGCAACCTTTGCTTTTTTGGTTGCAACTTTTTATCTTTCCAGTATCGTGATTTCCATGACTTAACAGCACTTATAGAAACATCATACTTCTTGGCGATATCTTTATACTTCATCCCATTTATGTAATCTTCATACGCCATCTCCTGTTTGTCTTTCAAGTCATATCACCACCTCCTGATCATTTGTTTTCATCATAAAATGATTGCAACATCTTTGTATACTCTTTAACATCCTCCCATGAACAACTTTTATCAAGCAATTCATGTTTATCTTCCCATTGTTCACAAAAGCATCTTGCTCCTTCACATATAGACATACATAATTTTTCAATATCAACATCCACATGAGTTATAGCATTATCATCTTTTATACTATAGCTATCACATGAATTAATTCTTAAAGTAAATCTATATTCCACCTTGGAAATATCATCCATTCCAGAATGCAGAAAAGAATTTCTCAATTCCCAACACATTTCTTCTGTAAAATAATATTTAGGGTTAATCGATTCGTTATGAACACAAAAATAATCTAATACATATTTTTCAAACCATGCTTTATATTGTTTACCAACTAACCTTCTCCCATCTTTTGTTTTCATTTCTTTAAATTCAATCTGTCCACATATATCAGGAATCGTTAAAGATAAAGCTAGAGCACTTTGCCATAATTTTGAATCAAGACATTTATATATTTCCTCTATTCTATCTGCTATTCCGTAATTTCTTTTCAAATTATCCATAGTCATTCCTCCAATGCTTCTTATATTATAAAACGACACCACATGCGAAATAAATATTAATTTTGTTTTTAAGTTGGAAAAATGACATATTTTTAATTGTTGCATGTAATTTATTTACTGCTCAAAGTGATGTCGTCTTATAAAATAAAAAGATCATCGATATTATGATGATCTCTTAGGAACAGATGAGAGGAACTGTCCTGTAGAATTTTTTCTACAATAGCATAATAGCATACTTTAGCACTGACAATCTACAGACAAACTACGGACATTTTACGGACAATCTACGGACAAAGTACGGACAAAATGAGTCATTTTTCTTACGAATGAAAGAAAACCTATTCATAAATTCTATATATGTAAAAAAGATTCTGTTTAATTGTATTATTTTTTCTCCCATATCATTTCATTAAATTTCCTATTCAAATCTTCAATTCTAGGTGGATTTTCATAATCGATATACTTTGATAGTTCCAAACATATGTTATTAATATTTCTCGAATATGCTCGTTCGTTTATAAAATACATTTCTTCCAGCTTTTGAATCATCTCACCATATCCCCTCGAATCAACAAAACAGTTGATGATGGTTCTCTGCCCACCTTTCAGAAGATAGAGCGTATATGTAAATCTATCAATCACTTCATCAAACATTTCTATACGTTTTAGCAGCAGCTCTCGTCGCATTATTCTCGAATTCAACTGATGATCTTTTGATCTGATAGAACCTCCAAACATTTCATCACCAATATTCGGTGACTGAGGCAATGGAATATCATCATATTCGTACTTCAGTGACAGCCTCTCCTGTTTTAGAGTTCTAATGCATTTAAGATATTCCTTTACCTTTTCAATGATTTGTTTTTCTTCATCACTATACCACTTTGACATTCCACTACCTCCTGGATTCTATATTTTAATTAGATATGAAACAGATGATTTTATTCTTCTTTGGCATTCTTTATAGAAGCGACTATGATGATTCCACCAACGACCAAGATTGCCGTTTCGATAATGCCTAATGCAGCAAAAGCATATAAAACAAAATGATTCATATATGAATTCAACTCCTTTGTCAATTTTTGATATTTCTTTTATTTTCATTCTATCCATGCTATCATGTGAAAGTATGGGAGGAATATTCATGAGAAAATTAAAGGTTATTTTAAGGGCAATCATAACAATTTTTCTATTATTATTGATTGTCACAAGCATTTCTATGGGATTGAATCAGCCAATCCTTATGATTGGATGCCTGTTTGTCCCTGTTGCGGTTCTTGTATACGCTAAAAAGAAAGATATTTTAGCTCTTTCAAGAAAGAAACTGTATGGGATATTATCAGCAATTGTTGTAGCTTCTCTAGTTTTTGTTGGTGTAAGTCCATGGACTCCTGAAGCCACTGAAATCACAACAGCAGATGATCCTCAGACTGAAAATGTTTCTGTTGATAAGGAAGATAAAACAAGCAACAATACAGAGGATGCTAAGGAGAAAACAGAATCTACAAAGAACTCTTCTGCAGACAATGCAACATCATCTGATAAATCAACATCAAATAGTACGACTTCAAACGATGATATGTTTGATGGTTATAAAATCGTTGACGTGAATTACTGCAGCCTTTCTGGAGGCAGACAGGCAAACGTGGCCGTTGACATCGGCTACGGTGATAGAGAATACTGGGCTTTCACAAATGAACACGGACAGCTTGTTAAGGTTGTTGCAAAAAAGATAGTACCACAGAACGATAATACTGAAGATGTCAACTCTTCAGGAAGGTATTGTGGAGATGAAGCAAAAGTTCCTGGGGTTGAAGCATCTGATCTTGATGAAGGCCATGTCATTGCCGATTCATTAGGTGGTGTCTCAAACGCATATAACATAACGCCACAGAACAGCACCTTAAATCGTACTGGAAAGCAAGCAGACATGGAAGAATCAATCAGAAACGCTGGTGGATGCACAGACTTCACTGCAATTATTACATATCCAAACACAAGTACAATGACACCAAGTCACTATGCTTATACATACACATTAAATGGAAAGGTCGTAAAGACTGAGTTTTACAACAAGAGTTCATCTAAATCCAGTTCAACAAGCAATAAGAAAAACTCTTCAAAATCATCAAGTTCAAGCAAGAAGTCAAGCAATACTTCAAAATCAAGCTCATCATCAAACAAAAGCAGTAATTCAAATAAATCAAAAAGCAACAGTTCTTCTAACAGCAGTGTAGAAAGCACTCCAGTTGGAGGACAGGTTTGGATTTCTGCTACTGGTTCTAAATATCACAACAAACCAAACTGCGGAAGAATGGATCCTAATAAAGCCAGACAGATAAGTTTAAGTGAAGCTAAATCAAGAGGATTTGAGCCATGCAGTAAATGCTTCTAAGTTAAATCGAGAGTAATCTCTCGATTTTTTTATTTTTACAGCAATGCTTTTAATTTTAGCTCAAGTTTCTTTATGTACTGATCAATGATAATTTGGGTACATGGAAGTTTTACAAATTCTCTCTGTTGATACAGATCAATGAGTTGTTTCATCAATTCTTGCTTATTCATTTTTATCATGCACTTCCAATCTTGCCATAAGGCGATTAATCTTATATTTTTTAGCATTATCTAAATCAACATTATCAATATCACATATAATCTTCAACTGCTCCAACATAATTTCTACATCCACTATTTCTTCAACGATAGCATCATGATTGTCTTTGCCACGTTTCTTTTTACAGATTTCTTTTATAAGCTCTGACATTTCTTCAATAACCATGTCCAATTGAGCGTTTTCACCATATGTATTAATTGCTTTTTCATAAATATTACTATAATTTACAGTGTCCGAAGATATCTCATAAGTCTTTTCAAATATGTCTGGTTTACACGGGTAAAATTCCCCATTTACACCTTTAATAATGTAATCATTTCTGCTTACTTTCATATCACCTTCAAGAGTATGAATATGCATAATAACATGAGGAATACCATGACCAACTTTCCATGCATCATCTAAAATTATACAGTCCAAATCATTTCCTACAAATTCTTTTATTTCCGTTAAATTAATACCATTCCATTGGATAGCTTCAACTTCTACTGGTTTCTTTCTGTACTTCATGATCTTTCACTTCCTTATATTTTTCTTAATTCTTCTTCTTTTTCATCTAGATAATTTTCAACCACTTCTATAATTCTTTCTTGTAATTTTATTGGAATATTAAAAGTGTTTTCCTCTGATGTGCTTAAACTGCTATTTCTATGAATAAACAGTTCTTTACCTTTTGTTAGAAAATTAAATCCGAATTTTGATACACATTTTCCATGATACCTTTTTCCACACCAAAATAAGAATTTTCTAATATCTTCAATTTCATTTTCTATTTTCCTATAAAATTCAAACTGTTCTTTCGTCATTCTTTCACTTCCTTTTATTATCTAAATATTCACGAATTATCTCATATATTGGTTCAATCAGTAATTCATATAGGATTAATCAACCTGCAAATAATAAAACTATTGCAACAATGAACCATACAATACATATAATAATTATCAAAGAATAAAATGTTGTATATAATTCTGTCATTCTTGATGCTCCATAGCTTTTGTTAATGGGAAGAAACGCCCTTCTTCAAATTCATCATATTCTTCAAAGAATTCATCTTCATCTTCTCCACAGTTATACCAAAAAGCATTATAAGTTACACATTGAGCCATATCTGTGCTTATTGCAGGATTACACTTAAAACAACATTTTGATTTATCGTCCCACACCCACATACCTTTATGAAGGTATTCAAATTTGTATGGTTGTGGATTAAATACGTATTGAATCAAACCATCAATTATATCTACATATTTGTCTAAATCTTCGCCTGTTATGCAATCAGTTCCAAAAGTGTTATCCCATAATTTACTTAATGCCTTTTCATATTCTTCTTTAGTCAACATCTTCATTCAATCCACCCCAATTCTTCACATTGTTTATTTATTGCTTTTAAAAGTTCTACACTCATCTTGATACATCTCATGCATAAATCTGTATAAACAACATAACCATCTTTGAATTCAACAGTAAATATATCCGTTCCATTCATAACAGATTTTTCATATAAAATATGTCCATTGTTATAACATGCTGACTTATTTTTTCTAAAGCCTAACGATTCAAACATTTCTTCGGCTTTCATTCTTCATCGCTCCAATCTAATTTCTGTCCGCATTCGCCACAATAATTTCTTTGAAAATTTGTATGCGTTCGTTTGCCGCATTTTGGACAATCAAATATCAATATATTTTTATCATTTGAAATAATAATAGCTCTCTTTGGTGTTGTTTTATCAAATATCTTTTCTATTTCATCAATATCTTTATCTAATTGTTCAATATGATCAATGCATTTCATTTCTTTTAAACTTTTACTTAAACGTCTTAATCTTTCAATGATTTCATTCATACTTTTACCTCATCATCTTGTGGCATTTGGAAAACAAAGTTATAATGAATGCCATTTGATTCCAAATAATTCAAACCAATATTTCCTATAATTTTAATTGCTTCGTTCATTTCTATTTTCTCGTTAATCATATCAATCACTTTTATTACTTTTTCTTTGCTTGAGTATCTTCCTTTTTCAATGCCATTCAATAAAACAGCATAATCATTTTTGCGTTTGCAAATTTCTACTGTTTTAGCATAAAATAAATCATCTTTGTCTTGACTTCTAATCCAAATTCCCATTTATCTTCCCCATTCCTTTCATTATAATGCGAGGTAGAAGAAAGGTTAGTGAGAGGTTGTTAGCGTTCATTAACCTTAATTCCTTAATCCTTTTGCTTCTTATAGGTCGCTGAAAGTAGTTTTGCTATGCTTATTCCAGCTTTTGTTAGATCAGGATCATCATATATTAGATGCTTTTTACACATTATCAATCTTTCAGCGAGTGTGACACAGGCAAGATTATCAAGACTAACATTCAGCTTATTGTTATCCAGGAATATCAAACACGATCCTTCTGGAACAGGTCCATACGCTTCTTCCCATAGGATTATATGTTTTTGCTTCCAATTAATCTTATGGCCATTTTTCGTTCCGCGTTCATCTTTTACTTTTACATAAACATAGCCATCCGCCTTTACTCTTTCAGTTCCAACAGGACACCAATTATGAGGCTTGTTCCCTTTTTTGAATTCTGTATCTATAGAGTTTCTTTCACCTTTTTTGAAACGATAATCAGACTTGTATCCTTTCTCGAATCTTCCACTAAGTCCTGAATTAAGTTTCAATCTAGCCTTTTGAGCCTTTATCTGATCGCAGCTTAGGTTGAGATTGAATTTTTCATTCATCATCCTGGTGCACTCCCTATTGCTTATGCCTTTATAAATGGACTTCAGATAGGCAATCTGCTCATCGGTAAGAATTCTATTGTAGTAGACCTTCTTTTTATAGTCGATGTTTGATCTATCAGATATGATTCCATGATTTGACTTGAAGTTCTTGATTTGAGATGCAGTAACATTTGTCCCAAATCTTTCATTGAACATATCAGCAATTTCCTTGCACAATCTGCCCCCGGCAATCTCTCTTATATACTGACACATCTCCTGCGTATATCGCATCATTCCTTATGCTCCAGCATGACAGGAAGAACGATATCTCTTCTTCCATATTCAACCTTTAATTTTTCAGCTGCCAGCCCCAGATTGGCGTTATCAATGATTTTGGTTGCAATATTGGCCATTGCCTTGGATCTTTCGATTTCCTGCTGCAGCTGCTCAGCTGTAAGATCATCATCATTTAATCTTTCCATCTCTTCAAACAAGTGATTATTCAGTGCCTCTAGATTGTTTTTCATCAATTCTACCATCCTTTCATCCAAAAAATTAACAATTCTTAAAACGTTGGCCCATCCATGAATGGATCAAGACTGTCGTTGAATATTGATGGCTGAGCAATGTCATCATCCATAGGTCCATCATCGAATGAAATGGAATCCGTATTACTATCATATTCAAGCTGATTCATCATGTCGGCAATGTCTTCAGCATCATCGATATTGTGTTGATCATCGAATGTTTCCTCCTGGTCATCATTCATTTCCGGATAGTCTACATTTTCATCGGATTCATACTGAACGCTTTCACCTTCAACTTCCTTGATGTATTCTTCGCTTTGAAGATTTTCTTCCGGATGATCATCAAGAGCAAGCTGCATCTGTTCCTCATAGTTCACTTCTGGAACGACAGGCGTATTGTCAAAGTTCATGATAAAGTATGTATGTGTAACCTCTGCAGGTCCTGTTTCAATACTGTGTTCAAGGATAAGCATGTTTTCATACTTGAATCCCTCCACTGGTGAAAGAACATTGAGATACTTGACATCATTGTCCTTTACCCAAAGTCCTAAGATTGTCGCAATGGTTGCTACCTTCAAATCGCTAACCTTTGTAAACTGACATGTCTGTGGACTGGACATATTCTGAATGACATGATCAATCTTCTCGATGATAAGTTCTTCATTGAATTTAGAATACTTTCCTAGCATGGCCTCGTACACAATGACCTTGTCCAGAGTTAATTCATATGTGTTGTCTGCATTCTTCGAAAGATGGTAGTATCCTGCACTTTCGAACAGCACTTCATCCATGAACTTGCTTTCACGATTGATGTACAACTTCATAGCATGATTATATCCAACGACATAAAGCTGCTTGTTGATGTTGATGATCTTGGCTGTATGATCATCTTTCATAATCTTGAACGCGAGATCACAGAAATTGTAAAGCTCTCTGTTCGCTTTTCTGACGGTAATCTTGACTGCTTCCTTTAATCCTTTCATATTTAAGTTCCTCCATTTCTGTTTTTTATTAGTTTTTATATTTCAGTGATTGGTATCTGATATCTATACTCGAACATCTTCTTTTTCATTTTATAAACATCTGTACGCATTCCTTTGACATCCTCGACAACTGTCTTATTCTTTTCGATATCAAAGTACACAAAATCAGCAACATATGTAATTGGTCTGATTTTCTTTCCCTGCATTACATATCCATCCTGAAGGACAAACCTCTTCTGCAGTTCCAGGTCCTTTATGAGGCCGGCATTTAACATTGTTTTGAGTTCAATGTAGCGCTGGCATTCGCGGTTGCTGTCGAACTTGACGCCATCCAGATAGACTTTTTCATTTCTGTACTTGCTATAGCGTCTCTGGCCGCGATAGTTGAAGTATCCACTCATCTATAACACCTCCAACATAATAAGCATCAGGACTCCAAAGACAGCTGCTAGAATTATGAAATTTAAGAGAAGAAAACCTTTCAATAACTTAATTTCTCTCATGTGCTTTCTCTGAACGTTTATAATATCTGCTATGATTGATGTAAACATTTTGTCATTTGAATGTAGTTTGCGAATAAATTCTAACTGTGCATCAAGCATCTCATCATGTTTTACAATGCCCTTTTGGCAGTCTTCTATATTCTTTTTAAGGTCATTAAATAAGCTCCTTGTTGCTAGAGTTACATTTGCCATTATAGTTTTCCCTCCCTTAGCTGATCCAGAAGATCGTTTAATTCTTCATTGTTCATTTTGATTGGTGCCTGACTTTCTTCAGATGCATTTTCCTGGTCAATCATCTTCTGCATCTTGGCTAGATTATCCGTAAGAGATTTCTTGAGATATGTATATTTATGATTGATCTGTTTGTTCTTTGTCTTGCGAAGAACATAATTAAGAACTACAGCAACATGATTGAATGAATATTCCTCAAGAAATTCATTTATCATCTCATCAAAGACTTCAGGAATATCATCATCATTGATGAATCCATTTTTTAATAATTTAAATGTTAAAGAATTGAAATTTGAATGCACGCCAGTGCTTCTATCTTTTATATCTTTTATATCTTTTTTATCTTTATTTATATTTATATTATTTATATGTGGTACACGAGCTGGTGCAACTGTTGGTGCAATATCATTATTTTCATGTTTTATTTTTGTTGGTGCAACACTATTTAAAAACTCTTGAAAATCGTTGAAATTATTGACTGTAACTATAGTATATTTGTTGGTGCAAAGTAGTGAAATTTCTTCTCCATCATTGTTGGTGTAAGACCTGGTGCTTTTGTTGGTGCATCTTTTATAACCCGAAAGCTTTCTTAATGCTTGTTGAATTTCACCTTCAGTCTTACCAAGTTCTCTAGCCATTTTTGGTCTTGAAGTTATAAAGCTTCCGGCCTTTATTTTGATGGGTTGTATAGGTTTTCCATCATATTCAGTTATGACCTCATCTTTCCAGGAAGCTGAAAGAAGACAGTGAATGAACACGGATTTGATATTATCATTCTTGTAAAAACGCCAATTCTTAAATTTTCGATACAGTGATATGTAGCCCTTATCGTATCTGTTCATTACGCTGACTCCTTTCTTTTTGTTTGATTGTTTTTGAAAAGGTTATATAATTTCAATATAGGAGGGAATAAAATGGACACCTATAAAGTTTTAAAAGCTATTCAAAATATCAATTCTTCATTTGATACTCTAGTTACTGCCGATGAAATATCTTCTTCGCTAGGAAAAACGATAACCGATAATGACCTTATATATTTTGATAGATATATAACCAAAGGATCTAAAACAATAAACGGTGAAACAAAACAGGCATATTGTTTACTTCTTCAAGGTTATGAATACATATCAAATTATGAGCAAGATATTAAAGATAGAAAGTTAAATCATAAAACCTATATAATCAGCATTCTTACTCTGATATTTTCAATAATAGCTGTAATAATTGCTATAATAGGTTTGCTTTAACATCCCCGATTGTTAATTTTGTTGGATTTTGTGAGTACCATTCATCAAAATCCTTTTCTTTTATCTCTTTGTATTTATGTACAGCATAGTAATATGAAATATTTCTGTCACCAACAATATAGTGGATGATTTTAAGCATATTCATTTCCTCAACGGTAGCATTACATTTGCTGTTTACGGAATCATAAATTTCACATAATTCCATAACTGATTTCTTTCTTAAATATGAATAATTTTTCATCATTACATCCACCTCTAAAACTCCTGCTTGCATATGAGCTGTTCAACCAGCTTTCTCAGGTTTCTCTTTTCATCTGACAAATCTATTAAAGAGTTATTCTTCAATGTTTCATATGCCTCATTGATTTCTTCAAGATTTCTTATCTGCTTTTTCATGTATGAAATGTCTTCATTGTTATGATCAATGACATCCTGATAACTGCTTACAAGTCCTGATGACGATATTTCTGCAGCTTCGATATCCTTATGTGATTGATCAATCTTTTCTCTCATCTTCTTGACAAATAGTTCGTTGAATTCATCATCTCCAAAGTCAATCTTGTATAAAGTGACAACGATTTTCTTTGTTGGACCTGTAACTATAACCCAATAGCCATTCATGAAAACCTCAACATAGTTGTTTTTTAGAAGAGACCCAGTATAAATGCTTTCTCCATGCTCAATCATCTCATTGATCCATTTTTCTATATCAGTGTCATGATCACTGACAAACTTTCTGATGTCGGTTATGTTATCACGACTCATGATGCGCTGAGCGTATCTTTCCTTTGCGTGATTGCTGATTGTGTAACACATAAATATCAATCCTCTGAAACACGTATTATCATGATGCCGTTATGGTTACCTTCAAGGCTATATCCAAAGCATAGATTTCCACCATCACAAATCAGCGCTAATTCAGCTACGCTTAATTTAGGTGCGTTTTTATATACATAATACACAGAATGATGATATCCAGGCTTTCTTCCAATGACAATGTCATAGTCATCGAAACAAATATCAACACCATCAATTATTTTGTTTTTAAAATCACTTCTAAAAATTATATATTTTGACTTTAGCTCGTTATAAATATCATGATTCATACGTCCTTTTTCAAACTCATTTTCTGTAAAAGCCCAAGGTGAATATATTCTTCTTTCTAATCCTTCCATATCTCATAATCTCCTCTAATAATCTGATTGATAACACTAATGCATTCCATTTTTATTTCATCTATTGTCCATTTCTTTCCACCAATTTCTTCGGAAAAAGGAGTACAGTTGACAAAATCGCCTGCATGAGCATAATCCCATCCAATGAACCATCCACCTACCAATTTCATATCTTTAATCTGGACAAAGTTATCGGAATAAGTTAGTCCCCCATGACAGGCAATTCTGTTGATATATGTATAGTCAACTCCATATAGATCATTTCCTGGATGTATCATTACATAGGCACATGGATGAGTGCCAAAGGTTACTATGTAGTATTTAAAACCTTTGTGTTTTCCACAGCCAATGAGTTTTCCAGTTAATACGTTATTGTATATTTTATCCATCATTTTCACTCTCTTTCTTTATAGGCTTCTTGTTTGGATCAATCTCTTTCCAGAAGCACTCATGACATCCGTTTCTTGTATTGATCCAAAGATTAAAATGTTCATACTCCTTCACAAATTTATATTTCATCAGAACACCACCACCCTTTTGCCAGTAGCTTCGGCCACCTTTGATTTCATTCTTTCTTCATCACTGTTTCTGTCACTCAAATGAATGAGATGAATGCAGTCAACTCCCTTAATATCGTTTGATTTCAGGAATTCAATGCAATTATCTAAAGACAGGTGAGAATGAAGGACACGCTTTTTCAGTGAAGCAACATCATTGCTATTGAACAACGTCTGATCATCATAATTGCATTCAATTATGATGTCGGTTAGACCTTCAAATCTATACTTGCAGTAATATGAATCGGTAAGATAAAGAAGCTTTTCTCCTGTTTCGATGCTATAGATTAGATAACCACATGGCTGAGCTGCATCATGCTGCGTATCGAACGCCATGATTTCAAATGTTCCACGTTTTCTGATTGTCTTATATGGAATGACCATTGAAGTATATGGTGTATGAAATGGATCTATATCAAGAGCCTGCCATGTACCACATGTTGCAATTGTTTCAATTCCACGCTTCAGGACTTCTTTAACACAAAGGCAATGATCCTTATGCTCATGTGTAATCAAGCATGCAACAATCTGTGATGTCTTGAATTTGCAAGCTTCCTGTATCTTTCTGAATGGAAGTCCACACTCGATAAGGAGTGTGGTAAATCCATCAGTTACAAGATAGGCATTGCCTTTAGAACCCGAACCAACGCATTTGATGTTCATCAGAAATCTGGTCCTCCCATTACCTTTTCTTCAGCTTTAAGAGAATTCTCGGCCATCTTACCTTGAATGATCTCTCCAGTATTGATATTAACTGTTGGAGAAGACGAAGCTTCTTCGATTGCTTCTGGTTCCTTCTTTTCTGTGAAATCAGCTTCAAATACTTCCTTGTTAGCATTATCTTTGATTTCCTGATCAACGCTTTGCTTTTCCATCTGCATTTCACGTTCTTTTATGTAAAGATAATGATCATCAATTTTCATCGGATCGAGAGGAAGATTGGCTTCTGAGTAGACAAATCTTTTCAGTGTCTTGAGGCACATTTCCTCATACCATCCATCTGTTTCCACCTGCTGTCTTTGACCATTTACATATTCAGTTTTAGTACCACCCCAGAATTCAGCTGCCGCTTTATCAGGTTTGCGTTTTTCAATATCTTTCTTAGTCATGAATACCACTTTATTTTTAGATGGATCATCAAATTCATAGTAACCAAATCCACCTAAGAACTCTCCTCTCTCAAAAGGATTATTAATCTGGAATTCATAACCTTCAACATGGTGAAGTGAATCCTTTTTGATCAATCTGAATGTATCTGAAGAATATACAAGTTCGAGCACAATATTCTTAGGCTTGTCAAGAGCATATTTTTCTGCCTTGAATTTGATACCGTTATATCCTTCCATTAAATTGATGTCATATTTGCCAGTTCTATTGTTCTTGAATGGAATAGCATGAATCATATTCTTTTGTTGAATATCCAAGCCCATCTTTGAATAATGCATGACATCCAAAGCAAGTTGCTTTAGGTTGACATTGTCCCATGTATATGGAAGATTGTTATCATATGCATGATCCTTGTTATTCTTATTTTTTTGAATTCTTTTTTCCTCTGTATCAGCAAGCATTTTATCTATTACAATAAAATAACCTTGTACAAGCTCCTTTTGCTTTTGAGTAGGATCGATTTCCATCCCACCTGTAGCAAATGCTCTCATGACTGTATTGGTAAATACCTCGCTATTGCTTTTTACGATTGTGTTCTTCTTGTTTTCCATAAATTGTTCCTCCCTATTCTGTCATTGTTAAAGTCTTATAATTTCCATCAACCACAAGCTTGATAATCTGCATGTTGTCATAGCTATTTAAATCCACAACTGATTCCGCATTATCTACAAATACAGGAAGCTCTGCTCCAATATATCTGCTTAATACAGAGATCATCTCAATCCCAGCATTCATGTTGGCACCCCTGTTTGACCCGTTATTGAATGGAACATAGGCACCACCCTTTGCAGGTACCATGACATCGCAGCATTCCTTAAGGCCACCATTGATCTGTGTTTCAAATAGCTTGAATCTTACATTATTGAAATACTGGTTGATATTCTCAGTAATCATGTTGACCTTTGTCTTTATGAACTCTTCGCATAGATGGATTTCGAATTCCATATTTTCGTAATTTTCAGAAAGAATCTTCTGTGTTTTCTTGAGTTCATCAATGCGTTTGTTTTGATAGTCAACAGTTGAAAATAAGCTTAGCTCCTTTTCACGAAGTTTCTTTTCTTCATTAAGATTTGAAATATCATCTTCTAATTCCTGTTTTCTTGCAATGTTCAAATCATCAACAATCATGTTCTGTGCTTCCTGGAGCTTCTGATTGAGAACATGATACATTTCAGTGTTTTCAAACAATTCAGCCTTAGGTTTTGATTCTTCAAGTTTAGACAATTGCTTTTTATATAGAATGATTTCAGATCCAGCAATTTCCTTTTCTTTGTCTAATTTAGCAATGGCTGCCTTCTGTTCTTCAATGGCTCCCTTAGAAACAGATTGTCCTCTTTTATTGATTTCAGTTAATTTATTATGCTTATCTAAATTGAACTTTGCTTTTAGCTCATCTATCTGCTCTGCAGGAAGTTCACGACCGCATGTTGGACACACCTCTTTGGAGGTATCCCATTCTTTCATTTGAACCTCTTTATATTCCTCAAGAAGTTTATTGCGCTGATTGATCATATAGTTCATATCATTCTCAGCATTTCTCTTTCTTGAATCTATACTGCTGAGTCTAATCTGAAGATCATTTATCTTTGAAGAAAGAAGATTGATATTTTCCTGTGCCTTTCTTGATTTCTTGGACTGTTCATCAGCAAAAGCAATACGTGCATCCTTGATTTCCATCTGAATTTCATGAATGCGTTCCTGCTTCATTCTTTCATGATCAGAAGAAGACAATGATAATTTTTCAATGTTTAATTCATTGATTTTAGCCTCAATACCATCAATTTGGTTTTGAATTGAATCCTTATCCAGTGAAGAAACATCAGGTATTGCACGACTGGCTTCATCTATTCGTGCGGGAATCATTTGAATGTCAGCATTTGTTTTCTTCATTCTTTCCTTTGTCATCTTCATGAATTCGTCTACAGTGTAATATTGATCGTTCGTTCCATCTTTCAAAAGAACGCCTTTCAATTCAATAAGTTCTGGATTGTTAGCAATGATATAGTCATCACTGTAATCACCGCACATTTCCAGCAAGATCTTTCTTCTCTTTTTCCAGTCCATGTTTGCAAAATAATTGATGTTTGAAAGCATGAGAATGTTTTCTGCACTTTTGAAAATATTGGCCAAGTATTCATCGAATTGTTTTTGTTTGACAGGCACATCATCCATGTAGTATTCAACGACATGCCCACTAAATTCCGATGTTGTTGATCCTCTTTTCTTCGTATATTTTTCTTTGAATACTTTCTTTAATGTAATTAACGATCTATCATCAAGCTCGTATTTGCATTCCACTGAATGTTCAAGATTATGTATATACCCTTCTGGTCCAATAGTCTTTGGATCTAGATTTTCATTTGCATCAGACTTTTTTCCAGTAAGAAGCCAGCTCTGTGCATCAGCAATGGTTGATTTACCAGCACCATTCGTTCCTCTAAAGACTCTGTTGAGTCCATTGAAAGAAATTTCAAGATGTCTGATTCCCTTGAAATTTTCTAATTTCATGTTAATTAGTTTCATTACAGTTCCTCCTCTTTTTTATGAAATCTACGAAACAGACTTCTTTCTGTTTTCGATTTCTCTTTCCATTTCATCTGTTGCTTGCTTGACAAATTTGTCAACAATGTCCTCAAGCTGTTTTGTAAAGAACTCACTGCTTATTCTTAGCTTTTCCTTTATTTCATTGCGGTTCTCCAAGTGACTGAGAATCATCGAAAATTCATCTTCAACCTGAATTTGAGCAGCGTACCCATTTTCAGTTATGAAGAAAGTGAAATTAATCAATTCTGTTTTTTCCATGCTTTCAAGCGTTCTTGCCGCTTTTTTACCACTAAGTGTTTTCATTCCCATTTTCATTTCCCTCCTTGTCTAAACTATTGAATGTGTGCCCAATGACAATATAGTTGTCATTTTCTACTGGATATAAATGTTGCAATGGTGTACATGCACATGTTCCATCCATGTGATACCAGATGAATGCACCTCTTTTGTCTTTTGTATACTTGCTAAAAACTCCAATCTCAACTTTATAAATCTTTCCTCTTGAGTCTGTTGGACAGTAAGCTACAAGCTGCCCTTTCTTGAATCTATCTTCCATCTATCTTGCTCCTTTCATGCTGATCACAACTATGGTTATGATTGTGATTGCTATAATTCCACCAAAAATAAGATATGGTAATGCTCTATGCATGAGTGGTTCCTTAAAGTACGGAACAATAAGGTCAGGTCTTTGAATGTTTCTTTTTCTTACATTTTGTTGTTTCATTCTTCAAATCTCCCAAGCAACAGTGCCAGTAAAAATGTAATTGTTCCAAACATAAGAGATAGATTTCCGTTATAATATCCACTTACAACTGTAATCAAGGCAGCAATGAGCATCAGAATAAAAACCACATCACTTTTATAGATTCCTTTTCTCATCTTGAATTCTCCTCTCCAATCGTCTATAATTAAGACGATTAATTTTTCACTTTTAATTAATCAATTCGCTGGATCATGTGGCACAATCACATGGTCCTTTTATTTTTTCTGCGATTTTTCTCATGTCATCACGATTTCTCATCTCACACCCATCAGCAACCTTTAAGAAATCTTCTATTGCCTTGCGATTGTATAAAAATGACTGTCCTATTCTTGTTGCCTTTATGAGTCCAAATTCTCTAGCGTAATCAACAAGCTTTCTGCTTCCAGTGTTCAAAAAATAATTTGCCACTTCCTCGGCTGTGAAGTATCTTAATGGGTCCTGCATGGCTATGGCGTTATTCATTTCTTCCAGACGTTCCGCGAGTATCTGGTTGATTGTTGGTCTTTGCATTTCATTCACCTACCCTTCCTGCAAATATCTAATTAACGTTGCATTGACGAAGATATGATCTTCAGAACACATCCCAATCTTTGTGATTTCATCATAGCCAACAGTCTTAGGAAATTCTTCAATAAACTTTTTCGTGAATCTGCGATGGCCAAGTGACGTCTGATACTTTCTTTCAAGATCACCCTCATCAAAATCAACACCTTTTTCAAGAATCACATGAATTCTTTCAAGCTTTTCTGAAACATTGACCTGCATCTGTATCACCTCCTAGATAATGATTTCATGACAGACTGAATTCTTCATGTTTGTTTCTTTCCATTCTTCCTCACTGTAGATGAATGAGCAGTTCAAAAATCCTTCTTGATAATCTGGAAATTCCTTTCTGAACTTTTCAGCCGCCTCATATCTACTTTTTGCCTTTACGATGACGTGGCCACCCTGATATGGAAAATACTCTGCTGTTCCAAAAGTGAAATAATACTTGAATGAATGATCAAAGATATTGATTGCATTCAATTGAATTTTTTCTCCACCAACGGTATTGAATTCTGTACTGATATGTTCAGCTTCAAATAAAGTACCTTTAAACAATTCGTTTAGCTGATTTGTTATTTCTTCAACTGCATCATAATTTCCGTTAATGTTAATTAATACGTTTTTCATACTTACCTTCCTTTCCGTTCACTCCTCCGAAGCAGACAACCTCATAGGGGAACGTCAATAAAATTTGTCTGACTTAAAAGTATTTTTAAAGCATGCAGGAGATTCATGAGAAATAGCATATTATTATAATTAGCTGTTGTATTATAGTTTTCGAGATTGCCTGCTTTAGAGGAATGAACAAATTTAAATATTTTGTTTTAACTCCGTTTTTTCGGTGTTTAAACACTGTTTTTACAAAACATGAAATAAAATTAAATGTTATGATAAATATGTGCTTCAAATAAGTTAACATATAGCTTACTTATGTTTTTAAATAAAAGTCCTCTGCTTTCATGCACAATTTGTTAGCTACATAAATAAGTTCAGGACCACTGAATTGCACTTTTCCATTTTCCTTTAAACAATATGAAGATTTAGATTTTATTGGTCCGCCGACCATATCTTCTTGCGTTAAACCTAAAAGTACACGTTTTGATTTAATTAACCTTACATCAATCTTATATATGTTAACCACCTCCGAGTTATCTATTTGTTAACTTACAAACTTATAATACTATAATACGGTTAAAAAATCAATAACTTTGTTTAATATTCTTTAACTTTGTTGAATATTTTTTAACAAAAATATAAGATATAGTTAAAGAGGTGATAACTTATGAGAAAAACAGAATCTCATTCATTCGGTGCAAGATTAAAAGAATTAAGAAAATCAAGAAACTTAACACAAGAAGAGTTGGCAAACGAATTAAATAAGAAGTATATGTTGAACGAATCGAAACCAACAATTTCGCAATTTGAAAATAATAAACGTGTCCCTGACTTTGATAGGATAGTTAACATTGCTGATTATTTTAATGTTTCTATAGACTATTTAGCGTGTAGAGAAAAAGTTACTGACAGTCATTCAGATAATATCCCTACTACCTTCTCTTCTCCACAAGAAGCTATCGAATTCATAATCAAACAGCCGATGGTAGCCAATTTTGGTGGATACGACCTTAACAAAATGAGTGATCAGGAAATAATGAATATGGCTGAAGATGTTGCAGATATGTTGAGGATAATGGCAAAGAAGCACAAAAAATAATATTTAAGAAGGAGTGCTTTGAAATGAACAAAATCTTATCAGCTGCTAAAAAAGTCATCCAGGAAACTGGATCAGATAATATTTATGATGTTCTTGAAAGTCTTGGAATTGAAATCAACCATAAGGATTTCAAGAATGTAAAAACTCAATCATGTCTCATGAAAAATTATGAAAATCATTTTTCGATATTCATCAGAAGAAATCTTGACTACCGATATGAACAGTTTCTTCTGGCTCATGAGCTTGGACATTATATTCTCCATCACGATGAGAATGTAAGTTTTTATTTTCTTGAAGGCCTCTATGCAAACAGGCTTGAACGTGAAGCAAACACTTTTGCATGCTGCTTTCTGCTTTCTGATATTGATTATAGGGAGCTTGAGTTTGTAGAAAATATGGATTGCATTATAAAAGAAAAAGGAATACCTATTGATATTTGGTATTCTCTAAATAACTTATAAAACGAGGTGATAAATAAATCGAATATAAAAATGTAACTATATATTGAACTCCTTTTCTCGTTTTTGATACAATAAAATTTGAAGGGAGGGATAACTATGAAAACATTTTTAAAAATTTTATCTTGGATTGTTACAATTCTATTATTTGTTTTTGGTTGTATGATGATTACTAAAAGTATATTATCTGCTATTTTAATGATTTTGGCAGCATTTGTTGCAAGTCCACTGTTCTATAAAACCTTAAAGATGAAAATCAATAATGCTTTAAGAATTATACTTTGTGTATTACTATTTTGCTTTTCATTCTATTTTTATGGACAAGTAGATAATAATACTGATCAGCCTAGTAAAGATGATAATCCTGTTACTGAAGAAACAAAAGAACAAAACGAAAATCAAAAAATTGCAGATAAATATGACGTCAGCGAGAAAATTATTACATCTTTTTTTGATGCTTCAAAAAACATCGGAATGGATACCGATAAAATAAAATTGGATGAAATAAAAAAAGAAAATGATAAATATGTTGTTTCTTCTACATACGATGAATACATCTTTTCGACTGAGATAAATGAAGATGGTTCAGTATCTACATATAAGTGTGGAACATTACAATTCTATGTTGCAGGAAAGCCTACACAAATAGTATCCGATAGACTTCCAACAACAGAAGAACGTGTAACATTAATGAATGCAGCAGAAGATGATGTTAAAGATAAACTAAAAGCTCCATCAACTGCTAAATTTCCTGGCCATGTCATGGAATCAGATGAATGGATTATCAACAAAAATGGTAATAGGTATACAGTTTCTTCATACGTAGATGCTCAAAACAGCTTTGGCACAATGATAAGAAGCAACTTTACGGTGACATACGAATGGAACGGTGATACAAAAATATCTCCTGATCCAATAAATGTTGTCATTGATGAATAAAACAGTCCATGTTTTGTTCAGGAACAAAATCAAATAAAAAAGTAACACCTGGACATTAATCCAGGTGTTTTGTTGATTTAGGAGGGATTAGATGAAAAAAACAACAAATAAAAATTCAAAAATACCTGGTATATCAATTGTCTACTATCTAATTACCGCATTATATATGTCTATTGGACTTATATTGTTATTTATGAATACATATTTTGCTAAACTTGATTTCTTTAAAAACTCAAGTCAAGTTAATGTTGCCACGATGGCTTTAACTTTAATTTCAATCGGACTCGCTATGTTCGGACTTGGTTACTCTTTCTATACAAATACTAAATGTAAAAATGAAATTATTTCTAATAATATTTCATCAATTAATAAAGCTAAATTTGACTTTTCTATAAAAAATGTAGCAACATCAATTTGTTTAATCATTTCACTATGTTTGATATCAATTTTTATTGGTTTTTGGTTCTATCATGATAAATTGATAGATGATAATCAATTAGGATATGTAGGTTCAATATTTGGTGGGGGTATCACTCTTCTTGGAGTTTGTTTGACTATCCATTATGAAAAGATAACTAGAAAAAAGGACATTGCTATTCAATATAAACCTATTTTAATTATAGATGATAATGTATTATATATTTTATCTAATCAGGATTCTAAAACAATAATTGAAGAATCGGATATGGTCGATATACTTGAATATGCAAAAAATCAAATTAGAATAGAATCAAATATTAAAATAAAAAATGTCGGTCGAGGAGAAGCAAAAAATGTATCGATTTCATCATCTTTTAGTTTAAACGATTTAAATCAAAAAGATTCTATTGAAATAACCCCAAAATGTATTGACATGATTCCAATAGATTATAATACTCAAGTATCCTCTTTACTTTGCTTTGAAAATATTTTTAAAGTTCCTAAAAACATTGGTACTATTCCAGTACGTAGTACTAAAGAAATGAATGTTGAGTATGTTTTAACATATACAGATTTATATACTTTAAAAAACTATAAGAGTGTATTTTGTTGTAAATACATATTTGAAATTACTAATGAACAAATTTGCATAACTAATAAAAGTAATAAAAACACTTTTATAGAAGCAAGAGAGGACAATGATAATGACTAAATTTTTTAAAGAAAATAAAAAGATGCTACTGCTCTTTCTAGCAATAGCAATCATATTTCCATTTATTATACTGTTTCCCTCTTCTATTGGTATCATCCCTTATGAAACAGGTTTGACAATAGTTGGATATGGAGGATCTATTCTAGGTGGTTTCTTTACGTTGTTTGGTGTTTGGTGGACAATTGAGGATAATAAGAGACAAAGAGAAGAAGAAATAAAGCCTATACTTATCTTAAGAGGACATCATAGAGAAATTTATGTTTGTCAATCACTTTTAAAGATTAGATTACGTTTAGAAAACGCTGGGACATATGAAGCTAAAAATATAAAGATAAGCATTAGTGATATTTCAAATGATAAAACTTTTATACAAGATATACGCTATACAGAACAATATTCATTAATTGCAAAAGATACTGATGTTTCAGGATCCATTTCTTTTGTAATTAATTCAACTGATGATTTTCCAATGATAAAGTTACAAATAAAAATAACCTACTATGGTCTTAAAGATAAAAAATATGAAACTTCATGTAAAGTATTCTTAAAAAAAGGTATACAAGTTCCATTCAATGATGGATGGGTATTTTCAATCAACGACTTTAACTATATAGAAAGCGAGGAATAAAAATGGAATACAACATTTATTGCGATGAAAGTTGTCATTTAGAGCATGACAAAAGTAATTCAATGTCAATTGGTGCAATATACTGCAGAAAAGATAAATTGAAAGAAATAAACAATAATATAATTCGTATTAAAGAAAAAAATGGAATAACAAAATTTTCTGAAGTAAAGTGGACAAAAATAAGTCCTGCAAATAAACGTTTATATATGGATTTAATAGATTATTTCTTTCATGATGATGATCTTTCCTTTCGATGCGTAATTGTACCCAACAAACACATATTAGATCATAAAGCCTATCATCAAACTCATGATGATTGGTATTACAAGATGTATTTTACAATGTTAAAAACAATTTTATCACCGACAGACTGTCACAATATTTACATTGATATAAAAGATACCAATTCATATGAAAAATCACAAAGATTACTAGAAATCACTAGAAATTCTCAATATGATTATAACTCAAATATTGTAAGAAAAATTCAACCAATAAGATCTCATGAAGTGCAAATTATGCAGCTGGTTGATATATTTGTTGGAGCCATGACATATGCTAACAGAATTTTTCCAGATAATGAAAATATTGGAAGCACTAAACAAGAGCTCTGCGATTACATAAGAAAAATCAGCGGATATTCATTACAAAAAAGCACACTTGCAAGAGAAGAAAAAATAAATTTATTAGTATGGGAGGCCAATTATTATGCAAGATAAATGCTTTTGGCTACCTGAATTAATAGAGTTTGATGGTTCTGATTGGGAAAGCTACCAAAATAATATTTATGAAATATTTTTACAGGATTTCGTAAGAACATTTCCTACTTATGATCAAAAAAGAGTTCAAATACGTAGACATCCAACATACCACGGAAAGGAAGAATCTTTTTTTCACATTACTGGAGGTCACGATGATCCTCAAGTAGATAGAGTTCCAGATTTAAGAAGATGTGAAAGAATAAAGTGGCCAAGAAAATTTATTGAGAATTATTCATGCAATTGTCCCATTGATTGTAAAGACTTTAAAATTTGGAAAAAACCTTATAAAGGAAATTATAGAGTAAATTTTTTGAATGAAAAAGAAAAATATTTGGTAGTTATAGAAGTCAGAAAAAAATATTGTCTGTTAATCACAGCATTTTATTTAAACTGGCCTCACGCACTCTCAGATCAATTAACTTATTATGAGAAAGCGAAGGAAACAGAAAACGCCATCTTGCGATGACGTCTTCAGAATCTCCTTTTACACTAGGTAAATGAGCTATAAAAAGGAATTTGATATCTCAATTCCATATTAATTATATCTTTTACACTTGTATTATATACTAAAATATTGCAAAAATGCAACCCTATAATTCCGAAATGATATTAAAATGCAATCATATTCATATCATATTACAAAGTGAGGTGATTATCTTATGCCTAGAACAGATTATCCACTTAAAGTATTAAAAAGAAAATCAAAGAAGCATGGCATTACATATACCTGGTATTTCTACTACTATGATGCACAAGGACGACATATGAAATCCAAGAGTGGCTATATTGATTATCAGAAATGCTTTGATGAAGGATTGAAGGAATATAAGTTTTTTGCCCAGAAAGGCATCGTTCCATCAAAAGAAGATGATAACATGTCTGTCAATGATGTATACAATATCATGCTAGAAGATTATGATCATCAGTCCGCTGCAGCAAAGCGCGATGCAAAGCATAGATATAAAAATCATATTGCTCCTACTATCGGCAGCAGGTTTATCAAGACAGTAAAAGTGGCAGAACTTCAAAATCTTGTTAATGACTGGAACAAAAACACTTATAGCAGCACCTATGATCATAACTGTTCCCTCCTTAAAAAGATATTTATCACAGCACGCAGACATGGATATATAAGCGAGAATCCGTGCGAATTGCTTATTTTCCCTCGTGGTCGTAAGAAAACATTAAAGAAAACAAAAATGCCTGTAGAGGAAGATTTGACACTATTTAAAGAATATCTAAATAGCCTAACTGAGAAATATGGCAAGGACAAGAGATATAGAACAACACCTTATGAGATTCATGGTCATCTTCTTGCATTTGATATTGGATTGGTAACTGGTGCAAGAATTGGTGAAATCTATGCTTTAGATTGGAATCGTATAAATCTGAAAGAAAAGAAGTTTGAATTCGTGCAGAGCTATGACTACATGGCCAAGCAGATGAATACCGAAATGAAGAACGAATATTCTCGACGTGACTATCCGTTTGATGATATAATGCTTGAAAGGCTACATAAATGGAAAGAGGAAACAATTGATCATTTTGGAAAGCTCCCATCTTCCCTTCTGACTCGTGAAGACGGCGACAGATTAGATCCTCGTGCCATGCAGGACTATATGAAAAAATTCAACAGCAAATATGGAAAGTCATTATCATTTCATCAGTTAAGACATTATTTCACAACTGTCAACGCGATTGATAATCATGCTGATCAGATACTTCTCCAGGAACTGATTGGTCATGCTGTTGGATCTGACGTCACACAGAGTGTATACACTCATTTAAGTGATGAAAAGAAACGCCAGTTGCTCGAGAAATATTATCAGCATATCAAACCATTATTGAGTGGTAATATGGATGAAATATGATGTAAATATGGTATAATTTTAACAATTTGATGACAATTTTAGCAAAATTCTATATTTTATTTTAAAAAGTATTGATTCTATCGATACTTTTTTATATTACTAGAAATACAAAAAATCATCTCAATTAAAGTAAACCCTTTTTTATTCAACATATGAATTGTCCTTTCTGTTATAGATTTGATATTGAATTCATCATTGGAATAATAATCGCGATATAAATTGTAATAACAAAGATAGCTACAAAACAATAAACTGCCGGTATCAAATATTTTAAAAATCTTTTGATCCAGTAATCTAAATATTCATAGGTGGCTTGGATATAATAAGATAAAGCTTTTTTTTGTTGAGGATTTTTCATATACATTTGAAAAAAAGAAATAAACAATTGATCAAAGTATTCAAAATCCTCCAGTATTTCTTCTAAATTCTCACCTCCATATAAACGATTATTCATTTCATATAAGACTATTTTTAAATCACTATCCGTCATTTGTTCATTTAAGACTTGAATAATTCTTGTACTATCCATATCCTCATTTAATAATTCATGAAAATACAAAGCAAACTTCAAAGAAAAATATTTTTGTAAAATCGTCTTAAATACAGGCCATTTTAAATAAAGTTCAATGACCTTATATAATTTATGCTTAAGTGCATAAACAAGCCTAAAAACAAGATATAAGCTTAAAAATACAGCTAATATAATGAAGCAAGGCATAATGTAAAAGAAAGCAAATAAGATTTGAATCATAATTGATTTTTCAATCTGAAATGATAAAAATAACTGATTGACATTAGGCAATAAAACCAAAACAACAAATAACGAGAAAAGAAATAAAAATGTCATTAATATAGAGGGATAAGTTAATTGAGATTTTAATTGATTTTGATAATCCTCTTTCATCATGCATATATCCAGACTTTTTTTAATTGCTTCTGATAAACAATTTTTATTTTGAAAAAAACGAAAATATTCTTGAAATAAATGAGGTAATGAAGACTGCAATAATACAGTTTCAATAGATTCACCATGATCCAATTGTTTTAACATCTCATAAATAGCTGGATGATGAAGCATCTGCTGACATAAACTCAACGTTTCTTCAATACTGTAACCAGCATCTAACAAGCTATACATATTCTTCAATAAAAGATAATCCTTATTCATTATTGAGCTCCTCTTTAAACAAAGCTTGATCAAACCCAAGATTGACAAGTTCTAAAGCTGCCTTTTGAAATGATAAATAAGAACATGTATGCTCTTTGAGATATTGTTCAATATCCTTTTTCTTCATCAATTCTGATAAAACAATAGCCTGTTTATTTTGAATATCATATTTCATACGTTGTGAAATCACACCAATGACCACATCAAGAATATCAGCCTCATGAATCCCTAAATTCATTAATCTTTTCATTGATAAAGGTGCATTACTGGCATGAATCGTTGTTAAAACAAGATGTCCAGTCAAAGCACATGTTAAAGCAATCTTTGCTGTTTTTTCATCACGAATTTCTCCTATCATAATCACATCGGGATCATGTCTTAAAATCTGTTTTAATGTATCATGATATGTAATTCCAATTTTTTCATTTAATTCAATTTGAAGACAACCATCTAAATGAATTTCAATAGGATCTTCAATCGTAATAATGTTTTTACGTGCTCCTGATAAAATTTGTTTTAATAAGGTATAAAGCGTGGTTGACTTACCAGAACCTGTAGCACCACTAATAAAAAACAAACCACTATTTTGTAAAGAAAGCCAATAGAGATAATCTTGAATTTCCTTTTGGTATGTTAATTCTTCAATCGAACGTAATTCATGATTATTCAAAATTCTAATCACAATACTTTCAAATTCAAGAGAAGGTAAATAAGATACCCTTAAAAAATAAGTCTTTTGATTCATATTTATAGAAATATTACCTGTTTGAGGCATCAAACGATAATTCGTATGAATCATAGAACGATATTTAATAAAATTCATCAGCTTATACCCTCTTTCATTTTCCATCACCTCATATTTCTTTAATTCTCCAAAAATACGAAACTGAATCTTCAAATCCTTTTTCAATAACAAATGAATATCAGTAGCATTTTGGTTTAATGCACGATAAATCATCTTCTCAAATAGTTCATTCATAATAACCCTCCTATTATATATATACGCATTATTTTTGCATTTTTCTTTTTTTTCAATAAAAAAAGATCATATTTTTTTATGATCTTAAAAAAGGGTTATGCATTTGTTCATATTTTATAGAGCTTTCTTCACCATGTCCCGGTAATAAACGAGCATCAAACTGTAATGTTTTTATCTTTTCCAAACTCTGTTTTGTTGTTAAATGTGAAGACGTTGGAAAATCATAACGTCCTATTGATCCAGCAAATAAAACATCCCCACTGAATAATGCATTTTCCTGAGGAACATAAATCATGCTGCTTCCTTCACAATGTCCCTCTAACAATAACCATTGAACAGTCATATTGGCTATATTCATTGTTGGTGTTGCTTCTAATATAGGAGCTTTTAATGTCATTGGTTCCCCCATCATACTTGAAAGATTATATTCAGGTTTCGCAATTATTTCTAGTGATTCTTTCTGGGTATAGATAGGACAATGATATTGATTATAAAGATAATCAACAGCTCCAATATGATCAAAATGGCCATGTGTTAATAAAATAGCTTTAATATCAAGTTCATTTTCTGTTAGAAAACGAGCAACTTTTTGTCCCTGTGCACCTGGATCAATCACAAAACATTCATGTTGCTCATTATAAACCACATAACAATTTGTCTGCATTGTTCCTAAGATTAATTTTTTTATCATATATTTCTTCCTTTCCTATAAAGAAAAAAAGCCAAAAAGGCTTATTTCTTTTCTTTATGAGTAGTTTGTTTATTACATCTAGGACAGTATTTTTTTACTTCCATTCTTTCTGGATGATTTCTTTTATTTTTTGTATTAATGTAGTTTTCTTCTCCACATTCAGTACATTTTAAAATGATGTTTTCTCTCATTTTTACACCTCCATCACGACTTTGCCATAATATAATAGCATAAACAATAATAAAATGCTATAAATTTTTTACTTTTTATCCATATTTTTCAAAATACTTCTCAAATGCATATTTTGATAATGTCTGACATGTGCTTCCTGCTCCATTTGGTAATGCTTCTGCAATACATGCCACAGCAATTTCAGGATCATCATATGGTGCATACCCAACAAAGGCACGGTTTGCCCAGATATCATATGTTCCTTCATGTAATACTTGGGCTGTTCCGGTTTTCCCAGCAGCTTCATAATCACCATTGACACTTTTTGCTAATCCAGAAACACACCCCATACGGAATCCTGTCTGAATGGTTTCAAATGCCATTTTATAGCTTGATACATCATCAAGAACTTTGACTTGATGCTGTAATAAAGAAATTTTTGTGCCATTTTCGTCTTCAGTAAAAGATTCCATAAACAGATGTGGTTGAATTCTCTTGCCTCCATTGGCAAGTGTAGAAATATATTGTGCAAGTTGAATAGGAGTATAAGTGTCATATTGTCCAATCGCAAAATCCAGGAAGTTACCGGGTTGACGTTGTGTCACTTTTCCACGATAACCTAAGGCTTCACTTGGCAAGTCAATACCTGTTTTCACACCTAATCCCAGTTCACCTACATCTAAACGCATCTGATCAAAAGCTGAATCTTTAATAGATAATGGCTGATCATATTCATATGTGCCCCCACCTAATAAAGTTGCGACATAGAACATATATATATTTGAAGATTGCGATAAAGCTTCCGCAGCATTCAAACGTCCTAATCCACCTGTATCCCACGAATATTTAGCTGGTGTCCCGGCAATTTTAAATCCACGACTCGTATCATCAAATTCTGTATACTGGTTAATCACGTTATGCTTTATTCCCGCATAAATTGTACCACCTTTAAATGCTGAACCAGGAGCAAAAGCATTTTGTACAGCACCTCCAGCTAATTCGTAGACATCCCCTTTACTGTCTTTTTGAACACCACACATGGCATAAATAGCCCCCGTATTAGGATCAATCAAAACCAGATAAATATTATGATTATATTTATAAAGAGAGCCAGTAAAACCTTTCATCGTCTTTTCCATTTGTTCAGTAATAGATGACTGTAAATCCCAATCAATTGTCAAACGAATGTTATCTCCTTTGGTTCCACTAGAAACAGTATTGACAACAGGATTTCCATCACTATCATAGCTTAATGAATAAGTTGCAGGTGTTCCAGCCAATATATCTTCATATTGCATCTCCAAACCACTGATTCCCACACGAGAGTCATTATTATAATCTTTAGCTAAAAGAATATCTTTTGTACTCGCAGGTAATCCTGCTTTTTTCGTTGTCACTTTACCTAAAACGGATTTAAAATTAGCTCCATAAGTTGTTTCTCTAGACCAGTCATTCGTCACCTTAACACCACGTAAAATATCTGAATTTTCACCAATCAGACTGGCTTCTTTAATCGTTAAACCTTCCAATAAAACAACTGATCCACTGCTACAATTTTGAATCTTAGCATAAAGCATATAAAATTTAATATCATCTTCAGATAGGTTTTCCTTAAGCATTGCACTTGTTATACGACTAAGCTGTAATTGATAAAGTTCATCACTTGTATAAGTCGATTTTTCTTCTTTAGTCAACAAACTATCTACTAGTTTTTCATTTTTCAAAATTAGATAATCTTTCTTATCTCTTTCGGTTACGCTTTTGGTATCGACATTAACATTTTTAACTAAGAAGTTAGCAATCATTTCCATTTCTTCTTTTGTTATATCTTGGACTGCATAATAAGTTGCACAATTGATATTTTTATTATAAGACAGTCTTTTATAATTACGGTCATAAATATTTCCACGAAATGTATCTTTTGTAAAAAGACTTGTATTGTATTGATCAAGCTTTGTTGTGTAATATTCTTGCTGGGTGATCTGTGTTAAAAATAAGCGAACTAATAAGATCACACCAACAACACCAATGAATCCCATTAAAATTTTAAATCTTCTTGAGATGACATTATCAGTTTGATTTTTAATTTGTGTTTCAATTTCTTTTTGTCCTTCAAATCGGATAGGATTTTTCTTAAAAAAACTCAATCGCAATGCACCTCCTCGACTTATTATATTATATACAAACCAGAAAGTAAATCAACCCATAAGAAAAAGAGAATTTCACAAATTCTCTTAATCATCATCAACAGATAGAATAGCCATGAAAGCTTCCTGTGGAATTTCTACACTTCCTACTGCTTTCATACGCTTTTTCCCTTCTTTTTGTTTTTCCAGTAATTTTTTCTTACGAGAAATATCCCCACCATAACATTTTGCTAAAACATTTTTACGCATTGCCTTAATATTTGTACGAGCAATGACCTTCCCTTGAATAGCTGCCTGAATAGGCACTTCAAACATCTGTTTAGGAATAATTTCCTTAAGCTTTTCACAGATAATACGACCACGATTATAAGCAAAATCTTTATGAACGATTGTTGATAAGGCATCAACAACTTCCCCATTTAACAAAATGTCCATACGTGTTAAACGACTTTCCTTATAGCCATCTAACTCATAATCAAAAGAAGCATAACCTTTTGTACAAGATTTTAGTTTATCAAAGAAATCATAAACAATTTCACTTAAAGGAATCAAATAAATAACATTTCTTCTTAAATCATCAATATATTCAATATCTTGATACTCACCACGTTTAGATTGACAAAGTTCCATAATAGGTCCAACATATTCACTCGGAGTCATAATAGATGCTTTGACATAAGGTTCCTCGATATGATCAATACGCTGTGGTCCCGGTAATGCAGCTGGATTATCTATTTCTACCATAGAACCATCCGTTAAATAACAATGATAAATAACAGATGGAGCGGTTGCGATTAATTCAAGATCAAATTCTCTTTCTAGACGTTCTTCAATGACATCCATATGTAAAAGACCTAAGAAGCCACAACGAAACCCAAAACCTAAGGCTTGAGATGTTTCTGGTTCAAAGACAAGTGATGAATCACTGAGTTTCATTTTTTCTAATGCTTCACGTAAATCTTTATATTTTGCATTATCAACTGGATACAGACCACAATAAACCATTGGATTTAATTTTCTATATCCAGGTAACTGTGTCTGTGATGGATTTTCCAGTGTAGTAATGGTATCACCGACATGAACATCATTAATTGATTTGATAGAAGCTGCAATCCATCCAACTTCACCAGTCACCAGCTCATCTTTTTTGACTTCTTTTGGTGTTCTAACACCGACTTCAAGGACCTCATAAACAGCATCCGTCGCCATAAAACGAATGTGGTCACCCACACGAATACGTCCTTCTTTAATACAAACAAAGACAATGACACCACGATAACTATCATAGTAGGAATCAAAGATAAGTGCTTGTGTTGGATGTGAACTATCGCCACGAGGAGCTGGAACATTTTTGACAATATCTTCTAATACATCTACAACATTCAATCCTGTTTTTGCAGAAATGAGTGGTGCTTCATCAGCTGGTAAACCAATAATATCCTCTATTTCATGAATAACACGTTGTGGATCAGCACTTGGCAAGTCAACTTTATTGATGACAGGTAAAATTTCCAAATCATTATCTAAAGCCAAAAATACATTAGCAAGAGTTTGAGCTTCCACACCTTGAGCCGCATCAACCACAAGAACTGCTCCTTCACATGCGGCAAGTGAACGTGAAACTTCATAAGTAAAATCGACATGACCCGGTGTATCAATCAGATGTAAAAGATAGGTTTCTCCATTTTTAGCCGTATACTGTAATTGCACAGCATTAAGCTTAATTGTAATACCTCTTTCACGCTCTAAATCCATACTATCAAGCAACTGTTCTTTCATATCGCGATCACTGACCGCCCCTGTTAATTGTAATATTCTATCTGCAAGAGTCGATTTTCCATGATCAATATGAGCAATAATAGAAAAGTTTCTCATATGTGACTGATCAATACTCATCTTTATCTCCCCTTTCTTTTCTTATCTATTTTACACAATTCTATCTGAAATGAAAACAAAAAAATAGTCAAAATGACTATTTTTTCATAAAATATCTATCTAGGAATTCAACATGTTCTACTTTCACTTCCATGATCGTCGTTGAAAGATGATCAGGCGTTTCAAATGTTTTTGATTGCAATCTCCCCTTAATTCCTAAAAAGCTTCCTGCTTCACAACAATCCATCACTTCCTGTGCTATGCCTTTCCATAAAACACAGCTAATATAATCGTGATCTCTAATTCCTAGATTATTACGATAAGGTCTTTCTACATCGAGAATCAATGTCGCCAGTTTTACTCCCGTTGGCGTTTCTTTAAATTTTGGATTTTCGGCTAATCTGCCAATTAAAATAATTTCATTAAACATTTTTATATTTTCCCTCCTCAATATGAGTATATAGGAAAACATAAAAATGACCAAAATCACTCTTTTTCTACATTTTTGAACTCTTTTTTTATATTTTGGTATGTAAAAATAGTGTTTTTATATCAAAAAAACTCATTTTTATGAAAAAACACGACCAATTTCATGATTTTGGATAAAAAAAGTAAAGAAAATTCTTTACTTTTCAATCAAAACAAATGCAACAGCATACTTTTTTTCGTGTGAAATAGAAATATGAGCATGAGGATCATGTAAATAAGGAGCACCACTTTCATCATTAAGAATTTCAATGTCTTGAAAAGACATTGCTCCAATACCTACATGACAAGCTTTCATATAAGCCTCTTTTCCAGCAAAACGTCCACCTAAAAACTCCAATTGTCTACGAGATGACTGTATTCTTGTAAATATTTCATATTCACGAGAAGATAAAACACGTTTCACAAAATGAAGATTATGTATATCTAAACGTTCAAGATCAACAATATCCACCCCAATACCTTTCATTAATCTTTAAACTTCTTTTCATAAAGACTCATCAATTCATCTAAACTCATAGAATCATCAATTTCATCAATAAAAGAATCCTCATCTTTATTTTGAAAATCAAGTTTAAATTCACCTGTACGTTCTTCAATGATTTTTAATTGATCTTGTTCTTCTTCAACAATATTTGCAATATTTCTTAAATTCTGTTCAACACTAGGTTCTTCCTTTTTTTTCTCCACTTTTTCTTCGACTTGTTCAAATGGTCCATAAAAAGGACTAATAATAGGAATCAATTCATCTGATTCTTTTTTAACCTTCTTTACTTTAGGTTTCACTGTTTTTTTGACTTCTGGTTTTTTGATTTCTTTTAAACCCGTCATTGGTGAAATAATTTCACTCATACGATAGGTTGTTTCAACATTAACACTTTTTTTCGTTTCTTTCCTTTTAACATCTTCTTTTAGAACATCTTGTTTAGGTTCATTTTCTTCTACTTCATCATTATAAATCAAAGGTGTACTAAATTTTTCTTTACGTCTTTGTTCTAAAACGGGATCAACCTTTTCATATAATTCTTCTTCATCTTCTTTTTTGAAAAACTTTTTAAACATCCTGCTTTCCTCCTTACATATATGTTCTATTTCTACAAAATTATGCTATTTGATCAATAAAAGCTTGAATCTGTTGTTGGGTTTTTCTTAATTTATCTACATAACGTCCCACTTCTTGACCGTTGCAATAAGCCACAAAAGAAGGAATTCCCATAATATCTAAATCAATACATAAATCAACCATTTCATCTCTATCAATATAATAGAAAGTCCATTGTGGATTTTGAGCAACTAAATCATCAATAAAAGTTTTTAAAAAATGACAATCAGGGCACCAAGTTGTTGAAAACACAAGCATGGCTTGACCTTGAATAGCTTGTTCATAAGCTTGTAAATCACTAATTTTTGTTAAATTATCCATATTATTTATCTCCTTTTAATCTTGTTTTTATTTGATATATAGGTCCAAATGGAGAAAATTTTCTTTCATATTCAGTTTGAATATTATCTTCATATCCCTCACTATGATGTAAATCCAGACAAACATCTTCAAAATAAAGTCCAAAGTTTTGAAAAGAAACCAATGAATATTCAAATAAAGAACGATTGTCTGTTTTTAAAATCAATTCACCATCTAAAACCAAAATGTCTTGAAAAACTTCCAGAAAAGCTGGTGATGTCAATCGTCTTTTTGTATGGCGTTTTTTAGGCCATGGATCACTAAAATTCAAATAAATACGATTGACTTCACCTTTTTCAAAAACATCTCTTAAAGAAATGGCATCAGCTTTTAATAATTTCAGATTTGGTAAATGATTGTCCTGTATATCAATTTTTTTTACTGCACCAACCATCACACTAGGAAACTTTTCAATCCCAATAAAATTAATCTCTGGATAACGCGATGCATTTTCAATAATGAAATCACCTTTCCCCATCCCAATTTCTATATAAATGGGATGATTATTCCCAAAAAGTTTATGCCATTGATTTTTATATTGCACTCCATCTATGACAACCATATCATCATGTGCTGCCAAAATATCATTCGCTTTAGGGTTATTTCTTAAACGCATATATTCCTCCCATATTTTTATTTATTGTAGCACAGTTTCGCTTTTTAATCTATCTAATTCTTCATCTGTTAATTCACGATAAGAGCCTAATTCCAGACTTTCATCCAAGACAAGATTTTTCATACGAATTCTTTTTAGATAAGTAACCTCTTTTCCAACAGCATGAAACATCTTTTTGATTTGATGAAATTTTCCTTCATATATTTCAACTTCAATTTCACTTTCATTCCCGTTAACAGATAATATCTTTAAATGTGCACTCTGGCATTGATAATCCTGATCAATGATAACACCGGATAAAAAAGTTTGAACATCATCATTTGTCACAACTCCCTGAATTTTAGCATAGTAGACTTTCGGACAATGTTTCTTTGGAGAAAGTAACTGATGAGCAAGTTGACCATCATTTGTAATTAACAGCAATCCCTCTGTATCAATATCTAATCTTCCTACAGGAAATAAATCTTGACGATAGTTTTCTTCAATCAAATCAATGACAGTTGGATAAAAATGATCCTCTGTTGCACTAACAAATCCAGCCGGTTTATTTAACATATAGTAAACATATTTTTGATACATAATTTCTTCATCATCAACATAAACCTTATCACCAACAGGATCTACATGATGCTTATCTTTTTTGATAACTTCACCATTTACTTTAACATATCCATTTTTAATCAATTGTTTCACTTCTTTACGTGTTCCAAAGCCACAATGTGCTAATAATTTATCTAATCTCATGGTTCTACCTCAATATATTTTTCTACTCTTTCTGTTTTGTCTTCATCCAAATAATAACTTATATAGAGCTTGACACTCTGCACTTGAGTTGTTTGTCCTGAAAGTTGAACACCTTTATAATAATGTTTTGACTTATCAACATAATGAACCTTTAAATGACTTATCGAGTCATCAACAATACCTAAAACAGGACACATGTTCTGATCATTTTCATTAGCATAAGCCATTGCTTCAATATAATACATATCAACCTGTGGCTGATCAATGATAAGATCATAACGATAGACATCCTCTATACGATTAAAAACAACTCTTACACAAAATGGATAATCTTTATCAAAATCGTGTTGTGTGATCAGTTGTTCCTTGATTTGATAATAGTCTTGAAACTGTTCATCTGAAGATGATGATTGACAGGCTACACATAATAATAAAATCATCATACCAATCCATATCTTCTTCATATCATCACCGCCTCTATTATAGCAAAAACGTTGTTATTATGCTATATTTTATTTTTGTGTTAGTTTATTGTTAGTTTATTATAATTCTAAATCATTATTTTACGATAAAAAGTCCTAGCATAAGCTAGAACTCTAAGATACTTTGAACTTCATCATCAAGGTTCATAAGACGATCAGCAAAGTAGTCTAAGACAATCTGAATATCTTCTACTTCAGCATCATCTTTTACACTGCAAATTAGATTCAGAATTGAATTATGTAATTGTAACTCATTGCTTATTTTCTGAAGTTCACTTACGTAAATATTCATAGCGGATTTCACCTCCCCTATTATATATATACGCAGAAATTTTTCATTTTTCTTTTTTTATTTGTAAAAAACTATATTTATTCTATATGATCTCGTAAAGCTTTATCATAATCTTGAAGATTTTTTATTATTTCTCCAATTTGTGTATCCTCATTTGGGTTATAAATAAATTCTGTTATTTTTGTTGGTATAACAATTAGTGAAGTTATTAATGTGATTAATGACGTAATAATTAAAGATATAATTCTTATATCTTTAAAATTGCCATACCAGCATACTCCAACTATTAGCAAAAAAATTGAGAGGATAACAATAATAAATGTCCATATAAATATTTTAAATGTTAGATCTCTATTTCTTTGTTTAAAATCCAATGTATTTTTTATATGATTACTATACGAATCTAGTATCTCATTATACTGTTTGTTTCTTTGGTTTAAAGACTCTTTATCATTTTCAATTATCGTTCTTTCAATATTTTCATCGTCTAACGGAATCAACTGTTCATCTTCATTACTAGATAATGAATCATTATCTGTATTAAACAAATTCATCAATTTATCAAAATCTAATTGTTTATTCATAGAACATTCCTCTTATTATTCTATAGATAACTCAGCCATTCTTTTTTCTACTGCTGTTCTAGATACAGCAAATTTATCACAGAGGCTATTAACTATTTCAAATTTTGTTTTATACTTATTTTTAAAATCTTGATATGAACTACTAAATTCGTCTTTAGGCATTAATAAAGCTGCTGCAAATCTATTAGCTCTTTTTTCTTTATCTGAACTTGTAGATTCATCGTCGGTATTATATGCATCATAATATGTAGTTTCTTCCTTTTCGTTAAAATCAAATATATAATGTCCTAATTCATGAGCCATAGTGAATTTTCTATGACCTGGATTGTCCAATACATTAATCAACATTATCTTATCTGTCTCAAAAATACTTTTTAAATCAATATCTATAGCTATAATTCCTGATAAATCTTTAGGCAGCTCTTTCGCAAAACTTTTAAATCCAATTTTTTTTGCAATAGAAACAATAGGTACAGGATATTCATTTATTTTAAAGTACTCTAATATTTTGCCTGCTACTTCTTCAATTTTATCATTTTCAAAAAATTCAGAAAAATCATAATTTCTATTTTCTTTAATTTCTTTCACTATTTCACACATAAATATGAACTCCTTATCTTTCAACATTTAATCACCTCATTCATTGATTATAATAAATGAGGTATATCAGATTTTGCCAAAAAACGTATTATCCCATACATATAATATCATAATTTATATTTTTTGTGTTAAAAAATAATAAAAAAACCTCTAACCACAATGGCTAGAGGCTTTTTTCTATATATTTTTTATCAAATTCATAAGTGTAGAACTCGTTATTGTTATATCTCACAACAACAGTGTCTTTTGTCTCTTTTATAACATAAAGCGGTCGAGAATAAAGCCATAATTCCATATGATCTCCATCCACTGTTGGAGCTAGATATTCTATCTTTACAAAAATGTATTTTACCATTTTTATGCCTTTTTAAGTTTACCTTGTTTTAAAAGAGATAGTAATTTTTCGTTTTGGCTGGCAGTGCCACTGTAATTAGAAATACCATTTTTCTTGGCAATCTTCTTACGATTATCATAAGAATTATCTACACCAATAGAATTCAAAGCATCCGAAATGCTATTAGACTTACCTGTATACTTTTTATAATAACTTGTTGTAGTCGTACTACTAGAAGTTGAACCTGTTTTCTTTAATTTACCTTGCTTTAGTAAATTCAACATTTTTGTGTTTTGAGATGCAGTGCCACTATATCCACTAATACCATTTGCTGTTGCAATTTTCTTTCTATTACTATAAGAGCTATCCACTCCAACTGCATTCAATCCTGTAACAATAGAATATGAATCTCCAGTATATTTTGGATAATAATTTGATGTTGAAGTCTTTAAAGGATTATCTTTAGTATATTTTACATATTCACTAGCGCTTGTAATGTACCAACCAGCCTTAGTTTTATACATATAAGTACCATTAACTTTAATACGTCCAACAACAGTCAATACAGTTCCTTTTCCAACAGTACCAGCTACCGAACTTGCATTAAAGTCTGGCGTTTTATGATAAGATAATTTATCAGACCCACCATAAGTGACAGTAATATATCCACTATAGTTTTCTAACTTTCCTGAAGAGCTAGTTGAAGATGAAGGCTTTTCTGTATAAACATTGGATTGTCCTGTAAGTTTAGCATGCAATGTTTTCCATGCAGAGTCATTTGTATAATTAGCTGGACATGTTTTCCCAGTAACATCATAATGTCTAATAACTCGGCTTGCAGGAATACCATATTGTTTCATTTTTGCACGTACTAAATCAGCAGTATTATCCAACGTTTTAGGTTCGTAATACCATTTACCATCTTTCTTTTTAACACACATTTCAATGTTTAATGTATTAGAGTTCTTAGCAACACCATACAATGAGCCACCGTTATTGTTATATTTATTTCCACCAACAGACCATGCAGTATCATTATCTTCTACAACTTGCCAGATAGATTTTTCATCCACAAAATAGTGAGCAGAAGCTCCACGATAAGTATTATAGAAATAAGAAGCATTGTTAGCAGCAGTAGACACAGCACCCACATAATGAATAACAATATATTTAGGAATAGTGTTTCTATCATTGAAGTTTACTTTCGTGATTTTTCTATTAATTGGTAACATCACTCATCAACTCCTTCGACTTCAACATCTCCCATTTCATCTGGGTTAAATTGACTTCTAAATTCCTTGAGTTCTTCTTCTGTCATGTTTTCAAAATCAATATCATCAAAATTCAAATCTGATCTTAAATCAGCCATAAAATTTTCCTCCTAATTTCTTTGTTTTTCTAATTTAAAAGAGCAGTCGATTTGACTACTCTTTATGTGGTTGACTATTAAGACTATCAAAATAAAATTTTAAAAAAGGACTAATGTCACTCTTAGTATCATCAATTTTTAACCTTTTTATATCTTCCCATTTAGCAGCACGTGCCCCATTACCTTTATTTTCTGCATATGCTTTATAGACACTTTCAAAAGTATTTCTTTGTTCAGTAGTGACATACCCTTGCATGATATACTCTTGATACCAGCGATCAATCATATATCCAAGAATTTCTTTCATAGCTAAAGTATTTGCTTTTCTATCAATTCTATCTTCTTTTAAAAGCCAGACAACATATCCCAAAATTATGGGAAGTGCTATATCAATGATATGTGTAACAATAGTTATCATATTGATTATCCTTGTGTTACTGCATCTTTAAAAGAATTAATAGTTGATTCAATTAGGACATCTAGCTCTAATTCTGTGATAGAAATTCCTTTTTCATTTAGTTGATCAACAATATTTTCCTTTGCTTTTTCTAATTTTTGAGAACCATCCAAATCATTATAAAGTTGATTAATGTATCTACATGTTGTTTCAACAACTTTCTTCTTTGTTTCTGTATCAACTTTTTCTTTGTAGATATTTTTGATCTTCATCCCCACATAAGATGCAACTGTTGTAAGAACAACAACTGCCGCATTAATAATAACTGGTTGTAATTCTGTCATTAATTCATTTAACATTTTTTGAATCCTTCTTTCTTTTAATTTCTATATTTAAAAAGCACTCCAATATAAAAGAGTGCATGCGACCTATTTTCTTATTCCTCCACAATCATAAAATCAATTGACGATAATTCGAGCGGTGATAATTCAGCTTTATCAATTTCCTCAAGACTTAATTGTTTTATGTCAATATTGACTTTTTCATCTTGAAGTTTTTCGATTTCTTGTGATAACAATTTCATATTTTCATTATCTATATCAAATACTTCATTACCATTAGCATCTTTTTTTGTAGCAGGATTTCCATCTTTATCCTTGGTTGCATATTCTTTAACAATATTCAAACGAGTTTCTTCAAATGTTTTAAGTTCTTCATCAATAGCTTTAATATTTTTAGCTATTCTATATGCAATCACACTTGATAGTCCTTTTGTATTTCCTAATGTTATTAACGCAGCTTTTCCATTTAATAAATTTTTAATTGTCAATTCCATAATATAATTAATCCTCCCAAATGTTTTATTCAGCTAATGTTTCTATTAACTTTTCCTGTTCTTCAAAAGCCATATCTTCAAATTCAGCCTCTTTTTGTCTAATAGCAACACGATTAGCTTTATATAAATCCATATCGTTTATCCAATCACTAAATGTAATATCTTGTGTGTCAGAGTTAATCGTTGCCTGTTGTCCTTTAACGATGACATCATCAACTTTGATTTCATTATTCAATGTAATATTCTTTCTAATATTGTTTATAATATTCGCCATGTTTTTTCCTCCTCATTTTTCATGTTATTTAATAAGAGAAGCTTTAAGCAATGACTTCTCTTATCTGATAATTTCCATTAATAAACGCATCTAATTTATCCTGGGTGTTTTTTAATTCCTGTCTTAATTGAATATTTTTGTTTCTTAAATATTGAAGTTCCTTATCGTGATTATCAACTCTTAATATTGTCTTTTGTATCATGTGAGTATTCAACGCTATAAACTCTGAATAGCATAAACCATATTCATCTTTCTGATTCCCATTTTCATCAGTCCAACATGCATAATCAATCAACCCTGTTTCATTTTCATTGAGATTCAGGCTTGATAAAGTTTTAGCAATATCTTGAGCAATAAATCCAATATGAACTTTGCTGTTTTCAACAATATCATCATTGTTCATGCAGTAAGTTTTAGGAATTAGTGAGTTGAATAATTTTTCATATACATAATTATCTTTGATAGGTAATATGTTATGCTTCTTTCTTTCATCAGATGTGTCTATGCTTCCCTGAGATTGATACAGTCTAAAAAATCTATTAGAAGCAATTCCTAATGTTACTCTCCCGTTTGAATTAGGACGGAAAAATGCACTATATGTTGAATTCGATGATTGTTCAAAAACAATCGTATCACCTGGATTTGTCAGTTCTACCCCAACTTTCCCATATGCATTCCCTGTTACAACAACGCTTGCTCCACCATTCGCCATTAATGCGGCACGATAATTAGATTGCATTTTTATATAGCTATTGTTACTGCTTAGATTTATATTCTGTATATAGTTATTACCATTAAACTGTATAGTTTTGATGGTATTAGGAGTATTTTGATCTAAATAAATATTTTTACCTACTTTTAAATCCGTTGTTACATTAATGCTTGTATTTGATGTAATGCTTCCACCAGTTATTGAAGCGCCTGAAATCGTTCCACCACTGATTGTTGAACCTGATATAGTAGAACCAGTTATTGTGCCAGTTATTCTTGCATTTGTTGCCATCATTTCACCACTTGGGCGAACATGAAACAAGTATTCTGTAGTACCACTTTTTTGTCTATATATAACAATATTTGTAGATGATGACGTGATACTTGTTGCACCAGAAATTCTCGTCGTATATGTCCATCCATCATCAGCCGTATTTGTACAAGACATTGATGTGCTACTTATGATCCAATTAGCTATTTTTCCATCTGTCGCAGTGATAGTTCCACTGAAATTTCCATTAGTTGCTGTTAACGTTCCGTCAGATGTCCATTTTAGATTTTTAGATGTAAATGAACCATCTTGTAAATTCAAATATGAACCCGCACTATTTGCAACATAGTTTCTTGATTTGATTGCATCAGTAGCAATCTTTGCACTCGTAATTGCATTAGCAGCAATTTTATCTGACGTAATAGCATTCGCAGCAATCATTGTTGACGTAATAGAATTAGCTGTTAATATAGCAGCTTTAACAGAACCAACATTGATTTCAGTCGATGTTATTGTTCCAGATGCGATTTGTGCAGCTGTAATCGTATCGGCTGCAATGTTATTTGCTGTTATTGTCTTGGCAGCAATTTTTGCACCTGTAATAGTACTAGCAACAATCATATCTCCAGTGATAATTGCACCATTTATATGTTCCGCATTAATAGATTTAGCAGCTATTTTATCAGCATTGACCGCATCAGCTGCAATAGTTGATGTAGTCACAGCACTTGCTGCAATCTTTCCAGCTATAATTGCATTTGCTGCTATTTTTGCACTGGTAATAGAATTAGCACCAATTCTATCTGCACTTAAAGTTCCTGTAGTTATTTTTCCTGCATCTAAATTTGATATTTTAGCATTATTAATTGCAGCATCGGCAATCAATGCATTTGTAATACTAGCGCTCTTAATTGCATTTGTGCCAAATTGTGCAGCAACCCACGATGTACCATTGAAATAATACATTTTATTTCCATCATCAGTATCAAACCATATATCGTTCGTTTTTCTTCCACTTGTTGAAGGCTGAGCTGTTGCATAAATAACAGTATTCTTACCATTTGCTGTTGTCTGTGCAGACTGAGCAGCATTAGCAGCACTTTGTGCTTCTTGCATAGCTTCTAAAGCATCTTCTAAGGCTTGGTTGGCATTTGTATTTGCATTATTGATTGTTCCACTTACCTGACTGTTTAATTTATCCCAATCAATAGCATTATTAGCTATCTGTTGACCATTGATTGTTCCAACTGTCAAATTAGCACAGTTTAGATTAATAACTTCTATATCACTTGCATCTATTGTTCCAGCAGTCAATTTATTAGCAGTAAGACCAACAATTTTAGCATCGGTTATTGATCCGTCAGCAATCTGAGCTGTTCCAACAACACCTGTTCCAATCATTGCAGTTGTGATACAACCATTTTCAATATTAGATAAATCAATCTTTGCATAATTGGTTTCAAGATAATCAGTAGTAACAGAACCTGCTTCTATCTCGTTTATCTTAGCTTCAAGAGCATTTAAATCATCAACATATGCAACACCTATCATTGCTTCTTGAATTTCTGCAACATTAGCTGAAATAGTTCCAATCTCAGCCTTCGTAGCATATAGCTGTTCTACCTGTGCCTTAGATATGTATGCTTCTTCAATTGTAGCAACTCTTGCACTTAGTTCAGTTACATCTAAATCTCCAATTTTTGCTTCCAATGCAGTTAGTTTTTGATTGACATTTACAAAATCAGCATTTATTTGTACAAACTCACCATTAAAAGCTGTAATCTTTTCAGTAATGATTTCTTTAAAAGAACCATAATCTGTATAAATTCTTTCAACTTGCTGCGATAAAGAACCTTTGAATTCTTTAGACTGTTCAGTTTGTGACACAAATTTTGATTTAACAGTGCCATAGCACCCTCCGTCAATATCGATTGTATATTCCATAATAGGAATCACATATATGGTATTATCAACATCCTTGACATTGATAATATCTCCAACAGTAATTTGAGGCAATGCCATATTCCAATTTAATTGAGCACTTCTGATACTAAAATTCTTAATTCTTGAAAGAAGTGTATTTAATCTTTCTTGAGTCATGTATAAATTAGAGAATGATATACCTTCTCCTGATCCGCTTGTATATGTTGTATCTTCATTTTGAGTCACACCATCATCATTAGTTGTAGTGGTTCTAACTATACAACTTAAACTTCCTATTGCGTAAGCATTTCCAATAGTTAATGGAGATGAAAATCTATCTGAATCAATTGTTAATTGACTATCTGTATACCAAACAAACTGTAATTTTCCTAAATTATCAAATCTAGCATTCTTTCCTAAAAATGATGCTAAATAACCAAAGGCTTCACGGATAGTTAATCCTTTCAAAACATCAACATTATAAGACACATCTTCTATATCATCTACAAACTCAATACCTAGTTTAGTGCACTGTTCTGAAACAATGTTCTTAACTTTTTGCATTCCAGACAAATTTGTGAAGAAACCTTGCTCACATAAATAGAAATGATCATAAGCAGTAATTTTAACATCACTATCTTCCCATGAAGGAGTATCAACATTAAACTCTCCAACTTGAATATACGTATAAGCACTATCATCATCAAACATATCTAAACTATCATTTGTTTTTAATCCAATGAATAATTTAATTTTCTGTCCTGTAAGAATAACACCTTTATCAACATCTACAATTGTCACATTCAAACATGCACTAGATGTTGAACCAAATGAAAGAGAAGTGTTCGATTCACAGCTTTGTGTGATCTTCACTTCTCTGAATTCCTTATATTCAATATCATTAATAATGGCTTTTGCTCTGAATGTTCTACTATCTCTATTTGCTACCTGTTTAAATAGTTCACTTACATTAATCATATAAATTAAACCTCTACAATTGATAATGAAACAGATTCATATACTGCTTTCTCAATTTCATAATTGTAAACATTAAGAGTTTCATCTCCACCATAGAATTTTGCAGTAGCAAAAGATTTTGTTTTTGGATTCTTAAATCTTACATTGACAAAGGATGGTTCAAAGGCATTAATTATCTCTTGTGCTTTTGTTTCAGAAATATTATTCCATGTTGCATCAATACGCCATTTTACAGCAACTAAATCACCAACATATTTTCCTGATTTTGTGCGTCCTGTGTTTTGTGCCCACACTTTGTTTCTACTTATTGTTATTGAAGTAGGGTCAGGAATATTTGTATCATCAACTTTTAATATAGCTTCCATTAAATAATAAAGCCTCCTTTCCCACCTGTGTGTTTCATATATTCATTATAATTCTTTATAACTTTCTCAATTTTAGAGCCATCTTCATTTTGGATAGTTATGTATAAATCTCCACCTTTTTCATATGCCTTTCCTTCTAGCATTGCCTGTCTAACTGCACGATAAATCCCATTTTCTATCTGATAATTATTAGCAACTGCTGTTCTACCATTCATAGTACCAACCAACTCCGGACCCGCTTCTCTCGCTATGAACATTTGCCCAACATCAGGGAATCCACCACTAGCGAACAATCTAATACTTCCTATTAAACTTGTAACTCCATTAATTGTTGTCTGAATAGTAGATAAAACAGAAGAAAATCCATTTTTAAAAGATTTTCCAGCATTTTTCCCTGCAGTCTTTGCATTAGCTGCTTCTTTTACAGTCGATTTAATATTGATGTTACCAATATTCTTTTGTGCATTGCTAACAACAGTTTTTGCTTTTGATGTAGCCGATTCAACTACTGATTTGATACTAAGTGGCAACTTACTAATTGCACTGTTTGCACTATTTACATTTGATACAGCTGAATTTATAGTATCTGACTTCCCATTATTTATTTCTTGAGTCAATCTATCAATATAGTTATCTCCTGCATTTTTTCCACCATTTTTATAAACTTCTAATATTGCTTTCATGGTTGATTGTTCCTGCTCTGATAAGTCTATTCCTTTACTTTGAGCCAAATCAATAATTTGATCATACGTTAAGCCATAATCATCAGCCATTTTAGTTAGTTCCAACAACTTAAGACTTCTTTCCTTTTGATAGGTTTTTATTTGTTTATCCGAATTCTTTTCTTGCTTCTTTCCAGTTTCGTCTATCTTTTTATCATAATCTTTTAATGAGCTAATAACTTTGCCAATTTCTTTTTGACCACTTTTACCAATGTTTTCATATGCTTTTTCAGTAGAAGCAGACATTTCTTTAGTTGCTTCAGTAGTTTGTCCTATAGATTCTACTGCCTCATCTAACTTATCACTATAATAAGATACACTTTGTGATGTCTTATCAAATTCTCCCTGCATTTCATTAACGAGAGTAATTTGATCAGATAATTCGGTATTTCCATTTTTTAGCGATTCAATATATTCATCATAGCTTAATTTCTGTTCATCATATCTTCTTGTACCATTTTCAAAAGATTCTAAATATTCATTATATGAAGCTTCGGCTTGTTCATATAAATCATTTAATTTTTCCTTTGCTTCATTTAATTTTTGTTCTTGTTGAATTTGTGCTTTTAAAGATTCAATATATACCTCTTGATAAGCTTGTTGTTTTGCTTGTTGTTTTAACAATTCTATTGACTTTTGAATTTGCTCATTACTCTTTTGCCAAGCAACTTTACCATCTTCAGTAATAGATACAGTATCTGGAAGAATACCATTAATTTCACTAATTAATGTTTTAGCTGACTCAATATTTTTTACATATCCATCTTCATCTTCCATTTCATGAAGTTTATCTATATATTTTTGAATAAGTTCCACCTGAACATTAGTATCATCGATTTGTGATTGCATACTATCCTTTGCAGAATCTATACCTTCAGATAGACTTTTGAAATCTTCATATTGTTGCTGAATTTCTTCCGAACAATCTTCAATCGAACGCTTTGCATTTCCTTGTGCTGTTGAAAATGCCATCAACCCTGTTACAACAGTGCCTACTGCAAGACCAACCGCAACAAGAGGATGTGCTGCCAAGAAACTCAAAGCCGTTTGCAATACACCAGTAGCTGTCGCACATAATTTTTGTGCTAATGTCATGCTAGTTGTAGATGTTGTTAATGCATCTGTTGAAACAACTGCTAAATCAGTTTTATTTATCATATTGCTTAAATTAGTAAGAAAATTTCTTACAACACCTAACCCAGAATTCCATGCATTTTTTAATATATTAAACTTTCCACTACCATCTGCATACGCTAAAAATAACTTTTCGCCTATCTTTGTATGTTCAACAAATAAACGAGTCAGCTTTTGTGTGATACTTAAACCATTTGACATAGAATTCCATAACTGTGAAATTTTTCCAATCTGAATGACAGTAAAGGCTGTTGTCAAAGCAGTTCCTAGCAACTTAACTGCAGTGGTATTTTTAGAAATCCACGTTACTAATTTAGATAGAGCAGTCATGAACTTACCTAGCATTCCTAAAACAGTACCTAATATTTTACCTAGTACAACACCAAATGTATTTTTAAATCCACTCACAACCGGTTTTATAAATTCATCATTTATTGCAGTTGCCAATTTGATAAATGATGTAGATAAATCAAAAATTCCTTCGAGAAAATAATTTCCTCCACTATCCCATACATTTCTAAAGAAAGATGTCACAGTAGATGTAACTAAAGAAGCTGTATCAAGCAAGCTAAAGAACAAATCACTTGCCGAACTGAAAAATGGTTTCCATTTATTTCCTACAACATCGAAAACACCTGATGCAATATGTTGTAGATCGTCAAAGGAATCTTTCCAATTCTTTATTGTAGATGGACCATATTTTTTCCATGAATTTTGAATAGGCTTAAATATATTTTCATTTATTGCTTTTCCCGCAATATCAGCCCATTTCAATAATTCATTCCTAATATCAATGGCTTTCATATGAATATCATCAAAAAGATATTTATATTTATTTAAAGCATCTAAAATTCGTGGATCTACTGACATTCCACCAGTTCCACCCGCTCCTCCAGAACCACTTGAACCACTATCTGAACTTGATTGATCTGGAAGAACATTAGCAACATCAAATCCCATTAAGACATTTTTCCATTCTTTAGCTTTCTTTGTCGCTTTATCAGTATTTGCTCCTGCACTACTAATGCCTGAATTAATGTTATCAATAGAATCGCCATAGCTATCTAAAATAGTACCTGTCGTTCCACTAGAATCAGGAATTTCAAAGCCTACAAATAACGCAAAAGTTTTTACCAGTTCCTTTATGGCCATAACAAAACCATTAACATATGGCAAGATTGCTCCTATTGTTCCATAGAACACAGAACCTATCCATCTACCTACTTCTTTGCAATTGTTCCTGTAAGATACGCAATTGATTTGCTGGTTGTTCAATGGTTCTGGAAAAATCGTTCATTGCTCCTGAATTACGCATCTGTTGCATCAAAGTCAAAATAACAAGTAATCGTTTTTCTAGCTCGTTCATTTGCGAAATAGATCTATCTATTCCTAGACTTGATGCAGTAGCACCAAGAACTGATTGAGTAATATCATATCCTGATGTACTACGTATAGGTCTTACCTGTTTAGATAAGGCAGACTGAAATTTTTGAGTTGCACTCTCAAAATCAACGTTATATAAAGATGAAAAATCCAATGTCATCTTTGTAACAGTTTCTGACAGTTTATATGCCATTTCATCAGATAATCCACCTAATGAACCAATCATATTTTTATAAGATGCTTGAGCATTCATCATCGTATTTGCAGACATACCATACATTTCCGTAAGTTTATTTTGGAATTCCATAGCTCTGTCATACATATTTCCCATTGCACGTGCAAAATAGTTTTCTGTTTCTGTGAAATCCATTGCACTTGTAATGATGTTACCTAATCCTCTAAACATCTGTTTTGCGTAATTAAAAAAGAAGTACATTTTTCCAATAGAAAACATATCACTTATACTTCTTTTTGTGTTTCTAGCATTTTTATCAATACTAGAAATTCCTTCATTCATATGTCTAATATATGAAGTAATATTTTGATTCTTTGTTCCATACAAATCATTTGCATTTAAAGTGCTATTGTATGGTGTTTTATTTTGAATATTGCTATTTTTTATAGAGGTACCATTATTTTTATTCAAAGTATCTATATAAGATTTGTATTGTTGCTTTAACTTTGCTATTTCTTCTCTCATGCTTTTGATATTTGTAGAGTTAATACCATTTAATGATTTATTCATTTCATTGAAAACATTTTTTATATCTTTTATACCATTTAAATTTGATACCAATTTATTCACTTGCGAAGTCATATTTGCTATTTGTCGAGAATCAATTTTAATTCCACTGATTGTTCCCAATACTGTTTTCAATTCATTAAGTTTAGCAATTAGCTTAGGCAACTCTGATTGTATTTTAGAAAAATCATCATACAATTGCACTCCAACACTTGTATCATAATCAGCCATTCATCCATGCCCTCCTTCCTAAAAAATTATTATTCTAATAAAATTGAGAAAGAAAATGATTATCATCTTTGCCTCTCGGTTTTTCCTTGATTTCAACTTTATATTTATTTTTTTCTTCATTGTAATCAGGATATTTTACATCTTTACCATCTTTTCCACCCCACGTATTAGAAGTAGAAATCACATTAGCAATGTAAGTATAATATCCATTAATCCAGGCATGGTATCTTGCATCCTCATAATAAGCTTTGACATAAATTGTCAGTAGTTCTTCATCACCATACCAGAATTCATCCAATGGCATATGACACTGTATAGCTAAAGGCAAAAGATAATCATATACATATTCTCGATACGTTTTATAATCTAGCTTGGTAATTTCTCCTGATTCTGTTTCTTTTGATGATCTTGTAGAGCCTGTTTTACAAGACCAATCTCTGAAAAAACTTTGTCATACATCTCCTTAAACTTTATTTCTAACTCGACAAGACCCATTTTTTCTTCTAATTCAAACAATCCATTTTCATATTCTTCTTTTGATAAAGGATCGTTTTTAGGGTAATTTTTAATAAGAATATAAACAACTTCAAAAGGATCAATAGATTCATCAAACATTGAACTAGAACTCATTTTTAAAGTCAAAGGAAGATATTTTTTGTTATATTCAATTAACTTTTTATCTTTCGCTTTTCCCTCTTTCATCTCATTAATCTTTTCGAGTTCAGCATCCATATTTTCTAGATCACTTAACTGAGATAGAATTTCTATTGCAGTTTCATCTTCGGCTGTTTTCTTAGCAGCCAATCTTTGTCTGTCCTCTATTTCTAACATAGCTTTTCTTGTTAGAGTTACAATATAATCTTTACCATTAAAACTTAAAATTTCTTTTTTAAACATAGACCCTCCTATAAAAATAAGGAGCTTATTAAAGCTCCTAATCTAAAAATATTTGTTTTTTTATACTCCTAAATCATCAGCCTCTGGAACAATAACAAGAATTGTTGTTTCCCAAGATGCATATCCTTCTAAAGATGATTTTAAAGTCACAATTGCACTTCCTTTAGCTTTCCCTGTAATAGTCAACTTTTTTGATGATACTTGTGCTGTTGCAATTGCACTTTTATCCACTTCAGCGGTAAACGTTGCACCTTCCTGTTTCATTTCAATGTCTTGAGAAAAAGTTCCTGTTGTTGTTTCAAGTTCAATAACAGAATCAATATTGCTTTCAAAGAAAGCTGTTGGAATGATTAACTCATAACAGTTTTCAACATAAACCGGTTTTGTTTTTGGTGTCAATTTAATAGTACCTTGCCAAGCATCGTCCATAGCTGCATTGCTAGGTGTATAAGATACTGCTGCTGAATATCTAAATCCAGTAAAGTCACCTGCCATAGAGATTAATTCAATATCTTTACCATTTAGTTTTTCTAACAATCTCAAACAATCACGATGCATATAGACATTCGTTTCTGCTGCATTTAGTGTTTCTACACCATTAATTTTTGTTACAACTGATGAACTTGAAACTTTAATTTCAACTTCAGCTACATCACTACCAATAAATGGTGTTTCAACAGTAGGAATCAAAAACTGAAATTTGCCATCTTCATTGAAGTAATTTGAATACAGGGCAGAGCCCATACCTAGACGAGCTCTTGTTTCCTGTGCATCATTAAATAAAGCCATTTACATCATCCTTTCTTTTTATCTTATAAAACTATTTCTTTTGTCATTTATTTTTACTTGAAATCTCATTGTAATACGATAAACAGACTGATCAACATTCGGTGTGGGCTTATCGTATGTTCGTCTGAGTCCCATTTTTTCACCTAAATACTGTCTGATTAAATCCTCTAGTTCAACTGCTACACTGCGTGCAGAAATTCTCTTATTTTCAAACGTTGTAGAAACTGCATAGATATTTAATTCTATAGACCATGTAGAAAACACGCTATTTCTTGTGTTATCGCACGCATGCTCTCTATCATCAATTTTTTCTATGACAACATTAGGAAATGTACCATCACTGGGAACTGTTGTTAAAAGTGGAGCATACTTGCTGTTTTTAGATAAAAATGAATCAAGTCCATTTTTGATATTGTCAAATAATATCATTTCAATATACCTCCCATAACAGCGTTGAAAGATTTTGAAAATATTCTTTTATATTCATTCCCTACAACATAATCCTGTATAGCATTGAACATAAATCTATGTGCTTCCATACCCGTTGTAAAGTGAAGTTCTCCTTCATAATCAAAATACCAGCCTGAATTCCCATGACCATTAACATCATATTGATATCCTTTTGAATCAGGATGCGTACCTTCTCCTTTTACTCCTGTACCAAACTCAACTACTCATTTTGTTATCCTAAAGGCTTTTTATCCTTTAGCTCTTATAGTTTCCTATAAGTTCGGCATATATCATCATCACATAGTGATGTCGAACACTCGTGGAAAGATTATATTTATTCACTTTCTATGCTCTACGGTGCTTTATAGCCTTTCGTAATCTATAAAGTTACCTCGGTGTTAGCATTTTTTAGAATATCTTCGATTATTCATATTTTCTTTATGAGTAACCCATCTACAATTCTCAGGACAATAATTTCCATCATTATCTATTCTATCAATTTCCAATTCCTTTCTATATCCATTATTAATTGCCCAATAATAAAAAGATTCAAAATTATACAACCATTCATCACATATTTTAATTCCTCGTCCACCATAATCTTTATATTGTTTAAATTTTTTGTTATAACAACGTCGCTTCATTCCTAGCCATCTCGAATATAAATTATTTTTTCTAGTATGTACACAATCCTCATTTTTTGGCATACTACCTTTCCTATTTAAATTCAAATTATCTTGTTTTTTCTTTAAACATCCACAAGAAGTTACTGGATGAGATCTGCTAAAAACAGTATCAACTCTAAGAGTTTTGATATTTCCGCAATCACATTTAAAATTCCAATAAGTTCTTCTTGCATTTTTTTTGCATACAGTATGTGAATAAGACAAAGCGACAAGATTACCACTTCGCATATTAGTATAATCTTTAAATTGTCCTTTAACGAATTGTCCTTTTTTGTTTCTTTTCATATGATCAGCTCCTTACTTAGTATGCTTGATTTTAGCTTTCACCGATTTTGCTCGATTTATAGTGCACTAGTTCTTGTTAATGCACTGTACCAACAATAATTAATTAAGGTTCCAACATCATAATCCTTAATCCAACTATTCTCTAATGTATGTGTGATTTGATACCATTGACTACCACCTATTGTATTGTTGATGTGATATCTAGCTCTTTTCTCGATATAATCTAAAGAACGTTTCTTAAATTCCAATTCAAGTTTTGATAAATTCTTTTGAATCAACTCTAATTTTCTTATTGTTTTAGCAATTCCTTTTTGGGATAATTCATTACTGATTATATATTTTGTCATACACTAAATCCTCTTTTCAAAATATACAATTATCTTCTTGTTTTGTGGTCTAACCGATGAAACAAAATAATTAGAATTATCTCCATGATTATATTCATTGTCAGGATTGCTATCAAATAGATAGATAGCGTCTTTTTCCTTAATCTTATTGATCCATTGTTTATAATCAAGAACTGTCTTAAACATTTTATTGACTTTATCGCCGAAAATAGCTATTTCATACTCAGCATCTACAGAATTTAAAGAGCATTCAAATACAATAGGTTCATCATATATATTAATTGGATTACCTTCATCATCTTTTCCTGTTTTTAAAAATGAAGCGAGATGACACTTTCTCTTTTGTATAATCATTTGATAGTACCTACCTTAGGGAATATTTCCCTTCGTAAATCTAAAGAAATAAAACTTTCAAAATATGATACACTATATCCGTTCTCAGCATATGAAGCTACATTTCTTGTATCTGCATCACGTTCTAGCAATTCAGCTGCACATCGCTTAATCCAGTTCTTTTCATAGCTATTAAACGTTTCTTTCTCAAATTCTTGTTTTAGTCCAAGATAAATATAGACTGCATTTTCTACTTCATTTTCAACATCCTTATCTGGATATTGTTTTTTCAAATTATCTATTTCATTCTTGAATAATTCTTTGATATCCAAATTATTCACCTACTTGACTGATTTTTCCTGTTGATCTTGTGTTCCAGTTTCTTCTTCATCATCTTCTACAGGTGGTTCTTGTTCGATAGATGTTACTGTTTTATTTGTAACTTTAATAACCTTATCTTCTACATCATCCCATCCATCAATCATCTTAATTCCTAATTTATGTCGAATAAGATGTTCGTTAAGTATTTCAGTAGGTGTAACTGTATCTGATAATGGTTTGTCAAATTGGACAGTAATAGAATCTCCGGTAATAGTGCATGGATAAGCCTTTGTTCCATCAAAATAATAAGGTTTTGAATTATGCATAATATATGCCATGTTTAATCACACTCCTTATCCATTTGATTTAATCAAAGCAATTGGAACATTTTTATGATTGATTCTTAATTCCCAGTTAGTAGCAGTTTCTAATTCTGTATTAGTTGGTGATTCCTTAGCAATATTGTCAACTTTCAATGAAAAACCATTTGGATGCAATACTCTTGCCTGTTTAGTGTATAGTTTTTCAACTCCACCACTATCTTCAGGATCATATTTTACATCATATGGATTATGTACAGTTTTAGGGCATGTCAAGAAAGTTCCACGTCCTAACATATATGTGCTATATACAGGGAACTGTGCTACTGTAGTATCAACTGTTCCAGTATCAGTTTCTAATAAAACCATATTTCCAACTTTATATACTTTAATGTCAATGCCTAATACTTCGCTAAAGATTTTTCCACTTTCAGCAATCTCTTTTTTCTTTAAGTTAGCAGCAACTTGAGAATGTGCAATCATAAGAGCAAAATTGTTTCTTTTATCTCCTAAAGCCTGTTGCCCTAAATCAATATGTGTTGTTAAATCAATTTTATTCGCATCTGTAATAGTCCCTGTTGTAACAGATAAATCTAACTTATGAGTAGCCATGCCTGTTGTACCCATAATTCCTTTTAAAATTGAAAAAATTACTTTTTCCCATTGATTTGTCCAATATGGAACAACCAAATTGTTTGCAAGATTTTTTAATGGAGATACCCCTGTTAAGTAACGTGTATATGTTTTTTCTTTCCATGCTTTCATACGAGCAATGGCCATTAAAGTTTGCTTATTTCCTGTCAACTCTGTTGGAGTATTATTTGTTTCACCATCATCGTTTAATGCATCACTTTCATTATCAATAGATAAAAAAGATGGGATGGTTGCAACATTATTTTTGCCACCTAATGCTTCCTCAATGATTGGGTCGTACATCAATACGCCACTAGCAATCAATAAATTATTCAAGCAAGATTGTTCTTGCATGTAATCAGTAAAGACTTCTTTATCAAAGTAAAAACCATTTACTTCACCAGTTCTAGCCATTTATATTACCTCCTTAAATTCTATTTTTTTGTACTTCTTTTTTATGTTGTTCATTTAAAATTTTGAATAATTCTGGATTTGAATTCTTTAATCTAATTCTTTGATCAATATCCATTTTTGCAAAATCCTCAACAGTTGTTTCTTCTGTATTAGATGAACCGCCAGGCTTTTCAATGCCAGATAATTTTAATGTATCAATTTCCTTTTGAAGTGCAGATTGTGAGGATTCAAAATTTTCTCCAATTGCCTTTGCAATAGCATCTGCCTTTCCAGATAAAATAGCATCTGCAATAGTTTCAGCTTCCTTATCAGAAATTCCTTTTGCTGTAAGTCCACTTTTAATTGATGTTTTTTGTTTGTACATTCTTAATTCTTCAAGCTCTTTGTCTTTTTCTTTTTGTGCTTCTAAGGCAGCTTCATCATCAGTTTGTTTTGCTTTTAATTGTTTTTTCAAACTCGCAATTTCACTAGCCTGTTTGTCAAAAAGCTTTTTTGATACCATTTCTTCTTGTGGTTCTTGATTTCCATTACCATTTCCATCTTCAGGATCTGCAAACATCTGTAGATTTAATAAATACTTTGTTTCTTTCATAATTTATAATCCTCCTGCGTTTGTTAAGTAGGCTTCTCTGCCCCATATTGCGTTTTTTATGGTTAGACTTCTCTGTCTATCTGCGTTTTAATGTCTTCTCTGACATATAAAAAAGAAAATAACTATTCATTATTTTCTAATTTCATACTTTTCACTTTTTCTTCTTCTTTTTCCCAAAGTAATGCAACTTCATGAGTATTAGAAGTTAATTCCACAATATTCAAAGCAATCTCTTTAGGAACATTCATTGATATGAGATTTTGCAATGACTGTGTTTTCACAAGCAGATTGTTTCTATTTGTTCTGTTAAAATTAATTTCTATATCACATGGATATAGTTCATTAACAGGACAATTTGGCATTTTTCTACATATGCTTAACATTATTTCTAAGCACATAATTTCTCCTTGCTTTAATGGTTCTTCATTTTGCTTAGCAATAATATTTGCATTCTCCCATCCACCAGCTAGCTCTCTGGCATCTCCCGTATCGCCTCCAGATGTAGATTTGGTTGTTGGTTGGGGTACACCAGCAATGTTATAGGCAACTTTTATCAATTGCTCATATTTTGTCATAACATCACTTTGCTGTAATGCGTTTGTTAGATATTTTGCATCTGCCGGTCGTGAAGGATCTGTTGTCTTTAGTGAAATAGCTTTATTCTCATCTATTTCTTTCTTTGAATCCTTATCAATTTCCATATTGTATATCGCTAATATGCTATTGACAAAGTCATTAATATTATCAACAGAATCAGAGCTCACATCATTTGCTGCATCAAGAATCGTTTCTACAATATCAATGACTCCTAGTCTTGCAGTATTCGTATAATATTCAACAATTGGAATATATTCAAGATAATGCACTTTACTTGATATAAAATCTATGTTTTCCCATCCTGGAGATAAGGACCAGCATCTGAATTTATATGTATGAGTTCTTGTATACACAAGAATTTCATATCTAACTGAATTTGGATTAGGAGAATCAACCGTAGATATGATACCAGCAAATAACTTTTTATTTGTAAAATTACTTGAATATACAACAAAAGTAAATTCATTTTTTAAATTTATAATTTCAAATGGTGATTCCTTTTTGATGTTTGTTACCTTTCCATATGGCTTAGGTAAAATCATCCTATATGCATTTCCATTTTTAAAAACCATTTCTCCAAGTTCTACATCTTTAGATGGTTTCTGCTGTTCAACAATGTATTTATTAAGATAACTTATATCATCTGTTGAAACATTATCATCCGTAGATGAATATTTAAGTGGATTTCCAAACATATATCCTTTTTTGAATTCAACCATATAATGTGCATGATTTTCAGATATGATGGTATTTTTCTTTTCAGGATTTATTTCTCTAGTCTTGTCAAAGATGTTTGTATCTCCTCTGTAGACTTTATCAAAATGAACACAGTCATTTTGATTAAGCTGATGCTTTCTCAATACAAAAGGCAAATATCTTTGCAACGTTATTTCATTTATCGATCCTTCATCTAATGGCACTTTGATGACACGTCTTCCAAATCTGTATTTTATTCTTGGATTATTTTCTTCCTTTGATGATGTCAAAGGTTGCTGAGGTGCAATATCATCATAATCAACTCCTACATTACTCATAATTAACCTCCCTTCTATATTCCAAATTTAGCTCTATTAAAGCTAGTCACCTTTGCAAAACTGTTTTTCTCATCTATAAATTCCATTACATACATAGCAATAGAATCTATACCATCATCAAATTTATTTGGATAATTAAAAGAATACGATGTAATTCCCTGCATTGCTTTTCCCATATCGGTACTCGGTGGATACATGTTCTTTCTAGGGTAGACAATCATTCCTCTAATGTCCCCTTGATGATCATTGATTCTTTTCTCTTTGTTGACACTTGAGTATTTTTCAATAATAGTGCAACCAAAATAACCTTTAGTATGAAGTTTTTCATCCAAAACCTCCTTGAGAGATGTATCAATATTGTTTTCCAATACAAGTTTGTTCAACCTATGCTCAATAATCTTATCAACAATGATATCGTACAATTCTTTCATGGATTTCTTTTTATACAGAAAATCAACAAGATAATGCTTGTCTGACATTGAATATTTGTAGCATATTGGCATTGATACGTAGTTTTTTCCTTTACGAGCAGGATCAAGAGATGCATATCTTGATTCAATCTCCATCTCAGGTAATGAATCATATTGATTTAAGCACGACCAATCGAATTCAAGACCTTCAGGTGCAATAGGATTTTGCTGATATACACACATCCATAAGAAATTATCCATGTTTTTTCTTTTCTTTTTAAGAAAAGCTGTCGAATATCTTAAAGGACATGTTGATTCCTCGTTTTCATCTAGCGCAGGAATTCCTATCCAAACTGATGTTCCATCAGCTGCGACCTCTGTATATTTATGCTTAGGGTCTGTGATTAACTCAGTGTCTTCACTGGCTCTATCGTAAAGAATATTCAAAAGATCTGTATCAGCCCACATTGTCCCTAGCAGCATAATCTTTAGATTTTCATCATCGGCACGAGAGCTCCATGTAGATTCATATCTATTCAACATTCTACTATGCAAATCTTTATTGTATGATTCTGTATCATCTTTCAACAAATCATCAATAATGAGAATTTGAGCACGTTTCCCAGTACTTTGTCCTTCTCTAGTGACAGCGTTCAGATTGTACTCATCTTCACAATCTACAAGGCAAATCTGATAAGATGTCTGTGATTTAAAAATTCTATCCCCATCATATTGATAATATCTTGGAAAAACTTCTCTGAAAGCCTTTGAGTTGATGATATTGGCAGTCTGTCTTGTAGTCGAAATACATAAATCATCTGAATAAGTTATTCTTAGAATTTGTATATTGGGATTGTTTCCCATAGATTGGGCACAAAAAAGATTTGCATAATAGCTTTTACCCATAGATGGCATCATGGAACCTCGCAAAAGATTGAGATTTGACGAAACAGAAAATATATCTCCGTAATAAAAAAGCGATTCCATTGTCTGCATCGTTTTATCCCAGACTTTTTTTGTCTTGTACTGTTCAATATATAAGGCAAAATTCTTAAGAATTCTTCTAGCACTCAATGCAAAGAACAATTTTCTCAATCTGACTATTTTCTCGGCAGCTTTAATATTCTTAGACATAAGAGCAGCATTATCCAATTTTTCTAAAACATCATCATCTATAATCTTGCATATTCTGTATTGTTGCTTCACATCATTTATATCTACACAATATTCATAATGCTGATACATCGCATCGTATAGATTGTTTGCAACGCTATACATATTACCTATATTGTTGTAATTGGAATTTAAAAATGCCTGATGATATGCATTGATCAATACTGAAAAATCTTCCATTAAAAATCAATTCCTTCAAATATATCTTCTTTTGGCATTTCTAAAATTTCTGGATTAGTCTGTTTAATTGTAATTCCTATTACAACAACATTGAATTTACGCTGGACATATAAAATCTGATCAATTGTAACCATGTCAAAAACTTTCAAAGGAAGGTCCGTATGAACATTGACATATAAAAAACCTGTAGCCTTTTTCGAACCGCTATTGACATCCATAACCTGGAACTTCAAAAACTTGCCACGCTTGTTTTCTCCATAACCAACAGCAACGTTATTTTCCGGGTTATTTTTATATGTCTTGTATGGTCTTAATGTAACATTTGTACCTGAAGCAAGCATAATTATCTCCTTCCTTTCTTCGTGTATAAATAAAAAAGATAGCTCTTTTAAAACTATCCTATAATGCATATAAACGGATAAGATGGGATTTGAACCCATATCAATTGTTTCCTAGTTTTTATGTGCACTCACTGCTTTACCTATTAAGCTACTTATCCATATGATGATGCAAAGACAAGGCGATATGTACATTTGCATCTTTTTTTGTATTTTGTGCAATCAAAGAAAATAAAAGAAATTGGAGGGAACATATGTCATAATCAACTAACCATCTTGTGGAGTCAAACTTTGCTGGTGAAACACTTGTCTTTATCAATTACCAAAAACAACATTTTAAGAAAACTTGATTGCACCACATCATGGCTATTATGTTGCCATGAAACCTTACATACCCTTTATTTATTTAATAACTGTGACATTGACAGCTTTTTGTCCTCTTTCTGCATTTTCTACATCAAAAACAACTTCCTGTCCTTTCTTTAATGTCTTGAAACCATCACTATTGATCCCTGTATAATGAACAAAGACATCTCCATGATCATCTACAGAAATAAAACCATATCCTTTTTTCGCATCAAAAACTTTAACTGTACCTTTCATATTCAAAATTTTCCTTTCTTTCATTTTAGATAAATAAAAAAAGCAACTCCCTTTTTTAAGAATTGCTCGTTTCTATATCTTACGTGCACATTGTAACATCATTTTGTCAAGTTTACAAGTCAAATCATACGATTTTCATATAGATAAATTCAAAACTATATATTTTTGATATATTTTTAAAATGTTTTATTAGACATTTTAAAAAACTTGCGAGCGGTGGATGGGGGTAACTATACCTAAAAAATTTTTTCAAAAAATAGGGGTGGGGTACTCTTTGGAGTCATTCAACTGATATAAACTAACAAATAAACTAACAAATTATATTAATTTCATAAAAAAACCTTATTAAATCATCATTTTATTTATAATAGATGATTATATCAAAACTATTAATTTGACTATCGATAGTAAAATGATCGTTTATTTGATGTTGAAGCAAATCAACACTTTATATATTTTATTTGACTACCGATAGTCTGATAGTCATCATTTTGCTATCAGTAGCAGCACTTGACTATCTATAGCAGAGTATCAACTTTTTTATTTCTATAAAGCTGCAATCTGCTCTTATCCCCTCCCTTTTCCTGCCCAACAGTTCCATAAAAGCATAGATATATATATAATACTTAATTAAATAAATATAATATATAGAGAGGAAGAAGAATAAATAATTACTACATTAAATACTTATTAATACATTAAATAATAGAATAAATACATTAAATATTTAAGTAAGAAAAAGATATTTAAGATAGTAAATAATAAGAATACTATACATAAGTATAATAAATAATATTTAATTAAGAATAATTATATTTAAAGGGCGAATAGAGAAAGCATGTAAAGGAAACAGAAAAAGAAAACGATAAAGAGGATGTTTATATATGTTTATGCAAACGTTGCTTAAAACGGCTAATTTAAAGCGATTAGGAAAAGGCAGATAAAAAAGACATCTATATTTCAAGATGCCATCTTATTTCATTCTCATAAGCCCTTGCATTAGCCAAACAAAGCACATAACAGGAAATGCAAGCAACCAGATCATAAGCTTTATTATTAATTTCATTTTTCCTTTCCTCTCCTTTTTCTAAAATATATTTAATGTTTTAATCTTAAACAATATGATTGCTAAGCCTCTGTAATCGTAAATAATCTTTCTTCCTACTCCGTCCATTCGTACTATTAATAACCCATCGTCATTTATCAAATAACAAGAATTATTTTTAATTCTATATATTTCTTGTGCTTCATTATTTTTAGAAGCTTCTATTATTTCTTTTGCTTCCTGATCATATGCTTTTGAAACCTCTTCAAATAGTCCATATTCATATTGTACATTAACAAATGTATTACATCCTTGTAATACTTCGCAAGTTGCTATATCTCTGCGAATGTCATTATATTTTTTCAAAGCATTATCAACATCGGCAATATTGACATATGGATTTTTAAGTTCAATATTTATATAAGTGTCAGCATATCCACTTTCTCTAATTCTTAAAGAATAATCTTTTCTTTTCAATCCAAGTTCTTTTAGTTGCTGTGTAATTTCTTTTCTTAGTTCTTTCTTTTCCATTTGATTTTTCCTCATCTTTCTATTATAATGAGGACTAGAGAAATGTTTATAAAAGGTTGGTAGCCCTATAAACTTTCTTTTTTTAATTCTTTTATAAGTCTGATTATGGCGTTAATCAACAATCTTATTTCACGAATTAAATGAGTTAGCTTATTCATTGGTTCCCCTCCTTTCCGCCTTATAAGTAGCTCCGGAAGACTACAAAGGAAGAAAACAAATCTCTAGCCCTTTTGTTTGTAATCAAGAGGGCTTTTTATTATGTCAAATCGTGGTTTTTTTGTTTCCCTCTCTAATTACAATTTCACTATACACCCCACAAAATACATTGTCAACAGTTATTTTTAATCGTTTTTGATTAATATATACTGTTTTTGTGATTATTTTTAGCTTGTTTTTATATGATTCAAATGCTATAATTTTAATGTAAAAATTAACATTTGGGTGATGTGTGGGGTATGTGTCTATGGGCATCTGTCTGCACTCATCTGTCTGGAGGGAAAAACAAAAATGAAACCATCAAAAATTATCAGATTCATTTCGAATCAAAAAAATATTCCTTACAATCAAATTGCTGACCAGTTAGGAATGCAAGAACAATCACTTAACAATAAATTGTACCGAAACAATTATAAAGTCAGTGATCTTATTAAAATTTGCGAAATATTGGATGTTGACTTATGTATACGTGATAGAAATAACGTTTATAGTTTGATGGAAAAAGGCGATTAAGTTCGCCTTTTTACGTTTATCCGTTGTTTTTTTGAATAAGATATTCATGAATACTATTTATAATTTCCATGTTTTCATTTTCGATATTAAGAATATAATTGTTAAAGAACCTTTCAATCACATTCTTAAAATTATCATCAATTACATCTTTATGATATAGGTACTGAAGATATAATTGATATCCTTTTTGTATATCATCTAATTTGTTTCCAGATCTATAAAATCTATCACATAAATCGATTATATTCTTACATAATTCTTTTTGCATTGAATCTTTATATTTTACAGAAAATTTATTCAAAGTTGAAGAAACGTTATTATATATCTCTTTAAATGTTTTTTTATCGATACTAAAAAGAAGCAATTCAAATATACATATATAATATTCATTATGTTCTTTGAAACATATATTATGAAATCGCATTATATCATCAATTCTACTTACTGTTTCTCTTATATTTCCTTTAGGAATAAAATAAGAAATTAAATTAATAACGTCATTGTAGTTGTTTGTTTCAAAAAGATTAAAATAATTTTGAAATCTTTCTAATACATTATTATCATTGACTACCCCATAATTTAAATCGTATGTAAAATCTATAAATTTCTTTAAATATCTATTCATGTCAAAATCTGAACCAAATATTGTTTTTATAGAATTTTCTAACTGATCTTTATCAGCCGCAATAATAACAATAACATTATTTGCTCCTTTAAATAACAAATATAGTCTTTCTAAAACTTTAATTGCATACTCTGGAAGGCATCTATCCAATTCATCAACCAATATAATTCTTGTTTTCTTATTTTCTATACTGAAATTATGTTTATTAAAATTTGAAATGGTAGATTTAAATTTTCGTATATAGCTTTCTAACGAAACATATTCATCATTTGGATTGTTCTTCTTCAAATCAATATTAATTCCTTGATAACTAAATGTAGGCATATTAAAGCCAATATAATTCATTAATTTTAGACCAATTTCATTTATATCATAAAATTTATTAAACTGTTCAGTTACGGTACTAACAATTGCAATCAATGGGTCAGTATAAAAACTGTTCTCCCAACAATTATATTCAATAACATTATTATCATTTTTGATTTCTTTTTTTAATAATTTTAATAATGTTGTTTTCCCACTCCCCCATTCACCATCAATCAAAATAAATCCATTATTAGGATACTTTTTCATTGTTTCAACAACTTCTATGATATTACTTACAGCTATATCTCTATGTAAAATATCAATAATTTTTTCATCCATTATTTACACCTTCTATTATTTATCATTCAATATCCGATACAAAAAATTGTTATTCATAAACCATTAATTCTGTAATTGCAAAAGATGCATATGCACTTCTGGTCCAAGTTATTTTCAACTCATTTCCATTTTTTATATCAAAAGTATATTTATTAGGATTTTCAGAATATTTTTGAGTAATGATATTATTCATTGGTTTACCATCAACATACACAGTTATACTTATACTATTATCCGCATCAGTTGGGCGTGCATCATTAGGGCCAACAATTAACTCTAACATTTTATATTTATTGTTAAGATAAAATGTACATTCTCCTTCACCAGTACATTTCCAACCTTTTGTATGTGGATTCCCCTTCATATTTATTGAAGAATCATCAATTAATTGACATGCCTTGCTATTTATCATATCAAAATCATCCAACAAATAAATACCAGAATCAGGATAATAATATCCTTCAGGAAATGAAACAGCAGACGATGCCTCTAATTCATTCATTAAATTTTCATTTTCTGATTTTAAAGTTTTATTTTCCTCCTCAAGCAATGATATTTGTTCATCGAGTTTATTTAAATGTTCATCTAATTTAATTTCTGTACCATATGAACCTCCACAAAAACCTACTATTATTGATACTAATGCTGTAAAAATAGTTTGTGCCCAAGAATTTTTTTCAATATTTCCCTTCATAATTAATGCCCTCCCGCATATTATTATATCATAAAAATTGAAAACAAAGAAATATAAAGTGCATATAAAAAGAGAAGCTACATTTAGGTATATTTTATCCTATTAAGTAAGTTTCTCTTTTTTGAGTTCACTAGCTAACTATCCACGAGTAAATAAAGCATTTTAAGACTTTTGTTTTGATGAAATTTCTGTTGGAACTTTATATCCCATGTTCTTTAAGTCCTTAAGTAGTTCTTCTTTACTCTTGATTTTCTTGTTAGATCTATTTTCTTCATTTTGCTCTTTTTGAGTGACAAGGTTTTGTCCTTGATCTCCAGCAATCTGTGCTCTGAACTTTGTAAGATTTTGCTTCAATATTCCTTGCTGTCCTGCACTGATTTGATTTTCTAATATGTATTCATTAATAACTTGCATCATATCTTGTATTTCTTCAGGAGAATCATTCAACATCTGTTTGTATATTCTTGATGTCCAACCCATGAACATACAGAATGTTTGAATTGATGGTACATAGACAACCTTTAAATTAATTGTTGCCATAATATCCTGGAAACATTGAAAGCAAAATTCTACATCTTCTGGATCATCAAATTTTCTCTCTTTTAATTTTAAAAGTTTATTATCTCTGCTTAATATTTTTGAAAATATTGGATAAACATTCATTGATTTATATTCAGGACATTCAACAAAGAATTGCTGAACATCAGATATAATATTAGTAGTTTTATCTTCACACCATTGCTGAAGTTTTGATTTTGTTAAAACTTCATTTTTATTTTCTAGATTTTTACTCATGGCTGCATCATTTCTTCAAGAGCTTTATCCAATCTATTTTTTATTGTCTGTTTGCTTACTTCTTCTATTTTGGCAACATCATTCAATGTCATTTGTCTTTGAAAGATATTGTTAATTATGATTTGTGATTCAGTCGTCAAAACTTCCAAACGTTCTGTAATTCTTTCAATTTCATCCATTTTTTTAATTTTTTCATTTATTCTTTTTAATTCCTCATTGACTTCCATTTGCTTGTCAATCAAATACGAAACAGATAAAGGTTTAGAACAATGTACTGAACAACCATCTCCAGCAATAGCAGTATCACATTTATGAGCAGCAATTTCTATTCTTTCATTTTCTATTTTCAAATCTAATCTTAAAATTTCCTGAGATAAGTCTTTACTTTTTCTTTTTAGGAAATAAAAGCATTTTAGAATATTCACTAGATAATCTCTGTCTGTCATTTCTTATTTATTCCTCCCATCTATTTTTTCTTTTGACAACTAAATATCCCATGTAACTAATTCGTCTACTTGATCATCAAATTCTTGGTCATAATACTGATATGTTTCTCCAGTTTGGATAACAACAGGTTGCAATGACTTTCCAACACAAACACCAATCATAAAAAAGAGTGAAGATATTAAAACAGAAATGGTTACATAACATAATATTTTCGTTTTCACAATGAACTCTCCTTTACCACCTTATCTATATCTTTTTAAAATTGCAGATCATCAGGTTGTATATCAAAATTATCAAATGCACTATCAAAGTCATTTTTAAGTTGCTGCTGTTCTACCTGCTGTTGTTTGTTTTTCTCAATATCAGTTTTTCTACCTAAGAAATGGATCTCTTCACAGAGTATTTCTGTAACATAAATAGTTTGTCCGTTTGTATTTGAATAGCTTCTTGTCTGTAATCTTCCAACAACACTCAATAATGATCCTTTATCACAAAATTTGTTTAAGTTGTCTGCAACCTTATTCCAAGCAACACAATTTATATAATCTACTTCTTTTTCACTTTGTTTATGTACTCGCTCACTTGCAATAGAAAAATTAACAACTGATGCTCCTGAAGATGTTTTTCTTAAGTCAAAAGGTTTAGCAATCCTCCCTTCAATAATGACTTTATTTATCATCTGTAATATCACATCCTTTTACCAAAAAGATAATTCCAACTATTTCTAATAAACTCAATCCAATAACTCCTGCTACTACACCACACCAAAATGGATCAATATACATCATTTAACCTCTCTTTCCGCTTTGTTTTTATCAATTTTTTTGAATGTTATATAAATCTCGTTATGTCTTCCCCCGAAGCTTCTTATTTCATAACCCGATTTATTTTTTTCGTCTATAATTCTTTCTATGTGTTTTAATACATCTTCTTTAGTCATTTTCATCAACCTTTTCATAAGTTTTTTCGAATATATCAGGTTTACATGGATATACTTCGCCATTTATTCCTTTTATGATGTAATCATTTCTATTTGCTTTCATATCTCCTTCAAGAGTATGTATAATAAGTTCTTCATGTGGAACTCCTTTTCCGACTTGCCACGCAGAATCATTTACGTTATATGAGCATTTGTTGCCACAAAATTTCTTTACTTCACTTGTGTTATCAGTCCATTGAATAGCTTCAACTTCTACTGGCTTTTTTCTATACTTCATCATCTTTCACTTCCTTTTCTTCTCTAAATATTCACAAATCATTTCATAAATTGGCATAATCAGTAATTCATATAAAATCAAACAACCTGCAAATATAAAAGCAATTGCAACAATACCCCATACAATCCATATAATAATTGTCAAAGAATAAAATGTTGTATATAATTCTGTCATTCTTGATACTCCATAGCCTTTGTAACTGGGAAGAATTGACAATCTTCATATTCAATGACAAATCCATCCTCAAATTCAATCCATTTAAACTTTTTGTCATTATCACTAAGTTCACGAATTTTTTTACATTCTTTAAACGGTTTATACCATACCCACATTCCCTTTTTTAATTCTTTAAATTCATATGCTCGTGGATAATAGACATCTGCCAATTTACATTCTAATAAATGGATTGTTCTTTCCATTTCGTTGAATTTTTCAAGAAGTTCAAAGTATTCTTTGATAAGTTTATCAATAACTTTCAGGGCTTTATAATCACCCTTATATACAGGATTTTTATGAAAACCATCTAAAAAATAAGGCTTTGTTGTTTTCCCATGTCTTCTGTACCATCTTGAATAAGATGTATTAATCATTTTATTCAATGCATATATGCATTCTTCTTTAGTCAACATCAAACCCACTCCTTGCCACATTCTTGACATCTAAATACATCTATTTTATGCACAGGGTCATAAAACTCATATTCCAATATTCCCCCACAATCAGGACAATGAATTTCAAACATTTTTCTTATTTTGTTCTTTATTTTATTTAACATCATCATCACTCCAATATAATTTCTGTCCGCATTCACAACAATATTTATGATTATATGCCATTCTTAATGGCGGATAATAATATCCGCTTGATATGTACTTATTGCAATTAGGACAATTCCATGTTATATACTTTCCTTTTTCTATTTTTTTGTTTGGTAATGGTTTCTTTGGTGTTGCCTTATCAACCAATTCTTGTAACACTCTAACTCTCTCTAAATCATGTTTAGAATCTAAATGTTTTTTTGCAAAGTCTAACGCTTCTTCATATTTGTTCATGTCTAATCCTCCTGTATATAATCAAATAAATTCATTTGTTCATATCTTTTATATCTATTAAAAAATTCTACGCATTCTTTATAAGTGTTTGTCCAAATGCTGTTATATAATTTGCCATTGATTTCATATACAAAGTTTTCAGTTGTTTTTGGAACGAATACTACAACTTTCCCATGAGATAAGTCCATGTATTCTCCTTGTTCTATAATTCTTTTGACATATTTATCAATTTTAACTACATTTGTATAATCACCTATATCATCAATTGCTTTTGCTATCATATATTTATATCTCCAAAGTTAGATTTACATTTGAAAGCATCTTTTCTTTTGCCAAGTTATAATACTTTTTCTTAATTTCAAACCCATAGCAACTACGATTCAGTTCGGCGCATGCTCTTAAAGTACTTCCACTCCCGGCAACTGGATCAATAACAACGTCTCCAACATCTGTATAGATTTGTATTAATCTTTTTAGAACTGACACAGGCTTTTGAGTAGGATGTATTTTTGGGTAATTCCCACCTCTATCCCATTTGAACCAATCTAATATCATATGTCCATCATTATTGAATTTAGGTAGCTTGTCCCTATATAGCACTAATGCAACTTCAGTTGCTCCACAGATTCTCATATTTGCTTTTAATACTTGTGATGATGAATTTTTTATAAAGAATAAAGGTTGAGCATGATTAAATCCAAATTGTTTTGCATAATTTTTTATTTCATTCAGCTGTTGCCACGAACAGAAAATAATCATACAAGGTGCTTTCCCTTTTTCTTTAGGTTCTTTTCTTAGCAATCTTGTACAAAATTGAAAGAAATTATATATTTTGAAATCGTTGTCCGTATCAAAAAAAGATTTACCCGCCTTATCGCTTTCTCCATTTTTGTTATCTCCACCAATATACCAATCACTTCTTGAACCATAAGCATTGATACCGATGTTATATGGAATGTCTGCAATTATGAGTTGTGCTCTAGGTATCTGATAACGTTTTGCATTTTCAAAATGATCATTATACAATTCTATTTTTATATTCATTTCAACATCTCTCTAATCCCTCATCATTAATGACATAAATATCAATATGCTTGTTTCGTTGAGGATAGCCTTTCTGTCCTCTGTGTCGTTGAGAGCAGATTTGACTATAAAAAACATCTTTGCTTGCATATCCCAGAGCTTTTGTACATTCCTTTGCAGTTCCACTTGCAAGTACATCATCAGTTCTATTGTCATAAACTATGTATTCTTTCATTTCATTCCTCCTAATTCCTTTTTTATTTTTAGATACATTTCTTTATATGCATCTCTTTCTTTAACTAGCTTTTTACACATTTCCCTATGATTCAAATCATTTCCATTAGAGTTCTTGGCTTCATTGTATTTATTTCTCCAACGTGTTACCTTCTTTTCAAGCTGAATGTTCTCTCTGAGTAATTCGTCATGTTCCTTTTCCAGCTGTTCAACATATCTTTTGTAATAGCTATACAAAGCAGTGTTGATGATTGCTTTTAATTCTCGGTTGCTAATATACAAAAAATTCAAATCAGTATCACTCATGTTCTTACACCTTCAATTTCTTTAAATAGCTGCTTATTCTTATCAAAGATGACAGGTATTGTTGATAATGCCCCACTGTCATTCTTTTCAATTCTTAAATAATATTTTTCATTTTCTTCCCAGACAAATAAAACCTTTCTAGCACTCTGCTCTATTTCTCCGCTATCACGAAGTAAATCAAGACTAGGTCTTTGGGCTTTCTTAGCTTCTCTTGACAGCTGACATAATGAAATAATAGTGCAGTTATTGTCTAACGATATTCTTCTCAATTCTTTGGCAACTCTCGTTGCTACTTCATAGCTTGTTTTTCCTCTTGCTGATATTAACCCCATGTGATCAATGAAAACAATGAAATGTTTGCCATTTGAGTCATATGAGCTTATATAGCTTCTTATCTTTTCAATTGATTGACTTTCACTCTTGATTTCAATATCTCTCGAACCTAAAACATGTGCATTCTTTTTTATTGCTTCAATTGCGTTTTGAGGTAACTTTTCAAAATTTCCAACTGTAGAAAATTTTAGATTTGTACATAAAGCAATAACTCTTTTGATTAGATTTTCTTCTAGCATCTCCATATTGAAATATAAACAGGGATAATTCTTTGATAGGTCTTCCAACAAATTAAGAGCAAAAGCAGTTTTTCCAGCCCCTGTCTTTCCTGCAAGTATGACTAAATCTTTTTCAACAAGACTCAGCTTACTTTCTAGAGTTTTAAATTTGTTGAATGTTATCTTCTTTTTATTCTTTGTTAATGAATCAATAATTTTCTTTTCGGTAAGCTTGTTTCCTTTGATGATACCTACTTTATTGAGATTAGATATTGTATTGTTGAACTGTTCGAGATTAATGGCGTGATTCTTTAATTTCATACTTTCGTTGAAAATTATTTTTTCTTTGTATTGATCAATAGCATATTTCTCCAAAGCATCAAAATATTCTGGATATGAATGTATGACATTTGAAATGCAATTTAAATACTCCATATCATTAACTCTCTTATCTGAAAGGAGAAGTTCATGAAGAACAACTCCATTTTCACGATAAGATTTCTGCATAATTTCAAACATAATCCCATGTGTATTATCAAAATATTCTTTTCTTAAAACTGTTCTTTTGAAGTGTTCCGGTTTATTTGCTAGAATACCAATGATTTCATTTTGATAATTATTGTTTTCTAAGTCCTGCATATGGGTCCCATGGTTTTATGTCACGAATTGTTGGAGGATATGTATTTTCTTCAATCCATTTATCTAAGTTCTTCATTGTATCTTCATAGTCAGAATCTTTTAAATATCTGTACCAAGCTCTAAATACAATTTTAGGATCTCTGCCATTTAAAAAACTTGGATATACGCCCACTATAATATCTAGCATCTTTTGACATTGCTCATTTGTCACTTATATCACTCCCATTCAATATTTTTATTTTGAGATTTAAACACAACATTTTGATTTAAATATTTTTCAAAATTAGATGGTCTAAATAATGTTTGAGGACATAAATATGTATCCATGTTTGTACCTGACCATTCACTTACTTTTATATCTATAACTTTTTTTAATTCCCTAATTGTATACCCATCTTTCAATCTAGCTTCTATTGGTTCTCTATTTGTTTTAGCTTCTACTCTAAAATTTTTATTTGTTTTAGAATTTAGATATTTTATGATTTCCGTAACTTTTAATTTTATATCTTCATCAACTTCACTATTATTATCTTTTATATAATCTTTGTAATATAATAGGTTAAGCGGTAAAGTTTCTTGACTAGTCGAGTCAAGTTTTTTGACTACCCCTAGTAAAGTTTCTTGACTAGTTCTATAATGACATATTTTTAGATTATTCCTAAATCCTTCTTCTTTGATAATAAGTTTTTTATCAACTAATTTTTTTAAAACATCCACCACTGTCTGCCTTGATAATCCTGTTCTTTGTTGCATGTAAGTTAAACTGCCATGGAAATCACTTACATCATCTTGTGAAAAGCCATATATCAAAGCAAATACAATTAACTCATTTCCCTTTAATTTTAAGTCCTCAACCATAAAATCCACTATTGTTATATAATTCACTTCTCAATCAACTCTTCCAGTAACTTCAATCCCATGTAATTTCTATTAGAGTTATCAATGACAATCTTAGCTTCAGGAGTTCCACCACTAGGCATTCTTAAATTGAATGTATCTCCCTCTTTACAGTCCATTTCAGTCTTATAGAAATAAATCTTATTATATCCATCAATTCTAATACCGACTACTTTCATTCGTTCTCCTCCTCTACATTCAAAATTAATCTTGAAATAATTTTCTTTGGCTTATCATTAATCATAGATACAGTTCCATACGACTCTGTTTGAATGCTTATATTATCAGGTGTCATTTTCAAGTCATTATTGATTAAAACTTTTAAAGTTCCTTTATCGAAAATAAGCACCATTTGATCACGATCATTCAAAACAAATTCATTATTTACTTTTTTATACATTCACTCACTTCCCTTTTAACTGTATATTTTGCATATCTCAATTCTTCCATTAATAATTTTTCCAAGCACTTTTACAGAATTTGATTTATGAAACATATGTTCTATTTCACCTTCATATTGTTTTGCATCAAATTCAGCAATCAAACCTAGACCTTTAACATATACGCAAATCGTATTTTTCCTTTTGTTTAAAACAAATCTAAATGTTTGTATCATCTGTTTCCTTCTTTCCTGAATATAAATCATCCTTTTCTTCATGCCCTGTTCTATATCGCCATAGAGGGCAATCTGTCGAAGGACATAATCTAACTTCATTTGATTGATAACCACAACAATCCAAACATTTAAATCTTATAGCTTTTGCTCTGCTAATTCTCTTTCCTTTCGATTGCTGCACCATCTTTACATACTTATTTTCTTCATTCATCTATTCAATCACTCCACAATGCGTTTATTTTTGCTGAAACCCCTTATTTTTAAGGGGTTATTCAATTTTCTATTGTTTTAGGTATAAATATACCCCTTGATATAAAAGTTTATATTTAGTAAGCATGCTTACTGTTTTATAGAAATAATCGCATATTATTTTTATCAATGAATTTATCATGATAAGTTATAGCCACTGCATAAGCTGCCCATATATCTGCCTTGAATCCATAAAACCAGTCCGGATTTTTCTTTGTTCCTTTTCCGTTCTTTAAATCATGTTGAGCAAATCTATCAATAAGAGCCTGTCTGATATTGGCATCCTTTGCTTTCATGCTTCCACATAGACACATTTTTTCATCTTTGCGATATATAAATGTTGGATTAATATTTGATTGCTCATATATAGCCTGATAGAAACGTCCTATCCAAACACATGTATCAAAAATACTTTTACCAACTGCCATTCCATACGATGCAACCATTTCAATAGCAACATGCTCAACATTGGAAATCAATTTTGAATTGACAACATTCATATAGAAAACTCTATTAATTGTATCCAACAATTCATCATTGGTTACCTTTCCTTTATCACATACAGATAAATCATCATTCAATAAAACGTAAGCTGAGTACTCATTCCCTGGATCGATAGCAAATATCATTAGAAATAAATTCCTCCACCATCTTCATCAAAGGTTTCATCTTGTAAATCATCTGGATATGGATCATCATCAACAATATCTTCAAGACCATGATTTTCAATTAACATTTGCTTATTTTCTACTAATATAGGTTCATCAACATTCATCTTTTGTTGTGTTGCATCTGATAAATCAGGATGAATTTCTCCAACAAAAACAAGAATCGTTGTTACATTAGAACAATCTTCTTTTGTAAGACCACTTGACTTGACAATAACACTATCCTCTAACTGAAAGATTGTTGCTTCTTTAAACTTATCAAGATATTTGACATCTTGGTCCTTTAACCATCTGCCTGTTTCCTCAGCAATCTTAGCTAACTTATATTCATATTGTTTATCATATTCAAGCTTGAAGGAATTGCAGTTAAAGAACTGATCAGCTAATTCAATTGATTTTTCAATAGACTCAGCATAAATGTTATCCATTACTTCAATCTCATCTAAGACAAATGTTTTTGCAGGAGTTTGCTTCAACTCATAGAACGATTGACCAAAGTCATAATTTCCACCTGTTAATGTTTCTCTATCTTTATCTTCAAAGATACCAATATAACCATTTGTAAAGAAATAACATTTGTTACCTTTTCCAACAATTGTATTTCTATACTCGCTCTTTCCAAAAATCGTGTTAAATACATTCAAAAAATTATATAGGCTTTTTTCTTCTTTGCTTATTTTCATATTTCTTCATTATCCCCTTTTATAATAATGTTGGCTGTTCAATACTTTCTTGAACTTTCTCAGTTTCTTCTTTGTTTGCTTGCTTAGATTTAGGTTCTTTTGGAAGTTCATTTTTGACTGTCTTTTTATTATCTATTTCTTCTTCCTTAGGGAAATAATCTTCTACAGATGCCATTCCTTCACGAATAGAAACATTAATTCTTTTTAATTCACGATATGTATTTGCAGTAAATCCTCTTCTATTCATACCAAAACGTTTTTCAATTTGCTGCAATGTAACACCATATCTTTCATTCATAATGTCAATAGCTTTATCAAGCTCTTTTTGAACATCAATCTTTGTTTCAAGAGTTTTATGACATTTTTCTCTTGCATCATCAACAATATCTCTTGGAATGACATTTTCTAGACATCTACGAACACGTCTTGCTGCCTGATTAGCAATCAATTCATAAATATCTCTATCATCTGTCAACAAGATTCTTCCTTTTGCTTTTGAACTTCTGTAATGGTAAACATCAAACTCCATTTCTGAATATAAGTTTGTTTCTAAATCCCACGCATAAGCTAGAACTGTAGATTTATGATTTGTCATATCTCTGCTGATTTCTTTCCAAGAGTAAGAAATGTTACCATAGCATTGAGCTATGACTTCTAATAAGCGGATACTTGCTCCAACAATCTTTTGCCCTCCTCGTGAATATTCGTACTCACTGATTTCTGCTAATGAAACACGCTCACAAGAAGCACTGATTCTGTTATTGACTGTATAGAAATCTCTAGGAAATTGCTTTGCCATGAAAACTTGACCCTGTACTCTTGCTAATTCCTTACTAGCCATAACCTGTGATACTTCATTTGCAGATTGTGGCATGGCAACTTCTCCACCCATTGATTGTGTTAAATTATTTTGTAAAGTCATTATTCATCTTCCTCTCTTTCTTGTTCTTCTTTTAATAATTTTTCATATGCTTCTTTGCATTTATCCTCATATTTTGTTTTTAATATATGATCAAACTTCATAAGCACTTCCTTTTTTGAAAGCTCTAGTGGTATGCATTCATTTCTTAATTCGTTTTTTACATAATTTTGAAAAGATGTATACTCAACTTTTCCATTCTCTTTTCTAAAGGCTTTGACTGTTGTCCAGTCATAAAATAACTTTTTATACATGCTTTCTATTCCGGCTTGATAAATTATTTCATCAATTTTAGATGGTTGCTCTACTTCATCACAAGAGCAGTGATTAACGTTATGTTCATCTTTTGAAAGCATCATGTTTTTAATTCTTAGATTTTCTAATTCTTTATCCATTTCTAAAATATGTGTTACTAATTCTATTGTAGATGGCATAACCAAATTTCCTCCTTTTCTAAAATTTTCACTTTGACATCATCTGGATAACATTCTTTGATAATTGCATTCATTTTTTCTTTGAAAACGTTAGTACCGATGAATTCAACAACCCAACGTGTTTTCTTGATACTTTGTACCTCTTTTGCATCTTCTTTTTCATAGACTTCGCTATGAGCATGTTCAGGAGCATAAGAAGCTTGTTGAGTATCGTTTTGAATTGTTCTTTGTTCCTGTAATTTTTTTAGCTGTTCTCTACGTTCCTTTTGAGCATCAAATTGACTTCTTGCCTGAGCAATATTTAAGCAATCAAGATAATATCCTTTGATTTCTTCCTTTTCCTCATCGTTTACTCCAAAGCTATTGATAATATTTAAATCCTGATTGATTTGATCAATCTTCATATCAATTTGCTCTTTCCAGTCATTGCAAGTTTTATTGAGCCATTTAGCATCATATATTGCTTCTAAAGGAACTAATGTAAAATTCTTAGATTGCCAGTATTGAGCAATTTCCATTGCCTTTTCTTCTTTTCTTGCTTCTTCAAAAGCGTTCAATTGGTTATTTATTTTTGTATATCCATCTTTTGCAATTGCATATAAATCTTTCATTTGTTCTTCAAATTGCACAAGAGGAATACAATATTCTTTCTTGATCTCTTTTCTACGATTATCCAAAGCAGCAGCAAATTTATTAATCTTAGCCTTATCTTCCTTTGCCTCCTTGATTAAATCTTCAGTAACTTCATAATCATACTTTTCCATTTCTTTAATCAAAAGAGTTCTTAATTCGTCATAGTTAAGAGAAATCTCTCCTGCTTTGCTTGTTGTTGTAATATTAAACTGTGCCATTTTCTAATCTCCTTACTTCATCCATTGTAATATCTATATAACTGACTAAATCCTTATATTCAAAAATATCTAGGATAATTTCTTTAGCGTTTAATAACAGATATTTACAATCATCTAATTTCTCCTTCTTTTCGTTTTCTTCCATAAAAACACTCCTATAAAAATAGAACTAAACTTGGTTCTACATCTTTAACATAAAATTCATTCCAATTATATTTCTCCTGCTGATCTAACCATTTCAAATCATCTAACACTTCATTTCTTCTGATGAAATATTTTCGTATTTCCACCTTATCTTCATCCCAAGCAAATCTAAGCTCAGCAATGAGATAGACATAATTGAAATTTGTAGTTAAAAATCCATGCAAGACTTGAATATAATAATGTTGTGGTATCTGATTGTTCCATTGCTCTAGCATGTTTGAGTTTTGTATAAGTGTTGTTTTTGCTTCAAATATTCCAGGACCATATTCATTATGAAACAATAAACCATCTGGACTATATAAACGCCATTCAGTATTTTTTGACTGTAGAATAACATTTTCTTGATACTGAACCTGAAAGTCATTAAAAGATACTTCAAACCATTTTCTTAATACTGGTTCCAATGCATTCCCATGATTAATAGCTGCATTTGACATTTCTTTTGAATGTACAATTCCCTTTTTCTCTTTCCAAAGTTCATTATTTGTCTTATATGGATTGAGCCCCACAAGAATACTTGCGTCACTGCCGCCAATTCCCTTAATACGTTTGCTAAGCCATTCATCTCTAGAATTAAAATGGTGACATATATAATTTTCAGTATCTTGATATAGATTCATCCTCGATACCCTCTCTTATAAAAATCTCCTTTTACATACTCATCATAATTTTCTTCTTTCATCTTCATGACTGTTTCCATTAATCCATTCTCACCCCAATAGCAATGTGAACACCCTACAAATCCACTTATCATGATAGTTTCTCCATATTGAACATGTTCATGACAATATGGACATTCAACTATAATTTTCATTTCATCTTCGTTATCTTCGATAATATTCAATCCAGGCTGAGTCAAAGATGCGATAATTTTCTTTAATGCCATTTATATCACCTCTACAATCACAATTCTGATAACACAATGAAAAGTCATTAGAAAAGCAAGAAGATTATATTTCCACCCATTAACGCTTTTCATATTTCAAATATCTCTTTCTATCAACCTCTAATGCAGTTGCTATACCAACAAAAAGAATTAATATTGGTATAATCATTTCACCGCCATATGTATTTTGATAATTGCAATTAATAGCTAATCTTCTTGCCTTTTCTAAGTGATGTATATACTGAACCAAAGGCAAAGACACTAAACTCAAAATAATTGTGAGTGTCATTATTCCTCTGGTGCTTATATTATTGAAACGTGGTTGGTTATTCATATGTTTGCACTTCCTTTCAAAATGGTTTATAATTTAGTTGGTTTAATTTATGTTTGCTGACTTTTGCGAGAAGTCAGCTTTTTCTTTTTTTACTTTTTCCTTTAAAAGCTGGAACATTGCTTCTACAACGTTATCAATCTGATAATTGTCACGCATTCCCATATACTGCTCAAACTTCAATCTTGGAATGTGATATGTACTTCCATCATAGAATCCAAATACTCCTTTACGAACCATCATCTTTACAAAATTTGGACTCTTTTGCATAAGTTTTGAAGCCTCTGATATAGAGATATTTAATTCATCAAACACTAGATCATCCAAATTTAAATCAAGACCTTTACACACCTTTTCTAAATCCTTGCCTTTTGGAATAGTTCCTAGTGTATATGCTCTAATCTTATTGACAGACAGATTGCATATCTCCGAAACATCATCAATTGATAAATGATACTTCTTCATTTCTTGCTTCATGATTTCACTGAATAGCATCTAAACACCTCCTTTCACACCTAAAGCCCTACACCAGTATTGAGTTCTTGCATCATGAACATTTCTATCTTCTTCATACCATTGCATTTGTTCTAGTACTTCATTAGCACATTTTTTACAATAGACCTCATTCAATATTGGAATTAGAACAAACTTTTCATTTGCAATTGGTTTTAAGCATTCTCCACAGATTGGATCAGGATTGATTGTCGCTGCTACAAATTTCCAATAATCTACATTTTCAATATAAGAAATACCACTATCCATGAACTTTAACTTCTGTGCCATTATATGTACCTCCCTTCTCTTATTTATCAGCTTTACTTTTCCAATAACAAATACAGCAAAATTGAATGACATTACATGCTGTTAAAAATAAAATTACAATTGTTTGCATAATATCTACTCCTTTTTACATTCCCCGTATTTTTCTATATAATGGATTTATGAGCATCCCCCAATGTTCAAATCCAATAGAAAGTGAGGTGAAATAATGAAGCTTGATCCTCGATGCATCAGAGATTTACTTATCACAATTGAAGAAAAGTCCACTTTAGATGATAACTATGTGTCAAAACGAATTTCGATTTATAATCTAATGGACAGTGACAGATTAAAAGATTATTCTAAGAAAGAGATTATCTATACTCTGAAAAAACTTAACGAAGCATATTTAGTAAAAGCTGAATTTAAATATGCAAGCAATATGTTATATGATTGTTGGGTCACTGAACTTACATTTCAAGGACATCAATTTTTATCTTCAATTTCAAATTCAAAAGTATTTGAAATTGTAATGACCAAAATTGACGAAATAGGTTCTGGAGTAACTATTGATATAATAAAAGCATTAGCAAACAAAATACTTAAAGAAAAATTAGGTCTATAATTTGTTATAAGCGTCAGTTACTTGTTGAAAGTGTTCTGATGCTTTTTCTTTAAAAAGATTAGCTAAAAATAAGAATGTATCCTTTTCTAAACCTCCAGCTTCATTCTTGCATTCTAAATACAGTAAATTAATTAATTCATTAATATCTTTTCTAATTTCTTTATCAAAATACATCTCTGCTTCAATCATAAATAACAAAGCTTCCCTCCATCCTTAACATTTCTAAATACAGTTATGTTTCTTGAGTAAGTACGATTTAATCGTAGTTCATAATTAAAAATTTTTGTCCTTATTTGGAGGACATAGACATTCTTTTGGAATACCATACAATTTTGCCATTTTACAATGATTATCCCATCTCGGTATCGTTTTGCCATTTTCATATGCAATTAATGTTTTTTCGCTAATTCCAAGAATTTTACAAGCTTCTTTTTGGGATAATCCACAGTTATGTCTAGCACTTGCATATGAAATTCTTAAGTCAACTCCCAATATATTTTCACCTCCCAATTACACTTTACTACATTTTTATCGTAGTGTCAACGATTAAATTGTAATTATTTTCACATTTACTTGCTATTTTTACAGTTTAAATGTATAATTTTACATGAAAGGAGGAGATTTATTATGCCTAATGATGCTAGAAAAATATTTAATGATAACTTAAAAAGAATAATGTCAAGAAAAAATATTTCTCAGACTGATATAGCAAATAAAACCGGCTATCCTTTATCTACAATTTCTAGTTGGTATAATGGTCAAAGTTACCCTCGTGTTGATAAGATGCAGAAACTAGCTGATGTGTTAGAAGTCAGCATGAAGGAATTAACAGATGAATTAAATGATACAAACTATATTCCAGCTCATTTTGAAAATGCACAAGAAGCAATGGAATTCATTATAAGACAACCAATGGTAGCTAACTTTGGTGGTTATGACTTAGATTTGATGAGTGATGAAGAAATTATGGATATGGCTGAAGATTTAGCAGACATGTTAAAAATCATGGCAAAGAAACATAAAAGGGATTGATTGTGGTTACCAAAGAACACTGCTTTGATTTATACAAAAAATATGGAGATATGAATGTTGTATTAGACAGTTTGGGAATTGATGTGATTGAAAAGGATTTTAAGCAGAAAACACTTGAATCACAAATTGTAATTGATCATAGTGGAAATGCAACAATATTCATTCGCCCAGACTTAGATTATTTATACATACAGTTTCTTTTAGCTCATGAATTAGGACATTATGTTCTTCATTACGACACAGATATAAGTTTTAATTATTACTGTCGCATTTATAAAACCAAGACAGAAAAAGAAGCAAATGATTTTGCATGCGAGTTATTATTGAGTGATGTTGACTCAATGAATGAATGTCTTGATTTTATTAACAAAGAAAAAGGCATACCGGATAAAATTTGGTACACCTATGCAGATATTATGAAATTGGAGGGAAAACAATGAAAAAGATATTAATGTGTTTATTGTGTTTGGGTATGATTGTAGGATGTTCAAAAAAGGATTTACAATCTTATAAAGAAATAAAATTAAAAGAAATGGATAACTTTTCAAGTGCTGATACTTCATTCTTTGATAAGTGTGAAATTGAACAATTGACAGGTAGTTTAATTTCAGCTTCTAATAATGAAGAACAAATACGTATTTACTATTCTGAAAATGATGAAAACGACGAAAGAATAATTGAATATCAAATCAACTTTGATAAATATGGAAATGAAGACAATGATACTGCTACATATTTAAAAAGAGTACTCGTTATTGATTTAAATGAATTTGAATACAGTGGAAAATATTTTGTAGCTGGCAGAAATGGTCTTGAATTAGATTTAGAAACTAATGAAAAATATGAAAGAAGCGATACTATAGGTGATTTATCAGAAGAAGATAAAATTTCTTTATTAGAGGTGAAAGAATATTATAATGAATTTGTAGAAAAGTATAATATGGATGTAGTATATGCGGGAAATTATATTAAAGATCAATTTGAATAAAAAATAAATAAAAGAGAGATACTCGCAATATCTCTCCAGGTGCAAAAATTAAAAATATACCAACCACGATAAATTTTAATTTTGCACCTCTATTATAACAAATTAATGGAGGTATAACAATATGGAAATTAGTAAAGAAGATTTTGAACTGTTTCTACAGTTTAAACAGTTTTTAAGCACTCAAGAAACGAGCATACGTGCTTCTACAAAGCAAAAAAGAACAAGACGAGAAAAAGGTAGTGGAAGCATAACAAAGCTCTCAGGCAAGCGTATGCGCCCTTATATGGCGACAATTACAACAGGATATAATGATAATGACGAAGGTCAACAGATGCAACAACCTCTTGCCTATTTCAAAGAATATGAACATGCTGTTAAGGCATTAGACTTATATGCTTTAGAAAAAGATGGAAGATGTGCTTCTGGTACTGTTGCTGAATTTGTTTATAATGTCGAGGGTAAAATATCAAAGAACACTACTTTGATTAAAAAGACAGAGCATAGCAAGATATATGATGGAAATACAGAGAAATTGAAAGACTGCCCTACTTTTGCCCAGATATGGGATAAACTCTTAAAAAGTGATTTAGACCATCTTTCCTATCGTGCAATAGCTAACTATACAGTTTCATTCAATCACTTCAAAAAATTACACAATAGAAGAATTGATGATATTACTCTTGTTGATCTGCAGCCTTACTTTGATGACCTAATGAAAAAAGGAACTGGTCAAAGTAAAATGAATAATATGAAAATTGTTCTTAATTATATCTTTAGATATGCAATCAAATATGATTATATTGAAAAGAACTATGTCCAATACATTAAATTCAAAGAAACATTGGAAAAAGAAGATAAGCATACAAAAGTTCCTTTTACTAAAGAACAAATCAAAGAACTCTTTAGACATGATGATGACATCATCGTTCAAACAATATTGATTATGATCTATACTGGCATGAGACCGAGTGAACTTCTTAAACTCAAAAAAGAAAATATTCATATTGATGAAAGATATATGATTGGTGGAATCAAGACAAAAAATGGAATTGATAGAATCATACCAATACATGAATGCATAGTTGAATATATAAAAAATATTATGAATACTAAAATTCTTGGCATGGAATATTTTACTTATTTAAACAATTTCAATACTATAAAGAAAAAAATGAATTTTAAATGTACCCCACATTCTGGCAGACATACATTTGCAACATTAGCAAATGAATTTGAATTGAATGAATATCTGGTAAAAAAGATTTTAGGACATAGTGCAAAAGATTTAACAAAAGATGTATATACGCATGTAAGTAACCAAAGATTGATAGATGAAACAAATAAAATCCCCACTCTTAAATGAATGGGGATTTGTTAGTTTATTGTTAGTTTATAAACAAAAAATATCATTTTTTGATGTATATAAAAGTGGCTTAAACCCTTATTTTATAAGGATTTTCGTTCTTCTTAAATTTAGATTTTATCCGCCTCTATTATAACAAATTTGTATAAAGATAGCTATAATAAATCTTGACTCATCTAGAACTTGTCATAAAAAAAGGTATTATTACGTTTCCATAATCATACCTTTTCTCATCTCTTTTACTGACGACATTCAAATGTATCACAAGCAGTTTGAGAAGTTTTCTTGGCTTCTACACAGTGACAATTTCCAACATGAATACAATTCGCTTCACAACATCCGTCACAATAATATTTACAGTTATCTACGCTACATTTTACATCTTTAGCCATAGTTTCACCTCCATATATTATTATGCCTGTCTTTGAGATGAATATACAATCAAACAGCTAAAACTATATTCAAGTTGACCATGACATGATGTCAAAGCTACTTGATATTGCATATCTTGAATATCAGGATTTTCTTTTTGAATAAATTCATTTAAGGCATCTTCTAAATCTAATTCGTGTCCTTTTTCAATAATTTTTATTTTCATATATTTATCATAACACCATGTCTATCAAAAATATGTCATTTATTGACGAATCTCAATAGCAAACATACAAGTAAATTCTTGTTGTGGTTCTAAAGCAATCATACCTTCTTTGTCTTTAAATTCACCATGAAAATCAATATAATCTCCATGTCCATTCCAAGGTTCTAAAGCTAATAAACCACCGACATGTTTACTTGCCCAGATTCCTAAATGAGGATAATTTTCCATATGGAAATAAATGGCTTTTTGATGATGAATTGATTTTAACGCAACATAACTTGATTGAAAATCTTTCAATACAATCGCATCATTATCTAATAAAGCTTGTCTTACAAAGAAACGTCTTTCATGATCAAAAAATGGTTTTGTGATACGTGACATGGCACGATGCGCCACATCTATAACTTTTTGATCAAGAGTTTCTTCTTTTTCAAATTCAACATAATAATCATTGCTGGATTCATGTTCCATGAATGGACAAGCAAAAGCAGGATGTCCTCCAATCTGGAAATAAATTGTTTTATCATCAGTATTTTTGACAATACAGCGACATTCCAATGTGTTCTCTTTTAAAGTATAAATCACTTTTAAATCAAACAAATAAGGATATTGTTTTAAAATATCTTCATTAGGTGTGAGTTCAAATTCCACACATGTATCTGAAAGCTGATGGGTCATATACTCATTATGTCTAGAAAAACCATGTTGTGTCATATGATATGTTTTTCCATCAATCAGACATTCATCATTATGCAATGCTCCAATGATTGGAAAAAGAATAGGGGCACTACTTGCCCATAAAGCAGGATCTCTACGCCACATATAATTAATATGATCATGTTGACCTATAATTTTAATAATTTCTGCTCCTTTAGCATTTAATTCAACTTCTAATTCACTGTTTTTTAAAGTTACCATATCTTTCTCCTCTATTTCATTTGTCCTTTTATCATTGTCTGTAAAATTTGAATATCATCATCAAAGAAGATAATATCTGCATAATTTCCTGCTTTGATTTCTCCAAGTAATGGTTCATTTAAGCTTTGAGCTGGATTATAACTTGCAAGATTAACAGCTTCATTTAAAGTCAATCCTAGATGTTCATAAGCATTTTTAACAGCTGTATTCATAGAAACAATACTTCCAGCTAAAGTTCCATCAATCAATCTTGCTTCTCCATCTTTAACATAGACATCTTGATTTCCTAAAAGATATTTTCCATTTTCCAGTCCAGCAGCTTCTAATGAATCAGTAATTAAAATAAGTTTATCTTTTCCTTTTGTGCGTAATAATGCTTTTGCTGCAGCATAATTAACATGGACACCATCTAAAATCAATTCAGCATAAACACTATCATTAATCATCACAGCTCCAACAACACCAGGAGCACGATGCGTTAAAGGTGTCATAGCATTATAAGTATGTGTTCCAGAAGTGGCTCCTGCATCAATGGCTGCCTGTGCCTGTTCATATGTTGCATTTGTATGCCCTAAAGAAACAACTGTATTTTTATCTTTGAGATAGTCAATCAATTCTAAAGAATGTTCTAATTCTGGAGCAATAGAAATTTTTCTAACTACGTCTTGATGATCCTTCACAAAAGACTGATAGTTTTCAACAGTTGGTAAAATCATACATTCTTCTGGTTGCGCACCTTTGTATTTTTTATTAAAGAAAGGTCCTTCCAGATGTGTACCTAAAATCTGTGCTCCTTCTACTTGATCTTTATATGTTGCGATATTGTCAATAGCCTTTGTAATATCATCAACTGGCATTGTCATTGTTGTTGGTAAAAAAGATGTCACTCCTGTTTTTAAAGTTGCTTTTGAAATCGTATTTAAATCTTCAAAAGTTGCATACATTGTATCACTACCACCACGCCCATGTGTATGTACATCAATAAAACCAGGGCTGACATAAGCTCCTTTAGCATCAATAATTTCTTCTTCTGTTGGTTGACGGTCACTTATTTCCATAATTTTATCACCATCAATAAATACATTTTTTTCTACAATCTCATCATGTAGAATCACTTTCCCGTTTACAATACATTTTTTCATTTTATACGTCCTCCTTTCTTTATTATATGCTTATTATGAATATTCTTCAAATAAAAAAGATTTCTAATTGTTAGAAATCTTTTTTTGATCATGTAATTCTTCAATAATACTTTCAATTTTATTTCCATATTCTAAAGATGTATCCATAATAAACTGAAGTTCAGGACATTTACGAATTGTTAAACGTTTAGCAAGTAAACTACGGATAAATCCTTTAGAATGCTGTAGAGCTTCCATTCTTTTTTGAGGATTTTTATTCAAAAAAGATACATAAACTTTCGCAATAGATAAATCATTTGTGACTTCCACACCGGTAATTGTACAAAAACCAATAGATGGATCCTTAACTTCCATTTGAATAATATCAGATAGTTCTCTTTGAATAATATTATTAAGTTTTTCTTTCTTTAACACCATAAAAGATTAACGCCTACTTTCTTTCAACTTCTTCCATAATGAATCCTTCAATAATATCTCCTTCTTTAATATCATTGTAGTTTTCAATTGTCATACCACATTCATAACCAGCTGATACTTCCTTTGCATCATCTTTAAATCGTTTTAAAGAAGCCAGTTTTCCTTCATAAATGACAACCCCTTGACGAATCAAACGAATTCCACAATCACGACGAATATAACCATCTGTTACATAAGAACCAGCAATATTTCCTACTTTAGATACTTTAATAACTTGTCTGATTTCTGCCTGACCTGTAACAACTTCTTCCAATTCTGGAGCCAACATACCTCGCATAGCAGCTTCAATTTCTTCAACCATCTTGTAGATAATATTATGCAGTCTGATTTCTACTCCTTCTTCTTCTGCTTTACGTCTGACATTAGCATCCGGACGTACATTAAATCCATAAATAATAGCCTTTGAAGCACTTGCTAATAAGACATCTGATTCACTGATTGCTCCCACTGTTGAACGAATAACATTGACACGAACACCATCAATATCAATTTTTTCTAATGATCCCTTAACAGCCTCAGCAGTTCCATTCACATCAGCTTTAACAATAATATTCAAATGAGCCACTTGGCCTTCTTTAATTTGATTAAATAAGTCATCTAAGCTCATAGCTGAGCTGACGCCACGATCTTGTTCCTGTTTTGCCTTTTGTCTTTCTTCTCCAACATGACGAGCCATTTTTTCTGTTTCAAATGCCATGAATTTATCACCAGCAACAGGGACATCATTTAAACCTGTAATTTCAACAGGTGTAGATGGTCCGGCTTCTTTCAATTCTTTTCCATGATCACCTAACATTTGACGCACACGTCCAAAAGCTGTTCCTACAACAATAGGATCCCCAGCTCTTAAAGTTCCATTTTGAACAAGTAATGTAGCAACAGGACCACGTCCTTTATCCAAACGTCCTTCTACAACACTACCATAAGCATAACGTTTTGGATTAGCTTTTAAATCTGCAAGTTCAGCAACAACAGTTAGTGTTTCCAATAATTCTTCGATACCAATTCCCTTTTTAGCTGAAATCTTACAGTAAACAGTATCTCCACCCCATTCTTCAGGCATAAGTCCCAATTCACTCATTTCACCTTTAATACGTTCTGGATCAGCACCCTCTTTATCAATTTTGTTAATTGCAACAACAATTGGAACACCCGCAGCTAAAGCATGGTCTACAGCTTCTTTTGTCTGTGGCATCACACCATCATCAGCAGCGACAACAATGATAACGATATCTGTTAATTGAGCTCCTCGAGCACGCATAGCTGTAAAAGCTTCATGTCCAGGTGTGTCTAAGAAAGTAATCTTCTTACCACCCACTTCAACTTGATAAGCACCGATATGTTGAGTAATACCGCCAAACTCCCCTTCAGCAACTCTTGATTTTCGAATATAATCAAGCAATGTTGTTTTTCCATGATCAACATGTCCCATAATTGTGACAACAGGTGGTCTACCAACTAAATCAGCTTCATCATCAACAATTTCAATATCTTCAAAATTAATCTCACTGACAACGACTTTCTTTTTAGCCTCATATCCATATTCCAGACAAATGAGTTCAACCTGTTCATCAGTTAATGATGAATTGATTGTCACCATAGTTCCAAGCATAAATAAAACTTTAATGACATTGGCTGGTGTTTGCCCAATCATTTCGGCTAATTCACCAACAGTAATTCCATCTTCATACTCAACAATTCCATCACCTAATTTCTTTTCTTCCTTTTTTTGAGGAATATTAGAAATTAATTTCTTTTTCTGATGATTTCCTTTCTTTTTTGCAGATGTATTCTTTTTTGCCATAATATCAACCTCCTCATTTTGATTTGATTTTATTTGCAAAACCTTTATCCAATATACCTATAGCCACACGATTATCTTTACCAATAGCTCTTGAAATTTCTTCAATCGTTCCATCAATTTGGTAATCGACATGATAATAAGTACATTTATCCATGTATCTTTTTTTTGTATTTTCACTGGCATCCTGTGCAATCAAAACAAAGTATGCTTTTTGACTGCGAATAGACTTCAATAAAATATCTCCCGTCGCTATTTTTCTGGCACGCATGGCCAGTCCTAATAAAGATACCTTATTTTTATCCAACATATTTTTTTAATTCCTCATAAATCGTATCTGGAATATCAACTTCCAGAGATTTCCTTAAAACACCTTTCTTTTGAGCAAGTTCAATAGCTTCCAGACTTCTTTTTAAATAAGCACCTCGTCCATTCATCTTACCAGTAGGATCAACAAAAACTTCTCCCTCTTTATTTCTAACGACACGAATCAACTCTTTTTTAGGGAGTTGTTCCTGCGTTGCGACACATTTTCTTAAAGGTATTTTTCGCATTCAAAATCACCCCTATTTTTCATCATAATATTTATCAAATTCATCATAATCGATATCTTCATCATATTTTGGATCATAATCATAGTCTTCATACTCATCATCATAATCCTCATCATAATCATCAAATGTTTCTTCATCATGGTTATCATCTTCTACCATATCATCTTCTTGAAGATCAGCAACCATTTGATGTTCTTCACTTTCAAAAGTTTCTTCTTCATCATGATCCGGTTCAATAACTTCATCCTGTTTTATCATTTCTGCTTCAAATGATTTTTTAAATTCAGCATCAGCTCCATAAACAATACCTTCACGTGCAGCTTCACTGACTGATTTAATATCAATCTTCCATCCTGTTAAACGGACAGCCAAACGGGCATTTTGACCTCTTTTTCCAATCGCTAATGATAATTGATTATCTGGAACAATAACCAATGCACTATGATCATCTTCATGAATATCAACATGAACGACATCAGATGGTGAAAGAGCATGAGAAATATACACAACAGGATCTTCACTCCACTCAATGATATCCACCATTTCACCATTTAATTCATTTACAACATTACGAACACGTGATCCCTTCGGTCCAACACAGGCACCAATTGGATCAATATTTTCATGACTTGTATAAACAGCGATTTTACTACGATCTCCAGCTTCACGAGATACAGATTTAATTTCTACAGTGCCATCATAGATTTCAGGAACTTCCATTTCGAACAATCTTTTCACTAATCCTGGTTCCGTTCTTGAAACACCAATATGTGTCCCTTTGGTATTACGTTCAACATCACTGACATAAACTTTAATACGTTGTCCTTCATAAATCTTTTCACCTGGAATTTGTTGTTTTAAAGGCAACAGAGCACCTGTTCTACCAATATTGATAATCGCAAAACGTTCTTCCACACGATCAACAGTTCCATTAATAATATCATCTTTTTTATCAATATATTCATTATATAATGTTTCTTTTTCAGCTTCTCTAATTTTTTGTTTTAAAAGCTGTTTTGTCTGAATGGCTGCTAAACGCCCAAAGACTTCAGGATCAACTTCAGTGACAACATCATCACCTACTTGATATTTTGGATTAATCATTTGTGCTTCTTCTAAAGACAATTCATAATCTTCATCATTCACATCATCAACAACATGTTTAATTTCATATAAACGAATTTTTCCAGTGATTTCATTAATTTCCACACGAATAATAGATTCAGGACCCCCATAATTCTTTTTATATGATTTTTCTAGTGCTTCTTTTAAAGCATCAAGAACAATTTCTTTCTTGATTCCTTTTTCACTTTCTAATAAATCAAGTGCCTGAATAAATTTTTTACTAGCCATTTTTTATGATCCTCCTTAAAATTGAACAGCTAACCTTATAAATGCAATATCATTGTAATCAATGATACATTTTTTCTTTATATTTTTTACCATATACTGCAATTCAATACGTGTATCTTCCACACTTAGAATTGTTCCATAAACATCATTCATTCCTAATGTTGGATTCTTAAATTGAATATACACATATTCACCGACAGAATCTTGCACCTTTTGTAATGTTTTTAAAGGTTTTTCAGCACCGGGAGAAGATACTTCCAAATAATATTCATCAGCAATCAAATCTTCTTGATCTAACATCTCACTAATGGCTTCACTGACAGCCACACATGTATCCATATCTAGATGCCCATTATTCTTTTCAATAAAAATGCGTAAGTACCATTCATTTTTCTCTTTGACATATTCAATGTCATCAAGATAAACATCATGTTCATCAAGTATGGGTTGAATAAGTTGTTTTATTTTTTCTAACATATAATCCTCCGTCTACAAATATAAACGAGAGGGTTCCCCCTCTCGTAAATCACTGATTACTTTTATAATATAACATAATCAATCACAAAAAACAATGCTTTCATCATTATTTTTTACCATAAATCAAATAATGATAACTGATTTTCTTCTGACATATTTTCAAAAGCTCCCAGCTTTGTTAAAAAGTCAATTTGATTATTTGTTAATTTTGTACGTTTCATCACATCTTCTTTTGATAAAAACTTATTGTGTTGACGTGCTTCAACGACACTATCACCGACCGATGTTCCTAGTCCATCAATAGAAACAAATGGCGGTAACAAAGCAGTATCATCATCTGGATCCATAATAAAATTTTGTGAATCTGATTTTTCTAAAGAAATATTACTAAAATGATAACCACGTTCAAACATCTCTAAAGCAATTTCAAAAACAGAAATCAAAGCTTCTTCTTTATTAGAAATCTTGACACCATTTTGCTTGTCATTCAAAATACTTTGATATTTATGATACACAGCATCACGACCTTGAATCATGGTTTCAATATCATAAGCATCACAACGCGTTGTAAAATAAACCGCATAATATTCTCGAGGATAATACAGCTTCCACCAAGCTACACGAACAGCACTTAAAACATAAGCTGCAGCATGAGCTTTAGGGAACATGTATTTGATTTTCTTACATGATTCAATATACCACGTTGGGACATCATGTTGTCGCATTAATTCTTCATATTTCTTTTCTGGAAAGACAACTGGTGATTTTCCTTTACGAACACATTCCATAATATCAAAGGCATCTTTATTTGGTAATCCTTTTTCAATTAAATAGACCATGATATCATCACGACATCCAATAACTTCTTTTAAAGTACATGTTCCAGAACTAATTAAAGTTTCTGCATTTCCCAAATAAACATCCGTTCCATGTGAAAGACCTGACAAAATGACAAGATCGCTAAAAGACGTTGGATGTGTCTGTTCAAGCATTCCACGTACAAACTTCGTTCCGAATTCTGGTAATCCTAAAGCACCTGTCTTACAATTCAAAAAATTCAAATCAATTCCCAAAGCATCCGTAGAATTAAATAAACTCATAACCTTAGGATCATTGGTTGGAATATCCTTAGGATTAACACCCGTTAAATCCTGCAACATTCTTATAACTGTTGGATCAACATGACCTAAAATATCAAATTTCAAAACATTATCATGAATGGCATGGAAGTCAAAATGTGTCGTTTTCCACTCAGCACTCAAATCATCAGCGGGATATTGATAAGGTGTAAAATCAAAGACATCCATATTTTCTGGAATAACAATAATCCCTCCGGGATGCTGACCAGTTGTACGTTTCACCCCCGTACATCCTTTGGCTATTCTTTCTAACTCTGCTTGACGCATCGTATTTTCTTTTCCCATTAATTCAGCATATCCTTTAGCATAACCATATGCCGTTTTTTCAGCTACTGTTGAAATCGTTCCAGCACGATAAACATGACTTTCTCCAAAAATTTCTTTTGTATAAGCATGAGCGGTTGGTTGATAATCTCCAGAGAAGTTTAAATCAATATCTGGGACTTTATCAGCATTAAAACCTAAGAATGTTTCAAATGGAATATTATGTCCATCCCCTTTTAAAGGATGTCCGCATTTTGGACATGTTTTATTTGGTAAATCATATCCATTAGCAATATAGCCTTCTGGTAAAAATTCACTATATTGACAATGTGGACAATAATAGTGTGGAGGTAAAGGATTCACTTCAGATATATTAGCCATTGTCGCAACAAAGGATGATCCTACTGATCCTCGACTTCCTACCAGATATCCTGCTTCATTTGATTTTTTAACCAGTTTATGAGCAATATAATAAATCACACCAAAACCATGTTTAATAATATTATCCAATTCTTTTGTTAAACGTTTTTCAACTATATCTGGTAAAACTTCCCCATATTGTTTATGAGCATTATCAAAACAGAGTTGACGTAAATTTTCATCTGCATTATCAATATGAGGTGTAAACAATTTATCATGAACAACATGGAACGTTCCATCAATCATATCCGCAATCTTATTTGTATTTTCAACAACATATTCATATTTTTCATCTTCACTTAAATAAGACAGACTATCCATCATTTCTTCAGTTGTTCGTAAATATTCATCCGGTGTCCAGGCAGTGGGATTAGAACGATCTGTCAAAGGATGCAAAGCTCCTCCCAGTCCAATTTTAGGGTTACAAGTAAAGACATCTCTAAAAATTTTATCTTTTTGATCAAGGTAATGAACATCACCAGTCGCTACAATCATTTTTCCCATGTCTTTAGCTGTATCTACAATACGACGTAAAATACGAATTAAATCTTCCTTTGTATCAATACGACCACGTTCCACAAAATATTGACAAATATCTAATGGCATAATTTCAATATAATCATAAAATGCCATTGCCTGTTTTAATTCATCAAGACTTCTTGTCATAGCCAGATCAAAGATTTCTGAGTTATAGCAGCCACTTCCAAACAGCAATCCTTCACGATAAAATTCAAGTCGTTCACGAGGAATACGGGATGTTTTTTCAAAATAAGTTGTGTTGGCTTCTGAAACAAGTTTAAACATATTCTTTAATCCTGTTTTATTTTTCGCAAGGACACACATATGTTTAGGACGGACAATCTTATAGGCATTAGGACATTCCATTGCATTCATGTCCAGCACATCATAATATCCCTGTTGCATTAAATCATGTAGCATCATATTGAAAACACCTGCCAGAACTTCAGCATCATAATCAGCACGGTGAGCATCATCACCATCATATGGAATACGATAATGCCTTGCAACATTTCCTAAACGATACCCTTTTAAATCAGGAAGTAACTTCCAAGCCAGAGTTAATGAATCAATGGCTGGATTTTTTAATTTTGGATAACCATAACGTACAAGAATTTCATTTAAAAAACCTACATCGAATGTCGCATTATGAGCTACAATGACATCATCTTGAAAGAAATCAAGAATTTGTGGAATGAATTCTTCAATGGTTGGGGCATCTTTGACATCATCATTCGTAATATGAGTTAACTGTGTAATCTTTTGTGAAATATGCTTTTTTGGTTTAATTAAGCTTTGAATACGACCAATTTCCTGTCCATTTTTTATCTTGACAGCACCAAACTCGGTAATATCATCATCCATAACAGATAAACCAGTTGTTTCCAAGTCAAAAGAAACAAATGTCAAATCCTTAAGAGAAGCTTTTCTTTCATTATAAACAACAGTAAAAGCTGGATCAATCATATACATTTCTACACCATAAATCATTTTGATTTTATGTTTAAGACTGGCACTTTGCGCTTCAGGGAAAGACTGAACATTACCATGATCTGTAACTGCAATAGCCTGATGTCCCCAATAAGCAGCTCTTTCAATATATTCAGAAATACTGCCAATTCCATCCATCGCTGACATTTTAGAATGGACATGTAACTCAACACGTTTTTTCTCTGCCTGATCTTGACGAACTTTAGGCGAAGGTATCACTTCTACTTCTCGAGCGATAATCACAGTATCTTTCATATAGGCATCGTATTCAACATTTCCTTTGACACGAACCCATTTATCCCCTTTTTTAACCTTATTCATTTCTTCAATACTATTTCCACCCTTGTTTTCAAAACGTTTGACTACAATACTATTGGTATAATCCGTCACATACAAAGATTGAATTGTCTTCCCTGATTTAACCTTCTTAGAATCTTCTTTAAAAATATATCCTTGAATCATGACTTCTTTAACAGTATCATCAATTTCATCAATAGATATCGCAAAATAATCTTTTTTATAACCCTGATATTTAGGTTTATGTTCCTTTTTTACAGTCACTTCTTTCTGTTCAAAAGTTTTCATATCAACTTGTACTTCGTTTAAAGCATCCATTTCTTCTTGAATAGATTGATATGTCTGATTATTTTGATCAATATATGCATGAAAACCAATCTGCATTCCAAATTTATTAAAATATTTGTCAAAAATCTTATATAATTTTTCTAATTGTTGTAATTGTATCTCATTAACGACTTCAATACGAAGGGTATTATCTTCAAAAGAAAGTAATTCTTCTTTAATAAAGTCAATTTGCGGAAAACGTTGTTTTAAACCATCAAAAATAAAAAGTGCATATTCGATGACATCTTTTTGGGTATAGGAAGATGCCCAATCAAAAAGAAATTCACATGGATAAGGAAATTCATTTTTTGCTGAAAATAATAAACGAATTTCATTTAATGGCACAATATGCGCAGAACCAATATAAAATGTATAAGAATTATCTTTATGTACAACTACACGTTCAATATACGCATGTTTTAAAGCATTCACTTCATCTTGAAGATGCAGTTGCTTCAATAAAATAAGCATTTTATCCATCAAAATAACCTCCTATATCAAAAAGGGATTGAAATCCCTTTTATTGAAATATTCTTAAAATATCTTGATACGTGACAAAAATCATTAACAACATGACAAGTCCTAAACCACATAACTGCAAAGCAACCTTTACTTTTTCTGGTAATTCACGTCCAATAATCTTTTCAACAATCGCAAAAATGACTTGGCATCCGTCCAATGCAGGAATAGGCAATAAATTAAAGATACCAACATTGACAGAAAGCAAAGATAATAAATTTAAAATGTAAGTGATCTGCCCTGTTTCAGTCACTTGTGATGTCACCTGATAGATACCAACCGGTCCAGATAATTGTGTCACAGTTTCGCTAAAACGTGTAATCAGTTGACTCAAAGCCGCAAAAATAGCCATACTCATTTCACCAATAGAAATAAATGTATACTGAATAGCTTCAGCCACATTCATAGAACGTGTTGCCTGATAAATGCCTAGTTTATAAGCTTGTGAAGACTGGTCATACTTTAATGTTGCCTGTAAAGTTTCTGTTTTTCCTTGACGATCAACCTTCAATTTCACATGAATGGTATCAGCTGTTGTATTCAATCCTTTTTGTGTTAATTGAATATCTTCAAAATTGGATACCAGAATCACTTCTCCAGTTTCATTCACAGTCAATTCTTGAAGCACATCTCCAGCTTTTAAACCAGCCTGTTGAGCAGGAGAATTCTCTATGACCTGCCCTATTTGAGCATTTTGAACAGGTAATTGACCACTGATTACATTCACTCCAAAAGTCACGACAATAGCCAATACAAAGTTCATGAAAACACCAGCTAAAAAGATAATGACTTTTTGGTATGTTTTAATTCCTTTTAAAGTGCGTTCAATAGGAATATCTTTTAATTCTTCATCATCACTTTGTTCTTCACCTGCCATTGAAACAAAACCACCAAATGGTAATGCTCGAATTTCGTATTCTGTTTCTTTTCCTTTTTTAGACCATATCTTTGGTCCAAAACCAATGGAAAAATGAGAACAATAAACACCAAATATTTTTGCAGCAATAAAATGTCCAAATTCATGAATGATAATAATCGTTCCTAATATTAATAAAAATACTATTAAAGTAATAATTGTCTGCATCTATATTTCTCCTACTCTTTCTCGTACAAAATTTCTTGCCCATTGATCAATTTCAATAAGCTGTTCTAAAGTGGGATGATCAACCCAATGATGTGCTCGCATCGTTTCCTCAACATATTTTTCAATATCTAAAAAAGCAATTTTTTTAGATAAAAACAGTGCATTAGCCTGTTCATTTGCACCATTTAAAACACATGGCATGGAACCACCTTTACGTCCAGCTTCATAGGCTAAAGCTAAAGCATGGAAGCGATGAAAATCTGGTTTTTCAAAATGAAGTGTTCCCATATCACTTAAAGATAAATGTTTACCACCAAGTAAAGGCAAACGATGAGGATACGTTAAAGCATATTGAATAGGTAAACGCATATCTGGTGTCCCCAGTTGAGCAATAATGGCAGTATCTTGATATTCAACCATAGAGTGAATAATACTTTCTGGATGAATCAGCACTTCAATATCATCATAATCAACATCAAAAAGCCATTTGGCTTCCATCACTTCTAACCCTTTATTAAAAAGCGTTGCACTATCAATTGTAATTTTTGCTCCCATTGACCAATTAGGATGTTTTAAAGCATCTTCAACGCTCACATGTTCTAGTTCACTTCTTGATTTATCACGGAAACTCCCACCACTGGCTGTCAAAATAATCTTACGAATCTCTCCATGATATTCACCATTAAGAGATTGAAAAATAGCAGAATGTTCACTATCCACTGGCAATAATTGTACATTGTTTTCTTTGACCAATGGAATGATTAAATGACCCGCAACAACCAATGTTTCCTTATTGGCTAAAGCAATATCTTTATGAGCCTGAATAGCTTTCATTGTAGGAACTAATCCAGCAAACCCTACAATCGCATTTAAAACAATATCAATTTGTGGTAAAGTTGCAATTTGAATTAAACCATCCTGCCCACAATAGAAATAAACATCTTTATATTTTCTTTGAAGATATTCCATATCTTCTTGTTTTTGTACACAAATATGTTTTGCGTGAATAACAGTCATGATTTTTTCTAACAAATCAATATTTTTCCCAGCACTCATGGCAACAATTTCAAATTCATCACGATGATGTCTAACAACATCAACCGTCTGTTGACCTATCGAACCAGTTACTCCTAAAACACATATTTTTTTCATACTAAGCCACCACCATTGTTATAAAATGAAGTAAAATACCAAAAACCATTGCATTAAATAAAATCGAATCAAAGCGATCCAAGATTCCACCATGTCCTGGTAACAATTGAGAAAAATCTTTCACTTCAAATATTCGTTTCATACTACTAAATGTTAAATCTCCTATCTGACTTGTTATTGTTAAAATGAAACACATGACAATAAACCATACTAACGGCATATCTATTTGAATATATGCGCCATAAGCTCCAGAAAGAACCGTTCCTAAAATGATTCCACCAATTGAACCTTCAATGGTTTTTTTAGGAGAAAGACGAGGATTCAACTTATGTCTTCCTAAACACATCCCCGTAAAATATGCCCCTGTATCCGTTCCAAAAGTAGCCAAAGCCAGAATTAAAATATAATCAAAGCCATATGTTAAACGCAATTGATAAAGCATATGTAATCCCATACCAATTAAAACACCTGCTGTAAAATAATAACTTAATCTCAAAAAATTGATACCATCATCAAACATACTACAGGCCATCAATACAATCATGTATAAAATCATGATTTCACTTGAAATCAACAATGACTGATCAAAAAATAATGAATAAAACACAAACAATCCAACAATAGGATAAAGATAAAAATGAGCACGAGGACGATTACAGATAGAAAGCATTTCAAAAACAGCAACCCCTGCAACAATACCCAGTAAAATTTTAAAAGCTATTCCACCTAGAATAACACATGGCAGAATGACTGCTAAAAGGATCAATCCTGTGATAATGCGTGTTTTCATTTGACGACACCTCCAAATCTTCTTTCTCTACCTTGATATACAGCAATTGCATAATGTAGCCTTTCTTCATCAAAATCAGGCCATAATGTATCATCAAAAACAAATTCAGCATAAGCCAATTGCCAAAGCAGAAAATTAGAAAGACGTTTTTCTCCACTGCTTCTTACCATCAAATCAACTGGTGGTAAATCTTTTGTCATTAAATGCTTTTCAAAATAATCTTCATTAATATCATCTAATGAAATCTGACCATGTTTATATTCTTCACAAATGATTTTCGTTGCTTCAACAATCTCATCACGCCCACCATAAATAAAAGCAAAAGTTAAAATCAAACCATGATTACGTGATGTCTGTGATACAGCTTCTTCAATAATACGTCTTGTTTCTAAAGGTGCCATTTCCAAATGTCCAATATAACGAATCGAAACATCATTATCCATCAATTCTTTTAAATATAATTGAAAAAATTCTTTAGGCAATTTAAAAATATAATCCACTTCACTTGCTTCTCGTTTAAAATTTTCTGTAGAAAAAGCATAAACTGTCATTGCTTTTACACCTAAACGATTGGCTTCTAAAGCCAAAGTACGTATTGTTTTTGTTCCTTCATGATGACCATACGTACGTGGCATCTTTCTTTTTTTAGCCCAGCGACCATTGCCATCCATTATAAAAGCAATGTGTTGAGGAATATTGTTCATATCTAAATCATATTCTATTTCTCTTTTTTTCTTAAAAAACATACTGTCACCTCATAACCTTTTTGTATTATAACATAAAAGAAAGCAACATGCGAACTCTTATCAAAAAATATTCAACAAAAAAACTCCTGCTTTATGCAAGAGTCAAAAGAAACTAGACAGTCATTAAATCATTTTCTTTTTCTTTTGTTAATTGATCAATGATTTTGACATATTGATCAGTTAATTTTTGAACTTTTTCTTTACCAAGTTTTACTTCATCTTCAGTTAATTCAGCCTTTTCAACATCATCATTAGCACTTCTACGAATATTACGTAAAGCAACTTTTGCTTCTTCAGCATATTTTTTTGCTTGTTTGACATACTCTTTTCTTGTTTCCTCTGTTAATGCTGGAACATTGATACGTATGATTTCTCCATCATTTTGAGGTGTTAAACCAAGATTAGCTTCATAGATGGCATGTTCAATATCTTTTAAACTGTTGCGATCATAAGGCTTAATAACCAATTGACGTCCTTCAACAACAGAAATACCAGCTGTTTGATTTAAAGGTGTCATTTCACCCCAATAATTCACTTTCACTCTATCAAGCATCGTTGGATTTGCACGACCTGTTCTTACAGAAGAAAGTTCATGTTTAAAAGCTTCAATTGATTTTTCCATTTTTTCTTTTGTTTCTTCTAAAATAAGATCTAACATGTTTCATTCCCTCCTTTCGAAATAATTGTACCTATAGATTCGCCATTACATGCACGAGCAATATTACCATCTTCCTGCATATTAAATACACAAAGATCAATACCATTATCCTTACATAATGTAATAGCTGTCTGGTCCATAATATGTAAATCTTCATTTAAAACATCTAAATAAGTGATATGATCATATTTTTTAGCATTAGGATCAACTTTTGGATCAGCAGAATAAACACCATCAACACCATTTTTAGCCATTAAAATAACATCTGCATTCATTTCTGCAGCACGTAAAGCCGCTGTTGTATCAGTAGTAAAGAATGGACTTCCTGTTCCTGCTCCAAAAATGACAATACGATTTTTTTCCAAATGACGAACAGCCCTTCTTCTAATATAAGGTTCTGCCACTTCTTTCATATCAATAGCTGATAATAAACGTGTATCTAAACCAATGGCCTCTAACGCATTTTGTAAAGCCATACCATTCATGACAGTCGCTAACATACCCATATAGTCAGCTGCTGCTCTTTCCATACCCATGTCACTGCCTGTTTTTCCACGCCAGATGTTTCCACCACCACAAACAATAGCAATTTCAACACCTAAATCTTTTGCATCTTTAATTTGTCTGGCAACATCAGCCACGACTACAGGATTAATGCCAAACCCCTGTTCACCAGCTAATGCTTCACCACTTAATTTTAGTAAAACTCTTTTGTACTTCATATGATCTCTCCTCCATTTTACAAGAAAAGGGCACAATAAGTGTGTCCTCTCTATAAATTTCAATTATCCTCTCATTTGAGCAGCAACTTCTTCAGCAAAGTTTTCTTCACGTTTTTCCATTCCTTCACCAACTTCAAAACGTACCATTTCTAAAACTTTTCCGTTTCCTAAATATTGAGCTACTGTTTGATCAGAATCTTTAATGAACGCTTGATCTACTAAGCACATTTCTTTTAAGTTTTTATTTAAACGACCTTCAATCATTTTTTCAATGATATTTTCTGGTTTTGGTTTTGCACTCTTAGCATTTTCTTCCATAGCTTGAGCTTTTAAAACAGTTCTTTCGTGTTCTAAAATTTCAGCAGGAATAGCTGTTCTATCAATATATTGAGGAGCAATTGCAGCAACTTGCATAGCAATGTCTTTTGCTTTCACTTCATCAATACCAGCAGCTTTTACTAAAGCACACATTTTTCCACCCATATGTGAATAAGCACCAAAGATTTCATCATCATTTTTTTTCATCACTGCAAATCTTCTTAAGCTTAATTTTTCACCAATTTTACCACTCTTTTCAGCAATAACAGTTCCTAAATCTTTACCATCAACATCTAACTGTAAAGCAGCTTCAACATCTTGAGGTTTTGCATTAACAATTGCTTTTGCTGTTAAAGCAACTAATTCCTGGAACTCAGCATTTTTAGCAACGAAATCTGTTTCAGAGTTCACTTCAACAATTGCTGCAGCATCTCCATCTACGACAAATGCTGTTAAACCTTCAGCAGCAATACGATCTGCTTTTTTTGCAGCTTTTGCAATTCCTTTTTCTCTTAACCAGTCAAAAGAAGCCTCTAAATCACCATCACAAGCTTCAAGTGCCTTTTTACAATCCATCATTCCAGCACCAGTTTTTTCACGTAATTCTTTTACTAATTTTGCACTAATAGCCATTTTTTTCTCCTCCATCATTTTTTATAAAAAAAGGAAAGCATAAGCTTCCCCTCTTATTCATTATGCTTCAGTTTTTTCTTCTTTAACTTCAGCTGGTTTGCTTACTTCAGCATTTTTGTTATTTCTAGGACGTCCAGCATTTTTATATCTAGGTCCTTTTTGTTTATTTTCTTCTACAGAAGCGACAGCATCATTCATAGATACTTCTTTATCATCTTCATCTTTCACATAAGCAACTGTGACTGGTTCACCTTTTGCTTCACATACAGCATCAGCCATAGCTGCAACAATTAATTTAACAGCTCTAATAGCATCATCATTAGCTGGGATCACATAATCCACTTCATCAGGATCACAGTTTGTATCAACAATACCAAACACAGGAATACCTAAGATTCTTGCTTCTGCAACTGCATTGTGTTCAACTTTAGGATCAACAACAAATAAAGCATTTGGTAATCTTCTCATTTCTTTGATACCACCTAAGTTCTTTTCTAACTTAGCTTTTTCTTTCATAAGAAGAACTGCTTCTTTCTTTGTAAATAATTCTAAAGTTCCATCTTCTTCCATTTTTTCTAATTCTTTTAATCTTCTAATTCTCTTTTGAATTGTTTTAAAGTTAGTTAATGTTCCACCTAACCAACGAGAATTCACATAGAAACTTCCAGATCTTTCAGCTTCAGTTTGAACAGCTTCTTGAGCCTGTTTTTTTGTTCCTACAAATAAAACTTTTCCACCTTTCGCAACGATATCCATTAAAGCTGCATAAGCTTCATCAATTTTATCAGATGATTTCTTTAAATCAATGATATAGATACCATTTCTTGCTGTGAAAATGTATGGAGCCATTTTTGGATTCCATCTTTTTGTCTGATGTCCAAAATGAACACCAACTTCTAATAATTTTTTCATTGAAATTACTGCCATTGTAACTTCCTCCTTTTCGTTTTTTCCTCCATTGTTTCTAACACAAACCACCAATCGGCACTCGGTTCATGAATTCACAATGTGTGTATTTCTAATACCCGTAGTATAATACCATAACACATCAAAAAAAACAAGATACTTTCCTATTTTTTTATATTTTTTAAAAGAATCTCAACCATTTCTTTTTCATCTTTTATTTTTCCTTCCATCAGATAATAATTATGAAACCCTCTACGATAAATCAAACGCTGATGAACAATGGGTGGACACTTATTTAAAAAAGAAGGAATCATCCCATAATATGTTCTTAAATACACATAAATAAACCGATAATAACAAACCAGCTGATAAAACAGATATCCTATAATAATCAGTGTATTTGTCTGTAAATAAAAAAGAAAGAGTAAACAATAAACAAAGATAGATATTTTTAATGTTGTTAATAATGCTTTCTTTAAATCTATAATACTTTGTAAAAGCAAGCTTAGAAATCTACCACCGTCCAAAGGATAGATAGGTAAAAGATTAAAACACAAAACAAACATATTCATTGTTAATAAAAAGTCCTGATAAACACCATGACTTAACATTTGAATTCCTGCATAAATAAACAAATGACTACATGGTCCAGCAAGAACAACACACATTTCTTTCCAAATGGGCTGAAAATAAAAATCTTCTAAATACAAATAAGCACCAAAAGGTAAAATTTCAATTTTTTGAATTTGAAAACGAAAATAATATGCCATCAAAAGATGACATATTTCATGCAAACAGACAATTCCCAGTGTAGAAAGATACCATTTCAAATAGCCTCCCAGCCATGCAAAGACAAAATAAAGGAGTGTTAGAGGATGAATAGAAACTTTAAGATATAAGTTCTTCAAATGTTGAATAATCAATTTCCTGTTCACCTTGTGTAAAAATAATCATAACCTGATTGTCATATGTTCCTAAAATTGTAGCTTCTTCAACTTGATCATATAAGCCTACAAAAACATCCTGCATATTTCCAAAAGTCACTTCGACATTATTTTCCAAAAGAACCGTCACATAGTTTCCAAGTAGATTTTGTTTCCCAACATAAATCACACGCCCTGTTGCAAAATTCAACACTTCATTTGTTTGACTTTTATAATAATTATCTTTAACATGCGTGTAACTCACAGTTGAAGAAACAGTCATTGATGAATCCTGATTTTGAAAAGATAGGAAGTGTTGATTAAACCATTTGGTCACTTGAGAAAACTGCAAATCATTTAAAACGTAATCTCTTATATAGTCACCATGAGGACTCACCTTAACATAGGCACAAATCGCAATACCTACAAGTAAAGCAACCATTGCCTTAATCATTCCATTATATATTTTGGTAAAATGATGGTCAGTCAATACAGGGTGACGACGAGCCTTTCTTTTTTCTATTCGTCTTTTGATGTCATCAATATCATTCACAAGTTTTCACCTCATTTTAACTTATGAAAAAGATTATAAAAATATTATCCAAAAAGACGTTCTAATAAAGCTTTTCGTTTATTTTTTTGAAATGGAACTTCCTGTCCTTCCAGACGTTTGACAATACGATCAAAACAACGATAAAGATTTTCTTTTTTATTCATATAAATTGGTATTCCCTTATTATTCGCTTCAATCATATCATGTTCATCAAAAACGATACCAATTAAAGGAATAGACAAAATATCATAAGCTTCTTTTAATGAAGGGCAACGTCCTTTGAAAACATCTGTTTCATTATATTTATTGACAAGCATATGTAACTGATCCACACCCTGCTTTAAAAGTAAACCAACAACACGATCAGCATCTCTTAGAGAAACTATATCTAGATTCACTACAACAATGGCTTCCTTTGATAAACCACTGGCATATTGAAATCCTTTTTCAATCCCTGCAGGACTATCAATCAAAATATAATCAAAATCCTTTTTCAACTGTTCAACGACTTTAATCATATAGTCAAGATTCAAGTTTTCAAAAGATAGTGCTTTACATGCTGGTAAGAGATACAACGAAGGCATACGTTTATCTTTGACAAGAATTTGCTGGAGAGAACATTTATTAGAAATCACATCTTTAAGATCATAAATGACACGATTTTCTAATCCCAGCATAACATCTAAGTTTTTTAATCCAAAATCAGCATCTATTAAACAGACTTTTTTATTTGTATGAGCCAAAGCATAACCCAAATTAATAGTCACGCTGCTTTTCCCAACGCCACCTTTACCCGACGTAATCACAATTGTTCGACACATATTTTTCCTCCTTAGCCAAAATAATCTGATTATCTTTATAATAGATGCTTGTGAGTGCAGAAGTTGTCAAATCATGTAAGCACTGTTGATTTATTATAATTTGTGCTTTTTGGAAATCATGACCATATATTTTGACATCTTCATTCATTGCGACAATTGTTCCTTTGACTGTATTTAAAAAATAAACATCCTGATAACAATAAACATAGCTCCCTGTATTCACGATACCTAAAAATAATGTTTCATAATCAATTACCATTTCTTCACCATTATGCAACTGTTCTTTTCTGATTTGAACACGATGAGGTTGTTGTAAAAGTGTCATTCCATCAAATAAGATTCGCTCTTTTTGATTTAACAACATCAATAATTGTCCTAACTCATCATTAGACACTTCTCGACAACCAAAATCAAAAAAAGCTCTTGGATAATAACCCTCCTGTATAAATAGAGGTTGATCCAAAAGCTGATCTAAATCTTCTAAAAACTGATCAAAAGAACAGTTTTCCTGTACTTTCATAATAAGTCTGCCATTAATTCCTTTGACTTCAATATTCATTATTCCACCTCAATTTTCACTTTATTGTAAATCCAGTAAACCCCAATAGACAAGATTCCATTAAACAATAACGTTGGTAACAATTGCATCACAACAAATGAAACCATTGGATATCTTGTCATGTTGGTAATCCACATCAACCAATATACAATACATTCTTGAGCGAATATTGTCAAAATACAAAATATGATTGATTCAATGATATTTAAAGTGTCTAATTTAAAAAGATAAGAACGAACAAAGGCGATTAAACAATAAATAAGGATATATATGGCTAAAGAGTTAGCATAAACAATAGAATAATAAACACTGCATAGAGTTGCAAAAAAGTAACGTTCTGCTCCTGCTTCAATGGTTCTAACAAGCAAAGCAAACATCATTAAACCAAGACATGGTGTAATTGTTATACTTGTTTTCGTAAAATTATAGGGCAAAAAATAATGAATTGTACTATCGACAACAAAACAAAGGAACACCACTAAAAAGCATTTGACCAGATAACTATCCTGAACACGTTTTCTCATTGCGTATTCACCCTTTGTACTACAGCTACATCATTTAATTCATTAAAATCAACACTTGGCGTTACATCACAAACTGATTCTGTGGCATCATCACCACTTGTATAATTTTCAACAGTACCCACTAAAATGCCCTTTGGACTTTTTCCAACGCCACCTAAGCCACTCGTTACAACTTTCGCATTTTTTTCAATTTTTTCAACATCACTTAATAAAGTAATAGAATATTTATGTGTATTAATATCATAACGATTCAATAATCCATAGTATTCATCTTCGCCACTTATAATCATGACTGGCAATTGAGATTTGGCAGTTTCACTTGATAATAATGAAACTGTCGCAGAAATTTCACTCACATTAGTAATCGTTCCAATCATTCCCTGGGCATTTATAACGGCCATTCCTTCCTGTACCCCAGAAATCTTACCAAGATTAATGGTTACCTGATTATTCCAGTTTTGTGCATCCCTAGCAATAACATTCGTATATTTCACTTGATATTCAGTTGGTAAATATTCAATATCCATGATTTCTTTTAAATCATTTAATTCATTAGTAAGAACCTCATTCATAGCACTTTCTCGAGCTAGATTATCTAACTGTTCCTTTAATTTCGCATTTTCTTCATAAACATCTTTTAAATCATTATATTCTTCAAACAGACCAGTTACATATTGAATAGGAGCTTTAATGATATAATACTCCAGATTAGCTATAGTATCTTTAAATATAATTTCTATTCCTGAAGCCGAACGACTTGTCACCAATGTTACCACAGAAAATAAAACAAGGATAACAGTGGCAATAACAATTCTTTTTTTCTGTTTCGTCCATTTATTGCCTTTTCTATACAAAAATATCACCTCTTGTCATTCATACATTATAATATCTCCATATAAAAAAAGCAATTCATAAAAAATCTTTTATCAAATTCCTATATTTTCACATCATTCATGATAAAAAAACAACTGTTTAGCTTGTATACTATAAAACTGATTCCAGCCAACAATAATATGATCCATCACTTCAATTGCCATCATTTCTCCAAGTTTTTGAAACTGACTGGTTAATAAAACATCTTCTTCACTAGGCAATGCATCCCCACTAGGATGATTATGAATCAAGACAATTTTGGCACTATTGACAGCTATTGCTTCTTTAAAAACTTCTCTAGGTGTGACAACACTCATATTTAATGAACCAATAAAAATAGTTTTTTCTTTAATCACTTTATTTTTATTATCTAAGCATAACAACAAAAAATGTTCCTGTTTTAAAAACATTAGCTGATTATGCACTCTTTCAAAAATATCCAAAGGATTCAAAAGAGATTTTTCCATTGTAGAAACATCTTTTAATCTCTTAGCAATTTCTATAATACTTAATATTTCAATCGCTTTTGCCTGTTTAATTCCCTTTAAAGCTGTTAAATCGGCATAGGTCACATTACTCAATTGAGCAAAGCCACCAATTTGTTTTAAAAGACGTTGTGAAAGCTGAATAACTGATTCACTTTTATGTCCGGTCCTTAAAATCAAAGCCAATAATTCTACATTACTCAAATTTTCTATACCATAAGTTAACGCTTTTTCTCTCGGATTTTCTTCTAATGGTAAAGTTTTGATCATGACACATCACCTTGAGATAAATTATCTAAAAGCATTTGAGTTGTCGTAGATGAAGGAACTGTATAAGTTTTCATAATTCCTTTTACTTGTGTGGCATGTTTTTCAATGTCTTCTTTTTGTTCACTAATCATAGATAAAACATAATATTGATCATTTTTCATATAAGTATAGCCTTTAATACCCATGTCTTTGAGTTCTTTTAATTTTTGATCTTTATTGTCTGCTTCTTTATAAATCCCTACTTGATAGGCATATAATGTTTTTTGTCCTAAAGAACATCCATATGTAAAGACCAGCATAAAAGCCAATGAGCAAATCAAAGCCATGATAACAACTTTCCATTCAAACTTCATTTTCATCACCCCTTCTATTATATGCTTTCATGCATAAAAATATGAAAGGCTTAAAGCCTTTCATATCATCAATCACGCCATTCAATACTGATGAGTCTTGGTATTGAAATTCTTCCCTTTTTAGATTTAATAATCTTATAGGCTGCAGCTCCTAAAATTAAATAAAGTAAAGCTGTCGCAATAAGACTTCCTCCTTGAATTTCACATTGTTGCTGTAATGTTAACTCTTTCATGTTGACCCTTCCTTTCATCAGTAGCTCCCTATTATTTATATATACATTTTTTTCGCATTTTTCTTCTTAAAAATGAAAAAAAGTGAAATTTTTTTCAATTTCACTTTACATTTGATTTAATTTATCTTTCATTGTATTAAATTTTGATTGATAATCAGCCAGTTTCTGTTTTTCCTGTTCAACTTTTTGAGCAGGTGCCTTAGAAACAAAGTTTGGATTAGAAAGCATGGATTCACAACGCTTGATTTCATTTTCAAGCTTTTTAATTTCATCTTCCATTTTTTTCTTTTCAGCTTCTAAATCAATATAATCACCTAGTTCAATAATCAATGCATTTCCACCTTTAATCATTTCTGTTGCTACATTTGAAGATGTTTCAACATTATATCCAAAACAACGTGCATGACATAACTTATAAATATATGGAGAAAGATTTTCCAATAAATTTTCAAGCTGGTTATCCTGTGTTTGAATTGAATAAGCAATTTCAATAGCATTTTTTATAACATATTGGGCTCTTAAATTTCTAATCCCTTTAATAATATCAATCAAATAAACAAACTGATCTTGAATTATTTCATTATTGAAATCCGGATTAACTGTTGGCCAGTTTGCAATACAGATAGATGGCTGTAAATGAGGAATTGATAAATAAATTTCTTCTGTTACAAAAGGCATGAATGGATGTAATAATCTAACTATTGCGTTTAATACATAAACCAGTGTATTTTGGGTTGCTTTCTTTTCTATTTCATCATCACTGTTTAAATGAACTTTTGATAATTCAATATACCATGAACAAAAATCATCCCAGATAAAGTTATACAATTCACTACCAACATTAACAAATTCAAACTTATCCATATTCTCATCAACTGAAGTAATAACTTCGTTTAAACGATTTAAAATCCATTGATCAGCCAAATTCAAATGGTCAAAAGATAAATTCTGATAAGACATATCATCATCAATATTCATTAAAACAAATCGAGCACTATTCCATATTTTATTGATGAAATTCCATGCCGCATCTAGTTTTTCTGGAATATATCTTAAATCCATACCCGGTGCAGAATTAGTTGTTAAAAAGAAACGTAAAGTATCCGCTCCATATTGATCAATAACATCCATTGGGTCAACACCATTACCTAAAGATTTAGACATCTTTCTACCCTGTTCATCACGAATCAAACCATGAATCAAAACATTTTGAAATGGTCTTTGTCCTGTAAATTCTAATGACTGGAAAATCATTCGAGAAACCCAGAAAAAGATGATATCATAACCTGTTACCAATGTATCTGTTGGAAAATAACGTTGATAAAGTTCACTTTCTGTATTTGGCCATCCCATTGTTGAAAAAGGCCATAATGCACTTGAAAACCATGTATCAAGCACATCTTCATCCTGTTTCCAGTTTTCAATGTCTTGTGGTGGCTCTTTTCCTACATAAATTTCTCCTGTTTCTTTATGATACCATGCAGGAATTTGATGTCCCCACCATAATTGACGTGAAATACACCAGTCTTCAATATTTTCCATCCATTGTTTAAAAGTCTTTTCAAAACGTGGTGGCACGAATGAAACTTTAGAATCTTTCATCTGATTTTCTAAGGCTGCATTCGCTAATGGTTTCATTTTTACAAACCATTGCTTAGATAAATAAGGTTCTACAATAGCATGACTTCTTTCAGAATGCCCTACTTGATGCATATGTTTTTCAATATGATCAACGACACCTCTTGATTCAAAATCGTGAACTAGAGCTTCACGACATTCAAAACGATCCATTCCCTGATAAGGTCCACATAATTCATTCATTGTGCCATCATCATTCATACATTTAGGCATTGCTAATTGATATTTTTTAGCAAGAGCAAAGTCATTAGGATCATGCGCAGGTGTACATTTCATAACAGCTGTTCCAAAGCTCATATCAATATAACTATCTGCCATAATTGGTAAGGCTTCACCATTAGCCGGGTTAATAGCATGTTTTCCAACCAGATGCTGATATCTTGTATCATCAGGATGAACAAAGATAGCCTGATCGGCAAACATTGTTTCTGGACGTGTTGTTGCGATAACTAGATTTTCACCTGTTTCCACAACTTCGTAATTGAAATAATACATATGTCCTTCAATTTCTTTATGAATAACTTCAATATTAGATAAAGCCGTGCGTTGTACTGGATCCCAGTTAATAATACGTTCTCCTTGATAAATATAACCTTTTTTATAAAGTGTTACAAAAACAGTTTTGACTGCTTCACTTAATCCTTCATCTAATGTGAAACGTTCTTTTGTGTAATCAAGAGAAAGACCTAATTTTTCCCATTGACTACGAATAATAGAAGCATATTCTTCTTTCCAAGACCATGCTTTTTCTAGAAATTTTTCACGTCCTAAATCATAACGAGAAATTCCGTCTTCTCTTAGACGTGCTTCCACTTTAGCCTGTGTTGCAATCCCCGCATGATCCATTCCCGGTAACCACAAAGCATCATAGCCTTGCATTCTTTTATAACGAATAATCATGTCTTGTAAAGTTGTATCCCAAGCATGTCCCAAGTGAAGTTTTCCTGTTACATTTGGTGGTGGAATAACAATACTATATGGTTTTTTAGAAGTGTCTCCAGCTTCAAAATAGTGATGATCTAACCATGTGCGATATTTCCCTTCTTCAACAGCTTTATGATCATATTTCGTCGCTAATTCTTTCTTCATTATTTTCAACTCCCTCTTTCAAATCTTCTTCTGGTATTTCATAATCATAGAAATCTTCCTTATGATCTAAAACATATTGCGTTAATTTTTCATTGACATTTGTTGTGCTGACAAGAGTAATAAACTCATTGGTAAAGTCAGTAAAATTATAGCGTGAATAATCTCCCATTTCTGGATCATCTTCATCATCATCTTCGTCATTTTCAATAATTTCAGCAAAACGTCTTGCTGCCTTCATTAAATCAGCCAATTCATGTGCTCCAATTCTTTCAAATATATCTACAATCATTGGCACAAATGGTTGACTGGCAGGACTTAAAAAGAAACTATGTAATGATGCATTACGACCTTCTAAAGATGTTGTAATCATATAAATGCCATAAACTGTTTTTTCACTTTCGTTCATTTGTTCAAAATAATGTTCAAAATCATCATTTTCTTTTCTCATACAATGAAACAAAGCAGCTGCTGTCACATCTTCTCTAGGACATACATCTAAGACACCCGGTCTTAAATATGAATATTTTTCTTTCTTTTCCTCATATTCCAGTAATGCTTTTTGACGTTGTGCCTTTCCTTCATTAATTCTTTTCATAAAGAAATAACCTAAAAAAATCAAAGCTGCAATAAATAATCCCCATATAATATAATTTGCCATTTTTCTCCTCCTTCAATAAAAAAGAACATTCGTATAAGGACGAATGTTCGTGGTACCACCTTAATTTATATACTGATCGTATACCTCAAAACTTTAACGCAGTTCTACGTGTTTACCTACTCCTCTTTCAGAAAACAGACTCAAAGGCTACCTTCCATTTCTTCTTCTATCTCTTTCCACCACCCAGAGATTCTCTATCAGAATACAAAATGTACTCCTCCTCATCAACGTCTACTATATTCTAACAAACCTCATTATGAAAGTCAATTATAACTGTGTAATAAAATGATGAACAGAATCTAAATAATATAATAAACGTGACAATTTAATGATATTATCAATCTCATCATGTTCAAATTGAATAATAGGTACAATATTCATTAAACAACAAAGCAAAAGTTTTTCTTCTTTTCTTAGTTCAAATTTTTTTAAATAAGATTGACTTAAACAATCTAAATCAAAAAGAATATCTGGTATTTTTTGATACATATCAAATATATCGTAAATAGGTAAATCCATTTCCATATAATCCAATGAAATCAAACATTTATGTTTTAGTGAAATATGCTGATAATCAAAATTTTTATAAGTCAGACATATACGAATAGAATGACATTCTTGAATACAATTCATATACTGCGATAGATATTGCTTTGCCAAAGCTAAAGCATCATATATACGATAATAATTCATAACCAGCATCCATTGACTTGGTGAACGGTAGACTTCATTTTCATAGCTTTCTATCATTTTTTCATAATATTGAAAACGTTCATTGATGACCTTTAAGACATCCTTTTCAAGAGTGTGAAAATATTGCTGATTCACTTTCATATCATAAAAACTATGTTCATGTAAATAAGCTAATGTTTCAAAATAAAATTGAATCTTCATTTCCTTAAGATGTTGTGATCCGCTTTCAATAAAAGGCATTAAATAAAGATATTGATGCTGATAAATAGTTAAATATTCATGATGAAGATTAGGTATAATATGAACAAAACATGATAAATTTAATGTTTCCACTAAATCATACATGTTTTGTAAAGATTTTTGAGATGTGATTTTCACTACGAAATAACCTTCATGACACTTCAGTTTAAAAACATGGCTGCTTAACTTAATTTCACCAATCACATGAAAATCATAATTTTTTAAAATAACATCTTTCATATCACATAAGGTATAATCACAATCGTTCCTGACGTCAAAGAACGTTCATGATTATAAGATTTTAAAGCATATTCATCTATTTGATAATGTCTGGCGATTGTTTCATAACTATCACCATCTTGAACAACATAAAAATAATATGTTCCCAGATCTTCCTCCAGATCATCGTTTTCTTCTAAAACAGGTACTTCTTTTGGTTTTTCTGAAATGACTGAGTCATTGACAGCTGATTCCTGTTTATCTATAACATCTACAATTTTTTCTTCTTCTCTCAATAACTTTTCAATTTCTTCTGCTGAATCCATATCATGATCTTGTTCAACGGTATCAACAACACGATCTTCATCATCAAGAACTCCATAGACACAAGCTTGAATCACGAGAGATAAATTTCCATCAACCAAGTGATAATCAAAATCCTCAACTTTCACATGAAAATCTCTCTTATCTGTAATTTTCTCAAATAAAGCAAAAATATCTAAATCTATCGTTTCATGAAACTGATGTTTTTCCTGTCTATCTTTATATTCACCATTAATCATGATACTGCCAATCGCACGCATCCCATCTGTTTCCATTTTATAACGTATAGATTCATCAACAGATATAGAAATCAACTCATTTAATTGATGATTTAAATCAACCTTTTTCTTAAAATAAATTTTCTGCATACAATCCCTCCTAACAAACTGTATGCTTTTATTGAAAGAATATGAACATTCTTTCAATAAAAAAAGTAGACTTTAACATCTACTTCTTCGTTTGAATAAGTTCTAATGCCTGTTTTAAAACAGATTTTCCATTCATCATTCCATAATCTTTCATATCTATATGAGCAACAGGTACACCCGGTGCTTCAGCTTCAATCTTACGTTGAGCATAACGAACTTGTGGCCCTAATAAAATAATATCTGCTTTTGCAGCATTGGCTTTCACTTCATTTGCTCCAACAGCCCATATATCAGCTTCAATACCTTGTTCTGATGCCGCTTTAATCATTTTCTCTACAAGCAAACTTGTTGACATACCAGAAGCACAGCATAACATAATATGTATCATTTTCTTCCCCTCCTCGTAATTATTATACATAAATTATTTTCATTTGTTAAGAGTTGGTTTGACTTAAGTCGTCAGAGCTTTCTTCATTTATCATATTTATTTTATTTCATCATGATTATCACAAAGCTTAAAAATATCCTGCCATAATTCATCAATACCCACTTTATTCAAACTAGAGAAACGAACAAACATATCTCCTTTTTGAAAATCTAAAGTTTCTTTGATACGTTTTTCATTTTTCTTTAAATCATTGCGTTTTAACTTATCTTCTTTTGTAGCTACAACGATGACTGGTATTTGATAATATTTAGCATATTGATACATTTGAATATCATCACGTGTTGGTTTATGACGATAGTCAACAATTAAAATCAAACCTCTTAATAATTCTCGATCTCTCAAATACGTATCAATCATATCAGCAAAGCTTTCTTTAATAGAATCACTTACCTTTGCATAACCATAACCAGGTACATCTACAAGACAAACTTCATCATTAATGTTAAAAAAGTTTAATGTTCGTGTTTTTCCGGGTGTTCCCGATACTTTGGCCAGTTTTTGATGATTTGTGAGTGTATTAATCAAACTTGATTTTCCTACATTACTACGCCCAGCCAGACATATTTCAGGTAAATCATGATCAGGCCACTGTGATTTCCATGCGGCACAAAGCAAAAACTGTGCTTTATTCACTTTATACATAGTTTTCTCCTTTCAAAAAAAGCCACTGATAAATCAGCAGCTTTATTGTTTCACTAAAGCATTTTCCAAAACAGTATCAATATTATCTGCTAATATAATATTTAAATCATTTTGAACAGATTGAGGAATATCATCAATATCTTTTTCATTATCTTTAGGAATGATAATTGTACGAATACCACTGCGATGTGCAGAAATAGATTTTTCCTTCAAACCGCCTATAGGAAGGACTTGCCCTCTCAATGTAATTTCGCCCGTCATAGCAACATCATCTCGAACTGGACGATTACTGAAAGCTGATAAAATTGCAGTTGTTAATGTGACACCAGCACTTGGCCCATCTTTTTTCACGGCTCCTTCTGGAACATGAATATGAATATCCTGTTTATCAAATTCAATATTTTCTAATCCATATTTTTGTGAATTAGCTTTCATATAATCTAAGGCAATAGATGCTGATTCTTTCATCACATCACCTAATTGACCGGTAATAATAAATTTCCCACTACCTGCAAAGTGATTAACTTCAATCGGTAAAATATCTCCACCATATTGTGTATATGCCATTCCAGTCACCACACCAACTTGCGGTTTATCTAATTTTTTTGTATGTTCAAATGGTGCTTTACCAAGATATTCTTCTAAATCATCAACATTTAAAGACAATACTAAAGACTGATCTTTAAGTATTTTCAAAACAGCTTTACGACAGATTTTCGCAATCAGTCTTTCTAACTGTCTTACTCCCGCTTCACGTGTATAATGACGAATCACATGCATCGTTGCTTCATCACTCAGTTGTAATTGTTCTGGTTTTAAACCATGAACAGCGAGTTCTTTTTTCAATAAATGTCTTTTCGCAATTTCTAATTTTTCCTGTTCTGTATAAGAAGAAATTTCAATAATTTCTAATCTATCTCTTAATGGATCTGGAATGCTTCCCAAATCGTTTGCTGTCGCAATAAATAATACTTTTGATAAATCATAAGGTTCTTCTAAATAGTTATCAGAGAAAAACTGATTTTGTTCTGGATCAAGAACTTCCAGCATTGCACTTGTCGGATCACCCTTATAATCACTAGACATCTTATCTATTTCATCTAACAAGAAGACAGGATTAATAACACCCGCTTTCTTCATACCTTGAATAATTCTTCCTGGCATAGAGCCTAAATAAGTTCTACGATGTCCTCTAATTTCAGCTTCATCTCTTACACCACCTAAAGAAGCCTTTACAAATTTTCTTCCTAAAGCTCTGGCAATAGATTTAGAAATAGAAGTTTTACCAACACCTGGTGGACCAACTAAACAAATAATTGGGGCATTTAAAGACTGTGTCATTTGTTTAACAGCTAAATGTTCAACAATTCTTTCTTTTGGTTTTTCTAATCCAAAATGATCTTCATTAAGAATTCTTTCAACTTCATTGATATCCTGTGTATCTTCAGTTTCCTGATACCAAGGTGTTTTCATCACCCAATCAATATAAGTTCTAACAACATTTGCTTCTGAAGAAGCAGGTGGCATCATATCATAACGTTTTAATTCTTCTTCAATCTTATCTTTAATATGTTGAGGATAAGGTTGATTTTGAATTTCTTCACGAATATAATCCGTATCATCTTCTTTACTTGGCGTATCCCCAAGTTCTTCTTTAATCGCACGAAGTTTTTCTCTTAAATAATATTCTCTTTGATTTTCATCAATACTTTCTTTGACCTTGATATTAATTTTTTCTTCGATTTCGTTAATTGTTTTTTCTTCTTCCATACTAGCAAGAACCAACAATAAACGTTTATTAATATCACATTCAGATAAAATTTGTTGTTTTGTCTTTAATTCAACATTAATATATTGTCCAATCGTATCAGCCAATGCACTGGCACTCATTCCTTGAGATAAGCTGGCAAAGACTTCACGTGGAAAAACTTGAAGATTTTTATGCATTGTCTGCATTTGATCTGTAATTTTTCTAACCAAAGCAATTTCTTCAGCACGATCTCCATGAATATCTTCAAGATATTTTGTTTTCGCAAAAAGACAACCATCTCTTTCTTCAAGATTTAAGATTTCGACTCTTTTTTGACCTTCAACAGTCAATTTAATTGTTCCATGATTATCTCTTTTAATTCTTCTTTTAATCTTACATAATGTTCCATAATGATAAACATGATCAAAATCTGTATTTTCATCAAGTGGATTTTTTTGAGAAATAAATACAACATTTTCATCAAATTCATTCACACTTAATTCAATTGCTTTCAGACTAAAACTTCTTCCTACATCTAAAGAAATTTCATGAGATGGAAAAACAACCATCCCCCTGGTACAAATGACGGGTAAATCAACAACAATATCTAATTCATCCATAATTCATGACCTCCTTTGTATCTTCATTATTATATAGAATAATGAGTCACTTGTCTATTCATATGTCTTAATAAAACAAGACGCTTGAAGCGTCTTATTTTACATTATCTTTAATCAATTGAACAGCTTTACGAGTTGCTAAATCATTTTTAATTTGTCCCAACTGTCCTTCAAAAAGTTTTTTCACTTCATCGAATTCTCTACCATAATAAGTAGCAATTTCTTTTACTTCTTCATCAACTTCATCATCACTGACTTCGATATTTTCTGCTTTAACGATTTCAGATAAAATTAAATTAAATTTTACACGCTTTTCAGCTTGTTCTCTCATTTCAGCTTTCATATCATCAAGTGTTTTTCCAGTTAACTGTTGGAATAAATCCATTGTTAAACCTTGTTGAGATAAATTTTGTTCAACTTCTCTTAACATCAAATCAATTTCAGATTCAATCATTGCATCAGGAACTTCAAGTGGTGTATTTTCAATCACAGCATTGAAAATATCATCACTGAATTTAGCTTCAGCTTCATTTTGTTTTCTATTTTTGATTTGTTCTTTTGTATAAGTTTCAAGATCAGCCAATGTTTCAACACCATCAACATTAACATCTTTTGCTAATTCATCATCAATTTCTGGTAAAACTTTAGATTTAATTTCATGAACTTTCACTTTAAAAGTTGCTTTTTGTCCTGCTAAATCAGCCATTTGGTAATTTTCTGGGAAAGTCACTTCGATTTCTTTTTCTTCACCAATTCCCATTCCAATTAATTGTTCTTCAAACCCTGGAATGAAAGACCCTGAACCAATTTCCAGTGGATGATTTTCACCTTTTCCACCTTCAAAAGCCACACCATCTTTAAATCCTTCAAAATCGATTACAGCAGTATCACCGTTTTCTACTTGACCTTCTTCTTTAATCACTAATTCAGCAAATTGATTTTGATAATTTTTTAATTCAGCTTCAATTTCTTTCTTTGTGACTTTCACTTGAGTCTTTTTCACTTCTAACCCTTTATACTGACCTAATTTCACTTCTGGTGCAACTGGTGCAGTAACTGTTAATTTAAGTACTTCTTCTGAGATTTCATCAATTTTAACTTCAGGTTGCCCTACTGGATGAATATCATTATCCAATAAAATACCTGAATAATTTTGTTGTAAAATCATATCAGTTGCTTCTTCTAAAATAGCTCCTTTACCAAGTCTGGCTTTAATCATTTGTTTAGGTACATGCCCTTTTCTAAAACCATCCATTTTGACATTTTTAGCTAATTTGTCTAAAGCTTTCTCTTGTGCTTTTTTCCATTCTTCAGTTGTGAAAGTCACTTTGACTTCCATCATTGATTTTTCAAGTTTATTACAAACTGTTTCCATTTATACTTCCTCCATTATTTCAACACGCTTATTATACATGAAACAATCTTATAATGCAACTCTTTTTAACACTCAACTTGCTTGAGTGCTAAAATTTGTTCTTCGATTGCTTCTAAATCACAATAATATAAAATTTCTAATTCTGACAAGTCAACATCTATTGAAAGCAATGTCGCAACATAATAATGTATAGCAGCTGCCCAGACATTGAAATCCATCTCATAGATTTCCTGTGGATAAAATGAATACAATAGATATTCCAGATATTCTTGACATTGTTCAAAAAGTGATGGGTTTTCACTTTCCAAAGCATTTTCTAAATATTTCAAAATGCCTTGATAGGCAAGTTGTTCTAAAACCAGTGGCATATAACTAGGATTGAAAGAATAGTATTGCCCAAACTTCTCTACTTCCATTTCTTCATCAACCTGTTGATCAATCATGATTTCAATCAACAATGTTTTTGCAAAGAAATGTTTATGAGGGTCAATAAGATATTCTCTTATCGTTGGAATCAGCATACGTACATTTAATTGCTGTAACTGATCAATCGCCATATATAACAAATCTTCATTGCAATCTTTTTTATTTAATAACTGTTCAATTTCTTCCACCGAAAAGATTTGATTTTGACTTTCTACTTCATATCTTGCTTCTTTCTTTTCTAATAGAATTTCATCATAAGCCGTATTAAATAAATTTTCATACTGATAAGGAATATAAGGCATAGATAATTCTTCAATTAAAAGATCAATTGCTTCTTCATAACATCCTAATTCCTTTAATGCCATGATATACATTGATACCACATCATAATAAGTTTCTTTTGCTAAGGATTTTGCATGGATACCTTCCACTCTGGCTTTCTCATATTCACCAAGTCCAATAAGGCATACAAGTCTTAAATATCTTGTTGTTTCATCATTCATATCATGAAGATGTTTTAAGGCTTGAAGATATTCACCGTTTTCAATTAATTCTTCAATCATTTTGTTCACCCCTTTTGACTTGTACGTGATATTCTATCAAAGTTCTTGTATTTAAGCAAATCATTTTTATATGTTTTGCTTTATTTTCTTTAAAAAACTGTTATACATCAACATGCATAACAGTTTTCTTTTATTCATCTCCAAAGCAAACACCAATTGCTTTAGCAGCACGAACCAATTCACCATTTGGATCAACACGTTTTTGTTTACCAAATTTAGCATCACCAATAACTTCCTCTAAAGACGTATAATCCATTTGTTCCCCATGAAGTGTGACGACATTGCCAAATAATCCCTCATCAATCAATTCACAGGCTTTTACACCAAAGCGAATAGACAGAATTCTATCATATGGACTAATATCTCCACCACGAATAATATGTCCTGGATTTACAGAACGAACTTCATGATTAGGAATCACTTTTTCCAAATCATCAGCAACTTTTGCTGCTAAACCACTATAACGAACTGGATCAGGTGAATCTTCTACAATTTTACCAATGACTTTTGTACCATCTGCATATTTAGCACCTTCAGCTACAGCAATAACTGTATATGGTAACCCTTGTTCATCACGTTTTGCGATATGTTTTGCAATGTTTTCAATTGTAAAAGGAATTTCAGGAATCAAACATACTCCAGCATTTCCAGCCAATCCAGAATATAAGGCAATCCATCCAGCATCTCTACCCATTAATTCACAACAAATCACACGATGATGTGATTTCGCTGTTGTCTGTAAACGATCAATGAATTCTGTTCCAACACTCATAGCACTAATGAAACCATAAGTTAAATCTGTACTTGATAAATCATTATCCATTGTTTTAGGAACTCCAATCACTTGAACACCTTTTCTTGAAAAATCTCTGGCACTCGTTAAAGTTCCATCTCCTCCTAAAACAACAAGCACATCAACACCGGCTTTTTTCAAGTTCTCAACACCGACATCACTCACATCTTTTTTTACTTTTCCACCTTTTCCATCATCAACTAAATAATCAAAAAGGTTGTCTTTGTTAGAACTATAAAGAATTGTTCCCCCTTCTTTATAAATGCTTTCTACTTTTTCTTCTGTTAATTCAATATAATTATTGTTATATAAACCACGATATCCATAAACATAACCAATAACTTCCCAACCATATTTACGAATAGCTGTCTTTGTAATTGTTCTAATCACAGCATTTAATCCTGGACAGTCACCACCACCAGAAAGCAATGCAATTCTTTTTACTTTCTTTTCCATATCAATATCCTCCACATTTATTTTCCATTCTCCATTATAATAAAAATCAACACAGAAAACAACAAAAAATGAATACGTTTACAATTTTTTTCATAAAAACAAAAGATAGAAATGCTATTTTTGATGTAAACATTCCATAACTTTTGTTACAGGCAGGCCAATCACATTATTTAAATCACCAACAATATGATCAACAAAACAATCTGCCTTACCTTGAATCCCATAGGCACCAGCTTTGCCAACCCACTCCTTTGAAGCAAGATAATCGGGAATCAATGAGCTGATATCACGAAAATAAACTTCTGTTTTTTCACAAAATGTTTTTATATCATGTCCAATGTAAATGGCGACAGCTGTATAAACAAGATGTTTTTGATGAGAAAGACGTTCTAAAATATGTCTAGCCATCCTTTCATCTTGAGCTTTTCCAATAACTTCATCTTCAAAATAAACAATAGTATCTGCCCCAATGACAATATCATCGGGATATTTTTGATGAATAGGAAATGCTTTTCTTTGTGCTAAATCACAAAGTCTTTTTTCAATAGGTAATGATTCATTAAGTGTTTCATCAACAAAAGAAGCATCGACTAAAAAGTCAATGCCTTCTCTTTCTAGCAATTCCTTTCTACGGGGAGAAGTACTTGCTAAAATAATTTTTTTAGTCATGTTCTTTATCTTTCTTTTCTTCTTTATGAATTGGTTTAGGCAATAATGCTTTTCTTGAAACATTAACACCCTTATCTGTAATCTTTGTGACTTTTACCTTAATGATATCCCCTAATTTTAAAACATCTGAAGCCTTATGAATACGTTCATGAGCAATATCACCCACATGTAAGAATCCATTTGTTCCTTCAAATAATTCTACAAATGCATACTTATCTTCTACACGTACAACTTTTCCATCATAAATTTCACCCACTTGAGCTTTTCTCACAATGTTTTCAATCAGTTTTGCAGCAGTTTCAATAGCTTCTTGGTCATAATGGTAAATAGTAACACGACCATCTTGTTCAATATCAATTTTGACATCATTTGATTTTTCAATAATTTCATTAATTGTTTTTCCACCAGTTCCAATAACATCTTTAATTTGATCTGGTTCAATCTTCATCATATAAACTTTTGGAGCATAAGGACTCAAATGATCTCTTGGTTCATTGATAGCTGACATCATACAATCCATAATTTGTTGACGTCCTGCTTTTGCTTGTGCTAAAGCTTCCTGTAAAATTTCTTTAGTAATTCCATCAATTTTGATATCCATCTGCAAAGCACAGATTCCATTTTTTGTTCCAGCAACTTTAAAATCCATATCTCCCAGATGATCTTCCATACCTTGAATATCAGTTAAAATTGTATAATCATCACCTTTTTTTACAAGTCCCATAGCGACACCGCTGACAGGATTGCTGATAGGTACCCCAGCTGCCATCAATGCCATCGAAGATGCACAAATAGAAGCCTGTGATGATGAACCATTAGATTCCAGTACTTCTGAAACAACACGGATAGTATATGGGAATTCTTCTTCATTAGGAATGACTTGAGCTAAAGCTCTTTCACCTAAAGCTCCATGACCAATTTCACGACGACCCGGCGCTCCCATTCTTCCTGTTTCTCCAACCGAATATGGTGGGAAATTATAGTGGTGCATGAAACGTTTTTGATCTTCTAGTCCTAATCCATCAATTTTTTGATGTTCTCCTAAAGCCCCTAATGTACAAACAGATAATACCTGTGTTTCTCCACGAGTAAATAAAGCTGAACCATGTACTCTAGGCAACAAATCTACTTGAGCATCTAAAGGACGCACTTCATCAATACGTCTACCATCTGGACGTACTTTATCTTCTGTAATCAATCTTCTGACTTCATCTTTTTCTAAATCATGTAAAACAATTTTGACTTGTTTTAAAACAGATTCCTGTTCTTTTAAATCAGCATATTCTCTAGCCTCAAATAAAGCAACAACTTCTTCATTAATCGTATCAATCGCTGCATATCTTTCCAGTTTACCGGGAATAGACACAGCAGAAATCATTCTTTCTTTAGCAAGAGCTGTCACTTCATCAACAATATTTTGATCTAACTCAAATAATGGAATTTCTATTTTTTCTTTTCCATATAAAGTTACAATTTCTTCTTCAAAAGCAATCAATTGTTTAATAGCTTCATGTCCAAACATCAAAGCATTTAACATCGTTTCTTCATCCACTTCTTTAGCATCTGCTTCAACCATGTTAATGGCTTCTTTTGTTCCAGCAACTTCAAGATTGATTAAACTTCTTTCCATTTCTTCAGGACCTGCATTAATTGTAAATTCACCATCAATCAATCCCACATTAACTCCTGCAATTGGTCCATTAAATGGAATATCTGATAAACATAATGCCAGTGACGCTCCTAACATTGCTGCCATTTCTGGTGATGCATTCTGATCAACAGACAACACTGTATTCACAACTTGAACTTCATTTCTAAAACCATCAGCAAATAAAGGTCTGATAGGTCTATCAATCATACGTGCTGTTAAAGTTCCATGTTCACTAGGACGACCCTCTCTTTTTAAGAAACCTCCCGGAATCTTACCAACAGAATATAATTTTTCTTCATATGTAACTGTCAAAGGAAAAAAGTCAACATCTTTAGGTTCTTTTCCCGCAACAGCAGTAGATAAAATCACTGTATCATCGTATCTCACTAAAACCGAACCATTAGCCTGTTTAGCCAGTTCCCCTGTTTCAACAGTGATTTTTTTTCCATAAAAATCTAAACTCATTACATGTTTCGACATATTATCATTTCACCTCATTCATTATCTTTGTCATTATAGCATATTTTTATTTAATAACAAAACATTTCTTCATGATATTTATTCAAAAAGAAAAGATATTCACTATGAATATCCTTATCTTCTTAAACCTAATTTGTCAACTAATGCAGTATATCTGTCAAGATCTTTATTTTTTAAATATTTTAATAAATCCCTTCTTCTACCGATTTTCTTTAAAAGACCTCTATTTGAATGATAGTCTTTTTTATGAACTTTAAAATGTTCATTTAATTTGTTAATATCAGCAGTTAATACAGCAATTTGTACTTCTGGAGAACCTGTATCTCCTTCTTTTGTTGCATATTCTTTCATAATAGCAGTTTTTTCTTCTTTAGTTAACATTTGTTTTCCTCCTTATTTTGTACTTAGCCATGTCCAAGAAATAGGTCGAGGACTCTTACATCCTAGATATAGCCGCATTTGTAATTATAAAGAAAGCTTAGAAAAAGTCAAGATATTTTCATAAAAATCATTCTTTATCCTTATTTTGCTGTTTTGTTATGATCAAAGCCAAAATCAACAACAAAAAACTTACAAAATGAATAAAATCAAAAGGCTCCTGTAAAAAAACAAGTGATTCCAAATACGTAAAAATAGGATTCAAACTGAGAAAGAAACTCGTCTGTACTGCCCCAATTTGAGCTATTGCTTTCATATATGTCACTTGTATATAAGCAAAACCTACACCTGATATCATTAAAAATAATCCCCATTGCCATAATGGCAATGTCAACAAACGATCAAATGCCAATTGTCCATCCACCCAGCTATGTATCCATAAAAAAAGTGAACCATATAACAATTCATAAAAAGTAAAACTTATACTAGGTTCAATATGCCACTTCTGGATTAAAATATTTCCTAAAATATACAATGTCATTCCTGCCAGTAAATAATAAAAACCACTTTGTATTGAAAAAATTTGAAAACGAATAGACAAGAGAAAAGCAAAGAGTGATAAAAACATACCCATCCACTCTTTTAATGAAAGATGGTATTTCAAAAAAAGCAAAGAGAGAAGAAAAGTAATCGTTGGTGACAAAGCATTCATTAATGCATTATCAATACCTTTCACTTGATTCATTCCTATAAATGTTAAAAAGAAATTGAGATATATGGATAAAAGTGAAATGATTAACATTTTCTTTTTATCAAAATTATTTAAAGAAATGTGATGAAAATAAAGATAGATACCTAAAAAAACAAAAGAAAAAAGAACACGGAGAAAGGCTAAAAAAAGAAAGGGAAGATGATGAAGTAATAATTTCATAACAATGATATTACTACCCCAAAAGAAACTGGCAAGAAACAACTGAAAATAAATGGACATACAATTCACCCCATATAGTATGTCCATTCTTTACGCATTTATTCACTTTTCATATTGATGTGAGCGACCAATGATTTCATGAATGTCTTCTATTCCCATATTATCCAGAATCTCATTCATTTCTTCAATAATTTTTGGACAGGCATATGGATCAATGAGATTTTGACAACCAACAGCGACAGCACTGGCTCCAGCAATCATCATTTCGATCGCATCCTTACCACTGGCAATACCACCCATTCCAATGACAGGAATAGATACTGCCTGACTCACTTGATAAACCATTCTTAAAGCAACTGGGAAAATAGCTGGTCCACTATATCCTCCTGTCTTATTAGCAATAATAGGTTTCCCCGTTTTGATATCAAAACGCATTCCAATCAATGTATTGATCATCGTAATCCCATCAGCTCCAGCTTCTTCTACAGCTTTTGCCATAGCAACAATATCAGTCACATTAGGAGATAATTTGACATAAACAGGCTTTTGACTTACAGCTTTCACAGCTCGAGTCACTTCTCCAGCCATTTCTGGATTTGTTCCAAACTGAATACCTCCAGCATGAACATTCGGACAGGAAATATTCAATTCTAAAGCCCCAACCATATCATGAGTAGATATACGTCGTGCTGTTTCAACATAATCATCAATCGCACTTCCACCGATATTCGCAATCACTTTATCAGTATATAGTGGTCTTAATTTTTCTAATTCTTCATTCATAACAGCATCAACACCAGGATTTTGTAAACCAATCGCATTTAACATACCACTTGGTCCTTCGGCTATTCTTGGCAAAGGATTGCCATAACGTGGTTCCAGTGTTGTCCCTTTTAACATCATAGATCCTAAACAGTTGATATCATAAAACTTTGCAAATTCATAACCAAAACCAAAAGTTCCACTGGCTGGAATCACTGGATTTTTCATATCTAAACCGGGCAACTGAACTCTTAAATTAACCACCAATAATCACCTCACTTGACATTAAGACTGGACCTTCAACACATATACGTTTATAAGGTTTTGTTTTCACTTTACATGAACATCCCATACAGGCACCAAAACCACAGCCCATACGTGCTTCAAAAGATAAATAACCATTTTCTGGATAAGCCATCACACAGGCATCTAACATTTTTTCTGGACCACAGGCATAATATTTATCAAATACCAGCTGATGAGCTTCAATAGCATCAAGAACTGTCCCTTGAACACCAGCACTTCCATCCATTGTTGCTAAAAAGGTAGGACAAATATCCATAAATTCTTGTTGATAGAACACATCATTTTTACTGTTAAAACCTAAAACAGCTTGAACTTCAACACCTTGCTCTTTTAAAGTCTTCGCTAATTTATACATTGGAGGCACCCCTAGTCCCCCTCCAATAACAATAGCTTTTTTCGCCTGATAATCTAGAAAACCATTTCCTAAACCTGTTAAACAATCTAACTGATGACCTATTTCTTTCTGTGATAAAATCTTTGTTCCTTCACCTACAACTTTAAAAATCATAGTGATATGATTGTCATCATAATCACAAATACTCATTGGTCTTCTTAAATAAGGCTGTAAAGAATCATTAATTTTGATATTAATAAACTGTCCCGGAGCTTGAATAAAACGTGCGGCTTCACCTTCTAAAACCATCTCAAAAACATCTTTAACAAGCTCTCTTTTAGAAACAATTGTCATCATTCCTTGAAAGTTTTTCATCTATTTTTCCTCCAAATCATTATATTCACCATTAACAATATTCGCAACAATACGACCATAACATTCTGCCCCTAAAAAAGGTGTATTTGCTGATTTTGATTTTAAATCTTTTTGTTCAATAATAAAATGTTCATTCAAATCAAAGATACATAAATTAGCTAATGAACCTTCCTGAATTTGACAATCCAGACGTAAAACTTGAGCTGGTCCTACTGTCAAAGCATCCAAGATTGTTTCTAAAGACACAAGATTTTTCTTGACAAGATAAGTATACAGCAATGAAAAAGCATGTTGTAAACCAATAATACCAAATGGTGCTTTTTCAATACTTGTGGCTTTTTCCTCTCTGGCATGTGGCGCATGGTCTGTCGCAATAACCGTAATTGTTTTTTCATTCAAACCTTTGATTAATGCCTGATGATCTTCCTTACTTCTTAATGGAGGATTCATTTTATATTGTGGTGAACAATCTTGAATATTATCTTCTGTCAAAATCAAATGATGTGGTGAAGCTTCACCTGAAACGCACAATCCTTCCTGTCTTGCCTGATGTAACAAATCAACCGTTTCTTTTGTAGAAATATGGCAAATATGATAACGATTATGATATTGTCTGACAATATCTAAATCTCTAGCTACTTGTTTATATTCAGAAGCACTATTAATACCTATAAGATGATGTTCTTTGGCATAATGTCCTTCGTGAATACATCCGCCATGCAATTCACTTTCATCTTCACAATGAGCGACAATGATGGAATCCAGATTCCCAGCCAGTTGCATAGCTAAATCCATCATATCATCATTTTGAACACCCTTGCCATCATCCGAGAACCCTAAAACAATATCCTCTTGAACGAGTTGTGCCATATCCACAAGTTTTTGACCTTTTAAATTTTCAGTAATCGCACTATATGTATAAACATTGACACAGGCATCATGGACCACTCTCTGTTTAAAATCTTCAACATCTTCTAGATCATCCATACATGGTAATGTATTTGCCATAGCTACAATCGTTCCATATCCTCCATATAAAGCACTTAAGCTCCCTGTATGAATAGTTTCTTTGTGTTCAAAACCCGGTTCTCTTAAATGTGTATGTATATCTATGAAGTTATGTGAAGCATATTTTCCCTGTAAATCAATAACCGGTTCAAAACCTGTTATATTTTCATCTATCTTTTCAATATATCCATTTTTCACAAGAATATCTGTTTTCTTAAAAACACCTTGATGATATAAATGAACATTTTTTAATAAATAACTATTCATCTTCTAATACCTTATGAAGCATTGCCATTCTTACATAAACACCATTTCGCATTTGTGTAAAAATACGACTCTTCTCACTTTCTACCAATTCATCTTTAATCTCTACATCACGATTAATAGGTGCTGGATGCATAATAATCGCATTATCTTTTAAACGTTGATATCTTTCTAAAGATAGTCCATAAATCTGGTGATATTTCTCTTTAGAAAAATTTTCATCTCCCACATGACGTTCATGTTGTACTCTTAACAACATCACAACATCCATATCTTCAATGACATCATCAAAATCAACATAATGATAACCTTCCTGCTTATACTCTAAAGGTCCTGATGTATAAACATTCATACCCAGCCTTTGCATAACATGATAATTAGAATGTGCAACACGAGAATGTAAAATATCACCAACAATCACCACATTCAAACCTTCAAAATGTCCAAATTCCTCTTTAATTGTCATTAAATCCAGTAATGATTGTGAAGGATGATTTCCTTTACCATCTCCAGCATTTAAAATAGGCACTTTTAATTTCTCTAATTGTTTAAAATAATCTTCTTCAGGATGACGAATTACCAAAGCATCACAACCAATACTTTCAAATAATTTACAAGTATCATATAAAGTTTCACCTTTTTTTAAACTAGAGTTACTGGCTTCAAAGTTTTGTGTTCGACACCCTAAATTACCAGCTGCCATATCAAAACTATAATGCGTTCTTGTAGAAGGTTCAAAGAAAAGATTTGCTACAACCTTTTTTTGATGATAATCAACCACTTTGCCATTTTTAAAAGCAATCGCTTCATCAAGAATATCTTGAATCTGTGCTAATGATAAATCATTTAAATCAACTATTTTTTTCATAAAGCCTCCTTGTTTTTCTTAAATTTCTTTTCTAAAGCTTCTTCAACAACAGGTGGAACAAGCCCTGTGACATGATGCTGATGAGAAGCCATTTCTTTGACCGATGAAGATGAAATAAAGGAATGATTAGGTCTTGTCATAAAGAAAACCATATCTACACTATCATCCAGATATTGATTAGAAAAAGCCATCTGTAATTCATATTCAAAATCCATTGTGGCTCTTAATCCTCTAACCAATATTGGCGCATTCATTTTTTTAGCATAGGACACTGCCAGATCCTGACTAAAATCAACACGTACATTATCAAAGCAACTTGTCACTTCTTTTAATAATTCTATACGTTCTTCCAAAGAAAATAACGTTGTTTTTTGAGGATTGACAAAAATAGTCACATACAAAATATCGTACATTTTACTCGCACGTTCAATAATATCTAAATGTCCACTTGTGACTGGATCAAATGTTCCCGCATAAACTGCATTCATGATTTTTTCTCCTTATAAACTAATATCTGTAAAGATGTAATTCCATAATTTTGTTGTTTCTTTAAAACAAAAGGTTCTTTGACATCAATGGCTTCTTCTTTTAAATCTTCAATGACAATGATACATTGATCACAAAGCATATGATGTTCAACCAAAAAATCTAAGATTTTTTGATGAATTTTCATCTGATAAGGGGGATCTAATAAAACCAGATGAAAACTGACTTGTTCCTGTGCCAATTTTAACAAAGCTTTACTATAATCCAGCTTATAAACATGAACCTGGTTTTCAATACCTAATGTCTTTATATTATGTTGAATAGTCGCAAAAGCACGATATTGTTTATCAACACTATATAATTCATCCATTCCTCGACTGATAGCTTCGATTCCTAAACCACCACTACCAGCAAATAAATCCAGACATCGTCCTCCTTCAAAATAAGGACCTATCATATTAAATAAATTTTCTTTATTTTTATCCGTTGTTGGTCTTGTCAATTTAGAATCAACACTTTTCAACTGTCGACTTTTCAATTTTCCTGCAATGACTCTCATTTTTCTACCTCATAACTGATAACGTTCCATTTTTAAATCACAACTAATATCTTGAAAAACTACCCGTGTCACTTCTTCTAATAAATCATTCAATTGATGATAAGAGTGATAATAATTTTGTATATCAGAATGCTGATTCATTTCCTGATAAACTTCCTGTAACTGTTTTTTTACTTCAGCTTGTCCAACATCAACAGAATAATCTCTCATTTTTAAATAATCTTCCATTAACGTCTGATATCTTGATAACAAGGCCATCGTCTGACTTTGATAGAGCTGACTTACAGCCTCTTGATAGCGAATAAACTCATCTGTTTTCATAATTGCTTCAATTAATGCATCAATCTTTTCATACATAACTTTCACCTATAATAACATATCTAACATCTGTAATAATGTTCCCACTCTTTCAATACGATCAGCGAAAGTCATTTTATTTTCAATCTTATATTGCTGAATAAGAGCAGGAAACTCTTGAGGATATCGTGATAAAATCAAATACCATTTGGGATGCATTCTTAAGTATTGACGTAATGACTCATCAATCATCATACCACTGTCTATTTTGTGTCTTTGGTTGTTCCTTTACAACAAAGGTACTGACTAAATCCAAAATTTTCTGTAATCCTTCAAAACTTTTAGACAATGCATCCAAATCAATATTCTTTAAAATATCAAGCATTCCAGTTAAATCCATATGACTTTTCTTATAAGTATCCCACATTGGATCATCTTCACCATATAAAACATAAAATTCATAAAGCTGCTGCCATGTATAATGTCCATTGACAACTTCTTCTCTGATAGCTGGAATTGTTTTCACAAAAGCCTTAAAATCATCTATTTGCATATATCTCACCCATAATAAGATATGCAAAACTACTCCATCTGTTCTTTTAAAAGATCTCGATTATATCTTGCAATGAGAGATTGTGCAATACCTAACCCCATCATAGCTGCTAAAGTTGATGAACCCCCTGAAGAAATCAACAGCAACGGAACACCAGTCATAGGAATAAATCCCGAAACTCCACCTACATTGACTAATAGATGGGTAAAAAAGTACAGCCCTACACCATAAAGAATTAATTTACTTTTGGTATCTTTAATTCTTAAACCATAATGAAACATCTTATATATAATAATGATATAAGGAATTAAAAACAACAGAAAACCGGCCAAACCTAATTCCTCATATATAATAGCTACAATAAAATCATTATGTGATTCTGGAATATATCCATATTTTTGGGTTGATGCTCCAAAACCTTTACCAAACAAACCTCCAGAAGCAAAGGCAATCAATGCGTTAGTTAACTGCCAGCCATCTCCCTCAATATCTCCTAAAGGATTCAACCATGTATAAATACGCCCTAACTGATAAGGTTTTAAAATAAAGGTTGCTGTTAAACAAACAAAAATGATTCCAACAGCTAATAAAACAAGCGAAGCTTTCTTATACTTAGAGTAATAAGGTCGAGGGGTAATAAAAAACAACATCATACAAATAAAAGCTAAAATCAAAGAACTCCCCATATCCTTTTGTAAAAAAACACCTACGAAAAAGACAACAAAAATCGCAATGATGGGTCTAAACACACAATACCATGCTTTACGCTTTTGAAGTTCCTCTCTTTTATGACGAGTAATATTTCGAGGAATCTGACAATATTCTTCTATTTCTCCAAAATGGAAAGAAAGGAAAAGAATCATAATAATCTTCATAAACTCTGCTGGTTGCAAGGAAAAAGGACCTAAGCGAATCCATGCATGAGAACCTTTTCCATCTTCAAAAAATAAACAAACCAGCATTAACACTAATCCAATACCATAATATACCCACGTTGAATTGGCTTCAACCCAGCTTTTTTTAAAACAGCGTGTTAAAAAAATCATGATGCCAAAGCCTACCAGTACAAAGATGGTCTGTTTAATCATATTCATAGAAGCATACATGGCTCCCATTTTTGCAGATTGTCCAACTGATGCACTTCCAATCATCACAATCCCATATATCGTTAAAATAACCACACAAAAATAAACAGTCTTATCAACACCACGTCTTTTAAAAATTCTTTTTAATAAATTTATCATCGCATGTCAATCCAATCATGATCTTTTGCTTTTTGAAAAACTTGATATATAGAATAATGAGAAACTTTTTCAAAAGCAGCATCAATTTGTTTTTGTTCACTCTTAGAATCAACAACTTTTATATATTGACGATAACACTTCATAAAATCATCTTTAGAGATACCTTCTTCATACGCTTTTTCTACAGCGTTATACAATGCCATAACATCAATAATATCCTGTGTATCCCAAAATGGACTTAATGGATAATCGTACATCTTCTTCACTTCCTATCTTTTTTCATATTATACATGATATGAATTAAAAATAAAATAAGAATTGGGTAGAAACACTAGCAAATTTGTAAATAAAGAATAGTTTAAAGTGAAAGGAGGGATTTGAATGAACTCTTGTTATAATTATGGAGGATGTGGCTGCAATAGTTTTATGCCAACATTTGGATGTAATCCATTTGGTTGCAGTGGATGCTGTAATAGCTATCCTGTCATGACAACTGGTTGTGGTGGTTTTGGTTATGGTAATGGATGTACTTGGTTTGCAATTGTATTAGTTGTCTTCTTATTGCTTATTATCTGTGGTTGCACAAAAATCTGTTAATCTAAAAAATATGCTAGATTTCTAGCATATTTTTATTGTTTATGATACAATACTTGGCGAGGTGATTAACAACATGATTTTAATGAAAGATATTATTGATGATCATCATCCTTTAATCCGTGAAATTTCTCAACCTGTGGCGATGCCATTAAGTCAGGAAGATGAACAATTATTGCTGGATATGCACGAGTTTCTTGTCAATTCACAGGATGAAGACATTTCTGAAAAATATCAGTTACGTCCAGCAGTCGGTATTGCAGCTGTACAATTAGGTGTTTTAAAAAGAATGTGTGCTATTCATGTTTTGACATATGATCACGATGGAAATATAAAAAAAGCAGACGACTATGCTCTTGTTAACCCTAGAATTGTATCATATACAGAAAAACAGTCCTATTTAAAAGATGGTGAAGGATGCTTAAGTGTCAACGAAGAAAGAGAAGGTTATGTTCCAAGACATGCTAAAGTTACTGTCAAAGGTTATGATGTTTTAACTCATCAAGATGTGACAATTGTTGCAAGAGGTTTCTTATCAATCTGTCTACAGCACGAACTTGATCACTTTGATGGTGTTCTATTCTATGATCACATTAATAAAAACAATCCTAAAGCACCGATTGCTAATGCGATGATTGTAGAATAAAATGATATATTATCTTTTCAAATGATTTCCAAAATTATGGAAATCTTTTTTGTATAAACATATCTTAAATATCAAAAAAGAACTATGATTCACTATAAATCATAATTCTTTTTTATTAATCAATTTGTTCAAACGCCTGATTTAAATCATCAATCAAATCTTCAACATTTTCTAACCCTACAGAAATACGAATTGTTCCTTGTTGAACACCACCAGCCAGTCTTTCTTCCTCACTCATTTGTGCATGTGTTGTTGAAGCAGGATGTGTTAATAAACTTCTTGAATCAGCAAAATTTGTGACATGGGTAAATAACTGGATATGATTAATAACAGACTTACCAGCCTCTAGTCCACCTTTCACACCAAAAGTAAACAAACCTCCAAATCCTTTTGGAAAATATTTTTGACACAATTCATATGAACTATGACCTTCTAATTCAGCGTAACTCACCCATTCTACTTTTTCATGATTCTGTAAAAATTCAGCAATTTTTCTTGAGTTTCCAACATGTCTATCCATACGTAATGATAATGTTTCTAATCCAAGCAAAGTCATATAAGCATTAAATGGTGACATACACCCACCTAAATCACGCAATGTTTTTGCGACAGCTTTCGTACAAAAAGCACTTTTCCCTAAATCAGCATAAACAATATCATGATATGCTTTATCCGGTGTTGTCATTAATGGATATCTTTCATTATGCCAGTCAAAATTTCCACTGTCTACAATGATTCCACCCATGACATTACCATGTCCAGCAATATATTTTGTTGTGGAATAAACAACCAAATCCGCTCCATGTTCAATAGGTCTAAATAAATAAGGTGTTGGTGTCGTATTATCTACAACAAACAATATATGATGACGATGACATATCTCACTAATAGCATCAAAATCTAACATATCTCCATTAGGATTACCTACAGATTCAACAAAAATCATTTTTGTTTTCTCATTAATCAATGATTCCATTGTCTTTAAATCACGAGGATTAACAAAGTGAGAAGTAAATCCCATTCCTTGCATTGTTCCAGATAATGAACCAATCGTTCCCCCATATAAATTGTTGGCTGCAATAATTTCATCACCACTTTGACAGACAGTCATGATCAGCCCCATTATAGCTGCTGTTCCAGAAGCAAAAGCAATCGCTCCTACACCTCCATCTAAAGCAGCCATTCTTTGTTGTAGAACATCAACAGTTGGATTAGATAGACGTGAATAGAAATATCCACCTTCTTCTAATGCAAAAATATTTTTTGCCTGATCAGCACTATCAAATGTAAAAGCATTAGATAAATAAAGTGGTACACCTGTTGCTTTTGTTACAGGATCAGGTTTTTGTCCTGCATGTATCTGCAATGTTTCAAATTGATATTTCTTTGACATTTATATTCCCCCTTTTATGAAAGATATTGTATCATAAATAAAATACAAAAAAAAGCTATTCCATAGATAGCTCAATAATAATGATTACAGATGTTTACCATATCTTCAATATAGACACGACCACCAGAGATGATATCATCATCTAGATGATGTTTTGTTTTAAATGATTTCTTACAAGAATATGTTTCTCTCATTAATGGCAAGTCTTGTTTTAAACATAATTGAATGATTTTTTCCATTTCTTTGCTTTTAAAACAAAATAAGTTAAATAATGCCAAATTACGAATATGCTGACGAGATAGCTGACATATAAAATTTTCCAATTCTTTATCTTTTAAACATGGATATTCTTCAAATCCAATAACCAAAAGATCAATGTCTTCCTGAAAAGAAAAATCCGTTATTGGTTTGGCATAAGTTCGTGCATATCTTGCCATGTCTTCTGCTAAAAGTTTTGCATCTTTACAATGCGTTGTATAAACAACTTGAACTTTCATAAAACCAGCCACCTTTCTATTTTATTATAAAAACAAAATATGAACTGAAAATAAACATGTGTCCTTATCATTTCATAAATCAAATCATATGTTATGATGGAAGGAGGTTTATATGAATTTTTTTCAAGAAGATAAAAACTGTTTTTCACCATTTTATATGTCAAATCAAACAAGACAATGTCAACCTGTTCTTTTTGATCCACAGGAAGCTATTTCATTAGGTAATTTATTTAAAGATCTCTATATGTCTTATCAGGGATTTTCTAATTATTGTCTACAACCTGAAAATGCACGTCAACAAGCATTATTAGAAGTTCAGATGTATTATTTTGTAGCACATGAAATCAATCTCTTTTTAGATACACATCCTCATGATGAAAAAATGATTCAACTATATGAACAATACATTCAAAAGGCAAAACAAAGTCAAAATGCATTTGAAAAGAAATATGGTCCTTTAGAAGTACAAAATACTCAAAACAAAATCCCATTTGAATGGATACAAGGTCCTTGGCCTTGGGAATATCAAAAAGATTAAGGAGGTTTAAAAATGTGGATTTATAGTAAGAAATTACAATATCCTATTTCTATTAAAAATAAAGACTTATCTATGGCCAAATTCATCATTACACAATTTGGTGGACCATTGTTCTATTGGTAAGTTTAAAAATAATAGTCCTTTATTTATATTCAATTTCAACGGTTTTTGTATCTTTATAAAAGACAATTTTATTAATCAAGAAATGAGCAGTTTTATATTTAACATCTAAGGGTATTTCATCATCAGTTAATAGCTCATAAACATTTTTAATACGTTTATAAATTCCCTGTTCATCTTCTTCATTAACTTTTGTTTTTAAATGATTCATTTTATCATTCAATATTTTACGTTCTTCATCTAATGACTCTTTTCCCTCTTTATATTCTTTAAGACTATCAATCCCATTTTTATATGCTTCTTTAATACGTTTTAATTTATCATCAATACGAGATAAGTCTTTTTTTAACATTTCATATTCATTGGATAAAGAACTTGTTTTTTTAGGCACAACGTTGATCTCAATTTCATTTTCAAAAACGTTTTTTAATTCTTCGCATACGATTCTTTCAAGTGTTTCAATTTTAATACAATGACTTCTCTTACATGTTCCTTTAGCATATCCATTACATTGGTAATATTGAACAGTAGAAATACAAAGAGCTTTACCACAATCACCACATTTCACTAAACCTTGTGACCAATAACGAATTTTCACAGATTCATGTTGTCTAGCACTATATAATTCTTTACGCATTTTTAATAGTTCTTGCGTTTTATCCCATAGTTCTTGACTTATAATTGGTTCATGCGTAGATTTTGCAAAAATAATATCTTTGTGATTGTATTTACGAGTAAATTTGCCAGACGGATTCCAACGTAACACAGAAATATAGGTTGGATTATTGAGAATATATTCAATCGTTCTATTTTCAAATTTACACCCTCTATGTGTTCTTACTCCTAAATCATTCAAATATCTAGCAAGTTGTCGCATATTCATTTCTTGATTAGCAAACTTTTCAAAGATAAAACGAACATACTTAGCTTCTTCTTCCACGATTACTAATTGATTATTTTCAGCACGATAACCAAAACTAGGATTTGCTTGTAACTCTCCTCTTGTTGCCTTTTCAGTCATTCCCTTTTTTACTTCATCAGAGAGATTCAAAGAATAATATTCTGCCATTGCTTCAAGCATGGCTTCTAAAATCACAGAAAATTTATCATCTTCTATTTGTTCAGTAATAGAGATGACTCGAATACCGGATTCCCTTTTAAGCATTGATTTATAAACAACGCTATCTTCACGAGAACGTGCAAAACGATCAAATTTATGAACAAGAATCACATCAAATGGACGTGGTTTCTTTTTTGATGTTGCAATCATTTTCATAAAAGCCGGTCTTTTATCTGCACGTTTACCGGAAATTCCCTCATCCGCATAAATATGTTCATTTAAAATGATCATATCATTTCTTTTAGCATAGTCTTTTAATGCTTTGATTTGTGCGTCAAGAGAGAACTCTAACTGATCATCTGTAGAAACTCGAATGTATGCGGCTGCAAACTTTGTCATACATACACTTCCTTTCTTCCAAACAGAAAAGAAATGTTTTGTAATCACGAATCCATTATATCACAGATTTCTAGTATACAAAACATCATTATGATTATATGTGTATATATGATTGTATAGAATTCATTTATAGTTACACTTATTAAAAGTCTTCAAACATAAGAGTAACCAAGTAATAAAATTTATAATTTTATGTTTTGTGTTTTAGAAACATCAAATAGCCTTACTGGAAATTTCAGTCTAATATTGTCTGTTTTTTAGTTAATTATGGTTTTTTTCTTGTCTTTTTATACTCATTATTATATGATTTTTTTATCTTAACTGAAAGGTGGGTAATCTATGTTTCGAGAAATATTAGAAAAAATACATAAAGATCTTATAAAACTAATCGCCAATCATCTCTATGCAATTATTTTAACTCTTATAACAATATTAACCAATGCTTATAAAAATAATATTTCTAACCTTTTGAACATAGAATTTACATTTCGAATCACAGGTAATGCTATTGTAGTAATATTAACTACAATTACAATTATTGTATGGATTATTGAAATAAATACAAGAAAAAAATACAAATTTTTTCCAAAAAAAGTAAAATACAAATATATATACGAATTTTATAGAATTCGTTTAGTGTATAATTCAAGTGAAAATCTTGACTTTTGTAGAAGATCTGTCATTAAAGTATTAAGTCCTGATTTTGATAAAATAATGGGTAAATATTCTTGGAGTGGTAAAAAAGTAAACAAAATATATTTGGATAGAGATTCCGATAAATATTTCCATTTTCATCTTTTAAGAAAAAATAATCAAACAAATTTATTATATAAGACTGATTCAGATAATGATTTCCCAATAGAAGGAAATTACGAAATCATAATAAAAGATCCTATCAAAATTAATCAGATAGTTACTTTAGATTTTGCTTTTTCTATGATTGATAACAAAAATCAGAAAAAACAATTTATCGGTATCATTGTACAAAGACCAACAAAAAAATTAGAATTATCTGTGGAATTTAGTCAAGATGTAAAACCGATAAAAATTCGAGCAAAAAGGAGGCTTATCGTTGGAGATAGAACATGTGAAACAATAAACCCTAAAATGATTAGTAAATCATTGAAAGGATATGGTAGAAATTTAAAAATTGTATATACGTTAAAAATTTCTAATCCTGAAATTTTTTACAACTATATTTTAGAATGGTATTTTGATTATTTAGATAACGAGAAAATAACTAATGATAGTAATACATTTGAAGATCAACTGATTCATGAAAACAGTAAAATTTAATAATTGAAATGTATGCACAACTATTTCAAATTATAAATAATTATTGTAAATAGTGTACAAGTTATTCACATTTTTTGAAAAAATACATAATATTTATATAAATTGTGCATAAGTGGTTGTGAATTTGTGAATAACAATTTGTGAATAACTGTCAAGCAAATTTGAAAATGTCCTAAAAAATTTTAAACATTAGCACCAGAACGGTGCTTTTGTTTTGCAAGAAAATTTAAGTAGGAAGCCTGTTTCCAAGGATGATCTATAGGTGGAATATATTTTTTCTTTGGTCTGGCTTCTTTTTTTACTTCATCAAATTCTTTTGAATACAATTCATGTTTTGGTATTTCCTGCATGATATATATGTGATCAAGTACATTGACATACAGATTCCCATCAAATGCCTCGATAACCATACAATCTGTTCTGTTCTTTAAATAAACAGATGTTCCATTTTCTGTTACGGGCAAATACAGCCTGTTTTGAAATCTGATACTATGACCTGAATCAATTTTTCTAGGAGAAAGAACAGCTAAGGTACGATTGATTTTTTCAATTGATGGTTGCGTTTCAAATACCGATTTGGTAGTATTGAGGTGTAGAGCAAACATGTCATTGAATTTTTTTAGGTAGGATTTTAAAAATTTATTGGCTGACTCTATATCGGTTATATGAGCACGCCTGAGTTCAACAGGTAAACGGGATTGGAATGTCTGGTTCATTCTTTCGATTCTGCCTTTGGCTTGGGCGATGCTCGTTGTCCTAATATCAACGCCAAGATTATGACACGCATAGGAAAACTGGGTAAAAGTGTCGTCATCATCAAAAGCGTTGTTTTTCTTTTTGTATTCAAAGACAGTACGTCTATCGGTATAAAACATGGCAGGAATACCATAGTTGGTCAAAATCTGATAGAAGACATTATAATAGCCATTTAGCGTTTCCTGAGTATCAAAATAAGCGCCAACAACTTCACCAGTAGCATCATCGACAGCCAAATGAAGATGCCAGATATGACCATCAATCCATTCAAAGCTGGAAGCATCCATCTGGATCATTTCACCCATATACTTGCATCTGGGTCTTCTAGGATGAGCATTTTTACTGTCTATGATGGAAATAGCTTCTTTGATGTCATTTTGAGATTTTTTGGAACGAGTCATTTTCAATTGAGCCTTCAAAGAATCTTTTAATATCTTTCTCGTTTTCTTTCTGGCTTTAGGGGAAATGATATTTTCATCTCTAAGCCACTTGTTAAGAGTCGTATCACTAATTTTAACATTGAAATCATCATAAATGATTTCACAGAAATGAGTAAAATTAGTGTCACAATAATGATCGATATAAAGTTTGATAATCCTGTTTTTGATATCGAGAGGTATAGTGGTAGCAGGAGCTCTGCCTCTGTTGCCATGAATAAAAGCAGCTTTACCATATTTTTTATATTTAAGGATGAGTCTATTGACAGTTCTGACAGTACATCCCAACTTGATGGCAGCTCTATTTTTATTGCCGTTAGTTTCAACCAGTTTTTTAATAATCAAATATTTATTTTCTTCATTCATTCTTAATTCAACCTTTCTCATACAACAACCTCCCAATAAAAGTGAGGCTATATCATAACATAGATTTTTGAATATGTCCTGTATACAGGACATATTCAACTTGGATATATTAAGACATTATCATATTTGAATCATAACAATTTGTGAATAACTTGACTTTAGATATATATTTGCATATAATATAGTTGAATCTATTAGTTAGATTTAACAAAAAGGATAATATATTTACATAAAGAAAATATATAAACATATATTATTCAGGAGGGATTATATATGAATATTGAATAGTGCAGTTAACGCAGAAAATTAGGTATGCTATAAAAAGCTAAAAACTGGTAAATTAAAGCTTTTAATTTATCAGTTTTTTGGCTTTTTTAATATATCATTAGATTGTTCTAACTAAGGTGGAATAGGCATATATATTAGTGCCACACCGAACAACTTTATTTTATGTGATGTTTTAAAGAGGGGTCTCGGCTTTGGTAATCCGAGACCCCTCTTTAACATCTTGGTTAAGAGCTAACCTCATAAAATAAGTTCGGTGTGTCCTAATAGGTGGAGGTGGTGTTATAAAGTTAGTTAAGAGAGATTATGAGATTTTGAGAATGGTGTATCGGTTTCGTTTTTGTTTAAGTCGTCATATTTTGTTTCTTGCTTCATTCAGTGGTAATCGTGCTTGTGATCGTAGACTTAAGATTTTGGTTGATCATGGTTACTTAAAACGAAAGAAGATTTTATATGGGATTCCTTATCTCTATTATTTATCAACGAGTGGTATGCGTTTCATTCATGTTAAGGCTAAGGAAGAAAATATTCGCATTGATCAGATTCATCATGATATTGCTTTGTTGGATTCTTTACCTTTGTTAATAGAAAAGTATCACTTCTCTCTTTCTTCTATGACAACGGAACGAGAGCTTCACATAGAAGACGGATTTGGAGTTCGTAAACATCACCCTGATCTTGTATTTCAAAACGATAATGAAAGTTATGCGATTGAAATAGAATTGAATCTTAAAACCAAAAGTCGCTTATTTAAAAACATTGAAGATAATTATTTACATTATGATCATCAAATATGGGTAGTTCCCCTCGCACAAATAAAGATTCAAAATATACTAAAAGAGTCACTAGAAAAATATGACAATATCGAGGTGGTTCTATTGGAGTCTTTTATGTCTTAATTATTGGAAGTTTATTCTTATTTTTATTTCATTTGATTCATTGGTCAAGAAGTTCTAAAGATGATATTTGGAAGTATCAAGAGGAAGTGAATCATATTAAAGTACCAAAACAAAAAGAAGAAGTAAAAGATAATGCGACTTTTCTTGGAATGTATGGAAAGAAGAAAATCTATGTGGATCATGATGTAAAACACATTTTTGTTTGTGGAACAACCGGAAGTGGGAAAACAGTAACGTTAAGCCATTTTATAGAAAGTGTTTTTACAAATGATTATCCTTCTTTAATTGTGGACGGAAAGGGTGATATTAACGAAGGTAGTCTTTATGACTATATTATGAAGTATAAAGTGAAATATCCTGATAAAATAGTCTATGTGATTGATTTAAACAACCCTACTACTTGTGATAAATATAATCCATTTTATCATAAGACACCAACAGTTATTAAAGACATGTTAATGAGTATGACCGATTGGAGCGAAGAACATTATAAAGTGAATGCTAGTCGTTATCTTCAAAAGGTTATCTATCTTATGCAAGAAAATGGAATAGAATTGAATTTAGAAAATGTGATTAATCACTTATCTTTGTCTTCTTTTACAAGTCTTAGTTTAGCTTTACAGAAACAAAAGATTATCACCAAAGAAAAACATTTAGAGAATGTAAAACAAGCCGAGAGCGTGGCTAAAATCGTTGAGGGAACAATTGCTCGTTTCTCTTTATTAGTAGAAAGTGATCTTGGCGATATTTTTACTTCTTCAAAGGATAGTATTGATATTCCAACCGCATTGAATGAAAATGCGATTGTTTTATTTATCTTAAATCCATTAACTTATCCGGAACTATCACCCTTATTTGGACGTTTAATCACGATTGACGCAAAACAAGGGGTAAGTAGTTTATTTCATAAACGTTTTTCAAGAACGTTTTATATCTTTGATGAAGTCAGTATTTATGCAAGTCAGGAGCTTTTATTACTTGTCAATCTTTCAAGAAGTGCGAATATTACAAGTATTCTAGCCACTCAATCTTTGTCAGACTTAGAAAATGTCAGTGAATCTTTTCGTAAGCAAGTAATTGAAAGTTGTAACAACTATATCATCATGCGACAGAATGAACCGGAAAATGCTGAGATATGGGCAAATACCATTGGTACAAGAAAGAAAGCAGAAGTAACCTATCAAATAAAAAATAATCAACAACAAACAGATACAACCGGATTAGGAAGTTTTAAAATCACACGTGAATATCTTTATCACCCGGATATTATCAAATCATTAAAGACCGGTGAGGCAATTTATGTCAGTAAAGATAAAAATGTTCATTACAAACTAAAAATCAACAAACCTACTATTTAACATCATGGAGGACTCATTATGAAAAAAGTCATTCAATCCAATCTTGTTTTAATCTTATTTTATATTGTTTATCTATTTCTTGTTTATTTACTTTTTATGGATTATTTTACGACGATTTTAATAATTCACTTGATTTTTATTTTTATCGCTTTAACACCGATTGGTGAGGGTATTATGCGTATGTTAAATCATACTAAAAAGATTGTTTTAAAAGAAGATCAAGAATATCTTTTTCCATTATTTGAAGAAGTTTATGAACAGGCAAAAGAAGAAAATCCTCGTTTAAGTTCAAACATTAAATTGTTTATGAATGAAGACCCTATGCCAAATGCATTTGCTTGTGCAAGTAATACCATTTGTGTGACAAAAGGAGCTATTCAAACATTTTCAAGAGAAGAATTACAAGGAATCTTAGCTCATGAGTTTGGTCATATTTCAAATGGTGACACGAAGATTACCATGATATTCTGCATTGGAAATGTTTTATTTATGGTCTTTGCCTTTATTCTTCATTTGATTTATATTTTTCTGTATGCGATATTAAGAAGTCGCATGGGAGATTCTTTCTTATTAAAAATCATGAATGGAATCAAGAATTTATTCAAACGATTAGGCAACTTTATTGTGAGTGCGATTTTCTCATTAAACAGTAGAAACTGTGAGAAACAAGCTGATTATTTTGCTCATACCATTGGTTTTGGTTCAGAACTAAAGGAATCTTTATTTCTTTTAAAACAAATTGATACAAGTGGTGATTTAACGATTATGGAGCGTATTTATGCGACACACCCTGATCTTGATACTAGAATTGCACGTTTAGAACAAATGGAATAAATTGAAAAAACAAGTAATCAATCAATGACTACTTGTTTTTCTTTTAAATTTGTATTATATCTTGCACTTTTTGATAATCCTTTATACAGAAAAACTCACCTTTTAAATAGTATAAATCTATTTTCCCACCATCATCACCATGTTCTTTTAACTTTTGTTTAAATTTAAATGATTTAACATTAAATAATTTCTCAGTAAAACTCTGAGTAAACGTTGGTTTTATAAGTACTCTCTTCGTATAAAAATATCTTTCAATTTTTCCAATTTGGTTATATACTTTTTCACCCTCACGAGCTTCTTCTCTAATCACTTCTATTGAACTAGCCCAAAATCTATTTTTAATTTGAACAACAATATAATCTTTTGTTATATAATATTTTAACCTTCTAACAGATTTATACGAATCAAGACAACTAGCTAATATTAATAATGGTGCGATAAACCAAAAAGCTTCACGTCCTGTTGAAATTATAAAAATGAAAAATATAATACTAAATATAATCCATATCTTAGAACTTTGTATAACATAACAAAGTTTATTTGGCTTTCTATACCATACTATTTCATTATCACTTGGTTTTTCTATTTCAAATATTTCTCTTTGTTCTTCAGTTAACATTTCTCACATCCTTATTCTAATTTTAATATTTAATAACTATTCACTAATAACTAATTTTTGAGCGTCTTCATACCAAAGATATATCGTTGCATTACCTGAATTAATTGTGTATTCATCAGTACAACATTCATTTAACGTAGTCCAATAATTTTGATTATTAGTTATATCTTCTATTTTTGTTATAACCTCTGATCCATTGTGCTTATTCCAATAATAATCCACTTTTTTTCTTGTTCCTGATAAATTATTTCCGACAAATCCGTATGTTATATTTGTTGTTCTATTTCCAAAATATTGATTATCTAGAGATACAATGCTACCTGCAGATAATTCGATTTTTTTAAGTGGATCATGATTTAATTCAGTCACCTTAAAGAATTTATAAAAATCATCTTCTTCAAACGCATACATTTCTGATTGTCCTGAAATAAGTTTAATATCTATAAAATCTCCTGATTCCATTATTCGCATTGACATGGTATTTGCAAAACTTTTATCATTTAAAACTGAACCACTCATTCCACTATTTGAATAGTAATATTCCGTACTACAATCAGTTAAATATTCTATGTTTAACATAGCGTCATTAATACATTCGACTCGATAAGATTTTCCTAATTGTAATTCAACTTTTTCCATACTTACATCTTCATCACCTGTATCACCTGGGTCTTCATCAATTTCAGTTAGGAATATATCTAAAAATATTTCTTTTCCACTTGATACTTCTACCGTTTCTTTATATGTTTCATATCCAGTAGCTGAAACAATCACAGTGTATGTACCACTTTTTAATTTTTGACTAGTAAAAGCACCCGCCTCACTCGTATTTAGTTCGCTCATAATATTATTTGCTTCGTTATATATTTGAACACTAGCATTTGCGATAGGACTGTGTGGTGATTTAGCATTTTTAACTAAACCTTTGATGTTGTTGCGATTTCTAGTACATTCGGGTACATAACCATTTTCTTCAAAGTGCATGTTTCTTTTAAATGGTGATTTGTTCTCATCAAATATAGCTGTATTAAATTTTATATTAATCATATCAGGACCGATTTGTACTCCCATTGTCCAATATACATATAAATTTGCATTTACACAATATTCTAAAGGATCAGCTTTTATATTTGATATACCTGCATTAGCAGCCATTCCTACTTCTGTATTAGTTTTTGTTAAATCAAATCCCATAAGTTTTAAAGAAGCACTTGGTTTGATTCCTAATTTTGTTTCAGCATTAATGTTAAGATCATTTGTTGTAGTATTAAGGTATCCAATATTTCTTATATTTCCTGATTTATATTGGAAAGCTAAATTTGCGTCAGCTTGTACACTTAATTTAACAGTTCCACTAATAGAAGTAACTAGGTACACATCAATTGAACCATAAACCCCATATGGTGTAGGAACAATTACTTGTCCTAGTTTTTTGTTAATATCTTCTTTATCTTTCCAAATAGATGTTTTATCATCAGCATTTGTACTTTCTATTTCTATAGAGGCTTTAGAATCTAGCAAAAATTCAAATTGTGCTTCTTTAACACCAATAGGTATTCCCCATAATTTTTGTAAATCAAACTTGTATTTCATTTCTTTAAAATTCAAAGATACTTTTCCTGATAAAGAACTTGTTTTATTTTTCCCCTTTATTTGAAATTGTGCTGTTATAGAATCATCAAGAGGAATCTTATTCAATTTTGCTTTTGATCTTGATTTTGTTCTAGAAAGACTTTCTATTGTTACATCATCTTCAGGAATAAATGTGGCATTTTGATTACCAACTACACCCTCTACTTGTATATCATTAACAACTTGCTCAATAGGTGGCTCAGTATAATGAATTGTATATTCATTATTTGTATTTTCTATTTTATCAACTTGAATAGCAATATTTTCTGCAATGTTATTTGGATTATTTAATATAACAACTTCACCAGTTTTTATATTAGATAATTGATTATCATTTGAAGTAATAATCTTTTGATTTTCGTTTAAATTAAAATCTAAAGTATATTGTTTTACACTTTCGTTATACTCAATTTCATTTTTGGCAGAAGAATTAATTTCAAGTGAATTATTAAACTCTTTAATTTTAGCAATAATAATATCTATCTCATTATTAGATACATACTGATTTGGTTTGAAATCATTATTTACTAGTTTGAACATTCCATAATGAACCATTAATTTATCAATATCAGGATATACTAAATTATCATAATCATTACATTCAACAGATGTATTGTACGTATAGAAACCTAATGCTTTTATGGTTGAATAAGCTACAAATTCCCTAGTAGCGTATTTATTTGGTTCGAATAATATCTTGTTATTTTTATCAGCTTTTAGATCTACTAATCCATATTGAATAGCAGTTTCAATCTTATCAGGATTTTTTGACTTTTCAAAATCATCAAAACTATAGGAATCAAATTTTGCTTCATATCCCATAAGATCAATCAGTTTTACAATCCATTCTTCTCTTGTAATTTCTCCACGATCAACAATTTGTCCATTTTCAATTGTGTATGTGATTTTTAAGTTTAAAGAATATGTAGTATCATTAAATTGAATACTTTGCTTGGATTCAAAAGTTTTTAATTCTTTATAGGTACTTTCAGCTTTTACCACTCCTATACTAAATGCACTAAAAGTTATGCTTGAGACTAAAGCAATAATTAACATTTTTTTACATCTTTTATCTTTTTTGATAACAAAAATAATAGTTAAACTAACTCCTAATAAGACGACAAACAAACCAATTATACTTTGATCTGATGTTTCAACTTTTGAACTTGTATCATGATTCGTTGATGTAGTCTGTTTATCTGAATTGCTTGATACTGTTATATTACTGTGATTATTAGTGTCGTCAGTATTATCAGGTAATACAGTTGTTTGTTTTCCCTCTTTCTCAACAACAATTTTGTATTCTTTTATTTCATCTGCTTTTAATGTTGGAATACTTATGTTTTGTTGTTCAACTAGGGAAATTTCTTTTGGTAATGATACTTCTATATTAATATTTTCCATATCATAACCATTTGTGTTGTGTACTGCGATAAAAACAGTTGCTTTTTCTCCCTCCTTATAATTGTCTTGATCCGTCTTTGTTTTTACAACCAATCCGTCTTGCGAAGAATCAGTGGCAAACACATTTGCCATATTCATTGGTACAATCAATGAAATCAAGGCAAAAACAAAAAATAATTTTGTTATAATTCTTTTCATGATGATATCCTCCCTGTCGAATATAGAATAAAAACAAAATAGATTGGTATACTAATAAAAAGTATGGGAACTTATTTCGTAGAATATTTAATTCTATGAAATAAGCATGTTTTTCAATATAAAATGAATTTTGACCATTTTTGTGACCCTTTATAAATTTGATAGTAATTCCATTTGTTCCTTTTTATGAAGATCGGTAGAATGAACATATATTCCCATTGTAGTTGCTATGTTTGAATGTCCTAATATTTCACTTAAGGTTTTCATATCCATTCCTAATTCTATACATCGAGTTGCAAAAGTGTGTCTTAATCCATGAAATGAAATTTGTGTAATATTTAATCTTTTTATAATTTTGTTAAATTGATATTGAATGGTTCGTGGTTCTGCAAGACTATTGTTTACACTAAAAATATATTTTTTATTTGTTAATGATAATAAATATCGTTCTAAAATTGAACGTATAACAGAAGAAATCGGAATTTGCCTGATTGAATTTTTTGTTTTTGGTTTTGTAATAACTAAGGATGTTTTTTCATTATTATTTGTATCATGGTTTTGAATCCTCTGTACTGTTTTATTAACAGAAATATAATGATTTTCAAGATCAATATCATTTTTAGTAAGAGCGCATAATTCTCCTAATCTTAAACCCGTATATAAACATAATATGATTGCGATAGATATCATATCGTTTCTATTTTTTATATATGATTCTAATATTTTTTGCTCTTCTCTTGTTAGAATATGAATTTTTTTTACTTCATTTTTTGGTAATTCTACTTTTAAAGGAGTGTAGACAACATAATCATTCTTTTGTGCATAAGAAAGTACAGATTTAATAATGTATACTATTTCTCTGATTGTGTTAGACGATAAAGTTTGACTTGTTTTGGTACTTTCTCTTTTCATAAGATAACTGATATAATTTTGTATATATTGATTTGTGATTTCATCTAAATTAATCTTATAAAAATAATTACAAATATAACTTTTATATAAATTCATATATTTATTATATGTTGAAATCTTTACAAACGTTTTTTTATATTCAATCCATTTATCAAAAACATCATTGAAACTCTTTGTGACAAAACTTTTTTCTTTTCTAGTTAATATATAATTGTTTTTTTTCATTTTAGCTTCTCTATAAGTTTTTCCATAAAACGATCTATATATATTTTTTCCATTAACATTTTCTCTAATAACTCTAGCTTCCCAACGCCCATCCTTTCTTTTATGAATATTTTCTCCACGTCTACTCATAAAATTTTGACCCCTTTCTTGACCATAATTAGATTTTATAATAGCTAAAAATTACAAAAAATTAGCTAAAAGTGTAAACTAGGTGTAAACTATTCGACATAAAATTCGACATAAAATTGAAAAATAGCTAAAAAAATGAGATAATATATTAGGTTACTACAATAAAAAGTATTTCATAGAATTAAATATTCTGCGAAATAAGTACTTATTATTCTAATATAATATATGAGATATTTATGATTAAATGATTTATTGTCATATTTTCAAAATAAAATCATATTCTTTACCAACCAATGATTGGAGGAAAGAATATGAAATATATATGTGAGATTGAATGTAAGAGTATTATTCTGGATCAAGAAAAAACATGGGAAGCACACTTAAAAACTTTTATTGATTACGGTTCTTATTATGAGGCAATCATTGAAGCAAGAGGAAGTTCTCTCACAATTCTTGTTGGAAGAACAGAACATTATAATTGGATTGCCATTCCATGTTTAGATGTAGCCACTACACTTGCAAGTTTTGACGATCTTTTTTGGAATGAAGAACGATTGAGTAATTTGATTAACCCCGTTGATTCTGCAAGTATTGTATGTACAATTTCTTTTATTAATCAATACAAAGACTTATTAAAATCAAAGATATTAACAAAATAAAAAGTTCAAGGAAATTGGAATAAATGCGTAAGCGTTTATGCCGAGAAATACTTGAACTTTTTTTATTTAAAATATACTAGCTATCCAACAAAAGGAACTTTTAAGAAAGTCCTTTTGTTGTTACTAACCCTACTTGTAGTCTTTATTGATTTACATATCATACATATATAGTAGAGGTGATTCCATGAGTAGAAGAAGTACCCCTTTAAAAGCTATTAGTATTAATAAACCAAGTAAGAAAGACGCAAAAAAGAGGATTCAAGAACTCAGTGAGTATTTATCTAAACAATGGTATACTCCTATTGAAAAACAATCACGCAAATGATTGTTTTTCCCTTTAAAATCAAGTGATTACAAAACATTATACCTTTTGCCATTTGGTGGTCCTAATGGTGAACTTGCTGCTTCAACACGTTACATTACACAACGTTATACAATGCCTGATGAAAAAGGAAAAGCATTATTAACCGATATTGGTACTGAAGAACTTGGGCATATGGAAATGGTATCAACAATGGTTTATCAATTAACACAGGGAGCAACAATGGAAGAAATTAAAGCTGCTGGTTTACAAAGTTATTATACTGAACATGGCTGTGCTTTATTCCCTAATGATGCCAATGGTGTTCCATTTAATGCTATGGTCTTTGCATCAACTGGTGATCCTGTTGCTGATTTAGCGGAAGATTGTGCCGCTGAACAAAAAGCCAGAGCCGTTTATGAAAACTTGATGAACCAAACACGTGATCCTGATTTACTTGCTCCATTATCTTTCTTACGACAACGTGAAATTGTTCATTATGAAAGATTTAGAGAACTTTATGAAGAATATGTTCAAAAATATTATCAACCTGATTTTCCTTCAAAATGTTAAAAACCCGAAAAATTCGGGTTTTTACTTTGCTGAAGCATAAGCAATAAATAATCCAATAAGTGCAACAATTGTTGTAAACAAATCACCGACAATCAAACTACGCACACTCATGACAAAAATATCTAAAAAAGAAGTCAACGGTAGACTCACACCTAATTCATGCAATGGAAGATAAATCATAGTCATTTCACCTATAACATAACAAAATACAGTTAAAATGACACTTAATATAGCCATTTGTGATGAATGAATTTGAGAAATTTTTGTCACTGCACTTGAAACAACAATAGCACATACCACATAAAAGAGCGATGAAGTGATATGCAAAGAGTGAATAACAATTCCTAAAACAACCCCAGCCGCAATTGCTGTCAATAGTCCAATCCCAATAACTTTACTCCACTGTGTACTGTCAAGAAATTGATCATTATTAGAACGAAAATACTTTTTTGCTTCCTGTCTTTCTTTATATTCTTTATATTTATCTTGAAATGACATAAAACCCTCCTGTTAATGTATAAGATGTTTTTGATGTTTGATCATCAATAAAATATATGTACAAACAAAACCACCAATAAGTCCAGCTAAATGCCCAGAAAGTGAAATAGATGGTATAATAAAAGAAATTATAAGCATTAAAATAATATTAGGTGCCAACTGCTTAAAAATATCCATATAAATATATTTATAGCGCAGTGCCAATGCTCCTAAAGCACCAATTAATCCAAAAATCACACCACTGATACCTCCACTTACAACATTTGCGCCATAACCAGTGATGAGATAAAATAAATAAGGTAAACCTGTTGTTGTCAAAGCACTAACTAAAATCAAAATCAAATATTTTTTTAAACCCAATGATTTTTCAATAAACAATCCCAGTCCATATAATGAATAACAGTTCACTGCTAAATGAAGAATGCCAAAATGAATAAAGTTTGCGGACAACAAGCGATAATATTCATGCGATAGCTGTATATAAACTGGATTAAATCCACCAAAATACAATCCTTCTAATGCATTCATTTCTTCACCAAACCAAACAAAACTCATTGCATAAACCAATATACATAAACATATTAACGAAATGGTAATAGGAAAACTTTTATATTTCCATAGAAAACGATTTAACATACTATTCATCTAAAAACTCATAGATAGACATCTGATCTATCAGAATTTCTTCTGCCTCCTTTACAACTTCATTCTTTTCAATAATCTGATCAAGTGTTAATAATGATAAAATATCATCATAACTTATTTTAATAGCTCCCATTTCCAATAAACGAATATTTCCACCATAACGACTATCATCTAAAACCATTTGTTTTGTCCAATGATAATGGAAATTTTGAATCGTTGTAAACCAGACAGCCCCACTATTAATATGTGTCGCTGTAATAATTTGAACATCACTCAAACCACACACATAAATATTACGATCCAAAGCATTCGTTACATTAAAATATGCAAATGGATCAACAGCACTCAACAACAATAAACGTCCTTCTTTAATATGTTTTGAATAAGACTTTTTCTTATCAAACATATGATCACTTACAAAACATATAGCTTGACCACCTAAATTTAAAAATGTTTTTAAAGCATAGGCATCTGTCCCCTTTGTCCCATTAGCAACCAGAACTTTTTCTTCATCATAAATCTTTGTCACAATATTCTTTGTATAAGTATTTAATCTTTTTTCAAGTTCCTGTGGTCCTACAACAGATACCATATGATTTTCTGTAATGGATAAATCACCAACATAATAAAGATATAAAGGTGCTCTTTTTTTGAGTTTAGATGTTAATATTTTAGGATAATTATCTTCATATTTCGTTGTGAGAGATATACCTTCATTTTCTAAATTCGCTAAAGCAAAAAGAAGATCATTAATTGTCGTTAAACGTGCTATCATTTTATAGGCAATGTATTCTTCTATTCCCAATATATCAATCAATGTATCTTTATTCATACCAAATAATTTAGATGGCGTTTTTCTTGATGAACTTTTTAATTTTCGTTCAACAGTCAGCCATTCATCCTGTGTTAAAGCAGCAGTATTATCTACAACTAAATCTCCACAAAATAAAAGAACAGCTAAGCTATCTAAATTCAACTGTATTTTCATAAAACCACCTGCACTTTGAAAATATTATACCATAGTTAAACACATCCGTCGATAAAAAAAGGTATGATAATCAATCATACCTTTTATAAGAAAATTATTCAATTCCCATTTTTTCTTTAACAGCAGCTTGTGCAGCAGCTAAACGTGCTAATGGTACACGGAATGGAGAACATGAAACATAAGTTAATCCTAATTTATGACAGAATTCAACTGTACTTGCTTCTCCACCATGTTCACCACAGATTCCAAGTTTGATATCTGGGCGTGTTTTCTTACCTTTTTCAATAGCAATTCTCATCAATTCACCAACACCTTCTTGGTCAACTTTAGCGAATGGATCAGATTCAAAGATTTGTTTACTATAGTAATCACCTAAGAATTTAGCAGCATCATCACGGCTGAATCCATAAGTCATCTGAGTTAAGTCATTTGTACCAAAGCTAAAGAATTCAGCTTCTTCAGCAATCTTATCAGCAGTTAAAGCAGCTCTTGGAATTTCAATCATAGTACCAACTTTATATGGTAATTCTACACCTGCTTCAGCGATAATCTTATCTGCCGTATCACAAACAACTTTCTTAACATATTTTAATTCATGAACATCTCCAACAAGAGGAATCATGATTTCAGGAACAACATTTTGCCCTTCTCTATTGACTGCAATAGCAGCTTCAATAACAGCTCTTGTTTGCATTTCAGCAATTTCTGGATAAGTCACAGCCAAACGACAACCTCTGTGTCCCATCATTGGGTTGAATTCTTTTAATGATTCAACACGTGCTTTTAAAGCTTCAAAAGTCATTCCTAAGCTTTCAGCAAGTGGTCTGATTTCTTCATCAGTATGAGGTAAGAATTCATGTAAAGGTGGATCCAAGAAACGAATAGTTACTGGATAAATTTCCATAGCTTTAAATAATTCTTTAAAGTCACTTCTTTGATAAGGTAAAATCTTTTCAAGTGCTTCTCGTCTTGCTTCTTCAGTTTCAGCAGTAATCATACGTCTAAAATTGAAAATTCTTTCTTCTTCAAAGAACATATGTTCTGTTCTACAAAGACCAATACCTTCTGCACCAAATTTACGAGCTTGTAAAGCATCTCTAGGTGTATCAGCATTTGTACGAACTTGTAATTTACGTACTTCGTCAGCCCATTCCATGAATGTTTCGAAATCACCACTAATTTCTGGTTCAACAGTTTTAATTTGTTCACCATAAACATTACCAGTGCTTCCATCTAATGACATATAGTCACCTTCATGATATTGTTTTCCATCTGGTGTCGTTAAGATTTTGTTTTCTTCATCAATCTTTAATGAACCGCATCCACATACACAGCAAGTTCCCATACCTCTGGCAACAACAGCAGCATGTGATGTCATACCACCACGAATTGTTAAAATACCATGAGCAATATTCATACCTTCAATATCTTCAGGTGATGTTTCAAGACGAACTAATAAGATATCTTGAACACCATTTTTTGATGCTTCAATAACATCTTCAGCAGTAAAGTAAATACGTCCTGTTGCTGCACCTGGAGAAGCAGCTAAACCAGTAGCTACAACATGTGCACAACGTAATGATACATCATCAAAGTTTGGATGTAATAATTGATCTAATTGTTTTGGTTCAACTTTTAATAAAGCTTCTTCTTTAGTAATCATACCTTCATTGACAAGATCAACCGCAATCTTTAATGCAGCAGCTGCTGTTCTTTTTCCATTACGTGTTTGAAGCATGAATAATTTACCATCTTCAATTGTAAATTCCATATCTTGCATATCTTTGTAATGATCTTCAAGAATTTTATTGATTTTTACGAATTGATCATAACATTCTGGCATAACTTCTTTTAAAGTATCAATTGTTTGAGGTGTACGAATACCAGCAACAACGTCTTCACCTTGAGCGTTCATCAAGTATTCACCATATAATTTCTTTTCTCCTGTAGCAGGGTTTCTTGTAAAGGCAACACCTGTACCAGAAGTTTCACCACGGTTACCATAAACCATTTCTTGAACGTTTACAGCTGTTCCCCAGCTTCCTGGGATATCATTTAAACGTCTATAAGTAATTGCACGATCATTATTCCATGATCTAAATACAGCTTTGATAGCTTCCATCATTTGTACTTTTGGGTCTTGAGGGAAATCTACCCCAGCATGTTTTTTGTATTCATTTTTATAGATTTCAACAACTTCTTTTAAATCATCCGCTGTTAAATCTGTATCAAATTCAACACCTTTTTCTTCTTTGACTTTATCAAACATATGTTCAAATGAGCTTTTTGGGAATCCCATAACAACATCAGCAAACATTTGAATAAAACGACGATAGCTATCATAAACAAAACGAGGATTTTGAGTCGCTTCAGTAAATCCTTTAGCCACTTCATCGTTCATTCCTAAATTTAAAACTGTATCCATCATACCAGGCATAGAAGCTCTTGCTCCAGAACGTACAGAAACAAGTAATGGATTATGTGCATCTCCCATTGTTTTTCCTGTAATTTTTTCTAGTTCAGCAAGTTTTTCATAAACTTGGTCTTCGATTTCTTTAGTAATCACTTTCCCGTCTTCATAATATTTAGTGCAGGCTTCTGTTGTCACAGTAAATCCTTGAGGTACAGGCAAACCAATATTTGTCATTTCTGCTAAGTTAGCACCTTTACCACCAAGTAAGTTACGCATGTCTTTATTTCCTTCACTAAATAAGTAGACATATTTTTTCATATAACTTCCTCCTTTGTTACTACTTTTCATATTATACACTATGTGAGTGCTTACATTCAACAAAAAAATGAGCGAATTTTAAAAAAGTGGAGAATCCAATTTTTAGGTTTCTCCACTCTATCATAAATTCATTTGAACTCATCATTCTTTTTTATTCTTCCTGTGCCAATTCCAGACGTACACGTCTTCCTTTTATTTTTTGATTATAACAATAATCTAATACCTTTTGAGAAGCTTCAGGCGTTAAATTGACAAAACTGAATTTCCTTTTAATTGTAATCTCACCTATATCTTTTTTAGAGATTTGGGCATAACGCAAAAAGAAATCAATAATATCCTTAACATTAACCTTATCCATTGAACCTACACTCATAAAAAGACGTTGCTCATTTTTATGTATATCCTTAATATCCTGATAATTATAACCCACACGTTTTGAATAACACATTGCCAGCAATGCAGCCATTACATCATTTCTCATATGTGCAGGAATATCTTTCACAATTTTCTTGAACGGTTCCAAATTTCCTTTGAGAACAGTATCCTGAACATCAAACAAAAGTTCTTTGATTTTCTGATCAAAAATATCTTCAATCGCCGGTATCTCTAATTTTTCAATATGACTGTTTGTATGTTTTTCAATGGCTTTTAAGAAATTCTTTTCACGAGCTGTCACAATAGAATAAGCTTCACCCTTTTTGTTTGCACGTCCAGTTCTTCCAATACGATGAATATAAAGTTCTTCCTCTTGAGGCAATTCATAATTAATCACATGTGATATATTATCCACATCAATTCCTCTTGCAGCTACATCTGTCGCAACCAGATATTGAATCTGCCCATTTTTAAATCTTCTTAATGTATTCATTCTTTGATTCTGTGATAAATCACCATGCATCGCTTCTACATTATAATGTTTTTGTTGCATAGCAGCAACAACTTCATCAACTGAACGTTTTGTTTTACAAAAGATAATGGCATTATCCATTTCACGAGAATCTAAAATACGGCATAACACTTCAAAACGACGATTTAATTTTGTTTCAAAATAATATTGTGAAACAGTTGAGGCTGTCATTGTCTTGGCTTTTATCTGAATATGCTGATAGTCTTCTTTCATGTAGAAACTTGCGATTTTTTTAATATCACTTGGCATCGTTGCTGAAAACAATACGGTATGTCTTTGTTCTGGAACAGTCTGCAAGATTGTTTCAATATCATCAATGAATCCCATATTTAACATTTCATCTGCTTCATCCAAAACAAGCCAGTTGACATGATCTAAACGTAACGCTTTACGACGCATCAAATCCAGCACACGACCCGGTGTTCCCACAACGATGTCCGCTCCTTTTTTTAAAGCACGAATCTGTTTTTCAATTTCACTTCCACCATAAACACTCACAATTGATAAACGTGTATATTTACCAATACGTCTTAATTCTTCGTCAATCTGTAAGGCCAATTCACGTGTTGGCGATAAAATTAACGCCTGAACACCTTGTTGACTTTTTTCAATACATGAAAGCAAAACACTACCAAAAGCCAATGTTTTTCCTGTTCCTGTTTGTGCCTGTCCAATGATATCTTTTCCTTCTAATAAAACAGGTATGGCTTTTTCTTGAATCGGTGAAGGCATCACATATCCCATCATTTCAATTCCCTGTAAAACCAGTTTTGATAATCCTAAATCATAAAAAGTTTTTTGTTGCATATAAACCTCTCTTTCATCTACTCTTACACATTCACCTTCATCCGACAAAATCAAGGTCAATGTCATTCAAAAGAAAAGTCAGGAAAAGATTTTCCCGACCGACTTTCCTAATGGATAATATCATACTCTTTACGAAAACTCAACTCTTTCTTGTATTTTTTTGATGTTGTAAAATATATGGTCTAACTTGTGCCAGAAAATAAAGAGAACCTGTAATAAAGACAACACCTTGATGCAAAAAAGCTTCATCAATCGCTTGATGCCAATCTTTTTGAATTTTAACCGGAAAATCCTCAGCTAGTTTTTCAACCGTCTGCGCACGATAAAAGTCAAATTCACAAACAGTAATATCATTGGTCAACTTAAGCAAACATTCCATCATAGCATGAGTATCTTTATCTTTTAAAGCACTAAAAATAATTTTAATATTTTTGTACTTACAGGCTGATTGATAAAAAGCTTCCATTCCTTCTAGATTATGAGCACCATCAATAATCATCAACGGATGATGACTCACAATTTCAAAGCGTCCTGCCCAGGCAGCTTCTTTTAAACCATCTAACAACTGTTTATCATCAAAAGCCAAATAACCATATTCTTTTAAATATAATAAGATTTCAATTGCTAAAGCACTATTTTGACATTGATAAATGGCACTTGTCTGTAAAGTGATATGATATTGACGATAATCATATGTCAGATATTCTCCATTATCTTGAATATTTTGAATATCCTGTACTTGAATCAATGGACTATGATGCAACTGGCAGATTTCTTTAAAAACATCCAAACAGTCTTGTTTTTTTTCACCTGTAATATAAGGAATCCCCTCTTTAACAATCCCTGCTTTTGTACGAGCAATTTTTTCATAAGTATCACCAAGATATTCAATATGATCCAAACCAATATTTGTATTGGCACAAATCATAGGATAGATGATGTTTGTTGCATCCAATTCGCCACCAAGCCCAACTTCAAAAATCGCAAAATCTACACGATGTCTTATAAAAAACATAATCGCAATAAAAACTTCTATTTCAAACATGGACAATTCATACTGCAACCATAAATCCATATATCTATTCGCATAAATCATCATTTCATCTTCTTGAATATGCTGATTATTAATACGCATAATTTCCAATCTTGTCACAAGTACCGGAGATGTAAAAGTTGCAACCTTATATCCTGCCTTTTGTAATACTGAACGAATATAATTTGTTGTGGACCCCTTCCCATTTGTTCCACCTATATGAATAAATTTTAATAATGTTTGAGGATTACCTATATCTTTCATAAAGCGTTTAAAATTATCTAAAGCGTAAACACGTTGTTTTTGGCTGGCAATAAAATCATGAACCTGCCCATAAGAAGTAAAACGCTTATGAACAAAGTGATGATAAATCCATCGCTTTAAATCTATTTGTTTTTGAAATCCCAAATCTTCATAGACATCATCCCATTGTGTTGAAAATGATACGTATAAATCATCCTGCGTTAATGTCAGACTCATACGAATTAACTTTGAAGCAATCTCTTTTTGATGATCATTTTTTTCAACCCAAAGATAAGCAATCTCTTGAAAATGTGAGATCCCAATAGCCCCAATCAAATCATTTTCAAATGCCCCAATAAAAAATAGATTTTTCTGATAAGAATCCAATAACAAATCTAATGCAATTTGATCATCTATTCCTTTTATAGCTTCTTTAATTTCATGTCCTCTTAATATCCTTAATTCCACTTTATACTCCTTTACAAATAAAAAACAGCCAAAGCTGTTTTTTAAATTTTTTCAAAACGATCAACGTCTACAACAAAAACAGTTGCTCCACCAACAAGTACATCTACCATGATTGGTGTAAAGAATTCTCCCATTTCAGTAGGTGGAACTGTTGGTTCTTTTTCCACACGTTTTCTTGCATGAGCTTTAATAATCTCAAGTGCTGGATCTACCTTATCATCATTTGTTCCAATAAAGAAAGTTGTATTCCCTTTCTTTAAAAAACCACCAGATGTCGCTAACTTTGTTACAAAGAAACCACCTTCAGTTAATGCTGTTTGAACTGAATTACTATCATCATTATTTACAATTGCAATTATGAGTTTCATAGTCTTGCTCCTTTCTTTCTTCTATCTTATCACTTTTTTGAGATAAGTACAATTTTTTTAATTGTCTTCTCGCATTTCTCATATTTTTTCAAAATATATAAACAAAAGTCATTAATAATCAAATATCAGTTAAAAAAGTTTATTTCTTTTTAAACTTTCACATTCTACTTATCACATGCTTTTCTTTTTTAGATATTTTATAGTATAATACGCATGGTGATTTGATGCAAAAGAATATACAAAACAATTTAATAACATGGTACAACAAAAACCATCGGCATTTCCCTTGGCGTGAAACAAAGAATCCTTATTATATCTGGATTAGTGAGATTATGTTACAGCAAACAACAACCGAAGCTGTGATTCCATATTATACACGCTTTATTGAAACATTTGATACAATAGATAAACTTGCGAAGGCATCACTGGAAGATGTCTATAAATTATGGGAAGGACTTGGTTATTATCGTCGTGCTAAGCATATTCATGAAACAGCACAATTCATTTGCGAAAACTTTCATGGACAATTTCCTACAACCTATAAAGATATTTTAAATTTAAAAGGAATTGGGCCTTATACTGCTGGTGCGATCTGTTCTATTGCTTATGGCATGTCTACACCAGCCATTGATGGCAACGTTTTAAGAATCATCTCACGATTATATGCCTTAAAAGACAACATAGCTTTAGCAAAAACACAAAAAAAGATTGCACAGATTGTTAGTGAATTACTAATAGGATATGATGCTTCAGCTTTTAATCAGGGATTAATGGATTTAGGGGCAACAATTTGTCGTCCTCTTAATCCTCAATGCCAAAATTGTCCCATTGTTTCTTTTTGTAAAGCAAAGGAAATAGGACAACAAAAAGTATTACCCATCTCTATCAAAAATATAAAACATAAAGAACTGAATTACATAACAGGAATTATCACTTATCAAGATCAATATCTTATGATTCAAAATCCAGCTGGATTATTGGAAAATTTATATGGCTTTATTCAATATGAATTAGAAAGCCCTTATCGCTTCATGGAAGAATTTGAAAAACAATATCATCTTCCTTTATCACTGGTTTCCTATCATGGACAAGTGAAGCATGTTTTTACCCATCGTACTTGGCATATGCATATTTATCATTTTAGTATTTCTCATCTGTGCAATATGAAATTATATCATTTAGAGGACATTTCTTTACTTCCTGTTTCTACTGCCCATTTGAAAGTTTTAAAACATTATCTTAAACAAAAATAAAAGTGGTCTCTTTTGATCACTTTTTATTATATGTGTTTATACTATTGAAAAGGACTATATCTTCATATTAAAAATATATCTGTTTTTATAAAATATCAATATTATAAAGATATAAGCCAATCAAAGACCCAATTAACGCTCCAACAAGAAGTGCTTTATAATGGATTTGTCTTGATTAATTTCTCATCAGTCATTTTCTCCTTTTTTATAACTGTTAAAACACCGACAATCAGCATCACTATTTTTAGATTTTATATCTTATCATTACATCAAAATATTATTTTTATAGTTTTCTTTGTAAATAAATCATATCTTTCAACTGTACTCCCATTTCGAATATTGGATGATCATAATAATCAATAAAAAAATTTTCAATCTTATGTGAATACATAAAACCACATTTTTTATAAAACGGAATTGTCAAAGGACTATCGCCAGTTCCCACCTGTAATAAAGAATACTTTTCTTTATTTTTTTCAGCGATATAATCAATCAAAAATTTACCATACCCTAATCCTTGATATTTTGGCAATATAGCAAGATTTTTTATTTCAAGTATTCCATGACCAACATCAACAACAACACATTCTCCTTTGACACAATGGTCCTCTAACACATACATTATTCCTTGATCAATATAACGATCAATCATATCTTCTTGTTCATCTGCCAACAACAATAAAGATAAATACTGTTTTTTATGATCATGGACTTCTCTTATTATCATTATATTCTTCTCCTCTATGAAACTTATAAAGATGAATAACTTTAAAAATGCTTATACTTCATCATAAATGCATATATATTTTTATAGTGACTTACAATCTCAACCATAATTTCTTCTATGAATATTAACGATCGGAATCAAATCTTCATCATCAAACAAATTCAACAAAGTTTCAGCATTATGTTTTTGTTTAAATTCTAATTCTTCTTGATAAAGAGGAAACAACTGATAAAAATTAATTTTGCCCTTTGATTTCATTCTTAAATCCAAGTTTTCACCTTGATTATCTAATGCATCAACTAACATCATGCAGCAAAATTGTGTGTTATTTGCATAAGGCGTATTTTCTTCATCTGAAGAAATAGTATGTCCATAACCTAACCATGTATGACATTCTATAGGTAAACGTGCTAAAATTTTTAATTGTCTTATAGGCCAATAATCTTCTTCTTGGCTGGAATTAATATTCCATGTTGATGGGAGATATAGTACCAGTTCTGCTCTTTCTAACTCATATTCTCTCCACTTATCAGGTACATTCATTCGATAAGCTCCCATACCCATTGTAATTAATTTATAATAAGGTTGTTCATTTGTGGGAGGGACAATAATTATATCTAAATGAATATCAGTAGATACAATCTCATGAAACACTTCTTGGTAGTTACCAAATGTTTCTTCAATATATTTTTCATATTCATCCAGTTCTTTATCCGTATACAAATACATATGATCTGTTTTTTTCTTTTTTAACTTATCTATTAATCCCATATTGTGTCATCTCCTTCATAGTGACCTGTCACTTCTAAAATGTTACCATCTGGATCAATCACATCAAAATAATAATAAGGCATATGTACATTCACATACATTATTTGAGAAACTTCTCCAATTCCTAATGACTTTATTCTTTGATATTCACTTTTTAAATCATTAACTTCAAAATTAAAAACGACAATATTATTCTTTTTATACTTATCTTCATTAAAAAAATTATCAATATAAGCTTGATTAAAATGAATATCATGAGATTCTTTGATAAGTTCCTCATCATATTTCCTATTATAAAGTGCCAATAAATTGCCACAGTCAAAAACAATCCATCTGTTATCATTTTGATATAAAGGTTCTTTTTGTAAAAAGAACTTATAAAATTGTAACGATTTTTTAACATCTTTCACACAGATATAAGTTGTTGATAATCTCATAAACATCCCTTCTATTCACTATTATTCTTTTTTTACATAAAATTTTTGATAGATTTATTTTGTATAATTCTTTTCAATCTCGTTAGAGAAATCCTTTTTTCCCATCCATCCTTATTACTTCCAGTTTCATATGATATTGCTGGAAGATGAGGATAATATTCTAAAGATTTATGATGTTTCATTTTCCATGCTCTTTTAGGAACATACAGAAGGGATTCAAATTCCTTTGTCCATAAATCTTTATTTTTTCCTTGTTTTACATTTATATAGTATTTTTCACCATTTATTAGAGCAACACAACGAGAATATAGGAAAGTATCAGCATTATGATGATAATATTTCTTACCTATCTTGAAATTTTGAAGGGTATCTAATTGATACAACAAATCTGTCATTATATCCTCAAACATAAAAATTTCATCGTCTTCTTGTTGAGATAAAAATTTTATTAAAGGTGCTAAAACTTTTTCATCATTCCCTTGTTTAGACCAAGCACATTTTGTCATAATGATATCAAAAAAATCATGTTTATTCACTATACCCACTTCCTTTCTTTTCTTACTAACCTACTAACATATTCTTTTTATGTTTATAAAGTATTTTTATCGATTATAATCGACATGATCTAATGATAAAGGATATGGATTCAAAAGAACCCATTTGACACATAATTGCGTCAACTTATCCAAATCATCTTCCTGAATATGATTGATATTGTGAACTATTTTTTTCAATTCTCCTATTTCTATTTGTGAGAGTTGATGTCCACAACGACAGTATGTTAGTAATGAATCCGCCATTTTCTTAAATTCTTTATTCCAATTTATTCGGCCATTATGATTAATTTCATATGAGAGTTTCCCTGAAATTCTAATAACCTCTCCTTGAATAGTAGATGCGTGACCTAAAGTTGGAACAAGCAATTTCCATAATTCTTCATGCTGATCTTGCCATTGTTTGGCTTTAACTCTGATTTTAGATTTCCCATCATAGATAATCCTTTTAGGAACTGGTTCAACTTTAAACAATCGATATAATTCCATCAAATTTTCTTCAATCTCACCTATACTATCCTTAGAAATACAATCTCTAAACCATTCAAAGTCTTCTCCTATCCTTTTTACTTCTTCTTTTTCTTTACGTGTTAATCTAGCTCCATGTTCTAATAAATAATGAACGATTTTTACCAAATCGGGAATATTTCCATTTTTCGTATATTTCATTGCTTTTAATAAAGGTGTTTCTCCATTACTATTTAAAGCATTAACCCTTGCTCCTGATTCAACCAGTATCTTCATATGATCAATTCGAAAAAAACAAGTTGCATAAAATAACGGGGTATTTCCCCATGAATCAGTAGCTTCTATATTTGCTCCTAGTTGAATTAAATATTCAGGATGTCCATGAGGGTTAATGACTTGATGATGAAGTGGATGTTTTCCAAATCTATCTTCATATTCAATATTTGCTCCATTTTCAACTAACCATCTCATTAAATTTTCAGATAATTCAAAAGACAATGCATTTGTTTTGTCATAACCTCCATAAGCATTAATATCACATTTTTTAAAAACATTTTTAATTTCTTCTTCATGACCTCTTTTTACAATCTCATCAAAATCTTTAATCAATGTTTTTCTTTTAGAAGATTTCTTTGCTTTTGATATATTTTCTTTCTTATCAATCTTCTTTTTTATTTTATTTAATAATTTCATATAAACCATCCTATTTATCATTATCTATAAAAAACTTTTTTATAAAAGAGCCAATAGCCCAAACAATAAAACTCATCTCAAGTAGTCGTATTATCCATATTAACCATTCTGTTTCTAGTATTATATCAATAGCAATCAATAATAACACTAACGATAAACCACTAAAAACAATTGCAGATTGTCTATAATGTGGAGTTTTATTCATTTTCTCTTTTTCTTGTTTTGACGCAAAAATATATGTATTGTTCAATAAAAAGCCTTTTTCTCTCCAATGTAAAAAAGAAATAAAAAAGCAAATAACAGCAAGCATTAAAACAACAATAAATACTATAGATTTTGCCATATCTTTCCTTCTTTCCTAAATATATCTTTAACTTATACTCATTATAACATATTCATTGCATTTACCTATCATTTTCTTTCTAAATAAAAAACTGTTGAACATCATCAACAGTTTATATCATCATGATTCTTTTCATCATTTTCATAGCGTTCAATAATTCTTTGAACAACAGGATGTCTGACAACATCTAAGGCTGTTAAATATACAAAACGAATACCCTTAACATCCTTTAATATATGCAAAGCTTTCTTTAAACCACTGACAACACCTTTAGGTAAATCGATTTGTGTAATATCACCAGTAATAATCATTTTAGAATGAAAACCAAGTCTTGTTAAAAACATTTTCATTTGTGCATCAGTCGTATTTTGAGCTTCGTCTAAAATCACATAAGCATCCTCTAATGTACGTCCACGCATATAAGCTAATGGAGCAATTTCAATAATCCCTTTTTCAATATAACGCTCTGTTTTTTCTTGCCCAAGCATATCATATAATGCATCATAAAGCGGTCTTAAATATGGGTCTACTTTCTCTTTTAAATCTCCAGGCAAAAATCCTAAGCTTTCACCTGCTTCAACAGCTGGTCTTGTTAAAATAATTTTTTGAACTTCATTATTTTTTAAGGCCTGTACAGCAAAAACAACAGCTAAATATGTTTTTCCAGTTCCTGCCGGTCCTATTCCAAAAACAACATCATTATGTTTTAATGCCTGATAATATTCTTTTTGACCTAGAGTTTTAGGATAAATCAATTTTCCATTTGTTGTGCGTGCAATTTTGATTTGGTAAAGTTCATCAATCATATTTAATTGATGATTTTTAGCCAGATTCAAAGAATACATAATATCTCTTTGACTAATTGTCTTTCCCTGCTTGACAAGTGCCAGTAAAGTACGAATCATATCTTCAACCTGCTGATTCTTTTCTTCTGTATTATCCATAACGATTTCATCACCACGAACAATAAGATCACATTGCATTGCTTCTTCTAATAAACGTATGTTTTCTTCTTGGCGACCAAAAAGTCTTGATATCTCATCCATCGTGCATGTTTCTAGTTTTAAGATTTTCTTCATTCTTTTCTCCTTTAACTGCAATATCTTCAATCAGTGTATAATGCATCTTTAACGTTATTTTACTACGATTTCTTGTCATTTGTAAAACATTTTCTTTATCAATATGAGCTCCTGCAGGGATTTGACTACGAATCTTTAACAACAATTGATAAAAGACATCTCCTTGATCTTGTTTCAAATCTTTGACACTGGCTTCATATTGATGAAAAGTATAGGCATAAACATGTCCTTCAACAGGAATAATCTTCGTTTTATTTTGAGTAGAAATAATTGTATTTTCAACTAATAAATCTCCTTTTTTGACATAATCATTTTTCTTGACCATAATATTTCCACTTTTCACATCCAATGATTGAATCATTCCATCTTGACTGGCATATAGATTACGATAATCTTCTTTTTTTATATGATCTTGTTTACGTTTTGTATATTCGACATGAAAGACACTTCCTGTCTGATAAATATTCATATATTCTATTTGATTTTTATATAAATCTTTCAATTGTAATAATAAGTCATTTAAATGTTCATAGCTTTGAAGCGGTTTTAAAAAAGTAATATTTTCTTTTTCTAAAGTTTCTTTGATACTTTGATTCACTTGAGGTAATGTTCCATCAATTTGAATATCAAAAATAAGATAAGAACTCATAAATAAACTTATGAAGAAAAAAAGCACACCTATAAAATTTAAGTGTTGTCTTGATAACAAAAAGATATATTTTAATAATCCTTCTGTTTTTATATAATGATAGGGATATGTCCATTTTTTGAAATAATATCTTTGATATACTGGTAAATAAAAATAAAATTGATGATCATGTTTTTGAAAATGAGATAATTGAAGTTTATGATCTCTTGCAAATATTAATAAATGATAAATTAACGATTCATCAATACAATAATAATCATACCCCATTTTCAGCATATTCAATCACTTTCACATATCCACATAAACGTATCTCTTTTTCATCATAATAGGACATCTGTAAATCCTTTCCTCTCACAATCAAATCATAGCCCTGCATTTGAATTTTAAACAGATGACAGTCCATCATTAAAACCTCATGATAATCATAGATACAAATTTTATCTTTATCAATAACCAGCACAATACCACCTCAGTGGAATATATGATATCAAACAAAAAAGAAGAACCAAAAGTTCTTCTTATCTTTGTTTACCTTTATTTTTTCTAGCAGCTTCTGATTTCATTTTACGTTTTAAACCAGGCTTAACATAAAATTCTCTTTTACGAGCTTCTGCAAGGGTACCTGTTCTAGAAACTTGTCTTTTAAAACGACGTAATGCATCATCTAATGATTCATTTTCTCTTACTACAGTTTTTGCCATATTGAACTTCCCCCCTTTACTAATACCAAATACATGCGTTATTATACATTGATAATAACAGAAAATCAAGTTTTTTTATATAATTCACACCTGTTTCTTTTCGTTTTTGTACTTTATTCGTAATTCATCAAAGAAATTCCTGATGAAGTCCCTATACGTGATGCTCCAGCATTAACCATTGCTTCCATATCTTCAAATGTTTTGACACCACCACTGGCTTTAACTTCACAGTGATCACCAACAGTTTGTTTCATTAAAGCTACATCATGAACTGTTGCTCCTCCTGTTGAAAAACCTGTTGACGTTTTTACAAACGTTGCTTTGGCTTTCATAGCCTGTTGACATGCTAAAACTTTTTCTTCATCCGTTAATAAACATGTTTCAATAATCACTTTTACACAATGTCCTTGACTGGCATCCACAACTGCTTGAATATCTTGATAAACTGTATCCATATCTCCAGCTTTTAAAGCACCGATATTGATGACCATATCCACTTCATCAGCTCCTTCTTCAATTGCCATTTTGGCTTCATAAGCTTTCACCTTGGAAGTATTCGCTCCTAGTGGAAATCCAATCACTGTACAAACACGAACATCACTTTCTTTAAGATATTCAGCACAGTATGATACCCATACTGGATTCACACAAACAGATGCAAAGTCATATTGCATTGCCTCATCACATAACTTTGTAATATCATTTTTTGAAGCATTTGCTTTTAATAATGTGTGATCAATCAATTTGTTCCATTTCTTTTCCATTGTCTTCTTCTCCTTTAAAAATTTTATTGATTGCTTCTAAAGCAACATATTTATCTCCAGGATAAGGATCATTACCAATAGCCGAAGCCATAAACTGTTCATGTCCTTTCCCAAGAATCAAAATAATATCATGTCGATTGGCAATTTCAATAGCCTGTTCAATAGCGATGCGACGATCTTCAATAATCACACTGACAGGTTTTTCGATATATTTTTGTATATCCAGACAAATATCTTGAATATCTTCGTCACGATTATCCTCAGCTGTCAAAATCACTTGATCGCAGTATTGATTTGCAAGTTTTCCAATCTTTTGACGCTTATTATAATTCTTCTTTCCCGGTGCTCCAAAGACTGCAATGATACGTCCGTCTTTTTTAACTTGCTGAGCAAACTGAAACACTTTTTCATAACTCTTGACATGTTGACAGTAATCCACAATAACATGAAATGGATAAGGATGTTGTAAAAGCTCCATACGTCCATCTACACCGGAAATATGTTCAACCCTATCAATCACTTGGGAAAGAGGCATTTCTAAAGCCAATAAAGCCGTCATGACAGCTAAAACATTAGAAATATTAAAACGCCCCAAAACACCTACTGATACATGTTTTAATTCATCATGCACCTGTACATCAAACTCACTATGATCAATAAAAACTTCAATGTTTCTCGCCATGATATCCGCTTTATGTTCAATACCATAAGTCAAAATATGGCATTTAATCTGGTCTTTAACCAGATTATAAAAACGGACTTCATCAGTATTTAATATGGCATAACCTTTTTCATCAATCAATGAAAACAGTTTTGCTTTAGATGCCATTAAATTTTCCATTGTTCCATGAAAATCAAGATGTTCTTCATAAACATTGGTAAAAATACCAATATCAAAATGAACACTATCCACTCTTTTTAAAGCCAATCCATGACTGGATACTTCCAATGTGACACCTTTGACATCTTTTTTAACCATATCACTTAAATGTCTTTGTAAAAAAATTGTTTCCGGTGTTGTATAAGGACATTGTTCAATAATCCCGGCATATTCAATATTATTCGTTCCAATATAACCCATTTTTAAAAACTGTGACAAAGCATTTTTAATCATTAAAGCTACAATGGTTTTACCACTTGAACCCGTGACACCAATCACAGTCATCTTATAGCTAGGATGATCATAAAATAAATCTGCCACTCGATTCAATTCATCCAAGACATTATCAACCTTAATATATAAAACATCTTTATGCTTAAAAGTCAAAGGTTTAGAATAAACAATACATTTTGCTCCCTGAAAAATAGCATCTTCAATATATTTATGTCCATCAACACTTAATCCATCAATGCAAAAGAAAATAGAGTCTTTTCCAACATATCGTGAATCACTATGAATAGATTGAACTTTAAAATCCTCATCAACAGGAAATAATTCATTAATTTTTTTCACTTACAACACTTCCTATCAATATCGTATCTTGACATTCTTCAATCAATACATGATATATATGCCCTACAGAATTTAAAGGCAAGTTTGTTTTAACCTTTAAATAATTAGAAGCATGTCCAATCATACTTTCACCATCTGGTTCTTCAATTAAAACCTCTAAAGTTTTTCCAATTTGACTCAAGGCAAATTCATGTTGTAATTGATGGGATAAATCCATCAATGCCTTAACTCTTTGATGTTTTGTTGGACCATCAATCTGATCTTTCATTTTAGCAGCTGGAGTCCCTCGACGAGGAGAATAAGGAAAGACATGCAATTGATTAAAATGCATCTTTTGAATCCATTGATATGTCGTTTGAAAATCTTCTTCTGTTTCACCCGGAAAACCAACAATCACATCTGTAGTAATCGAAAGTGTTGGTAATTTTTCTTTCAGTTCTTGAAGTTTTTGAGCAAATTCATCAGTTGTATAATGACGATTCATTTTCTTAAGGATTTTATCACATCCAGATTGAATAGGAATATGTAAATGATCAACAATAACAGGTGAAGTTGCTATTAAATCAATGATTTCATGTGTAATCTGACTCATTTCAATAGATGAAATACGTAATCTTTTTAATCCTTTAACTTGGGTTGTTAAATCAACTAATAAATCATAAAAGCTATAATCTTCAAAATCTTGACCATACCCAGCTGTATGAATACCTGTTAAGACAATTTCAACAAAACCATGATCAACTAATTTTTGAGCCTGTTGTAAAACACTATCCTTGTCTCTTGAACGAATCCTTCCTCTGGCATAAGGAATAATACAATAAGTACAAAAATTATTGCAGCCATCTTGAATCTTTAAAAAAGCACGTGTATTTCTTGTGAATTCATCAATATCCAAATCTTCAAAACGAGATAATGTCATGACATCTTCAACATGGATGACTGTTTGATGAGAGCGTTGATATTCTTCTACAAACTCAACAATACGATTTCTAAACTGTGTTCCTAAAATGACTCCTACACCTTCAATTTGAGCCACTTCCTCACTGGCTACTTGACTATAGCAGCCAACAACACAAACTATTGCCTGAGGATTTTGACGGATGGCTTTACGAATCATCTGGCGTGATTTCGAATCACCAGTATTCGTTACAGTGCAGGTATTAATCACATAAACATCTGCCTTGTCTTTAAAATCAACATTTTCATATCCAGCTTCATGAAACAGCTTTAACATCGCTTCTGATTCATAAGTATTGACTTTACATCCAAGTGTTAAAAAAGCAACTTTTTTCATAAATATCCTTTCTATTTATATTTTTTTATAATTTTCTTATAATTCTTTAAAGAAATATATTCTAAATCTTTGAGTATTTCCAGACAGTCACGATATTGATAATTTTCAATAGCATCTACAATCTTTTTAACATCTTCTAAATGAGCATCTTTATGAGCATGTTCATCTTGAATAATGACTTTATTCATCAATTCATGATTATCTTTTTTAAAGATATAAATGGTTTTCAATGGATCAAAATATAAACAAATGTGACGTTGATCTTCATAGACATTTTGTAAAGATGTAAATGCTGTACGAAAAATATGATAACCATACATATCTATCGGTGTTTGTAGATTAACTTGAAAATTTTGAATATATTCGCGATGCTGTTTTAAAAGCAACATCTGATAATCATGCGTATAGCGTTGATTCACAAATGGTTCCAGATAAGGAATATAAATCGTCACCTGACTTTGTGAGTCAACAAAATGTGGTGCTTCTTTTAAAACATCAGCAATATCATTATTAAACATCTTCTGTTTTTCATCATAGTTTAAATAATCCAACAAATCATAATGCTGATTTAAAAAAGCTTCATAAATATTTTCAATTTTATTTTTTGTGAGTAAACCACGATAAATAATCTCATATGAAAACAAATCAAAATCTGTTTTGATCTTCGATGATAATCCCATCTTTTCTAAAAACGAACGATGATTTTCAATATCTTGATATAATTGAGTCTGTGAAAGAGGAATATGAACTCCAATCTTATTTACACTTTCTATAAATCCCATGACGACATCAACTCCCTACTAAAACCAATCACACTTAACATATACAGTGGTGCTGTTTCACTACGTAAAATTCTTTTTCCTAAGGCACATGTTTCAAATCCAGCCGCTTTCATCACAGCAATCTCACTTTCATCAAAACCACCCTCCGGTCCAACAACAATCGTCAATGTCTGATAATCTTTTTGTAGTGCTTTTTTAAATGTTTGATGTTCTCCTTGACGACTTTCTTCTTCATAAGCCACCAGATTGATGTCACTAACATAATCTTGTAAATGAGATAATGTTATTAATGAAGTCAATTCTGGTATTTTTTGACGACAGGACTGCTCGCTGGCTTCTTTTAAGATACGTAAATAACGTTCTCTTTTTTTATCAAAAGTTTTCGGATCTGTTTTAATAATACTACGCTTGGATAAAAAAGGAACAATTCTTGTGACTCCTAATTCAGTTGCTTTTTGTAGTACCCATTCAAATTTATCATTTTTTGGTAATCCATAAATTAAAGTCACTTGAACATCCAGTTCATTATTTTCCAACAATTCTTCTTTTTGTCTAAGAATTCCTTTATCTATATTTACGATTTCATATATGTAAACATGTTGATCTGGTAAAATACAAATTACCTGATCACCTGAACGATAACGCATCACACGTTGCATATGTTTATGATTATAAGAATCAATATGTATATATGACCCCTCTATATTTTTGGCATCTATAAAATATCTTTGCATAACTTCCTCCTTTCGCTATTCTAACACATTTTCTTGGATATAAAAAGAAAAAAGGTTAGGAGATTTTGATCTTCTAACCTGCTTTATTAAATCTTTTGAATAACAAATTGTTGATTTTGATAATCAATGAGAATATGATCATCTTTTTGGATTGTTCCTTTAATCATCTCTTTAGCCACTAATGTTTCAATATGCCCCTGAATGAAACGTTTAAGTGGTCTGGCTCCAAAAGTAGGATCAAAACCTTCTCTTGCAATTTCTTCTTTAGCCCCGTCACTCACTTGAACTGATATATTTTGTTGTTCTAGACGTTTAGAAAGCTGAGCAATAAATTTATCAATAATCTTATAAACAACTTGATTATCTAATGAATTAAACATGACAATTTCATCAATACGATTCAAGAATTCTGGTTTAAAATGAGCTTTTAACTCCATTTCAACTTCATGTCTTGTTTCTTCATTATTACCTTGTAATAAATATTGTGAACCAATATTAGATGTCATAATAATGATTGTATTTTTGAAGCTAACAACATTGCCTTTAGAATCAGTAATACGACCATCATCTAAGACTTGAAGCAAAACATTAAAGACTTCAGGATGGGCTTTTTCAATTTCATCCAATAAAACAATGCTATAAGGCGCACGTCTAACAGCCTCTGTTAATTGTCCACCTTCTTCATATCCAACATAACCTGGAGGAGCTCCTAATAAACGAGAAACACTAAATTTCTCCATATATTCACTCATATCAATACGGACAATATTCTTTTCACTATCGAATAATTGTTCTGCTAAACTTTTGGCAACTTCTGTTTTTCCTACTCCAGTTGGCCCAAGGAACATAAATGAACCAATTGGACGGTTTTCATCATTGATTCCAGCACGTGATCTTAAAATAGCATCACAGATTTTTTCAATCGCTTCATCCTGTCCAATAACTCTTTTTCTTAAAGTATCATCAAGATGTAATAATTTTTCTCTTTCAGATTCCATCAATTTATGAATAGGAATACCTGTCCATCTAGCAATAACTTCACTGACTGTATCAACTGTTACTTTTTCCTGTAATAAAGCATCATCAGACTCTTGTGATTGATAATCAGCAATTTCTTTATTAATACGAGGTAATGTTTCATACTTGATTTTTGAAGCTTCTTCTAAATTACCTTCAGTTTCATATTTATCTTTAAGGGCTTCATATCTCACTTTTTGATCTTTTAATTCTTTAATATGATCTAAAGCTTTCTTTTCTTCTTTCCATTTGTCTGTTAAACCTGTGACTTGTTCATCTAAAGAAGCGATACGACTTTTGATTTCATTTAAACGTTTTTCATTATCTGCATTCTTATCTTCTTTTTCAATTGAAATACGTTCCATTTCCAGACGATTTTTCTCTCTTGTAATCACATCAAGTTCTTCTGGTAAAGAATCAATTTCCATACGAACTGAAGCACAGGCCTCATCAATTAAATCAATAGCCTTATCTGGCAAGAAACGATCGGTAATATAACGTTCACTCATATTCACAGCTGCCACAATAGCACTATCAGTAATTTGTACACCATGATGAGATTCGAAGCTATCTTTTAAACCACGTAAAATCGCAATTGTATCGTCACTATCTGGTTCATCAACCTGAACTTTTTGGAAACGTCTTTCTAAGGCAGCATCTTTTTCAATGTACATACGATACTCATCTAGCGTTGTTGCTCCAATACAATGAAGTTCCCCACGTGCTAACATTGGTTTCAATAAGTTAGCTGCATCCATAGCTCCATCTGTTTTTCCAGCACCTACAAGCTGATGAATCTCATCAATGAATAAAATGATATTTCCTTCAGATTTTTTAATTTCATTTAAAACAGCTTTCAATCTTTCTTCAAATTCACCACGATATTTAGCACCTGCTACCAAAGCTCCTAAATCAAGTTCATAAAGCGTCTTATTTTGTAAGCTGACAGGCACGTCATTTTTAAAAATACGCCATGCCAATCCTTCCACAATAGCCGTTTTCCCAACACCAGGTTCACCTATCAAAATAGGATTATTTTTTGTTTTACGTGATAAGATTTGAATCACACGTCTAATTTCTTCATCACGACCAATAACAGGATCTAATTTTCCATCCTTAACATCTTGAATAAGATCTCTACCATATTTTGTTAAAACTTCATATTGATTTTCTGGTTGAGGATTATTAACCATATTTCCACCTCGCATTTCTTTAATAATTTTTTCTAATTCTTTTTTATTTAAATGATACTGTCTAATGATTTCTTGAATAAAAGTAGATTGCACTTCAAACATAGCCATAATCAAATGTTCAACGCTGGTATATTCATCTTTATAATCATTCATCACTTTTTGAGCTTTTATCAGTAATTGATTTAAATCATAAGAAATTCTCATTTGACTTTCATCAATACCACCAACTCTTGGTTTTTGTTGTTGTTTATTTCTTAAAAATGTTGTCAATTGTTGAATATCCACATGAGCTTTAGAAAGAACACGATATAAAATACCACTTGTATCCTCTAATAAAGCCAATAGGAAATCTTCTACATCTACAACTTGACAAGACATATCTAAAGCTTGTTGCATGGCTTTTTGCATCGCTTCCTGCATGGCTGTCGTCCATTTTTCAATATTCATATCTATCACTCCTTTAGCACTCATATATCCCAAGTGCTAACTATAGTATATCACGTTTTTTAGCACTGTCAACACCTGAGTGCTAATTTTTTTAATATTTTTTTGCAAACCCTGTAAAATCAATGGTTTGCAAGCATTTTCCACTCTTGAAATTGTCATTTTTCTTAGGTTTGACACCAATTTGACACCAATTTTTTCTTTTCTGGTGTCAGAAGTTCACTGCCATACTATCCAGCTTTGCTATCTCGTTTTCAATCCTTGCCTTGTCGCCCAAGTGGTTATACACTTCCATAGTCACATCAAAATGAGCGTGTCCCATGATGTACTGTAATACCTTAATGTCCATACGGCACTCTGCCATTCTTGTGCAGGCTGTGTGTCGCATAACATGAGCGGAAACCTTTGGAAGCAGTTCTGCTTTCCTGTGTTCTTTCTTTGCTTTTTGGACTTCCGCTTTGTTATAAGCGTCTACAATGTTATACAATACACTGTTTACACCATAAGGCATAAGCGGTCTGCCGGATTTAGCAGTGAAAACAAATCCAGAATATCCGTCCACCTCAAAAGACTTATCTTTCGCCAGCATGAAGTTGATTTTCCTCTGTTCTTCAAATGCTTTCTGTACTTCCTGCGTCATAGGTATCACACGAAGACCAGAGTCCGTCTTTGGAGTAGAAATATGGAAGCGACATCCGTCTCCATAATTCTTGTAAATAAGCTGGTGGTCTACATTCAAGCGTCTTGCTCTCGTGTCCACGTCTTTCCATGTAAGACCGATCAGCTCTCCACACCTTAACCCTGTACCTATCATAATCGTAAGCATAGGATAATAGGTATTGTAGACATTGCTCTGCTTCACAAAATCAATGAGCTTTTCCTGTTGTGAGATTGTCAACGCCACACGTTCCTCTGCTGGTCTGCCATAATCACTGATAGAACCTTTTGCTGGATTTTTACGGATAATATCATCATCAACCGCCATTTCCAACGCAGGAAAAATCATGTTGTTAATATACTTGATAGTAGAATGAGCATATCCAGCTTTGGACAATTTTGAATAGTAGGCTTTAATGTGAGAGGGTAACATCTGGACAACTTTAATGTTGCCGATTTCATCTTTCACCCGATTATTCCATACACGAATGTAATTCACTCGTGTAGGCTCTTTCAGTTCACGGGTCGCCATGTATCGCTCGAACAAGGTGTTTAACGTCATTTTCTTGATTGCACTGTCTGTCAGAATGTTATCGTCCATATCCTTTGCAACCTTTTTTTCTTTCTCTCTAAGCTCTGGTAAATCCTGTGCGTAGATTGTACGACGTTTTCCTGTCCTTATATCTGTAAAACGATAACTGTATCTGCCGTCATTACGCCAGCTTTCGCCCTCTCTTAATTTTCTCCCTTTCGGGTCTTTTCTGCTAACTGCCATGAGAACCATTCCTTTCTTGTAGCCCTCTTTTCATGTTCTCACAGCGTGGTTTGCCTATAAATAATTATACCATATTTCCGCAAGAACATAAATAGAAGACTGTACTATTCTGCAAGGTAAAGCAGATATTTTTTAACCCTTTCCACGGAGTAAAGAACCCTGCGACCTATGACAATTTTTGCTTCTGCCTGCTCACCGATTTTCCTTGCCGTAGCATGACCGCATGAGAGCATAGCAGAAAGCCCCTCTATATCAACAGTAATCGGCTGGCTGGTTTTTCGCTCTTTTGTCTTGTTCATATATCAGCAAAATAAGCATATCAGTATCACTTATTTTGCAACACCCCCTTTCCTGTATTTTGGGAAGCAGACAGACGGCTCTGGAAAAGCTCCGCTGGTATCTCAACCAATCTCATTCCTATGAGCAAAACCACCTCTGGGACGTATCATTATCCTGTGAATACAGGTCATGGCGGGGCGACTTTTCCAACGGTCGCTCTCGGATCACTGCGTGGGTCGCTCGCTCTCTTTAGGAAAGGTCATGGCGTACAGTCCCCGTGGCTCGCTGTATCACAAACGTATCTGTCTGCTTTATTCAGTTGTCAAAGAACGGCAACGGCTTGTCAGCCTGTAAAAGCCAACAGCAGGACTATTGACTTTTATAGAATGACAAGCGGTGTGGCTGGAAAGGGGAGAAAACCACGCCCGCCTGTATGTATTAGATTACTGCGATTTCAAAATTGAGTATCATGTCCAGAAAAGCTGTCTGTACTCTGTTTTTCAAATCTGCGTCCACTACCATACACACATTTCCGTGTTCATCATAGAGCTTTCGCAAACAGAGCTTTGAGATATACCCGTCGTAGAAGTTCATCACTGTGGCAATGGCTTCTGGGTCGCCCTCTGTCGCTGATATGATAACCTCAAAAGGTAAGCGTTCATGTTTCTTCATTCGTGTTCCTCCATGTATTTCCTCAATGTTTCAAGCGTCTTTGTTCTGTGATACTGGACGTTTGAACGAGGGATATTGATAAAACGGCTGATTTCTCCGTCTGCCATATCCATGAAGTAGGACAACAGAATAATATTTCGCTTCTTCTCGGTCAGAGCTTTAAGAGCTTCACTCAACTTGTCATTTTCAATCCATACTTCAATTCCCAGCACGTTAAACACGGTGTAGTCGCTTTCGTACTTATCACACTCGCCAAAGCGTTCCTGCTGATAATCTGGCAAATCAGAAAATGAACACTCACGCTTTTCACGTCGCTTCATATCACGGTAGCCTTTCATCACAGCTCGCTTGATGACTTTCTTTGAAAGGCAATCGAACTGTGCTTCAACGGCTTGTCTGAAAGAAGATGTTTCCACTGTTTCACCTCCTTTCTGTGCGAAGTAGAAATGAACGGAAGTCCATTTCCCCCTTTCCGCACCCCAACTACCCAAGGAGGTGTCCAGCTACCAAGATTTACAAAAAAGAATTTGCAAATCTCGGATATAATAAAAACAGTCTATTAGAATACGAATGTACCAATAGACTGTTTTTTTAATGTAAGTGATATGAATTTTTAACTCATGTTCAGGGCGTGTTGACTGGATAACCATTGTAAGGCGGTTATTCAGTTGTGAATACTGGCGTATTTGCTGATACGCAATCATGGCACAACCCCCTTACCCAAAGTTGTCCCGTGAGTGCAAAAGAAAAAGACAGCTCTGGATATCCAAAACCGTCCTAATCAGATTGAAAGACATGGAAAAAGATATTACCTTAGAACGGTTTTTTTTATTTACCGTCAAGGTAATATTGATATGAATTATTAACGCATAATATATGCGTTTTTAACACATTCTAATCATGTGTCATGAAGTATAAACTCATGACAGGTGATTGAAAATGAGGAAAAAGAAAGATACGCACAGCTTTGATTTCCGTCCGCTGGGACTGGCAATCAGAAAAGCGAGAGAGAAAGCTGGGCTTTCCCGTAATGATTTAGGCGATAAGGTCTTTTACGGAGAACGTCATATCGCAGACATTGAGAATATAGGGAAACACCCCAGCTTTCAGCTATTTCATGATTTAGTGACCATGTTCCATATCTCTGTTGACGAATATTTCTATCCGCAGGAGAAAGCAAAAAAATCTACAATCCGCAGGCAGATAGACGTATCGCTCGATGAGCTGACAGATGAAGAACTCAAAATCATTCAAGGAACAATCGACGGTATCATGAAATATAAGGGGACGGGAAGCAAATAGGCTTCTCGTTTTCTTTTTCCTCTTACAAATTATCCTGCCGATCTGCTTTGCAGGAAGCAGGATTTAATGAAAAAAAGCCAATAATCTGTAAGAATAATTCTTACAAACTATCGGCTCTGCGTCTTAGCGTCTGGCTCTTTAATAATTTTTACTATTCCACGATTTGTATTGATTAAAGTTTCATGCTTGCATTTTGGACAGAATAAAGGGAAATTTATCAATTCTGTATCTTTTCGCACTTTAACTCGTGTCTTACTATTGCAAATAGGACATAATATCCATGATTGCTTTTCCACGGCAACACCACCTTTTATTTTAACGGAATACAAAATTCACACAAATGTAATGAGATTTTCGAGAAAGCATATCGCTCAATTATCGGTTTCGTATAGTCAACTGGCAAATCGGAAGTTAATATGTCAATATTCTTCCAAAAATTTGCCACATCATTTTCTGCGTGTGGAACCTCAAATATAGCGTAATGCCCACTATCAATATTACGAATAGGTAAATCACAATGAATATCCTTGCCAGTGATAATCATTCCCACGTCATATCGCTGTTCATTTTCTGGCGTTGATAAAGGATTGTCCAAAGCTATACCTAGTATCGTTGTATTATCTTTGAATAAATCATTACTTTTTAAATATTCTTTTAACTTTTCCATTAGTTGCTTGTTTTCTGCACCATACTTACCGGTTCTGCGCATATATGCAATTTTAATATCTTTAAATTCCTCAATAACCAAGTTATGACCTCCTACATTTCAATCGGTATCAAGCTTGATAAAGCAATGGTAAGGGCAATTAAAATGTTTTTCAAGATATTTTTTAAAATGCACCACAACTTTTTTAAAAGGTAAGTTCTTCCTGCTGATCTGCACCGCAGGAAGCAGGAAGAAAACCTAAATTTTCACTTTTTTTGTAATTGTGTAAATATATTCTTCTGGTGTAGGCGTTCTGTTTCCAAAGTATTTCTTGAAGCGTTTCTGTATCTCTGGGTCTTTACTGTTCATAGTGTTATCAATATTTTCCTGTATCTCGGCTCTGAACTCAGATAACGACACACCTCTGGTCTTTGCTCCAGCTTGAAGAATTTTTTTCATATCTTTCTTTTTTAAAACTATCATAGTTATTCCCATTTAAAGAATTTCAAAGAAACAGTCGTACAAATCACGATAATTACAATCATTAACCCGATAGGAAAAAGGATATTATCAATCGGCAAACCTAACGCTGTGCCTTTTAATAATTTTATTCCCTGTGTTAATGGGAGTATATTTGCAAAGTTTTGTAACGCATTAGGCATAATCTCATAAGGAAGCGTTGCACCCGAAAAAATTAGCATTGGAAAGTATAAAATACTGGCAACGGTACTTGCGATTTTCATATTTGGTGCTATTCCACCAACCATCATACCAATGCTAAACATAGACAACATTACCAACACGAAAGATAAGAAAAACTGCCAAAAGCTTCCTATTATCTGAAAATCAAAAAATAAAAACGCCACTAAATAAATGAGTGCCAATGACACCAATGAATAAATACAGTAAATAGTTATTTCGACCAGCAAAATTGTAATCGGCTTAACAGGCGTCACTTTAAGTCTCTTTAAAATTTTTCTGTTTCTATAATCAGATACAACTAAAGGCAAGCCCATTAGTCCGCCAGCACAAATAGCTATTGTAGATACTGCACCGAATGATTGTTGCAAAAAAGTATATTCAGCATCAGCAAAAGCAGGTTTATCGCCATAAATAATACCCAATAGAACTATTACTACCACAGGCATACAGATAGCAAAAATGAACATATCCATACCCCTAAGGGAAAGTTTTAATTCTGTTTTTAGCATAGTCTTAAATGTTTTCATTTGTCATATCCTCCTCTGCATACCAAAGATAAACTTCCTCAAATTCTTTATATGGACTGCTGGCAATCGCTTCTTCAATTGTCCCAGAAAAAACGGTATTTCCCTTTTTCAAAATCATAATCCTATCGCAAAGATTTTCTACCTCGTCCATAAAATGAGAGGTAAGGAAAATAGTTAATCCTTTTTTCTTTAGCTCCGATAAACATTTCCATACATCACGGCGGGCTTTGGTGTCCAATCCTGTCGTCAATTCATCTAAAAAGACTACTTTAGGGTTAGGGATAAGTGCTAAAACAATAAATAGTTTTTGTTTCTGTCCGCCAGACAGTTCCGATACAGGACTTTTTAATTTGTCAGACAGTCCGAATTGCTTCAATAAAATTTTATAATCCGTAACTTCTTTATATAGGCATTGTGTTTCCTCGCATAACTCTGAAACCAAAATTTTTTCTTGATAGTTTGACTCTTGAAACTGTACGCCTACGTTTTCAAACAATCGTTTTCGCTCTTTTGTCGGACACATTCCAAGTATTTCTACTGTCCCACTGTCCGCCTGTCTCGTTCCTAAAATACATTCAATCGTGGTGCTTTTTCCTGCCCCATTCGCTCCCAAAAGTCCAAAAACTTCACCTTCATTTACAGAAAGACTTATATCATTGACAACACAAGTATTTCCGTAGGATTTTTTGAGATGTTCAACTTTAATTGTTGTATTCAATTTTATTCCCTCCTTTATTTTACGGACAAATAATAACACCAGAGAAAACTCTGGTGTTAAAATGTAGGGTGTATTTAAAAGGATTTTTTCATATTAATTAGGGTTGCTTTCATAAATCGAGCATTTTCAGAAGCGTCATTAAGTGACAGCAATAGCTTGTCGCAGGCGGTTATAATATCTTCGTTTTCTTCCGGCATACCAATCACAGATTTTATATTTATATCTGGATTGACCGATAAAGCATTTAACATTCTAAGAATAGAAGATAAAGAATAGTTCGCACATCTTAATGCTTTAATAATGCGTAATCGTTTTATATCATCATTTGAATATACTCGATAACCATTTGCTTTACGCTTAACACACAGTAAACCGTTCAACTCCCAATTTCGCAAAGTGTCCATTGTAATGCCTAAAAACTCTGATACTTCTTTACGTTTCAATAGTACCTGATTAGGACTGCTTTCCCCATTTAAGAGTTCATTTACAATTTGTATTGCCTGCTCCGCATTATGCTTTTCACGCTCAAGCTGTGATAAATATTCATCTGTCAATTTAATAGCCATATCAAAATTTCCTGTAGCAGAAACTTTAATAATATTCATAGCTTTTTTTCTCAATCCATTTTGCAAAATTTCAACTTTTAAAGCTGTACGGGCTAAACGAAATTGCTCTATGTGAAAATCCGTAAAAATGCGATATCCATTTTTTTTACGTTTTGCTAGTGGTATTAAATGGAGCTGTTCATACAACCTAACTGTATTTGGGTGTACACCAATTATTCGAGCAACTTCTGTTGTTTGATATGTATTCATCAAAAAACCTCCTATCTTATTAAAAGTATATCAGCACTTCAAAGGTTGGTGTACTAATGGAGGGTTTAATTATATACAAAATCATAAATATATGCAAGAGTTAAAGGCTTGCGTAGCATACCATACAATGTATGACGCAAGCCTATTAACTATCCTATGATTTTCCAGTTACTATCCTTATGAAGCGTCAGCTCATACTGTGAAATCTGTGTCGCCTTTGTCTGATTATCAATGAATTTCACCGCAACGCTCACTGACACATTCTCGCCGTCAGCCGTGAATACAGGATTGACAAGTTCTGAAAAGAGATAGTCCCCGTTTATCGGTTCAAGGGCATTTCCCTCTACATAGTAGGCTAGCTCTTTATCCGTTGCAGTAGGGTACAGCTTGAAGAATGTTTCCAGAAATGCCGTAGCGTCTGCTGTGGTATCAGCGTCCACGCTGTTGTCCGCTTCCTGTGACTTTGGCTCATAATCGGATTTTTCCATAGCAGGGGCAAGGGTCGGGTTCTGGATAATCACCATATCACCGTCAGCGTCCACATGAACAATCACGGTATAGGTTTCTGATACATTCCTTGTCTGGTCGCCCTCTTTTATCTGCTGATCTACTTCGTAGGTAACAGAAAAAGCGTTCTCCCCAGACTGTTCCACGTCCCAGATAAGTACGTCCGTGACCGTGGAGCTAGTCGGTATATCCGTTCTCACGGTATCAACATTCAAATCCTGCAATTCCTGTGTCAGATAGGCACTGATAGCCTGTGTCCTTGCTTCGATAGCTTCCTTGTTGTTGCTCCATGTGTAATAGGACTTCGCAAAGTTCTTCACGAAATTTTCTATGCCGTTGGTGTCATTCAAGCGGAGCTGTATGGTTTCTATCTCATGCGTGGTGTGCTGGTCGATAGCGGTAAAATTCTTATACACACCAAAGCTCACGCTTGCGATAAGCACCACCCAGAGGGCAATGACGGACTTCTTATGCGTCCCCACTTTCATAGTGCGGACTTTCTTTTCCTTTATCGGTTTTTCTTTCTTCTTGAACATGATTTCCATTCCTTTCTATTGCTTAATTCTGCCAGCTCCTATCAAATGCTGTTGCCAGTAGGAGCTTGTAAGGTCGGCATAGCCTATCGGGTCGCCAGCGTGGTACATCTGGTTATTTCCCACATAGATACCGACGTGAGTTACATACGTTCCCGCATTGTAGGTACTGTGGAAGAACACCAAATCACCAGCCTGTGCCTGCGAAAGCGGGATATGCTGGGTAGCGTCATACTGTGCCTGTGCGGTTCTCGGCAGACTGATACCAGCCTTGCCATAGCACCATTGAACCAGCCCCGAACAATCAAAAGAAGTGTTAGGATTGCTCCCGCCGTACACATAGTCCCAGCCTTGATATTTCAGAGCTTCATTCATTATCTTTTGTGCCAGCTCACCCGATACTTGACTGACCGTGAGATACTGGCTGACAAGCTCCACATAGAACATATTCCCGTACCCGTAACGCCAGCCACCGTTGCGTGCGACAGCGATAGGGTTCGTGTAGGTGACTTTTGTTCCACCCGACTTGTCACGGGCGAAATTCTCTGCCAGCGTGAAGCTGTGCTTTTTTCCATTGGAAGCTACATAGCCGATATAGCCACCGCCATAGTTATAGGACTGCACCACGACGTTTATATCCTCTATGCCTTGATTTTCTGCTGAAGAAAGCAGGGACGCAAAATACTTGCACCCCTGCTTGATTGAGCTTTCTGTATCAAGGGAATTAGGCGGTAAGCCCATGCTCTCGGAACTCTGCATAACGTCCTCGGCTGTCCCGCCACTTTCCACCTGTATGATTGCCAGCAGATAGGGGACGTACTCGGATATGCCGTACTCTTTAGCGTATTTCTCCACCATAGGCTGATGTTTCAAGACCTCTGCGGACAGGTTCATGCCCGTTACCCATGAGGAAGAGCCACCGCCCCCGTCGTCGTCCTCGGCACTGATAAGGACACCAAAGAAAAGCACTATTGCAATGAGAAATGGAAACAGACTGCCGATAATGGCGATATGTCTCAGCTTCATTTCTTACGTCCTTTCTTTTCCGTGGTGTTTATGGTCGATTTCTTGATATTTCGTTCTTTTCTGGTGGTCTGTCGGTTCAGCTCCACACCGTTAAGCCTTGTCCCGTGTTTCTGTGGTACAGGTTCATCAGATTTTGAAGCCAGCGGACGTTCCTTGACAGATTGTGGAGTAGTTGGCTCGATATGTACCTTGTCGGTAGTGACAGGACGCTTGATTTCCTGCATTTTTCCTGTGTCTGTCTTAGAAGCGGTGACAGGTCTTTCATGGGGACGGGTAGCTCCTGTTGTCGCTGATCCGTCCGTCGTTCTTCCAGCCTGCCTTTCTTCCTGTGCCTTTTGAAGCTCCATACGCTTGTCAGCGATATTCTGTCTATGTTGTTGAAGCTTGTCGGCACGTTCGCTCTGTCTGGTTTCCTGCCCCTGCACAATGCCACGCTTGAAGTCGGACACATTTGCTTTTGCCTTTTCCTTTGCGGAGTGTACGGCATAGGCGGTCTGGGTCGGCATATCCTTGATATTCTCCTTGACAGCCGTTGCCTTGTCCTTGACCTTATTTTTTGTATCAAGCACCGCACCCACGGCAGAACCAGCTCGGCTTCCAAAAGAAGCATTTTCTCGGCGTTCTTTTCTGCCCATACCAGCTCTGACAGATTTTCCAGAACCGTCATTCATGGCTGTTCCGGCTACTGTACCAGCCATCGCACCAGCGACACTTCCAGCACCGACAGCCCTTGCAATACGGTGTTCCATACGCCTAGCCCTGTGACGCATGAACAGATACGGGCGACGGAATATCCTGCGTCCCATGCTCTGGCTGTCCCCAGCGTTAAGAGAGAACATACTCATAAGGTCGCCCAGCTTCATGTAGATACCCGCAAAGCACACTATCTGCAAGAACGCTATCATAAAGAACGGGTAATCGGTGGATATGTTATAAAACATACTGGAAATACTGAAAGCCACCGTGACAATGAGCGTTATTCCCGCCCTTGTCATAATCGTATTGAACACCCGCACGATTGCCTGTTTCGCCATGTTCTCATAGCTCGGTATCATGGAGAGCAGGAAGCTAATCGGCAGGAACATGGCAAAGATGATAAAAAGTATCTGGGAGAATATCATCATGCCTGTAAGCAGGAAAACAAATATCGTTATCCCCAGATTGAAGATAAGCAGGAAGAACACCATTCCCAGACGGTTGATGACCTGCGGTATCGTCAGATTGTCGTTATCGTTATCCTCGATTTCTGTTTTTACCACGTCCTCACGGGTCGCCCCGTCGTCGGCAGAGGGACTAGCCGATACCAGAGCTTCCACACGGTCAGCCCCGATTTCTTCTATATCGCTGTTTCCAAACTGCAAAAGTAGCCACGGCTGTTGTACCTGTATGGAAAACAGGCTGTCCCTTATCAAGTCCACGCTGTCTTTTCCAGCACTGTCGCTGTCGGGGAGCATTATCTTTGTCCCCAAATCCAGCGAAGCCGTGGAAATGTCCGAAGAAAAGTCATTGATTTTCTTGATATAGTCGGGAGCGTAGGCGATAAAGGAAGCGGACAGCACGAACACCACTATGAAGTTGATAACGGCGTGTAATGCCTTGCTGGTTTCTCGCTTGATAAGCCCTGTGTAGGCTACATACATACCCACGATAAGGATAATGAGGAGCAGGAAGCCTACATAAAAGCCCGTACTTCCAAAGCCGTTTTCCGTCACGCCCGCTAGGGTCTGTATGCTCTTGCCGATACTGTCTGCCATGTCATTGATGAAGTCCAGCTTATACGCCTGTTGGACAACGTACCCTGTGGCGTTGCTTAGATACAGGCTGATAGTCCAGATAAAGTTGGTGATACAGTAAAGCCCATATTGTACGGATTTACCGATACCGTCCAGCCAGTTCCACGGAAGCCAGCCCCAGCTATTGTCCACATAGAAGTCAAGCTGGTAGTTTTCCAGCGGGTACTGTGAATACAGGTTGTCCGCATTGACCGTATCATCAACAAGCCCCGTTGCGTGAGCCACCGTCCCGAACAGGGAGAGGAACACAATAGAGGTAAAAATGACTATCAGAGCAATCTTGAAAAAACGAAAGAGCTTCTTTCTTGTCAGAAGCCCCTTTATCTTATCTTTCATCACTCCACCTCGCTTTTCACGGGCGGTCTGGTATCAAAGGCGTGCAGTAATTCTTCAAAGACAGGGTGTATCTGCACCACGCCCACACGCCCGTACAAATCTTGAAGCAGGCATTGTCCGTTCTCCAAGTCACGAAGCCTTTTCTGGTTGTTCTCGTCGTCCTTGTCGATACCGAAAAATTCAAGGGTCTGCTTTATCTCGTTAATGTCGGTACTTATAAAGGCAAACTTCAAGCCGATATTGTTCTTTAGGCTTTCTTTGGACACGTCCCCAGAGCTTTGCGTGACGAAGTACACGCCTGCCTGCATAGCTCGCCCTGCACGCACCAGCTTATTAGAGAGGGTTTCTCCCTGTGCCACATTGAGGAACGCCCACGCTTCATCAAGGTCAACGATTTTAAAAATGCTTCTGTCGCTGTGGATAAAGTCAAGGGCAAAGGTACTAATGACAATCAGCATAGCCACGGACAGCAGTTCTATGGTTGTGTATTCCTCAAAGGTCGTGTCCTTATCTGGTAAAACAAGGTCGGCAACCTGTATGATATTGAGCTGGTTGTCCAAGCTGATAGCGTTAGACACCGAACCGTCCGAGAACAGCAAGTGTGCAAAGTCATAGTCCGTAAAGCTGTCGATATGGTCGGCAATGTTGCGGGCTATCGCCGTGTCCTCTCTGCGTAGCTCGTCTATCACATGGAGCAGTCCTCGCTGATCGCTCTGGGTCACGGCTCGCACCGCTTTTCTAAGGACAGGAAATTTCTCACCGTCCCTAGAGGAAATCCCCGTAAGGAATGTGAGAATGTCTATCGCCAGACTTTCAGCGTCTTTTACATTCTTCATAATCACGAACGGGTCAAGAAGCCCAGCATTTTCTTTATCGCTGGTAAGATTGACGATATTGATTTCATGGGCTATCTCTGGGAGCGTTTCTTTCCAGTTGCCACGCTCGCTCTTAGGGTCAAGTATGACCGCCTGCCCGCCAAAGAGGACGGAATAATAGACGATAAGGTTATTACAGAATGATTTTCCACCGCCTAGCGAACCGACAAAAGCAGAAGCCAGAGCGTTTGTGACCGTACCTTTCACGCCTTGACTGGCAAGAGAGGGTTGCAGATATACATTTCTTCCTGTATCTACGGAATAGCCGATATAGATACCTGTATTCTCGCCAAGCTGTTGTGTCGCCCCGAAGCCAAGCCCCGCTAAGAAGTCCGATTTCACATACTGCACATAGTCATTGATATAACGCTTGCTGGCGGGGAGAAATTCAGAGTGAAGTCCCAGCATATCCCCAGCGGGTCGGACTAATTTTACATTGAGGTCGTCGTAAAAATCCTTGACCTCATCACAGCGTCGTTTCAGCTCATCAAGGTCGGGAGCCGATACCCTTATCACATAGGAGAGCTTATACATACTTTCCTTGCTCTGGTCTAAGTCGGTTTCCAGCTCGTCCACGCTGTCCAGTGCGTCCACCACATTTGAGCTTGTTTCGCTTCCAGACTGATAGGCGTGATTGTCCAAGTCTTTCAGTTCTTTCTTTTTATTTCTCACCGTGGAAAGTGCCTTACGGTTGCCGACGATTTCCACATTCATACTTGTGTCCACAGGGAACGTGAACTGCTGTTGCTGGAAGTAGAATATCTCACTGGACGGGAAATCCAGCTCGCCCACAATCGCATTGACGGTAAAGTAGGACACGAAGCTCTCGCTGTCCTCATGTTCCAGACGCAAGTATCGCTGGCTTTCCTCTATCAGACAGCGGGTCGGACGGATAAGGTCGTACTGCTTGATAAGCGTTGCCTTTTTCAGCTTCTTCTTTGGAAGCGAATACTCGTAGTCCTCATACGCCACGCCGTCCCTGCCGTAGATATGCTCGATAAGATACCCGAAGTCGTTCTTGTCCAAGCGTCGAAACTTGAAACGGCGGGAGATTTTATTTTCCAGCAGTTTTTCCATTTTCATGTAGCGGTTGATTTCATCATCTGGCATGGAGATAAAGTCATTCATCAGCGTATGGTTGACCTCGTTCAAAAACTCTTTGAACGTCATAAACGCTGATTTCTTCATACTCTCCAGACTGACCTTTTCCTCTGTCACAATGAGCTTGAAGCCGATAAAAAAGCGGTAGTCCACTTGATTATCGCCAATCATGGAAACAAGGGCTTCCGTCTGTTCGTCAATCTTCTGTATCGCCACATCACGAAGTCGCCCTGTTACCAGCTTTTTTGACTGCTCCTGTATGCTTCTTACGGAGCTTTCCGTCGCTATCTGCAAGGCGTGTATCTTTCCCTCACGGGACTGTGCGATAAGCTGACGGAAGCTGTCATGGACGATAAATTTCTGTTCAGCCGATAGAAAGCTGTAATTGTACGGTATCAGCTCATAATAGGCAAATACCTCATTGTCCTTGTTCCAGACAAGGTTGTTGTCGATATACTTAATCGGGAACATACATCACACTCCTAACCGCCGTGACAGGTTCGCTGAACACTCCCTTTTCCAGCTTCACGGCTTTTCCTGCATAGGTCACTTTTGGTCGGACGGCATAGGTCAGCATAGACTTTAAAAAGCTGTAAGGCTTCTTGCCGTCAAAGGTCTTTTGGCTCATGAACCATGTGAGGGCAACGGGAATACCGAAGTATTTTAAAAATGCCCCCTCGATAAGCGATAACGGCGGTAAGTCCCCTAAGAGAATGACGGCAAACTCCGTAATGACAAACCACGTTATCTGGGTAAAGGTAACGGGAAACGGGAGAGTAAAGTCATTGATTGCGTATAAGACTTTCTCCACGTTCCAGATACCCGTGTAGCTCTTAATCTTCTTCAATTCGTTTCAGCTCCTTTCGTTGTAATGGAAAAGGACAGCCATTTTCAGACTGTCCTTGATAGAAAAAGCTGTCAGTAGCGACCTTGCCTGTCGCTGATCTGCCAGCTCTAATATGGTATCTCGCATATCCCACGGCTTGTTTCAATGAACGTCCCTTCTATGGACAAGTCCCTGCCGTATGCTTCATAGTCGATATAGTTCTGCAACGGTAGCGGTATCTGTCCCAATACCTGCAACTCGTCAATGAAGTAATAGGCAACGTCGGTCATATCCTCACAATTAGGATAATAATAAATCTCGTCCTTATGCTCGTAGACTTCTTCCAGACTTCCATAGTAGGAAACAAACTCGTCCAGAGCGTCCGTGATATAGTCGGGAAGCTCACAAATCATGTCGTACATTTCATTGAGTTCTTCAATGGAGATATACTCCCCGATTTCAATAGGGAAGTTGTCGGTATCATGGACAGCGTATTCCTCATAATAGCTGTTCAGCCCGATACGCTCCGCAACATCTTCCTCGTCGATTATAAAAGTCAAGATAATTTGACCAATTTGTTGCAATTAAGTGTTCTCAGTTTTTTTAGGATTTAATTTATCTTTGATTCGATAAGATGGACCTGTGATATTAAATAAATATGAATAATGAAGAATCCTGTCTAATATGGCTTTAGTTATCATTTCATCATTTCCTAATATCTGTGACCATTTATCAAATGAAATATTGCTTGTAAAAATAGTAGATCGTTTAGTATATCTTAAATCAATCAATTGAAAAAATAATTTAGCTTCCAGTGGTGTTATTTCATTAAATCCAACTTCATCAATGACTAGCAGCTTATACTTATAAAAGAGTCTTAGTTTTCTTTCTAATGTCCCCTCATTATATGCCTGTCTTAGTATATTGATTAATTTATTAAATTTAATAAAATATACACTATTTCTTCTTATAGCTACTGTATATGCAATTGCTATTGCCAAATGTGTTTTTCCAGTACCAGGGTTACCTACAAATACGATATTTGTAGCATTTTCATAAAAATCCGATTCAATAATAGATCTTATTTTTTCTTCTTTTATACCTGGCTGAAAATTAAAATCATAATCATCAACTTTTCTTAGAAAAGGAAATGCTGCTACTTTTACATTATAAAGTCTGTTATTCTCCTCTTTAGCTATCACTTCCTTATTCAGTATCTTATGCATTACATGCAGTTCTTCTTCAGCTATTTCATTATTCATTACTAATGAATTTAAATATGAATATGCTGATTTCAGTTTTAAATAATTCAATTGTTCCAGTACATCATTAGTCATTGTCATAAATTATATTCTCCAGTTCTTTTAATATTATTTGATTGCTTTCTTTAACTGCCTGCTTATCTGTTTTCTTATAATAAAGTTCATGTTCTTCTTTTATATTAAATTTATTATTAGTAATAGGATGTTTTTCAATAATTTTTCCGTTATAATATATAAGAAGTTCTTTGTTTTGGACCACTAGTCCGACACGTTTTCCAATATATTCTTGTGGTAGGGAATATTTATTGTATTTATACTGGAATAGTGATTCATTTGTAACATAGACTTCATTTAATTTAAGGTGATACCTGCTTCTGATTTCTTTGCTGGGTAACGGAAGCAGATCACCTTTTTCTTTTCTAAAAGAAAATTTCTAGGAAGCCTTGTTGCCTGTGAGGAACGTTCATTATCCTCGTTATTGATTATTTCCAGTTTGTCATGTATATCAGATAATCCGCTATAATAACCGTTATAATTTTTAAGCTGATCCACTATTTTATTTTGTGTCTCAGTTTTTCCTTTGGTTTGAGGTCTATATGGCATACATGGCATAGGTGTTATTCCATAATCTTTACAGAATTCTTCAAATTTACTGTTTAATAAAGCTTTATCATCAGCTGATTTACGAGGCTTTTCTACAAATGCTTTAAGATTGTCAATGACCAGTTCTTTAGGAACACCACCGATTTCTTCAAATGCCTGGGCTAAAAATATTAACAGGTTATCAGTTGTAGGTTTTAATATTACCTGCCTGTAATTATATCTTGACCATGATAAAGTCAGAGTAGGAATATATACTACTGTCTGCGTGCCATTTTTATCTGTAAGTTTAACTTTTTCTTTCATATCGAACTGAGCCTGTTGACCAGGATTGGTTTCAAAACGTTCGATAAAAGAATCGGTTCTGTTATTTTTAAATTTACTATTGAGCTCTTCGTTATCCTTAATGTATCTGAAAATGTCGAACGTGTACAGGTGATACCATGTTCACGTTTCATAAAATAATAAATATGATCGATATAATCAAAATTTCTCTGTTCATCACACAAATATTTGTATATAAGATCTTTATAATCATCTAAATATCTTTTTCTGTTTCTTGTTTTTTTAGGTGCGATACCGTTTAGCCTTCTGCTTAGTGTTTTTCGGCTACAGTTTAATTCTCTTGCAAGTTTAGAAACATTCAATTTAATTTCTCCTTCCTTATAGGCTCTGCTTAACATTAAAGCCTGATCCAAATTATTTATTTTAATGACTGCTGTATTCAATATAATTCACTCCTTTACAGGAAAGAATTATATCAAAAAAGATTACCCTGATTAATGCAAAGTGTAACCACTTATCTGCAACAATTTGGGTAATCTTATTTTAACTTTTATATCGATAGGGAAAGAGAACCAGTCCCCGACAAGTTCGCCCTCGTTGTACTTGCCAAGATTAGCGATATACACCCTCATGTCGTCAACCACAGGCACACACCTCTTTTCTACGGAAGTTCATAGATACCGTGGTCGGTTTCCACAAAGCGTCCGTTGTCGTCAAGATACTGCCCGTAGGCTTCATAATCGAAATAGCGGGTGACACTCTCACTTAGGGAAGTAAAGTCTGGGTCATTATTCAGTATGTGGCGGGCAACGTCCGTCATGTTCTTACACCATGAATAGTGGATAATATCGTTTCTGTATCGGTGCAGTTCGTCAAGGTCGGTGAAATAACACATCAGCTCCCCGTAGTCCTCTTTCAAGTCAGAGGGCAGATTTTCGTAAGTAGCGTACAGGTCATTGAGCTTTTCCACAGTGGTATCTTCCTGTACTTCATCAGCAAAGGGAAGCTCCTTTCCCGTGATATAGTAATAGTCCGTATCTACATCAATCCCCAGCAGTTCTTCCACCTGTTCCGTGTCGATAGGCAGGGTGAACCAAAAGGCTCGTATCTCGCCGTCTGTCGGTTCTCTGGCTTCAATCTGCACACGCATTTCTTCCATGTTTCATCACGTCCTTTCTTTGTAACGCTTCCTGTATGACGGCGTAAGGCACACCGAATACATAGCGTGAAAAATCTTCCAACTGTTTCTTAGGGTAGTCGGACAGGCAAAGGCGTTTCATCTCAAACCAGACCGCACGCTTGTAGTAGGGCAGGTCGGAGAGATACGGACAGCCGATTTTTGCCTGCATATCTGTAAAAATGTCTTTTTGTACCATTCCGTCACCCCCTTTCATTCCCCCTATGCCCGAACTCCCATAGGGGGACAGGTAAGTTTGCGTGACCGCAAACTGCTGATTGTTACGCCCCAATGATACGGTTGAACAGCTCTAACAGCACGTCCTTGACACCGCCGGCATTGAATACCAGCCCGACAGCGATTAAAGCAATCACAAGGAAGCCGATTAACTTAGAAAACTCTCTCTTAAATCCTAAGTAGATACCGATTACCACGATTGCCATAAGCACTAAGCTCTGGGCGTTGCTTAAAAACCAGTTGTATAAGTTCTGTCCGAAATTCATTCTTTATCAATCCTTTCTTTTTTGATTTCTTCCATTTGCTCGTCAGCCATTTTGCTGACCTGTGCGATACACATAAGGACGACACCGATACCCATTCCCAGCGATACCAGCACCAAGTCCTTGACAAGTTCTGCCATAATCAAAATTCTCCTTTATTCTGTGATAAGTTCCTCTGTGTCCGCTGTCTGCTGTTTGATTATCTGCAAGTGCTTTTCTGTCAGCTTTGCGTTGTCCTCAATCTCTTTCAGATAACTTGTGCTGTTGCCAGCGTCTATCTTTTTCAGCATTTTCAGCGTAGGGGCGACCTGTCGGCTTATCCAGCCCAGCGTCCTTTCCAATGTGTAAGGCTCTGGGTCAGTTGTCAGCTTGATAGGGGGACGGTCTTTCCCGATAAACCACGCCCAGCGGTCATTGAGCTTCCAGTCTGTCTTTCGCTTCTCCGGCTCTCTGTCCACGAAGCGGATATAGTGATTGATGATAGAAAATGCCGTCTGTTCTGCGTCATAATGGGTCAGCAGTTCACGGACGGCATAATAAGCTCTTTCATCTTTCAGTCGTATCTCGAAGCGGTTCTTTATGGGTGCTTCCTCAATCGGCACGCCCAGCTTTGCGTACTGTTCGTAGTTCTTCTCATAACAGCAGAAGTACACCTCGCTTTTCAGTGAACCGATATACAGCGTGTGTCCCATGCCCGCCTTGTTCTGCTCGTTGTGCTTCACCAGCTCGCCGGAAGCATAGGACTTGAAAGAACAGAACAGAGAAACACATTCCTCACGGTTGCATTTGGCGGTCAGATCTGGAATATCCAGTATGCCCGCCCTGTCGTTAATGGCAAGGTCAAGGCGTTTCATCACACCGCCCTCAACCAGAGCGTCCATGAGGAAGTCATACCAGCTTCGCTCCTGTGCCAGCAGATAGCTTTCAAACTGGCGACAGCCTTTTCCTTTCAGCTCCAGAAGCGTGCCTTTTTCTTCGTCCTGCGAAGTGTAGACGAACACATCACCCAGATAGTAATGCTCGGTGTATTTGTAGTGTCCGTAGTCCTCATGAAGCATATAGTCAATGTTGAGCTTCAGAATATCCTTGATAACGTGCTGTATATCCAGCGTGGGGAAACGGATACGCACATAGTCGAACAGCAGGAACATGGGAGCGTCGGGATTGAATTTCTCGACAGCTTCCATGAGCTTGTCCTGCATATCATCTGTGAGCGTTACCTTGCCCGCTTCGATACGGTTTAGGTGTTCACGACTGATACCAGCCATGATTGCAAGCCTTGTCTGGGACACGCCGTAAGATTGACGTTTCTCTTTCAAGGCGGTTATAAAGGTGCTTTCATTCAGCCTGCATACCTCCAATCGTAAAAGTGTGATATTTTCCGCAGATTGTCACAGTCAGCTATGAGCAAGAGAAAACCCTTTTATCAAGCGGGATTTCCAGACTTTTTGACCGTAGTTTCCAGCGGAATTGTGCCCCTCTGTTAGATACCGAGGGGCTTCTTTCGTGGAGCAGGGCAAGCCCTGCTCCACAGGACGGCTTACACGGTCTGGGTCGCTTCGCTGACCGTTCCAGCCGTCAGTGGTTCAGCCTATCCTTATCATGCCCGTATAAACTACGATACAGTCGGTATCTCTTGAAAGGCATTTTCTGGCTATATAAATGTCAATATAATTTTGTACAAAAATGATCATTTATGATGTACAATTATGTTCCTGTTCAATATAACTAGGAATACTTCTTAATATTAGGATTCCTCTTCGTTTGGCTTCATATGATCTTTTAACCGATAGGATTTACCCGTTATAGTTACCACATGCGCGTGATGAAGGACTCTATCTAAAATGGCATTTGCCATTACCGCATCACAGAAAACTTCATCCCACTCACTAAAATTGATATTTGTAGTTAATATCGTGCTTCTTTTTTCATAACGTCTATCTATCAGTTGAAAGAATAATTTCGCATCATCTTTATTAATTGGAAGATAGCCAAGTTCATCTATGATCAATACTTTATATTTGGTAAAATGGCGAAGTCGATCTTCCAATCTGTTCTCATTATTTGCTTTCTTCAATTGTTGAATAAGGTCATGACATTTGATGAAATATGTACTATTTCTACGCTTTGCTGCGGCGATGCCTATACTTACAGCCAAGTGTGTTTTACCTACACCACTATTACCTAGAAATACGATATTTTCACAATTCTCAATGAATCTGAGTGTCTCAAAATCCAATATCTGTTGTTTATTAATTGATGATTGAAAATCAAAATCAAAATCCCTTAATTCTTTATGGTGAGGAAAAGCTCCTACTTTAACCATTGATTTGATCGTATTCTTTTCTCTATGATCGATTTCTATTTGGGTCAATTTAATCAATCCTTCAGTAAGGGATAGATTGTTCTTAGTTATGTAATCCAATATCTCATCTAAATTTTCATTCATTTGACTTAGTTTCAAATAATTCAGGTTATTTCTTAATTGCATATATGTACTACTCATTGTATATTTCTCCTATCAAATTTAAATTTTCCTTAGCTAGTTGTTTAATTTCATCCGAACTATCTTTAAAACTTACTTCGTATATTTTTTGATAATGCTCTTCATGATAATTGTATTTTGACTGAGATATTTGATGAATTGTTATGAGTTTTGTGTTAAAATGCACATGTATATAATCATCAAATATTTGTAGTTTCACTGTTTTACCAATATATTCTGGTGGTGCGGAATATTTATTTCCTTTATAGGAAAATAAGCTTTGTGAATCTACTTTTACTGGTTTAATGGTGATTTTATATTGATTTCTTATCTTTTCTTGTGGTAAGGGGGATAAGAAATCTTTTTCTTTTTGAATATGAAGCTTCGGAATTTTTCCTATTTCACTGTGCACCTGGCAATTATGCCTTTCATTAATTTCCGTTACTTTTTCATTCAGTTGTGCATAGTTTAATTTTCCATTATAGGCATATAGTTCATCCCATAATTTCATTGGTGCTTCAACTTTTCCTTTACTCCATGGTTTTCCGGCAATACATGGTTTCACTACAAAGCCATAATCATTTGCAAATTGTTGAAACTTCGCATTGACCTTTCCACTCGAATATTCTGTTCTTGCCTCATCCATAACCGTTTTCATATTATCGGTTTTTAAAATGTCAGGCACACCACCTGCTGCTTCAAATGCCTGATCAAGATAATGGAATAGAGCACCTTGCTTTTTGTAAGCGAAATAAAATTAACTTTATATCTTGAATAGGAATAAACAAGTGCAAAGATATTTAATTCAATAACTTCACCTGTATTTAAGGTATAATGCATATTTTCCTTCCAGTCTAATTGTGCTTCAACTCCCATACCCGTCTCTCTTTTGATTGACTGATGATTTGTAGTACTGTTTCTAACTTTACCATTCACTGTCCTGTTTGTTCTGCCATTAAAGTATTTATCGAATTCCTCATGTTGACTGATCCACTTTCTAAAATGTGAAGCTGAGCATTCTAATCCATGATTATCTTTTAGATACTGCCATAAAACTCTTTTATAAAAGAAAACTTGAGTATTTTGATTGATCAGTAAGTCATATATTATTTGATAAAATTTATCTAACTTACTTTTTCTTTCTCTTTTCTTTGGCTTAGTATAACCATTCATATATTTATCTATCAATCTTCTATCGACACCAAGCTCTCTGGCAATCTGTGATTTATTTATTTTCAATTTTAACTCCTCTACTAATACTTTCAATTTTGGTAAATCAAGCAAGCAATTAATCTCAATACTTGAATTGACTGTTAAATTCATAATCATAATATAACCTCCAATAAAAACTGAATTATTATATTATGTTGAATTGATTTTGTACATTTTTATATGATCATTTTTGTACATATTAATAGTAGCATTTATAGGCTATATCCTTGTCAATTTCGTATTCACGGCATACCTGTCTGAAATGCTCCCTGTCCATGACAAGAAACGTATAGCGGAAAAGACAGCCCAGCAGGTTTGCCATAGGTGCGGGAAGCTCCACGGAAAACAGCAACGGCATTTCCAGATAATCTTCTGCCAAATCTTCCAGCAAATCCGACATTCTTTTGTGAAAGAGTGTTTCTGGATAGTCGTCGTCCTGTTTATATTCACTGTCTGCCGTAAAAGCCAAATCGGAAAGGAATTTTCCATACCCCAATCCGATACAGGTAAGTACACTGTCGGTACATTCTGGTTCATAATGGATTTCCAAATATCCCATAATCATTCAATCTCCTTTTGTTTCTCTGGTACGGCTTGCCTTGCCAGTGCAAGAGAGCCGATAGTCTGTAAAAAATCATGCCCCTTTGGAACAAGGGGAGTGTAAAACTCCGATATGACGCTCGTACCCACGTCACAATAGCCACGCCCTTTGATACGCTTCTGGAAAAACTGCTTCTTTACGTCGCTTCCAAAGAGCATACCGTAGCCTAGTTCGCTGATACGTCCCAAGCCCACACGGAAGTTGAAGTTATCTCTGATACCGTCGCTGAAATACTTTGCGTCGGGACGCTGGCAGGCAACTATAAGAAAATAGCCCGCCTGTCTGCCAAGCATGACGATTTTCTTTAGCTGGCTAAGTAAGCTCATGCTTTCCTTTGTCCCTAGCATTTCCAAGAACGCCACATACTCGTCAAAGATAAGGAAGCAGGGCGGTAAGCCCAGATAGGCATAGTTCTCGCCCGTCTTGTAGTCTGGGTGGAGCTTCATTTCTTCGCTTCTTGCCACCATGCCCTCATAGAACGCATTGACACATTCAATCATATCTTCTTTGGTGTGGTACACGTTATCCATGACCATACCCAAGTCCGCAAGGTCAGCGTTCTTAGGGTCTAAGATGTAAAGCTGGGCGTTGGTCTGCAAGAGGGCTTCAATGATTGTCAGCAGAAAGTAAGTCTTTCCACCGCCAGTCCCGCCACAGATAAGGGCGTGAGGGAGTGCGTCGTATTCCCATGTAAGGTTCTTCATCAGACGCAAGCCCCCGTTTTCAGCCTTTACCCCGTCAATCGTGATACGGTTCGCTATCATGTCATAAAGCAGGGTGTACTCGATATAGCCGTCATGGAGCGTCTTGTCGGTCAGCTCGCAGTAAAGCCCGCTTTCCAGCTTATCTTCCAGTCTAAGGAGCTGGTCTTGATACTTTCCCAAAGAGATTTCACAGCGGATATGAAGCAAGCCCGTGTCCATTTGATAATAGATTTTAGGAAACCAGACGATTTTTTCCCTTGATCTGCTCTGCAGGTCAGTGAAAAAACCGCTGTCCTGTACGGTCTGTGCTTCATACCACTTATTGTCCAGTATCATGCGTGCCAGCTTTTGACGGTGCAATAGCTTCTTGAAGCTGTCATGGAAGAAGCGGTAATAAAGAAAAACGACCAATGCACAAACACCAGTCGCTATCCCTATGGTTATGAAGTTGTATGTGGAAAGCGTCACACCATTATCAAGCAGGGTGAAATGCTCCCAGTCGGTACGCATGAGCTGTCCCATGTTCAGTAGCAGGAGAATCGCCACGAACAGGAGCAGGAGCGTACCTGCACAGAAGCGGTACACAAGGTTCTTGTCGCTGGCTCTGATACGCTTTCCTCTATTTTTAAAAATATTCCTCACCTCTATTCTTCTAAAAATATTTAATAGCCTTAATAATCTTAATTTGATATAATCTAAGCATATCTATAATTAGGAGTGAGACAATGAAATTTGACGTTAACCTTGCAGATTTTTTTAAATTACCAACAAAAATAATGTTTGCAATCGCACTTGCTTCTGGCATGATTTTATTTCTACCAGATAATATAGTCTCTAAAATGTACATGGTTGATTTTAGAAATAATTATGGCTTTGCAATAGGATTGTTATTTTTAATCTCTTTTTCAATTCTTGTAGTTACACTCCTAGTCGGTTGCTATAACTATTTTCATAATAAGTATTCTTTAAAGAAATTCAAAGCAACCGCAAAAGAAAGACTGCAAAAATTAGATGATTATCAAAAAGCTATTGTTTACGGTTTATATATAGAAGATAGCCATACTGATGAATTGCCACTACACGACGGAGCTGTACACTGGCTTGAGCAAAACCTTATCATTACTAAAACTACAAACCAATACGCTGTATCAGATTTAAACAATGCTGTATTTCCGTTTATGTTACAGCCGTGGGCTGTGGAAGAACTTCAAAAAGATAGTGAATTACTCTCCAAATTCCATACAGCATATACCCAAATGGAAGCAAAATATAAAGCCCAGAGCCGTTTTAATGACCCTTATTCTGGCTACCGATACTAATTTACAAAGGATAGTGAATTGACTTCATTATCCTTTTTTTACTGAATGTTGATTTTGTGGATTGCTTGCAGGCTGACCGCCTTTATTTTTCAGCACAATGTCGTCTGCCTTGATGTACCATTCCACATCTGCCCCTCGGTAGTTGGCGTTTGCCACCGTATCGGCAACAGGATTGATAAGCTCCACCTCGGCATTGTACGGATAATCTTTGACAGGGATTTCCGCTGGGATAGATACCTGTATCGTGCGTTCCTGCTGACTGCACTTCAAGTCATAGGTTCTACGCTTGATTTCCTCGCTGGTTGTCCCGTCCTCATTTTCTACACGCACTTCATGTCTTAATGCGGAGAATTTCAGCACTCCAAACGTCTTTTCCTTATCTAACACAATTCCATTCGCTAATCTCATAATCTGTTATCCCCCTTTACTTGCTTTCCTCGGCTGGAAGCATATCATCAGCCGTTAAGATATAGTTGGTGTAGCCACGACCTCGCACGTTCTTTCCCTCGGCGGTAATCTTAGGATTGACGAGCTTGACTTTCTGCTCATACTTGAAACGCTTTTCCCCAGCCTTTGCGGGAAGCACCACGATAATGTCGTCGGCTCTCTGAATATCGGAATACAGGTTATAGCTTCTCGTCACGGGAACAAAGCGACCATTGACACGCTGTTGCTCCACTTCATTTTCTCCTGCGAACTCCAAGTTTCCAAAAGTCTGTGCCATATCAGGCACGATATATTTCAATTTCATGTTTTCATACCTCATTTCTATAAAATTTGTTGATTGTCAATGCTTTTATTCTGGCTGGTGGTGTGATACCCGTAAGCCCCCAGACCGTCAAGGGCAGGTAAATGCTTAAAAGCACCCTTGACTGTCCGTGTGCTTACAGGTGGGTGGCGGACAAGCCAGAATAAAGGGAAGCTCCGCCGTTTCCATGTATCGGCGGGGAGCGTGATTTCTTCATCATCATAGAAAGATTATCCTATGAGCGTTTACGACGCTTGAAGAAATATGTTCCTGCCACGCCTGCACCAGAAAGAACAAGAAGCCCTAAGAATAAGGCAATGTTTGTGTTATCGCCTGTCTTTGGAGCGTCTGTTGTCTTGCTCGGTGTATCTGGTGTGGTCGGCTGTCCCGGCTCTTTTGGTTCTTCCGGCGTTTCTGGTACTTCTGTGATTGTCACAGTCTGCCCGTCGTCCTCAATGTCCTTATGCTCTGTAACCTTAGTCGGCTCGTCTGGATTGCTCAAATCGTATAATTCCTCAAAGGTTACAAGCTCTTTCCCGCCAAGCTCGGAAGCGTCGAATGTAAAGGCAATCTGGACTTCCATGCTTTCACTGTCGGCAGTAAAGGTATAATCATTCTCGACACGTTCACCACCTATGATAAGCTCTGCGTTTTCGTCCTTAATCATCTGCCAGCCTTTGAGCTGATACTTCGTGCCGATTTCCAAGCCGTCAAGAGTAACGGTATCAATGATTGTCACGTCTTTTCCTGCTTCAATCTCTTTCTTTCCGTCCTCGCTGGTCGCTGTGGTATGGATAGAGATGATACGCTCCGTGATAAGCACCGTCTGTCCCTCGTCGTCAATGTCCTTGTGTTCTGCCACCTTTACAGGCTCGTCCTCATTGGAAAGGTCGTAAAGTTCCTCAAAGGTAACAAGGTTCTGACCGCCCAGAGAAGAAGCATTGAACGTGTATTCCATTTCAATCTTCATTTCCTCACTGTCGGCTGTGAATGTGTAATCACTTTCCACACGCTGACCGTCGATAAGAAGCTCGGCATTTTCCTCTTTCAACATCTGCCAGCCTTTGAGCTGATATTTTGTGCCTTTTTCCAGCCCGTCAAGCGTAACCGTGTCAACGATTGTTACCTCTTTGCCAGCCACGATAGACTTTTCTCCGTTTTTGCCTGTGGCTGTGGTATGGATAGTGATTTCTTTCTCGTATTCATCAGTGAGTGTCCCTAAGTCAACGGTCACATTGTTTCTGGACACCACGATTTCAAACGGTGGGATAAGCTCAAAGCCTTTGTTGCTCTCACAGCGTAATTCTTCAATGATATAGGTATCGTAAATCAAAGCACCTTTGCTGTCGTCTGGCTCGCTTGTTCCAAACCAGATACCGTCCTCGCTGGTCTTTCCTGCGTTGGTGTTGTGCTTATGGGAAGCCCAGTCAGAAGAAGTGGAGAACTGCCCGTTATCATCAGTCACGATAATATGGCTCTCACCTGTGGTCTTGCTTGTGATCCTAAACGGAACTCCCGCAAGACGCTGGTGTGTGCCAGCTCCAATCTTGACCCCCTCTAGGTCGCCACGCTTCACTTGATTGTAGATTGATGTGTCTGTCCCTGTAAGGTCAACGATTTTTCCGTCCTCTGTGATTTCAAATTCAATCGGTTCTGCACCGTCCGTCAGATAGCCCTCTGGTGCTTTGCTTTCCTCGATACGGTATTTCCCGTAAGGTAACAGGTCGGCAGAAGTAGAAGCTACGCCCTCAATGTCGGTAAGGGTTGTCTTTACCACTTCGCCTTTATTGTAGAGCTTGCCCTCAACAAGTACGGCGTTGTCATTAAGGGAAATGATTTCAAATTCAGCGTCTTTCAAGGTCGCACTTCCTTGACCTTTGGTATCGCTGGTTTCCAAATCTCTTTTCTGGATTTTCACACCGCCACGGATAACCTTGTCTGATACATGATACTGATTGCTTCCAGACAGTACGGCAATGTCGCCGTCCTCGGTAATCTGTGTAAGGTACATTCCCTTAATCTGTTCCTCGCTACCGTTTGCCTGCATATACGCACCGTCAAGAAGATAGCCGTTAGGAGCTTTTGTTTCCTCAACGGTCAGCGTTCCTAAAGGAAGCACGTTCTTTCCGTCCTGTGTATAGAAGCTGTCCCCAGATACCTTGTATTCATCAGAAAGGCGGGAAACGTAATGGATAGTGCCGTCGCTGTCCTTTTCAGCGATTGTCTTTGTCACCCATGTCTTAGTCGGCTCGCTAGGAAGATTGTCGGCGGTATAGTGTCCCGCATAGAATTTCCATGTGAACTCCGCACCCTCTAGGGAAGCGTCGCCCTGTGGAGCGTCTTTCTGTGTTTCCATGTCAATCTTGAAAAGCTCAATCAAGGTGTCTGTGACCTTTGGCGTATCTGATACATTGAGTGTCGCTGTCTTGCCAGTTTCCACATTTAAGGAATAGACAGTGCTGTCCACCTTATAGCCAGCAGGAGCAGAAAGCTCTTTGATGTAGACTGTGCCAGCCTTTACTTCCACAACATCAGTATTTCCGCTGTTATCAGTCGTAAGGGTGGCAAGCTGTTTCGTACAGTCCTTATCAGAATAGACACCATAAGTCGCACCAGCGATAGAGTAAAGTCCGCTCCCGTCGGTAATGCTGGCATTACTGGAAGTCTTTTTAAGGGTGGCATTTCCTACGGCAAGTTTCGCCCAGAACTGTCCAATGTCCTGTCCCTCGCCAGAGTAGATATAACCGCCACATTCATAGCGTCCCTTGTTCTCGCTGGCAAAGGCTTTCGCCCCAGCGTACACCTCGTCCTGTATAGCTTTTGGGATTTCATCATAGGAAGCTCTGACGTTATCGCATTGCCAGCCCAGATGAACACTCAATCTCTGCCATACGACACACTGTTTCAAAAGGTAGATATGCTGACTGCTCAATCCGCTGTGGTTCTGCACATACTGATTAACATACTCGATTGATAGGGCAACATCTGAAATCTGGTCGTAGCTCATGCGTGTGCTTGCGTCGGCTCTGGTCTTGTAGCCGTTGCGGAAGTTGGTGTTAATGTCCACGCAGAAAGCGTCCTCGCCCTCAACGGTCATGTGTCCCTCGTTGAATGTCGAACCGATAGAACCGTCATTCATTACTTTTTCAACGATACCGACACGCTCTGCACTTTCTGTCCAATATTGCTTCTCGGAAGCGTGGACTGCCGTTGTCGGCAAAGCGGTAACGATAGTCGCAAAGGCAAGGAAGCCTGTGGCTAATCGCTTCAATATCTTTTTCATAGCTTTTAAAATTCTCCTTTCGTTTGGATATAGAAAAAGCCGTCCATTTCTGAACGGCTGGAAATAGAAAAGGAACATCAATATCGGCGTTCCATAATCTACTTGCGATATTCAATTTTTCAATTTGTGATACTGATATACTGTGGCAAGAAAAGGTATCTCTCTGCTGATTGACACCAATTTTGACACCAATTTTTTATAAAATGACGATTTCTGACGAGTTAAGATAAAATCATAAAATCCGAGAAACGCCCATAAATAGGCACTTACGGCACTCTATGAAGTTAGACAAAAGCCACACTGCGATAACAACACCAAAGTGCTAAAATATGAATAAAAAAATCTTTAGGAATCATTCCTAAAGATCATATTTCTTTAAAATACCTACACCAATAGGATAAGGTCCTGTATGAACACCAATGGTTGCGCCAATTTGTTGAATCATAATCGGTTCATGAAAATCCGGAAAAGCTTGAATCAGACTTTCCTGAAGTTTGTCCTTAAAATCTTCTCCTTCTTTTTGGTCATAGCCATAACCTACACAGAAGCGATATTCATGGGGTGATAAATGCTGTTCTTGAAAATACTGAATTGTTTTTTCAATAACTTTCTTTTTTGATTTCTCTCTCCCACGTGTCACTCCCATAGCGAAAATTTCACCATCATGTAAAACAATCAAAGGACGAATGCCTAATGTTTTAGCAGCAACTCCAGCGACTTTTCCAATTCTTCCACCATGAATTAAATATTCAAAATTCCCTACTGTAAAGAAAATACGTCCTGAAGATTTAATATCTTCAATTTTTTGAACAACTTCGTCATATGACAATCCTGCCATTTGCATTTGAGCTGCTTCAATAACTAGCAATCCCTGTAATACCGTATTAACAGTCGCATCAATGATTGTGATACGTTGATTAGGATATTGTTCTTCCAGCATCATTTTAGCATTCATTGCACTGTTGTAAGAACCAGAAAACTTTGTTGTAATACAAATACATATAATATCTTTTTGTTGATCTAATATTTTCGTAAATGTCTGTATATAGTCTTCAATAGAAGGCATGGATGTTTTTGGAAACACATCTTTGTGATCAACCATATATTGATAAAACTCATGAACTTTAATGTCTTCTTTTTCTTTTTGATGATGAACACCATCAATCGTTATATAAAATGGAACGACTTCTAAATGATATTGATCAACAAGTGATTGTTCTAAATCACATGAACCATCTGTGACAATCTGATACATACTCACCCCTCCTTTTATGATTGTGATTGAATACAAAGTATTGTTTGACTATTTTCAATAACAGCATATTCTCCATCCATTTGATTAGAAACACATAGTGGATCATTTCTTTTTAAATGATATTGATTTAATGGATAATAACAATGAGATAAAGTGATAATACTTTCATCAAAAGCAAATAATGAAAAATAATGATAATGTTCCTTAAAAATATAATGCTGTCCCGGTTTTAAAACATAGATTTTATTCCATTCATCATAGATTGTTATCGCATACTCCTGATATTTTTCTAATAAACATAAAACAGCCATAAAATGATCCATTCTTTGATGTGTTACACCATATAAGTCAATCGTATGATAACCATGATCAATTGCATACTGCAAAGCCAAAGCTGTATCCGTATCATCTTTAATAGAAGAATAACGCTGAATCTTTAATTGATCTAAAAGTTGTTCATTATCAAGAGAATCCATATCACCGATTGCGATAATCGGTGTAATCCCTTGATGATAAAGATGTTCAACGCCACGATCCACAGCAATATAATCAATAGTGCGATCATGAACAGGACCTACATCAATACTTCCATAAATACCTATTTTCATTTGAGTGATTCAATAGCTTCCTTTCTATTTTCAGCTTGAAAAACATAACTTCCCGCAACCAGAACATCTACACCAGCTTGACGACATAACATTCCTGTTGTGGCATTAATTCCACCATCAACTTCAATCAAATAAGAACGCTCTTGACGCAACTGGTCAAGCTGTTCAATTTTTGAAATAGCCTGTTCCTGAAATTTCTGTCCACCAAAACCTGGTTCAACACTCATAACCAAAACAAGATCCAAATCATCTAAATAAGGTATCAATGTATCAACAGGTGTTGCTGGTTTGATACTTAATCCCACATTGACTCCATGATGATGAACATGTTGAATGAAAGCACGAATATCTTGTTCATTAGAAAATGCTTCTATATGAGCAGTAATTGATGAAGCATGAGCTTTGATAAATTCATCTACATATTTCATGGGATTTTCAATCATCAAATGAACATCAAGATACAAATCTGTTACTTGAGAAATATCATTTAAAATACTATAACCAAAAGAAATATTAGGAACAAAATGTCCATCCATGACATCATAATGAATCCAATCAGCTCCACAATTCTTGATGGAATCCAAATCTTTTTTTAATTCAGCAAAATCAGCTGATAAAACCGAAGGTGCAACCTTAACCATATTTTTTCTCCTTTAATAATTTACTCTCTTTTAAAAATGTTAAATAATGTTCATAACGAAGTGAAGAAATTGTCCCCGCTTCAACAGCTTCTTTGATGGCACAATGAGGTTCACTTTCATGTAGACAACCTCTAAATTTACATTGCTTAGAAAGTTGTTCAAAATCATGATAACTATGTGCCAGATCAACTGGATCAATTTGTAATTCCAATGATGAAAATCCCGGTGTATCAGCCACATAACCACCATACATAGAAATCAGTTCTACATGTCTTGTCGTATGTTTACCACGTCCCAATGCTTTAGAAATTTCATTGGTATCAATCTGTAAATGAATATCCAAAGCATTCAATAAACTAGATTTTCCAACACCACTTTGCCCTGTAACAACTGTTATGCGATCTTTAAAAATCTTTTTCACTATTTCAATACCCTGTTCCTGTTTTGAACTCACATAAATGACTTGATATCCAGCATCTTCATAAGGTTTCAATAATTCATGAATATGTTTTTCATCAGCCAAATCCATCTTTGAAATACAAATGACAGGATGAATATGCAAATGCTCAATCAAGATCAAAAAGCGATCCAGCAACAAAAGATTCATATCAGGTTCTTTGGCTGAAAAAACAAGTAAAGCCTGATCTACATTACTGATAGGCGGTCTAATCAAACTATTGTGTCGTGGCAATAATTTTAAAATATATCCTTCAACCTCATTTTCAATAGAAAACTCACAATAATCACCAACTAATGGTTTTAAAGCATCCTTTCTAAACTTCCCACGTGCCTTACATTGATAAATCTGTCCTTGAGATTGTACATAATAGAATCCAGCAAGTGCCTTAATGATTTGTCCTTTTTGCATCATTCAACCTCACTGATTTGTTATGGTTTGATTCTCACTTGGTTGTGAAGTGGCAGGAGTATTGGTTTCTGGTGTTGTTGGCGTGTTTTCAGCTGGTGTTTCAGGAATCTCTGGTTTGGTATTATAATAATCCAATGTAATTTTTTCTCCTTTTTTATAAACTGTTGTAAAAGCATCTAAAGATTGTTTTTCAACAACATTGATTTTCATTGTTTTTATTTCTTCAACAGAAGTTGGCGGATCTAAAACATTTAATTCCACAACAAATCCTGCTTCTTCTAAAATACTTTTGGCTTTTTGAATATCTTGACCATAAACATTAGGAACAACCGCACTATATCCTTGAGATACAGTCAAAGTAATAGATTTATCATCACTGTTAGGATCTATTTTTTTACCAACTTCTAATGATTGTTCCAAAATTGTTCCTTTGGACTTCTCATCAATCTTTTCTTCTTTTTTTACATCAAAGCCTAAATCCTCTAGTTGTGAAGCAACACTATCATAGTCTTTTCCAACATAATTTTCTATGACAATATATTGTCCTGATGATACAACAAGACTGACTTCATCTCCTTTTTTAACCTGTGTTCTTGCGACAGGATCACTGGAAATAACCTTTCCTTCTTCAACATCATCACTCAATTCATAAGTAATATTGTCTGATACTTTCAAATCTTTTTCTTCCAACAAAGTCACAGCTTCATCTTTATTTAAATTCAACACATCAGGCATTTCAAATGATTGAGATGGTTTCATCACAAAGAAGTAAAGAGCCATCAAAATAACCAAAACAGCAACCACACTGGCCCCTATAATCATCACCATTTTCTTATGTGAACGTGAAGATGGTTTCTCCTCTTTTTCTTCCTCAATCGGTAAATGTGTATGTGTTTGTGTAAAGAAGCCTTTATCATCAGCAACAATAGTCGCTAAATCTTCATCTTCCTGATAATCAAAAGTTATTTTTTCATCATTCATATGTTCAGCTTCAAGACAATGATTTAAATCATCCAACATATCTGAAGCACTCAAATAACGATCTTTTATATTTTTTGCTGTAGCTTTCATGATGATATTTTCAACAGATTGAGGTATTGACGGATTAAAAGCACGAACAGAAGGAATTTCATCACGCATATGCTTTAAAGCAATATTGACAGGTGATTCACCATTAAAAGGAACTTCCCCTCTTAACAATTCATAAAAAACAATACCTAAAGCATAAATATCACTTTGAGCTGTTGCCTTTTCTCCTCTTGCAATTTCTGGAGCCAGATAATGCAACGAACCCATAATGGTATCAGTCTGTGTTACCTGTGATAATGACTGAATAGAAGCAATTCCAAAATCACCAATTTTTACAACACCACTATCTGTAACCATAATATTCTGTGGTTTCAAATCACGATGAATAATCCCAATCGCATGTGCTTTGGCTGTTGCACTGACAACTTGTTTCATAATATCAACAGCTTCTACATAATGCAATGCTCCACGTTTATGAATCAATTCTTTTAATGTCTGTCCCGGTACATATTCCATGACAATATAATAGTCATCTTTTTCATCACCGACATCATATATTTCCACAATGTTTTTATGTGACAAAGCAGCTGCAGCACTGGCTTCACGATGAAAACGTGTCACATAAACAGGATCTCCCGTTAATGAAGAACGCATGATTTTGACAGCGACTGTTCGCCCCAAAATCAAGTCTTCAGCTTCATAGACATCCGCCATACCACCCTGTCCAATGAGTCTTTTTAATTGATAACGTCCAGCTATTGTCTTATTGACTAAACTCATAAATCAACAACTCCTTTTGTGATAATAAGTGCAAAACTGATATTGTCTTGTCCACCATATGTATTGGCTGTATCAATCAATTGACACGCTCTTTCATCCATATCTTTGGATGAATGTAATATATTTAAGATTTGTTCATCACTCAAAGAATTATATAAACCATCAGAACAAACCAATATCATACCATCATCAAGCTGTGTCTGGATAAAAGAAGGATTCAAAGCATCACTGACTCCTACAGCCTGTAATAAGATATTCTTTTGCGGATGAATTTTTGCTTCTGCTTGAGAAATTGTTCCCGAATCAACCAGAACATTCACCAAAGTATCATCTTTTGTCAACTGTTTTAATTCATCACAGACATAATAAACACGGGAATCTCCAACATGAGAAATATAAACTTGATGATCCACATATAAAACAAGAGCAATCGTTGTTCCCATACCTTCATATTCTTGGGCTTCATGACTTTTATCTTCCACTATTTGATGTGCATGTAAAATTGCTGAAAGCATCCAATCATGAATGCTTTTTTCATCTTTTAAAGTCCCTTGATTTTGATAATTTTCAATAATATCATCACAAACCATCTTTGAAGCAATTTCTCCAGCATTATGTCCACCCATGCCATCGCAAAGAACTACCAGACATTCATTTTCATTTTTCTGATAAAAACGAACATCATCCTGATTCACTTTTCTCACACGTCCTATATCACTTTTCACTATGATTTGCATGATTGTTCACCTACTTTCATGGCACGTAACTGTCCACATGCCCCATCTATATCTCGTCCATGTTCTTTACGCAATGTCACATTGATTTTTAATCGTAACAGTTCACTTTTAAAAGCTTCTACATCCTGAGGTAATGATTGCTGATAACCATGCTCATCCACCGCATTATAAGGAATTAAATTAACATAAGCATTAAGCCCTTTAATATAATGTGCCAGTTGTCTGGCATGTTTCAATTCATCATTAACCCCTCTTAAAAGAATATATTCAAAAGTCACACGACGATTCGTCTTTTGAATATAATCAATGATAGATTGTCTTAAAACATCCATTGGATAACGTTTATTAATAGGCATCAGCTGATTTCTTAATTCATCATTTGGTGCATGTAAAGAAATAGCCAGATTGGTTTGAATACCTTCATGACTATAACGTTCAATCGCATCACATAAACCACATGTAGAAATGGTGATATGTCTAGCTCCGATTGCTAAACCTTTAGGATGATTGATAATACGTACAAAGTCCATCACCGCATCATAATTATCAAAAGGCTCTCCTGTCCCCATCACCACAACATGACTGATTCTTTCTTGAGTATCATTCATGATCGTTAAAACTTGGTTAACCATCTCACCAGCTGTTAAATTTCTTTGTTTCTTCAATAAACCACTGGCACAAAAACGACACCCCATATTACATCCTAATTGGCTTGTCACACAAAGGCTTCTGCCATAATCATGAACCATTAATACTGTTTCAATAAAACCACCATCAGATAATTGCAAAAGATATTTAATAGTTCCATCCTGTGAAACCTGTTTTTCTTCTATCTTTAAAGGTCCTATACGATAAGTTAAAGAGAGTTTTTCTCTTAAACTTAATGATAGATTATTCATTTGTTCAAATGATTGCACATTTTGACGATATAACCATTCAAAGACTTGTGTCGCTCTAAATTTCTTTTCTCCAAGTTCTAAAAATTCTTCAATCATTTGGTCTTGGGTATAATCATAAATTAATTTCATATTTTCATTCCTTTTCTAATAGACACATATAAAAACCATCACTATGATACTGATATGGTAAAATGGTCACTTCTTTTCTTTTTTTCATATCAGGATACTTCGTTATGAATTTTTCTATTTGTTTTTCATTTTCTTTTTTATTGATTGTACAGGTACTATATACAATATTACCACCTTTTTTCAATAAAAAATATGCATTTTCTAACAATTTTTCTTGAATCACCATAATTTCATCCATAGATGAACTGTCATGATACTTGATTTCTGGTTTTCTTGCTAAAACGCCTAAACCACTGCATGGTGCATCACATAAAATCTTGTCAAATGTTTCTTGAGGATACACCTGCATTAAAGTGGTTGAATCTCCCACATGTGTTTTCACATTTTGAACATGTAAACGTGTCAACTGCTTTTCTACCAGATGAATTTTATGTTCATATAAATCATATGCTTCAATACATCCCTGATTGTTCATTAACATCGCTAAATGCGTTGTTTTACTGCCCGGTGCACAGCACATATCCAAAACATAATCTTGTTTTGAAGGATTCAATAATCGTGCCACAAGCTGACTGGATTCATCTTGAACTGTGACATAACCTTTTTGAAAAGCCTCGCTGGAGGCAATATGATGTCCTGTATAATAAAGACCATCTGGTGATAAGTCAGCTTTTTGCCAATGATTATCTTTCAACAATTCCTCACGTGAAATCAAAAGGGTATTCACTCTGGCACAGTGGCGAGGAACTTCTAAAAAAGCATGGCAGATACGCTTTGTTTCTTTATCACCATATTGTTTATTCAACATTTTAACAAGCCATAAAGGATGACTTGTTTCTATAGATAGTCTTTCTAATGGTGGTAAATCATCAAGCTGATAGGAAGATTGAAACACATTTTGTAAAACACCATGAATAAAACGTGCTGTTTTCATCCCCTTTTTCTTTTTAGCCAATTCTACAGCTTCATTGATAATAGCATAATCTGGAATAGCATCCATCATTTCATGTTGATAAAGACTCATCAATAAAAGCATCTTTTCAAATGCTTTTACACGCATATGTAAATGAGGCTTTAAGATATATTCCAACAACAACATATTTTGAACTGTTCCATAAACAATACGTGTAATCAAATCTTTTTGTTGTCTAGTCAATGAATAACGTTGAAAATAATGATTAATCGTTAAATTCAGATAACTTTGTTCCTGTTTGAATTTCAATAGTATTTCTAATGCTAATTGTCTTTCCATAATTATATCTGTGAATACGGATTAAAATCACAGACAATTCTCACCTTTCCTTTTTGTTGTTTATTATAATAATCATTGATATTATTTAATGCTTCATAGATATCTTTTGAGTTTAAAAACTTCACTAAAATACGTTCACGATAAATATCCTGCATTTTATAAATTGTACTTTTAGCGGGACCCAATATGATGGTTTGATGACTATGCGTCTGTAAATAATTTTTCACATCCATAGCCACTTGATGAATCCACTTTTCTTGTTTAGATTGAATCAATATACTGACCATATGACAATATGGTGGATATTTAGCTACTTGACGATATTTCATTTCTTGATGAAAAAAAGACACATAGTCATGCTTCGCTGCACAAGTGATCGCATAATGATCAGGATTATAAGTTTGAATAATCACATGTCCCTGTTTCTGTCCACGCCCACTACGTCCAGATACTTGACATAACAGTTGAAAAGTACGTTCACTGGCACGAAAATCTGGAACATTTAAACTCAAATCTGCATTCAAAACACCAACAAATGTCACATCTTCAAAGTCTAATCCTTTCGCAATCATTTGAGTGCCTAACAAAATATTGGCTTCCTTATTTCTAAATTTTTCCAATAATTTCAAATGTCCATTTTTTTGACGAGTTGTATCTACATCATAACGTAAAACTTTCGCTCCATGAAATAACTTTTCTATTTCTTCTTCAATCTTTTGCGTTCCATATCCTATACTTTTAAAATGAGTTGATCCACAATGAGGACATACACGAGGATAATCTATCATGTATTCACAATAATGACATTTTAATTTATGTTCACTACGATGATCAGTTAATGTAACATCGCAATGAGGACATTTCAAAACTTCACCACAATCTTGACATTGTACATATGTAGCATAACCTCTTTTATTTAATAAAAGAATCACTTGTTCTCCTTTATCAATGGTTGTTTGAATACTTTGTTTCATTGGAATAGAAAACAAAGAATAATTGTGTTGACGTGTCTGTTGAATCATATCCACAATTTCAACATGGGGTAAAGGTTTTTGATTAATACGATCAGGTAATTCATATAAATCATAAATTCCTTTTAAAGCTCTGGCATAGCTTTCTAATGAAGGTGTCGCACTTCCCAGTACGACACTGGCATGATGTGTTTTGGCTCTTATTTTCGCTATCTGGGAGGTTAAATAACGTGGTTTACTTTCCTGTTTGTAACTTGGATCATGTTCTTCATCCAAGATAATAATACCAATATTTTCTAATGGCGCAAAAACAGCCGATCTTGCTCCTACAACAATCTTGACTTCCTGACGTTTAATGCGACGATACTCATCATATTTTTCTCCCTGAGAAAGACGTGAATGCAATATCGCCACCTGATCTCCAAAACGTTCTCGAAAAACTTCGACCATCATCGGTGTTAAAGAAATTTCTGGAACGAGCATCATCACTGCTTGATTATTTTTTAAATAATGTGCCGCCAGTGTTAAATAAACCTCTGTCTTTCCAGAACCCGTCACACCATGTAATAAAGCTACCTTTCCTTGATGAGAAAGAATACCATCAACAACTTTTTGTTGTTGAACAGTCAATTGAATATGTTTAGCCTGATGTGTCATAGAAAAAGGTTGACGATAAACTTCTTTTTCAATGATTTGTATACAACCCTGTTTTTCTAAATTCTTTAATAAAGCACGACTATAGGGAACCTCTTTTAAAGGAATGTCAGGATGTTTCTTTAAAAAAGAAAGACATTCCTGCTGTTTTACTGTTTTTGCTGATTGATCCATTATAACTTCAACACATAACTGTGTCTTCATTCCAACAGCTTGATGTGATGCCGGTTTTAATTGAGTAGGCAACATCGCCTGCAAACATGAAATACGTGGTGATAAGGTCATACGAGAAAGCTGATTGGCTAAATCTTGAAGTTCTTCATTTAATAACGGTTCTTCATCAATAACATCTATGATATACTGATAATGAAACCCTACCTGTTTTTCAAGTTCCTCTTGAGAAAGCACTGTTTCCTCGATACTTTCAACATACCCTATGATTTTTTGATAACCAAAACGAATCCATACACGAATACCTTTTAACAATGGTTCATGACTCAAATAATCAAATGTCGTATCTAAAGAATGAACAGGATGTTCAACCAATACTTTTACAATATACATAGACTCACCACCTATTGCATTATTCTACCATAAATACATTCCTTTTTAAAAGAGTTCCTTGTGATTTCAATAAAAAAACAGACAAATGTCTGCTTTATGACTTCTGTTCTTGATAACGTTCTTCACCCCACCATAAAGGTAAAAGTTCTTTTAATGTGACAATTTCACGTGTTTGATAATCCACCATAATTTCCATGTCTTGATTCTTTTCATTAAGCTGCATAAAAAACTCACGACAAGCTCCACATGGCATTCCACTCCCTTTACCAAAAGGAGGCTGATCACGAAAGGCTATCATTCTTTTGACAACAGTCTGTTGACTTTGAATATACATATTTAACGCCGCAACTCTTTCAGCACATAAATCCATCACACCGGCACAACTTTCTATACAAAAGCCGGTATAAATCTCACCATTTTCACTTTCTAATGCACAAACGACATGATGAGCGTAAATAAAAGGTGAAACCTCTTGAGGATGATATTGTTCTTTAGCTTTTTGATATAACTTTTCCCATATATCCATTTCTATAATTCCTCCATCTTTTTGAGATGATCTTCACAGATATATGATTCTACATAACCACATGTTTTACAAATATATTGTTCAACTTTAAGCTTATGATAATCAACAATAATATCTTGATAAGCATTACGCCTGTAAATACCTTTTGCGGGAACATAAAGTATATCATGATGACCGCATTTTGGACAACAACCACTTTTTTTCATAACTTTACTCCTTTGAATTGACGATAAAGATATGCCAGAAGCATTCCAATAATAAAACTAATGAAATGAATAACAAATGTTGATATATTGCTTGAAAAGAAAGGAATTTGAGCAAATATCACATAAACAATAATCCATTTTCCATAAAGAGAACGAAAATGAAATTTTGGTAAAATAGAACGCATTATCAAAATGAACCCTAACAAACTAAAGATAACAGGTGACCCTCCAACACTGATACTTTCTGGATAAATCAAACTAAAAATAATGTGAGCAATTGTCCCTCCAAGCAAAGATATAAAAATAAAGTTCCTGCTTTTATACGCTGGTCAATATAGATATCAAGATATGAAATCGCTAGAGCATTCACAGCAAAATGTAAAAGATTCACATGTAAAAATAACCCTGTTATCAAACGATAATATTCATGATGAATGATTTGAAAACCTTTGTTGCTTAAAGCATCAAACCATGATGTCTGCATACCAACAATCAAAAAGATAAGCCATATGCCTATCCATAAATAACTCATTTTCCATCTCATAACCTTAGTTCCTAAAAAAACACCCTAAGGTGCTTACAGATTGTCTTGGATGATTTGAGCAATCTTTTTCTTAGCTGCAACAACATCATCATTTTCTACAACATATTTATATTCATTTTGTGTTGCTATTTCTTTTCTTGCTTTAGCAAGTCGTTCCTGTACAATACTTTCTTCTTCTGTACGACGACCACGAATACGACGTTCCAGTTCTTCCATTGATGGGGGTACTAAAAAAATCGTTAATGCATGAGGACATTTAGCCATGACCTGCAAAGCCCCTTGAACTTCAATTTCCAATACAACATTCTTACCTTCACTTAATAACTTTTCAACATAAAATTGAGGTGTTCCATAATAATTACCTACAAACTGGGCATACTCCAACAATTCACCTTTTTCAATTTTATCCTTAAATTCTGCTTCACTGACAAAGAAATAATCAACACCTTCTTTTTCAGTTGGACGAGGTTTTCTTGTTGTCATAGAAATAGAATAAGCCAAATTCAAACTTTCATCTTTAAAAAGCTCTTGACGAACTGTTCCTTTCCCTACACCACTTGGTCCACTTAAAATAATTAAAAGTCCCTTCTTCAATCTCTCCACCACCTTTGAAACAATACTACATGAATGTAACTTTAATGTCAATTCTTTTTGAAATATGTTATACTATTTAACGGTGATGAAAAATGGCTTATGACGGAATTATGTTATCTCGTGTTGTAGAACAGCTACAAAATCAAATCACACGAGGAAGAATTAATAAAATATATCAAATTTCACAATATGAACTTTTGTTTCATATTCGTGCTCAAAGAGAAAATTACAAATTACTCATTTCAATACATCCTGTTTATGCGAGAATGCAATTAACACAGTTAAGTTATCCAACTCCTGCATCTCCTAATGCTTTAACGATGTTATTAAGAAAGCATCTGGAAGGGGCATATATTGAAAAAATAACACAAATGCAGCTAGATCGTATTGTTGATATTGAAATAATTGGTGTCAATGAATTAAAGGATACAGTAAAATATCACATTTATTTAGAGATCATGGGAAAACACTCAAATGCTATTTTAACATATCACAACAATAAAATTATTGATTGTTTAAAACGTGTTTCCCCTTCTATGAGTGCTCGTATTTTACAACCCGGTGCAATATATCAAAAACCACCTTTAATTGAAAAATACAACCCTTATACAACAGATTGGATAGAAACAGATAATTTAACCAAAACATATCAGGGATTCTCTCCAGAATTATCTAAAGAAGTTTTATATCGCATGGATCATGGAGAAGCATTCCATGATATTATCACGTTACTCCATCATTCCACAACATTGTATATTCATAAAAAAGAAGATAAGGAATATTTCCATGTTATTCCTCTTACACATTTACATCAGGAGTATACGACTTATCCACTTTTTGATGGCTTAGATCAACATTATGATTTAATTGATGAAAAAGATCGTATTAAACAACAAACATCGGATTTAGCTAAATTCATTCAAAATGAATATCAAAGAAATGTTCATAAATTAAACAAACTACAACAGACATTATTTGAATCCCAAAATAGTGATGATTTACGTATTAAAGGAGATTTGTTGTTTGCTAATTTACATTTATTAAAAAAGGGACAAAAAGAAGTGACTGTAGAAAATTATTATGATGGTACAATGATGACGATTCCATTAGATGAAAGATATGATGGAAAAACAAATGCCAATAAATATTACGCTAAATATCAAAAAGCAAAAAAAGCATTATCCCATCTTCAAGAACAAATTCAAATTACAGAAAATGAAATTCATTATTTTGATACTCTAATCACAATGATGGATAATGCTTCTTATTATGATGCTTTAGAGATTAAAGAAGAATTAGAGAATTTAGGTTATCTCAAAAAGAAAAAAACAAAACAGGTGCATAGACCTCAAAAACTTCATATAGAAACCTATATAACTAAAGATCAGATTCCTATTTATGTAGGTAAGAATAATCTGCAAAATGATTACCTTACCTTTAAGATGGCTGCCAAAAATGATATGTGGTTTCATGTCAAAGACATGCCTGGAAGCCATGTTGTTGTGCATAGTCAGAATTTAGATGAATATACCATTCGTCTTGCCAGTCAATTAGCCGCCTATTTTTCTAAAGGAAAGCACAGTTCGTCCGTACCTGTAAATTATACATTAGTCAAAACATTGAAAAAGCCACAAGGTGGTAAACCTGGTCAGGTGATATTATCTCATTATTCAACCATTTACATTGATCCTGATGAAAGTCTTTTTAACGATATCCATAAGGTGAATTCATAGAAGCATTGACAAATGTTTGTTCATAAGCAGGATAAAAGACTGGGTAATACATACAATGGTTAACACGACGACATTCAATAGGACAAATCACAGGTTGCGGAACAGGTGTAATTTGATTTGTTACACAAACTTTTTTAGGAGCTACTAAAGGTTGTGGTCGTGGACAACCATTCATATATCCATTATTCATTTGTTGAGCCTGACATGAACATGAGTTCATGTTTTGGCAACCACAAGATTGTTGAAACATTATTCATCCCTCCTTCATTATTTAATGTATGTCAAAACATCAAAAAAGGCAGGGCTTTTGAAAGGAGTCATTATGAAATTAATAGAATGGAATTGTTTTAATGAAATAGAAGCTTATACAACTTGTCGTGAAGATCATGGACGCATCATGAACATGAGTTTTAATGGCATTGATGATCAGCAAGTTTTAGAAAATCGTCAACGCTTAGCCAAAACACTTCATAGCGATCTTTCTCAAATGGTCGCCACTTTACAACAACACACTACACGTTTTATTGAAGTCCATCATAGTGATGGTGGTAGAGGAATGTGGAGTCGTGATGATGCTTTGATTGGTTATGATGCGATGTATACAAGAGATCGTCATTTATGGTTATGGACTTTTCATGCTGATTGTTGTCCTGTTTTATTGTATTGTCGAGATCAAAAAATTGTGGCTGCCATTCATTCAGGATGGAAAGGAACAGTAGGTGAAATCGTTAAAAAAGTAACACAGCATTTAATTGAAAATGAAGGATGTCAGCCACAACATATTTATGCTTATATTGGTCCTTCCATTGAACAACGTCATTTTGAAGCCAAAGATGATATTATTGATTTAGTCAAGAAAATGTCTTTTGATACAAGTCGCTTTTATATTCAAAAAGAAGATGGAGCTTATCTTTTAGATAGTAAAGGATTAATTCAACAACAATTATTAGAATTACACGTTCCAAAAAGTCATATTACAGTTTCTCCTTATTGTACAATAGAAAATGAGGACCTCTTTTTCTCCTATCGTCGAGATAAAAGTCCTCATCGTCATATTACACTGATTTCTCTAAAGTAACCTTCGGGTTACTTTTTATCATCTCATCCATCACTTCTGGTAAGTGTTCAACGAGGCGTGATGGCAGCACTGTATAAGCTTTTTTGGCTAATTGCTCACCAGTATACCCATGTATGAAAACACCTAATAAAGCTGCCTGTATGGCTTGATAACCTTGTCCTAAAAAACTTGTAATGATACCTGCTAAAACATCTCCCATACCCCCTGTTGCCATAGCTTTATGACCTGCCATAACACGATATGATTCATATCCGTTTGTGACCATTGTATATGGTCCTTTTAAAACCAATGTCACATGATATGTTTTCGCAAAATTTTGTGCTATTTCCAGCATATCATCGTCTTCTTGAAAAGGACATAAACGCTGAAATTCCCCTAAATGGGGCGTTAAGATAATATCACGCTTTTGATTTTTTAATAAATCAACATGAGCCGATAAAATTGTTAAAGCATCCCCATCAATAACCAGTGGCTGATGTGTTTTTTCCAATAAGTCAATAACATAACGATAGCTATCTAAGCTTTGTCCTAAGCCACATCCAATCAATAAAGCATCATATTTCACAAAATCATCTTTTTGTAAAACAGGTGGTCTTAAAACAGCTGTTGCCTCTGGACAAAACTGTGTCAAAACATTAATGACACTTTCATCGCTCATAACAGTCGTAATCCCACTTCCACTATAGACACAACTTTTAGCACTTAGTAAAGCCGCACCTTTATATTCCTGACATCCTGTAATCAGACAAGTATATCCATATGTTCCTTTATAACCATCAAAGACTCTTTCTTTCAACAATGGAATGATCATCTTTGCATTGCCCATTTGATACAAACCAGCTGCCTCTCCAACATCTCTTGCATCAAGCATTTCAACAATGACTTCTCCCGTAAAAAAGCGACTATCGGGATTCAAAAAACCATTTTTTATCGCACTCAAAGTTATTGTCTTCGTTGCATAAACAACACTTTGATAAGGCTTCCCTGTATTACATTGTAACCCTGTTGGAATATCCACAGCAATCACTTCATGATCATACAACTGATTCATTCCTTCAATGACACTTTGATAAATCCCTCTTGGACAACTGTTTAAACCAAACCCAAAAATTGCATCCACAATGGTTTCATATGAGTCCATACATTTGATCAGTTCATCTAAATTATCCTGTTGAAATAAAGAAACAGGGATAGATAAATCATAACATTGTTGTAGATAATATAAATTAGCCTGAGAAAGATGTTCGCCATTATCAAAGATAAAAACATGAACTTCTTTTTTTTGTTGAAAGAGCTTGATAGCAAGAGATAAACCATCCGCCCCATTATTGCCTGGTCCACAGACAATTGCAAAAGAACGTCCTGACATATGCTTATATAAACAATTACTTGCTTTATCCACCAGTTCTTCAATAGTATATCCCTGTTCTAATAAACAGGCATCATATCTTTTCATCAAAGCCTGACTTCCAATATACATTTCTATCACCTCAATTTCTTTCATTATACCAAAATAAAAACTGTAATGAAATCATTCATTACAGTTTTTGATCATTAATATCTTACACCACAAGTAAATCCACTTAGACTTGTGTAGCTGACAACAGCTCCACTATGTGGAGAGTGAATAACTCTACCACCACCTACGTAGATTCCTACGTGACCTGGACGCCAAACAATATCACCTGGTTTTACTTTAGATAGAGAAATTGTTCTTCCTCCACTCTTTTGTGCACCAGATGTACGTGGGATACTCTTACCGTTCTTGCGATATACCCATTGAGTAAATCCTGAACAGTCGAATGAACTTGGTCCAGTCGCACCCCATTTGTATGGGCATCCTAATCGTGATTTTGCAGTAGCTACCATTCCTTGATTAGGAGCAATATCATCTGGATTGACAACTGTGACTTTCAAAGATTTAGAAGTAGAATTTCCAGCTTTATCTGATACACTGTATGTGACTGTATACTTACCAGCTTTTTTCGTGTTAACAGAACTACTGATTTTGACTTTAGAAGTCAGATTTCCATCTTTGTTGTCAGTTGCACTCTCTAGATATTTTTTAGCACTAAAGCTCTTACCTTTGGTAATTTGAACTGAAGATTTAGATAAACTAATCTTCGGTGCACTTAAGTCACCAACATTTACTGTTAATGATTTTTCACTCATATTTCCAGAAGAATCTTTAGCAGTAATTTTTAAAGTTGTTTTACCATCCTTTTTCGTATTTACTGTTCCATCTACATCAATAGATTTAACAGTCTTATCAAAGTTATCTGAAACTTTGACATAATCTGAATAGTCAAACTGAGAACCATAGTCTACTGTAACTGTAGATCCCTTCTTGTAACTAATCGTAGGTGCAGTTGTATCTGAAACATAGAATTCAAATGTTTGTTGTGTTGTATTTCCGGCATTATCAGAAACACTCAATTCAATCATTTGTGATCCTAATTTTGAAGTATCAAGTTTCTTATTTGTTTCAATGAATGGTGTGACATCACCATCAACATTGTCTGAAGCATTGACATATTGTGCCACATCTTTACTTCCATTCGCTTCCACATTAATAACATAACCTTGACTTCCACCTACTGGCTTCAATTCAGGAGCTGTTTTATCAACAACTTCTACTTGAACAACCTTTGTACTTAAATTTGAGAACATATCGGTTGCAGTTACTTCGACGTTATATATACCTAATTGATATGCATCATATGATGTATCATCAATCTTTACATCCATAGCGTCTAGGGAATCACGATTATCAGAAATAGCGAACATCGTCTTATCCAGCTTTGTTCCATAAAGAACTTCAATCTTATTAGCTTCGATTACTGGTTTTTCTTTATCAACAGCTGCATAACCAACCAAACCAAATGTTGAAATACATAACATCGGAATGAACATGGCTTTACGTTTTAAAACATGTTCTTGCATCATTTCTAATAAATTCGTCTTAATATTACTATCCATTCGTTGCCTCCTTTCAATAATATACCCAATTAGAATTATAAAACAACGTTCACAAAAAGTCCACAACTTTCTTAAGAAATTCTTAAGAAATTAAAATTATATTGATATAATCAGTATTTTTTAAATTAACTTTTTTTGAATTTATAGTTATTGTCATACAAATTATGAACATATCTATCCATATTTAATCATATTTTGACATTTTTTTCATACAATAAAATACAAAAAGGAGAATGTTATGATTATTGTCTATTTTTCAATTTATTGTTTTTTAGGATACTGGCTTGAGTCATTTTATGTTTCATTATTTCAAAAAAAATGGTGTTCCTCTGGATTATTGAAAGGTCCATATATTCCCTTATATGGTTTTGGTGCCTGTATCCTCATTCTTTGTCAGCCTGTTTTGATAACTTTACCCGTTGTTTTTACTTGTCTTATAGGTGGTATCTTGATGACACTTTTAGAACTTGTAAGCAGTTATTATATCGAAAAATGTTTTCATACACGTTGTTGGGATTATTCACATCATCACTTGCATTATCAAGGAAGGATATGTTTATCATACTTTTTATTATGGTGTGTTTTAAGTGGTGTATTTCTTTATCATATACATCCTTTCATCACTTCATTATCCCTATCACATGATGCCTGTTATCTTTGCAGTCTGATATATATTTCTTTTATTTTAAAAGCCTATGGTGAACGCCTTTTTCCCTCTCAAAAAAAGGGTATTAAAATTCATTAAAAAAGAAGATCATTCCAATCTTCTTTAACCAAGATAAGCTTCTCTTACCTTTGGATTATTTGCCACTTCATTGGCTTTCCCTGACACAATCACATTTCCAGTTTCAAGGACATAAGCACGATCAGCAATTGAAAGTGCTTTATTTGCATTTTGTTCAACTAATAACACCGTTACTCCATCTTTATTAATACTTTTAATAATGTCAAAAATTTCATTAACCAAAATAGGTGATAACCCCATTGATGGTTCATCTAACAATAATAGCGTTGGCTTTGACATTAATGCACGCCCCATTGCTAACATCTGCTGTTCTCCACCTGATAATGTACCAGCCAATTGATTTCTACGTTCCTTTAAACGTGGAAATCTTTGATAAACCTTTTCTAAATCTTGTCCTATTTTATTATCCGTACGTAAATAAGCACCCATTTCCAAATTATCTTGAACCGTTAATTGAGCAAAAATACGTCTACCCTCAGGAACTTGAGCTAAATTTTTGGCAATAATTTTATGTGCAGGAAGTTTTGTAATCTCATCCCCCATAAAAGATATCGTACCACTTTTAGGTTTTACCAATCCACTAATAGCATGCATGATAGATGTCTTTCCAGCCCCATTAGCTCCAATCAAAGCCACAATCTCACCTTGATTCACTTCAAAACTTACATTTTTAATAGCATGAATCACACCATAATAAACATTTAAATGATCAACTTTTAACATGGTCATCCCCCTATTCTTCATTTCCTAAATATGCTGCAACCACATCAGGATTATTTTTAATTTCATCTGGAGTTCCAAACGCTAAGACTGTACCAAAATTTAAGACTGCAATTTTTTCACAGATCCCCATAACAAGTTTCATATCATGTTCAATCAATAAAATCGCAATAGAAAATTTTTCTCTTACAATCTTTATCGTTTCCATTAATTCTTCTGTTTCAATAGGATTCATCCCAGCTGCAGGTTCATCTAATAAAAGAAGTTTAGGTGCCGTTGCAAGTGCTCTTGCTATTTCGAGTTTACGTTGTTTTCCATATGGTAAATTTCCAGCCTTGACATTAGCATACTTTTCTAGATCAAAAACACGAAGTAAGCTCATTGCCATTTCCTGTATAGCCTCTTCACCTTTAAAATAACTTGGAAGATGAAGAATAGATGATAATAATGAATAATTTTGAGAATGATGCAATCCAACCTTAACATTATCAATAACACTCATCTTTTTGAACAATCGAATATTTTGAAATGTTCTTGCAATCCCTAATTGTGTGATTTGCGTAGGTGTCATCTTTAAAAGTGACTTCCCATCAAAAAGTATTTGTCCACTCGTTGGTTTATAAACACCTGTCAACAAATTAAATACAGTTGTTTTTCCAGCTCCATTTGGTCCAATCAAACCATATAATTGGTCTTTATCCATTTCAAAATTAAACTCATCAACAGCTTTTAAACCACCAAATTGGATTCCTAATCCCTCTGCTTTTAACAAACTCATCAGTCATCCACCTCCACTGTCTTATTCTTAAAAAATTTAGCTTTAATACGAGGCACTAAATTTTTTTCTTTGATAATCATTGCAGCAATTAAAACAATTGCATAAAGTAACATACGATAATCTGCAAATGCTCTTAAATACTCTGGCAATATCGTCATGATAATAGCTGCTATAATAGAACCTTTTAAATTTCCTAATCCACCTAATACAACCATAACTAAAATTTCTACTGATTTATTATAATCAAATGTAGAAGGAACCAGCATTCCCATATATTGAGCATATAATCCTCCTGCAATCCCTGCAAAGAAAGCTGAAATAGCAAAAGCTAAGATCTTATAATATGATGTAGGAATACCAGACAACTCACTGGCTGTTTCATCTTCACAAATAGAAATAATGGCACGCCCATGACGTGATTTAACAATACAGTAAATGACATAGATTGTAATCACAGCACTTAAAAAATAGACAGAAAAATCAATATTCATTGCTTGAAATCCCATCAATCCTTTGGCACCATTTGTAATACTTAAATTAAGCATAATAACACGTATGATTTCATTAAATGCTAAAGTAATGATACAAAGATAATCACCTTTTAATCTTAATGTTGGTATACCAATAACAACGCCAATCAGGCAAGCAGCAATAGCACCAATCAATAAGCTTAATAAAAATGGGAAATGAAGATATAAACTACATAAAGCAGATGTATAAGCTCCTACGGACATAAATCCAGCATGTCCTAAAGTTAACTGTCCTAAATAACCACTCGCTAAATTCAAGCTTGTTGCTAAAATAACATTGATACAAGCCATAATGAGAATTCCTGACCAATAATAGTCAACAATTCCAGCACTCATTAAAAACATAATGATTCCATAAATAATCAGCGCCATGATAAAGGATATAATCAAATCTTTTATTTGTTTCTTTTTCATCCCTATCACCTACACTTTCTCTCTCATATTCTGACCAAACAATCCTGCTGGTTTAACTAATAAAATAAAGATTAAAATACCAAAAACAACTGCATCTGAAAAAGCAGATGAAATATATGAAATTGTAAATGCTTCAGCAACACCAATAATCAATCCACCTACCATTGCTCCTGGAATGCTTCCAATTCCACCAAGAACAGCTGCTATAAAAGCTTTGATACCTAACATGGCACCTAAATATGGATTAATCAAAGAATAACTCATACCATAAATAATACCTGCAATAGCTCCTAAACCAGAACCAATGGCGAATGTTAGAGAAATGGTTGTATTCACATTGATTCCCATTAATTCTGCAGCTCCTCGATCTTCACTGACAGCACGCATTGCTTTTCCCAATTTTGTTTTGTTTATAAACAAAAGCAATGATCCAGTACAAATAAAAGTTAAGATAAGTGAAAGCAAAGCGACATACGTAATATGAGCTCCAAAAAAAGATACTGTACCACTAGGCATATATTGAGGAAAAGTTCTGGCAGCAGAGCCAAATAAAATCAAAAATAAGTTCTGTAACAGATAACTGACACCAATAGCAGTAATTAAAACAGCTAAACTCCCACTATTTCTAAGGGGCTTATAAGCCACTTTTTCTGTCACAACACCTAATAAAGCACATCCAGCAATTGCTACTAAAACACTGACAATAATAGGTGTCTGCACCATAGTTGTCATCACATAAGCCAGATATGCACCAACCATAATAATTTCACCATGAGCAAAATTGATCATTTTAGCAATCCCATATACCATTGTATAACCAATGGCAACAAGTGCATACATTCCACCTGTACTTAATCCATTGATGATTTGCGTTAAAAATTCCATTTGTAAACCTCCTGACTTAAAAAAATAAAGGAGAAAAATCTCCTTTATTTTTCTTCTAATCTAAATAACTATATTCACCATTTTTAATAGTTTTAACAACCAATTCTTTTGTTGGATTATGTTGATCATCAAATTCAAAATGACCTGTAATACCATCATAATTTGTCTTTTCTAACTGTTCACAAATTTTAGCATAATCAGTTGTTCCAGCAGCTTCAACGGCTTTTAATAATACCCAAGTTGCATCATAAGCCATTGTTCCAAACATGTTTGTATCACTGTTATATTTTTCTTTATATTTAGCTACATAATTTTGTACATCTTCTACACGGTCATCGAATGTATTTGTATAATAAGCTCCATTGAAAATAGATTTATCAACATCTTTAACTGATAAAACGCCGTCCCAACCATCAGTTCCTAAGAATGTACCGTTGTAACCAGCATTTTTAAATTGACCAACCATAGTTGCAATCATTTCATAATAATCTGGAATATAAACAGCATCTGCACCTGATTGTTTTACTTTTGTAATATAGCTTCCAAAATCTTTTGTATCCTTTGGATATTTTTCTTGTAATACAATTTGTGTACCATCTTTATTTGCCTGAGCAACAAATGAATCTGTACATCCCTGACTATAATCACTACCACTATTTGTTAAAATAGCAACCTTCTTAACATTAATACGACCATCACCAATAGCTGTCGCAATTGTCTGACCACCCATTGAGTCATTAGAGCATGTTCTAAAATAATTGCTTCTTGTACTTCCATCATTATTTAAAGTAATACTATCACCAGAAGTACTTGGTGAAACAATTGGTGTTCCATCAGCTTTAGATGCCTCTCCTAAAGCTAAACCTTCAGCCGTAATAACCGGACCAACAATTCCAACAACCTTTTCACCAACTAATTTTTTATAAGCATTTACAGCATCTGTTTCCTTACCTTGAGAATCTTCAGCTAGTAATTCTACTTTATATTTTGCATCATCAGAATTATTATAATCTTCTATGGCAAGTTCAATAGTATTTTTAACTGGAATTCCATAAGTTGATGTTTCTCCAGTTAATGGACCAACAAATCCAATTTTAATTGTATCCCCATCTTTTAATTCTGTAGCCGAAGAACCACCAGTTCCTCCACCACAAGCAACCAACATACTTGACACAGCCATTAAAGACATAACTTTTTTTATATTCATATATCTCTCCCCTTTTTTTAAATATATTCATTATTATACTTATCATTTGATACAAGTCAATAAAAAATATCATTATTTTTTTAAATATTCTAAAAATCATAAAAATATTTATTTATTTGATAAAAAATATATTATTTTATAAAACAAGGAGTGGATGATTCCACTCCCTATTCAATACTCTTTAAAGATTCCACCATATCAACCTTATTTAAAACATGTCGCATTGTGAAATTAATAAAATAAGTAAAACCTAAAGTCATAATAATAGCATATATATAACTACTGATATTTAATTGTCTAACAAACATTGTCATATCCAATTCCACCGTCAAAATAATAAACTTGTGAAGGAAATAACCAAAAATCATTCCCAGTAAAGAACCAATCACTGATAAAAGAACATTTTCTCTAAAGATATAGTCATAAACTTCTTTACGTCTAAAACCTAAAACTTTAATCGTTGCAATCTCACTTTTACGTTCTTGAATATTAATATTTGTCAAGTTATAAAGGACAATGAAATTTAAAGCTCCTGCACAGACAATCAAAATAACAACAACCAGATTCACACTTTGAACCTGTTTATCAAATTCTTCACCAATTGATGATACATTGGTCAAATTCCCATAACCTTTGTCCTGCATATAAGCTTCCAGGGTTTTTTGACTCGAAGCACGATCATCCTGTAAAATCAAGAACGCATTATTCACTTCCAGATCCTGTAATGTCAATGATTCATATAAAGTCTGGGACATATAAATATAATTCATAAAATAGTTTTCTGTGATACCTGAAACCTTTACACTATACTTTGTTTCATTGAGTTCAATATCAATTGTATCATTATCTTCCACACCAAGCAATTCAGCTGCTTTTGCGGTTAAAATAACACCTTCATCATCAAGAACTAAATCTTTATATGTCTGATAATTTCTAAACTGAACAAAGTTTTTCATATTATCCATTGATTGATAAACAATTAATGAACCATATAAATCTTCTTTATCTTTTAAGATATTAATACTCTTATTTAAAACATATTCCACATTTGCAACTTCACTACGATTCAATAAATCTTTTTGATAATTCTGTGCTGTTTTGGTTGAAACACTATCTTCTAAACGAACAAGATAATCATATGTAAAAACATCTTGATATTGTTTATCAACAACCTGTGATACAGAAGATTTAACACCAAAGCCGGTAATAATTAAAGCTGTACATCCAGCAATCCCAATCACAGACATAAAGAAGCGTTTCTTATATCTAAAAATATTACGCATTGTTACTTTCTGATTGAAAGACAAACGACGCCATAACCAATGAATTCTTTCCAAAAGAATACGTTTTCCAACTTTTGGTGCTTTAGGTCGCATTAAGACCGCTGGCATCAAATTCAATTCACTCATACAAACAAAGAGTGTGACTGCCAAAATAACAAATACCGATATAAAAACTGTTTCCAGCAAAACCCATGTACTGGCATAAATCGAAATAGGTGCATCCACTTGAAATAACATTAAATTATATAAATAATAAATAATACGTGGGAAAAATTGTGTTCCAGAAACAATTCCTAAAATACAGGCAAAAAAGGTTGCAAAAATAACATATATGATATATTGCTTCATGACATCCCATTTAGAATAACCTAAAGCACGTAATGTTCCACTTTGACTTCTTTGTTCTTCCACCATTCTCGTCATTGTTGTTAATGAAACCAAAGCTGATACAAGGAAGAACATTAATGGGAAAATATCTGCAATAGAAGAAATAGAATCCTTATTAGAATCAAAATTCACAAGTCCTGAATTTTCATGACGTGTTAAAGTATAAAGCCTTCCTTTAGGAATCTGATCCACTTGATCTCTGGCTTCATCTAACTGCGATTTTGCCTGATCTAATTTGTCTTGAGCTTTTTCTAATTCATTATTTGTTTTCAGTTCTTCTAAAGTCAATTGATTTTCTTGTTGTTGAATTTCAAGCTTAGCCTTTTCAATCGCAATAGAAGCTTCATTCAATTGCGTCAATCCATCTAATGAGGAAGATGCATTTTTAAGAATATCTCCCATTTTTTCTAAACTAGCTATTGATTTTTGCACTTCTGGAGAAATATTTTCAGTATTTTCATTTTGATAATTCTCAAGTTCTTTTTGTAAACTTTCTAAATTCCCTTTTAACTCCTCACTCGTACTTTCAATTGTTTCTAACATGTCTTGAATTTGTGAAGATGCTGTTGATTGAGCTTTTAAATATTCAGCTTCTTTTGTAGCCAATGTGATTTTCGCATTCGTTAATTGAATTTTAGCCTCTAATATCTTTTCATCAAACAAATCTTTAGAATCACTATATGTCTGATAACCTTCATCATATTCTTTTTGGGCTTCATCTAATTTTGTTTTGGCATCACTTGTCAAATCTTCATACAAGCGACTCATTTTTAATGATAAAGTACTTTTTATTTTTGTATTCACATCTTCAATATAATCATCATATGCCTCACTGAAAACATTATATTCTTTAGCTCCCTTTACACAGACAGAAATCTGATTATATAAAATATCTTCATCACGTAATTCATAAAGATCTTCTGGCATAGCTAAAAAATCATTGTTTTCATTTAAAATTTCAATATATCCAGCATTCGTTCCATCACCCAAAGCATTCGTTCCACGATCCGTAATAGCAATATAACGAACATCATTCACAACACCAACGATTTTAAAAGTCTTTTCACCTTGATCATTATGAATAGAAATCTCGTCACCAATCTGATAATCTTCTGCCAGCATTTCTTCATCAATGACACATTCATTGTCTTTTTGAGGATAACGCCCATCAACCAGATAAGGTTGATTAAGCATATCTTGATCATATTGTTCACTGGCGTAAACAGTAACTCCTGCCAGTGAATCATTATGATGAATCAAAGCATCAAATTGATAACCATATTGAATATCTTCAATACCTGATATATTTTGAATTTCACTAATATCATCTTTGGAAAAACCTAATGATGCCATATATGTTAAATCAGCATAATGGTGTTTGTCCAAGTAATGATCCATTGATTGAGTCATTGTTCCCGGTGTATTTCTTAACCCTGCAAAAAAAGCCGCACCTAAAAATACAATCGCAAAAATGGAAAAAAATCTTGCTTTAGATGTTAAAATTGTTTTTCTGAGATTTTTCCAATAAGCTTTTTTCTTTCTTTTTACCATTCAATTTCCTCGATTGGTTGTGGGTTTTCATTGATTTCAACCCCATTGACCTTTCCATTTTTTAAATGAATCACACGATCTGCCATCGGTGCTAAAGCAGAGTTATGAGTAATCACAATGACTGTCATCTGATAAGTATCACACATTTCCCTTAATAAAGATAAAATTGCCTTCCCCGTCTGATAATCCAATGCTCCAGTTGGTTCATCACATAACAAAAGTTTTGGATTTTTAGCAATCGCTCTTGCTATGGCAACACGTTGTTGTTCCCCACCAGATAATTGTGCAGGAAAGTTCATCATTCGATCAGCTAAACCAACACGCTCTAAAACATTTCTGGCATCCAAAGGTTTTTGAGAAATCTGTGATGCTAATTCGACATTTTCTAAAGCCGTTAAGTTTTGTACAAGGTTATAAAACTGAAATACAAACCCTATATCATTACGGCGATATTCTGTTAATTTCTTTTCATCATATAAAGCAATATTTTCGCCATCAACAAGAATAGAACCACTGGTTGGTGAATCCATTCCTCCCAGTAAATTTAAAATAGTCGTCTTTCCAGCTCCAGAAGCCCCAACAATGACGACAAATTCCCCTCTATTCACAATAAAATTAACCCCATCACTGGCATTGATCGTTATATCCCCCATCGTATAACTTTTAACAATATTTTTAAATTCAATTAAAGCACTCATATTGATACCACCCTTTTTATAAGTGTAACATATTTTCATCCAAAAAAAAACAATGTCATCACAATAACAAAAATTTACATAATAAAAAGGAATTAAAGACAATTCCTTCCTATTTTTTTAAAATCTGTTCTGCACACATGATTCCATCAATAGCTGATGACATAATTCCTCCAGCATATCCAGCTCCTTCTCCTATTGGATATAAACCTTCCCATGATTGATAAGAAGCATCTCTTAAAATACGAACAGGTGCACTACTTCTGGCTTCAATACCTGTGATGATTGTATCTTCATCTATAAATCCATGCATTTTTTGATTCATTTGAATAAGACCATCATGCAGTGCCTGATTGATAAAATCAGGGAACAGTTCATTCAAATCACATACACGATAACCCGGACGATAAGTTGGAATAATTTGACCTAAGGGATTCACTTCATGATGTAAATAATCCTGCACTCTTTGTACTGGTGCAAAGTTATTGCTCCCACCCAATTCAAAAGCCTTATGTTCAAGTTCTCTTTGAAAGGCAATACCAGCTAATGGATGGGAACTTTCAAAATCATCCGTTGATACTGTAACCAGAATGGCACTATTGGCATTTTGACCATCTCTGGCATAATAACTCATCCCATTGACACAAAGTGTCTGTTCTTCATGATGTGATGGTACAACAACACCACCGGGACACATACAAAATGTATAAACACCTCTTTTTCCACTTTGCACAGCCAACTTATAACTGGCCGCCTTTAAATATGGTGATGAGGCACTTTTCTTGTATTGAATCTGATTGATTTTCTGTTGCGATTGTTCAATACGAACTCCTACAGCAAAAGGCTTTTGTTGGAGAGGGATACCTTTTTGATATAGCATTTCATATGTATCTCTGGCACTATGTCCAATGGCTAAAACAAGTAAATCACTATTCAAAATCTTCTTTTGATAATTTTGTAAAACTGTTATCTGATAACCACTTTCTGTTTTTTGAAAATCAATCATTTTTGTTTCAAATAAGAAAGTGACACCTTTCGACACTAAAAACTTACGCATATTTTGAACAACCTGTCGTAAATAATCTGTTCCAATATGTGGCTTATGCAGATATAAAATATCCTCTGGTGCTCCAAACTTTACAAATGTTTCTAAAATATAACGAATACGCTTATTTTTTACACCTGTTGTCAATTTCCCGTCTGAAAAAGTTCCTGCACCACCTTCTCCAAAAGCAATATTGCTTTCACTATGTAATAGACCATGTTCAAGCAAATCTTGAACCGCTTTTTCACGTTTTTCAATTTCCTGTCCTCTTTCTATCACTGTGACCTTTTGACCACTCATAGCCAAAACATAGGCACAAAACAGTCCGGCTGGACCACTACCGACAATCATGACTTTTTGATCATTTGATGGTAAATACTGATATTGATAAGGTTGTACTTTTTGAAGCTGAGGAAATCTTTTTAAAAACTGTTCTTCATTGGAAACAGTAAAATCAAAACTACAAATCCAATGGACATTTTGTCTTCTGGCATCCAAAGATTGTTTGACAAGCGAAACATTTTGAATTTCTTTTTCACGAACATTTAAACTTTGAGAAATGATTTTTGCATAACGTTTTTCACCAAGTTTTACTTTTAAATTATGAATTCTTAACATAGACATTCCTTTCTATTGCTTTTGCAACACGATAAGCACTGGCAAAAGCAAAATGTAAATTATAACCCCCACACATTCCTGCAACATTCAAAATTTCTCCCATTGCATAAATACATGGATATTGTTTCAATTCCAAATCTTCTGTTACTTCCTTTAAAGATAGACCTCCTTTCATAACTTGGGCATAAGAAGCTTCTCTGATTCCTTTGATTTCTAATGGATAATGCTTCAATAATGATACAAGCTGGTCTATTGAAAGATACTGATATTTTTGAAATGCTTTGGCAATCTTATGATTCATCAATCCTTCTAAAAATAAAGAAGATTGTTTAGACAATAATTGACATAACTGATTGTGGCTTAATTCATCAAAAAAATCAATATATAATTGATAATGATGATGTTTTTGATAAAAAGACGATAATTGCATCACTGCAATTCCACTAACACCATAATCAGTAAATAATAATTCTCCTTTTTCCTGATGGATACATTTTTCATTTTCAACTAACGAAAATGTTCCTTTAACTCTTACACCTTTTAAAGATTTGAAGACAGGAGATGTATAAAATTGCACAAGCGAAGGCACTGGTTCAACTACTTTTAAATGCATTTGTTTTAAAATCTCATAACGTGATGTATTCATTCCAGAAAGTTTCCCTGCTTCACTTCCCATCGCCAATACAATAACATCAGCGATAATATTTTGAGAATTTGTTTTGATGAGATATTGATGCTTTTGTCGTTGAATTTGTAAAACTTCCTGTTCATATTGAAAGACAACCCCAGCTTCTTCACTACGCTGCATGAAAACGTTTCTCACAGACAATGCCTGTTCACTTTTAGGATAAAGCAAATCACCTTGATAAACACAATAGAGTCCTATTTTTTGCATTTGTTCAACCATATCAAAATCTTGAATAATTGATTGAACCATTTTGAGTTGATCGCTTTGATAATATTGTGAATGCATTTTTTTGTTGGATAGATTACATCTTCCATTTCCTGTAGCTAATAATTTTTTTAATGGGGATTTATTTTGTTCTAAAACTATGATTTGATTTTGGGGCATTTGTTGTTTTAATAAAAGTGATAAATAAACACCAGATGCTCCTGCTCCAACAATAACAATTTTTTTCACGGCAGACTCCTTTCTTTAATCTCTCATGATGAAATATAGTGATTATACCATTTTTTATTGAAAAATCACTAAAAAATGTTTATAATACTAAAGGAATTTTTAAAGGAGGCGTTTAATCATGGGTAGAGCACATGAAGTGCGTAAAGTTGCAATGGCAAAAACAGCTGCCAAAAAAGCAAAATTATATTCACGATATGGAAAAGAAATTTATTTAACAGCGAAAGCTGGTGGACCAGAATTAGATGGAAATTTAGCATTAAGACGTTTAGTAGACAAAGCAAAAAAAGAACAAGTTCCTGCTGATGTTATTAAACGTGCTATTGATAAAGTCAAAAGTGGTGTGACTGAAAATTATGAACCTATTCAATTTGAAGGTTTTGGTCCAGGTAATTCTACATTAATCGTGAAATGTTTAACAGATAATATCAATCGTACAATATCACAAGTTCGTCCAGCATTTACAAAAGCAAAATCTAAATTAGGAGCTGAAGGTTCTGTTGCTTATTTATATAATGTTGAAAGTACAGTTATTTTAAGTGGTATGAGTGAAGACGAAGTATTAGAAGCATTAGTGATGGGAGATGTTGATGCTAAAGACATTACAACATTAGAAGATGGACGTATTAAAATCACTGGTGAACCAACAGATTTAAATAAAATTAAAACTGCTATTGAAGCTGTTAAAGAAGATATTGAATTTGATGTAGATGATATTACAACAACACCTCAAGAATATGTTGAACTTGAAGGTGATGATATGATGTTATTTGATAGATTAATGGGATTATTAAATGATTGTGATGATGTTGATGAAGTTTATCACAATGTTTCAAATTATGATGATGGAGAAGAAGAATAACATGTTTGCATGTTATCTTTTTTTATATGAAAGTTACACATTTATATCATAGTGGTTGTTTAATCGAGTTAGACAATCATTTGCTTTTATTTGATTATTATCAAGGTGAACTTCACCTTAATCAAGAGAAACCTCTTTATGTTTTTGTTTCTCATCGTCATTATGATCATTATAATCCCCATATTTTTAAAATTCATCATCCTCAAATCACTTATATTTTATCCAATACACTGCGTCATAAATATGATGCATATTATGTAGATATACATCAAACTTATCAAATAGATGATTTATCTATTTCCACACTGCTTTCTACTGATGAAGGATGTGCTTTTCTTGTCCATGTGGAAAATCAGACAATATATCATGCTGGTGATCTTCATTGGTGGCATTGGGAAGGTGAACCAGAACAAGACAATATATATCAAAAACAGACTTACCTCCAAGAAATCTGTTCTATCAAAGAACCAGTTGATCTTGCTTGTGTTGTTGTGGATATTCGTCAAGAAAAAGACTATTTATTAGGCTTAAATGCTTTTTTAAGACATGTTCCAACAAAATACATTTTACCAATTCACTATTTTGGACACTATGAAACAACAAAACTTCTATTACAAGAGCATTTAGACAATCCCTATCATGCTCAAATCCTGCCTGTTATCCATCAAAATCAGACATTTGAAATTCTCGTATAAAAAGAACCTTTTGCACAAAGGTTCTTTGCTCATTTTTGTGGTACAATTTCCAGCCAGTAATCATCAGGATCATGAATAAAATAAAGTCCCATTGCTTCATTTTCAAAACATATGCATCCCATGTCTTGATGCAATTGATGATATGCTTCATAATCATCAACAACAAAACAAATATGACTTTCATTTTCACCTAATTCATAAGCCTGTGGATGATCTTTTAGCCATGTCAATTCTAATTGAAAAGAGGCTTCACAATCAGTCAGATAAACAAGTTTAAAACTTCCATCCGATGCTTCCTTTTCTCTGACAACAGTAAGTCCTAATGCTTTTTGATAAAATGTGATACTTTTTTCTAAGTTTGTAACATTAATATTACAATGATTAAATACAGCTTTCATGTCGTCCTCCTATTCTTCATCTGGAAATACCGTTGTAATAATAGGTCTTCCTTCTCTATCAACTAATACTGTCAGTCCTGCACCAACGGAATTACTATGAAAAAGATAATTCACACCTGTTTCTTTATCAACCCATATTTCAGAAGTTTGAAGTATTTTTTCTGAACTATAAGTTTTTATAAATCTCTCATATTTTTTTGCCATAATCTTCTCCTTTTTTTAAATTATAACAAAAGAGAAGTCTAAATAAAAATATTATTTCATATATTTTAAGGATTTTAGCACTTTTAAAATCATAGTGCTAAAAGTTCATATTCAGTTCATATATCATGCTATAATAATAGTTGTTAGCAAACAAGATATATGAGTGCTAAATAAGGAGGAATACAAATGTTAAAACCATTACATGATTATGTGATATTAAAAAAAGAAAAGGCTGAAACACAGACAGCCAGTGGAATCATTTTAACAAGTCCAAAGGAACAAGCTAGTAATCAAGCAACAGTTGTTGCTGTTGGACCTAAATGTGATGATCATTTAAAAGAAGGTATGACAGTTATTTTCAAAGAATATTCTGGAACGAAGTTTAAAGATAATGACGATGAATATATGATTTTAGAAGAAGAAGATATTTTAGCTATTGTTGAATAGGAGGAATTAAGATGAGTAAAGAAATTCGTTTTTCTAAAGATGTAAGAGATGCTATGTTAAATGGTGTCAATACTTTAGCAGATGCTGTAAAAGTGACAATTGGTCCTAAAGGACGTAATGTTGTATTGGATAAAGGTTATGGTTCACCTTTAATTACGAATGATGGTGTTTCTATTGCTAAAGAAATTGAATTAGAAGATGCTTTTGAAAACATGGGAGCAAAATTAGTATATGAAGTTGCTAATAAAACAAATGATGTAGCTGGTGATGGAACAACAACAGCAACAATCTTAGCTCAAAGTATGATTCAAAATGGTTTAAAAGCTGTTGAAAAAGGTGCAAATCCTGTTTTAATGCGTGAAGGTATTGATTATGCAAGTAAGGAAGTTGCTAAATATATTTTAGATAAATCTCATAAAGTAGAAACAAGCAATGATATTGAAAGTGTCGCAACTATTTCTTCTGGAGATAAAGAAATTGGTCAATATATTGCTCAAGCAATGGAAAAAGTAGGTAGAGATGGTGTTATCAGTGTTGATGAATCTAATAGCTTTGATACTGAATTAGAAGTTGCTGAAGGTATGCAATATGATAAAGGTTATGTTTCTCCATATATGGTATCAGATAGAGAAAAAATGACTATTGATTTAGATAATCCTTTCATTATGGTAACAGATCAAAAAATCAATACTGTTCAAGAAATCTTACCAATTCTAGAACAAGTGATGCAATCTAATAAACCATTATTATTAATTGCTGATGATTTTGAACAAGAAGTCATTTCAACATTAGTTGTTAATAAATTAAGAGGAACATTTAATGTTGTAGCTACAAAAGCTCCTGGTTTTGGTGATAATCAAAAAGAAATCTTACAAGATATTGCCATTTTAACAAATGCTAAATTCTATAGTAAAGATTTAAATATGAATTTAAAAGATATGCAAATGACTGATTTAGGTTCTGCTAAAAAGATTCATATTACAAAAGATCATACAACAATGATTGGTGGTGCTGGTGATAAAGCTGCTATCGATCAACGTGTGAAAGAAATCACTGAACAGATGAATAATGCAAAACAAGAATATGATAAGAAAAATTTTGCTGAAAGATTAGGTAAATTAAGTAATGGTGTAGCAATTATTAAAGTTGGTGGAGCTACTGAATCTGAATTAAAAGAAAAGAAATTAAGAATTGAAGATGCTTTAAATGCCACAAAAGCTGCTGTTAGTGAAGGTATTGTTATGGGTGGCGGTGTCACATTAGTGAATGCTTATGTTGCCCTTAAGAATCAATTAAAAGATACAAACGTTGATAAACAAAAAGGTATTAAAGTTGTCTTAGATGCATTACTTGCTCCAATGGGACAAATCGCAGAAAATGCTGGTTTCAACAGTGATGAAATTGTTGAACAACAAATGAAAGTTGAAGATGGACAAGGTTTCGATGCAAAAGATGGAGAATGGGTATCTATGTTTGATAAAGGTATCATCGATCCAACAAAAGTAACTCGTAGTGCTTTATTGAATGCTGCAAGTATTTCTGCTTTATTCATTACAACAGAAGCTGGTGTTGCTCCAATAAAAGAAGAAAACCCTGCTCCTGCTCCAATGGCACCTGGAGGAATGTATTAAAAAACTGGCAAATGCCAGTTTTTTTTACGTCTTTTCTTTTTTTGCATATGCAATCAAAGTCAAGATTAATAATACGACAATCACAATATAAAATAATGTGATGATGATTTGAACATACTGCATAAAAACCCAATGAGCAGGAAACGATACGAATGTTACAGAAATAACATTCATTATTCTTAATATGTTTAAACGCTTGGATTCATTTTCAAAATGATGTGATAAAGCAATATTTGAAATATTCGTCAATAACTGAAACTGTATATAAATGGAAATAATATTCATGAATAACTGCAATACATCAAGACTCTTTACAGAAACATTCATGATCATTAAAATCCATATAATCCCATTGTAAACTCCTAATATTATAATCAAAGGTCTTAATAATTTTGCACTTTCTTCATATTCTCCAATCCCATCAATTGCTTTATAAAAAAGATAATAACCAATCCAATCAGGAAGAAAGTGAATGGTCTGAATACGAATATCAAAAAAAATGAAAATAAAACCAAATATAATCTGATATAATGTACCAACATACAACTTAGATGTCATACCATTCACCATCTTCCATGTTTATTTTTATCATTTCTGTTGTTCCATTGATATCTATTTGTAAAGCATAAGTTTCTGGTAAATGAATGCGATCTGACTCATGATAATAAGATATATGTTGAAAACGATATTCTTTATCCAATGTATGATTCTCTACTTTTGCAAAAAAGAATGTTTCTTCATTTGATGAAGACTGATAATATAGCCCATAATCAGAAAAATTATCATGTTTTTCAAAATGAATATCTTCGTCTTGATCATTTAGATTTTTTAAATTCATAGATATATATTCTATTTCATCTTGATGATGTAAAGATTGCTGATTTTGATATATGACTTCTAAATACTGGTAACCACTATTGAATTTTGCTTGTGGTCTTAATTCAAAAGCATGGAGAGATGGTGTATTCATAATATCATTGCCAAAAACCTGATAACCGTTTCTGACAATCACAGTCACTTTACCACTTTGACAAGGCAATGATATAATTTTATAGATCGGAATATCATAAATTTCACTATTCATAAATGTTCTAAGATGTGTAGCATCCCCTGTTAATACTTGACCATTTTGTCTGACTTTCCAGCCACGCTCTTTTTTGATTTGTATTGGAATGATGTTATAATGTGCTATCACTCGATTATTTTTTTCATCAATGTTTTCATTTTTATTATAGAAACATAATTTTGCATGATATTCATCATCATTGATTTTTTCTAAATGTATGACATCATATAAATAATAAGTGAGATTAGATACAACAGGATCAGGTCTTTGACTGAGTACAGATCGAAAATCATGATAATCCTGTTGTGGTAAAACTGATAATAAAAACTGTTCATCATTGGAAACAATACCTTTTGCATATGTATCAATAGCACCAGCTATTGTTGGATATTCCATCATTCTTGCAGAAGCTAAAGAAAGCTGATAAGAAAAACTTTCATGCTCATAAGGATTACCTATTAAAGTATAAGAATGGAAATATCCAATTGATAAAGGAGCCAATAAAAGACATATGCATAAAGAAACAACTGTCATACCTTGTGGATATTTTTTAAATCTGACAATAGCTTCAATACGTTTTTTTATATTCTTTGCCCCATTGGAAAGAGAAGTTGTTCCAAAAGCATAAGGATATTTTTCATTGGTCATATTCAACAAGATTCTTCCATAATCTCTCCTTTGCTCCCCTTCCAGCTTTTCCAATACTCTTTGATCACATAGACTTTCCATATCATTATGAATTTGGTCAAAGACATATTGTAGAAAAGGATTACACCAGTGAATACATCTCAAACAAGACCATATGACACATTGTAAAGAATCTTTATATTGAAGATGTAGTAACTCATGCAAAATAATTTTTTCATTTAATGTATCTTGTTTTGGTAAGACAAAAACTGGTTTGAATAGACCAAACACAAAAGCTGAAGGTATACCTTCTAAAACAAGGGCTTGACAAGATGGAAAATGATATTTTGTTTCGATTTGTTGAATTTTTTGAAAAAGTTCATCACTTGGTTTTTGACCATAAATAAAGATAATTTTTTTCAATTGGATATATTGATGCATATATCGTATCAGATGATATAAAACACCTAAAACATAGAAAACAAATAGAAAATCTGTTACGCTATGAGGAATACCAGTCACCAATGGAAAAGATGTGATATTTTTAATAGGAAGATAAATATCTATGTAAGATGAATGAAGTGATTGTTCAATGATTGTTTTCACCGCTTCAAGCAAGACATGTAACGAAGGAAAAAGAGCAAAAGGAAAGAATCCTACGGGTATTACCAAAGAGAGAAAAAGAACATTCCAGACTCCATATTGCCATCTTGGTGATAATTTATCTTGAAATATTTTCTTCAATAACAGTAATATCAAAGCAACAATAGAGATTTCTATTGTCTGCATTAAAAATTCCCAAATATTAGTCATACTTAAACCTCCATTTCATCAAGAATTTGATTGAGTTTAGCTTTTTCTTCTGGTGTTATTTTTGAATCCTTTAAAAATGCACTCATTAAATCAGTCACAGATCCTTGATAAACCTTATTTAATAAACGATTTCTTTCCCATTGCAGATACTCATTTCTTGATAAAACATAACAATAACGATGTGGTTCATGCGTTCTATCAATTTTAACAAGATTCTTCTTTTCCATTCTTGTTAAATAGGTATGAACTGTGTTGCGACTCCAATGTTTTTTTATCTTGAGTGCTTCTACAACTTCTCCTAGTAGAAATGTCTGACCACCCCATAAAACTTCCATAATTAATAGTTCTGCATCTGATAAACTTTTCATTTTCATCACCTCCTACAATTGTAGTCCTTCTACTATTATACTACAACTGTAGTTATAGCCTGTCAATAAAATAAAAACATAGAGAAAAATCTTTTCCTCTATGTCCTATAAACAATATGTACTTATCTTGCAAGTCCTTCTTCAATAGCTTTTTTGGCTACTGCTTTAGCCACAACATCACTGACACGTGGGTCTAATGCATTAGGAATGACATATGTTGGCGATAATTCAGTTTCATCAACAAGAGAAGCCAAACCATAAGCTGCTGCCAATTTCATTCCTTCACTGATTTTTCTGGCCTTAACATCCAGTGCACCTCTAAATAATCCCGGAAATGCCAAAACATTATTAATCTGATTTGGATAATCAGAACGTCCAGTTCCCATCACCGCAACTCCTGCATCAACAGCCTCTTGATAAGGAATTTCTGGTTCTGGATTGGCCATTGCAAAAACAATTGGATTATCTTTCATACTTTTCACCATTTCTGATGTTAAAACTCCCGGTGCAGATACACCAATAAAAACATCAGCTTCTTTCATAGCTTCAGCCATTGTCATACGTTTAGCTTGTGAATTAGTAATTTCTGTTAATTCTTGTGTTAGAAAATCATATTGATCATAATCCTCTTTTGTAACAATTCCATTGATATTAAAACCATAGATTTCTTTAACACCCAGTGCATGAATCATTTTAATAATAGAACTTCCTGCTGCTCCTGTTCCACTCACAACAACAGTGATATCTTCTATTTTTTTATGAACAACCTTCAATGCATTTAATAAACCTGCCGTTACAACAATGGCTGTTCCATGTTGATCATCGTGGAATACAGGAATATCCAATTCTTTAATCAGTGTTCTTTCAATTTCAACACATCTAGGAGCACTAATATCTTCTAAATTAATACCCCCAAAAGATGGTGCAATCGCTTTAACAATACGAATAATTTCTTGAGGATCTTTAGTATCTAAGCAAATAGGTACAGCATCAATATGACCAAATTTCTTAAATAAAATAGATTTTCCTTCCATGACAGGCATAGCTGCTTCTGGTCCAATATCCCCTAGTCCAAGTACAGCTGTCCCATCACTTACGACTGCGACACTATTTTGTTTCCAAGTGTATTTATAAACATCTTCTTTATTTTTTGCGATTTCTCGACATGGCTGGGCAACACCAGGTGTATAAGCCAATGATAAATCATAACTTTCATTTAATGGAACTTTCAGTTGTACTTCCAATTTTCCTTTTACTTTTTCATGCATTTCTAATGCTTCTTGATATATATCTTTCATCTTTTTCCCTCTTTTCTTTTTTATTATGCCATAATTAAAAACAAATGAAAAGCAGATGTTTTCCATCTGCCTCATATTTATAATGTTGTGATCATGATTGTCATTTTTCCATCATAAGTGACCTCTTTTTGATCACTACAGATAATAAAATGATCACCCATTTTCACATCCATACCTTCCAATGTTCCTTCACCTTCTAGAACACTAACCAATTGGAATGGTTTATCATTTATAACAGTATTTTCCCCATCCATTCTATAGCAATCCACTGTAAAGAATTCACTTTCTACATATCTTGTCTTTGAACCATGATCCAAATGACTGTTTGTAAAAAGCTTATTTGTTTCTAAATCAGCAGGAACATTTGTGACATCGATAGATTGTTGAACATGTAATTGTCTTTCATTACCATCTTTATCTTTACGGTGATAATCATAAACACGATAAGTAATATCTGATGATTGTTGTGCTTCATAGATTAATGAACCACTACATATAGCATGTAAAGTTCCAGAAGGAATATAGAAGAAATCTCCTTTATTAATTTCAAAAGAATTCAATAATTGATCATAATCATCATTTTCAATAGCCTTTATAAATTCTTCCTTTGTTTTGGCATGATGTCCCATAACCATTTTCGTTCCTTCATCAGCCTGTAATACATACCAGCATTCTGTCTTACCTAATGAATTTTCATGTTGAGCAGCATATTCATCATTAGGATGAACTTGAACAGATAAATCATCTTTCGCATCAATAATTTTGACTAAAAGTGGAAATTGCTGCCCATCGACATTTCCAAAAAGTTCACGGTGATTTTGCCATAACCATGACACTGTTTTTCCCTGATATTCTCCATCAGCAATCATACAATCCCCATTAGGATGACCAGAAATAGCCCAGCATTCTCCTGTTTGATCACTGGGAATATCATAGTTATAAACATCTCTTAGCTTATGACCTCCCCAAATCATTTCTTTAAATACTGGTTGAATCTTTAAAATATGTCCCATAATCATCTTCCTTTCCAATATATTTTAAGAATTCCTCAATTTGATTTTCATGAAAAAGCATAATACCATGTTCCTGACACATCTTTGCAAAAACACCTTGTCCAGCAATCAACTGATGTTGAAAAGTACCATCATAAATACCATCACATCCACAACTTGGACTTCTATATTTTAATAAAGCCACATGAATATCATTTTGTATAAAAATATCTAAAGCTTTTTTTGCCCCAGACACATATTCTTGTGTGACATCCTGATGATATCTTGTTTCCACAACAAGAGGATTCATAGACTGAATTTCAGCTGGATCACGAGGGATAGGAAGTCCACCCAGAACTTCTGGACAGACAGGTACAACTTGATGTTTTTCATTCATCTTGATAATGACTTCCACTGGATGACTTTTGCCATTATATGTACAACAAACATCTAATAGACATTGACTGACACCTATTTTCATCTTTGAATAATCTCCATAATTTGAGCTGGATTGTCAACAATATCATTGGCCCCAGCTTCTGTTAATTCCTGTCGACCACGAAATCCCCATGTCACTCCAACAGAATCTATTTCGGCATTATATCCTGTATCGATATCAACTTGACTATCTCCAATAAATAAACAGTCTTTTTTATCTAGTTTCATAGCCATTAAAGCCAGATAGGTAGATTGTGGATCAGGTTTGACTGGATAAAGATCTTGTTGTCCATAAATAGCCACAAAAGTATCAGGAAACAACGTTTCAACAATCTTAATCGCTAATGCATGTGGTTTATTTGTAACTACAGACATTTTGATTCCTTTTGCTTTAAGATCATCAATCAGCTCTTTAATCCCTTGATAAGGAAGTGTATGATCTAAACAATGTTGACGATAAATCTTTTGAAAATCATTTAAACATTCATCTAATAAATCTATATGTTCCTGTCCTAATGCTCTTTCCATTAATTTTTTCACTCCATTACCAACAAATAAACGATATTGTGAAATATCATAGGTTGGTAAACCATGAAGTTTTAAGACTTCATTTGTTGATATAGCTAAATCTTCTATAGAATTGACTAAAGTTCCATCTAAATCAAATAAACATCCTTTTTTCATAGAAACCTCCTTTGATATTATAACAGTATTGAAAAAATAATGAAAGATGTTATAATAACTTTATATTAAATGGGGTGAATTTATGCAAAATAATCAATCAAGAAAATATACAGATATTTTTACATTTATTGGATATACTATTGGTTTTTTATGTATTATCTGGTATTTTGTAGCTGGTGGTAATCCTTTTCTTCCAATCATTGGTGTTATCATTGTTTTTATTGGACGTTTTATTGGATATGGTATTGATCGTATGATAGATTTAAAACAGGAAAAATAAAGTGATAGATTCTTTTTAATCCTATCACTTTTATTTATGACTCACTTTTCTTTTGATAACAATAACAACAATAACCACACCACTTATCAAAGCAATAATGATTCCATAATAAGCGACTCTTTCAAACATTGTAAAAGATAAATCATCAGATAAAACCATATCGTATGAATAAAGACATTGTTCTTGATTATAAACCATAAGAGTGCCAATCTGTTCTCCTTTTTCCATTGGGGCTACAAGATAAGCATTTGTATCTATTTGAAACTGTAAATCATCACTCGTCAAATCTTGGGGCACAATAATAGAAATCGTTTGCGGTGCTTTATATTTATAACGGAATTGAAAAGACTGTAAAACCCAATAATCCGCAATATCTTCATCTTTTTTATAGAGAATAACTTCATGATAATGGTTGTGTAAATATTGACATACTTTAATGGCATCACGAACATGATTTTGAGTGTATTGTCCTTTAGCGTAGGCTGTCACTAAAATAAACTGATGTCCTTCTAATGTCATTGTACTCGCTAATGTGAGTTGTGCTTCATCTGTAAAACCACTTTTAGCTCCATCAATCTGTGAAATATCTAAGTTAAAGGCGTTCTTTCCTCTTTGCAAAGAAGAAGACCAAGTATGATTTTTCATGGAACTCGTATATGTTCGAGCATTAAAAATTTCTTCAAAAAGTGGATTTTGTAAAGCATGATGTAAAATCATAGCCATATCATATGGTGTTGTATAATGTTGATTATCGTGTAAACCTGTCACATTTGTAAAATGAGAATGTTGAAGCTGTAATTGTTCAACCAGTTGATTCATGGCTGATACAAGTCCGTCTGTTGAACCATAAGTTAAACGTGATAAAGCATTACAGGCATCAGCTCCAGATGGTAATAAAGCTCCATACAATAAATCTTCGTATGTAACCAGTTCTCCTGCATAAAAACCAGCTACAGAAGCTCCTGCTTCATACAAACCTTTTAAATCTTCGTCAGTGACTCGTACCTTTTCATGAATATCTTCAATTTTATCCAATGCCAAGCTGACTGTTAAAATTTTTGTCATACTGGCAGGATAGATTTTTTCTCGACTGCCTTGATCCAAATAAACCATACTCGTCTGTTGATCATATAAATAAGCATATTGTGAATGCAGTGTGACTTGGAATGAATCACTGGCAGATACAGGAATAATCTGTAGACAAAGAATAAATGTTATCAAGATGGCTATGACTTTTTTCATTGGGTTGCTCCTTTCTTTAGAAAAGATAACTTGGTTTCTGAAATAATAACTGCAATAAAGATTAAAATAAATCCTAACAAGACTTTTAATGTTAAAACTTCACCATAAAATGCGATTGAAAATGCTACACCAAACACAGATTCTAAGGAAAGAATTAATGAAGCACGACATTCACTCGTATATTTTTGACCCGTTGTCTGACAGAACATTGTAAGTGCTGTTGCAAAAATAACAAGATAAAGAATTTGTAAATAGATTGATGATTGAATTTGAGTCATGATGGATAAATCTTCTGTTACCAACGCTAATATCAAAGCCACTAAAGCGCCACCAATAAATTGAAGGGAAGTAAAAGCTCCACCATCAATGCCTTGAGAATATTTCTTAATCAAAAGAATATGCCCAGCATATAAAAAACCTCCACATAATGTTAAAAAATCTCCCACATTCATTGTTAAATTTCCATCTAGGGACACACATCCAATTCCTAATATACAGATCAATGCAGCGATAAAATGATAAATATCTGGTCTTTTACGATAAAATAACCACACCAGAAATGGCACAATAGCACAATAAACAGCTGTTAAAAAGGCGTTTTTCCCCGGTGTTGTATAATTCAATCCCCATGTCTGTACATAATAAGCACCAAACAGACAACTTCCGGTGATAAGTCCTCCTTTAATCTGCTGGAAATTTAATATTTTTATTTTTTTGAAAAAAAGAAGTGATAATAAAAGAGCAGCTAAAGAAAATCTCAAAAAAAGCAAAACAGCGGGTGTTAAAAAATCAACTGCACTTTTCATAACAATAAATGAACTTCCCCAAATTAAAGCAGCAATAAACAATAATATGCTTCCTTCTATATCTTTTTTCATTTCAATCCCCTTTCAAAAAGAAATGGTACGAATCGTACCATTCTTTATTAATCATTAATCACATCATGGCAGCGATGACACAATTCGCCTTCCATTTCAGATTCATCATAATAGTTCCAACATCTAGGACATTGAACACCATTGAATTTTTCACTATGGATATAAGCTGTTTCATATTCTTCAAGATTTGTAGAATCATCCACAAGCTCAACTTTTGCCACAATAAACAATTGTTTTAAGACATCTTTTAAAGTTGACATATTTTGGTATGCATCTTTTAAACAAAGAGTCACTTTTGCTTCCATATTTGATTTAATAACTTTTGCATTTCTTAATTCTTCTAATGATTTTAAAACATCTTTTCTTAATAATAAGAAGTGTTGATAGAAGTCTTTAATTTCAGCTTCATGATCAATTGTTAATAATTCTGGTTTGGCTTCTAAGAAAATAGATTCAGCTTTATTTTCATCACAATGGAAATGATCATGTAATTCTTCACATGTAAAGACAAGAATTGGTGATAATAATTTCATCATTGTTTTGGCATAATGATATAACACTGTTTGAACTTGTCTTCTTCTTAAGCTATCAGCTTTTTCAATATAAAGGATATCTTTTGTAAAGTCCATATAGAAAGCACTCAATGTATTTGTAAAGCAATTTAAAATCAATTGATTGGCTTCAGAAAAATCATAACGATCCATTGCATCAGTATATGCTCTCATTAAATCATTAAGTTCTACAAGCATATATTGATCAACACCTTCAAGTTTTGAAACTTCAACAAGATCCTTTGCTTTAAAATCAGCTAAATTTCCTAAAACAAAACGCATTGTATTTCTAATCTTACGATAGTTTTCAGCAATTTGTTTCATAATTTCATCAGAAATACGGACATCTGACTGATAAGCAACTGAAGTTGCCCATAACCTTAAGATATCTGCACCATATTGATTGACAAGTTTAATTGGATCAACAGTATTTCCTAATGATTTAGACATTTTATTTCCTTTACCATCTAAAACAAAGCCATGTGATAAAACTGTCTTATAAGGTGCTTGACCATAAACAGCTGTTCCAATGATCAATGATGAGTTGAACCATCCACGATACTGATCACTACCTTCAAAGTATAAATCAACTGGATAACGATATCCTCTTTCTTTCATACATCCTGTATGAGAAGATCCTGAATCAAACCACACATCCATGATATCTTTTTCTTTTTTAAAGATACCATTTGGTGAATGTTCATTTGTATATCCTTCTGGTAACAAGAATTTTTCATCTTTTTCAAACCAGATATTAGAACCATATTGTCTAAATAAGTCAGAAATATGTTTGAAAACTTCTTCTTCCATGATTGGTGTTCCATCTTCACAATAAATAATAGGAATAGGAACTCCCCAGCTTCTTTGACGAGAAATACACCAGTCACCACGATCTTTAATCATGTTGTAGATTCTAATATGACCCCATTCATTGAGCCATTCCACATGATCAATTTCATCTAATAATTTTTCTCTAATCTTATCAATTGAACAGAACCATTGGTCAGTTGCTCTAAAGATAATTGGTTTTTTTGTACGCCAGTCATGAGGGTAACTATGTGTAATGAATTCAAGCTTTAATAACACTCCTAATTCATCAAGTTTTAAAGTGACTGTTTTATTCGCATCATCAACATATTGACCAGCTAACCATTCACCACAGTCTTCCATCATGCAACCGTGTTCATCTACGTTACAATAAATATCTAAACCATATTTTTGACCAACAATAAAGTCATCCATACCAAATCCAGGAGCAGTATGAACACATCCTGTACCTGCTTCAGCCGTAACATGATCTCCTAAGATAACTAATGATTCACAATCATATAATGGATGTTGACAAGTAATCATTTCTAATTCTTGTCCCTTAAATGTTTTTAAAATCTGTTTTTCTTTTAATTCAAATTTTTCCCATAAAGAATCAACCAATTCTTCTAAGACAATCAATTTTCCTTTTTCACTTTGAACAAGTGCATACGTATAATCGGCATTTAAACAAATCGCAAGGTTTGCTGGAATTGTCCAAGGTGTTGTTGTCCAAATGACAAAGCTTGTATCTGTATCTAAAATACCTTTGCCATCTTTAACCTGGAATTTCACAAAAATAGTTGGACTTTTGACATCATGATATTCCACTTCTGCTTCAGCTAAAGCAGATTCACTTGATGGTGACCAATAGACTGGTTTTAATCCTTTATAGATTAAACCATCCATCGCCATCTTTGCGAAAACATCAATTTGATTGGCTTCAAATTCTGGTAATAATGTTAAATAGGGATGATCATAATCAGCAAATGTTCCGACACGAATACATTGTTCTTTTTGAATGTCAACTTGTTTTAAAGCATATTCATAACATTTTTTTCTAAATTCAGCTGTACTTAATTCTTTACGATTGACACCTAATTTTTGAATAGCATTTTCAATTGGTAAACCATGAGTATCCCATCCAGGAATATAGGGTGTATACAATCCTAACATGTTTTTATAACGACAAATCACGTCTTTAATAATTTTATTTAACATATGTCCTGTATGCATATTTCCATTGGCATATGGAGGACCATCATGGAAAACAAAGTCATCGTGTCCTTCATTTTGTTTGATGACTTTTTCATACATTTTGTTTTCTTGCCATCTTTGAACATAACCTGGTTCCTTTTTAGGAAGATTTCCACGCATTTCAAAGTCTGTTTTAGGCATCAATAATGTGTCTTTATAATTCATTTTATTCCTTCCTTTCTCAAATAAAAAAACGTCCTGTTAAAGGACGTGATGACGCGGTACCACCTTTATTCATATCATAAAGATATGCTCTCTATATCTTAACGCGATGAACGTCTTATCCTACTTGATTTCAGATAAGCTACTCTCAGGCCGATTCATTATAAGTTCCCCTTATTTGCTTTTCACCAACCGCAAACTCTCTGTAAGCTTTCCTTATAAACTGTCCTTGTCATTGTATTTGTTTTCTTGTTCTTCTTTAATTAAACTGAAAATTTCTGATTTGTCAATAGTTTCTAACATTTCTTTGCTCATTTTTACAACATTTGCTCTAAAATCAATAGCTTCCTGTTTAAACGTATCCATATCCTTAGACAAACCACGCACATATTCCATTGATTCTTTTAAAATCATATTGGCATTTCGTTTGGCTTTTTCAATCAATTCACTAGCCTCTTTTAAAGCTAGTCTGGCAATTTCTTCATTCGTCTTTTCATGAACTGATATCTTTTTCGTAAGTAAAGTGTTTTGTTCTTTTAAATCAGTCATTTCTTCTTCCATAGACTGAATAACTTCTTTTTGTTTTTCAATTTCCTGTTTTAATTCTTGAATACGGTCATTCACCTCAACAATATTATAACCACGAAATTGCTTATCAAATTGTTCCAATCTTTCCACCTCACTTATAAAAGTATCCACTTACAACATGATTTCCCTGTCTAGTTTGTTTATTTTCATCGACAATCTTAACACGACCATGATGTTTAAAAGATACCATATCATTATTATGACACAAATAACTCACTTCTTCAACAATTTTATAATTGACTTTGACATGCCCACTACGAATAGCCTCACTGGCTAATTGACGAGAAACCTTAAACATGGCAGACACCACTTTATCTAAACGCATACTTGATAAAATAAAAGAACGTGATATATAATCATGAACAATTTCAATATCTTCATGACATTCCTGTAAACGCACTTTTGCTTTTTTTATCTGTTTTAATGTTTGAGCAATATAGGGATAAGTTTGTTTTGTACAAGCAAAAAAGCAACGTTGACCATCATCAATATCCCCAATACATTCACGTTTAATACCTAAATTCATCAATGCCCCTAATATATCTTTGTGATGTATTTTTCCAAACTGTTGATGATAAAGAATTTCTACCAGCTGTATTTCAAAATCATCTTTATCAATCATATAGTAATCAGGACAGATAATCATACGCTGATTTTCAGCATTGAGAAAACCACCAAAGCTTTCAATTTTTAATTCTTTACCAATAACACTTTTAACAATTTCTCTTTCATGTGGATTATAGAAAGGTGTTAAAATCATACGTTGATGCTGTAAAGCCTGAAATTGATAATCTAAAATTTTCTTAACAAAAACTTCGTCACCTTTAAAATGTTCTAACATCAATCAAAAAGAAAGTATTAGTAAGCAAAGCTTACTAATACTTGTTTATTCTTCTTTTTCAGACTCATCCATTGTAATATTGCCAGATACGCCAATATTTTTAGGAGTACATAAGAAAATTTTAGGTCCAATTTGTTGAATATCACCTTCAATTGCAAAAATAACACCACTTAAGAAATCAATCACACGTTTTGACTGTTCTTTTTGTAAACGATGTAAATTCACAACTGCTGCTCTTTTTTGTTTTAAATACGTCGCAATTTCCTGTGTTTCTTTATATGCACGTGGTTCAAACAAAATCAAATGACTATCTTTATTTGCACTTAATGCTTTCATTGCATCAGTTGTTTTTGTAGATTTTGCTTTTTCAAACAAACTTGTTTTTCCATTGTCTTCTTCCTGATCTATTTCTTGATTTTCATAAACATCATCATCGTCTTCTTCAAAAAACCATTTCTTTACTTTTTCACCGTATCCCATGAGGTAACCTCCTTACATCTATACATCATTATATCATATAATATGTATGAAAAAAAGAGGAAAATACGGGAAATATTACATCACTTAAAGGATTTAAGGACATTCTACATGAACAAGAATGACATCTTCTCCTATCGTTATAACATGCTCGATAGGAATAACAATGGCCGGTGGTCCTTTAAAAAAACAAATAAACTTAAAAGCCGAAAAACGTTCAACAATCAAAGCCTGTATACATTGACAAAGTGGGTCTATTTCTAAATCAACAACATATCCTATTTTACATCCCGTTGAAGCATCAATAACATCCTTACTTTGCAAAGTTAAAAAACGCATTTTATCACCCCTATAATATATGCCATTATCTGGTCATATATTTCTTTAAATGAGACAAAGCCTGTTTTTCTATGCGTGAAACCTGTGCCTGTGAAATCATTAAGTCCTTAGCAATTTCACTTTGTGTAAAGCCTTCAAAATAACGTTCTTTGATAATGCGTAATTCTTTTTGATCGAGATGATGCATAGCTTTTTGTAAGTCAATCGATCTTTGCATATCATCCATAGCGTTATGATGGTCAGGAATTTGACTTTCTAAATCAATCGGTCCATTTCCATCATTTTGAACTTCCTGCGATAAAGAAGATACATTATGTGTCGATGACAGAGCTTCAACAAGCGTATATTCGTCTATTTTCAATAAACGTGACAGTTCTTGAAAAGAAGCTTCACGATGATGTTTTTTCAAATAATCTTCACTCATCACTAAAGCCTTATAAGCAATATCTCGTAAAGAACGAGGAATACGCATGGGTGAACTTTCTCGTAAATAGCGTTTCATTTCTCCTAATATCAACGGAACCGCATAGGTCGAAAATCGAACTTCTAAAGACGTGTCAAAATGATCAATTGCTTTGATTAATCCAATGACACCGACTTGAAATAAATCATCTAAATTACTCACACGCTGTTGATATTTTTGAACAAGAGATAAAACCAGTTTTAAATTAGAAAGAACAAGTTTTTCTTTTATCTGTGGGTCTTGATTTTGTTGATATAATTTCAACAATTCCATTGTTTGATGATATGATAACTGTTCAAATCGTTCAACTTCATTTCCATTCAAATCAACTTTATATCTTGACATGGATTCAACTCCTCATAACAGAGTTTCTCCATTTTTATTTGACATTATTCATCATCTTTCAATTTATTTCTCAATTTTTTTATAATTTTTTTCTCTAGTCTTGAAATATATGATTGAGAAATCCCCAATATTTCAGCCACATCTTTTTGGGTTAATTCTTCATGCCCTACCAAGCCATAACGCATCATTAAAATTTGTTGTTCTCTAGGATTTAAATAATGTAAAGCGTGATAAAATTTTTCCTTTTGATCATTGTGTTCAATCTCATCTTGAACAATATCTTTATCCGTACCAATAATATCGGATAATAAGAGTTCATTTCCATCATAATCAACATTTAATGGTTCATCTAAAGAGATTTCCTGTCTTAATTTATTATTTTTTCTTAAAAACATGAGAATTTCATTTTCAATACAACGTGAAGCATATGTTGCCAGTTTTATATTTTTATCCATGTTAAAAGTATTCACTGCTTTCACCAACCCAATCGTTCCAATACTAATTAAATCCTCAATATTTCCATTTTGCATAGAATCATACTTTTTAGCGACATAAACAACGAGCCTTAAGTTATGTTCAATCAATAAATCTTTAGCATCTTCATCCCCATTCTGTAGTTTTAATAAGGCCTCCTTTTCTTCGTTTCCCTTTAAAGGTGCTTTTAATACATCATGTCTACCAATATAAAACAGTGATTTCTTTTTGGTTAACCATTCCTTTAACAACAGTAAAATCATAATAACCCTCCCATTAATTGTTGATTTAAAATACAGTCATACTGCGATGATGATATAATCCCAGCATAAACATTGTGCAGTTTTTGATTATGAATCGTAATATCCGACAATAAAATTAAATCAATCCGTTCTTGTTGACTGGCTGTTTCAATCCATATTTGATCAATCACTGAATAATTGCCGACTATCTCACGATTCAAAAAAATAACTGGACTGCCTCGATAGGTGACTTGATTCCCATTATCAATAAAGCCTTCATAGATTTTTCCTTGTAAACAGACTTTGACACTTTGTTGATGGATGCGTTGACGAGATAAATACACATAAAAATAACTGATAATGATCACTATCAAGGCAATGACAAATAAATATGAAAGTTGACATTCTTCAATAAGAAGCACACCTTGAAATATAATGGATGATGGTAAAAGCCATTGAACAAATGAAAGAATAGAAAAATAAATAAATAAGTAAACTGGATAATAAATATAAATCAACCGTCTAAAATAAAAAAACGTTAATATAAAATCATAAACCAGTAAAAAACCTGTAAACAAATCTACAAATAAAAAAACAATAGAGATATTATATGTGAAAACATATAAGCAAAGTTTTTTGATTGTTATTTGAATATTTAGCAAAAAAGATAATATTTCAAAACATAATAATATAAGAATTGCATTCATGAAATATGTGACTTCTATATAAACATTCATCTTGATCACCCTCTTTCATTATAGAGAAATCAAAATAAAAATGATGTCAAAAAAAAGATTGAAAGAGTATAATCACTTTCAATCTTTCATATCACTATTCATTAGCCATAACATCTAAACGATGACGACGTTTCATAGCATCTTTTTCACATTTATCCATTAATCCTTCAGCATGTTCTGGATTGACTTTAGATAATTGTGCAAATCTGTTTTCACTTAATAAGAAATCTTTGAATTTTGTGAAATCAGGTTCTTTAGAATCTAACTGTAATGGATTCTTTCCTTGTTCTTCTAAACGAGGATCATATCTTAATAAGTTGAAGTATCCACATTCAACAGCATGTTTTTGTTGTTGTTGATGATTTGCTAAACCACCTTTAATACCATGTTCCATACATGGAGAATAAGCAATAATTAATGATGGTCCATCATATGCTTCAGCTTCTTTGAATGCTTTAATTGTTTGCATTGGATTAGCTCCCATAGCCACTTGTGCTACATAAACATGTCCATATGCCATAGCAATCTGTGCTAAATCTTTCTTGGCTACTGTTTTACCACCAGCAGTAAATTTAGCAATAGAACCAGCTTGTGAAGATTTAGAAGATTGTCCACCAGTATTTGAATAAACTTCTGTATCAAGAACTAAGATATTAACGTTTTGATCATTAGCAAGAACATGGTCTAATCCACCATAACCGATGTCATAAGCCCATCCATCTCCACCAATAATCCATTGAGATTTTGTAACAAGTTCACCTTTCATATCTAATAATTCTTTGATACCTTCACATTTTGAAGCTTCAACTAAAGATACTAATTGATCATAGAGTTTTCTTTCTTCAACTCTTTGACCTTTAACACTTGCATATTGATCTAATACAGTTTGAAGTTCTGGTTCACATTCAGCTTTATTTCCTTCAATGATTTCTAAGATACGTTTAGCCATATAATTTTCAGCTAATTTCATACCAAATCCATATTCAGCATTATCTTCAAATAATGAGTTAGCCCATGCAGGTCCTTGTCCATTTTCATCTATTGTACAAGGTGTTGATGGTGTAGAACCACTATAAATTGAACTACATCCAGTTGCATTTGCAATTCTCATATCAGCTCCAAATAATTGAGAAGCTAAACGATAATAAGGTGTTTCACCACATCCACCACAAGCACCAGATACTTCAAAGTATGGACGCATAAATCCAACACCTTTAACAGTTGTTGTTGGGTAGCGATCAGCTTTATATGTCACTTTTGAATAAATATGATCAGCTAAAGAAGCATGTGGTAATTCTTCTTTCACTGGCACCATAGATAAAGCTTTCTTTCCAGCTTTACCTGGACATTCAGTCACACATAATCCACAACCAACACAGTTATCTGGAGAAACTTGGATACGATAAACTAATCCATCAACATTTCTACCAATTGGTTTTAAAACATCATTTGAAATATCTTCTGGCATAGCTTTCATTTCATCTTCATCAATTAAGAAAGCACGAATTGTTGCATGAGGACAAACCATAACACAGTTATTACATTGGATACAGTTTTCTTTTTCCCAACGTGGTACATCAATAGCAATCGCACGTTTTTCTTTAATCGCAACACCAGATTTCATTGAACCATCTAATTTATCCATAAATGCTGAAACAGGTAAATCATAACCATCTAAGGCATTGATTGGTGCAACGAAGTTATCAAAGTAATCGTCACCAGTTCTTGCTCTTGTAGCAGTCACTGTTAAATCAGACCAGCTTGCATCAACAGGAACTTCAACAATAGCATCTTTTCCTGCATCAATAGCTTTATAGTTCATTTCTACTACAGCATCACCTTTTTTACCATATGTTTTCTTAGCCATTGCTTTCATATATTCAACAGCTTTATCAACTGGTAAAATTTGTGGATTTAATGCAAAGAACGCAGATTGAAGAATTGTATTTGTATGTCTTCCCATGCCAATTTCACTAGCAATCTTTGTTGCATTAATAATATAGAATTTAGCATTCTTATCAGCTAATTGTTTCTTTAATTTATTTGGTAAATAATCAACAATTTCTTTTTCATCAAATTCTGTATTTAATAAGAATGTTCCACCTTTTTTCAAGTTTTTCAACATATCATATTTCAATACATAGTTATCTAATGAACAAGAAATAAAGTCAGCATTATTAACATAGTATGTTGCACGAATTGGTGTATGACCAAATCTTAAGTTAGAACGTGTTGCTCCACCTGCTTTTTTACTATCATATGCAAAATAAGCCTGTGAATATAAATCTGTATGATCACCAATAATCTTAATAGAAGATTTATTCGCTGACACTGTTCCATCTGATCCTAAACCATAGAATAAACAAGATGTATAATCTGCATCAACATGGAAGTTTTCATCTTCTTTTAATGATAGATGAGTTACATCATCATTAATACCAATTGTAAATGATGTAAATGGATTTTCATCTAATAAATGATCGTAAACAGCTTTGATTTGACGTGGTGTTGTATCTTTAGAACCCATACCATAACGTCCACCAATCACTTTGATCTTTGTATCTTTTAAAACTGAACATACATCTAAGTATAATGGTTCACCAGTTGCTCCCATTTCTTTTGTACGATCTAATACAGCAACTTTTTCTACAGTTTCTGGTAAAACACTTAATAAATATTTTGGTGAGAATGGACGATAGAGATGAACTTTAACCAATCCAACACGATCTCCACGTTTATTCATTTCATCAATTGTTTCTTTAATTGTTTCAGTCACAGAACCCATTGCAATGATCACACGTGATGCATCTTTTGCTCCATAATATGTAAATGGTGCATATTCACGACCAGTGATTTCTGAAATCTTTTTCATGTAGTCAGCAACAACTTCCACAACAGCTTCATAATGTTTATTTTGTGCTTCTCTACCTTGGAAATAAATATCATCGTTTTCTGCTCCACCACGTTCAATTGGATTTGTATGTGGATTTAATGCCTGAGCTTTAAATTTCTTTAATGCTTCTTTATCTAATAAACTTTCTAAAACATCATAATCCATGACTTCTACTTTTTGAATTTCATGAGAAGTTCTAAATCCATCAAAGAAATGAATCACAGGAACACTCGCTTTAATTGCAGTTAAATGTGCAATACCTCCTAAATCCATAACTTCTTGAACGCTATGAGAACAAATCATAGGAACACCAATTTGACGACATGCATAAATATCTTGATGATCCCCAAAAATATTTAAAGCACGTGTTGCTAAAGCTCTGGCAGCCACGTGGAATACACCAGGCAATAATTCACCTTGAATTTTATACAAGTTTGGTATCATCAATAATAAACCTTGAGATGCCGTAAATGTAGTTGCTAACGCACCACCTTGCAATGCTCCATGTACAGCTCCAGCAGCTCCAGCTTCTGACTGCATTTCGATAACATTAACTGCTGAACCAAAAATATTTTTCTTTCCTTGAGCAGCCCATGTTTCCGCATTTTCAGCCATTGGAGAAGATGGTGTAATTGGATAAATACTAGCAACTTCACTAAATGCATATGCGACATGTGCAGCAGCAGTATTTCCATCCATTGATAAATACTTTTTAGACATAATTTTCTTTCCTCCTATACCCTATAGTATACTCTTATTGATAAGAAATTTCCATAAGAAAACTTTATTTTCATCATAAACTCATAAAAATCTCAATATTTTCTATTTCTTGTCAAATCCACTTTTTTTATCAATCAAAAAATGATAGAATAATGGCGAAAAATGAAAGGAGTCACGCATGAAAAAAAGAAACTGTTTTATTGGACAATCCGGTGGTCCAACTGTCGCAATTAATGCCTCACTTGCCGGAATCATCCATGCCTGTAAAGAAAGTCAACAATTTGAACATGTCTATGGAATGGTTAATGGTATCATGGGATTATTGGAAAGTCGTTACATAGATTTACTGGAACTCTTTGATAATCAGGAACATTTAGATCAACTGATGCATTCCCCAGCTATGTATCTAGGATCATGTCGCTATAAATTACCTCATTTTCAAGATGATCCTCAAACTTACGAGAGATTATTCCATACTTTTCAACAATTAAATATTACTGATTTCTATTACATTGGTGGCAATGATTCAATGGATACAGTGGCTAAATTATCAGCATATGCCAATACTATTCAATCTTCTATTCGTTTTGTTGGTATTCCTAAAACGATTGATAATGATTTAATGGGAACAGACCATACACCCGGTTTTGGATCAGCCGCAAAATATGTTGCGACTTCTATGTTGGAAATTGCTTATGACAGTTCCATTTACAAATTGGATGCTGTAACCATTGTAGAAATCATGGGAAGAAATGCAGGTTGGCTGACAGCTGCCAGTGCTCTTGCCAGAACTCAATGCAATGAAGCCCCTGATTTGATTTATCTTCCTGAAGTTCCTTTTTCTACAGAAAAATTTTTAGATGATATTCGTGAAGTGTTCCGTCACAAAAAGAATATTATTATAGCTGTAAGTGAAGGAATCAAAAATGAAAATGGTGAGTATTTAGATTCTGATTCTAAATATACAAAACGTGATGCTTTTGGTCATGTTCTTCATTCCGGGACAGGAAAAGTTTTAGAATCACTTGTCTACCAGGAATTTAAATGTAAAGTCCGCAGCATTGAACTTAATGTTTTACAAAGATGTGCTATGCATATTGCTTCAAAGGTTGACTTAGAAGAATCTTTCCAGATTGGCGAGGCTGCAGTTCAAGCATCTATGGCAGGTCAAACAGGCATCATGATGACTTTTGAACGTCTACAAAATCAACCTTATCAAATCAAATGTAATTATCAGGATGTTTTAAAAATTGCAAATTTAGAACAACGTATACCTGTAGAATGGATTAATGATGCTCATAATGACATTACATCTGAACTCTACAATTATCTTATTCCTTTAATTCAAGGTGAAGTCACTGTTCAATTTGAAAATGGTATTCCATGTTATAGTAATATTTCTCATTTACGTTATAAATAAAAACCACGTTTTGGCGTGGTTTTTATTTATAACCTTTCAAATATCTAAAAATAAGTTTTTGATACCATTTTAAGGATTGATCATATTGAATGATCCATTGTTTATATAAATGATAAAAATGTTGCCATTCTTCATGAGTTAAAACATGTGAAGAATACTTAGCTTTATAAGCAATTGACTTTAAATCACCGTCATTTATAAAATGGTGTGGACTCAACTTCAATAAAGTTTTATAATAAATCAAAACTTTTTTGTTTGTGTTCATATGCCTTGTTTTCATTTTTAACCAATGTGTTGAAAGATAGCGATACATCAAAATGAAAACAACGATACCTGCTATAACAACAAACATATAAACATAAGTATAAGATGATGATTGTGATGGTGTTGGTGTATCAACAGTTTCATTTTGGACTGGATCATCTTCTGGTTGTGTTGTTGTAGGATTATTTGTATTGGTATTGGTCTGATTCTGTTGAGCATTTTCATCAAGAATCTGACTAATCCCTTCAATATGACCAGATGGTGTCATTTCATAAGGAATCCAGCCTTTTTGACTCTCATAAACCTCTATCCATGCATGTGAGCGATATTCTGGGATTTTGGCCTCTCCATTATGAAAATCACTTTCTTGCATAGTATATCCACGTACAAAACGTGTAGGAATATTCATCTCTCTTAATAATAATGCTCCTGCAGTCGCAAAATGAGTGCAGCTTCCTTTATGATTTTCAAAGAGGAAATATTCTACAAAATCCTGATTGGAAGGCAATGTTCCGGCATTTAAATCATATTCTGCTTGACGAGATAAAAGCTCTCGAACTTGTTCAACAACGAAAGGAATATTCGTAGATGAAGAATCAATATCATTTTCTTCTAACAGATTTGTAAGTGACTCATCAAGTTCTTCGGGAACATCCAAATATTGTTGATAAACATATTCTTCATAAGTTTCGTCAAAATTATCCGGAACAAAGAACACTCCTTCCTCTAACTCCATTTGAGAATCATCTTCATAACTATAAACAGAATAAAACTGTTCATCTGTTTTTTCTATATAGGAATCATAATATACAGTATGTTGTTGATATTGATCGATGAAATAATAAGGAATAAATTGAAAATCATAATCTTTTTGAGGTGTAATTTGAAGCGAGGTAATGCTTGGAATGGAATTAGCCATGAGCCATTCACTATACATTGTTAATGAGGGGCTATTTTCAAAGTTTTCTGACACTTCATGCCATTCATTATCACTATAATTGGCAAGTGAATAAGCTCTTAAATAAGATGAAAAAGGAATTTCTGAATGCACAGTCAAAGCCAGGCTATCATCAAGACGAATATTGCCTGAAGGTAATGTTCCATCAATATCTCGACTCATACCTGTTTGATTAAACACGTTCAGTGGATTCCCTTGTCCCCTAGAAACCCAGTCTATGATTTGAGATAGAACCGAAGATGATTCTTGTTGAAACAAAGGATTTGTTTCTAAATAGGAAGATGCTATAAAGGACATCACACATAAAAATAAAATGATTACTATTTTTAATGGATATTGTTTTTGTTGATGTTTTAAAGCTATCGTTATTATAAATTCATAACAAATAAAAATAATAAAAGCATAACTTTCTTGAAAAGACAGCTCATGTTGAATAAAAACAGGAAACATAAACAAAAGAATCATACCTATTATTTTTAAAAATGAAAGTTGTTTATTGCTGATTAAAGAAACAATAAAATAAATTATCGGTAAGCCCATTAAAAGCATAATGATTTGATAAAACACGTCACGTGTATAAAACTCCAATGGTAACAACTCATTAAAATTCAAAAAATAATCAAATTCAATAACCGCTTGAAGTTCATGTATAAAGTATTGTAACTCTATTGGATATAAGACGAATAATAGAATAATTAAAACAATAAAAATAATGACACATATTTTTTGTGGTAACTTCTGATACTTTTGATAATAGAAATAAAATCCTATTCCTATAATATATAAGAGAATAAGACTTAACCAAATGAACTCTGGAAAATATAAGGAATGTACATAGTTTCCCAGTAATCCAATACATCCCAATGCCATCATCAAAAGATCAATCATAAAAGCAATGTATTTTGAAAAACCATTTATTTTTTTCATTGATGATGCACCTCCAGATTTTGACCATGTATGAAACAATAAGAACGTGGCATCAAAGAAAAATCTAATGATTCTATAGGTTTTTTCATAATCCATTTGATGGAAACAACAAGTTTATCTAAAGAATCAACAAACTGTGTTTGTAATGAATACTGAGAAGCTGTCACAATCTCAAAAGTTTTATTAGCTTTTAATAAAGATACACACACCGAATAAAAATAATCAAACTGTTCATCATAAAAATCATTATTTTCTTTATACTCCATCATCAAAAGCCATCTTTCTTGAAGGGGTTCACTACCAACTTTCACAAGAAGTTCTTGAAATTTCGATGACATGTTCCAATGAATATGTTTTAATTCATCTCCTTCACGATAAGATCTGATTTCAAAAATTTCACTATAATCATCACCTTTTTGATGAATTGATGAATGATCTTCCTGTTTATCATACATATGCACCTGTTGTAACGTTATATCTATAGGATAATAATGTGGCATGACATCAAATGATTTTTGTAGAGATAATTTTTTGGTCACCGAAAAGCATTGAAGTAAATCAAAACATCTGATGCGATTAACTTGAATGATATAATGTCCACAATGAGGACAAGCAATGGTTAAATCTTGTTTTTGATCATCAAGAGTCATATGATCTTTGGTTACCACCTTAGAAAAAGCATCTATAATCTGATAGTCAATCACAATTTTGCCACAATCAATAGGCGTGTGACTTTGACGATAAAAAGTCACAGTTACATTTTCATCACGTAAACAATAATGGGGTTGTATTTCCATTGTTATGGTTGTTTTTCGCATAGGAATGATACTTAAAAGTAAACATAACACTAACAAGCTTAAAAACATGAAAAACAATAAAAATGAAAAATATCCTAAGACAAAAAACCAGAGTAAATAAAGAAGAATTAAAAAAACAAGATATTTGATAAGATTTTTCATACTTTAAACTGTGGTTCTCCAATTGTCTTTAAGATTTCAGCTATGATTTGATGTGCAGATATTTTATTCATTTTCGCATCATATGTCAAAATCAGACGATGTGCTAAAATCATTGGAGCTACATATTGAATATCTTGTGGAATCACATAATCACGTTCATTTAAAAAAGCATAGGCTTTAGCTGTTTTCATCAGTGCAAGTGACCCTCGTGGTGATGCTCCCTGCTCAACTTGAGAATGTGTTCTAGTGGCTGTAATTATTTGCATAATATAATGATAAATATCATCATGAACATAAACTTGATCAATCTTTTGTTGATATTGCAAAATTGTATCCGGTGTTAATACTGGATGAATATCGTCGAGTGGATTAGATGTTTGACGTTTTTTCATAATATCTATTTCTTCCTGAAATTGTGGATAACCCAAACTCAAGCAGCTCATAAAACGGTCCATTTGAGAATCAGGCAGCAATTGTGTTCCTGCTGATCCATAAGGATTTTGGGTTGCTATAACACAAAAAGGTTGTGGCAAAGTATAAGTTTTCCCATCCACTGTCATTTGTCCTTCTTCCATCAATTCCAATAAAGCCGCCTGTGTCTTACTTGATGTTCGATTCATTTCATCAGCTAGAAGCAAATGACAAAAAGCAATTCCTTCTTTATATTCAAACTGTTGTGTTTGGGGATTATACATTGTAAATCCAACAATATCACTTGGCATAATATCCGGTGTTAATTGAATACGATGATAATCCATTTGTAAGCATCTAGATAAAGCTAATGCTAAATTTGTTTTCCCTACACCTGGAATATCTTCTAATAAAATATGACCCCTGGAAAGGAGTGTCACAAATATCTTCATAATCACTTCATCTTTTCCAATAACAGCTTTTTTGATTTCTTGTATAGCCTGTTTAATTTCTTGATTCATTTTTTCACCTCATTCTTTTTATTAGTATAACAGATATCTCCTCATTACAAAATAGAGAGATAAAAAAAGGAAATCTATTTTTCATAGATTTCCTTTTGATAACCAATATAAATATTTTGATTATCCACAAGAATTGGACGTTTAATCAGCATTCCATTTTGTGATAATAGCAATGCCGCTTCCTGTTCACTCATATCTTTTATTTTTTCTTTTAAATTCATTTCACGATAAACTTTACCAGATGTATTGAAGAATGGTTTGATTCCTTGCCCTTTTTGTTGTATCCAATGAAGTAATTCTTCTTGACTTGGAGTTTCTTGAACAATATCCCTTAATTCAATATCAAGACCTTGTTCTTTTAATTTTTTTAAAGCTTTTAAACACGTACTACAGCGTGGATAATAAATAAATTGCATTATGCCACCTCCAATAAAGATAATGCGACTCTTTTTTTCTTTAAATCAATATCATAAACATAAACATCTAAAATATCACCTACATGACAAATATCTAAAGCATGTTTCACTTTATGTGTAGACATTTTAGAAATATGAATTAAACCATCATTTTTTAGACCAATATCAACAAAAGCTCCAAAATCAACAACATTTCTAACAACCCCTTGTAATTTCATTCCTTTTTTCAAGTCTTCAATTTTTAAGACATCTTTTCTTAAAACAGGAACGTTATATTCATCACGAGGAGAACGATGTGGCGAAACAAAAGCATCCAATAAATCTTTAACCAAATAAGAATCAAGGTGTAAATCCTCTTGAATTTGTTGCGTAGATGTTGTTTCAATCACTTCTTTAGCACGAGGTGTTCCAATATCTTCTTTATGAAGATGGAGATATTCTAAAAGATGCATTGCATCCTGATAATTATCAGGGTGAATGCTCGTTTCATCTAACTTTTCATTTCCTGATAAAATTCTTAAAAATCCTACTGCTAGTTCATATGTTTTATCGCCTAATTTTTTTACATTTTTAATATCGTGACGAGAAGTAAATTTCCCATGTTCCTCACGATATTTCACAATATTTTTGGCTGTTGTCATTGTCAGACCAGAAACATATTGCAATAGTGATGGTGAAGCTGTATTAATGTTAACTCCTACTTGATTGACTACTTTTTCAACAACAAAATCTAATTGTTCTGTTAATTTCTTTTGATTCATATCATGTTGATATTGCCCTACAGAAATCGCTTTGGGTTCAATCTTTACTAGTTCAGCCAATGGGTCTTGTAAACGTCTGGCAATAGATACAGCTGATCTTTCTTCAACTTGATAATCAGGAAATTCTTCTTTTGCGATAGCACTTGCAGAATAAACACTTGCTCCAGCTTCTGATACAATCACATATTGAACATCGAGCTGATATTTTTTTATAAACTGAGCAATAAAACTTTCTGTTTCTCGACTTGCTGTTCCATTTCCAATCGCAATAATTTCAATTTGATATTTTTGAATCATAGATAACAGTATTTTTTCATCTTTTGTATAATGATCCTTTGGAATAGTAATAAATACTTTATCGATATCTAATACCTTTCCTGTTGGATCAATCGCTGCCAATTTACAACCCGTTCTAAAAGCCGGATCGATTCCAAGCACAAATTTATCTTTCATAGGAGCCTGTAACAATAAATTTTCCAGATTAATAGAGAACACATTTAATGCTTGTTCCTGTGCTTTTTCAGTCAACTCATGACGTATTTCTCTTTCTACAGAAGGAAAAATAAGACGTTTAAAAGCATCTTTAACAGTTTCTTCAATAAAACCTTGTAAAGAAGATTCACGTCTACGCATGACTCCTTGAACAATATATTGAATAAAACGTTCATCGTCAATTTCAATTGAAACAGTAAGTACTTTTTCTTTTTCAGCACGATTGATGGCTAAAACACGATGGGAAGCAATATATTTAACTCTTTCTTGATAATCATAATACATTTCATAAATACCATCTTCTTCATCAGGATTTGTCTTTTTGACATGGGAAGTTAAGATTCCCGTTTTATATATCATATCTTTTGTGTATTTACGATAACGTGGTTCATCACTGATTTGTTCAGCAATAATATCTTGTGCTCCTTGAATAGCCTCATCAATACTAGAAACTTGTTCATTGATATACTTTTGCGCTTCTTTTTCTAAATCAAAAACTCTTGGTAACTTTAAAATAGCTTGAGCCAATGGTTCTAATCCTTTGGCTTTAGCCATCGTTGCCTTTGTTTTCTTTTTTTCTTTGAATGGTCTATAATAATCTTCAACTTCACTTAATTTAGAAGCCTTAAGAATATTTTGTTTTAATTCTTCTGTCAACAAACCTTTTTCATCAATCAAACGGATAACATCATCTTTACGTTCTTGAAGATTTAACTGATATTCATAAACTTTTGAAATTTCTCTAATTTGATCTTCATTTAGACCTCCCGTTTTTTCTTTACGATAACGAGCAATAAAAGGAACAGTTGCTCCATCCTCTAATAAAGATAAAACATTTTCTATCTGTTGATTGGAAATAGATAGTTGAATAGCTATTTTCTGTATAATTTCTTGATTCATAAAATCCTCCAATAATAAAAAAACACATTGATAGACAATGCTTAAAATGGTGCATCTGATGAGATTCGAACTCACACGGAAATACTTCCACTACCGCCTGAAGATAGCGTGTCTACCAATTCCACCACAGATGCAACAAAATAAATTGGTGCAGGTGATGAGACTCGAACTCACACGGAAATACTTCCACTACCCCCTCAAGATAGCGTGTCTACCATTCCACCACACCTGCATTTAGCTTATATATTATAACAAAAATCCTATTTCTATGCAATAAGGAATAGAGAATTCACTCTATTCCTTAATCAAATCGTATAATGCTTTTGCATAAATCGCTGTTGCTTTCATCAAGTCATCAATAGATATTTCTTCATTATTTTGATGAATTTTATTATCACTGTCAGGAAATTCCACACCAAAAGCAACACAGTTTGGCATAGTCTTCGCATATGTTCCTCCACCAATCGCTTGTGGTTGATGTTCATGGTCACCTGTAAATTCAACATATGCATTATGCAGTTTTTGAATTAGTTCACTTTGAGGATCTACATATAATGCTTTTCCTAATTCATGTGTTTCTGTTAAAGAATAAGATTCCAGACATTGGTGCATCTTTTTCGTTAACTGTTCATCAGTCACTTCATGAGGAACACGCATATCTAAAATCATACTAACATGTTCATCTTTATAGTTAATGACACCCAAATTAACAGTGAGAGGTCCCATCAACCCTGTATAAGCTATACCAAGTTTCTTCCCATAACAATCTTCATAGAAGTATTGATCAATCAATTCAACAAGCTTATTTTGTGATACTGTTTTTAAATAATGACACATATATACAGCTGCATTGATTCCCAACTCTGGTGTAGAAGCATGTGCAGACTTTCCTGTTAAAACTAGTTTTGTATGATTACCTTCTTCTTCAATATTACCTTCTAAATGATATTTTGATAAATAGGCTAAAAAAGATTCTTTATATTGTTTATATGATCCTATTAAGTAAGCCTCACAAACTTCTGGTACAATATTAGGTCTTGTTCCAGAATATAAACCAATTAAATTGTCTTTATCAATTGTTCCTGTAATTTTAAAATTAACCCCTGCCTTTTCCCCATAAACGACTGGAAATTCTGCATCTGGAGTGAATCCCATTGCAGGATAAGGCTTTTTTGTAAAATAATATTGCATACATTTAGAACCATTTTCTTCATTACATCCAAAAATAATTCTTGTTTTCATTTTCACTGGCAACTTTAATTCGTGAATAATTTTAGCAGCATAGTAACCAGCTATTAATGGTCCTTTATCATCAGCTACACCTCGACCATATAGTTTTCCATTTTCTAATGTTGCCCCATAAGGTTCAGTATTCCAACCCTTAGCATTACATGGAACAACATCTAAATGTCCTAATATTCCAAATGTTTCCTCTTGATCTCCTATATCTATATGTCCTGCATAACCATCGACATTTTCACAGATAAAACCATCTCTTTTTCCAATTTCTAACATAGCTTCTAAAGCTTCACGACACTTTTCTCCAAAAGGTTGACCTTCGTTAGCTGTTGTTTCATCTAAAACAGATGGTATTTGGCATAATGTTTGAATATCTTCTATCATTGCATCTTTTCTTTTATATACTTCTTCTAAAAAATCTATCATTTCTCATTCACCTCTCAATTATTATAGCAAACATTTTCAATAAAAGGATACTTTTTATAAAAAAAATGCTATGATATATAAAATGGAGGGAATAAATACATGGAAAATATCAAATTTCATATTACTGTCAAAGCAATTGTCATTTATCATCAGAAAATACTTATTTTAAAAAGAGTTCGTCCATCTAGTGATGGATTAGGTTATTGGGAACTTCCAGGTGGTGGACTAGAATATGGAGAAACACCTCATGAAGCATTAATAAGAGAGTTAAAAGAAGAAACAGGTTTAGATATTAAAATTATTAAACCCGTTTATACTTTTACTGCTATTCGTCCAGATTATCAAACTGTTGGTATTGGTTTTCTTACCATACCGACAAATGATCATGTTCAATTATCTCATGAACATACAGATTATCAATTTGTATCAAGTACAGAATTACTTCAGTATATAGATAAAAAAATTTATGATGATATCATCATGACACTTAAAGAATACGAATCAATGCATATTGAAGATTAAAAAAATCAAGGTTACCCTTGATTTTTTCGTTCATAATAATCTTTTATAGCAGAAATTGATTTCTTTTTAAAACTTATATACATATATCCAAGTACCGCAGTTGATACAACAAATAGAGCTGTTGTTCCAATAAATACATAAGTTAATGTATTATCATTTTCTTCTTCAACAGGAGTATATTTTTGTAATGTCCCTTCAGTATCTTCATATGTATATAATTGAGTTTCCCCAGCTTCATTCATTAAATAGACAAGTGTATAATGTGATAAAGCTTCATCTTCAAATTTCCATCCACTTAATTCAACATCACCAATTTTAATAGTTGCTGTTTTTAAATCTTGGATAGCTTCTAAATTATCTGGGGCATCCATAAGAACATATGTTTTTCCATTAACAGCTACAGTTTGATATTTACTCAAAACTTTATTATTATCTACATCATAAATATAAAATCCTGTGCTATCATCTTCATTTTGTAAATATAATAAAGTTAATCCCATATCTTTATTTTGTAAAGCTGTCACATCTTTATTGTCAATTTTTATTGTTGATTTTTCAAATCCTTTTGGCACATCCGTTTTAGATAAATCATTTAAAATTCCTAAATTTTGATCACCCAATTTAACAAATTGTGTTGGTTTTTCCGTCACATAAACACTTATCGTATAAGTTTTCTTGCTACCATCTTCAGCAGTAACTGTAACTGTAAAATTATTTTCTCCAATTTTCAATTCTTTTTTCCCTGTTCCAGAAACTTTTGCTTTACTATCTTTAGCTTTAGCACTTATAGTTAGCGATTCTGTTTCGCTTGTTAAATCAACTTTATATGTTGTCGTTCCAGAAGAAAACTTTGGCGATAAAGTTCCTTCGGAAACACTTAATGAAGATAAATTCTTTTCACTTGATTTTTTTACTTCTGGTTCTTGAGTTGTAGTTGTATTTGAAGAACTAGTAGAGTTATTTGATGAACTAGAAGAGTTATTTGATGAACTAGAAGAACTGTTTGATGAACTTTGTTTATTTGATACAGTTATTTTTCGACTTCCTCCAACACTAACATAACTTCCATTTAATACAGCATTAGAACTATCACTTATAGCTACTGTTATTGTTCCTGTAGAAGTAGGCGTGACTGTTACACTCCCAGAAAAAGTTTTTGGGTTCCCAGTCATTGATCCATCTACAATTTGAATAGTTCCATTCGTTCCGCAACCACTTACAGTCGCCTTTAAATCTACAGTGTTAACATTTGGAACAGAAACAGTCACACGTAAACTTTCTCCAACTTTAGGTGAAGATGAAGAAAAACTAATTGATGAAGCTGCATATACTGTTTTTATGTTAATAAGCATGAAAACAGTTGTCAAAATAATACAAATACTTTTTATTTTTTTCATAAAAATATAAAACTCCTTATTTCTTTAATATAATTTGAATAACATTGTACATATCCATTGAATCAATTTTGTTATCAGAATTAGTATCGGCTGCTTTATAATTATTTCCAGTTAATTTTGATTTACCCAAAATATGCTGAATTATTTGATACATATCCATTGAATCAACTTTTCCATCACTATTCACATCTCCTCGTGTATAAGATGTAGAACCATCTGAGGTACTACTATCACTACCATTTGTAACAATTGTTACATCTGATGCTGGAATATATAAATAATCCCTTGAAAAACTATATTTATTATCCCAATCTGTATCAGTACGAGAACTGTTTAATGCTGTATCACTTTGAATTTTATGCCATTTCTTACCAGATACTGCAACAGTATCTAAAATAATCACTGGTAAATTATAAGTACGTGGACTATTACCACTTCCTAAAGTATGTGTTACAGTTGAATTAGGTTCTTTATAAAGCTTATAGCTTTTTTGCTGCCCATTAATAATACCAATTGTATATTTATTATAATCACTTCCATAATTATAATAATAATTAACACTTGCAGCTTTTTCTCCCCAATATGGGTCAGATGCATAACGCACATTAATACCAGACAATTTATCTCCTAAATGTCCGCCATTATAACGCCAATCTTCGTTATCCAAGTAACCATTAGAAATAAATTTTTCAGCATGATATTTTATACTTGTTTGTGGATTAGCATAACCATTTGCTCCATAATATGGGTTACTATCTACAGCACCATGTCCAAACAAATTATTTTTATCCATTGCAATTGCACTTGTTCCCCAAGCACTCTCATTTCCAGAAACACCAAACATTAATAATGCATTTGTACCATATGTATTTTGATTTTCAATATAATATTGTCCCATATTCTTCATTTTTGAAGAACTTGAACCAGCTTTATCATTTGTAATAGCATTAAAGTTTGATGCTGTTAAAGTTGTTTTAGAACGATGTGAGAGAAATTGATAGTAATTATAAAATGGGTTTGATTTATTAACAGCATTAGGATAAGATGTATTGCTATTTTGATAATCTTTAATCATTGTTGGATAACTTGTATAGAAATAATGACCATCGTAGCTATAGTATGTCGTTCCTGTATTTAAATAGCTTGGTTTTTTTCCAACTCTTTGCTTACTAGAGCCATTTGTTCCATAATAATATATATGATATAAATAGCCATCTTCTACTTTATAATGAGAAATTTTAGTTTCTTTATCTTTATAATCAACAATAGTCACATCATTTTTATTAAAATCCATAATAGTCCCAGCCTGTTTTGCACGAATTTTACCATTGACTGTTCCAATATAAGCTGCATCCTTAGCATAGCTTCCTGTCGTATAACCATCATAACCAGTCAAAACATTATCATAAGTCAAATAACTATTTCCATCATGACCTTTTGCATTCAAATATACAACACCATATTCAATATCTTTTGTTTTTTCTTCTACTGCATATGTTGTAGCAGAAAAGGTTCTGGCACGTAATTTAGATTTTGCATTCACCTTATTATCCAAAGCTTCTTGAGCTTCTTCTTCACTTTCATAAGTTGCAATAACTTCTTTTTCATCACCAGTTTTGGCAATCAAATCATATTCTTTCGTTTCTTCTATAATCTTAGAATCATCATTTTCAATATCATCAAAATCAATAATAGATGTACTTCCATCTTCGTTAATAACAGTAAAATAATCTGTAATTTCAGGACCACTTTGAGCTTCGTCCTTTGCCTCTACTTGATTTTGATTTGTCACATTTATAAATAACCCCATAATTAAAGTTAAAGAGATAATAAACATACTCAATTGAAATACTTTTTTCCTCATTAAAACACCCCTTCTTTCATTACATTCCAAATAAAATTATATTATATGAAAATATGAAATTCAATCTATTTTCATATATTTTCATACAAAAAAGATGAATTTTACAACAAAATTCCCAAGAAATGTTATAAAATATCATCTTTCTTTTAATTCATCTAAATTATATGGTGTTTGTTGATAAACATAATAGTTTAACCAGTTAGCAAATATTAAATAAGCGTGAGAACGCCATTTTACTTGAATTTCATTATGAATATCATCATTCAAATAGTAATTTTTAGGCATTTCACTGATAATATCAGGATTAGCTAAATCTCTTTTATACTCTTTGTCTAAAGCATCTGGATCATATTCAGGATGCCCAGTTACAAAGAAGCGTGAACCATCTTTAGAAGCAACAATATAAACCCCTGCTTCTTTTGACTCAGCTAAAATATCCAAATCATCAATCTTTTCGATACCTTCTTTAGAAACACTTGTATAACGAGAATGTGGAGCATAAAACTGGTAATCAAAACCTCTTAATATTTTTCTTTTCATCTTTTCAACATTTGTATGGTGTAAATAAACGCCTGTCAACTTATGTGGCAATAAATATTTTGAAACACCATAAAAGTAATATAATGCTGCCTGTGCAGCCCAACAAATAAAGAAAGAACTAAAAACATGTGTTTTTGACCATTCTAATAATGTTGTGAGTTCATCCCAATAATCAACATCATGAAAATCCAACTTTTCAACAGGAGCCCCTGTAATAATAAGCCCATCATATTTATTGTCTTTGATATCATCAAAAGTTTTATAAAAAGCCAAAAGATGTTCTTTAGAAACATTTTTAGAATCATGACTTGCCATATGAATCCAATCAACTTCTATTTGTAGAGGTGTATTAGATAAAAGTCTTAATAATTGTGTTTCAGTCACAATCTTAGTTGGCATAATATTTAAAATAAGTAATTTTAAAGGTCGAATTCTTTGTGTCGTTGCACGTGTTTCATTCATTATAAAAATATTTTCTTCTTTCAATATTTTTGCTGCTGGTAAATTATCTGGTATTTTAATTGGCACAATTATCCCTCATTTCAATGAGTATTGTATCATATTTTATCAAAGACTTGAATATTCTTTTAAAAAGAAATCAATTCATTAAAGACTTGAATAATAAAGGCATCACTCATTCCCGCCAAATAATCTATAATACTTTTTTCAAATGCTTGAAAATCATTCTCGAAGTCATAAACAATTTGATTCTTGTATTGTTCTTTTCTTGGATATTGTTTTATGTATGCATATTTTTCTAACCATGTTAAATAATGACCGATTAACTTTGGATATTGATTGAGATCATGTTTTAATTTTTGTATAAAATCATCATATTGTTTATAATCATATAAAAAATCAAAAAGCGAATTTAATATTAAAGATACATATTTTTCATGAATCTGAACTCTTTTGATTAAATAAATGTTTTGATAATTAAACTTCATAATAACTTTCATTTTATCAAATGCTTCCTGTGATAAACCTATTCCTTTTTCAACCGATGAATTTTCAACAACATCATGAATAAAGTAATTCACAACAGAACCATTATTAATTGCATAAAACTGATAAGTTCCCATTTGATTTAATTGATCTCTTAATTCATCAATTTGTGATTGTTTTAAAACATGAAGTCTTAAGGCATCTTCGATATCTCTTGCGAGATAAGCAATTTTATCTGCCATTTTCACAACGCAACCCTCATAGGTAAAAGGATTATATTCTCCAGCATACTGATAAGCGTTTAAATCAATATATTCTTTTCTTTTTTGAATGTATTTTTGATTCATTTCACCACAGTGCGAAATGATTCCATCTCTTACAGCATAAGTCAAATTTAAATTATATTGATTATGCTGATTATCTTCTAAAAGTTCAATGTGATCAACAAAATGTAAGCTATTTTTTTCATGCCAGAATCTATCTAATTGATGTGACTCTGCAATTTGTGTCAAAATAGTTTCTCCACCATGCCCAAAAGGTGCATGTCCTAAATCATGTCCTACAGCAATCGCTTTTGTTAATTCAGTATTTAAACCTAATTGATGTGCTATAGTATAAGAAATAGATTCTACCAGATTCACATGTTCGCTACGTGTACAGACATGATCATCTTCAACTGCAAAGAAAACTTGTGTTTTATGTTTTAATCGGCGATAAGCCTGTGAAAAAATAATTCTTGTATAATCTCTTGCAAATTCACTTCTTAAATCATATCTTCTTTGATATATATTCGCACATCTTTTGATTGCTTTTTGATAATCAGGATGTTGTTCAAACATTCCATATCCGTCAAATTTCTTTTCCTTCATTTTTGTTACCTCTCTATGTTATACTCATGTTATAACAAAAAAGGAGTGAAAGCAATGGATACACAATTATTTTTACAACAAGCCCATGAATTAGTAAAAGATGAAAAAAATGTTGTTGCTAATATGGCTAATATTTCTGCATTTTTAAATGAAATTCTTCCAAATATTAATTGGGTAGGATTTTATCTATTAGAAGACAAAGAACTTGTTTTAGGTCCGTTTCAAGGAAAGGTTGCCTGTTTGAGAATTCCCGTAGGGCAAGGTGTATGTGGTAAAGCAGCCCTTCTACAGCAAACTGTATGTGTCGGTGATGTTCACCAATTCAGTGGGCATATTGCCTGTGATGAACGCAGTAAAAGTGAGATTGTAATTCCTATTATAGTTCGTCATGAACTTGTTGGAGTTTTAGATATTGATTCTCCTTATTTTAATAGGTTTACAGCTTATGATCAGAAATTCTTAGAAAGTATAGTAGATATAATTGCAAAAGAAATTTTTGAAAAAGTCATGCCTAAAAAAGAAGTTCATAGAATATAAAAGACAGATAGTCTAAGAAGTCACGGGGTTTCCCAAAACGAATAAGTTTTACGGGAAATCTCTTTTTTTGTTTTCTCTTATGCTGGTTTAAAATCACGGGAAATTCTATAATAGTATTATCAGGATATATCTTCTGAAATCTATAGAAAGAAAAAAAGATGAAACCCTCCCGACCAAAGTTGAGTCTCATCTTGTCCTAACGACAATATGATAATATTAAAAACCAGCAGAAAAATCAATACCATTAATCAAAAAAATTATTCCAATGTTATCTTTTCACTAGATTTGTCTCTTCTGTCATGTCCAAAATGCTCTCATAGAGGCTTGTCTGTTCATGGCTACTATAAAAGAAACTTCAAGGACAGCTCCATCAACATCCAGAGAGTCATATGCCCTCATTGCGGCAAAACTCATGCGTTGCTTCTTTTTCCCATGATTCCTTTCCTATCTGCTGTCTCCTTCGATGATATTGTTTCCATTCTTTCCGATTCAACAGATCATCTTATTATCGAACTGTCTCACATATACCATTTCATCGTTAAGCTTGGCAACTGCCCAATAGATGAACTGCTTATCTATAAGAAATTTTCCAGAAACCTGTATTTCTCTTTTCAAACCACATGACCTTTATGTCTTTCTGCTTCCATTTCCTCTATCATGAAGATGTAGAAAAAGAAAGGACGGGATGTTTTATGAAATTACAGATTCTATTGGCTTTGGATGGTGATGACGATGTGTGATAATACCACGACCATGTCCAGCTGCATCATTTCCCAGAATGATTTCCTTGTTTTCTTCAATATCGAGGACAAGAATATCGAAACATTCGATATCCATCATCAGAAGGATGGTGTCTATATTGATGTGACACTGAAGAAGAAGCCCCACCAGTGTCCTGTCTGCCTCAACATGACAGACAGAGTCAAGGACTATAGTGTCAAGCATATCAACCATTCCATACTGACAAACAAGAAATGCATCATCAATTACAGAGCTCGCAGATATAGATGTCCAAAATGCCATAAGACATTTATGGAGTCCAATCCCTTATAAAAGTTAAAATAAGATTACCCAAATTGTTGCAGATAAGTGGTTACACTTTGCATTAATCAGGGTAATCTTTTTTGATATAATTCTTTCCTGTAAAGGAGTGAATTATATTGAATACAGCAGTCATTAAAATAAATAATTTGGATCAGGCTTTAATGTTAAGCAGAGCCTATAAGGAAGGAGAAATTAAATTGAATGTTTCTAAACTTGCAAGAGAATTAAACTGTAGCCGAAAAACACTAAGCAGAAGGCTAAACGGTATCGCACCTAAAAAAACAAGAAACAGAAAAAGATATTTAGATGATTATAAAGATCTTATATACAAATATTTGTGTGATGAACAGAGAAATTTTGATTATATCGATCATATTTATTATTTTATGAAACGTGAACATGGTATCACCTGTACACGTTCGACATTTTCAGATACATTAAGGATAACGAAGAGCTCAATAGTAAATTTAAAAATAACAGAACCGATTCTTTTATCGAACGTTTTGAAACCAATCCTGGTCAACAGGCTCAGTTCGATATGAAAGAAAAAGTTAAACTTACAGATAAAAATGGCACGCAGACAGTAGTATATATTCCTACTCTGACTTTATCATGGTCAAGATATAATTACAGGCAGGTAATATTAAAACCTACAACTGATAACCTGTTAATATTTTTAGCCCAGGCATTTGAAGAAATCGGTGGTGTTCCTAAAGAACTGGTCATTGACAATCTTAAAGCATTTGTAGAAAAGCCTCGTAAATCAGCTGATGATAAAGCTTTATTAAACAGTAAATTTGAAGAATTCTGTAAAGATTATGGAATAACACCTATGCCATGTATGCCATATAGACCTCAAACCAAAGGAAAAACTGAGACACAAAATAAAATAGTGGATCAGCTTAAAAATTATAACGGTTATTATAGCGGATTATCTGATATACATGACAAACTGGAAATAATCAATAACGAGGATAATGAACGTTCCTCACAGGCAACAAGGCTTCCTAGAAATTTTCTTTTAGAAAAGAAAAAGGTGATCTGCTTCCGTTACCCAGCAAAGAAATCAGAAGCAGGTATCACCTTAAATTAAATGAAGTCTATGTTACAAATGAATCACTATTCCAGTATAAATACAATAAATATTCCCTACCACAAGAATATATTGGAAAACGTGTCGGACTAGTGGTCCAAAACAAAGAACTTCTTATATATTATAACGGAAAAATTATTGAAAAACATCCTATTACTAATAATAAATTTAATATAAAAGAAGAACATGAACTTTATTATAAGAAAACAGATAAGCAGGCAGTTAAAGAAAGCAATCAAATAATATTAAAAGAACTGGAGAATATAATTTATGACAATGACTAATGATGTACTGGAACAATTGAATTATTTAAAACTGAAATCAGCATATTCATATTTAAATTCATTAGTAATGAATAATGAAATAGCTGAAGAAGAACTGCATGTAATGCATAAGATACTGAATAAGGAAGTGATAGCTAAAGAGGAGAATAACAGACTTTATAATGTAAAAGTAGCAGCATTTCCTTTTCTAAGAAAAGTTGATGATTATGATTTTAATTTTCAGCCAGGTATAAAAGAAGAAAAAATAAGATCTATTATTGAATCGGATTTTTATGAAAATGCTACAAATATCGTATTTGTAGGTAACCCTGGTACTGAAAAACACATTTGGCAATAGCAATTGCATATACAGTAGCTATAAGAAGAAATAGTGTATATTTTATTAAATTTAATAAATTAATCAATATACTAAGACAGGCATATAATGAGGGGACATTAGAAAGAAAACTAAGACTCTTTTATAAGTATAAGCTGCTAGTCATTGATGAAGTTGGATTTAATGAAATAACACCACTGGAAGCTAAATTATTTTTTCAATTGATTGATTTAAGATATACTAAACGATCTACTATTTTTACAAGCAATATTTCATTTGATAAATGGTCACAGATATTAGGAAATGATGAAATGATAACTAAAGCCATATTAGACAGGATTCTTCATTATTCATATTTATTTAATATCACAGGTCCATCTTATCGAATCAAAGATAAATTAAATCCTAAAAAAACTGAGAACACTTAATTGCAACAAATTGGTCAAATTATCTTGACTTTTATATCCCTTTACCGTTGCTGGCTCAAGAATCTCTCTGGCGACTGTATATAATATCCTGGAGGATTTGAGAAAGCCAAACATGACATTCAGGGATGTGGCCGAACGATACCACATATCCCAGACAACAGCTGCACATGTATTTGACTCATTTGTCTCCATATCAAGAAGACCTCTGCCTGAGTATCTGCTGATAGATGAGGTTTATGCATTCAAGTCTGCTCACAGTAAGTACGTATGCGTTCTTGTCGACTTCGAAACACAAAATATTGTCGATGTCCTTCCGTCAAGAAGAAAGCAGACACTCATGGATTATTTCTTCTCCATTCCTCTTGAGGAAAGGAAGAATGTCAAAATTGTTTCCTTTGACATGTGGGAAACATACAGAATCGTATCGAAAATCATGTTTCCAAATGCAATATGTGCAACCGACCATTTTCATGTGAAGCAGGAATTTGGAAGAAAAATTGACAGAGTGAGAATCGATGTCATGAATAAGTATTATTCCAGAAAAAAATATCTTGAGAAGAAAAAAGAAAAAACCAAGACTGAAAAGCTTGAGTTAAAGGAAGCATCCAAGCATTACTATGCATTAAAGAAATTCAACTGGATGCTCTTCTCCAATGACAATAGAATATTCGACCCTAACGAAAAGAAGATATACAATCATACCCTTGAGGGGTATTACAACTATTATGATATCCTTGAGTTCATGGTCAGACATGACCCTGTACTGGATCTAGCCTATGATCTTAAATATGAGCTGGATGAATTTTACAGCAGATCCAATGAAAAAAACGCATTGAAGAACATAGAAGAGCTGATCATATCCTTCAGGAATTCCCAGATCAAGGAAATGATGGATTTTGGGAATACACTGGTCAAATGGAAATATGAGATTGTGAATTCATTTGTGCCGGCAAATGGAAGACGCATATCAAACGGCCTGATTGAAAACAGAAACAAATCCATCAAGCTGCTGAAACACAGTTCAAACGGATACCTCAACTGGCATCGTTTCAAGACAAGAATCATGTACAGTCTCAATAAAGACTCAACATATCACCTGTATCCAATCAAAAACAAGGGGGATTTTACAGAGTGATGACAAGAAAAAAGATTTATACACTGATTGTGGACAATCATGATGTAAGCATTATCAGCAGACAACGTCTGCTGGAAGACATACTATACAGACTCAATATGATATACGAATATGCAGATGAACTGGATGACTTGACTCAGGAAATCAATCTGAAGTTAGATAAACTGATAGAAAAAGCAGAAAAAAAGAACCATGACCCATCATCAGATCATGATTCTCCTATACAGTTTTAAAATTGTGGGAAGAACAGCCTTCCCACAATTTCTTATAATCCAAAACCCCACAACCCCGTGTTATTTTAGATTACCAAAAGACAATGCTTTTATTTCATGATGAAATTAAGCATTGTCTTTTCCATTATTTTTTAACAACTTTTTCTACTAATGCAACAACTTCTTCCATTGTTGTACAGTTAATAGCCTGATTAGCTAAATCTGCCATTTCTTTTTGAGATAATCCTCTAATTAATTTTCTTTGAGCCAAAATAGATGTTGCTGACATAGAGAATTCATCTAATCCTAGACCTAATAATAATGGTGCTGCCATTGGTTCTCCTGCCATTTCACCACACATACCAGCCCATTTACCTTCTTTATGTGCTGATTCAATAACATGTTTAACCAAACGTAAAATAGATGGATTAAATGGTTGATATAAGTAAGATACACCAGAAGACATTCTATCTGCAGCAAATGTATATTGAATTAAATCATTTGTTCCAATTGAGAAGAAATCTACTTCTTTTGCAAATTGATCTGCCAATACAGCAGCAGCAGGAATTTCAATCATAATACCTACCTGTAATGTATCAGATACTTTAACACCTTCGGCAATTAATTTTTCTTTTTCTTCCATTAAGATACCTTTAGCTTTTCTAAATTCTCCTAATGTTGCAATCATTGGGAACATAATTCTTAAATCACCATAAACTGATGCTCTTAATAATGCTCTCAATTGTGTTCTAAAGATATCTTCTCTTTGGAAACATAAACGAATTGCACGAACGCCTAAGAAAGGATTCATTTCTTTTGGTAAATCAATAGCTTCAATTTCTTTATCTCCACCAATGTCAAGTGTTCTAACAACAACTGGTTTACCAGCCATTCCTTCTAAGATTTCTTTATAAACTTCAAATTGTTTTTCTTCAGTAGGTAATTCAGCAGATTCCATATATAAGAATTCTGTTCTAAATAAACCTACACCTTCACCACCATTTTCTCTCACACCTTCAAGGTCTTTTGGTGAACCGATATTAGCAACCAATTCAACTTGATGACCATCAGTTGAAACAGTTTTTTCATTCACTAATTTCTTTAATTCTTCTCTATATGCGATATAATCATCACGTTTTTGAGTATATTCTTTAATAGTATCTTCATCAGGATTAATCATGACAACTCCTTCAATACCATCAAGAGCAATCATATCACCATCTTTAACTTCATCAGTGATTGTTTTACAAGCTACTACTGCAGGAATTTCTAAACTTCTAGCCATAATTGCTGAATGTGAAGTTCTTCCACCAATATTTGTTGCAAATCCTCTTACAAGATTTTTATTTAATTGAGCTGTATCAGAAGGTGTTAAATCATCAGCAATAATCACAACTTCTTCATCAATCAAAGCTGGATTAGGCAAAGATTTACCTAAAAGATTTGCTAAAAGACGACGAGATACATCTTTAATATCAGCAGCTCTTTCTCTAAAGTATTCGTCCCCCATAGATTCAAACATAGCCACAAAAGTATTAGCCACTTCTTCTAAAGCTGCAGCAGCATTACATTTTTCATTTCTAATCTTATCTTCTACTTGAGTTTTCAATTCAGGATCAGATAAAACCAATGCATGTGCATCAAATACAGCAGCTTCTTCAGCAGATAAATTTTTTGAAGCAGCTTCTTTGATTGCTTCAAGTTGCTTACTCGTACAATCCATTGCATCTTCATAAGCTTTAATTTCTTTTTCAACGTCTTCAACAGTTTCTTTTGTCACTGTCAAATCAGGCATAACTAATTTGTATGCTTTTGCAATTGCAATACCATTAGATGCCGCAATTCCTTTAATCATTGTCATTTTGACCTACCTCCATATAGACTTATTTTACCTTATTTTCCATATAAAATAAAGATTAAACTTTCTTTATTTCGTAAATTTTAAATTTTCAAATTTTGAAAATTTACCTTTTCATTTCATAGTGCTTGTTATATAATAAAGACATATTATAGGAGGGACAAAAATGAAAGTCATTATTGTAAAAGATTATGAAGAAGCAAGCCAAAAAGCTTGTGAAATTATGTTGAATGTTATTAAGAATAATCCAACAGCCAATTTAGGTTTAGCTACGGGATCTACACCTATTAGACTCTATGAATTGATGAGAGAAGATCATAAGAAAAATGGAACTTCTTATAAAACAATTAAGTCATTTAATCTTGATGAATATTTTGGTTTGGACCAATCTCATCCTCAAAGTTATCATTATTTTATGTGTCATAACTTATTTAATGAATTAGATATTGATATGAACAATGTTCATGTGCCAAAAGGTAATGGTGATATTGATGAAGAATGTAAAGCTTATAATCAATTATTAGAAGATAATCCTATTGATATTCAATTATTAGGTATCGGTTCGAATGGGCATATTGGTTTTAATGAACCTGGAACACCTTTTGATTCAGTGACTCATAAAGTTGATTTAAAACAATCTACAATTGAAGATAATGCACGTCTATTCTTTAATGGTAAAATTGAAGATGTACCTACTCAAGCAGTAAGTATGGGAATTGCAAATATCATGAAAGCCAAAAAAGTATTACTTATTGCTTCTGGAGAAGGAAAAGCTAAAGCTATCCAAGCTACTGTTGAAGGTCCAAAAACAACAGATGTACCTGCAAGCGCATTACAAGATCATCCAGATTGTATTTTAATTGTTGATGAAGCTGCTGCAAGTCTATTAAAGAAATAAACATATGATTTTAAAAATCTCACTCCATATAACGAGTGAGATTTTTTATATTTATAAAAAAAACTCCCTATGAAATAAAGAAATTCACATGGAATCAAAAAAGCATATCTAATATGCCAGGAAAAATGAAATGATTTTAAATAACTCCATCTTAAGGAAATCATGATGAAAGAATAAAAAAAGGACGGAACCAGAAGAAGACTGGACCGTCATGTGAACTGGCAGCGTGCTATTGTCGCAGTTGCCCACTATCTTCGCCGCTATGATGCTTAACTTCTGTGTTCGGCATGGTTACAGGTGTGTCCATCATGCCTTCGCCACCAGATCATCTGAGCACGAACGCTCAAAACTGAACAGCTTCCTTCCTCCCACTTCTTATGGCTAAGCTCTCGGTCTATTAGTATCATTCAGCTCAGCATGTCACCATGCTTGCACCCATGACCTATCTACCTCCTCGTCTTGGAGGGACCTTCCTTCCGAAGAATGGGAAGTCTCATCTTGGAGGGGGCTTCACGCTTAGATGCCTTCAGCGTTTATCCCTTCCGGACTTGGCTACCCAGCTGTGCCACTGGCGTGACAACTGGTGCACCATCGGTCCGTCCACCCCGGTCCTCTCGTACTGAGGGCAGCTCTCCTCAAACTTCCTGCGCCCACGACAGATAGGGACCGAACTGTCTCACGACGTTCTGAACCCAGCTCGCGTACCGCTTTAATGGGCGAACAGCCCAACCCTTGGAACCGACTTCAGCTCCAGGATGCGATGAGCCGACATCGAGGTGCCAAACCTCCCCGTCGATGTGAACTCTTGGGGGAGATCAGCCTGTTATCCCCAGGGTAGCTTTTATCCGTTGAGCGACGGCCCTTCCATGCGGTGCCGCCGGATCACTAAGCCCGACTTTCGTCCCTGCTCGACTCGTCTGTCTCGCAGTCAAACACCCTTCTGCCTTTGCACTCTGCGCATGGTTTCCATCCATGCTGAGGGTATCTTTGGGCGCCTCCGTTACTCTTTGGGAGGCGACCGCCCCAGTCAAACTGCCCACCTGACACTGTCCCGTCCTCAGTTCCATGAGGCCCGGTTAGAACTCCAATGCATCAAGGGTAGTATCCCAACGTCGGCTCCTCGAATACTGGCGTATCCGTATCTCAGCCTCCTACCTATCCTGTACATCATGCATCAGAGTCCAATATCAGGCTACAGTAAAGCTCCATGGGGTCTTCCCGTCTAGTCGCGGGTAACCTGCATCTTCACAGGTACTAAGACTTCACCGAGTCTACAGCCGAGACAGCGCCCAAATCGTTACGCCTTTCGTGCGGGTCAGAACTTACCTGACAAGGAATTTCGCTACCTTAGGACCGTTATAGTTACGGCCGCCGTTTACTGGGGCTTCGGTTCATGGCTTCGCTTTCGCTGACCACTCCCCTTAACCTTCCAGCACCGGGCAGGCGTCACCCCCTATACTTCGACTTGCGTCTTCGCAGAGAGCTGTGTTTTTGGTAAACAGTCGCTTGGGCCGTTTCACTGCGGCTCAGCTTCCACTGAGCACTCCTTCTCCCTAAGTTACGGAGTCATTTTGCAGAGTTCCTTAGCTATAGTTCTCTCGCTCACCTTAGGATTCTCTCCTTACCCATGTGTGTCCATTTTCGGTACGGGCAGAATGCAGTTATGCTAGAAGCTTTTCTTGGAAGCTGGCTTCAGACTCTTCTGTACTTATCGCAATGTTCCATCCGCTTCACGCCTTCGGGTTATGCCATCCGGATTTGCCTGGATGACCCCTACCTCGCTTGCTCCAGCTTTTCCGTCAGCTGGTTGTCCTAGCCTTCTCCGTCACTCCCTCGCCTGCACTCCGGTACGGGATTCTCCACCCGTTGTCCATCGACTACGCCTTTCGGCCTCGCCTTAGGTCCCGACTTACCCAGAGCGGACGAACCTTCCTCTGGAAACCTTGGGTCTCCGGTGCGTGGGATTCTCACCCACGTGCCGCTACTCACACCGGCATTCTCTCTTCCACACGCTCCACGACTCCTTACGGTATCGCTTCTTCGCTGTCTGGAACGCTCCCCTACCATTTACATCGTAAATCCATAGCTTCGGTATCATGCTTAGCCCCGGTAAATTTTCGGCGCAGAGTCATTCGACCAGTGAGCTGTTACGCACTCTTTCAAGGATGGCTGCTTCTGAGCCAACCTCCTGGTTGTCTGTACATCTCCACATCCTTTTCCACTTAGCATGTATTTGGGGACCTTAGCTGATGGTCTGGGCTGTTTCCCTCTTGACTATGGACCTTATCACCCATGGTCTGACTGCCGTCCATGTCTTCATGACATTCGGAGTTTGATTATGCTCAGTACCTCGAGATGAGGCCATCACATATTCAGTGCTCTACCTTCATGCGACTTCCTGACGACGCTAGCCCTAAAGCTATTTCGGGAGAACCAGCTATCTCCGGGTTCGTTTGGAATTTCACCCCTAGCCACAATTCATCCGCCAACGTTTCAACGGGGGTCGGTTCGGTCCTCCATCGGGTCTTACCCCGACTTCAACCTGATCATGGCTAGATCACCCGGTTTCGGGTCTATGACATGCAACTTTCGCCCTCTTCAGACTCGCTTTCGCTTCGGCTCCGCATCCCCTGCTTAACCTCGCTCCACATCATAACTCGCCGGCTCATTCTACAAAAGGCACGCCATCACCCATTAACGGGCTCTGACTTCTTGTAAGCATATGGTTTCAGGTTCTCTTTCACTCCCCTCCCGGGGTTCTTTTCACCTTTCCCTCACGGTACTGGTCCACTATCGCTCACCAGGGAGTATTTAGCCTTTCGAGATGGTCCTCGATCCTTCCGTCAGGATTCCTCGTGTCCCGACGTACTCAGGGCCTGCCTCGCCTTCCTCCACGACTTCGGATACGGGAGTTTCACCCTCTTCGCTGCGCCTTCCCCTGCGCTTCTCCTGTCATGTCAGATAGGCTTTATCGGCACCCCTATAACCCCATCCTGAGATGGTTTGGGCTCCTCCGCTTTCGCTCGCCACTACTTACGGAATCGTTCTTACTTTCCTTTCCTGCAGGTACTGAGATGTTTCAGTTCCCTGCGTATCGCCTCGATTCTTCATCGATGTCATCCTCTTGGATGACGGGTTCCCCCATTCGGACATCGACGGGTCTTTGCATGCTTACTGCTCGCCGTCGCGTTTCGCCGTTTGCTGCGTCCTTCTTCGCCTCCTGGTGGCCAGGCATCCGCCATACGCTCTTCTTCGCTTAACCTAAAGTGTTCTCTTTTCGTGCTTTCTTAGTTTGCAACTAGATGATTTCGACCTTCTTCCTGATCTCTTTCATCTTTCGTTTCTTCGCTTTCTTGTAGAAAGTTTGCTGTTCAGTTTTCAATGTCCCTGCCTTGAATGCATCTTTCCAGATACACTCAAAACCAAACAGTATCCACATCTTCTCTTCTCCCTAGAAAGGAGGTGATCCATCCCCACGTTCCCGTAGGGATACCTTGTTACGACTTCACCCCAATCATCAGTCCCACCTTAGACAGCTCCCTCCTTGCGGTTGGGCCACCGGCTTCGGGTGTTACCAACTCTCATGGTGTGACGGGCGGTGTGTACAAGGCCCGAGAACGTATTCACCGCGACATGCTGATTCGCGATTACTAGCGATTCCAGCTTCGTGCAGTCGAGTTGCAGACTGCAGTCCGAACTGTGAACGGGTTTCTGGGTTTCGCTCCACCTCGCGGCTTCGCCTCCCTCTGATCCGTCCATTGTAGCACGTGTGTAGCCCAGGTCATAAGGGGCATGATGATTTGACGTCATCCCCGCCTTCCTCCTCCTTGCAGAGGCAGTCTCGCCAGAGTCCCCAACCTAATGCTGGCAACTGGCAACAGGGGTTGCGCTCGTTGCGGGACTTAACCCAACATCTCACGACACGAGCTGACGACAACCATGCACCACCTGTGTGAGATATATCTATCTCCCTGTCTCCAGGGCCTTTATCTCCATGTCAAGACCTGGTAAGGTTCTTCGCGTTGCTTCGAATTAAACCACATGCTCCACCGCTTGTGCGGGCCCCCGTCAATTCCTTTGAGTTTCATTCTTGCGAACGTACTACTCAGGCGGAGTGCTTATTGCGTTAACTCCAGCACTGAGGTCTGACCCCCAACACTTAGCACTCATCGTTTACGGCGTGGACTACTAGGGTATCTAATCCTATTTGCTCCCCACGCTTTCGGGACTGAGCGTCAGCTGCACCCCAGACCGCCGCCTTCGCCACTGGTGTTCCTCCATATATCTACGCATTTCACCGCTACACATGGAATTCCGCGATCCTCTGATGCTCTCTAGCTGTGCGGTTTCCACGGCTTACCGAAGTTTAGCTCCGGTCTTTCACCGCAGACCTGCACTGCCGCCTGCTCCCTCTTTACGCCCAATGATTCCGGATAACGCTCGCCACCTACGTATTACCGCGGCTGCTGGCACGTAGTTAGCCGTGGCTTCCTCATGAAGTACCGTCACGCACATGGCATTCCCTCCATCTGCCGTTCTTCCTTCATAACAGAAGTTTACATCACGAATGACTTCTTCCTTCACGCGGCGTTGCTCGGTCAGGCTTTCGCCCATTGCCGAAAATTCCCTACTGCTGCCTCCCGTAGGAGTCTGGGCCGTGTCTCAGTCCCAGTGTGGCCGTCCACCCTCTCAGGCCGGCTACGCATCGTCGCCCTGGTGAGCCGTTACCTCACCAGCTGGCTAATGCGTCATAAGCCCATCCCTGTGCTATCCCGTGGGATATTTAACATAGTCGACATGCGTCCTCTATGCCTATGCGGTCTTAGCTGCCGTTTCCAGCAGTTATCCCCCTCACAGGGGCAGGTTGCTTATGTCTTACTCACCCGTTCGCCACTCAATGCCGAAGCATTGCGTCCGACTTGCATGTATTAGGCACGCCGCCAGCGTTCATCCTGAGCCAGGATCAAACTCTCCATTGTCCTTTTCTATCTTCAGACAATTTCATGTCTTCTTGACTCTTTCTTTTTTCCTATCTTTATTGACGTGTTTACTGTTCAGTTTTCAATGTCCCTGTCGCCGTCGCCCTCTCTCTCGAGTGCTCATCTATAATACCATCTATCCCTTACCTTTGCAAGCATTTTTTTCATATTTTTTTAAAAAATTAAATAAAAAAATAAATTTTATTGATTTTATCGCATTTTTTTTGAACAAAAAAAGTCAGAAGATCTATTTACAAATCTCTTGACTATCTAAAACAATGGTTACTGGTCCATCATTTATAAGTGATACTTTCATATCAGCACCAAAAACACCCATTTCTAAATGAATCCCCTGCGCTTGAATTGTTTCATTAAAATAATCATAAAGTGGAATAGCCACATCTGGTTTTGCTGCATGAATAAAACTTGGTCGCCTTCCCTTTTTACAGTCTGCATAAAGTGTGAATTGTGAAATTGATAAAATACTTCCATTAACATCTTGTAAAGATAAATTCATTTTTCCATTATCATCTTCAAAAACACGCAAACCAATCATCTTGTCAACCATTTTTTCCACTATCTCCTGTGTATCACTTGCGCAAAAGCCAACCAATACCATAAACCCTTTTTGAATACTTCCATACACCTTTCCATCTATTGTCACTGAGCTTTCTTTCACTCTTTGAACAACAACTTTCATCACTTTCACCTACCCATATATCTTTAAATTTGTTATAATCATTATAACAAATTTATATAAAAAGGAAAGATTTTATGGCAACAACATTAGCACATCGTATGCGTCCTATTTCTCTAAAAGATGTTTTAGGACAAAAACATATTATTGGCGAACACGCTTTATTTACACAATTCGTAAAAAAGAAACACCCTATGTCTACTATTCTTTATGGTCCTCCAGGTTGTGGAAAAACCACTTTAGCCTCAGCACTAGCAAACGACCTTCACATTCCATACAGGTTATTCAATGCTTCTACTGGTAATAAAAAAGAAATGGATACCATCATTGAAGAAGCCAAAATGTATGGAGAACTCTTTGTTATCATTGACGAAATACATCGTCTTAATAAAGACAAACAAGATCACTTATTACCTTACATTGAAAATGGTTTGATTATTATTGCTGGATGTACTACTGCAAATCCTTATCATTCTATTAATCCAGCCATCCGTTCACGCTGCCAAATCGTAGAAGTCAAATCACTTGATCAAAATGACATTGTCAAAGGATTAAAAAATGCTTTAGTATCAGAAAATGGCCTCAAGCAGCAGTTTCAAGTTGAAGAAGGTGTTTTAGAGTATATTGCACAGTTAAGTGGTGGTGATATTCGTTATGCTTATAATTGTTTAGAAGTATGTACAATTCTATCACCGGATTCAATGATTACATTACAAATTGTTAAAAAAGCACTACCCAAAGCCAACAATCAATATGATAAAGATGAAGATCAATACTACGATACATTGAGTGGTTTACAAAAATCCATTCGTGGTAGTGATCCTAATGGAGCCATGTACTATTTAGGAAAACTCATTGAAGCTAATGATATAGAATCATTAGAACGTCGTGTCATTACAACTGCCTATGAAGATATTGGCCTGGCTAACCCTCAGGCCTGTATGCGAACAGTCATAGCTTTTCAAGCTGCAAAAGTGATAGGCTTTCCTGAAGCACGTATTCCTATTGCTAGTGCTATTCTTGATTTGTGCTTATCACCGAAATCCAAATCATCTGAAACAGCTATCGACGCTGCTTTAAATTCATTAAAAAAGCATTGTTATTCCGCTCCTGCATATCTTAGACTCACTCCCGTAGGATTAGAAGAAGATGAAAGATATAATTATAATCGTCCCGAACTTTGGGAATATATCCAATATCTTCCTGACCCTATTAAAAATGAGCAGTTCTATATCCCTTGGATGACAAGTTCTTATGAAAAAGCGCTTGCCGAAAATTATCGCCGTATTCTTAAACATGGTCGAACAAATCAAATGAAAAAACTCAACAAAAAATAAAAGCATCACTGATAAAAGAGTTCTATTCTCTCATCAGCGATGCTTTTTTATGAAATATATTTTTCAACAATATAATTCATTTCATTCCATTTCTTTTCCATATCAGCAACTAATTTCAATTGTGTGCGACAACGATCAAGATTATGTGTTGAATATTGTATTTTAAAATAAGTATCTCCTTGAAGATAATCTGTCAAAAAGCGCATACCACATTCAAATGTCATAACAAGTGCACCTAAAGGCAATGCTTGCATTTCAGCTAAAGTGAGTTGTCCTTGACATCCTTGAATAAATCCTTTTGTATAAACTTCAAATAAATGCATATCACACTGGACTTTTGATAAATCTTTTTCATCTTCCAAAGCTGTACTTGCTCCAAAACGTATAGAATCTCCAAAATCATTAACTGCCAGTCCAGGCATAACAGTATCTAAATCAATAATACATAACCCCTGATGTGTTTTATCATCAATTAAAATATTGTTTAATTTCGTATCATTGTGTGTAACACGTAGTGGAAGCTCTTGATTTTCCTGCATAGAAATAAGTTTATTTGCCAATTCTTCTCTTTGTAAAATAAACTGTATTTCTTTTTGAACATCTTTAGCACGATTTATAATGTCTTCTTCAACAGCTTTTTTAAACACTTCTAAACGTGCTCTTGTATTATGAAAATCAGGAATCGTTTCATATAGAGTATGTGCTGGAAAATCACTTAACAAACTCTGGAATTTTCCAAAAGCCAACCCGCTTTGATAAAAATCCTCATCTGTTTTCACTTCATCATAGCTGGTTGCACCAGTAATGAAATGATAACCTCGCCAATAATGACCTTCACTATCTTGACAATAAGGTTTTCCATTTTTATTCAAAATAACTGTGAGCGTTTCTCGTTCAGGATCCCCACCATATTGAATAATCTTTTTTCTTAAAAATGTTGTAACATTTAAAATATTTTCCATCAACTGAACAGGATTTTTAAAAATATTTGTATTCATACGTTGTAATATAATAGGAACGACTCCCATATGTTTGATTTTAAATTCAACAAGATAAGTATCATTAATATGGCCACTCCCATATGGTCGTATTTGAATCACTTCTCCAACAAAATCAAATTGACTGATAACCTCTTTCAATAAATTTTCATTATTCATCCATATCACCCCATAAATGTGTTGTATAAATACCTTGTTCTTTCATTTGTTGAATAGCCTTTTCAACTAATGGTTTATCTTCTTTATATGTAACTCCATACCATTGAGAAGATGTTTTAAGAACTTTTACAGTCGCCTTTTTTTGATGCAATAATGAACTCACAACACTTGGAATAAAATATTCACATTTCAATGGATTTGATTTTAAATGTTCATCTAAAAAGTGAGGAAATCCTTTGATAAATTCATCCATTACACCCTGACTAAATCCCCATAGGTTCATAGAAACTGTTGTTCCTTTAGCAAGAGGATACCATTGATTATTATCTTGATAAACAATACCTTCCGGTGTTGCTTGAATTTTTGTACGTTCAGTAATATCTTTTAAATATCCCTGTGCATCAATCTCACAAACACCTCTAGCAACAGTGCCATTATCAGTTAATGTGTTTTCAATGAGATAGCCTACCATAGCCATACGATAAAGATCATCATCTTGATGAGTAGATAAATAATGATAAATCATTTGGAATGACTCTGGTCCATAATAATCATCAGCATTAATAACAGCAAATGGACCATGAATCCATTGTTGACAACAATAAATCGCATGAGCCGTTCCCCAAGGTTTAACACGTCCTTGAGGAACATGGTAACCATCAGGCAGACAATTGAGTTCTTGAAATGCATAATGGACATTCATGATATTTTCTAAACGTTTTCCAATCACTTCTTTAAAGATTTCTTCGTTCTCTTTTTTAATAACAAAAACAACTGTTTCAAAACCTGCACGTCTAGCATCGAAAAGCGAGAAATCCATAATAATATGTCCTTCTTGATCTATTGGATCAATTTGTTTTAAACCACCATAGCGACTTCCCATCCCAGCCGCCATAATGATAAGTATTGGCTTTTCCATATTTTTCCTCCTACATTTCAACCCAGCGCAATTCCATTGGTTTTAAATTGAGTGTTTGAACTTTTTGCCCATGCATATATAAATCTGTTGATAATGATTCTGTTGTATTATTTATAACAGCAATTTTACCGACTTCTTCAAATGCAGCAACTTCTGTATTCACATTGCTGACATAAAACTTTTTCATTTCACTTTCTTTACCGGCTGCCCAATAAATTGTTCTTAGAAGCAAACGGCAATTCTGTGGTGAATAAGGTAATCCAGCCAGATAAACACTTCGTCCTTTTCCATAAGTATTCGCCACAAGTTGTGCATAACCATGATGTTGACTTAAAATCTGGTAATTGTCACCATGTGCATAGATTCCATTCATACCTTCACCAAAATCTATTTCATCTTCAATATCTTCTAATAAGAAATGCTCAGGATTCACTTCATTATATTTATCATGACTTAAAGTAAACCCTATTTCTTTATCAACCCCAAGAACATCACTTAATTGGAAAAATTGTCCTTGATATTGATAAGCTGTTGGATCTCCAACACCAATAAAGCCACCACCTTGATCAACCCATTGTCTGACTTTTGTCACAACATCTTCATCAATCCAATTTTCAGCTCCTGACCACGAAGTATACTGTGCTCCTGCATTTATGATGACTTTATATTGATCTAAAACACCATTTTTAACATCTTCAAAATTAATAAAATCGACATCTATAGGCATACCACTCAAACATTCAATAATACCTACATATGAATAAATTTCACGATACCAGATAGCATGATGAACTTGATTATTCATCCATCGACGACTTTGACCCCAGCAATTTAAAATAGCAACTTTAAACGGTGAAACATAGGCTTTTGTTCCTTGAATTGTATCATGAATACTTCTAAATTCATCAATGACATGACGAATCGTATCAATAAAACCAGGCCACTGTAAAGCCAGTTTCAAATAGCCACCATATCCAATACGATCAAGTGGACTTCTTAAAATAGCTCTACGTGCTTTTAACCAGTTTGTATGGGCTTCACCAATTGGATCTCCTCCTTTACAAAAGACATCAGGAAAGAAATAAGGAAGTAAGCGTCCTTCAGTATATTTCACGCCTTTAATATCTGAAATCATACGCATTGTCACACCATCACCTACTGACCCGACAACAGCATCTAAACCAATCGTTTCAAAATAAGGTCCATAAGGTTCTGTACCAATCCAGTGATCCCCTAAAAACATCATAGCTTCCTTTCCATAACTATGAACAATATTTACAAGTTCCTTAGCTAAATGACAAACTTCCTGTTGTTGAAATTCAATAAAATCTTTGAATTCTTTTGAAGGAACTCTAAACAAAGAATTATGATAACCTTGATCAACAATAAATTCTGGTCTAAATTTATATCCTGCCCATTTTTCAAATTTTCTTAAAATATAAGGAGAAACACTGGCACTATAACCAAACCATTCCACATATTTTTCTCTTTTTTGATCATCAAAAGTTAATGTAAACTGATGGAAAAATGTTGTAAAACGAATAACATCGACATGTGGATTTGCTTCACAGAATTTCTTTAATTTTTCCTTCACATAAGCTTGAGTTTGAGGTTGACGAACATCATATGTGAGTTGATGAGGAGCATCTTTCCAATCGTTTGTAATAAAATTATACATGTGAACAGGGTCCCAGATTAAAAACGCCAAAAAGCTCACTGTATAAACATGATAAGGAATCGTTTGAATCGTTACTGTCCCCTTTTCTTCATCATATTCCCATTGATCTACTGGAACAATTTCACCCGTTGTACGATCAATAACTTCCCACCACTGTTTTGGATCATCAATAAAATTAGGCTTTAATTGTTCAGTATGAAAACCTTTCATCAATGTGATAGTCAATGTTGAATTTCTAGCTGTATAACGATCTGTCATTAAATATTCCTGTTGAATTTCTTCTGGATGAGCCAATGCCCAATCATTATCTTTTCGTGTTGTATAATAAGTTGCATATACTTTCGCATCCAAATCCAATAATTCTTGAGGCATTTGTGTTCCATCACAATCTCTAATTGCATCTGCTCCCAAACTTTCTTTTAACGCTATTGTTTCATCAATAACATCTAAATCTGTCGGAAGCGTTAATCTTCCATAATTTTTCATACTTTATTTTCTCCAGTTTCTAATATATTTTGTTCATTATCTACATCAAAGAAATGAGCTTTATTCATTAAATAAGTAAATGATCCCTGATCACCAGAACGTAAAGGCGTACTTCCTGGTACCTTGACAACAAATGGTTGTCCATCTTTTGTCATGTGTACAAAACTTTCTGCTCCCATTAATTCTACAACATCCACTTGACTTTGGAAGGAAGATTCTGGATGGGACATAAAGTAATGCGGATGAGTTGAAATATCTTCAGGACGAATACCCATCGTGATTGTTTTTCCAAGATAATTTTTATCCTTAAGAATTTGAGCTTTATCATCTGGAATTGGTAAAGTCATATCTGAAAGCTGTAAAACAACCTTACCATCTTCTTCAACCAATTGTCCATTTCTAAAGTTCATTTGTGGACTTCCAATAAAACCAGCCACAAATTTATTAATAGGATGCTCATAAAGATAAGTTGGTGGAGCCACCTGTTGAATACGTCCATCTTTCATCACGACAATTCTTGTTCCCATTGTCATAGCTTCCGTTTGATCATGGGTAACATAAATGAAAGTTGTTCCTAACTGTTGATAAATTTTTAAAATTTCGACACGCATCTGCACTCTTAGTTTAGCATCCAAATTACTCAAAGGTTCATCCATTAAAAAGACCTTTGGCTCACGGACAATCGCTCTCCCTAAAGCAACACGTTGTCTTTGTCCTCCAGACAATGCTTTGGGTTTACGTTCCAGATAATCTTCAATATCAATAGCTTTAGCAACAGCACGCACACGACGATCAATTTCATCTTTAGGTACTTTAGCAATTTTCAAACCAAAAGCAATATTATCATAGACACTCATATGGGGATATAGTGCATATGATTGAAAAACCATAGCAATATCACGATTTTTAGGAGCAACATCATTCATCAGCTGCCCATCAATATACAATTCTCCTGCAGAGATATCTTCCAATCCTGCAATCATTCTTAAAGTTGTAGACTTCCCACAACCTGAAGGTCCTACAAATACAATAAATTCTTTATCAGCAATATCCAAATTAAAATCAAAAACAGCTTGTACCTGATTATCATATATTTTATCTATATGTTTTAAAGATAACGTTGCCATACAATTCCTCCTACTTATATTTTCTATTATAGAGATATAACAGAATCAATAACCCTGCCAATCCCACCAGTTCCATTGCTAAACCGGCATAACCAATTTGACTTTGACCAAAACAGACCAAACCAAATGAAGCGATAAACACAATAATCGCAATGATATTTTTTGTGACTTGATTCATACCTTCACACTCCTAATCTTTCAAACCACCAAGTGTCATACCTTGTGTCAGCTTCTTTTGAACAAGTATATATAAAATGAGTGTAGGTAACATAACAATAACTAACCCCGCATATAATTGTCCATAATTAGCAGCTGCCATCTGTCCTTTAGATAATGTTACCAATCCAACAGGTAAAGTTTTTGAAGCTCCAGGCATCAATGTTAAAGCGATGATATACTCATTCCAGAAAGCAAGGAAATTAAATAATATCACTGTAATAATACTTGGTTTTGCCATTGGAGCCATGACTTTAAGCAATGTTTTAAAATAGCCACAGCCATCAATATAAGCCGCTTCTTCATAAGCCTTAGGCAATGTTTTAAAATAACCACTCAAAAGATAAATCGTAAATGGTAAAGCTGTTGAAGCATAGACAATAGCTAAAACAACAATATTATCCAAGAAGAAACTTTGTCCAAACAAACTATAAAACACATCATCCCAATCTAACAACATCAAGAAAATAGGAACGACAATATAATTCACATTAATAAATAACCCTGCCATAAACATTGTATTAATCAATTTCTTTCCCTTAAAATCAAATCTTGCCAAAACATAAGAAGCAGGTAAAGCAATTACAACAAGCAAAATCAAAGCTAATGCTGTTACTATTACTGAATTTAATAAATATTCAGCCATTTTAGCTTTTTCAAAAGCATCAATAAAGTTTTGAAAATAAAAACTCATTGGTAACGTCCATGGACTTCCCTGAAATTCTGCATTTGTTTTTAAAGATGATACAAAAACCCAGGCAACAGGAATGATAATAGAAATAGCTAAGGAAATCAAAGCAACATAAACAAAAATCTTATATAATTTTTCAACACTTATTTTTTTCATATAAACCTCCCTAGAACTCTAAATCATCACGCTCTGTAATCTTATTAATCACTGCACTTAATAAAAATGAGAATAAAAATGTGATAGCCCCAATTGCCATTCCATATCCATAACTGGCATTATTATAAGCCTGATCGTATAGGTAGAATAAAAGTACACGACTTGCGCCATCAGGTCCACCAGTTGTCATGACTTGAACAAGCAAAAAGCTTAAATTAATTGTACTAATGACAAAAAACGTTAATGTTGTACGAATATTTGTCCAAATTAATGGCAATGTAATGGAAAAGAATTGTTTGATTTTTCCACATCCATCTAATTCAGCTGCTTCATAATAATGAGCAGGAATAGATGACATACTTGCCATATACATAACCATATAATAGCCAATAGCCTGCCATATCAATGCAAAAGCAATAGAATACATGACAATGGACTGATTCCCTAAAAATTGAACACCTATCCATCCATCCTCATGAAACAAGCTTAAAAAACTATTTAATAAACCATTTGTTGATGGATCATAGATAGCACTAAAAATAGCTCCAATAACGACTATTGATAATATATTAGGAATATAGAAAATAACCCTAAAGAAATTTTGTCCCTTAATTTTTTCACGCACTAATATCGCTGCAAATAAAATAGCTAATGCCAATGTAAAGACAGTCACAATCACAATCACAAAAATCGTATTTTGAAAAGCACGAATAAAATTCATATCTTCAAATAAAATCAAGAAATTTTGAATTCCTACAAATTCCTTAAAATCAGAAAATCCTCCCCACCTTAAAGTCGACATCAAAAAGACATTAATAGTAGGATAAATCATAAAAACACTAAATAAAATAAGTGCTGGAGCAAGACATAAAATCACAAAACGTCTTTTCTCTTTTGTCTTATTCATCCAATCCCTCCTATAAAAAGAGGCGGTGTTCCCACCGCCTACCTCATGTTTCTTTGTTATTTATTTATCTGCTTTAGCATTAGCTTCAGCAATTTTACTAACAGCATCAACTGATTCATTATACCATTGATCTACTGTTTTATCACCATTCATAACAGAATTTACTGATCCAAATAAGATACCTGTTTCACCTGTTAAAGTCACACCTTCGACAGCTTCAGCAGCCATGAAAGTAGCACTGTTTGTTTTTACACCTTTTTCAGATAATGTATACATAAAACGATCAGCTTCAGCTACTTTATCTTCAGAACCTTTAATAGGAATTAAATATCCTGCATTATAAACATCTTTTCCTGTTTTTTCTGTTTCTTCAGTATTTAAAGCACCATATTTATAGAATAAATCAGCTGCTTCATCACTATAACAATAAGCTAAGAACTGTAAAGCCAATTCTTTGTTTTCAGCTTTTTCAGGAACATACATTTGTTCAACAAAGTTTGTAGAATAAGAATCTCCACCAGCTTTAGCAGCAGGAATACCCATCATTCCCCATTCAAAACCTTCAGGTGTTGTTGCAGCCATTTCACCTGGTAACCAAGTTCCATTAGGAATAAATAATGCATCTCCATCAATAACAGCTTGTTGATTCTTTGTAAAGTTATCACCATTAGCATTAGCTACTGTTGTAGGTAATGTATAATCTTTTAATTTACCAACAATTTCAAATGCTTCTTTGACTTCTGGAAGTTTCCATGCTTCTGTATCATAAGCAATTAATTTTGCATAAACTTCTGGTCCAGCAGTGGCATTTAATAATGAAGTAAAGAAAGCATCAAAGTATCCAGCAGTTGGATAAGTAAATAAATAAATTCCTTCTTTTTTCGCTTTTTCTCCTAATTCAAACATTCCATCCCAGTCTGTTGGTACTTCCCAACCTTTTTCTTTAAACAATCCAGCATTGTAGAATAAACCACAAGGGGCATTATTTAAAGGTGCTAAACGTAAAGTTCCATCTCCATAAGGATCAGCAGTTGCTCCTTCAAAGAAAGATGTTAAAACTTTATCTTTCACTTTTACATCTTCACCTGGAATTGTTTCATCCAATAAAGCTGAAATATCAGCAATTTGTTTTTCTTTAATAAGTGTATCAGTTAATCCACCAACAGCACCTACTGTCAAATAAATAACATCAGGAACATCTTTTCCAGAAGTCATTTTTGGTCTTAGAACATCACTGATTTTCTTATCAAAAGTATATTCTACCTTTGCTCCCGTTTTTTCCTCAAATTTTTTAATGACTTCTTCCCAACCTTTTGTTCCATAACCACCATCTAATCCAGCGATTTTTAAAGTTTTGCTTCCACTTTCAGATGTGCTATTATCATTGCCACTGCAACCCGTCATTAATGTTGCACACATTAATAATGAAAGCCCTAAAGATAACATTTTTTTCATTTTCATATGCTATTTCCTCCTCCATGATATCTTCTAATAACAATATATCTAAATGTAAGCGTTTTATCTATAGTGAACTTGTTAATTTTTTTAGATATCTTGTTATTTTATAAAAAAGATGTATAATAAAAATAGAAATGACGGGAGGTTATCCATGAGTAGTCAGCGTATTAATATTATAGATGATCAATTTTTCGATCATAAATCACAATTAATGTATGTTTCTTATTCCAAATATGGAAAAGACTGGAAATCCTTAAAACATCTTCATCCATTTACAGAAATCTTTTTTGTTCTTAATGGCAAAGGAAAATTGACAATTGAAAATGAATCTTTTCCAATCAAAAAGAATGATTTAATTGTTGTTTTCCCCAATGTCTATCACCATGAAAATTCACAGGATGATGAACCATTAGAATATGTTGTCTTAGGCGTTAATGATTTACTTTTTCAAATAGATCATCCTCTTGATTATCTTTATCAAAATTTTGACAAAGATAATCAGGACATTGTTTATTATTTTTCTCAGCTTCTTTTTGAAAGTAAAAATAAAGATATTGGTTATGATACCGTATGTCAAAAATTACTGGAATTAGTCATTTTGAAAATTATTCGCAAAATCAATATTCAACTTCAATCCAAACAAAAAACATCTTCAATTCGTCGAGAAATTCAAATGATTTGTCACTATATTGATCAAAATTTTGCCAATGATATAACCTTAGAATCACTGGCACACTCTATGAAAATGAACAAATATTATATGGCTCATGAATTTAAGAAATATATGAATGTTTCGCCTATTCAATATTTAATTGATAGACGTATTGAAGAATGTCAATCTTTACTTAAAACCTCAAGCCTTTCTATAGCTGAAATATCAGAAGCTGTTGGTTTTTCTTCGCAGTCCTATTTTTCACAGATATTCAAAAAAACTATAGGTATGACGCCTTTACAATATCGTCAAAATAGCACTCATGAGGATAGTCATTTACATATTGAAGAAAAATTCATCATTGAAAAAGTGAAATAAAAAAATGGATTAATCAATCCATTTTTTTATATAAGTCACGACATTTCTAATTGTCTGATGAAAGTCATGCATATTGACTTCAAACCAGACAACAGGAAATTGATTTCTAAACCATGTATATTGCCTTTTGGCATATTGACGAGAATGTTTTTTAATATTTTCATAAACTTCATCACGGCTAATCAACCCATCAAAATAATCAAACCATTCTTTATATCCAATCGCTTTCATACTTTGATGAGATCGTGTTAACCCTTTTTGATATAAAGTGACAACTTCCTGTTCCAGTCCATCATCTTGCATCATATCTACACGTTGATTGATACGTTTATATAATAACTCACGATCCATTGTCAATCCAATAAAGCAGGCATCATATAGACAAATATGTTCTTGTGCAGCAACAATCTCACTTTTTCTTTTCCCCGTCTGTTCATAAATTTCAATAGCCCTTAAAACACGTTGACGATTATGGGGATGCAATTCTTGAGCACTCTTTTCATCAATAGATTTTAAATACTGATAGAGTTCATCATGGGATAAATGTTGATATTTTTGACGAAAAGCTTCGTGATTATCTTCCGTTTCATTGAAAGTATAATCATATAAAGCTGCTTTGATATATAACCCAGTTCCTCCAACAATAATAGGCAGCTTTCCACGTTTTTCAATATCATCAATCGTTTGTCTGACCTGTGTTTGAAAATCTTTCACACTATAAGTTTCATAAGGCTCTAATAAATCAATACAATGATGGACAATCCCTTGCATTTCTGTCTGCGTCACTTTTGCTGTTCCAATATCCATATCTTTATAAATCTGCATCGAATCGCCACTAATGACTTCACCATTGAATTGTTTAGCTAATGCGACTCCCATTCTGGTTTTCCCAACCCCTGTCGGTCCTACAACCACAATGACTTTAGTCATTGATTTTCCCTATGCCAAGCAGACTATATAAAATCGAAATAACAACCGACATCAAAATCGTTAAACCAAAAGAAGGAATATAAAAATCAGGAGCTAAGATCATTTGAGCTATTTCTAATACAAAACCATTAATAACGAGTTGAAATAAACCTAATGATAATATCGTTATTGGAAAAGCAATAAAACTTAAAACAGGTTTCACAAAAGTATTTAATAATGCTAAAACGATAGCTATTAAACAGGCAACACCAAAGTCCTTTACATAGACATCATCAAAAATATATGTTGTCAGCATAATTACTGCACCACCTAAAATAAACTCTAAAATCAGACGAAAAAAACTTTTACGCATTATACCACCCTCTTAAATAATTTTTCCAATTCATAACAACTATAAAAAATAATAGTTGGTCTACCATGTGGACAGACATAAGGATTATCGCAACGCATCAAACGATCAAAGATAGTCTGCATATCATCCTGTGATAAATAAGTATTGGCCTTTAAAGATGCCTTACAGCTAAGTGTTGCGATTGCATGTTCCTGCAAAGCAACAACATCTAAATGATTCTTATGCAAGACTTCTTGAATCATCGTATCAACAAATACATTCTCATCAATCTTTTTCATCCATAATGGTAAACTTCTAACAATATAACCATGCTCACCAAAAACTTCTAAATGAATACCAACCTTCTCTAAAAGATTTTTTCTTTCTTCCAAAATCAAAAACTCACTCATAGGATATTCAAATTGTAAGGGAACAAGTAAAGGCTGCATCGTTAAATCTAGATGTGCAAACTTGTCTTTATAGTATTCATAATTAATACGTTCCTGTGCTGCATGTTGATCAACCAGATACATTCCCTTTTCATTTTCTCCAATCAGATACGTTCCATGTATTTGTACTTTTGCATAGATTTTCTCTTTCATTGGTTTGATTGTTTCTACATTGTTTTGCGAATAAATTTGATCTTCTTTTTTATCTTCTGGTTGATCTTGATACGTATAAGTCAAGACAGGTTCATGGACAGATTGTCTTTTTTCGATAATCTTCTTTTCTTCAACAACAGATATGACTGGTTCTTCCATTTCTAATGTCATTTGATCAAGCTGTGGTTTAAATATTTCTCTTTCCGTTGTTTTATTTTTAGGCTGATACGTTAAATTGGCTTGTTGTAAGGTTTCACTGACTCCTTGATATATCAAATCTCTTAGTTCATATTCTTTAGAAAAACGGACTTCCAACTTAGAAGGATGCACATTGACATCAACGAGATAAGGATCGACTTCAATATTAATCACTGCGATTGGGAAACGATTATCTGCTAAAAAAGCACGATAAGCACTATTAATTGCATCAATACTCATTACATTTTTGACATAACGATGATTCACAAGTGTAATAATATTTGCTTTAGAAGCACGTGATGTATCAATTTTACTGATATATCCATCAATTATCCATTCATCCGTTGCTAAATGAATAGGCAACATATTTTTAGCAGTCGCAATTCCATACATATTGGCAATAACTTCTAATAATTGACCTTTTCCATTCGTTTGAAAAATCATTTTATCATTATGATAAAGATGAAAGGCAATTTGAGGAAAAGCCAAAGCCATACGTTCTACATATTGATGTATTGCAGCAAACTCACTATTAACAGATTTTAAATATTTTAAACGGGCGGGAACGTTTTGAAACAGTTTTGTAACTGTAATTTGTGTTCCTCGAGGTAAATCACAGATACTTTCATTTTGATATTTTCCAAATTCATAGATAATGGATGTCCCTTGAGAGCCTGTAGATGTTCTTAAATCAAAATGACTCACTGAAGCAATAGAAGGAATCGCTTCACCACGAAAGCCTAAGGTCATAATTTGAAATAAATCCTGATCATCTTTAATCTTGCTGGTCGCATGTCTTGAAAAACACAAACGGGCATCGGCTTCTTCCATTCCTTCTCCATTATCACAAACTTTAATTTTTTGCATACCACCATCTTCAATAAATATATCTATTTTTGTGGCAGAAGCATCAATACTGTTTTCAACAAGTTCCTTAACAACACTGGCAGGTCTCTCGACAACTTCACCAGCTGCAATCTTATTAGAAAGAATATCATCTAATTGTCTGATTTTTCCCAATAAATTCACCACCTTTATAATAATTTCTTTAATTCAATTAATGTACTCAAAGCTTCAATTGGAGAAAGTGTCATTGGATCAATACGTGATAAAGCTTTTTCCACGACACTCTCTTTAACTATTGTTTGAGGTTCTTGTTTTTCACTAATCACTTTTTCAATATTATTGTTTTCTAATGATTCTAAAATCACTTGTGAACGCTGAATGACTTCATCTGGAAGTTTGGCTAATTGAGCTACATTAATTCCATAGGAACGATGACTTCTCCCGGGTTTAATCTTATATAAGAAAACAATATGATCATCTTCAATAGAGGCACTGGCATGTACATTTTGAATATGGAAAGAATCATCCATCATTGTTAATTCATGATAATGGGTAGAAAACAACGTAATACATTGAATCGAAGAAGCAATATATTCAATAATAGATTGTGCAATAGCCATCCCATCAAACGTTGCCGTTCCACGTCCAATCTCATCAAATATAATCAATGAATCTTTTGTGGCATAACGTAAAGCATTATTTGCTTCCAGCATTTCAACCATGAATGTTGATTGTCCAGATATCAAATCATCACTGGCACCAATTCTTGTAAAAATTTGATCAAAAATAGGCATATGAGCTTCATCTGCTGGAACAAAAGAACCAATTTGAGCCATAATCACACTCAAAGCTATTTGACGCATATAAGTTGATTTCCCACCCATATTAGGACCAGTAATCAACAAAATAGACTGCTCTTGTGACATATCAATATCATTAGGAACATAATTTTGACGTGAAATCACTTGTTCAATGACGGAATGACGCCCATTAACAATATGTAAACGATGTTCCAGATTGAAAACAGGTCTGACATAACTATTTTGACTAGCCTTTGAAGCCAGTGACTGATAGACATCAATTTGTGCAATCACTCCTGCAACATCCTGAATCAGATGAACATCTTTTTTCATATATTCACGCAACTGAACAAAGATTTCATATTCTAAAGCAACAATTTTATCATTAGCACTTAAAATCTTCGCTTCCATTTCTTTTAATTCTGGTGTTACAAAACGTTCAGCATTAGAAATACTTTGTTTTCTTGTATACTCAAATTCATCTTTAATCATTGGTAAATAACTTTTTGTGACTTCAATATAATATCCAAAAACACGATTATAACCAATTTTTAACCCTTTAATCCCTGTTCTTTCTCTTTCTTTTGCTTCAAATTCACTCAGCCATTGTTTTCCGTTTTCACGAATATATCTTAATTCATCCAATTCCTGATTGTATCCACTTTTAATCAACCCACCTTCTTTAACAGTCAATGGGGGATTATCCACAATTGCATCATCAATCGCTTTTGTTAAATGGGATAAATCAACAAGCTGATGAGCCAATTCATCAGTATAAGATGTATTTAATGATAATAACTGATGTTTTAATTCTGGAACAACATTCAATGAAGAAGCAATCCATTTCAAATCTCTGGCATTGACATTACCAAAAGCAATACGTCCAGCCAGTTTTTCTAAATCATAAATATCATTAATAATATCTTTAATGGTTTCTCTTTCAATAAAATTATCAATAAAGACTTCAATAATATCCATACGTTTTTCAATCTTTTCTTGATTGACCAGAGGTCTTTCAATCCACTGTCTTAATAATCGACCACCCATAGCTGATTTAGTATCATCTAATAACCATTGTAAAGTTCCATAACTTTCATTATTTAAGTTTTTAATCAATTCCAAAGATTTCTTTGTATAAGAATCCATATAGATATAATCTTCAGTTTTCACTTCTTGAATCTTTTGAAGGTGTTCTAACTCTCTTTTTTGCGTATCTAACATATAATTTAAAAGCAACGAACACATTTTGATTTGTTTTAAATCACTTAAAGATTCAAAAATTTTTTTATATTGATCATTAAAATGGTCATCTTCAAAATGAGATATAAACAAACCATCCATTGACCAATCCTCAGAAACAACAATTTCCTTTAAACCTAATGAATCAATATAATTTTTAAGAATATGTTCTTTTTTATCTATATTCACAACATAAAATTCACCTGTCGAAATATCACAATAAGCTAATGTATAATTAAAATCAAAGATTCCTAAAGCCCCAATATAATGATTACGCTTTTCATTGAGTGATGTATCCATGATTGTTCCCGGTGTAATAATTTGTACAACTCCACGTTTGACAATTCCTTTTTTCCCCGGTTCAGATAATTGTTCTACAATCGCCACTTTATGCCCTAAATCAATTAATTTTTGAATATAACCACTTACCGAATGAAATGGCACACCACACATAGGCACACGTTCTTTCACCCCAGCATTTTTACCTGTCAAAGCTAAATCTAAGGCTTTAGAAACAACAATGGCATCATCAAAAAACATTTCATAAAAATCACCTAAACGAAACATTACAATCGCATCTTGGTTCTGTTCTTTAATTTCTAAATATTGCATCATCATCGGTGAATACTTTTGCTTCATGATAGCCCTCCTTTATAACTTTAACATTATAGCATATTTTGTAAAATAATGAAAAGATTTCACCATTAAAAAAAGATGCAAAAAGCATCTTCCATCAGCTTTTAATGAAATGTGGGTTAATTTCAATATCCTCCAGATCATCCCATATTTCTTCTTCATCTTTGACTTCCACTTTAATACATGTTTCTCCACTAATTTCAATTTGCATTTCTTTTTCAATCTCCATAGTTACATCTTTTCCATTATGTGATGCTGATAAACATTTTGGTTTATTCAAGCATCTTCCTTTCACCTGATCACTGTTTTCAAATTCACGATCTTCTTTTTTTGTCACTTGCATATCATCAATATAAGTCACTTGATGTTTTTCAACTATCGAATCCATTTCATCATGATAACTATACCAGATATGAACATCAAAAGTTCCTATCATTTTTGGAATTTTATTTTTAATAACTGCCTCATAATGATGGTTGGTAATCCAGCACCCCAGTATATCATCAGGAAAGTGATTCAATGTAAAATTATACGTAATCCTTGATAGCTTTTTCCCTTTAGCGACAATCGCCTTCGTATAGATTTCTCTAATATTATGACTCATAAATCCACCTCTCTATACTATATGATAAATTTCCTAAATTACCACTCTTTTTTCTTTGTCATAAATATAAAAAAGATACCTCCTAAGAAGTATCTTATTGATTATGTGATGGTGTTGAGTCTTTTAACACAACATCATGTGCACCACCTTCAACAATACTTGTTGAAGAAACAAGTGTAATTTTAGCTTTTTGTTGCAATTCTGGAATTGTTAAAGCACCACAGTTACACATTGTTGATTTAATTTTAGCAAGAGTTAAACCAACATTATCTTTTAAAGGCCCAGCATATGGAACATAAGAATCGACACCTTCTTCAAATGAAAGTTTAGCATCTCCTCCTAAATCATAACGTTGCCAGTTTCTAGCACGGGCACTTCCTTCACCCCAGTATTCTTTCATATATTGTCCATTAATATTGACTTTATTTGTTGGCGATTCATCAAAACGTGAGAAATATCTTCCTAACATGATAAAATCAGAACCCATAGCCAACGCTAAAGTCATATGATAATCATGAACAATTCCTCCATCGCTACAGATTGGAACATAAATACCAGTTTCTTTAAAGTATTCATCTCTGGCTTTTGCAACTTCAATCGTAGCTGTCGCTTGTCCTCGACCAATTCCTTTTTGTTCTCTGGTGATACAAATAGAACCACCACCAATACCAATTTTGACAAAGTCAGCACCACATTCAGCTAAGAATCTAAATCCTTCTGCATCTACAACGTTTCCAGCCCCAACTTTTACACTATCACCATAGTGTTCACGAATCCATTCAATTGTTAATTTTTGCCATTCACTAAATCCTTCACTTGAATCAATACATAAAACATCAGCACCAGCTTCTACCAATGCTGGAACACGTGTTGCATAATCTCTTGTATTAATTCCAGCTCCTACAACATATCTTTTTGAATCATCTAATAATTCATTAGGATTAGATTTTCTTGATTCATAATCTTTTCTAAAGACAAAGTACTCTAATTTTTGTTGATCATCAATAATAGGTAAAGCATTTAATTTGTTATCCCAAATAATATCATTGGCTTCTTTCAATGAAACACCACTTTTGGCAGTGATAAGTTTTTCAAAAGGTGTCATAAATTCAGAAACTTTTGTATCTAAAGACATACGAGAAATACGATAATCTCTACCAGTTACAATTCCTACTAATTTTCCATTAGGTGTTCCATCTTCTGTCACAGCCATTGTAGAATGTCCAGTTTTTTCTTTTAAAGCAATAACATCCTGTAATGTCTGATCAGGAGCAATGTTAGAATCACTTGGAACAAATCCTGCTTTATAATTTTTGACTTTTCTTACCATTTCAGCTTGTGCCTCTACAGTTTGTGAACCATAGATAAATGAAACACCACCTTCTCTGGCTAACGCAATCGCCATTGTATCATTTGATACAGATTGCATAATTGCTGATACAAGTGGAATATTCAATGATAATGCTGGTTCTTCACCTTTTTTAAATTTTACTAACGGTGTTTTTAAACTTACATTTTTAGGTTGACACTGAGCACTTGAGTATCCAGGTACTAATAAATATTCATTAAATGTATGTGATGGTTCTTCAAAAAAATATGCCATAATCTTTCTCCTTTTCCCTTATATTGTCATTTATTGAAGAAATTATATAGAGTTTTCATGATTTCGTCAACTCTTTTTCTTCAATTCTAAATTAATATCATCTTGAATCTGATGTAATAATGTATTCACTTCTTCTTTTAAAATCAAATAATTATAAACAAGAGGATGTTGATCAAAAGCTTTCTTCTTCACTTCATATTCTTGAATCAGTTCATGACAATCAAGCTGTGTATGCTTAGCTTGAACAATTTTTTGTTGTAATTGTTTCAATGTTTCTTCCAAGTCCTTTAATTCTTGATGACTGCTCATCTGATGTTCATATTTTTGATATTCCTGTACAACTTCCTGTTCCATAATCCATTGATGCAAAGCCATTGCTTTTTCATAAACATCTTTATTCAATTTCTTCACCTTTTAAAGCCCAAGTTTTCACTTCCGTAACACGTACGGGAACAATTTGTCCAATATGTTGAGGATTCCCTTTAAAATTAATTAATTTTTGATGTTTTGTATATCCTGTCAACATTTGATCATCTCTTTTAGAAGTCCCTTCCACCAGAACTTCCACAACCTCATTCAAATATTTTTGATTTTGTTTTAAAGCTTTTTCATTGACCAAATCATTTAAACGATATAAACGCTGTTCTTTGGTATGAATATCAATATCATCTTCCATTTTTGCAGCTGGTGTTCCTGCACGTGGAGAATAGATAAAAGTATAAGCCAAGTCATATTCACAATACTCATATAATGAAAGTGTATCTTCAAACTGAGCATCCGTTTCACCTGGGAAACCAACAATAATATCTGTTGTTATCGTACAATCAGGAATCTTTGTCTTGATTTTATCAAACAGAGTGAGATAATCTTCTCTTGTATATCTTCTTCCCATACGTTTTAAAACTTCACTATTTCCAGATTGAACAGGTAAATGAATAGCTGGCATGATATTATCATAACGAGCAATGACATTAATCATAGCATCGCTAAAATCCCAAGGATGACTCGTTGTAAAACGAATACGTGGAATTCCTGTTTTGGCTACATCTTCTAGTAAAGAAGCAAAATCATAATCATTATGAAAATCTTTACCATAAGAATTGACATTTTGACCCAGCAAAGTGATTTCCTGATATCCATTGTCTTTCAATTCTTTGACTTCATCTAATATTTCTTCTTTTAAACGAGATCTTTCTTTACCACGTGTATAAGGAACAATACAGTATGTACAAAACTTATTGCAGCCATACATAATATTAACCCATGCCTTATAAGGATGTGCACGATGACTTGGTAAATTTTCAATCACATCACCTTCTTTTGACCAGACTTCTAAAACCATTTCCTTATCTAACATAGCTTGTTTTAAAAGAACTGGCAAGCGATGAATATTGTGTGTTCCAAAAATCAAATCAACTTGTGGATGTTTCTCTAAAATCTTTTGTACAACAACTTCTTCCTGTGCCATACATCCACATATACCAAAAATAATATTTGGATTTGTTCTTTTGACTTTTTTCAAATAACCAATTTTTCCAAAAACTTTTTCTTCAGCATTTTCTCTAATCGCACAAGTATTTAATAAAACAACTTGAGCATCTTTGATTTCATCTGTTGGACTATATCCTAAACTTTCTAAAATTCCAGCCAATGTTTCACTATCTCTTTCATTAGCTTGACATCCATATGTCTGAATAAAATATTTTTGTCCTTTTCCTATTCCTAGCATATCTGCAGGAATTTCATAAGCATCTTTAATATGATGAATTTCATCTTTTCCTCTATGTTTGGCATCTTTTAAAGATGGACCTTTAAAATATTGACTATAATCTTTCATTTTCTCACCACTTTCTGCTCTATTATATCAAATAAATCAAAATAGAAAAGAAAAAAATAAGGACATTGTCCTTATTTTTTATCCAAAGAATCCATCTGGTTGAATTGAGAAGTATAAAACTCCACCTTCAGGTGTTTTCTTAAATAATCCTTTACAATAAGAAGCAGCTTCATCAGGGCTTAATTCTGTTTCACATTCAATTTCAGCTTTGATTCCTGTTTTCTTCACAAATTTACATTTTACTTTATCATCTTCATACCCATCAAAAAAATCAATTAATTTTTGAACTTGAGCAGTAGACATTAATAATTTACATTTTGCCATAATATTTCCTCCTTGTTTTCACATTTCTATTATAACACTTTCATAAAAAAAATAAAGCCTTTTCATTTCATTTCCACATTTAATCTTAATGATGTAATCACCTGCTCATCAATCATCAAATCATAGAACGAAGGGATACAATAAAGTTCATAACCACTTGGAGCAATATACCCTCTTGAAATCGCAATGGCCTTCATTGCCTGATTCAAAGCAGCTGCTCCAATCACCTGAATTTGAACCTTTTGATGCTCTCTTAATAAACTCGTTAATGCTCCTGCAACCTTGCTTGGTTGAGAAGTTGACGATACTCTCATCATTTCCATAAAAATTCCTCCCTGCTTTAATATATGAACAAGGAGGAAAAATATACTTATATGGAATGATTTGGATCAATACAAATTCTTTGAATATGAGTACATTGATTTTTTTCGTTAAATTTTAACAGAGTTGCACATAACTGTCCTTCACTTTCAGCAATCTGAAATGGAGTCATAATTCCCATTTTCATACGTTTAATAATACTCTCGACATCACAGCCAATAGCACTATGATAAGGTCCCGTCATCCCAACATCGCATTGAAAAGCTGTTCCTTTTGGCAAAATCTTTTCATCTGCTGTTGTAACATGCGTATGTGTTCCTAGAACAGCTGATACCTTTCCATCCAGATAATATCCTAAAGCAACCTTTTCACTTGTTGCTTCTGCATGAAAATCAACAATATGTATATCACTTTGATCATTGTCTAAAACTTCATCAATGGCTTCAAAAGGATTTTGTGATTTCCCATCCATAAAAGTAATCCCCAGTAAATTTGTCACTCTGATCTGACGATTTTTACAAAGGATAACTCGGCTGCCGACACCGGGTAAAGCCTTTGGCTGATTATAAGGCACAATCAAACGATCTGCTTCATCAATATAATCAAATAACTCTTTTTTCGCAAAAGTATGATTTCCCATTGTCATCAAAGAAATACCTTGAAACAAAAAATCATGATAATGCTTTTTGATCAAACCTTTTCCATGAGTTGCGTTTTCTACATTTGCTATAACAATATCAATATGATATTTTTCCTTCAATATTGGTAAATAACGCTCAATCATCTCTCGACCAATTGAAGAAAAAACATCACCAATAAAAAGAATGTTCATGTTCTCTCCTACTTTCTAAAAAAAGATAGGTTCCCCTATCTTCTATTTGGCAATTTCATTTGCACGGACTTCACGAATAACAGTCACTTTGATATGACCAGGATATGTTAATTCATTTTCAATTTTATCTTTAATATCTCTTGCCAGCTGATGGCTCATCAAATCATCAACCTGATCTGGCTTGACAATAACACGAATTTCACGTCCTGCCTGTATCGCAAAGACCTTATCAACACCATCAAAACCTTTTGAAATTTCTTCCAGTTTTTCAAGACGTTGAATATAATTTTCAATCGTTTCACTGCGACTTCCCGGTCTGGCAGCAGATAATGTATCAGCAGCAGCCACTAAAATCGAAATCACGCTCGTTGGTTCTACATCACCATGATGTGATTCAATCGCATTAACAACAGTCGCATTTTCACCATATTTTTTAGCAAATTTGACACCTAATTCTACATGACTCCCTTCCATTTCATGATCAATGGCTTTCCCGATATCATGTAATAAACCAGCACGTCTTGCCAGTTGTTGATTTAAGCCCAGTTCTGCTGCCATCATACCGGCAAAATGTGCAACTTCTAAAGAATGCTGTAAAGCATTTTGCCCATAGCTTGTACGATATTTCAGCTTTCCAATCAACATCACAATTTCTTTATGAACACGCGATAATCCCAATTCAAAAATAGCATCTTCACCTGTTTTTTGAATCACTTCACGCAATTCATTTTTTGTTTTTTGAACAACTTCTTCAATACGTCCAGGTTGAATTCTTCCATCACGAATCAAAGTTTCTAATGATAGACGTGCAATTTCACGACGAATTGGATCAAAACATGAAATAGTAATAGCTTCCGGTGTATCATCAATAATCAATTCAACCCCTGTTGCATTTTCAATAGCCTTGATATTTCTTCCTTCTCGTCCAATAATACGTCCTTTCATTTCTTCGCTTGGCAAAGCCACAACATTAACCGTTCTTTCAATCGTTTCTTCTTGTGAATAACGATTAATAGCCGCTGCAATAATATCTTTAGCATAAAGCGAAGCTTTAGACTTGGCTTCATCTTCCTGCTCCTTAATATAAGCTGTGACTTCTTTAGACATTTTTTGTTCAACTTGTTTAAATAATTCTTCCTTTGCTTCATTAGCGCTCATTGCTGCAATCTTCTCTAATTCTGAAATCTTTTCATCGATCTGATTCTTCAATTGAGCTTCTAATTTCCCTAGTTCTTCACTTTTCTTTTCTAATTGCTCTGCTTTTTCTTCCAAAACATCTTCTCTACCCTGTAAAGCAATATCTCTACGATCAATATTTTGTTCTCGCTGCAATAGCTTGTTTTCAAATTTAGTAACTTCTAAGCGCTGTTCCTTGATTTCTTTTTCTGCTTCCAGCTTATATTCATAAGCCTGTGTTTTTGCATCAAGAATAGCTTCTTTGACAATATTATCTGCTTTAGAATTCGCTTCTTCAACAATTTTTGTGGCATCTCCATGAGCTTTTGAAATACCTAATTTTGTTAAAAGAAAATATAAACCAAATCCCAAAGCGACACAAAGAACATAGGTAACAATAGTAAGAAGGTTTTCATCCATAATCTTTTCCTCCTATTTCCTATGACAAATTTCTATTTGTGCATAACGCACATATAACATTATATCGTATTTTTGTGAAATTGACAATAAAATATCAAAAGATTGCATGTTCACCCATTAGACAACAAAAAAAGCCAATATAGAAATTATATTGACTCATCTTCTTGAGATGCAAATATCTGTGTTTTAATTTTTTCTTCAATTTCAGACATAATATCCGGATGCTCAGCTAAGAAAATTTTAACATTTTCCCTTCCTTGACCAATCTTTTCACCTTGATAAGCATACCACGCTCCAGATTTATCAATAATATTATGAGCTACTGCCAAATCAATGATTTCCCCATCTCTGGCAATCCCTTTCCCATAAATAATATCGACCGATGTTGTTTTAAAAGGTGGTGATACTTTGTTTTTCACAACTTTAATATTGACCTTATTTCCGATAATTTCACTACCATTTTTAATGGCTTCACTACGTCTGATTTCAATACGTACAGAAGCATAAAATTTTAAAGCACGACCTCCTGTTGTTGTTTCTGGATTCCCATACATCACACCAATTTTTTCTCTTAACTGATTAATAAAAATAATCGTACAAGATGTTTTATTCATCAATCCAGATAAACGACGCATAGCCTTAGACATCATACGTGCCTGTAAGCCTACCGAATTATCACCCATTTCACCATCAAGTTCGACCTGTGGAACCAGAGCTGCTACTGAATCGACAACAACCAGATCAATCGCATTACTTTTTACCAATGTTTCAGCAATGGCCAATCCCTGTTCACCACTATCTGGCTGTGATAAAATCAGCTCATCAACATCTACACCGAGATTTTTCGCATAAACTGGATCAATAGCATGTTCAGCATCAATAAAAGCTGCACGTCCACCCTGTTTTTGAACTTCTGCAATCGCATGTAATGTTAATGTTGTTTTCCCACTTGATTCTGGTCCATAGATTTCAATGATACGTCCTTTAGGATAGCCCCCTATTCCCAGTGCCGCATCCAAAGTCAGTGATCCTGTTGGAATGACATCAATATCTACAGCCACACGATCACCCAGTTTCATAATAGAACCTTTACCAAATTGTTTTTCAATCAAATGAATGGCATCAGTCAATGCTTTATCCTTTTTTTCATCAACTGATTCCGTTTTTTTCACTTTCTTTTCTGCCATAAAATATTCCTCCTACTATTTATATACAACACATTTTTGAGAAATTACTTCAAAATTTCTAAAATTTTTTCAATTCCTAACAAAATAGCCTGTTTTTGAATATCATCACGACTTCCAGAAAGATGATAACAAAATGTATGAATATGCTCCTGATAAGCAATTCCAATATAAATTAAACCGACTGGTTTTCCCTCCATTGCAGATGGTCCAGCATTTCCAGTAAACGAAATACATAAATCACAATCAAAAAGCTTTTGTCCTTGAATGGCCATTAAACCTGCCACTTCTTGAGAAACAACTCCAAATTGATTGATAACTTTTTCATCAATATGCAAAACATCTCTTTTAATACGTGTCTGATAACTCACTAAAGTTCCTCGATAAACTGCAGAAATACCACTGATACTTCCAATCGCTTTAGCAAAACCACCAACAGTAAAACTTTCCACACTACTAATAGAAATCTGTCTTTGCATTAATAACTGTGCTAATTCTTCCATTCTACATACTCTCCAAAATATATTGACGATTCTTCATAAAATAATCCACACCACTCACAAATGAAATCAGCGTTGCTATCCAGATCATGATCTGATCCATTGGGATATGCAATCCTGCAAAAACAACATTATTCAACAATAATAAACAAATCGCAATCATCTGTGTCATTGTTTTCGCTTTACCTAAATAACTGGCAGCCAGAACAATATTTTTCTGACTGGCAACCAGACGAATAGCATCAACAATCGTATCTCTGGAAATCATAATAATAGGAATAATGATATGGATATCCTGAGATGACGCTAATAATAATAATGCTGTATTGACAATCAGTTTATCAGCAATTGGATCAATAAACTTTCCAAAAGTTGTAATCAGATGATATTTACGTGCAATATAACCATCAAAATAATCTGTCAATGCTGATAAAGCAAAAATGAAAAATAAGACTATATCCAATAATGATAATGATGAGGATAATATATGAAAAACAGGTATTTGAATTCCTAAAGATTGATAAGGTATTAAATAAACAATAATAAATAATGGGACACTCACTAAACGAATTGTTGTTAATTTATTGGGTAAATTCATGTTATTCCTTCTCTAATGTCAAAATTACATCAACAGGACGATCCTGATTTGTATTTTTATCTTCATCAGTCAATGGAACTTCCTGATTATTAATATAGTAACGATGTCCTCGATTATTACCATTACGTAAATCTAAACTTTCAAAATCATTCACATCAAAAGTCAATTCAACAACTTCTGTGTCACCATCTTCATTTTCATGATAAATTTTTGAGACAAACTGATCATAAATTTCATCATTGACTCTCATCTGTGCCCAGCATGGTGCATTATATTCAATCTTTAATGTGAAAGTTGTCGCATCTGCAGGTAACACAAAACTATAATCCAAAAAGTCATTTCTTGTAAACTGAACAGTTTCTTCTGTTGTGTTCTGATTATCACCAGATGTATCTGGAGAAGATGTATCTGGTACTGGGTCAACCTCTCCTTCTACTGTTAACTGATTTTCTGGCTTCGCTGGTTCTTCTGTCTTTGAACGTGTTGCATAAAAACCAAACCAGATTACAACAATGACTAGACATACCAAAACAAGAATAATAGCGGCACGAATAATTGTCACATGTGACTTATCTTCATAAACAGAAGGTTTTCTAGTTAATTGAGGTGCTTTAAAAGAAAATTTTTTTCCTTTTTTCACAATTTCTTCATTATGTTCTTCAAGCATTTCCTTCTCTTTTAAATCTTCCAGTTCAATTTCTCTTGTTAGTTCTATATACTGTTCTGTCAATTGTTCACTATCCATATCTAAAGCCTGTGAAATTTTCTTTAAATACATTTTCACATAAGCTTCATCCCCTTTATAGCGATCAAACTTTCCCTTTTCTATATCTCTTAAAACAGCTACTGAAATTTTTGTCTTTGCTGATAAATCTTCAATCGTCATTTTCTTGCTTTCTCTTGTTTGACGAATCTTTTCACCTAAATTATCCAAAAAAATACCTCCTTATTTCCAGAAAATGTCCCTTCAATAATAATCATATTAAACCATAAAATATCACGTTTTACAATACCAACACTATTATTTTATGAATTTATGAACAAGTTATGAATTTTTCACAAATCACTATACATTTCATGATTTTTTTCTTTCAAATAGAAAAAAAGTCGACATTTCTATCGACCAAAAAATGCTCATTCTGATAAGCCGAGTTCTGTTTTTCAACCGATTATTTATCTATGCATTGCATCTTCATGTCCGTTCGTTTCCTTTCATGAAGCTCCCCTACCAAAATTTGGGTTTCATCCTTGCAGAGTTTACCTCTTTTCACTCTTTTTTTCAAAAGACATTGTTTCTGTGGCACTTTATGACTTATCAACCATGCCTGACGGTTTAGGTCTTAGGTCTGTCGTTAGCCAAGCTACCTGCATTTATTAGATGCAGTACAAACACTACAATCATCACAGATTGTGGATGCCCGGACTTTCCTCTATTTCTAGCAATCGGTTCTCATGAGCATAACTATTTTACTCAAAAACATATCAAAAAGCAATCATTATTTATTTTTATAAACTTCTTTTTCCAAATTTGATATTCTTTTCAATAAATCCACATTTGAAGAAAGATTTTCTTCCATTGAACGTAAATTATCCTGTTGAATCATATGTTCTCTTTCCATATTTGCCATTTTCATTTTTAAAGCTTCATTTTCTTTTTGAAGATTTTCAATCTGTTCATAAGATTCATTCAACATTTTTGCAAATGTTTCATAATCTTCTACAACTGTGTCTAAAAAATAATCCACTTCTGTAGCACTATAACCTTTAAAATCTATTTGAAAATGTTTATTTAAAATTTTCTTTGGACTTAATTGTATTTTATTTGCCATATACATCACCTTTCCTCCACCATATTTTCACAAAAAATAATTATAAATGCAAGATATTTTTAAAAAAAGATGTTTTTCCACACAAATTAGACAAGATGGAAAAAATATATGTTATAATGTGGTGGTAAATGAATGAAAGGACATGATTATGGTTAATTATCCAAATATGAAACGCTCGTGGCAATCTCATGCCATGATGACAAACGACAAAAAACATTATACAGCCCATCGTGGGATGTCACTAGAAGAAGATATTTCCTTATCTAATCAATATTATCTTTCTCATGACATTGCAGTTATTTATAAAAAACCCACACCCATTCAAATTGTAAAAGTGGATTATCCTCGACGTGAATCAGCTAAAATTGTAGAGGCTTATTATAAAACACCATCCACAACCGATTATAATGGCATTTATCGAGGCAGATATATTGATTTTGAAGCGAAGGAAACAAAAGTCAAAACCTTTCCATTTGCGAATATTTCCAAACATCAGATTGATCATTTACAAAAAATTATCAATCATGGTGGGATTGCTTTTGTTATTATTGCATTTACCTCATTAAATGAGGTATACTTAATTGACGCAAGTCATATGATCAATGATTATTATCATTCCCAACGAAAATCAATAACTTATCAAAAAATCAAAGATTTGGGACATCTGATTCCACAAGGTTATCAACCTCGATTAGATTATTTAAAAGTTGTTGATGATTGGTATTTTAAGGAGGACGAATGATGAAAAAAATAACTCAAAAGAAATCAAACAAAAAACAAAAAAGACGTATCATTAAAGTAATTTGTCTGATACTGGCTGTTTTGATTACTTCGGGAGGAATGTATCTGGGATTTGGTATCTTTAAACAGGTTGAGGGCTTTTCTAAAGAAAGACTTGTCTCAGATGAATCCTCTGTTCTATGTACAACTGATGGAGAAGAATGGTTCTCTGTGGCACGTGGAGGTGTTCAAAAAAATGTCAGCTACAACGATATTCCACAAGTCATGATTGACGCTGTTGTTGCTGCAGAAGATTCACGTTTCTTTGAACATAACGGTTTCGATGTTCCTCGTATTGTTAAAGCATTGTTAGGTAATATTGCTGCAGGAGGCATTACCTCTGGAGGCTCAACAATTACCCAGCAGCTGATTAAAAAATCTTATTATCCAGATGAAGAACAAACCATTGAAAGAAAAATTGGTGAAATTATTCTTTCGATTGAAGCCACTTCTCAAACAACTAAAGAAGAAGTTTTAGAACTTTATCTCAATAAGATTTATTTTGGTTATGGACCTCAGACAATTGGTTTATATGCTGCTTCAAAATATTATTTTGATAAATCAGTACAAAATCTGACTTTACCAGAAGCAGCTCTTTTAGCCGGAACACTAAATTCACCAAATCGATATGATCCATTTAGAAATCTGGATTTAGCCCAAGAATGTCGTGATAAAATCCTAGATTTAATGGAAATGCATGGTTATATTTCTAAAGAAGAATGTGAAGCAACCAAAGCGATTCCGGTTGAAAATACATTAAAATCAAATCCTGTATCAACAAGTGGTCAATATCAGGCGTATGCTGATAAAGTCATTCGTGAAGTTCAGGAAACAACAGGATACGATCCTTATGAAACACCTATGCGTATCTATACATATATTGATACAGATGTTCAAAAAGAACTTGATAGTATCGCTAATGGTGAATCTTATGATTTTCAAGATTCCAGAATTCAAGTAGGTGCAGTCATTCAAGAATCAACAACCGGACGTATTGTAGGTGTTTTAAGTGGCCGTGATTATACGCCATTAGGAACAACTTATGCTTATGCTTCTAAAACAGGGGCAAGATATGGTCAAAAAAATCAGCCCGGTTCTTCATTAAAACCATTGATTGCTTATGCAGCTGCCTTTGAATTTTTAGATTATTCAACAGCTCATTATGTTCATGATGTTCCTTATGAATATTCTAATGGTTTTGTCCCTAGTAACTGGAATGGGAAAAAATATAACGGTGATATTTCTATTTCTAATGCCTTAAGTAATTCATGGAATGCTGCCGCTTTACAGACATTTAGTGAAGTCATTACAGGAAAAGATTGTAATGGCAATGATGTGGGTGATGGCATTGGCATTGATGGAGCAACAGAATATTTAGAAAGCTTAGGTTTTGATATGGAAGATGAAGCTGTTGATATTGGTTATGCCATTGGAGCATGGCGAAAAGGTGTCACTCCAGAATCAGAAGCAGGAGCTTATGCTGTGATTGCTAATGGGGGAACATATATTGAACCTCATACTGTTCAAAAAATTGAATTATTATCAACTGGTGAAGTCATTGAAATTGATCAACAATATCAAGAAGACAAAACACAGGCTCTTTCTGAAGAATCTGCTTATATGATTCGTGATATTATGACAAACTATGTTAAATCTGGAACAGGAACTTATCGATTATTGAATTTAGGTTATCAAATTGGTGCCAAAACGGGAACTTCTAATCATTCCAGCGACAAATCACAAGTTGCTAATCCAAAATTAGCTGGTCATAGTAAAGATGCATGGTTATCTGCTTATTCACCAGATTATACATGGAGTGTCTGGACAGGATATAGTGGTGAAGATCAAAAAGATGGTTATTATATCAAGAGTAACCGTGATACAAACAATATTTCTGCTATGATAGCTAAATTCTTACATCAAGATGGTGTGAAAAACTCTTATTCTTCTATGCCATCTGGATTAGTCAAAGCAAGTTGTGTATCAGGCATTTATCCATATGTCAGTGCTGGTGACGGTGTCCCTAGTGATCGTGTGGTATCAGGATTATTTAAAAAAGGGAATACACCAAGTGGTAGTGCCAGTGGTGCCAGTCTAAGCAATCTTGCTTCATTTACAGCACAAATGACGGATAGTAAGCTGCAAGTGAATTTTAGTGAATATGAACCAAAAAGTATGACGGAAGATGCCACACCTACTAAAACATATAAAGTAGGTGGAGATAGTTATACACTTCCTTATTTAGGAAATATCAATCAAATTTATGGCAAAGTTGTTTATAAAGTCGATATTACTGATGCCAGTGGAAAAGTTGTTCATAGTCAGACACTCAGCAGTGCTTCAGGAACTATTGATTATACACTCGCTGCTGGAACGTATACAGTCACAGGATATTATGCTTTTGAAAGTGGCAATGGAACATCAAATAAGATTTCACAGACAGTCACTGTAGAAGATACAACACCTGCTAGTTATACACGTTTATCAGTCACTGAAAATTCAGCAACTTATCAAATCACTGTTCCAGTTGGAACAACAATCACTGCTTCACTCAATGGAGCAACACAATCTTTACAAGCAAATGGAACAATCACATTTAGTGAATTGACTGCCAATACAAGTTATAATGTGACATTCACACAAACTCTTGCAAATGGTCAAACTGTAACATTAGGAACAGATACTTTTACAACATCTGCTCCTTCAACACCTCAAGTTGATCCTACAGTGCCAACCACACCAGTGCAATAGGAAAACAAAAGACTGAATCTTTCGTAGATTTCAGTCTTTTGTTTTCTCTAAATATTTTTTACGTTTTGGTTCTTTACACATATCAATAAGAGGACAATCTTGGCACTGAGGATTCATGGCTTTACAGTGATAGCGACCAAAGAAAATCATTTGATGATGGGTTTTAATCCATCTTTCTTTTGGCACTGCTTTTTGAAGTTTCTTTTCTACCGTTAAAACAGAATCCTTTTTCAAAGCCAATCCCAGCCTTTTAGAGATACGTTCTACATGTGTATCCACTGCAATAGCTGGAACTTTAAAACCTTCTGAAATGACAACATTAGCTGTTTTACGACCAACACCGGGCAAAGTCTGTAAAGCCTCATGGTTGCAGGGAACTTGTCCATTAAAATCACTCATTAATTTTTGTGCCATTGCTTTGACATTTTTCGCTTTATTGCGATAAAGACCAATTGTACGTAAATCTTCTTCTAACTGTGATAGAGGAGCATTCGCATAATCCTCAACACAACGATACTTTTGAAAAAGATGAGCTGTTAATTTATTAACACTGGCATCTGTTGTTTGAGCCGACAACATCACTGCAATCAAAAGTTCTAATTCATTTTGATGCACAAGCTCACACTTGGCATCAGGATACATCTGATCAAAAACATCTAATATACGCTGTACTTTCTCTTTATTCATGATTTTCCCACCATTTATAATCCTTTATACTTTGTTCTACTTCCTGATGTGTCGATACATTGGTTGGCGCATAACGCTTTGTTACCCCATAACGTGCCCAATTGTCCAGAATCTTTTCAATATATCGAAAAGTGATGACACCAGATTTAACCGATTCATTTAAAGCATCTACAATCATTTCATCATCATATCCTTGACACTTTAAAGAATTAATTAATTGAACTTCTCTTTGACTTAAACTACGTCCAAAAGCATCTTCAAAAATACCAACCAGATCAATATCCTGATCTGTTGACTGTTCATTTTGATCCAACAATAATCTTTGTAATGGCTTAAGATTCAAAGAACCATTCTGCCTTGATATCCAATGTTTATCTACCAAAGACATCAAAATATCATCTAATTTTTGAACAGATAAAGAACAAATCTTAGAAATCTGTAATGGTGTAATAGGTTTTACACCAATTTCATCTAGAGTCATAATTAATAGCAAGACATAACATTGCTGATCAGAAAGTTGCAACGACTTTGCTTTTAATATCAATAATTTTTGAAAATCCACACAACGATAATCTATTAATTCATCCATACAACTACCCTAACCTTACTGCCTTTATAAACTCTCCAGACATGAGATCATAATAAACATATAATAACGATTCATCCTCTTGATAACGTCCATAATAAACAAATCTTTCATTTTCATAACCCACTTCTAAATCATCAATGACTATTTGATACTTTTGTTCAATCGCCTGTTGAACATCTTTGGAATCAGCCACACTTCCCTGATAAGTATCAACAAGTGCCAAATCTTTATTATAAGCCACATAGGATGTAACCCCACTGATTTTAACTCTTGCAATATAATATGTTTCCTTACCACGATATTCACTAAAATAATCATCATATTCATATTGATTGGTTTCACAGATTTCATTTCTTATTTCATCTAAACCATGATGATATTGATAATATGGAATATGAACAAACAACATATAAAACGAAACAACCGCTAAAATAATAACCAAAACAATAACTGATATAATAAACGTCTGTTTTTTCAATCTGTTCACCTCCAGTGTTTTTATTATATAACAAAACCATTAAAATGCAAAACAAAATTAAAAAGACCCTCAGGTCTTTTAATCATCTCGAGAATTTCCTAAAATAATCAGAAAAATTCTTAACATACTCATCAATGTAGAAATCATTGCAGCCACATATGTCATCGCTGCTGCTGATAACATCTTTCTAGCTCCGGGATATTCTTCAGATGTCAAATAACGTGTTTTTAAAATAGCTAAAGCACGACTGGATGCATCAAATTCCACTGGCAATGTTATAAGCTGGAAAGCCAAGATTCCACACATCGCAATAAATCCGATCCATGCAATATTTGTTTGACCTAAAATCAAACCTATAAATATTGCAATCCATCCTAAATATTGCCCCACATTCGCAATCGGTAAAATCGCATTTCTTAAAGAAATAGGTACATATTTTTCTTTATACTGAACAGCATGTCCACATTCATGCGCAGCCACAGCCAAAGATGCAATAGACGTTCCATGATAAACATCACTGGAAAGGTTAATTGTCTTTTTGCCCGGATTATAATGGTCACTTAATTGCCCTTTCACTTCATAAATCATAATATCATATAATCCTTCACTATCTAATATTTCTCTAGCAACCTGCGCTCCTGTAATCCCTCTTGCATTGGCAACTTTACGATAACGATTATATGTAGATGTCACTTTCATTTGTGCCCACAACGCCAATATCGCAGCCAATACCACAAAAATTGTTCCAATCATATAATAGCTATTATAATAGAATCCATAAAAAGGAAAAAACATTTTCTATCACCTCAGTCATTATAATATACCCTTTATATTAACTCTATATGTCAAAAAAGATGCAATTTTAATTCATTGCATCTTTCAATCTATTGCTTGGCTTAAATGAAACAGTTTTACTAGCTGGGATAATCATAGCTTCTTTTGTTTTTGGACTAACACCTTTACGTTCTTTACGATTATTCACTTTAAAAGTTCCAAATCCAGAAATTAAAACTTTATCCCCATTCAAGATACTTTCAATCATTGTATCAAAAACTGTATCTACTAACGCTTCAGCATCTTTTTTTGTTAAATCTTTTTTTAGTGAAACGATATCAATAAGCTCTTTTTTATTCATTTTTTATACTGCCTCCTACTTAAATCTAAGTAGTAGTATAACATTTCAAAAAACTAAGTGCAATAACAAATTTATAAAACTATCGCAATCACATTAGACTTCCCTTTATTGACGATTTTACTCAATATATCATGTACTCTGATACAAGCAGTTTCATTCATAGAAGCCAATTTCACACGCATTCCTTCATTAATCAGATCACCTAATTTACGTCCAAAAACATCACAATCAAAGATGGCTTCTTTATTATTTTTACCATGACTTTGCAAATATTGAATAAATGCTTCCGCCTGTTCCTTAGAACCAATGATAGGTTCAAAAGTGGATTCAATATCAACCTTAATCATATGAATAGTAGAAGCTGTTGAAACAAGTTTCATTCCATAACGTGGTCCCTGTTTAATGACTTCCGGTTCACTCAATTCAATATCATTCAAAAGTGGTAAGGCATAGCCATAACCCGTCTGTTTAACCATTTGTATCGCACTTTGATAAGCCTGATATTCTTGACTCATCTGCTTCAGTTCTTGAACCTGCCTTAAAAATAAAGCAGCATCAAATTTTTCCTGTCCTAAAATTTCATTTAATATTTCCTGATATAAACCTTTTCTTTCTTGAATACGTAATGAAGCTGATGAAGAAGATGTATCAATGGATGAAAGATACGCTTTATGAATAAAATCAAATTCACACATATGCGTTGCGATTTTTTCAACATCTCTGAAACGGTGAATCTCTAGTAATGATTGTTCTAATGATTCATCTAAAGTCTGTTTTAACCAATGAGAAGTATCCATTAAGGCAATCCAACGAGGGACTTCAATCTTCACTTCATGAATTGGAAACTCATAGAGTGCTTCTTTTAAAAGATGGGTGATATCTTCTTCATTCATTTCTGTGACTTTTAATGAAATGACTGGAACATCATGTTTATCTTTTAAAGATGTCACGAGTTGTGTACATTGAAGACTTTGTGGTTCTTTAGAATTCACAACAATCACAAATGGTTTTCCAATATCTTTTAATTCATGAATAACATCATCCGTTGCCTGAATATAATCTGCACCCGGAATTTCACAAATTGAACCATCACATGTCATCACGATACCAATGGTTGAATGATCTTGAATCACTTTTTGGGTACCAATCTTGGCTGCTTCATCAAAAGGAATCGCTTCTAAATACCATGGGGTTTTGACATAACGAATGCCTTGTTCATCCTGATAGCCTTTCGCACCATCAATCACATATCCAACACAATCGACCAAACGAATATTAACACCAAGATTATCCCCTACTTGAATATGCGCAGCCTGATTAGGAACAAACTTAGGTTCTACAGTCATGATCATTTTCCCTTCACCAGATTGTGGTAATTCATCTGTAGCACGAATTTTCGCTTCCGGATTATCAATATAGGGAATCACAGCCTTTTCCATAAAACGTTTAATAAACGATGATTTACCCACCCTGACCGGTCCAACAACCCCTAAATAAATGTCACCATCACATCTTTTACCAATATCTTTTAATATATCTATTGTCTGCATAGACTTCCTCCTTCTCACACATCAATATATGATTTCTCTTTTTTGTTTAGAACATTTTTATAAAAAGTCAAAAAGTTCATCATTTGGTGATAAAAAAATGATACAATAAAACATATCAAAAAAAGGAAGGATATTATGAAACTAAAAAATACAGTTTTAATTGTGAATGATTTAGAACAATCAAAGAAGTTTTATAAACATATTTTAGGTCTTAAAACAATATTGGATTTTCACGGTTCAGTTACTCTAACATCGGGGATTGTCCTTCAATCAAAAGAAATATGGAAAGAGCTCATTCATAAAACAGATCAAGAGATTATCATGTTGAATCACGCTGTTGAATTATCTTTTGAAACAGAAGATATTGATGCCTTCATGTATGTTTTAGATCAATATCATGTCACACTATTACATCCTTTAAAAGAAGGCGCTTGGGGGCAAAGAGTTGTCCGTTTCTATGATTTGGATGGACATGTCATAGAAGTGGGAGAAAGTATGCGTAAAATCATCAAAAGACTTCTCAGTCAAGGCTTCTCTTATGAAGAACTAGCTCATCGCTTACGTGTTCCTCTTGACTATATTAAACAGATTATGGAATGATATCAAAAAAGCAAAAGTGTTAATGCTTTTGCTTTTTTTTGTGTTTATTCATTTTTTTAATTTCTTTATTCCAATACTGATTGGCTTTTTTCATAAAAATGCGATCTGTCAGCATCGTTGTTTGACTATAAAACTCTTGATGATGAATAATGGCCTGTGCCAGTTTTTTCATTTCATTACAAACAACAAAACGTGACATCGTATTCATGATAAAAAATATAGAACCAATTTTTAAACTTCCCTTATATTTAAGATGTTCTCGCTGACACCAGTTTTTTATAATCTTTTCAGAAAGATCACATTTTTCTGGTTCATATTCATCACATCCAATCAATGCATAGACTTCCACATTCCCTTTAGGTTGTGTTTCCAGACGCTCAAAGATTTCTAAAGTAGAAGATGGAATGGAATTTAATGCAACAGGAAATAAAAAGACAACTTGATCATATTGGAAAAAGGTACGTTCATCAAATCGAGAAGCATAACGGATATCCAAATAATCACAATGCTCATTAAGATAGCCTTCAAGTCTGGATAAAAAAGGTTTCATAAATGTTTGTGTATGTTTTAATCCTGAATTCAGTAAAAGAATCTTAGCCAAGATCAACACCTCCAAACGTACGAAGCACTTCGTCTAATTCACTTTCCTCACAAAAATAAGCATCAACAGAAGAATAAGAATAACCCAATGTCGAATCATCTAAAATATCTTTAAAGAGTTTCTTTTCTTCATCTGTTGCTTCTCCATAACCAATCACAAGCAGTTTTTTTCTTAATTGACTCAAACCCAAATGACAAGTTTCACCATCAACCATCGTATAAAAAGGTTCTTGATTCACAACAAGTCTTTCTAACATCTTTTTAAAAGGTATATCAAAACAACCATATTTCACTCTTGTAATATAAATAATTAACTGACAATCATTCGTCCATTTAGAAATGATACTCATATCATCCTTAAAATAACAGGCCCCTTCACATTTTAAACAAGTCAAACCACCCGTACATGATGAATAATGAATATTATTTAAATTGACAATGACGGAATTTTGAAAATAATCGGTTGAAATATCTCTATCTGTTACTACTAAATTCTTCATGTGTTTTCTCCTTTGCCTCTTATTTTATTATGGATGAACCCCTTTTGTCAAACATGTTACGAAAAATCAATCACTTCAGTCGCAATCTTCTGTTGAAAATACTGGTCATGTTCAACAAATAATAAAGTCGGCTGATAAGTCAAAATAGCTTGTTCAATCTGTATACGTGAAAAAATATCAATATAATTAAGTGGCTCATCCCATATATATAGATGGGCTGGTGAGGCTAATGAAATAGCCAGCATGACTTTCTTTTTTTGACCTTGACTGAGTTTTTCTAGAGGAATATCAAAATGTTCACGAGAAAATCCTAATTTCCTTAATAAAGTTTTAACTAAGGTTAAATCGCTATGACACTGTTCTATCCAATCATCCAGTTGACCACTTAAAAAAGTACAATTCTGTGGAACATAGGAAATCTTTAACTGACTTCCACATATATATTGTCCATCATATTCAATCTTTTCACCTAGAATAAAACGTATTAAGCTTGATTTACCACAACCATTAGGTCCTTTTAATAAAATACGATCATGTTGATGGATAGTCAATGAAAGATCTTCAAATATCTGATGATGATCATAAGATAATGAAAAATGCTGGAATTGAAGGATTTGATTTTGAAAGTATTTTAAACAATGAATTTTTAAATCATCATATTCTTCAATATCCTTTAACAGAGTCTTTTTCTTTTCAATAGCCTGTTGTTGTCGCTTTTCAATAGCACGAGAACGCTTCATCATTTTTGCAGCCATATGCCCAACATATCCTTTATCTGCGGCTCCTTTTTTAGATTTTTCAATCTGATAACCCCAATTTTGTTTTTGACGCTTAGAACTTTCCATTTTCACAATATCTTTTTTCAGTTTCTTATTTAACATCATTTCTCTTTCATCTTTTTTGGTTTTATCTTCATACCAGCTAGAAAAATTACCATTGACCACATCAATACTTTGAGGATTTATAGCCATCACATGATCACAACAGCTATCAATAAAATAACGATCATGACTGACAAGCAAAAAACCTTTTTGACGTTTTAAATATTCTCCAATTTTCAAACGAGAATCTTGATCAAGATGATTTGTTGGTTCATCAATCAATAAAAAAGAGTGTTCCTTCAAAAAAAGAATAGCTAATAAAACTTTTGTCTGTTCGCCATGAGAAAGTGTTTCAAAAGGACGATAAAACACATCCATTGCATCCATTCCTAATAAACGAAGTTCTTTTTCTAATCGCCAGTTTTCAAGTGACGGTTCAATTTCGTAACAGACATCTAATGTCAATAATTGAGGATTTTTTACTTCATAAGGAAAATAACAGCATTTTTCATGTATCATGATTTGTCCTTGATATTCATATTCATGCATCATCAGTTTTAAAAGTGTCGTCTTACCTCTTGCATTTCTACCAATCAAAGCTGTTTTAAAATGTGTATCTAATACAAATGAAACATCGTCAAAAATCAATTCATAACTTCCATCATACCCAAATGTTAAATGTTGAACTTGTATTAAAGACATAAAGTATCACTCCTTTCCAAAATAAAAACGACAAGAAAATAGTTCCTGTCGTTATATACATCATTTGTAATTAAAAGAGTTCTATTTTCCTGCAAATATCATCAATACAATTGTCCATTTTGGCAAGAAAATAAATACATCTTTTCACACCCCTTCATCAGTTATTATTATAATCTTTTTATAATAATATTTCAAGAAAATGATTTACACAAATTTTTGAATATCAGAAGGGACTTGATTATTTTGAATGATTTGAATGATTTTATCCATTTGTTCTGGTTTTACTTGTTTATGTGTTAATTGAGAAATTTTTTGAACAAAATCTCTAATATTTTGTTCATCTTTTAAATCTTTTGTTTGCAAATCATTCGCTAATGAAAGTATATCTTCTTTAGATACATGTGTTTTTTGTGAAACTTTATCTAATAATTTATCTTGTTTATCCAATTCGATCACCCATGTTAATATATGCATCACTGAACATTATTGTTCAGCTTTTAAATCTCTTAACATTAAGGAGTGAATCGTTTCCTGCGGTGTAGCATTTTCATATAGAACACGATAAACCGCATCCACAATCGGCACTTCTATACCATAATCATGTGTTGCTACATCATCATGAATGACTTTACACGTACGAATCCCTTCACAGGTTTTGGTATTATGTGCCATAAAATCCAATGCACGATTGCTTTGACCAATTTCCAGTCCCGCCTGAAAGTTACGTGAATGAATAGAAGAACATGTCACCACGAGATCCCCAATACCGGTCAAGCCAAAAAACGTTTCACGATTAGCACCTTTGACTGTTCCATATAGACTCATTTCATAAAGTCCACGTGTAATTAAAGCTGCACGTGTATTATCACCATAGCCCAGCCCCGCAATAATTCCAGAAGCAACAGCAATGACATTTTTATAGGCAGCCCCATATTCTGCACCAATTTCATCTGTTGAAGTATAGACTCTAAAATAATGATTAGAACATAATTTTTGAACATCTTTGGCACAATCTTCATCAAGTGATACAGCACAAACAACAGTCAGCATACGCTCAACAACTTCTTCAGCATGGGATGGACCAATCAAGGAAACAACAGGATGAATCTTGGTACTGTCTAAAACACTTCTGATTGTATCAGACATACGCATATTGGTATTCATATCAAATCCTTTTGCCGCATTAATAATAGTGACAGGTTGTGTCAATAAAGGTTTGACCTGTTCCAGTACCCCTCTGACATATTGTGTTGGAATCGTAATTAAAAGATATTGTGCATCTTTTATAGCATCATTTAAAGATGCACTGGCAACAATACTTTCTTCTAATCTCACATCTTTAAAATACTTATAATTACAATGTCTTATATTAATATCATCAATTTCGCTTTGATCAATACCATATAACATAACTGTATGACCATTATCATTAAAGACCCTTGCTAGTGCTGTAGCCCAGCTTCCTGTTCCTAAAATTGCTATTTTCATCTTAGTCCCTCTTTCTACAAAGAATGTGGATTGGTGTTCCTTCAAAACCAAATGCATCTCGCAAACGATTTTCTAAATAACGTTTATAACTAAAATGTAAATATTGTGGATCATTTGTAAATAAAACAAATGTTGGCGGACAGACACTCACTTGATTGGCATAATAAATCTTTAAACGTCCCCCATTAAATGTTGTGGTTGGATTCATTGTTTGCGCATCAATCAAGACATCATTTAAGACACTTGTCGCCACACGTTTTTGACTATTTGCATAGACTTCTTGAATCAATGGTAATAATAAATGAACACGTTTATGATCTTTCGCTGAAACGAAAACAATAGGAGCATAATCCAGATACTTCAATTGTTCACGTATCTGATTTTCCATTTTCTTCATTGTTTTAGAATCCTTTTCAATCAGATCCCATTTATTGACTACTAAAATAACAGCTTTCCCTGCTTCATGCGCATAACCAGCTACATGTTTGTCTTGCTCAACAATCCCTTGATGACCATCAATCACCATTAATACAACATTGCTTTTTTCAATGGCTGATAAAGCACGTAAAACAGAATATTTTTCAATATTTTCATAAACTTTTCCTTTTTTACGCATACCAGCAGTATCTACAACACAATATTTTTGTCCATCTTTTTCAAAAGCCGTATCAATAGCATCACGGGTTGTTCCTTCAATGTCAGAAACAATAACACGTTCTTCTCCTAAAATAGCATTCGTTAATGAAGATTTTCCAACATTTGGTCTTCCAATAATAGAAAAACGAATCACATCATCTTCTTGAGTTTCCTCCACTGCTGGCAACTGATGAATAATTTCATCCAAAACATCACCAATTCCAATACCATGACTTCCTGATACAGCAATAGGATCACCAATTCCTAAACTATAAAAATCATAAATATTATCTTTATAAATCTGATCGTCAATTTTATTCACAGCGAGTACAACAGGTTTTCTTGATTTTTGTAGTAAACGTGCAACAAATGTATCTTCTTTTGTAATACCTTCTCGTCCATTGACCACAAATAAAATAATATCAGCTTCTTCAATTGCAATCTCAGCCTGCATTTTAATTTGTTCTGTAAAAGAAGCATTTTCCAGTTCAATTCCACCTGTATCAATGATTCTAAATTCACGTGTCAGCCATGATGCATCTCCATAGATACGATCACGTGTGACTCCTGGTGTATCTTCAACAATTGATACACGTTTTCCAACAATACGATTAAAAATTGTCGATTTCCCAACATTCGCTCGGCCAACAATCGCTACGACTCCTTTTTTCATTATGAATCACTCCTTATATTCTTTCTTCTACAAGCTGCATGACTCTGGCTACAACTTCTTCCAATGTCATATCAGAGGTATCTATCTCAATAGCATCATCAGCTTTCTTTAAAGGCGAAATAGCACGTGTCATATCTTGTTGATCACGCATTGCTATTTCTTCTTGAATCGCTGCTAAATCAGAGTCAATACCCCTTTGTAAATTTTCTTTATGACGACGTAATGCACGACATTCAATACTTGCGACTTGATAAATCTTTAATTCAGCATCTTTTAAGACAACTGTACCAATATCTCTACCATCAAGAATAACGCCCCCACCTTGAGCCATTTCACGCTGTTTTTCAACAAGAAAACTTCTGACAGCGCCATATTGAGAAACGACACTGGCTCCCATTGACACTTCATTTTCACGAATGGCAGATGTCACATCTTCACGATTCAATTGGATGGTTCCATCAGGAAACATACGGATATCAATATCTTTTAAAAGCATAGATACCGCCTGTTCATCAGTCACATCAACATTCTTCAATAAAGCATAATAAGCCACACAACGATACATCGCTCCTGTATCAATATATGTATAATTTAAATTTTTAGCGACCATTTTCGCAATCGTTGATTTTCCTGCAGCCGCCGGTCCATCAATCGCTATAGAAATTTTTTTTGACATATCTTTTCACTTTCCCTTTCCTTTTAGAAAAATAGCTGTTTTGCGATAAAGAACGCTAAAACAATAAATATAACGATAAAAACAATAATCACATAATTTAAAATAGTCACAAGTTTACTATCTTCTTGGTCTTCATCATCGCTATCTTCTTTTATATTTTCAACAGGTTCTTGATGTTTTTCTCTTTTTTCTGTCTTTTCTACTTTTTCACGTTTTGATTTTTTCTTATCTTCTTTCATAAAATCAGCCACTGTCAAACCTTCTTCATACTTTTTCAATTCTTCAGCATCTTCTTCTGGTGACATAGCCGCCAGTTTTTCTAGTAAAGACATCTTTTTTTGTGGTTCAGCTTTTACTTCTGATTGAGAAGCTTCACTATGTTGAGGCTGATGTTCTTCAGATTGTTTAATCTTATTTAAAATATCTAAGCGAGTATTATATTGTTCCTTACCCATATTTGTTTTTGCCTCATTTAATGCAGATTTAATATCTTCGCTATCTGGTTTTAACGTTTCATAAGACAATGGTTCCATCAAAGTATCTTGAATATCTTTTTGATGGTTTTGTGGAAGAAAAGATAAAAAATCATCATCCTCATCATCTTGTTCATATGTTACTTGACGATCAATTGCCACTTCTTCTTTCATTTCATCTCTTAACTCTTTGTATTTATTTATTCTTGTTTGTTTCTCCATTTTACATCACCGCCACCATTATAACATAACTATAAAAAATTATAAAATAAACTTTTAAAATAATTCCATTTAGTATATAATAGGCATATGAATAGGAGGTAAAAAAAATGTATAAAGTGAATGAAAATTGTATTGGTTGTGGTTCTTGCACAGCAGTATGTCCAGAAGTTTTCGATTTAAACGCTGATGGTGTTGCAGAAAACATTATTGGAGAAGTACCTGCTGAATTAGAAGAAGCTGCAAAAGAAGCAGCAGAATCTTGTCCAGTTGATGCAATTGTTAATGAATAAGAAAAGAAGCTCTCTTGATTAGAGGGCTTTTTATTCTTTATGAACACAATAACTATTCATTTCATTTTCAATGAGATGTTTCTTTGTTTCATTTTGTGGTGGTTCAAGAAAACTAATCGTATGGCATTTATGACACCAGATAAAATGAATTCCCTGTAATTCTTTATATTCAATCAAAGGCTCTTTTGCCCCACATATACCACAAACATCTTTAATATTCGATTCTAAAACAACACTACGCATATTTCATCCTCCTTGCTTTTATTATAATCACTTTAACATCTTCTTCAATAAACTTCATCATACAAATATCGACAAAAAAAGGAATATTCTTGAAAATATTCCTTTTTGATTATTTATGATTATTTTTTTTAGCTAAAGCCATAGCTTTTAAATCTTTGACTTCTTGAGGTTTTAAACGACGATATTGCTCCGGTTTTAAGCCTTTTAAATCAATCATACCCACACGTAAACGATGTAGTCTTTTTACAGGATGTCCCACTGCTTCAAACATCTTTTTCACCTGTCTATTTTTTCCTTCAATCAATTTAATCATCAACATCGTTGTGCCATGTTCTTCATCTTTACCAACAATTTTAATACGACAAGGTAATGTTTTTACACCATCTAAATAAATACCTTTTTCTAATTGATGCACTGTCAATCCACTGATTAATCCTTTAATGCTGACTTCATAAACCTTTTCAAGATGAGAAGAAGGATGCATCATCAGATTCGCAAACTCCCCATCATTGGTCATCAACAATAAACCAGATGTATCATAATCCAATCTACCTACTGGATAAATACGTTCCTGTACATCACCAAAATAATCAATCACTGTTTTTCTCCCTAACTCATCACTTAATGAAGTGATACATCCTTTAGGTTTATAAAAAACATAATAAACTTTATTTTCACCTTGGAGAGCCTTTCCATCAACCATGATCAAATCTCCTCGTTTCACTTTAAAACCTAATTCACTTACGACTTCACCATTGACTTCGACTCTCCCTTGACGAATAAGGTCTTCCGCTTTTCTTCTTGACGTATAGCCACTCGCCGCAATTGCTTTTTGTAGTCTTTCCATAGTATCCCGTCCTTTCCAGATACCATTATACATAATTTATGCAATTATACAAACATTTTTAAATAAATCATAATCGCAAATATAACCGATAAACAATCCATTATTAAACCAATGGGTAAAGCATATCTGGTTCTTTTCATATGAATAGATGAAAAATAAATTGTGACAACATAAAATGTTGTATCACTGCCACTTTGAATCAATGTGGCCAGTAAACTCAAAGGATGATCCACACCAAAAGTTTCATAAAAAGAATATAAATAAGTTAATGATGCATTGGCACTGACCGGGCGTAATAGACCCAAAACAATGATATCTATAGGAATATGCAAAAGACTTAATAAGGGTGAAAACAAATGACTTAACAAATCAATTGTTCCACTGCTTTGTAATAATTGAATAAAAACCATTAAAGCCATAAATGTTGTAAATAATGTTCGACATAATTGCAGGGCATCTTTGACACCATCTATAAAATCATCAAATAAAGGAAGATGCTTCATCAAACCATCAATAAAAACACATAGAAGAAAAAGAAAAACAATCTTATTCATGATCAATCACCCTTTGCATGATTAAACCAATTATAATAATGGAAATACCAATCAAAAGCATATAAGGATAAAAAGCATAAATATCTTGTGAACCCATTTGTTGTCTGATCATCAAAAGAGTAGATGGAAACAAAGACAATCCGGCTGTATTGATAATGACTAAGGTCAACATAGGACGACTGGGGCGTTTCGAGTGAGGATTAAGCTCTTGAAGTTTTTGAAAAGCCTTGACACCACTTATTGTGGCAAGAGTTCCTAATCCAAGTAGATTAGCAAGAATATTAGAAGATAAATAAGTATAGATGACTTTATTTTTAATAACGGATCCATAAATAAGATGAAAGAGTGGTTTCAATAAAAAAGAAAAATAATTCATAAAACCCGTTTTTTGAATAACATTTAAAAAACCACCCCATAAACAAGCAGATAAAATAACATTGAAAAATAAATCCCAAACCATATAAGGTGTATCCATCAAAGCATTCATCATAGCTTCTTCTTGATGGCAACACAAACCAATTATCAAAAAAACAACAACACTCCATTTCCATATTCTAGCCATTGAAACACTCCCCAAGCAGGATTCTTGTATATTTAAAAATAGTTGTCAAAAAGTTTTGATGCGTCACTTGATAAATAGGTTTTTGATCAATATAGACTTGTAAAACATCACCTGTTGATTGTAAAGAAACATTTTGGCTTTCTTGACCACAATAATATAAATCTTGATCAATTAAAAAAGAATGACCATGATATTGATAAATCCCTTTAGATAAAACAAGAACATTTTGATATTTTTTAAAACATTCTTCATATTTTTGTTGATGAAATTCAAAATCATTACCACAATTAAATGTCACAATAATTAAAGACACATCATCCTGAATAGCCCTTGTGACTAAAGTTCTTTTGGCTTTTTTTGTATATCCAGTTTTTCCACCTACACAATATTCATATTCGTTTAATAGTCTGTTTTTATTATGCCATGTTCCCCCTCCATCTTCTCTTTGATAAGTTTCTTTCATCACAATATCATTAAAAATAGGATTCAATGAACAATATGACATCAACAAAGCCATATCATAGACACATGATTGATTTCCATCATCTTCTTCATCTAAACCAGTTGGATTAGAAAAATGAGTTCTTGTCATGTTTAATTCCTGTGCTTTTTGATTCATCATATCAACAAAATTTTCAATACTTCCACCAATATTTTTTGCAATGACATTCGCTGCATCATTTCCACTTCTTAAAAGGAGTCCATGTAGAAGATCTCTTAAATTCATTCGATCACCTATATGTACATAGATGCCACTTCCCCATGCTTCATTGACTTCTTCACCTATTTTGTATTCATCATCCAATTGACCATTTTCAATCGCAACAATAGCTGTCATAATTTTAGAAATAGATGCTACACTTTGTACTTCATAAATATCTTTTCCTTCTAATACATTTTGATGCGTACTCTCCATCACAATATAAGATTTTCCCTGAAAATCAACAGCATGAACAGGCATCATACATAAAAGGAAACATAAAAAAAACACACTTTTCTTCATATAATCACCTATAATACTATATGAAATAAAAAGTGTGTTATGATTTTTTCTTCCATTCTGGATGAGAATTGATATATTGAATTGTTTCATCTAATCCATGATCATGAAGATAATGTAAAAGATGTTCTAAAAATTGACGTGTCTGTGGATGCATGATATAAGAATGCTTCCCATTTTCATAATAAGCCAAAGGAAAGGTATCACGGTATTTCTTTCCTTTATAAGTTTGACTGGCTGCAATACGATCACAAAACATTTCTAAAACATAGCGTGTAGGCATTTTTGCGGGTTGTAGTCCTGTACGTGTAAAGTCAACCCAAAACTCCCAGTGATGTTTATTTCTCCCTTTATGATGTAACCATGCCAAAGAATATCCTTTTTCACGACGTTCTACTGAATTAGGAGATTTATCTCCTTGAAAATATTTCATACCCGTTGAAAATTCACACCATGCATATTTTGACATATCATGTAATAGACCCTGTTTATATAAACCAATACGAAAACATAACTTCATGACTTTCCATTTATGTTTTGTTATGGTTTTGAAATGTCCTAAAGTTTTCATCAAATCACCCGTATCTAGTATACAATGTTTTATATTTGAAGTAAATCTCTTTATTTTTTTTCAAACAGTGTTATAATGTAAGCGATGTGTAAGAGGAGGTTTGAGAGATGGCAATTAAAGTTGATGTTCGCACAAATATTAATGACTATGAATTAACACTTGAAAAATGCTCTGAAATTATTACATTACTACAGGACACATATCAGAACATTAGAAATGATATGTATGCCCGTTTTCTAAGTACACGTATATTAATCAAAACACTGACAGTTGTTGCATTTTTGATTATTTTATATTTATTAACACACAGTGCATTTTTCTTATATTCAACTCCTATCTTTATGATAGTCGCATTAATATTAGCCATTGGCACTGCTGAATATATTGTCACAAAAACACGTAAAGAAATTGTTATTCAATTAAAGCATTATAAAAAAGCACGTGAACAATTATTGCAATATGAAAAAATCAAGTTCTAAGACTTGATTTTTCAAATATAAGTTATTTGCTTTAAGCAATAATCATTATGATTTCTTTAATTTTAAACCATCTTTAAAAGCTTCTCCAACACGTTCACTTACGCGATAATAGCCATGTGTATAAGGATCAAAGGCTATGGCTTTAACCAAAGACATATCTATATGATCATCTTTCATAACTTTCTCGTCAGCAGTTATATTTACAACTTTACCAATAACTCCACAACCATATTCATTGGTCTGATATTCAATAAATTCACACTCTAAACAAAGAGGAAATTCTTGAATCACTGGAGCATCAACCATTTGAGCATGTGAAGCCGTTAAACCACTGTTTTCAAATTTATGAGATTCTTTATTCCCAGACACAATTCCAAAATAATCTGCTTCGACAATATGGTCTTCATCAGCAATACGGACTGTAAAAGCACCTCTAGCTTTAATATTTTTGACTGTTTTATGTGTTTCTGTTAAATTCAAAGCAACTGTCCCTCTTTCCTGCATTGTTCCCCATGCAGCATTCATAACATCCACACTACCATCTTCATTATAAGTTGCAATCATTAAAACAGGCATTGGAAAAATACCTTCTGTCAAATTTAATTTTTTTCTCATACTAATAACCCCTTTCTACATTTGAATTGACATTATCTCAACTCTTAAATATAATTTTAACAAGTCTTATAAAAAATACAAGTACTGTCAATTATAATAGGTACTATCTTAAAGGAGAGTGCAATATGATTAAAAATTATATAGAAAATGCTCATTTTGAAGAAACAGGATTTAGCTATACATTATCATTAATATCTGGTAAACATAAAATGGTCATTCTATATTGCTTAATGGAATTTGAAATTGTTCGCTTTAATGAACTAAAACGTTATTTAAAAAATATTACTGACAAAACATTAAGCCACAATTTAAAGGAGCTGGAAAATGATAGACTTATAATCAGAAAAGAATACCCTCAAATTCCACCTAAAGTAGAATATAGTTTAAGTGAAAAAGGAAAATCTTTAATGAAGGTCTTAGATCAGCTGTGTGTCTGGGGCGAAGAACATCGTGAATAGTATTACTATTCTTTTTTTATATTCTCCAGAATCTTTCTAACATTATGAGCAGCATCTTCTTGAATTTCAATAATTTTTGCTCCACGACTTCTAGCTACTTCTCTTAAATCCACTGCAATTGCTGTATGAAATGAACAACCAATAACTAAGAAAATATCACCTGGTTTTAAATCATATACCATTTCATATGCTTTGGCATAGTTTGGTGCAGGATCACCATATAATACTGGTTTATTGTATAATGACCACGCTATATCCATTTCATCATCTTCTGGCAAACCACCATGTAATTCTAAAGCATCACTTCCTGCCTGTTTATGTAAACCATCAATATTCATGGTTATAACAGGTATCTTATATTGGGCTAAAGCAATATGAGCATCATTAGGTTTTGCTCCATTCATGTTGTCTTTTAATTGTTTAACAACTTCATTATATTCTTGATGATGTGTATTTGCATAATCTCTAAATAATTTTTCTCTAATATCTGGTCTTTCCATAAATGTGGATATGTGTTAAGGATGAATTAAATATAATCTTTCTCAACTTTCATTTTTTCAACAGGTAAACAAGGTGTAGCATATTGTTTATCAAATAAGACAATGTTTTTTCCCATATCATAAACTGTACTTTTATATATAATACCATCATAGCCAAGAGATTGAAAATATTGAGCAAGACATTGAAATGGTAGATATTTTGTTTTCTTATCCGCTTTTTCAACTGGTTTAAATATTTCTTCATTTATCATTTTTGTAAATAAAAGTAACAACTGTTTTGATATATGTTTTTTTAAATTATTTTTTAACTTTCTATTATCATAATGAGCTTTAATTTTATTTCCAATATTTTTGATTTCATTTTCGATATCATTATAAGTTAAATCGTTTGCAATCGTTAAATCAACTACCAACTTATCTTTTATTGTATCAGCAATTTCAAACTCACACATCGCATATATATTATTTTTTTCAGCTTTACATTCATATAAACAACAATTTCTAGCAATCGTGTGATCTTCATCTTTTGACATTGCTAAATATAACCATTCAACCCCTTCTGGACTAAATCGATTAGATTCAGATATATATTCTTTATTTGGCAACATTCTTTCAGCTTGGATTAACGAATCTTTTTCATTATCACTCAATTTTGATGCTCTATAAAAACAAGAATTTGATATGTCTTCTAAAGAAACAAACATATATTTCTCATTGTTTTTGAACATATCATCATATTGTTTTAAAAAAACTGCATTCAACATTTTTGATACATTCATACATTCATCTTTATGTTCAAGTAAATAATCTGTAAAACATTGCCATTGTTTTCTCATCTCAGCTTCTGCATTTTCTCTTCCTAAAAAATCTATAACATCATTCATATTTCCTTTCCCTTCCAAATTTCACATAAATATATTTGTACATAAACTATAGATACAATTTATCTTAATTATATTTTATACTATTGAAAATAATTTAATTAATGAATTAATTAATGTAATCACTGCAGCACTCCCACTACAAAAACCTTTTAAAGCAACTAGAAAACCTTTTTTTGGCTTATTGTTTTCTTTGATATCTTTTTCTATTTGATTCAATACATCTAAAACATCAGAATCAATTTTAGAATTTTCTTCTAACAAAGTGCTTTTAATTGTAGCAACAATTTCTAAAGCTTGTTTTACTGTCCCTTCATTTATTTCTACATTATTAGAAACTGCTCCTCCAACAGTTTGAGCAACAACAACTGTTGAATAATTTGCTGTTATACCACCTGAATTAATTGGTTCATTCTTTTTTTCATCACAAATAGCTTTGTCATAACAATTTCTTAAGTAATCTCCAATAAAATCAATTAAAGGATCAATAATATGATTAATAAATTTTGACATTTCATCGTTCACTGTTGACTTAAAACTTGTATACCAATGAGTACCATATAGCCTAGTAAAATCCCCATCATATTTTTCTATTGCATACTTTAGTAATTGATATTCAAAAGATATTTCCTCATCAATCTCTGGACTCACATTAAATGGTGCTGTTAATTCTCTTGATGAAATAATTTCTTCAATGTCAAATGAATGCTTGTTATGATTTTCTATAAACTCTTTGATTATTGGTTCATTATCCACCAATTTAATAAACCTTTTTAAATTAGCGTCACATTGAGAATAATCAGTTCGACTTAATCTGCGTGCTACATTTCTAAAATTTGAAGAAATATCTTGTATTTCTTGACTAGTATATTTCATTACTTAACAATCCTCCCACAATATGGACAATAAAAGCCCGCTACTATATCCGAAGGCATTAATGCCATCTTTTTATTGCAACAATTTATTATAATTTGATGCATATCATAATCTTTATTTTTTAAAATAATACTTCGATCAACTCTTTTTACTGGATTAGTTTTTACTTTTATATATTTTGAGTTAAAACCCTTGAAAGCATCCGATATCATTTGTTCAGCTTCCATCAAAGCAATTTTTTTCGCTTCTTCTACAACTTCTTCCGGCCAAAATGTATTTAATTGCTCAGATATACCACATACAGGACAACAAATGTCTTTCCCTTCTAACTCTTCATTTAAATATTCACATTCAACTTTAAACCTTGACTTACACCTTACACACTGTAATGTAACAAGACCATCCTCATCAGCTTCTAGTGTTGCTTTACCAATGGTTTTAGACATACAAACACATCCTTTTCACAATTTTCTATAAAATTCACTTATTCAACTCTTTTAAAATTTTTCTAACATTATGAGCAGCGTCTTCCTGTATTTCAATAATTCTTGCTCCTCTAGATTTAGCAACTTCTCTTAAATCACAAGCAATAGCTGTATGATATGAGCAACCAATCACTATAAATACATCATCTGGTGTTAAATCATAAACCATTTCATAAGCTTTTTGATAATTCGGTGCAGGGTCACCATATAAAACAGGTTTATTGTATAAAGACCAAGCTTTGCCCATTTCATCATCCTCAGGCAATCCACCATGAAGTTCTAAAGCATCGCTTCCAGCGAGTTTATGTAAACCATCAATATTCATCGTAATAACAGGAATTTGATATTCTGCTAAAGCATAATGCGCATCATTTGGTTTGGCTCCATTCATATTAGCCTTGAGTTGTTTTATAACCTCATTGTACTCTTCATGATGCGTGTTCGCATAACTTCGAAATAGTTTTTCTCTAATGTCTGGGCGCTCCATAAAAGTTGGGATTTGGCTCTGACGACTGATCCCCGCCCCAGTAAATGCTAGTATTTTCATAAAATCAACTCCTTTATTGTTCTATGTATATATAAGAAATTTTAATATTTACTTTATTTATTTCAAATCCTTTAACAATATCTATATCTGCCTTATTTCTTTGATCAAACACAATAACATATTCTCTTAATGCATTATCTTTAACTGCAATTGTTTTTCCAATACCATAAAGTAAAATATCATATAAATATGCATTTTCAGACACATAATAATCGACAAAATTATCTTTATTATAGTCTTGATCTTTTCGAAAAAGTGACCAATGGTCGCTTTTTAATTTTTCCCAAGAATCAATTAATAGATAACTATTAGTGATTCTTTTTTTATACGCCATTGCTTCAAAATGCATTGAGTTATTAAATATTATACTAGGATAGTGTGGACTTAATTGAATAGCATAATTATTTAAATATAAATCACACAAATAAATAAGTGTACTTTTTGAATGCGTATGTAATAACGAGTTTTCATTGTCCTTATATAAAATATCGTACAAAATATGCTGTTTATCTCTTTGTTCATATTTTGACAATTTTTCTAATACGGATTTAGATACTGTTTGAATACGATCATTTTTGATATCAATAATGTTTTGATACGACAATCCTGTTTGTTTAGCGAGCTCCATATAAGATAAGCCCGTTTTTTCTTTTAATTCAATAATATAGTTTGTTATAGACATAATCATCACCTATTCGTAATTATACTATATTTGCAAATAAAAATAAACAATCTATCATATATATGATATTTACATATTTATGTATTGCAATTATCATAAAATATGATATTATATGGTTACAATGATATTTGCTTTTATAATTATTGCAAATATCATATAAAGGAGGTGAATGTATGGAGCAGTTTAAACGATTTATTTCTTATCAAGAGCTAGCAGATGCCATTGGATGCAGTTATCAACAAATTCAAAAAGTTCATGCTAAAAGAATTATTGAATTATTTGATATCGATGTCTCTCGATTACCTAAGAGTGGTGTTCTTCCTCTTGAATGTTGTTATCAATATTTCGATGTAACTACACCAATAAATAAAAATACTCATTAGACCACTCGCCAAAGTTACCTAATGAGTATTAACACCGAAAGGATTATTTTGTTATTGCCTTTCTTGGCTATTATAACAAATATCATTCTTTCAAGCAAATATTAGAAAGGATTGAATTATATGAAAAACACAAATAATTTCACAATAAATAATATAAAAATTCGTATTTACAATCCGATTCTTAATCAAGAAAGGAACGGATATTATGAAATATAAGGGAGCAATAAATTATATTGTAGAAACACATTTTATAACAGAAGGTAGTAATGCATATGACTTGATTTCTAATTTTATCTATAACGATATTAAAAAGGAGTTAAATAATGGTAGTATCTTCAAGAAATCAGCATAAAGTGGGAATTTATTGCCGTTTAAGTAAGGACGACGATAAAATTGGAGAAAGTACCAGCATTACAAATCAAAAAAATATGTTAACAGATTATGTCAAAGAACAAAATTGGTTGCTTGTAGATATTTATATAGATGATGGATATTCTGGAACGAACTTTAATAGGCCGAATTTTCAACGTATGTTACAGGATATTGAAGATAAAAAAATCGATTGTGTATTAGTCAAAGACCAATCACGATTAGGAAGAAACTATATAGAAGTGGGCAATTATACTGAATATTATTTTCCAAAGCACAATGTACGATATATTGCTTTATCAGATGGTATTGATAGTGCTTCTTTGCAAGATATGGATATTGCACCATTTAAAAATATTATGAATGAATTTTATGCTAAAGATACTAGTAAAAAGATTAAAGCAGCGAATCGTACTATTGCTAAAAATGGTGGCCATAAAACAGTATGGCCACCTTTAGGATATAAAAAAGATCCAAACAATCATCTACAACTTATTATTGATGAAGAAACGTCTTGGATTGTTCGATTGATATATAATCTAGCTGACAAAGGTTATGGAGGTAACAAGATTGCTAGAGAGTTGAGTAGCCGACTCATTCCTTGTCCATCATATCTTATTTACCAAAAATATGGTGGGTATAAACACATTTATGAAAAAAGTGATGGCGAAAAGAAAAAGTATAATTGGTACAGTAGTGTAGTTAAGGGAATACTTGTTAATGAATTGTATCTAGGCCATAGTGTTCATTTTAGAAGCACAAATTTATCTTACAAAATAAGACAAAGAGTAAGAAATCCTGAAGAGGAAGTAATGATTGTTGAAAATACCCATGAACCATTGATTACTTTAGAGCAATATCAACGTATCAAAAAATTAAAAGAAGGACGAACTCGTGAGTCAAAGTCTGGCGAAATAAATCTTTTTTCTAAAATATTAAAATGTGGAACTTGTGGTAAATGTATGTCTTGGAATAGACAACCAGGAAATAAATCGAATATCTACTGCTGTAGCCAATTTAGAGAAAAAGGAAAAAGTGCCTGTACCATGCACTATATACGTGAAGATGATTTAAAAAATATCGTTTTAAACGCAATTAAATCAATTATTCATCAGACTTTGGCCGATCCCAAAAAATTTAGTGACACGTTAATTGAAAAGATGAGTAAAGATAATCATATAGCTATTAATCGCAATAAGAATTTATTAAATGATTATAATCAAAAATTAAAGGATGCGGATCGCAAACTATCAAAAATATACGACGACTATTATAATGAAAAATTAAGTATCAGGAATTTTGAACAATTATCCAAGAAAATTCAAACAGATCAGGATTATTATTTAAATGAAATTGAAAAAATTAAAAAACAATTAGAAAAACAAGATGAATTTATTGATAATATCCAAAATTGGATCGAAATCGTCAATAAATATAAAAATATTGATACACTGAACTATGAAATCATCCACATGTTAATATCCAAGATCATTATTCATGAACGAGAAGTAACGAATGAAGGAGAGATTAATCAAAAAATAGAAATCGAATATGCTTTTATTGGTTCGTTAGATAAAGGTGATATAGAATGACTTTATTAGAAGCAGCACGTATTTATGCACGAAGTTACAAAGTCTTTCCTTTAGCACCACAAAGTAAAAGTAAACAATTATTACGTTCTTGGAAAAATGAAGCATCAAATGATTTGTCACAAGTTGAAAGATGGTGGAAAGCTTGTCCTCAAGCCAATATCGGACTAGTGACAGGAAATGGATTACTTGTAATCGATGTGGATAATAAAAATGGTAAGAATGGAAGTGAAATGCTTAAACCTTATCTTGATGATTTCCCTGATACAATGGTCGTCAAAACACCAAGCGGTGGTTATCACTATTATTTTGAAGTCGAAGGTTCATTTCCAAATAAAGTAAATCTCTATGATGGAATTGATATTCGTAGTGATGGAGGATATATCCTTGCTCCCCCTAGTGTCGTTGATCATCAAGCGTATACGAATATGAATAACAATCCGATTGCGAAGGCGAATGATGCGGTATATAAATTTTTAAAAGGACCAAGCAAAGAAGTAAGTACAGTATCATCGATCATTTATGAGGGAGAAAGAAACAATCAACTTTTTAAACTGGGATGTCGTCTACACTCTAATGGGATATCAAATGATATCATCAAGATCTGTTTAGAGTCAGAAAATCATTTGAGATGTCAACCACCATTGGAGTCAAACGAAGTTAAACGTATTTATGAAAGTATCATTCATCGTTACGACAAAGGTAAAGATGATGAAGTGGAAGAAATCAATGTTATGGATTTAATCGATCGTGATTTTGATGAGCAAGAAGATATTGTCGAAGATATGTTAACTCCTGGGGTATGTTTGCTCGGTGCACCCCAAAAGATTGGTAAGACCTTCTTTTGTTTACAACTAGCGATTACTATTTCTAAAGGAGAATCGTTTATGGGGAGACGTGTTCAAAAAAAACGGGTACTTTATATTGCTTTAGAAGATTCAAAAAGTAAATTGAATAAACGCATTAAAACTTTTGGAGTAACACTCAATCGTAATTTGGATTTTCGTTTTGAAAAAGCGTATAACCCTGACTTTGATTTAGAAGAAGTCATCGGAGCTAAAAAACAAGAAGATGCGAATCTAGGCGTAGTTGTTATTGATACCTTTGCGAAAATCAAGAAGAACAAAAAGGTGGAATACGATATGGAGTATGAAGAAGTTTCTCGTATTCATGAACTAGGTATTAAATACAATCTTTGTATTCTTCTCGTGACGCACGTGAAAAAAGAAATCGATCGTGATAATCCTTTTGATAGCATTTATGGTTCACGTGGTGTGACAGCTGCAGCCGATTCGATGATGGTGATGTTTAAACGAGGCATTACTAAAGTCAAAGAATTGCATATCACGGGCAAAGACATACCAGATGAAAGACAACTACTTATTCAAGATGAACACTTGCTTTATCACGTTGTCGAAGAAGAGGTTGAAGAAAACGTCGATGAGAATCTAATCCGAGTGATCAACTATATCATTCGTGCGAAAGTCTTTACAGGTAGTCATCTTGATCTTTCGGCTAAGCTTAATCTACCCCTTACCGGCAAAGCTCTTCAATGCTTACTTAAAAATAATAAGGATCTTTTAGAAAGTAATTTTATAGTTTATGAAGTGGGTAACAGAACGAGCCGAGCTAGGCAAATGAAATTGTCTTATCTTGGTGATGATGAAACGAACGGTGACGGTATGACGGTTGAAACGCCCCTCTAGCTCTAGCGTCATTTAATCGTCAGTAAAATGATGATAGGTGACGGTTTGATGACTTTTAAAACGATTAACTCTATAAGGGAAACCAACCGTCACACCGTCACCATTGTCATAGAAATAATAATCATAATATAAGGGTCTAAAATCATAGGAATATGTATTAGCAAGCAACGTATTTTGACCCCAAAATACAGATGAAAAAGTTGGCTTTGTGCCAACAGGAATGAGGTGATATCAATGAAAAGAGACCGTCACTTTAAAGTGAGAATGAATGAAGAAGAGATGGAAGATTTAAATTTAAAAGTAGAAAAAAGTAAGATGAGTCGTGAAGAGTTTGTCCGTTTATGTATCAAAAACATGACGGTTAAAGAACCACCGTCTCTTGATTATTATCGACTTATTAATGAGTTTAATCGTATTGGAACCAACCTCAATCAACTAACAAAATTAGCGCATGTGTCGACAAAATTGCCAGATCATCAATTAGAAAATATACTGAATGAATTATCTTTGTTAGTCCAAAAAGTTGATAAGGAGATTCGAGGATAGGATGGCAACGACATCATTATGGGCCATTCGAGGGCGGATAGATCATGCGATTGAGTATATTGAAAATGAAGAAAAGACAGCAGAACAAGTGATTGATTATGTAACTAATGGATATAAAACAGGTGACAAACGTTTTGTCACCTGCATTAATTGTAATATGTTTGATCCACAAAAATCGATGATCCAAACGAAAAAACTGTTTCATGACGAAAGCCAAATTACGGCCTTCCATGGTTATCAATCGTTTAAAAAAGGAGAAGTCAGTGCTGAAAAAGCTCATGAAATCGGAGTAAGATTAGCACAAGAATTGTATGGTGATTGTTTTGAAATCATAGTTTCAACGCACCTAGATCGTGATCATATGCATAACCATTTGTTCTTTAATTCCACCTCCTTTATAGATGGCAAACGCTTTTGTAATACCAAGAAAGATTATCGGGAACTAAAAAATAAATCGGATGAACTGTGCAAAGAGTATGGATTATCAGTGATAAAAAATCCAAAAAACCGTAGTCAAAAAGTGAATTATCATCGTGTGAAATCTTATATCAAAGATATCCAACATGAGATAGATGTTCTTGTGGATTATAGTGCAACACTGAGAACTTTATTAGATTATATGGCAATCAAAGGGTATCGTCATGAACGTATTGATGGAGAAGATTATATCTACCATCCTTATTATCAAGAACCTATTCCGGTTAAGTCATTAGGTGAAAATTATCATTTTGATCATATTAGAGAACGTTTAAGTGATCGCTATATCATGATCCAAGAAGTTGCGCATTTATCGAGTTACGTTAAATTAAAAGACTATTATAAACAATATAAGAGTAAGAAGTTGACAGGAATTGCAGGCTTATATATTGCATATTTTATTAGTGAAGGTGTTCTTCCTAGTCCTAAACAACGCTTATCTAAAGAAGCAAAACAAGCGCTTCATAAGCTTGATTTATTTACTAAGGAAGTGGATTTATTGTGTCATTATCAAATAGAAAATATCAATCAACTTGATACTTTTCAACAACAAATGCAAGAAAAATTAGACGAACTAATTAAAGAAAGACAGAAATGTTATAAGGGTCGAATGAAAGCAAAGTGTACTGAAGATAAGGATAAATGGTCACTTTTAGCCAAACAATTTACACCCGATATCAAAAAATATCGAGAATTGATTAAGGCTAGTGAACGTATCCGCTCACGTAGTTTTGATCCTGAATTAGAAAAACAAGCACGTAAAAAGATTAAAAGTAGAGATGAAAGGTAGGAAAATAGATATGAAAGAAATAAAATATAATCGAGTTGGAGATTATGAGTTTCCAGTGTTGAAAGGAGAAAATGACTTACCAAGTTTATCACGACTAGGTAGGATGTATTTAAAAATATTAAAAGAAAAACATCCAGGTCATTACTTCGCTTTAAGAGCAAAAAATGAATTGAATGATGAGCTAATACGTATTGATAAAGGCTTGAATGAACGTTATGAAATGCTTGTAGAACAGTATAAAGTATCAAGAAATGTTACAGAGCAATTGAAGAAACAAGATCAAATGAAGTGGGTTCAAGAGATGAATAATATTCGAAGTAGTGTTGAAGAAATTATCATTAGCGAAATGAATTAAAGTAGGGAAACCTACTTTTTTATTTAATTATTTCACTAAAAAAGAAAAAAAGAAGTATAGAATTTATACAAAAATTATCGAAAATGACAAAAAAACTCGCAAAAATGCAATAAAACTGTACAAATGATTACAAATAAAATATATAATTACAAATAGTATGGAGGATAATCTATAAAGCATGTTACAACAAATTTTTTAAATTATTGATTGATAGAGGGATTAGAAAAATGGAATTTGCTAAGATGGCAGGTATTAGTCAAAATACGATGGCGAGACTTTCTCGAAATCAGAATGTTTCATTAGAGGTACTAGGAAAAATATGTTGTACTTTAAATTGTAAGATAGATGATATTCTTGAATTTATATCAGAGGATAAGGAGAAATAGTAATGGTGGAAATTAATAAAGATCAAGAACGAGATGAATTACATCGCGCTATATGGGCAATTGCAGATGAATTACGCGGAAGTATCGATGGATGGGACTTCAAAAGTTATGTGTTGGGAATGATGTTCTATCGTTACATCTCAGAAAATTTAACTAATTATATCAATGAAGGTGAAGAAGAAGCAGGAAATACTGGTTTCGATTATGCTATATTATCGGATGAAGATGCAGAACAGGCACGTGAAGATTTAGTTCAAACAAAAGGATTCTTTATCCTTCCTTCTGAATTGTTTTGTAATGTGAGAAAGAAAGCTTCATCAGATGAAAATCTGAATATGACATTGGAAGCAGTCTTTAGACATATCGAAGAGTCTGCAAAAGGCAGTGATAGTGAAGATGATTTTGCAGGTTTGTTTGATGATATCGATGTGAATAGCAATAAATTAGGAGCAACGGTTGCTAAACGAAATGCGAATCTTGTGAAATTGATGGATGGTATTGCCAATATGAAACTTGGAAATTATAAAGATCATTCCATCGACGCTTTTGGTGATGCCTATGAATATTTGATGAGTATGTATGCATCCAATGCTGGTAAAAGTGGTGGAGAATTCTTTACTCCGCAAGAGGTATCACAATTATTGACTCGATTGGCAGTCGTAGGCAAGACAGAAGTAAATAAGGTATATGACCCAGCTTGTGGTTCTGGTTCTCTGTTATTACAAGCTTCTAAGATTTTAGGAAAAGATAAAGTACGTCAAGGTTTCTATGGACAGGAAATCAATTTAACAACATATAACTTATGTCGTATCAACATGTTCTTGCATGATATCGACTATGATAAATTCGATATTGCTCATGAAGATACGTTGTTAAGCCCTCAGCATTGGGATGATGAGCCATTTGAAGTCATTGTTTCAAATCCGCCCTATTCTATTAAATGGGAAGGTGATGATAATCCAGTGTTGATCAATGATCCACGTTTTTCTCCAGCTGGAGTATTGGCTCCTAAATCAAAAGCAGACCTTGCCTTTATCATGCATTCTTTGGCTTGGTTAGCTACTAATGGAACCGCATCTATCGTATGCTTTCCAGGGATCATGTATCGAGGAGGAGCCGAAAAGAAGATTCGTCAGTATTTGATTGATAACAACTTCATCGACTGCATTATTCAACTACCTAACAATTTATTTTTTGGAACAAGTATTTCTACCTGTATTATGGTCTTGAAGAAAAATAAAACGGATAATAATACTTTGTTTATTGATGCATCCAATGAATATGTAAAAGTAACCAACAATAACAAATTAACAGATGAAAATATTCAAAAGATCGTAAATGAATTTGTTTCTAGAGAAGATGTTGATCATTTTGCACGTTGCGTACCTTATGAAGAAATCAAAGAAAATGAATATAACTTGTCTGTCAGCACATATGTAGAACCTGAAGACACAAGAGAAGTCATTGACATCAAAGAACTAAATGATGCAATTGAAAAGATTGTAACAAGAGAACAAGTCTTACGTGATGAAATAGCTAAGATCATCTCCGAAATTGAGGTGGAAGAATGAGTAAATTAGACGATTTGATTCGAGAATTGTGTCCACATGGTATTAAATATACAGAATTAAGAGATGTTTGTGATTTTCAAAATGGATTTTCTTTTAAGAGTGCATTATTTAAGGAAATAGGATTACCAATCCTGAGAATAACTAATATACAAGATGGTAATATTTCTGCTTCAGATTATGTTTTTTTTGATAGAGAAGATTATAAAGAATCTTTAGATAGATATAAAGTGAAAAAAGGAGATATTGTTGTTGCAATGTCAGGAGCTACAACCGGAAAAATTGGATATTACAATAACGATGAAACTTTATATCTTAATCAACGAGTAGGATTATTCAAGCCGAATGAAAAAAAACTAAATAGAAGATTTTTATTTCATTGGCTTTGTACAAAAAGCAAAGAAATTCTAAACGTTTCTTGTGGTTCAGGGGCTCAACCCAACCTGAGTTCTAATAAAATGATGAGTTTTTGCATACCCATCCCCCCTCTTCCAGTCCAAGAAGAAATTGTCCGTATTTTGGACAATTTCACAGAGCTTACAGCAGAGCTTACAGCAGAGCTTACAGCAGAGCTTACAGCAAGAAGAAAACAGTATGAATATTATAGAGATAAATTACTTCGTTTCGATTCAAATATCTCTTTTAAAAGGCTAGGAGATTTTTCTGTTATAAAAACAGGTAAAAAGCCTAAGATTATCGAAACGGAAAAAACAAAATATGAATATATAAATGCAGGAACAAGTAATTCAGGATATGCAAATGAGTATAATTGTGAAGGAGATGTCGTTACAACACCTTCTCGAGGCCAGGGTGGGATTGGATTTGTTGGATATCAAAGTAATGCTTTCTGGTTAGGACCATTGTGCTATAAGATTTGTTCTACTGATAACAAAGTATTGAATAAATACTTATATTATTTTTTGTCTTCTAACAATTATCTTATTTTGGCCAACAAAAAAGAAGGAGGAACACCTGCAATTAATTCAACAGATTTATCTTCCATTTGTATACCAATACCTTCTTTCGAAGAACAACAACGTATCGTTGATATCTTAGATCGTTTTGATAAGCTTTGTAACGATATCAGTGAAGGATTGCCTGCAGAAATCGAAGCGCGTCAGAAACAATATGAATATTATAGAGATAAGTTATTAACTTTTAAACCATTAGAGGAAGTGAAATGATATGAGTACATACAATATGATCTTATCGACCAGTGAAAGTACGGTCGTTGCCGAATATGTACCACAGTCAGGTCGTTCGGATTCCTATCAGAGTGAAGCTTCCTTAGAAAAAGCATTTATTAAGATGCTTGGTGAACAAGGCTATGAATATATCAATATCCATCATGAAAAAGATTTGATCGATAATCTTAGAAAACAGTTGGAATTGTTGAATCATTATACGTTTACGGATAAGGAATGGGATACATTCTTTAAACACAAGATTTCGAATAATAATGAAGGAATTGTAGAAAAGACACGTAAGATCCAAGAAGATTATATACAGAACCTGACACGTGAAGATGGTTCAACGATGAATATCTCTTTGATCGATAAGAAGAATATTCATAATAATCGTCTACAGGTCATCAACCAGTATGAAGAAGATGGTGGAAAACATGATACACGGTATGATGTGACCATCCTTGTGAACGGCTTGCCTTTGGTTCATGTCGAATTGAAACGTCGTGGTGTCGCTATCAAAGAAGCGTTTAATCAGATTAATCGTTATCAAAGAGATAGCTTTTGGGCTGGTTCAGGTCTATATGAATATGTGCAGATCTTTGTAATCTCGAATGGAACGAATACAAAGTATTATTCGAATACGACTCGATTCAGTCATATTAAAGAAAATGAAACATTTTCAAAAAAGAAAAGTAAGAAAACATCGAATAGCTTTGAGTTTACTTCTTTCTGGGCGGATGGTAATAATCGCACGATTCCAGATTTAGTTGACTTTACAAGAACATTCTTTGCCAAACATACATTGTTAAATATATTGACTAGATACTGCGTGTTCACAACAGAAGAATTGCTTCTTGTCATGCGGCCTTACCAGATCGTAGCGACCGAACGAATATTGAACCGTATCGAAGTATCAACAAACTATAAAAAAACAGGCACAATCGAAGCTGGAGGTTATATCTGGCATACCACAGGAAGCGGCAAAACCTTGACTTCATTTAAAACAGCGCAATTGGCAACCAATTTGCCTTATATTGATAAGGTTCTTTTCGTAGTGGATAGAAAGGATCTGGATTATCAAACAATCAAGGAATATGACCGTTTTGAAAAAGGCGCTGCGAACGGAAATAAAAATACAGCTGTCCTTCAAAAACAATTGGAAGATGAAAATGCACGAATCATCGTTACAACGATTCAAAAGTTAGATGTCTTTATTACAAAGAATCCGTCGCATCCCATTCGTGATAAACATATCGTATTGATCTTTGATGAATGTCATCGAAGTCAGTTTGGAGATATGCATACACGGGTCGTAGGTGGAATGATAAAGAAAAAAGAAAAAACGATTAAAGTGGATCGTTACTTTAAGAATTATCATATATTTGGATTCACTGGAACACCTATCTTCTCTGTCAATGCAGGAACCGGTGGCAATCCAAATCTAAGAACAACAGCACAGGCTTTTGGGGAAAAGCTTCATACATATACGATTGTAGATGCTATCAATGATGGTAATGTATTGCCATTCCGTATTGATTATATCAATACTGTGAAACAAAAAGACGATACAAGTGATCAAAAAGTAAAGGCAATTGATACCGAAGAGGCTTTGGCTTCTCCGGAAAGAATACGAGAAGTATCTAAATATATCTTGGATCACTTTGATCAAAAGACCATGCGCAATTCGTATTATAGTTTGAAAGGGCAACGAGTAAATGGATTCAATTCCATGTTTGCGGTTAGTTCAATTCCCGTTTGTAAGAAATATTATATGGAACTAAAAAAACAGATTGCTGAAAGACATCGTGATCTGACCATTGCAACGATTTTCTCCTTTGCTCCAAATGAAGATAGTCCAGATGGAATCCTAGAAGATGAAAGCTTTGATACGGAAGGATTAGATCAAAGCTCACGTGATTTCTTGGAAATGGTTATTGATGATTATAATAAACAATTCAAAACAAATTATGATACCTCAAGCAAAGGATTCCAAGATTATTATAAAGATTTGTCGAATCGTATGAAGAAAAGAGAGGTCGACTTATTGATCGTTGTCAATATGTTCTTAACTGGATTTGATGCGACAACACTGAATACTTTATGGGTCGATAAGAACTTGAAGATGCATGGATTGATCCAGGCATTCTCAAGAACGAACCGTATCTTAAATTCGGTAAAGACATATGGAAATATTGTTTGTTTCCGTGATTTAGAAAAAGAAACCAACGATGCAATCCAATTATTTGGTGATAAGGAAGCTAGCGGAATCGTTCTATTGAAGTCTTATGAAGACTACTATTATGGCTGTGTAGATGATAAAGGAAGAACACTGAAAGGATATGAAGAAAGAATTCAAGAATTGCTTTCTCGTTTCCCTTTAGGTGAACCAATCATAGGAGATACAAACAAGAAAGATTTTATCGTTTTATTTGGAAATATTTTGCGATTAAGAAACATCTTATCCGCTTTTGACAAATTCGAAGGCAATGAGATTCTATCTCCAATTGACTTCCAAGATTATACTGGAAATTACCATGATATCTATCAGGAAATCAAACCGAAAGAAGTAGATAAAGATAGTATCCTAGATGATGTTGTCTTTGAGATGGAACTTGTTAAACAAGTGGAAGTGAATATCGATTATATCTTGATGCTTGTTGCTAAATATCATGATGAAAATTGTAAGGATAAAGAAATCCTGGTTGCGATCGATAAAGCCATTCGATCAAGTTTACAATTACGTTCAAAGAAAGAACTAATCGAAGACTTTATTGAAACAATTAATGCAAGTAGTGATGTAAATGAAGATTGGCAAAAATTTGTTCAAGAACAAAAAGAAATGGATATTCAAGAACTCATTCAAGAAGAAAAACTTAAACCCGAGGAAACAAAGAGATTGATGGAAAATGCCTTTAGAGATGGTGTTTTAAAAACAATGGGAACAGATGTAGATAAGATATTACCTCCCATATCACGCTTTGGTGGTGGAACACGAGACAAAAAGAAACAAATTGTGATAAACAAGTTAAAAATATTTTTTGAAAAATATTTTGGGATATTATGATACATAAATTTGATTGGTTTAAAAGGAGAAATTTTTGATGAAGAAAGTAAATCCATATCTTTTAGGTATTTGTGTAGCGTATTTTATATTAGGAATAAAACAGATTTTTAGCAATGGAGTTTTATCATATAAAATTTATTTCATAGTTTCGGTTGTTTCTTTAAGTATTTCACTGGCAGAACTACTAAAAATATTATCTAAGTCTATTAGCCAGGATTATTTAGAAATTAGAGAACTTATTAATTTATATGATATGTGCTACGATCATTTAAAAAGTGATATTAAACAAAATAACCTTCTCTTAGATTTAGAAAATAGAAAAAAGTTATTTGAATCCAGTGAAAAAAAGAGATCTCTAATATGTAAAACTTCAGAATTAGTAATTGTTATAAGTTATGTAAATTCTATATGTGCAATAATATTGATTCCATGGTTGGATATTTCCAATAATTTGTTAATAAATAAAATAAATGGTGCAGCAACTCTTTTTTGTTTTGCATTAATGTTTTTTACAAATCTATTAAACGAATATACTAATAATACAAGAACGGATTTTGAAATTGAAAAACAGGAAATAATAGAAAAATTATATGCTATATATACTAAAAAGTAAGAAATCAATAAAAAATAAAGTTAGTTGAATCAATAAAGAAAGATTCATTTATATTATTAAAATAATCATTTTAATATTGAAATTTTGAATGATAGATAGGAAACGATTGTTTTGTATCTTTTGAACCAAATATAATATTAAGAATAATAATGTTGATATAAAAAATAAAAATAGTTAATACAACTAATATTTTCGTAAATCAATCTTTTTATTTGATGAGGAAAGGAAGAGCAAATGAAGTTAGAATATTTAATTCATAAAGAAAAATTAAGTATATGTAATAGTAGAATTGATACTGTGAATAAAAAGAAAAAAATGATCAAATATAATCAGAAAATTATTCCTAATACTGAGTTACTATATTTTTGTATAGAAATAGTTGGAGATAACAAAGATAATGCAAGAATTTTATCTGAGATAAATGATATTCTTTTAGAAGATGATGAAATAATTGTAGTAAGTAATGAAGCGTCAGAGTATTTTAATAAAACATTATTTCCATTAATTAATGCGTTTGAAAGAAAATTGAGAAAATTACTGTATTTAGCTACTGCAGATAATACAAATTATAAAGATAAAATTCAAATGTTAGAAAAAAAAGATTTGGGAACGATTTTTGGCATGCTATTTGTAGACGAAAAGTTTACTCAAGATACATTGAAATGGATGAATAGTAATAAACATTTAATGTCTAAAGAAGAAATTTTAAAATATATAAAAGATCATGATGAGGAATCTTTGTGGAGTGAACTATTTAGTAAAAGTGATGACGATATTTTAAAAGAAAATTACATGCTAGTTAAAACAATTCGAAATGATGTTATGCATGCTCATAATATAAACTATGAGACATATTCTATAGCTAAAAAGTTGTTCGAACAACTTAATGAACAACTTGATAATCAAATAGACAATTGTGGTATAGTAGAAAGTAGAAAAAATCAATTTAATATTACACTATCTGAAAAATTAAACCAACAATATAATTTAAATATGGATTTTGGTTTTAATAATTTAATTGAATTAAAAGACGAACTAGATGATATTAATAAACATATATATCAACTTAGTAGAGAATTAAAATCTGTTGTTGATTTGGATTTCTTAAAGAAACTAAATGATAATCAGGAAAAATTATATGAAGAATTAAAAAGATAAAACAATTAAATTAAGATGGCTATTACAGTAAAGGAGAGAAAAATGAAGATAGATTTTACAACCTCGATGACATTCTATGAATTTCTTGCTATTTGTTTGGCATTTATCGGAATATTAATTCCAATAGTACAAGTGATTTGGAAAAAATGGGTAGTTAAGACAAAATTGAATTTTTTTCCGAATGAACGAGTTCTTGTGTACTTTAATCAATCTGGACCATATATACGCATAGATGGAGTATATGAAGCTGAAAATAAATCAACATCAATAAGAAATATTTCATTAAAAATTGTCCGCTGTAGAGATGAGAAAACATTAAATTTTACATGGGGAAGCTTTATCTCTCCAGTAAATCAACTAATGAGTTATAATATTATGCAAACTACAGAAGCAGCACATCCTTTCAAAATCGAATCAGATAATATTGTTTGTTTATTTACGGAGTTTTGTGATTTATCAAATACATTTAGTAGAATTTTTAAACTTTTAACTAAAGAATTGTTTGATAGTATAAAAAATATCAAAAATGAGCATGATGATTATATTGAAGCATATGAAGTATATACGAAAAGCGGTGCATATTTGAATGCTATAAACGAAATAAAAAAAGACTTTTTTTGGAGTATAGGAGAGTATGATTTGTTTATTAAAGTTAAATATGGTAATCAAACAAAAACATTTAAATATAAAATTAATTTAGAAGAAAATGATTATAAGTTACTACTAAAAAATATTGATGAATCATTATTAACTCCCTTAAAATATCAGTATGGTAAAAATTTAGATTATTATACAGCTACTATCAAGTTACTCGATATGTGATAACAGTATGAATTGATGAAAATACAGGTAAGTGACCGTTAATTATTAAAGCTGTTTAGGGGATTTAAAAAAATCTCTAATTCTTAATAAGAGTACATTATGCGTTGTTCTATATTTCTAATGACTATTTGAGCATTAGTTATATGCTAGCGATTGAATAGTTAATATTTGGAAATAGCATGTTACTAGAATAAAAATAATCAGAATAACATTACACTAAATGCAAATCTTAAAATACTCAATATTAATTGGAGAATCCTTATTACATATCCACTAATGTAGGAATATTTGATTGTTTTGATATTCCTGCTCCTGTAAATGCTATAATTTTCATTAAGTGTCCCTCCTTTTGTTTTACATAATTATACATCATAACTAATAATCGATAAAATAAAATTCTTTTTAAAAAATCATATCATTTTTAATATACTTACTTCCCTCTTTTATACTTAAACGATGCATCTGATCATGATATTTTTCAATAAAATGTTTGACCCATTGGGGATTTGTTTTAGAATAATCTCTCAATGCCCAGCCAATAGCCTTATTAATAAAAAACTCATGACTTCCCAAATTATTGACAATAATCTTTTCTAATAACTCTGTATTTGTCTTTTCTTTTCTACATAACTGATGATCAATAGCAATTCTTCTTACCCAAAAATCTTTATCTTGTGACCATTGCAACATCAAATCATCTACTCGACAATCTTTCAAACCAATTTCTCCGATAATTCTATCAAATAAATCAATAGTATCCCACCATTGTTTGATTTGGATATATTTTTGAATATGTTCAATATCTTCATATACAAGATATTGTTTCATAGTATGTAAATAATCTCCAACAAGATATTGAAATTCTCTATGTTCATCTTTATAACATTGATCAAGAAATTGCCAATCTATAGATTTTTTCTTCTTCTCTTGTTTTAAAAAATCTTTATAAACTTGTTTTCTTTGAGGCGTAGGCAAACCATAAAAAACAAATTGATTACGCATATATAGAGCCATTTGTAAAGCTTTATCTTGATTAGCCCGTGCTTCAAACATCTCTTTTATTATCAAATATGAACTCATCATGAAACACTCCTTTGTTTTTATTATGGATTAACTGATGACTTTATTATACCATATTGATGAATATAAAGCTCGGCTCCTTTCACAAAAAAATCATGACGTTTTTGTGTCAATTCTGCTGGTTCTTCTTTCCATACCTGTTCAATCATTTCATGATGTTCCAGTAAAATCTCACATAATGACAAGGCAGAATATGACATATCATATAATTGATAGAATTGTATAATTCTTTGATCTAAGAGCTGATTATAGTGTTGTTTACTTGTATGTACCAAAGAATCTTGACATTGATAGTGACGATAATATAAACAAGGCTTACAAATATCATCTCCTTCTATTGTTAACTGACATAATAATGTTGGATTTTGAACAATAAGATTGGCTATTCTATAAAAATCATGGCCTCTTTTTTGAACAGGAACAAATCTTTCAATACCAGTTCCATATAATTTGATAATATCCATAAAATGATGTGGTTTTATTGTTATTTTCTCCATTTTTATACCTCCCATTCCATTATCTCATGTTTTCTATTTTCTATTCTTTTATTTTTATTAAGAATTTATAAATAAAGTCTTGTGAATTTGCGAATTTTTTATCAAAAAAGTCATCAAATATACATTTTGTTTAAAAAAATATTTTCTACTTTAGCAAAATCCATACCTTTTTCAATTATCCTATTATAATAAGGATAAAGGGGAGATTTTTATGGACGAATTTTTAAGAGATATACATACAATAATCTTTAAACAATGGATTCTTATACAAGATCAAAGTCATTGTCAAATTTCACTTGATGAAAACAATTCGCATATTATTAATATCAAAACAAATTATAGTTTCAGTCAAGTTATCTTTAATCCTTTAAATATTATTGAATTAAGTGTGACAAATACCATTACACAAAATATTGAATTTTATTTGCACTTTCAAATGAAAACTATGAAACATGCTACTGAATTATTTAATGAAATGATGAATAATATTTTACAGTTAGTAGAGAAACCAAAGATCAAAATACTACTTAGCTGTAGTGGTGGTTTAACAACATCTTATTTTGCTTCCAAGCTCAATGAAGCGGCACAGCTCTTAGACTATCATTATGAAGTGAAAGCTATTGGTTATACCGATTTATTTAATGTTGGTAATGATTATGATGTGATATTACTGGCTCCTCAGATTTCATTTATGCACGCAAAAGTACAAGAAATCTTAAAAGATAAGATTGTCTTAAAAATGCCTCCTCAAGTCTTTGCAAAATATGATGTTGCCAAAACATTACAAATGGTAAGACATGCTTTAGAACATCAAAAATTACCTCAACCTGTCAAAACCGAATTAACATTAAAACCATTAAAGATGATTCCTCATCAAAATACCAAAATTCTTGTTTTGTCATTATTTAGAAATAGTTTGCGTGTACATATTGCCTATCACTTATATGATGAACAAAATAAAGTCATTGCCAGCAATGAAATTATTAAATCTAAGATAAGCATGGAAGATATTTATGATGTTATTGATACTGTTTTATTACAATATACCCCTATTCAAATCATTGGTATTTCAACACCGGGTATTATTAATGATGGTTTTGTTGCTTCAACAAGTATCATAGGCTTAAATAATTTCAATATGTATCAACTGCTTAAAGACCGCTATCATCGACAAATCATTATTGACAATGATGTCAATACTGCAGCTGTTGGCTATTATGCATCGCAAAGTCAATTTTCCTCACTGATTTTTCTTTTTCAACCAAATAATCATTTTGGTGGGGCTGGTATTATTGTTAATGGACAACTCATCAAAGGACATGCTCATATTGCTGGTGAAGTTCAATATCTCCCTTTAAATTATTCTGCACCGCCACGTACTTTAGCCAAAACACCAGAAGGTGCGTTAGAACTGGTTGCTAAAACAATTACAGCCCTGTCATCCGTGATTGGCCCTGAAGCAATTATTCTTTCATGTACTTTAATTCCTGATATTCATGAACTTCAAAAGATGTTAACGCAATACATTCCTGAAAAATATTTACCACAAATGATAAAAATCGAAAATATTCAAGAATATATTTTACTGGGACAGTTGATTTTATGTTTGCAGGATTATAAATAAAGATAAAAAATTGCTTTTTTTACGATATACATAGAAAACGCTTACAAAAAATGCTATAATATTTTTAGCAATAAAAACAGAAAAGGAGATTATAGCAATGGATTTGAATAAAAAAATAGAAGACATCAGTCAAGCAGAGTACAAACTTTTATTAATTGTTGGACAACCAGGTAGTGGAAAATCTAAAATCATTCGCCAATATAGTGAAGAAACAGGTATTCCTATTCTTGATTTAGACAAGATTTTCTATCATACTCCTAGTGAAAAACTACTTCCAGAAATGAAAAACTTTTTAACGACTTATCATCAAAAAGTCTTATTACTTGATAATAAAAAACTTCTTTATGCAAAGAATAGTCAAATTGATTTATTAGCTTTTCTTAAAGAACTATCAAAAGACATTCCAGTCGTTGCGACATGGAATGGAAAAATTGAAGATGGACAACTGTTCCATTTTCGTAATGATTCATCAGAAGACCTTATTTATTCAACTGATAACAATGATTTTAAATATATCTTATGTTAAAAAAGCAGTGATTACTGCTTTTTTTCTATTTCTATCACATAAGGTGCCTGATGCTTATTGAGCATACGAAAGCAAGATACATGAAATTGATGGGGATCAAGTTGTGAAACAAATGATTCAAGCCAGACACTTTCTTTATAACCTTCTTCATGTCCTGTATAAACAACCAGAAAAAGAGCCTGTCGCATATATTCAATCGCTTTGATCACTGCTTTTTGAGTCGAATCAAGTGTTGTTGTTATATGATGTGATGCATGAGGTAAATATCCCAAGTTAAAAATACCAACATCAAATGATTGAAAATATTGATCCATATTTTCATGACTATCCAAAATGAGCTTGACATGTGACATATGTCCTACACGTTTTTGTGTCATTTCTAATGCCTGTGGCTGTATATCAAAAGCATAAACTTGTTGACAATGCTTCGCAAGAAAAACTGTATCAAAACCATTTCCCATTGTAAAATCCACACCCGTTGTACAGTTATAAGTCAGTATTCTTTGATGTACATATTCTACCATTGTTATCATTCTTTCACCTTCTTATACATTTTCCACTGACATTGATAATCTTTATAGATAACCACAAGATATTGATTTTGTACTTCTTCTACCACTGCATATCTAAAAAGAAGTTCTTTATCTAAATGATAATGTTTAGATAACACTCTGATGACCTCTTTTCTTTGTTGTGGTGATAATGTTGAAGCATACCATCTTTTAGGTTTGACTTTGAATTGTTGTAAATAATCTATAATTAAAAAATCATGATATTGTTCTGGAAGATAACTATCTAAATAACGATAAAGTTCATCAAGTTGATAACCAATTCTCTTATAATGATTTTGATTATAAAAACAAGCCAAATCATAAAAGAAAGCAAAAGGAGAATCCACATGATCCATCACCGCATTCATTGTCTGCACAAAGCGTCCACTGTTCCAATATTTTTCCAGCATATCTTCAGCCATATGAATTTTTTCCATTTCTCCATGACTCAACCACTTATTTTCAATCATTTCATAAGGTGGTTCATTTTGATAGACATATCCATAATCCTCTGCCTGATTACGCAATGAAGTTCCTCTTAACAGCTTTAAAAAACCAAGTTGTAATTCTTTAGCACGAAAAGCAAAGACTTCATCAAAAGATTGAATAAAACGTTCATATGTTTCATAAGGTAATCCAGCAATCAAATCTAAATGCAAATCACATTTTCCATCATCCATCAACATTTTGACCACTTCACTTAAACGCTCAAAGTTTTGCATTCTTTTGACAGCTCTATTTGTTGGTTCATAAGTTGACTGAATGCCAATTTCAAAACGAAGTAATCCCTGTGGTGCATAGTCCTTTATAAAATCAATGATTTTTTGATTTAATACATCAGCATTAATTTCAAATTGAAATTGTTGTCCTGGACGATGATGCTGGAAAATATAATCTAAAATCATAATCGCATGTTTAGCATCAGCATTAAAACTACGATCAAGAAATTTAATTGTTTGTACGGGACTTTGACAGATGATATCCAACTGTTTTTTCAAATAATCTTCACTAAAGAATCTTAATCCCTGTTCTAATGAAGAAAGACAGTATTGGCATTGGAAAGGACATCCCCTGCTTGTTTCAAAATATAAAATACGTTTTCCTTGATCTTTTTGATCTTGAGATAATTGATAAGGGGAATCTAAAGCTTCAACATATTTCAAATCTGCGACTGCAACAATGGAAGAAATATGATGACGATCGCTGACTCCTGGTATATTCACTGTTCTATGATTTTCTATAGCCTCTAATAATTGAGGAAAAACTTCTTCCCCTTCTCCACTTATAATATAATCAACAGGAAACTGTTCTAAAAAATACGTGGGTTCATAAGTCACTTCTGGTCCACCTAAAATCATAATCATATGAGGGGCTTTTTGACGAATCATCTGACATATTTTTTCAATATACTCAATATTCCATATATAACATGAAAAAGCAATAATATCACAATTTCTTTTTAAAAGATCATCCACAATATGTTCAAGAGAATCCTTAATCGTATATTCTTTAAAATCTACATCAAAGCGATGATATGATGCCACATAAAGTAAGCGTAAGGCTAATGATGTATGAATATATTTAGAATTTAATGTTGTAATGATTGTTTTCATAAATTTCTCCTAAAAAATAATCTAGGGATATCCCTAGATTATTGTCCTTTTTGAATGTCAGGGATAATCCCTTTATTTAAGCAATATTCTTCCAATGTCCAGCCATTATTAAAGATTTCTTGAGCCGCTTCTTTACCAACATATCTAAAATGCCATGGCTCATTTGCAATTCCTGTAATATTCGCTTTATCTTCTTCGAATCTTAAAATATAGCCATATTTATAAGAATTTGCAATACACCATTTATAATCTGGTTTATAGCCAAAACGACTGTTTTCAATACCATTTAATTTATCATCAATCACAGCTTGACATGTTAAATCAACACCTAATCCTGTCTGATGCTCACTTGCTCCCGGTTCAGCCACAAGACTGGCTGCTGTGACAGAATCATATTTATCAAAATAATCATCATATGTTTCCTTTTGATGAGCATATGAACGATAAGCACTATTGACAACTAAGTCATATCCTTCTTTTTTCGCTGCATCAAACATTTCTACTAAGGCATCTGCTGCTTCTTTACGCAATCTGGCATCATCACAATCTGAAGCCACCTTCACCTTATCAGGATCAGGGTTCACTAAATCAGATGGTTCATAATCGGCTGGTAAATAGAATCCTTTTTTGACAAGTGTCAATATATCATCTGGATTTTGAATCGTATAAGACTGATCAACTTTATTTTCAGAAATAATAAATGGATATGTTGTAATAAGTACAGCATAATTGTAATTCTGACTTTCTTTATAGACTTTCATATATTGATCAATATCTGCAAAAACAAATCCTTTGACTTTCATAAAAGGTTCAATTTGAGCATAAGTATATTGTTGATCGACTAAATGTTTAACTTCATTAATGCCTGCTGTCTTTAAAACTTCCCAAATCTGATCATTAGAATAATTTAATGTTGTTAATTTAGGAACATAATTTTCAAAAATATTATCAACTGTAGAAATCACTTCAGCAACTTCCATGTTTTTATGCAAAGATAAATATTTTTCATATTCATCATAATATTGAACTTTTTCACTTTGTTTTAACCATTGTGTGATATGTTCCAGTTTATCATGAGATAAAATTTCCTCAACACCATCGCCATCTAAAGCCAAAATTTCATTTTGCTGCGCAAAAGAATATCCTTTAAAAGCCAATTGAATACGACTAAAATTAAACCAGACAACTACACCAATAATCAATATAACAACCGCACCAATAATCGCAATTCTATCCCAACGTATTCTTGAACGTCTTGATGAAGAATACGAACTATAATATGTATATCTTTTACCTCTATTAAATCTCATAATCCACCTCTTTTCTCTGCCTTATAGTTTATCATATTCATCGTCATAATTCTACATTTTCAGCAAAATTCACATGATTAAAAAATGACATTTCATAATCTTGTTGCATTCTTGTTGTAATTATGTTATTTTAGTTGTTGTATATAAAGGAGGTTTCTCTATGCATTTTGTAATTTGTATGTTTATTGCATGTATCTGTCTAATTACAGCTGTACTTTTTACAGAAGTCTTTCCAAAATGGTTTAAAGCTATCCTTGCCTTACTTGGAAGTGCAACAGCTGGTTATGCAATAGCTATATTGATTAGAAAAATTGCAATGTGGACAAACGCTTTTACAAAGCCTCAGCTTTTACCTACAGCAGGTATTTGTGCTGGTATTATGCTTATTATTGTCATCATTGTTGTGTTTATTCTTCGAAAAAGAAAAGCGAAAAAAGCTTAAAAACAATCTTTATTTTATAGAGATTGTTTTTATAATCTTTAGATAAATTTAACATAGATTTCACTTATATTCTTATAAAAATGCTTATAATAACATTAAAGGATGTGAGTGATATGATATACAAAGAATATTATTTTTCTGGTTTAATGATGTCCATCATTGCCTGTTTAGGTAGTCCATTGAGTTTAATTAATTTAATTCCTCTCATAAGTGCCTATCAGTTGATTCAAAAAGCAAAAGAGAAAAATCTTCCAGATGATTTATATAAACGTTTATCTTTTCTTTTTTATATCGCAGTGACATTAACATTGATGTCAACATTTCTCTATTTAAGTTTACAGTGGTGATTTTTAATCACCACTTTTTTGCATGATATAAACACTGACACTGCCATCATTGACTGGAAAAACACCATATCCCTGCTCATCAATCTCAACTCTTTGTTGATGATGACCTAAATAATCATAAAAAATCTGATGACAATAAGATGTCCCCACATACATCTTTAAAGACCCACCTTTTTGATTGGTCATGACACAAGCCAATCCATACATTTCACGTGTCCAGCCAATGATATGACGATCATAAAAATAATCATTTTGTTGACCATAGGCATAATGTTTTCTCAAATATAAAAGTTTATCCAATATTTCATTTTGCCCTCTGATAACCGGTTTTGCAATACCATAATAATCACCATAAAAAACACATGGATAACCATCTTTTCTTAAAAGAATAAGTGCATAAGCCAAGGGCTTAAACCAATCCATCACCCATGACTGTAAACCTTGCTGGGGCTGTGTATCATGATTATCCACAAACGTTACAGCATTCATACAAGCCTTTTGAACAAGCGTTCCTTCAAATATTTTAGACATATCATATTCGCCAAAACTATGTGATGCTTCATAAAAATGATAATGTAAAGGTACATCAAAAAGTGACATTCTACCACCTACCTGTTTTAAATAATGAAGCAGTTTTTGAACATCGCCATGCCAATATTCACCAACAGTAAATAACTCTTGATGAGTATATTGACGCATACAATCAAGCCAATGGCAAAAGAATGAAGCTCGAATATGTTTTACAGCATCTAGACGAAATCCATCCAGATGAGTCGTATCCCAATACCATTTTCCCCATCTTTCCAGTTCTTCTACAACTCGAGGATTAGAAAAATCCAAATCAGCTCCCATTAAATAATCGTAGTTTCCATTTTCATCATCAACCTGTGTATCCCAGTTTTTATCTTGAAACAAAAAAGTTGCATGACGCTTCGTTTTGACATCATAGTCTATTCCATCAAAGCAAGTCCAGTCCCATGTAAAATCACTATATTTTTGATGTCTTTGAGGAAATGTAAATAATGTTGGTACACGAATCCATTCTTCCTGAACTTCTACATCATAACGATTTCTTTGATTCACTTCACTTGCCTTGACATCATCATAACCATCGGCTCCCATCTTATGATTGAAAACAATATCCCCATAAACTTGGATATGATATTGATGTAATGTTTGAATTGCCTTTAAGTAATCTTCTCTTGTGCCATATTTGGTAGGAATACTTCCTTTTTGATCAAATTCACCTAAATCATATAAATCATAAACACCATAACCAACATCATTGCTTCCTGCCATACCTTTATAAGCTGGTGGTAACCATAAAGCTGTTATACCTATATCATGAAGATGTTTTGCATCTTCCTGTATCTTTTGAAATAAAAATGGTTGAGAAGGTAAATACCATTCAAAATACTGCATTAAAACTCCTTGTTTCATATCAATGCCTCCTACTTTGAGTATAAAGAAAAAAATCAAGAACTGCAATAAACAGTCTTGATTTTTCATTATTTCATTAACTGATTAATGATATTCATCATTTCTTCAATTTTTAAATCAGCATCTTTACTGCCAATAGCATCATGAACACAATGTTGCATATGAGCACCTATAATTTCTTTATTTGCACGTTTTAAAATAGCTTGAGTTGCCATAATCTGATTAGATATATCAATGCAATAACGATCATCCTCAATCATTTTGATAATACCATCAATCTGTCCTCTGGCAGTTTTTAGTAAACGTGTAATCTGCTTTTGATCAGCTTTCATTATTCAAAACCCTTTACACTATATCCTGCATCTTCAACAGCTTTGACTAATAGACTTTCTTCTATGTCATGATCTAATTGAAGATAAGCACAATGATTTTCTAAATCAACTGTTGCTTTGACACCTTCAATACTATTTAATGCCTGTGATACATGTTTTTGACAATTTGGACACATCATTCCTTCAATATTCATTTTCTTTTCCATTTGATTAACCTCCTGTTTTCTTATTTGATTTTGATATTTTGGTTTAAAAAATCTTAGTCTTAAGGCGTTGCTGACAACAAAGACTGAACTTAAACTCATAGCGGCTGCTCCAAACATAGGATCTAATAACCAGCCAAAGAATGGATAAAACAATCCGGCTGCAATAGGAATGCCAATCACATTATAGAAGAAAGCCCAGAATAGATTTTCTTTAATGTTTTTTAACACAGCATGACTCAATTCAATTGCATTGACAACATCTAATAAATCATTTTTCATTAAAACAATATCAGCAGAATCCATCGCAATATCCGTTCCTGAAGTCATCGCAATACCAACATCAGCACGCATCAATGCTGGAGCGTCATTAATACCATCTCCAACCATGATCACACGTTGATTCTGTGCCTGTAAATCACGAATATGCTTTTCTTTATCCTGTGGCAATACTTCAGCAATCACTTGAATTCCCAGTTCTTTTCCAATAGCATTGGCTGTCAAACGATTATCACCTGTCAACATATAAACGGATAATCCCATTGCCTTAAGCTGTTCAATAGCTTTTGCACTTGTTTGTTTTAAAACATCACTAACAACAATCAAGCCAATGATTTGACCATCATAAGCATAATAAAGTGGTGTCTTTCCATGATTTGATAACTGCTGTGCCAATGCTTCAACGGGTGACAAATCAATATCATGTTCTTTCATTAAACGCTGATTCCCCGATAAAATCATTTTTCCATGAATCCATCCTTTAAGACCTTTACCCGATAACATTTCAAACTGTTCCACTTTCTGCAAAGAAATCTTCTTTTCTTTTGCATAGGCAACAATTGCTTTGGCTAAAGGATGTTGTGATGAATTTTCAATAGAAGCCGCCAGTGTCAACAGTTCATCTTCACTCATATGCAATGCTTCGATTTGTGTGACTTGTGGTTTCCCTTGAGTGATAGTTCCCGTTTTATCTAAAATGATGCTCTGTGCTTTAGATAATAATTCCAGATTTTCTGCCGATTTGATTAGAATACCTAGCTGTGCACCTTTTCCTGTCCCTACCATAATAGCCGTTGGCGTCGCTAATCCTAAAGCACATGGGCATGAAATGACCAAGACTGCAATGGCACATGTCAAAGCAAAATGGAATGTCTGCTGTCCCAGTGTCATCCATAAGATAAAAGTAACCAATGAAATCACAATGACAATAGGAACAAAAATACCACTGATACGATCTGCCAGTTTAGCAATCGGAGCTTTAGAAGAACTTGCTTCCTCAACCAGTTCAATAATCTGTGATAAAGTGGCTTCTTGACTTGTATGTGTCACTTGAACTTGAATATAACCTTCAACATTCATTGTCGCACCAATCACACGATCATTGATAGTTTTATCAACAGGTAAGCTTTCTCCTGTAATCATAGACTCATCAATAGAAGTCTGCCCATCAATAATGACTCCATCCAAAGGAATGCTTTGCCCTGATTTAACAACAACAATATCTCCTACTTGAACATCTTCAATAGCGACTTCTTTTTCTTGACCATCTTTTAAGATTGTCGCCACAGATGGCATCAGATGAATCAACTTTTCAATGGCCTCAGTTGTTTTCTTTTTAGAGCGTGATTCTAAATACTTTCCTAATGAAATGAGTGTTAAAATCATTGCAGCTGATTCAAAATAAAGCTGCATCATATATTGATGAGCTTGATGAATCTGTCCATGCCCCAAATCATAACCCATCATGAAAATAGCATAAATACTATAAATCGCTGCTGCTAAAGATCCCATCGCAATCAATGTATCCATATTAGGACTACGATGCCATAATGATTTGAAACCTCTTTGAAAATAACCACGATTGATATACATAACTGGCAAAGTTAAAAAGAGCTGTGTTAAAGCAAAAACCATCATATTGCTTTCACCAACAAGGAAAGATGGTAGTGGTGCTCCCATCATATGTCCCATTGAAATATAAAACAAAGGAATCAAAAAGACAAAAGAAAGAATCAAAGATTTTTTCTTATCATCAACTGTTTCTTCTTGTTTTTGTGCTTGAACACTTTGTGTTTCCAAAGCTGCTTTATATCCTGCATCTTCAACAGCTTTTTGAATCATAGCATCATTGACTTTATTTTCATCATAATCAACGACCATACAATTGCTTAAAAGATTGACATTGACATCTTGAACACCATCTAGATGTCTCACTGCTTTATCAACATGAGCACTACATGCACTGCATGTCATCCCCATCACATCATATTTCTGTTTCATATAACACCTCCTACACCCCTGTGGGGTATATTATCATTATACACATATTTTTGTCAGATGCAAAAGAAATGATAAAAAAACTATATCAATCATGATATAGCTTATCAAAGAGTTGTATGATAACGATAACCTGTTTCAAAATCAACAAGATTTTCAAGTTCTTCTTGGGCTTTTAAATGATGCAGATTTCTAATCACAAGTTCTGTATAATAATGTCTGGCACTCTCCCAAACATATCCTCCAGATACATGTGGTGTCAATAAGACACGTTCCTGTTTCCAAAGGGGATGTGCTGGTGGTAAAGGTTCTTCCTCTAAAACATCTAATCCAACACCATAAAGATGTCCACGATTTAAGACTTCTATTAAATCAGAAGTTGCTATAGCACTGCCTCTACCTACATTAATAAGAACAGCATCCTTTTTCATACGTAATAATTTTTCTTTATCAAATAAATGATATGTTTGTAAGGATTGTGGTAAAGCTAAAACCACAAAATCTGCACGTGGTAAAACATCATCTAAAGATTCAGTTGTATAAATTTCATCCAACACATCTGGACATTTAGATTTTCTACGTTTAACACCAATGATATAAAATTCAAATGCTTTTAAGCGTTTTGCAATCGTATAACCTAAATCCCCTAATCCAACAATGACAACAGTTTGACGATAAAGTTCTTTTCCCTGTTGATGAGGTTGCCATAAGCCTTGATCCATCTGATGAACATATGTCTTAAAATTCTTATTAATCGCAAAAATCATTCCCAGAGTATGTTCTGCAATAGCACAGCCATATGTACCAGAGGCATTAGCTAAAAGTGTCTGCGGTGATAGAATCCCTTCTTTAACATAAGCATCACTACCAGCACTATTTAATAAGATAGCCTGCAGATGTGGACGATGCAGATCAAGTGATAAAGGTGGATTGCCCACAATGACATCACATTGATCAACCATAACTTGTGTCACACTTTTTGCGGAGGCATATATAAAGTTATCTTCTAAAAAGCATTGTTCAATGCGTTCAAAGTTTTCTTTTTGTAATGGAGCTAACATTAAAACTTTCATAACAATCCTCTATTCATTTACAATAAATTCACGATAAATAGCTTTAATAGCTGGTTTAAAATAGCAGTTACGTACCCCAATAATAATATTTAACTCACTTGATCCCTGATCAATCATTTTAATATTAATATTTTCTTTAGCCAAAGCTTTAAAGACACATGCTGCTGTTCCTCGACTGGCTTTCATTCCTCTACCCACAACCGCAATCAAAGCCAAATCTGATTCCAATACAATAGAATCTGGATGAACTTGACGATGTAATCCTGCTAAAATATCCTGTTCCTTATCAATAAATTCCTCCGTATTCACAATAACTGTCATCGTATCAATTCCTGAAGGCATATGCTCAAAAGAAAGATGATGATCTTCAAAAACCTGTAAAACTTTACGACCAAAACCAATTTCCGAATTCATCATATCTTTTTCAATCATGACTGTCGCAAAACCTTGCTTTCCTGCAATTCCTGTAATCACATGTGTTGGTTTGTGACAAGTACTTTCAACAATGAGTGTTCCCTGATCTTCGGGACGATTTGTATTTTTAATATGAATAGGAATTCCTTCTTTACGTACAGGAAAGACTGAATTTTCATGAAGAACAGAAGCCCCCATATAAGACAATTCTCTTAATTCTTTATATGTAATAGTTTCAATCACATCTGGATTTTTAACAATACGAGGATCAGCAATCAAAAACCCTGATACATCCGTCCAGTTTTCATATAAATCTACTTTTCCATTTTTCGCAACAATAGAGCCTGTTACATCAGATCCACCCCTTGAAAATGCCTTAATTTTACCACTTCCATCATTGAGTGAACCATAAAAGCCAGGAATCACAGCATAGGGTGTTTCAGATAGTTTTTGTGAAAGAATCGCATCCGTCTTTTTGACATCATAACGTCCTTCTTGGTCAATAAATATAACATCTTTAGGATCAATAAATTCAAAACCTAGATAAGCTGCTAATATTCGACCATTTAAATATTCGCCACGACTCACAACATAGTCTTCACTAACACCATTTTCTAAAGCTTTTTGAATAATCGTAAACTCATCTTCTAAAGACAAATCTAATTGTAAACCCTCAATAATATCTAAGAAACGCTCTTTCATTTGGTCAAAGTATAAATGAAATTCATTTTTTGTTTTCGCATAAAAAATCTTATATAACAAATCTGTGACCTTTGTATCTTCTTTAAATCTTTTTCCGGGTGCACTTGGCACAACAAAGCGTCTTTCTGGATCACTTTTAATAATATTATATACTTTTTGAAACTGGGTAGCATCCGCTAAAGAAGAACCCCCAAATTTTACAACTTTACTCATCAAACCCCTCCATTTCTAACAATAGGATACATGATTATGAAATTTTATTCAATATTTAAAGAAAAAATATCCCATTTCTGAGATATTTTCTATCTAAAAACAATTTCTCCCTTGATATCATCCATATGATCAATGATAGCTAAAGATTCTAAATGATAGCCTAATTCTCTAATCTTCTTTCCACCACTTTGGTATCCCTTTTCAATCACAATACCAATCCCTTCTACAGTTGCCCCAGCTTGATGAATCAAATCAATTAACCCTAAGACAGCACAACCATTGGCTAGAAAATCATCAATAATTAAAACATGATCATTTTCATTTAAATACTGTTTTGAAATCACAACATCATTTGTATTTTGATGTGTAAATGATTCTACTGTTGTATGATATAATTCATCAGAGATATTTGATGATTTTGATTTTTTCGCAAAGACAACAGGTACATTTTGAAAATGTCTGGCTGTCATAACAGCTACACCAATACCACTAGCTTCAATCGTTAAAATTTTATTAATGGGATGTTTTTGAAAAAGTGTTTGAAACTCTTTTCCCATTTCATCTAAAAATGCAACATCAATCTGATGATTTAAAAAACTATCGACTTTTAAAATATTTCCTTTTTTTACAATACCTTCTCTAATAATTTTTTCTTCTAATGCTTTCATAATTCTCCCTTTTGTTGATAAACAACTTTAAATATTTCTTTTTTTATCATTTGATATTGTTGATCATCCATGACTTTTGGATATGTCATGAATGTCAATTGAACTGAATGATCATTTTCTCTAAATGTAGGTTGTATATACTGATAAGGATTTAAAACAAATCCCATTCTTTCATAAAACTGGATACGTTTTCGAGATATTTCATCATGAGGAACTTCCACTTCTAAAAATAAGAATTTATCTTTATACAAATGACAAAATTGTTGTAGAAAGTATGTTCCTAATCCTTGACCACGCATCTTTGTTTCAATTGCAAAGTTTTCTAAATAAACACAATTTTCTAATTCCCATACAATCATTGCCCCTTGTAACTCATTATGATCATATTTTACATAAATGCTAAATAGATTTTGTTGAAATAACTTTTTCATCTGTTCATAGGGTCTTAACTCTTCCAATACAAAAGATCGCTGAAATAAATGATAAACATCATCAAACTGTGATATAGATATTTTCTCCATTGTTTCACCACCTTATATCCATTCTAGCATAATCCATTCAGGATACCAAGTCTGCTTGTTCAAGTTGTAATAAAAATATCTTGACATCAATGTCTTTTCCATAGCCACCTAATTTTTGTGATGAACCAATGACACGATGACATGGTATAAGCAGTGAAAATGGGCATTCACGCAAAGCACTTCCGACAGCCCTATAAGCCCGCGGATGTCCAATCTTTTCAGCAATATCACGATAGCTTCTTGTTTGACCATATGGAATGTCCATAACAGCCTGCCAAACTTTCTTTTGAAAAGCTGTTCCTTTTAAAAATATATAATGGAAATCAAAAGTTTGTCTTCTTTTTTGAAAATATTCTTCAATCTGCTTGGCTATATTTTTTAAACACTCTGTGTTTTCATAAATACCATTTTCTAAAAGGATTGGTTGACCACAATAAATAATGGCTTGATCTTTACAGGCAATCATTATTTTCCCAATAGGAAATGGATACTGATAATAATAAATTGTCTTATTCATCTGGCATTTTTTTTGGCATATTCTAAAGCTTTTTTCGAAAAAGTCTGAGATGCCTTTTGAAGATTTTGTTTCAAATCAGAAAGTTTTTCTAATTGTAATTTCTTATGACGAACCAGACATTTTCCATTGACAAAAACAGTATCTACCTGGCTTGGATTGGCGCTATAAACCAGTGCTGAATAAGGATCATAAAGTGGATACATATTCACTGAATCTGTTTCAACAATGATAAAATCTGCTTTTTTACCCACTTCTAATGAACCAACCAGATGATCAATATGTAAGGCTTTTGCACCATGAATAGTTGCTAAAGAAAGGATATCCTGTGCATGAAATGCGCCACGATCATGATTCACAGTTTTATGAACACAGGCAATCATTTTCAACATTGAAAAGAGCTCTAAAGTATTCCCACTTGATGGTCCATCCGTCCCTAAACCAACACTCACACCATTTTCTAATAGTTCTTTTAAAGGCATAACTCCTTTTGCTGCTTTTAAATTAGAAACCAAACAATGTGCAATACTGAACCGCCCCTGTCAAGTAGACAGGTGAAATAATTAAAAATGTTTTTGATGAAGTTGCCGAGGAGACAACTTCATTTTTCTTTATGCAGCTAATGTTGTATTACTTGTATAATGTTCTTGTTTATATTTTATGATTCTTTTATTTTCTAATATTGGATATTGATTTGGTGTTTGTAATGATAGTGCTTCTCTTCTCACTTCATATGGTGTCTTTACTCCAAATCTTCTTTGATATCTTTCATACATGTAATAATGAATCCAATCATCAATAGCCTTAATAAGTTCGTCCTTTGTGTTGTAATGTTTTCCATAATAATACATCTCACATTTCATGATTCCCCAAAAGCCTTCCATTGGTCCATTATCTATGCAGCAGTGAACTCTTGACATGCTTTGTGTCATTCCCTGCTCTTTAAGCATATTTACAAAGGCTGGACTTGTGTATTGATATCCTCCATCCGAATGACATAAAGGATGTGCATCTTTATTAGCTTGAATTGCTTTATCAAATGTATTAAAAACAAGAATATTATTATTGTGATTACCAACTTCATAACTGACGACTGTTCTATCATAGAGATCAAGAAATGCACTCAAATAAAGCTTATATTCATTATGTGGGCCATATTTGAATTCTGTGACATCAGTTACCCATTTTTCATTTGGTCTTGATGCATTGAAATCTCTATTAAGATTATTCTTAGCTGTGTTGTTATTTTTTCTAACTGTACAACTTCTTCGTTTAGGTCGAATGATGCTTTGAATACCTAATGTCCTCATGATCTTATAGATACGTTTGTCACTATAATGTCTATGATGATCTCTATTTATTCTATCAGCCATCATTCTATAACCTAATAATCCGTTATATTTTTTATGATATTCTTTGATCAGCTCAGCTATCTCTTCATTTTCCTTGTCTACAATACTCTTTTCATGATGAAGCCATTTATAATAGTTTGCACGTTTGACATCAAGTATTCTACACATAAGTGATATATTTGGTGTGTTTCCTTTATCTACTTCTTCTTCGCTAATTTCTTTGATTGCTTCATATTCTTCTTCATATTTGCTTTCTCTGTATATCGCCTTCTTTCTATCTCGTCCAATTTTTTTAACATTCTTACCTCCAATAGTGCCATTTCAAGTTCATATTCCTTTTGTTTGAGCTGTCGTTTTAATAAAGTCATTTCATCAACTTCTTCATCAGCTTTATGATGTCCACGTCTATCACCTAAACCATCTTCGCCTTTTTCCTTATACTTCTTGACCCAATTAAAGACATTAGCGTAAGTTGTTTCAAATACCTTAGCTGTTGTCTTATAGTCCAAATCATGTTCAAGACAATACTTTACAATTTCAATACGTTCTTCTTTATTTACTTTTCTGCTTTTCGCCATATAGATATCTTCTCCTCCAGGAATGTAATCCTTCAATTCCATATGACTATTATAATCTTTTATCCACTTTATGATAGTGCTATTAGAAGAAATATTATATTTTATTGCCAGATCATCTAATGAACCTTCGCCGTTTAAATAAGCATCTACAACCATCCGTTTAAATGTTTTAGTATATGCATTATTTGATTTTAAATCATCAAAAGCTGATTCACCAAAAGCATTGTATTTTTTAACCCATCTATAAACAACCATATTATTTGTGCCGATTTCATCAGCTAATGAATAAGTAGAACCTTCACCATTCAAATAACGTTTACATATTTCTATTTTTAGTTCTTTAGAATATTTGCTTTTTCTTCCCAATATAAAAACCTCCCGTATCAGTGTTTAATTATTTACACTGTCTACTAGGAGGTTATCATATCATACCACTCTTATTTTTTTGAATTAACTTTATATCATCATTATTGATATGAATACAATGCGCTAGAATAACATTTTGATCCAATAAATCATAATAATCTAAAAATGCTGTTGGTGTCATGTGATACTCTTTTTGGAAATAATCCATCTCATAATCCAATTCACTGGCATGCAATGATAAAGGTACATTGTATTGTGTTGCCAATTGATGAGCAAGCTGAAGATGTTCTAAATCATTTGTATTTGTCGCATGTGGCGCAATAAATGGAACAATCAACGGATGATTTTTCCATCGAGGTATAAACCATCGACAATAATCTAATCCCCCATAAGCTTCTTGACTATCGCAGCTAGGGAAATCAACAATCGTTTCTCCAACAAAACCTCTCATTTTCATTTCATCAGCTGCTTTTGCGACTTCATCTTCAAAATAATACATATCCATAAATGTTGTAATCCCTGACAACAACATTTCAGCCATAGCATACTTGGAGCTATGATAAACAAGATCAGCCGTCATATATTTGGATTCCAATGGAAATAAGAAGCGACGTAAGCGATCAGGGCAATCATCACCTAGTCCACGAAATGGAATCATTCCTAGATGCGTATGGATATTAATCATACCTGGTAATAAAATACCATGATGTCCATCTATGCATTGATCATATTTTTGTACACATGTTTTCCCTATTTCAATTATATTTTCATCATCAATGAGCATTTGTCCATCTTCAATGACATCAAAATGTTCATTCATTGTTAAAATTGTTACATTTTTAATCAATGTTCTCATAACTGTCCTCCATGAGTGGTACAATTGTCTGATGATAAGTATCCAACATCCCATAATCAGTCACTTTCAGTTCTGGTGAAACAGGTAGAGATAATGTGGATAATGACATAATCACATTATCATGAACATATCCTAAATCTTCCATCGCTTTTCTGACTTGTCGTAAATCTTGAGCTAATTCTTTTAATGGCTGATCACTGACAATACCACCAATATTTAATACAGTGTTGGCTTGAATTTTTTGATTTTGAACAACCAGATATCCACCTTGTTGTTGGAGAAGCTGATGCTGTGCAATAACCATATCTTCAATACTATTACCTAAAATCATGATATTATGATGATCATGTGCCCAGCTTGTCGCAACCGCACCTTTTGTTTGTAATGTATTTTTCACCAAAGCATGTGTAATATGTCCATTTTTTTGATATCTTTCAAAAATAGTCAATAAGCAAAGTCCCGCACTTTGATAATCTACATAGCCGTCTTTGACTGGTAATTTCATCTGTAGATGCTTTGTAAAAGTGGAATGTGGCTGTACTTCCATAACATGACAAAGAACTTCTTTTTTTGATGATGGTATCATAAAATCTTCATTCTTTGCTTGTCTGGCATAAAGTGAATGGTAAAACTCTTGTGGAAAGTGTGACTGTTGTTCTTGAATTTCTATTTGTTTTGTTTGATGATAAACACATTGTCCTTTTTTATACACACTATCAATAGAAAAAGAATATAAATCATCCAATAAGATAAAATCCGCTATTTTCCCTGGGGCAATACATCCACGATCAATCATATGCATACGTCTAGCTGGTGTATAAGTGGCACAATAAATAGCTTTTTCAATTGGCATACCTAAATCATATGCTAATTTGACTAAAAGATTCAAATGTCCCTGCTCTAACTGGTCAGCCATCACATCATCTGTCACCAATGCAAAATATTCATAAAATTGATGTTCTACCAATGTACGAATTGTATCTGCATTCATTGATTTTCTTTGAATTTCCAGAAACATGCCATTTTTTATCTTTTCAACAATGGATTCTGGTGTCTGCTGCGTATGATCTGCATCAACACTCTGATAAATATATCGTGCTAAATCAAGCCCCGTAATTTTAGGACAATGTCCTTCAATAGGTAACTGCCATCTTTTTTCATGACAGGCTTGAATAATCTGATTAATGAGTGTATCTTGCCCACCAATCAAATCTTTAAAGTTCATGACTTCACCCAAGCATAAAATACGAGGATTCTCTAAAAGCTGTTTGACATCATCTACATCTATTTTTCCTCCTGTTGTTTCCAAATGTTCATTGGTAGAAGGAACAGAAGAAGGAATTCCATAAAAAATATCCAATGTTGTGTCATTGGATATCATCGTTTCAATTCCACGTATTCCAAAAACATTCGCTATCTCATGTGGGTCAGCAACCACTGTTGTGACCCCATGAGGTAATACTGCTTTGGAAAATTCACCAGGAACTGTCATAGAACTTTCAATATGCATATGAATATCAATCAACCCAGGAATCATGTACTTACCTTGTCCATCAATCACTTCTTGACTTTCAAGTGGTTCATCATCACAAATATAATAAAATTTATCTTCTTGAATATAAACATTCTTTTTTTCAAAACTTTGTGTAAATGTATTATAAACCTGTACGTTTTTGATGAGTTGATTCATGACAATATCTCCTAACTATTTAAAATACGTGTCCATTGATCAACCCAATCCTCTAATAGTGGATTGACAAATTTGAAATCAATAACTTTAGCTCTAGCAGCTACATCACCATAAGTTTTATTAAGTGCTTCTTCTTCAGTTAATTCAACTGTTTTATTTGTAGGTGCTTCATTCAAATCAGAAACAGCATCTTTATATTGTAAATCTTTGCTTAAACGCCAATCAATATATTTATATGCTAAATCTTTATTGTCTGAATTTTTATTCACTTCAATTGTATTAAAGTTGGCATATGTTCCTGATTCAGGTACTACATATTCACAATTTTCATTATTTTTTTGAATTAAACTTACACCAAAGTCAGCAACAACAGCAACTGAAATTTCTCCAGCACTGAACATATTTGTTAAATCTGAAGATTTTGTATATGTTTTCACAATATTTGGTTTTAATTCTTCTAAAGCTTCAAATGCCGCTTTTCCATTATCAGATGTAATATCTACACCTTTATAATCACTTGCAATATGTACCATTGCTGGTCCAAAAGTTGTTGTAATTTCAGGAATAGAAATTTGACCTTTTAAACGACTATCCCATAAATCATTCCATTCTTTAATTTCAAATCCAGTTGCTTCCTTATCATAAATAATACCAATACTATTTAAAGTATAAGGAACACCATATCCATTATCATCTTTTAGCTTAGACGCTGCATCAATTAAATCTTTCGCATTTCCAATTTTACTATAATCTAATTTTTCAAATAAATCAGCTGCATATCCTTTTTGTGCTTCTGCCTGAGATAATTCAATAATATCAACATCAGAATTTGGATTATTAGCAAATTTTGTGTAACGATCTGAAGTTCCACCTTCTTCTACAACAATTTCACAATTGTTTTCTTTTTCAAATGGTTCATAAACATCTTTTTGTACAATATCAGCATTTAATCCCCATGTTGATACAACTAATTTTTGAGTATCACTCCCACTGTTGCTAGAACATCCTACTAAAACCATAGCTCCAGCCATTAAACCAACTAATAATTTTTTCACTTTTTTCTACCTTCCTTTCCTAAACTAAGACAATTTTATTTGCTGGTAAATGCATTTGAATAGTATCACCCTGTTTATAAACTGTTGCATTTCCACCATTAACAACAAGTTTACCAATAGGTGTTTCCACTTCATATTGATAACTCTTTCCAAGGAATGTTCTCACTGTAACATTTCCTGTAATCATATTATCATATTTATCAGCAGATGTTACGATTTCAATATCATCAGGACGAATTGTCCCTTTGCATGTTTCTAAATCGCCATCATTGTCCACTTTCATGATTTCACCATTTTGATTTTGATATTGGTGATCTTGAACTTTTGTTAAATCAAAGAAATTTTCAAATCCTATAAATCTTGCAACAAACTCTGTTTTTGGACGAGAGTAAATATTTTCAGGTGTATCGTATTGTTCAATAACACCATTATTCATAACTGCTACCTTATCAGAAATAGAGAAACACTCTTCTTGATCATGTGTAACAAAAATCGTTGTAATTCCTAATTTTTTCTGTAATCTTTTAATTTCAACACGCATTTGAATACGTAATTTCGCATCCAGATTACTTAATGGTTCATCTAGTAATAAAAGTTTTGGCTCAATGACAAGTGCTCTTGCTAAAGCAACACGCTGACGTTGACCCCCTGATAATTGTTTAGGTAAACGATCTGTTAATCCTTCCAAATCACAAACTTCAACAACTTCATTGATTTTAGCTTCCATTTGAGCTTTATCCATTTTTCTTAATTTTAATCCAAACGCAATATTTTCTTTAACTGTTAAATGTGGAAACAAAGCATAACTTTGGAAAACCAATCCAAAATTTCTTTTATGAACAGGTACCTTTGTCATATCTTCACCATCTAAAATGAAGTTTCCTTCCTGAGGATCAATAAATCCTGCAACCACACGTAAAGTTGTTGTTTTTCCACAACCAGAAGGTCCAAGCAAAGAGACTAATTCTCCTTTTTCAATATCTAAGTTTAACCCCTGTAAAATATAATTTTTCTGATGATATGCAACTGCAATATCTTTTAAGCTTAAAAACGCCATTCTAACTCCTCCTATTTTGCAAGTGCTGAAATTCCTAATGTTTTTTCAACAATGAACATAATCACAATCGTTGCTACCATTAATAAAACAGAAACTGCTGAAACAGTTGGATCATAATTATATTCAATATAATTCATTAATGTTGTAGGTAAAGTTGTCACTCCTGGTCCTGTTAAAAACATAGATACAGGTATATTATTAAATGAATTAATAAATGACAACATAAAAGCCGCACTGATTCCTGATGTAATATTAGGTAAAACAACTTTAAAGAAAGCCTGACCTTTTTGACATCCTAAACTTAAAGCTGCCTCTTCAATCGCAAAATCAAACTGATCCAATGAAGAACCAACAATACGAATCACATATGGTAAAACAACAAGAAAATGTCCTAATAATAAACTTTCAAAAACAGGAAAATTCAATGTTAAAACCACATATTGATATAAAGCATATCCGACAACAATTCCTGGAATGATTGTTGGGGATAAAAAGAAGCTCTTTAAAAATTTCTTTCCAATAACACTATATCTCGCTAATGCATATGCTGCAGGTACTCCTACAAGCAAAGCAAGTAGAGTTGCTAACAAAGCAATTTCTCCACTTAATGCTAATGAACTCATAAAGCTTTCTGATTCAAACACATTGACAAACCATTGTAATGAAAATCCATGTATAGGAAAAGTAATCGTACTTTCTGAGCCAAATGCTGTCACAGCAATAATGATGAGAGGTATAAACAAAAATGCAAATACCAAAATAGAAATAACCATCAATCCTTTATGTTTACGCATTAGACTTCACCTCGCTTATCCAATTTCGCTGCAATCGCATTTAATGCTTTCATAACAATTAATGTTGTAATAATCATAATGACTGCAAAAACACTGGCTGCTGTCCAGTTATTTAAACTTAATGCCTGTTGTGAAATAAAGGTTGCTAAAACAAGATTCTTTGGTCCACCTAATAACTGAGGTGTTGTATAAGCACTGAGTGATCCTGTAAAAACAAGCACACATCCAACAATAATACCTGGAATACTTAGTGGTAAGACAACCTTCATAAAAGCTTTAACACGATTCGCACCTAAACTTTCTGCTGCTTCCATCATATCATTATCAATATTTTCCATAACACCCACTAAAGTGATAATCATAAGAGGTAAAAATAAATAAATTGTCCCAATTAAAACTGAAAATTCAGTATATAACATTGTAATTGGTTCTTCTATAACCCCTATTGACATTAAAAAATTATTAATCACTCCATTTTTACCTAAAATATTAATCCATGCAAAACTTCTGACAACTGAATTCGTAAGCATTGGAAAAATAGAAATTGCCATTAAAATACCACGCCATTTTTTATCACAACGAGAAATAAAATAAGCAGTTGGTACTCCTAAAATCATACAAACAAGAGATGAAATCAAAGCAATCTTAACAGTTCTAATGAAGATTGTCATATAATATTCATCTTGAAAAAATGATAAATAATTCGTGAAACTAAAGCCACTTCCTTCAGGAAACAAAGTTGGTAAAATGATTTGAATCAATGGCATCACCAAAAATACAATCAGTAAAACCAAACAAGGCACCAAAAGAAGATAATGCATTTTTTTCTTCACTCAAGTCCCTCCTCCAATAAAAAAAGTCTATCTACAGATAGACATATAAAAAAGCGTCTATCATAGTCCCGTTATTTTCGGTAACGGGGTAGAAACGATTGGGCCAATTCCCAAACATATATGATAACCACGCTTATTGTAACAAACATCTATAGTTTTGTCTAATATTTTTCGATTTTTTCACATTTAATCGTATAAAAAATGAAAATACCGCCCATTATTTAACAATTCAACAACTCATATCTTTATCATTTTATCTAAAATATGGAAATTCTACCATTTCCATCATGTTATAGCATATTTAAAAATATTTCCAGACAGTATCTTTAAAAAAAAGAAACCTATCTTATGATAAGTTTCCTTGTTTATGATTTATGCTTCAATTGTTGCTTTCCATAATCCATGTAAGTTACAGTATTCGTATACTTCAATTGTTCCTTTATAATCACCAATTGCAAATACTGCTTCAGGTTGATCAGCAGATGTTAAATCCACACGTAAAACTTGACTGTTGAATACAGCAATGATTGTTGTAATTAAATGTTCATCAGTCATTGGATGTGAAACTTCACCAACTTTCACATGAAGTTTATCTCCATCTATAGATAATACAGGAACGTGTTTTTCTAATGCACCATCTGTTGTATTCGCTGTTAATTCTACCATTGGTTTTCCACAACAAACAACTGGTACTCCTTTATCAACAATTTTTTCTACTACATTTCCACAAACTGGACATACATATAATTTCATAATCTCTTTCTCCTTTCATGACAAGACCATTGTACCATGTCTTATTTATTATAGCTAATCATATGCACTTTTATTATTCTTTTTTTAATAACTGACAATATGTACGATATGTATAATTATCAAAACAAACAATATCTATTCTTTTGACATATTGACATGGATAGTTTTTAAGCGTTTCTATCGCAATTGTAGCTGCCTGTGATACAGGATAACGATAAGCCCCTGTACTAATTGAAGGAAAAGCAATATGTTGACATTGATATTCTTCAGCTTTTTCCAAACAGCGTATATAACAAGACTGTAATCGTTTGGCTTCATCATGTTGTCCATCACGATAAACCGGACCAACTGTATGAATCACATAACGTGCTGGTAAATGATAAGCCTTTGTGACTTTTGCATCACCAGTCGCACATCCATGCAACAAACGACACTCAGCCAATAATTCAGGTCCAGCTTTGCGATGGATAGCACCATCCACCCCTCCACCACCTAATAAACTATTATTGGCAGCATTGACTATGGCATCACATGATATTTGAGTAATATCACCTTGAATAATTTGAATTTTCATTTCTTTCACCTTCTTTTTTATTATAACAAAAAAAGTCATTTGATAGAAACGACTTTTATGCTTTGATCCATTTTTTTATTTTTGTATCTTTTTGTTTCAAGAAATCTATAAATTCACGAATACTTACTTTTAAACAATCTTTTCGAATAATAATGATTTCATTTTTCTTTGCTAATAAAACATATGCATGTTCTGTCTGTGATAAAGTTTTTAAATGAGAGTAAGGAATTTTATTATCAATAGATGTCTGACAATTATGTACAACGACATATTCTCCTCCAAAACTCATTGTATATGTAATTTTCTGTTCATCAATTTCTTCTTTCATCAATTTTAACATTTCTTTGTAATGACTATGAATTAAAAAGAAAATTTCCCCAATACACACAGCACCTAAAACCAATAAAACAACACCTTGTAACATATTTTGATTAACGACATTTATAATACCTAAAATTAATGAAATCACACCTGTTAATGACAATAAATATTTTTGCCATGGAGCAATCATGTATTTTTTCACTTCTTTTAATAAATCTTCATCAACAATATTATGACTAATTTGAATTCTATTCATATAACCCTTCCTCCAACAATACAGCATTATCCTTCATAATTATGTCTTAGATATTAACTTTTATAAAATTTGATAAATAAAAACAATGATCGGCATTGTGATAATACAAAAAATAACAGACATAACATTCATGATACTCGTATAGCCTGGATGTTTATCATATAACTGGGCAAATTGGGTAATTGTTGCAGCAGCAGGAGCACTCGCAGCCAAAAGACTGATCAACAATATCTGATAAGCATCCTGATGAAAATTTTGTAATCCCAGCAAACGAAACGCCAAAATCACAGCCAAAGGATAAACAATCAATCTCAAAAAACAAATACCATAAACTCTTTTTTCTTTAAAAATAGATAAAATATCAATATTCCCTAATAACATTCCAATCACCAGCATACTTAATGGCCCCACCATAGAACCAACACTACTTACTGTATCATGAATCAGCGTTGGAAAATGCCAGCGTGCTATAAACATAATCATTCCTAACATAATCGCTATAACATTTACATTCAAGATAATCTTTTTGAAATCATACTGCTTTTCATTACAAACCAGATTTTTTCCATGTGTCCATATTAAAATAGTTTGAACAACCATATATCCACTTGTATATAAAACCCATTCTTCCCCTAAAATAGAAGCTACCAAAGGTATAATCAGATTACCAGCATTAGAATAAATAAGCGTTGCTTTTTCTACAGGCATAAAATGAAAAATCTGCCCTAATAATTTTGTTAATGGAATAAAAATCAAATGAACGACAATAGCTCCAATAAAAGATAAAATCAATCCCATCAGCTTCTCATTTGTAAAATCAATCTGAAAAGAATTTAAAATTGTACAAGGGCAAACAATATATAAAACAATTTTAGAAATCACTTTACTATCATCAGATGTCAGTACACGACACTTTACAGTTAAATATCCTACAAAAATAATAAGAAATAATCCAAAAATATTTTGAGCTAATAAAAGACTTAATTCCATAAATTTCCTCTCCCACATATAGTATACTTATTTTTATCAAACACACATTTTATTTTCAGGTTTTGAAAACTTTTTATCATATTTCATTACAATTTTATGAATTATGATATAATCATTTTAGACTTATAACGAGGAGAAAAGAAATGAAATTAGAAAAAAGAAAAATTGTCATTATTGGATGTGGACACGTTGGTGTCAGTACTGCATTTTGTTTGATTAATCAAGGTCTATGTGACGAAATTGCTTTGATTGATTTGAATGAAGAAAAAGTTTTAGGAGAAGTATTAGATTTATCTCAAAGCATTGAATATATGAATCGTAATACACATGTCAAAGTGGGACGATATGAAGACTGTGAAGATGCTCAAATTGTTATCATTACAGCAAGTGTTCCAACCCCTCAAAGTGGTAATGACCGTTTAAAGATGTTAGAACCATCTTTAAATGTCATGAAAAGTATTATTACTCAAATTAAAGAACATCATTTTGATGGACATTTGATTGTTGTTTCAAACCCTGTAGATTTAATGAGTTATTATGCTTATAAACTTTCTGGTTTACCAGCTAATCAGGTTATTGGAACAGGAACAACATTAGATACAGCCCGTTTAAAATATTTCATCGCCCAAAAAATCCAAGTTGATCCTCGCAGTGTTCATGCGATGGTCATTGGTGAACATGGAGATAGTGAAATGATTCCATGGTCAACTGTTCGTATTGGTGGTAAGGATATTTATAGTGTTGTTCAAGATAACCAGAGTCGTTTAGGACAAGAACCCTATCAACAGATGAAAAAAGATACAATTCAGGCTGGTTGGGAAATTTTCAATCGTAAAGGGAATACTTGTTATGGTATAGCCTCAAGTACAGTTGGTATTATTCGCACAATCTTACATAATGAAAACCAGATTTTACCTGTTTCAACATTGCTTCGTGGCGAATATGGTCAGGATGATTTATTTATCAGTGTGCCAGCCATCATTGATCGTAGTGGTGTTAGAGAAATTGTTGAATTACGCATGACACCACAAGAACAAGAAGAGTTCAATCAATCTTGTCAACGCTTAAAATCATTTTATGATCTTTTAAATCAATAGTTCTATGCTTAAACATAGAACTTTTTTATATCCATAAATGAATCATAATAGGCGCTAAAAACACAGTGAATATACCTGAAATCACAATGGATAAACTACTCATTGCTGCCTCAATTTCACCCCACTCAATTGCTTTCGCTGTTCCAATAGCATGAGCACTATTTCCTAATGCCAGTCCACGTGCAACAGGGTGATTGATATGGAAAACTTTAAAAATCGTTTTAGCAATCATTGATCCAAAAATTCCTGTTAAAATGACAACACCTACTGTCATTGTCGAATGACCACCAAGCAATTCTGATACTCCAATAGCAATCGCTGTCGTAATAGATTTTGGCATCAAAGAATATAAAACTGTTTCACTTGTCTTCAACAAAATACAAAGAACCATAACACTCATCAAACCAGACAGACAACCACATAATAAGCTTACTATAATAGCTCCAAAATGTTTAACCAGTACTTGTGTTTGTTTATATAAAGGAATCGCTAAACAAACAGTTGATGGAGTCAATAAATATGTAATCATTTGTGCTCCTTGATTATATGTCTGAAAATCAATATCTAAAACATATAAAACAAAGATAGTCAAAAAAGCACTGATTAATAATGGATTCAAAAGAGAATAAGACCATCGCTTTCTTATTTGAACAGCCAACCAATATGTTAATAAACTTAATACAATGCCAAAATAAGATGCTTCAATCAATAAATTATTCATTGATATTTTTCCTTTCTATCATATATTGTGCAATTTTCCCTGTCACTACCATTACAATGACTGTACTTATAACAAGAACAATCATAATGACAGCTATGTTTTCAAATAATTCTTCTTTGATATTCATTAAACCAACAGCAGATGGAACAAATAAAACAGGCATAATCAAAATCAGCCAATCTGCAACATCTTCTATTGCTGATAATGGAATTATTTTTGTATAAAGACCAACTAACATAATCAACAATCCATAAACACTTGCTGGAATGGGTAATGGTAAAAAACTCAATAATTCTCCTACAAATGAAATCAACATAATAATAAGAAACTGATGTATATATTTCATAACGACCTCCTGTTGTGATACCGTGCAACATTATAACATGATTTGACTGATGATTATACTTTTTTTATAAATTCATTTGCATTTTTATATTGAATAGATTTAAATATAGAGTTGAGGTGATCACAATGGCTTATCAAAAACAATATTATAAAAGAGGTTATTATGTTAAAAAAATCATTGATGATTATTGTGTTATAGATATCGAAACAACAGGTTTATCTTGGCAAAAAGATAAAATTATTGAAATTGGAATATTAAAGGTCAGAAACAAGGAAATCGTTGAACGTTATAGCCAGTTAATCAATCCCCAACAGAATATTAGTCCTTTTATCACTCAACTCACTGGTATTGATAATCAAATGGTAGAGGATATGCCTGTTCTCTCTTCTGTTCAAGATGACATTTTGCAGTTTCTTGGATACGATCCAATTATTGGACATAATACAGCTTTCGATCTTAATTTTATTGCGAATCATTTTCAGATCAATTTATCTAATGAATATATGGATACGGTTCAATTTTGTAGAAAGGTTTATCCTCAAATGCCCCATCATCGTTTAACAGACATGGTAGAATTTTTAGGGCTTTCCACAAATGAACACCGTTCTTTAGCAGATTGCATATCTACATATGAACTTTATGAACACCTTAAAAAAGAAATAATCAGACAACATATATCCATATAAATACCTCAAAAGCATAGCTGACTATCCATTATAAGTATTTGATTTTTATAATGTCTATATATAGAATATAGTCAAGGAGGCTTTCATATGATTCAAATGCTTACCAAAGAAGATATTCAAAAAAGTTTAGAAGATATGGGATGTTCATCTAAACAAGTTCAAGAATTTGTTGATGACTTTGAAAATCATCGTTTTGAATTTCTTTTCCTTTTTTTAAAAAAGAAAAGATATGAAATTCTAGATGAAGTGCATCAAAAACAAAAGAAAATTGATCATCTTGATTATCTGATTTACACTTTAAAAAATATTCAAAATAAAGCATAAGCTTTCTTAAAGGAGGTCAATATCATGCAAATCAAACAGATTATTGAAAATCAAACTTTTGATGAAGAAAGAGCTTTATACAACATACAAAATACTGAAGTGAGAAACTGTACTTTTGCTGGTCCTCAAGATGGAGAATCTGTCTTGAAAGAAACAAGACAAGTCAGAGTTGATCATTGTACTTTTTCGCTTCGTTATCCCTTATGGCATGTACAGGGTTATGAATTAATTCACAGCTCTTTAGATGAATTAACAAGAGCTCCTATCTGGTATTCTCATCATGGTTTGATTGATTCTTGTGATATTCAAGGTATAAAAATTTTAAGAGAATGTAGTGATACAATTGTTTCAAATTGTCAGATTCAATCACCAGAGTTTGGCTGGTTCTGCCAGGATATTTCTATTAAAGATAGTGAAATTCATTCTGAATATATGTTACTTCATAGTCATCATGTTAAAATTGATTATTTGAAATTTACAGGAAAATATTCTTTCCAGTATATGCATGACTTAGAAATTACAAATTCTTATTTAGATACAAAAGATGCCTTCTGGCATAGCAATAACGTCATCGTTAAAGATTCTGTTGTCAAAGGTGAATATTTAGGGTGGTTTTCAAAAAATGTCACATTCATTAACTGTCAGATCATTGGAACACAACCATTATGTTATTGTGAAAATTTGAAACTCATTGATTGTGAAATGATTGATTGCGATTTAGCATTTGAATATTCTGATGTACAGGCAACAATCAAAGGACATGTTGATTCTATTAAAAATGTCAAATCAGGAACAATTACAGTTGACAGTGTTGGTGAAATCATCAATGAAGATGCTGTCATGGAAACAAATGGTCAAGTGATCATCAGACAAGCCCCTATAAACAATCAGTCTATTTGTCAATGCTGTTGTTAAACGTTAACTGAAAAGTCAGCGTTTTTTTATTATCAATAATTGAACATTAAAAAAGTGAATCTCTGCAATTAAGATACCTTAACTTTTAGAAATTCACTTCTCTCTTCATTCCATGTTTATAAATCAATATTTTTATTTCACAACAATATTGACAATCTTATTTTTCACGACAATAATTTTCACAATATTCTTTCCTTCAGTATGTGTTTTTACATTATCTTGAGCTAAAGCTTCCTGTTTCACGACTTCATCATCTTCATCTTTATTCACAGTGATTTTAGCACGAAGTTTTCCATTAACCTGTACAGCCATCTCAATTGTTGACTGTTCCAACATCGCTTCATCATATGTTGGCCATGGCTCATAAGCTAATGTTTCATCATGTCCAAGTAACTGCCACATTTCTTCACAGACATGTGGAGCGATACAGCTTAACATTTTCACTAAGTTTTCAGCATATGGACGATAGACAGTTTTAGCTTTATAAGCTTCATTGACAAAAATCATCATTTGTGAAATAGCAGTATTAAATCCTAATGTTTCATAATCATGAGTAACTTTTTTAACAGTAGAATGATAAACAAAGTCTAATGAATGATCATTTTCATCACTTAATTTATCAGATTCCACAATCAAACGATACACACGATCCAACCATTTTCTAGCACCGTCAACACCTGTTTCACTCCATGGTTTACTTGCTTCCAAAGGTCCCATAAACATTTCATAAACTCTTAATGTATCAGCCCCATAAGTTTGAACAATATCATCAGGGTTAATGACATTCCCTTTAGATTTACTCATTTTTTCACCATTTGTTCCTAAAATCATACCTTGATGATATAATTTCTGGAATGGTTCAGGATGTGACAAATATCCTTTATCATATAAATAACGATTCCACATACGAGAATATAATAAGTGTCCAACAGCATGTTCTGGTCCACCAACATATAAATCAACTGGTAACCAGTGATCCAACAACTTTCTATCAGCAATCGCATGATCATTATGTGGATCAATATATCGCATATAATACCAGCTGCTTCCCGCACTTCCTGGCATTGTACTTGTTTCACGTTTTCCAGCTTTTCCATTCACAGTGACATTCACCCAGTCTGTAGCTTTATCCAATGGTGATGCTCCACTCTTAGAAGGTGAGTAATCTTCTAATGGTGGTAAAATCAATGGTAATTCATCATCTGATAATGCAACGGAAGTGCCATCATCAAAATTAATCACTGGAATTGGTTCTCCCCAGTATCTTTGACGTGCAAAGATCCATTCTCTTAAACGATAATTCACTTTCTTTTCACCACAATGATGATCAGTTAACCATTGAATCATTGTTTCAATGGCATCTTCTTTGTTCATACCATTTAAGAAATCAGAATTAATATGATTTCCATCCTGTGTCCATGCTTCTTTTGTGACATCTCCACCTTCAAGCACTGGAATAATTTCAAGACCAAATTTATTCGCAAATTCCCAGTCACGATCATCATGAGCAGGAACCGCCATAATAGCACCAGTTCCATATCCTGCTAAAACATAATCTGAAATCCAAATAGGTATTTTCTTTTGATTCACTGGGTTAATTGCATAAGCACCAGTAAAGACACCTGTTTTATCTTTATTTAATTCAGTACGTTCTAATTCAGATTTTGTGGCACAGACTTTCACATAGGCTTCAATCGCTTCTTTTTGTTGTGGTGTTGTAATCTTAGCTACCAATTCATGTTCAGGAGCTAACACACAATAAGTTGCGCCAAAAAGCGTATCACAACGTGTTGTAAACACAGTAAACTGTTCATCATGTCCATCAACTTGGAAATGCACATGAGCGCCAATAGATTTTCCAATCCAGTTTCTTTGAATTTCTTTGGTAGATTCAGGCCAATCAACATCCTCTAAACCAGCCAATAATTTTTCAGCATAAGCAGGAATATCAATAACCCACTGTTTCATATTCTTTCTAATAACTGGGTATCCCCCACGTTCACTTTTTCCATCAATGATTTCATCATTAGCTAAAACAGTTCCTAATTCTTCACACCAGTTCACTGGAATATCCACATTTTTAGCTAAACCATCTTCATAAAGCTGTTTAAAAATCCATTGTGTCCAATGATAATAATCAGGATCACAAGTAGAAATACATTTATCCCAATCAAATGAAAAACCTAACATCTTTAACTGATGTGTAAAAGTTTCAATATTATGACGTGTAAATCCTTCAGGGTGATTTCCTGTTTTAATCGCATATTGTTCAGCTGGTAATCCAAAAGCATCAAATCCCATTGGATGTAAAACATTATATCCCTGCATTCTTTTCATACGTGACATAATATCTGTCGCTGTATATCCTTCAGGATGTCCAACATGTAATCCTTGTCCTGATGGATATGGAAACATATCTAAAGCATAGTATTTAGGTTTTGAAAAATCCCAAACATCAGTATAGAAAGTCTGATGTTCATCCCAATATTTTTGCCACTTCTTTTCAATGGCTTGATGATCAAATGGCATCATTTATCCCTCCTTATAAATATAAAAAGCCGTCCTTCTAAGGACGACTTGATCGCGATACCACCTTAGTTCATATATGGAATCCATATATGCTCTCAAAACTTTAACGCAGTTAACGACAAAGACTACTCTTTTCATCTTTGTATCTCCAAGGCGAGTTCATTGCCTAACCTGTCTATTTCCACCACCCATAGACTCTCTAAAAAGTATCAACAACTACTACTCCTTTTCATCGATTCTAAACACAAAATATTATATCATATGTTTATTATTTTGCAAATCTTTTCTTAAATTTTAGGAAAATGATACATAACAATAGCTCCAGCAATCGCAACATTTAAAGATTCAATCCCTTGAATAGGAATATATAATGTATGATCACAGGCATTTAAAACAGCCTGGCAAACACCCTGCCCTTCGTTTCCTAAAACAAATGCCATTTGTTTTTGAGGCTGATAATGATCAATAGGTAATGCCTGATGTAATGATGTTCCATATACACCAACCCCTTGTTTATGTAATAAAGCAATAGCTTCTAATAAATCCATTTGGCAAAGTGGCATTTGAAATAAAGCTCCCTGTGTAGCACGAATAACTTTATCATTATAAAGGTCAACACTTTCAGGTGACATAATGATTTGGTCATAACCAAGTGCTAGAGCACTGCGAATAATAGTTCCTAAATTACCCGGATCTTGAAGATTATCCAATAACAAATAACGTTCTTTCCATGTATCTAAAGTTTGATGCTGTTTTTTACAAACAGCCATAACAGGTTGTGGTGTCTTTGTAAAAGCTATTTTTTCCATAACTTTTGAATGAACATAAAGAGTATCTTCTGGAAATGTTTCATCAAGTGTTGTTATTAATGTTTGAATACACCCTGCTTTTCTGGCTTCTTCAACCAAATGAAAACCTTCCACTAAAAACAAATCATATTCATCACGATATTTCTTTTGTTTCAATTTCATTATTTTTTTGATTGTTTCATTTTGAATTGATGTAATCATGTATGTTTCTCCTTTAAGCGTTTTTGTAATATCTGATAATGTGGCAATCTTTTTGCTATCTCATGATAGAATGATGCAGAATGATCATGATAAAGAAAATGACATAACTCATGAACAATCACATAATCAATCAGTTCCTTTTCTAAATGAACTAATCCTAAATGAAAAGAAACACGCTGTTCCTTATAATAACAGCTTCCCCAGCGACTTTTATATTTTTTAATTTCAATACGTGGCATATCCAAATCAAAATCATGAGCCAGATAATCAATCATTCTTTCTTCAATATAATCATATAATATACGATAACATTCTTTTTCCACACAACCTTGTATATCATAATGATAAACATACAAATCATGACCATGACATTGACAACGTTTAACACCTATATCCCTGACAACTAGACGATAACGTTGATTAAAAATCAAAACATATCCACCATCATTATATTGATAATAAGGTTGAAAAGCATGTATTTGTGTCAGTATTCTTTTTTGATAAGTATGAATCATCTGTTCAATATATGTCAATGATGTCCCATAAGGTGCACTAATCAACAATTGTCCATCTCGTACACGCATTCTTATATTTTGCATATGCTTATAAGTTAACTGATAGACAATGGTTTCATCATTTATCTGTATTTGATATTCTTTCATAAATCTCCTTGAATAAAATCAATAAATTCTCCCATATTATATAAGAAAGGACTGATCAAAAATGCGTGAAGCACTTTTAATGAATCTCAAAGGGTTCACCCCTACTCAGTTGCAGGAAACCATTGATGAGGGCATTGCCTCTAAAGAAGAAACAATCCTTGTTGGTTTAGGTGTCCTCTTTGAACAATATTACAATTCATTAGATACGACTTCTAAACAAAAATTCCTGCAAAATCTCAGTACACTGTTATAGACCATTTGATGGTCTTTTTTTATGAATATATAATTGTTTTATTTGTCTTAATGCAATAAACAGACATAAGAAAATAAAATTCCATTGAAATAAATCCAACATTGGAACAAAAAACAAAATAATCGCAACCAAGCATAAAACAAGAATAAATTTATATGTCAGAATATTTTCATAAGTATCAAATATGATTTTTGATATTTCAAAAATCATATAATTCAATAGCCACAACAATAAAAAATATAATGTTGTATAAATATTCACAAAAAATAAACGCCTTAATGCTTCAACAAATGAACATTCATAATACGAAATCAAAGAAATCATAAAAGAAACAAAAGCAATCAATAAAGTTGAAAAAGCATTTCTCAACATATATAACGTCATTTTATCTTTTCTTCCCGCTTTCATCATGATTCTCCTTTTTGAATGGGATTTAGAGGCAATGTAAAAGTATAAGGATTGAGATCATCTTCACTTTTCATTAATGTTATTACACAACATAACTGCATATCAAATAATGATCCTTGACCATCATAATATCCAATTCCTTCCACCTGATCATTTAAAAAATCTTCTGTTTTTCCTTTTAAATAAACAAATCTTTCATAATCATTAATATTCACTTCATTATTCTGTTCATGAGAATACATATAATCAACAATCATATACGGGTACTTTTGGGCAAGTTTTGTATCTTTACTTGAAAAGACTCCTGTTTTTAACCAATTTTCAGTCACATATACATTGGTTAATGTATAATCTTTATTTGCTGAAGTATATGTCATGATATCTTGTTTTTGCATAGATAATGTTTGATTATAGATAGATTTCTTTTGACGTTTGACTTCTATTTGTAATTGAACATTTTGAAGATCTTTTTCACTAAAGATATTCTGTCCTGTCTGATTTTCTAAAAGTAAAACTTGATTATCATTTTGAATCTTTATTGTTTGAATGAAAGGCTGATGATTTTTTAGATGAAGTGTCACTGTCATTTCATCATTTTTCTTTAAAAGTTGAGGTTGTAAAGGTGTCACACGGGCATGTCCATATCCTTGTGTTTTCCCTTTTTGATAAAACTCATATCCTGCAATTTGCCATTCTTCATTTTGAGCATATAAACAATACTGGTAATCAACTTTTTCACCATAAGTATGGAATATAAAGTTCTGATACCAGAAAAAGAGTGTTGCTACAACAAAGGATAATAAAACAAATGATAAGATAAGTTGTTTTTTGATTTCTTTATTCATACCATCACCAACACCCATTATATAGTTTTTACAAAAAAAAGGAAAGAACTTTTGTCTTTCCTTAAGAAGAACCCAATGTCACATTGACAGAAGATGTCGAACCGTTACGATTAATCGTTAATTTCACCGTATCTCCAGGATTTTTAGAATAAAGCTGTGTTAAGAAATCTTTATAAGATTCGATATCTTTACCATCAAATTGAGTAATAACATCTCCAGCTTGAATACCTGCTTTGCTGGCAGGAGAATTACTTTGCACATCAGCGACATAGATTCCTTTATTTAGATTTGTCTGAATACGATACATATACAGTTCATATGAAGAATAGCTATCTAATGATAGTGCTGAAATACCAATTGTTGGTCGATTGACTTTTCCTGTGTCAATAATTTCTTCTACCAGCTTTAAAGCATCATTAATTGGAATCGCAAAGCCCATTCCCTCAACTTCTTCTGACGCTAATTTCATTGAAGTAATACCAACCAGTTCTCCAGCTGCATTGACCAATGCACCACCACTATTTCCTGGATTGATGGCCGCATCTGTCTGAATAACATTCATATCCCAGTCTTCACGTCCATCATCATTCAAATCAACAGAAACAGTTCTTGATGGAGCTGAAACAATACCCTGTGTGACAGTTCCCGCATATTCAATACCTAATGGACTTCCTACAGCTAAAACAGGTTCTCCAGCCTCTAATAAAGTTGAATCTCCTACTTTAAAAGCAGAAACTTCAAAATCAACTGTCATCTTTAATACAGCGATATCACCATATTCATCGCTACCTAAGCATTCCGCCTTCACAGATTCACCATTAGAATAAATGACCTCTATAGATTGAGCATTTTCAATGACATGATGATTCGTAATGACATAAACTGTTTTTCCATCAACCTTATAAATGACACCACTACCACTACCAGCCAATTGATTATTTTGATATACTGCCACACCTACTGTAGATGTTTTCGCACTTTCAATGACCTCTGTTAGATCAGATTGAACATCATAATTTACCTTTTGCACTGTCGCATTTGAATTGGAAGATCCAGATGATTGATTTCCTCCTAAAACTTTATACATTAAAAATCCATTACAACCTAGTGATACAATCAACAATAATACAACAAAGATTTTAAATAGCTTGTTTTTATTCATATGTTTCATCATTTATCTTTCCTTTCTTTGATGATTTCTTTTTATATGATTATCATAATATACAATTACCTTAATATTATTTTAAAAATGTGTGAAAATGTCAAAATAATGTCTATTCTAAAATCTTTTGAATTTCATCTAAATGTTCTAAAGCCAATTGATATCCATAATGATAAAGACGATCAATCTTTTTTAAATCTTTTTCAAAAGAATCAATCTGAAATGCTTCATTTGGTCTTAAAATAATCGCCTGTCCCTGCTTCTCTAATTCTTCACAATAAGCCAATGTTTCATTATATAAAAGATGTCTTGTCAATAGTGGTTGAACCAGATGAGGATATTTCTTTTTCAATAAACGACTCGCAATAATATTTGCTTTTGATAATGTTTTTTGATAACCTTTTGGTCTAGTTAGAACAATTAACATTTTATCATGACCATCCTGTTGTGCTTTTCTAACAGGGATAGGATCACAAATCCCACCATCATAATATTTCTTACCATTCAAAGAAATAACTGGAAATGCAAAAGGAATCGCACATGTTGCTTTTAACATTGTACATTGTTTATCTAATTGTTTTCCATCAAGATATTCACACTCTCCTGTTTCCACATTAGTAACACCGACTTTAATTTGAGTTGGATTATTTAAAAAAGCTTCCCAGTCAAAAGGATAAATCTCTTGAGGGATTGTTTCATAAGCATAACGTAAACCAAATAAACTTTTATCACTGATATAATTGCGTAAACCAACATAACGCTTGTCATGACGATGATTCATTAAGATATCATAATTACGTTTTGGCTGCTTAGAAACATAAGAAAAACCATCGGTAATACCAGCTGATACACCTATCACATAAGGGAAATCAATATGATGATCATTTAAAGCATCCATCACACCACTTGAAAAAATCGGACGGAAAGTTCCACCTTCTAAAATTAAAGCTCCCATTATCTTTTATCCTCCAACATTGCTAAATACATTTTTTCATCAAATTCCTTTAAAAAAGCAACAAGCATTTCAACAGTCGCCTCAAAATCATCAGTATGAACCATTGTATAATGCGAATGCATATAACGTGTTGGAATGGAAACTGTCAGATTCATAATACCAGAACCAGCTTTACTTAATTCACCAGAATCTGTACCACCTGCCAAATCCATATCTAACTGATAACGAATCTGATGTCTTTGACAAATATCTTCAATCTGTTTTAATAAACCTGTATGAGCAATGACACTGCCATCCATCACACATAAAGCTACACCTTGACCTAAGCGAACATCGTTTTGTTCTCCACCAGGCAAGTCATATGAAAACGTCACATCAATTGCCAAAGCCAAATCAGGTTGAATCATTTGAGCAACTGTTTTGGCTCCTCGCAGTCCAACTTCCTCCTGTACTGTTCCTGCTACATAAAGCATTGGATCAATCTTTTCTTTATATAGACGTTTCATAACCTCCATCAAAACAGCGACCCCAACACGATCATCCCATGCTTTCGATAATAGACATTTTCCATTTTGTATAAAATGTGATACAGGTGTTACAGGATCACCTTTACCAATTCCCATATCTAAAACATCCTGTTTAGACATAGCCCCCACATCTAAATACATATCATCAATAGTGAGTGCCTTTTCTTTAGAAATCTGTTGTTTACAAGCAAAGACACCTTTTATATTGTGACCATCACGTGTTTCAATATTCATTAAAGATGATGGTAAATAACGTGGATTCCATCCACCTACAGGCTGAACTTGTATAAATCCATGTTCATCTATATTCTTCACTAAAAATCCAATTTCATCAACATGAGCAGTCAATAAAACTTTCAAAGGCATCTTTCCTCTTTTTAAAGCAATAATACTTCCTAAACCATCATATTGAATTTCATCTACAATATCTAATAGATATGATTTCATGAATCTTGTCACATGCTTTTCATATCCAGATACACCATTGATTAAACTCAACTGCTTTAACATTTCAATATCAACCATTTGAAAACCTCCTGTTTCTCTATTATACATCTTTTTGATTTCATCACAAGGGTCTTAAAAATTATTCCCTATATTTTCATAAAAAAACAAAAAAAAGAGGTTTCCCTCTTTCATTATTGAGCCAATGCTTTTTTAGCTGTATCTACGATTGCTGTAAATCCTTCAGGATCAGCAATAGCGATTTCAGATAACATTTTTCTGTTAATATCAACATTTGCTAATTTTAAACCATGCATTAATTTTGAATAAGAAATATCATTCATTCTTGCAGCTGCATTAATACGTGCAATCCATAATCTTCTCATTTCACGTTTTAAATTTCTTCTATCTCTATATGCATATTCTAAAGAGTTCATGACTTGTTCATGAGCTGTTTTATATAACGCATGTTTAGAACCAAAATATCCTTTGGCTAATTTTAAGACTTTCTTTCTTCTACGTCTTGTTGTATATCCACCTTTAACTCTTGCCATTTTTTATCCTCCTATTCATTACCCTTGTAATCTTGATTTAATACGTTTCATATCTGAAGGGTGTACTAAAGTTGCTTTTGCTAAATGTTTCTTCTGTTTATGAGTTTTGTTATGAGATAAATGTGAAACATACGCATGTCCACGTTTATATTTTCCTGAACCAGTTCTTTTTAAACGTTTTTTAAGTCCACTATGAGATTTCATTTTTGGCATAATCCAATATCCTCCTGTTATTTTTTCTTTGGTGCTAATATAGCAGTTAATGTTCGCCCTTCTAATTTGGCAGGTTTTTCAATAACGCAATAATCTGCACATTCAGCGACGAAATCATCCAGTATTTTTTGACCAATATCAATATGAGCGAGTTGTCTTCCTCTAAAACGTACTGCAATCTTTACTTTATCACCAGATTCCAACCATTTTAATGTTCTCTTTAATTTCACATTCTTATCATGAACATCAATTGTTGGAGATAATTGTGTTTCTTTTAAAGATACTGTTTTAGAATTTTTCTTCATTTCTTTTTGTTTCTTTTGCTGTTCAAAACGATATTTTCCATAGTCCATAATACGACATACAGGTGTTTTTGCTTTTGGTGCTACGCAGACTAAATCCAAATCCTGATCATAAGCTACATTAATAGCCTGATTACGTGACATAACCCCTAACTGATCACCATTTTGATCAATCACAAGAACTTCCTTGAAACGAATCTTTTCATTCACTAAATCGTCATTTGATTGATTGTTATACTTGCTAATAATAGCCACCTCCTATATATGTGTAGTTGAAATAAAAAGTGAGCACATAAAGTACCCACAAATTGACATTAAGATATTCATCTTAGTGACATAAGCCTAGCGTCATCAACACTCAGGCGAGAAGTAGGCACTTCTTCTTTCCACTACTTTTCATTTACTTGTATATCATAATGTATTTTTTCTTATCTGTCAACCATATTTTTCTTATTTTCTCTTTTTAAATAAACTTTCAAAAACCTGTGGAGTTGGTGATACAAAACGCATTTCTCTTTGTGTCAGTGGATGAATAAACATCAGCTCATGAGCATGTAAGCCTAATCTTTTGATAGGATTACATGAAGCTCCATATTTATCATCTCCGACAATAGGATGATGCAAAGAAGAAAGATGCACACGAATCTGATTTTTACGTCCTGTGTCTAAATAGATTTCTAATAAACTATATTGTGATGATGAGGCAATCACACGATAATGTGTAATAGCTCTTTTGCCATGACGTTTATTCGTAATATAAATATTCTGTGTTTTTGATTCACATAAATAATTATCAATCGTTCCGTGTGTTTTTTTCATATGTCCTTCTACAATCGCCACATATCCCCTTGTTTTGACATATTGATTCCAGTGATGCGTCAGTAAATCATAAAGTTTTTGACTTTTCACAAACATTAAAAGACCAGATGTATATTGATCTAAACGATGCACAAGAAAGATTTTTTCTTTTTTCTTAGATAAATATGTTTTGATAATCATATAAGCTGTCTTTTGACTCTCTTTATCCGTTGCTTCACTTAATAATCCACAAGGCTTATCAATCACTATGATTTCCTGATCTTCATAAACAATAGGAAAAGGTAATTCCGCCTTCTTTTTCCCTATCGAAACGATTTGTCCTTTCTTTAAAGGATATGCATAATGTGTTTGAATATGTCCATCAACATAAATTCTTTCAAATTTCAAAAGATTTTTTAATTCATTTCTCTTTTTAGATGTCTGTTCCAATAAAAAGGAAAGTAATGTTGTATCATTATTGACTTTATATTCCATGAAGCATTTCCTCCATATGTGTAAAAACACATTGTTTTAAATTTTCTTTTCCTTTCTGTAAAGCTTGAGCTAAGGGCATCGATGTTGGAGTAATAGACCATACATTTTCAAATCCCCATGATTGAAGGACATCTAAATCTTCAACACGTCCACAAAAAGCATAAACTTTTTTATGATATTTTTTAGCTATCTGTAAAACACCATAAGGCGTTTTTCCATATTGTGTCTGGTAATCCATTTTTCCTTCACCAACGATGACACAATCACATGATGCAATAGCATCTTCCAGCCTAGAAATACGACTAACCACTTCAAAACCTCGTTCTAAATGTCCTCCACATAACAACAAAGCATATCCCAGTCCTCCGGCTGCTCCTGCACCGGGAAATGACTGGTAGCTAGGTTGAGATATTTCTATAAGTTGAGCATATCTTTGCATAGCCTGATCAATGCTTTCACATTCATCAAGATGCAATCCTTTTTGTGGTCCATAGACATAAGTTGCTCCCTGTTTTCCACACAAAGGATTGGACACATCACATACACCTATCAATTCAACATCTTTTAATCGCTGATCCAAACCACACCAATCAATATATTCAATATCTTTTAAACCTTTCATTGTTGGTATGACAGGCTGATGATGACAATCTAAAAATTGTACACCTAAAGCCATCAGCAATCCTATTCCTCCATCATTTGTTGCACTACCTCCTAAACAAATCATGATGCGTGACATCGATAAATCCAATGCTTTTAAAATTAATTCACCCAACCCATAAGTTGTTGTAAGATAAGGATTTTTATGTTGCTCATCCAGTAATTCTAAACCACATACCTTGGCACATTCAATAATGGCACAATCATTGATAATTGCTATAGGTACAGAGCGTTTTTCAAAACAGACACCGGTCACTTCATACATCTTGATTTGTCCCGATAAACTGCTCATTAATGTTTCAAGCGTTCCTTCTCCTCCATCAGCCATAGGCAGACACTGAGTGATAAAAGAGGCATCATAATCATGAATAGCCTCTTGAATTTGTAAACTGGCTTCGATAGCACTCATACTTTCTTTAAAAGAATCTGGAGCAATCACAAATTTCATCATTTCACCTCCAAAAAAAGAGTAGACATGTCTACTCTATAAAATACATGTTGAATTACGCATAACAAAAGCTTTTAATAAAATCTCAATCAATACAATAGCCCATAAAGGGACAACCGTCCAGCTTAAGGCTGTAATAAGCATTGCGACTTTCACCACAACTGTCAAAATATTATTTGCAACCGCAATAGTACGCATCTTTCTTGCGATTACAAATGTTTCATAAACCCTATTTAAATCAGCATCGATCAATACAATATCACTATTTTCAACAACTTTAGGATCAGCTAATCCTCCACGAGAAATACCAACATAACTTTTCTGTAAAAGCTCAATATCTTTAAAAGTATCTCCAATATAAACAACAGGTGCTGTCATAGATTCCATTTTTTCTAATTTTTGAACATTTGTTAAATCATTATAAATTTTATACTGATCATCTTCCAATGCCACAGGTCCATCATTATAAATGACAAGTGTTCTTCCCATATGTGAAAGCTTCTTAAAAAGATTTAATTCCTCATTTGTGACTTCCACACCATCAAAACGATCATAAACAATCGTCTGTGCTGCATTAATAGAATCTAACCCCATTGATGATTCAACAATAATACCATTTTGAAAAGCTTTTGCAAAACCTGCCAGCATTCCTAAAGATGTTGCCTGATCACTTGATAAAGCTCCCGATATCACAAGGAAAACAGCTCCAACATGAATATAAGAACCATATTCTTCAAATTGAATGAGTGGCAAAACAATACCTAACAACAGCCCTAAAGCAACCATAACTGGAGTATAGAATTTTGCTAGTCGTTTTGTATATTTTTCAGTTTTTGATTCATAGACAGGAGCTACACTGGCAATATTCATTAAATTCATATAATTAGAACTTTCATAAGTTTCATCAACCTGTACATAAAGCTCACTTTCACCCACATTGACATCACCACTGCTGACATGACTGCCTTTTTTTACTACAACCGGTTCATATGTACTTGTATTTGAATAAGTACTGATGGCTGAAACACCTTTATCAATCGTTCCGGGAATAGACACTGTTTCACCCGGTTTTATCATTAAAATATCACCAATTTCAACATCATATAATGAAACCTTTTCTGTTTGTCCATCTTGATAACGCATCCCAGTTTCCGGCATTTCTACAGCATTATCAATCTTATGCAATGAACGTTCCAGAACTTTGTTTAAAAATGGCGTCGATAATTCATAGACAATTAAAGCCACACATGTTTCAATATATGCCCCAGAAATAACACCAAAAATCATAGCGATAAAAACAAGTAATGATTCACTGAAAAACTTCTTAGATAAAAGATCTCCCCATCCTTTTTTGAGTAAAGGCATACCTAATAAAATGACTGTGATTAACCATAAAATAGGTGTCATAATTGTATCATCTTTAGATGTAACTAATGCTAAAGCGACAACAACGAACAAAATACCAATACGTATATACATCTGAAGAAATTTTTGATTGAAAACATCCTGTGAACGGATAGGTCGGTGATGTTCAATAATCTCCACCGATGGATTAATCTTAAATAATTCTTTTCTTAACAGACTTAAAACATCTCTTTGACTAGATTTCAATAATAAAAGTTTATTTTGTCCATCATAATGCACATCATGATATCTACGATCTTTTTCAATTCTTTCAACCAGCACATAAATATCATCTTCTGTTAACATATTTTTAAACATGAAATAATATTGACGTTCTTTCTTTTTGGCAAAATCATATTCACGTTTTTTCCCATCAATCACTTCTTTTACAACAAAGTCTTTATTCACACTCTGGATTAAACTTAATAAAGCATCAATATCAAGACAATGAAAAACAATACTATCTTTATTGACTTTAATATGCGAAACTTGTTCTTTTTCATTGAGTTTTAAACTTAAATGATTTAATTCTTCAACGGATTGAATATTTGAAATTTCAAAAGTCTTTTTTGACAAAGTCATCACCCTTTCTACGACATCATAACATATTTTTCATAAAAAACAAAGAAACATCACAATTTCTCATCAGATGATTTATATTTGACAAAACGAAAATATTCCTTAAATTCTGTTTCACTGCAACTTAAAGAAAATTCTTCCCCATAAATCTTATAAAAAGAAACCTCCTTGTCACCTGTGCGAACCATACATGCATAAATCTGGTTGTGATAAAAAATCGTCAATTCTTCTTTGCCTATTTGCATACGCATATCTTGAATACATCGACAATAACAACGCTTTCCTTCATTAGCCACAGGTGACACCTCCTTAAATGTATTCTATCACTTTTTAAATAGCTAAAAAAGAAAAATGATACTCGAGGAGTATCATTAATTCTGTGAAAATTCAGCTAAAACAAGATCAGGATTTTTATCAGTTGCCCAACGAACACCCCATTCATTAGAAAACAATAAAAGATATTGTCCTTTTAAATCTTGTACTTTTTTTGTATCTGAAGAAAGATTTAACTTTTTAAAATCAACATCTTTATTTTTAATCCAGCGAATATATTGATAAGGCAGTGGTGTACTAATAATATCCACATTATATTCATTCTTTAAACGATATGATAAAACTTCAAATTGTAAAACACCAACAACGCCTACAATGATTTCTTCCATACCGCCACCTAGTTCAGTAAAAATCTGAATGGCTCCTTCTTGAGCAATCTGTTCAACACCCTTAACAAACTGTTTACGTTTCATCGTATCTTTATTACGAATCATTGAAAAATGTTCTGGGGCAAATGTCGGTATACCTTCATAGGCAAATTTATTTTTTGCTGGACATAAAGTATCACCAATTGAAAAGATACCCGGATCAAAAACACCAATAATATCACCCGAATAAGCTTCTTCTACTTCTTCTCGGTTTTCTGCCATTAATTGCTTAGATTGATTCAGTTTGATTTTTTTATTCCCTTGATAATGGAAAACTTCCATACCTTTTGTAAACTTTCCTGAACAAATACGCATAAAAGCCATACGGTCACGATGTGCCTTATTCATATTCGCTTGAATCTTAAAAACAAAGGCACTAAAATCTTCTGAAAACGGATCAATTTCGCCAATATTACTCATACGAGGTAATGGTGATGTTGTCATTTCTAAAAAGTGTTTTAAGAAAGGTTCTACTCCAAAATTTGTTAAGGCCGAACCAAAACATACAGGTGATAATTCACCATGTCGCACACGTTCAAGATCAAATTGAGCACCTGCACCATCCAACAATTCAATATCATCTTGTAATTGTTGATATAATGTTTCTCCTAGCTGTTCTTTTAAAGATTCATCTTGAACATCACATATTTCAACATCAACTTCTTTTTTACCACCTTGTACAGGAATAAAACGAATGACTTCATTGTTTTGGCGTTCATAGACACCTTTAAATTCCTTACCACAACCAATTGGCCAGTTAATGGCACATGTTTCCACACCTAATTCTCTTTCAATTTCTTCCATTAACTCATAGGGGTCTTTCGCTTCTCGATCCATTTTATTAATAAATGTAAAAATAGGAATATGTCGCATGGCACAAACCTTAAATAATTTACGTGTCTGATCTTCGACCCCTTTAGAACCATCTATGACCATGACTGCACTATCTGCTGCCATTAACGTACGATAAGTATCTTCAGAGAAATCCTGATGTCCCGGTGTATCCAAGATATTAATACAGAACCCATCATAATTAAATTGTAAAACAGAGGATGTAACAGAAATCCCTCTTTGTTTTTCAATTTCCATCCAGTCACTCACCGCATGTTTAGATTGTTTTTTCCCTTTGACCATTCCGGCTTCTTGAATCGCACCACCATAAAGAAGGAATTTTTCTGTTAAAGTTGTTTTTCCCGCATCTGGATGCGATATAATCGCAAAAGTTCTACGCTTTTGTACTTCTTCTTTCAATTCTGACATGACAATCCTCCTCACATCTCCAAGAAAACATATTAAAGAAATTCTGGATATTTGTCAATTTTAAAATGCAAAGTTCCCATTTTTAAAAACAGTCAATGTTGATCCATCTTCTAATGTCGCTTCAATAGATAAATCTTTTGTCCCAATCATAAAATCAACATGAGTCAATGAATCATTAATACCACGTTGATATAGTTCTTCTTTATTCATGGTTAAACCATTATGAATACATTCACCAAATCCTTTACCAATAGCCAAATGACAAGAAGCATTTTCATCAAATAATGTATTATAGAAAATCAGATTTAATTGACGAATAGGAGAATCATAAGGTACTAAAGCCACTTCACCTAAATAATGACTTCCTTCATCTGTTTCAATAATGCTTTTTAAAACATCTTCTCCTACTTTAGCATGATAATCTACAATACGTCCATTTTCAAAAGTCAAAGAAAATTCATCAACAATATGTCCTTGATAGTGTAAAGGTAATGAACTATAAACGACACCATTGACATTATGAAAATCTGGTGACGTAAAAATTTCTTCAGTAGGGATATTAGGGAAAGAATAAATACCATCTGTGGTATAGCTTCCTCCTCCAGCAAAAACATAATCCGGATTCATTCCTATTGTTAAATCTGTTCCTAAGCTATTAAAATAATGTAAAGATTTGATTTTCTTTTCATTTAAGATTTGAACACGTCTTTCAAATGAACGACGATGTTCTTCCCATGCTTCAATAGGATTTTCCTGATCACAGCGTGTGACTTTAAAAATAGCCTTCCATAAAGCCTCAACAGCCTCACTATCACTCATTTCTGGAAAGACCTTATTCGCCCATCCAACACTTGGTGCACCTACAATACACCAGCGATTAATCCCTAAATCCAATGCATCATAAAAAGGCTGACAAGCCTGTCTGACAGCTTTACTCCAAGTTTGTATTTTTAAAGGGTCAATATTCTTTAAATTTTCTGGATCTTCAGATTCAATTGAAATCAACGCCACATGTCTTGCAGCATATCCATTTCTCAACTCTTTAATATATGATGGAACTGCTTCAAAATGTTTTTGATCACAGTTTTCATATCTTAAACGTGTCACCACTTCATCACGATAGTTCACAATGACATCTTTAGCTCCCACTTCATACGCCTGTTTTGTTAATAAACGGACTAAGGGATAACTATCGATAGAAGCTTCAATTAACAGTTCCTGTCCTTTTTGTAAATTGACACCCTGCTTAATAATTAATTCAGCATATTTTTCTAACATCTTAACCACCTCTAATCAAATGATACCCTATTTTACTCTATTGTCAACAAGAACTTGTACCACAATCAAGTCTATGTTATAATAAAAAAGCAAAGGAACATAGCACGTATTTTTAAAAGTATTAGTTATTCTTCACAGCAAAGATTTATTAGTCGTTTAAAAATGAAGTACTGGTTTTTTGCGAAATCTTTTAAGGAGGTACTTCATACATGAGTACAGGTAAAGTGAAATGGTTTAAATCTGATAAGGGTTATGGTTTTATTACAATGGAAGGGCATGACAAAGATATCTTTGTTCATTTCTCATCTATTAACGCTGAAGGATTTAAAACTTTACAGGAAGGTCAAACTGTTGAATTTGATATTGTTGAAGGAGATAGAGGACCTCAAGCTACTAATGTAACAGTTATTAGTGATTAAACCATATAAAAAGCACATCTGAGGGTGTGCTTTTTATATTTCATGAGATATTTTAATCGTTTCAATTTTAAAGAGAAAATAATAATACTTAAAACAATATAAACTGACAATAAAGATTTTTAAAAATAAATTTTCTGTTAAAAACAAAGGAAATGCTAACATCAGACTGGCAAAACTTAAAATACAGATTTTTGTTTTTAAAGTCATTGCACGTCTTTTGACAAATGAATCAAGATGCTTTTGATATAACTTTGATGATACAAACCAATGATACATACGATGAGAACTACGAGCAAAACAGAATCCTGCTAACAATAAAAAGGGAGTCGTAGGTAAAATAGGTAAGAGAATACCTACACACCCTAAGCCTAAACTGATGATACCAATAAGTAAATATATATAACGCATATGTTTCCTCCTAAATTTTCAAAGCATGACGTAAAGCCAATAGAGGATGATAAAAAATCATTCTCGGTCCACTATAACGCATAACTTTTTTGATTTGCTTTTGCATATTCTTTTCATAACAATGAATATGACATTGACTACAAAATGTTTTGTCTTTCATCATGGGACATTTTTCAATACGCTTCAAAGCATAATTGACTAAAGTCTTTTCATCTATATCATCATGATGTAAACAATATAAATGAATCATCAAAGCCACAACTTTCATTTCTCTTTGTCGTTTCTTTTCAATATTCATTAGCTGACCCTGCCCTGATCCATTTTGATTGTTTGATTAACAATTTTCATTGTCGATTCACGATGAGAAACAAGAATAATGGTTCTCTCTTTTTCATTTTGTAATGCTTTTAAAATAATCCCTTCATTTAAAACATCTAAATTACTTGTTGGTTCATCCAATAAAATACATTCTGCCTGGCTAAGAAATGCTCTTGCAAGTGAAATTCTTTGTCTTTCTCCTCCTGATAATGATGACCCCAGTTCACTGACAGGTGTCTGATAACCCTCAGGTAAGGACATAATCCAATCATGCAGACTGGCTTTTTGACAGGCTGCTTGAATCTCATCACTTGTGGCATCCAATTTTGCGATTTTAATATTATTTTCAATCGAATCATGGAATAACACAGTTTCCTGTGTCACATAAGCAAACATATGACGCATATTAGATGTATTGATATTTGTTAAAGGTGTTTGACCTATTTGGATCACACCACGAAGAGGATCATAGAAACGCATAAGTAACTTTAATAAAGTCGATTTTCCACTACCACTCTTTCCAATAATACCTGTCACTTTTCCTTTATCAAAATGAAGATGAAGATTCTGTAAAATAGGATCATCTTGTTGATAAGCAAACGTCACATCATCAACGTGGATATCATCAAATGATATATGGGGTTGTCCCGTCACTTCACAGATAGCTTCCTTTTCTTCTAAAATGGCCATGACACGACGACCACTGCTTAATGTAGAAAGTAAATTATTTGCCAGATTAGACAAAGCCATCACTGGTCCAAAACTTGAAAGCATCAGTACTACTGCCGTTATGACATGATAAACATTGACTTGATTTTGTAAATAGAAAATATACATCACGATAAACATAACGAAAGCAAAGATAGATATCAGCAATTGTGAACATACAACTTGTGTAGCTTCAATATTTTTCATCTGTCCTTGCATATCTTCAATACAATCACTACGCTCATTCATCTGTTCAAGACGTTTGTTTCCAGCATGATATTGCAAAAGTGTTGATAAACCACGATAGCTTTCTAATAGGAAACTGCTCATATTACCAATTGCATCACGATTCTTTTGCCCTATCTCCTGCCCTTTGTGATTGACATAAAAGGGAATCACAATAGCCATCATCAAATAAGCAATCAAAGCAATTATCATAGCGAATATATGTATATGAGCAAAAAATTTCAATAAAATCAAGGATGTGAAAAAAGCAATCAAAACTGGTGAAATCGTATGAGCATAGAAAACTTCAAGTAACTCAATATCATTGGTAATAATAGAAATTAAGTTGCCTTTGTCTTTACCATCCAATTTGGCTGGTGCCAGACGTCTTAATGCCGTGTATACATGATCACGTATAATCGCTAGAAGTTTAAACGCAATATAGTGATTTAATGCCTGTTCACCATAATGAAGTACACCTCTTAGTATTGCCAAACATAGCAAAATACCTAAAACCCATGAAAGAGGAAAGTGTGCATACATCCCTGTTGTCTGTAAAATAGCCATCACCGCTATAACGGGAATACCAATCGCACAAAGAAAACCTAAAACACCTAACAAAACAGCTCCTAACATTGGAAGTGTTAATGGTTTGACAAGTTTTAACATTTTCCATATCATTTGTACATTATTCATGGCTATACACCTCCAATTCCTGTTGATTTTGATACATATGATGATAAATGCCTTCTTGATGCATAAGTTCTTGATGCGTTCCCTGTTCTACCAAAGCCCCTTGTTGCATCACATAAATCTCATTACAATGAACCACACTTTGTAAACGATGGGTAATGAAAATAACCGTTTTTGTTTGTGTTAATGTCTCAATGACATTTAAAATATGATTTTCACTCTCTACATCAATATTACTTGTGGCCTCATCAAAAATATAGACATCTACGTCTTTAAGTAATGCTCTGGCAAGATTCAATCGTTGTTTTTGTCCACCAGATAAATTACTTCCATTTTCTAATAATGGCGTATCCAATCCCATTTGTTCATGGAAAAAGCCATCTAAACGCACTTGCTTTAATACATCCCATAACTGTTCATCACAATATTGTGAAAACATATTTAGATTTTCTCTAACCGTTCCTTTCAATATCATAGGATCATGTGTCACATACATCACATGTTCCATAAAACTCTCATCACGAATGTCACTACGTTGATGATCACCCATATAAAGATATCCTTCTAAACAACGGTGATAGCCCATCATTAACTTGGCTATTGTACTTTTTCCTGAACCACTTTCTCCAACAATACCAATAAATTGATGTGACTGAATATGTAAAGATACATCCTTTAAAATAGGTCTTTTGTCATCATATTGAAAAGAAACATGTTCAAGTCTGATATCAAATGGAGCATCTAAATCATATTGACCATCTGATGATACAGGCAAATCTAAGATTTTAAAGATTTTATCACTCGCAGCAATACCATTCATCGCAATATGGAAGAAAGAGCCTAACTGTCTTAATGGAATAAAGAACTCAAAAGACATCAAAACAATAAACAATGCACCAAACAATGATAAAGTCTGATTTTGAAAATGTGTAATCGCAAAAAAACATCCTAACCCTGCCCCTCCATAGGCAACAATATCCATAATACTGATACTATTTAATTGCATAATCAAGACACGCATTGTAATACGTCTAAAATTCTCTGCTTCCTGATTCATCTGTTGTTGTTTATAGGCATCACTTTGATAAATCTTTAATGTTGTGAGTGCTTGAAGATTTTCTAAAAAACTATCTCCTAGTGTTGTATAGCTGTTCCAATATTTAGAAAGCAGTTTTTTGGCAAACTTCTGTACGAAAATAATCGAAACAGGAATCAATGGAACACAGACAAATAAAACCAAAGCACTTTTCCAGTCTAAGAAAGCTGTCAAAACAAATAATGTGACTGGTGCTAAAACACTATAAAATAATTGTGGTAAATATAATGAAAAATAAGTTTCTAACTGATTAATACCTTCTACTGATAATTGAACCAATTCACTTGTTCTAACATGATCTTGATAATGACTTCCTAAACTTAAAACTTTTTCAAAAAGACGCTGTCTTAAAGTCTTTTTCACAAGACTTGCTCCTTTAAAAGAATAATAAGTTGCCTTTTTTAAAACATAAGCTCGTATCATCAAAGATACAATCATAACAAGTAAAATCAAAACAACTTTTTCTATGGAAAGTTGTTGATCAAACAACTGTATAAACAAAACACATATCAATAACGTCAACACAATATTCATCAATAAAGCTATCCATTGACAAAATACCTGTTTCCATATATATGATTTTGCATTTGGCATTTCTTTTAATAATCTCTTGTCAAACATGAATACTCTCCTTTTCTGTTAGTCTTATCTAACCGAAGTATCCAAATGTTAGCATAGAGTAACTTATAAGTCAAATAATATTTTCATAAAAAAACACCTATAAAGGTGTCGTTAATGCATTCTTTTCATAACATAAATTCCCATTCCTAAAAAAAGAAGAATAAATATAAAAAGATAAATGATATGAAATAATGGGGTCAATCTCACTTGACCAAAAGAATAAACAATTCCAAAACTTTCTTTAAAATGTTCTAAAAATGAGTGTGGTATATTTTGAAAAGTTTCTAATAAAGATGTTTCCATCATAATTTGCCTTAATAATACAGCTCCATGTGATGTAGGAAAAAGCTTAATCACCCATTGTAAACTTACAGGTAATGAGCCTATAGGAATATAGATTCCTGTCATAAAACCAATCAATGTACCTACAAGAGTCATGGCAGTAGAAAATGCATGATGACTTTTAAAGAAAGATGTGATGCAAAACATCATACTTCCATTCATAATAACAATAATAATAAAAGCAAGAAGTATTTTGATGAATGTTGAAAAATGAAACCATGTTCCTCCATTTAACAAAATATAGATTTGTGCAAATAGAAAAGTCAGCAGCGATAACAAATAACCCACTAAAAGTCCAGCAATATAATAACTCAACATGATTTTATTTCTATGTATGGGTGAAGCTAAGAAATCTTTTTCAATTGTTTTGATACGATCATCTACCATAATACTAAAGGTCGCAATCGTAGTAGAAACAGAAGATGTAGCTAAAATACCTGCCATCACCCATTGATTCATTAATTGTGATGCATCTTGAATTTGTGGAATAGAAGATGTATATGTATGACCTAAAAAGACAATATATAAAACAATGATAATAAATGATGAAAGAAAGGAAAAGAAAACAGCTATACGATCTCTAAAGAAAAGTTTGATGACTCTTGTCGTTAATATGAACATGCTTCTCATCCCTTTCCTGTAACAGCAATAAAAACATCTTCCATTGTTCCTTTTATAACTTCAAAATCAATCTTTTTGTTTTGACATTGTTGTAAAATTTGATAGGCTTCCATTGTATGGTGAAGATGTATGACAACATAATCATCATAAATATCCATCTCATAAGACCATGTTTTTATATCATCCTTTAAAAAATGATCTTGAGTATAAATAATAAATCTTTCATACGTATAACGATTTTTTAATTGGAGTGGTGTTCCTTTTGCAACAATTTTTCCTTCATCCATAATCACAACATAATCGGCATGATTTGTTTCTTCCATATAATGGGTTGTCAAAAAGATGGTCATATGATTTTGCTTTTGTAATTGCATGATGATTTCCCAGACATTTTTTCTATTTTGAGGATCCAAGCCCGTTGTCGGTTCATCTAAAAATAAGATTTGGGGCTGATGGATAACAGCTCTGGCAATATCACAGCATCTTTTTTGACCACCCGACAATGTTCCATATAAACGATTTGCATATTTTTCAATATTCAAATCTTTCATCACGTTTTGTACAGCTTGATGCATTTCTTGATAAGACGAATAATACAAAGACGCTCTTGTAATAAGATTTTCTTTGACCGTTAATAAATCATCTAATACATGATTTTGAAACACAATTCCTATGGCTTGTTTTATTTTTATATCATCTTTATTCAATTGATAATTTTTAATAATGACATGACCATCGTCTGGTTTCAATAATGTACATAATATATGAATTGTTGTGCTTTTTCCAGCACCATTACTTCCTAAAAAAGCAAATAACTCCCCTTCATTGACATAAAAGCTCACATCATTGACAGCTCGAACTTGATCATACCCTTTCTTTAAATGACTGACTTCAATAATTTTCATGATTTTCATCCTCAATCTTTTGATTAATCTTTCTAGCAATATATTGCTCATGATAATATATCAGTATATAAGTGATAAAAAATACAATAGCACATATAAATGCGACTTCAATTAAATACACCCATTTCCATTCAAACCAATGAAAAATGCCTCCCCCTATTCCATATACAACAAGAAAAATTTCTATTAAAAGGGTAAAACATTCTTGCCAGAAAGAAGAAAATTCAAAACAAGAAGTGAGAGTGATAAGAAATGCGATAAACGTTGTCACTATAAAAAAAGACATATAAACTTGATGACTTCCCGACATGACGAGAGATGGAAAAGAAGATAAGATAAACATTATAAATGATAAAATTGTATAAGAAATACAATCACATAATAGAAAAAAAATTATTTTTTGTTTCATATTTTCCTCCTATAATCCAAATTTCTTTTTAAATGCTGATAAATAATGACGATTGATAATTAAATGTTCTTGATTGATTAGAGTTGCTTCCATTTTTCCACCCAATAATGATTTGACAGATTTTAAATAATGAATATTCATAATTGTATTTTTACTGATTCTTATAAAAGAAGTCTTTTTTAACAGATTTTCTAATTCATATAATTTATTTTTAGAAAGATAAACATGATCTTTCGTATAAAGAAATGTCTTATCATCTACAGATTCTATATAATAAATATCTTTGAGTAAAAGATGATAAATTTGTTGCTTATCATAAGCTAATATTGTTTGTGAAAATGATTGTAAATATTTACAGATTTCTTTGGTTTCCTGATCTAAGGGTTTATGACAATAAACATGAATCTCTGTTTCCTGTTTTTCATGGCTTTGATGAAATACAATCTTCATATTGTCCCTCCTCATAATGATTATCCCAAACCAAATCTATTTAATCAAGTCAATATCGTTAAGATGCTTATTTTACCCGTTAACATGCAAAAAAAGGTTATCTATCACTGATAACCTTACATTTCAAATATCATAACTTATCCATTGATTATTTATTTTTATCTTTCCTAAATATTGTAATTTTTGCATATCAATCTGTAAGACATTTAGAAAATGACTTTGAACAACTGTTGAATCTATATAAATAAAATCACCAAAACAACATATGTAATGAAAATCAGGTTGTTGCACTAGCTGATGTGTACCTATATGTCCAGCAATAACCTTTTTATAAAATTTCCCTTTTGATGGGGTTGATTGCATGAGATAATGATTGACATCTGACACTTTTTGCCAAATTTGAGGCTGTTCTGGTATAATTTTAAGACCTGCATGTACAAAGATTTGATGCTTGGTTTCATAATAATATGGCAACTGTTCTAACCATTGAACAAGTCTTTCATGCTTTTGTACAATGTATTTTTGACATTGTTTATACATTTCCTGCAGTAAAGAATAACGGTCATGATAAAGCAGAGAAGCTTTTTGATAGATACAATCAAATTGTTCTTCACTCATAAAACTTTCTAACGTATGAAAAGAAATATCAATGGAAATGATTAAATCCGTTGGTCTATCGTTTAAATAAGATGATAACCATTCTTCATGATTTCCTCTTAAAACAATAAGCTGTTGAGGATAGGTTAGCTGGAGATTGTATATGTATTGTAAAGTCAAATAAGCATTTCCATATTGATCACCATCAACATAATCACCTAACAATATGAGTTGATCTCCTTGATCAAAGTCAACATGTGTATGAACAATTTCCTGTAATAAATCATATCTTCCATGAATATCTGAAACAGCATAAATATATGCCATAGATTCATCTCCTTATCTTAACAAAAAAGCACTTAGAGTGCTTATTCTTCAGTATATTTTGTATTAAAAATATCTTCCTGATCAAAATCTTCCTTCATTTCTTTTAATTCAGGCAATTCATCTAAGGAAGTCAATGAAAATGCATCCATAAATTCATCAGTCACACCATATAAAATAGGTTTTCCTGGTGTATCTTCTCTCCCAACTTCTTTAATCAAAGCCTTAGCTGCTAGTTTTCTAATCATTGCATCACAACCCACACCACGTATTTCTTCAATTCTGACACGTGTTATCGGTTGATTATAGGCAATGATAGCTAATGTTTCTAAGGCTGCATTAGACAATGTATTTTCACTTTGTTCTATCATTCTTTGATAATATTCATGATGTTTGGCAAGTGTTGTCATTTTATAAACACCACCAAAATTCACTATTTCAAATCCTTTAATAGTTCTCTCATTTTCTATTTGAATTAATTCATCCATATATTGTGTTGCTTCTTTTTTATTAAGTTTTAAAACAGAAGTTATTTGTTTAATGGTAATACCTTCATCTCCTGATAAAAACAACATACCTTCTATGACACTTAATATTTCATTTTTGTCCATCAAGTTCTCTCCTTTAAATATATATCTTCAAAGTTACCTTCCTGTTCAATAATCAGTTCATTTTTATTGACTAAAACAAGAATGGATAAAAACGTAATCACAAAGAAGATTTTTGTAGGTTCTTCAAACAAATCTTCTAATTTTACTCTTTGATTTTTATGTATACGAAAATATTGTCTAATTTGATCACTGCGTTCATCAATAGATATTTCAACACGTGCAATTTTCGATTCTAAAGGAGCATGTAATGCTTTTCTTTGAAACATTTTTTGCATTGCTCTTATTAAATCATAAACTTCTAAATGATCTGGAATCATATCAGTTGTATCAATAACATATTCATCCATAAAAGCAGGTGCTTTGGTATGAATATATTGTCTTTGTTCATATTTTTCTTTAAATTCATCTAAGACATCTTTATATTTTTTATATTCAATTAATCGTTTGATTAATTGTTCTCTTGGATCTTCCTGATAGTCATCTTCTAATTCAATCTTTTGGGCTGGTAAAAGCATTTTACTTTTCATCTCAATTAGCTGTGCTGCCATAACTAAATATTCTGACATTGTTTCTAATTGCTTGGCATCCATTTGATCAATATAAGCAAGATATTGATCAGTAATAACTGAAACCTCCAAAGTTTCTAAATCCATTTCTTTTTCTTTAATTAGATGCAACAATAAATCTAATGGACCTTGAAAATCATCAAGAATAACTTCATATGCCATGCTTTCACCTCCACTAACTTATGTATTATAACATAAAATATGTAAGAATACTTTACTATTTTTTTAAATCTATGTCTACCAGAAATTATTTCAAATGAAAAATGACCCTATACTTACATATAGGGTCAGTAAAAATCAATATTGATTTGTAAGAATTTGAATAATGTCATCCTCTTTTTCTATATCAAAGATATGTAATGTTAAAGAATTGAGTTGTTTCTTGTTGCTTCGTTTAATTGCTTTAATAGTATCTTTCGATAAATTTCCAAACTTTTGTGTAAGTAGTTTAATAAGTGTCGTCATGATTCCTTCATTACGTCCAATTCTTTTTCCTTCATTTCTTCCTTTTTTTCTAATTCCTAATACATAGTCACTCATATTCGTTGCCCCTTTCTTTTTTTCAATCAACTGATAAATACGTTCATCATGAATCAGTGTTCCTAATAGACATGCCAGTTCATAGCTGACTATAAACTTTTCTGGTACCTTCTTCTTTGCATAAAGAATCTTCAGCCCAATAATCAAATCTCGATTGTCCTTGTTTTGAAATCTTGTTTCATCCAGCTTTACCATTTCTACCAGTGGATGAAATTCAACATTCATGTAACATCTTAGGTGTCTGATGTCTCGATTCATCATCTGCTTATAGCTTCTGGCGTAGTTCCATTTCCTTTCGCCATAATAGATAGCCAAAGTCATGACACCATTGATTCTTTCATGAATGTTCTTTTCATAGATATGATACTGTCTAAGATAGCTGAGATAATCATATTCCATGATTCTTTGAAACATCCTTTTATCTGCATAGGACTGATGTTCCAGTCCTATGATGCATTGCTGTCCATTCATGGTAACAAGAAGCAGATGATCTCTTGTACGCTTGATTGTTTGACCACTGGACAGGAAAATCCCACTGCTGTTGGAATCAAGGATGATGATATCCTGAGTGTCAAGCATCGTTTGTCCATCAAAGAGAACAACATTCAAAAAATCAGCCAGACGTTCATGATTGAGAAAATAGTTGTAAATGCGTATGTCAAAAAGATTCTTGAAATCCATCATAAAATAACCCTCCTATTATATATATACGCACAATGGAGTCAACTTAGTATATTAGACTAGGTGACTCTTTTTTTATTTCTGTAATTCTTGTGGTATGACTATATGTACTCTTTATTATTATGCAAAAAAAGCGCATAAAGCCCCTGTTGATTTTTTTTCGTTTTTTAAAATTTTATCCCATTAAATTTATGATACAATATAATTGTATTCTTAACTACGGGGATATTGTCATGAGCGCTGATTTGTATCGTCTGACTTTTGGATTGTTTCTTCCATCAAGTCTGAAGCGATAGCTTGGTGGTGAAATCATGACTCGTCCCCATCGTTGGTAGTGCCTGTTTGGGCGAACAGGCACTTTTATTTTGTCTAGCATCTTCTCTATCTGTTCTATCTTCTTTTTTAGCTGTCTTTTTTTACCATTGATCATTGAAAGCAGAATGTTGACATCATGTATGATTTCATGTAGCTGTGCTATGTTGACAACATACTGTCTATTTGACTCTTTCATTTCAAGTGAACGGTTCAACTCTTTTCTCATGATTCCTGCAATATTATGAAACAGTACCTTTGCATATATATCATTTCGTGCAACATCACCATCACTGCTTATATGCCTTTCTATCTCCTGGCCTGTTTTGAGTGTCTTGTATGAAACTTCGATATCCCATCTATATGTATATAGCTCAATGATTTCCTGAGCAGAGAATTCCTCTCCTAGGTTGGTAAAGAAAATAAGCTCTTTCTGACACGCCTCTCCATGATTGTTGATATATTCAATTCTTCTTTTAATGATCCTGATTTTCATGACTGGATTATTTTCTCTCAATTCCATGGCTTCAGGTGAAAATCGGAATCTCCTTCTCCATTTTTCATCAATTTCCACCTCAATCCATTCATCATCAGATTTCATGAGCGCAACCTGCTTCTTATAGAAATTGCTTTTTCCTCTGATGATATAATGATAATCAATACACTCAAGGTGGGATATGATTTCGGCTGATCCATAATATCTGTCAGCAAGATAAATGACATCCTTTCCCTTGAATATACTTTGACTTCGATAGAGATGAGAAAACGCAAGAGGCAATTCTGAATATGGTGCAGGCCTGAGTGAAAAATCTATAAACAGACCATTAAGGACATCATAGAGTCCTCCGGCCTTGACTGGACTTTTTGACATCGAACATGTCAATGATATGTTGATTCTCCACAAAATGAAAATCATAGATATTATAGACATTGTATGGGATTTCCATATAGGTCCCATCTTCTGCAATCAGGAAATATCCTCTATATTTTTTAGGGAGCGACGATGTATAATAGATGGCTGAAAATCGATTGATGAGATATGAAAAACATTTGGATTCAGCTTTCTAATGGCCTTGTTGAGAGCCTGCTTGCTTATTCTCTTCTCAAATCGATCTATGGAAGAATAAAAATGAGAGAGTTCAGCATTGGTTGTGGTTCTGTTTCTGAAGATGAAGTAATAGATGAGCGAATAGAAATTCATATTTCTATTTCTGGTAAAGTCCTGTGTTCTCTTGCGACAGAGTCTGTTTGTGATATCAGAATGAATGATAGCATTAAACTCACTGAAGATAGCAGCCAGCTGAGAAGACTTAACTACATTATTCATCATCATAGACAAGACGAGGCTTTTTCTTGGCGAAAGCAGCCTTCAGAAAAGGAACGGATTCCTTATCAACCTGCCCAAAGTTGATAAGGACACGATGTTTAGGAACGCCAGAAGAATCACGATAGGATTCAACGAGTGCGCAAAAACAGGTGTTTTTCTTACCCTTATTATTTTTGATAACTCTAACGAACATAGAAGCACCTTCTTTCTTAACTACATTATACAATAAAAGTAAAGGAAATAAGATAATAAATAGATAATTATACTTAACTACAAGTAAAAAAGACACTCTTTTATTTCCAAAAAAATAAAAAAGAGCCAACTTACTAAGTTGACTCCATTGCCCTCCTATTATATATATACGCATTTTTTTGACAGATTTCTTTTTTTATCTTTATAGACATTATATCATATAAATTGCTTAAAGCATATATAATATCACAAAAATAATGAATTCATTTTATAATCTGAAGTTTTTATATCTTCTATGATAAAAAACTCTCAGCCAAATGAATCATCCATGTTTAAAAATATAAGAGTCAATGGGAGTTAAATTTCCCTATAAAATAAAAAAAGCCCTTGAAATAAGGGGCAGTTTTTATAACACTTTTTGTCCGTTGTAAGTTCCGCAATGTTTGCATACTCTATGAGATAATTTATATTCTCCACATTCTGGGCAAACTACGACACTTGGTACTGTTAACTTGTCATGTGTTCTTCTTTTGTTTCTTCTTGTTTTTGAAACTCGTCTTTGTGGTACTGCCATAGGTACACCTCCTTATTCCTTATCCTTAAAATAATCTTTAAGTTTCGCTAAGCGAGGATCAATATAATCCTCATCTTCACGTTCATCTTCCTCACTTAATACTTTCCAACCTTGACCATGCGTTTTTAAAGAAGCACCTTCTTTAACCACTCTCATTGGAACTTCCATCATAATCTCCTGAAAAATAACAGGAGTTAAATCAACAATATTTTTCTTAACTTCTATCACTTCTTCATCTTCAGAAGGTTTATAAAAAGCAAAAATAACACTTGATTCAATATGGAAAGGATAATTTACATCTTCCAATGATATTGCACATGGTAGAATCATTTCTCCATCTATTTGGAAATCAACGTATAATTGATGATTTTTTGTATCTAAACGTCCCTGTCCTACAACATGAACATCCTTTAAACCATTAATCTGGGATAAATTATGGAACATCTCAGATGGAAAACTTAATGTTTCATCAAAATCAAAACATCCATTTTTTTGCTTAACAATCCATTGTAAATTCCATTTCAAAAAAATCACCCTTTACATCGCATAGCCAATTATATATAAAACTCAGAAATATGTCAATCTAAATTTCAATATTTCACTGAATATTTCCTCTCTTTTCAAGTAAAACTATGTTTATTTGACAAACTATGTTAAACTATCCAATGGAGGTAAACATTATGAAAATACTTGGATTAATTGTCGAATATAACCCTTTCCATAATGGACATATATATCATATTCAAAAGGCTCAATCACTTGACCAATTTGATTATACAATTGCGGTGATGTCCTCATCATTTGTCCAAAGAGGTGAACCAGCAATTATTGATAAATGGAAACGCAGTCAGATAGCCATTGAATACGGTGTGGATTTGGTCATTGAATTACCTTTTGTTTATGCCTGTCAAAGTGCTGATTATTTTGCAAAGGGAGCTATTGAATTACTTGCTAAAATAGGTGTGACTGATATTTGTTTTGGCAGTGAAAATGGAGATATTTCAACTTTTATTAATATTGCCCAGACACTTTTTGAAAATCAAGAAAGCTATGACAGCTATGTACAACAAGCTATGAAAAAAGGACTCCGTTATGCTGATGCCTGTAATCAGGCATTACAGAATATTATGCATCAAGAAATTAAAACACCTAATGATTTACTTGGCTTAAGTTACGTCAAGGAAATCATTGCTCATCACTATCCTATAACACCTCACTGTTTTTTACGAACAAATACCTATCATGGTTTAGATTTAAAACATATTGCCAGCGCTTCAGCGATTAGACACGCTATAAAAAATCATCTTGATTTTTCACATACGTTACCTCACTTTGAACTTTATCAAAATGATTTATATTTTATGGAAGATTTTTTCCCTTATTTACGTTATCAGATTTTAACCACTCCCCCCTATGAATTAAAACAATATCACATGGTTGATGAGGGATTGGAACACTTGCTTTATAAATCCATCCATCATTGTCAATCGATGAATGAACTGATAGATTCTTTATCCTCTAAACGATATACACGTCCTCGTATTTCTCGTATGTTCATACATATTCTCATGAAAAATACAAAAGAAGATATTCAAGAAGCTATGCATCTTGATTATTTACGTATTCTGGCAATGAATGAAAGAGGAAGAAAATATTTGTCTTTGATTAAAAAAACATGCCCTTATACACTTGTCACTAACTTTTCAAAACATAGACATCCTGCTTTGGATATGGAACTCAAAGCGACTCGTCTTCTTTCTCTTTTATCTTCATCACCTCAAGACTTCATTCAAAAAGAATTTTCACATATCCCATTGATTCAAACATTTGATTTATGATATAACATAGAACAGTGGGGTGAAAATATGAATGACTTAGATATTTTACAACAAATCAATAAGATCGGACAATTACTTTTAAAACATGGTGCTGAAATCTATCGTGTTGAAGAATCATTAAAAAGAATGTGTGAAGGATTTGGTTTTACTGATATTGAAGTTTTTGCCATTCCCACTTATTTTACACTTTCTTTGACACTTCATGACGGAACACCCTATCAATCTTCAAAACGTTCTCGAAGCAATCGTACACATTTGGATCATCTTTATGAACTCAATTGTCTTGTACGTCAAATCAGTAATCAGGAATTATCTCTAGAAGAAATCAAAAATAAAATTCAAAATATCGAAACACAAAGGCTTAATTATCATCTCATTTTAATGGGGTATATTGTTTCTGCTGCCATGTTCTGTGTTTTTTTTGGTGGTCACGTTTCTGAAATGATTGTTTCTGCTTTTATTGGTTTTATTTTATATTATTTTATTTATCTTTTAGAAAAATTAGATGTCAATGGTATTGTACGTACCATTCTATCAAGTATGGTTTTAGCAAGTATTGCGATTATTGCTCAAAAAATGAATATCATTACCAATCAACAGTCAGTGATCACAGGAACTTTAATGATTCTTGTTCCCGGTATTGCTATTACAAACAGTTTAAGAGATATTATTGGAGGAGATTTTGTTTCTGGACTCTCTCGTATGATTGAAGCGATTTTGATTGCTGCCAGTATTGCAATTGGTGTAGGGATTATGATGATGGTTTTACAAGGAGTTTAAGATGGAAAGTTTGATACAATGTTTAGCTGCTTTTATTGGTTGTTTTGGTTTTACATTTATATTTAGAATACAAAAGAATATTCGTTTTTCAATCATTGGTTCTCTGATAGGAACACTAGGATGGTTTGTCTATCTAATCACCGCTTCATTAAATAATATCTTTTTACAAAGTTTTATTGCAATGCTTTTTGTTTCCTTATTGGCTGAATGTTTTGCCCGTTTTTATAAAGCTCCAGCAACTATCTTTATTATTATCGGGTGTTTCCCATTAGTTCCTGGAAGTGGTATTTATTATACAATGTTATATGCTGTTCAAGGTATGAATGACTTATTTATGGAAAGTTTTTTATCAACACTGGGTACAAGTCTTTCGCTTGCTTTAGCCATTTTAATTTCATCGACAGCTTTTCAAATTTATAAACGTATAAAAACAAATCAATACATTGATATGGGCTAAAAAACGAGAAGTCGATATAACTTCTCGTTTTTATTCTTCAATCATAATAGCCTGTGACCCCATATCTTTATAGGCAATTTCAAATGCTTCTTTATCCCAAATAGTTATCCCTTGCAATGGGTTATTTAAAATGACATGTTCGTCATCAAAGCCTATCAAAACCAGACAATGTTCACTCACTGGAAAAGTCACTTTTTCATCAGTATACTGACCATCTAATGTTTTGATATACCATTCCTGTTTTCCTGATTGTTCATAAGTCTGTAAAGAAGCAGTTGCCCATATTTGAATTGGATGCCCCATTTCTACATATGTCAATAAATCATCTAAAGAAGAACCCGTTAAATTCTTAACTTGATGTTTACCTTTTTGTTCATTTATGATGGTTTCTAAAACATCAACCATTGGTTCTACATAGATACCATAACCACGTGATGACATACTTCCTGTAAAAGCAACATGTGGATCAGCACCATATAAACGTCCATCTTTATATTCAAGAGGAATGATAGGAACTTTTTTAATCACTTCTGGCAAAGTGATATCATATCCGTAATATTGAAGTAACATTGTCGATGAAGCAGATTCACAACCGTTATGATAATCCGGTAATTGTAAAACCATTGGAACATTATTTATACGATAAGATGTTTCCCTCTCTTTAACAACGACTTCTCGTTTGACTTTTGCTTGATTCCCTGCCTGATCTTGAACTGTATAAGTCAAATAATAAGTTCCTGCTTTTTGAACATTGACTTCTCCCGATACTTGAATATCTTTTGTACAGTCACCATCTATATTGTCCTTTGCCTGAACATTTTCTAAAACATCAAATTCTTCATGCAAATAAGCTATCTGTGGTTTCATTGTTATTTGTGGTGCCGTCTGATCAGTGACTTCAACATCAAATGTCTTTTCAGCAATATTTTGTGAAAAATCTATTGCTTTCACATTTAAAGTATATGTTCCCAATTTTGATACATCCACATCTCCATCTATTTGAACATCACAATCATCTTGTGAATTATCACTCACATCAATGATATCTTCAACTTGAAAATCTTGACTTCCATAAGCCACTGTTTCTTGACATTGAATGATTGGTGCTATTTCATCTACAACTTGAATATCTATGGGATATGTTTGATCATCATATGTAATAGTTCCTTGATATTCACCTATATCTGGATATTGCTGATGTTCATCGAGATATACAATGTCATTTAACGTGAGCTGACAATCATCAATGATATTATCCCTTTCAGAAGGTAAATACCATGTTAAATTTAAATAATCTTCTACATCATGACTGAGTTCTTCCCCAACTTCTAAAACCATATGTCCACCATCAATCAACTTTAATTCCATTCTCCATACAACAATATAAATTGCTATAAAGAGAATCACCATTCCTAATATGATGATTCCCATATGTTTTTGAGATACGCTTTTTGGATGTTTCATATTACACTCTTAAATGTGCTCCATAATCTTTTTCTACAACCTTTAATATCTGTTCAATCATTGTATTAATTGTTGTATCATCCAATGTTTTTGTTGCATCTTGGAATGTTAAAGCAATGGCTACTGATTTTTGTCCACTCGCAACATGTTCCCCTTCATAGATATCAAAAATCTGTGTATCTACAATCAAACGTTGACCAACTTTACAAATAGAACGTACAACATCATGAACAGGTATATCTTTATCCATAACTAAAGCAATATCTCTTGTCACTGATGGATATTGTGGAATCTCTGTAAATTTAATAGCTGGTTTCTTTAAGTTTAATAAAACAGATAAATTCAACTCAGCCACATAAACATCCTTAACGTCATATTTTTTGGCTTGTCGAGGATGAATTTCACCAATCACACCTACAATGTCATTTCCCATCATAATATAACCACTTCTACCTGGATGGAAATCTTGTTGATTTGCTTCTACTGGTTTTAATGTATAACGTGATTCCTTGATTCCTAGTTTTTCAAAGATTGTTTCAACAAATCCTTTTAATAAATAAAAATCTGCTTTTTGTTGTAACTGTTGCCATGCCACATGATGATACATTCCAGAACATGCAATGGCTAAATTTTGAATTTCTGTTTCTTTTGAATAAGTGTGAGAAATCTCATAAATCATCACATCTTTTTGAGAGTGAGCTCTATTAAAATTAATCGCCTGTAGTAATGAAGGAATTAATGATTTTCTTGTCACACTTCTTTCTTCTCCTATTGGTAACATCAATGCAACAGCATCTTGATGATGGAAAAGATTAAAATCATCAACCATAGATGGTGAAGTCAGTGTATAAGTCATCACTTCATGTAATCCTAAATCTGTTAATAAATGTCTAATCATTCTGACATAACTTTGAACAGGTGTCAAAGCTCCTTTTGTCATTTCCATGAGTGGTAATGAAGAAGGAATATGATTATATCCATACATTCTGGCAATTTCTTCAATCACATCAGCATCCATTGTCATATCATTACGATATGTTGGCACTTTTATTGTTAATGTTTCACCTTCTCGTGTATAAGAAAAATGTAAAGATGTTAAAATTTCTTCTATGATTTCAGTAGAAATATTTGTTCCTAATAACCCATTTACACGTGAAGTTGTAAGTGTAATGACTTTTTCTTTCACTTCATAGTCAGTCAGAACACTTTTATAAATTTCTTTAGCATCTGCCAGTTCTTCTAATAAGGCAGCACAGCGATTTAAAACTCTGGCGGTATTAGCTGTATCAATCGCTCCTTTAATATAATGTTGAGAAGCATCCGTTAATAAATTTAAGCGACGTGCTGTATTTCTTAATGTAGCCCCATGGAATGTGGCTGCTTCAATGACAATATTCACTGTATTTTCATCAATCTTTGTATCATCTCCACCCATAACACCGGCTACACAACCAATCCCTTGATCAGTAGAAACAATAATATCTTCCGGAAGAATTTCATATTCTTTTCCATCTAATAATACTGTTCTTTGATGGAAACCAGTTTTAATCACAAAACGTTTTTCCTTTAATTTATCATAATCATACATATGAATAGGTTGTCCTGTTTCTAACATCACAAAGTTAGAAATATCTACAATATTATTAATTGGCTTAATACCACTTGCCATTAAAAATGTTCTTAACCATTCTGGTGACTCCTTAGTTTGAACACCTTTGACTAATTTAGCCCCAAAGCATGGGCATAAATTAGTTTGGACATCAACTTCAATGTCACTATCCAATTCATTTAATGTTTTCATTTCTGGAACATGTACATCACGTTTTAATAAAGCTCCAACTTCATAAGCTAATGCAATCATAGCCATACAATCAGCACGATTAGGTGTTAAACCAATATCTAAGATAGTATCATCATAACCCATATACTTTAAAGCATCTTCACCAACAGGTGCATCAGCATCCAAAACATGAATTCCTGCTTTATCTTCTTCTCTTAATAAACGTTGATCAATACCCAATTCTGCAATAGAACAAATCATCCCATTAGATTCTACACCACGAATCTTCGCTTCTTTAATTTTAAATCCTTCTCCTAAATCACAACCGGGTAAAGCCACAATCACTTTTTGCCCAGCAGCAACATTAGGAGCTCCACAAACAATCTGTTGAGTGACTCCATTTCCTACTTCAACTTGACAGACATTCAAATGGTCACTATCAGGATGAGGAACCTTTTCTTTTACATACCCTACAACAAGTTTATCACCTCTTGCAAAGACATGCATTCCTTCAACTTCATGACCTATAGATGTCAATTGATCAGCAATTTCCTGAGCTGAAAAATCATCAACTTTTACATATTGATTTAATAATTTTAAACTTGCTTCCATATGTCTAATCCTTTCTTACAAATTGATTTAAGAATCTTAAATCACCACTATAAAAATCTCTAATATTATCAATACCATATTTCAACATAGCCACACGTTCTAAGCCAATACCAAAGGCAAATCCCTGATAAACCTGACTATCAAATCCACACATTTCTAAAACCTTAGGATTCACCATTCCGGCTCCTAATATTTCAATCCATCCTGTTTGTTTACACATAGAACATCCTTTACCATTACAGTTATAACATGAAATATCTACTTCTACACTTGGTTCCGTAAATGGGAAATAAGATGGTCTTAAACGAATTTCACGTTTTTCACCAAACATTTTTTTCGCAAATAATTCTAAAGTTCCCTTTAAATCTGCCATAGTAATGTTTTTATCAATAACAAGACCTTCACATTGGCTAAATTGATGAGAATGTGTCGCATCATCATCATCACGACGATATGTCTTTCCAGGACAAATGACCTTAATGGGTCCTTTTCCATTCGCTGCCAGCATGACATGTGCCTGAACAGGTGACGTATGTGTTCTTAACAATGTATTTTCATCAATGTAAAAAGTATCCTGCATATCTCTGGCTGGATGATCCTTTGGTAGGTTCATCAATTCAAAATTAAAATGATCTGTTTCTACCTCTGGTCCTTCAGCAACACTATATCCCATTCCAATAAACAAATCTTCTAATTCTTCTCTAATTATTGTCAATGGATGAATAGTTCCCAGTGGCAAATGACTTCCTGGTAAACTAATATCAATTTTTTCATTTTGAATTTTTGCCATCATCTCTGCTTCCTCTAAGATTTTTTTCTTTTCTTCAATGGCTTGAGTAATTTCTTGTTTCACTTTATTTGAAACCTGTCCAAAAGAAGCACGTTCTTCCTTTGACATATCCTTCATTGACTTCATGGCTGATTGCATAGGTCCTTTTTTTCCTAAATAGAGCACTCTTAAATCATTCAATTCTTTCAATGATGAACAATCATGAATTTTTGATAAAGCTTCTTCTTTAATCTTTAATAATTCGTCCATAATTTCCTCCTTAAAATAAAAAAACCGTTCCACATAGGAACGATTATATCGCGGTACCATCCTAATTCATAACAAAAGTTATGCACTTTACAGCAGTAACGTTGCCCCACGGCGATGATTAGTCGCACTCCAAGGTGAATTCAATAAATGCATTGTAAGAAAACTTTCAGCCTATGTTTCCCTCTCTGATACAAATTCTTTATCTACTTGTCCTTTTCTTCGTATTAACGGGTATATTATACCCAACTTTTTCATAAAAAACAAGTTTTTCTTTATTCTTTTAGGGCAGCAATATGATTCAAATATGATAATGTCTTAATATATCCAAGTTGAATATGTCCTGTATACAGGACATATTCAAAAATCTATGTTATGATATAGCCTCACTTTTATTGGGAGGTTGTTGTATGAGAAAGGTTGAATTAAGAATGAATGAAGAAAATAAATATTTGATTATTAAAAAACTGGTTGAAACTAACGGCAATAAAAATAGAGCTGCCATCAAGTTGGGATGTACTGTCAGAACTGTCAATAGACTCATCCTTAAATATAAAAAATATGGTAAAGCTGCTTTTATTCATGGCAACAGAGGCAGAGCTCCTGCTACCACTATACCTCTCGATATCAAAAACAGGATTATCAAACTTTATATCGATCATTATTGTGACACTAATTTTACTCATTTCTGTGAAATCATTTATGATGATTTCAATGTTAAAATTAGTGATACGACTCTTAACAAGTGGCTTAGAGATGAAAATATCATTTCCCCTAAAGCCAGAAAGAAAACGAGAAAGATATTAAAAGATTCTTTGAAGGCTCAATTGAAAATGACTCGTTCCAAAAAATCTCAAAATGACATCAAAGAAGCTATTTCCATCATAGACAGTAAAAATGCTCATCCTAGAAGACCCAGATGCAAGTATATGGGTGAAATGATCCAGATGGATGCTTCCAGCTTTGAATGGATTGATGGTCATATCTGGCATCTTCATTTGGCTGTCGATGATGCTACTGGTGAAGTTGTTGGCGCTTATTTTGATACTCAGGAAACGCTAAATGGCTATTATAATGTCTTCTATCAGATTTTGACCAACTATGGTATTCCTGCCATGTTTTATACCGATAGACGTACTGTCTTTGAATACAAAAAGAAAAACAACGCTTTTGATGATGACGACACTTTTACCCAGTTTTCCTATGCGTGTCATAATCTTGGCGTTGATATTAGGACAACGAGCATCGCCCAAGCCAAAGGCAGAATCGAAAGAATGAACCAGACATTCCAATCCCGTTTACCTGTTGAACTCAGACGTGCTCATATAACCGATATAGAGTCAGCCAATAAATTTTTAAAATCCTACCTAAAAAAATTCAATGACATGTTTGCTCTACACCTCAATACTACCAAATCGGTATTTGAAACGCAACCATCAATTGAAAAAATCAATCGTACCTTAGCTGTTCTTTCTCCTAGAAAAATTGATTCAGGTCATAGTATCAGATTTCAAAACAGGCTGTATTTGCCCGTAACAGAAAATGGAACATCTGTTTATTTAAAGAACAGAACAGATTGTATGGTTATCGAGGCATTTGATGGGAATCTGTATGTCAATGTACTTGATCACATATATATCATGCAGGAAATACCAAAACATGAATTGTATTCAAAAGAATTTGATGAAGTAAAAAAAGAAGCCAGACCAAAGAAAAAATATATTCCACCTATAGATCATCCTTGGAAACAGGCTTCCTACTTAAATTTTCTTGCAAAACAAAAGCACCGTTCTGGTGCTAATGTTTAAAATTTTTTAGGACATTTTCAAATTTGCTTGACAGTTTTTCTTTATTCTTTTAGGGCAGCAACTGTATTCATTTTTAAAATATAAAGCAGTGGTGGACATTGACTGATGAAAACCAGTAAAGTACATAACATAAAAACAGTCAGAACAATTTTCCAATCCATTCCAATGAAAAACACTTGTCCTTCAAAAAAGCCTTGAATAAAATGATTTATCATTTGAATAATTTGATAATATAATATCAAACATAATCCTTGAGCTGTCAATAAAATCTGTAAAGACTCACAAAATACAACTTTCATAATATTTAAAGAACTGGCTCCAAAGCATTTCATAATAGCTAAATCTTTTTTCTTTTGAATAACGTTTAAAAACATGACTTCTCCAATTAAAAATAATGCTGCTAAAATAGCTAATAAAGAAAAAAGAGCCAAAATGATATTAGCCTGCTGTAAGACTTCAGATACATTTTGTGTCGTTGATTTTCCTATTTCCATAAATTCATAATCTGGATATTTTTGTTGGAGCTGTTGAATGACATCTTCTCTTTGATAATCAGGATGCACATAGAGAATTCCTAAGTGAGAAGTAACCTGTGAAATATCATAATAGTAAACATCTTTGAGAAGTTCAATAGAAGCATGATTCATCTGATAAAGTGTATCTAAAGTTGTTGATTGACTGGTAATTCCAACAATTTTATAACAAATACTTTTGACTTCCCATTCATGTTGATACCAGGCATAAACTTCCTGCCCTACCAGTGATGAAACATCTTGTTTTCCTAAAAGATGTTGTGCTGTTGAAAATGATAAAAGAATTTCATTTTTTGCTTGAGGATATTGACCATATTGTAAAGATAAATAAGTATATGGTGAGGTATCATCACCAATGAATAATGTCTGTGCCTGTTCATAGTGATCACTGTAAAACCCAATACCTAGACATTCATAATCATCTAAAAACATTTCACTTTTAAGAATTCCTGGTTGTTGTTGGAGCTGATCTAGAAAATCTATAGATAAAGATTGTTGATAACGGGATTGAAAACTAATGCCAGAGGCAGGAACAAGAGAGTAAATATACTGATGAAACTGTGTTTCCAGATGGCGTGTTAGTGTCAGTGCTGTCACAATACACAATAAAGATAAAAGCAAACCCATAATCAATTGAAAAGAACGTCCTTTATGTGACCACAACGAAGCAAAAGCTAAACGCATATGGCTCCAATAATATTTTTTATCATCATGAGTTAAATATTCAATGCGCTGTTGCGTTGTCAAAATCTCATGATTTATAATTTTTCCATCCTGCATCATATAAATTTCATCACTATATTCTCTGACAAGTTTTTCATCATGGGACACCAGAATAACAAGACGATGTAAAGATTCTTCTTTCAAAAGTTCCATAACCGCTTTAGCATATTGGGGGTCGAGCGAACCCGTTGGCTCATCACATAAAAGTATATCACTATGATGATAATGACTTCTTAAATACGCTAAACGTTGTCTTTGCCCCATTGAAAGCGAGGAAAGCGATTGATGCTTTAATTCATCCATTTCTAGTTTTAAACTGACTTTTTCCTGCTTATGAAAAAAACGTGGTAAAGAAACATTTTGTTTTAAAGACAACCACATAATTAAATGAAACTGTTGAAAAATAAAGCTGACATGGTGACGGCGATAATGCGTGAGATGATGTTTAACAGAACGATGATTCCATAAAAGATCACCTTGAAAATCATGATCAATACCTCCTAAAATATGCAGCAATGTGGATTTCCCACAACCACTTGGTCCTACAATAGCGACAATCCCTGCATCAGGAAATTGCAAAGAAATATCTTTTAATACTTTTTGATAGTGATAACGTTTAGAGATATGTTCAACTTCAAGCATTTTATTCCTCCCTTAAAACTTCTATTTGATTCATTTTCATCATTTGAGATACAGGCTTCAAAACTGACAGAACACTCATGACAAGATAAATCAAAAAGATAAAAACATATAAATCATAACGTGAAAAAATAACCGGTTTTAACAACAAAGAAAAAGAAAAATATTGTTCTATACATAAAACATGATTCACATACTCATAAACAACCATTGATAATAAACAACCTCCTGTCGCAATCAATCCACCAAGTAAAAAAGCCTCATACAATGACAATAAAAAAAGTCTACGATGAGACAACCCTAATGACAATAAATAAGCCACATTATGCTTTCTTTCAAAATAAATAATAGATTCCACAATTCCTAACAACAACAATGAAATCAATAGACTCATTCCTATAAAAATACCTGCAATCAACTGTGCTAAAGATAATAATGATTGATAACTGTTCACTCGCTCTTGAATTTCACTATAGACAATATAATCTGAAGATAAAGTATCATATACATCTTGATGGAAAGAAGTTTTGGTTTCAATGATGAGTTCATGCTGATTAATCAATTCTGAAAGTTGATTTTTTAAGGTATGATAAAAATAGATTTCATTTTGACTAAAAAAATCTTGTTTTAGAACACCTGTAATGGTCAGAGTCAAGGTTTTTTGTTGATATGTTAAAGTGATAGGTTGATCATGATATTGTTGATAAAATGGATAACTGACCAGAATTTCAAATTCGTTTTGTGGCATACGTCCTTTAGATAAACGAATATGATGATTTTGTTGAGGTAAAAAATAGCGAGTCGCTTCAATATTTTCATCAGTAGCCATTAATTGACATTGATCTAACTGATAGGCATAATCTATAGCGACAACATTGGGAATATCAATCATATTTTCAAAAGGTGTTCCATCTTTGTTTTCAACATTGATTATATTTTTTAAGACGGCCTGTTGTTCACTTTGTTTTGTTGCATCAAAGGCTCCAAAAATAGCTGTAACGATACAAAAGAAAGCAACAATGACAATCCATTGAAAGAAAAAAAGAAACATGAGTTTGTTTCTTTGATGCAGGATTTGTCTAAAAGGATAAAACCAGAGGGTATGATGTTGATAAGAATGAGGTGATAAGTCCATTGACTTTTTCATTTTTTTGATTTGTCCTTTGAGTTGTCCTTGTTCTAAGGTTAAAACACTATCACAGTATTGTTTTAATAATTGAGGGTCATGGGATACAATAATAACCAAAGTATTTTGAGAAATCTTTTTTAAATATTTCATGACATCTTGAGCCTGTTGATGATATAAAGCTCCTGTTGGTTCATCACAAAGAATAATTTCAGATTGTTTTAAGAGAGCTTTGGCTAATGAAGCTCTTTTCATTTGTCCTCCAGATAATTGATATGGGTAACGCGATAATAAATCTTGAATACCTAATTGTGTGACAATCTTTTTAAGAAGTGTAGAATGATAATGAATATGGCTAATATGACATGGTAAAATTAAATTTTCTTTCACAGTTAAAGAAGCAACATAATCTTTATTTTGCATCATAAAAGATACATGTTGATTCACAAATGCCTTTCTATCTGTTATTTTTTCACCATTATAAAAGATTTCTCCTTGATAATCATCATCAAGCATCCCCATAATATATAAAAGCGTACTTTTCCCACACCCACTCTTTCCTTGAATACCTATCATCCCAGTATCTGGAAAAGTTATGGAGAGATGATCAATAATTGTTGTTTGCTGATACTGTTTACAAATATTTTTTAACTCTAACATTATATTCTCCTTTATGTTATAATCTTGGCGGGTGATGTCATGAATAAATTTCCATATACATTTGATAACAAACGTTATCATACTTATAATTACTTTTTAAAAACAAAATATCACTGTAAAGTTGCAAAAGTTTCTTTAAATGCAGGTTTCACATGTCCTAACCGTGATGGAACATGTGGAACAGGTGGCTGTATTTTCTGTTCTGATTCCGGTTCTGGTGATTTTGCCGGGCATGTACAAGATTCTCTGCAAAAACAGTTTCAAGATATTTCTTCCATCATGCGTCAAAAATGGCCTGATTGTCAATTTATTGCTTATTTTCAGGCGAATACGAATACCTATGGAACTGTCGACGAATTGAAAGAAAGATTTGAACCTTTTGTCAATATGAAAGATGTCGTTGGAATTGCGATTGCAACACGTCCTGATTGTTTAAGTGATGAAATCTGTGACTATCTTGAACAGTTATCTCATCGTTGTGATTTATATATTGAACTTGGTTTACAAACTGTTCATGACAAGACAGCTCAACTGATTCATCGAGGACATGATTATCAGACTTTTTTAGATGGTTTACAGCGTTTAAGACAAAGACATCTTGATGTTTGTGTTCATATCATTAATGGTTTACCCTATGAAACTTATGATATGATGTTGGAAACTGCAAAACAGGTAGGTCAACTGGACATTCAAGGATTAAAGATTCATAATCTCTATATGCTTAAAGATACAGCTTTACATCGCTTATATCAACAGCGTCCTTTTGAGATGCTAACACGTGAACAATACATCTCTTTAGTTGTTGATCAGCTACAATATATCCCAGCACATGTCGTGATTGAAAGATTAACCGGTGATGCTCCAATAGATGATTTAGTTGCGCCATTATGGTCCATCAAGAAGGTCACAATTCTTAATGATATTGACAAATTAATGAAAGAAAAAGATACCCATCAAGGGTATCTCCTATAAAGCTCTTTTTGAGCTTTTTATTGTGTTTCGATAAGTCCATAACCACCATTATGTCTTTTATAAACAACACTAATTTCATTTGTTTCAACATCACGATAAACAAAGAATGAATGTCCAATGAGTTCCATTTGCATAATGGCTTCTTCCATATCCATTGGTTTAGGACTAATAGATTTTGTTTTGACAATAACATCTTCTTCCTCATGATCTAAAGGTTCAATAGAAGCAACGTTCAATGCGAGTTTATTATCTTTTGATTTACGACTTAATCTCGTCTTATACTTTCTAATTTGTCCTTCTAATTTGTCGATAACTAAATCAATAGCATTATAAAGATCATTATCAACAACTTCTGCTCTTAATAATACATATTCTGTTGGAATAGTCACTTCAATTTTTTGACCAACTGGATAAGTTCTGATTAAAACTTTTGCTTCAACATTATCACTCATGATAAAATATTTATCTAACATACTGAGCTTTTTGTTGATTTTTGTTTCAATCCCTTCAGTTAGTGCAATATTTTTTCCTCTTATACTGACTTTCATAAATATTCCTCCTTTATTAATTTTATTATACCATTTTTCACTCATAAAAAACACTGATTTCATTCAAAAATTAAAAAAGCCCCGATAGGAGCTTATAAATATTTTTTTAAACTTTCTACACGATCCAATTTCTCCCAAGGAAGATCAATATCTCCTCTACCAAAATGACCATAAACAGCTGTCTTTTGATAAATAGGACGTAACAATTGTAAAGTATCAATAATCCCTTGAGGTGTTAAATCAAATTCATTGTGAATCGCTTTTAAAATGACATCTCGTGAAACTTTTTCTGTCCCATATGTTTCAATATATACACTCGTTGGTTCTTTCACACCAATCGCATAAGACAACTGAATTTCAATGCGATCACAAAGACCAGCAGCCACAATATTTTTAGCCATATATCTAGCCATATAGGCTCCACTACGATCAACTTTAGAAGGATCTTTTCCAGAGAAAGCACCACCACCATGACGGGCACTTCCTCCATAAGTATCAACAATAATTTTACGTCCTGTTAGCCCCGTATCTCCATGTGGTCCACCAATTACAAAACGTCCAGTTGGATTAATGAAAACTTTATAATCCGTATTCATATTGTATTTTTTCACAACATCTTTCATGATTACATTTTGAATATAATCTTTAAACACTTTTTCATCAAAATCATCATCATGTTGAATGGACATTAAAATTGTATCAATACGTGGATGATTTTCATCAGTATAATCTACTGTCACCTGTGATTTCATATCCGGTCTAGCCCATTGAAATTCACCACTATGACGCTTTTGAGTTGCATAACGTACCAGATGATGAGCAATTGAAACCGGCAAAGGCATATATCCTTCTGTTTCATGACTGGCATAACCAAACATGATACCCTGATCTCCGGCACCCCCAACTTCACGATTCGTTCCTAAGGCAATATCACTGGATTGAACCCCAATCACATTTTTAATTTCACAATGTGCTCCATCAATCCCAATATCAGAACTTGTATAGCCAATGTCTTTTAAAACCTGACGTGCAATCCCTTCGTAATCCACAACAGCCTGTGTGGTAATTTCACCACCAATCACAAGTAAATTCGTTGTAATAAAACATTCACAGGCTACTCGTGAATATGGATCTTCAGCCAAACAGGCATCTAAAATAGCATCACTGATTTGATCACAGATTTTATCAGGATGTCCTTCTGAAACAGATTCAGATGTAAATAAAATTCTTTCCATACTTTCTTTCCTCCCTTAACCAATAAAAAAAGCTTTCAAGAGGAAAGCTTTCTTTCCTCTTATTGTTCAAGTCTAACTTGCTAGGTCAGGCACCTTCTTTAAACAAGGGTTGCCACCACTTCATCGATCCTCATCTCGTGGTTCTTAATAAGAGCTTCTATTATTGATATAATTTTTTTAATTCTTCATGACTTAAAGATGTCATTGCTTCAATCAATTCCATTTCCAACCCTAAATCATAAAGAATAGCTGCAATTTTTAATTGTTCTTGTTTGCGATTCATTTCCGTCACCAGTTTTATTTTAACCGGAAAAAGTAGACATTATTCTACAAAACAAGACTTTTTTAGTATATATGAATCTTGTTATAAGTCAAGTGATATTATCACATAATATGATTATAACACAGTTTTCTTTCTTTTTTTCTCAAATTTTTCTCAATTCTCATTAAATTGCCTGAACTTCTAAAACACCGGGAACTTCTTCAATTAAAATTTGTTCGACACCATCTTTTAAAGTAGCATCTAACATCATGCATCCTGCACATGCACCATGCATCTGGACATAAACAATTCCATCTTCAAATTTTACAAACTCGATGTCACCACCATCTCTTTGAAGATAAGGTCTTAATTTATGTATCACTTTTTTGATTTCTGCTTCTTGATCCATGATTTCAGCCTCCTTTTCAACACGACTTATTATACCATATTTTTAATAAAATAAAAGTATCATGACCTTGATTTTCCTTTTAACACCTTTGAGTTTATGATATAATAAAAACGATTGGAGGGCTGTCAATGGAACATCGTGTCAAAACTGGTGATATAATTGATGTAACCATTACGGGAATTCAACCTTATGGTGCATTTGCATCTTTACCCGATCAATCTTCTGGTTTGATTCATATTTCTGAGATTTCTGATAAATTTGTGAGAAATGTTGAAAACTTTGTCCATGTTGGTGAAGTGATTCGTGTCAAAGTCATTGATATTGATCATACAACACATCAGGCAAAACTTTCTTTAAAAGCTGTTCATTTAGCCAAAAGAAAGTATAAACGAGCATATAAAAACCAGCGAGAAAAGATACAAGAAACACCTTTGGGATTTTACCCACTAAAAGAAAAATTGCCTGAGTGGATAGCACAAGGCGTAATCAAGGAGGAAGAATAATGATTAAAGTTGATTTATCAAAAGCAAAATTAACTGAAAGTATGGAATCATATAAAGAACAGGTTGCTCAAATCCATGATATGATCCATAATAAAACAGGTCAAGGAAGTGATTTTTTAGGATGGGTTGACTTACCTGTGAATTATGATAAAGCTGAAGTAGAAGCCATTAAAGCGAAAGTCAATGAGTTAAAAGATGAAATTGATGTTTTATTAGTTTGTGGTATTGGTGGTTCTTATTTAGGAGCAAGAGCTGCTATTGAAGCCTTAAATGGTTTATATCCTACAAATCCAGTACAGATCATTTATATTGGGAATACATTCTCATCAAACTACTTATCTCAAGTTAAAGAATATGTCAAAGATAAAGAATTTGCGATTAATGTTATTTCTAAATCTGGTACAACAACTGAAACTTCTATTGCATTTAGAATCTTTAAAGAATTACTAGAATCAACAAAAGGAAAAGAAGTGGCTAGAAAGAGAATTGTTGCGACAACAGATAAAGAAAAAGGTGCATTAAAAACTTTAGCAACTAATGAAGGATATACAACGTTTGTTGTGCCTGATGATGTTGGTGGACGTTATTCTGTTTTAACTGCTGTTGGTTTATTCCCTATCGCTATGGCTGGTATTGATATTGACGCTATGATGAAAGGTGCAGCTGATGCAAGAGCAGAATACAGTAATCCTGACTTATTAGAAAACAGCGCTTATCAATATGGTGTCGCTAGACAAATGTTATCAAAACAAGGTTATCCAGCTGAAATGTTTGTCACATATGAATTACAATTAGCACAAACTGCTGAATGGTGGAAACAATTATTTGGAGAATCAGAAGGTAAAGAAGGAAAAGGTATCTTACCTACAAGTGCCACTTTCTCAACTGATTTACATTCACTTGGACAATTCATTCAAGAAGGAAGCAAAGTTTTATATGAAACTGTCTTAAAAATTGAAAAACCTATTTCTGATTTAGAAATTCCTAGTGATCCAGATAATTTAGATAATTTAAACTATCTTGCTGGTAAAACTGTTGATTATGTTAATAAAAAAGCATGTGAAGGAACAATAGATGCCCATGTGAATACTGGTAATGTTCCAAACATTCAAATTACTCTTGATGAATTAACACCTTATTCATTTGGATATATGGTTTATTTCTTTGAAAAAGCATGTGCTTTATCAGTATATTTATTAGGTGTCAATCCATTTAACCAACCAGGTGTAGAAGTTTATAAGAAAAACATGTTTAAATTACTTGGAAAACCAGGTGTATAGGAAGTGAGAAATCACTTCCTTTTTTATATCAAACAAAAAAAACTTACAACTCATCATGAATTGTAAGTCATTTTCATCTTGGAGCAATAGATAAGATAATTTGAAACCTATTACTTATAAGAAAAGTTGTTAATACAACTAATTTCTATAACAATAATAACATAAATTTTAAATAATTCCAATACATCAACTAGAATTTATAAAATTAGTGATATAATAATATTGGATGTGATTAATTGTGGAATATAAATTATTAGAAAAAGAAGATTTAGAATTAATGAAAGAAATCATCGAAGATGATGATATAGAATTTGATTTAGAAAAAATAAATGAATTTTATAATGATAAAAATGTTATTGGGTTTATTGCTAAAGCTGAAAATAAAATTGTAGGATTTGCTTATGGATATGATATTATTCATCCAAATGGAAAACATGCATATTTTATTTATTCTATTGGAATGTTACCAGACTATCAAGATAAAGGTTATGGAACTAAATTATTAGGATTTATTAAAGATTATATTAGTTCTAATGGATTCTTTGAAATGTTTGTTCTTACTGATAAAGGAAATCCTAGAGCGTGTCATGTATATGAAAAATTAGGTGGCAAAAATGATTTTGAAGATGAAATTTGCTATGTATATGATTTTGAAGGTGATGAAAAATGATAGATATTAAAAATGAGAATATAAGGGTTAGAACTTTAAATGATAATGATTTTCCATTAATGTTAAAATGGCTTACCGATGAAAGAGTATTAGAATTTTATGGTGGTAGAGATAAAAAATATACATTAGAAACTTTAAAAGAACATTATACAGAACCTTGGGAAGATGAAGTTATAAGAGTAATTATTGAATATAATGGTCAACCTATTGGTTATGGACAAATATATAAAATGTATGATGAACTATATGATGATTATCATTACCCTAGAAGTAATGATATTGTTTATGGTATGGACCAATTTATTGGTGAAGTTGATTATTGGAGCAAAGGCATAGGAACAAAATATACAAAAATGATTTTTGAATTCTTAAAAAAAGAAAGAAATGCAGATGCTGTAATATTGGACCCACACCAAGATAATCCAAGAGCAATTAGAATGTATCAAAAAGCAGGATTTAGAATTATTGAAGATTTACCAGAACACGAACTTCACGAAGGTAAAAAAGAAGATTGTTATTTAATGGAATATCGATATGATGATAATGAAACTAATGTTAAAGCAATAAAATATATAATTGAACATAGTTTTGATATCAAAATAACCTCTATTAAATTAATTGGTAATGGTAATGACTCGTTTGCTTATGAAGTTAATGATAATATGATTTTTAAATTTCCTAGACACGAAAAAGCAAATGAAAATTTATTAAAAGAAATTGAAATACTACAATATTTAGAAAATAAAACAACTTTTAATATACCTAAAGTTTTATATGTTAATAATGATAATTCGAATTATAAATATTGTATTGCTTGTTTTACAAAAATTAATGGTGTTTCTTTAAGTAAAGAAATATATGAAAGATTAACTGATGAAGAAAAAGATAAATTAGCACAAGATTTAGCAAGATTTTTAAAAGAACTACATAGTTCCAATTATAATAAATACCAAGTCGATACAATTGAGAATTACAAAAAAGATTATGCAAGATTAGTTGAATTAATTTTTGATAAATTAGATGATAATGAAAAAATGGTAATTAATAATATTTATAATAGCATTTTATCTAATGATGATATGCTAACAATAAATAAATCTCTTGTTCATAACGACTTTAGTTGTGGTAATATTTTATTTGATACTACAACAAATAGAATTTCAGGTATTATTGATTTTGGGGATTCTTGTGTTTCTGATACTGATAATGATTTTTATTGTTTATTAGAAGATTCAGATGAAGAATTAGGAAGATGTTTTGGTATAAAAGTTTTAAATTATTATGGTTATGACAACATTGAAAAAATGTTGAGAAAATCAGATTTTCACGAATTTTATTGGATGTTTGAAAAAATAATTTATGGTTATGAATATAATTATAATGATTGGATTACTGAAGGATTATCAGAGTTAAAAGAATATTGTGAAATAAGTATTAAAAATAAATAATATAGGTTGTGATAAAAATGGAGATTAAAAGCAAGAAATATATTAATGAGGGATTTAATAGTAAAGCATATATAATTAATGATGAGTATATACTTCTAGAAGGTGTAAATAAAAATTCCTATGATAATTATAAAAAGTATTCCGAAAGTCTTAATAAACTTGTTGATGTTAAATCACTTCAAATTCCTAATATCATTGAATTAATAGCGCCTAATAATGAGTTTCCAAATGGAGCTATGGTTTATAAAATGATTAAAGGTCATACATTTACAAAGTCATACATCGATAAAGTTGATAAAGAACAATTAGCAAAAAAACTTGCTGATTTTATGAATGAATTATATGAAGTTCCAGTAATCTTTGATAAAAAAATATATGTTGAACAAGAACTAAATAATGCAAAAATTAATTTAGAGTTGTTAAGAGAATATTTAGATGATGAAAAATATTCATTATTATTAAATTGGTATAATGAATATATTGAATATTTAAGTGAGTTTGATAATTATCATTTTATTCATGGTGATTTATGGTATGAGAATTATATATTAGATGATAATGATGAACTTACTGGAATTATAGATTTCGAAAACGCTAAATATGGAGATCCAGCATCCGATATATCAGCACTTTGTTATTTAGGTAATGAATTTATTAATTTATTTTTGAAATATTATAAAAATAGTGATAAAGATATAGAAAAAAGAATTAATATGTTTATTAAAGCAAGAGAAGTAATGAGTTTTGAAAATATGGTTAATAATTTTCCGGAAGAAATTAACGAACAAATTGAGAAAATAAAAAAAGTATTATAAATTAGTGATATAAATAACGTTTTGGTAGTAAAAAGAAAGTTGTGTAAATAACGACAAAACGTCAATACTTAAATTATAAGAAAGACAGGAGAAAACGTTATGGACACAACTTTTAATTCTAAAGATTTAATCAAACAACTTGTTAAGGAACAACATTTTACATCAACAACAGATGTCATGAACTGTATGAAAGAGATGTTTGCTGATGTTCTTCAAGAAACGCTTAATGCTGAAATGGATGATTATCTTGGTTTCGATAAATCCCAAAGAAGAGCAGATTCTTCTCAAGAGAAGAACTATCGTAATGGTTCTACTAAAAGAACTCTTAAAACTCAGCTTGGTGAAGTTCAAATTAATGTACCTAGAGATAGAAATGGCGAGTTTGAATCTGGCATTATTGGGAAATATCAAAGAAATGCTGATGGTCTTGAAGAAAGAATATTATCCCTTTATGCAACAGGTATGTCCTTGAATGATATCAAAGACCAGATTAAACAACTTTATGATGTTGATATCTCATCAGAATTGGTAAGCAAAATTACCGATAAGATTATGCCTGTTGTTACTGATTGGCAAAACAGACCATTAGATAATTATTATCCATTTGTCTTTATGGATGCAATACATTATAAAGTCAGAGAAGATCATCATATCGTGACAAAAGCATCATATGTTGTTTTGGCCATTAATGAAGAAGGAATGAAGGAAGTGCTAGGTATTTGGGTTGGTGCAAGTGAATCAAGTAAATATTGGACAGGAGTTCTTAATGAACTGAAAAGTAGAGGTGTATCCAAGGTTTCACTATTCTGCGTTGATGGATTGACAGGTTTTAAAGAAGCAATAGAAGCAGTTTATCCAACAGCTAGAGTGCAAAGATGTATTATCCATCAAATTAGAAACAGCACCAAATTTGTAAGTTATAAACATATCAAAGAATTCATGAAAGATCTTAAATTAGGCAAATACAGAAGAAATGGCATTGAATCAGTTATCAGTCTTCAAAGAGAAGTGGAATAAGCATTATCCATCAGCTGTAAAGAGTTGGGAAGACAATTGGGATATCTTATCAACATATTTTGATTATCCAGTGGAAATTAGAAAGGTCATCTATACAACAAATATAATAGAAGGGTTGAATAGGCAATTTAGAAAGATTACCAAAACAAAATCATCATTTCCAACCGATGAAAGTCTAAGAAAGATATTATATCTGGCAGTAGAAAAAATAAGTAAAAAGTGGACGGTAAGATATAGAGATTGGGATAAGATCATGGCACAATTAAGAATAATGGAAGAATAAGAAATAAGTCGAAAAAAACGTGATAATTTGAAAAAAGCTAAATCATTCATGAGAAAAAAAGTCAGGAAAGTTTGATTAAGATACTTTTAAGCATCAATAATCAAATCATTCCTGACAGTTCAAAACTTGATAAAGATCATGAAATATATTCAAAAAGACATACATTATAGTATAACCAAAAAAGAACAGGGTATACTTAAAATACGAAGAAAATATAATAATTTAAGTGGTTGTCGTACTTTGTCGTTATTTACTTACACAACATTTTACGTATTCTCAACGTTTTTCGTAATAAGTAGCTATAAAAAGACAATGACTATAGTGATAAGTCATCGTCTTTTTGCTTTTTATTTGAATAAAATTCTTCAGCATATTCATCCATCTTATCATTAATATGTTTAGTTGCTTTTTCAATTTCTTTTTTATTAAATAGATTGAAACCTTTAAATCTACTTTCTTCTTTTCTTTTAACTTCAGGGTCATATTGTTGTTTAAAATGTTTTAAATCAATATTGCATTGATTAAATAATCTATCAATTATATTTTGAATAAACTCTGGTAATTTTTTAATAATTTTATTTAAATGATAAATGAGATAATCGTTCTTTTCTTTTAAATCATTATATCTAGTTTTATATTGATAATTCATAGATTTTAAATGTTCATTTTCTTCTTGTAATTTTTTGTTATCATCTAATAATTGATTTTTAGACTTAATAATAATTTTATTGTTAAGTTTTTTCTTTTTATCAATTTCATCAGTTATATCTTCTTTATCTTTATTGAGATTAATGATTTCTTTACTAATCGATTTTTTATTATCTTCTAAATCAGAAACTTCATTACGAAGATTATTTAATTCTTGTTTTAGTTCATTTGCTTTTTCATTAAACATTAATCTTTCGTAAGGTGTATAATCTTTATTTTTACCTTTTTGCTTTTCTTTAAGTTTAGAATCTAATTCATAAATATTATTAAATTCTTCAATACATTTTTCTCTCATTTTGTCTTGAATAATAACTAATGATTCTTTAGTAAATATTGATGTTTTACCAACTTGTTTTGATAAACCTGTTTTACAATTTTCTTTAACTGGAACACCAACAATATGAAGATGTGGAGAATGTTCATCAAAATGACAAGTCGCATTAGCTACATAAAAGCTTGGTACTATTTCTTTTAAATCATCAAGTTGTTTTTCAAATACATTAATCATTTTATATTTTTCTTCTAAATTTTTATTTTCCCAATAAGACATATCACCAAGTTCAATTATAATCTCACAAGCTAAATCGTGTTTATCATCATTAGATATTTTATTAAAGTAATTATCTATTTTTCTATCATCTCTTATTTGTTTATTATTATAAACTAACCTTGATTCTTCAAATAAATCTAAATATAATTCTTTTACATCTTTAACAATATCATTTGAACCTTTAATAGTTTTGATTAATTCTTGATTATTATTGTATTGTCTTAGATTATGATTATTTACTTTTCCTAAATGTTTAACATTTTGTATTGCATTGTTTCCTTTTGATGTTGTTCCTGATGTAGTGTTTTTTGCTTGTTGTCTTGCTTTAATAGTTTTATTGCTATCATTACCTAAATGAAATGAATAAGATAATTCCATATATTTGACACCTCCTTAAAGTGAATGTTCAAATGACACGAAAGTGGCTTTGTCATTATTCATAACTTCCTATATATCTTGTCATAAACAAGATATGGAAGCTAAGGTTTACCACCTTAGAAACCGTATTAATTTAAATACTATCGCCACTTTCATTTACTATCGTAAATAAAACGTGCCACGTTTTTAAATTAATTTTCTATATCAGGTATACATTCAAATATCTCTGGAATGTTTACCTTGATATCGTTTGGATTGTCTTTTGTAACAAACATTCCCATACCTAATATATCTTTACTATCATCATCTTTTTCAGTAGGGAATATTCTTACAACGACATCTCCTTTAAGAAGTGGTAACATTTTTAATTCTTCAGTTTTCTTATATAAAGTTCCTTTATAAAAACTGACATCATAACATTCGTTTAATCTCATTAAATGTCTATATACTTCTTTAAAAGGTAAGTATTCACTATAACGAACTTTACTATCAATACCAATCCCTTTAAATGAATGTGTTATTTTTCTTTTCCAATCAATATAACCTTTATCAAATAATTCTTTAAATTCTTTATAGAATGTAGTTCTAAAGTTAACTAGTTTAACTCTATATTTATTATTGACTAATTCTAGTTCTATCTCGTCAATATATCTCATGACTATATCAGCTTTATCATCTCTATCTAAATCATTCCAACTATCAGAGAAAGCATCATATAAAATTGGTAGTTTAACTTTATTGATAAAGTCCATATCTCGTTTAATTAAAATATCATCAATAGTTAAATTTAAATTACTTACTTGTTCATTTTCTAATAATTTCTTCTCTAGATTTTTAATTTTGTTTTCAATAATAGAAGTTTCTTCTTTATATTCTTCTTCAGTAAATAATTCATCAATATATGCTTTTCTAATTCTAACTTTTTTATTATTTAAATTAGTTATTTCTTTTTCATAATCTTCCTTTGGATTATGTATTTTATTTTGTAATACTGGTAAAAAGAATTCATTAACAACAGAATCATATTCAAATATATCTGATAACATTTCTTTAATAGAGTTTTCTATTTCGTGTTCTCTAATATTACCTCTACATTTTTCACATCTATAATAGTAATACCATCTATCAGATTTTATTTTATGAGAAGCACCACCAGCAAGTATTCTTCCGCATTTAGGACATTTTAATTTTTGTAAGAAAATATAAGTTTGACTTCTCATATAATTTCTTTGATTCTTTTTCTTTTGAACTTGGCAATTTTCCCATAGTTCTTTTGATATGATAGGTTCGACAACATTTTCAAAGTATCTAGGATTTTTAGTTGTCTTACCTTGAATATAATCTCCTTTATAAACAACATTAGATATTATTTTTAAAATACTGGTATCTTTCCAATTTGTTTTATCATATACTTTTTCTTCATTAAATATTTTAGCAATAGTATTATAAGTTAGTCCGTCATAATATAAATTGTATATTCTAATAACTATATCTTTTGTAAGTGAGTCAGGAACTAACTTTTTATCAACATGTTTATAACCAAGAGGAGCACGAGCTGGAATATGTCCTTTTTTAATTGCACCCTCTAAACCAATAATAGTTCTCTCTGACGTTCTTTCAATTTCATTTTGAGATACACTCATCATAATACGAGATACCATTTTACCATTTGCAGTAGTGGTATTTATATCATCATTAACAAAAGCAATATTAACATTATACTTTTCTAGATAATCCATTAATGTTTCCCAATCTCTTGTACTTCTTGTAATTCTATCTAATTTTAAGGCAATAATCATATTTATTTTACCTTGTCTACCATCTTCAAGCATTCTATCGTATTCAGGTCTTTTATTACCAGTTTTAGCGCTAATTCCAGCATCAGTATAATATTCTACTATTTTATAGTTATTAAACTTACAATAGGCTTCTAATCGTTCTTTTTGTTCTGGCAAACTAAATCCTTCACGTGCTTGATCTTCAGTAGAAACTCTCATATAGATTCCGCATAATTTCTTTTCTTCATTCATTAAATTATCAACTCCTTTTCAATTGTTTGGCACTTTAAATCTAAAAAGTTAAGTCTATTTCCAAAAAAAGAGGAGACAATAGTATTTAATAAAGTCTAAATACTACTGACTCCTCAAAAAAGTTATTATATAAATTTTCTTTCTTATGTATATATTTTATCATAAATGTTCCTCCATTTCTAGAGATGATACATCCTTTATTGGTTTTATATAATATCATTTTTTTATAAAAAGTCAATTCCTTAAGTAGGGAATAATAGTATTTAGTTTTGTTTTAAGTAATCTTCTAAATCAGATAACTTTATTTTATTACACAAGTTTTCAATAAATATCTCATTAGAATAATTAAAAGCAAGAAATGTTATATCATTAATTATTATTCTATGAGGTTCAACATAGGTTAAGTTAGTTCTATCGATTTTTCTTATACTACCATTTATGATTTTTAGAGTAGTATTTGAAAACTCACATATTAGTTCTAACTTCTTTTTTAATGATTCTTCAATAACTATTTCTTGCTTAATAATATTTACCATAGCAACCATCCTTTCTTTTATAGGATAGTCTTTGCATGACTTCCAAGCTAAATGTGGAGTTCGATACACAAAAAAACTAATCCATTTCTGAATTAGTTGTATTTAAGCCCGAAAAGTTCGAGCGTATTTCCTTATGGAGCGGGTGATGGGAATCGAACCCACGTAGTCAGCTTGGAAGGCTGAAGTTCTACCATTGAACTACACCCGCATTTTCATTGAATGGTGACCCGCAGGCGACTCGAACGCCTGACCCTCTGATTAAAAGTCAGATGCTCTACCTACTGAGCTAGCGGGTCAAGAATGGCTGGGATAGCTGGATTCGAACCAGCGCAATGACAGAGTCAAAGTCTGTTGCCTTACCGCTTGGCTATATCCCAACAAGATGGTGGGGAGGGGCGGATTCGAACCACCGAACCGAAAGGAACTGAGTTACAGTCAGCCGCGTTTAGCCACTTCGCTACCTCCCCGTATATGGTGCCGGCTAAAGGACTTGAACCCTCAACCTACTGATTACAAGTCAGTTGCTCTACCAATTGAGCTAAGCCGGCAAATAAATGGTGGAGGTTAACGGGCTCGAACCGCTGACCCTCTGCTTGTAAGGCAGATGCTCTCCCAACTGAGCTAAACCTCCATTTTCTAGTGCTCCCTTATAATAGCATACGGATATGCACTCGTCAAGCAAAAAAATAAAAAGAAAATAGAAATTTTCTAACCAAAATTTTTATTTCTTTTTATTTCATCATTTTCGCAATATAAAAAGCCATCATATACGGAAATTTATCTTCAAAAGTATCTAAATCATTATTTAATAACTTCTTAATCTTTTCAATGCGATAATTGACAGTATTACGATGAGTATACATATTTTTAGCAATTTTTTGTGGACTTCCTTCATATTTTAAATAATAATACAATGTTTTTTCTAATTCTCCATGATGTTTTTGATCATAACGAATCAATACATCCAGTAAGTGATGATACATATCAGAAAGAATCTTTTGATCTTGAATAGAAAATAAAATCTGATAAATTCCCATCTCGTCAAAACACATAATATTTTTTTCAAATAATCTTGCTAGAGCAACTGCTGATAAAGCTCTTTGATAGCTTAAATGTAATTGTCTGATATCCGACATCTTTGTTCCAATTCCAACATACAAAGATTTGACTTTCATTCTTCCTTTAGCACGACGATACATTGAATGAACAAGATTCAAAAAAACATCTTCTAACAAATTATTAACAATTAAAACATAATAGCCATCATACCAGAAAAAACTATAAGGACATTCTTTTTTTTCAAAATAAAGCTGCAACTGCATGGATAATTTTCTTCTTTCAATTTCACTATACTGACTGGCATCTTCAATATCTATAAGCAAAACTTGAAAACTGCCATCTACATCAAAATGTCGCATAAGTTCCACTCTGTTTTCTTCAATTGTTCGTGGATCACTAAAAATATTTTGAAAATATTGTGTAATCTGATAATCTTCTCTTTGTGAAAATAAACAACGCATACAAAAATCTTTAATTAAATCCATCATGTGAATATGCCATGGTGAAACAAGTAAAGGAAAATCATTAGCTTCACAATAATCTAAAACATCTTGGGGAACTTCAAATATATATTTTCCAGTATTAATAATCAAACCGACACTATGATATTTGACAAGATATTCAACAAGTTCTAATAAAGCCCCTTCTTTTTGAAAGCCAACCCCACTTGTCACAATCAATTCTTTACCCCATAATTGCTGAATCGTCGTTGTATCTTCTATCAGATGAACCCAGCTCATCGCATTAGCACAACCTTTTTCACCACACAACAATGTTAATTGATATAAGTTTTTTGTTTCATTTAAAGCATCTTCGATTGTAAATCCCATACTCTCACCCACTCTCTTTTATTATACACTTATATTTGTGCAAATTGCACAAAAATCAACAGATATATTTATATTCTCAGCTCCTTTTCTTTTATCAAAAAAGACATATAATATAAGTGTCAATAAAAATTCATCATCATAGAGGAGGTAAAATTATGAACGTTTCTTTTGATTATTTCTCATTAGTCCAACAACCTAAAACTTGCCCTTCTTGGGTGAAATGTGAGAATTATTTTAATTGTGCGAGTTTTTCAAAATTCTTCTCTTTATTCTACAAATCATAACCACGCCTAAAAGACGTGGTATGTACAGGCCCTAGAAGGGCACTTTGTTGCGGAGGTCTTCACCTGTCGAAGCCTGACAGCCGCAACTGCCTTTACTGGCTAGCCCTTAAAGGGCTTTTTCTTTTTGCCTCTTTCCACTGGCTCACCCGTAAACGGGTCTATAAATTCTTTCAAACTCATCTGGTCATATAATTTATCTTCCTGCAATTGATTCTGTATATATTCCCTTATCCTTTTTTCATTTTTTCCTACTGTATCCACAAAATATCCTTTTGCCCAGAAATGTCGATTCCCAAACTTGTACTTTAAATTCGCATGTCTATCAAATATCATGAGTGTCGACTTTGACTTTAATTGACCCATAAATTCTGATATAGAATATTTTGGTGGAATTTCCAGCAGCATATGTATATGATCGGGACATGCCTGTCCCTCTATAAGTTCTACATCTTTGAATCTGTTAATCAGCAGTATCAATATCTCTATAATGTCTCTTCTTAATTTATTGTATATGATCAGTCTTCTATATTTCGGTACAATAACTATATGATATTTACATCTATATGATGTATGTGATAAACTATTCGTGTCTTTCATAGACAAACCTCCTTTGATTCTTTTGCTCCTTAGCTGCCAGGCTATGTTCATTGTATCATTGGAGGCTTTTTACTTTCAACGCTCTAAGCTTGATTCTTTTACCACGCGTATAACACGTGGTATTTTTCTACAAATAATAGAAATAACGTGGCTAAGCCACGTTATTTTAGTATAGACTGCAATTTTTGATAAAGCTTGAATGTCTGTTTTTCTGTCTGATCACTTATAACATACCATCCCTCTTTCGTTTCTATCAAAACATAAGCGGGACTATTTGTATAGCTATACAGACGATAAGTTCCTAGTTCATCATTTTCATATCTTCCTGCCTCAATTTTTGCATTATTTACACCATTCTTCTTTCTTCCAACATCAAAATCTTCACGATATTCTATTTGAACAATATCCTCATAATTTATTTGTGAATCAGAAACAAGTGAACCAGATAAGTGTAGTGAAGTGCTTTGATATTCAATTTGAATATTTCCTGTAAACATCACAAAACATATCAATCCACTTATCAATAAAACAGCTATCATACTTCCTATCAGTGAACGATTTAATTTTTTAACTGGAACAATAGTGGCAAATTGACTTCCTATCAAAATAATAGCGATTCCTATAAGAAATGAACCAATCATCAAATAAAGTCCAAGAGAGTCAAAAATCATCAATGAACCTATTCCTAAGGTTACTATAAGTAAACCAACACCGACAATACGACATAGCTTTTTTTCATTATATTGTTCCTTTTCTTTTGCACTGGCTGTATTATATCCAGCAATTAAAAAACTACCTTTCCCCATCAACAACAAAAGCGATACTATCAAAAATATAATAAATAAAATGATACCCATAAAATTTCCTCCTAAAAGATACCATGATTATATTTCATCTGAGCATAGATCATCATAACAATCCCGACAACAAGTCCAATGACCACACCTATTTTACCTAATATAAATAAATGAAATAAACGAGCCAAAAGATTCATCAAACAACCTAGACCAATTATTAACATACCTGTCCCCATTGTTTTGGCATAGTCCTTAAGATTTCCTTCTTGAATACGTCTAAGATGATAGCTATGAATAGAAGATACATTTCCTTTAAAATGTGCCTTTGCTATCACAAAACATGCTATTGCTAGGATTAAAGATGTTATATTTTCTTTCATTTCATGTATAACCCCGCTAACTGGTAATTTTGATCAAGTGTAATCGTATAAGTCACACTTCTTTTTTGATATAATGCCACAATTTCACCAATGACACAAATATAACCATTTTGATTAACTTCAACATATCTTTCGCTTGTAATACGTTGAAAATCACCTAATTCACCTAATGATTCTAAAGCTTCACTTAACGAATGTTCTGTTAAAGTTTGTGCCATTGTTTCATCGCAACGTTCAATCAAACTTTGTTCATCTAAAGGTGAAACATCTAAAATGACTTCTGCCATGATTTGAGCCACTTGTTCTTGTTGAAAATAGGAAGAATCTTGAAGGTCAGTATACTCTGGAATCATAGAACGTATAAATAGAAAAACAGCTAAGCCCACACCCACAAGAATACCTATGATAATGATAATCATTTTTTTATGTGAACGAGGTGGTTGCACACCCATATTTTCATTAAACTCTCGTGCTACTTCTTCTGGTGCCCCCATTCTTTGTATAATATCTTCTAAAGATTCTCCCTGTTTCAACGCCATTTCGATATCGTTTTCTAAATCCAACTGAATCTTTCTTTTCTGTTGTCGAGAACATCCCAATAATTTTACGACTTTTTTAATATATTGTTTTTTATTCATTATCCTCATCTCCTAATATTTCATCAACTGCTTTGACATATCTTTTCCATAATAATTTAAGAGCCTTTAATTGTTCTTTTCCTTTTTCAGTTAAGCAATAATATTTTCGAGATGATTCTTTATTTTGAGGCACACTCCATTGACTTTCTACAAGTCCATCATCTTCTAAACGATATAATATAGGATAAAGTGTTCCTTCTTTCATCTCAAACATGCCCTGACTCTTTTCTTTCATGCATAAAATCATTTGATAACCATACATTTTTTCTTTTAAAAGAAGTTGTAAAACTAATATTTCTAAAATTCCTTTCTTTAATTGTCGTTCATATCTTTCATTCATTGAATCACTTCTTTTCTATTTAGTATTACTAAATATATTGTAATACTTAAATATATTATTTTCAATCAAAAGCATAAAAAAAGATAAGTTTTAATAACCTATCTCTTTCTATCAATGATGACTTTGTATATGAATCATCACATATTCTGATTGAGAACCTGTTCTTAAAGGATAACCCCATCCTGCAATACCTGATGAAACAATGACTTGCATAGAAGACAGTTGGCGATAACCATAATTCATTTCACCAAAGCCCAGCCATTGACTTAAAATACCTACAGGAAAAATCTGTCCACCATGTGTATGTCCGGAAACTTGCAAATCAATCCCTAGCTGATTATTTTTTTCTAAGTCTACTGGCTGATGATCCATCAACAATAAAAACTTATCATGAGATATATCTTCGATTATTGTTTCTAAAGGAAGTCTTTGATGACTACGATCATCACGTCCAATCAAGACAATATCATCATGAATAGATACCACTTCATCACATAAAATATGAATATGACAATCTTCTATTGTCTGTTTCAACATTTCTGGTGTAAAAGCAGGTTCTTCAACATATAAAGCTTGATCGTGATTACCATATACATAATAAATACCATATTGACTATCAATTGTTGATAATGTTTCAAATGTTTGTTTCATTTCCTGAAATGATGTTCTTTCATCAACAATATCTCCACCCAGCAAAACAAGATCCGGTTTTTCTTTAGATATATCTTGACAATATTGCTGGAGCTGTTTTTGATTCATGGTCGTAGGAAAATGTAAATCACTTATAAAAGCGATTGTATAATCTTTTGATAATGATTTCGATGTTGTAACTGTATAATGAACAGTTTGCACATCTTGCATATGATAATAAGCATATCCTAAAAGAATGACTAAACAAAGTAATGGAATCACTCCTAAACGATAAATCTTATTTAACAATATATTATGAACTTTTCTTTGATGTAAAATCCACATCACAAGATCACAGATCAATGCAAAAGCAAACAAATGATAAACAACAACAGCCCAAAAACGAAAAAGATTATATGCTGGTAAAACAAAAAGCAAAGCAAGAATCCAGCCAAAAAGACTTATGAATATGTTTTGATGAGGATAAAAACATAGCATGATTCTTCGAAAATAAAATTGAAAATACAAAATAGGTGGAATAAGAATGAAAAAGAATAAAATAGACATTGATTGACTCCTTTCATTGAATATGGAAAATAACCCACATGATGTAGGTTATTTTAACTGCATAATAAAGAAATAAAACATATTTTTTCCTCGAGGAATTTCATAATGTTCAACGAGTGTGAGATAGCCTTCCTGCAATCTTAAATTTTTACGTACCAGTGAGATTTCACTCGTATATAGAAAAACATAGCCTTTTGGTTTGACAAGACGATGAATACGAGCAAAGAAACGGTCATAGAGTTCATGCAATAATTGAGGATCGTTCATTTGAGGTAAAGTTGGCATATCTGTAATGATTTCATCAAACATTTCATTGTTTACAAAACGCAGGGCATCTTTATGCACAAAATAAATGTTTTGTCCTGCTGCTTTACTATTCTTTCTTGCTGCTTCAATTCCTTTACCAAAAACATCTATTCCCATCGCAAATTTTGAAGGTACAACATAATTTTTTTCAATTAACAAAGTTCCACAACCAACAAAAGGATCAAGCACCTTTCCTTGTTCTTTCATATAAGGTTTTGCAAGTTGTACAAGTGTTGCAGCAATATAAGGCTGCATTGAATTAGAAATGATTTCACGGCGATATTCAAAACGAGAACTTTTTAAATGTGTTAATCTTAAATAAGCGTTAACTTTATCTTTTTTCATTTCTCTAAGAACAATTTCAATATCATAACCTTCAGTTGTATTCAACAAACGATCTGGATAAAGCTCAAATATTTTCTGTGATACTTTTTTAATCAAGTCTGGATGTTTTTCCCTTGTTTCATCTGCAACTCTAAAATAAAACAATGAATGATCATCATAAAGCTTATCTAAAATCGTTTCTAAATGACATCTTTGAAAACCAGCCATAATACTATCCAAATTAATATTTAATCCAGTAGCACCAGCTAAGGGAATCAACATATCATGATAAGTTCTAATATTTAAAAGATCGTATAAAGAATCTGTACGTACCAGAACTCCTTGTGTCACTGGTTTATATTTTAAATGTAAAACAGATTCAAATAAAACAAACTGATAATAAGGTAAAGATGTTAAAACAACATCAACTGGTTCGTGTTTTAATTTAATGATTTTACGTTTATGTACCTGATTTTTTAAAATCAGGGGATTCAATATCTTTAATTGTGCCTGAATATGTTTTGTCATTTCAGAAGCATGAATCAATTGATTTTGAATATCTTTCAATCTTTGAATATAGGCACGACAATCTTGCTGGGCAATTCCAGTCAAATAGGCTTCTTTGACATATTCTGTTTGTTCTTGATCATAGGCATCTAATAATATATTGACAGTATTGGCATATTTTCCAAGTAATATGGCACTGTTTTTACGCACTTTAGGATCTTCATGAGATAAAAATTCAATTAATTTCTGTTTGAATTGTTGATCTTTTTGAAGTAAAGAATCACATTGAGATGATGCTTTTAAACGAATCAGTGACTCTCTTATACTTTCATTTCTTTTTATACTATTAATTAAATCCATACGACAACCCTCTCAACTAACTGTGCAATATTATACCATATTTCAACAATTTATCCAACTGATTTTAGGTAGAGTCACATAAAAAGATAGAATCCTATACATTTGTGCATACATATCCTGACTTTGTTTCATTTGCTGATAAAAAAATGCAACCTTTTTTTCATCAAGTAAACCTTGCAGTAAGCATTCAAAAAAATAAGAAGGATATAACATTCTGGCATATAAATAAATGATTTCATACACATCAAAATAATGCTTTTCTAATATATTTTGTAATTGAACATATGTGATTATTTGACTTGATACTAAGCATGAAAGATGTCTCATACGTGTTGAAAAAATATAACAGCAGGGATTCAGGAGTTCATAAACATATTCAAAAAAAGGTTGTGTTAAAGATAAAGACATAGGCAAAGAAGCCTGTTTATCAATCTGTAAGATATCATTTAAAATATTAATACTGTTTTCTCCAAGACCACAATAATAATAAATGAGTGAAATAATATCTTGATCATGTTTAAAACTGTAAGCATAATCTTTGACTTTTTCTCTAGCCTGATCAATCTTACAAATCCATTGTTCTTTAATCTGCTGAACTTTTAATTTTGGAAATGGATAGATCATCATTGTCTGATGAATGTATTGCTTTAATGAGAAATGATCTTTTTGATAAAGCAGTAAAACATAACCTTGTGTGAATAATTCCTGATAAATATTTCTAACAATTTCATAACCTTTCATACCACATTGATGCATCAAATAACGATAATAATGATATCGATTTAAAAAGTCTTGGGGTTCTTGAACCAATGATAAATAATAAAGCTGTCCTCCAACATAGAAATAACCTGTTGAATCTAAAGAACAATCGATATGATAATACATTTTTAATAATTCTTGCACTTGCATTCTTCTTTCTATGAGGAATAAACTAAAGGAACTTGTCCTTGAAAAATTTCTAACAAAATAGGAATAGAAATGACTTGAGTATGATATTGTTCAAAAAAAGGATAAATCATGGCTATATTCATTTTAATATCAATGGAGAGTTCAATCATGACATGATTGACACCATAATTTTCAATTTTTTTTGAAATGCTGCTACCAACACTGGACAGGTGCTTATAAGTCAATGGGATGGATGGCAGCATCAAAAAGGAAGGAAGATGAAAAAGGGTATTCAAAGAAAGTGAAGCAATGATACCTGTCTGACTGACTTCTTCCATGCGTCTTTGGTAATAACTTTCATCTTGAGCCTGATATGTGCCATTTTCTATTTGTGAATATATATTTTCTATATCCAAAACAATTCTATTGGCTAATTGATTGACTTTAACCATATCAAAATCAAGCAATGCAATTTCATTTTCTTCATTTCTTTCAATAATAACCAGTTCATCATATTGTTTTTGATCTGTAAAATAACTGTGTGAAATCACCAACTGATTAAAGCGTTCTATTTCCATCTGACCATATTCTTTAATAAAAGGAATCAATTGTACATAAACAATTCCCAGCCCAGTCATCAACAATAAACATAAAACCACAACAGTAATGATCCACTTTTTCATTCTCTTTCACCAAAATATTATATGTTTCTCATATCAAAAAATGTCATATTACTATGACATTTCATGAATAATCTCATCTAAAGGATAATCGTATACATCATAATCAATATGATCAACATATTGAAAAGAAAAAGCTAAACCCATCTTATAACCATGAAAATTTCTTTGAAAATAACGATCATAATAACCTTTTCCATAGCCAACACGATAGTTGTTTTGATCATAAGCCAACAAAGGAACAAGCATACAATCAATGTCCCCAGGCTCTATGAAATGTGATGTTACAGGTTCAAGGACATGAAAACATCCTGAATGAAGTTCATCAAGCGAATGAATTTCATAAAAATTCATTTGTGACCCTTCTACTTTAGGAACACATACACGCTTATGTAATAACAAGGTCTGAATAATCGCTAAGGTATCTACTTCACGAGGTAAAGATACATAACAACCTATGATTTTGGCTTTTTGAACACGAGGATGAGTTAATACCTTAGAAAGTATTTGTTGATTATATAAAGAAAACGTCTGTGATGTCAGTGCCAGACGTTTTTCTTTCATAATCTTACGTAACAGTTGTTTATCCAATACTATTTTCTCCCATATCCAGTTTAATAAGCTGGTTGAGCTCAACTGCATATTCCATCGGTAATTCTCTTGAGAATGGTTCAATAAAGCCCATGACAATCATTTCTGTTGCCTGTTCTTTTGTTAAACCTCGACTCATCAGATAGAAAAGCTGATCTTCAGAAACCTTTGATACAGTTGCTTCGTGTTCAATGATGGATTCATTGTTCAACATCATATTTGTAGGAACCGTATCACTTGTTGATTGTTCATCTAAGATCAATGTATCACATTCTACCTTACTTTTTGAATCAATGGCATTTTTTTGATGTCTGACAAGACCGCGATAGTTCACTTTACCACCATTACGAGAAATTGATTTAGAAATAATCTGACTAGATGTATGAGGAGCCAAATGAATCATTTTTGCACCTGAATCCAAAATCTGATGACTATCAGCTACAGCAATCGTTATACAAGTCCCTTTTGCACCTTCGCCAGCTAAAACACAAGTTGGATATTTCATAGTGACAGCTGAACCAATATTACCATCAACCCATTCCATTGATCCATTTTTATAGACTTTGGCGCGTTGTGTAACAAGATTATAAATATTCTTAGACCAGTTCTGAATGGTTGTATAACGACATTTTGCTCCTTCTAAAACAACAATTTCTACAACACCAGCATGTAAGGAATCCTTAGAATAAGATGGTGCTGTACACCCTTCTACATAATGAATATCTGATCCTTTATCTACAATAATCAAAGTTCTTTCAAACTGTGCCATTCGTTCACTATTGATTCTAAAATAAGACTGTAAAGGCTTATCAAGTTTCACACCTGGTGGAACGTAGATAAATGAACCACCTGACCAGACCGCACCATTTAAAGCAGAAAACTTATTATCATTATAAGGAATGACTGTATCAAAATATTTCTTAAAGATTTCTGGATATTCTCTTAAACCACTATCAATATCTAAGAAAATAACACCTTTTTCTTTAACTTCTTCCAACATATTATGATAAACAACTTCAGATTCATATTGTGCTGAAGCTCCGGCTAAAAATTTTTGTTCAGCTTCAGGAATTCCTAACTTGTTGAAGGTGTTTTTAATTGTTTCAGGAACTTCATCCCATTTATCAGATAAATGATCACTTGGACGATTGTAATATGTATATTCATCAAAATTCATCTGACTTAAATCAACACCCCATGTTGGCATTGGTTTTTCTAAGAAACATTTTAAAGATTTTAAACGATATTCCAGCATCCATTCTGGTTCTTTTTTTATGGCTGAAATTTCTCTGACAATATCTTCATTTAAACCTTTAGGTGTTTTAAAAACAGATACATCTTCATCTTTAAAATCATAATCATTTTTCATTGAAGGAATATCCATATCTATATTTGCCATATCTATTCCTCACTTTCTTTCATCAATGCGACTAATCCATTCCAGCCAAGCGTTGCACATTTAATACGATTGGCCTGTTTGTATGTATTTTGAAATGCAATAGCTTCTTCTAAAATTTCTGGATCATAATCTTTTTCATAAATCATATTCATATAATTATCAATGATTTTTTGTGCTTCCTGTTTTGTTTTTCCTTTGACAAGTTCACTCATAATAGATGTTGAAGATGTACAAATTGCACAGGCTTCACCATCATAGCGCACATCTTCAATTTTATCTCCATCAAATTTGACTTGAATATCTAAATTATCAATACATGTTTGGGAATTCATATTAATTTTCAAATAAGAATCATCATCCACAAGTCCACGATTACGTGGATGTTCATAATGATCCATAATAATTTCTCTCAATAATTGAGGATCATTTAAAGAATGCATCTAAAAAATCATCTCCTTTTTTACATACCTCAATAAAAGCATCAATTTCTTCTTTCGTATTATAAAAATAAAACGAAGCACGTAGAGTTGTTGAAACTTTTAAAAATTCATCTAAAATTTTCGCACAGTGCTGTCCTGCTCGAATAGCAATCCCATAGCTATTAAACAAACTGGCAGCATCCTGTGAAAAAACTCCTTTTATATTAAAGGCAATAGCTCCCATAGAATGAGGATTATACACTTGAACATTATCTAGTTGCAACATTTTTTGTATACAATATTGTCTCAGTTCCTGTTCATATTCATGAATATCATTCATGCCTATTTTCATTAAATACTGCATAGCTGCACCAAGACCAATGGCACCTTCAATATGAGGGGTTCCTGCTTCAAAACGATAAGGTGGATCTTTTAAAGTGACAACTCCACAACTGTTATAACGTGAATTGGAACCCCCACCTAAACGTGTCGGTTTCATATCTTTTAGTAAATCATATTTTCCATACATGACACCAATACCTGTAGGTCCACACATTTTATGCCCTGAAAAAGCTAAAAAATCTATATCAGTATCTTGAACATCAGTAACTTGATGAGGAACACTTTGAGCGCCATCAACCACAACTACAATTCCACGTTCATGAGCAAACTGGCAGATATCTTTCATCGGTGCCTGATATCCAAGCACATTGGTTACTTCCGCCACAGCAATAATTTTTGTCTTTTCTGTGACAGATTTTTGAACGTTTTCTAAAGTTAAACGTCCTGTTTCATCTAGATTAATATAATGAACTGTTGCCCCTGTTAAACGTGCAACATCAAACCAGGGCAAAGTATTAGAAGCGTGTTCAGCAACAGTAATTAAAATTTCATCATTGGCTTTTAAATGCGTTAATCCATAGCCATAGGCAATCATATTTAAAGAGTCTGTTGATCCTGAAGTAAAAACAATTTCTTCTTTTCTTTTTGCATTGATAAATTGTCGAACAATCTCTCGGCTCTGTTCATAATGCTCATCAACTTCATGGGATAAATCATAATCTCCACGATGTGCGTTTCCAGAATAATTCGTTAAGTAATCACAGACACTCTCAATAACAACGTGTGGTTTTAATGTTGTTGCACCATTATCTAAATAAATCAATGGATGTCCTTGCATCTTTTTGCCATTTAACATTGGAAAATCTTTTCTAATTTGATTGACATCAAACATTTTAAGCACCTACCTTTGATAAGGATTCTTCAAAATGCTTTTTCATCATTTCATTATCAATAACTTCTACAACTGGCATTAAATATCCATAAGTAATAAGCTGCATGGCCTGTTTTTTACTTAAACCTCGACTTTGGAGATAATAAAGATGTTCTTCATCCATTTTCCCTACTGCAGCTGCATGAGAAGCCTGAACATCATAGTCATCAATGTATAAATAAGGATTCGCACAAGCCTGACAAGATTCATCAAACATCATAATTTTATTGGTCTGATGGGCAGCTGAGCCATGTTGCCCTTTGGTAATCGTTCCAATTCCATCAATCACAAGTTTTGCCTGATCTTTCACAACACCATAATTATCCATTTGACCATGTGTCATAGGTTGATTATGCTGAATAAGAATTTCATAATGTTTGCTTTCTCTATCCTTAGCAAGAATGGCTGTACGCACTTTTGCTGAAGCTTCTACCCCATCCAAATAGAAGTGATAAACACCTTCAAAAGCGTCATCAGACAACTCAGAATAACCACATTGACAACTTGCATAAGCCTCTAAATAAACATCTTCGTGACTTTGGGATGATTGTGAAAGATTCTCACTAAAAGCATGGACAGTAGCACCTTCATCAAGATGCATTGTTTTATATAAATGACACTGTGATGAAAGATGTTTTATTTCAATGAGATCAACCTGACAATATGCTTGAAAATGCATATCCATATGTAAATCTTCCTGTCCATCATAAATCATATAAAATGTCACTGGCTGTTTATTTTTGAAAGTTAAAACACCCTCTTGATAAAAAACATCCTGTGGTAAATGCATTTGAGAAGATGTCTTTGATGAAAGAATCAGATAATAAGATTGAGGTTGTTGTAGGTCAATAAAAGGTTTGATCCTAGTAAGCAATTGTTCTGATATCATTTTATTGTCCCTTTTTTCCACAAGCTTCTAAAATAATAGGTTGTCTTTCATTCTGTTCAATTTCATAACCTAATTCTTTCACCCATTCATAACCTTCCTGATCAATCTTTTCAATCAATTCATATCCACCACTCATCACAATTTGTCCCTGAACTAAAACATGAACATGTGTTGGTTGCACTAATTCAAACATTCTTTCATAATGTGAAACCATCACACAGCCAAAATCATCACTACGCATAGAATTGATAGCTTCAGCGACGACTCTTAAAGCATCTACATCTAAACCTGAATCGATTTCATCAAGTAATGCAAAACGTGGCTGTAAAAGCTTCATTTGTAAGATTTCATTACGTTTCTTTTCTCCACCAGAAAAACCTTCATTCAAATAACGATGTGCAAGGTTTTCATCCATTCCTAATTCTTCAATATTTTTATCTAACATACGGATAAATTTGAATAAAGAAATAGGTTCTTCTCTTTTGGCATTGATGGCTGCTCTTAAAAAATCAGAATTTGTAATACCCGGAATTTCTTGAGGATACTGCATTCCTAAAAACAATCCAGCTCTTGCACGTTCATCAACACTCATAGCCAGCACATCTTGTCCATCAAGTGTGATCTTTCCATTTGTAACCTTATATTTAGGATGTCCCATAATAGTAGAAAGTAATGTTGATTTTCCATTCCCATTAGGACCCATAATTGCATGAACTTCACCTGTGTGAATTTCTAAATTTAATCCTTTTAAAATTTCTTTTTCTCCTACTTCTACATGTAGATTTTCTATTTTTAAAGTCGACATAAAATCGCCCCTTTCGAAGATATATTTTACGTAATTTGTTTATTCAGTCAAGTGATACGATAATTAAATTTATTATTACCTCTTTTTATGAATGAATAACTTATAAAAGGGGCTGTAACGAAATAAATATTCGTAAGGTCACCTAAAAAAGAAAACGACAATGATTATCTTTAATGATTATCATTGTCGTTTTTGGTATAATTAGATTATGGAATCTTTAAATTTTATGCAATCTAATTACACTGATAATTATAACGCAATTCAGTTATCTTTGCCACTAGATTTGGGTATAAAAATTAATCCTGACGATGAGGTTGTTTCTTTCTTAAAGGCGCTGGAAGGAGTGAATCTTAAGAAATATCTAAAAAGAGATGAGCGTCGTGGTAGAAAGGGATATGATAACGTATTGCTTCTTAAGGCTGTTCTCCTTGCAAGAATGGTCAGTGACTGTGATGTAAGAAATCTAGAATCTTTATGCAAACATGATATTAGATTTATGTATATCATGCAGGAGGCAACTCCTAGCCATATGACTTTTGAACGACTCATGAAGAATTATCTTATTGATGATATTGACCATATCTTTTTTGATATAGTCAACAATATCTGTAATCTCATGAATGTTGACAAATCAATTCAATATATTGATGGTACCAAAATAGAAGCCAATGCAAACAAATATTCTTTTGTATATAAGGCAAGAATCCTCAATGCAAGAATGAAACTGTTTTCTAATATAACAGATTCAATCATTCAGATGAACATGGAAAGAGGATTTGACTTTCCATATCATTATTTTTACTGTGCACAGGAGATAGGCTATATAGTACAGTATCTTATGGAAACGATGATTAATGATGATATAAAAATGGTATATGGCAGAGGGAAAAGAAAGACAGAAATTCAAAGATGGTATGACCTGTTTCTTGGATATTATACAAAGCTGGATGAATATGAATTCTGGCTTTTTATCATAGGAAATGATAGAAACAGCTGTTCTAAGATAGATCATGATGCGACGATGTGTGCAACTAAGATAGATTTTTACTGCAATACGGGATTAAGCAGACCATGCTATAATGCACAGATTGGTGTCAGCGATGGCATTATAGTAAATGCAGATCTATTCCAGCGACCAGGAGATACCAAGACATTCATACCATTCATGGAAAGATATAAGGATTTCACAGGAGAGCTGCCACTTTATCCAATGGCAGATGCAGCTTATGGAAGTTACGACAACTATATGTATTGTTTGTCAAATGGAATGAATCTCTACATGAAATATTCAATGTATGCCAAAAAGAATGAAAAGGAATTCAGGAATAAAAAATTCAACACATTGAACTGGGAAAAAGATGGAAAAGGAAATAGGATATGTCCAAACGGTCATGTATTTGATCAGAATATAGGAGATATTTATGATGAAAGAGGAGAATATCTGCAAATCAAACAAAAAATGACAAGTGATGAAGGTTGCGAAGGCTGTCCATTCATTGATGAATGCTGTAAAAACAAGAAACATCAGAAAATCCTGACAAGAGATGCAGTGCTAGATGAATTCTATGCAGTTGTAGATGAAAATCTGTCAACGGAATTTGGAAAAGAATTAAAGAAACAGAGAAGCATACAGGTTGAAGGGGCATTTGGAGTCATCAAGCAGGACATGAAATTCACAAGATTCACGAGAAGAGGACTGAAAAATGCAAAGATGGAATTTCTCATTGTGTGTCTAGGCTATAATTTAAGGAAATATCATAAATATCGCCTGAAAAAGGAGAAAGAAGAAAAGGAAAAATTGCTTCTCAATTAAAAAGATATGCACATGAAAAAAACAAATTTTGAGCGATATAGGGATATTGCGCCCAAAAACAGGGAAAACAGAAGAAAAATCAACAAAAATATTACATCTTGAAATCAGAAGAAGAGAAAAGATGTTTTTTTATTGCCTAAAAACAGAAAAAGAAAAGAGCTGAAACAAAATCAACTCTTTAAAAAGTTATTTCGTTACAGCCCCTTTTAACAAATACCACAAATGATTACTAATAAAATAAACAGGACTAAAATAAGTGTAAATGATCCTTGATGTGCTAACATATCCATTCCCCCTTTATAAACATAAATAATATAATCATGATAAATAGACATAATGCGATAATAGTTTCACTTGTTAAACCATCTGAATGTTCTTTCATAATCATTCCTCCTATGCACACTATATATTATGGTAAAATCATCGTAAATTTTGTGTTCTTGCCTACAAAAGTTGAAAAAATCTAAAGATTGTGTATAATAATATTGTTTATATCAAGGAGGTTCTTATGAAACAAAAAAAACTTATAAGTTTTGCACTTGCTGGCATTCTTTTATTAAGTGGCTGTAGTTCAAAAACTGTTCAAGAAGAAGGAAAAGATGTTGTTGCTGCTATTGACAAAACAAATCTTTTAGCTGATGATCTTTATCAAGATTTAGCTACGTCAACTCAGGGAAAACAAGCTTTATTTTCTTATGTTTTAGATCAGTTAATTCGTCAAAATTTCCCAGCAACTGATGATATGGAAGAAAATGCTGATGAGTTGGTAGAAAACATTGAAACCAATTATGAAAATCAATATGGTGATACTGCCCAGGAAGAATTACAGAATGCCTTAGAATCAACTGGTGTTAAAAATATGGAAGAATATCGTGATTCTTTAGTTCAGTCTTTGCAATATGCTGAATTCTTAAAGAAATATGTCAATGACCACTTCGATGAAGTCTTTGATGATTATTACCAACAGGCAACACCTCGAATGATTTCTTTAATTAAAGTTTCTATGAGTGATCCAGAAAATCCTACTGAAGAAGAAAATGAAAAATTAAAAGAAGTGGAATCACTATTAAAAACAAATAAAAGTTTTGAAGACATTGCCTATGATTACTCTGATGATGATAATACAAAAAGTGCCAAAGGTCATATCGGTATTGTTGATAAAAAGACTGATTTATCAAGCACATATGGTGATGAAGTTCAAACTATGGCTCTAACATTAAAAGAAGGTGAAGTCAGTAAAAAAATTCAAGGCAGTGATGGTTGCTATTTCTTAAAATGCACAAATACTAATAAAGAAGATATAAAAAAGGAATTAAAAACTGTTGATGTTGATTCACCTTTATTGACTTATGATGACTATATGGTTTATCTTGCGTTTCAGACGTACGAAATTGAATATCATGATGATACGATTAAACAAACAATTCAAGATATTATTAAGGAAAATATAGATATTCGCAATGATGCAAGAAAGGAGAACGCATAATGAAGAAAGTTGTTATGTTACTTTTATGTGGTAGTTTACTATATGGATGTTCTTCTTCACAATATAGTGTAAAAGTTTCTGATCATGAAGATGCTTTGGTGACTGGAAGTGAATTAAATATTACAAAACAAGATTATTTTGAATATCTGTTACAAAATTATGGAGCACAAACTGTCGTTTCATCAATGCTTGATAAGATTGCTGATCAAGAAATAACAGATCAGGACAAAATTGATCAGTTAGTGAAAGAAAGAGAAGACGAATATGCCGAGTATGCAAATGGTGATTTAGAACAGTATGCCAAAAATCTTGGCTATGAATCAAAAGAAGATTATTTGAATGAAGCTTTAATTCCAGAAGTTAAGCAGGAATTATTGCGTGAAAAATATATTGAAGAACATCTTGATGATTTCATCAAAGATTATCAAGTATGTAGTTTTAAAAAAATTGTTGTGGAAAAGGAATCTGAAGCTTTAGAAATTATTGAAAAAGCAACTGATGAAAAAGCTTTTGATCAATTGATGGAAGACTTTGGAAGTGATAGTGAAGACGCTGGTGTTGTGACAAAGAATTCTGCTTTAGATGATAATTTAAAAGATAAATTATCTGATTTAAGTCAAGTTGACAAGGATGGAGTTTACAGTCAAGCCATTAAATTGAGTGATGAAAATTATGCTGTTGTGTATCTTTATGATACTGCCCATAAAAATACTGATGGCATCACTTCAGCTCTTGCCAGTGATGGTGAAGTGCAGGAAAAAGCTGAAGGTGCTTATTTAAAACAATATCATTTTGATGTCTATGATGATTTATTAAAGACAGAAATCAAGGATATTTCTGATAATTATTTGGAATAAGGGTTTCCCTTATTCCTTTTTTATTGTAAAATATAGAAATAGGAGGTATGGAAAATGGATAATTGTATTTTTTGTAAGATTGCCAATCATGACATTCCGGGTAAAATTATTTATGAAGATGATGTCTGTATGGCTTTTCTTGATTTAAGTCAGACAACAGATGGACATACTCTTGTGATACCAAAAAAACATTATGCTCATATTTTAGAGGTTGATCAACAAACCTTAGCTCATATGATGGATATTGTTCAAAAAGTTGCTTTACAAATTCAAAGTACACTTCATGCCAAAGGATTTAATATAATTACAAATATGAATGAAGTTGCAGGACAAACAGTTCATCATTTTCATATTCATATTATTCCTCGTTATGACCAGCATGATGGATTTGAAGCTCATTATTTAGATCGTAGTCAAGATGCCAATTTAGATGATATTTACCAGAAAATAACAGGATTGAAATAAACAAGAGTGTTATAACTCTTGTTTTGCGTTTTATACTAACAAAGGAGAATACAATGCGTAAAATAAGAATAAATATGTTATCGAATGCTGATAAAGTGCATGGTCAAGGTGTCGGAAGTGCTTATCTTGAACAAGTTGCCTTAGTCAAGAATGAATTAAGTGAATATTTTGATGTAGTGATTAACGATTCTAAACCTGCTGATATTATTCATTGTCATACAATCTTACCACAATATCTGATGAAGATGAAAAGAAATAAAGGAGTCAATGTAGCCTATGTCCATTTTTTACCAGATACTTTAGATGGAAGTATTCAATTACCGAGCTCGGCATTAGCAGTATTTAAAAAGTATATTACTCATTTTTATAATACTGCAGATTATTTGATTGTTGTGAATCCTATTTTTATTAAAGATCTGGTACGTTTTGGTATTGATAAACATAAAATTCAATATATTCCTAATTTTGTTTCTAAAGAAACTTTCTATAAACAGGAACAAAATCATATTCTTCAAACAAGGGATCAATATCACATTGATAGAAAGCAATTTGTTGTTTTAGGTGTAGGTCAAGTACAAACACGTAAGGGTGTTAAAGATTTTATTGAGGTAGCGAAAATGTTACCAGATATGACTTTTGTCTGGGCTGGAGGTTTTTCTTTTGGAAAGATTACAGATGGTTATGAAGAATTAAAACAGTTGTATGAAAATCCACCTCAAAATGTTCACTTTATTGGTATTATTCCTCGCGAATCCATGAATGATATTTATAATATGGCTGATATGCTTTTTATGCCTTCGTATAACGAGCTTTTTCCTATGTCAATATTAGAAGCTATCAATAGTCAAAAACCTCTTTTATTAAGGGATTTAGAACTTTATGAAGACATTCTTTTCCATAAATATTTAGTTGCAGATAATAATAAGGATTTTGCTCAAATCATACAAAATTTAAAAAATGATTCATCCCTTTATCATCAATATCAACAGGCATCTTATGAAATAAGTCAATATTATTCTAAAGAACATGTTAAAGAAATGTGGAAAGATTTCTATCTTCACATTGCACAAAAAAAGCTCTTATAAGTTATCAGAACTTATAAGAGCTTTTTAATCATACATTTTAGGTTTATATATCATTCTATTATCTAATGAAAAGACTCTCTTAGATGTTTCTCCTGCTTCCAGAGTTTCCAATGTTTTATCAAACATATTCATTCTAGCATCCATATTATCAATCATATGCAACATTTCTGCTTCTCTAATCTGTGGTAAAACAGGTGAACCAAATTCATTTTTTCCATGATGAGATAAAATCATATGCTGTAATAATGTCACTTCTTCACCTTCAATATTCAACTCTTTGGCAGCTGCATAAACCATTGATTGAGCAATAGAAATATGTCCAAGCATTTGTCCTTCAAAAGTATAGCTAGGAACAACAGGTCCACTCAATTCAACTGTTTTTCCAATATCATGAAGTAAAATACCTGCATATAATAAATCAGCATTCAATTCTGAATAAACACTCATCAAAGCATCAGCAACTTTCAACATAGATAATGTGTGATAAGCTAACCCTGATGTAAAAGCATGATGATTTTTGCTGGCAGCTGGATAAATCTTCATCTTTTCAAAGTTTTGTTCTATAAGATGTTTTGTAATAACATAAAGCTTAGGATTAGAAATACGCTGAACATATTGTTTCAATTCATTCATCATCATCTCATCATTCATTGGTGCTTTTGCTAAAAACTGCAACTGTAATGAGTGCTGATATGAAACATCATCTATAGAAATAATTTTCATCTGACGATTATCACTATACTTAATAATATCACCTTTTGCTCTGACAACAGCTCCTGCCTTTAATGATTCAATATGTTCCTGACTGGCATTCCATAATTTAGCATCAATTGTCCCAGTTTCATCTTGAAAAACAATACTTAAATAATTACTTTTATGTGCACCATTTGTCTTTCCTAAAGTGATATGTGAAATCATAGCTGTAAATTCTACATTATCATCTCCACATTTCATATCTTTAATTTTAATCATTTGTGTCCTCCCATAATTGTTCAATAATTTCTAAAACATCATCATATTCATATCCTTTTTGGACAAGAAAAGTAATAATTTTACTTTTTAAAATATGAGATTGATATCTATTTTTATAACGATTATAAACACGATAATATTCTTTAGTTAATAAATTCATAGTGTGTTCTTTAGGTATTGAAAAATCGAAATTCTCAATAGCTTTTTCTACAACATCTTGTGAAAAACCTTTATTAAATAATTTATTTCTGATGGTTTGAATTAAAGCATATTGAGGTCTACTTGTATTTTCATTATAAAGCTTTTGAACTAACTCTATCGCCTTATCATATTCCAAATCTTGTGAGTATTCCTCTAAAAACTCATCAATAATAAAAGGCGAAACACCTTCTTTTTTAAGATGGTGAATAATCTTATTTATTCCCATCCCTAATCGAGTTGCTTTTTGAAAATAACTCTGTGTATATTCAACATCATCAATAAGATTCTTTTGCATTAATAAATCCATTGTCATTTCAACTTGAATATCATCAAAATCTCCTTTATCCATCAGCTTCTTTTGCATTTTCGCATAAGTATAATCTTTATACGTCAAATATTTTAAAGCTAGTTTATATGCTCTAGAAACCTGCTCCTGATCTTTTAATGCATCTAATTCTTCTCTATCAACAACCTGACCAACTGATAAACCATAACGTTCTATGACTTGTCCAGAAAGCGTCAACAAAATTTGATGATGGTCAAATTGAAATGCGACAGTATATTGATGATTATTTTCAGGAGTGATAGATACAACTTGATAACAGTAATGGTGCTTTGATAAAGCCAATTCATATGTCTGAATTATTTTTTGATAAAAATTTTCACTGCTATATTTTTGTGCATCATTTCTAGCTTGATAAGAAAGTTGTTGAAGATCACTTTGAGAAAGCTGAATAATTTTTTGAACCAAATCTTCTTGATTTTTAAAGAAATAACCATTTTGCCCATTTACAATAACGCCATCCAGATTTTTATCATAACGTGCTAAAACAGGCAAGCCACTAGCCATTGCCTCTATAAAAGTCAATCCCTGTGTTTCCGTCATAGAAGCTGATACAAATAACTGTGCAGCATGATAAAATGAGGGTACATAAATGCTTTCTTTTGGGCCTGTAAAAAAGATAAAATCCTGTAATTTTTTTTGTTGAACAATCGTTTTCAATTCCTCTAATTGAGGTCCTCCTCCTACAATCATTAAACAAATCTTTTGATTAATTTTGACTATGTCTTGCATTGCATCAATAAGAATCTCTATACTCTTTTCAGGAGCAATACGACCTAAAAATATTACAACAAATTTATCTTGTAGATGATATTGTGTTTGGATATCATCTACAAGTTTCTGATTCTTATTTTCAATTGAAAATGATTCTAACTCTAATCCTGTAGGAATAACATGGATAGAATTGGTGATGCCATATGTTTTTAACACATCTGCCGTTTTTTGAGAAGGAACAATCAATTCAGAACAACTATTTCCATATATTTTAGAAATTTTTTCAATGATTTTTTTAGCAGCCTGGTCAACTGCTTTTAAATTGCCAGGTGTTATATAATGAGAATAATCAGCCCACATCGTATGATACGTATAACATACAGGAATATTTAAAATTTCACCCGCAATTTTTCCAAAAATACCAATACCAAATTCTGTCTGGACATGAATAATATCTGGCTGAAATTCTTTTAATTCTTTCATACCTTTAAATGAATATATATTAGATGCACGATATCCATATAATTTTTTTAAATCAATACCAGGTAATCGTAAAATATCTTGATCTTCATCTATATAATCACTATTGTGTGGTAATATTGTTGTCACCACCAGAACATGATGTCCATGCTTCTTTAATTCTTTTTTTAAAATGTGTGTAGATGTGGCAACTCCATTAATATCTGGTAAGTATGTGTCACTAAACAAGGCTATATTCATATCATTACTCCAATCTTGTACGATTAATTTCTTTATCTAATGAAAAGACTAATGCACCTATAATAAGACCCATATAATATGACATAAATCGCCATAAAAACATTGATGAAGAAACACCAACAGGTCCTAAAAAACTAAATAGTAAAAGGTAAACACCTTCACTTCCTCCACTTGCTCCGGGAATTGGTAAAAAAGCATTAATAAGATATATACATGAACACAATCCAATAAAATCCAAAAAATCTGTCATTGTGACATTTAAATTAAGAGCTTTAGCAGCAAAGAAAGGCATACTATATATAATTGTTAATTTGATAAAATTACATATACATGAACGAATCAAGACAGGTTTGTTTTTTTGTAAAAATTTTAATTGATCTCTAAAATCAGCTAAATAATTTTTAACTTTAAAACATGTTGATTCATAGTCTTTAACTATATGGACTTTATATAGTAATTTTAATACAGTATGAGTTAAAAAATTTTGTAAAATACGTGATTTGGCTCCACCAAATAGAGCTGCAATCACGATAAAATTAATCAAAAAGCCAAGCATAACCAAGCTAAAAATAGCAGGTTGACTCATAAAATACTGATATTTAAATATTAACACAACACCCGTATAAATGACAAGTACACTTTGATAACAGATAAAACACATTAAAAGGATACTTGCAGAATATGTAGGTGCGATACCTTGCTTATTAAAAATATATACTTGAGCAAATTGTCCCCCACTGGCAAAAGGAGTAATACCATTAAAAAAAGTACCACTAATAGCATTAACAAAAGATTGTTTATAAGTATAATCTTTTTTGTATGCTCGTCCAAAATAGAGAAGGGAAAAAGCATCAAATATATAGTATAAAAACATAACTATAGACATTAAAACAATCCATAATATTTTCGCATGAGTAAAAGCATTGATTACTTGCTTCCACTGATTACCAATAGATAAACAAACGACTGTTGCACTAATAATGACTATAATAGCGATATTTAAAATATATTTTTTTTTACCATTTAACATATTAGCTAATAATTGCAAGCAATTATTAAATCCTCCCTTCTCTTTTATAATAATATAGAATAACGTAGAGATTTCCTATAATCATTTTACTACAAAAGAGCAATGAAGTGAATAAAAAAAGGACGGAACCAGAAGAAGACTGGACCGTCATGTGAACTGGCAGCGTGCTATTGTCGCAGTTGCCCACTATCTTCGCCGCTATGATGCTTAACTTCTGTGTTCGGCATGGTTACAGGTGTGTCCATCATGCCTTCGCCACCAGATCATCTGAGCACGAACGCTCAAAACTGAACAGCTTCCTTCCTCCCACTTCTTATGGCTAAGCTCTCGGTCTATTAGTATCATTCAGCTCAGCATGTCGCCATGCTTGCACCCATGACCTATCTACCTCCTCGTCTTGGAGGGACCTTCCTTCCGAAGAATGGGAAGTCTCATCTTGGAGGGGGCTTCACGCTTAGATGCCTTCAGCGTTTATCCCTTCCGGACTTGGCTACCCAGCTGTGCCACTGGCGTGACAACTGGTGCACCATCGGTCCGTCCACCCCGGTCCTCTCGTACTGAGGGCAGCTCTCCTCAAACTTCCTGCGCCCACGACAGATAGGGACCGAACTGTCTCACGACGTTCTGAACCCAGCTCGCGTACCGCTTTAATGGGCGAACAGCCCAACCCTTGGAACCGACTTCAGCTCCAGGATGCGATGAGCCGACATCGAGGTGCCAAACCTCCCCGTCGATGTGAACTCTTGGGGGAGATCAGCCTGTTATCCCCAGGGTAGCTTTTATCCGTTGAGCGACGGCCCTTCCATGCGGTGCCGCCGGATCGCTAAGCCCGACTTTCGTCCCTGCTCGACTCGTCTGTCTCGCAGTCAAACACCCTTCTGCCTTTGCACTCTGCGCATGGTTTCCATCCATGCTGAGGGTATCTTTGGGCGCCTCCGTTACTCTTTGGGAGGCGACCGCCCCAGTCAAACTGCCCACCTGACACTGTCCCGTCCTCAGTTCCATGAGGCCCGGTTAGAACTCCAATGCATCAAGGGTAGTATCCCAACGTCGGCTCCTCGAATACTGGCGTATCCGTATCTCAGCCTCCTACCTATCCTGTACATCATGCATCAGAGTCCAATATCAGGCTACAGTAAAGCTCCATGGGGTCTTCCCGTCTAGTCGCGGGTAACCTGCATCTTCACAGGTACTAAGACTTCACCGAGTCTACAGCCGAGACAGCGCCCAAATCGTTACGCCTTTCGTGCGGGTCAGAACTTACCTGACAAGGAATTTCGCTACCTTAGGACCGTTATAGTTACGGCCGCCGTTTACTGGGGCTTCGGTTCATGGCTTCGCTTTCGCTGACCACTCCCCTTAACCTTCCAGCACCGGGCAGGCGTCACCCCCTATACTTCGACTTGCGTCTTCGCAGAGAGCTGTGTTTTTGGTAAACAGTCGCTTGGGCCGTTTCACTGCGGCTCAGCTTCCACTGAGCACTCCTTCTCCCTAAGTTACGGAGTCATTTTGCAGAGTTCCTTAGCTATAGTTCTCTCGCTCACCTTAGGATTCTCTCCTTACCCATGTGTGTCCATTTTCGGTACGGGCAGAATGCAGTTATGCTAGAAGCTTTTCTTGGAAGCTGGCTTCAGACTCTTCTGTACTTATCGCAATGTTCCATCCGCTTCACGCCTTCGGGTTATGCCATCCGGATTTGCCTGGATGACCCCTACCTCGCTTGCTCCAGCTTTTCCGTCAGCTGGTTGTCCTAGCCTTCTCCGTCACTCCCTCGCCTGCACTCCGGTACGGGATTCTCCACCCGTTGTCCATCGACTACGCCTTTCGGCCTCGCCTTAGGTCCCGACTTACCCAGAGCGGACGAACCTTCCTCTGGAAACCTTGGGTCTCCGGTGCGTGGGATTCTCACCCACGTGCCGCTACTCACACCGGCATTCTCTCTTCCACACGCTCCACGACTCCTTCCGGTATCGCTTCTTCGCTGTCTGGAACGCTCCCCTACCATTTACATCGTAAATCCATAGCTTCGGTATCATGCTTAGCCCCGGTAAATTTTCGGCGCAGAGTCATTCGACCAGTGAGCTGTTACGCACTCTTTCAAGGATGGCTGCTTCTGAGCCAACCTCCTGGTTGTCTGTACATCTCCACATCCTTTTCCACTTAGCATGTATTTGGGGACCTTAGCTGATGGTCTGGGCTGTTTCCCTCTTGACCATGGACCTTATCACCCATGGTCTGACTGCCGTCCATGTCTTCATGACATTCGGAGTTTGATTATGCTCAGTACCTCGAGATGAGGCCATCACATATTCAGTGCTCTACCTTCATGCGACTTCCTGACGACGCTAGCCCTAAAGCTATTTCGGGGAGAACCAGCTATCTCCGGGTTCGTTTGGAATTTCACCCCTAGCCACAATTCATCCGCCAACGTTTCAACGGGGGTCGGTTCGGTCCTCCATCGGGTCTTACCCCGACTTCAACCTGATCATGGCTAGATCACCCGGTTTCGGGTCTATGACATGCAACTTTCGCCCTCTTCAGACTCGCTTTCGCTTCGGCTCCGCATCCCCTGCTTAACCTCGCTCCACATCATAACTCGCCGGCTCATTCTACAAAGGCACGCCATCACCCATTAACGGGCTCTGACTTCTTGTAAGCATATGGTTTCAGGTTCTCTTTCACTCCCCTCCCGGGGTTCTTTTCACCTTTCCCTCACGGTACTGGTCCACTATCGCTCACCAGGGAGTATTTAGCCTTTCGAGATGGTCCTCGATCCTTCCGTCAGGATTCCTCGTGTCCCGACTCAGGGCCTGCCTCGCCTTCCTCCACGACTTCGGATACGGGAGTTTCACCCTCTTCGCTGCGCCTTCCCCTGCGCTTCTCCTGTCATGTCAAATAGGCTTTATCGGCACCCCTATAACCCCATCATACGATGGTTTGGGCTCCTCCGCTTTCGCTCGCCACTACTTACGGAATCGTTCTTACTTTCCTTTCCTGCAGGTACTGAGATGTTTCAGTTCCCTGCGTATCGCCTCGATTCTTCATCGATGTCATCCTCATGGATGACGGGTTCCCCCATTCGGACATCGACGGGTCTTTGCATGCTTACTGCTCGCCGTCGCGTTTCGCCGTTTGCTGCGTCCTTCTTCGCCTCCTGGTGGCCAGGCATCCGCCATACGCTCTTCTTCGCTTAACCTAAAGTGTTCTCTTTTCGTGCTTTCTTAGTTTGCAACTAGATGATTTCGACCTTCTTCCTGATCTCTTTCATCTTTCGTTTCTTCGCTTTCTTGTAGAAAGTTTGCTGTTCAGTTTTCAATGTTCCTGCCTTGAATGCATCTTTCCAGATACACTCAAAACCAAACAGTATCCACATCTTCTCTTCTCCCTAGAAAGGAGGTGATCCATCCCCACGTTCCCGTAGGGATACCTTGTTACGACTTCACCCCAATCATCAGTCCCACCTTAGACAGCTCCCTCCTTGCGGTTGGGCCACCGGCTTCGGGTGTTACCAACTCTCATGGTGTGACGGGCGGTGTGTACAAGGCCCGAGAACGTATTCACCGCGACATGCTGATTCGCGATTACTAGCGATTCCAGCTTCGTGCAGTCGAGTTGCAGACTGCAGTCCGAACTGTGAACGGGTTTCTGGGTTTCGCTCCACCTCGCGGCTTCGCCTCCCTCTGATCCGTCCATTGTAGCACGTGTGTAGCCCAGGTCATAAGGGGCATGATGATTTGACGTCATCCCCGCCTTCCTCCTCCTTGCAGAGGCAGTCTCGCCAGAGTCCCCAACCTAATGCTGGCAACTGGCAACAGGGGTTGCGCTCGTTGCGGGACTTAACCCAACATCTCACGACACGAGCTGACGACAACCATGCACCACCTGTGTGAGATATATCTATCTCCCTGTCTCCAGGGCCTTTATCTCCATGTCAAGACCTGGTAAGGTTCTTCGCGTTGCTTCGAATTAAACCACATGCTCCACCGCTTGTGCGGGCCCCCGTCAATTCCTTTGAGTTTCATTCTTGCGAACGTACTACTCAGGCGGAGTGCTTATTGCGTTAACTCCAGCACTGAGGTCTGACCCCCAACACTTAGCACTCATCGTTTACGGCGTGGACTACTAGGGTATCTAATCCTATTTGCTCCCCACGCTTTCGGGACTGAGCGTCAGCTGCACCCCAGACCGCCGCCTTCGCCACTGGTGTTCCTCCATATATCTACGCATTTCACCGCTACACATGGAATTCCGCGATCCTCTGATGCTCTCTAGCTGTGCGGTTTCCACGGCTTACCGAAGTTTAGCTCCGGTCTTTCACCGCAGACCTGCACTGCCGCCTGCTCCCTCTTTACGCCCAATGATTCCGGATAACGCTCGCCACCTACGTATTACCGCGGCTGCTGGCACGTAGTTAGCCGTGGCTTCCTCATGAAGTACCGTCACGCACATGGCATTCCCTCCATCTGCCGTTCTTCCTTCATAACAGAAGTTTACATCACGAATGACTTCTTCCTTCACGCGGCGTTGCTCGGTCAGGCTTTCGCCCATTGCCGAAAATTCCCTACTGCTGCCTCCGTAGGAGTCTGGGCCGTGTCTCAGTCCCAGTGTGGCCGTCCACCCTCTCAGGCCGGCTACGCATCGTCGCCCTGGTGAGCCGTTACCTCACCAGCTGGCTAATGCGTCATAAGCCCATCCCTGTGCTATCCCGTGGGATATTTAACATAGTCGACATGCGTCCTCTATGCCTATGCGGTCTTAGCTGCCGTTTCCAGCAGTTATCCCCCTCACAGGGGCAGGTTGCTTATGTCTTACTCACCCGTTCGCCACTCAATGCCGAAGCATTGCGTCCGACTTGCATGTATTAGGCACGCCGCCAGCGTTCATCCTGAGCCAGGATCAAACTCTCCATTGTCCTTTTCTATCTTCAGACAATTTCATGTCTTCTTGACTCTTTCTTTTTTCCTATCTTTATTGACGTGTTTACTGTTCAGTTTTCAATGTCCCTGTGCCCTCTCGTCGAGTGCTCATCTATAATATCATCTATTCCTCCCCTTTGCAACCCTTTTTTTCATTTTTTTCGTTTTTTTATCCCTCTTTTTTTAAAAATTCTATTTTTTATTGATTTTATCAATGTTTTTTTGTTATTTTTTTAAAAAAGGATATCTATTTCAAACAAATATCCTTTACAAATAGATTCTTTTACTTTTTATAATGAACAGCAGCACTTATTGCAGATATTAATGTTGCACGTAATTGTCCTTTTTCTAAAGCTTCAACACCACAGATTGTTGAACCACCAGGCGAACAAACTTGATCTTTTAAAACACCGGGATGCTGTTGTGTTTTTTGTTGCATTATCGCTGCCCCTGCCAAAGTCTGTGATGCCAACTGATAAGCTAATGCTCTTGGCACACCCTCTTTAACTGCACCATCAGCTAATGCTTCAATCATCATATAAACAAACGCTGGTCCACAACCACTTAATGTTCCTGCTGTTGCCATCAAATGTGACGGTACAACTTCAACACAGCCAATTGCTTCAAACATTTTTCTTACGAATTCAAATTCTTCTTTTTTAAGTGAATGACGTTCTTCAATCAACGACATCCCTTGCTCTACTTGTACCGGCGTATTTGGCATAACAAAAATATGTCTTGTTGAATCATCCAATAATTGCTGATATTTTTCAAAATCATAACCTAAAACAATGGAAATCAGTGCTTTTTCCTTCAACTGTTCCTTATAAGGAATTAAAATCGATTCAACAACCTGTGGTTTAACACCTACAAATACAAACGCACTTTGATTGATAATCTGAGCGATATCCCTAGCCGTTTCAATACCCATCATATTCATTTTTTGAATCATCTTTATATCAATATCATATCCTATACAATCATATGGTTTTAAAAAACCAGATTGAATGATACCTTGTGCAATAGCTCCTGCCATATTACCAAAACCAATAAAACCTATTTTTTTCATCTTAACCTCCAAATAAAGAAAAGCTAACACATCTGTTAGCTTATAATTTTCTATTTCTTAAAAATGCTGGTACATCATCATCGTCATCATCTTCATACATTGATGGTTTCACAACGGATTCAAATGATGAGCTTTGTTTAACTGGTGCTGGTTCTTCTTCATCTTCAAATCCAGTCGCAATAACAGTTACAATAACTTGATCATCTAATTGTTCATTAATAGCAACACCTAAAACAGTATTGACATCATTACCTACCGCTTCTCTAATTGTTGCAAGAGCCGTATTTGCATCATATAAAGTAATATTTGTTCCACCAGTAACATTAACAATTGCATCTTTTGCACCTGCAATAGACACATCTAATAATGGTGATGAAATAGCTCTCATAGCCGCTTCTTCTGCTTTATTTTCACCATCACTCATACCAATACCAATAAGTGCAGAACCACGATCTTTCATAACTGATGAAACATCAGCAAAATCAAGATTAATAAAAGCAGGAATAGCAATCAAATCAGTAATTGTCTGTACCCCTTGTCTTAATACATTGTCTGCTTCTCTAAATGCTTCACCCATTGGTTTACGCCCAATAGCTTCTAATAGACGATCATTAGAAACAACAATAATAGAATCCACATTTTCTCTTAATTCAGCCAAACCACTTTTAGCCTGTCTTAAAACTTTAGGTCCCTCAAAAGTAAAAGGCGATGTAACAACTCCAACCGTTAAAGCACCTAATTCACGTGAAATTTTCGCAACAACAGGTGCCGCTCCCGTTCCTGTTCCGCCTCCCATTCCAGCAGCAATGAAAACCATATTAGCTCCAGATAAAGCTGTTTTAATTTCTTCTTCCGTTTCTAAAGCAGCCTTACGTCCAACTTCTGGATTACCACCTGCCCCTAAACCATGAGTCAATTCTTTACCTAAAACAATCTTATTTTCAATATCAATCCCTTTTAAAATTTGAGCATCAGTATTAGCTACATAGAAATCAACACCTTTGACTCCATCTTTTGCCATTCTTGCAACTGCATTGCAGCCACCACCACCAACACCAATGACTTTAATTTTCGCAACTTGAACAAAATCTAAATTCCCATCCATATTTCTATCCTCACTTTTATATTAATCTTCTTCACTAAATAAATTTTCAATTACTTTCGTCAATTTTCCCTTTTTCTTTGTATCTGAACTATAAGCAGTCTTTGTTTTCGTTAATCCTTTAAAACGAATACTCATCGTATTAGAAATATCTGGCAAAACGAGTGACGAATCTATTTGTCCAAAAATTTTCAAACGATCATTCAGATAATACATCATACCAAGACAAGAAACAAATGACATATCACGTGCTCCAATGGTATCAGGACGATAGGTTCTGACAGCACTATTTAAAACTTGTGTTGCAACCTCATCAATAGCCGGTAATTCTCCCCCGCCACCAACAATCACTGTTTCATAACTTCTACCGTCATTAATGACTTCTATTTTTGTCTTAATGACTTCCATAATCTCCTGAACACCTTCAGATAAGACATGCGCCAAATCTTTTTGAGTAAAATGCTTTTCCACATCATTTTGACTTGTTGTATGTATAACATCTTCATCTCCAATACGAAGATCACATGTTCCATATTTCACCTTATATAATTCTGCCTTATCCATAGGAATTTGCCATGATGTTGCTATTTTTCTTGTCAAATCATAACCACCCACATGAGCCTGTGCAATATATTTTAAATAACCATCTTCAAAAAAAGCAATCGTTGAATTACGATATCCAACATCAATTAAAATTGCCCCTTCTTGAAGATAAACATCATCAAATGCTTCCTTTGCACAAGCATAAGCATTAATTGTAATATCTAAAACTTCCACTCCAGCTTTTTCAACAGCGTTAATATAACCATATAATAACTTCTTTCTTGAAGTAATAACTAATGATTCCACTTTCAATGATGCTGATTTTTCACCAATTGGAATATCTTTCATTGATTTCGTATCCAAATAAAACATTGCTGGAATGACAGAAATAATTTCCTCATCTTCTTTTAAAGCAAAACGTTTGGAAAGTTTTAAAGCACGAACAATGTCCTCACTTGTAATTTGATCCAAAGGAGAATTAACTTTTGTAATCCCATCACTTTGATAGATATGGGCATGAAAAGACGGTATACATAAAGCCACTTTTGAAATCATTGCTCCCAGAGATTTTGATGCTTCATCAATAAGCTGTTTAATTTCACTGACAACAACAGGCATGTTTTCAATTTGACCTTTACGAATTCCATGACTAGTGATTTTCTTGGCAAAAAGCACATTAATATTTGCACTTACAACCTCACCAACAAGCAATTTAACCGTTGCACTTCCTATATCTAATACAGCATAGATATTCTTCATATACGCTTCTCCTTCAAAAAAATACTTCTTTACTATTGTAGCATAATTTTAATCATAAGAAAATATATAAATGACGAAAAAGAACTCATCAAGACAAAAAATAATGCATTTTAAAAATGCATTATTCACAATCTTTCATATAAACATAATTTCCCTCAAAACTAAAGACACATTTATTTTTAAATGCTTCTTTATTTGCCACATAATCATATCTATTATTGAGTTGATCAGCCATATCCTCAATACGTAAATATAAGATTTTTCCATCATCCATAATAAATTTCAAACGTGTTTCATCAGCTTTTTGAGGATCATACAAAATATCACTCGTCTGACTTTTAACAATTTCTGGAATCTTTACGTATTCTTTAGCAAACTGCTTTAATAATTTTAAATCTTTAAATTGCGTTATACGTGGTGTTGCCTGCAACGAGGTAATTAAATCTTGATCTTTCGTTTCACTGACATTACCCAATTCATCAATAACATATGTCTTTTTACCAATAACACAATAAGCGACCTTTTGAGCCTCCTCTATTTCAATACGGACGGACCCTAGTAACGATTTGGTAACTCTCACCTTTTTAATAAATGGTAATTGTGAAATTTCATCTTCAACATGACCTGTATTGACAAACAAAAGCACATCTCCTTTATGAACAGAAATGGTATCCAAAATTTCTTCTTTTGAAACTTCCTGCTGTCCTTCAATCACAATAGTTTGCACACGGGAATAATCACTTATAAAATATCCTGCAACCAGCAACAACAACAAAAGAACAATAACAATTTTAATTTTACGTTTTAATTTTTTCTTCTTTCTATTTTTTCTTAAAAGCTGAGTCTGATTTTCATCATGTTCATTAAAATAGTATTGTTCTTTAGCCATATCTTTCACCTACTCCCAATTAATTAAAATAACCTCTTTTTCCAGTTCCACACCGAAACGATTAAATACCGTTTTTTCAACCAATAAAATCAAATCCAATATATCTTTGGCACTGGCATAGCCATTATTCACAATAAAATTAGAATGTTTAGGTGAAACCTGTGCTCCACCAATTTCATAGCCTCTTAACTGGCATTCATCAATATACTGCCAAGCAGGTTTTTCATCAGGATTTCTAAAAATACTTCCAGCACTGGCAAAATTCCAAGGCTGTGTTGCCATACGTTTTTCTTTACGTTTATCTAAAACCTGCATAATATCTTTAGGATCACGTGATGTCATCGTAAAAGTTGCTTCTATCAATACCCAATCTTTATGTTTTTGTAAGATGGACTGACGATAATTAAATTGCATCTGCTCACGATTTAATGTCATAAGCTCACCTTTTTCATTCAATATCAAAGCCGATGTAAAAACATCACTTATACAATACTTGTAAGCCCCAGCATTCATATAAACGCCTCCACCAATCGTTCCTGGAATACCACCCATAAATTCAAAACCTGATAGTCCCACTTTAGCAGCTTCATATGCCAGATAAATCATACTGACTCCTGCTTGAGCTCGTATTTCCACACCATTAAAATGGACTTTATTTAAATTCTTTAATGAAAAGATAACCCCTTCATATTCTTTATCAGAAAACAACAAATCTGATCCTCTACCAATGACCATATGTTTAACCTGGTGTTCACGGCAATATTGTATTCCTCTTTTTAACGCTTCAATATTTTCAATATAAATAAATAATCTGGCAGGACCTCCTACTTTAAATGTTGTATGTTTATATAAAGGTTCATTTTCTAAAATTTCACCCAACTGTAAATCAACTAAATCATAAAATATATTTTCAAAATCCATGCTTATTTCCTTTCTAGTGTTTTCAAAATTTCTTGATATATATCTTCACAAGCATGTGGTTTTCCTAATTGACATGCATGAGCCTTGAATGATTGCAATAATGCCTGATCTTTTAATAATTCTCTAACCTCTTTTACAAATCTTTCGGCACTGAGGTCTTTTTCTAAAATCATACGTGCCGCTTTCGCATTCACTAATTCCATAGCATTATATTCCTGATGATTTTTAACGACATAAGGACTTGGAATAATAATAGAAGCCGCACCTAAAGCTGTAATTTCAGCTAAAGTTGTTGCTCCAGCACGTGATACAATAATATCACAGCTGGAAATTAGACTAGGCATATCATCAATATAACTAACAAGATGAATAGAATCTTGAAGATCACCTAATTCATTTTTCATCTCATCATAATAATTTTTTCCAGTGACATAAATCACATCATAATCATCATATTGCATTTGACGTAATGCTTCTTTCATCACACGATTAACAGATGATGATCCCAAGCTTCCCATCACAATCACAACTGTCTGACGATGAGGGGGAATCTGATAAAGATCATGAATATCTTTCAGTTTTTGATGAGCAACAACACTTGCTCGAGGATTCCCCAATAAAACAGTTTTATTACTTGGGAATTCATTATACGCTTTTTCATAACAACATACAATCTTATTCACTTTTTTTATTAAAACTTTATTTGTTAACCCAATAATTGAATTCTGTTCATGAATCATTGTTGGAATTTTAAGTTGGGATGCCGCCATGACAATGGAAGCACTTGGATAACCACCAAAACCAATCACAATATCCGGTTGAAATTCTTTTAAAATCTGTTTTGACTTTTTTAAAGATTTGATAAAAATGAAAGCATTTTTTAATTTTTGAATTGGATTTCCTACTAATCCTTTAACAGCTAATCCACGATATTCATAACCTAATTGTGGAACAACCTGTGATTCTAAACGATCTGTTGTTCCAACAAACAAAAATTCTGCATCTTGATCTTGTGTTTTTATATATTCAACAAGGGCTAAAGCAGGATACAAATGTCCACCTGTTCCCCCTGCACTCACAATTATTTTCATCTCTCACCACTCCTAGTTCTCATTATAACACATCCCGACAAGATTTCGAGATATTAATTAAAATTCCTATACTCATTAATGTAATAACCAAACTTGTGCCACCATAGGACATTAATGGTAAGGTTACACCTGTGACATTTCAATTACGATACTTATCAATACGTTTTATTTTTAATCAATTTTCATACTCATTTTTTGTTTCAAAATCTAAATATTTCCCTATATCAACTCGAAAAAAGACTTCAATATTTTTATCTTTATCTATCTCTATTTTATCAATAAGCTGATACATCAATTCATTGGTAGGCATCTCAAATTGCATAAATTGTTCAATTAATTCTTTACATTCTTTAATTTCATTGGAGTGATGATTATCATTTGATTTTTTTAGCTTTTCTTTCAATTCTTCCTGCTGTTTTTCTAAAGATTCTAGAACATTATCATATTTCTTTGCCATTAAAGAATATTGTCTAACACTGATCACATCATTTAATCTATCCTCATACAAATGACTTAAAATATTCTGATTTTTTTCCAATTCTTTATCAATATACTGAAGTTTTCTTTGAATTTCTTCTTCATCTTTTCGTTTTGTTCGTAAAGAATTCTCCAATAGTTTTTGATCATCATATTTTTCCATGAATCTTTTACCTATCTCTTTTAAAAAATGTAACATATCTTCTTCAAACAAGTCATAATTAATGCGATGACTACAACAAAGTCCGTATTTACTATATTTAGAATAATAATTACACTCAGTTGATAAAGAATATCCAGTTTTTATTTTCTTTCTATAGATACTAATATTGTGTCCACATTCTTTACACTTCAATAGTCCTTGAAACAAATACTTTTTTTCTTTTTTTGCACGATATTTTTTTGACTTATTTAATGTAACTTGTGCTTTATCAAAAAGTTCTTGACTTACAAGAGGTTCATGTGTGTTTTTCACAATAATCCATTGTGATTCTGGCAATTCAATAAGTTTTTTTGAATTATAACTTAATTTTTTCCATCTTCCTTGAACCATGTGCCCTAAATACATTTGATCACTACCAATAGCTTTAACAGTTTGAGGACGCCATATTCCATTACCTTCATTTAAACTTTTTTGACAATTTGTTCTATTCTCTTTTTTATAAATTGAAGGAATTGGAATATTCATAGCAGTAAGTCTATGTGCAATTGTACTTGTTCCAACACCTTCAGCTAACCATTCAAATATTTGAACAACAATGTTAGAAACATTTGAATCAGGAATAAGATGTTTAGGATTGTTAGGATCTTTCATGTATCCATATTTAGCATAAGTTCCTATATAATCTCCTCTTTTTCTTTTTGCATCAAATGTCGTCCTTATTTTTTTAGAAGTATCTCTCAAATATAAATCATTAACGCTTAATCGGATTCCTAACATAGAATCTCCTACATCAGAATCATAACCATCATTAATCGCAATAAATCTCACTTGCTTAGAAAGAAAATATTCTTCTATATAACTCCCAGTTTCATAAAGTTCTCTCCCCAAACGAGATAAATCTTTAACAATAACACAATTGATAAGACCTTCTTCTATATCTTTCTTTAGTTCTTCAAAGCCCGGTCTATTAAAATTTGAACCTGTAAATCCATCATCACTATAATGTCTTATAATTTTCAAATCATTAAATTTTGCAAATGATTCAATAATTATTTTCTGACTTTCAATAGATGAACTCTCATCTCCTCTGTCATCTTCTTTTGATAATCTTTCATATGCACCAACTAAATATCCAGAATAATTTGACTTTAAAGTATTCATAGTTTTACCAATCATTCCTCCTTAAATTGTTAAAAATAAACGTTCATCACCAAGATTATAACAAACACCTTTTCTCTTTCATAATGTGCGATGAATGCTTATCTTTTCCTATTTCTTTTTCTATTCTATGAAAGTTCACAAAAGAATAAGCTAAAAAAGAAACACTTATTTTGAGTGTTCCTTTCCTATTTCCTCTATATGACATGTATGTTTCTTTGTTTTCTTATCATAACTGATTCCGACAATCAGTAAGTTATCTTTATATTTCTCTAATCCTTTTGGATATTTTTTCTCTTTAATCTGATCTATCGCTGTCTTGACTTCTTGATTCCATTTCAGCTCTATAATCATAGCTGGTTTATCACGATATGGAATCAAAACAACATCTGCAAACCCTTCGCCTGTTGGCATTTCTCTTATCATTGTATAATGATTTCTAGCATAGATATATGCTAAAGCAAGTGTATATGACAATGCATTTTCATCATTGTAAGTCAGTATTGATGTGTTTAAATGTGCTTCTTCAATATATCTTGCGACAGCTTCTTCATCTTTTCTCCATGTTGCTTCTAAAAGTTCACGGCTATTTAATAAGGCTTTTGTCGTTTCTTCCCAGTTTGAATCTTCTATAGAATCAATAAAACTCGTTGATACTTCCTTGTTAGGAATATAGCAGGTATGATTTGAACTATTATATCCTAAATAACCAAGATGAATCAAAAGTGTCAAGACATCGTCCTTTGATTTGAATGTTGTCATATCATTTTGGAATTTGCTTGTATTAACATCTATACTCTCTCCTGATAATAGTTGAACGATATTATCCTTTAAATCATCAAAATTCATATCTATATAAACCTGTAGGGCTTCATAGGTTTCCGTTGATGTCCAATAGTTTCCAAATTGTTTTCTGACTATTGAAGAAACAACCGAACGGGGAGAAAAAGTTGAAATATCATTTGTCATGTGATACCCATCATACCACTGCTTCATTTCATCATAACTGATGTTATATTGAACACAAAGATTTTGCACTTCAGTTTCGGTAAATCCCATAAATTCAGATAATAATCCTGGATCAATCATAGAAATTTCTTCAAACATATTCAAAGCACTATGTGTTCCGTATTTCTTAATAGGCAGTATGCCTGTCATATAAGCGAGTTCTACATACGGCTTATCTTTCAATAGGTTTCTTAAGAAATCTAAATACTGTTTCTGTGCCTCTTTATCCTGTTTATATTCTCTAAAGATACAATCCCATTCATCTATGACAAAAATAAATTGATTCTTTGTGAATGCATATATATCTTCCAAAGATAACGAAAGATTTGTTTCATCAAAGAAAGTGATTGAATATTCCTGTTTGAGCTCATTTAAAATTCTCATTGTTAGTAATTGTATCATTTTATCAATATTGTGCGTATTACTTAAAAAGCTTTGCATATTGATATGAATGACATGATGTTGATTAAGATGTTCTAAATAATGATCAGTCTGACTGATTTTGAGTGAATCAAAAATATGATGAGAATCACAACCTTTAGAATAATAAGCAACAAGCATATTAGCATCTGTACTTTTCCCAAAACGTCTAGGTCTTGATACACAAATATATTTATTGACCTTATTTCTTAAATATTCAATATGTTGAATAAGCAATGACTTGTCAACATATATTTCCTTATTAACTGCTTCATAAAAATTTTGATTAGTCGGATTTAAATAAATTCCCATGCTTATCACCCTCTCTTTTCCATTATATCATTTCCATGCTCATTAATCATCTTTATTTTTATCTTACTTCTACAAAAATATAATAGACCTGATTTCATTATTATCATATTATTTAACTTTCATTGATTAAATGTGTGATTCTGTTGCTTATGATTAAAATATTTTATAAAACTATCTTCCATTATTTTCTTCATGTCATCTTTACCCATAGAAAAATTATATTTAATAGTATAATTTCTTACTCGTTTTTTTGGCATGAAAACACCTCCCTACATAAAACATATTTTGATTATGTAAAAAAATACCTACATAATGGATGACGATATTTTAAACTGATAACTCATGGCATGTTTATCCCCATACTCACAAATAAGCATTTATTCAATGCATTCATTTCTTCAATTGATAATTGACCTATCTTTTTTATGAGTCTTAATTTACTAATGGTTCTGATTTGTTCTAAAAGGACAATAGAATCTCGTATCAATTCATCTCTAGCAAGAACAACAAAATGTGTAGGTATCTGTTTTTTATGTTTTAGTAATGATGTCATAGATGCAATAATTGTTGTATCACTATAAAAATTACCAACATTATTTTGTAATATTAATACTGGTCTAACTCCTCCTTGCTCACTCCCTACAACCGGATCTAAATTAGCTAAATAAATTTCTCCTCTTTCAACATGAAAAATCATATATTCCTCACCTTTACTTTTCATTATGTATCCTAAAAGTTATCTGATTTTGGATTTATCTTATGATAAATGATAGATAACTTTTAGTTTTATTTATATATGTTTTTGACAACACTGATAGACTGCTTTGCATGTACAGTTCCACGAATCTTTATATTCTTTAAGGCAACATAAAGGAATCCATAGGATTTTCACCTATATAATGTCTTGTCTGCGACAATCGAATTGCTCGGACTATGACTCATTATGTGTATCATTATATTCTTACATAATCATCGCCTCATAGTTGCAAATTATGATTATCATCAAATAGAAGTCGCTCCCATTATTTCAATGATCATGGCGTATTTATGATTGGGCTTATATGTAAGTAACGTTATCAGCATTGTTATTCAGTTTTCAATGTGCTTTCAAGAGGTTTTAACCCCTTCACTTATATAGCCGATGAAAGCACTCATTTTCTTACATGTTTTTTAATTTATTTTTCAAACGATGTATCTTCATATATATTGTAGATGATTTTATCTTTAAAATTTCAGATATATCTTTCGTAGAATATCCCAAAATTTTAAGAAGAATAATGGTTAAAGTTGTTTTATCCGTTTGGTATAGATAATGAAGTAACGACTCATCTTCAATATCATTTAACAAATCTTCAACACTACAAATTTCTTTTTTATCATAATATGGCAAATTATAAAAAAATATATTGTCTGTCAAATTTTGTTTTTCTCTAATTCTACGCTCTAATTTAAAGGCATTCCAATCATATTTTCTTAATTCCATAATAATATCTTCATCTACATTTAATGAACGTAATAATCTTTCTTCCTGTTCTTTCCATTTCTTCCATTGACTTTCTTCTTTTGCATGATTATAGACCATATTTTTCCCTCCTCAATATTCAAATCAAAAAGAAAAATGGTGGTCCTCTGCTTAAAAAAAAGTCATGACTACTCATCATGACCTAAAAACAAATTTTTATCATATAAAAGTTTTAACTCATCCATTGTGACAATCAATACATCATGCTTATCACAAAGCATCTTAAATTCAGCAAATAATTCATCATAAATACAGATTCTTGTTTTATCATAAACAAAAATAATGTTTACCTTCTCATTGACAACATAATATATTAATTTTTCCATACCTCTGCTGCCAAAGTGTTTACCACTCCCTATTTCTCTAGCAACTGCAAAAACTTCAATATCAAGCATATCTGCATATTCTCTTAATACATCCTCCTGATACTCAAGTAAAGACTTTGCTTCCTCAGATAGCACTCGACAATAAATAAATACTTTTGATGTTTCCATTTTGTTTCCTCCTTCAGGGAAATATCCCTTCACCCTTTACATAAGAAACAAAATGAATTTTTCTCACTTTTTTAATTTATTTTTTAAAATTTGTTGTATTTTTATCTTTCTTTTTCCTACTGTAGAAACAGGGATATTCAATTCATTCGCCGTTTCTGAGATTGTCATTTCCTTTAAAAAAATACAGATTGCTATATTTTTATATTGATCAGGTAATTGATAAATCTCTTGAACAGCTTTTTTTGCTAAATCACTTACATATATTTGATGAACAAAATCAAACTTCTTATTTTTGCAAAAAATAAAAGAAGTAGCTAAATCCATGTCCGAATAATACTGGACTGAATTTGCTACTTCTCTTTCTTTGTTATACTTTATTTTCATGTAACTTCTAAGACAAGTTAAATATATTTCTTTATCTACTTCTACATATATTCGATTAACTTTTATAAAATATGTATTTAATCCATCCTTGTTTGTTATTCTTTTAAAATCTTCTTTTTCATAGTCATTAACTTTATACATTATATACCTCCAATAATTTAAATTTCTTTAAATCATTGGAGGTGGTGCTCTGATATAATAAATCATCTATTCTGAAAAACCTCTTTTTAATAGAATGACTCTATAATATATGAATAGACTAATCAAAAAATTAAACTTATTATTTTTCACACATTTTTTCAAATAATTTGCATTTGCTATTTTATATATCAAATTATTTGTAGATCAAGTACAAAATTTCACTAAATACTATACAGATAATTTTATATACATATTACGATTATTTTGTTTAATACAATCCTATAACACTTAAATTTAAAACTTTAACTGTACGTATATTGATTATTTTACACATTAAAATACCAGCTGCACGTAATTCAAAAATAGGTTTGACAGAAACTTTTTTTTGGCATAATAAAAGGCCCTCCTTTCGCTATAGTGATGAGAGTCTGTTACTCTCAATACCATGATAACAAAAGTGGGTCCAATCGTGCGTGTTAATGGTGTTTACATGTGAATTAAATATTATAAAATAGTGCTTAAACTATGTATCGGTGGTGCATAACGCGTGAAATAATCAACAAGTGACTCAGATGATCTATGAAATAATAAAAAATAAAAATATTCGAAACGAAATATATAATAAAAATGTAACAAAAATCGAAATATCTATCTTTTTTATTAACAACGAAGAAAAAGAAAAGACGATAAGCATAGCTATATTAACTAATATATAAACAATATAAACATGAGAAATAGGCAGCATCAAAATATCCATTAACAAATTAATTATTAAATATATAATTGCAGAAATAATAACCCAGCCAAAATAAATAGAATATATTCTTTTTCCAATTCTCACTTTTGACAATAATTCTACGTATGCATACTCTATGATAAAATGATAAATATACATAACATTTAAATATGATATAAGTATAGAAATCATTTGTAAAAAAATTTTATTTGAAAAAATATATTTTGTCATAAAATAATCTTGTGGATCTGTGACAAAAAACCCTAAGAGTACATTTGCGCAAACTAACATGATTATGTATTTAATATGCTTCATTCTTTATATAAAACACCATTTTCTAATTTATAAATAACACTAAAATTTAATTCTTCCATCATATCATGTGACGCAATAACTACTGATTTTCCGGATAGCACTAGTTCTTTGACAATTTTTTGAAATTTATTTATACTATCTGTATCTAACCCTCTTGTTGGCTCATCAAATAAAATCAAATTTTGATCCTCCATAATTGCTTGTATTATACCAACCTTTTGCCTCATTCCAACTGAATATGTTTTCATGGAAGACTTATCATTAATATCCAATTCAAAATACTCACATAGCTTTCCTATTTTATCTTCATCATAACGTCGTGTTAAGGAGGCTAGATATTTTAAATTAAATTTCATTGATTCTAATTCGATATATCCTGGATTTTCAATCAAGGCTCCTATTATTGTATTTTCAGCGATAGTAATTTTACCTTGTGTTGGTTCTAAAATATCACATATCATTTTTAATAATGTAGACTTTCCACTTCCATTTTTTCCATATAAATAAATAAGCTCACCTTTTTCTATTGAAAAATTTATATCTTTTAAAACTTCTTTATTCTTAAATTTTTTTGAAACATGCTCAATCTTTAACATCATATCTATCTCCTTTTTTAAACAAAATAAATCGATACAAAATAATAATGAAAAGTCAATTGAATTGCTATAGGAACAAATAAGCATAACATATTTTTATCAACAATTGACTGAAAAGAAATAATCAATGATCCTATTCCTATAATCAAAGTATAAATAACCATATAATAAACCAAAATACTCATCGTACCATTCTTAATTCCTGTGCTGTAGTTCAACATAAAGATGGAAAAAATTATAGAAAATGAGATACCTAAACAAATATTACTTAAAAAAATCTGCTTGATAAATGAATTGTATTTTTTTCTTGTAATAATGAAATTATTTATTTTTTGAATAACTAAATTCTTTTTAAATAACCATATAAAAAAACAATTATAAATAATTAGTGATGGATAATTTGATGAAACAATCATATTTATTGCATCGTCACGATTCATTATAATAATTACCGATAAAAACAAACACATAAAATATATTATATCCTTTTTGTTTATGCATTTAATCAAACAATTATTCATTTTTGTACTCCTTTATGAATCTTAATTTCATTAAAAATAAGCATAATACACTATACATTATGATTCCTAATAAAAATAATAATAAAGGGCTTGACTCAATCGCAGGCATATAAACGATTCCAGGATTTAAAATATAGGGTAAATATAATGAACCAATAAAAAGACGAAAAAAATAAATGGATATAGACGAAGCAACTATCGCTGGTAAAGTATATAATAATATTCCTAAAATAAGACCTAACCCTCTAAAAACGTATGTATTTTTAACAAAAACTTGCATATTATAAATGAGGCTTGCAAACAATCCGTACCCTATACTTGATAACAATATATAAATAATAATATTCAAAAGTTGATTTGAGCATATCATTCTCGTCATATCATAAACTGCATCATTATAGAAACTATTTTGAAATTGGAAATAAAATACATGAATAATTACACAAATAAAAATATTTAATAATACTACATAGATAAAAGTTGATAAAAAAATAAAAAACGTTTCTATTTCCATGTTATATTTATAACCTAGTCTTGTAATTTGAAAATTCGTAAAATTATTATTCTTCTGACTTATAAAATTAATTATATAAAGATTAGGAATAATAAATATCAAAAAAATGTATAAGAGTACGTACAAACCTGAATGCTGTATATAATAATAGAGTTTGTAGCCAACATCAGGTGATATAACTAATAACTCTTTAATTTCAGTAGCTGTATAACTACCATATTCCATACTGTATACAAAATGTACAATAAATGCTACAGCACAAAATGAAAATAATATATAAACATATATTTTTTTTAATTTAAATAACTCTTTTTGTTTTGAAAATGTATCCACTATATATTTCATTAACACACCTCCTCGTATAATATGTAATGTAAAATTTTGGTTTTATAGATTGTTAATTTCATAATCTATGTCTATACAAGTTATAATCAATCTTTTGATTCTATTTTCTATTTCAAAGATAATAGTTTTATTTTTGCGTTCTAAATCTATTCTTATCTTATATGTTCTACTCCTCAAAGCTTGATTTATACTTGAATAATTTTTCTACAGTATCCTTATACTTTTCTTATAGAAACCAAACACATGTTTAAATATACAGAAATTTGCTATTTATTCACAATAACAATAAAGGAATAGAAAATCTATTCCTTTACTTGAGCATCATAACTATGTAAGATTATCAGGTGAAAATTTTACAGTAACCTTCGTTTTATTAAATTCTAAAGCACTTGATGAAACTTTATCTCCAACCGATTCGCCTTTATCAGCTGATGTCTTCATAGCTTGCTTATGTTTTGTTAAAGAAATAGCATCAGAACGATCTCTTTTCTGTGTACTAATTAATCGTCCATATGTTCCTAAAGCTGGCAAAGTAGATGTAGCCATCATAGATCCACTTGTACTTACTGTTACTTTTTTATTCAATTTAGTTGTGTTATATGATGTTCCTCCAAAAGTAGGAATACCGCTATGTGTATAACTTACCCATGTACCTCCGGCTGATGCTGCTGAAGCACCAACAACTGCTGATGCAGCTATCAGTAAACTTAAAGATAAACCAAGTAAACGTGAATTTCTTTTTTCCATTGATTTGCCTCCTTCCTTTTAATTTATAAACATCATAACAAAGCATTTTTCTCCATTCAATATGTATATCATAAAGTGTATGTGTAATTACCTAAAATGCATTTTGGACTTACGATAACAACTTTAATAGAATGAAATGTCAGATATATTTATATACTGAGTGATAAATAAAAACAAAAAGTATATATTTTAAAAATCTGTAATCTATGGTAATATGAGTATAATATTTCAAGACGAGGAGATGATTTGATGAATTGTTGTATTATTGACGATGATGAAGCTTTATTAAAAAAAATAATGAATATTCTCTCTTGCCATAATCAAGTAAATACTATAGATTTTACTTTTATTAATGATCCATCTTACATTGATTATTCAATTCAATACGATATTCTTATATTAGATATTGAAATGCCTCATCAAGATGGTATCTCTATAGCTAAGAAATATATAAATACTTATAAAAATACTTTTATTGTCTTTTTAAGCTTACATCATGAACTCGTTTTTGATACATTTCAAGTTCAACCATATAATTTTATTAGAAAAGAATATATTGATGAAGAATTAATAACAACACTTGTAAGTATATCTCATAGAATACAAGATAATTTTTTATCAATTTCCTATAAAGGGATAACAAAAAATATTCGTTTAAATGAAATAATGTATATTGAATCAGTACAACATAAATGTATTATACATCTAGTTCAATCAAACACATTTGAAACTTCCCTTACATTGAAACAACTATATAAAAAATTAAATCTAGATTTCTATAAACTTAACAGATCTATTATTATTAATTGGAACTATGTCACAGAAATAAAAAATGGCTATGTTTATATCAACGACATTTCTTTTGTCATAAGACGTGGACAAATAAACGCTATTAATAGATTATTTTATCTTCATCATAAGGAGGGATAAATAATGCTGCTATCTATAATTGATTGTCTTCTAATTGCATTATTACCAACATTGTTTATAAAAAGAATAGCCAAAATTAAAAAAATATATTTATCTTTAATGGTTCTATTTTATTTTTCTATCTCATATTACTTTTTATATATATTATTATATAAAATAAATTTTAATACATTATTATCTATCAGTATTATTTTGTGTTTGACCTTTTTGCTTTACAAATTCTTGTTAAAAAATAATTATCATGCTATATACTATTCTGTTTTTATAAATTACTTTATTATTTTTATTACACTTTTATGCCTTTTTATTGTAGATTTTTTTGGAATTTCTCCCATCATATCAGTTAATATATTCTTTTGTTTTCCAATCATTTTTCTTGCTGTACTAACCATATTTTATCTATTTAAAAACCTTCATATATCTATAATCGAATATTTATCCAAAAAAAAATATATTATTTTTTTAATATGTAGTTTTTTTTTAGTCATTCTGTCTTTTTATACTGATTTGTATAAAAAGACTATATATATATCTTCTACTTACAGTATGGAATTAATTATTGGATTGATAATTTTACTCTTTTTTTATATGATATTTTTAAAAAACATTTATAATAAAACAATTAAACAAAATGAATTTATTAATAGTATTATAAAACAACAGACTCTTGAATTTCAAAAAATGTTAGAAAATGAAAAAGAAATACGTCAACTCAAACATAATATGAAACACATCTTATTATCTATATTAGATCAATACGAAAACAATCCTTATCAAATAAAAAAAACAGTGATAGAACACCTTCATTATCTTGATAATCAAGAAAAAATTATTAATACTGGTCATTCATGTTTAGACATTATTATTAGCTATTATATGCCTATTATAAAAGAAAAAAATATTGATATTATTACAAATTTCTTTCAAAATCAAAGTTTACTTAAAGACACAAACATTTACATTATATTAGGGAATATTTTGGAAAATGCAATTGAACACTGTAATGCTAAAACTAAAAATAAAATTATTATATATTCTACAATTCAAAATAATAATTATTATTTTCAAATAAAAAATACTATCGACCCTAATTCAAAAGTTTGTCTAAATACATCACAAAAAAAAGACAGTGGACATGGATATGGTATCGAAAGTATAAAAAAACTTGTTAAAAAAAATAATGGAAAAGTTAAATTTTACAACGATAGTATGTTTTTTTATGTTGAATTGTATTTACCTTTATAATATCATAAAGAAACATATATAATGGTAATTTGTTGTCCTGAAAGATAGTTCTTGCAAAAAGATAAACTTGATGTGAACACTGAGAACAAGTGTAGACATTGTTTCTACACTTGAGCAAAACAAAATAAACACAACCACATTCAGGGCAAACAACTTCTAAAGGGTAAAAGACATTTAAGAAAAAATTTCTGCAGATATATTCATTATTGAAGAAAAGCTTATTGAAAGTGATATGACTCATGATTTTTGATTTAGCCTTAGCACAGTTTATTGACGTAAACAATGACCTCCATAAATAATTGTCAATGTCATTATACATTAACCAAAAAATAATGATCGCTAAAACAGTAGAAAGACTCAAAAAAACGGAGTTAAAATAAAAAAGTATTACAATTAGATCAGATAGCCCATGAAAATTATTTCAACTCTAATTATTGAAATAAATATAAACTTTTAGATATAATGTGACCATATAATTAATAGTTTATTATTTAGATATACATACCTGTCCATATCCAATTATCACCTTATTTCTTAACGTATACTTCTTTTCTCTGCATTCATCATTACTATTACCTTCTATTGTATAAATATATTGATTATCAGATGATTCAACAATTCCAACGTGATCAGGATCATCGTCATTATTCCAATCAAAGAATATCAAATCTCCTGCTTTGGGCTTATAATTCTTATCTGCCCATTTTTTATTATCTTTGAACCATTGTATGCCATCTTCTACTCTTGAAAATTTTGGAATATTTGTATTTAAATCTCCACTTTCATTTGCACACCAGCTTACAAAAATAGCACACCATTCAACATGTGAATCAAATCCATACCATTCCCAATACTTTCTTCCTCCAATATTTCCTATCTGTGATTTTGCTACTGCAACAATATCACCGTTACCTATATGATAATATCTTAAAACATGTTTAACATAGTCAGGATCACCATAAACATCTATTTGCAATTTAGCTTTCATTTCATCTGAAAATACTTTTGCATTAGCCCTTGTATAACCACCAAAATGTTCAACAGCCCATTCAATATAACCATTACCAAAATTATATCCCTGAAGTGCTAGTGAGATATTTTGCATATCTGAAACACTCTTTACATTTGCTCTTTTCATACAGCCAGAAAGATAATGTACACCACAATCTATTGAATATTCAGCGTCTTGTATAGCATTAGGTACATTTGGATATTTTGTATTATATGGGCATTCTGATGATTGCATTGGATCATATCCTTTGCCACCACTTTCTTGCATCATGACTGCTTGAATCAAAGGTACATAATCAGCAATATCATATTCTTTTGCATATTTTTCAATGGTATTTGTATATGATAAGACTTCGGCTGAAACATACATTGTTCCATTTTCTACACTCGAATCATCTGATAATGCAGAAAATACACCAATAAAAAGTGTAATAACAATCAACAATATCAATCCCATTCCTAATGTTATAAACTGATTAATACCAGTTATACTTCTTTTTACAACATTGACTGTTCCTTTAAATAATTTTATACCTGTAGATGATGTTTTCTGTAAGTTTTGTGTATTTTGTTTTAATTCTTTAATTTTATTTTTATGTTTACTTATAAAATGAGATTTCATTTGATAATGATAATGGTCATTAGCTTTATCACTAAATAGAGTCGTTCCCTCATTTTTTACTTTTTTATTTGAAACAGTCAATATCTTTGAATTCATCAATGATTCGTTCTTATTATCTTTTAAATGATTATTTATGCTTTTTTCATTGGTTTCATATTTATCTTCAACACTTTTGATTTTCCTTTTTTGCATGATACGTTTGCTGTAGTGTTGTATATCATATGCAGTCTTCTTTTCATAATCAACCACTCTATTAGTGGCTTCATTTTCATAATCTTCATTATTCTGTTTATGAATATCATTTCGTTTCTTTTTTAAAACTTGATTTTTCTTAACAAAATGTTTCATATTTTCTTTTTTATTTTTTGTTTTTATAAACTGATGATGTTCTCTTGTTTTAATATCTCTCATATTTCATTTCCTTTTCATAAATTTTTAATCTTATCAATTTCAACACTTCCTTTCAAACATACAAAATAAGTTATCGCACATTTGTTTAAAAACAATATGTAATTTAAAATAAACATGAGGTGACAAAATAATGGATAAACATATGAAAATGATATTTGACTTATATTTAGAAGATGAAATTTATTCTGATGCTATAACACATGATCAGCAATATTTAACAATTATTAAAGAAATAAAAAGTCTAAAAAAAGAAATGAATCGGATTGCTTCAACTAATCAAAAAACAGAATTTTCTATTCTCACACAGAAATTATTTGATACATATATGAATCTTTCTAATCTATACCGATATTATGATTTTATAGAAGGATTTACTCTTGGAACAATCAATGGCATACATTGTTCGAACTATGATAATAAGCTAACATATGAAATAGAAAAAGTAATGAAAGAATACATATTAGAAAAGAGATTCCTTATTCCTAAAACAAAATAAGAAATCTCTTTTTTCATATTTATTGAACTATCGAATCTGGTCTTTATTTATATTCTTGTTATTCTTTTGATGATTCGATTGACTTGAAATAAGTTTTAAATGACCTCTGACCGATTCTCTTTTGAAATTGTCCAATTGATTCATCATCTTTGAAGTTTTCATAGCCATTCCTTTAAATAATTGATGCATAGAGCGAGATGATCTTTGTATAAAATTAAGCTTAGATAAGTCATGGTTTTCATGATTTGCTTTTTTACCAACAAGCAATAATCCAATGTTCTTGATATTTCTTTTTGCATTTTTCATCTCTACTGTCATAGAATCAACTGTCTGTATCATGTGATTTGTTCGATTGAGTGCTTTTATCAAAGTTTTCTGTAATCCATTTAAACCATCTCTTATATGCAATAAATCAATCATTTTAACAATACCTCTTTTACCTTGTTGTTTAAAGAATTGAATACAATCTTTCATGGAATTTTTTAAGTTGCTTTTTAAATCATTCAATTTGTTCATACTTATATTAACCATATCTTGTATCTTATTTAATGTGGATTGCATTCTCATCTTCATTGTTGGATTTTGCATACTGTTCAACTGTTCTTTTATAGCTCTTAATTCTTGTGTAAGAATTTCAAATTGTTTTTCCATGCTCTCAATATATTCAACTAAATCCTTTGTATTGTCATATTCCTTATGTTGATTGTTATCAAACAATATTGACATATACTCCTCTACAATAGGATCATTCATAATAGGTAACTGCTTATCCATTATTTGTCACTTCCTTTCATTTCTCTATCCGATGGCTTTGTCGTCATTAATTTATATAATTCAGTATTCTTTGGAAACCTATTTACAAACGGAACTAGACTTCCTCCATATCTAATTAAACCACACCCTGACTGTGCATTTGTTATATAGGTCAACTGTTCATCGCTGATATTCAACAATGTTGCTAATTTTTCTCTATCTTGATATGCCTGATTCAACATCACAACAAACTCAGAGTTAGAAAGCATTGTACTCGCCTGTACACTATCCAACAAATATTCTACATTCTGCGTAATTCCAATTGGATAACCATCACGTTTTCTAAATTGTCGCCATGCTGAATTAAAGAAACTTGCACTTTCATCGTTTTCAAAGACAACATGAAATTCGTCAATGATAATATGTGTTCTTTTCCCTTTTCTCCAATTATCATTGACACGATTAATCATAGCGTCTGTGATGACTAATAATCCCATTGTCTTGAGTTGCTTTCCAAGCTTAAAAATATCATATGATATAATACGATTATTCACATTGACATTCGTTTCATGTGCAAAGGCATCAAGTGAGCCATCTGTAAACAATTCCAGTTTTAATGCTAGACTTCTTGCTTCTATTTCAGGTTGTTCAAGAAGCTTTTTTCTTAAAGATATAAGTGTTGGTATTTGATTGGTATGATAATAATCTTGATAGACAAGTGTAACACATCTATCTATGATACTTCTTTCACTTGGTTTAATACCATCTCTATCAAGTTGTTCAAATAATGATATGATAAATTGAGATTTATCGCCTACTGGATTTCCACTATCTCCATATCCTTCATTCATATCCATTGCATTGATATGATTAGGACTCCCGGCTGATATTTGAATGACTTCTCCACCTAGCTCCTTTACAAGCAATGAATATTCTGATTCTGGATCACAAATAATAATGTCATCGTCTGTTGCTAAGGCGATAAAGATAATCTGTTCCTTTGTTAAGAAAGACTTTCCACTACCCGGCACCCCTAATTGAAATGCATTAGGATTCATCAGTTTTTCCTTATTGCACAAAATCAGATTGTTTGTAATAGCATTCTGTCCAAACCAGATTCCACCTTCATCAATAATTTCCTGTGCTCTAAAGGGAATAAAAACAGCTAGACTTTCAGTAAGTAATGTTCTTACAATATCCAATTTATTGATACCAATAGGCAATACACTCATGAGCCCATCAAGTTGTCGACTAGCAAAAGCAAGTGGTGATAATTCACACATATACTTTCTTGCAGTAGCCATCAATAACTCTGAGTCATTATCAAGTTCTTCCTTTGAATCTGCAAGATGAACAATTGTCATGCAACCAAGCATCATCCTTTGATCGCGAACAATCAAATCATCAAGAAATTCCTTTGCTTCCTTACGTTGATTTTCCATATCATAAGGTATCACAGCACTGAAATTATTATTGGCATTCTGACGTCTTTGCCAGTTCGTAATATTGGTTTCAATTCCCAAAAGACGATTTTCAACTTCCTTAATAGCTTCATCAGTAGGCACGGTTATAATATCCATGCTATACATAAGATTTCTATTTAATGAACAAAGTTCAGCGACAAATCCATCCTTGATATAACTTGCGTAATTTGATAGATATAATACTCGACCATATTTATCTCCCAATTTGAAATACTTATTATAAAACTCTGGCTGATAAGGACAGATTGCATCTTTGAAATCATGTCCTTTGTACATAAAATCATTAAAATCAAATTGAAAATGTTCTTCCATTCCGTTTCGATAAAAATCATGTAAGATTTTTAGTCTTTCTACTGCATCAAGTTCTTCTAAAGAAGAACCTAATTTTGAAAAATGAGATGACAATTCAACTGTTGTTCTTGAGAAAAAATTTCTTGCTTCGTCAATGTTATTTTTAAAAACAGTAATCGTTATATATTTTTCTTGCTTGATGCTATCTGTCCCTGATATTTTTTCAAGAAGCATATCATTATACTCATTTCGATATTTATCAAGGTGATCCCCCTTTAAGGGAATCAATATATGATTCTTAAATTCTTGTATATTAACCTTTCGATTATTGATAGTAATCTTGGTTGTAGTAGAACTATCCAATGAATTCAATAATTCACTGTAATTTAAAAATAAATTGACCTTTTCCTCTTTAGAGGCAACAGAGTAATTGACATCCTTAAAACAATACGTTTTAGAATACTTATTTCCAGAACAAAAAATACCATCTTTATAGATGGTATCAATATCAATAACGTCCTGTGCTCGTTTTGGCACTTTTATTTTATCTTTGTTTTGTTTTCTTAATTTTTCGTAGCTTTTTATCATTTGGATTCATTGACTCCTTTCTTTGATTTTCTATATAATCTTTTAATATTTCATAATATAAATTATATGGTTTAAAAGTAAGTTGACGATGACTCATCAAAAATGAACGCCATACATTGATTAATATTCGCTCAAAATTCATACCTTGATATGAAACAAATCCCAAAGCAGCAAATGGTATGGCCACAACAATACATAACCAGCTTGTCACTTCAAGACCTAATACATCTATAAATATAAAATACACTATAACTGCAACAAAACATGCCAACACAGAAAAAAAACACTGTCTAAGAGTTAGTCCCAAGACAATGCTTTCTGTATAGTTTCTTATTTCTTTATTAATTTTAACTTCCATTTATACACCTTCTTTCTTTTTCTTATCAAAAAATATAATTATTTGTACTAATTTAATTTTATTTTCTATATATGTTCACAAACTTTATTCAAAATGTTACTGATTTTATATTTTACTAACATTTTTTATATTCATGATAGTATAATAAAATATTACTATATTTTAAATAACATTTAGCTATACCAAATTAACTATATAATGTATTTCATCGTTTTAATCAATAACCTGATTACAAAACCTAACATTAATTTCCATATTTTTTAAACTACATAATTTTTAAAAAAATATATCATTAGAATTAGGCAATTTGATATTCATTATTCCATATTTTTCTGCTAATTTCTTATATAAAATATTACTAGTAAAAGTTAATAAGGGAAAATGTATATTAAAAACATGTGGATAGATACCTGAACTATAAGAAATTGCATTAGTTTCAGACATTAATGTTCTACACTGTTCATTCGTATAATTCATAATAGAATTATCTTCTTCAATTATAAAATCATTTGACTTATATTCTAAAGACGCAATAATGAAATCTTCATTTTCAGAAAAAGCAATAATATACTTCTTATTATAATTAAAGCTAAAATCATTACTTTCGAATTTCTTCTTCAAATTATTATAATTTTCAGGTAGTATTTTTATCAATTTCCTTAAGTTATAAAAATAATCTTCTATAGTATATCCATTTTCTATTCTACGCATACCTACATTTCTTCTTTGCTCAAAATCTTTCCAATTTTCTGTCTTCCAAAGACGATATACTTTATTGATATTTCTCCTTTTTAATTCATCGATAGCTTCTTTAATTAATGAATATTCAAACTTTCCATGTAATCTTATTTCAAAAGGCAATTCTTCTTTATCATGTAGATGTGTAAGTACATATTGTAACAACTTTCTATCCGATGAATCTAAGGGTGCATGACTAATATCCTCTATAGGATCACTTAAAAAAATACCATTTAAATCAACTTCTGGACGCACTAATATATCCTTCCATTTTTCATAACCATATTGATAGAAAGCATTATAAAGCAATTCAACAAATTTAACATTTTCTTCATCATGAATGTATACATATGGTCTAACCGAATTTTCATATGATTTCTCAATCTTTGCCACTCTATCTAAAAAATAAAATATTATTTCATTCAAAACATCATATGATGCGTATTCTATAGGAAAAATCAAATTTTTATATGCTTTTTTTATTATATGCTCTATATACTTATTTATCAAATTTTCTATATGCAAGTTCGCATATGTAGTCATAGTAATAAAAAAAACAATCCTTATAACTTTTATGATTTAACTGTTTAAAATATTCACCATGTTGTCCTCGTCTAATCCAATAAACTCCAATTGCAATTCCATTTTCATCTTTTAAATAAGCTATCCCAAACTTCCACACTTCTGGAAACATCTTATTCTTAATAAACTTTAAATCAGTTTCAAAAATACCATTTAAGTAATCAAATTGTTCCTGCAAAATTGATATTTCTTCGATAGTTAAATCTTGGTTTGTCAAAAATCTGTTCTTAGCCTCACTAAATAAATCTAATGCTCTTTCTTTATAAATTTTTTTGGCTATTTCATAAAATGAAGAGATATTTACAATTTCATCTTCATCATTAAAGTAAATAGTCTTGTAAAATTCGTCAGCTATTTCTAAAGATAAAACATATTGCGGAGATATATATTTAAAAAAAACTTTTTTTAAATATATATCCACCATAAATAAGAAACATGGGTTTAATGTTAAAGCTTCTTTTACAGCATTAAATATCTTTGTTTCACATGTATACTTATACTGACTCACATTTTTACGTTTATTATTATTTTTGTAATCATGATCTAAAGTTTTAATTTGTACATCTATTCTGCCAATAGGATTGTTTTTTTTCTCTCCAAATTCTAATATTTCAAAATAGCCATCAAAGTTAGGAACTTTATCAGATTGCGAAAAATGAGTAATTATGCTTTTTTGTGACTCAAGTAAATCAGACAAGATTCTATTGCCTAGTCCTTCATTAAAACTGTATTTGTCATAACCTCCAATATTCATAAACTCACCTCATAGTTCTAAATTTATCCACTTCATTATACTATTTATCAATACATAATAAAAGCGAAACTACAATCCCATCATATCTTTTACAACACGGTCTGACATCTTCACAGTTCCAACTAAAACAAGCATATTAAAAACTGTTTCACCGATATATGTCCATAGCATGCTTATAGCTGATGCTGAGCTGTCTATTACAGGTGGTGAGGCTGCAAACTGTGAAAAAATAATACATGCCAGAACAATAATAGCACCTTCTAAACAGACACCAATATAACTTTTTAAAAAAGTAACTGCTACAGACTGTGTATTTTCTGAAGCTGATGTTGACAGAGGTATAGGGCTTATTGCTGTATACATATACAATTTAAAGAATCTTCCATAGACTGTCAATATGAGTACAAAAGATAATATTGTTATGAATATTCCTCCAAGTAATGTCACTGCCCATACTGGTATACTTTCTAGAAATCCACAATCCTCAACAGCCTTAATGATTTCCTCAGGAATTGTTGTAGTTGTTGCACTACCTGCACTCACTGTAGACATAATCTTGGATGTAATACCTTGAATGATTTCAAATACTTTTGTCATGATAGTCATTCCATACACGACGATGCCTCTTGCAATGGCAAATCTTAAAAACAGTCGTAATGCATGTTCAGGACGCTTGATTTCTGTAAGATTTGTACAGGTTCTTACCATTCCAATAACAAAGAATAAGACAAGCAACGCCAGACCAATCGCTGTCAGTCCACCATGAATCTTGACAATGATTTCCCATATATGACCTCCCTTGAAGTCCTGAGGTGTCTGAGTGAGAAGCAGCCATATTTCTGCCATCTTCTCGTTCCAAGTGTTGATTGCATTGGTGAGATTGTCGATGATTCCACCCATTTATTTTCACCTCGCTTTTTGTATTATTAAAATGCTTAACCACCGACAATCAGATTTAATATTTCTTTCGCAAATGTAATAATGATTCCTCCAGCTAGAGTCAAAAAACCGTTGGCACGTTGCGATGGATCATGGCTTTTCAAACTCAAACCAACCTGAACGACACCAAATCCCAGTAAAATCATACCTATGGCTCTAATCAGGCTAAAGATAAAAGTTGATAGGTTATTGACAACTGTCAAAGGATCTCCATCTGCAAGGACTGGAGTTGCTCCAAAGTTAAGAATTAATACACTTAAAACATATGCTAGAAATAAACTTCTTGCCTTTCTTGAAAATTTCATAAACTTCATATTTCATTTTCCTCCCTTTTGTTTTTTACATATTAAAAAGGTGTAGTTATGATTTTCTCTCTAACTACACCTGAACAATGATATGTTAATCATTATCTATTAAGCAATTTCATCATCTTGAGATTGCTCTCCTTCTTTTTTTATAAGTTCTTCAAAATATTCTTCTATATCTTCATCTGAATAAAGTTCATAATCCTCATCAGTTAGAAGAACATTCTGCCAGTCCACAATCGCATATTTCACTTTTCCATGTTCGTAAGGCTTGGCTTTCCCATCCTTTGTATATTTTACATTGGGATGTTTCAATATATCATATTTCTTGTCAAAAATTGGTCGTTCACCACGTATAAATAACAATGAATAATCATTATCTAATAGTCGTACCTCATCAGGTGTCAGAAGTTCTCTTCCAGTCTGCTGATAATTTGTAGAATAGTTTCCATTTTTTCCACCTGATTTGCCATAGGTATTTGTATCTAGCGTTTCCTTTCCAAGATACTCACTGAGAAACTTATGAGTAGACTGCTCATTTCCACCAAGATAGTATAAGCTGTCACAATTACCTACCAAGCTTTCCCATGAATCTTTATACAACGCCTTTATCTGTGCAAGATTTTGAATGATGATGGATACAAAAATCTGCCTTGATCTCATGGTACTGAGAAGTTTATCAAATTCATCAGGCAGGGCAACATTGGCGAACTCGTCCATTAAAAAGTGAACAGGTACAGGCAATTCTCCACCATGAACTATATCTGCCTGATAGTACAGCATCTGAAACAATTGAGTATAAAGCATTCCAATGATAAAGTTGAATGTTGAATCATTGTCAGGTATAACACAAAAGATTGCTGTCTTTCTTTCTCCTACTAGATTTAACTCAAGCTCATCAGTAGCTGTTAGGGAAGCAATGCTTTCAAGATTAAAAGCTGCTAATCTTACACCTACACTTATAAGAATTGACTTTGCTGTTTTACCTGAAACGAAATGTCAAGGACTTTTTAGTACCCCCTACATTTCATTGCATGAAAAAAGCCACTGTAGATTTCTCCACAATGGCTATAAAGTCATGTTTTATTCACTTTTGATTACCGGCAAACTCATGCCCAAACTGAAAGTTTCCACTGTATCTAGATTTTGACAAGCTAAAAGATATTATATTTGCTAACTTTACTAATCTTTTAGCATATTTTCAAGTTCCATGATATTTGCACCAACATCGCTTTGTTTGTGTGCATCGGAAGCAGTCTCAATTTGCACATTATTTTTTCTCAGAATAGATAATAATTGATGATTTAAACCAAGTTCAATATCAGAACTATAATTTAATTGTAACCCTCCACTATTTTCAGCATACATTCCGTGCTTATTTAACAGAACAGCTAGTTTATTATAATATTCCGTTAAATCAATGTTTGGTTTGTGACCAAAACACTTGATTGAGTCAGGATGAGCAAGACCATTAAACAAACCACTTTCACACAACTGGAACATAATTTCATAATATCTTTTATATACTTCTTCTATGTTCTTGCTTTCCCAAATCTCTTTTTGTCCCATATGGTCAAATCCCCAACCATCAATCCAATGTACAGCTCCTGTAAGAAAATCAAAATCATATTTATCAAGAATATCTGTCAAAATGTCAGCAGTTTCAGGAATATAACAGACTTCAAGACCAAACCGCACTTTTACAGGATACCTAGTAGCCTTTACTCTTTTAATAAAACTAATGTAATCATCTATCGAACCATTCATTCTTTTTATTATCCAGTTATGCTGAAAATCGTTATATGCTTTTATTGGTTCGTATACTCTCTCAAACTCAGTAAACTGATGGGTATGCTCAAGCATGTATATTTCATCAAGCCCTGCATCTTGTGCTACTTTAATGAATCCCTCAAAAAAATCAATATTATAGCCTATGGGATTTCCATGTAAAAAGTGTACATGTACATCTCTCATCATTCATTCCTCCAAGTTTCTGTTTCACTCACAAGAGCGCAAACTTCAAATTCGTCTTTCCGTAAAACGCGCCGACTTACTGAAAGTTTGCAGCCTTAGAAATTAAAATTCATTAACATTACGCTCTCCATTCCATCAACACACAATCTTCCTTCTTCCCTTCGTGTAGCTCATGTTCGGGAAGCTCCTTAATAATTTCAAATCCCGCCTTCTGATATGCTCGTACCGCTCGTGGATTATTTTTTCGTGGGTCAAGAATCACCGCATTGGCATCCATTTCCGTTCGTAGATATTGGCATACTACTCTGCAATATTCTGCACCGATTCCCATATTCCAATATTCCGGCTCACCGATAAATTGGTCCATCGCATAAATCTTTTCTTCCGTCTCATGGTAATCATATTCGTCGAAAAGTTCCCCCTGAATTCTGTATATTTGTGCGTAACCGATGGGAATTGTATCATATTCAATGATGACTCGATAAATCTCATCCGCCCATTGCTCTGTATAATGCTCACGAATCGTTTTCTGTGTATGCTTTTTATCTCTACCGTCGTAAAATTCAAGAACACGGTCATCTGTCAGCCATTTTAACATTAGAACTAAATCATCCTCACTCATCGGGCGAAAGGAAACTCGCTTTTCTTCCAACATAATTCACCTCTTCCATGATATAATTTCACATCATCTTTTCCTGCTAAAATATAAACATCTCTGCTTGTGTCTGTAGCAATTCAGAAACACCCTTAATCAACATTTCCCTATCTTTTCTTTCATAACCATAAATGATTTGGTCTATCAACCAATACACATCATTAAGCTCTGCTTTTCTTTCTGCTACTTCCGGCGCCTTATGCTGATAGTATTTTAATACCTTCCTGCCAAATTCTTTCCCGAAATCATCTGTACTACAATCCAGCAAGCACAAAAAATCATTATCCGGGTCACCTACATTAAAATCGCCAAAATCAATAACTCCAAACAGTCTATTATTTCTAAAAATCATGTTATTTGCACTGAAATCATTATGTACCAAACAAGGGGTATATTTAAATAAAACAGCATTGCTTAATATGTTTTCATATATTGTTTCGATATGTTCCAACATCTCATCAGTTAACAGCTGCTCCTTTTCCAGAATACTTATAAGTAATTTTTTATCTTGCAAAAACTTATCTTTCTTATTCACCAGAGCATCTGAAAACAAACTGACAGAACAATCAATCTCTATGGAATGTAACTCTTTCAAAAACGTAGCTTCATCATATGCAAGGGCATCCTTTTCCTTTTCACTCAACTTATGATACTGCTCATAAGTAATACGTTCCCCTTTAATATATTTCATAATATTAAATCGGTCACTTTGATATACTACCGCAGGGGTCTGATAAGATAAATTACAATTTTCTAAAAACCGATACAATTCAAACTCTCGTTTCTGAGCAAATCTAACAGAATCTCGCTTTGGAACTTTCACAACATATTGTTCATTACATAAAAAAGTATCGCTATCATCGCCTGATGACAAATAGCAGAGTTTATTTATTTTTATCTGTTCATTCAAATGCTGATATATTTCTACGTCCAAATCAATCATTTCATTTTTCCTCACGTAAGGTATTAACAGAAACATCATATAATCGCTTACTTTCAAGTTCTCCGTAAGCCTGAAAATTCAAATTTGCGCTCTCATCGAACACACCAATTATATCACGAAATATACAATTCTTCTACATGCTTTTTTACCTATGCAGTATGTTGTGTTGTCTTGACATCACTCTCAATCAGCCTCTTTATCTTGTCCTTCATGGTTTCCTTGGCATCTTCATTGAAATGCACTCTCACAACATACATTGTGCCACCTATCTGCTTCCTGAGTGCTACCGGTGTGTGTGATTTTCTATTCTCCATTTTGTGTTCTCCTTTTTTGTTTTGCCTGATAAGGAAGAGCCTCTTTCAGCTGACAACCGGAAGCTGACAACCGACCTTCAAAAACTCTCAATTCCTTTTATTTATAGTTACTTTTCCTAAATTTACTTTTTCTTAAATATTCCGTTGCTTTCGTTGTCAGAACTATGTATACCCCCTAAAAAATATAGTAAATATAAGGGTTTTAGGAATATAGAACCGACAACGAGGTTGACAACGGGATAGACAACCAGCCGACAACCTACTGGGCAATTATTACTGCATCCACTCTGCCGGTAGTGATAACTGTTCCATCTGCTCCTTGGTAATCGGTTGAAAATCCCGACCTTTGTTGTCAGGCTTCTCCCATCCTTTCTGCCGGCGATATGGCTCAGGGAAATGTCTTGGATTACTAAAGGCAATCCAATCACTACAGTTATTCATTATGTCGTTAATCTCTCGTATTTCCCATTGTGCCGGATTTCCATCATTCCCCAACGCTTCGGCGTACAACTGCCTTGAACACACCATATTTGCTTGGCAATGCTCCAAATAATCAAGAATAAGCTCTTTCTTGGTATCTTCCTGCATAAACTGTTTCTGATACTCCCGAAGCTCTTCCTCAATCTTCTTTGGAAGCTTCAACTGAAAATCGCCACTCCTATAGATTACCATTGCTTCTGCCCACATTTGGTCTATATATTCCCTTGATGCTTTTTCATCATCAAGGATATGAACCTCAGCCTCATCTGACTTACACAGAATAGGCAGAAATCTTCTATTTCCCGACCTATCCATAGGCAAAAAATCCAATGAATTTGACGAACCGGCAAACACACACTGCCTCTTATGGTCTTTCGGATGCCGGTCGTATGGTGTTTTATAGGTATCCTTCTGTCTACTCATAAAGGACTTGGTATCTTCTACATTCTTAGCATTGAGAATAGCCACCATTTCAGGAAACTCTAATATCAGATGTGCTTGTATTTTTCGGTACACATTGTCATCATCCATTTTCTTTAAGTCATCCGTAAACCAATCATCCTTCATGGCAAGGAAACGCAGAAAAGTGGATTTACCGGCTCCCTGACCACCTACCAGGCAAAGCATTGATTCAAACTTGATGCCTGGGCAGGAAACTCTTGATATCGTACCCATCATAAAAAGCTTCATTACCTCATAAGTGTAATCGCTGACCTCTGCTCCTAAGAAATGATGCAGTGCATAGCGTATTCGCTCCTTGCCATCCCATGTTAGGGAATTTAGATAATCAAGAACCGGATGATAGCGGTTTTCATTTGCCACAACCTTTATCACATCCTCAATTCGCTTTTCATTGGACAATCCGTAATGCTTTTCAAAATAGACAACAAGAAACTTCAAATCCACATCCGTAAGGCTCTCACTCTCCCGATACCATCCCAAATCCCTTGTAATGTCAATTTTGTCCGTAAACATATTCAGCCGGAATGCACCTTTCAGATTAGGGTCATGCATCAAAATCAGACGATAATTACCGACTGTTTTCCTGACTTCTCCCTTTTCTGTGCACTCCAGTATCGCCCTGACTTCTTCGATACTCTTCAATTCTTCGTACAATCGACTTCACCCCCTTTCCAATGTCAGAAACAACAAAAGCTCTGTCAGGGATATCCTTTTCAAGAAGAGTATCAAGCTGATATTCTACTTTACTGATATTCTGCAGAGCTTCTACAAAGCAGGGATGCAATTCCTCATCCATGCTCTTTGGTGCATATTCTGTTTTCCATTTCCTTAGCAGATGATAATAGTCCGACAGAACCCTAAAGCACTGCCTCTGTTCCTCATCCAATATCTGCTCCGGTGTTTTCCTTGGTGCAATCTTTTTCGGTGGTGCTCGGTTGGTTGCATCATAGTTTAGTCCAAAGTCAGATGCAATCTTCATTGCAGCTGACTTTGGTGCAAGACCGAAATACTTTGCAACAAAATCAATGGCATCACCGGTATCTCCACAACCAAAGCAATAGTACCTCTTATCCATCTTCATACTGGGAGTCTTGTCCTTATGAAACGGACAGCAAGCCAGCCCGCTCCGGTTGATTTTAATACCATACTGCATAGCCACTTGCCTTGCAGTGACATTGTCCTTTACTACTGTAAATACATTCATGCTTATCCCAACTCCTCTCCCCTTGATTTCTTCTGTGCCGGTGCTTCGGTAACATTTGCTCTCTGCTCCTCTACAAGCCTCTTATTTGCCTCAAGAAGGGCACGAACCGACTTCCTTGCATGTTCCTTTACCTCAGCTTTCTTTTGCTCCTTTAAGCGTGGATTTTGCAATGCTCCCATAACCTTATCAGCCACCTTCTGAGCCATGCTCCTGAGCTTGTTCTCCAAATTATCAAGGCATCTTCCAACAAAATCCCTTTTATCCTTTGGTGTTTTTCTCTCATCCGAAGTCAGCCACTTTTTATACTTGCGAAGCTCCTCGATATCTTCCTCTCTGGTCTGCTCTGCCACTGTTTCAGATACCACCTCACATGCTTTTTCATAGGCATCCTCAGCCACCTCTTCCACAAAGGCTTCCAAATCAGAAATCTTCATTGTGAGTGCATCTAATGTTGCCTGATTTTCAGCAATTCGTCTTTTCTGATTTTCGATAATAAAATCCTGCTTCTCAAGATAACTGACACCGCCATAGACCGGCTCGAAATCTATCTCGACTCCGTTTCTGTGGGCAATATCCAAAAACATTTTTCTGCATTCCGCATCAAAGCTGATTTTCCGGTTATTGTATTTCCCCTTTTTCTTTGTTGGGTCAGGCAGTTCAAATCCCAGTTCTTCCAGTGCTTTCTCTTGCTGAGGACACAACTCTCCATATTGATTTTTTGCATCAAACACATGCCTCTCATGGATATGTGGTGTTGACTCATCCATGTGCAGTGCCCAGTCTAAAATGTGAACATGTGAACCATATCGTTTATTAAATTCCTCAAAATACTCTGCCACTACCTTAGCCAGCACATCTGCCGAAACCGTTTCGTCTATATTACCAAGCTGTAACACAGTTTCTTCCGGACAAGTCTTATTATTTTTCAGTACATCATCAATGGTTCTGTTCCGTTCCGGATGCCTTGCCATCTCATTTCTCTCATTCTGTGCATCCACATGGTCTGAGTAATGCTCAAAATAATAGGCACGCTCAACTTCGGTAAAAGTAAACTGCCTCTCTTGGGAGCTACCGGCAAAGCTGTAACCTTGGTAGCAATCCCAATACACATTTTCTTTTGTCCTTTCAGGGTCAATATGCTCACTGTTCTCCACATCAAAATCTCGGTCATTATGCTTTACATCATAGACCCCATGCTTTCCGCTTCTGCCATTATGCCTTGAAGCTTTCATTCGTTTTTCTCCTTTCCACTGCTTTCGTTTTTCAAAGGCGAAGCCGTTTTTTCCCTTGCGTTTGCGACAAGTAATACCCATTACTTATCGTCGCAACGACAATAAACTGGGCAAGGCTTCCGCCCTTGACCTGATGAAGGCTCTGCCTCTCAACTCCGACAAAGGTTGCACCTCTGTACTCTGCTCCGAAGGAGTTGAAATCTGTCATCCCCACAAGACGGATAACACAGTTCAACTTCTTCGGTTGCTCTGCATTTCCTACGGAAATTTGAGCATGAAAAAAGCACTCAAGACTTCTCTCAAGTGCTTTTTACGAAATCCTACACCGGCGTTCCGATTTTCGGCTCTAATGCAAGACTTCCCACTGTTGCATAGACTCCGTTCTCTCTGTCCTGCCTACGAATTTCTTCTTTCATAGCTTCTATCTTTGCTCGCTTTTCGCTCTTTACACGCTCTTCATACTTCCTCTGCCATCCGCTTTCTTTTCTTCGTAAATACTGCTGATGTCTCCTGTCCTTAATTCTGTTAATCCGGTCAATTTCAGCTTGTTCTTCCGGAGTAGGTTCTGTCATCATTGCCGGTGGAACATATCGCCCAACAAAATTAAAATAGATTTCAATCTCCTGCGTGGTTTGAATGCTCCCCTTTCTGTCTCTTTCATGCACCAGCACCTTATCAACAAATTCATTTATCATTGCCGGTGTCAGTTCCTTAAACTTCTCATATTTATCAATCAATGCCATAAATTTACTTGCAGAATTTTTGCTCTTCTCATATTCAGTGAGCTTCACTTCCAATTCCTTAAGCTCCACATCAAGCTCTGCTTTTTCCTTGGCATACTGCTTATCCAAGACCTCATATCTGCTGTCCGGCAGTTTACCAAGAATGTTGTCCTCATAGATACGGCAGATTAGCTTCTCAAGCTCCTCACAGCGATTTTTAGCCACTGTAATTCTTGCCCTAACCTTTTTTACCTCTGCATCCTCTTGCGTGGATTGTGCGGTTGCTATGGTCTCTATAAACTCACTCCGGTCATACTTTGCATATTCAAAGATTGCCTTGAGCATATCCCCTATCAGTTCCAGCACCACCGACTCGTTAATTCTATGCTGAGTATTGCACAATGTACCAACCGGAACTTTACTGTAAGCTGAGCATGTATATTGTGGTATTCTCTTGCCATTGCTTGTCCTATGCACATACATTTTCGCTCCACAATCAGCACAATACATAAGACCGGTAAGCACATGATGCTCTCCCCATCCGTCCGGATATCTGCGTACATTTGCTCGTAACTTCTGCACTGTATCAAAGGTTTGCTGGTCAATAATCGGCTCTTGCGTATTCTCAAATATTACCCAATTATCTTCCGACACATAATGGCTCTTTTTATCCTTAAAGTGCTTCTGCGTTTTGAAATTTACAGTGTGACCTAAATATTCTCGTTTCTTCAATATCCCAACTACTGTAGACGAACACCAACCATAAATGTCTTTAAAAGTCTTATGCCTATTGTTCCCTTGCCCAAAGCGTGCCATATGCACTGCCGGTATTTCTACTTTCTTCTCCTGCAAAAGAGTAGCTATCTGATAAGGACCCAGCCCATCAATAGTCCATTTGAATATCTGCCTCACGATTTCAGCAGCTTCTTCATCCACAATCCAATGATTTCCGTCATTTTCATCTTTCAGATATCCGTATGGTGTAACACTAGCCACATGCTTTCCGGATTTTCCCTTGGACTTGAATGTGGATTTTATCTTTTTGCTGATATCCTTGGCATACATTTCATTCATAACATCCCTGAATACAAGGAAATCGTCATCTCCATTGTAACTGTCATGGTTATCGTTAATTGCAATCAGACGGACTCCCTTTTTACGGAAGAACTCTCTTAGCTGACCTACCACAAGATAATCTCGTCCTAATCGGCTCATGTCCTTCAAGATAATGGTTTCCACCTCTCCATCTTCCACAAGCTCCATCATAGCCTTAAAGGACGGTCTTTCAAAGGTTGTACCGGATATACCATCATCAGTGAAGTGCCTGAACCTAGTCCACCCTTTTTCTCTGCAATAATCTTCTAGCAACTTCTTTTGATTTGATATACTGTACGACTCTCCAAGGTTCTCATCCTCTCGGCTTAATCGCTCGTATAATACAATAATCTTTTCACTACTCATGTTCTGCTCCTTTCCTCTGTATTTGAGCCAAAAATAATAAGCTCAAAGAGAACTTTTAATCTAAGGTACTAAAAATACTCTTTCAACTTACTACACCTGCTGCCTGTTTATATATCTTATACTGCTTCAATGCTAGACTATTTGGATTTCTCAGTTCAAGTCTTTCAAACAGTTCATCTAAAGGACTCTGATAATCTTCATCATCTTCTCGTACATCAGCAGAAGCAATCATTTCCATGACCATAGTAAAATTCTGTTCATTCTTGGGTGCTTCATGCAATAAATAAAGACATAATGCTTCTAATAAGGCAGTTTCGGACTTTTCCCAAAAGGGGTCATTGGTTTGACTTCCCTTTGGGGTTGTATTTCTAATCAGATTGGTAATCAATTTCAGTACATCCTTATCATCATAAATATATTCAAAAGGATTGTAACTGTGTGATTTGGTCATATTAATCAAATCAACGGCCTTGATAACATACCCTTTCTTTTCTAAAAGATAACCTGTATCTCTTAAAAGCTCTCCTTTTGGATCAAGGCAAACAAAACTTGTATTGCACTGCATTAGATTTGGCTTTCCATAGAATCTTGTCTTTCCAGCTCCACTCCCACCAATGACGATTGTATTCAGATTACGTCTATGTTTTTTTCCATCAAGTCCAATACGAACATTCTGACTCAAAATTTTATTCTGTGAAAAATTCTTATCGGCATATTTTTTATTGACGCTTCTATTGTTTGCCCATCTTGCTGAACCATACTCTTCCTGACGACGATAGTTTCTCTTATTAGAAAGACAGATTCCCATTCCACATACATAAACGACAATGAATAAACACATCGTTCTAAGACTGTCCTTACTCCATACAATAGAAAAAGGACTGTTCATTGCTTCGCTGATATATGGCAATGCATTCAACAGTCCTCCATCAATATAAGGTGCAATTTTAAGACTCAACCATACAACAGGTATGAAACCTATAATAAAAAGAACAAATCCATCATGATTATCTTTCCTCATAGATTTTCCTTGTTCCTTTCAAAGTATCAGCTCTAGCAGATTTTGCAATGATGGTTTCAATAAAATCATAGTTTTTATTTTCTCTGATCTGATCATCTCTCAATTTTTTCAGTGCATTGATAATGATTCTTCTCTCACAGTCTGTAACACAGATACAGACAATTTTTTCCCTTGATGCAAATAGCCCCATCATCTACTCACATCATTTCTTTGATGTTTTTTCTCTTGCTGTGATTTATAGATTCCTCTGTCAATGCGTTCACTGACATCTTCACATAGGTTTTTAATATTTCCCAATTCCTGTTTAATATCCTTTGATTTCATTCCAGAAAAATAATGAACAACCTGATCAGCAAATCGTATATCACGAACAGGAACTCCGTACTTTTGACAAAGAATATAGGCAGAACTTTCAATAAAAAACTGATTGTTTTCACGGTTATAATCAGAATACTGTTTATCAAATTCCACATGACAGTATTCTCTTGCAAGTCCCTGAATCAACTGTGTAGGACTCAAGTTATTAGCATAATAGATACATTTGGCATCGGGCGAATAAAATACAGGCTCCCCACCTTCAAAAGTATCTAATTGCTGTAAAGAAACTGGTGAATCATATGTTAGACCATTAATCATGTTTGCAACATTCATCTGTGGTGCATTATATAATGCTTCCTTTGTGTTGATCTGCGAAACATCAAATAAATACTTTGGATTATAGTTTGTACCATACGATCCATCTTCTCTTTGATATTCACCAGTGGGTTCTAGGACCTGTATACCCTTTTCACCTTTTTTAATATAGAGTTTGTTTTCACGCCAATGTTTGCCGTCCTTCAGCATCTTTGCATCAGGCTTCTGTGCCATAATCAAAAGAGCATTGGTCACTGTATAATCCAATCTTGCCATGAGATTTAAAAACTGCAGATATTTCTGTGGAGAAGAAACAACTTCACTAGACTGAACTTCTGCTAGTTTATACAGATGATTTCGTTTATCTTTCATCTGTTTTGCATATTCCTCTTTAGATAATCGTGGCTGTTTTCTTTCATTTGATCTTTGAGCATTTTTATTTAGCATTGCATAAATATTTTCCATGAAATGTTACCTCACTTTCTTCTTTATTCTTTTCTTTTTGATATTCTTATGCTGACTCTGTTGTTTGACAGTCGTCTTCTTTTCTTGCTGTTTCTTGATTTCATTGAGTTCTTTTCTCACCGATGGACGCTTATCAATAATATTTGGTTCTTTTCCTGCTTTGACTGAGGTAGGCTCGAACGGACTGGCGTCCTTTGTCGTTCGAGCAATAGTCGGGTTTTCAGAAAAACTCTTTTCTTCTTTCTTCATTGAATTCATTAATGATTTCACAAGTTTATCATGCTCTTCATCGCTCATTGTAGGAACATCCTTAAATGCCTGATTTTGTTTTGAAGTAGCATAATCATTAATTGTCTTTGCATCGACAGTTGCTAGTTCAAATTTATCAACTATTCGACTGATTTTTGAGGCATCCTCTGCTCTTACCATAATGTCACATACCCCATCAGTGTTGTTTTTTTCTTTCAGCACACAATACATAACACCATAGCGTTTTGCTTCCTGACAGAAAACCTTCAAATCATTATGATGAATAGCAAAGACTTTCAATTCCTTTCCAGACTTCAACATGGAATTAAGTCGTGCTTTTCCCTTAACTTTTTTCTTGTCCGTCAAAATAGCATAAAGCATTGCAGCTAAAGATTTAGATGCCATACCACCAGCTTTCAATGCAACATTGGCAGCAACTTCAATGCCTTGTAAGGTCATTCTTGTCATTTGATCAGCTGTTTCCCCACCTGTAGTCATTTTTTCACACTCCTTTTGTTGAAATTCAAATATTTAGAAATACAAAAAACGATGAATTGAATCATCGCTTAAGATTAAAAATTGATAAAACTGTATAGAAAAAGGTATGGCTCCGCATCAATCTGCACATCCCGCCACAAGAGGCAAGAAAACCATACCTATAAGAGTATACTCTCTTTCTAAACATAATATACCATTAATTCTGCATCATGTCAATCAATGACATAATACTATTCAATCGAATGATAATTCGTTAGAAGATAATATAATGTACTGTCTTTTTCATAAATATGATGACGTATAATACTACATATATTGTCTATAAATTGTAAACCATATTCTAAACGAGAATCCTGTTGGACAATAGATAAAACATTATTATTTTGTTTTATTGATTCGATTATTTTTAGTTCAAAATCAGTTTTATTAAATGTATCAAAAATGATATCAATTTCACAATCAATTTGTGAAACAATTTTATTCAATAACGAAATATAGACATTTTCCTTTTCTTGCTGATAAAACGATTTACTTTTTTTCTTATAAACAGCATAATAAATGGAATAATTCATTGTGCTTATATGTTCAAGCATACACACTTTAATCCTTTGATATTTTTTATCTAGTATTACAGATTTAAATTCTGTAAAGATTTTTTCTTTATCTTTTGGAGAAATGTGAAAGTTCTTTACCTTCTTCTTGAATTTTTTAAATGTTGCATCTGTTTTTAATTTAGAATCTGTTAATAAACCTGCAACTATAAAGTAATCCTCACATTCTGTTTCATCAACAAATAATATCATTATATGGTTTCCTCTTTCTTGTTAATAGTCTTTTTACATTCTATCATTTATCGTTCTGTATTTCTATATAAGCTGTTGAATTGTGTATCATTTTGTCTTTCATTCATTGATTTCATAATTTCTCTTATCTTCAATGAACGATTTTTTATTCCCTCATAAAGCCTCACCTCCTTTCGTAATTCCTTGATTTCTTCAGAAAGACTATACACATCTCTTTGAAGTTTCTCTTTTGTATCAGGATTTTTACAACGTCTGATTTTGTTATAAATACATCTGCGTTCCTTAATAAGTGATTCCAGTCTATTCTTGACAGTTGATTCTTCTTTTTTTAGATCATCAACTGTTTCAATTCTTTTTTTACACAATAGAGTTGCTTCCTTTGTTATTTGATCCATGTATCTTAAATCCTCTCTCAATAAAAAATGCACTCTTCTTTTATGAGGTGCATTCTTGGGTAATATTCCCATTTCAAACATATAACGAACATACAGTGCACGAAAGCCTGTTATCTTTTTTGATTTTTTAACATTTCCCTGATAGTGATATATTTTAGGTTTGACTTCTTGAACTGTGTCTATAAACCCTATATCATTATTCAAAATGCGAAGCTTGATATTTTCTTCACTGTATGATTCATCCTTTGTAAGATTATGAAGTCTGAAAAAAATTTCAGCACCCGGTGGTCTGATGGCTATATGCTTGACATCTGTTTTGACTTCATATCCCATTAATTTTAAATATCTAATGAATTGCGTAAAGGTCATTGAATTGTTGACGGCTCTATCAACATCATCTATCATAAGTGTTCGCCTTGTAGGCATCTTTTCTTTTTCAGCCAGCCACTCACTATAGTGCTTTCCTTTCTTTGGATTATCAATAACACTCAAACGATATTTTCTACAGATTTCATCAGACAAACGTCTTAATCTATCATAATCCTTATGCTTGTTTAAAAATCTTTTATGCGTTGCCCAAGATACAGAGTTTACTACAAAATGATTATGATAATGTTCCTTATCTAAATGCGTTGTCACCAATACTTCAAATTCATCACCCCACATCTTTTGAGCAAGTTCAACACCAATAGCATGAGCCGTTTCTGCAGTGACCTCTCCAGAGACAAATGACTGATATCCATGAAAGGCAAGAACACTATCTTCCTTATGTGCCGCCTTCTTTGTTTGAATCATCTGATCATACACATTGTAAGGATTGCAGTTGACACCACTAACATAGAATTGCTTTTCAGTTTTGAAAGCATCTTCTACATATTCGATAACATTTTCAAGTCCCTGAAATTCATAGGCATTGAAATCCTTATTTTCTGTTTTCATTGGATTAACAACATAATCAAGGACATCCTTCAAGCTATACTTAACAGCCCACATGGAAGTTGTTGCCACTATATATCCACCTCATCTTTTCTGTATTCACCATTGACATATAAAACATATTGAATCTGTTTTTGAAGCTCCTCAAAATTCTTTTTATATTTCATGACATCAATAGAGCCAGTCTTATAGGCAATCACTGCAATTTGGTTAATGTTATTTCCTATCTTCCTTAATTGATAAATGGTTTCTTTTAAATCTGGATAAGGCTTTTCTGCTGGCACAATCTTCTGAATAATCAATCGAAGATATGCTTCTCTTGAAAGACCTGTTTTAGTGACTGCCACATTCAAATGATTTAATTCATCATCGCTTAATCTGATTTCTACTCTATTTTTTCTTCTGACTTTCATGACAACCTCCCTGTATAATGCACATAATAATAACTCCACATAATGCTCCTAGTTCAAACACTCCCAACAATTTCAACCATTCCATAATTCTTTGCTCCTTTCTTGGGGTATTAGGGGGATTTCCCCTAACAAGCCGACTTTTGCCATCAAAAGTCCTTGCTTGCTACAATTTACGACATAGAAATAGGTCTCTCTTATTATGAGTCCAAATTTACCTGACGGAAGTATGCTATCTAGCATAATCATCACGTTTTCTTACTTTTTCAATGACATCAAATTCCGTCATTATATAATTTTCCTCATTCAAAACAAGTTCTTCATTTCGATATTTTTCTTTTAATTTGATAAGTGCTTCCTGTTCATTTTCTGCTTCAATGGTTTCCTGACACTGGTATGTTTCAGTTATTTCAACTATAAATTTTGGCATTAAATTTCATCTCCATTTTTTATATTTTCAAAAAAGGAATCAGTATTCTGCTCTAATTTTTCATATTGATTTTTAAGATTATTTAATTCTTTCAATCTTAAATTAATAACGTTTATTTCTTTATCTAACTGATTTCTTTTTTCAATTTTTAATTGTTTTTGTTGTTCTAGTTTTTGTATTTCTTTTATGATTTTTTTAATCAAATCAACCATCTCCTCTCTAAATTTATACAAAAGAAAAAGCAACTTCTTTTTTAGAAATTGCTTCTACCTTTATACTCTAATCTTAAATAATCAGTTATTTTTCTACCAATTATAATAATTGTAGGCATATGTTCTTATTTTTTACATTGACTGTTACTTTACTAAAAACCAGTTCAACATTTTTTAAAAGATTTAATTCATCAACATAGGTATACACTTGATTTTGACAGCTTTGATAAATAAGTGTATTAATTTTCTTAACCTTTTTAACATCACTACAAGACTTAATATACCAATCATTACTTAATAAAGGAGATGTTCTAAAAACTAAACAAATTTCCGTTGACAATGGAAAAATAATCATATTACAGTCTCCTTTTTTAAAAATAGAATATTTATAATGACTATCATCTACTTTTTTTAAAGTGCATATAGGAGAATCGCTTGTAATAAATGATTCTTCCGTTTTATTTACCAAAACATCACAAGTCATTTCCCCTATGCACATCATCTTTGCATTATAGTTATCTAATTCTCCAATTTGTCTTATATGATGTACTTTAGCATCATCATTATCATGAATACCAATATCAATTTTTTTATTATTAAAATTTTTCATGCCATTATTTCCACAAATTTCATTAACTGCATTGTAAATTTTAATATACATATTTTTATACAATGGAGATCTCATATATTGAATTAAAATATATAAAATGATATATTTTCGAATTTCAAAAAATTGTGAAAATGGAATAACTGTATTTATATTTTTTTCATTTAAAATATACTCTTTAAATTTTGAAAAAATATTACCCATAACAGATTCTAATTCTGAAAAAAATTTTTCCATATTGTTTGTATGAACATAATCCTCAAACTTTTTATTTTTAAAATCGATACCTTTAATCACTTCCTCTAACAGTGGAGAAGTTGGTTTATCTAAAGAAATATCGAAATAATCATTTTCACAAGCTACATTTCTAATCAACTGATTTTTTAAAATTTTATTTTCTTTTTTTAAATATACATTTATTTTATCTTCATTTATGCAAAAGTATTTTAAATAAAACTGTGGAACATAATGTTGTTTCTTAGTGTAATTCATTAGGAGTCACCTCTAATAAATTATCTCACTATACCTTTACGAAAACAATATTTACCTTAACATTGTTTTTTTCATCATTGAATTATTCAACAATATCTCATTTATATCTTTAAACTTCTTTGGACTTCTGTCAAAAATCTCATATCTTCCATTTAAATGATGTTTAATCTTTTCACTTGTTTCATAACCTGCTCTATCATTATCAAGATGTAAAACGATTTCTTTTATTTGTTTATTGTTCATTAAAAAATGTTCTAATGCTATTGGTAAAATTGAATCTTCAATATCTTTTCTAGCATTTGATGCACCTCCTAATGACAAATAGTTTTCATGATTCCAAGATCTGCCCTTTTGTTTTTCTAAAGTCTGAAATGACATTAAGTCAATTGGACTTTCAAACACATGAAGGACATCATTTGTTTTATTAACAAGTCTAAAACTATAGTGTTTATCACTTCCATACACATCTTTTTTCCAGTTATCATTGGTTGCTCTTTTAGATGCAAATCTTTCTTTACCTTTTACATCATAACCTACAAAGACAACAGAATGATCATTTTGGCATTCATAGATATATCCTTTCAAATAATAATAATTGACAATTTCACTATCAATACCTCTTTCATTGACTAAAAAATTAAACATGTTTTTTGATTGAGAACATATTTTCGGCAATTTAAAATCGCAAGATTGCTGTTTTATATGATATGCCTTTCTATAAACAGGTGGCTTTTCTGTGATGCATCTATATATCAAAAATGCAGCATCCAAAAAGGACATGTCACAAACTTTTATCAGATAATCCAATGCACTTTTTCCACCTATTCCTTTGGACCACCACATCCACATGCCATTAGTCATATGCAGACTATCATGTGTTCTTGTGACATAATCATTGTGTGATTTTCTTACAAGCTCATTAGGTTCATAATTTGATAAATAAGTTAATAGATCTATTTTTTTCACCATTGCCAGTTCTTCAGGCTTTAAATATTTTTTCATTTTCTTCCTCCCAATTATAAAAAGCCAATAAAATATATTATCAACTTTATCTTTCTAATGATATTGGTGTACGATATTTTTCTTCTGGAACTTCATCATCAAAAACTAAAGATTCCTTATCATCTTTTCCTCCAATATCAAGTTCTTTATCCAATTTTGATAATCTTTTACTTAAACTTTGTAGTTCATCTTCTTTTTCAAAAGGCTTCTCCACTTCTTCCTTCGCATTCATAAACTGCTGATAAGTTTCATCATATAATACTTTTTCTATTTCCAGTTTTTTAGGAATGGAATCTATAACATTATCAATACGGGTGATATTTCCATAGACATCATCACCTAATTCAACAGGATGACTCAAATGATTTTTTAAAGTTAAAATATAAACATTATGAAATGAGTCATATCTTAACGACATTTCAAATCCTCGATAGTTCCCTATCATGATTTCCTCCTGAGATTTTAATTCCTGACATGCTAAGAGTATTGCTTGTCCTGCTTGCTTTTTGTCTGTTATCTTTATATCCTTAATTATCATTTCAACAAATTCATTTTGATGAACAATTGATTCTATATCCTTTTTATAACCATGAATTCTTTCTTCGATAAGTTTGAATTTTTGAGGATAATACTTTACTATCCTATCTTCAAGCTCATATTTTTGTGAAAGATAATTGGCTTTAACCAGTTTAAGCTTAGCCACTTTCGTATCTAGTTCCATCTTTTCCTTTACTTTAGGATTTCCACTAGCTAATGCTTTTATCTCAGCATAACTAAGCGAAGCTTCGTCGATGTCTTCAGCACTTCTTACAGGGCTTTTTGAAGTCATGATTTGTGAAATAAACTTCTGTTTATTTTCAACAAGTTGATACAAATAAGCGTCAAATGTCCCTTCCGTTACATATCTATAAATATACACATCACTGTTTGTATTTCCCTGACGAATGATACGACCGGCTCTTTGCTCCAGATCACTTGGTCGCCACGGACAATCTAAATCATGACTGGCAATAAGCCTATCCTGAACATTTGTTCCTGCTCCCATCTTGCTTGTTGATCCGATAAGGATACGCACTTTTCCCTGTCTGACTTTGGAAAAAAGTTCTTTCTTTTTAGCATCAGTTTTTGCGTTATGAATATAGGCAATCTCATCATCAGGCACACCATTCTCAATGAGTTTCTTTCTTAATTCATCATATATATTGAACTCATTTGCCTTTGGTGTAGACATATCACAGAAAATCAATTGTGTTGATCTTTGACTTTCTGTTTCATGATAAATCCTTAAGACATTATCAATACATGCATTGACTTTACTATTTTCATATTCTGGTAGCAATGGATTGATAAGCCTCTGGTCTAAGGCTAACTTTCTTCCATCATTTGTTATTTTCAGCATATTGTCTTCACTAGGGTCTACACTATCTTCTCTTATCTTTTCAGCACGTTTGCCTAATGATTCAACAATTTCCTTTTGTATATCACTTGGCTTGACTGCAACATTATGATAATGAGCTTCAGGTGTTGGAAGATTCAGCATATCTGACGTCTTTATATCAGCTACTTCTTTGAACATGTTAATCAGTTCAGGCAGGTTAAAGAATTTCGCAAATCTTGTTTTCATGCGATAACCCGTTCCCTCTGGTGCAAGTTCAATCGCACTCATTGTTTCTCCAAATGTACTTGCCCAGCTATCAAAGTGCTGTAAATTGTGTTTGACAAGAGTTCCATATTGCAGGTATCTTTGCATTGTATACATTTCAGTCATTGAATTACTTATAGGCGTTCCGGTTGCAAAGACAATTCCCTTTCCACCAGTGATTTCATCCAAATAACGACACTTCATGAATAAGTCAGAAGATTTCTGTGCTTCAGTTTGAGCCAATCCTGATACATTTTTCATTTTTGTATAGAGAAAGAGATTCTTGTAATAATGAGCCTCATCAACAAAAAGACGATCTACACCCAATTCTTCAAAGGTAATGAGATCGTCCTTTCTATCCTGATTATTCAGTTTTTCAATCCTATTTTTTAAAGATTTTCTTGTTCTTTCCATCTGCTTGATGGTAAATCTTTCTCCTTTGTTGGCCCTCAATTGCTGGATACCACGTGTGATTTCTTCTATCTCGTTTTCAATCATCTGTTTCTGTCTCTCTATAGACATTGGTATTTTTTCAAATTGACTATGACCAACAATCACTGCATCATAATCACCAGTTACAATCCTTGAAAATAGCTTTTTACGATTCTTTTTTTCAAAATCTTTTTTCGTCGTGACCAATATGTTAGCACTTGGATAAAGCTGCAGAAATTCACTTCCCCACTGTTCAACAAGATGGTTGGGAACAACGAACATGGATTTATTGGACAACCCAAGTCGCTTGAGTTCCATACAGGCAGCCACCATTTCATATGTTTTTCCTGCACCAACTACGTGTGCAAGAAGAACATTATGACCATAGAGAATATGTGCAATGGCATCCTTTTGATGTTTTCTCAATTCTATCATAGGGTTCATGTTTGGAAAAGTTAGATGACTTCCATCATATTCACGGGGTCGAATACTATTGAAATTCGTGTTATAGATTTTTACCAATCTATCACGACGATTTGAATCTTTCCATACCCAATCAACAAAGGCTTCTTTAATGGAATCCTGCTTCTGCTGAGCAATCATCGTTTCCTTTTTATTAAGAATGGCGATTTTCTTACCCTCATCATCGTATTCATAATCATACACCTTTGTGGATTTTAAATTCAGACAGTCTTCTATGAGCTTATAACCATTGACACGATGGGTCCCATAGGTCTTATCAGCCTTGACATTATTCTTATCATAACCCTTTCCACTGATATTCCATGCTCCTGTCACATTGGAATAAGTGACATTAATATAATCCTGATAAAAGATTGATGTTCCCAGCAGTTCATAGACAAACTGTGTATAGACATCTTCAGGTATCCATGTAGCTCCAAGCCTGACTTCAATTTCACTTGCACTTAAGTCTTTTGGCAAAGCGTTTTCCAGTGCCTCAACGTGTTTCTGATATGATGGATCAATACCAGCTGATAGCTTAACCGTATCTAGTTTTTCACGCACATTTCCGCTCAAATATTCATCAGCAGTGATGTATTCATCCTTGACATCCTTATCCAATACATGAGGCACTTTATAAATCACACCATCAAGTTCATTGATCATATCATCAATGGAGTGACCACACAGATTACTCATATATTCAAGGTCAACTTTTCCTTTTTCTCCAAGTGATACCATCAATGCTTCATTGGCAGTGTCAACATGAGTAATATCTGCTTTCTTTCTAATGGTACGCTTTGTAAACATGTCAGCCTTGCTTTTGAGCGTTCCATCTTCATTGATATTTTCAAGCGAACACAACAAATAAAATGAACTGTCATCTCTAAATGCAAGTATATTTCCACGACTGTTGATAAGACCATACTTTGATATAAAGCTATCATAAATTTCGTTCAAATGAAGCTGTTCAGCCTTGATTTCTTCCTCCGGGTAATCTTGACTCTGAAATTCAATTAAACGCCTCACAGACTCTCTAATAGCGATTAAACCGATAATTCTATTTCTTGCAGTTGATGAAACATCAACTTTGTTCATCATGCTATTGATACGATAATAGATTTCACCATCAACGACTGTATAGCTGAAATTTCTAATATTTGGATCTGCTGGAATACTTTCAATAACTTCATCTTCTTCTATATCATCTTCAATGACATATTCATCAATCTTGCCATGAATATTGTCTATTGCATTATTAATAGCGTCTTTTAAAGAAATATCTTCATATGGGGTAACTGTCAAATCTTCTCTACCATACATGCTCCTTGTCTTTTCAACTGTTCCAAGAATCATTTCAGGATGGTCAATAAAATACTGATTCATGATGTTACCATGCTCATCAAAACCGGTTGACACCCATACTTCTTCGTTAACGATTGGTCTATCCCTTTTCTTTAAAAGGATGATGTCACTGACTGCTTTTGTATCATCAAATGCGTTATTCGGCAAACGGATAGCACCTATCAGTTCACATCTTTCATTGATATACTTTCGGACAGTGCTGTTTTTCTTGTCCATTGTATAACGTGATGTCACAAATGCAATCAGCCCTCCTGGTCTTATTTTATCAATTGTTTTTGCAAAGAAATAATCATGAATATTAAAATTCAATTTATCATACTGTTTATCCATGACCTTGAATTGTCCAAAAGGAACATTCCCTACTGCAACATCAAAAAAGCTATCAGGAAGCTTGGATTCCTCATAGCCCATCACTCCAATACTTGCATTCTGATACAGCTGTTTGGCAATTCTACCAGTAATCGAATCAATTTCGATTCCATAGAGTCTGGAATGCTTCAATTCATCTGGAATCATTCCAAAAAAACGTCCTGTACCGCATGATGGTTCAAGGATATTTCCATAATGAAATCCCATCTTCTCTAGTACCTTATAGATACCTTCAATCACAATCGGAGAGGTATAGAACGACGAAAGTGTTGACTCTCTTGCCTGTCTATATTCATCTTCCGTTAAAAGTTCCTTTAATTCAATGTATTCCTTTGACCACGATGCTTTTGTTTCATCAAACACCTCTTGAAGTCCACCCCATCCAACATATTTAGCAAGGATTTCCTGTTCTTCTGATGTTGCTAGACGATTTTCCTTTTCCAAAGAAAAAAGCAGCCTTATAGCTACAATGTTATTTTTATATCTTTCTTTAGGAGTACCTGCCCCTAGATGCTCATCTTTTATCTGATAATTAATACGTTCAGTTGAAAGGGTGTTTTTTTCACTGAATTCATTTTCAATAAGTTGTTCGTCATGATTATGAATGTATTCCTGAGGTATATCCGTATAACTTATTTTTCCATTTTCATCAAACTCAATAGAATAAAGGTTATCTTTTTCATCGTTTACATATAAACGCTTATATGAAAGATAATATCCTTTATCATGAATATTTTGGAGCCATGTTAGAGCGTATTCAGTCATATCTTTAATAGCCATATCAGATGTTGAGTCCCATTCAATATTCATATCCTGATTATGATAATAAACAGGCTTAACTGTCTTATCATTTTGATCAATTGTAAATTTCATATGAGGATTCATGATTTCTATGCCATTCATTTCATAAAAGTGGTACATATCAAAAATGCCTTCATCACGATCATAACTCAATGACAAGGGATAGTCCTTTTCATTGTTTGTCTTAAATGTCAAAAATGGAGAAGTCATATCCATGAATTCAGGAGCAAGCTGATAAAAAGCCTCATACAATCTCATCTGACTTTCCTTGTTTTGTTTAGGAAACGAAACATCATTATATGTCTTATCCAAAAGTGCATTAATCATATGCTCTCTAAAAGATGTATCAGTTGTATATAGATCATAAATGTCAGGATCTGTGATATTGATTGAAGTCATGATATCAATCATTGCTTCACGGATTAACAGTTCTGCTTCATATTCATCCGTATCACGCTCTTTTAATTGTGGATAATATTCACTATGCTGTATTTTGTCTATGAATACTTTAAGATATTCATCATGGAGCTCTTGTTTATTTCTTTCTTTATGCTTCTCATTAACAACAACAAGAAGATTGTCATTTAATGGGTTGTCTTTTAGAAGCTCCTTAAAATCAGTCCTTGGAATATAATCTATGAACAGAGGAAATGATTGGTCTTGAATAGCTACCATCTCTCCATCTTCGATAATGGTATATTCGTCAATGCCCTTGTAGATTTTATCACCAATTTTCCAACGATACTCTTTCTTAACGTTTTCATCTGGACTGTTCTCCACGACAACACCTGTCGGTTCATTATTTAACATTTTACGCTCATATTCCAGCTGTCGTTCCATCTGCTCATGGAGAAACTCTGGATAGTGTTCCATTTCATCCTTGCTCAGATAACGATTGGCAGTAACAAGTTCAGTGATTCTTTTGGCAATCTTTTTCCAGTTAAGTGTTATGCTGATTTCCTTTTTTCCTATCTGTCGGCTTCTGGAGAATCTGATTCCCCTGCTGTTATAGTCTATATCAATCATCCCTATTGCAGGAGATGCACCACCTGTTCCATATTCTTCTTTTAGAAACTGAGCATTTTCATTGACTGACTGATTTTGAAGCATTTGCTGATAGATTCTGTATTTTCCATTTTCAAAACCACTGCCACGAACAAGAGCACGGTCTATTTCCTCTTGAGAAAAATAGATGCCATTTTTTAGCTGTTCATCATTTTCATATATAGCTGTTTGTTGTTCTTCAACAGTAGGAGTTTGGACATTAGGAGCAAAATAGTGTGATAGAATCATACCATCTATTTCACTTGCTACAAGTGACCAACTGTAATCACTAGATGCTTTCTGATTGTCATACGTTCCCATGTAGATATGCAGATGATCATTCTCTTTCTTGAATCCAAGAATGACACCATCCACTTCCATTTCTACAATCTCGTCAGGATAAAAGTCCTTTATGAACTGTATTCGTTTTTGTTGATCTTGCTCATTGTTGAGAAATTCAATAATTTCAGTAGAGCTTTTTTTGAACTCACTTTTATATGAAAACAGGTAATAATCTACATTTCTCTTCATTGTTCCGTTTTTATAGGTCAACTGAATAGAAGTCATGCCTTTCTGTCTAGAATATAGATATTCGTCATTTTCAATCAGTTTTGCGACTTCCAGTTGAAGCTGAAAGAAAGTTAAATGAGAACTTGATTTCATATTTCGCCAACTACCAGACCATACATCAAGACCATTCCCATTTTTTTGATAGCCAATATAAGAAAAATCATTCTTTTCCGGACGTCTGAATGTTTCCACTAGAGTATCATCATAACATTCTGCAAGATATTGAGTACGTTCATTATCATCAGTATGTGTTAAGAAAAATTGTTGAATCTCCTCACGGGTATGCTGCAGCTTCACATCTTCTCTTAATAATGCAGGTAAATCTTGTAAATCAAAAGGCGGTATCTTTGGTTGATTCGTTACCTCAATATCGCCTAAATCCAAATTTAATTGTAAATGATTTCTTGAAGAATGACCTCTTCTATCTGTGCTTTCAGGATATTCATGTGTTGAACCCATTGCATGGAGTTCTTCTCTTTGCTTGGAGCTGGATGTTTCACTAACATCTGTTCCATCATTTTTTCCATCTTTGCCTGTGCCTGTTCCTCGACTTCCTTGAGATGTTTGTTCAATGTATTGCTTGCCCTCAAGGCGAACAGATGTGCCGGCTGGTTGGTTTTGAGATAATTCATTCTCAGCATTGCGTATTTCCCTAATGGATTTTCCTCGTTCCCAATCTTGAGATTTGGTAACTGGTAATCCCCTACCTGATTGTATGTGATTTCCTTCATGTATAACACTCCCTTCGTTATCATCCTTATCTTTATTTTGACTTGTTTCTTTAGACTGTGCAAATGTGCGATTTTCTGATTTTATCAGTTCTCGTGCCATTCGTCCGATTTCACTTAATGCCATATCTGTCAAATCCTTATTGGCAGTTCCTAAAACACCAATAACATCAAATGTATCGAATAAAGATATAGCATCGAATTCCCCCTTTTCAAAATAAAATCCCGGATCTATATCACTTCTTCTCATCAGACAATAGGCAATGGAGTTTTCAAGAATATTTTCAAATATTTTTTTGATTTCAAATACTTCCATACCCTCAAAAGAACTATCCTGATGATATTTTATAATCTGCTCTAAATAATCATTGTCATTATCTTCAACCAACCTTTGAGCAAGCAAAAGATATGCATTACCTAGATCATGCTCATCTTCTAAAATATCATACATATGTGACAATGATACAATCATATCACTATGCATGGATTCATCAATTGTCCATAGCTTAAGATTTTGGTGTTGTGGACTTCTTGTATCTGCAATGTCAAAAACATATCTCAGACTGGAATATTTTTTTGAATCATCTATTAACGCTATACCTTTAGCCCCTTTTTTTATCCATCTTTTCATTCGATTATTCCAATAATCAAATGTTGCACATACCTTTGCATCAGGCTTTTGAGCATAAATTAAAAGCTGATCAGCAAAATCATATTTAAACATATAAGAAGATGTATCTAAAAATGACAGCCATGATTTCTCATCTTTTACAACCGTCTTTGATGTTTCAGCTAATAAATCATTGACCATATCAAACTTATTCACTTTTTGCACCTCCTTTTCTTTCTGAAACAAAAAAAGAGATCTCAAAGTATTTTGAAATCTCTCATATTCAAATCATTTTAATAGAAAACATAAGAAACTAATGTCCCTTATGTTTTCTTTTTTTCTTTTGCTGTTTCAATTCAAACTTACGTTCATTATCAATCCTTTTTTGTCTATGACTTTGAACCTTACGAACTTTTTTATTTTGTTCTTGTTGTAATTTTAAAGCCTGTTGAGATTGAGTACCAATTCCTTTGTTTTGTAATTGTTTTTTTGCTTCTCTTAATCTTCTTTTAGGATTCTTATTTGTTTCCTTTTCGTTTGCTTCTACAGCTGGACTAAACTGCAAACTATTATATTTCTTCATTACATATTCTTGAATTTCATAATCTTTAGGTTCTTTACCAAATGTAACTTTTGCAACTGTAAGCTTATTGTCACAGATTTGTTCAAAAACACCTACCCAAAATGGATCTTCGAAATATACAGTGAGTTTACATTTTATATAGTCCATAATCATCCCTCCTTGTTAAATTCATATACAAAGAATGGACAACCCGGAGGGGCAGGTTACTTACCCTATAATTATAGGACGGCTGGGCTACCTACCAGCTCTAGCATTTATTCAATGCATTGCGTTTTTATCTTTGATATTTATATAATAATGGTCAATAACTCAATTATCAAGATTCTCTTTTATTTTTGATAACAATTATTAAAAATAATATGTGCTTTTTTTCACGGAAAATTTGGATTTGTTTGCTTAACAAACTTGAATTTCTTATTCTCGTATATATCTTTTATTTATATTTAAAATTAGCATTGATACTAATATTGTTACGATTAAACTTATAACACAACTTAAAGGACTATAATTAAATACAAATATTGCCGACAAGACATTTATCAAGCAATGCAATAATATACAAGGAAACACACCTTTTGACACTTTTCTAATTGTTGCTAAAGCATAACATAGAGTTAGGCACATTATTCCAAATAGAAAATAATTCATATTTACATTTGCAGTTCCTTTTATAAAAAATATCGGTAAATGCCATAGCCACCATATAATAGCAGTAAATAATGTTGCTATATTAAAACCAAAATTTTTTTCTAATTCAGGTTGTAAAATCATCCTCCACCCAACTTCTTCGTTTCCACCACCAAACAACATCATTGGTAGAATGATTATAAGCATATATATAGGAGCACCCATTTCATAGCCATTTATAGCACACCCCAAAACATAATAAATCAGTACAAATAAGATTACCAAAGCATAAGTCCAAATATTATGTTTTATATCAAATATTTCTTTTAACCATTCTTTAAAATTCTTAACTTTATTGCTCCTTTTTAATGATATATAAGAGGCAATAGTTGGGGAAAATCCTCCTATAAGGTGCATAATTCTTAAAAATATATTATTTACTGTAATATCAAATATTTGACTAATTAAAGCACCACCACCCCAAAACATTATCATTATGGCAAATGTTATTACTAAAAATTCTTTTACTAACTTTTTATTCATAAATATTCTTACCCTCACTACAAATTCTAATTTATCTAGTTCAATTATCTCATGAAGAAAATTTGTTTACAAGATAAACTAACGAAAATGATTAATGTTCACAATAGGATATTTCTTAAGAAAATCATGAGTTGAGATACTTTTAGCATCAGTAAACAATACATCTTTAATCTCACCTACATTTCTATATCCATGATGTAATCCTATCTTCTTTGTAGTCAATATGGTTCCCCAGAAATTAACGCGAATAGATTTTCCTATCATTGTAATTATTCCATCTTGATTATCATCGCACTGGCACTCATATTTGTATAACCCCTTAGGCAAATCTTTACTATCAATTCGATAGGGTGTGAATAAAGCAGGTTTATTGAAAATTGTTATTTCCTGAAATCTTATATCTTCCAGTTTTATCTTTTGTAGGTTGGGTATATTATTGTTTTTACTATTATTATAGAGTTGATATAGATTTCCTTTTACCAGTATGTCTGAAATAGAATGAATTTGATGTTCATTTATTGATGTACTTAGACATTTATCAAATCCTTCTTCATGCTTAAGGTATTGATAAGCTCTGAATAGATCCATAATGTAATCATCTTTATCAACGATCTGAGCTAGATATTTTAAATTTTCGTTACTTTGATGTGTAAACTTGAATCTTACATGAGTAAATTTAACATCATAAGGAGAGTCATATCCTAACTTGCGTAGGGAATTAGAAACATGATCATATCCTTTTGAAAGGTCAATATATACTTTCTTATCATCATTCTGTAATATCATCTTGAATGAATTTTCATCGCTCATATTTCTTTGTTCCTTTGATTGGCTTTGTTTTATTTCTTTCAAATTCAAGATGTTTGTTTAGAATGACTTGACATCGCTCTTTATAATCCTTGAAAGCATCTGTGTAACTTGAAAAATAGTGACCAGCATAATATCCATATTTTCTGTTAGGTGTAGTATCCCATGTCACATAAGGTGATGGGGAGATAGAGCTATGTCCTAAAACAATCGCTCTGTTTCCCACATTTGTTTCAGCAATAATTTTATATGGTCCATTTACTTCATGATAGAGATCAGAAATATCAATATGCTCTGCACTGAATAAAGAGATAACATGTGAAGTTATTTCATTTTTCTTGCAATACGATAAATATTTCTGAAGCCCCTCATCATGGCAAATTTTATTTCTACAGCTGTCAATATTACGCCAGATTCCATAATGTTCATCCAGAGTCATGTATTCTATTTCAAAACCATTTTCAAGGTCATCAAGCAGATAATCTTCGATGTTATAATCCCATTCCGGTATTTTCTGATATTCAAACTTTCCATGAATATTTTCACAAACACACCTTATTTCATCAGGATCATTTTGAGACACCGCTATTGCCTGAAATCCAATTGTTCCATCTTCATTTTTAAGTGACAGAACTTGACTGATAATCATATCAAATTCTTCTTTATCCCTGAATATTTGATAGGTGTTATTGATGAAATCATTAACTTCTTTCTTCATTTTTTAATCCCCTATCTAGAATTTTATAGCCTAGTTCGTTTCTGATCTGATATATATCTATCATGTGATTATTGACCTCTATCATACTTTTTATAAGTTTTTTAGATGATTCAAGGGTAAATTTGCCTAGCAATTCATGAATGAAATCAGGAAATAGTGCGCCACTGTAATGGGAAAGAAGGGTAGAGGAAATCCCTGTTTCATGGCAGAATTCAAGATAGTCGATGGTTCCGTCACTAAAATATTCAATGTTGTCATAATAGGTATTTATGAATTCCCATACTGCAATATGAAAGGCGATGGATATATAAACAATCTTGTATCCTTTATTCAATTGCTGAAGCACGTATCCCTCAACACATTCATCAAACAACTCTCTATATTTTTGTTTGTCATAACGAATGTTTTGAAGAGGAATAGATTTGGCTCTTGCCTTTGGTCGAAACAGATAGGCTTTGGATGGTTCAGTTTTATCTGAAACTCCTGCAGTATAATAATATTTTCCATTGATTTCCTTGGCGAGAATAAAGTCTACATGTGGATATTCATACAACTTTGAATGATTTATTTCACTGAGAACATTTTCCAGATGTTCTATTCTATTTTTTAAAAGCATAGTTTTCATTCCTTTCCTTTATCTAAAAACAGGCAGCGATGATGCCACCTGTTTTTAATAATTAATTGTTATTATTATTGTTTTTGTTTCATTTCAATGAGTTTTCTTTTTTGTCTTTTGACTTTGACATATATCTTGATGCCTAAAACAGCTATCATGATTGATAATGTTACTGTTATAATCCATAGGCTACTGTTCATTCATGTCACCATCTTTCTTTTTTGATTTTCTTAATATCACTAGGGTTGCGATTCCTGCCATTGCCATGACTGCTAGATATAATCCTGTTTGAGAATCATCTCCTGTCTTGACAACAGTTGCCTTAGGTTGATCCTTCATAACAACTTTTTGAACTTCTCCAGTATCAGCAATAGTAAATTCTACATCACTGGCAACTTCATATCCTACTGGGGCAAGATCTTCATGTAGGATATAAATTTTTCCTACTTCCAGTCCTTCGATTCGATGTGGTTCTTTCTCTGAAGTCCATTGTTCAATCACTTCTCCTGTTTCCTTATCAGTCAAAGTGAGTTTGGCACCTTCGATTTCTTTTTCATTTATTGCATCGACCTTTGAAATATCTACTTTTGTGATTTCATCTTTCATAGTCACTTTTGTTGGAGTTCCATCAGCATTGACTGTAAAAGTCACATCACTGGCTGTTGCATAACCAATAGGTGCCAAGTCTTCATGAAGTGTGTATTCTTCATTGACTAACAAGCCTCTGATGATATGTGGTTCATTTCCTGAAATCCATGTTTCTACAAGATTTCCTTCTTTATCAAATAATGATAACTGAGCTCCTGGCAGTTCTTTTTCATCAGTTGCACTGACTTTAGAAATTTCAGTTGTTGTTTTTTCATTTTCTATATTGATTTCTTTTGTATAGATAATTTTATCACTGTGATCATAGCTTAAATCAATATCATAAACAGTATCGTTTGGTACATATCCTTCAAGAGTCTGAACTTCTTTCAATTCATATTTTCCTAATGGAAGATTTCCAATATGGATTTCTCCAAGTTCGTTGGTTACATATAATCCATTTTCAGAAATATCTACGGATACTTTATCACCAGCTTTATACAGTAATGTATTTCTTCCATCAAGAGAATAGATATCTTCCTTTGCTGTTAATTCAAATGTAATGCCACCTAATGGTTCTTTTGTATCCTTGTCAGTCTTAAATAAGTCAATCTGTCCATATGGAGCAATATTAGTGACATTGATTTCATGAGTATATTCCTTAGTTGTTGTATCTTCTGCTTTAAAGATAATGTCATGTACAGTTTCATCTAAAACATAACCTTCATTTGTCAATGTTTCTTTTAATTCATATTCGCCCATGAATAGATCATCAATAATGATCTGTCCATTGACATCAGTTTTTCCTTTGGTAACAACTTCCCCTTTTTTAAAAAGAATAGATCCATCTATTGCAGAAACAATATCATTTTTGGCAGTCAACAGATACTCAATGTCTGTCATGGCTTTGCCAGTTTCCTTATCTGTTTTATTAATGATGATTTTTCCTTTAGGTTGAGCATTGGCTACCTTTACAGTAAGAATAGGCACTTTATCATCGTCTACGTCATAATCATATTGATTAGTGATTGTAAATGAAATTGGTTCCTCTAAAGCTAAAAATCCTTCAGGAGTTTTCACTTCTTCAATGGTATATGTTCCTGCATCCAATTCTAATGGTAAAGTCACTTCTCCTAGTTCACCAAAAGGAACAGTTATCTGATTCTTTGAATTTGTAGTAAATGTGTCAACTTTTTTACCTGCGACTTTTTGAACAACATAGTTACCCTCACTATCCTTGATTTTAAAGTTTGCACCATTTAAAGTGACTGTCTTTCCTGTTTCTTCATCAACTTTAATTAATTTAACCTGTGAAGTGAAAGGTCTATTGTTGATATTGATAATCTTGATTTGTTCAATATCTTCATATTCTGTGTAATCATCAGTCACACTGATTGTAAAGTCTGGAGCAGTGATATAGTCCTTTGGAGTCTTTGTCTCTTTTACGAGATATTCTCCGTGAGGAAGATATGGAGTCGTAGCACGACCATTTTCATCAGTAGTGATGATTGCATATGTTGTTGCATTATCCCATCCTACATGATTGACCTCACTTTTCAGTTTCCACGTAAATTCAGCTCCCTGCAGTCCTTTTACAATACCAGAAATACTGTCCTTTTCACCTGATTTAAACACCTGAATTTTTTGCATGTTGACACGATTTGATGTATCAGCTTCCTTGATAACTTTAGAAACTGTCTGACCTTGATACTCAAGAGAAACATTGATAATAGAAGTATTTAAAACCAATGAATCATTTGATGATGTTTCCTTGATGTAATAATCACCTAGTGGAAGATTATCCCAAGTGATTTTTCCATCTTTGTTTGTTTCCTTGGCTGATACTAAAGCATCTTTTTCATAATATGTTTTTGTACCAGCTTTATTCATGATTCTTTCTTTGGCACGCAATTCATAAGTATTGCCTTCTAATGTTGCATCACCGATTAAACCGTTTGTTTTAGAAGAATCAATGGATTTTGTTAATTCTATCTTTCCGGTTGGTTCATCATTTGTAAAATCAATAGAAGTTGTTTCATTTGCTGTTATTTCAAATGATTTCTCATTCACATTGATGAGATATCCATTAGCAGATTTTGTTTCAACTGCTTTATATTCACCTAATTCCAGTTTATCTAGAATGATCTGCCCATTTCCATCTGTTGTGTACGTTTTATCATAATCATTTGGTCCTGTAATTCTGAATGTCGTATTTGGAATAGTGGTACTCTGATCATCATTATATTTTGTTAATACAAGCTTTCCGAATTGATTGACTGTCACTTTCATTGAAGTCTGCATGACATCATCAATTTTGAAACTTGCAACTGCCTGACAGTCATCAGCAGTATAATAAATACTGACTCCTGTTTCACTTGCAGGAATATCCTTCTTCAATACAATATTTGCTTCATTAATAGATGATGAACCTTTTACAGTTAACGTATTTCCACTAATCTTAACATCCAGCCCTCCATCATCTACAACAACCATATCTTCCAAGACACCATTTGTATCAGTCAAAGTCAATGTCTTATCTGCATCAATATTGTGTGTTTTACTTGCAAATGATGGAGCAACATAAAAATTATCAACATCAGCTAAAATCTCCTTCCATTTTTGCTGAACTTCTGCATAGGTGTAAGCTGTTGAAGTTCTCACCCATTCTAGATCGTTTCTTTCATGAATCTCTCTCCAAAGTAATCCCTGAGTGATTGCATACCAATCTCTTCCAGTTCTACCAGGTACTTTTGTTCCATAATAGGCTATTAAAGATAATCTCTTTGCTTTTTCTTCAGTGATACCTATATCCTTATAAGTTCCAGCAGTTACTTTTTTATTATTACGAAAAGTTGTATAATAATCCACGCAGAATACTGGCTGATCATCAACCAATAAATATCCTTCAGTACCATGTTCACTTCCATCAGTAGGATCAATAAGAACCCAATCTTTATACTGAATAGAATCTGTTGTTCCCGTTAATGCAAATGCATTTGTAGCAAGTCCATTTATTAACATCACAGCACTTGCCATACATAGGACTGATTTCTTTGCTATATTTTTTATTTTCTTTAACATTTTTTCTTCTCCTCACATTTCAAATTTTTATATCAAAAAGAGGAACTTTTTCTGTTCCTCAATCTAAGCATGGCGATCTAATTTTGATTTTCATAGTCATTTCCTTTCCAACAAAAAAGACATCTCATTTTGAGATGCCTAATAATCTTGTTTATTCAGTTTCATATTATTCTAAATATGGTCTAATATTCTTTTCAATTTGTTCAACATTGTTTTCCTTGATTCTTAGCTTTTCCTCATTATCCCAAGTTAAAAACACTGCTAACCATACAACAAGTAAAATAATTAACATTTTCTTCATATCACTCAGCTCCTATTTATTTTGATTAATATCTTTTATGTCTTCATTTTATACTGAGCACCTATGAATATCAAATCTATGATTTTTCTGATTTTTTCTGGTTTCGATTCTTTCTTCTAACAGATTCACTTCCTTTTGTATTTCGTCTTACAAAACATCTATACACTTTATCAAACACTTTCTTTTTCTTCACAATATTCTCCTCTATTCTTTTTATAGATATAAGCAATATATCTTAAATACATATGTTGATTTCTTCCGTCAGGTTATATATACCCGTTAGGTTAGAAAGGGGTTCTTAGGGGAAAACGCAGTCACGTTTCCACGCAAAAAAACAGACTCCCCCTTACAAGTCTGTTGGAATGACATGATTTACGATTTCTAAGGTCACATGTGTAACCATTAGCTATCTTTCATGTTCCTTACTTCTTTTTTTTGCCCAAGATTTTAACAATTTTAAAATCACTTCGCTTTTCTGTCTTGGTGTATAGTCTTTAGGAAAGTATTCATCAATATCCTCCATTTTAAAAGAAATCTTTTCTTTTTGATTGGCTTTAATTTCAGTCATAATTGAATAGATAACATTCTCATCCAATCTGTTTTGTTTTGATAATTCTTTCATTCTGATAGCTTGGGCATGACTTGGCGTTAAATCAAGTTCTTCAATGTATTTAACCACAAATTCCTGATTCTCTTTGGATAGATAAGATAATTCAACCGCTGGGTTAAACGCTATTTTCTTTTTATCCTCTCTTAATCCATCAACCATGTCTCTCAACGGTTCAATCAACTCTGTTAAGCGAATATATCTTTTGACTTGATTTTTACTTTCTCCTACTTCATTAGCTAATATTTCAACAGATTTAATACCCTTTAACTTGTGTCCAACTTGGGCACAAGTTAAATCAACTCTCTTACCTTGCCTTTTTATTGCCTCTAATTTCATCTTATAAGCAAAGCCTCGTTCTGTTGGCAATATCGTTTCTCGCTGAATATTTGAATCAACCATGATGATTGTTGCCTGCTCGTCAGTCAAGTCACGTACAATCGCTGGAACTGTGTCTAAACCATTCATTTCAGCGGCTTTCATCCTTCGATGTCCTGAAACCATTTCATAACCATTTCCGTCTTTAGAAGGTCTAACAAGAGTTGGTAAAAGTATTCCATTTTCAGTTACACTTTCTATCAGTTTCAGCATCTGCTCATCTTCTCTTACCTTAAATGGATGATTTTTAAATTCATGGATTTCATTAATAGGAAGTTCCATGATCTTTTCTAGTTTTGCTTCCTGACGTTGTTCCTCACTTGTAAACAGATCATCGTATGAAGGTATTCTTATGTCGTTTATGTTCTTTTTCGGCATTTAAGATAACCTCCTTTGTAAAAGCATTATAGGCTTTGGTTGCTGAACCTTTTGGATCATACAAAAATATACTCTGCCCTGTCCCTGTAGATTCGGCTGCTTTGGTACATCGTGGAATCGTCATATCAAACACTTTAATATGACTTCCAAAATTCTTCCTCACATCATTTGTAATTTTTTTTGAAAGATTTGTTCTTTCGTTCGTCATGGTAATCAAAACACCTTCAATCTTTAAATCCTGATTGAGATTTCGTTTGACCATATTTATTGACTTTAATAAATCTGCCATACCTTCCACTCCATAGGGTTCAGCCTGAACAGTAATAATGACCTTATCTGAAGCAGTCAATGCATTGATAGGTAAATTGTCCAATGATGGATTGGTATCAATAACAATAAAATCATAATCATCCCTGACAGTATCAATAAATCTTTTCACAACAGTTTCTCGACACATGGTACTCTCTAATGCTGCATTAATACTTGCAAGTGATATATTTGATGGAACAATGTCTACATTTTCATCACTATGCAAAATAAGTTGTTCCTTATCAATAGGAATGTCCTGAATAACAGATAAAATCACATCCCTCATGGATAAAGGATATTGACTACTGTCATAATATCCAAATGCTTTTGTTGAATGACCTTGTGGATCTAAATCTACAAGTAGTACTTTTTTATCATGTAGTGCTAAACATGCACTTAAACTTACAGATGTCATTGTTTTACCAACGCCACCCTTTTGATTAGCAATTGCAATGACTTCAGCCATATTTTTTCACCTCAGTCCATTTATATAACATTTTCAATCCTCCTTCCATTTTGCCAGAAGAAACTCCGGCTATGTAAAAAGTCATCTCATATAACTAAGATGACTTGTCAGTAAAATATGTTTGTAAATATTTATCTTTCCATTTGCTTTTTCTTAGGCTTGTCATAATTCTTTATAGGAAGTTCTTTGCTTTTCAAATGTTCAAACATTCTTTCCAAATCTTCCTGACTTTCAGCACCCACAACATAATCAAATACCAACTTGCCATTCTGTTCTATTGGATTGACTGTGCTGATAAATCTTTTTCCATTTTCAAACGTAGAATATTCCTTTGGCAAATCATTATCAATCAAGTTTAGATTCCCTTTATAAAATAATACTATGGGTGGACAGTTCTTTGATTTAAAATATTCAGGATAGTTATGACTCATGACAGTCACATACTTATGTTTAATCTGTTTTTTATACTCTCTAAGAATTTCTTTATCAATAGGTTCTTTTGTTATAAGAGCAACATACATTTTTCTAAAATCTCCTTCATATTTCATTGCAAAATATAATAATATATCATCCATATCATTTCCTCCTCAAAAATAAAAAGATCATAAAAATGACCTTTTAAATATATGTATAGCCTATTTTAATATGAAAATGATATTTATAATTTCTTTTATCATTTCTATTTCTATGTTTTTTTCTTTTGGCATGAATATATCCAATACGATGTAAATGTGGAGTCATATGACCAACATGGCCATAATCAATTCTTAATTTATTTCTTTCTTTGTAATAAATAATATTCCATTCATCAAGATTAAAATAAGAAATCATCTCATTAGTTCGTAAGTATTGATTTTTGGGATATGTATATTCATCCTCATCATTAACAGCCAAATGATAGTAAATATATATTTCACCATCATCACTGACTGATTTTTGTAATTTTTTTATTTTATATTGCATCGTCATATCAGCATGACATTTTCTATGCAAAGATTTATAAACATGCACAAAATCGTATGTATTCACATCATTTTGTTTATAGAAATTTTTGTTGTAATATTTAACCTTCTTTTTGACATTATAAGCATTAATACGTTTTTCTAAACCATGTATAATAATACTTTTATTTCCTTCAATAATCTCACCTCCATCAATAAAAATAGATTGTGGTTCATAAGTTTCTACAGTATGACCTGTATTAACAAGAGGAAACACATGCCATCCATCAAATCCATCTACGATTAACACTTTTGAGCCCTTTTTTAAAGACTTTCCTAATTCATATGAAACTTTGCTCGGTTCCTTAAAAATACTCGCCATTCTTCTCTTTTTCATTTTTTTACCATCCTATCAATATTTTTTAGATGATGTAACGTTTATTTTTAAGCAGTTTATATTGTTCTCGCAATCACAATGTCACACCTGTAACAGGAAAAAGTCCGACAACTACGCCTAAATTAATGAGTGTTTGAATACCCATCATCGAAGTTATACCAATCATCAAAAAACTTCCAAATAAATCCGGAACGTTCTGACTGATTTTCAACATCGTTTTCAACAAACTCGTATAGAGTCCTATTAAAATGATACCTCCTAAAAAACCAAATTCTTCAGCAACAATTGCAAAAATAAAATCTGTCTGTGGTTCAGGTAAATAAAAATGTTTTTGTATACTCTTATCAAAGCCAACACCTAAAAGTCCTCCCGGTCCAATTGCATATAAAGCCTGAATTGCCTGAAAACCACTTCCTAATGGATCTTGAAATGGATTTAAAAAAGAAAGAATACGCTCCATACGATAGGGAGCCGATAAAATCATCACAACAATTCCTATCACACCAATAATACCTAAACCAACAAAATAACGAAATGGAAAAGGTGACACAATCATCATCACAATAATACCACATGCCATAACAATACCACTACCAAAATCCGGCTGTAACATAATGAGTAAAAAGCCTAACCCCATTATCAATAATATCTTAAAACTATAACGAATTTTTTTCATCTGATAATAATGTTTTTCAATATATACCGCTGTATAAATAATTATTCCTATTTTAAACAATTCACTTGGCTGTAATGCAAAAAAACCTAAATGAAACCAGCTGCGACTACCGCCTCTGACAACACCAATTCCCGGGATTAAAACAAGAATCAATAATACAAAACAAATCATTAAAATCAAACGATAATATTTTTTATACAAATGATAATCAATACGTGATGTCACAAACATAGCTATAAACCCTAAACAGGCAAAAATAACCTGTCTTTTGATATAATAAAAAGCATCATCATACTTATAAAATGCCCAGATATGTGAAGAAGTATAAACACTTATTAAACCAATCATAACAATGATCACAGTTAAAGCAACAATTTTCTTTGTTTTCACGGTGACACCCCCATCATTTCACTATATGAAAAGAAGCATCAAAAAAGAAGATACACCAACGTATCTTCTCACTTACTTAAAATCATGAACAATCTCTTTAAAAACCTTTCCTCTTTCTTCATATCCACTAAATTCATCATATGAACTTGTTGAAGGGGATAATAATACAACATCTCCTTCATGAGCAATTTCCTTTGCTTTCATCACAGCATCTTTCATATGTTCAACAACAATTGTATTGTCTATATGCATTTCTCTGGCAAATCTTTCCTTTGCCTCACCAAAACAAATAAGCGTTGAGATCTTCGAAGCATAAGATGACATCTCTGTTAAATCCAGACCTTTTTCATGACCACCCATTAATAATATAACCGGCTGTTTAAAAGCTTTTAAAGCAATAATCGCTGCATCTGTATTTGTCGCTTTAGAATCATTGTAATATTTAACACCATGATATTCTCTTACAAATTCTATACGGTGTTCTACTCCCTGAAAAGAAGCCAAAGTATCATGAATATCTGATAAAGACACATGACTTAATGCACAGGCAATAATGGCAATCATCATATTTTGAATATTATGATCACCTACTATTTTTATTTCATCCAAATCAATAACATGATTTCCTTTATAATAAATCGCTTGATTTTGAATCATACAATCAGCTGGTTTGGTTAAAGAAAGAGTCACTCTTTGAGCCAAAACAGGATACCTGCTTAAATAACTCTGCAAGATTTCATCATCCAAATTTTCAATAAAATAATCTTGCTTATCTTGATTCATATAAATACGCGTTTTAGAAGCATAATATTCATCCAGTGAAGCCATATAATCCAAATGATCTGGAGTCAGATTTATAATTGTAGAAATATGTGGATGAAACTTTTCAATATCTAATAATTGAAAATTAGACATTTCTAAAACCACATCATACCCATCACAATGAAGCAAATCATTGTCTAAAACACAAGAGGAATAAGGTATACCCACATTACCTGCCAAACAAGACAAATGATGGGCATGTTTTAAAATCTCATCAATTAATGTCACTGTTGTCGTTTTCCCATTTGTTCCTGTAATAGCAATATAATTTTGCATTTGAGCCACTTGATAAGCCAGTTCAATTTCAGTGTAAACAGGAATTCCTCTTTCTTTTAATCTCAAAACAAAAGGTTTATGATAATTTATGCCCGGATTTTTGACCACAAAATCAAAATCTCTTTCAAACAATTCATCAGGGTGTCCCCCCGCAATCATTTCAATACCTCTTGCCAGATATTCATCATAACAATCAATATGATCCTTTGCTGCAAATTCATTCACTGTAATCGTGGCATGCATTGCATCAAGCAGTTCAACTGCAGCCCTGCCACTTTTAGCCAATCCTAAAACTAAGACTTTTTTCCCTTTTAACATATTACATAACTCCTAAGACAATCCCAATAATTCCACAAATAAACCCTAAAAACCAAAAAGAAATCACAACTTGCTGTTCCGTCCATCCCAGCATTTCAAAATGATGATGAATTGGTGCCATCTTAAATACACGTTTTCCTCTTGTTTTAAAGGATACAACTTGAATGATAACAGATAGTGTTTCAACTAAGAAAACCCCACCAATTAAAATAAACAATAATTCTTGACGTGTTAAAACAGCTAAAGCTGCTAAAAAACCACCAAGCGCTAACGATCCTGTATCACCCATAAATATACGTGCTGGATGATAATTAAAGCACATAAATCCAAGCAATGTTCCAACGACTGCCATAGCATAAATAGCAATTTCATAATCTTTATTCATAATCGCAAAAATAACAAAAACAGAGATAGCTATCATAGATAGTCCTGTTGCCAGACCGTCCAACCCATCTGTTAAATTTACAGCATTGCTGCCAGCAGTAAACATAAAATACACAAGAATAGGATAAAACCATCCTATATCTACTTCAATATGTAATAAAGGAATGGAAATAGCAGTATCAAATTGAGGAATAAAGACTTTCGCCAAAATATAAAATGCGATAGCAACCACAGATTGTAAAGCATATTTATATAATGGCTTTAAACCATCATTTGTCTTTCTCACAACAATCAAATAATCATCAATAAATCCTACTAGTCCAAATCCTAAAAAAGCAAATGTCAATAAATGAATATACGGATTTTTTAATGAAGTCATATTCAAAATATAAACAACAATGATTGCACATAAAATAAAAACAGTTCCCCCCATTGTTGGGGTACCACCTTTGGCTTTATGTGATTGTAGTCCTTCTTCTCTTTCAACCTGTCCAAACTTCAATTTCTTCAAATAACGAATCGCTTTAGGCATCACTGCCACAACAACAATAAAGCTCACAAGAAAATTCAAAACAATTTTTAAAAAGACCATATTAAACATAATAAGACTCCTTTACCTCTTTTATCTTTTACAATATACCATATTTTTCATACAATAACAACAATCAAAAAGAAGCCATCTTTATTTATAATTATCATTATTTATTGACTTAATATTTTTTTATTATTTTCTTTATCTTCAATCCATTTTCTATATAATGTTGTCTAGGAGTGAGAAAAAAATGAAAAAAGCCTTTAGCAATGAATTATATGTAGAACTACAATCAAAACATATCCAAGAAAGAATTGAACAATTCGACAACAAGCTTTATTTAGAGTTTGGTGGTAAACTTTTTGACGATACCCATGCTTCACGTGTTTTACCCGGTTTTGAACCCGACAGCAAACTCAAAATGTTATTAACTTTAAAAGATAAAGTAGAAGTCATCATCGCTGTTTGTGCAAAAGATTTGGAAAGACATAAAATGAGAAGGGATTTAGGCATTTCTTATGATGATGAAGTGATACGATTAATCAATGAATATGAACATGTCGGTTTATATGTTGGAAGTGTAACAATCACACAATATCAACATCAAAACTCAGCTGATACCTTTAAAACCAAATTAGAAAAACGTGGTATTAAAGTCTTTATGCAATACCCTATTGAAAACTATCCTCATAATGTTGATCATATTATTTCTCCAGAAGGTTTTGGTAAAAATGATTATATTATCACAACGAAACCTTTGGTCGTGGTGACAGCACCGGGTCCCGGTTCAGGAAAAATGGCAACATGTCTATCACAGTTATATCATGAACATTTACATGGTATTCGTGCTGGATATGCAAAATTTGAAACTTTCCCAATCTGGAACTTGCCTTTAAAACATCCCGTGAACTTAGCATACGAAGCTGCTACAATTGATCTCAATGATGTCAATATGATTGATCCATTCCACCTTGAAAAATATGGTGAAACAACCGTTAACTATAATCGTGATATTGAAATCTTCCCTGTATTAAATACAATGTTTAAAAAAATCTTTGGTGAATCTCCTTATGCTTCTCCTACTGATATGGGTGTCAACATGGCAGGCTATGCCATCATTGATAATGAAGCCGCTAAAGATGCCAGCTGCCGTGAAATTGTTCGTCGTTATTACCACGCTCAAGTAGATTATCTGATGGGAAAAATTAATGATCAGTCATTAGAAAAAATGCAAATGCTGCTCTCTCAAGCAGGGGTAGATGCAAAAAATCGTAAATGTGCCATTGTAGCTAGAGAAGTAGCACAAACACGTCAGGGTCCTGTCTGTGCAATCGAATTAAATGATGGACATTTAATCAGTGGAAAGACATCATCATTATTACGTGCATCAAGTGCTGCTATGTTGAATGCATTAAAATATCTGGCTGGAATTGAACAGGACATTGAATTGATTTCACCAACGATGTTACATTCTATTCTTTCTTTAAAAAATGATTACTTAAATATGAAAACACCTCTTTTGGATATTGATGAAGTCTTACTGACATTAACAATTGCTTCAGCTCAAGATCAAAATGCAAAAAAATGTCTGGAAGCTCTCCCTTTATTGAAAGATTGTGAAATTCATTCAACTGTCATTTTAAGTAATAAAGATACGGAAACATTAAGAAAATTGAATATGAATTTAACTTGTGATCCTAAGCATGCAACAGCTTAGGATTTTTTTATTAAAAAAACCTCTATTGAGGTTTTTGAGTCATATATGAATATTCTTTTGCGACACTTTGATACAACTGAGAGAATGTATAATTGACATTATGTTGTGTTAAAACAGCTTTATAAGGAATAAAAGGAATTCCTTTCAAACGAAATAACTGCAATAATAATTCAAGTTGATTATCTTTTTGAAGGGCAAAAAATACAAATGGTTCCTGCATCATTGTAAGAATAGATGATTGAGATTGTCTTTGATATCCCTCTAAATGTAGTAAGTATCCAATTGTCTGATGAATATCATGAGGATCAATTTCATCTATGGCAATATCCAAATCCTTTCCAATACTTTGTATTTTTGATTTGATGTATTCTGGTAAACGGTAAACTAAAATTGTATCTTTCATATAAAATCCTTTCATTTTATTGTTGTAAATCTCCTAATTCTGTTTCAATTTTTTCATTAGCCATCAACTGATCAATGTAATCACTAGCCTGTTGAATAGATAATTCATGAGGAATAATAACGGATGCATTCATACCCAGTGAATAACAAGGCATGGAAGCACTGTCCCCTGTAATTTGATAAGATTGAATATCCCAATCAGGCATATCTGATAACTGCATAGAAACTAAAGCATTCATCTCATCACTTAGCATATTTGTTTCTATACTCTGGCTGACGGTATCTAAAACATCTGAAAAAGAAGTTAAAATAGCTGGTGAACAGACCTTTTTGACAATTGCTGAAATCATACGCTGCTGATTTCTTCCTCTAGCGAAATCTCCATCAATAAATGATTTTCTTTCTCTTACAAAAGCTAAAGCCTGTTTTGCATTCAAATGATTTTCTCCCTCTTGAATATGATACCCACCAATCTTCGTCGTAAACGCCTCTGATGAATTCACCGTAATACCACCTAAAGCATCTACAATATCCATAAAAGACGTAAAGTTCATACGAACATAATAATTAATATCTTGATCAATGATATCGGCCAAAGTATCAATACTCTCCTGTAAGCCATACATACCAGTATGCGTAAATTTATCATATTGACCATTACGATGTAGTGGATAATAAATATCACGAGGAATACTAATAAGTAAAATCTGTTGCGTCACAGGATTAATACCAACCAGCATATTGACATCACTACGTGAAACAGTCGTTAAATCACCATATTCATCATTTCCACTGATATAAACCAAAAAAGGTTTTTGCGTCACATCAACACTTTTCGCATTCACAGCTGCTTCATCACGTTTAACCTGATAAATAACACGCGTTTCTTCATTAAAATGCTCTTTTTCCTGTTCAACCAGACTTCTAAAAGCTTCATCTAAAATAATCGCATCCACATCTTTTTGATAAAGCTTTGTGACTAACTGATGGAAATCAGAGGAATCATCCAAAGATATCTTTCCTACCTCAGATTCAATTTGATCAACTGTATAATCCATCGTTGATTCATCTACATATGATACATGTGAAAGCAAATGATCTGGCAATTGATGTTCATTTTTAATAACAGAATCTTTTAAGACAATCACAGAAATAGCACGTGTCTGAAATTGTTCTTCAGCTAATAAATCAACAACCTGTCCTGTCTTATAAATATAAAACGAACCTACAGCCATCAAACAACTTAATAACAAACTTAAAAATTGTGTCAATAAAGAACGTTTACTTCCTTTTTTCTTATAGAAAATCAAAAAATATTCTCCAACCATTAAAATAACCAGAACAACTGCTGTGGCTATCAAATACTTCATAGGTACAAATTGAATAAAATACATTGTTGATAGTAAAACAATGGACATTAAAAACTGAATACTATATACAATACGACGTAAATATTTATTATCTATTTTTTTCATAACGACACATCCTTTTTGTTAGAGTATCATATTTTGACATTTTTCGCAATGAGTTGTATCCATTGACATTTGCATTTATCCAAAAAATCATGTAAAATATTTCCCTATACAAATCCAAAGGGGTGATGATATGAACGTGAATACAATCTTAAATTATGTTGATCTACGTGGTGATTTACTCACGACACAATTTCCTTATAATGAAATAGATGCCTTAATTTTCAGTGAACTGGCTTATGTCAATTTAGATCAGATTATTGAACCCTTACATCAACCTCCTTTATGGCTGGTCTATCAAAAATATGTCCAAAGGAATCAATCATTATCTGATCAGGAACTTCAAAAAATTCAGATTCCCAGTCATGAACTTTTTGAAAAAATGGCTTCCGCTCCCCGTTATCAAAACATTCGTATTCTTGATTATGTTAATGATGTCAATAAAGAACTTGTCAAACAATTTTCAGCAATGGCTTTATTATTAGAAGACGGACGTATTGTGATTGCCTTTCGAGGAACGGATGATTCATTAATTGGATGGCATGAAGATTTTTTGATGTTATGTGAAAAAAGTGTTCCTGCTCAAGAATCATCAGTGCATTTTGTAGAACATATCGCCAAACTCTCAATACCATCTTCACTTCTTGCTGATTTAAAAAATCCTTTTATAGATGCTTCATTATGGCAACGTTTCAAAAAACATTTTCAATATCAAAAACAACGTCCACTCTGGCTGGTCGGACATTCCAAAGGAGGAAATCTCGCTATTTACGCTGCCTGTTTTTGTCAGACAAGTATTCAAAAACGTATTTTTCAGGTTGATAACTTTGATGGTCCGGGATTCCATGACGAGATTTTAAAATCATCTGCTTATCGTCAAATGTTGCCTTACATTCATAGTTACATTCCTCATTATTCTTTTTTTGGCATTGTTTTAGGGCATGAAGAAAACTATACAGTTGTCAAGAGTCATGAAACAGGAATGATGCAGCATAATGCTTTTTCATGGCAGCTTCAGGCCCATCATTTTGAAGTCGATGAACTATCATATGAAAGTGTACAGTTTGCAATTAAAGTCATTCTCTTTTTAGAAAAATTAAGTTTAGAAGAAAAACATCAGTTTGTTGAAGCTATGTTCTCTCTTTTTGATCGTTTAAATATCTATAATTTTTCTGATTTATCACATATTTCCTACAAACATATTATGAGTGCCATCAAAGAAATCACCTTATTAAAACCAAAAACACGCAACATGCTTTTAGAAGTCTTACATATGCTTTGGTTAGAAGCCAAAAAAATAAAGAAAGGATAGCTTCCTTTCTTTTCTTATAAGTCATCTTCAATGGCCGCTGATTTTGCATAAGCTGTTGATTTTGCTTCAAAAAAATCTGTTTTAATCAGATTCGCCTGACTATACAAACTCACCCATTGCATAGATTCTGGTTCCTTATCATAACCTTCAAACAAAGGTTCAAAATTTAAAGATGTCGCACGTAAATTTCCCAAGTAATGAATATAATCACTGACCATCGTCATTGTTAAACCTTCAATACGATCACCCAATACATACTGTGCCCACGCTATTTCTTCTTCTACACCACGAAGAATCATACCACGATAAACCTCTTTTAATTCATCTGTAAAAAGCTGTGGTTCTTCTTTCTGGAGTTCTAAAATGATATTTCTAAATAACCAGAGATGTGTATTTTCATCACGATTAATATAACGAATTTCCTGTGTTGATCCGGGCATTTTTCCCATACGACCTAAATTATAAAAGAACATAAACCCACTATAAAAATAAATACCTTCTAAAATATAATTCGCCATTAACGTTTTCATCAGATGAAAAGAATCTGGACTATCAATAAAAGCATTGTACTGTTCACCAATAAACTGATTACGTTTGAGTAAATGCTCATCATATTTCCATTGATAAAGAATTTCATCACGCTTTGCTGGGGAGCAAATTGTATCTAACATATAACTATAACTTTGTGAATGAACAGCTTCTTGAAATGCTTGAATCGTTAAACAGAGATTAATTTCATTTGCTGTTATATATTCACCAATATGTGGTAAGTTGGCTGTTTGTAAAGAATCCAAGAAAACAAGAAAAGATAAAATTTTATCATAAGCTGTTCTTTCTTCATCCTTCAACAAACGATAATCTTTTATATCCTGTAAAAGATTAATTTCTTCTGGAATCCAGAAATTATTCATTGCTTGACGATACCAGTCATGAACCCACTGATATTTCATATGATTAAAATCATTTAAATTCGTCGTATTCCCATTAATCATACGACGTTTTTGCACATCAATATCTCCCTTTTCATTAAACAATGCTTTTGTTTTTAATTCCATATTTCCTCCTTATGCACTGCATGATTCACATTCTTCAATCTCTAGAGATTGACTTCTCACATAATAAAGCGTCTTGACATGACACTCACTTGCTAAAATATATAAATCCAAAAGTTTTCTAAAAGTAAAATCCTGTGTCATATAAATATTCACAGACTGTGACTGGTCAATATGACGCTGACGAATACCTGCCGCTTGAACAATCCAGTTTTGGTCCATATAATGAGCATTTTTATAAAGCCAGAACGTTTTTGGATTCAAATCTGGAGCTACACGACGCATCATGCTACCTTTCTTTTCTTCAATAAAAAATTTCTTCATGATAGGATCAACTGCCGCCGTTGTGCCAGCAATGATAGATGTAGATGACGTTGGAGCAATTGCCAAACAATATCCATTACGTAACCCATACTGATGAATGTCCTTCTGTAATTTTTGCCACATTGAAGAATGATAATGACGCTTTTGAAAATAAAGTCCGGTATCATAATCACTCCCTTGAAAATAAGCATAACTTCCCTTTTCTCTAGCCAGTTGACAAGATGCTTCTAATGTGTAGTAATTGATTTTTTCATATAACTGATCAACAAACTGTAAATGTTGTTCACTTTCAAAGGGAATGCCTTTTAAACTCAATAAATGATGATAACCACTTGTTCCTAAACCTATGGCTCGATATTGATGGTTCGTTATTTTGGCATAAGGCAATGGATAATAGTTTAAATCAATGACATTGTCTAAAGCTCTCACTGTTGTTTGAATAACATGTTGCAGTTCCTGTTCATCATCTACATTGATTCTTCCTAATGTCAACGAAGCCAGATTACATACCACAAAATCACCCGGTTTGGTCTTTTCTACAACAATACTTTCTCCATTGACTTCAACAATTTCTTTCCCTAAAAATGTCATAGCTTTCATATTTTGAGCAATTTCAGTACATAAATTACTACAATAAATCATTCCTTGATGATGATTAGGATTCATTTCATTGACTTCATCACGATTAAAAGCAAAAGGTGTTCCCGTTTCCACAAGTGAACGAATAATCAACCTCACAACTTCCTTAACACTCATAACTCTTTTAGAAATACGTGGATCTTGAACACATTCGTCATAACGTTGTTCCCATTCTTGACCATAACTATCTTCAAGGTGATAGCCCTTCACTTCATAAATTTCATGAGGGCACATCATATACCATGAAGCATCAAGATTTTCCTTAGCCAATTTCCAAAATAAACGTGGAAAACAAACTGCCGGAAAAATATCATGAGCTTTCATACGATCATCTCCATTATTTGTTCTGATCTGTAAAAATTCTGGTAAATCTTTATGCCAGACATCTAGATAAACAGCGACGGCTCCTTGTCTGACACCTAACTGATCTACAGCAATCGCTGTATCATTAACAAGCTTCAACCAGCGTACAATTCCTCCAGCAGCTCCCTTGTAGCCACGAATAGAGCTTCCATTTGCACGGACTTTTCCAAAATATAAGCCCATACCTCCACCATATTTAGAAACTTGAGCAAAATGATCTAAACTTTGATAAATACCTTCCAAAGAATCTTCCACAACATCAATAAAACATGAACTCATCTGATGGAATGGCTTTCTGGCATTCGCCATTGTTGGCGTTGCCATAGTTATTTTTAAAGTACTTAATACATCGTAGAACTGTTTAGCCCATTGCACACGTTTTTTTTCTTTTATAGCAAGATGCATCGCTATGCCCATAAACATTTCCTGAGGTGTTTCTAATATCTGATGATGATAATCATGAATCAGATAACGTTTATATAAAAGATCAAGCCCACTATGATTAAAGAATGCATCACGTTCATCATCAATATATGCCTCTAATTCTTGAATATCTTGTTTATTGTAATGTTCTAAAATATAAGCTCCATAATATCCTTCTTGAGTCAAATATTTGATTTTATCATAAAAAGTCAAAAGATGAAGCTTTTGTATATGACTTTCTACTTGTTGATGAATATCAAAAGCCAAAAATCTTCCCGCAATCATCTCCCATTGAGGTTCTTCGACACTAATCATTTCATCACTAACTAAAATAAAGATTTCTATGGCTTCATGAAGCGTCATTGATTCATGATAATAAGCCATCCATTTGTCATAAAGACGTTTGAAATGATCATTATCTTGAAAAAAGTCCTGATTCATTTTTTCTAAAGTAGATTGAAATTTTGAATCATGAAAAGTTTGATCAAAAAATTTAATGATTTGTTCATTTGTATTCATTATCTTCACATCCTTGTAGGCATTCTAACATAGCGAAAAAACTTTTGACTACTGATATGCCCATAAAAATGATGACATCATATGATTAGCTTTTTTTAAAAATCTATGATAAGATAATGCTTTAATGGAGGTTAATATGTTACATATACTAGAACATTCTTTACATGATTTAATACCAATGATTCCTTTTTTATTTTTAACTTATTTATTAATGGAATACATTGAACATAAAAATAATCAGAGATTTGAAACATTTTTAATACGTGCTCAAAAATTAGGACCTTTGATTGGAAGCTTTTTAGGCATTATTCCTCAATGTGGATTTTCAGTTATTGCCAGTGGATTATATATGAACCAAAGCATCAGCTTAGGGACATTATTAGCTGTTTTTATTGCGACAAGCGATGATGCAATTCCCATCCTGATTGCCCAGCCCCAACAATCACAGACGCTTTTAATGATTATTATTTTAAAAATCATTGTTGCGATGATAATTGGTTATCTTGTTGATGGATTGGTTCATTCCCATCATCTACGCCAAAACCATAGTCTACATGATGTTCATGAACATTGTCATGAAGAAGAACATGGTCATGGTATTGTCTATTTAGCATTGATTCATACTGTTAAAATTTTTATCTTTGTCTTTATCGTCAACTTTGCCTTAACATGGCTGATGGAAGAAGTTGGCAGTCAGACATTGAATTATTTATTTGTTCATGGTTCTTTATTCCAGCCAGTTTTAACAGCCTTAGCTGGATTTATTCCTAATTGTGCCGCCAGTGTTATTCTTTCTCAGCTTTATCTTGACAATGTCTTAAGTTTTGGTGCTTTATTTGCTGGATTAATGACCAGTGCAGGATTAGGTATACTCGTTTTATGGCGTATGTATGATAATAAAAAAGATATTTTGAGAATTATGTTTATTATGCTTATCAGTGCCACACTGGTGGGTATGCTTTTACAGGTATTTTAAAAACGCATCATCGTGCGTTTTTTATTTTTTATATTTATTAACATCTTCCAATAAAAATTCATGACTTTGCGGTTGTTTTCTTTGAAATTCCTGAAAACCATGTTGTGCCATTGCTTCCACTTCTAAAGCCAGTTCACGTGAAGACATACGACGAGCACCTCGTCCAATAACAATAGATTGTTCTAAAGCATCCGATGTTGCGACAACAACACGATATTCACTGGCAAGTTGATGCGTCACACGTTCAATATACATATCCGCTGTCTGGGCTTCTTTTGTATAGACGACATGAACATTATGACGTTTTTCCTGATGTCCCAGATTTTGTTTCACTTGATAAGCATCAAACACAATAATTAATACGCATTGTTTATACCCTTGATAATTTGCTAAAATATCAATCAAACGTTCACGAGCAACTGCTAAATGCGTCTTTGCAAGTTCTTTGAGTTCAGGCCACGAATGAATCACATTATATCCATCCACAAGCAGACATTCTGGTTTCATCTGTACCTGCATAGAAGCTTCATAAGCAGGTGTTCGATAATAATCATCAGCCAGGCGACGTTTCACAGGTCCATAAGTTCGTTCAAAAATAGCATCCAGTTCTTCATCTTCATTTTGATATGATTTGAATTCTTGAGATATATTCTGACTTTTTTTGCTTTTTGTATATTGATAAGGAAGATGCATATAGTTTTCAACATCCTGCCACTTGACATAAAAACCAGCTCCATGTTGACAAAATACAGAACCTGTTGGATATTTTTGATCTGTTTCACTATCATAATGTTTGTCTTGAATGACTTCAGTAGAATTATGACAAGGAAAATATCCCTTTAATGAACAAGTCATACGACCTTTTCCTTTTGTCAAAACGATGATTTCCTGTTGATAATCTTGTAGACATGCAACAGGTCCTTGTCCGTATAAATCAATCCTATCTCCATTTTCTTCCATTGACACTTTAGTCTGTTTCTTTTCCATATCATAAAGAACACGACTTAAGGCTTCTTTAGGAATTTGAATATGAATATCATAATAAGGCTCTAAAAGAATCGATTCTCCTCGCTTCAAGCCATGACGAATCGCACGATAGGTTGCTTCACGAAAATCTCCACCTTCGGTATGTTTTTGATGGGCCTTTCCAGCCAGTAAAGTGATTTTCATATCTGTTACTGGTGCTCCTGTTAAAACTCCACGATGTTCAATTTCTTGAAAATGTGTCATAATCAAACGTTGATAATGCAAGGGCAAAGTATCCGTTGAACACTGACTTTCAAAAACAAGACCACTGCCACTCTCTAATGGTTCCAGCAGGACATGGACTTCTGCATAATGTCGTAAAGGTTCAAAATGTCCCACACCTTCAATCGGTTTAGCAATCGTTTCTTTGTATAAAATCTCACCATGATCAAAATGAACATCTTCATGAAATCTCTCACGAATCATATTTTGTAAAATCTCAATCTGAATTTCTCCCATTAATTGAATATAAATATCTTGTGTTTCAGGCATATAAGAAATATGTAAAGTCGGATCTTCCTGAGCTAAAATCTGTAATTTTTGCATCATCACATGTCGATCCGTTTGTGGTGATAAGACCATACGATAATTCATATAAGGAACCATTACTGGCTGTATCGTTGTCTGATGATTGAAAGTCATACCCGGTAAAAATGCTTTTAATCCTTTCAAAGCCACAACATCTCCAGCTTTGGCTGTCATCATTAATGTATATTTTTCACCATTATAAAGACGAATCTGATCGACTTTTTCATTTCCAATCACTTCTTTGACATGAATGGAACCACCTGTTAATTTAACATGTGTCAAACATTGTCCTTGTTCATGAGTGACTTTAAAAACAAAACCATCTAATGTATCAGGATAAACTTTTTCTAAAGTATATTGATCTAACATATCAAGAAATGTTTCAACCCCTTGATTTTTAAGGGCAGAGCCAAAGAAAACAGGAAAGATTTGTCTTTGTTGAATACTTTCTTGAATATGCTGAAGTGAAATCTTTTGATTTGTCATATATTCTTCTAATAATGTATCATTGACTAACGCTATATTTTCAAAAAGCTGATTTTCTGGTAAAGAAAAATCAATACAATGCTCATGATATTTTTGCGTTAATTCTAAAAGAAGTTCTTCTTGATGATAAGTTGTCTGATCCATCTTATTGACAAAAATAAAAGTTGGTACATGATAATGCGCAAGTAATTGCCAAATTGTTTCACTATGTGATTGAATTCCATCCATTCCATTCACAACAATAATAGCATAATCTAATATTTGTAATGTTCTTTCCATTTCGGCTGAAAAATCAGCATGTCCAGGTGTATCCATCAAAAGAAATTGCGTATTCTTCCACTCGAAATAAGCCTGTTTAGAAAAAATCGTAATGCCACGATGACGTTCTTGTGCATCATAATCTAAAAAAGTATCTTGATGATCTACACGCCCTAATTGACGAATCTGCCCTGAAAGATATAACATGCATTCACAAAGCGTTGTTTTTCCAGCATCAACATGTGCCAATATACCAATCACTGTCTTTTTCATATTGACCTCCTTTTAAAGAAATATTATACACTATTTTTTTCGTAAATACATCTTTTCATGTTATCAAAATATGTTAAAATAATGACGAAAGAAGGGATATGATGTTTTTAAGATTACATGTGATTATTTCCAGTGAAAAATCAGAAGATGAAAAGCTGATTAAAGATTTACTTTATCAAATCAAACCAAATCTTTCTATCTCTCCTGCCAGAGAATATGCCGGATTAAAAGACCATAGTGAATTTTACGCAACTGGAGATATCACAGCTTCAGAAGTTCAACCATTATTAGATCAATTGAATAACGACTGGGATGGTGAACAGGATGATTGTATCTGCTATGGTTTCAATACTAAAATGTTTCATCCTCTCGTTTATTATCTTGGATTTACTTTATTTCAGTAAAAAAGTTTTAGGCATCCCTAAAACTTTTTTATGACTTCAAAAGAATTTCCCCGTTACTTTCAATAATCTCTTTATAACGGTAATAAGAGTTTTTAATATGACGTTCTAGTGTCCCATGACCATCATTAAAACGATCAACATAAACAAATCCATAACGTTTTCTCATTTCACCTGTTCCAGCTGAAACAACGTCAATAGGTCCCCAATATAAATATCCCATTACTTCTACACCATCTAATATAGCTTCATGAACATAATGTAAATGATCTTCCACATATTTCATTCTAAAAGCATCATCAATATGTCCATTTTCATCAAGGGTTTCATCCAAACCAATACCATTTTCAACAATAAATAATGGTAAATGATAACGATCATATAAAACATTTAAAATATAACGTATTCCTTTAGGATCAATAGGCCATGACCAAGGTTTTGGTGAACATCCTTCCAGATAAGGATTTTCCTTACCAGTGATTCCTCCAGTATCTCCACCATTATCATAATCCTGATCATATGTAGAAGAACGATAATAACTCAATGAAAAGAATTCCACTGTATTTTCTTTCATTAATTGAAGTTCAACTTCATTCATGACTGGTTGAAAATCATGTTCACGCCAGACACGTTGAACATAACCAGGAATTTCTCCAAAACAGAAGGCATCACCAAAATAGAAATTAGCCATTCTGACTGTATCATATGCTCCCCATACATTATCTGGATTACAATTGTAAGGATATGTTGCGACAGAAGATGATGTCAACATACATCCTACCTTGGCCTGAGAATCAATATCATGACAAAGTTTCACTGTCCATGCATTGGCAACACAAATATGATAATAAGCCTGCCATTTATCTTCAAATGTTGTTGACCCAATAGGATCATCTGGATTTTCTGGGTGTAATGTCAACACACCTCCTGCCACTAATGGATTACGCATCATATTATTGACTTCATTGAATGTTAGCCAGTATTTAACTTTCCCTTTATAACGCTGAAATACTGTTGTGACATAACGTTTCCAAAAATCAATTAAACGATGATCACTCCATCCACCATACTCTGTAAGAAGATGTAACGGTGTTTCATAGTGACTTAAAGTGATAACAGGTTCCATATGTAATTCAAGCATTTTATCAATCAAACGATCATAAAATTCCAGCCCTTTTTCATTAGGTGTGTCTTCATCACCATTAGGAAAAATTCTTCCCCACGCAATTGAAGTTCTAAAACAATTGAATCCCATTCCAGCCATCAATTCAAGATCTTCTTCATAACGATGATAAAAATCAATTGCCTCATGGCTTAAGTAAACTTTTTTTGGATCTAAGCACATCTCATATTTTTGTAAATCCTTATTCCACTTTATACCGGGATCCTTAGACCCAATACCAACCATCACATCTGTAACATTAGGGGCTTTTCCATCTTCCAGCCATGCACCTTCACACTGATTGGCTGCAACAGCGCCACCCCATAAGAAATTTTTAGGAAAACTCATTTTTTCATTACCTCCTTGTTATAATTATTGTACTCCTTTTTTGATAGAGATGATAAAAATTTCAAAAAATGAAATATAATTATAATATAAAAAAGCCGATAAAATCGACTTTTACATAGATAAAATTTCCACTCCAGTTTCTGTAATCAATATTGTATGTTCCCATTGTGCTGATAAAGAGCCATCATCAGTATATGCACTCCAGCCATTAGAACCAATATGGATATAACGTTTTCCAGCATTGATCATAGGTTCAATCGTAATCACCATTCCCGGAACAAGCAGTGTTGTCGGATAATGCGGATCAAAATGAAGAACATAAGGATCTTCATGCATGGATAACCCTACACCATGTCCACAAAATTCTCGAACAACAGAAAAACCATGTTGATGCGCATGAGTTTCAATTGCCCTTCCAATATCACTAATCGTACTTTTAAAAGGGCGAATAGATTCAATCCCCTTATAAAGACATTCTCTTGTCACTTCCACAAGTTGTCTTGCTTCTTCACTGACATCTCCAATCATAAACATACGAGAGGCATCCGCATAATACCCCTTATAACAAGACGTTGCATCAACATTAATAATATCTCCCTCTTTTAAAACAACCTGAGCATCAGGAATACCATGACACACTTCATCATTGATAGAAGTACAAATACTTTTAGGATATCCTTCATAATGGAGATCAGCAGACGATGCATCATGTGCTTTTAAATATTCTACAGTCATATCATCTATCTCCTGTGTTGTCATTCCAGCTCTTATATGACTTTCTATATAATCCAGCAACCCATTATTAATCACTGCAGCCTGTTTAATTCCTTCAATTTGTTTTTCATTTTTAATCATCTTATGTTGAGGGATAACATATCCCTGTCGTTTTAAATAACGTAATCTTTCATCAAATTTCTGATGACATTTTTTATATTTTTGATGACTTCCACACCAACATTCATCATTACCTAATCTTTTCATATAATCCTTCTTTCGTTAAATACTACTAACGAATAGTTTAAACCTCTTTCTATCACTTGTAAACAAAATCAATAAAAAAATCAGATATCATCTGATTTTTTTATTGCCTTAGTGTGTTAAGAGATTGATTTAATAACATGAGATAGTGAGAATCTGTTTGAAATAAGGCACTCTTTTTATTTAGCTATTGTCAAAAAGAACTGACAAAGGATGATTGACAATAGCCATATTTATTCTAACAAAACCAATAATGATATAAATCATTTTTCTATAAATTTTATCTTAAGATTATGTAAAACAATTGTCGTATCAATGCTGATTTTACAAATGAATCCTCACTTATATTTTTTCATCAAAAACATTATCACAATACATATTTCTATGTGTTATATCAAATATGCAAAGAAGTCAATAAAATTAACAGAAAGAATGAAAAATGTTTACAAAAAAACACATTTGGTGTATTATTTGAATGCGTAAAATCTCGAGTTACCCGTGTGAGCTCGAGGCTTTTATTTTTTAAGGAAAATGAACATTATGCATGAATATAAAACATTTGATTAACAGATTGATATATTAAAAAATCGTGGACTAATAATCAATTTAAACACAAAAGCTGATGGGACATGCTGATATTTCCACGACAAGAAAGATATATACGCATTTAAGACAAAAAGAATATGGAAGCTGATACAAAATTAAACAATTACATAAATAAAAAAATTAACAAGGAGAAACAGCCAAAATTATTAGTTAGCTGCTTTTTTTGATCCTTTAAAAGTCGATAAAAAACACAAAAACTCAGCAAACTTAGATACCCATTTTGATGGTTTTATTTATAAAAAAAACGAAAAACACTGATAAAATCAACGTTTTTCGTATTTCTTCAAATGGTCTCCCCGCACGGGATCGAACCGTGGACCCTCTGATTAAGAGTCAGATGCTCTGCCAGCTGAGCTACGGAGAGATAATCGACTTATATATAATACACTAAAGCTTATAAAAAATCAAGATATTTAAATGGAATATTTACATAATATTTGATATAATGTTACACATAAAGGTGGTGAAATAATGTATAAGCAATCTATTCAAGATATTCAATTAGTAATCATTCCTTTAGATGGTACTATTTTTAACCTCAATCGATATAGATATAATTACACCCACCATTTTTGTGAAAGTCATCATCTTGATTATTCACTCGATGATTTTTATCATCACCTTTGTAATATGTATGAAATGTATAATGATACCCCAGTTGCTAAAATTATGAACGAGGGACTTTATAATGCTAAAATAGAAAGAGAAATGATGCAGTATCTTACATATAAAGGACTCAAACCTAAAGAAGGATTTTTAGAACTGGCAGAATATCTTCGTCAAAAGAATATTCCTATTGCTGTCATATCGACACATCGTTATAAAGATGCCATAAAATATTTAGAAATGGCTCATTTAAGACAAAAAGTCGATTATATCATTGGTAGTGATATGGTGAGTATGCCTTTACCCGGTAAAGAAATGCTTGAAAATGTTTTACAACATTTTCAAATCAAACCTGAAAAGACTTTAGTTATTTCTTCATTTGAAGCTTTAAATAAAGCCAGTTATCAGCTTCATATGAATATCCTTTTTTGTGAAGATTTAAAAGCTGCCAGTAGCTATGAAAAAGAAACATCTTATCAGACATGTCATAATCTTTTTGATGTGTTTAATACTTTATTATTTGATAGATACAATGAAATGGATATGTATTCATCACTTCTAGGAATGCATAAACATATGTCAAAAAAAGAATTAGATTCTGTAAAAAACAAATGGGAAGAAGATTATCCAAATGATTCACAATTAAATCAAATTGTGAATCAGACTTATGCTTATCATTTAGCTCATTTGAATGAACCTGTTGTCAAAGATGGCAGTGTCTATATGCAAAAAACACGTTCCAGAAAAACTTTTCGTTTTGATGATGAAAATGAACCTGATGATACTCCTTCTAAAGAACCAGTAGAAAACCTTATTGATCAAGAAGAAAATAAAACGCAGCCTGTACAAAAATCATTTTCTTCTTTAAATTCAAAAGAAGAAGATGAATTAACTGCATTATTATCTCAAATTAATCATAAGAAAGATACGGATGTTTTGATTGATGAAAACAATCAAGACCATATTGAAAACGAGGATGAAGATGAATACGATGAAGAAACATCTTTTTCATGGATTGATTTTATTTTTAATTTTATTTATATTATTGCAACTTCATTTTTAATTATTTTTGTAGGTATTATTATTTATATAGCATTACTTCCTCAATTTGAAAATCCAAACATGTTTTTTCAGATTATTACTGTCATCTTTCAAGGATATTATGCTATGATTGAATCATGTTTTAGAGTTTTCTTTAATAGCTTACATACCCTAATTCCTATCATTCCAAATTATCAAGATTACCTCATACATAATCAAATGTTTTCTTTAGATGGCATACAACTCTTTAATATCTTTATTTTTCAAATTATCCTCATGAGTTTTATTAAAATCATTATTTATATTTTAAGGAGAGATTCTGACAATGAAAACCATTCTTCATAATATCCATCGCTATGATCTTCGACTGTCATTTTATATGACTCAGCTTTATCATCACCATATCCTCAATCATTTCATGAAGTGGATCAGTTTTTGTGGTAATTATGGTATGATATGGCTTTTTGTCGCTTTGATGACTTTCATCAACCCTGCTTCACGTTCAATGTCAATCCATCTTCTCATTGCTTTGATTGCTTCAGCACTGATTGGACAAATCTCTATTAAATCACTTGTTCAAAGACACCGTCCCTGCCATTTATATCCTCATATCTCATTGCTTGTTCCAACTCCTCATGATTCTTCTTTCCCTTCCAGTCATACAACTTCTGCATTTGCATGTAGTACGATTATCTTTCTTTTCTACCCATCTTGGGGTATTCTTGCTTATTTGTTTGCCTTTTTAACAGGAATTTCAAGAATCTATCTCTTTGTTCATTTTTTAAGTGATGTTATCTGTGGTATGCTTTTAGGTATAGGTATTGGTGTTTTCATTTATTATATTTAGAAACCAGCAGGTTTCTTTTTTTATAAAAAAAGGATCTTTGATCAACAAAAATCCTCAATTACAATAAAAGCATACACATAGAAATCATATTGTTCATCATATGAGATAAAATAGGGACATAAATATTATTGTTTTTTTCATATAAATAACTTAATACAAATCCCATAAAACAATATGAAAAAATCTGTATCCATTCCGCTGTATTTCCATTAAAGACAGCACTCATAATATGAATAAAACCAAATATAAATGATGAAATAAGATGAGCCATTTTGGGATTCCATTCATAAATCCAGCCAAAGACAATACCTCTAAATAACATTTCTTCTAAAATAGGTGCTAAAACACAAGAAACAAAAATCATTAAAACTGGATAAGAAGTTGTAATAGTTTCAATAAATTGCTGATTTTCACTTGCCTGATTTCCACCTAAAGTCATTGTGATTAAACCACCAATGATTTGACATGCATAGATAAGCAAAACACCTATAATACAACCCTCAATAAGATACTGCTTTAAATTCTTTTTAAAATCTCGCCATTGTTCTAGCATGCTATCTTTTAATAACCAACCTGCCAATCCTAATAAAAAGACATCAAAGATCAAATTTAAATAGGCATTCAGCTGATTATAATCAAATTCCAGTTGAAACTGTATAATAACAAATTTAAATAAAGCACTTAAAATCAATGAACCACAATAAACATAAAGAGGCAATATCACAAGCACAAACATCCACTTAGCTTGAGTTGGTACTCTCCTTGTAAAATGTTGATTAAACATATTGCTCATCTCCATTATAAGTATTTGTTTGTTCATAGCGATGATAAGCCAGTTCTTCAAAGAAAATCGCCTGTGCTAAATGAAAACGAGGTAAATAGCTATAAACACTGATAACTCCTGCAATAATTGCCGCTATTAAAGAACCTAAAACAGGTAAAAAAGACAATAGTTCTGCAATAAAACTTTGAATAATAACCATTAAAAAGATCCATCCAAAAAATGAAAGATATAACTTAAAATATTCAAAAATATGTCCTTTCATTAAAGAAAATGAAGCTTTCATAGCTTTTAAATTTTTCATATGAAATCTTTCTAATAAATAAGGCACTGCAAAAAGATATGAAGATACAAAGAATAAAATAATCAACAATACAAAATAACAGAGTACAAACATTGATAATGTTTGTGGAGAATGTTTGAGAATATATGACAATATATAAGCATAATTTCCTGTTAAAAGCATTTCACCAGAAATTCCCTGTAACGACTGTGATAGAAATACACCTATAATCACTAATAAAATATAAGCAACAATAAATAAAACAGCCATCATAAATATATTGATTAATATATATGTAGAAAACAATTCTTTAAAACGTTTGAATCCTACAAAAGCATCATCATCTTTTAATGACTGAGATTGATTTCTTACCATTTTTAATGAACTCACAATATAACCATGTGAAACCGTTAAAAAAGCAATACTCATAACTAAATAAAGTAAACGAGATAATATATCTTCTCCAATGTTAAAGATATTTGGAATTAATTCAAATAAAACAATCATCAACAAAATACGCATATATTGAGTTCTATTCATATTTTGAATTTGACTGGCTCTTTCTTTTATCATTTTTATATTCATTTTCACCACTCCTTAATTTCCAACATTATATCATATCTCTTATTTAATGTCTAAACTTGTTTTAATCGCCTGATTCACCTTTTCCATGAAAGTCTGAGATAAAACACCTAGACGCTCATCTATTCTTTTTTTATCAATGGTACGTATCTGTTCTAGAAGAATGACAGACTTCTTTTCTAAAAAAGGTGTTTCAATGATGACATGTGTTGGTAAATCATTTTTGGTCATCCTTGAAGAAATAGGTGCAACGATAACCGTTGTAGAATACTTATTACCTTTATTATTCTGTAAAATCAAAACTGGTCTATATCCACCTTGTTCACTACCAATAACTGGTGATAAATCTGCATAATATATTTCTCCCCTATTCATATTGTCCTCCTATCATACAAATAGTATATGAATAAGATAAGAAAAATATGATGAAATAAAATAAGAATGCACAAAATGGCATTCTTTATTTCCACTGTTTAATCATAAAACGAACAATATCTTGTGTATATGTTGTTTGAGGCTTGGCAATCATCTTATGAGCAAAAGATTGAATATCATATCTTTGTGGATGTCCCAAAGATTCTATAAGAGGTTTTGGTTTTTGAAAAATAGCTCCTGGTAAATCATGCAGATAATCAATATACATGCTACGTTTTCTCATATATTCTTCATAGTCAAATGCATAAAAAAACAAGGGTTTATTTAACAATGATGCTTCAAATATAACTGCTGAATAATCTGTAATAATATAGTTTGCAACATGAAAAAATTCTAAAGAAGTATATTGATGATCTTCGATAATTCTAGAATCATGAATATGAAATGTTGTTAATGGATGCAATTTTAATACAAGATGATATTGATTAAAATCTATAACATCAATAAGCTCTTTAATAGCGTTATAGAGTAAGTGGTCATCTTTTCTAAAAGTAGGAGCATAAACAATGATTTTTTTATCTGACTGACATAGTTGTGGATAAGTTTCTAGTATATTCTGGCTTATAACCTGTTTATGATTCTCATCAACTAATAAATCTGTTTTGGGTAAAGGAAAGACTTTGACTTGAGATAAGTTTACATGAAATGCATCAGCAAAGAAAGGTCTTGTATATTCACTGCTAGAAAAAACATAAGTATAATTTTTATGCATTCTCATTAAATGAGCAATCTTTGAACTTGATCCTTCTGGTTGGTCTAAAATGCTATATCCAAATTTTTTAAACGCACCTAAAGCGTGCCAAATTTGAATGACGACTAAGTCTGAACGTTGTTTTAATATACATACAGGAATGCAATAAGTATCTAAAATAACCATTTTAGAAGTTGCTATATGATACATTTGTTTTAACATATGAAAACAATATAAAATATGATTTTTCATTCCTTTTTTTAACATTTTTGCTAAAACAACATGTTGAATATCTGGGTTTATTTTTTTTGTTTCATCTATAATCATTTGAAAATCCAAAGGTGTCACATCCATTTGACGTGATATATAAGTTATCTTATTTTGAACTGGTAAACATTTCATAAAAAAATACAAAATATTTAATCCAAAAATACCAATATTAACAATAATACTCATGATTTTCCTCCTAATAATTGTTCTACAAAACGCTTTGTAGATTTTCCATCACAAGATGACATAAATTTTTTCTGAAATTTTTCCTTTTTTTGAGAATAATCATTTGGATTTAAAATAGCCTTCTCTAGTTCCTTTTGATTTTTAACAACTGGACCATAAGTATATTCTTCATAAGGATAAAAGAAATCTCGTGCTTGAATATATTCTTGTAAATCATAAGCAAAGAATATAGTTTGAATATCAAGTAATGATGCTTCAAAAATAACAGATGAATAATCCGTTATTAATATATCTGTTATAAACAATAAATCATTAATTTCACGCATTGAAGTCAAATCAATATAAAATTGAGGATCTAAAGTTTCTTGATATTTGTTTTTAATAAATGGATGTAATTTGATAATACAAACATAATCTTCACCTAATGATTGTTGTAAAGATGAAAAATGTATTTGACTAAAATCATAATAAGCCTTATGAATATCGTTACCTCTAAATGTAGGAGCAAATAATATAACCTTTTTCCCTTTTAACATTGGATATTTATCATATAAATCTTTTTTGATTTGCTTTTTATAATCTTTGTCAAAAAAAATATCTGTTCTAGGAATTCCATAACTATGAACATCTTGAATATCCATGCGAAAAGCTTTTGCATAATCTTTTCTAATACTTTCACTACTTACAATCGTATCTGTATAATGACGATGTGTCATAGAAAAACGATCATGATTTTGTTTTCTAGCAAAACCTACCGTTTTAAATGCTCCTACCGCATGCCAAACCTGTATCAATTTTGTCTGCTTTCTTAAAGGTATAGGATAAATAATGGGATAAAAATCATCTATGAGAATATATTGAGAAGTCGCCATATCTTTACAGATTGATTTTTTATCATGTTTCATCAAACTTGATTCATATAAATGTTTCTTGATAATATAACTTTCATCCAAAGCCTTCTCAATAAAATTAAAATTACCAGTCATTGTATTTCGAGAATCTGATAAAAACAAAACCTGTCTTGGTGTTATTCCATACCTCATTCTATACCATATATATATAAGTATATAATCTAAACGTCGAAGAACTTGTAAAAACATTTTTATATAACTTTTCAAAATCATCACCTGCTTTTATGCATTATAACATATCTTTTCATAAAAATAAAAAAATTATAAGTCATTTTCACATAACCTATAACTTTTTGAGATTTTCTTTTAATTTCATACAAAGCTTCCATATCCTTGAATAATAAAGGGCATAATAAATATGATATAAAAAGCCATGACCTCGTGTATATATATGTCGATTAGTCATTTGATATTGTGTTAGTAAAAACTGATGTGGAGTAAGTGTCATAACATCTTTAAAGTCTTGATAATCTTTTTTGACATAGAAGTAATCTTGATTTAATTGTTGTGAAATTTGAAAATCATGAATAAGACTTTGTTGTAATTTGATATATATTTTCATAAAGGATTGCACCATTGATTGTGTTTTTAAAGAATACAGCATACCATTTATAAGTCTATTGTCAAAAGACTGCTTAATTTCTGTTGTAAAATGAATATCATTTTTTAAATCTTGATATACTTGATAATAAGCTTGATAACTACAAAAAACTGTAGAAGATGCTTTACCCGTTAAACTTTGCGTATTATTAATACGATAATGCATTAATGGTTTATCAACAATAGTAATACACTCTGCCAAAAAATAAGACATCATGGAAAAATAAGTATCATTTGCTTGTTTAAGATTTTGAAATCTTAAATGATGTTTTTCTATAAAAGATCTTTTCCACATCTTATTCCATGGAACATTTGTAGAAAAATTAAAGATATAACGAGGATGGGTCTTTTTAGAAAAAGGAATATGATCTGGTAACATCTCTTTTTTTAAATATGTTCCTGTCTTAATGATCGTTTGAGTCAATGAATCATATCGGTTAGCTGCACATACACATAAATCAGCCTGATCTTTTTCACATTTTTTATACATACATTCAAGAGCATTCTTTTCAAATAAATCATCAGCATCCCAAAACACTACATACTTCCCTCTAGCAATACTTAACCCATTATTTCTCGCAACACCTGCATACTGATTTTGTTGTGTTAATACAATTAATCGAGAATCTTTATTTTGATAATCTTTTAATATGGATAGAGATTCATCAGATGAACCATCATCCACACAGATAATTTCAATTGATTTTAAAGATTGTCCAATAATAGTATCTAAAGTATCCTTTAAATATTGCTGAGCATTATAAACCGGAACAATCACACTGACTTTAATTTGATTCACTGATAAATCCTCCTTTTCATCTTCTTTAAATATGCAATATTTTCTTTACATTTCTAATACGTCTTTTGATGAAATTTTTTGTTTTTCGAATACGTGCACTTGTATTCATCCATTTATAAGCAGCTTTAGGATTTTCAATAATACGTGTTATTTTTTGCCATTCTAACTTCGTAAAATCTTCTTCACGCATTTCTTTTAAGTTCATCGCTTCTTTAAATTCTTTTGAAAGTTGATATAAATATTCTAGACGGAATTCTTTTGCGATACGTCCATAATTCCAAAAATAATTTCTGACACGTTTTAAGGAATATTCATAAATAAAGTATTCTTTTAACTGTGGATTTCTATCTAAAAATTCATGAATAAATTGATATTCTTCATTCATACAATAGACTTTTGATTTACTGTTTACAGAAGAATTAGGATTATCTCGACGATTCATATAATATGGTCTATTCACAAAATACATTCTTTCAGCCCATGCAAACGTTTGAAACCAGAATCCATTATCTTGAAACGAAGCTCCCGGTGTTGTATTATGTCTAATATGATATTTTTCAAGCATTTCTCGTTTATAAATCCCACTCCATGTATTGAGAATATATCGAAAAACTTGTGGATGCTCTTTAGGATTAACAATCTGGTTATAACCTGTTCCATCTTTAGATAACTGATTATAAGTTGCTATAAGAGTTCCATTCTTATATACAAAACGATAGAAATCAGCTTTAATCACATCGAGATCATTTTCATGAGCAATTTTATATAAGTCTTCATACATATGTAAGTCTACATAATCATCTGGCTCAACAATTCCAACATATTCTCCTGTTGCCTTATCAAGACCATCATTCATTCCTTTACCATAACCTTCATTTTGCTTATCAATAATCACAATACGATTATCTTTTTGAGCATAATCTTGAATTATTTTTAATGAATTATCTGTTGAACCATCATTAACACAAATAATTTCTATATCCTTTAAAGTCTGATGAACAATACTTTCCATACATTCAACTAAATATTGTTCAACATTATAAATAGGTACAATAATTGATACTTTAGCCATTATTTCTTTCTCCTTTTCAACCATTTCTTTATGTGCAATGGAATAAACAATACAATCTTTCCTACTTTATATGTCTTAGAATTTTTAATTCGTTTAGCTCCATCATCACTTTTTTGTTTTGCCTTTTTTCTTAATTTAAAAAATTGTTCATACACATATTCATCACAATCATAAGATTGAACATCGAAAACACGTTTTGCATAATTGGTTGATAAAAAACCAACTGGATATTGTTCAAGATGAAGTGAAGGAATGATTTCATGCTTGATCAGTTCATAGACTTTCTTATAAGCATCTCCTTCAATAGTATCAAGATTCCAAAAACTAAAATGTACATACCAATTCACAAAAGACTTTTCAACCTCATGATATTTACCGATACGTTCCAATTCTTGTTTCAAAGCATTCGCTGCCAAATAAAAACAATTCCATGATTTTTCCCTTGTTACGGAAAGCGATAAAGAATCATTGACACGATGATGAATTAAAAGTTCATTTAATGCATAAATTTTTTTTGCTTTAACAAGTGAAGAAAAAACAAAAAACAAATCATTCGATGTTCTCAAATTTTGAAAAGATAATTTCTCATCAATAATAAACTGTCTTCGATAAAGTTTATCCCATGCCCATCCTACACAAAAATGAAAAACATTGTCCGAGATATCTTTATAAGTAAATGGATTACATGGAATTTCGTGAAAACGTAAAGCATAATCCATTGATAAATACTGGTGAGAAGAAGCATCATATTTATTTCCTCTAAAAATACATATATCAACATCATGTTTCACACTATTTATATAAGCTTTTTCTAACATTTCAGCTTCATAAAAATCATCTGCATCAAGAAAAGATACATATTCACCAGTCGCATATTCCATACCTTTATTTCTTGCAACTGCAGCTCCCTGATTATTTTGATAAACATAATGAATTCTTGAATCTTCTAAAGCAGCCTGTGATATAATTTGAGCTGATTCATCTGTTGAACCATCATCTACACAAATGATTTCTATGTCTTTTAAAGTTTGATTCATAACATCATAAAGACATTTCTTAAATGCTTGACCTCCATTATAAACCGGTATAATCACCGAAACTTTAATATCACTCATCCTTTACACCTCAATGATATCATTTCCTTTTTTACACATTTTAATGCTTCTTCAATAACATGATGCATATCAAAATATTTATACATACCTAATCTGCCTCCAAAGATAACCTTATCTTCCTTCTGTGCCAATGCTTTGTATTTTTCATATAAAGTATTGTTCTTTTCATCATTCATTGGATAATAAGGTTCATCACCTTTATGCCATGAAGCTGGATATTCTTTTGTAATCACTGTTTTAGGTTGTGTTCCATATTCAAAATGCTTATGTTCTATAATTCTTGTATAAGGTACTTCATATTCGTTATAGTTGACAACGGCATTTCCTTGATAGTTATCTGTATCTAAAATTTCTTCTTCAAATCTTAAACTACGATACTCCAGTTCTCCATAACAATAGTCATAATACTGATCGATCATTCCCGTAAAGACTATCTTATCTGCTATTTCTTCTAACTCTTTTCTATGCTCAAAGAAATCATAGTTCAGTTTAACATCTATACCTTCAAGCATTTTTTCAATAATTTGTGTATATCCTCCAATTGGTATGCCCTGATATAAATCGTTAAAATAGTTATTATCATATGTAAATCTAACCGGTAATCTCTTGATAATAAATGAAGGCAACTCGTTACATGGTCGACCCCATTGTTTTTGTGTATAACCTTTAACAAGCTTTTCATAGATATCCTTTCCAACTAATGAAATAGCCTGTTCTTCAAGATTTTGAGGTTCAGTAATTCCTGATTCTTTAATCTGTTCATCAATCTTTTCCTTAGCCTGTTCAGGTGTGACAACACCCCATAACTTATTGAAAGTATTCATATTAAAAGGCATGTTGTAGATTTCACCTTTATAATTGGCAATAGGTGAATTTGTGTATCTATTAAACTGTGCAAACTGCTGAATATAATCCCAAACTTCTTTATTTGAAGTATGGAAAATATGAGCACCATATTTATGTACATGAATACCTTCAACTTCTTGAGTATAAACATTTCCACCAACATGACTTCTTTTATCAATAACAAGACATGTCTTTCCTTTCTTATTAGCTTCACAGGCAAAGATGCTGCCAAACAATCCACTTCCTACTATTAAATAATCGTACTTCATCATTCTCATCCTTTCTTTTATTTAGGTACGCTATTTTTAATCATTGGTATTTTTTGCATCGTTTTTATAATCATAGAACAAATAATCATAATCACAAATGGTCCTATAATACGATATACGACTTGACGTTGTGAAATGGGTAATATAGTCAAAATCATTTGAATAATATACCAATGAATTAGATATGTTCCAAATGTCACATTTTTAAAGTAAGAACTTATTTTTTCCAAAATATTCATTATTGATTTATTTGGAAAATATTTAAAGAAAACAAAAATAGCTGAAGAATAAAGCACTGATGGTGCATTCGTATATCCTTTCCATAAACGACTGACTTCACCTATTTGATAAGAAGCATACCACGTTCCTAACCAGTGAGCTAAAAACCCTAAAATTCCTAATACATAAATCATCATTCTTTGTTTTTTAGATAATTCATAATGATCAACATAATAACCAATTAATACAAAAATAATATGATTCATTCCAACCGGAAATTGTAAAGAACCATTATAAGGAATATCTATCAATTTAAAGACTAATGGTAATAAAGAAACTGTCATAAAAGAAATAATAATCATATATCCAAAAATATTTTGTTGTTGATTTTCTTCAATTGAAGATAGAACAGGTATACTTAAATAAACTGCAAATAATGGAATAAAATACCAGTAAACAGTGACTACATTGCCATTCATGAAAGTATCAACAATCATCTTTAAACTGATATCTTCCAAAGCTATTCTTCGATATGCCAACATAAATAGTATTCCTATTATTGACCATATGACATATGGAATAACAACTTTATGAATACGTTTTTGAAAATATTTTTTTGTAGAATACCTTTTTCGATAATTTAATAATGTCGCACCTGTTATCATAAAGAAGACAGGAACAGCAAAATACATGATACTTTCAATAAAATTAGCTAATATCCAATAATCTTCATAACCAAAATCCCAAAAACAGTGATTAACATGTAAGAAAATAACAGCAAAACATGATAGAACACTTAAGACTTGAAGATAGGTCTTACGTTTGAGCATAAAATTCACCTTCTTGACATTATATCAGTAATATACTCTTTTTTGTGCTTTTGAAACTACCAAATCAAATTAAGTTTATGTTAATGGTATGTTAAAAGCAAATCATCTTTTCACATTTATTCTTTGACTATTTTAAACTTCATTTCTAGAATAAAGTATTAAATTAAGTTTTTGTAAAGTCATGTTAAAGTCTTGTTAAAAGCCTTTACAAAGATTTTTAATTGTTTAAACTAAAAAAAGAAAAGAGGTAGATTATGAAAATTACAGTTGCTGGATTGGGATATGTTGGTTTAAGTCTTGCTTGTCTACTCGCTCAAAAATATGAAGTGACAGCTATAGATATTGTTCCCGAAAAAATTAAACTCATTAAAAATAAAAAATCTCCAATTAAAGATCAAGAAATTGAAGACTTTTTAGCTCATAAGGAGCTTCATTTAACGCCAACCTGTATAGGTAAAGAGGCATATCAAGATGCTGACTACGTCATTGTAGCTGCTCCAACAAATTATGATGATGAATCTCATCAATTTGATACAAGTGCTGTAGAATCTGTCATTACAGAAATCATGAAATATAATGATTATGCAACCATCATCATTAAATCAACAATTCCTGTTGGTTATACAAAAAGTATCAATGAGAGATTCCATACTGATCGTATTATCTTTTCCCCTGAATTTTTAAGAGAAGGAAAAGCATTGTACGATAATCTATATCCTTCACGTATTATTGTAGGAGAAAATAGTTCACGTGCTCATGTTTTTGCATCAATGCTTAAAGAATGTGCTATGAAGCAAGATATTCCATTACTATTCACAAACCCTACAGAAGCTGAAGCTATAAAGCTTTTTGCAAATACGTATCTTGCTTTAAGAGTCGCTTATTTTAATGAACTAGATACTTATTGTGAAATTAAGAATCTGAATACGAAACAAATTATTGAAGGTGTTTGTTTAGATCCACGTATTGGAATGCATTATAATAATCCTTCTTTTGGATATGGAGGATATTGCTTACCTAAAGATACAAAACAATTAAAAGCAAATTATGAAGGTGTTCCAAATGATATTATCAAATCTATTGTAGATTCTAATATGACAAGAAAAAAACATATTGTACAAATGATTTTAGACAAACATCCTCATACTGTCGGTGTTTATCGTTTAACGATGAAAGCGAATAGCGATAACTTTAGAGCAAGTGCTATTTTAGATATTATGAATATGATTAAAAAACAAGGAATTGAGATTATTATTTATGAACCTACTTTAAATCAAGATAGCTATGAAGATATGAAACTTGTTAATGATTTAGAAGCATTCAAAACACAAAGTGATATTATCTTAGCAAATCGTTATACTCATGAAATTGATGAAGTCATTGAGAAAGTTTACACAAGAGATTTATATTTTAGAGATTAAAAAAGGAGTCTTGCTTATGCTGACTCCTTAAAAATCCATTCACATGATTTTTTTGTAGATTGCCCATCACAGGCACTTAAAAACTTTTGATAAAAAACCTGTCGTTTTTCATCATACATTTCTCTCTTTTGAATATCTTCTATTAATTGAGAAGTCGTTGTTGCAATGGCTCCATAGACATAGTCATAAAAATCAAAATAAAGCCCTCTGCCACCATAACCTGTATATTCATCTAAATCATAAGCAAAATAAATAATAGGTTTATGTGTAAAATAGTAATCAAAAATAACAGATGAATAATCAGTAATTAAAATATCACTAACAATCAACAAATCATTAATATCACGATAATTAGAAAAATCTTTATAAAAATGATTGTATTGTGATAAATCTGGCATTTCTACATATCCTCTTTGAATATTATTATACAATGCAGGATGCCATTTTAATATACATATATAGTCTTCATGGAATGTTTCATATATTTGTTGAAAATCAATTTTAGAAAAATCATAAGTTGCTTTAGAAACAGGAGCACCTCTATAAGTAGGTGCAAATAAAATGATTTTTTTCCCTTGATAACGTGGATGTCGTTGATAAAAACTTTTTTTTATATTTTCTTTATATTGATCATTAAAAAACATATCTGTGCGGGGAAAACCAGTCGCCTTTATTTGAGAGATATCCATATGAAAAGCTTCAGCATAGCAACTTCTAATATCATCACTACTGACAATAGCTTTTGTGTAAGTACGATATCCTTTATGAATGGGACCCACATCCTCTCCAGTATTTGATCTGGACCACCCAAACTTTTTAAAAGCACCTGCTCCATGCCATAATTGAACAACTTCTTGATTTTTACGAACCTTTAAATAATTACATTCTCTAGACAAATCATCTAAAAGAATATAATGTGATGTACTTAAATGATATATTAATTTAATTTTTTTTATAAATCCTCTCTTATCTCTATGATCACCTTTTAAAGCAATAATTTTTTTATACTGACAATCATCGAGATACTCGTATACACATTCCAGATTTCCACCCATGACCTTTCTGACATCTGATAAAAATGTCACTTTATTTTTTTGAAGTGGAAAAATTAAAATGAATATCCTGTTTAAGATAATGCATATTAATATTTTTATTTTTCTTTTAATTTTCTTCATACTCTCACACTTCCTTTAACACAGTTATTTCCATATCTTATTTTTTAAATAACCTGAAAAAATATTAGTATAATGCGCAAAAATCACTGTAATAACAAAACACAAACTCAAATACAGATAGGAATCATATTGTTCAATATGAAAAGATTGCAATAAAATCATTGGAATTCTTTGAAGAATATATATCCAAAATAAATGATTTCCAAACCACTTTAACAATTGGCTTTGAAAAGATATCTTAAATGATAATAAAACAATAGAAAGGCAAAATAATATTGAAACAAAATTAAACATCATTAATCTTGTGTATCTATATTGAAAGAAATAAATATACATAAATACTATTAACAAAGTTACTATATAATAGATTTTTTGATTTCTACTAAAAAAGCAATCTATCTTTTCTTTAAAATAAGAATACCACATACCAGCAACATAACACAAATATGTACTACTCCAATAATTATCTCTCAATAAAGACATAATATATATATAGCATAAAGATAATATTGTAATAAGCAAAATAGATAAAAATCTTTTATTTTTCAACATTTTAAAACATATATATGTAACAATGTATAAAGTAAATATAGCAAACATATACCAAGCACTATTACCAATACTTGTCCAACCAGTAAAAGATAACAAAATAGTAGAAATTGAATAATTCTTCCCTATAATAAGATCAATAATTAAAAACAATATAATAGCTAAAGCAAAATCAAAAAAAGTTTTACCTATACGATTTTTAGGCAATAAATCAATGTATTTTTGCCCCCTATACTTAATAGATTCATATATGCCATAACCTGAATAAAACAAAAACAATGCTACCATCAATTGTCCAAAATAATTCAGTATTTGAATAACAAAAATATCACCAGCACCATTAAAATCTACATAAGTTCTTACATGACTTAAAAATACAATAATAACAAAAATTCCCTTTATAGCCTGTGTATATTCTTTTGAAAGATATTTACTATCTAAATTTGGAAAACAAAATTTGCAGGAACAAATCATGATAAAACATAAAAATACTAAAAATATAATCATTTTCATTCTCCTTATATAATCCATTTCTTTACAATAGGTATATGTGATAAAACAAACGCAAATAACAGACAAATAATAACTACTATCATGGATATTAGTGGTACTGATACCCACTCATTCAAAGATAAAGAATTTATTCTTAAATTATTATCTAAAAAATTTATAACAAAAGGATGAAATAAGTAAATAAATAGAGTATAACGTGATATTTTTATAATAATATTTCTTTTATGATTCATAAAACTATCAACTTTAAATTTAAGAAAAATTATCATAAGAATTATAGCTTGAATTGCAGGAAACACTGTTTGATTATTATATAAGAAAGAAATTGGCTCATTCGTCCACCATGAAATTCCTAACGTTAAAATAATTCCCAATAACTCAATAAGCAAAAACACCGATAATAATATTTTCATTTTAATATGTATCCATTTCTCTCTGGTCATCTTAATATAGTACCCTATCAAAAAATATCCACAATAAATACTAATATTTAAAGAAAAACTAGTTAAAAATTCATTAAAAATTTCAGGTAAAAAAGGAACTGTTTCTACTGTCATCTTCAATATTCCCATAATAAAAACTAAGTAACAAGTATATTTAAGATATTTTCCATCTTCATAATGAGCTATACACCATAATAAAGGAATCATTATATATACACTTATAAGTGCAGGTAAATACCACAAATGAAATTCTGACTGCAGTATTTCGTATATTAATGTTTCAAATGATATATCAGTGAAATCAACACGAAATACTGCATATAAAAAAGACCATACAAAATACAAAATTATTATTTTCAATATATTTCTCTTATATAATTGATTGATAGAAATCATATAACCTTTAGATAAAAACAAATAACCACTAATCATAAAGAATAAAGGAACACAACTTCGAACCGCACTATCATATGCATTAAATACAAACCATTCCATACTATGTACATTGACTAATCGCCAATTTTGTCCAGAAACATGAAGAAAAATAACCATAAAACAAGAACATATTCTAAGCAAATCTATATTTATATCTCTCGAACTCATTTTACTAATAACCTAAATATCAATGATGCTATTATATATTGTTTCCGCCGGATTATCTGAAACAGTAAAAAATTCCTGCATACGTGTACAGTAAGGTTCTGCAACAATATATTTATGTTCAATAATGTTCTTTATTTCTTTAATCATCTGATTACTATTAAAACAAAGTGGACCAAAAGCATTTTCATATTTCAAATCTAATGAACGATAAGAATGTAAACCTGCTTTAAATTCCTTAGAATCAGGCAAAAAGTAAACAATAGGTCTTACTAATTGAATATAGTCAAATTGATAAGAAGAAAAATCTGTTATAAATATTTTATATTCATCTAAACTATGCTTTTCAAAATTAAAATTTACTCTTTCATTTTTATCTAAATCAAAATACTTTTGATATGGTTTAAAGATTGGATGCAATTGAAAATCTAAATACAAATCATTATCCTCTAATATTTCTTTTAGATCTTTTGAATTTAAAAATTGATAAATTTGATTATAAAAATCAGAAGCAAGAAATTCTTGAGTCTTTAGTGCTCTACGATTATTAACTAGTTGTCCTATTAAATACTGTCTCCAAGAAGGAGCAAAAAGAATTTTATTTTTCGTATTTCCTTGGTTAAACTTTGTCATTCTTGGCATACCTGAAATAATAAAATCATTATCCAAGTAATCATAATTCTGTTTCAAATTTTCTTTTTCAAAATTTGATGATATAACAAATTTATCAATTTCAGTAAACTCTTTTGCATACAAATTTTGTAATGTAGCATGTAATATTCCATGTTGAAGATAAATTAATTCATAGTGTGTAACATCACTATACCATGCAAACTCTTTAAACGGTGAATAGATAGATAATGAGCTAAAAGAAATAAATATTTTACTACTTTTTAAAAATAAATCCTTATGTTTTTTTGATTTATAACGTACTATATTTTCTTGTTGCTCTAATGTAAATTTACTCAGTAAATCACTGTTATCTCCGTCCATGATATAATAACGTTCAATTCCATCATTTTTTACAAAATCATGGATAAATTGAAAATATCCATTATCTAATACTCCTGCTGAATCATAATATAACCATATTTTTCTGTTAGTTTTGGCTTTCAATCTAAAATATTGTATAGCAAATATATGTTTTCTAGGATAAAACCACATTGTTCTTAAAATATCAAAAATATCTTTAATTAAATTTTGTTGCGAAACCTTAAAACTATGATTGCTATATGACAATCTAGTTCCATTGATTGTTATAGCATTTCTATGGAATTTCTTAACAAATCCAGAGAACTTAATATAAATCGGTTTAAAAGTCAAATCATATCCATTAATATGAATGTAGAAAGAGAATTTTTTTACTTTTGTAGGATCAAATGTATATGTAAAAGGGAAAGTATGTGCAGTTTTCATTTTTGTATTTCTAAAAGGAACATTTGACACATCTAATGAATATCTTTCTTCAAATTTTTCTCCATTTTTATAGATACCACGAACTATATATTCATTAACGGGAGTTAATTCTAAAAGTGGTGATTCAAACGATGCAAATATAGATATTTCATGATTACAAGGTCTTACTTTATAAAGATAGCAATCAATTGTTTGATCTTCATACATAGTAATATCTTGACAAAAAATCTTATATCCATCATTGTTAATATTATAAGAAACAAATTCACCCTTCTGCGTTAAAAAATATAATTTTACATATTTATCACAATTTGAATGATTGATAATAACATCATTGTCAATTTGCTTTAAAATATTTTTAATTCTTTCTTTTGCACTATCAAACAACTCACTTTCATAATGATATGGCAATAACATATCACTTTTGACACGCCAATTAAAAGTATTAATAATGAGAGTTTGAACATACTTTGGAACAACTCCATTTTTACTATATCGTGATAATAAGCATTCATTATATGTCATAATATCTTCAAAGCAATAATAAGGATTATTTCGAGTCTGAGAAACACTGGCTCCATGTCTTCTATAGAAATACTTTGCTTTCTCTACAAATCCAATCTTATTTTTTTTCATTAACAATGCAGTATCAAAATTTTGATCTTCAGATAATTTCATAGTAGTATCATACAATTGATTATTCGCAAATTCATTTTTAAACATTATATTCACAGTAGATTGATTTAAATGCGGATATTGATTTAAATCATATATTCCAGTTCCTTTATCATAGTTTTTTGAACTGTAACGTCCATGTAATGATATTTTACCATTACGATCCCAATAAATTGGATATGTAATTAAATCCACTTCATTATAATGTTTATCAAAGAAATCTACTAAATTTTTAATACTTTTCTTATCTAGATAATCATCTGAATCAAGAAGCATTATATATTTTCCACGTGCTCTTTGAATACCAATATTTCGTGTATCTGAAACTCCAGAATTATCTTTACAGATATAAGTAATATTTGCATATTTTTTAGAAAGATTTTCACAAATATTTCCACTTTGATCCTTTGAGCCATCATTTATTAATAATACTTCAATCTTAGAAACATCCATCTTTTGATTTTCAATTGATAGTACACATTCTTCTATATAATCTTGTGTATTATATACTGGTATAATAACTGTAACTAGATATTTAAAGTCACTCACTTTTAAATCCTCCTTATGTTATGAGATTACATATTTACATCTATAAATACTTTTTAAAAATGAACATATGTTCTTAAATTATGATATTTGATATATAATTCTATAAAAATAAAGACAAGATAAAAATCTTGTCTTAAATGTCCCATTTCATAACTGTTTTGAAATCATTATTTAAATCATCTTCAAAAGCTTTATGCATATCTTTTATGGATTGAACAACAACTTCTTCTGAGATAATTGTAGAAAGATATTCACAAACATCTGGATAAGTTTCCATTAATTCGACAGATTTCTTAAAATCATCATAATTGCTGCGACTATTACCTAAAAGTGTCAAACCTTTTTCTAAAACCATTCTTGTATTAATCCCTACCGGTGTTTCACTTACTCCCATAAGTGAAATCGTACCTTGAGGCTGAATATAATCAATGATTTGATTGATTGCAGCTTCACTTCCTCGTCCACCAACACACTCAAATGCATGATCAACTTTTAAGTCACTTGGAATATTATTAATCAAGTATGTATCATCTACAAATGAAAAATAAGCCATCTTATGTTCTTCAACACCAAATACAATAATTTTTGTGTCAGGATAAGTTTTCTTTAGAACTAATGCAGAAATAAATCCTAAATTTCCATTTCCCCATATACCAATAACATTTTTTCGTTCATTAGAAATTTTTTTAAAATTTTCCACCGCATTCATGACAACACTTGTTAATTCAAGCAAAACTGCTACTCTAGGTTCCATTTTAAAAGGTATAATCAAATCCCTACGCATACTTACAACATTTTGCATAAAACCATCAAAACCACTGGCTCTAAATTGACTAGAACGTAAATAATTTTCCTTAATGATATCATCTTTCTCCATAGGTGTATTGGGTATCATTACTACATTAGTCCCAACTTTATATTCACCCTTTGGATCATAAACAACTTCACCAACTGACTCATGAATCAATGCCATAGGTAATTTTTGCTTCATTATCACTCGTCCACGACTTCCAGTATAATATCTTTGATCTGCCGCACAAATAGAAAGATAAGTTGGTCTAACAATAATATTCTCATCATCCATTTTTAAATCAACAAAATCTGCACGAATTTGTTTAGGAGCTATTAATCTATACGCTTGATTAATCATTATTTGTCACCTTCCACTAAACCATTAGCGACTTTTAAATCATGCTGAGTTGTGATTTTCATATTGTAAACTTCACCTCTTACAAGATGAACTGGTGTACCCTTAATAACTAGTGCTTTACATGCATCAGTTAAGATGTTTTTTTCATCATCTGTTAATGATAAGAATAAATCTTTTAATAATTTGATATTAAATGATTGTGGTGTCTGTCCCTGATACATCTCACTTCTAATTGGAATATCAGTTATCACTTTTCCATCAACAGAGTGAACAATCGTATCAAAAGCTTCAACAACTGTATCTACAGCACCATATTCCAAAGCACCATCAATATTATCATCAATAATTCTCTGTGTTAAAAATGGTCTAACAGCATCATGTGTAATAATGATATCATCATCATTTAATCCTATGTTTTCTTCTATATATCGAATACCATTCATAATAGTATCATTACGCGTAGATCCACCTGCAACAACAATAACTTTATCAGATTTGACTTCATACTTTTTTAGTGTATCTTTTGTATAAGACATCCATTGTTCAGGACAACAAATAAGAATTTTTTCAATTCTTTTATTTAAAATAAACTGCTCAACTGTATGGATAAATATAGGCTTATGTCCTAATTTTAAAAACTGTTTAGGTAATTCTGTATTACCCATTCTTGTTCCTTTTCCACCAGCTAAAATTTCTGCATAAATCATATTTTTTTCCTCCATTTAGTACAACACATTTCATATTTTAACCTTTAAACTATTTAAAGTCAATCACTATTAAAAATATATTAAATTAAGGTTAAGCACATATTAATTTATATTCATTTTATACGTATATGCCTTTTAATGTATTTAATCCAAGTAGAAGGTTTTAATCGATTAATTGATTTTTTTAATTGCTTGTTTTCTGTTCGTAATTCTTTAATGATTAACCCACGTTCATATTTTTCATCAAATGTTTGCTGTAATCTTTGTTGTTTAAATATAAGTTCACTTTTCACATAACCAGGTGTACTTACTAAAATTCTAAAATCATTTTTTTCAGTAAAATCCAATCCAAGATATGAACTTTTCTCTGCATCATCTAAACGTGCAAATATATCTCTTGCATTTGTTAGTATGCGTAATAACCAATCAAATATTATTTGATTTTCACTTTTATATATCCAATCTAAATCTTGAATAAATTGATAAACATCTTTAAAAGCAATATAATACCCATAAACATTTTGAAAGTTTTCTTTTTTTGTCATTATAGAATTTTCACGATATCTTCGATGAAAATAATCCTTATGTATATAACCGACTTTTTTAGCAGTTATTAAATTAATTGTTGTAAAGGCATTATCTTCATGTAGAACTCCTTCATGGAAAAGAACATGTTGATTTAATATATGTTGTCGTTTATTGAATTGTAGACAAGCAGAAACCCTATATTCATCATTTTCATTCATCTTTCTAAAAAGTTCTATACCCATACATACTTTTGGATATGAGAACTTTCTATGATATTGGTCAAGAATTTTTTCGTTTAGTTTAAAATCATCAGCAAAGCAAGATGCATCAAAGTACACAGAATCCAAATTTTCTTTCATTGAAAAATCATATAATTCTTTTAAAGCATTATAGTCAAGAATATCATCACTGTCCATGAAATAAACATATTCACCTTTTGCTTCCTTAAATCCGTGATTTCTAGATGCAGATAACCCCATATTTCTTTGTACAAGCATCGTTATTCTATCATCATAAGTTGCATATGACTCAACAATTTTTTTACAATGATCTGGTGAACCATCAATAACACAAATAATCTCAATGTTCTTCAATGATTGATTAACAATACTTTCCAGACATGCAGGTAAATATTTTTCTACATCATATATAGGAATAATAACTGATACAAAGGGTTGTTGATGTAAATCTGCTTTAATAGTAACTTCATATTCATCACAAATCTGTTTATTCTTCTCCATAATTTGATACTCTTTATATATACAATTATATCCCCTAACACTATTATAATCACGTTTATTTAAGTAAAAGTCTTCTGGATAATTTAAGAGATTCATATCTGAAAACTTGTTGTCTTGTAATGCATAGATAATTTCTTTTTTGACCTTCTCATCATGAATTGAATTCATACAATATACTGTAGATGATAATGCTACCTTTACAAAAGAACGTTCTACTTCATGATAAATTCCTCTTTTGTTCAATTCATCATAAATAGCTCTATAGGCATCAATAAAACATAACGGATTTTTTTCTTTATGGCTTTGTGTATTTTGAAGTAACCCTATACGATAATTAACAAGTTTAGTATCAATCCATGTAATTCTATCAGCAATAGCCATTGCACTTATTGTAAAATAAGCATCATTTGTATTTGCTAAATTTTGAAAAAGCAATTTTTCTTCTAAGATAAATTTTTTTAAAAAACATTTTGTCCAGGGAGCCGGATTAGATAGAGTCAATATATCATCTGGAAAATCATGTCTATTAAATATTTCTTTATCTTTTAGTATTTCATTACGTAAATAATAAGTAACTTCATCATACTCCTTTGTTAATTGATGATATTTTCTGGCATCAAACAAAATAATTTGTGCTTGTGTCTTTTTCCCTTGCTCATATATTTTCTCTAACATATCTTTCTCAAAAAAGTCATCAGCGTCCAAAAATAATAAGTATTCTCCTTTTGCACAAGATATTCCTTTATTTCTAGCAGTTCCAGCGAACTGATGTTGCTGATTTAAAACCGTGATTCGTGTATCAAGAAGTTGATATTTTTTTAAAATATCTAATGAATTGTCACTTGAACCATCATCAATACAAATAATTTCAAATTCTGTAAAAGTTTGTCTTAATAAACTATCTAAACATTCTTTCAAATAATCTTCAACATTATAGACTGGAATAATAATTGATATTTTTACATCCATTTGCATACTCCTTTCCTATTATCTAAAATAAATATTCTATATGAACTTATCATTAAACAAATGTTAATACAATATTAAAAAAACCTCAGTACGTCAGTACTAAGGTTTATAAATGAAAAATACGATCAAAAAGACTAGGTTTATAATCTTTTAATAATCTTTTATTAAATTTATCATCACGTTCTTTTTTCTTATCTTCATTTGACAATGCATTGTAGTAATCGACATATTCAGCATAATGGTCACAAACCTCATCAATATCACCATACTCTCTTAACATTCCACCCTCAATCCACATTGCTTTATTACAAAATGAGCGAACTTGTGGCAATGTATGTGATATAAAGATAATAGTCTTTCCCTCGTCTTTTAAATCATTCATACGATTAATACATTTTTGGGCAAATCCTTTATCCCCTACAGATAAAGCTTCATCAACAATTAAAATATCCGGATCCAAACATAAATTAATAGAAAAACCTAATCTAGACTTCATACCACTAGAATATTTTTTTACAGGCTGATATAAGAAATCACCAATTTCTGCAAATGCTATGACTCCATCTTTAATCTCTTGAATCCTTTTCTTAGAAAGTCCTAATAAAGCTCCTTTTAATTCTATATTTTCCATACCAGTTAATTGCATATTTAAGCCTGTATTAATGGCAATTAATGATTGTTCACCATTGACAATCATTTCTCCTTCATCAATTTCACTAATACCTGCCAGAATAATTGACATTGTTGATTTACCAGAACCATTAGTTCCCAAAACGCCTACAACTTCCCCTTTCGGTATTTTAAAATTAATATCTTTCAAAGCATAAAATCTCTGGTCTTCTTTATGTTTTTTATCTTTAGATTTTAAAGTGTATATTTTAGATACATGATTAAATTCTATTGCATATTCTTGATTCATCTTAACACCTCTACATCAAATCAATAAACTTATGTTTAAACTTATACATCATATAACTTCCTACAATAAGAAGCAAGATTGTAATACCCCAGAAAATTAATCCTTGATATCCAAACGATAACAATCCTTGATGAAAGAAAAAGCAATCTCGATATCCCTGTACAATATAATCAATAGGATTAAACTTCATTAACACCGACAGAATTCTATGTCCATCTAGTTTATGAGGGCTCCATAAAACTGGTGTTAAATAGAGTAATAAACGCATACAAGCTAAAATCAATTTTCGTGTATCTCTAGCTAACATATTTAAAACTGATGTTGTCATTGATAAAGAAATAGAAAAAATAACTGCGCAGAATAAATAATATAATAATCCAAACCAGTGAATATTTGGATAAAATCCAAATATTAAAAATAAAACAACTAAGATAATCATCAAACAAAGATGATTAAACAATTCTTTCATTACAACTGTTGCAGGTAAAATACTCACAGGAAATTTCATTTTTGTAATAACATCTCTTTTAGCATACACTGCATTACAGCCATTTGTAATACATGGAGAGATAAAAAACCAGACAACAATACCACCAAGTAACCAACATAAATATGGAATACCATCTTCATCTGAACGTCCTGGTAAAATAACTCCGAATACTAACCAATAAGTTAAAACTTGAATAGTTGGATTAGCAAAGTTCCAGAATAATCCCAATTTAGAATCCCTCATATCTGCTAATATTTCATATTTAGCAATTGAATATATTCTAAATAAGTTTGTAAAATTTTCTTTTAAGACATATCTCAAACTCTTGAACATATGTATCCTCCTTAAGACTCTCATAACCTCTATAGTTATACATTAAAAAGGGAGAAATTGCAACATTAATTACATTTCATCCCCTTTTTATCCTATTTTTTAACTTTACTTGCTCATCCAAGATTCATCATGAGGATCTTTTTTCCATGCTTTCAATTTTTCTAAATCAGCAGCTTCAATATACTCATGTTCAACTGCAACTTGAATTAAAGTATCATAGTTTGTAAGTGTATAAAAACTGCAATCCTTAGCAGCAAAGTTTTTCGCTGAATCTTCTAATCCATATGTAAAGATAGCAACCATTCCTAAAACTTCGCAGCCTGCTTCTCTTAAAGCATCTACACATTCTAATGATGAGCCACCTGTTGAAATCAAATCTTCAACAACTACAACTTTCATTCCCGGTTTCACTAATCCTTCAATACGATTATTTCTTCCATGTGATTTGGCTCCACCACGAACATATCCCATTGGTAAATCTAAAATGTCAGCCGCTAAAGCCGCATGTGCAATTCCGGCAGTCGCTGTTCCCATTAAACATTCACATTCTGGATAGTTTTCTTTAATAAGTTTTGCTAATCCTTGTTCAATATCTTTTCTGACTTCAGGATAAGATAATGTCAAACGATTATCACAATAAATAGGTGATTTAATACCTGATGCCCAAGTAAAAGGCTCATTTGGTCTTAAAAAGACTGCTTGAATACTTAATAAATCTTTTGCTATAGTTTTTTCCATCATTTTCTACTCTCCTTGAAATTGTTTATAAACTTCTTTATATGTTGCTACTGGATCAGCAGCGTTTGTAATTGTTCTTCCTACAACGATATAACTTGATGTTAATTCTCTTGCCATAGCTGGTGTTGTGACACGTTTTTGATCATTCACACTATCACTTGCAAGACGGATACCCGGTGTCACTGTTAAAAAGTCCATTCCTAAATTTTCATGAATAATCTTTGATTCTAAAGGTGAACAGACAACACCATCTAATCCAGCTTCTTTCGCATTTTGTGCCCATTTTAAAACAACCTTTTCTAATGGTTCATGAATCAAAAGTTCATCATCTAAAACTTTTTGGTCCAATGAAGTTAAACATGTCACAGCAATACATAAAGGTCGTTTTCCTCCATTAGCTCCTTCATTTAAACCATCAATTGCTGCTTTCATCATCGCAATGCTTCCTGAAGCATGAACATTAACCATATCTACATCTAATTTTGCTAATTGTTTCATCGCACTTTTGACAGTATTAGGAATGTCATGTAATTTTAAATCAAGAAATATTTTATGTCCTTTTTCTTTAATCATTTTAATCATTTCAATACCTTCACCATAAAATAATTCCATCCCAATTTTTACATACAATTTTTCATCTTCAAACTTATCTAAGAAATCTTTAACATCTTGCTTTGTTTGAAAATCTAATGCAATACAAATTCTACTATCGTTCATAATTCTCCTCCAAGACATATTTTTATATATTATAGCACAATATATAGATGTTAAAATAGACTTTTTTACATTTCATGAAGTTTAATTGATCATTTCAATATAATCATAATAATCTTGATCCCACATCTTCTGACTTTCTTGACTTATTGTTTGATTCTCTATTAAGTTATGTTCCTTTAAATACTCTCCTATATAAGCTGTTACTTTTTGTGCCCCATAATCATTAAGATGCATTCCTTCATCCCTTGTGTCTTTTTTCCAATTAATTAACTGATTATTTAAATTCAAATCCAAAAATGGAACACCCACTTCTTTTGATAAATCCATGATTGTATTATGTTTCTCCATCGTCCATGATCTCGCTGATGGAATCGTTATTAATAATAAAGGAATTTGCTTTTCTTTTAATAAACTCACAATTTTATAAAATATTTCTTGTCTATGTGGTTTTATATTAGCTCTTTTGATTGTTTTGATCATAAAATTTTTATTTTGCTTTCTTGCTTTTACTTTTGTTTTATATAAATAACCCTTTGTAGCCATCCTTGAAAGATAGTTATAATCATAATTATCATAGTTTTTAAATGATTGAGCTGAATATTTCTTCCAATTTGTATAATTTCTAGCTATAGGAAATAGATTCATCGGTGCATATTTTTGAGCTTTTTCATCATTAAAATCCTTTCCTGTAAACATTTCATCCATCTCCCATATAATTAATTGGGGGTGTTGAAACTCTAAAACATTTTTTAAAATATAATAAGCACGATTAGGATCTTGACTTGGTTCAGCAGCCACAAAAGACGTTATTTTATATTCATGCCACAATTGTAATGGATTAAAACCACTATATAAATTACTATTTCCAATAGCAATAACTGATAATTCATCATCAATCTTTCTTTTCGACTGTTCATTGACTTGATTTTGCATTCTTTGTAATTGTTTTTCTTCTTTTTTTTCTTGATAAAATCGATAACATCCGTAAATCGTAGATATCATTACCATAAATATTAAAAATATCTTTAAAAATTTTTTCAATACTTTTTCACCATTCCTTTCACTATCAGTATATTATACAATCAATGTGTAAAACCTATGAAAAAAATCATTTTATGTATAAATATATAAGTTTTTTTGCAATTATTGGAATTAATGTTATAATAAACAAAGAATTACTGGAAAGTGAGGTTTACCCATGTCACGTTCAATCGTTAAACAGGCATCTATACTTGCAATTGCAGGTATTTTCGTACGAATCATTGGAGCTTTATATAAAAGCCCCTTAACAGCATTAATTAGTGCTGAAGGTATTGGTTATTATTCAATGGCATATAATATTTATGCTTTAATATTACTCTTATCTTCTTATAGTATTCCAACAGCTATTTCAAAGTTAATTGCTGAAAAACTAGCTATTCATCAATATAATAATGTACAAAAGATTTTAAAATGTTCATTTATCTATATTTGTATTATTGGTGGTAGTGCTTCGATCATTGCCTATCTTTTAGCCCCTTTACTTGTTACAGGGTATTCTGTATTACCACTGAGAATCCTTTGTCCAACTATTTTCCTATCTGGTCTATTGGGTGTCTTTAGAGGTTATTTTCAGGCTCATCAGACAACTTTTTATACATCTGTTTCACAAATTATTGAACAGATTTTTAATGCAATTGTCGCCATTGGATGTGCTTATTTATTCATTAAGCCATTGATGGAAACAGGTGGCAGTGAAATGGCTGCTGCAGGTGCCGCTGGGGGAGCAGTTGGACCTGGTGTCGGTGTTCTGGTGGGTTTAATTTTTATGATGATTATGTATTTAAAGAATCGTAATCATTTAATTATTAAAGATACTCCTAATGATTATGAAGATTCTTATAAAGATATTTTCAAAATGATTATTCATATAGTCACACCTATTATCTTTGCAACATGTGTTTATAATCTTATTACTGTTATTGACCAATATATTTATTCTTTTATTATTGGAACTGATCCAACTTCAGCCTCTATGTGGGGTGTTTATTCTGGTCAATATATTGTTTTACAAAATGTTCCTGTGGCTTTAGCTTCTGCTATGTCAACAGCTTCCATTCCTGCTATTTCTTCATCATGGTCATTAAAAAATGCCCGTGAAACAAGGGAACATATTCGTTCAGGCATTCGTGTGACAATGCTGTTACTTATTCCGGCTGCTGTGGGTATGAGTGTCTTGGCTTATCCTATTATTGGCATCCTCTTTCCTCAAGAAGAAACAGTTGCTACTTCTACATTAATGTTGGCTTTAGGAAGTCCAGGTATTGTTTTCTTTGGTTTATCAACTTTAACTAATGGAATTTTACAAGCTCTTGGAGAAGTCAACACACCTTTAAAAAATGCTGCTACTGCTTTGATTTATCATTTAGTTATAACAACCCTTCTTTTGTGGTTTACACCTCTAGGACTCTATGCTTTGATGATAGCCAATTGTTTATACGGTTTACAAGTATGTTATTTAAATCAAAAAATGTTACGCAAAATCACACGTTATAGACAAGAAATAAAAAAGACATATCTATTACCTATTATTTCTTCTATCTTCATGGGTATTATTGTAGCCATTGTTTATTATGGTTTATTTGCTCTAACAAGAAAAGTTCTTATTCCATTAATACTTGCAGTGATTATAGGTGTTATTGTTTACTTTGTGATTATTTTCTATTTCTATTCAGATCATCCTCAAGAGCTTTCTTCTATTCCTTATGCTAATAAAATCATTTACAAGTTAAAAAAACATTAAACACAAACTATTGGAAAATCACCAATAGTTTTTTTAATCTACAAAATTATTCTATCTATATGCATTTTCAATGAAAATGTTTCAATTTTATCAAGGTGAAACAGTATAATCAATAAAACAAGTTTATCCATTTTACAAAACATTGATAGAGATGTTGCATTACTGATTGCAAAAACAGGAATATCTCCAAAATGAATACACTAAGAATCGTTTTAAATTCCTAAACACATGCAATGCTATTGAATGATGACATGAAATTATGGTATTTGAGTAATCTAACTATCTTTGACATATGGGAATATGAAAAAGCAACTGGTAATCCTCAAAATTCATTCTATCTAAGAGGTGATGAAATTAAATAAAGAATTGAGATTTTTTGCTTACTTACTTGAAAGTTATGCAAATTATAAAGTAACAAGTGCAGAAGAAGTTTTAAAACAACTGGATGAAAAAATTTAACTAATTTTGTTTATAACATGTATGAATAATATCATGTAGAAACTATTGAAAATGCTTATAAGGATATTGATAGCCTTATTGAAACAGGACAACCAGCATGGTAATAAATGCTACTCATGAAGTAATTTTAAAAATTGCTTTTTTATCATCTATCAAAATATATAATCTAAAGATTATTAATGTTTATCAATTAGACATTTGAAATAAAAATTTTGTCCCTAATTTCTATTGAAATATACTTTAAAAGAAAATCTATTTTATTTTAAGTATTTATATTTTTTAAAATATTAAAAACTAAAAATTGTGAATATTTCTCAAAAATATTGATATAATATTAAAAATAAAGTATTATATTTTTAGGAGATGAAGAATGATGCTTATTCAATTTATGCTAAAAAATGTTTTATCATTTAGAGAAGAAACCATTTTTGATATGACAGCAATTCATGCTTATAAGGAACATCCTTGTAATTTGATACAAACAACAACTCACGAAAGCCTTGTCAAAGTTGCCTCTATTTATGGGGCTAATGCCAGTGGGAAATCAAACCTTTATTACGCAATGAAATATTTTCAAAATATTATTTTAGAGTCATTCAATAATACGAGTGATGATAACTATACAACTCTAGAAAAGTATTATGCCCCTTTTTCTTTTGAAGAAACACAACACAATTCAGAATTTGAAATTATTTTATTATTAAATGATAATGAATATAAGTATGGATTTGAATACAATTCCCAACACATTGTCACAGAATGGTTATATCGAAAAAGTTTAAAAACAAATAGAACTATTACCATTTTAGAAAGATCAAATCAAAATATAAAGTTTGGTGCTTCTGTTAGAAAAGAATGTGATTTATATAAAAATCAAATTCCTCATGAAACCCTTGCTCTATCTTTTTTTAATAAATTAAATCTTGCGACAAATCAGTTTAAAACTGTATATTCTGGTATAAAAGATATTTTAATGGTCCCTACTGATCTTTGTGAAGATACTCAATTACTTGAAAAAATTCTTCCTAGTGTTATTGATGCTAATAAAAATGAATTCATTCACTATTTAAATGCTATTGATACAGGAATTAAAGATATAGAATATATAGAAAATGATAAAAATGTTTTATTTATCACATATCATAAAGGAAAAAATCAAAAAAAATATCCATTAAATCTTTACAATGAATCACAAGGTACAATTAAAAGTATTCTTTTGTATATTTATGCAAAAACTGCTTTTGCAATGCACAAAACAATTTTCATTGATGAACTCAATGTTAAATTACATCCATTGTTACTCAAATTCTTTATTGATTTGTTTTATGATCAAAACTCAAAAGCACAGCTTATTTATACAACTCATGATACAACATTAATGGACAAAAGATTTTTCAGACGAGATCAAATATGGTTTGTACAAAAAGATGAATATGGGTATTCTGAACTATCATCATTAGCTGACTTCAAAATAAGATCAGATGCTTCTTTTGAAAAAGATTATTTAGCTGGTGTCTATGGTGGTATTCCAACTTTTGAAGAATTTGATATGGAAGTTGGTGAATCATAATATGGGATCTGATGATTTATTCAAAAAAAGAAGAAAAGAAAGAGCCAAAAGAAAACATGATTATAAGCAGCCTAAAGCTAATTCTTTTTTAATTGTCACCGAAGGTAAGCAAACTGAACCATTATATTTCAAAGGAATACAAAAGCAAATAGAAGATAAAATTGGAGGTCATATCGATATCGTTGAAGCCCCTATTATCAATATTTGTGGTAGAGGCAGTTCTACAAGTAAGCTTATTGACATCACAGATGAAATTATAAAGAAAGCAAAAATTATTTATCAAAATGTATGGATTGTTTTTGATAAGGATGATTTTGAAGATTTCGATCAAGCTATTAGTAATGGTCAAAATAAAGGATATAAAATAGCCTGGAGTAATCAATCTTTTGAATACTGGCTCTATTTACATTTTGAATATAGTGATTCAGCACTTCATAGAAATGTTTGGAATAGTAAATTAAAAGAAATTTTTAAAGAATACAATCTAGGCGATGGTACTTATAGGAAAAATGATGAAAACATATATGCCATTGTTGATACTTTTGATGGAGTCAATACTGCTATTAAAAATAGTAAAAGAAGAATGGCTTCATTTCGTAAAAACATTGATAAACCTTCTGAATATGATCCAGGAACGACTGTATACCAACTCGTAGAAGAACTAAAGAAATACTTAGATGAATCATAGTCATCATCTATCTTAAATAAAAAGATAATTCTTTCATCTAAAGGTCAATAACTTTTATAAAACCATAAAAAACAGAAAGATGTCAAAATCTTTCTGCTTTTTTATTATTCACCTACAGCACACATAATTTCTCCTGTCACTGCAATTTCATCTTCTACTTTTGCTTGAATAGATGCAAAGTAAATACCACCTTTTTCTTTTGTCAAAGTGACAGTCATTGTTAAAACATCACCAGGAATAACCTGTTTTCTAAAACGTGCTTTATTAATTCCAGCAAAGAAAGCAATCTTTCCTTTATTTTCTTCTTTAGAAAGTAATAAGACACATCCTGTTTGTGCTAATGCTTCAATAATAAGAACACCTGGCATGACATGTTTTTCAGGGAAATGCCCTAAAAATTGCATTTCATTTGCAGTCACACATTTTTTCCCAACAATTGTTTTTCCATCTTCACTAATACTTTCAATACAATCAACAAGTAAAAATGGATAACGATGGGGAATAATTTTTTGAATATCATTAGAATTATATAACATGACTAATCCTCCCATTTTTTAAAGATTAATGATGCATTATGTCCACCAAAACCTAAAGAGTTATTCATAGCATAATGAATATCTTGTTTTCTACCAACATTTGCAACAATATCCAAATCACATTCTTCATCTTTATTTTGATAATGAATTGTAGCTGGAATATATCCATCTTGTAATGCTTTGACACAGATAACAGATTCTAATGCACCACTGGCACCTAATAAATGCCCTGTATAAGATTTTGTAGATGACATAGCTAAATGATAAGCATCATCACCAAAAGCATATTTGACAGCTGTTGTTTCTGTTTTATCATTTAATGGTGTTGATGTTCCATGTGCATTAATATAATCAATATCTGATGGTTGTAAAGAAGCATCAGCCAAAGCACGTTTCATAGCTTCTCCACCACCACTTCCATCTGCTAATGGAGCTGTAATATGATGTGCATCACATGTTGAACCATAACCAACAACTTCGCCATAAATTGTCGCATGTCTATCTAATGCATGTTGTAATTCTTCTAATACTAAAACAGCTGCACCTTCACCCATGACAAAACCACTACGATCTTTATCAAATGGAATAGAAGCACGGTTTTTATCTTCACCTGTGTGTAAAGCCTTCATGGAAGCAAATCCAGCAACTGATAAAGGAGTAATAGAGGCTTCACTTCCTCCAGCAACCATAATATCTTCATAACCATCTCTAATTTTATGGAAAGCTTCTCCAATCGCATTTGTTCCTGCAGCACAAGCAGTAACAACAGAAGAAACATATCCTTTTGCTCCTAAATCAATCGCAACATTTCCAGCAGCTTCATTAATTAAAGTCATAGGAATAAAGTATGGTGATACTTTTGATGGTCCTCTATTTAATAAACTTTGTTCTGCCTTTTCAATAGATTCAATACCACCAATACCACTAGCAATAATCACTCCAAAACGTTGACTATCAATGGATTCTAAATCTAATTTTGCATTTTCAACGGCTTGTTTAGAAACAATTCTAGCAAATTGAGTAAAACGATCATTAAATTTTAATTCTCTTTTTGTAAAATATTGTTCTAAATCAAGATTTTTTACTTCACCAGCTAATTTCACTTTATAATCTGTTGTATCAAAATGAGTAATTTCATCTATTCCACAGACTTGATTTAAAATACCATCCCATGTTTCTTCAACTGTATTTCCAATTGGTGATACAGCACCCATACCTGTAACGACAACTCTTCTTTTCATCATTTGTCCTCCTTACATGACCATTCCGCCATCAACATTAATCACTTGACCAGTGATATATTTGGCACTATCACTTGCTAAAAAGTATGCAACATTCGCAACATCTTCTGGTTCACCCATTTTTTGTAATGGAATATTTTTCAAGATATTGTCTTTTGTATCATCACTTAAAACTTCTGTCATCTTTGTTGCAATGAATCCTGGTGCAATCGCATTAGCACGAATATGACGTGGCGCTAATTCTTTCGCTACTGATTTTGTTAAAGCAATCACTCCTGCTTTACTAGCTGCATAGTTAGCTTGCCCAACATTACCAATAATTCCAATCACACTTGCCATATTGATAATAACACCATTTCTTTGTTTCATCATAATACGAGAAACAGCTTTAATCGTATTGAATGTCCCTTTTAAATTGACATCAATAACATCCATAAATGATTGTGTGTTCATCTTTAATAATAACTGATCTTTTGTAATTCCTGAATTATTCACAAGAACATCAATAGAACCTAATTTTTCTAAAACTGTTTTCATCATTTGATCCATCGCATCATAATCAGTGACATCACCTTCATGAATCATAGCTTGAACACCATATTGACAACATTCTTTTTGGACTTCCAAAGCTTCTTCTTGATTTCCAATATAATTAATTGCAATATCATAACCTTCACTTGCAAATTTTAAAGCTATCGCTTTTCCAATTCCACGACTTGCTCCTGTAATTAACGCTACTTTACCCATTTTTTAACGCTCCTAACATTTGATTTAATCCTTCAATACTATCTACACTATAAACTGGTATTGTTTTATCTGTTTTCTTTACAAAAGCACTTAATGCTTTACCCGGTCCGATTTCCACAAAAGCTTCAACCCCTTGAGCAATCATATATTGAATTGACTGATAGAAATAAACACTTGATTTGATTTGTCGAGTTAAAATGTCAATCAAATCACCATCTTCTTCTTTTCCAGAAACATTATAAACAACTGGTATACGAGGTTGATGAATATCATATTTTTCTAATTCTGCTTTTAACTGGTGTGAAGCTTCTTCTAATAATGGAGAATGGAATGCTCCTGAAACTTTCAATGGAATGACACGTTTAGCCCCTGCTTCTTTTAATTTTTGTGATGCTGTTTCAACAGCTTCTTTCACTCCTGTAATGACAATCTGTCCTGGACAATTGTAATTGGCAATCGTTACACCATCAATAGGAGCAATCACTTCTTGAATCTTTGTTGCATCCATTGCTAAAACAGCAGCCATAGATGTTGTTCCAGCTGGCAGGGCTTCACTCATGATTTGCCCACGATGTCTAACAATAGTAATCGCATCTTGTATATCAAAAGCTCCGGCATAAGCTAAAGCTGAATATTCTCCTAAAGATAATCCAGCGACATAGTCTGGATGAATACCATGTGCTTCAATCACTTTCGCAATAGCTAATGAGGTTGTTAAAATACAAGGCTGAGCATATGATGTTTCATTAAGAACATCTTCTGGTCCATCAAAACAAACTTTCTTGACATCAATATCAATATGTGCCTGATCATACACATCTTTCGCTTCTTGAAAAGCATCATAGAAAGCTTTTCCCATACCAACATATTGGCTTCCCTGACCAGCAAAAATCATACCAATTTTCATAGATTTTCCTCCATTTCTTCCATATATTCTTGAATCACTTCTTCAACATGTTTCATATCATGAATTCTGGCAGCTTGACTTCCTACAAAAATCAAACCATTTTGGACATTCCCTTTCACACTTTGAATCAACGCTTCACTAATACAATAAGGTGTATTTTCTGGTGTACAAGGAATCATACATTCAAGACATTTTTTCATACAGATATTTCCTGTCTGTCTTGTTTTCTTAACAAAATCATTCACAATCGCACGACCCGGCATACCCGCAGGACTTGTAACAAGCTCTATATCATCCTCTGTACATTGAATGACCATATCTTTAAATTCCTGAGCTGCATCACATTCATAAGTGGCAATAAATGATGTTGCAATTTGTACACCAGCAGCCCCCTGTTTCACTAATTCAGCTATTTTTTTACCAGAATCAATTCCACCAGCGACGAAAACAGGAATTGTTTTTTTATATTTTTCTTCCCAGACCTTTAATTCTTTTTTGACATCACTTAAAATCTCAGTTAATGTCTGGCATGTATGTGCCAATAAATCTTCTTTTTTAAAACCAAGATGTCCACCTGCTTCACTACCTTCAATCACAACAAAATCAGGTGTATACTGATAACGTTTATCCCAAACTCTGGCAATCAATCTTGCCGCTTTACCACTTGATACAATCGGTGCTAATAATGTTTTTCCTTTTGCCCATTTTGGTAAATCTAGAGGTAATCCTGCTCCTGAAATAATCGCATCACAGCCACCATCCACAGAAGCTTTTACAAATTTTTCATAATCACGACTGGCAACCATGATATTCACACCAATTAAACCATTTCCTTTAGCAATCTCTTTGGCACGTTGAATATGATCTTTAATCGCTTGACAGTTAATAGCTACAGGATTCTTTCTAAATCCTTCATAGTTATATCCAGGATGTGCTGCACTAATCACACCCATTGCACCACATTTAGCCACATGACCAGCTAAAGATGATAACGAGATACCTACTCCCATACCACCTTGAATGATAGGAAGTTTCATTATACGATCTTGTATTTGAATCATTGAATATCCTCCATGACTTCCTGTAAATGGGCATACACATCTTTTGTTGAAGTCATCATTTCTTCTAAAATCTGTTTCATAGGTTTACGTTCTTTGACCATTCCGGCAATTTGTCCCATCATTACAGAACCTGTTTTCACGTCACCTTCTTGAACGGCTTTTCTCAAAGCACCCAATGTTAATTTTTCTAATTCTTCTCGACTTTCAAAATGTCCTTCTAATTTTAAATACTCTCTTGCCATTTGATTCTTTAAAATACGTACAGGCGTATTGACACTTCTTCCTGTCACAACAGTATCTGTATCTTTTGCTTTAATGACTGCATCCTTATAATTTTCATGAATTGGACATTCCTCAGCAACTAATAAACATGTTCCTACTTGAACTCCAATAGCACCTAAACTGAATACTGCCATCATACCTCGACCATCACCAATACCACCAGCTGCAATAACTGGAATATTCACTGCATCTACAACTTGTGGAACTAAGGCCATTGTTGTCATTTCACCAACATGCCCACCTGATTCTCCACCTTCAACAATCAAAGCATCGGCTCCTGCTCTTTCCATGCGTTTGGCTAATCCAACACTTGGAACAACAGGGAATACTTTAATGCCAGCTTCTTTTAATTTAGCCATGTATGGTCCTGGATTTCCTGCACCAGTTGTCACAACATGTACACCTTCTTCAACAATAACATCAATAATTTCACTGGCATAAGGATTCATCAACATGACATTGACACCAAATGGCTGTGTCGTTAATTGTTTACATTTTTGAATTTCAATGCGTGTCTGATTGGCATCCATTGATCCTGTTGCAATGATACCTAATCCCCCACTATTAGAAACACATGCAGCAAAAGATGCTGTTGCAATGTTTGCCATTGCTCCTTGAATAATAGGATATTGAATATTTAATAATTGATTTAATAACACTTTATTGTCCTCCTCTATTGTCAATAAGAGTTGCCCCATATGTAAGTCCTGCACCAAAGCCAACTAAAATCACACGACCATTGGCTGGTATTTTTCCTTCTCTTTGTGCCATTGCATAAGCAATCGGAATACTAGCCGCTGAAGTATTTCCAAACTCTTGAAGATTCATGTAAAATTTAGAAAGATCAACTTTCATTTTTTTAGCGACATGACTAATAATACGATAATTAGCTTGATGTGGAATCACTAAGTCAATATCATCCATTGTAAGATGTGATTGTTCCAAAACATTTTCAATAGATTCTTTTAAGACTCTCACAGCAAAACGAAACACGTCGTTTCCTTTCATATTTAAATAATGTGTTGTAGCTTCGTTGTTTTGTAAATCTTTTACTAATGGTAAGCCTTGAGCCTTTAACACATCTTCTACATCACCTTCACTATTGGCATAATGATAAAGTTTTGTTTGACCACGACCTAGAACCATTGCTCCTGCACCATCCCCAAATAAGACACAAGTTGAACGGTCATTCCAGTCAATCATCTTACTGATTGTTTCACTGCCAATCACCAGAATATGCTGATATCTATTCAATAAATCACTGGCAATCTGAAACGCATATAAAAATCCACTACATGCCCCATTAATATCAAACGCAAAAACAGGACAATCATTTAATCCAAGTTTTGCCTGTACAAGACAAGCTGTTGAAGGTGTCATACAATCCGGTGTCATTGTCGCAACAATAATCACTTCAATATCTTCTTTTTGAATCTTAGCATCTTCAATCGCCTGTAAACTGGCTTGACAAGCCAAATCACTTGTATTTTCAGTTTCACTTACATAACGTGATGAAATCCCTGTTCTTTGAACAATCCATTCATCACTTGTATCGACTCTTTTTTCTAAATCTTGATTAGATATTTTCTTTTGAGCTCTGACAAACCCTGTTCCTAAGATTTCAATTGAACTCATGACATCACTCCCATTTTACGAAATTTCTGATAACGTTTTTCTAACAATTCTTTTTCTTTTGTATGCATTAAAATATCTAATTCTTTTTGTAAGTACTGATCTATATTATCTAAAACAAGTTTTAAATCATTTTGCATACCACCAGTAGGTTCTTTGACTAAATAATCCACAATCCCTTTTTCATATAAATCATAAGATGTGAGTTTCATGACTTCAGCTGCTTCTTGTACACGACTATCATCTTTCCATAAAATACTTGCAAAACCTTCTGGTGATAACACTGAATAAATGGCATTTTCTAACATACAAATACGATCGGCCACACTCAAAGCTAAAGCACCTCCGCTTCCTCCTTCAGATAACACCACACAAATGACAGGTGTTTTGATATCAGAGAAAACATACAAACATTCAGCAATAGCTTGTGCTTGTCCCCTTTCTTCAGCTTCAATACCCGGATAAGCTCCAGCTGTATCCACAAAAGTAATAATTGGACGATGAAACTTTTCTGCCTGTCTGGCAAGTCTTAAGGCCTTACGATAACCTTCTGGATTACACATTCCAAAATGTCGATCTAAGTTTTCCTGTAAAGTTTTTCCTTTTGCTTGAGCAATCACTGTCACTGGCATTGAATGAAAATAACCAATTCCCCCAATAATCGCCTGATCATCTCCAAAACGTCTATCCCCATGAAGTTCATAAAAATGATCAAACAATCCTTCAATAAAATCACTAGCTTTTGGTCGTGATGGATGTCTGGCGATAGACACACGATCCCAAGCCGTTAAATTCTGATATGTTTCTTTAGTCAAATGATCTATCTGTAAAGATAATTCATCAAATTCTTTTTGATCTTGAGTCATAGCTCTTTTGGCTTGTAACTCTTTTATTTTATTTTCATTATCTATGAGGCTCATAATTTTCCTCCATGTAACTTTAATAAATCTGAAATAACATTTTTTAAATCATGTCTTTGAACAATCATATCAATAAAACCTTTTTCAAGTAAAAATTCAGCTGTTTGAAAACCTTCTGGTAATTCTTGTTTTATGGTATCTTGAATGACACGTTTTCCAGCAAATCCAATCATGGCTTGTGGTTCAGCAATAATAATATCACCTAACATCGCAAAACTAGCACTGACACCACCCGTTGTTGGATGCGTCAATAAAGCAATATATAATCCACCTTGATTGGAAAAGCGTTTTAAAGCCGCACTGATCTTAGCCATCTGCATTAAAGAATCAATTCCTTCCTGCATTCTGGCTCCTCCACTTGTACAGCTAATGACTAAAGGAAGTTTTTTACGTGTTGCTAATTCAACAGCTTTGCAGATTTTTTCGCCCACAACTTTTCCCATGCTTCCCATCATAAAACGAGAATCCATGACACATAAAACAAGACGATTTTGGTTGATTTTGCCAATCCCACAAATAACTGCTTCATTCATTCCTGTTGACATTTGTGCCTTTTTTAATTTAGCATCATAACCCGGAAAGTTTTCTATATTTTCTGTATGATCTTTTTCAAAATATTCACGCCATGAACCATCATCAATCAAATCACGAATACGTTGTCTGGCACTAATTTTCATATGATAACCACATTTAGGACATACATAATCATTTTCAATAAGAGAAAAATAAGGAATTGACTCATGACAATGATCACATTGTTTAAAAATATTTTCTGGAATTTCTTTTTTTTCTTTGACCTTATGTCTTTTGAGCCATGATGAGAATTCTTTCAATTCTTCATTTCGCTTTTTAAACAATTGATCCATTATCTTTCAACTCCTTTATAAATGTTTCACAAAAACTTGTATCATATCTTCCTTCAATAAATTCTTTAGAATGAAGAACATAGTAATGAAATTTTGTATTGGTTGAAATGCCATCAATAATGACTTCACTTAAAGCTGCACGCATCTTTTTAATACATTCTAGTCGTGTCGGTGCAAATGTAATGAGTTTTAAAATCATAGAATCATAATAAGGTGAAATTTCACATCCACTATACATCGCACTATCAACACGTACACCACGTCCACCCGGCAAATGCATAAAAGTTATTTTTCCAGGTGTTGGAGCAAAATCACGATTCATATCTTCGGCATTAATACGACACTCTAAAGCATAACCATTTTGATGAATATCTTCTTGGCGATAAGGAAGCTTTAATCCTTCTGCGACTTTTAACTGTAATTTAATCAAATCAACACCACAAATCATCTCTGTAATAGGATGTTCTACCTGAATACGTGTATTCATTTCCATAAAATAATAATTTCCATGTTTATCTAATAAAAACTCTATCGTTCCCACACTGTTATAACCTACATGACGACAAGCTTTTAAAGCATCTTCAAATAAATGTTGACGAACATCTTTCTTTAAAATATGACATGGTGCTTCTTCAATCATCTTTTGATGACGTCTTTGAAATGAACAATCTCTTTCAAATAAATGAATCACATTTCCATGTTGATCTCCAATGACCTGCACTTCAATATGTTTTGGATTTTCAATCAATTTTTCTAAATAGACATCATCATCTCCAAAACAGGCTTTGGCTTCTGCTTTTGCATTTGTGTATTGTGTTTCAAATTCTTCTTCATTACAAACAACACGCATACCACGTCCACCACCACCATTACTTGCCTTAATCATCACTGGATAACCAATACGACTGGCAATGTCTTTTCCTTGTTCAACAGTTTCCACAACTTCTTTAGAACCCGGAATAACGGGAACGCCAGCTTCTTTCATCATTTTTCTGGCTGCTGACTTATTTCCCAGCATATCAATAATATCTGGTGAAGGCCCAACCCAAATGAGTCCACACTGAATAACCAATCTGGCAAACTGACTGTTTTCACTTAAAAACCCAAATCCCGGATGAATGGCATCACATCCTGTATTACATGCTGCCTGAATAATCGCATTCATATTCAAATAAGAATCATTAGCTAAAGGTCCTCCAATACATACGGATTCATCTGCCAGTTGCACATGTAAAGATTGTCTATCAGCCGTTGAATAAACTGCGACTGTCTGTATTCCCATTTCTTTACATGTACGAATAATCCTTACAGCAATTTCACCACGATTAGCGATTAATAATTTTTCAATCATACAATCACCTTACCCTATCATCATTAAAGTCTGATCATATTCAACAGTTTCACCATCTTGAACTTCAATAGATAAAACTTTACCAGAAACAGTTGCTTTAATTTCATTCATGACTTTCATTGCTTCAATAATACAAATTGTATCTCCTTCTTGAATCGTATCTCCTACTTTAACATAAGGTTCTTTTCCAGCACCACTTGATTGATAATATGTTCCAACAATTGGACTTTTTATAGGTGTTCCTGTTTTTTCTTCAGTTTTTTCTTCTTGAACAGATTGTCCCTCAACTGGTGTCACAACCTGTTTAACTTCAACATCTTTTTCTAATGTGATATGCAAATCACCATCAGTTAAATCCATCTTAGATATTTGGCTTTCTTCAAACATCTGCATAATTGATTTAATTTTTTCAGTATCCATATCCATTCCTCCTTAGAAAAATAAGCTAAGTGAAACCTTAGCTTATTGTTTAGATTCAATTAATTTCACAATATCTTCTACAGTTACTAATGCAGCTAATTCTTCATCAGAAATTTCAACATCAAATTCTGTTTCTAAATCTAAAGATAATTCAACAGCTGCTAAAGAATCAATTTCTAAATCTTCTTTTAATCTTGATTCTGGTGTAATTCCTTCTCCATCAATATTTAAAGATTCTACTAATGCGTCTTTAACTTGTTCAAACATGATATGTCCTCCTATGTTTTACTTAAAATTTTTTATGTTCTTACTTCAAATTTTTGAAGTAATGTTACTATACACCTCTTTTTTTGATTTGTAAATAGATTTTCATTAATTTATTTAAAAAATTTTATATAAATTTTTAAATGTATCTAAAAAATAAAAATAACTCACTCAAAATGAGTAAGTTATTCATGACTTGATTCAAATTGTGATTGATACAATTCGGCATAGAATCCATTTTTTGCAAGTAATGACTCATGGTTTCCTAATTCTACAATATCGCCATCTTTCATGACAATAATCGTATTAGCATCCTTAATCGTAGAAAGTCGATGAGCAATAATAAAGCTTGTTCTTCCTTCCATCAATTTATCCATACCTCTTTGTATCAATACTTCTGTTCTTGTATCAACAGATGAAGTTGCTTCATCTAAAATCAAGATTTTAGGATTCGCAAGAAAAGCTCTAGCTATAGTTAATAATTGTTTTTGTCCCTGTGAAATATTATTAGATTCTTCATTAATGATTGTATCATAACCATCTTCTAAAGTATTAATAAAATGATCAGCATATGCCAATCGACAGGCTTCATACATTTCTTCATCTGTTGCATCTAATTTTCCATATTTTAAGTTTTCACGAATCGTTCCACCAAATAACCATGTATCTTGTAAAACCATACCAAACAAACTTCTTAAATCACTTCTGGCAAATTGTGTAATATCTTTTCCATCAATTAAGATATGCCCACCATTCAATTCATAAAAACGCATTAACAATTTGACAATCGTTGTTTTCCCCGCACCTGTTGGTCCAACAATTGCAACACTTTGTCCAGCATGAACATGCATAGAAAAGTCGTGAATGATTGTTTTTTCTGGCGTATAGCCAAATTGAACATGGTTGAATGTAACACTTCCTTGCATGTTATGGACTTGGTCACTAGTGACCAAAGCATGTTCTTCTTCCATCTCTGGTTCATCTAAAAATTCAAACACACGTTCTGCAGCAGCTGCAGTCGATTGTAATTGATTCATAATTTGAGCAAGTTGAGTAATCGGTTGGTTAAATTGACGCACATATTGAATAAATGCCTGAATATCCCCAATCGAAATCATTTGTCCACTGGCTAAAAATCCACCTAACAAACACACACCCACATAACCAATATTTCCAACAAATGTTGTAAGTGGTTGCATCAAGCCAGAAAAGAACTGTGATTTCCATGCAGAGTTATATAAATCATCATTATAGTCTTCAAAACGTGCGACCGAATCTTCTTCGCCATTAAATGCTTTTACCACTTGATGAGCACCATACATTTCTTCAATGTGACCATTCACATTTCCTAAACTTGTTTGTTGTGAAATAAAGTACTTTTGTGTTCTTTTCATGATTTTAGTCATTAAAAACATTGAAATAGGTAACACACATAACGCTAATAATGTCATTGGAATACTGATTGTCAGCATCATAATTAAAATTCCAATAACTGTAACGGAAGATGTCACCACCTGTGTTAAACTCTGATTCAATGATTGCGCAATCAAATCAACATCATTGGTTACACGTGATAAGGTATCCCCACTTGAATGTGTATCAAAATAACTCAATGGCAAACGATCCATTTTTTCTGAAATTTCTTTTCTAAAATCATAAGCAACTTTTTGAGATATACCTGAAGTTAAAAATCCTTGAATATAATTTAATAAAGCACTGAACAAATAAATACAGACAAGGAAAATAAGAATTTGAAAGATTGCATCAAAATCAATACCACCTGTATGTGAAACCTTAGCCATTATTCCTTCACTTAATTTATCTGTTGCCTGAGCCAATACTTTCGGTCCAAAAATAGAAAAGATTGTTGATCCAGCAGCAAATATAAAGATAAATATAAATTTCACATAATAGGGACGTAAATGTGCAAATAATTTTTGAATCGTTCCCTTAAAGTCCTTAGCTTTTTCATTAGACATCTGTCTACCACCCATGTGTCCTCTAGGCATTGGCTAATTCCTCCTTTGAAAGTTGTGAATAAGCAATCTCCTGATAAACTTGACAAGATTTCATCAATTCTTCATGAGTTCCTTTTCCAACAATTTTTCCATCATCTAAAACAATAATCTGATCAGCATCCATAATAGAAGCTATTCTTTGTCCAACAATCAATACAGTATTATGATTCTTTTCCATTAACTGATTTAATTCTTTTCTTAAAATCGCATCTGTCTTAAAGTCCAATGCTGAAAAACTATCATCAAAAATCAAAATATCTGGATTTTTTGCAAGAGCTCTTGCAATTGCTAAACGTTGTTTTTGTCCACCAGAAACATTTGTTCCACCTTGTGAAATAGCTTCATCTAAACCATCCGGTTTGGCATCCACAAACTCTTTTGCCTGTGCTACACGAATCACTTCATTCAATTCTTCATCAGTGGCATCATGAGCCCCATATTGTAAGTTAGAACGAATCGTTCCAGAGAATAAAACACCTTTTTGTGGAACAACACCTATACGTTCTCTTAAATCATGTTGCTTCACATCTTTAACATTGACACCATCCACAATGACTTCACCAGCACTGACATCATAGAAACGTGGAATCAAATTTATTAAGGTGCTCTTTCCAGAACCTGTCGAACCAATAAACGCTGTTGTTTGTCCCGGTTTTGCTGTAAAAGTAATATGACTTAAAACAGGTTCATGAGCACCCGAATATTGGAAAGACACATCTTTAAATTCCACAACCCCTTGTTGTTTTGGATCAAAATCAACAGGTTGTTGTGGATCTTGAATGGTTAATTCTGTTGATAAAACTTCATAAACACGATCAGCAGCTACACTGGCACGAGGAATCATAATAAATATCATCGCAATAAACAAGAATGACATAATAATCTGCATAGCATATTGAATAAAAGCCATCATTTCTCCAATCGCAATATGTCCTAAATCTAATTGTTGTGAACCAACCCAAACAACCAGAACAGTTGCAAAGTTCATAATAAACATCATGATTGGCATTAATGTAGCCATCGCACGATTGACAAATAAGTTGACTGTTGTTAAATCATTATTGGCCTTATCGAAACGTTCTTCACTATGTTTTTCATTACCAAAAGCTCTAATCACAAGAACACCTGTTAAATTTTCACGCATAGTTAAGTTTAATCTGTCAATTAATGATTGAATAATTTTAAATTTTGGTAAAACAACTTTCATCAAAATCACAATGACAAGTGTAATGACAAATAAAATCATCAAAATAATCCATGTCATAGATGATGAATGGGTAAAAGCTTTAATCAATGCTCCAACACCCATCATAGGTGCAAATAAAACAATACGAAGCAACATAATCATCAACATTTGGACTTGTGTAATATCGTTTGTTGTACGTGTGATGAGTGATGCTGTTGAAAACTTATTAAATTCACTATTAGAAAAGCTTTCGACCTTCTTAAAAACGGCACGTCTTAAATCTCTAGCAAATCCAGCCCCTACTCGTGAAGAAAGGAATGCTGATGCCATTGCTGCCAATGAACCAAGTAAAGCAATACCTAACATCTTCAATCCAGACATAAAGATATACTCTGTCTGCATTTGATCAACATCTGCTCCTAGTGCCATATACTCATTTTTGACACCATTTCCAGCCGCAACTAACATCGTTGATTCACCCATTGTTTCAATTTGAGCATCAATTTTTGCGGTCATTTGACTTTTGGCCTGTTCATCCATCATTGAAAAAACCTGATAAATATCCATACCTTCTGGTGCATTTTGAAATAATTGTTGATATTCTTTTGAGTTAGGGTCCATTGAATCAATGGCTGAAACCATAAGCATTGGCTTTATCAATGCATTTTCCAGCTTTTGATTCTGTTCTTGAGTCATACTGTTATGAACATAAGCATCTTGCAAATGTGGAAACTCTTTTTTGATATCATCAGATAAATCTTCATATGAAACATACGTATAGCTTGATTCAATGATATCTTTTTGCTTTTCATCTGCAAAAATCAAGAGATGTTCAAAAGTATCTTGACTATAAACTTCACCTATTGATGTATCAAATCCACCAGCTTGTATCCCATTTGTCACTATATCACTCATATAGTCTGGTAATGCCAATTCTGATTGTGATTGAATAAAAACAAAACCAATACACAAAATAATTGGCAGCCAAAACTTATAGGCAAATTTACGTAACTTAATCACTCAATCTCCTCCTTTAAATTCCTTTTTATTTTTTTGACAACTTTTAAAACAGATTGATAATCTTCATCAGTTAAATCTTTACAAACAACTTGATGAACATAATGAAAATCTCTTTTCATTTCTTCAATGACTGCTTTACCTTGAGAAGACAAAACAATATAATAATGTCTTTTATCATCTTCATTTAATTTCCTTTCAATAAACCCCATATCAACCAATCTTTTGATTCTTACTGAAAGTGTTGCCTCAGTAATACGAAGTTTTTGGGCAATCTCCTTTTGATTCATTTGTGCATGAGCAATCAAAAAAATGAGCTTCACTTGTTCCATTGTTAAATGATGACATTTTTGAGCTGTTAATTTTTGAATCATTTTATGAATCTCTCTCATTTCTTCCATCATTTCACTAAAACATTGATATTCCATACTTTCCCTCCTATTACTTAGTACGCTAATCATTATACTTAGTCGACTAATTAATGTCAATATAAAAAGTGAATCTCATAATTCAATTAAATAAACAAAAAGGACAAAAAATAAAATTTTTATCCCTTATTCACGGACTTGTCCATTTCCATATATTTTATATTGATAAGATGTCATTTCCTGTAAGCCTAATGGTCCTCTAGCATGTAGCTTTTGGGTACTAATTCCTAGTTCTGCTCCAAAGCCAAATTCACCACCATCACTAAAACGAGTTGAGGCGTTATGATAAACACAGGCTGAATCCACATGACTCAAGAAATAGTCTGCTGTTTGGATATTTTCTGTAATAATAGCTTCTGAATGTTTCGTCGAATATTGAGCAATGTGTCCCACAGCTTCTTTGACATCTTGAACAACTTTGATTGCGACAATATAATCATCATATTCTGTTGCATAATCCTCTCTTGTCACCTGATGACAAGGAATATATTTTTGAACACTTTGATCTCCTCGTATTTCTACACAGTTTTGAAACTGCTCATATAATAATGGTAAATATTTTTCTGCAATATCTTGATGAACAAGAATTGTTTCAATCGCATTACAAACAGATGGTCTTTGAATTTTCGCATTCACACTAATATCTATTGCTTTTTCCATATCTGCTTCTTTGTCGATATATAAATGACAATTTCCTGCTCCTGTTTCAATCACTGGAACTGTTGCATTTTGCACAACATGTTGAATCAATCCTGCTCCTCCACGTGGAACCACAACATCCACATAACCATAGGCACGAATCAATTCATCAACCATTTCACGTCCACCATAATCTATCAATTGAACAGATGTTACAGGAAGTAAATCTTGCAAAGCTTTTTGCATGTAATACACAAGTATACGATTAGAATGAAAGGCCTCTTTACCACCCTTTAATAAGCAGACATTTCCGGATTTGATACATAAACAGGCAATATCAATAGTGACATTAGGTCGTGCTTCATAAACAATACCAAAGACACCAATTGGAATACGAACTTGTTGAATCAACAATCCATTAGGTCGTTTGATTTCTCTTACAATTTCTCCAACAGGATCTTTTAAATGAATTAACTTTAAAACATCATCACAAATACTCAAAATACGTTCTTCATTTAAGAATAAACGATCCATCATTGCTTTTGACATCCCTGTTTTTTTCGCATTTTCAATGTCTTTTTGGTTTTCTACGATAATATCAGGAATATGCTCTTTTAATGTTTTCGCAATATTTTGCAAAGCCTTATTTTTGTTATCTGTTGACATATTCATCATTTGACGCTGAGCCTGTCTGGCTTGAACCAATTGTTCCAGAAGATTTTTATTCATTGGATTTTCCTCCTAATATAACCATATTATTCGCATGAATAATTTCATCATAATCATAATTTCCCAAAATCTTTTTCATTTCAAAACTTTGATGTCCTTTGACCAACATAATTTCCAAACTTGAATATTGAACAATCCCTTTTGCAATGACTTGCTCATCTTGATCTACAATATCCACAACCTGTCCTGATAAAAACGATCCTTTGACATCAATAATCCCTGAAGGCAATAAACTTTTATGTTCCTTTAGTGCCTGTTTAGCTCCCTTATCAACAATAATTTTTCCTTTAGAATGACTACGATAAGTCAACCAATGATCTCTTGCATTCAAATTCTTTCCACTTTGTCCACTAAACCATGTTCCTTCTTCATATTCATCAAAAATATGCAAAAGAGCATTTTGTTTTTGACCACTCACAATGACCATATCTTTTCCATAATCGTTGACAATCTTAGCTGCTTTGATTTTGGTTGCCATACCCCCAGTTCCTAACTTTGATGAAGATCCTGACGCCATCTTTTCAATTCTTTCATCAATTCTTTCTACATATTTTAAAAGTTGTGCTTGAGGATTGACATGAGGATTATCCGTATAAAGTCCATCTATATCACTAACCAAAATAAGCAAATCTGCATCAATCACAGGAACCAGCAAAGCTGAAAGCGTATCATTATCCCCAACCTTAATTTCTTCTACAGCCAAAGCATCATTTTCATTGACAATAGGTATCACGCCATAATCAATCAAAGCATTCATAGTATGAGAAAGATTCATCAAACGTTGACGATCATCAAAATCCCCATGATTCAGTAAAACTTGTGCACATTTCAAATGAAAAAGTTGAAAGATTTCTTCATAAATTTGCATAAGTTTTGCCTGTCCAATGGCTGCAAGTGCCTGTTTTTGAGGCAATGTTTCTGGCTTACATGAAAGTTCCATAGCCCCCATCCCTGCACTAATCGCCCCTGAAGAAACAATGACAACTGTTTTTCCTTGTTCAATAAATTGTGCTATCTGCATAACAAAATATAATACTTTCTGTTGATCAATATAACCATTTGAATGACACAATGATGAAGAACCTATTTTAATAATGATTCGTTTTATATTTTCAATTTTTCTCATGATATTCTTCACTCATTTCTTTATAAAATAAATATTTAGCAATTTCAAATCTTCCTTTAAAGACCTCAATATATAAAAACAATGATGTAATCATACAAAACAACATCAAAATTTCATTTAAACGACCAATCCATAAAACAACACATCCTGTCACAATCCAATATAAAGCATGTCTAAACATATAAAAACAATAAAGATAAGCAAATGAAAAGAGTTTTTTCTTCATCAGACGCATGGAATAGCTTAAACATTCACTCCAAGAAAATTCTTCTAATTCCATTACATAAGGCACCGGCATAAATAAAGCTGTCAAAAAAAGATAGACTAGGATACATAGTATAATATTTCCTACTAAAAATGTATTTTCCATAATCAATGATAAGTATTGAAATTTAGGAATAAAATATTCTGTTTGAATCAGCGTATTGCCTAATGATGAAAACCATTCTATTGAAAATTCAGGTATTAAACTTTGAATGGTAAAAAAAGAAGGAAGCAAACAGATAAGTGTGCACACAACAAGTACTGCTTTTCTCATTAAATAAGCAGGAGCTACTTTTGGAAAACAGATGATTCCATTCAGTGAATCATGATAATCCAATACCGGTTTAGGAAAATCAACTAACTTCATTGCACATTTCACATAGCCATGACTAATAGAGCATAAAAACAGTGATACAAAAAAAGAAAAGATACCACTTCTTAAATATTGAGCCAAGACACCGACATAACCCACGTAAAAAAATTCAGGTATGATCTGTTTTCGATATTCTAAATAAATTTTATTTGCATGATTTTTAATGTCTTTGATATTCACGATTTCAGCCCCTCTTTGTTTTTACTATTATACACAACTTATTCTTAAAAGTAAAAGGCAAACAATTTTCAAGATATAAAAACCTGATTCCTTCAAGAATCAGGTCAAACTTCCTCAAAATCAACCACTTACTTCTTTATTAACAAAACGATAAATATCTTCAAGAGTAGCTCCTTCCAGGAGAAGATCAAGAATTTTTTCATACTGTTCAGCTGATAAATCATCCAGAAAAGCTGTTTCAACTTCAGAAAATCTTTTTTGAAATAATTTCAATACAGAATATTTTAAACCTTCTTGTTTTCCTTCTCTTAAACCTTCTTGTTTCCCCTCTCTTAAACCTTCTTGCTTCCCTTCTCTTAAACTTTCTTCACGTACTCTCTGAATTCTTGCATGACTTGCCCATTTGTTTAAGTCACGATGAAATGCCATATCCTGTAAAATCATATCTTCATTAAACTTTTCAACTTTCTTTTCCATGATCTTCACCACCTTTTTACCTGTTTTTATTATATCATCATCCAACCCATTTTTAAATATATAGATAGCTGTTTCCAGTTCATCAAAGTTACCTATTTGTTTTTCTTTTTTCAAAATGTTTATGTACGGTAAATATATATAAATTCTCGTTATTAAACAATATCTTTCTACTTTACCCAAATCATTTCTCGTCATATATTTATCTATTAACATCAAATTATCAGTATCTAAATCATCAATGAAAATCAATTGAAACACAGGGTGAATATGTTCAATATAATCATCACCTCTTTTTTGTTGTTCAGCAAGTAATTTGGCTCCATAGATTTGAAATCTTTGATATTGTTCTCTATCCAATGATGAATTTTGCATTTCTACATCACAAATTTCACCATTTTCATTCATAACTCTAATATCAAGAATCATATCCTTATCTTCTACATGCTGGGGATTCAATTCAGGATTTTGAACCTTTAAAGAATGACATTCAATACCTGCAATATTTTCAATAATCAACTTTAAAAGATACAAACAATCAGGGTCTTGGTCATCTCTTAAAGTAAATTTAAACAAAACATCATTTTTAAAGTCTACAATTTTTGTTCTTCTTTTTTTCATAAAAAATGCCCTCCTACTTTTCTATACGAAAGTTTGAGGGCATTTTTCTTTTTTTATTGTCATTTCACATAATATCACATATTATGACATTTCTTGAAACTGTGCATTATAGAGCTGACTGTAAAAACCATTTTTTTCTAACAGTTCTTCATGTGTTCCCTGTTCAACAAGATAACCATTTTTAATAACAAGTATCAAGTCAGCATTCTTGATTGTTGATAAACGATGCGCTATAACAAAACTTGTACGTCCTTTCATGACTCTTTGCATAGCATCCTGTAATCTCTTTTCTAATCGTGTATCCACAGAAGATGTTGCTTCATCCAAAATCATAATCTGAGGGTCTTTCAACATAGCTCTGGCAATTGTTAATAATTGCTTTTCACCTTGTGAAATATTATTGGCTTCTTCATTGACAATCATATCATACCCATCTGGTAATGTACGAATAAAATGATCAACATTAGCCTGTCTAGCTGCCTCAATGACTTCATCTTTTCTTGCATCTAAACGTCCATAATGAATATTTTCATAGATACTTCCATGAAACAGCCATGTATCTTGTAAAACCATACCAAACATAGAACGTAATTGTTCACGTGGAATTTGTCTAATGTCTACACCATCTATACAAATACTTCCAGAAGTCACATCATAAAAACGTAACAATAGACTAATCAAAGTTGTTTTTCCTGAACCGGTTGGACCAACAATTGCAACCATTTGACCACTTTGAATATTCACATCAATATCATGAAGAACTTCTTTTTCATGATAACCAAAACATAGATGTTTAAATTCAACATGGCCTTTTGCATTTGTTAAAACTCGTGGATTTTCAACTAGTTTTTCTTCAGATTCATTTAAAATATCTGATATTCTATGTAAAGCTGCAAAAGCTGCTTGAATTTGAGAAGATAAATTGCTTACTTGAGAAACCGGATCATTGACCTGCCAGATATAACGAACAAAAGCCTGTAATTCACCAACTAGTAGTGTTCCATTTAAAACAGAAAGACTTCCTATAAAGCCGATTGTTCCAATAATCATATAAGTCACAAGTGAAACACATGGTGAAATAATGGATGACATAAACTGTGCCTGAAAAGCATTATGATAAAGTGTCTGGTTAATATTCTTAAACTTTTCAATAGCATCTTTTTGTTTATTAAAAAGTAAAATTTCACGATATCCACCATAGATTTCAGTAATTGCACCATTTAAGTTTCCTAATGCATCCTGTTGTGCCTGAAACTTTTTTTGTGAACGTTTCACAATAAATCGTGTAATCAGTAAAGCAGCAGGAATAATCAGCAAAACAATACATGTCATCAAGACATGAATACGAAACATCATGAAAATAGCCAACATTAACATTAAAAGACCTCTCATCATTTCTGTTAATGTCTGCTGTAAAGCATTGGACAATGTATCAACATCATTTGTAATACGGCTTAATACATCACCATATTGGTGCTGATCAAAATAGCTGACTGGTAACTTTCTGATCTTTTCCTGCAAAGCATTTCTTAAATCATGCATCATCTTTTGAATTGAATTTGTTAATGTCACAATCGTTATGGACTGTGATACAGTTTTTAATAAATAAATGCCTAACAACATCACAATAATTTCCATGACACGATCATATTCAACATGTGCACCAGGAATATGATGTAACATATCCATAGCATTTTCCATTAATAATGATGTCATCATACCTTCAATCATTGGAGAAATAGATAATGAAAAACATGTCACAACAATCATTAATAAAGCAATCACAAATCCCCATTTATAAAGCAAGAAAAAAGGAGCCATCTGTTGTAAAGAGTTTTTTAATACCTGCCATTTTTTATTCATAATCTAACTCCTCCTCACTGAGCTGAGATGAAGCAATCTCATGATATATAGGACAATTCTTTAAAAGGTCTCGATGCTTTCCATGTCCAACAATACGTCCTTCATCTAAGACAATAATTTGATCAGCATCTTTAATCGTTGAAATTCTTTGAGCAACAATCAAAACAATAGAATGTTTTGTTTCATCTTTCAAAGCATGTCTTAAAATCGCATCTGTTTTATAATCCAAAGCTGAAAAAGAATCATCAAAAATATAAATTTCTGGTTTTCTAATCAACGCTCTGGCAATGCTTAAACGCTGTCTTTGTCCTCCTGATACATTCGTCGCACTTTCTGTAATCATTTCATCAAAACCTAGAGGTTTTTCCATAATAAAATCATAGCTTTGTGAAACTTTAGCAGCGTGTTCCAATTCTTCTAAAGTTGCATCAACTTTTCCATATCTGAGATTTTCTGCAATGGTACCCGTAAACAACATCGCCTTTTGAGGAATAAAACCAATTTTATTTCTTAAATCATCAATACGATAATCTTGAATATCAACACCATCAATTTCAATTTTCCCATTGCTGACATCATAAAAACGTGGAATCAAATTAATTAATGTACTCTTACCAGAACCTGTACTTCCAATAAAGGCAATTGTTTCTCCCTCAGTCGCTTCAAAAGAGATATTTTTTAAAACAGCTTCCTCACCATCAGGATAGGCAAAAGTGACATTTTGAAATGATAAATGATGTTTATTAACTCTAGACATCTTTGTTTGTGTCACATGATCTTGAATATCACATTTGGTAGATAAAACATCATTAATACGTCTTGCAGAAACGGCTGCACGAGGATACATGACAAAGACATTACAAAATAGCATCATAGAAAACATAGCATGAAAAAGATATTCCTGAAAGGCGATCAGTTTTCCTACCTGTAAAGTTCCAGCATCAATCATATGACTGGCTACATAAAAAATAACCAATGTAACTAAATTCAAGAAAAAATAAAAGACAGGTTGTGTTAAAAGCATTAATTTAAAGATTTTTCTTGTATAACCCGTAAATTCTTCATTTGTCTTATTAAAACGAGCTTGTTCATAAGCATCATTATTAAAAGCTCTAATCACCTTTAACCCTGAAAGATTTTCTCTTGTAATACGATTTAATACATCCAATGATAATTGTTGTTTTTGTGATAAAGGCTCAGAAACCTTTGCGATAATAATAACCCCTACAACAATCACCGGTAATGTCGCTGCAATAATAAGAGATAATTCAAGTGATGTACGCATTGTCATAAAAACACTAATAATGACCATAACTGGTGTCAATAAAGCTGTTCTTAATAAGACATTTACAAATAATTGAATTTGAAAAGCATCATTGTTTGTTCGTGTAATTAATGATGAAATACCAAAACGGTTAAATTCATGGGGTGAAAATGTTTGAATGTGTGTAAAAATATCGTTACGCATATCTCTTGTAATAGAAGTAGAAATTCTCGCACAACAATAACCTAGCACAATCGTTCCAGCTACCCCAATCACCGAAATCACAATAGCTAAAAACCACATCGAATAAAGATAACTTTCATTTTGATAAGTCACCCCATGATCAATCATATCTGCAATAATTGTTGGTAGACCTAGTTCAACTAGTGCAAAACCAAAAACAGATACAATATTTAATAATACTAATTTTTTATATCTTTTCAGATAATGTAATATTAGCTTCATATAGGTCCTCCCTTCATACAGTATAAATCTTATTATACACTAAATTTTGACAAGCGTATAGACATGTTAAATAAAAAGAATATCCTAATCAGATATTCTTAAACGCTACAAATTATCATTTTCACAACTAAATGGAGCGTCTTTTAGACGTATAAAATAACCTTGATCATGTAAACAGACAGGGCATTGCTGAGGTGCCTGTGTTCCTTCAAAAACAAAACCACAATTTAAGCATATCCAGCAACAAGGTTGTTGAGATGCATAAAGCTGTCCGTTTTCCAAGAGTGTTGCCATCTTTTCAAAACGACGACCATGTGTTTTTTCAATTTCAGCAATATTGAAAAAATCCTGTGCAATCTTATGAAAACCCTCTTCTCTGGCAATTGTACCAAAATGTGGATAGACATCTTCATATTCTTCATATTCATTATATCTGGCACTCTTTAAAAGTGATAAGACATCATCATAGGTATCCACCGGATAACTCCCATCAACCATAATACTTTTTCCTGTCAGCTCTTTTAAATGGTTATAAAAAATCTCAGCATGTTCTTTTTCCTGATTAGCTGTAAAATAGAAAACATCTGCCAGCATATGATGTCCTTTTTTGGCTGCTATAGCACCTGCAAATGTATAACGATTTCTCGCCTGTGATTCACCTGCAAAAGCACGCATTAAATTATCTTTTGTTTGACTATTTTGAAAATCCATATTCTCACCTCGTTAAGAGTATGGACTTATTTTTAAAAATCATTCGTCTTTTTTAAAGAGAATGATTTTTCTTTTGAATAAATTGAATCAAAATATCTGATAACTTGATCATCAAAAAAGCCATCAGCACCATCCATAAAACCCATGCAAAAATACTTGTCATATCAATCTGAACTCTTGCTAAATATAATTGTTTCCCTATTCCATATTGTGTAGACACAAAGATTTCTGTCATCACTCCAACTTTTAAACCTAATGGTAATGTTGTTTGAATAGCTGAAAGTATATAGCCTTGAATCAAAGGTAAATAGGCATAACGTAAATTATAAAGAAAAGAATGATGATAGAGTTGAATAATATCCTGCAAATCTGAATCAATATGTAACATTCCTTGTAATGTATTGAAATAGAAGGTAGGTACCAGCATCAAAAAAATAATAATCAACAAGGCTATGTGACTGGAAAACCAGACAAGTAATATTAAAATATATCCAATTTGTGGAATCGTTTGAAAAAATGTCATCAGTGGTTGTATATATTGACGAAAGTCTGAAAAAAGACCACTCAGGATTCCTAAAAATACACCTATAATCAAAGCCAAAAAGAAACCGCTCATCACCCGTATGATTGTAGATATGACCGCAATATAAAAACTCTGTTGAAACAAATGTGCAACCATTTGCTGTAAAACATCACCGGGATAAGGCAAGATGACTTCTTTTTGAATCATTCCAGAAGCCATCTGCCATAAAACCAAAATAGCAAAAATAAGAATCAGTTTTCTTTTCATGATAAAATCATATCTGAATCATAAGTGATGTTGAAAAGCTGAAGAAATTGTTTGATATCATCTTCACATTGACTAGCCTCTACATAATGAACATTTTGACGTTCTATTGAAGCAACAGTCATATCTACACTTGGTAGTCCTAACTGCTCAATACCAATATTTTCTAGTTTTTCTTTTAAATCTGGATAACCATTTTCAGTAAAATGTGCAATAGATTCAAATAAATCATCATTTTGATAATCTTCCCTTACAAACATGGCTGCCTGTGGATAACCAGACCCACCATATTCTTTTTGTAAATCCGCCACAATGGACAAATCCACATTGGATTGTTTCGCTTTAGCAATCGTTGCACTGGCAAGTGGTTCTGCAAGCATACCGACATCTACCTGCCCAGATAATAATCTTTGTTGAACGAGTGTTGCTGAAGAATAATAATGCGGTTCAAGACGTATAGACAAATCAACAGTTTCTATAATCTTTTGAGGAACAGCCCCTTCACCAAACAAAGCCAGTTCACCTGTTTCATTCAAAGCATCCTGTGATGTTCCAACAAGGTAAAGATTTCCCCATGTTAAAATACTTTTTAAACGATATGATGTCTGATTTTTTGCGATCAGTTGGGCACCAATATTAATAGGTGCAATGATAATATCATACTCACTATCGGCTTTTGATAGCTGAGCAATCAGCTGATCTGTCCCATCAACGAATTGAATTTCACCATTTTTACTAATGTTATCATATTCTCCAACTAAAGCTAATGCAGGAGCACCCGTTGGACATAAAATACGCACAGTTTCTTCTTTTTGACACCCCATGAGAAGACCCATCATCAAACAACATAAACCTATTTGTATAAACTTCTTCATAAAAACCTCCCAAATCACTTAAACTTTGCTTTTTGACTATAATGTGTATGCAACAACTGATGTGCTTTTTCACTATTAGGATGATCTAAATAATTGCGATAGAGATCTTGTATTTGAGAGTTTTTATGAGATTTACGTACTGGTAAAGACACATCCTCATCATACAAAGCTTTGGCTCGGGCAGCTTTAAAATTAAATCCGCTATTTCTTATAGTTGCATTAACATATGGCTGTCCACCACCATTAATGCATCCACCCGGACATCCCATGATTTCAATAAAATGATAAGGCGAAATACCTTGACGAATATCATCTAACAATGGTTTGGCCAGTGACATACTTTGAGCAACCGCAACCTTTAATGTCTGATCACCAATTTTAATGGTTGACTCTTTCACCCCTTCAACACCTCTAATCGCATGATAATCAATCATCGTCAAGTCTTCATGAGCCAAAACATCAGCGACAGTTCTTAAGGCTGCTTCCATCACGCCACCACTGGCACCAAAAATAACACCAGCTCCACTATATTCACCAAATAAATCCTGATCAAAATCATCATCTTTTAAATCTCTAAAATTAATTCCAAACATCTTAATCAGTTTGGCTAATTCTCGTGTTGTTAAAACAGCATCAACATCCTGATAATGCGTTGTTTTATTTTCAGGACGTATTTTTTCACCCTTTTTAGCGACACAAGGCATAATCGAAACAACATAAATATCTTTTGGATCAATCCCTTTAGATTGTGCATAGACAGATTTCACCATCGCCCCTAACATCATATGAGGGGATTTACAAGTAGACAGATGATCTAATAAATCAGGATATTCATGTTCAATATAATTCACCCAGCCCGGACTACATGATGTAATCATTGGCAAAGTCCCCTGATTTTTCAAACGTCCTAAAAACTCATAACCTTCTTCCATAATTGTTAAATCAGCACCAAAATTGGTATCATAAACCTTATCAAAACCAACTAGCTTTAAAGCATGAACCATCTTTCCTGTAACTCTTGTGCCAATAGGCATACCAAATTCTTCACCTAAAGCCCCACGAACAGCTGGTGCTGTTTGCACAACAACATGCTTTGTTGGATTATTTAAAGCCTCAATCACATAATGTATTTCTTCTTTTTCATGTAAAGCACCCACTGGACAAACGTTAATACATTGCCCACATTGCATACAATTGACATCATCAAAGCTTTTATCATAAATCGGTCCAACCTTCGTTTTATAGCCACGATTCATATAACCTAAAATTCCTAATCCTTGAACTTTTTGGCATGTTTCCACACAACGTCCACATAAAACGCATTTTGATGTATTACGCACAATACCTGGTGAAACTGTGTCAAATGTTGGTTCACTCTTTTCACCAGCAAAAGCATCTTCACGAACACCTAATTCCTGACATAAACGCTGTAATTCACAATTCGTATTACGAATACAAGATAAACAATCTTTAGAATGATTGGAAACAATCAATTCCACCACTCTACGTCTGGCATCCAATGCTCTTTGTGAATTGGTCTTAATAACCATGCCTTCTCTGACTGGATAAACACACGCTGCACATAAAGTTTTAGCACCCTCGACTTCGACTTGACAGACACGACAGGCACCCGTTCCAGTGACATCTTTAAGATAGCATAAAGTAGGAATATGAATGCCATTATTCTTGGCAGCTTCTAGAACAGTCTGTCCTTCATAGGCTTCCACTTCTCGATTATTAATGGTAATTTTTATTTTTGACATCTTCTACACCTACTTTCTTTCTACCACTTTAAAGTGACATGCTTTCATACATAAACCACAGCGAATACATTTGTCAGGATCAATCTGAAAGGCTTCTTTTCCAATCTTTCCACTAATGGCTCCCACAGGACATTGTCTTGCACAAAGACCACATTTACGACATTCATCTTTATTGATTTCATAACGTAATAATTTTTTACAGACTCCCGCTGGACATCTTTTATCAATGATATGTGCCAGATATTCATCTCTAAATTGATGAATTGTTGAAAGAACAGGATTTGGCGCAGATTGACCTAATCCACACAAAGCTGTATCTTTAATTGTCATAGCCAATGTTTCCAGTTCATCCAATGTTTCCATTGTACCTTGTCCATCACAAATCTGTTCCAACAATTCCAGCATACGCTTTGTTCCAACACGACATGATGTACATTTTCCACATGATTCATCAACGATAAAATCCATATAAAATCTAGCCACATCAACCATACAATTATCTTCATCTAAAACAATCATACCACCTGACCCCATCATTGAACCTAATTTCACCAGTTCATCAAAACCAATAGGCGTATCTAATTGTTCTTCTGTCAAACATCCACCTGATGGTCCACCTGTCTGAACAGCTTTGAACTGTTTATGATTTGGACAACCGCCACCAATTTCATAAATGACTTCACGAAGTGTTGTTCCCATCGGGACTTCAACAAGTCCTGTATTGGTAATTTTACCTCCTAAAGCAAAAACTTTCGTTCCCGGTGATGACTCAGTTCCAATAGAACGGAACCAATTTGCTCCATTTAAAATAATTTGAGCCACATTCGCATAGGTTTCAACATTGTTAATAATCGTTGGTTTTCCCCATACCCCTTTATGGGCTGGAAATGGTGGTTTTGAAACAGGCATTCCTCGTTCACCTTCAATAGATTGAATCAACGCTGTTTCCTCTCCACAGACAAAAGCACCAGCGCCTAAACGAATTTCCAAATCAAAATCAAAACCAGAATCAAAAATATTTGTTCCTAATAATCCCAATTCTTTTGCTTGAGCAATCGCTGTTTTTAAACGTTCCACCGCAATAGGATATTCGGCACGAATATAAATATATCCATAGTGAGCCCCAATCGCATAACCAGCAATGACCATTGCTTCAATGACACTATGAGGATTTCCTTCGAGAATAGAACGATCCATAAAGGCACCCGGATCCCCCTCATCAGCATTACAAATCACATATTTTTCATCACCCGGTTCATTATAGGCAAACTGCCATTTTAGTCCAGTTGGAAAACCTCCTCCACCACGACCTCTTAAACCACTCTCTTTAATGATATCAATAACTTCTTGAGGGGTCATCTGTGATAGAACCTGACCTAAAGCAAAATACCCATCCTGTCCAATATATTCTTCAATGTTTTCAGGATCAATGATTCCACAGTTATGCAAAGCCACACGCTTTTGCTTTTGATAAAAACGTGTATGACTAATATCATGAATTTCCTTTGTTTCTTGATCAGATTCATTCAACATCAAACGTTCAACAGGACGTCCTTTATAAAGATGTTCCTGTACAATTTCTTTCACATCTTCTTTTTTGACACCTTTGTAAATAATATTATCAGGATAAATAGAAATATTAGGTCCAGCCCCACATAACCCTAAACAACCTGTTCTTAAAACCTCAATTTCTTTATCAAGCCCCATCGACTTGATTTCTTTTTCAAATTCTTCTATTAATGCACCAGAATTTCCAATTGTACATCCTGTTCCAGCACAAACTAAGACTTGTGTTCTCTTATATGGCATCTTTGCACCTCCTATTTTGAATAATGTCCGACAGTATATTCATCAATCACTTCACCATGTATCAAATGACGTAAAACAATATCTTTTGCTTTCTTTTCATCAACTAATACATATGTGGTTTTTTGATTATCTTTATCAAAAATTTCTACAATGGGTTCTAAAGCACACATGCCAATACATCCTGTTTGCATGACTGCAACAGGTAAATGAGCTTTAGCCACTTCTTCGACAAAGGTGTTCAATACAGGACGAGCTCCTGCTGCAATACCACAGGTTGCCATTCCTACCACAACACGATAATCCTGTCCATCTTGACCACGCATGGCCATTCTTTCTTTTGCCTGATACCTAATTTTCTTCAATTCATCCAATGACTTCATTGATGCATACCCTCCTTTATATAATCTTTTAACCATAGTATGATTTCCGGCTGATTGATTGGCACATCATCCAAAAGAGCTTTTATATCTTCTGTATTCATATCAAATACCCAATCATCATTTTGATAATGAAAACAATAATTCACTTTTTCATCATATTGAATACAAGTGATCATAGTATCAACTAAATTTCCCATTGGAGGTGTATCAATATGATTTTTTACATATTCACCTATGATTTTTGTTCCTTTTTGTAAACAAGAATCTATTTGAAAATAACCGCCCGTCGCTTCTACACTTTCTTTAAACAAAGGAATACCTAAACCAATAGAACGTGTGGTTCGTGTCGTAAAAAAGGGATTCGTGACTTGTTGTAAAGTTTCTAAACTCATACCACAACCATTATCACATATTTCAATATGAATCATATTATCCTTGATACTATCTTTAATCCATAAATGGATCTGTAAAGCTTGAGCACGTAAAGAATTTTGAATCATATCCAAAATTGTCATTGCTATTTCCTGCATTATCTTTTTCTCCATATCTTTTCTAACTGTTGAAAATCAATCTGATAAAGTGGTTCTTGGATATCTTCTAATTGATGAGCATCACTATTGATCAAAACAAGATTATCCCTACAATGAGGACAAAGTTTCTTTAAATCAGCTAACTGTTTTAAACTGCTCACTTCAATACCATCATAATCCAAAGATTCTGGTATATCTTGATACAATTCATAAACACCATATTTTTTTTGGAAAACATGAGCTAAAACAGCTATTCCTTGAAACTGATGAATCTTGGCAATGATTTGATTTAATGTTAAATCTAATGCATTTAAAAGAAGATAAACTTCTTCATCTATAATTTGATCATTTTCATCGAATATATATTGATTTCCATAGTAATCTTTTTGATTAATTGTTTTCATAAGATGCTGATCTATCCATTGTTGAATAGGCTGTAAATATGTTCCTCTTTGAAAATAAGCCAAAACATGAATATTTTCACAACTTTGTAACTCTACTCCATATATAAAATCAATCTTTCCTTTTAAAATAGGACTTTGAATAACTTTTTCTAAGTGATGTTGTTGTTTTAAAGAATTATGATCTGTAATAGCAATCAAATCCAAACCTTTGATATAAGCCATATGAAAGATATTATAAATGGTCATGGTATCATCACTACAAGGTGATAAAGCAGAATGAATGTGTAAATCATAATACATATTATAAACCTAACGTTATCAAATCTTTGACAAGTGCAAAAGCATCTTTGGGGCTGACCAGCAAAGGAATCTGCAACTCTGTTGCCTTTTGAATTGTTTCTTCATCAGGATATGATCCCTGTATAAAGACAATCCCTGCAAAATCAAGCAACTGTGCAACGGCCACCACATTTAAATGTTTTTGAACTGTCAACCATAACGTTCCTTCTTTTCCATGTGCCATCACAACACTCAATAAGTCACCTATATAAACATCTTTGATTTCCTGCTTACAACTGACATCATTGATGAGTTCCAAAGGTAACTGTAATATTTGTTTGACCTGCATATTCTCACCTTCTTTTGATTCGACAAAGTGAATCATCTACTTCACCACTCGCTATTTTCATAGCCAGACCACGACAATTGGCAAAACCACAACTTCCACAATCATATTGAGGTAAAGTATCCAAAATCGCATTCACTTTTTGAAACCATTTCATACGCTCTTGAATGGATTGTTTTTGAACATTGATCTGACGTTTTTTAAGATATTCATCTTCACTTAATATCAGATGATTGTCTAAACAATCATTCAACATACTTTCAATATGAAAACGTCCTTCAAAGGGATTATTCCATAAATAATAACCACCAATACATCCCTGATAACAATGATACAAAGCAATCAAACGAATATCCTTTAAACGATCAAATTCAATCAAATCTAAAACCATGCGAATTTGTGGTAAACCTTCCACACTCATCACTTGTAAATGATCTTTACCAAATAAATCACTGACAATACTTTTCACACCATCACGGTATATATCAATATCATCTTTTTGTTGGCTTTTTCGTTTATTAAAATGTGGAAACATACGTGAAATACTTAAAGCATAATCAATCTGTGAATTGTCTTTACCTAAAGGTTCTTTCGCTAAAGTGAGTTTTCCAACACATTCACAGAGTGAAAAAATACCAATATCTTTACCTTGATATTTCTTTCTTAAACGTCTGGCTGCAATTTCTACAGGATAATCATAAGGTAATAGATGATCTATTAATGTAGGATATTCCTGTTTAATCAAACGATTAATACTTGGACAAAAAGATGTCAACATCAGACGATCTGATTGAAAACTGGTTTCAATAGCCTGTTGGTAAAGATATCCTTCAATATCACTATATTGCACAACCTCATCAAAATGAAAAGCTTTAATAGCATGAATAAAAGCTTTTAATTCATCAAAACTTTTAAAATCAGATAATAAAGATGTTGGAATCAAAGCAATATTATATTCATGTTTTTCAAAGGCTTTTGTAAGATTCACTTCTTTAATTTTTAATTGTTTATAATCACAGGATTGCACACAGACATGGCAATTGATACAGCTTGAATCATCGATCATCACTTGACCATGCATAATAGAAATCGCTTCTGTAGGACAAGATTTGACACACTTAATACAGTTTTTGCAGTGATCCCCTAAAAAATGAATAACTGGTTTCATTGAAATGTCATTTGAATATGTGTTCCCTCTGGCGAAGATGTAATCTGAAATGAAGACGCAACACTTTTCATATTAGACAATCCCATTCCAGCTCCAAAACCTAAAGAACGTGCTTTTGTAGAGGCAGTCGAATAACCCGGTGTTTGTGCTAATTCCAGATCTTCTATACCCGGTCCAACATCGTCAAAAGATAATGTGATAACACCATCATCATCCATTTCAAAAGTCACAGTTCCACCATTGGAATGAATCACAATATTTATTTCAGCTTCATAACATGCTATCGCTACAGCCTTAAGAACACGACGATCAATGCCAATTGTTTTTAAAGTTCTTTTAATATCTGTAGAGGCTTTCCCTGCATCCTCATAATTTTCTTTTTCTACTTGATAAACATATTTCATTATCTCATTCCTTTTCCATATAAAAGCCCACAGGCTTCAAACATCGTTTGATCAGTTTGAAAAAGATTAATGTGTAAATCTTTCGCTGTTTCTATCATCTGTTGATCCAATGGTTTTCCTCTCACCAAAATCACTGTATCTAAATCCAAAACCTCTGCTGTACGTAAAGATTGTACATTGGCTAATCCTGTTAAAAATAAAACATCTTCTGTTTCATCCTTCAACAAAGCTAAAGCATCCGACATTAAATCAGTCGCAAAACCTTTATCATAATTTTTTTGATAAATATTATCTTGTGCAATATAGATTTCTCTTGCTTTTAAAAGAGCCACGATATCTTGAACTAACATGGTTCTTCTTCCTTCAAATAATCAAGAATCAGCATTTTCAGATCTTCCAGTTGTTTCTGACATCCAAAAACTGTCCCATCCACACTGACAACTGGAGCCAATCCACAAGCTCCCACACAACGTGTGGCATCAATTGAAAACAATCCATTTTCACTGGTAGAATTCACTTCACACTCCGTCATTTCACAAAGCAAATCTAAAATCGTCTGTGCTCCATTGACATAACAGGCTGTTCCAAGACAAACTGAAATGACATGCTTTCCCTTTGGTTCGGTTGTAAACTGTGAATAAAAAGTCACAACACCATAAACCTTAGAAACAGGAACATTCAAAGCATCAGCTATTTTTACCATTGCCTCAAAAGGGATATAGCCAAGCTCATCTTGAATATCATGAAGCATTAATTTCATAGGTCCTTTTTGATCCTTATGCTGATCAACAATCGCATCAATCTTATCTAAATACTCTTGTTTCAAACCTCCCATAAACATACTCCTTTCCTATTTATAAATTCATTATATCATAGTTTGTAAACGCTTTAAATTTATTTTCAGTAAACAAAAGGACTTTTAATATATCCTTATCAATATATAAAAAAAGAGAAATCTCATTCTTGATTTCCCTTACAAAGATTTAACTTTTTTTCATCTTCTATTTCTTTAGCTAAATACAAATCACTTCGACAATGCATATCAGAAATTCCATTTCTCATCAATTGATAGATTTGTGATATATAAAAGATATTCATTGCTTTTTTATATCCCAATGATTTCTATTCATAAGCAATAAGATAATTCTTGCATATTAGGTCTTTTATATTTCAATCTTTTTAAAGCAACAGATTTATCAATCAGTCCTTTCATTGTATATAGTATCACATTTTTATTGTGTTTTATCTATATAGGCAGGTTTTAAATGAATGAATCAATAATCTCCTCTTTGATGAAATTCTTTTTTATTTCCACTGATTTGATGTCTTTCCTGAAGTTTCTTTTCGATATCCTCAACCTGAATACCTTGTTGATACATCAAAACAAGCACATGATAAAATAAATCACTGATTTCTCCAATTAATTCCTCTTTATTATTGTTTTTTGCAGCAATAATGGTTTCACTCGCTTCTTCTCCAACCTTTTTACAAATCTTATCAACACCTTGATCCAATAGATAATTTGTATAAGATTTTTCAACAGGGTGAATATGACGATCAGCAATCACATCATAAACTTCATGAAAGATTGTTTTTTCAAAAACATAAGGGATTATCTCTTGAAAGAAACATGAATAGGAACCAGTATGACAAGCTGCTCCTACTTGATCAACAATAATCAGTAAAGTATCATCATCACAATCCAGATATATGCCTTGAATATATTGGAAATGTCCTGATGTTTCACCCTTATGCCACAGTTCCTGACGTGAGCGTGAATAAAAATAAGTTTCACCTGTTTCTAACATTTTATCATATGCTTCTTCATTCACATAAGCCAACATTAAAACGGACTTTGTTTTTGCATCTTGTACAATGGCTGGTACTAAGCCATTCCCTTTTTCAAAATCTGGTTTCATAATTCCCTCCTTACGGGGATATGATGTTTGGCACACAATGCCTTAACATCTTCAATGGTTGCTTCCTGATAATGAAACAAAGAAGCCGCCAAAGCCCCATCACAATTTGTTTTTTCAAATACTTCTACAATATCTTCCTGCCCTCCACAGCCACCACTGGCAATCACAGGAATCGACACAACACGCATCAGTGCATTCAACATATCAATATCAAAACCATCTCTTGTTCCATCACGATCCATTGATGTTAATAAGATTTCACCAGCTCCTAAATCTTCACATTGTTTGGCCCATGTTAATAAATCTAAGCCTGTATTTTTTCTACCACCGGCTATATAGACATCATAACCCGATTGATCTTCTCGCTTTTTCGCATCAATAGCCACAACAACACATTGCACACCAAATTCATCGGATGCCTGTTTGATAAGTTGAGGATTTAAGATAGCTGCCGAATTAATAGATACTTTATCTGCTCCACTGGATAAAATCATACGAAAGTCATCCAATGTACGAATACCACCCCCAACAGTTAAAGGAATGGATAATTCACAGGCAGCTCTTTGAATGACATCTTTAAGAATATCTCGATTTTCATAAGTCGCTGTAATATCAAGAAAAACAACTTCATCTGCACATTGTTCATCATAGCGTTTGGCAATCTCTACTGGATCACCAATATCTTTTAAGCCAACAAAATTGACACCTTTTACAACTTTTCCATCTTTAATATCTAAACAGGGGATGATTCTTTTGGCAAGCATTCTATCACCTCTTTTAAATCAATTTTTCCTTCATAATAAGCCTTACCTACAATGCAGCCTTCATAACCTTGACGATAAGCTTCTAAAACATCATTTCTATCTTTGACACCACCTGATACAATACAGCGTAAAGATGTTGTATCTTTGATTTGTTGATAAATATCAAATGAAGGCCCTTGTAAAGTTCCATCTTTCGATATATCTGTACAAATAACGTATTGAACACCCATCTTCTCTAATGTTTTTAAAAAATCTAAATAATGAACTTGTGTTTGTACTAACCATCCTGAAGTCGAAACATACCCATCTTTGATATCTACCCCTACAACAATCTTTTGTGCCCCATATTGTTTTAACATTGCTTTTAGAAAATCTGGATTCTGAATAGCTGCAGTCCCAAGAATAACACGATTGATACCAATTTCATCTAAATATAAAGAAACCGTTCTGGCATCACGTATACCTCCACCCACTTCAATAGGGATAGAGATCGTATTACGTATTTTTTTAATAGTTTCTATATTGGTTGTCATGCCATCTTTAGCCCCGTCCAAATCCACAACATGAAGATACATTGCTCCCATGTTTTCAAAGGCTTGAGCCAGCATTTCTGGTGATGAAGAATAGACTGTTTTTTGTTGATAATCGCCCTTATATAAACGAACAGCTTCCCCATTTTTTAAATCAATTGCTGGAATGATTATCATTTTACCATCTCCTTAAACGCTAATAATATTTTTTGACCAACTTTTCCACTTTTTTCAGGATGAAACTGACATCCCATGACATTGTCTTTGGCAACAACAGCTGTAATCTTTTCTTGTCCATACTCACAATAAGCAATCAACTCATCATCAGTAGGATATGCCATATAAGAATGAACAAAATAGACATAATCTCCTTGATGAACATATTGCATGAGAGGATGTTTTTGTTGCATTATTAAATCATTCCATCCCATATGAGGAATCTTTGCCTGAACTTCCATGCGTCGAACTTCTCCCTTTAAAAAGCCTAAACCTTGTGTTGGACAAACTTCATATCCTTTTTCAAATAAGACTTGCATTCCTAAACAAATCCCTAAAATGGGAATACCGGCCTGTTGTCTTTCATTTAAAATATCAATCAAATCATATTGTTTTAAATGTTCCATCGCCACTGGAAAAGTTCCGACTCCCGGCAAAACAATCCCTTTGGCCTGACGAATGACATCATGGTCACGACTCACAACAACATCCATACCTAGTTTTAAAAAAGCATTTTGAACACTCATGAGATTACCTACATGATAATCAATAATCACAATCATCTTACAAGACTCCTTTAGAAGAAACAATTTGTTCCTTATTCTTTTCATCAATACAAATAGCTTGTTTTAAAGCTCTGGCAAAACTCTTAAACATAGCTTCAATAATATGATGTGTATTTTCTCCATAGTTCTCTACAATATGTAATGTCATCAAAGCATGATCACTGACGGCTTTAAAAAATTCTTTTGTCATTTCTGTTTCATAATTTCCTAAATGCTGGCAAGGTAATTGAGCTTGATAAACAAGATAAGGGCGTCCACTTAAATCCAGTGTCGTTGTGACTAGAGCTTCATCCATAGGAATGGCCATTTGACCATAACGATAAATTCCTTTTTTATCTCCCAATGCTTCTTTTAAACATTCACCAAAAACAATTCCTAAATCTTCTACTGTATGATGACTATCTACTTTTAAATCACCCTGACATTTGACAATACAATCTATTCCACTATGAAAAGCTAATAACTCAAACATATGATCCATAAATCCAATGCCCGTATCTACTTGAGCTTGACCTGTTCCTTCTAAGCAAAGGGACATTTCAATAGATGTTTCCTTTGTTATTCTTTTGATTTGACTTTGTCGCATGATTCATCCTCCTTAAATCTCACTGCAATACTATTTGCATGTCCATCCAATCCTTCTTTGTTTGCAAAAGTCATCACATCATCTTTAAAAGTCTGTAAAACTTGTTTTGGATAATAACTATAAGATGAATACTTCACGAAATCATAAACACCTAAAGCACTATAAAATTTAGCTGTTCCTCCTGTTGGTAAGACATGATTTGTTCCAGACATATAATCCCCTAATGGTTCTGGTGTATATTCTCCTAAAAAGATAGAACCAGCATTATGAATCAAAGGTAAAGTATTCATAGGATTTTCCACTAAAACTTCTAAATGTTCTGGAGCAAATTCATTAGATACCTGAAAAGCCTCCTCAATAGAATCCACCAAAAAGGCACCACCATAATTTGTCAATGATGATTCAATAATATCAGCTCTTGATAAAAATGGCATCTGTTTTTGAAGCTCAACGTTTACCTGTTCAATCAATGATTGAGATGTTGTCACTAAAATAGCACTCGCCAATTTATCATGTTCTGCCTGACTCATTAAATCAGCTGCAATGTATTGTGGATTGGCTTTTTCATCAGCAACAATCAAGACTTCACTAGGACCGGCAATCATATCAATATCCACACGCCCATAACAACATTTTTTAGCTGTCGCAACATAAATATTTCCGGGACCAACAATCTTATCTACCTTTGGTAACATATTTGTTCCGATAGCTACACCGGCAACACCATGTGCTCCTCCTACTTTATAAATACGTTCAATGCCACAGACATAAGCAGCTGCTAAAATAGAAGGATTCACTTTTCCATCAGCCTTCACAGGTGTGATGATTATCAATTCTTTGACACCAGCCAGTTTGGCAGGAATCGCATTCATCATGACCGTTGAAGGATATGTGGCAGTTCCACCTGGTACGTATAAAGCAACTTTTTCTAAGCCACGTACAATCTGTCCCATCATCACTCCATTTTCCTTATAAATAGACCATGAACGATCAACTTGATGTTGATGAAAATCAATCAGTTGTTCTTTTGTACGTTCCAATATACGCATAAAATCTTTTCCAACACTTGTCACACCATCTAAAATTTCTTGTTTAGAAACAATAAAATCTTGTGGTCCTTCCATCCTATATCCATCCAATTCATAACAATATTTCATGATGGCCTGATCACCATTTTTTTCTATATCTTCAATCATCTGCATCACAGTTTCATTAACCTGTTGCGAAATTTCTGTTTTACGTGAAGAAAACTTCTTCACCACATCTTTGAATTGTCCTTGTAAATCATATGTCTTCAACATCTTTATTCCCCCTTTAACTTTTCTATCAAATCAAAGATTTCATCTTTTTTAAACTTCAAACTCACTTTATTTACAATCATCTTTGTTGATACATCACTAATTTTTTCAATAATTTCTAAACCATTTGCCTTCAAAGTTGAACCAGTTTCTACAATATCCACAATCGCATCACTTAATCCCACAACCGGCCCTAATTCTACCGAACCTTCTAATTTAATAATTTCAACATCCTGTTGTTTTTGATGAAAGTAATCTTTAGCTACCTTCGTATATTTGGAAGCAATACGCTGACGACGTTTAAAAATCTTATCACGATATTCTGGATATGCCGCTAAAGCAAAATAACATTTTCCAATATCCAAATCCAACATCTCATAATAATCTTGAAAATCACTATCTTCTAAAGTATCTTTACCAACAAAACCAACATCCACAATACCATGTTCTAAAAAGGTTAAAACATCATTTGCCTTTGCAAAAATCATAGATAAACCATCACTTGTTTCAATCATCAATTCACGATCTTTATGAATAATAGGCTCCATATCAAAGCCCTTTTCAGCCAATAACTGACAAACCTGTTTTTCAATACGACCTTTTGTGATTGCTATTTTAATCATGCTTCCTCCTCCTTTTCTAAGGCCTTTAAAATATGACTTAACTCATAACTAAAGCCAATGGCTGGAACCTCTCGATCAAAATGATTCATCAAATGATCATAACGTCCCCCATTCATAATTGGTTGTGCGCTATAAGGAGAATATCCTTTCAACATAATTCCTGTATAATATTTCATCATTGGTGTCATCGCCAAATCAAAAGTCAAAAATTCTCTATCAGGAATCTTTTCATATAGTTCAATCAATTCTTCAATGGCTTCTTTCAACAATGTATCTTCAATCCTATTTTTCATATCATATAACACTTGAACATCTCCAAATGCTTGAGGTAAAGTCATTAATAATGTCTGTATACTTTGATCAAAGTGATGACTTTCTACAAATGATTTCATAGCACTTAAATCACGTCTTTTCAAAATATCTATAAATTGTTCATCATCAACAATCTCGACCAAACGATGATAAAACTTAGCTGATCCCATCTCAATACGTATATGCTTTAATTTTAAGCATGTCATTGTCTTTAAAACAAGTTCCAGACATTCCAAATCACCAGCAAATCCTCCCTTCCCAATCAGTTCAACTCCTGCTTGAAAAAACTCACTGCTTCTTCCTTTATGCCTTTTTTCTTTTCGATAAACCTTCCCAAAATAACAATATCGTTTTTCACCATTTTCATTTTGTGAACAATATAATCTTGCAAGTGGAACTGTAAAATCCACTCTTAAAGCGACTCTTTTTCCTTCATAATTGACATATTGAAACATCTTTTCTTCATCAATTCCAATATCCATATCATTATAAAGATCAACATATTCAAAAGAAGGCATTAAAACTTCCAAGTACCCACGTTCAACAAAGAGATGTCTTAGATCCTTTTCAATATCTCTGAGTACAGAAACATTATCCATAATGGCATCAATACTTTCTTCTGGTATCAAATATTTAAATTCTTCCATAAAGTCCTCCTTAACAAAAAAGACGAGTCATAATGACTCGTCCATTCTTTCTAAGTCATTAGATACACCCATTTATAAATATATGCAAAACGGGCTGTATCTTTCTAAGATATAACCCTAAGTGTTCCAATGATGATGGTGATGAAATTGTTGATTTAAAATTGTCTTTTTCATAAATATCACCTCATTTTTTATCATTCTAACACATTTAAAAGATAAAAAAAAGAATTTTTTATAAAAACTTTATAAGTATTCCAATCTATCATATTCATAACTTAAAAATCAACTTTTAAAGACTTATATAAAAAAAGAAAGGTCAGTAAAACCTTTCTATCGAACTTTACCATGCATTATCTACAATTTGATTACCTTTAATACGATATAAAAATTCTGTTGTTTGTCGTGTATCATAACTCCCATTGTTCGTCAAATGATTCTTAGGCATATAAGTACGGTTATAATATCGTGTTCCAATATAATCATGATCATACTTTTTCATCACAATCACTTCATCAAATGTTTGACTTTCCGCCTTTGAAGAATCCACCCTTCTTGTAATATAGATACCGTATTGATTTTCGTACTCATGATAAACCATCATGGATAAGATTTGTATATCTAATATCGTATCTTTATCATTATTAATACGTGTATATTCTCTATCTAATGCCTTAATAACTTGATATATATCTTGACTTTCTTCATGAATCTTTACAACATTCTGATTAGACTGAAAAGAAGATATATCATTTTGTTTAATAGCTTTTTGATACGCTAAATGATTCTCTTGATCTCTTTTTTCTCTTTCTTTTTCAATTTCTTCATAATAAGGATCAACTTCTGGCTCTAGTACTTCTTGTCTTTTTTCTTCATCTGGCTCTTGGGAATTTAAAGAACCAGACTCATCTTCTTGATTTGCTGTATCTTCATCATCAACATAAAAAGAATTTTTTTGATTTAAAACAATAGTCTTTTCATTATTCAATTCATATACTTCACATTTTCCTTGTTGAAAACGGATAAGATATGGATTATCCACTTGAATATATAATATATGATTTCCTACCATATGTGGCAGATAAGTATTATCATTAATTTGTAACTTTTTATTACGGATATTTATTTTCAATTGATTTACATTATATGCATTATATGAACAACCATCATATTCTTGATAAAAATCATCTAATGTATCTGTTATTGGGTCTAAATTATAAAATAAATATTGCCCCTTATTTTTAACATAAGCTACATCGTAAAAAACACCTATGTGACTATATGAAGTTCCATTCACCCATCCTAACTCTTTACCAAAAACATAAGCAACATCACGATACATAGTCAATCCTTTCACATCTTGATGATATCCTATTGTTTCATTATCTTTATATAATGTAGTGATAGAATCCAAAGGATAAGTCATCAATCCTATTACTCCTATAAAGGAAAGACTATAAAACAAGAGATGATATTTTTTCCATATTTTTGTTAAAAGAATGGCTCCTAAAGTCAAAACAATTGTGCCAAAATCTGCAAACAAACGAGTTAAATCTATAATCGTTGAAGATGTATATAGGCAATAAATGAAACCAAAGATGATTTTCATGACAATGATACTGATTACTATTATATTCCATCCCACCAATATGGATGATATAAAACCAGTATTTGTCACTTGTGGTGATATGAGTGAAGCATAATAGGTTTTCAAATAGTAATACAAATCTTTTTGTCTTTTCACTAAAACTATTTGATTTTCAAATTCTAAAGCAAAGATGAAACGATTTCCACCAATATGTTTTAAATCATGAAAATCAAAAGATTGATTTTGAAAAAGAAAACATTGATTGTCATCAACATGAACAATTTCCAATGAAGCTTTTTCATATGTAATAACTCTATTTAAATTTTGAATCAAAAGCACGATGATTCCAATCAAAAATATACATAAGAAAATAACACCTAAAGCAAGAAAATGATATGTTATTAAAACATTTCCAATACAATAACATCCAAAAAACACAATCAATGAAAAAATAAGTATCTTTTTTTATTTTCTGATATATTTTCTTATCAACAACTTTATAAATTGATAATTCCACTTTCTCACCTCATTTTCTGAGATAGACAGACAAATGATTTTTGCTTCACACCTATATATCGGCTGATGACATCACATTTTACCATCAATAAGAAATAAATATTCTTATCTTCCTCACTTAAACTTTCAAAATTAGCTTGACCTTTCGCAATGATGAGATCGGCCTGATGATAAACATCTAAAAACTCTTGACTGACACGAGAAAGAATCGTGCCCAGTGATTCATCCCCATTAGAGATAATTGTTGCATATTGGTCCATACCAACTTCATAAGCATCTTCTAATATAGAATCATTAACAACCGGTTTCCCTCTTGTCACAAAATAAATTTTGAGTTGAGGATTCATTGCTTTTATTCTTTTAATCAACAATAAATCAAGACATATTTCACCACAATTATCTCCTAAATAGACTAAAGAAGAAGCATTCATTAAATCTTCTTTTAATCTTTCAACATGATTAATAGTTAAAGATAATTGATCCATATTTTGAAAATAAGTCATCATATCTTTTTGTACATTTTGATGGATAGGACTAAAATCTATGACATTTCCCACAATAGCATATAAAACAGCTTGTTCAAACGAATCAATCTGTTGCTCAATTTGAGATAATTGTTTTAAAAATAACTGATTATAATCATATCGAATCTGATAATAAGGATCTTCACAATCTAAATAATCTTTAACTAAGGCAAAGACTTCACCGATAATTTCAGGATTCGTTTTATGAAAATCCACTTGACTCATATAATGAAAGACTTGATGAAATAATTCATCTTGTTCTAAACAATCTGTCATTTTTGCAATTTTAACAACTTGATTCATTAAACATGGTAAACATTGTTTATTGATTTTCATGAGTTGAAATCTCCTTTGATATTTTTTGATAAGCATTTATAAATTGATCACTATTCAATACATAAACATGACTTGTTTTTTGATGTTGAATAATAACATGATGTTTTGATTTCCTTTGAATAGATTGAATATTTTGATAAGGAATCAAAACAGGTAAAAATGCAGCAATCTTCCATTCATAAATCATCATTTCATTTTCAAATAAAACAATCTTATATCTGGCACTCATTAACACGAATGCAATCAATCCCAGTAAAAAGCTACCGATAGACTGTGGAACATTCTTTTGCATATAAGCATAGATACCAAAGATCATAAAGAAAACAAATAAAATCAGACATAATAGAAATGTTCTATATTCTTTAAATTTTTTCATCATTTTTTATCACCTATTGTAGTTTATCATATTTAAGGAAGAATGAAAACTTTATTCCCTATATTATAAAAATTTATCATTTATGAAGAAATAAGACTTTTGAATTCTATTTTAGCGAAAAATAAACATTATTTTTATCTAAATTTCAAAAATTATAATAATTTTTTATTAAAATGCTTGTTTTTTATTTATCATTGTATATAATAAATTCAAGGAGGATTCAAACAATGAAATATATTGAGAGAGTATTAGAAGATGTAAAAGCAAAAAATACTGATCAGCCAGAATTTATTCAAGCTGTCGAAGAAGTTTTAGAAAGTTTAGAGCCTGTTATTGAAGCTCATCCAGAATATGAGGATATGGCTATCTTAGAAAGACTGGTAGAACCAGATAGAACAATTATGTTTAAAGTGCCTTGGCAAGATGATCAGGGAAAAGTTCATGTCAATAGAGGATATCGTGTTCAATTCTCAAATGCGATTGGACCATATAAAGGTGGTTTAAGATTACATCCATCTGTCAATTTAGGAATTATTAAATTCTTAGGTTTTGAACAAATCTTTAAAAATTCATTAACAACACTTCCTATTGGTGGTGCCAAAGGTGGTTCTGATTTTGATCCACAAGGAAAATCTGACAATGAAGTGATGCGTTTCTGTCAATCATTTATGACTGAATTATATCGTCATATTGGACCAGACGTTGACGTACCTGCCGGGGATATTGGAACTGGTGCCAGAGAAATTGGATATATGTATGGACAATATAAAAGAATTAGAGGAGCTTATGAAAATGGCGTCTTAACTGGTAAACCATTGCCATATGGTGGTTCTTTAATTCGTCCAGAAGCAACAGGATTTGGTGCTGTTTATTATGGTAAAGAAGTGTTAAAACACTTTAATGATACTTATGAAGGAAAAACAATTGCATGTTCTGGTTATGGAAATGTCGCTTGGGGTGTTTGTTTAAAAGCGAGAGAATATGGAGCAAAAGTTGTTTCTATTTCTGGTAGAGATGGATATGTTTATGATCCTGACGGTATTACTACTGATGAAAAAATTGATTTCTTATTAAAAATCAGAAGTTCAAATGATGTAAAACTTAAAGATTACGCTGAAAAGTTTGGATGTGAATTCCATGCTGGTGAAAAACCATGGGGATTAAAAGTGGATATGGCTTTCCCATGTGCGACACAAAATGAAATTGGTTTAGAAGAAGCGAAACAGTTGGTTGCTAATGGAGTGAAATATATTATTGAAGGTGCTAATATGCCTACTAATCCTGAAGCCATTGCTTACTTTTTAGAAAATGGTGGAACATTAGGTCCTGCAAAAGCAGCTAATGCTGGTGGAGTGGCTGTATCTGCATTAGAAATGGCTCAAAACTCTATGCGTTATAGCTGGACTGCTGAAGAAGTTGATCAAAAATTACATGATATTATGGTTAATATTCATGAATCATCAGTGAAAGCTGCTCAAAAATATGGTTTAGGATATGACTTAATTAAAGGAGCAAATATTGCTGGATTTGAAAAGGTTGTAGCTGCTATGATTTCTCAAGGAATCTATTAATAAAAAAAGATTGTCAAGATATCATTTAAACTGTACCCTGTAAAATGGACAGTTAAATAAAAAGGTATCACTCTAAAATGTGATGCTGAATATTTAACCGACTCTGTTTTACAGGGTCTTTTATTTTGCTTATAATATGATTTGATGAAAGGATTGATTGGAATGGGTGTAAACTATTTTACTGATGAACAAATTAAAATACTCAAGGATAATCCATATATTGAAAAAATATCTTACAAAAGCATTAAATACTCCCAAAAGTTTAAAATGGAGTTCTGGTCACGCTATTCACAAGGAGAAGCCCCTTCTTCCATACTTTCTTCCTTTGATATTGATCCACATATTCTTGGACCAAAACGCATAAGTAATATTGTTCAACGAATAAAGAAGGAAGCAGAACGCTTAGAAGGATTTGAAGATACCAGAAAACACAATGCAGGTCGCCCTAGAACAAGAGACATGTCCCCCGAAGAAAAGATTGCTTATCTTGAACATAAGATTGCCTATCAAAAACAGGAAATAGAGTTTCTAAAAAAAATAAGATCACTGGAGAGGGAAGCCTATTGGAAACTGCAGAAGAAAAATACAAAATCATCGAAGAAATGATTTCTCGAGATGACAATCTTCTCAACATTACCAGATTATGTGAAATTGCAGAAGTTTCCAGAAGTGGCTTCTACAACTGGAAAAATAACTGCAATAAGCGTCAGCAGAAAGAACAGCGGGACAAGAACGATTTTGAACTCATATTGAAGGCATATCAGTACAGAGGATATGATAAAGGAGCAAGAAGCATTCACATGCATCTGCTGCACATGGGAGTAAGGATGAATATCAAAAAAATAAGGAGGCTCATGAAAAATATGGACTTTTCTGCAAAATAAGAAAAGCCAATCCATATAGAAGAATGGCAAAAGCAATAAAAACAAATAATATTGCCCCCAATGTTGTCAATCGTGATTTCATACAGGAGCCAAGAATAGTCATATTAACCGATATTACATATCTCTTTTATGGGAAAGAAAAAAGAAAAGCATATCTATCGGTCATGAAGGATGCATTTACCAATGAGATACTATCATATGTTGTCAGCGAATCATTGGAGATTGACTTTGTGTTAATGACTGTAAAACAACTGTTTGAAAAGCATGGAGCGACAATCAAAACAAACAAGACGATATGCCATAGCGACCAGGGCATTCATTACACCAGTATAGATTTTCAAAAGCTGCTCAAGGACAAAGGATTGAGGCAATCAATGTCAAGAAGGGCAACTGCTGGGATAATGCACCACAGGAATCCTTTTTTGGTCATATGAAAGATGAAATAGATATAAGCAGGTGCAACACTTTCAATGACCTTAAAGCAGTTATAGATGATTATATAGATTACTACAATAACGAAAGGTATCAGTGGGACCTGGCAAAACTGTCACCTTCAGAATATTATCAGTACTGGCTGTCAGATATATATCCAATAGATATAAAAAAATGATACTATTCAAAAATAGTATCATCATATTGAAAACGCATCATATCATGATATTGGTTTCTTTCATCCAAGAGTTCTTCTTCAAGGTCAATATTAAGCTGAGATTCAAAACGGGTCTGCATATCAATCATCTGATAGGATAAGACTTCACATTGATTTTCAAGCCAGAAGATATATTCGCGAGTGGACATGAACTTATAACCATCAGTGTAGGACTGATAGTCCTGACTGAAAAGATCCTTAAGCTCACTAATGGTCATAAGCACAGTTGACACATCGAAATCATTGTGGAAAACATTGAAAAGCTGTTCCTCGTTCCAAAAGGAATCTGAGAAATCGGCGAGTTGACAGGACGTGTTAAGTGAAGGAAAAGCAATCCAGTTATAATAGACACCTTTAGAAAGGATTCCTTCAATAACATTACCATTTCTGTTGACCTTAAATTCAATACAGTTGTCATACTTGACACAAACAAGTTTAAACTTTTTAGAATCATTAAAAATATACATAATCATCTTAAACACAAAGCCACTGATCTTGACCAGTGGCTTAAGACTGTGTCATTCCTCCTTGACACAATCATATAAGATAATATTCGTTAAAAATATACCTTTTTATTTAATTGTCCTTGACATAGGGTACACTTTAATTGATATTTAGACAATCTTTTTTATTTTCATAAATAAAGCATCATACTTATTAACGATTCTTACGATAACTTAACAATAATGGTATGACATTCACCACAAAAGAACCTATTACAAATCCCCATAGCATCATAGATAATGTTGGTGCAACATCTGCAATAGCACTCCAATCCCCTGCTAAACTCCAAGACGCTATCATTTGATACTGAGCGCAAAGTGTCAATGCCATCAAGAATAAGGAAAGAACCATAAAAATATGATAATTTTTACCAGCGTTATACATATACAAATTCAATAAAGTCATGATAAGAGTTAATATTCCAAATATAATCCACATATATTTTTCCTCCTTTTAAAAAATAGGAAACATTGCTGTTTCCTATTATTCTTCAACAGGTAATTCTTTTAATTCTTCCTCACCTGTTACATATTTTAAAATGGCAATAGCTGCATCTTTTGGTCCTTGATGTTCGTTTCCTTTAATACCTAAACGTGTACGCAACTGACCAACTTTTACACCTTGCTTAAACATTCTTTTAAAATAATCCTGTAAAATAGGTTCAGTCTGTTCTCTTCTTTGAACTGGTCCAAATGGATTCGCAAAATAGCTTCCTACAAGTCCATATTCTGTTGTTGTTCCTTTTGCCATACGATTTCCTGCTCTGAAGACTTCTAAAGCTTCTTCTGGTGTATCAAAGAAACTTAATGCTTCACCATCTTCATCATAGTTATTTGCATATAAGAACAAATCAACATCATGTTTTGCCACAACATCTTTATAGTCTGTAATTGGAATGACAATACGTGCATTGACTTTATCTGGATTCATAAAGACTGAACGGTCTAATTCTTTAAAGCTATATCCTGCATCCAAGTCATCTAATCTGACAAAAGCCCCAATTTCAGTTCCTGAAGTCTTCACTTTTCCTTTATCACCAAGTGAAAGTACCCCCATATCATCATAGATTGTCTTTAAGTCTGTAATATAAGCAGCTCCAATCACTTTAATCTGTTCAATTGTTTCACTCTTACCAGCTCCACTATCACCCATAACAACGATATTTTTTGTTTCACCATTATGAAGTGTCATTTTAACCATAGCTCCATGGATTGGTAATTCACGATGATTAATTTTTTGAACATTATGCAATGTTAAACACATTTTTTTCATATATCCAAAATAATCAAAATCATCACTTGCTGATAATAAAGCAACAATCATATCATTAGATTCATCCTGATAGAAAGCCTGATTCATTTCACCATCTTCATAACCATAAACATAAATTAAATCTGGTTTACGATTACGATATTCAGATTCATCAGCCAAATCAAACAAGTTACATAATGTTACACCTTGTGCCATAAATTTTACGTTAAAGTAAACAAAACATAACAAATCTCCTACTTTTGCAGGATAACATAACCATGATTCTGCATCAAACTTTTTATCTTCAATAGGATTTGTTTTGATTTCTGGAAAGACTCCATCACGTTTATTACGTTTAGAATAAGCAATAAATGGTGGATGAATAACAACAGATTCAATAAATGGAATTTCATCTAAATTACGATATTCATATGGTAAAAATGGTCGCATATGCGTTACAGCTAAACCAGCATTTACCCCTGCAGTAATCTGACGTAAAACTTTATCTTTCTTTCCAATCGCTGATTGAATAGAACGATAAACTTCTAATACCAATTCTTCAAATTCACTTTGTGCATCAGCAAACTGAACATTTTGATAACCTGCTCTTTTTGTTTCATTAAAAACAATTGCATATCTTTGTAAACGACGCCAGAATAAATAAATATCTTCAACCAAAGCAATAAACATATCACGATCTTTAAAATATGCTTTTGCCTGAGAACGCATAGCACAAACTTCTTCTACTGACATGACTAATAATAATTTAAAAACATCTCTTAAATCTCTTAATAAGTCAACATCATCTTCTTCAATAGCATGTAAATATTCGTAAATAGTTGTATCAGTTCTTTTAATATGTTTAATATATTTTTCTAAAACTTTCGCAAAAGACTCACTTTCAATTAATTGACAACGACTTTGACAGAATTCTTCAGAAAAATTTAAAATTGCATTACCACGAGTAATATTAAATTTATATGCCATATTTTCACCCTTTCCTTTGAGAGATGTTTTTCATCTTTCAAATATGAAACAATTCTATCAAAAAAATACCATCTTGACTACAAAAATCATAAAATTTATGAAATGATAGCGTTTTTATTTTCAATTTTTATCTTTTTATCATTTTTTAATAATATTTTTTCTATAAAATAGACAGATAAATATATATTTTTATGAGAAATATAAATATGACTACCATTTTTATTGATATTTATACAATCATTCTTGTATTTTATTTCATCCCTGCCAAAATCAATATAATAGACCTCATTATCCAACTGATAAACCATTGTATGTTTTCCATAATCAACATAAACTTTGTTTTTTGAATCTTGAATCACAAACCAGTTATATAAATCATTTAAAGATAAATAATACTGTTCATCTTTTTGAAAACCTTTTAAATCAAACATATAAATCTTTTCATCTTGTTGATATGTTGCTGTAAAAGTTGTGATAGGCCCTTTATATTCAAAATATTGACTTCTCTGTAAATACATATAACCCACAATACTGACAAATAAAACAAAAATCATAATTACAAGGATAACACGTTTATATCTTAACTTTTTCATAAACCCTCCCAAAAGAAAAAGGTCTTATCAAAAGACCTTCCAAAAAACACGACCAACAACCTGTTCATCAAAATCAATATATCCCAAATTTCTAGAATCAACACTATGATTACGATTATCACCCATCACAAAGATTTTCCCTTCAGGAATATCATAAGAAAAATCCTCATTTTGAATCATGGCTTCATTGATATAATCTTCATTCAATAACTGACCATTACGATAAAGCTGATTATCCTTCATTTCCAGATGATCACCGGGTAAACCAACAATTCTTTTGATAATCTGATCTTCACCTTCAGCCACATGATATTTCACCACAACAATATCATTATAAGCCGGTTGTCCTCGTTTATAAAAGAATTTATCAACCAGAATAATATCTCCATTATGATATGTTGGTTCCATAGAAGACCCTACAACTCTAGAAATCTGTACAAAATAAAGAACTCCCAGTGTTAAAACAACTGTAATAATAATGACTTTGATATATTCAAATAAAGATTTTTTAAAATCATTTTTTTCCATTTTTCTCGCCTCTGATGTATTATAGCATACTATTTTCCATCTTTTAAGCGTGTTCTTAATTTTGTGACAATTTTCTTTTCTAATCTTGAAACTTGAACCTGTGAAATCCCCAAGTATTTGGCAATCTTATCTTGATTATAATCCAAATGATAACGCATATAAATAATCATCTTTTCTTTATCATCAAGCTTTTCCAGTTCCATTTCTAAAGCCATTTTTTCAAACCACATATGATTGCTTTTATCAATTAAACGATCTTCCACACTAATCGTTGAACCATCTTTTTCATAAATTGGTTCGTTTAATGAAGTCGGATAATAAGAAGCATCAATGGCTTCCACAACTTCCTGAGGTTCTACATGAAGATATGCTGCTACATCTTCAATTGTTGGCTCTTGATTATTTTGGGTCTGTAAATATTCTTTAGCTTTGGTGATTTTGATATTTAATTCTTTTAAAGAACGTGATACCTTAATCGTTCCATCATCACGAAAATAACGTTTAATTTCACCCATAATAATTGGTACAGCATAAGTAGAAAACTGAACTTGATAAGATGTATCAAAATGATTAATAGCTTTCATTAAACCAATACAGCCAATCTGGAATAAATCTTCTTTATCATAATAACTGTTTTTAAAGCGATGCACAATTGACCATACTAAACCTAAATTCTCTTTAACAATTTCTTCTTTTGCCTGTTCATCCCCTAAACGGACTTTTTCTAAAAGATCTAATGTTTTAGATGGTGTCATGATTTTTTAAACTTTTTGTGATGATAAGTTTTGTTCCTATATTGATAACACTTTCAATTTCTAAGCGATCCGCTAATGTTTCAATGATTGTTAATCCCATTCCGGCATGTTCTAAGTCTTTTGCGGTAGTATAAAAAGGAGCCTTGACTTCCTCTAAATTATCAATTCCCTTACCATAATCTTGTACAATCAGTTGTACTTGTCGTCCATCAACTTTCATCTTCATAACGACAAAACATTCTTTGTTTTGATTGTAGCCATGAATAATCGCATTACTAACCGCTTCTGAAACAATTGTTTTCCATTCAATAATTTCATCTATTGTTGGATTTAAAGGCGTTAAAAAGGCTGCAACAGCTGTTCTGGCAAAGTTTTCATTATCCAGCAAAGCACTGAAACTGACTTCCATCTGATTCATAACGTTCCCTCCTTTAAACGTTCAATAGATTCATAATAAGGCATGATTTGAAACATCCCTGTTAATTCAAATAAGCGATAAGCCACAGGATTTAATCCTGTTAAAATCAATGTACGGTGCTCAAATCGCAGTTGATTATATCGCCCCAGTACCAATCCAATTCCTGAACTATCTATAAAAGACGTCTTTTCAAAATCAAAAATAACATCTTCTTCACTTTCATCTATCAAATCACTCAATTGTCCACGATATACCGGTGCCATCACACTATCTATTTCACCATAAAAATGAATGATTAGCAGATGATGTGCTTTTTCAATTTCGATATGATTATCCATTGTCTTTCCTCCTTTTTAGCTATCATATACCAATTCAAAATGAAAAAAAATCGTTTCGATAAAACTAGAACTTATTCAACAAAACTAGAATTTTTATGCAAAATAAAAATCCATCCCAAGATAGATTTTTAAACAAAGATTTTTAATTGATTAATCCATTTTTCCACAAAAGATAAAGCTTCAACATCTTTAGAAACTATCACATCAAATGAAGCTATATTGATATGATCCCTCATCAACAATAAATGACCAATTGTTTCACCTTTTTTAAGAGGTGGAACAAGATTCGTATAATTGATTTGATAAGTCACTTTTGTTTGATTATTTTTATCTTGAATATATTGAATATCTTCTTTAGCAATAACATCAACTAACGGTACTTTCGCATTGTCAATCTTTATCTTTTCAATAACTTCATTTTTTTGAAATAACGTCACACTTTCATATAATGAAAAACCATAATCCAATAATTGTGAAACTTCCTGATTTCTTATTTTTGGTTCACTTTCCTTTAACACAATACCAATTAATCTTAATCCATTACGTTTAGCTGTTGTGACAATACAATAACCTGCTTCTTTTGTATAACCCGTTTTTAGTCCATCAGCCCCTTGATACGATTTTAAGAGTTTATTCGTATTAACCAGCCAGAACTTATGAGCTGTATCTTCACGGATATAACTATCATATAACGACGTTGTCTGAAATAAACGTTCTCCTCCTATTTCAATCAGATACGCAGCCATTGTTCCTAAATCCAAAGCACATGTATAATGTTGATCATCATGTAAACCCGTTGGATTCATAAAATGCGTATTGATCAGTTTCAGTTCTTTCGCTTTTTCATTCATCATTTTTACAAAATTGTCATTTGTCCCAGCAATACGTTCTCCTATCATAACACAAGCATCATTCGCTGAAGCAATGCTGATGGCTTTAAATAAGTCCGTCACACTCATCTTTTCTCCTTCTTCAAGATAAATCTGACTTCCACCCATACTAGCAGCATAGGCACTACATGTTAATTGTTCATCCCATTTTAAACTTCCTCTTTCAATTGCTTCAAACAATAAAATCATTGTCATAATTTTTGTGGTTGAAGCTGGAAACAACTTTTCTTTTTCATTGGTTGCATACAAAACCTGTCTGGAAGATGCTTCCATCAATAAAGAAGCTCCAGCATTGGGTGCCAGTTTTAATTCTTCACCATAGACCGGTGTTACTAAACACATCAAAAAGACACATAAACAAATGAACCCTTTTTTTATCATCAAAACACCTCAAATTATTATATGAAAAAAAGAAAAAAACAGTCCATTTTTACAAAGATTGTTGATACTGATATCAACAAAGTCAGAGATTTTAAATAAACGATATCTAAGTATCAAACTTATATGTCGAAAAATATCATTTTATTAATGGATAGAAGCTATATTCAATCGTATGAGGAGATTAAATCTTTATTCCTTATTGATTAGCTCTTATCCTAAAAATGCAAGATGGTATAATCTTGCATTTTTTGATTTATATATCCAAAGACAATTGTCTATTTTTATAACTTTTTTGTTTAGCCTCTTTAATGACATCATTCTGATGAACATGTCCTATCAATAAGGGTGACAATGGATCATGTTTATGATAATTTTGCCATACTTTTTTCTTATTTTCATTGGCATAACAATATAAACAGCCATGAGGGCAAGTATTATATTCTCCAATATCTCGACTTGGAAAACAGTGACAATGCTTCCTTAAAGGTTTTGATGAAGGTTGCATCACATCATAGCCAATCACATCTTGAAGTAGTGGAGCATTCAGACAACTTTGTGAAGATACACCATACATTGAAAAATCATAAGGTTCGCCACACATTTGAATTTGAAACTGATACTTTTTAGCAATCTCCACAAAAGCTGAAACGATTGTCTTTTGATCTTGTAAAGATACTTCTTGAATACCCGGGAAATTTCTTTTGGTTTTATTATATAAGTCGATAAAACTTATGACACAACGATGAGAATATCCATGTAATTGAGATAATATATCTTCAAAATAATAAAGATGTTTTTCTATTGTATATTCCTGATTGAGAAAAATAGGATCATATCTGATTCCTACAGCTTGTTTACCTAATTGTAAAGACAGCTTTTGGATATCTGATATAACATTTTGATAAGCAGGAACATAAGGTTCTATGTGACGACCATAGGGTGTTATAGTCACATAGAAAAAAGACGGATAAGGCTTCAATTCATCTAAACGTGATAATATGGGACGAGGATTCTTTGTACAGAATACAAAACAATCTACAACATCTTCATTGATCAAGTATTTGGTAATCTGTGTCGGATAATAAGGATTTCTGACATAGACATATCCTTCTTTTAAACGATGAAAAAACCAGTCACTATAAAAAGCAACGATATCGCTACGGCCACTGATATTGAAGATCATAATTTATTTTCCTGTTGGAATAAAAGGAATAATACTTTGAGCAATTGTTGAAATCGGCATCGTTTGTAAAACAACACGACCTGGTCCTGTAATGACTGTATGAAATAAACCTTCGCCACCTAATAATTTATTCTTCATACCTGGCACACTTTGTGTTGTCAATTGACAAGTCGCATCCATTAAAGCCAAATTACCTGAATCAACAATGAGCTTTTGCCCAGCTTCTAGCTGATATTCCACAGTTGCACCATCAATTTCAATAAAAGCAACACCATGTCCAGATAAACGGCTCATGACAAAACCTTCACCACCAAAAAGTCCTGTTGATATCTTTTTATGAAAGAAAACACTTCTTTCAACCGTTTCTTCACAAGCTAAAACAGATGATTTTTGAACAACAATTTCCTTACCAGGTGCTATATCATATTTTTTGATTTCACCAGGAAATGAAGAACCAAAAGCAATTTTACCAGCTTCTTTTGCCTGATAGACATTTAAAAACATTGTTTCTCCTGAAAACATTCTTCCAAAGGCTTTACCAATACCACCACTTGTTGTTTCCATCGTCATACATGGATCCATCCAAGCCATTGTGCCACTATCACTCACCATTTTTTCACCTTTCTCCAATTCACAAATGACAACTGGAAAAGGTGTTCCTTGAATTTCATACCTCATTTTATTTTCCCTCACTTTCTAAAGTTTTAATAATCAGCTCTGCTGTTTTTTGGTGTGATGCTAGAGGAACTTGATGGACATCACAAACACGCATCAAAGCATTAATATCAGGCTCATGGGGTTGAGCTGTCAAAGGATCTCTAAAAAAAATCACAAAATCCATTTTTCCCTCACCAACATATCCCCCTATCTGCTGATCACCACCATAAGGTCCAGACAAACAACGATGAATCATCAAATCGGTATTTTCCATAATTCTTAATCCTGTTGTCCCTGTCGCAAACAACGTATGTTGTTTAAAAAAATCTTCATGCTTTTTCACAAAAGCAATCATTTCCTGTTTTTTAGAATCATGAGCTATCAAAGCTATATTCATATCCATCACTCCTTTGTTTTATTATACATGAAAAAAAGCTCTCATCAAAATGAAAGCTTACAAAATATATTTTTCAATAAATTTTCCAATACCATCATGGTCATGATCATCTGTAATATAATCAGCCACACTCTTTGTTTTTTCACTACCATTAGCCATCACAACACCAATACCTGCATGAAGGGTCATATCATAATCATTATCAGCATCACCAAATGTACAAAGCTGTTTCATATCAATGCCATGCATATCCATGACTTCCTGTAAGCCATGTGTTTTTGTAACTCTTGGATCCATATATTCAAACAGTTCACTGGATGTTTTCAAAGAAGCTGATTTATATTTTTCATTAGAAAAAGTCTGACTTCTTTCTACAACTGAATCCATATCTTCAGGATGACAAATAATAATTAATTTTGCGCGTGGTTCTTTTAAAAATTCATCAAAATTGGCCACTTGATAAGGGACTTTATCTGCCTTTGATAACATTTGAATATGTTCATCATCTTTAGGAGCATATAAAATTCCTTGATCAGGAATCGCAAAATTGACATTCATATCTTCAAAATGACGAATCACATCTTGAATCAAAGCACCATCTAATGGAAAGCTTGATTTTTCAACCTGCAATGTATAATCATAAATTTCTGCTCCACCAGTTCCTACAATTGCATCAACCAATCCATCAATTCCCCATGATTTTAAAAGGGTTTTGACACTATGCACATCTCTACCTGTGGATAAACCAAATAAAATTCCTTTTTCTCTTGCTTTTTTAATCATTTCTACTGTCATTGGTGAAACAATTCCTTGACTATTTAATAATGTTCCATCAACATCACACATAATTGCTTTTACATCCATTTGCATACTCCTTAAATATAATATTTTGTATAATAATAAATACGTAAAATATCAAAAATCATCATGATCTGATAATTAAACTGAATTCCATCAAAACGTCCCGGTACCTGTACCACATAATCTGCCCCTAAATCATTTTTCTTTTTATATTTCACATTCTGTGTTAATAAAACAATCTTAGCATCATGAATGTTTTGATCGGCACTTTCTTTTAAATAATCATGCAAAGTTCTTCCTGTTGCACTAATAAAAATCACAACATCATCTTTTTGAAATTGAAAATCTTTCACAAAATGATGATATTGAATCACTTCTTTACCAAAAGTAATAAAGTCTGTTTGAAATTCAACCGCAATACTTGTTGGATATAATGCACCAATGATAATGACACGTTTCTTTTTGAAAATCAATTCACAAATTTGCTCAAGTTCTTTGATAAATGCATCTTTATCATAAGAAGCATCTAATTGTCCAATCAACTGTGAAGCAGAAACACCTAACATACGTGCACGAATCTGTGATACACGTAACATATAATCGGCTACTAATTCACTTTGAAATTCTTCATAAGTCTGAAAACCTAAATGTCGACAAAAATCTAAAATCTCATCTTCTTGAAAACCACCTTCATCCATCACTCTTTGTAAAGAATAATCTTCCATCTCAACATAATGATGAACAATAAACAATCCAATACGATACATATGATCATCATCTAAACAACCATTTAAATATTTTAAAATTCTTGATAAAACAATGTCCATAAAGAAGCCTCCTTATTTGATAATTTTATTATAATCCTTTTTTATCAAAAAACGTGTTTTTTTCTCAAATAGATAGAAGACATAATGATTGTATCAAAAATAATGATGAAATACTTATTTTTCTAAGGATTAAATCATTTTTATCATAAAAAAGCTTATTTCAAAGAAAAAAATGACAAATTTTTTTCATTGAAAAAGGCTTGATTCCATTCAAGCCTGATATTGTATTATCCTATTAAATCCATTTCTTTCATAACCTTATAAATACCATCTTGATCTGGATCAGTAAAGAAATATTTTCCTAACGCTTTTAAATTATCTGATGCTCCTTCATAAACAACACCTGTTTCGACTTCTTGAAGCATCTGATAATCATTCATACTATCACCAAAACCAACAGTATCTTTCATTTGACCATGAAAATGATTAACCACTTTTAAAATACCATCTGCTTTTGTACAATATTTTAATATAATTTCTCCATTAATAAAATCATCTTCTTCTTTAGAAAAAGTCACAATATTAAAGAATTCTTCTAAAAATGGTACACAATCATAAAAGCTTTGTTTATTTGGTGCAATAAAACAAACCTTTGTAACACCTGTAGTTAAAATATTAAAATCTTTGATAGGTAAACGATTTTCCCCCATACGTCTTAACTGGAAAAAACGCATTAATTCTAAGTTATTTTCACAGTCTTTTTGATGTTTTTGATCAAAGAACTCATTGACACCAGGTGTCTGATATAAAGCTTTTTTCGTTTCCAATGTAAACAAAATATGATTATTGATAAATAAAGTCATGACTTCTGATAAGATATACTGATTCATAAAATTTTCAAATATATACTCACCATCAACAATCACAAATCCACCAGCACTACAAATTGCCCCATCAAACTTAATATTCTTGATATCTCCTACAATAGAAGTAGGAGCACGACCCGTACATAAAAATGCACGATGTCCATTTTGTCTTGCCTGTTGAATAGCCCATTTTGTTTTCTCTGTGACCATTTTAGATTTGCCTACTAATGTCCCATCAATATCAAAAAATAAAAATTTTCCCATAATTTCACCACCGATTATCATTATACATCAAATTTTGATATCAGATATAAAAATATCATTTTTTGAAAATAATTATGATAAAACTTCATCAATCAATATAGGTTTATTTACAAATTCATTTGAAAACTCATAGGCATCCAAAATATCTTTTTGTAATTCTTTAGAAAGTCCAGTATTTGTATGAACTTCCACTAATACATCCCCTTTTTTGACAAAATCACCTATTTTTTTATGCAAGATCAAGCCAACGCTATAATCAATCTCATCGTCCGTTGTTTCACGTCCACCACCTAGTTTCATGCTGACAATTCCTAGTGGTTTTGCCTTTAAATCCTTAACATATCCTGTTATCTGACTATAAACAGGAATCACTTCTTTTGCTTTAGGAAACATTTCTGGATGTCTGATAAAGGCATCATCGCCACCTTGAGCTTTGACCATAGCACATAATGTACGAAGTGCTTTTTTACTTTCAATAGCATCTTCAAGCATTTTTCTTGCAGTAATGAGAGAATCAGTTTTTTGAGCCTGAATTAACATATGACTTCCGGCCTGCAAACAAAGCTCTAATAAATCTTCTGGTCCATGGCCATTTAAAGTATCAATAGCTTCTTTGACTTCCAGACTATTTCCAATAGCATAACCTAACGGCTGACTCATATTAGAAATGGTTGCTCTGGTATCTTTGCCTAGCGAATCACCAATTTCAATCATTGTACGTGCCAATTCTTTAGCTTCTTCAATGGTATTCATAAAGGCACCATCACCATATTTGACATCTAACAATATCGCATCACTGCCGGCCGCCAGTTTTTTTGACATGATAGAAGATGCAATTAATGGAATACAGGAAACAGTTGCGGTAACATCACGTAAGGCATACATTTTTTTATCGGCAGGATCCAAATGCCCACTCTGTCCAATAATAGCCAATCCACAATCATTAACCTGCTTCACAAAATCTTCTTCATCAATCATAATATGAAGTCCCGGTATAGATTCTAATTTATCCAATGTTCCACCAGTATGTCCTAATCCTCTTCCGCTCATTTTAGCTACTGGTACTCCACAGGCTGCCACAATCGGTCCTAAAACCAAAGATGTTTTATCACCAACACCGCCAGTGCTATGTTTATCAACTTTGATTCCTTGAATACGACTTAAATCAATGACATCACCACTATGCATCATTTCTTTGGTTAAAATAGCTGTTTCTTCTTTATCTAAGCCTTGAAAACAAACGGCCATCAACCATGCACTCATCTGATAATCAGGTATATCACCTTTTGTATAACCTGCTACAATAAAGTGAATCTCTTCTGGAGTATGTTTGAATCCATCTTTTTTCTTTTCAATCAAATCAACCATTCGCATATTTTATTCCTCACTTTTCTTTTTTAAAAGATTACGAAATCTTATATCTCCATTATACACTCCCCAGATTGTGAATGCACTATTTATCCAAAAATCAATATGATTTCACATAACATCAAAAGCATATCCTAATTTCTTTCTTTTAAACATCAGATAACAAGCCACCCAATACCCATATGATAAATCACACATATTCGCAAATGGACTCAAATGTTCTTCCAACATTAGCCATTCCAAATCCAAGTGCCACATAAAGATACAAGCATATAAAAAGAGACTAAAATTTCTAATAATGTCTCAAAATACAATGCTTTAGACTATTAATGAATTTCTTGAATGTATTATGGTTTCCCATCATCTCTTTATTTTATAATTCATTTTATCAATAACATCTATACTATATCAAAACTTAACTTTATACATAACAATAGCCTGTATCGACATCATCGTACAGGCTATAAATCAAATTTATTAAATTGTTTTATTGTCTTTTTTTCTTCGCTTAAATATGACGGTCCATACAATGCCTAAAGCTGATAAGATTGACAATACAGACCTTACATAAATATTTGTATAATCATCAGTTTGAATTGCTGTCTGTGTCTTATCATTCTGATTTGTTTGATCTGTTCCACTACTTCCATTATTTGATGTCTGCGAATCTGTCTTTTCCTTAACTGTCACAGTAATCGTCTTTGTAGCGCTTGCCCCTTGACTATCTACGACTTTGTAAGTCACTTCATATGTGCCAGCCTTAGAAGTATCTACATGACTGTTGATAACTTTTACTTTATTCGTAAGATCTCCATCCTCTTTATCAAAAGCTGTTACATCTTTCATAAGCTCAAATTTATCACCCACAGTGACCACTTTATCATCTGCACTGATAGTTGGTACATGATTGACTAATATAAAAGTAGGAACAACATCTACATTAATATCAACTTCGACTGTCTGATAATTTGTTGTATCTTCCGGTGTGAATACTGCTTTGAATGTTTGAGTTCCTAATGTATTCGCTGTTTGTGTATCATCTTTCCATGTGAATCCATCTGGAAGACCAAGAGTTGATAAAGATTCTCCTTGTTTAATAACCAAATCCGTTGGCAATGTATGAGATGGTTGAGCTTTCGTGATTTCAAATTCCATTTCTATTTCTGCACCATTATAATTATCATCTGCTTCTACACTGGCAACGACTTTATAGCTTCCTGCATCTACTGGTGCTTTTTCAAGCTTTGCCCATTGTCCATCTTCACTCAACTGATACCAGCTCAATACTCTGACGTGACTGTTACCCACCTGATTTGTTGGAGCAACCATCGTTTTACCATCATAGACCTTATCTAAATCATTTACTGTAAATTCCAGAACAGTATCTGCTTTATCAATCGTAAATTCCAACGGCTGAGAAACAGCAGATTTATAATTATTATCCCCAGCTAATGAAGCTGTTACACGGTATGTTCCTGCGCCAGTTGGTGCTTCCTGCATTGCTTCCCATGTATTGCCGACTTTTTTCTCATAGGTAAAGCTGATTTTTCCTTTACTTCCAGTAATTTCTAGATCATCCACACTGACAGCTACTGCTTTTGTATCATAGGTCTTATCCAAACTAAAACCGTTTTTAAAAGCAATCGTGCTATTAGCTTTGGAAACATTGACTGCTAAACAGTCAAGGAATGTGCAAAAGTTGCAGTGGATAAAACAAAGTTAAGTGAAGCACTAAAATACAGCATCAACCAGGAAGAAAAACTAAGAGTCTACCTTGAAGATGGGAGAATAGAGATATCAAACAACCGAGCAGAAAATGCGATACGCCCATTCTGTGTAGGCAGACGTTATGCTCTGTAGCACATAACAGACGCAACTGGCTGTTTACCAATACGGTTCAGGGAGCACAGACAAGCGCTGCCTTATATTCACTTATAGAAACTGCAAAGCTAAACAATCTCAATCCCTATGAATATTTTAACTATCTTTTGTCATCATTGACAGAAATAGATATCAATGATGAAGAAGCCCTTGATAATTATATGCCATGGTCAAAAGAATTGCCTGATAATACATATCTGACTAAAAAATCGTAGAGATACGATCTTTTAGTCGTGTCCTGTAAATCATACATATATAAATTGTCAATTTATTACAGCTCTAATTATAATCAATGTCGTTGATTGATAATAGGGCTTTTTCATTTTACGCTTACAGAATTTTTTGAATAGTATAAAAATATTTATCTAAAAATACTATCGATATCAGTTCTTACTGACATTGATAGTATTTTTACTACACAGATTATTAAAGTATTAGTTTATATCAACTAATTGATAAGCTGAATTAGCTAATCACTTTTTTGTTCCCAAAAATATCATATAAATCGCTTAACTTACCATTATGAACCATACATTGTTAGATTATGATTGAATACAGAGTACTCTCATGATTGAAGGATAATTCTCAATAAATTTTTACCAATCTCATTTTTCGTTTCTAATTTATTTTTATCACAAGCAATTTAATTATTTAATATGCTTTTTTGCATAATTCCAAGAATCTCTACACATTTCATCTATCCCTCGAGTAGCAACCCAGCCAAGTTGTTCCTTTGCTCTTGATGGATCAGCATAACATGTTGCTATATCTCCAGGTCTTCTATCTTTAATTACATATGGGATTTTGACCCCATTTACTCTTTCGAATGCTCCAACTATTTCTAATACACTATACCCTTTTCCAGTTCCTAAATTACAAATATGGACACCAGGTTTCGCATATTTTTCGATTGCTAATACGTGCCCTTTCGCTAAATCAACAACATGAATATAATCACGTACACCTGTTCCATCTGGAGTATCATAATCATTACCAAATACTCCTAAACATTTTAATTCTCCTGTTGCTACTTTCATTATATATGGCATTAGATTATTAGGAATCCCTTTAGGATCCTCCCCTAATAAACCACTTTCATGTGCCCCAATAGGATTAAAGTATCTTAATAAAGTTACAGACATATGAGGGCATGCCTTTTGAACATCAGTCAATATTCTTTCCATCATAGCCTTACTTGTGCCATAAGGATTTGTTGTCTCTCCTAATTGACAATCTTCAGTGAGTGGTACTATTTCAGGATCTCCGTATACAGTAGCACTTGAAGAAAATACAATATTATTAACATTGTACTTTTTCATCATTTTTGCAACTACCAATGTAGACATGAGATTATTAGTATAATATTCTATAGGTTTTACCATTGATTCTCCTACAGCTTTAAAAGCTGCACAATGAATAATTGAATCAATTTTATTATTTACAAATACATCATCCATTTTTTCTTCATCAAGAACATTAAACTCATAAAACTTAACTTTTTTACCTGTTAGCTGTTTAATATAATTTAATACTTCTGGTTTAGAATTAGAAAAATCATCAATAACAACCACATCATGCCCTGCTTGAAGTAACTCAACACAAATATGACTGCCAATATATCCTGCACCACCAGTAACTAATACATTCATTTTATATTCTCCTTTTATCCTAATACTTTTGTTCCACCATATTTTCTTATTTTTAATACATGACAAGACCCTTTACCAAAAATCTTTTCAATTTCATTTTTGTATTTTTCAACATAATTATCTTCAACAAATGCTTGAATCGTACCAGCAAATCCACCACCATGAACTCTACAAACTCCATGATTTTTCAAAACCACTTCAGACACAGCCAACGCTAATGAAACTGCTTGATTATGTGGATCTTTATTTGAATATACATTTTGAAGATACTTATAACTTGAATCTCCTGATTCTTTAATATATTTTTTAAACATATCAAAATCATTATCCGTTAAAGCATTCACTAATTTTTCAACACGTTTATTTTCATTAAAGAAATGTAGTGCACGTAATACTGCTCTATCTCCACATGCCTCTCTAATATCAGAAATATTTTCATAAAACTCATTTTCATCAACTTCTCTTAGAACTTCTTTATCAAAAAATTTAGCTACTTTTTTCATTTCAATTGGTATAGCTGCGTATTCATCAGTTAAATCAGCATGAGATCCTTTTGTATCAACAATACATAAACTATGATTAAATTTAGAAAAATCAACATCAACATGATTAACAATTGGATTTGCTGTATCATTAAAGTCAATACTAATTAATCCACCTACTGCACAAGCACATTGATCCATTAATCCACATGGTTTACCAAAATAAACATTTTCTGCATATTGTCCTACTTTAGCAATTGTTACCATATCTATTTCCATAGCATTATATAACCCAGAAACAATAGTACCAATCAATCCTTCAAAAGCTGCTGATGATGATAATCCAGCTCCCATTAAAACATCGCTTGTTACAAATGCTTTAAATCCACCTATTTTATAACCCATTTCTTTAAGTTTTGATAAAACTCCTCTAATTAAAGATTCTGAAGTTCCTTCTTCATCATCTCTTTTTGATAAATCGTTAATATTAATTTCATCTATATCTAGATCATCAGAAACAATTTTAACAATATCTTTTTGTGGCGTTACCATTGCTATAGCATCTAAATTAATTGAAGTTGCTAATACACAACCATGCTGATGGTCAGTATGATTTCCTCCCACTTCACTTCTTCCAGCTACGCTATATATTTCAATATCTTGATCATCATATAATTTTATAAACTCTTCAATTGCTTTTGTATATCTATTATTTTGATAAGTAATCAATGATTCATCTTCATATAAATCAATAAACATATTATCATATCTATTATTTAATAAGTTTTCCTTAATTTCACTTGCTTTCATCATTTTATTTTAAATGTATATGAAGTCACTTCATCATACATTTCTCCTTTCCTTAAAATTACCGTTGGATTTTCTTCTTTATTTATACTATCTGGCATATTTTGTGTTTCTATACATATTGCATCTCTTTGATGCATACACTTACCATACTTACCTAATTGTCCAGAAAGATAATTGACAGTGTAAACTTGTGTTTGAGGTAATGATGTTGATACAGTTAGTTCAATTCCTGTTTCTTTATAATATAATTTGACTTGATCTTTATTTGTACTAAATATAAAAGGATGATTATATCCTTTTCCTATCTTTAATTGATCATTATCTTGATATATACTATTCTTTATCAATGTAGGCGCATTAAAGTTAAATGGCGTACCGCATACACTTCTCATTTCACCATTATACAAACCTTCATCATCTATACATGCCATTTTATCAGCTTTAATCATTAACTCATGTTCATCAATATTACATGGCTCTCCACTTAAATTAAAATAGGAATGATTAGTAATATTAATAATCGTATCTTTATCAGTGGTTGCATGATATTTAATTTTTAATCCATTATTTAAAAGAATATATGTTGCATGAAAGTTTAAATTACCAGGGAATCCTTCTTCTCCATCTTGAGAGAAATAATGAAAAACAATTTCATTTTCTCTTATCTCATATGTGAATGTTTTATATGAAAATCCTTCAATTCCCCCATGTAATGTATTTGAACCGTTATTTTTTTCTAAAGAGAATATCTCATTATTCAATGTAAATTTCCCATTTCCTATACGATTTGCCACTCTACCAACTAAAGCACCTAGATAACTGCCGTCTTTTTTTTATAATCATCAATACTAGGGAATCCTAATACGACATCTCTTTTTTCTCCATGTTTATCTTTGACAATCATTTTTAATATCGTGCAACCATAATTAGTCACTTGTATTTCAATATTTTCATTTCTCATTGAGATAATGTCTATACCTCTAGATACATTCTCTATAATCTCAATCATACTATTTACTCAAAGAATCTACAAAACGAGTAAATCCTTCTATTCCTTTCTGATTCATCTTATAAACTCCTACATTTTCTAATACACTAACAAATTTTTTTGTAACTTCTTTTTCAATAAACTCATCTATAGATTGCTCATCAAATTCTAAAGTTTGTAAATATTCAAACCATTCTTTATGCTTTTTTAAACTCTCCAAATCATCAATACATTTCTTTTTTAACAAACATAATTTCAAACATTCTAATTCATCTTTTAATCTAGCAGGTAAAACAGCTAATCCCATGACTTCAATTAAACCAATATTTTCTTTCTTAATATGATGGTGCTTAGCATGTGGATGAAATATACCCAAAGGATGTTCATCGTTTGTTCGATTATTTCTTAATACAATATCTATTTGATAACGATTATTATCCATTCTTGCAATTGGTGTTACTGTATTATGTCTTACATCATTTGTATGTGAAAGAATATCACATGAAACATCATCATAATTTATCCAATAATTTAATATCTTGTCTGATAGATCAACAAGAACTTCTTTGTCATCAGCTGTAAGTCTTAATGTAGATAAAGGCCAATTCAACATTTGTACTTTTATATTTTCATATCCTTTAATTTCAATTTCCTTAATAACCGATGCATCCTGCATTGGGAATCTATGTCTACCACCTTGATAATGATCATGAGTAAGTATAGAACCTCCTACAATAGGTAAATCCGCATTACTTCCTATCATATAATGAGGAAATTTTTCAATGAAAGTAAATAAATTCTCAAATGTTTGTCTGTTTATGACCATTGGAACATGTTCATTATTAAAAATAATACAATGCTCATTATAATAAACATAAGGTGAGTATTGAAAATTATACGTTTTTCCATTCAAATCAAGAGGTATTATTCTATGTGTTTGTCTAGCGGGATGATTCATATTCCCTGCATATCCAACATTCTCTTTACACAATAAACATTTAGGATATCCTGTACTTTTCGCAAGTTTAGCTTTTGCTATTTCTTTAGGATCTTTTTCGGGTTTTGATAAGTTAATTGATATCTGAATATCTCCATATTTGTAATAATGGGAAAATTTAATATTTTTATCAGTTCTCGCTTTTCTAATATAATTTGAATGAATTGATAAATCATAAAAATATTGTGTCGCTTTTTGTTTGTTCTCATCATATATCTGATAAAACTTATTAACAACTTCACTAGGTCTTGGCATAATACAATTCATTATTTTTGTATCAAACAAATCTCTTTCTGTGATATTATCTTCTATCAATCCTACTTTTACAGCATAATCAAGCATATCTTCAATTAGTAAATAATAATCAATTTTTTCGACTGTTGTTCTTTCAAAACAATCTAGTTTAAACAAATCAAGTAACATATTTATTGAATAATCCACGTCATATAAAGAAATCATTTGATTTTCCAAACCATAATTGATTAATTGATTTATTTTAGTATTCATTCTCTTTCTCCTTTAAAACATATTTTATGTATAAAAAGTCATCAATGAATGCTTATTCATATAGATGACTTTAAATGAACTTTAACGATGAGGTCTATAAAGATTCTAATTCTACAAAATTATCTATTACTTTAATGACACCAGGTAAATCTTGATATTCTTCTTTTTTATTCGCAGAGTCTATAACAATAATATGAGGACATCCTGCACGATAAGCATTTTTGATTCCACTAATAGAATCTTCAAAAATTAAACATTCTTTTAATTCAATATTTAAAATTTCTGATGCCTTTTCAAACATTGCTATTTTATTTTTATAAGTTCCATCATCATAAACAATATTTTTAGGATTAATCCAATTATCTAGATGAAATGATTCTACAAAAAAGTCAATGTTTTCTTTAATGGATGCACTTGCAATAGTAAAAGGAATGTTTCTTTTGCTTAAATCATTAAAATATTGTTCAACACCCTCTACAAGATGGAAAGATTCAACATCTTCCTGACAATATTTACGATAATATTCTTCTTTCAATAAAGAGTATTTATTAATCATTTCATCATCACATTCTCCATTAAATAAATATTGAATGATTTCTTTATTAGGAACACCATTAAAATGCTCATGAAGTTCTTGATCACTTATACCATAACCTCTTATTAATTGAGATATCGCACCCCATGCTTTAATGTGCTTGTCATTATCAAAAAATAATGTGCCATTAAAATCAAAGATAACTCCTTTGTATTTCATTTCTATACCTCTCTATGTTTAATAACTCTTTTATACCAATATGCTGATGCTTTAGGAAAACGTTCTTGAGTTTCATAATCGACATAGAATAATCCATATCTCTTGTTGTAACCATTTGACCAAGAAAACATATCCATTAATGACCAAACAAAATAACCTTTTACATTAACACCTTCTTCAATTGCTTTTAATAGCCATTGCAAATGTTGTTTAATATAATCAATTCTAGGTTCATCATCAATCACATTATTTTCTTCAAATGTATCTTTATAACCCATACCATTTTCAGTTATATAAATTGCTTTATAATTTGGATATTGATTTTTGATACGTTTAACCATATCATACATACCTTCAGGAATAATCAACCAATCCCAATCTGTTGTAGGAATCCCTTCTTTAATGACTCTTTCTCCAACACCTTTTAATTTAAATTTTTTCGTTCCTTTTTCCCCTGTTCCATTATGATGAATTTCATTTTCTCCTTCATAATGTCTAACGAAATTGCTTTGATAATTATTCATTCCTAAATAATCAATTTGACTAGCTGCTTTCTTCATTTCTTCAATGTCTTTTTGATCATAGTTAAAAGTTCCACCGTTTAATTCAACAAGTTCTTGAATAATATCTAAGGTTTCATTGCTATAATAACCTAAAAATGTTGCATCTAATAAGAATTGATTAGCTAATACATCATCTTTTTTAGCTGCCAAAATATCTCTTTCATCATTTTCATCAAGTGGATACTTTGTATCCAAAGAATGAATAATTCCAATTTTTCCAGAATATCCTTTTTCTTTATAGATATTTACAGCTTTAGCATGAGCAACCATCATTCCATGCATTGAAGCTACTGCTTTTGTTATATCAAAAGTTATGCATGGAGGAAAAGTTCCTTCAATATATTGATTTGTAGCTATAGGCCATACTTCATTAAATGTAAACCAATAAGAAACTTCATCTTTATATTCTTCAAAACAGAATTTTGCATATTCAACAAAAGCTTCTATTGTATTTCTATTTATGAAATCTCCTTCCTTGTGTAAAGCATCTGGTGTATCAAAATGATGTAATGTAACATAAGGTTCAACACCATTTTTATGACACTCTTGAAATAATTTATGATAGAATTGAACACCTTCATCATTAATTTTACCTTTTCCTTCAGGAAAGATTCTTGACCAAGCAATAGAAATGCGAATACCATTAATACCAAATTGATTACATAATTTTAAGTCAACTGGATATTTATGATAAAAATCACTAGCTGGTTCAGGAGAAAAACGGCCTTGCTTTTCTAGATAATCATCCCAAGCTACTTTTCCTTTACCATGACTTTGAGTACATCCTTCACATTGGTAGGCAGCTGTTGCCGCACCAAATACAAAATCTTCACTAAATTTCATAATAAATTCCTCTCTTACTCATTATTTTCATCTAAAATTGAGAATACAAATTCTAACGCTTTTTGTGGATTACGTGTTAATTCAATATATTTTTTACCTTCACAAGCAGCTGATTTTATTCCTAAACGATCTGTATCTTTCTTTAAATCTTCATAATAGTTTGCAACTTGAGGAGCTAATATAACCAAATCATAATCTTTTAGCATATCATAATGAGCACCGTAAGATCCTGCAGCAGTAATCATTTTGATACCTTTTTCTTCTGCTCCTTTTAATAGAGCATTAGCTAATAAACCACTAGTTCCACCACCAGCGCATAAAACAAGCACACGCTTTTCATTAACAACATCTGATTCTACATCAACAGATTCTAATTCTTCTTTTACATAACCACCTTTTAAAGCTTCTTCTTCACATTTTTGTTTATCATAGACCATAAAAAATGGATAATATAAAACAAAGTCCACAACTAAAACTAATACTGCAAAAATGATAGATAATAATGAAATTCCACAACCTAATACAATTCCTAAAGGAGCAGGTGTTGTCCATGGTAAAATGTATTGGAAACTATTCATACCTAAGAAATCTACAAATGCTTTAAACATCCATATATTTAAGATTGGTGCTGCAATAAATGGTATAAAGAAGATTGGATTTAAGATTAAAGGAGCACCAAATAAAATTGGTTCATTAACACCAAATAAGACAGGAATTGAACTTGCTTTACCTACTGCTCTTAATTCTTTAGATTTTGCCATAAACGCAAACATTAATGTGACGATTAAAGTTGCTCCTGTTCCACCTAATGTTGCAACGAATTGTTGAACACCTGGAGTTAAGATATTTGCAGCATGTTTTCCAGCTTGTACTAATTCTAGATTATTTGCAATATTCACATAATAGATAGCAGCAACTGCTGGTTCTACGATTGAAGGTCCTTGAATACCTACAAACCAGAATAAAGACATTGCTCCATAAATAATTGCTAATCCAATATAACCGTCTGCTGCAGTAAATAATGGTTTAAAAACTTCAATAACTGCTTGTGCAAAGCACATTCCAGCAATATTTCTAAAAACAATATCAAATAACGCTAACAGTATAATTGAAACTCCAAATGGAATAACGTCAGCAAAAGTTTGAGAAATGTTTGGAGGTACTTCTTCTGGCATATGAATTGTAATGTTACGTTTCACACAGAACTTATAAACATTACAAACAAAGAATGCGACTACAAAGGCTGTTAATAAACCTTTAGATCCCATATACCCACTAGAAAAACCACCTTCTATTGAATCAACTCCAACAACTAAGAATCCAACAATTCCTGCCATTAAAGTTGAAATATTATTGATTTGTCTATTAACGGGCATATCTCTATTTAAACTATCTGTTAAATTTTTTGCAGTTGTTCCAGCTACTAATAACCCTAATATTCCCATTGAATAATTATATGGTTTTAAAATCATTGCTTCTATTTCTTTAGACCAGTAGAATCCAAAAATATTAGGTACGTAAGCTAATAACATGAAAATACTTGAGAAAAGTACAACAGGCATGGCAGACATGAACCCATCACGAATTGCTTTTAAATATTTATTTCTAGATACTTTTTCAAACATAGGTTTGAATTTTTCAATTTTTAATATTAGTGTTTCCATTTTACTCTCCTATTTGTAAATATCCATTAAGTTTTTGACAATATCTTTTAATAAAATAGTTGTCATGAGATGATCCTGTGCATGAACAGTAATAAAACCTATTTCTATGCTTTCTCCTCGTGCTTCTAATTGCAATAACTCAGTTTGAGCTCTATGTGCATCATTTAAACACTCATTAGCTTGATCAATAAGTGCTTGGCATTCATTGAATTGTTTTGTTTTAGCTTTTTCAATTGCTAATAATAACTTGCTTCTTGCATCACCAGAGTATGCTACGATTTCAAAACCTATCATTGTTGCTTCTTCTTTAGTCATCATTATTTCTCCTTTTTTGAATTAATTATTATTTCTATAATTGTGGCTTTATCACCATCACTAAGCTTAACATTATAACCTTCTTCTAATGGATAAAGTGATTGACTTACTAATCCATATTCTTTTGAATATTTCTCTTTAATAGTATTTATATTAAAATTTACACTTGACGCATATTTTTTTTGAAGACGATCTATCAAACACCCCATATGTATTAATAATCCAAGTCTTGTATCCTCCGAAAATGACATATGAAATATTTTTTGAAGAGATTCAATAAACGGAATAAGAGTTTGATTAAGTTCATCTTTTTTAAATATATCAAATTGTTCAACAAGATAATCTAACACATCAAAATCATCTTTCGTTTCTGCAAATAATTCATGGATTGTATGTACATTTGGTAGATGACTATAATCAACATATTTGAGATTAAATATATCTGGATTATATGTACCAACGATTCCAACAACATTTCCTTTTATTTGAACTTCATTTATTTTATCTATTAGATTTTGTTTATCAGTTATATTAAAAGCTAATATTTGATAATCACGATAATCTTCTAGTGTTTGAAGATACCTTTTTATACTATCACTATTATTCTCATGAACTGATGAAAGAACAATTACGATATCTTTACTTTGCATTCTCGAATAAGCAAATCCAGAATATTCATTAGCTAAATGCTGATATATATCTTCTAGACTTTTTCCCTCTTCACTACTTTTACAGGCACTTATTGCGAGTAAAGGAATAGGAACTTCAATAGATTTGATATCAATTCCAGTTTCATCTTTAATAGAATTCAACATAACTTGTATGGAACCCATATCATATAAAGCTAATATTCCACTACCCTGATTAACATCTATTATTTTCTTTTTCAATAGTTCATAAGATGTTTCAATATCATCATCCAACGATAAATCAAATGCCTGTAAATTATTAATTGGCATTAATTTCTTTACGACTTTAGATATAGATGTGGCTGTATTATCTCCGTGCATTATAATTAGTGTTATGACTTCTCTATTTTTAGATATATGATTTTTGTCATTGGCTATAAGTAATGTAAGTAGAACACTTTCATCTAACGAAAATTTTACATTAAATTCATCTTGAAGCTTTTTTATAAACTTTCTAGAATATAAGTATTCCTCATCATACTGTTCGATAATACTCATAACTTTTTCATTAGATATTCTTTGTTTCGTTCTATTAGAAATGATTGCATTATTGAAATGTAAGCATATTCCGAGGAAAGCTTTATTTGAATATACTCTATTGAATTTTATGCTAGCTGTTTGGATGAACTCATTTGTTATCTGATAAAGCTTTTCTGAAACTATTGTTTTGATTTTTTCACCATCTCTATTTTCAGTTATCTTATTCAAATATTCATTTAAATTATGTTCAATATTTGCAAACACAAATTCCTCAGCATCCTTTAAAACCGTTATTTGACCTAAAGCTTTATAATCAAAATCTATTTTTTGATATATGTCTGTATCATTTTTTTTACTTCTAGATTGTAATGTTTGCTCTTTTGTAAATATATAATTTACATTTTTTTCTAGGACTTGATCAATTTCGTGAATTTTGTCTCTAATTAATAACAGACCTTTTCTAACACTTGCTGGAAGATCACTTAATTCAAGTACAATTGTTTTATTTCTTTTAAATCTTACCAATGCATTTGCAACACCAAATCGAATATTGCTTTTTAATTCAATGAGATTATCAATACATGGATAAAGCATTAAACATTGCATTAATCCATAGTTTACTTCAATATTTTTTTCTAATTTTAATGCTTCTTCTTTAAAAAATTTTTCAATAAACTGATAACGCTCTTCTAACGTTCTTTTTTCTAAGGGAGGTATATTAACAATAAAATTGAAATAATCTTTAAATATACTTATTGAATCAGCATTTTTTACATGGACTATTAGTATAAATTTCAATTCTTTTTTTTCTATTAACATGTTAGAAATATCTGTAATCATGTTTATTGATATTTTATCTGCATTCTTTACAAGTAGTAATCCATCTTTGATACTCTCAAAATTTTTTTGCCAAAAACTCCTTTCATTCATTTGATTTTTATCAAAATGTAAACAGTCAATCACTTTAAAAGCAGAATTCTTTTTTAGAATTCTTTGTGAACATGCGAAGTCAAATACTTTTTCACTTATCGTTTTAACCCCCACACCTTTTTCACCAATATACAAAACATGAGGAATACGTATAGGATACGTAATCGCTGCTTTGGTTAATTGTAGTGTTTCTTTTAAACTTAAATCTGAACCAATGATGTTACTGAAAGATAGATTATCAAGTTCAGTGTTTTGTTCATCCGATAGATAAAACATTACAGGGCGCCCATTTGTTTTTGATAATTTACCCTCTTCTACTAATTGATTCAATACACTAGAAATATTTGTTCTTTGCATATTCAATTTTTCAGATAGAAATCTCGTATCAAACTTAGGAGTATCATCTTCTAAAGTTTTAAATTCTTTTGAATAATCAACAATATAATCAAAAATTTTCTCTTTGTTTGTTTTCATGACTTTCTCCTTTTCTATCCATTTTTATAATACATTGATAGTTTTTTTGTATCAAATTGACTAAAATATATTTTTTTATACTATCTTCCATTATGAAATTATTGTTTTCATTATATTGATCTGTTAAACCCAGAAAAGTTATACACTAATATTAAAAACTGAATGAAATTAGACTTTTTTATATAAAATTAAACTTATTACTTTCTATTTTATACACTAAATGATTTTTATATTAAAATGACAGTACCAAAAGCCATATTGGCACAAAAGTACTGTATATTTGTTTTTCATTTTCTTTATTTTCCCTTAATAGATAAACGTAAGTGATGTTTTTCATTATTCGATAATAAGAATTCGTCATGTGTTCTTGCTCCCCAAGTATCATCACCAGCAATACCCATTTGTTTTTCATAAACACAAACAACTGTTTGATAAGGTACTGGTAATTCATCTTGATGTTTAACATTTTCTAATTCAAAAGGAGTATATGGTAAAGCAGAAAACTCTAAATCTTCTCCTTTAATTATGAAATCGTTTTTACCATTACTTATGATAATATGATTGACTTTTGTTCTATTTCCACATTCTTGAGGATATAAATAAGGTGTTACATTTTCTAAAACATCATATTCATATTCTCCTAATAAAGCCCCTTTATTTCTATCAATATAGTTTTCCTCTGGTCCAAAACCTAAATACTTCACATGATCATATTCTCTATATAGATTAAACATCATACCAAATGCTGGCATTTCAATATATTTGCTTGATGGCATATAAGACATATCAATAACAACTTCACCATCACCATAAACTGTATAGATAACATGAACATTTTCTTCTCCGAGATTAGGTAACTGATAATCAAAATGAACCTCACATGACTCTTCATTTCTCACAATTTTAACAAATTTTACTATTGCAAACATACTCGCTGGTAACCACGCTGCATATCTATAACCATATTTATTTTCTACATCATTATTTGTAGAAGCTCTAAAGAATTGAGGTCTAGGCATAACTCTGATCATTTCTTCATCATCATATTTCATAGAAGTTAATCCTTTATTTTTAGCGAATTTAATCGCAAACCCATTTCCTACTACACCAATATTGAGATAATCTTCAATGACAGATACTTTTGAATGTGCATGTGTCATTTGTTGATGATATGGATATAAATATTGATCATGAGCTATTTCATGATTCTTTTCATCATAGACTCTTACTACAACGTGACATCTATGATGATTGTCTATATTATTAAATGGATTATCAATTACAGTTGTTTCATCAGGTTTTAATTCAATTACTTTACGTACATGTTCCTTTAATTTTCCATCACAATATAATTCAATACTAAAATTAAATTGATTTAAGTTTGTAAATAGATAACGATTAGTAATGGTGACGATTCTCTCATTAATATCAAAATCAATATACTGATAACAATATTTAATTTCTTGCATCTTTGGTGTTATTGTTCTATCTGCGAAAACAATTCCATTTCCACAGAAATCATAATCTGATGGTCTTTCTTTGAAATCTCCACCATATCGTAAAACACCTTCATCATCATATAAGGCTTGATCCGCAAAATCCCATATAAATCCGCCTTGATATAATGGTAGTTTCTTTTCTAATTCTATATATTTATATAATGCCCCATTACTATTTCCCATAGAGTGAGCATATTCGCAAAGGATAAATGGTTTTTCAGTATGTTCTGCAATAAACTTTTCACAGTCTATCGCAAATGTATACATTTGACTTTCAATATCGCTTGTATTTGGATATCTTCTATCATGAGATAATCCTTCATAGTGGATAACTCTTGTATTATCTTTTTCTCTTAAGAAATCAGCTTCTTTTTGAAGAACTGATCCTCCTCGAGATTCATTTCCTAATGACCATATAATAATTGAAGGATGGTTTTTATCTCTTTCATACATTGAATTTGCACGATCCAAAACATTATCTAACCATTGTTCTTCTTTATTATCTGGTAAGAATAGACTAGGATCAAAACTATCACTCCATGTTCCATGTGTTTCTAAGTTAGTTTCATCAATACAATATAATCCTAGTTCATCACACAAATCATAAACAAATGTATTATTTGGATAATGTGATGTTCTTAAAGCGTTAATATTATTTTCTTTCATGATTTGAAGGTCTCTTTTTGTTTCTTCATATGAAATGACACGTCCTGTTTTAGGTGAAAATTCATGCCTGTTTACTCCATGGAACACAATACGTTTTCCATTAATACACATAATACCATTAATAATTCTAAATTCTCTTATACCAATAGCTTGTTTACATATTTCACTCAATTGTCCATTTGATAAAACTTCAACTACTAATTGATATAAATATGCTGATTCAGCACTCCATAATTTTGGATTATTGACATCAAATGATACATGTACTTCTTTTTCACCTTTTAAAGAAATTTGTTTAACAATTTCTAACCCATTGTACAAAGTCACCTTGATTTCACTATTATTTAAATTACCTGCTAATGAAAAATCAAGATTTACAGTTGCCTTTGTGTAATTCTCTTTTAATAAAGTCACTACCTTCAAATCTTCCAAACTTGTTTTTGGTATAAACAGTAGTTCAACATCTCTAAAGATACCTGAGAATCTCCAAAAGTCCTGATCTTCTAACCAACTACCACTACAAAATCTATACACTTGTACGGCAATCTTATTAATACCCTCAACAATAAATTCACTAATATCAAATGTAGAAGGTGTAAAACTATCTTCGCTATAACCCACAAAATATCCATTAATCCATAATGCAAACGCTGATTCAACACCATTAAATCTAATATGAACTTTATTTGTTAACTGTTCATTATTTAATGATACATATCGTACATAGCTACCTACCTGATTATAGTGTGGAATCTCCCCAGGAACAATTTGCTCACTTGCAGACCATGGATATGTTTGATTCACATACATTGGTTTTCCATATCCTTGTAACTGCAAATGTCCTGGAACTTGAATATTTTTCCAATTCGAACAGTCATAGTCTTTTTCAAAGAATTTATCATTTGTTTCTTCTATGCTTTCAGCATATTCAAATTTCCATTGTCCATTCAACAATACCGATAAACTGCTTTGATTGCGTTCCATTTCTTCTTTGTTTCTGTACACTTTTAAAGAAGCTTTAGGATCTAATCTACCTATTTGAAATACCTTTGGATCTTTAATCCATTCTTTGTTCATATTCATCTTTATATCCTCCATAATTTCTATATTTATTTTATAAAAAAAATATTCTTTTTCGAATGGAATAAAGTATAATAATAGGTAATAAAGTGTTAATTTATACTTTTGGAGGATATTATGAATAAGTTACAAGTCATGTTAAAAGATTTATATCTTGTATTTGGATTAAATTTATCTATTTTTGATTTAGATGGTAACTTAGTGACATCTTACCCAGAAAAAAATTCTCCTTTTTGTGAACTGGTAAAATCAAAACCAGAAGTATTAAAATTATGTCATGCTTGTGATAAAAAAGCATTTGAACATGTAAAAAATGCAGGAGAGATTTATATCTATAGATGTCATTTTGGACTGTATGAAGCTTGTGTGCCTTTGTATACATATGGTGTTTTATCTGGATTTTTTATGATGGGACAAACATTAACAGATACTGAATATAACAAAAATCTAATAAAAAGAAAAGCTATCGAATATTTGTTAGATTCTGATGTGATTGATGAAGCTATAGATCACATTTCATTTCACTCTCAAGAACAAATCATAGCTTTTGCAGGTGTTGTCAATATTGTTGCAGAATATATAACTTTGACTAATCGTCTTGAGTCAAAATCAAAAAATCTAGCAGAAGAAGTGCATAAATACTTAGTAAATAATTATAATCAAAATATAACAATTGATTGGCTGTGTAAATATTTTTATGTTTCCAAATCTACTCTAATCAACACTTTTAAATCTAAATATGGAATTACTGTTCATCAATTTCTTTTGGAGTATAGATTAAAAAAGAGTATGGAGTTGTTAAAGGATAAAAATAAAACTATACAGGATATTGCTATTGAATGCGGTTTTAATGATGCCAATTATTTTTCTAAAGCATTCAAGAAAAAGTATCTTTTAAGTCCAACAGACAAAAAAAATTCACTTTAGTTTATCGAACCACACCTATCAAATAAAAATATTTACACACATATGGTACATTTCTATGTTGGTATTTATAATATAATTGAAGTATTTGGTCAGTAAATTCAAGAGTTAAGATTATATTATAAGTAGCTAATAGATTTAAAAATGCTTCCATAATGAGCAACAAAACTATGTATTGTTAAAAAAATATCCAATATCTTTAAGGAAAGAAAAACGAAAGTAAAAAAGAGGTTTTACAATAAAAAACAAATAATGCAAAAAAAGATTATTATAACCAGACAAAAAAGATGCAATTCGCATCTTTGTATATAGGATTGCTCCATAATTCCATGATACTAAATTTTTAGTCAACCTTACGCTTACCCTCATTCAACAAATTCATTAAACAATTGAATACATTATAGTATAATCAAAAAATAATATGGGTACAATTATAATATAAAGAACATATAACAATTTAAATGGTTGTCATACTTTGTCGTTATTTACTTACACAATCTTTTACGTATTCTCATTTATTTTGTAAGCGACAAATGAAAAGGCACTATCAAGACTGCGGATATTCATTTAAAATGTAAGTACAATAAAAAAGGAGGTACTTACTATATGCAATATGATTGGAAAAAAATCATAAATAGTCAAAAGGAAAGCACTTTGACTGTCAAGGAATTCTGCAGACAGAACAATATCTGTGTGTCTTCTTTCTATAAGTCAAAAAGACGACTGGAAAATGATGAGCTTCAAAGTGATTTATTTGTTCCTGTCGAGGTTGTGGATGATGCCCACCCCAATGTATCAATGACCATTGATGGTCATTGTATTGAATTTGATCCTGCACTTCTTGACAGAATCATTGGTGCTCTCAAATGATCATCAACGCTGATGAAGTCAAGAATATCTACGTTTCAACGCATTTCGTGGATATGCGCAAGTCGATAGATGGGCTGACACTCATTGTGCATTCCCAATTCCAGATGAATGTCCTTGATCACAGCCTTTTTATCTTTACCAACCGATCAAGAAATCGCATCAAGATTCATCTATATTTGGGTTCTCAATCATAAGCTGATTTAAATCCTGCATAGTATTTGAGCGAATAATGGATAGAGTGTCATGAAATAGAATTTGACTATAAGGAATAATGATAGATAGTAAAAATGCATGTGTATGATGACAATGCTTACATTTGAATCTTTGGATTTTAAGGGGAATGATGCCATCTGGTGTTTTTATTTTGCGCGTATAAAAGCCATGCTTGATAAGATGTCCTTTATGATGACATGAACATTCTAGAGAAGCGATATTAAGATCTTCAAGACATTCATTATAAAATGTTTGCATTTTAGAAAAGTTTTGATTGAATGTGTTTGAGTAATAGGTTATCATATAAGTGTTCTTTGAACAGAGGATAAAGGCTAGCATTGGCGTGAGAGGCTTTATCCTTTTCCTTTCCAACTATTATCATACTAAAATAGTCTTATCATTTAAAGTGATTATTTCTTATTCATTCACTTTGATAAGACTTTTTCTTTATTTTTCTTTTTATTTAATTTGGCATTCAACAGTTTACCAATACGGTTCAAGGAGAACAGACAAGCGCTGCCTTATATTCACTTATAGAAACTGCAAAGCTAAACAATCTCAATCCCTATGAATATTTTAACTATCTTTTGTCATCATTGACAGAAATAGATATCAATGATGAAGAAGCCCTTGATAATTATATGCCATGGTCAAAAGAATTGCCTGATAATACATATCTGACTAAAAAATCGTAGAGATATGATCTTTTAGTCGTGTCCTGTAAATCATACATATATAAATTGTCAATTTATTACAGCTCTAATTATAATCAATGTCGTTGATTGATAATAGGGCTTTTTTATTTTACGCTTACCTTTCATTATTGGAAAAAGAGATAAAAAGAACACTACGTAAAAATAGAATCATATAAAAAGCAGTTTATCATTCCAATAAACTGTTTAAACTTTTCTATTTTCTTATTTTTTCAATTGAACAGGAATCCAAACCTCACTGTAGGCATAATGATCTTGATGTTCATCCATTTTTGTAAAAGAAAATGATAACGAATATGCCAGTTCATAATCAGAAGTTGGAAGCCACTTAGCATAAATGCTTGCCATTGTGTTTTGTAAAGTTGATGGGAATGGTCCTTCATTTGGAAATACTACCCATGTCAGCGAAGGAACTGAAAGTTGATCAAATTGATCACTGATATCAACGCATGTCGTTAAGACACCAATCATATGTGTCAGTTGTCCTTTTTCTTCCAGAAAATCAGTATCAGAATCATAAGATACATTCACGATTTCATACGGTTCCATATTTTGTAGTTGATGCAACTCTCTTTTTTGTTCCTCTGTTATTTCACTTGCTAATTGTACAATTTCATTATTCACACCTTCAAATTGAAGTGATACACGTTTACTGACTCCTACAAAACGAAATGCTTCTTTTTGAACTATTTTATAATCCATATGTTTCCTCCTTGAATGATCATTGTTAAAACATTGTTGCTTTCTTATGCAATAACTTCTCTTAAAAATAGAATATCATAAAAATGGAATAAAAAATAGAAAGTTCACTATTGATTTAAAAAGTTTACTACTATTGAATCACACAGCTATGAAAAATCTACATATGGATATATTTTAAATCAAAATAATCTCCATTTCCTTTTTATGATTCTTATTAATATACAAGCTCTTTATAAAGAAAATACAAAGTTTTATTCAAACTTTGTATCGACTTCAAAAATGCAATGTCCATTTAAATAATCTTTAACAGACATTCTTTTTTTACCTTCTAATTGTAATTCTGTAATCAGATAAACGCCATCATTCACTTTAACTCCAATAGCATCTTTAAAAATCTTGACAATCGTTCCATTATCCTGATGAGCATGATGTTTCATCGCATTTTCACATTGATGAACCTGTCCTGCCCAGATTTTAACAGTCTTTCCCTGATAAGTTGTATAACTTCCTGGCCATGGATTTGTTCCACGAACTTTATTATAAACTTGTCGAGCAGACATATTCCAGTCAAGACGTTCATCTTCTCTAGAAAGAGTGGGCGCATAAGTCACTAGATTTTCATCTTGAGGTATACGTTGATTTGTTCCCTTTAAAATATCTGGTAATGTTTCTTTTAATAATTCTGCACCTAAATCACTTAAACGATCATATAAAATACCCACTGTATCTTCTTCTAAGATAGGTGTTTCTTTTTGGGCAATCATATCTCCAGCATCCATTTTTTTGACCATATACATAATTGTGACACCTGTTTTCTCTTGTCCATCAATAATAGCCTGATGTACTGGTGCACCCCCACGATATAATGGTAACAATGATGCATGAACATTGATACATCCTAAACGAGGAATATCCAAAACAGCCTGTGGTACAATCTGACCATATGCCGCAGTGATGATTAAATCTGGCTTTAAATCAACAATCGCCTGATAATCCTCTTTAATACGTGCGGGTTGAATAACAGGAATATCATATTTTAAAGCTTCTACTTTTACATCTGGCATTGTCAAAACTTTTTTTCTACCCACATAACGATCAGGCTGAGTGACAACACCAACAATATTGTAATCCTCTTCTATCAGCATTTTCAAAACAGCCAACGAAAATGATGCTGTTCCCATAAATACAATTCTTTCTCTCATTTCATTCACTCACTTTCACTATCTTATAATATTAGGCTATTTTTCCATTTTATACAATCTTTTTAATTCTTTTTTAAATCATTGACACATAGTTTTGTAAGACCATCTAGCATATATGGACTCATTTCTTTAATTGAATAAAGCTCTGGCATATAATCTTCAGGAATAAATGATAAGAGTTTATTTCTGACTTCATTCATATCATTTGTCATAGGTGAGTACACAGCAATTGCTTCAGGTCCCATAATACATATTGAAGGTAATAATGATTTTGTTACAAGCTCTAATACACCTTCTTGCGTCCATGCCAGTTTTGCACATTCATCAGAAAATTGCATACGATGAATAAAATAACGAACTTCTCCAGCAACCCCATTTCTTCCTGTCACAATCTGACCATGAGAAATAATACCTTGTCCTCCTACACCAAAACCAAATGGTTGTGAGTGAAAGATAATATTTTGATATTCAGGATGTTCCAAAGAAAATCCCACAACTGCAGCATTAGCATTATTACATACTAAAACTTTAATTCCATATTTCTTTTCAAATTCATTTTTTATATCCAGAATTTTTTCATCAGGTGAATTTCTTAACTGTTGATCATCTTTAACAATTCCTGGTGTTGCAATACCAATCATATCTACATATTGATGTTTTAATAAAACAGTATCAATAATATCATAAAGATCATAAACATTTAAAGAAGGTTTGATAATCATATTATGATCAATAATTTCACAATGATCACTCAAACGATAATAAATTCTTGTTTGTGCCTTATTATTAGAAATCACAATAGATAAAATACGATTTTCATATTCTATACAATGCGTATGATGTTTTTGAGCTTCCTGTGTTTTGTTAGTATAATACTCTTCAAGTTCATTTTGTAGAAATCTTAAAGCCCCTGGCGCATCATATGAAGCAAAAACAGTTGTGGGAATCTGAAGGACTAATTTATCTGTTAAACTTTCTTTTAAACGATTCAACATATAACCAATCTGTGGTGCAATCAAAACCACATCATATTTTTCAACTTCTTCATAAATACTTAAATAAGAAACAGCATCAAAATGATAATCCAACCCTAACATTCCTGCCACACTATTTAAGTTCTCTGCAAACATAGACGTTGTCAAACCAGATGAGCATGATACAAGAACTTGTAAAGTTTTTTCATTTTTTAAGCCAACTAATGTTTCTACCATTTCATCAAATAATTGTTTTGCATGATTTTCATCATTCAACTCAAAATGAAGATAGAATTTCACTGAATCATCTTTTTTAGAAACAATAGAGAACTCTACAATTGTGCTTTGTTCAATAACAGTAAAACGAATAGAAGCCTCTCCATAATCCGTAACTAATCTGATTAAAGATTCATTATCTTCTACAATCTGATAATCATCATTATATTGTTCTTTAATCCATGATTGAAAATCAAAATCCAATTCCTTTTTCTCAGTATCCATATATTTTCCTCACTTTGATATTTGTTAATCATATTGTATCATTCACCATTATCAAATAAAACCCTTAAACAAAAAATAGCATGAATTCATGCTATTTGATTTCATTCACTTTTTCTAAAACACGACTGGCATCCTCACCCTCTACAATTGTTGGCTGATAATTATTACGTGATGATACAGATGATATCATACATGGAATCACTTCATGTTCTTCTTGAACCAATTCATTATTTTCAAATGAGAATGTATGCTGATAAATCACTGTATCTTTATCACTAGGATTTTTATTCCCACCAAAACAAAAATTCCCTAAACTATAAACAATCTTCTTACCCTTATATGTTTCAATTCCCTGTAAGACATGAGGATGAGAACCAATAATTAAATCCGCTCCAGCATCAATTGTCTGTTTAGCTAAACTGCGTTGTGATTCCATTGGTGCCTTATCACGTTCAATACCCCAATGATAATAAACAACCACAATATCACATTGAGCTTTTAAATCACTTATTGCTTTTTTCATTTCAGCAGTGAGTTCATATGGAAAAGCATAACCTAAAAATCCCACTTGAATTCCTTTCACATCAATCATACAACTTTCATCATAGCCAAAATGCCTGATTCCTTTTTCATCCAAAATTGCCTTAGTATCTGTCATACCTTGTTCAAAATGATCTTTAGAATGATTATTAGCTAATGTCACAGCCTCAATATTACCATCAGTCAATATCTCAACATATTCAGGTTTCCCCTGAAAAACAAAAGTTTTCTCAGCATAATCTTGGCTTGTTGTGAGTGGACCTTCTAGATTGGCAATCGTTAAATCATCTTTTTCAAAAACATCTTTAACATTCTTGAGATAATAAGCACTATCTTGATTCTGTTTTTCATATTCCTGATCAAAAGATCCTTCATAACCCTGTCCAATATAATTTCCTAAAGTGATATCACCAACAAATGATAAAGTTATTTCTGTCTTCTTCACTTCTGGTTCTTGAATCTCTACTTGCTTTTCTTCATCAACTTGTGATGTCTGTTGTTGACTTTGACAAGCTGTCATCATCAAAATAGTTGTCAATGCTAAAAAATACTGTACTCTTTTTTTCATAACTCCCACTTATTCTTCCTCATAAAATTTTTGATAATATCTGATTCTTAATAAATCTAAAATCATCATTGTCTGATAGCTAAATTCCAAACCATCAAATGTTCCTAAAACATGAACAACGTAATCAGGACAGACATTTTCGAATTGAACATATTTCATATTTTGAGTCATCAGCACAACATAGGCATCACATAGATGCTGATTGACCATTTTTTTCGCATTTTGTTCCATTGTACGTCCTGTTGCTGTGATAAAAATGACAACATCATCATCAGAAAATGCAAAACGTTTATCAAAATGATGATATTCGATTACTTCTTTTCCCAATGTAATCAAATCGGTCTGAAAATCAACCGCAATACTGCTTGGATATAGTGCTCCCACAATAACAACTCTTTTTGCATGAAAAATCAAATCACAAATCTGATCAATGGTATGTAAAAACTCTTCTTTAGAAAATTTAATATTTAAATGTGATAAAAACTTATCTACAGAAGTATGTAACATTCTGGCATTGATCTGATCCAAACGAATTTGTTTATCAATGATAAGCTGTTGATGAAACTCTTCATAAGAATGAAATCCAAGATGATAAAAAAAGTCTTGCACTTCTTCTTGAGAACACTTTGATGATTTGATAAATTGTTCTAAATCATATTGACAGATTTCATTATAATGTTTAACCACAAAGCTACCAATACGATACATATGATCATCATTTAAGCAGCCATTTAAATATTTTAAAATACGTGATATTAATATTTCCATCCTTTCCACCCCTTTTTTCTATTATACAACAAAACAAGAATGAAAACTAATCTTTCTCCCACTATAAAATAAATCAATCCATACAAAAAGAGGCACTCATGCCTCTAACATACACACTACTCTTATCTAAGATAACGAGTAATACTGTTATATTCATCCTCACTCATCTGATAAATACCATTGTAAGGTTCCTCTATATAATATTGATTATCTTTCTTATAAAGATAGATAAAAGTTATGTCACCATATTTTGAATGAAACTCAAGTCTAATCTTTTGACTAACATTGAAAGGAGTATTATTAATACTCTCTTGTTGAGTTTTTTTCCCTTTCAAGAGAGTAGCAATATCAGCTATTGCATCTTGATCGGTCAATTCCTGAATGGTCTTTTTTTGAATTAAAACGATACTTTTTATTTTTTTAGTTGAGGAACCTCAATCTGATAAGTGGTTCTAGATATATACATTCCATATAAAATGCCAATAATAAGCATTATAATTGCTGTTGCTTTCATTCTTTTTTTTATAAATATATTCATGTTTTCTATTCATCTTTTAATCTTTGTATCATTTTCCACATAGCTTCTGCAGAATTAAAGTTTTCTGGAACGATATCTGAAGCTCCAATCTGAACATCAAACGTATCATTGATTTCAGCTACAATTTCTAAGATTGCAAATGAATCCAATTCACCATCATCAATCAATGTCTGACATTCTCTAAAATCAATATCACCATCAATTTCTTCTAATAATTCTAATAATTTTTCCATTTTCTTATTCTCCTTTGTAATTTAATATATTTGTTTCAAAACGACTACGTTGTAAACATAATCCATTCTGTTTTGAATAAAGATAAATACTTGGTAAATCACGACTTAAAAAGAGCGATATACCTTCACACATTGCATATGCACCTACTCGTTGAAATTCTAAAATATCTCCAATCTGTGGATTCTCTAAAGGTAAAGCCTTAACCAGATTATCATTGATTGTACACAAAGACCCGGACACATGACATTGAATAATTTGACCATTTCCTTTTTCTTTTTTGATTTGACGATAATGTGGAATTTTCATAGCCATCATCTGACCATAATATGTTATCTGATGCATCCCACCATCAACAATGCAATAGGGAACCTGATTGACTTTATAATCAACAATCTCGGTATAATATTGTCCACAATTAGCTGCAATAAATCTTCCTAATTCCAAAATAATCTGTCCTTGAAAATGAAGTCCCTCTAAAAGTTCTTTAAAACCTTGGAGAAGTTCGACTTCATCATAGACCTGACTTCCATGAAAATATTCCACATAGAAGCCCGGTCCAAACTCCAATTTTTTTGCAACATATCCATACTCTTTTTCTAATCGCTGTAAAAGTGTATCAACATATTTGAGTTCTTGTTCATATAGCTTTAATTTTTTTCTTTGAGTTCCAGAAAAATGTTGGATTCCAACAATTTCAACATGAGGATATTGTTGGCGAGACTCAATGAGATGACATATCTCTTTTTCTGACATACCAAACTGATTTCCTGTTGTTATTCTCAGTAATAATGGTACCTGACAATCTAGTTTTTTAGCTATTTCATGTATCATAGTAAACTGATGTACAGATTCACTTGTATAAACAAGACAATCACGATATGTCTTCATAACCTTTAAAATATCATCAGCGTTTTTATATACACCCGATAAGACGACTTTTTCCATAGGTATGCCTGCCCTTTTACAAATTTCAAATTCACCATGAGAACAGACTTCATAACAATCAATGATCCCCTCAATACTTTTAATCACAAAGGGATTAGCTTTCATAGCATAACATAACTGTATATTCTTTCCTAATATGCCTTGAATAAACTCTATTCTTTCTTGTAAAACATCTATGTCAAATACATATGCTGGTGTTGCTAAATCTGTGATAACATCCTGATACTGTGGTTTAAACATTGCAATCCTCCTTCATCATTGATTTTAATTTCTGTCTATCAATCTTTCCATTTTTTGTGAGAGGGAACCCATGAACCTTATAAAAAATATTAGGAATCATAAAGGCAGGTAATTCTTTTTTTAAAACACGTGTCAATTCACGACGTTCAATATCACCATCATAGAAAGCAATGATTTTATGATTTTCATAAAGGCAACAAGCTCTTTGAATCGTTTCAACATGTTGCATGGCCTTTTCAATTTCACCCAGCTCAATTCTATGTCCCATATGTTTAATCTGAAAATCTTTACGTGAGGCAAAACATAATTCACCTTGTTTGTTGTAATAACCTAAATCACCAGTACGATAAATGATTTCTCGATAATAAGGATTCAGAGGATTTTGACAAAAAGCCTGGTGTGTCTGTTGTGGATTGTTGTAGTATCCTAGACTGACGGCAGTTCCACTGACACAGATTTCACCCAAGACATCTGGTATTATCACTTCCTGATTGTGTTCATCCAAAAGAAAGACTTTTTCATTTTGAAATGCTTTTCCAATAGGAATGACATCATCCTGATCCATTTGACTTATTATATGATAAGCACAATTACATGTGATTTCTGTTGGCCCATATAAATTAACATACATTGTATCTGGTAAATAAGACTGCCAGATACGAAGCTGTTTCATTGGCATGACTTCACCACTAAACATTACTTTAGATATCTTATGAGGTACTTTATATTCAAACCCTTTCAAAGTTGAAATAATGCAAACAGCTGATACAGCCCAAATAATTGTTGTGACTTCTCTTTCACATAAAAAATCTAACAATTGAGTTGGTATTGAAAAATATTGCCTTGGTATAATTTGCATAGTTGCTCCCGTTTTGATTGTTGAATAAATATCTTTGACGGAGACATCAAAGTCCCAGGGAGCCTGATTCCCAATAACATCATTTTCATTAATATGAAATGTTTTGGTAAATGTTTCGATAAAATCAATCACACTACGATGTGCGACACATACACCTTTAGGAATACCGGTAGAACCTGATGTAAAAATTGTATATAACGGCATTGTATCCGTATGCTGACTCGCAATACTATCTAACTTTTTTAGATTAACATGTCCGTATAAATCTTCTAATAAGATAACATCACTTTCCATTTGTTTCTTTTTGAGTGCCTCTATATATTTTTGAGATGTCACTATCATTTTTGAATCTAACGTCTTCATAATATGATTTAATCTTGTTTGGGGTTGTTTCATATCCAGCAAAACATAAAATCCACCAGCATAAACGACACCAAAAAACAGACAAATCGTATCTACACTCTTTTCCATAAAAATAGGAACTGGCTGCCCTATTGAAATCTTTGAAGCTAATGCACTACCAATCTCCTGTGCTTTTCTGTATAGCTCTTCATATGTTATTGATTGATCTATATCTGCAAAAGCAACCTTATCAGGATATTTTCTGGCACTCTCTTTTAAATAATCTAAAACATTATACATTTTATATCTCCTGTTTCTCTATAATTTCTTTAACTTCTTTATAGTTATATCTTCTCTTCTTTCCTAAACGAATCTGCTCATCTACCCATTTATATATTTTTTCATAAGCTGTCACTTCCTGTTGATAACGTTGAATTATCTTCTCATCATGTTGAGTATCTGATAAATGATACTTTTCATTCAATCGTTTTCCTAAATACATCGTTAGTTTCTTTTGACCATAAATATTCAAATGATTCTGATTATAAAAATCTGTCTGTGGATTTAAGCCAATCTCATCAACATAATCATCCATATCTATATACTCATAACCATATTGATGTATCAAAGCTTTTGCAGCGTTATTACGTTCACGTTCTGGTATCATTTTTTTTGAATAATAACGTGGCATATTGGTAAATAAAATATTTTTTAAACCATGATTTTGACAATAGTCTAATAACTCTTTGAGATGCAGTCCTGATAAACGATACATGGGTCTTTCTTGCGTATGTGTTTTAATAGGAATAGGAGATTTTTGTGGTGTAATTTGAGCTGTTCCTTGAATACCCATTGAAGATAAATGAATATCATCATGATGCGTTAATTCATCTATACTGGCATTGACATTATCTTTGAATTTTGCCCAGTTGGAATGATATTTTAAAAATGGAACATAGTAAAACAACCGTTCATCTTCAGGAACCAGCTCTTGAATTGTCTTTATCTTATTTTGAGAATAAGGCATATTATCAATCCATGCTCTCAAAGATCCTTCCTTGCTTTCAAACTTATCATCATATAATATGCCATTAATATCAATAATAATCACTTTAGGATTTTGAGTCTTTAAAACTTCAATCAGCATTGATTTTGCAAGTCCCATAGGAGCACCATTTGTTCCAAGAGAATAACTCGTATACCCAAACTCTTTAAATGCTAGAGGAGCAGAATAATTCGTAAATGTTGTACTGGCTCCTATCATGACCATATCAAGACTATTGTTTTCTAACTTATAGAAGTTTTTGACACGTACAGCATCAGAACTATATGCCTGACGACACATTACAAAATTCATCCCACAGACCAGACCTGCAATGAGGATTGTCATAATAAAGATTTTGAATTTCTGAAATTTTGTCATATAATTCCTCCTTAAAACTGCATATATACAAATTGTGTTTGATCATATCCTGGACCATACATGCCAAACAATAAAATAATGAGAAATGCAACAAGATAAAGTCCCCAGCGTATCCAGATAGACCTTTTTTCAATACGTTCACGAACACTTTTTTTCTCCTGAAGAATATCTACAATCAATAAAACAATCAACCCTATCAACAAAACAACATAATTTTTACCATTCAATCCAAATGAAACAAGCTCTTTTTTAATATCTAATGGAAATTCATAAAAATGAAAGCATTTAAGAAAAATACGCCATCCATCTGTAAGTGTCACTGCTCTAAAAATAATACATCCTACACAAGTTATCCAAAAGGTACGCAATATCTGAAAGAGCTGAAAGCTACGAGATTGAACAGATATATGTAGCTTTTGATTCAAATAATTCCAAACTGGTTTCATCAGTCCACTGATTGCTATTAAGAATCCATAAAAGATTCCCCAGATAATATAATTCCATTGTGCTCCATGCCATACACCCACCAAAAAGAAGACTAGTAAATTTCCTAAAGCGATAGGTAAAGTTCGACCAATGTGTTTACCAAAACGCTTCTTTGCGAATTTTCCTATTTGTCTAACCCCGGGAGTCAATGAGAATGGATAAAAAACATAATCTTTCATCCAACTTCCCAATGACATATGCCATCTTCTCCAAAATTCTGAAACAGTCTTTGAGAAATAAGGACGACGAAAATTTTCTGCCATGGTCATTCCCATTGTCTGTGCACATCCACGTGCAATATCTATACAGCCTGAAAAATCAGTATAATCCTGAATAGCATACATAAAGACTCCTAAAGCAACGCCCATACCTGAGACATTCATATAATTTTCAAAGACAAAATCAGCTATGACTGCAGCTCTATCAGCAATAATCATTTTCTTAAAATAACCCCATAACATTAACTGTAAGCCAAATTTCAAATCACGATAACTTGCCTTTTTGGGTGCATAAAGTTGGGGAGCCAGATCTTTAAATCTACCAATAGGTCCCTGAAGAATTTGTGGAAAGAAAGACACAAATAAAGCCACTTTTGCCAGATTGCGTTCTGGTTCAATTTTCCCCCAATAAACATCAATAACATAAGACATGGTCTGAAATGTATAGAAAGAAATTCCCAATGGTAGGATCAGATGAAGTGTTGGTATCTGACTTCCCAAAGACAATGTTTCTAATAAATGATTCATATTTTCTGAAAAGAAATTAAAATATTTTAAAAATAATAAAATTCCAAAATTCAATACTAATGTGAGAATCAGTACTCTTTTTCTTTTCAAATGACATTTCTTTTTATATTCTTTTGTTGATGTTTGACTCCTTTCCATCTGATATTGCTTGCCCATATACAGAGTGGCCATATAAGAACTCAGTGTCGTCAACAAAATAAATATCAAGAACTTCACACTTGCATAACAATAAAAAAAGTAACTGGAAAGCAGCAGAAAAATCCACTTCCACTTTGCGGGAACAAGAAAGCTTCCTACTAAAACAAATAGGAAAAACAATAAAAAAACCAATGTATTAAAAGCCATAAAATCATTCCTTATCAATCTTATTTTTCACTTCTTTTTTACAAAATTCATCATATAAAATTGTTATGAAATTACTATGGAAATTTTGTGTAATTCTTGTGTACTTTATAAAAGTTTCATTTCAAAAAAAGAAGTCAATCATAACGATTGGCTTCTTTTGATATATCAATATAACATCACTTTAATCAAATCATTTTTATATGTATTAACCTGTACGGCAAAGCTCAACATTTAAAAGAACTGTCCTAAAATGCCTAACAGCTCTTTTATTCCATAAGAATAGAAAAACAATCCTATTGGTTTACAAAGAATATTAATCATCATAAATTTTCTTGTTGACATACTGGTAAGACCAGCAATCATACATAATAAATCATCTGGAAAACCGGGCAGCAAAATTGCTAAAGAAAAAAAGATTTCAAATTTTTGACCTTTATCAAGCCATCCAATATATTTATCATATGTTTTTTGATCAGTGACTTTCAATATAAAATTTTGGCCATATTTTTTCACTAATCGAAAAACAATATAAGAACCAATAAGCAATCCTACATAATTATATAGAAAGCCTTCAACAGCTCCAAATACAATAACACCTATCCCACTACTGACACCACCAGGGATAATTGGAATAATGACCTGTACAATTTGAATAAGTATGAATATAACAGGTGCGATAACCCCTGTTCTTTTTAAATATAACTGTAGACTTTCTGGATGAGACAAATAATGGGATTGTCCCAAATAAACAAGAAATAGACATAATGCAACAGTTCCTGCTACTGTTAACCATTTCGTTGATTTTAAAGTCATACTTTCCACCTCAATAAAAGTATAACCCCAAAAAAAGAATAAAATAATGTACAAATTCTTAATATTTTCTAAATATTTTGTATTTTGACTTATTTTTCTAATTAAAATAAATCAAAGCCGATCATGATTTAGACACCCCCTTTATTTTTCATGAATCTTCTTACCTGAAATATGTTCAATTTCAATAGCAACCAGTTGAACACGATCAATACTCTTTTTAATGACATATTCCACTTCTTCTACTGTTGGGAAATATTTTAAAGCTAATATTCTCACTTTATCTTCTGTGACTTGACGATCTTCAATCAATTTGGCACGCCCAAAGATAACACAAGAGGATACATAAAAAGCCCAATCTCCCTCTACCAGATAACCATCATCCCATGTTGTCAAACATATTTTATCATTGTTTTTTATTGCATCAATCTTATGTCCAGCTTTTGCACTGTGAAAATAAATTTTATTTTCATCTTCATCATAATAAAAATTAATAGGAATTGTATATGGATAACCACCATCTCCATGAACTGATAATGCTGCTCTTCTATTCTTTTTTAATAACTCTTTAGCTTCTTCTACAGAAATCTCATTTTTCACTCTTCTCATGTTTCTAAACATAACAAAATCCTTCCTCTTTCATTATTCTTTTACTCTATTATAAAACAATTCTCTATCAATAGTAAAATGTTAAAAACATTAACAAAAAAATCAGACCTGTTAAATAAGTCTGATTCTTAATGATCTTCACTTTGACAAAGTCATCTCATCACCAAAAGAAATTCCCATCAGTTTAGCATTTTTGACAGTATCACCTTGTACATCAACATATTTTAATTTTCCAGCAGTTTCTTCTAATGGAATAGCATCAAGACGATGATTGACAAAAACAACCAGTTTTCCAAAATCCTTATTCATAATCAGTTTGGCACCTTCTATACCAAATAATGTTGATATTTCTCGATCATATGCACAAGGCTGTCCACCGCGTTGAGCATGTCCGGCACAAGATACACGTATTTCTTTATCAATATAATGTGATAACTTATTGGCGATTTCATAAACAACAGAATGTCCTTCTCGCGTTGCGACTTTCAATTTATATTGTTTCTTTGAAAGCAGTGATTCTTCTTTAGAAATAGCCCCTTCTGCACAGGCAATCACAATATGTTTTTTTCCTGCTTTCACTTTCTTTTCAATCTCTCCTGCAACAACTTCGATGTCATAAGGGATTTCAGGTAATAGAATAATATCAGCACCAGCGGCAATTCCAGCTGATAAGCAGATATGTCCGACTTTATGTCCCATGATTTCCACAACAAACACACGGCTATGACTGGCAGCAGTTGTTTGAATTTCATCTAAATATCTTGTTGCGATGTCAATAGCTGACTGAAAACCAAATGTATAATCTGTTCCCCATGTATCATTATCAATGGTTTTAGGCAACCCAATAACATTCAATCCTTCCTGTGATAACAGATTGGCAGTTTTTAATGATCCATTACCACCAAGAATGGCTAAACAGTCTAATTTTAATTTTTGATATGTTTTTTTCATAGCAGCCACTTTATCAAAACCATTTTCAATCACACGCATTTTATTAAATGGACATCTTGAAGTCCCTAAAATAGTACCACCAAGATTCAATATATCTTCAAAATCTTCAGGTTTCATAATACGATAGTTTTCATACATAAGACCTTTATACCCATCTAAAAAACCAATAATTTCAATATCTTTTTTCTGTTGATAGAGTGTTTTCGCAATTCCACGCATTGTCGCATTCAATGCCTGACAATCACCTCCACTTGTTAAAAAACCAACCCTCACAATCTCACTCCTTTACATCAATTCCCTTTTTGAAGAAATATTCCTGACTATTCATAGGTGTCTGTTTATTTTTAATACGCTTGTAACTTCCATCACCTAATAATTCACAAGCCTTAACATTATCATTCAACATCGTATGGAACATTGAACAAATAATTCTTTGAATCTTCTTATCATAGATAGGCGTTGCTACTTCAACACGTCTTTCCAAATTTCTTGTCATTAAATCAGCTGAAGAAATATAAACCTTTTTATCTTCACCTGTTCCAAAAATATAAATACGTGAGTGTTCCAGATAACGTCCAACAATAGAAATTACTCGAATATTATCAGTATAACCTTCAACATGAGGAATAATACAACAAATACCTCTAACAATCATATCAATCTTGACTCCAGCCTGACTAGCTTCAATCAGTTTATTAATCATTGTTTTTGATGTCACAGAATTACACTTAAATCCAACATAAGCTTCTTTCCCTTGTTTAGCTAAAGCAATCTGTTCATCAATATATTCGCATATCTTTGATAACATACAATGTGGTGCAACCATTAAATGCTCAGTATGTGACATTGTTTCACCTAAACTCAAATGATTAAAAACATCATTAATTTCTTCACCTAATTCATGATTATGTGTCATTAAAGATAAATCTGTATAAAGCTTCGCCGTGTTTTCATTATAATTTCCTGTTCCAATCTGCGAAACATATTGAACACCTTGATTATTTTTATAAGTAATTAAACACAATTTAGAATGAACCTTATAACCATCCAATCCATAAATCACACGACATCCAGCAGCCTCTAAACGTTTTGACCAGTCAATATTATTTTCCTCATCAAAACGAGCTCTTAATTCCACTAAAACGACAACTTCTTTACCATTATCGGCAGCTCTAATTAATGATTTGACAATCTTTGAATTTTTAGCTACACGATAAAGTGTCATCTTGATACTAGCCACATGAGGATCACGACTGGCTTCATCTAAAAGTCTTAAAAATGGTGACATAGATTCAAAAGGATAAGCCAGTAAAATATCTTTTTTACTGATTTGTTTAATCATTGGCACAGCATTTTCTACCATTGGACTATTTCTTGGCTCTAATTTCTTATAAAATAACTGTGGATGTAACATACGTAAATGATCACGCAAAGTTCCAATGAATCCTAAATCCAATGGTGCTTGAGATAAGAACACTTGATTTTTCTTCAAATTCAAGAAATTCATCAACATCATAATTTCCAGTTCTTCCAACCCTTCAGATATTTCCAGACGGATTGGACATAATTTACGACGTTGCTTAATTAATGTTTCCATCATTTCACGATAATCTTCATGCCCTTCTAAAGAATGATCATCTTCATCAATATCAGCACTTCTTGTCACACGAATAAATCCTTTATTTTTAATCGTATACTTACTAAACACTTTTGATACAAAATGTAAAATAATATCTTCAACCAAAATAAATTGTCCCTGCATACTTGGTACTGCCAGCATTCTTTCATCAATCGCATTCCCACAAGAAACAATCCCCATTTTGCGTTTTCCTTTTTTTGATTCTAATTGAACAATAATGTATAACTCCTTATTATTCAAAAAAGGAAATGGCTGTCTTTTAGATACCACCTGTGGTGAAATCAATGGTAAGATTTCTGAATCAAAGTATTTTTCAAAATACTTACGATCTTCTTTATTTTTTAATTGATGATATTTCACAATACCCCAACCGTATTCTTTTAAATCATCCATAATACGTGCATAAATACGATCTTTTTTACGATTTAAAAATCCCACTCTCATTAAACAGGCTTTTAATTGTTCTTCTCCTGTCATTTGTGTTTTATTATCTTTAGATGATGGATAAAATAACATTTGATCATACAATGTTCCAATACGGACCATAAAGAATTCATCCATATTTGATTGAAAGATAGACACAAAATTCAACTGTTCTCCTAACGGTACTTTTTTATCCTTTGCCTGCATTAAAACACGATCATTAAACTTTAACCACGATAACTCTCTATTTTCTCTACAACCTTTCATATTGACCTCCTCTATTTATTACTAAAAAAATAATATGTCTTGTATAGATTATCAAGACTATTTTCTTTGTTTTACAAAAACTTAAGGTTTTCTTTACATGAGCTTCATATATTTATTTTACACTTTTTTGACTTGAAAATAAACCATTTTATGTTGAAGTCATTAGATTGATTTTTTATAGAGATATGTCTATAATGATAAAGGAAATGGAGGAATAAAAAATGTTAATAACAAACGATATCAAATACGTTGGTGTCAATGATCATCAAGTTGATTTATTTGAAGGACAATATCATGTCCCTCATGGTATGTCTTATAACTCATATGTCATTTTAGATGAAAAGATTGCAGTTATGGATACAGTTGATATTCATTTTACTCATGAATGGTTAGATCAGATTGCTGAAGTGTTAGATGGAAAACAACCAGACTACTTAATTATTCAACATATGGAACCTGATCATTCAGCAAATATTTTAAACTTCATGAAAGTTTATCCTCAAACAACAATTGTCGGTAATGCAAAAACATTTATGATGATGGATCAGTTTTTCTCTTTAGATTCAAATTATCAACGATTAGTTGTCAAAAATGGTGAAGAACTATGTTTAGGAAAACATACTTTATCATTTGTATTTGCTCCAATGGTACACTGGCCAGAAGTCATGATGACTTATGATCAAAAAGAAAAAGTTTTGTTCTCTGCTGATGGTTTTGGTAAATTTGGGGCTAATGATGTAAATGAAGATTGGGATGATGAAGCACGTCGTTATTATATTGGTATTGTTGGAAAATATGGGGCACAGGTACAGGCAGTGCTTAAAAAAGCTGCTGGTTTAGACATTCAAACGATTTGTCCATTACATGGACCTGTTCTTAAAGATAATCTTTCACATTATATCAACTTATACCAGACTTGGTCATCATATAGTGTAGAAACTGATGGTATTATGATTGCTTACAGTTCTATTTATGGTCATACCAAAAAAGCTGTTGATTTACTGGCATCAAAATTAACTGAAAAAGGATGTCCAAAAGTTGTTGTTCATGATTTAGCACGTGAGGATATGGCATTATGTGTCAGTGATGCTTTTCGCTATGGTAAACTTGTTTTAGCTTCTGTCACATATAATGCTGATGTTTTCCCATTCATGAAAGACTTTATTCATCATTTAACAGAAAGAAACTTCCAGAATCGTACTGTGGCTTTAATGGAAAATGGTTCATGGGCACCAATGGCTTGTAAAGTTATGAAAGCCATGTTAGAAAATTGTAAGAATATCACTTGGGCAGAAAATCATATCACTGTTAAATCTGCATTAAATAGTGAAAGCAGTGAAGCAATTGAAAAATTAAGCGATGAATTATGTCGTGATTACATTGCGAAATCTAATGATAAAGCAAATAAACATGACATGACTGCTTTATTTAAGATTGGTTATGGCTTATATGTTGTGACAAGCAATGATGGAAAACAAGATAATGGTTTAATTGTCAATACTGTGACACAATTAACAGATAATCCAAATAGAGTTGCGGTCAATATCAATAAACAAAACTATTCTCATCATGTCATTAAACAAACAGGAAAATTAAATGTGAACTGTCTATCAGTAGATGCTCCATTTAGTATCTTTGAAAGATTTGGTTTCCAAAGTGGTCGTACTGTTAATAAATTTGAAGGTTTTGAACCATTACATTCTGATAATGGTCTTGCATTCTTACCTCGTTATATTAATGCATTTATGTCTTTAGAAGTTGAAGATTATGTAGATTTACAAACACATGGTATGTTCATTTGTAAAGTCACTGAAGCCCGTGTGATTTCTGATTTAGATACAATGACTTATACATATTATCAAAATCATGTCAAACCAAAACCTCAAATAGAAGGTAAAAAAGGTTATGTATGTAAAATCTGTGGTTATGTCTACGAAGGTGATGTTCTTCCAGAAGATTTCATTTGTCCATTATGTAAACATGGTGTTGTAGATTTTGAACCTATTCAATAAAGAAAGAGGCATCAACCAAAATAGAGTCATTTCACTCTATAGAGGTTACAGCCTCTTTTTATTGACAAAAAATCATTAAATTGAAAATGGATTAGCAGCTCACTAATCATGGTTGGTATTCTCTTCTTCCGTCACTGGTTCAATAGCTTTTTGCAATACAGCAACATATTTTTGAAACTCATCTTTACCAAAATTAGTTAAATGATATGTCGTTAAAGGTTTGTCATTATATATGACTTTATGCTTTAAAATAAATTGATTTTGAATAAGTTTATTTAAATGTGTTGCCATATTTCCATCAGTACAATGACAAATTTCTTTTAATTTTTTATAGGAAAGATCTCCTTGATATAAACTAGCAATAATTTGTAATCTTATATTTGATTCAAACATCTTTGATAAATGAGTTATGTTATTCATCGTTATCGCCTCCTATACAACTCAAGACATAAAAATTGTTGTGTTTTTTCTCATTTAAAAGATCATCTGCATCATTTTATGATTGTTCTATCAATAACCATTTTTCTAAGACTTTCATCAATGTATTTCTCTTTATTATTTAAATTCTTACTTTATTTAACATAATATAACTATAATAAGAACTTTTTTATTATTATATAATCTCAATTATTCATGAGTTTATAATATAATTATGAAATTTCTTTATTTCATGGACATTTTCTTGTCTTATTTACCCATTGAGTGAATCGTTTTTTATATACAATAAAAGCTCCTGTATAATATAGGTGTTCAAACTATAATACAATGAGCACTAATGTGCTACTATCTATTTTCAATTTTGATACCATAAATTTTAACGGTGACGACATTTCCTATGATAGTGACAATATCTTACTTCTTTCTGCTTTTAAAAAGTGCAATCTCTTTTTTTAACTAGATTCCATTTCTTTCCATGATACAAGAAGATTGCTTAAATATTCCAATTATGACACTGTAAGCTAAATTTTTTAGGTTATTTCAATCAAGTTAATCAAAGTCCGATATAAAAATCATCCTTTCTAAAAAAACAATCTTTAAAATGAATTAACTCTATGATATCATTTCAATAATCAAATTATGTTTTATATATTTTTTATCATTAACCCTCAACGTCATGATTATCTGTTTTTTCATTTATATCTGACTCACCAATAATTCTATTTTTAAAATATAAGTCCCAGCTTCTTTTCTTCACTTTATAGAGATTGTTGTTGGAAAAGCTAAAAATAAATCTTTATCAATAGTATTTACTAAAACACAATAATATTTCATTCCAAATTCAGGATTAACATTACCTTTTAAATCAATTAAATAAATACCCCCATTTCTTATTTTATTCACAATACATTTCTTCCCATAAAAAAAGGATACCTTTGTATCCATGTCTTCGTAAATCATATCAAATATGATTTATATTTGCAGAATGTGACCACTTCAAGCAGTAATCATACTTAATGTATGATCACTAGGTGTTGTTCTAGACAACTCTTCAAGAGATATATTTCTCTTTCTACTAAAACTTTACATTAGGTATCCAATTTTGTCAATAAATGATTAACAATATATTGTAGATCATATCTACACTTCATAATATGATCATCATCTTATGAAATATACCAGAAAACAAGAAAATGTTATTATATAGTTTATAAATATATTTCATCTCTAATTATGTATGAGCTTGTAATATAATCATGAAATATCTTTATGTTATGGATACTTTCTTCTTTTATTCATTCTTTTTCTATTTACCTATCAGATGAATAGTTTTTTATATACAATTATAACGAGTAATAAAATCAGTAATATAGGTTGGCCATGTCAAGGCATGTTAAACCTAACATATCAATAATATCATTGACATACTTTTCACCTACCATCTTCTTAAAAGTATTAAGCATTTATCATTCATATCCTATAATAACCTTCTTGTAAATAACTTTTTCAGGTATCATTAAAACAGCTATAATATGTAATAATTTACTTTTTCCACTACTAACTGATAGATTTCTACGTTAATCTATTTTATGTTCGGCTTTTGTTATGCTCCTTTTAATTTTCCTCTATCTCTTTTGATTTTTTTTAATCAAAACAAAAGAGAGATTCTATTTGTAAATCTCTCTTCTATGTCCAACATTAATAACAAGAATAATAAGCTTATCATCTTCTATGTCACATAAAATACGATAATGACCTACTCTATATCTCCATTGGTTTTTTAGATTTCCTTTTAACCCCTTTCCATGTACTCGTGGATCAGTGCAGCCAACAAGATTTTTTGTTATCCACCTCATAATCATGACTTGCGTATATCGATCCATTTTCTTAATTTGCTTTTGAGCAGCTTTTGAATATTCAACTTTGTAGCTCATAAACCAAGTTCCTTCATGAAATTTTCATGTGATATTGTTTCAGGATCTTTTAAATATTCCTCATGTGCCTGCTGGGCAATCACTATATCATATTCTTCCTCAATTTTTTCTAATAATGCAGTTTTCATTGCTTCACTTAAAGAAATTCCATGAAAATTAGCATAGTTCTTAAACAGTTTCTCTTCCTCTGCATTAAGTCTGATTGAAAAACTCATAAAACCACCTCTTTCGTAATACATTGTACTACATAAATAATATACTGTCAACTTTATTATATACATTTTTATGGATTTCATTGCATATCTTAATGATAATTTCACCTAAAATATTCAATAATTAAAAAAAGCATAAACCTAAGATTATATCTTAAATTTATGCTATGAAATGAGATTTCTCCACTATTAATCTACCATCACAACAGCACCTTTATATTCATCTTCTACAAATTGTTTAATTTCATCAGATTTTAAGACTTCAATTAAGGCTTGAATCTTTTCATCCTTTTCATGTCCTTCTTGAACAGCAACAATATTGACATATGGATTACTTGCATCAACTTCTTCAATAATTAAAGCATCATTCATTGGATTTAATCCAGCTTGAAGGGCATAATTCCCATTAATCGCAACCAAATCTCCTTCGCCATTTTGGAAAGTTGTTCCTAATAATTCTGGTTTAATTTCTGTAAATTTTAAATTCTTAGGATTAGAAACAATATCTTTTGTTGTGGCTTCAAGACGATCTACATCCTTGCTTAATTCAATCACTCCAGCATCTTCTAAGATACCTAAAATTCTTCCATGATCAGCAACAGAATTAGAAATAATGACTTCTGCATTGTCTGGAATATTTTGAATACTATCAATTGTCTTTGAATAGAATCCAAATGGTTCTAAATGAATACCTGCAGCTTCTACAATTTTATAGCCATGTTCTTCAACTTCTCCTTCAAAGAAAGGACGATGTTGGAAATAGTTGGCATCTACTTCTCCTGCATCTAGTGATTTATTAAAAATATAATAATCATCCAATACTTTAATTTCTAAATCAATATCATATTTTTCTTTTAAAATGGGTTTTGCTTCCTCTAGAATTTTAGAATGAGGATCTAATGTAGCTGAAACAGTTAAAGTATTTTCACTCTCTGTTGATCCACAACCTGTTAATCCAATAGCTAAAAATAATGCGAAAATTCCTGTGAATAATTTTTTCATGTGTTTTCCTCCCTATCTCTTATCTATTTTTTTCACAATTAAATCACCAATAATCTGAATCATAAAAACAATTACCAAAACAAAGAATGTTGCCGTATACATAACTGGCATATTCTGTCTGACATAACCATACATATAGGCTAAGTTTCCAAGTCCTCCAGCTCCTATACATCCTGCCATAGCGGTATAACCAACCAGTGATATTCCCATTACTGTAATACTTGATACCAAAGCAGGTTTAGCTTCAGGAATTAAGACTTTTATAATAATCTGCCAGTTACTGGCTCCCATAGCTTTACTGGCTTCAATGGTTCCTTTATCAATTTCACTTAAGGCAATCATACACATTCTGGCATAGAATGGGGCACTGGAAACAATCAATGCAGGTAAAGCCCCTTTCACACCTAACATTGTTCCCATTGTCATCAAAGTGATTTCCAAAAGCAAGAAAATCAGAATAATGAATGGTATTGCTCTAAATAAATTGACAATAAAATCAAGGATACGATGTACAATTTTTTGAGGATAAAGTCCATCTTCTTTTGTGATATAGAGAATAATTCCTAATATAAAACCTAATATAACTGCAATGACCAAAGAAATAATAGTCATGATGAATGTTTCTTGAATCGCAACAAGCATAGCCTCCCAATCAATTTGGCTGAAAAATTCACTCATCTTATATCACCTCCACAATCACATGATAGTCTTGAAATTTTTGAATAATGTTTTCATAATCCTGTTTTGTTCCTCCTAAAACATTGACAATCAATACGCCAAAAGAACTATCAATTGTATTGGTGAGATTTCCAGAAACAATACTGATATCTAATGTTGTTTCTTTCATCACACGAGAAACAATCGGCTGTCTAGAAATATCTTCATCAAATGTTAATCTTAATAAAATACCATTTGGATAAATCTTTTTTAAGTTTTCATTTTGTTTATCATCATCAATCTTACTTGATATATCTCTCACAAAACGTTTTGTCACAGTATGTTGAGGATGCTCAAAGATATCTTTCACACGTCCTACTTCAACAACTTTTCCTTCACTCATCACAGCGACACGATGACAGATTTTTTGAACAACTTCCATTTGGTGGGTAATCATCACAATCGTAATTCCCAGCTTTCGATTAATATCTTTTAATAAATCTAAAATCTGTTCCGTTGTATCCGGATCTAATGCACTCGTTGCTTCATCACATAATAGAATACTTGGATCGTTAGCCAAAGCTCTGGCAATACCTACACGTTGTTTCTGTCCTCCAGACAATTCACTTGGATATGCATTTTCACGTCCCTGTAAACCAACCAGTTCAATCAATTCTCTCGTTTTCTTTTTTCTAATCTCTTTATCAACACCAGCAATTTCTAATGGCAATTCAATATTCTTTTGAACAGTTCTTGACCACAATAAATTAAAATGCTGAAAAATCATTCCCATCTTTGTTCTTTTCTTTCTTAAATCCTTTGGATTCAATAAAGAAATATCTTCTCCATCAATCATCACTTCACCACTTGTCTGCTTTTCAAGCTGATTGATTATACGAACAAGTGTTGATTTTCCTGCTCCACTATAACCAATGACACCAAAGATTTCCCCTGTTTGAATGGTTAAATTCACATCCTGACAGGCATGAATATCTCCTTTAGGTGTATGGAAAACTTTTTGTATATGTCTTAATTCAATCATCCAATCCCTCCTATCAACAAAAAAACTCGTCCTACTAAGGACGAGTTATAACCCGTGTTACCACCTTAATTCATTGTTATATCACTACAACAACCTTTTCGAGTACCAACATACTCTAGTACGATAACGGGTACACCCGCCATTAGCTAACGATTCACTAATGAAACTCCAAGACCATCTTCATTTATGCCTCATCATTCTTTTCCACCAGCCAAGAACTCTCTATTGAATCATCATAAACTACTCTTCTTTTCACTGTTGTTAATAATATCTTATCGTGTTTATAAAGATTTGTCAAATATTTTTTATAAAAATGCATGATCAATTTGAATTACACAAAAATAATGTTTATTCATTTTTTGCACAGCTTCAATAATCTGCTTTTTAATATCATGATGTGAAACCTCATCATCAGCTGGTAATAACACATCAAAAATAAGATTGATATGTGTTGGTCCTTTCACTAGACGAAAATCATGAATACTATATTGTTCATTGATATTTTTTACAATCTTTTCTACCTGTTGTTTTAAATCATTCGTTAAAGCATCATGAGTATCAATAGGATCCATATGGATTGTTGTTAAAATATTGTACTTCTCTAATAAAGATCTTTCAATCACATCAATTTGATCATGAACTTCCATCATATTTTCATGACTATCCACTTCAGCATGAAAAGTCATATATTGACGACCAGGGCCATAATCATGTAACATAAAATCATGAATACCTAAAACCTTATCAAAAGACAAAACATATTGATAAATATCATCAACTAAATCCTTATCCGGTGCCTTTCCAAGCAAAGGATCAACCGTATCTTTAAAGATTTCAATTCCAGATTTAAACACAACCACTGAAACAATGACACCAATCACACCATCCACAGGTAAATCAGTGACTAAGCTTAAACATAATGAAATCAATGTAGCGAGTGTAGCACATACATCATTTAAACTATCTTGAGAAGCAGCTTTTAATGATGTTGAATCAATCAAATGTCCCGCTTTTTTATTAAAGCTTGCCATCCATAATTTCATCATGATAGATACAATCAAAACAATCACTGCACCCCATGTAAAAGACAATGTTTCTGGTTCAAAAATTTTCATCACAGATTCTTTCAAGGAAGAAAAAGCCACTAAAAGAATCAAAAAAGAAATAATTAAACCCGCAATATATTCATAACGTCCATGTCCATAAGGATGGTCACTATCTGGGTGTTTTCCTGCCAGTTTAAAACCAAATAACGTCGCTAAATTACTTCCCATATCAGAAAGATTATTCAATCCATCAGCCTGAATGGCCACCGAATGTGTTATCCAGCCAAACAATAATTTAAAGATAACCATAATACAGTTACATATAATAGAAAGAACACTGCAAAGTGTTCCATATTTTTCTCTAACTTCTGGTGTTTGTGTTGATTGATAATTAGGAATCGTTTTTTTCACTATCAACTGAAACATAACAACCTCCTAGAAAATGTTTGAAATTTTTTTCAAATAAATATTTTTACCTTCTTTTTGAAGCAATCCACAATCTTCTAATTCTTGAAGATATCCATCAATTTTGGCTTGATCAACATTTTTATGTGCCAAATCTTTTAAAACTTCAATAACTTGAGGATGATCATCACGAATATAAGCATTTCCATTATTATCATATAATGGACTTTTCAACATGACATTTAAACAGGCAACATAAGCCCATTTTACTTCTAAACGTACCATTTTATACTGCATTGTATCAAATAATGCACTTGGCATGTAGTATTGATCTTCATGATTTCTTAAATCCTTGATATCATTTTTATCATAACAAATCATTTTTATTCCTCCCTCTATGTTTTTTCATTATAACATAGAATAATCTCTTTTGGTAAAGAATATTCCATTTTCCATGATAAAACTTTTATCATATTCTTTGCTTTTTTTGACTATACTTTTTATAATGAAACAAAATAAAGGAGTGATCTCATGAAAATTTATCATAGTATTCAAGATATGGTTGGACAAACACCTATCTTACAATTACATCATATTGAAAAGTTAGAAGATACACAGGCTCATCTTTTCGCAAAACTAGAATATTATAATCCAGCCGGCAGTGTGAAAGATCGTGTTGCTAAAAGAATGTTATTGGATGCGTTAGAAGCGGGTCAAATTCATTTAGACTCAACAATTATTGAGCCTACAAGTGGAAATACAGGCATTGGTTTATGCGCTATTGGTAGTGCTTTAGGTTTAAAAGTGATCATCGTTATGCCTGATACCATGAGTGAAGAAAGAAGAAAATTAATGAAAGCTTATGGAGCAAAGCTTGTTTTAACACCGGGTAAAGAGGGAATGAGTGGGGCGATTGCGAAGGCTGAAGCATTAGCAAAAGATATTCCTCACAGTTTTATTCCAAGCCAATTTACCAATTTAAGCAATCCTAAAGCCCATTATCTTTCTACTGGTCCAGAAATCGATCAGCAGATGGAAGGTCAGATTGATATCTTTGTGGCAGGTATAGGAACTGGTGGTACAATCAGTGGTGTTGGTCACTATTTAAAAGAAAAATATCCTCAAGTTCAGATTGTTGCTGTAGAACCGGCTGATTCCCCACTTCTTTCCAAAGGACAAGCTGGACCTCACCAGATTCAAGGTATTGGAGCTAATTTTGTTCCAGAAACATTAGATACGCATATTTATGACCAAATTATCACAGTATCTACTGATGAAGCTTTTCAAGCTGCTCGTCAACTCGCAAAAAAAGAAGGTATACTTACAGGTATTTCTTCTGGTGCAGCTTTATTTGCAGCACAAAAACTTGCAAAAGAACCTCAAAACAAAGATAAAAATATTGTTATTTTATTACCTGATGGTGGCGATCGTTATTTATCAACAGCTTTATATGAATAAAAAATGAAAGTTATTTCATTGTCATGAAATAACTTTTTCTTTTCAATCAAAAAGCGAGTCATTCCACTCGCTTATCTTGATTTTTCTTCAATTTGTTTTAAAACCATATCAACAAATTCATCCAATGATACAGTTGTCTGTTTTTGTTCTCCATACTGACGATAAGTCACTGTTCTTTCATCACGTTCATTATTTCCCAATACTAACTGATATGGAATCTTTTTCATTTGTGCTTCACGAATACGATAACCCAATTTTTCTTCACGATCATCTAATTCCACACGAATACCTTTCGCTTCTAGAAGTTGATAAACTTCTTTTGCATAATCTAAATGATATTCATTTTTAACTGGAATCACTTTAACTTGTGTAGGTGCTAACCATAATGGGAATGCTCCGGCAAAGTGTTCAATTAAAATACCAATAAATCTTTCAATAGATCCAAAGATCACACGGTGCAACATAACTGGTCTGACTTTTTCACCATGATGATCAACATAAGTTAAATCGAACCTTTCTGGTAAGTTCATATCCAATTGAATTGTTCCACATTGCCAGACTCTACCTAAAGAATCTCTGACATGGAAATCAAGTTTTGGACCATAGAAAGCTCCATCTCCAGGATTAACTTTAAAATCTTTCCCAGCTGCTTTACAGGCAGCTGCTAAAGCAGCTTCACTCTTTTCCCAGATTTCTAAATCTCCAATATATTTTTCTTCTGGACGAGTTGATAATTCAATATCATATGGTAAGCCTAAATTTGAATAAACACGATCAATAAATGAAATCAAACGTACGACTTCACTTTCAATCTGATCAGGTGTCATAAAGATATGGGCATCATCTTGTGTAAATGTACGCACTCTAAATAAACCATTTAAAGCTCCACTGGCTTCATGTCTATGCACCTGTCCAAGTTCTCCCATACGTAATGGTAAATCTTTATACGAATGTAAACTATTTTTATAAACAAGCATACTTCCTGGACAGTTCATTGGTTTAATCGCAAATTCACGTTCATCAACTTCACTTGTATACATGTTTTCTTTATAGTTATCCCAATGTCCAGAAACTTCCCATAATTCTCTTGACATCATGATTGGGGTTTTAATGAACTGATATCCTTCTTTGGCATGTTCTTCATACCAGTACTGTTCCAATGTATTTCTTAATAACATACCATGTGGTAAGAAAAATGGCATTCCAGGAGCATATTCACTCATCATAAATAAATCAAGTTCTTTTCCTAATTTTTTATGATCTCTTTTTTTCGCTTCTTCTAAGAAATCCAGATGTTCCTGTAATTCTTCAGCAGTAGGGAAACAAACACCATAAATTCTTTGTAAGACTTTGTTATTCTTGTCACCTTTCCAATAAGCTCCAGAATGTTTTAATAATTTAAAATTCTTACAAAGCTTCACTGTTTCTACATGTGGTCCTCTACATAAGTCAACAAAATCTCCTTGACGATAACAGCTAATTTGTCCATCTTCTAATCCTTCAATAAGATCTAATTTATAAGGATCATCTTTAAACATTTCTAAAGCTTCAGCTTTAGAAATGTCTTCTCTGACAATTCTTTTTCCGTCTTTACAGATTTTTTTCATTTCTTTTTCAATTTTAGGTAAATCTTCATCCGTAATCACCTGATCTCCTAAATCCATATCATAATAAAATCCTTCACTCACAACTGGACCTACCCAGAATTTTGCCTGTGGGTATAAATGCTTCACAGCCTGTGCTAAAACATGAGCACAAGAGTGATTTAATGTATTGAGTGCTTCTTCGTTTTTAAAATCTCTCATTTTCTTTTCCTCCAATCCAAAATCTTAATATATCATCACACTGATTTTCAAACTTTCCACCACATTTTTCAATTGTTTTTCGAGATGCTATGTTATCTTTATGGCAGGTGACTAAAACTGGGAAAATATCCCATTGCTTACAATACTTTAAAGCTTCCTGCAACATCCTTGTCGCATGTCCTTGACGGCGATAAGAAGGATGAATGGAGTAACCAATATGCCCTCCATGACGCAAGAGTTCTTCATTTAAACAATGCCGAATATTGATACATCCCACCACAACATCATCAACAATATAAAGAAACTCTGTTGCCGGGACATAACCATTTTGCAGTTCAATCCCTAAATGATTCTTTTTCTCTCTGGCAATCCATTGTTGATAAGTGTTCTCCGTTCTATAAGAACCGGCACCATTGATACCAAAGGGATTATTTTCATCTTTCATAGCTTGAATGAAAGCCCTCATAGATGCTTCATGTTTGATGGCAGGAAATTCCAAATATTCTTTTATCATGTTGTCATCTCCTCATAAAAAAGAGATTTCATCCAAAGGACGAAATCTCGTGGTACCACCTTTATTCATTATCCGTAGATAACCTCAAAACTTTAACGCAGTTATACGACAATCTCTTTCGAGTGTAGCTATTAGGGAGTATTTTTATAAGCTATCCAAGATTTTCACCAGCCATCTTCTCTCTAACCAATCACTTATAAAAACATATCCTAAATCATCGCTTGTAAAATTATTTTACATCATTATTCTGATTTGTCAAGACATCTGTTTCTTTTGTTTTCATGAGTTCATAATATTCTACAATTTCAGCAAATCCATAAATAACAAACGAAAGCAATAGAGAGATAAAACAAGACCACAACATCATTAACATTGATTGAACTCCCATCAATTGTCCTGTATTTAAATAAGATGTATTTGCTGCTATAGAATATCCTTGTTGTACAATACTTCCAATCAAAAAAACATAAGCACATATTTTCAAAATTTTAGATACTTTACAAGTCACGGTTTTTACCCCCCTCCCCGTCAATTTTGACACTTTTATAAAACCTTTCGATTTTCAAATAACTGAATAACCAATCCACAGCCATAAATAACCAAAGCAATCACTACAGCAAAAATAAAATCAATAAACAAAACCATCATACTTTGTAATGACCACATAAACTGGAATTGAAAACATATGGATTTAAAAACATAAAAAACGATGAATATATAAGCACAAATCTTTAATTTTTTTCCAACATCATGAAACATGATTATCATACCTTTCTTTTGAAGAAAAAATATCTTTTTTCTCAAAAAGAAAATATTCTTTCCTCAATATTTAAAATAGCATAAAATTGTGTATAAATGATGACTATTTTTATATTTTGAAAAAAAGTATCACTTTCAAAGTGATACTTTCAATAGAAATTGATTGAAAATTTATTTAACTGTGATTAATTGTAAATAACTTGTTGTTCCTTCTACACCAGGAGTTCCTCCTGTCACAAGAATTGTTTCCCCAGCATTTACACCATTTTCTTTAGCAATCACTTCAGCTAAGTTTAATAAACCTTCAGTCGTATCCATGTGTTTACATGTTACTGATTTAACACCCCAGTTAATTGCTAATTTCTTAGTTGTTTTTTCATATGGAGTTGCCGCAATGATTGGACATTCTGGTCTATATCTAGACATTTTCTTTGCTGTAAATCCAGATTCTGTAAATGCAACGATGGCAGCAACATTGAATTTTGTTGCAATTTCAGCTACTGACATACAGATAGCTTCAGAAGAATCATCAGATGCAGTTCTGACAGCTTTTCTATGTAATGAAGCATAATCTAATGTAGATTCTGTTTTAATTGCAATTTTGTTCATAACCATAACAGCTTCTTCTGGATATTTACCTTGTGCAGATTCACCAGATAACATAATAGCATCTGTTCCATCATAGATGGCATTGGCAACGTCACTCACTTCAGCACGAGTTGGTCTTGGGTTTTCTTGCATAGATTCAAGCATTTGTGTTGCTGTAATAACAACTTTACCAGCTGCTTTACATTTTCTGATTAATTCTTTTTGAATTAATGGAACATCTTCAGCAGGAACTTCAACACCTAAATCCCCACGAGCAACCATGATTCCATCAGCAACTTTGATAATGTCATCCATTTTTTCAACACCTTCGCTATTTTCAATTTTAGCGATGATTTGAATATCAGGTTTTCCATTTTCAACTAAAACTTTTTTTACATCTAATACGTCTTGAGGACGACGTACAAATGATGCAGCAATGTAGTCAACATTTTGTTGACATCCAAATTCCAAGTCAGCTCTATCTTTTTCAGAAATGAAATCAAATCCAAGTTCAATACCAGGAACATTGATTCCACGTTTATTTTTAACTTTACCATCATTTGCACAAACACACACAATGTCAGTACCTTCAACATGATCAACTAATAATTCCACTTGACCATCATTAACTAAGATAAATCCACCAGGTTTAACATCTTTATACAAATCTTTATATGTGATTGTAAAACGATCAGCAGTCCCTACAATATCTTCTACACAGATTGTAGACACTTGTCCTTTTTTAAATTCAGTAAATCCACCTTCAAAATCACCAGTTCTGATTTCTGGACCTTTTGTGTCTAATAAAATAGCACAATTTGTTCCAAGTTCAGCATTGACATCACGCATTGTCTGCATCTTTTTACCATGTTCTTCATGATCTCCATGAGAGAAGTTACAACGCATAACATTCATACCTGCTAAAACTAATTTTTTCAACATTTTTGGATCTTCAGATGCAGGTCCAATTGTACAAATAATCTTTGTTTTCTTCATCTTATCTTTCATTCTCAATTAATCTCCTATAGCTTAGTTTATATTTAACGAAGTTTTAATACATCTTCGTAAATACCTTGATTGACTTGACGCTTATGTCCTAAGACTTCTTGAATTGGTAGTCCAACAATTTCACCTTTAACATCACTAATGCAAAGACCACCTTTACCTTCTTCTAATAATTCAACAGCTTTGATTCCCATACGAGTAGCTAAAACACGATCTCTGGCAGATGGACGTCCACCTCTTTGCATATGTCCTAAAACATTGGCACGTGTTTCAAATCCTGTGGCTTCTTCAACACGTTTTGCAAGTTCATGAACATCTGTAATATGTTCAGTAATAACAACCAACGCATGTTTTTTATCAGAAGCTTTAGAACGTTTTAATGTTTCAATGACTTCTTCTTCATCAAAACCACTTTCACTTGTGACAATCATTTCAGCACCACATGCAAGTCCAGCATGAACAGCTAAATCACCACATCTTCTTCCCATAACTTCCAAGATTGTACATCTTTGATGAGAACTAGATGTATCTCTTAGTTTATCCAATGCATCAACAATTGTATTTAAAGCTGTATCAAAACCAATTGTAAAATCAGTATCAGGGATATCATTATCTATTGTTCCAGGAATACCAATACAGTTAATTCCCATTTCTGTTAATTTCAAAGCACCATTATAGCTTCCATCTCCCCCAATAACAACCAAAGCTTCCATTCCAACTTTTTTCATTTGTTCAATGGCTTCTTCTCTGACTTTAGGGTCTTTAAATTCTGGGAAACGAGCAGATTTTAAGAATGTTCCACCAATATTAATAATATTACGTGTACTATGACTATCAAATTCAATAAATTCCCCATCATGAAGTCCTTTATATCCAAGTCTAACTCCATAAATTTTAATTCCTCTGTTTAAACAAGTTCTTGTGACAGCACGAATCGCTGCGTTCATTCCTGGTGCATCTCCACCAGAAGTTAATACTCCAATGCATTTAACCATAACTTTTCTCCTCTCGCTTTATTACTTATTATTTTATCATAAAATGGTGTTGTGTTCTACACTTTCGAGTACATTCTATATCGTCAAATTCGTTCAGTCAAGCATTATTTCAATGCTTAACGCTTTCAATTTTGAAATAATTGTATTTGCACGAATTTCATCACCTTTTTTTAAAGTATACACCTTTTTTAGTTCGTTATAACCATATAAACTTGTAAAAAAAGTAGGCAAATGATTCAATAAACGATATGATAAAATCGTTAATAAAATTTCATCTCTAGACCACGCTGTAATATTTTCTTCACCAATTTCATCCAGCAATAAATAATCCACTTTCAATAATTTATCCATCGCATAAGCATTATCCCCCGAAGAAAAACTCGCCTTTAAATCAATCAGATAAGTTGGAAAATGAATAAATCCAATCTGTTTATCCTTTTTAGCTAATGAATTCATTAATCCAGCCAATAATGTTGTTTTCCCACTTCCCATAGGTCCATGTAAAAACAAACCTTGTGAAGTTGGTGTTTGCGAATATTTTAAGATTTGTACCAAAGCATCTTGACAGGCTGGTGTAAGATGCTGTGTATCTTGAACCAGCTTTAAAGAAGATAAATCCGTCAACATCAACTCCTGAGAAACATTGCTCATCACAAAATGATCTAACAGTTGTCTTTTGGCTTCAATCGCTTTTCCATAAGGACAGCTCTGTAATTCTAAAATGATTTGTCCATCATTGTAAGAAAGCATCTTTTGCATACCTATTGTTTCTTTAGGACAATAGTCTAATCCCTGACAGGATTGGCAAATATGAAAATCATCATTGTAATCTAAAAACTCCACCCAGTAATCTTCCATCACTGAAGCATCTAAATGGTTCTGTTTTAAGAAATGCTGAATATTTTTTTCTTTGAGTAAAGCATATTGACTTTCTGATTTGATTTTTTGAATATCATCATTTTGAAAAATCATATCTGCTACGCTTTTCATAATTGTCCCTCCTTCAATTGATTCAATAAGTCCTGTAATTCCTCAGAAGATACTTGTCTTGCAGGTTCTTTTTTATCTTCCACTACTTCTTCATCTGGTGCATCCATTAATTCACGATAAGCATCCATAGCTGTCATAATTTTTTTACGGGCCCATGAAGCTCCAATCGCCTCACAATAACGCTTTGATAAACGATTATTATTTTTCCCTAATACATACTCAATCAAGACATTAACAACTGCTGGTTTTAAACCCAACTGCACCATCAATGTTTCCACAATCATTAAATCATGATAGACTGGCTCTTTTCCACCCTGTTTTTCCTTCAACAATTCATAAGGTGTAATCGTATCCAGATATTTCATATGTAAGATGAGAGGTGAAACACTGGCTTCCTGTGTTTGAAACTGCAAGGGTTGTTTATGATAGATTTCCTGTAACGAAGATGATTGTTGGATATCAAAGTACTTTTGTATAGATTGTTTTATGCGTTGACGATTCAATCCCTGTGATTCCATTGCATCTTTTATCAAACCAGCCAGAGTCAAAGCATCCACACTATAAACATATCCTAATTCTACAGCATAGTCCAAATCTTCTTGACTTAATAAAGAACGATTAACCTGATAATCTGCTAAACTTTGATACAACAAATCACGATCATATTGAACTTTTACATTTTGTGATTCCTGTTGTACAAATTCTTCTTGATACTTTAATAAACGTGTTCCTTTATGGAGATGTTCAATTGTAAACACATCTTGAAATTTAGCTGTCACATCTTCATAACCCTCTAAATTTTCTAAAGATATTTTAAAATATTGTAATGTTTTTTGAAAATCTTCTTGTGATAATGAAAACTGAAGCAATGATGATAAAATCTGATTCTTAAAGAAAGCCTTCAATGATAAAGGAGCATAGATACGATATATATATTGGGTGATATCCTGTTCATGTTTAACATAGCTTTTTAATAAGCCAATCGCTTCAAGTGAACGCAAAGCTTTTTCCAGTTCCATAATATTGATAGATACAAAAGATAGTAAGCGAGAAAGAGGACATGGTGCAATAAAACGTCGCATACGTTTTCCTTCCATCACCAGCATCATATAAACCTGCAAGGCTGTTGAACCAATGAAAGGCTGATACAAATAATAAAGTGTATCTATTTGGACTTCATCCAATGGATAACGCATTTCTACACGATAAAGATCAGTGACGTACAATTTCATTTTTTAAAACCTCTAAAACTCTTTCTATTTGAACATATAAATCTTCAAAATTCTGACGATTATCAATAATATAATCCCCCATCTCTTTTTTCTTTTCAATTGAAATCTGTTGACTCATCAACAATCTTGCCTGTTTTTCATCTATCTGATTACGTTTCATTAAACGCTTTAACTGTGTTTTTTCATCAACATAAACAACCATCACATCATCACACATCGTATCCATATGTGTTTCATATAACAAAGGAACATCTAAAAAAACAAGCGGTTCTTGACATTGTTCGATTCCTTTTTTTAACATTTCTTGAACATAGGGATGAATAATACTTTCTAATAAGGCTTTTTGTTGAGGATCATGAAAAACAATTTGTCCTAATTTTTGACGAGAAATATTTTGATTGTCATCCAGACAATCAAAACATTCTACAATTTTATGATAACAGTGACTTTCTTTTTCTAAAGCCTGATGAGAAATCTCATCAGCATCCAAGACACAATAACCATGTGTTTTTAAATATTGTGTCACTGTACTTTTTCCAACTGCAATAGACCCTGTAATTCCAATAACTCGACTCATTAATAACACCTCTAATAACGTTTCTTTTGACAATGGGGACAAAAATAAGTTCCTCGCTGATGTACCATCACTTTCTTAATAGGATGATGACAAACAGAACATTCTTTTTGTCCATGTACCTTTAATTGAACTTGAAATAGTCCATGAATCCCATTAGCATCAAAGGAATGAATTGTTGTTCCTCCTTGACGAATGGCATCATTTAAAACATTGATAGCCACCTCTTTTAATTCGGCGACTCTTTTTTTCGATAAGCGTGAAGCACGTGTACGTGGATCCATATGCATATAAAAACAAATCTCATTAGCATAAATGTTTCCAATACCACACATAATACTTTGATCTAATAAAGCTGTTTTGATAGGTAAGGAACAATGATGTAAACGTTGATACAAATCTTCAACTGTAATGTCAAAAGGTTCTGGACCTAATTTCTTTAAAGGCATCTGTTCACGATAATGATGCAAATCAACGCATTCCATACGACCAAATTTTCTGGTATCAATATATCTTAAATCTTGATGATGATCCATATGAAACACAACATGGGTATGTTTATTAACTGGTTCATCCGAATCAACGATATGAAACTTTCCTTCCATACGTAAATGGGAAACAAAGGCATGTTCTTGACATTGAAAGATCAGATACTTTCCAACACGGTCAATATCACAAAAAACTTCCCCTGTGAAAGCTTCAATAAATTGTTTGACATCGCCCACTATTATACGTGAGTAATAAACATCTATTCCAAGAATTGGACGTCCTATAATAAAATTTTTTAACGTTCGTCTGACAGTTTCAACTTCTGGTAGTTCTGGCATAAGTCACCTATTTTAAATCATACCAATTGGATGCATAGGCTCCATCGACTTTTAAAGGGACTTCCATTTGAAAAGCATTTTCCATTGCTGTTTTAATCATTGTCATCATATCTTCTAATTCATCTTTATATACATCAAAGATCAATTCATCGTGAACCTGTAAAATCATCTGAGATTTCATATGTTTTTCTTTCATTAAACGATCGACTTGAATCATCGCCAGTTTTAAAATATCAGCACCACTTCCTTGAATCGGTGAATTCATCGCAAAACGCTTCGCCTGTTCACGCACCATAAAGTTTTTATCATGAATTGTAGGAATATAACGTTTACGATTTAAAACTGTGGAAACATAACCATCACGTTTACAGTCTTCTACAACACGTTCCATATATTGTTTGATTTCTGGATATTCTTCAAAATAACGACGAATAAATTCTCTCGCTTCACTGAGTGTCACACCAATTTGCTTAGATAATCTAAATTCACCCATACCATAAATAATACCAAAATTCACAGCTTTTGCCTGACGACGCATTTGTGGTGTCACATCTTCATCTTTCACTTTAAATACCAAAGCTGCCGTATGGGTATGAATATCTTTATTTTGATGGAAAGCTTCAATCAATGATTTAACCTTCGCCAGATGAGCTAAAATACGTAACTCAATTTGTGAATAATCAAAGGAAACCAAATAATCATGACTAGCAACAAAAGCCTGTCGAATCAGTTTACCTTCTTCCTGACGTACAGGAATATTTTGTAAATTTGGATCAATAGAAGATAAACGACCCGTCTGTGTTAAAGCCTGATTAAAAATTGTATGTATTTTTCCATCCGCAAAAACCTGTTCCTGTAAACCTTTAACATAAGTAGATGATAATTTTGTTAACATACGATATTGCTGAATCAAAGGAACAATGGGATGTAAATCTTCAATCTTTTCTAAAATATCCTGTGATGTGGAATAACCACTCTTAGTTTTTTTACCATTTGGTAAACCCAGTTTACCAAATAAAATATCTCCTAACTGTTTAGGTGAAGCAATATTAAATTTTTCATCTGCCAAAGTATAAATATCTTCTTCAATCTCTTTAATTTGAGCATCAAAAGTCTGTTCCAGCTTCTTTAAAACATTGACATCAACCTTCGCTCCAACATATTCCATATCCGCCAATATATAAGTGACAGGTAATTCTAAATTCTGATACAAATCATATTGATCTTCCTGCTTTAATTTTTCAATAGCCTGATCTTTCAACTCATAAATGGCTTTAGCTTTTGAGATGGTATGTTTCGCAAGTAAATCCATCTCTGGAATATGTTTCTTCGTATTTTTACCAAAGACTTCTTCTTCATATTGTAAAGATGTATAACCATAATAATCTCCAATATATTTCATCTCATCTTTTAGACTTGGATTTAAAATATATGAAGCTAACTGTAAATCAAAATCCATACCTTGAATTTCAATCCCATTCCATTTTGCTGATAAAATCTGTGCTTTGATATTATAGCTATATTTATGATATTGAGGATTTTTTAAATAATCCAAGAATTGCTGATCTTTTAAAGCATCTTCATAACTTATAAAATAAGCTTGATGAGCATTATAAAGGGCATAACCTAAGACAATAGATTTATGATAATTTTGATCATAGATAGCACCTAATATACTGCTGTCTTCTTGAATCAATGGCATCGTATGAACCACTTCATATTGAAAATCTGTCTTTTGTTCTTTTCTTGATTCTACGGAAATCTTTTTCAAAAGTGAATTCATATCATAATGAGTATAAAAAGCTTTTAATTTTTCAAAATCATAACCATTATATCTGGCTTGATTTAAATCGAGTGTCATAGGAATATCACGAAGAATTGTCGCAATCTTTTTTGATTGAAGACCTAAGTCAATATTTTCACGAATTTTTTCTCCCATCTTTCCTTTGATTTCATTCATATGTTCCTTTAAATTTTCAATTGTTCCATACTCATGAAGCAGTTTTAAAGCGGTCTTTTCACCAACCCCCTTAATACCAGGAATATTATCAGCACTATCACCCATTAAGCCAAGAAAATCACGAATCTGATCAGGCTTTAAACCATATTTTTCATCCAATGTGGCAGGAGTATACACATCTAATTGCGTCACTCCTTTAACCGTACGATAAACCGTTGTCTGATTGGAAACAAGCTGAAAAGCATCTTTATCCCCTGTAAAAATAGAAACTGTTAATCCCTGTTCTTCACCTAATTTGGATAATGTCCCAATCAAATCATCACCCTCATATCCTTCCATTTCATAATAAGGAATCTGATAAGCTTCTAAAAACTCACGCACCATCGCAAATTGACATTTTAATTCATCCGGTGTTTCTTTTCGTGTGGCTTTATACTGATCTAATAAATCATTTCTAAAAGTCTTTTTTCCATAATCAAAAGCGACCACAACATAAGCACTTTCACGCTCTAATATCTTTTGTAACATATTGGCAAAACCAAACACAGCATTCGTTGGAATTCCATCTTTATTCACCATTAAATTTCCCATTGATGCTGTGGCATAATAGGCCTTAAACAACAATGAATTTCCATCAATCAAAACTAATTCTTCCATATCTATTCAATCACCCTTGCCTTATCCACAATGAAAGACAATTTATCTTTCATATCCACTTTTCCTTGAATAAGACAAATATTTCCTTTCTTTAACATCATTCCTATGTCCTTATACCTTGAAGCAAAAACAACACCATCCAAACTTCCTGTTTCATCCATTGCTTCAATAAAACACATTTCCTGACCTTTACGATCTGTTATATTTTTCACACGTTGTAATTGTACGACAACATTCACTGTCCTATGCACATATTCATCTAAACTGGACACATTAACATAGGACACTTTGATTTTCTGTTTTTTTAACTCTAAAGGATGCATCGATAAATAAACACCCAATACAGCCTTTTCACGATTTAATTTCTCTTCAAGATGATCTTGATAAATCGTTAAAACAGGTTTTTCTTCAATCCCCAGATTTTCTTTTAAATGACCATAATCCCTAATCGCATCGAGATTCTTTAAAATCGTCTGGCGTGATAAACCAAATTCATCCAAAGCTCCGGCATCCACTAATGATTCTAACATCTTTTTAGAAAGATGTGAATTTTCCATACGCATCATAAAATCATAAATATCTTTAAACAAACCTTTTTGACGTTCTTCAATAATGGCCTTATACCCTGCATATCCCACATTTTTAATAGCCAATAAAGAATAACGAATATGCCCTTCTTCCACCATAAAACGTGCCTGTGAATGATTCACAGAAGGTGGTAAGATACGAACATGATAAGCTTTACACTCTTGAATACAATGCACTTTTGTATTTTCACTTGATAATTCATTCGATAAAATCGATGCAAAGAAATACAGAGGATAATTGGCTTTTAAATAAGCCAACTGATAAGCCACATAAGCATAGGCAACACTATGAGATTTATTAAAACCATAATCTGCAAACTTCTCTATTAATCCAAATACTTCTTGAGCCTTTTCTTGAGAAAATCCATTTTTTAGACAACCTGCTATAAATTCTTCTTTCATAGAATGCATCAATTCTGTTTCTTTTTTAGAAGTTGCCTTCCTTAGTATATCAGCTTTCGCAAGTGAAAAACCTGCCATTTTTTGGGCAACCTGCATCATCTGTTCCTGATACACCATAATCCCATAAGTTGATTTTAAAATAGGTTCTAATTCTTTTAAAGGATATACAACTTTTTCTTGATGTGAACGACGTTTTAAATAAGTCGGGATATTTTCCATTGGTCCTGGCCTAAACAAGGCAATAGCTGCCACAATATCATCAAAACAATAGGGTTTCATCTGTCTTAATAAATGACGCATACCATAAGATTCTAATTGAAAAACACCAAAAGTATCTGCTTTAGAAATCAAACGATAAGTTTTTTGATCATCTAAAGGCATCTCATTTAAAACAATTTTTATCTTTTGATTATGTTCAATATCCTTACAAATATAATCAAGCATTGTCAAGTTTTTCAATGCTAAAAAATCCATTTTCAAAAAACCAGCTGTTTCAATATAATCCTTAGAATATTGACACATTAATGTAGAAGTTGGACCAACAACCAAAGGGACAACTTCATGTAAAATACGCTTTGATAAAATAACCCCTGCCGCATGGGTAGAAATATTACGTGGTAAATGTTCAATAATGCTTGTTGCTCCTACAATTTTCTTTAAACGCTGATCTTGATTAATCAAAGATTGAAATTGAGCAGAAGACTGATACATCTGTGTAATAGTCTTTTTATTCTTTGGTGAAGTCGGTATCATCTTTGCGATGAGTTCCAGACGAGGCAAAGGGACACCCATGACCTTTCCCATTTCCTTCATCGCCACACGAGGACCATATGTATTGAATGTGACAATTTGTGCCGCATGATCCTTACCATATTTATCAATGACATAACGAATCACTTCATCACGACGATCATCTTGAAAATCTATATCAATATCGGGCATAGATACACGTTCTGGATTCAAGAAACGTTCAAACAATAAATCATAACGTAAAGGATCAATATTGGTAATTCCTAAAACATAAGCAACCAGACTTCCAGCTGCACTTCCTCTGCCCGGTCCTACTTGTATTTTTTGAACCTTTGCCCAGCGTACATAATCCCAGACAATCAAAAAATAATCATCAAAACCCATTTCATGAATAATTTTCAATTCATAGAGTAAACGTTTTTGATATGTCACAGGAATTTCTTGATTTTGAAAACGTTTCTTTAATCCTACATGGCATAAACTTCTTAAATAATCTACCGCTTTCCCCTGATGAGGGACAGGATAAGTTGGTAAATATTTTTCGTTTAAAGGAATTGTCGCCTTACATGTCGTACAGACATGTCTTGTTTCTTCAATGATTTCTGGAGGGAACAATCTTTCCATTTCCTTTTCATCTTTTAAATACTTTTCCTGTGTCAAAGGCTGATATTGTGCGTCCAGTGTGATTCCTTGAGCCGAAGCCTGTAATAAATCCACAGCTAAAGCATCCTGTTTTTTTAAATAACGCACTTCATTAGAACAAATCACTTTGACTTTGACATAATGTGCCAAAGACATCATTCTTTCATTGCCTTTTTCCTGCATTTTCAAATGATGATTTTGTAACATAATATAATAATGATCATGAAAAAGCTTTTGAAACAAACGCATATACTTAATCGCTTCATCTTCCATTTCCTTGGCCACATGACGTTCTACAATTCCATCTTCTAATCCCGAAATCACATAGAGATGTTCATGATATAAAGCCAGTTGATCTAAAGCAATCGCACGATCACTACTTAAATTCACTTCACAACAAATATGCACGAGATCGAAATAGCCTTGATCATCAATAGCTAAAAGAATAAAAGGATAAATCTGACCATCTATAAGAACACTGGCTTCCATTCCTAAAATAGGTTTAATCCCATTTTGAAGACAGGCTTCACTAAATTCCATCGCACCAAACATATTATTTTTATCTGTTAGAGCTAAGGCATCTAAATGTTTTTCTTTTGCAGCTAAAACTAGATCTTTAATTAATATTGTACTTTGTTGAAAACTGTAACCACTATAAACCTGCAAATGTCCAAACATACAATCGCCTCCTCTTTATGCTACATTATAACAAAAAAAATCATTATAAGATACAATGAAAAGAGAAAAGAATCAACATAATCGCAATATACAAACAAAAGACAACATAAATCAAATCTAAAAAATAAAAACTTTCTATACTTAAAATCCATAAACGATAAAAATATAACACAATCAAATAAAAATGATATTGCAGTTGAATCACCTTAAACCATCTTTGATTCATAATAATAATGATACTCACTGAAACTGCCAACAAATGAAAAGGTATGATCCATTGAAAACAGACAAGTTGCAATATCAAAAACACACCACATAATAACTGCATTTTTTTCATTCTACGTATCATCATAGACATCACCTAATTTATCATATGATAAAAATGTCTAGAAAAGACAAAAAAAGTAGAACTTTTCTGTTCTACTGTGCTTGTTTTAATGCTTGGGCTAATTGATCTGGACAAGATGTTGGTTTCGCACCACAGCGAATCCCTTCCAATCTGGCAATGGCTTCTTCCTTACTCATGCCTTCTACAAGTCTAGCAACACCCTGTGTATTTCCAGAACATCCCCCAATAAATTTCACACCTGTGACCTTTCCATCCACAACATCAAAATCAATACGACTTGAACAAGTTCCTTTTGTCTTATAACTTTGCATCATATTTCCTCCCTTATTTCAATCTAGATTTTTCAATAATATAAACATTATCATTATCTTTAAGACCATCTGACATTTTGATTTTACCATCTTCCAATAACCAGATAGCCTCAACACCATCTAATGAATTCACTAACTTCAATCCTTCTTCATATTCCATTAAAAAAACTGCCGAACTCAAGAAATCAGCCAAACCACTATCTTCTGTAATAATGCTGACACTTCTAAAATGAACAGCTGGATATAATGTTTCTGGATCAATCAAATGATGGTATCTAACACCATTGACATCTTGATAAAAACGTTGATAATCCCCACTTGTCACAATGGACTCACCCTGTACAACCAATACAGCTTCATTTTCACTATCTGGATCATCTGCACTGGCTGCATAATTTCCATCTTGAGGTGATTCAATACCAACACAGAATTTATCTGCACAATCATCCAGATAAAACTCTCCCTCTTTTTGAATCTTTCTTTGACCATGACTGGCTACATTGCCACCACCACTTAACAAGAAATTATCAACACCCATTTCAATCAATCCATCTTTAATGAGTTCAATTGCATAACCCTTAGCAGTCGCACCCACATCAATAGACGCCAAAGCATCATTGATATAAACTGTTTTCTTCTTTTCATCAATTTCAATACTATCAATACTTGTATGCTGATTGGCTTCTTCTAATTCCTCATCACTTGGCACCGTACCAACACCATCATGACTTTCTGCTTCTTCACGATAATCATGCCAGATATTAATGACACTTCCAAAAGCAATATTCACTTTAGAAGAAATCTTTCGATTTCTTTCAATACTTAAATTTAATAAATCAATCAAAGGTTGATCCACTTCAATAGCTTTTTTTCCTGCATTATCATTAATTGTCTTTAAATTATTCATACCATTATATGTATTATATTTATCAAACAACTGATCATAATAATTCAACTGTTCTTCAATATAATCACATTGTTCATTAAACTCATCTTCACCACTGACATAAGACATATATGTTGTAATGGTATCAAAAGGTCCTGTAATATAATGACTCATTAATTCATATTTTTTTGAACACCCTGTCATGATCATCATCATTGACAAAGATAATAAACTTAAGACTAATTTCTTCAATTTCAT